>CAVVKI010000006.1:0-1285682 GCA_963749005.1 uncultured Chloroflexia bacterium | reverse complement strand
GTGATTTTTGGTAAATCAGCTTCTAGTCCTTTATTAGCTTGGAGAGTAAAAATTATTGATGAAAATGGAAACACTGCCAAATATGTATGTGTAGATGCCCTTACTGGAGAAATATTATTGGAGAATCCAACGATAAATTATCAGGTTGATGTTTATGATAATCAACAACAAAGTTATCCAAATTTATCAAAAGCTATTCATATAATGGATACGAATGGTTGTCTCACCGGGCAGACTTGTGACCAGGATGCTTTGGATGCTCACCAATTTACAAAACAATACGAAGATTTTATATGGGAAAATTATCATCCTAAAGACCATGATACAAATTCGGAATCCATAAAAGCATATACTCATATTTATATTCCTACAAATATAATTTGAGAATTTGAGGGAGGAAAACTTAACGCATTTTGGGATCAAGAAAAGCAAGCAATGAGTTTTACAGACGGGATGAGCCACTCAAATGATGTTGTTTTTCACGAACTTACTCATAGATTAGTTGCCAAAATTCTTATTTCCAATTTTCCTGATGGTTCATGTGATGGGTTATGTTACAGAAAATCAGGGGCTTTAAGTAAATCATTTAGTGATGTGCTTCGGCATAATTCTCGACAATGGAGATCCAAATTTCGCTTGGAATACAAATAATTGGCAAGTAATGGATTGGGCAATTGGGGAAGATTCTCCTTTGGGAATAATTCGGGACATATCACAAACTCCGCCGTCTTATCTAGAAGTAATTTATCCAACTTGTAGAAACGACTTTGGATGGGTTCATAAGAACTCGTAAATCCCAAGTAAAGCCGCCCATCTTTTATTACAAAATAGTAGCAGTACGTATGGAAATATATCAACAGAAGGTATAGGACCTAAAAAAGTTTCACAAATATATTACCATGCAATATCTAATCACGTTAATGAGAATTCTGATTTTCGAGGGGCAAGAGACGGGATTCTGTTATCATGTTTTGAATTAATCGGAAATTATAATATTGAAAGAAGAGATTGTATTCAGGTAGCAAATGCGTTTGCAGCTGTTGGCATCGGAGATCCAATTAAGTGCGATCAAACCCCGGTTCCCACAACGCCTCCAATTTCCTTTTTCAGGAGTATCAAATACCGTTCTCGTCTTTGATACCTCCGGCAGTATGGGAGAAATCAATTCCAGTGGCCTGAGGAAAATTGAAGCAGCCCGCAGAGCCGGGGAACAGATCGTGAATGTAATCTCTGCCGAAAATATTGCGCTGGGGACGTCCAGCCAGATCGGTATATCCAGATATAATTCTACGGCTTCGGTTGTTTCACCATTGACAGCCGACATAGCCGCCGTTCAATCCGGTTTGAATACTTTGTCACCTGCCGGAAGGACCGCTATGGCTGATGGGCTGAAACCGGATTAGATCTCTTCAGTTCCACACAGGATAAAAAAGTGCTCATCTTGTTAAGCGATGGTTTGCCCAACATTGCTCTGAACACAGGTGCAAATGGGAATATAAATGTGATCAAACAAGAGGTTATTGATCTTGCCAGCCAGGCAGGACAGAATAATATCTGCGTTTATACGGTCGGATTTGGTGACCCTGCTCTGGGTGCCGGATAGAATTGATGAGGATTTCCTGCGTGAAGTTGCCAGTGCATCGGGTTGCGGATCCTATTATAATGCCCAGGATGCGATCAGCCTTGCGAATATTTATGTTGAACTGCGCCATTCCTCAACCGGAACGATTGTTTTCAACCAGTCCGGTACGATCAGTCAGGGTCAGCAACTCGATCTGGGTGCGGTTGATATTCCAGCCAATCAGGAGCTGATGCTTTTGACACTGAACTGGCCGGGCAGCAAATTGGAACCTGTTTTGAAAGATCCATCCGGAAAAACGGTTGATGAAAACTATCCCGGTGTATCCATATCGACTTCGCCTACACTGGTTTCGATCATCATGAATAATCCTGTGCAGGGCAGCTGGCAGTTGGGCGTGGTTGGTGTGAGTGTTCCTGAGGGGACGACCCAATACAACACCATCATGTCCACCCGAGCCGGTACGGGTGCTTACCCCACCACCTGTGAGTGGAGGAAGTTTTCCGTTTGTGATTTTGATATTGGCATTAGCTGGTGGCGGTATTGGCGTTTACGTCTACAGCAATTCCTTAAAAAGGACTGCAGGACGAAAGGTTCCGACTGGGTCCGCCAGAGCAGTACTGGTTGGTACCGGCGGGATGTATGCCAATCAAACCATGGTCCTGCGGGATGGTCTGGTGATAGGACGTGGTTCCACCAGCGGCCTCCGATTGAATGACCGGACCGTATCACGCACGCATGCCCGGTTCCGATTTGCCCAGAATACCTGGTTTATCCAGGATATGGAATCAGGCAGTGGTACATTTGTAAATGGGCAGCGCGTGGACGCAGTTCGTCTTAATCCGGGAGATCAAATCCGGATTGGTACCAGCACCTTTACTTTTTCTACGGGAGTAAAATGAGGTTTCGTGAAGGTCAGCTTATTGCCGGACGTTACCGGGTTGATCAGCTGGCCGGAACTGGTTCCGGTGCTGAAGTATATAAGGTTTGGGATACACAACGATCTACTTTTCTGGCATTAAAATTATTTCGCTCAGAACTGAAGCAATTTCCTGAATTAATCAACCGTTTTCAGGATGAGGCTGTTGCGCTTTCACGTTTGCAACATCCAAATATCGTCCGTTTTTATGAACTGGTGCAAAAGGACAATCTCATTTTTTTCCTGATGGATTTTATTGAAGGGCATACGCTGCGCCGGGAAATCAGGCAAAAAAATGGTCATTTTGAAATTGATAATATCCTGAAAATATTGCGGCCCATCTGTGCAGCCCTTCAATATGCCCATCACAATGAGATTATCCATTGTGACGTAAAACCGGAGAACATCCTGATTGATCATAAGGGAAAAGTTCTCCTTACAGATTATGGGATTGCTGAATTAACCGGATCCAACATTGTTATTGATGGTGGCATCGGCACGCCCGCCTATATGGCACCGGAACAAATATCAGGTAGAAAAATATCCCCGCAAACAGACCAATATGCCCTTGGGGTGATTTTTATGAATTATTGACAGGGGTCAAACCGTTTACCGGACAGAAGGCCCCTTCAGGACAATCCATTATCGACCGGATTCGCTGGGAACATATCAACCTGTATCCGGTACCGCCAAATCAGGTCAATCCAGGTTTGGAAACAAGTATTAATGCAATTGTTCTCAAATGTTTACAAAAAGATCCCGCTCAGCGCTACCCAAGTGTGCTTGGATTCTTAAAAAGATTTTGAAACTCAGACATACAAACCCATGGTTACTTCTACAGCGGTAAGTACTATTGAAATGCCTGTTGTGAAAAAGGAAATACAAGCACGTCGTAAATTGGGCAAGTCATCAAAAATTTTTATTCCAATAATGGGCATTATTTCAATAATCCTGTTGATTATGGTTCTCTCGTTAGGGAAAGCTGAATCGGGGAATGAAAAACCTACCCGGCAGGCAGTAAAAAATGTGACAGGAACTTATAGTTATCCGATGGTATGTTTGGATATCGTAATCAAGGTACAACCTAAAACGGATTTGAATGAATGTGTAACCAGCATAACGGTTCAACCGGATGATAAGCTCCAGGTAAATCTTGAATGGAAAGTGATCAGCACATCTGATGTGGTGGGCGTGATCGTTCATCCGGATACTGACAATCATAATATGTATTTGTTGGATAATTCCGGAAAGCGATTGGATCATATCGCTACTGGAGGGGGCACGGATCAGGAAGTGGAACTATTAATGGTCAGCAGAAAGAGGGATGGTTTATCTTTCCTGCGCCGGATCCCTCCGCAACTTATTTTTATTTTGTTGATGAAGATAATAATGTGCGTTCGCCACGGCTTGAAAGGAAATGGCCCTAATTTTCATAAATTACATAATCGTTATAAGGTGAGTTAATATGGCATCTCCAATTGTTGGTAAAGTATTATCAGATCAATACAGAGTGGATCGTTATATCGCATCCGGGGGCATGGCTTCTGTATTTCAGGTTTGGGATCTGAAGCGCAATGTCCCTCTGGCAATGAAAGTCTTACAAACAGATCTGGCTGAAGATCCAGTCATCTTAAAACGCTTCAGGCGTGAAGCCCGGGCAATGCAAAAGCTTGTCCACCCGAATATTGTGCCTTTTTACGGTCTTTTACAAGCGGAAGATTTCTACTTTCTGCTGCAACTTTTTATTGATGGTCCTAACCTGAAAGATGTTCTACGAAAAGCACCTGACCATTCGCTTTCTGTTTTGGATACCTTGACGTTTACAAAAGCCATCGGGGCTGCTTTGGGATATGCCCATGCGAATGATGTAGTACACTGTGACATTAAGCCGGGTAATATCATGGTAGACCGGGGTGGCAATATTTACCTGGCTGATTTTGGAATTGCCCGGCATGCGGATAGTACAACAACGTCCATGGCAGGTGCCGGCACTGCTGCTTACATGGCACCTGAACAAATAAAAGAAGAACCCGTTTCGCCCCGTACGGATATTTACGCAATGGCGATCATGATCTTTGAGATGTTGACGGGTAGGCGACCATTCCTTGGGGATGAAACCACCATCGATAGTAAGGACAGAACCCTTTCTGAACGACTGAGAGAGGCGCACTTACTACAAGAACCACCCAAGCTTAGCGATGTTCGACCAGGCCTTCCGGAAGTCCTGTCAGGTGTACTACGAAAGGCTATGAGTAAAGACCAGGAAGATCGCTTTGCGACCATGATGGAATTCTTTTCTGCATTGTGTGTCGCTGCAGGCTTTGAAGCAAATGCTATTCCAGATCGAATTGACCTGCGCGTATTGGACGAATTTAAACCGCAAGTCACAAGCCTGGAGTCAGGTGTTACTCCTTCTGTCGATGTCCCGAAAACCAGCAATTTTACTCAAATTTTAAAACGATATTACTGGGTGTTAATTGGAGTGGTATTGATCGTTGCACTGATCATTATCATTCCTGGAGTTTCGTTCTCTGGGGGGAAAAGTAAAAAAACGGACAATGCCGGGGCATCCGTGGGAAATGGAGATTTCTACAAATTCCCTGCTGACATCCACTGTAGCAATTGTTGCCCGCATTGAACTTAGTGAAACGCCAAGGCCTATAGCCACAGATCTGCCAACGGCGACCGCGACGACAATACCTACGGTGACACCCTTTCCATATGAAACAAAACAAAATGAAAATGATGGCGCTGAAATGATTCTTATCCCGGTAGGCGAATTTGAAATGGGGGCATTTCAAGGTGAAAGCCCGATCGCTTTTTGGGGAGCGGAACAGCCGCGTCACAAGGTCTTTCTGGATGATTACTGGATTTACCGCCTGGAAGTTACCAATGAAATGTACAAACAATGCGTGGCTGCACGTGCCTGTCCTAAGCCTGGAAGTGATTCGACCAATAAATATCCGGATTATTATATTAGTGAAGAATATGCCAAATTCCCGGTTGTCAATGTGAGCTGGACCGGGGCAGTGTCTTACTGCGTCTGGGCGAGAGGCAGACTCCCAACCGAAGCAGAATGGGAAAAGGCTGCCCGGGGAACGGATCAACGCTTTTTACCTTGGGGAAATCAACCCTCCGGGAATACGCGCGCAAATTATTGCGACATCAACTGTACAGAAGATACTCGAAATCGCTCCATAGATGATGGCTATGCGGAAGCAGCACCTGTTGGAAGTTTTCCGGATGGAGCAAGTTTTTATGGCGTTCTGGATATGGCAGGCAATGTTTACGAGTGGGTTAATGATTATTTTAATGCCGGATTTTATCAGAGTTCACCCTTGAAAAATCCAAAAGGACCGGCATCATCCAATACGCGCGTCATCCGGGGAGGTGCTTATTACTCTCCGATCGAATTCAATTCAGGTAGTTGCGCGTTACTATCACAACCCAACCAGAACAATGCCCTACCTTGGATTCCGCTGTGCGGTAAATCCAACGAATTAATTTCACTATAGGGTTCAGGAGTGTGGATGGCAGATAATATTGTTGGAAGAACATTATTTGATCAATTTCGAGTAGATGCCTTTTTAGATGCTGGTGGCATGGGGTCTGTTTACCGTGTCTGGGACTTGAAACGAAATGTCCCATTGGCAATGAAAGTACTGCATGCCGATTTGGCGGAAGATCCAACGATGTTTAAGCGCTTTAAACGGGAAGCGCGTGCGCTGAGTAAGTTGGCGCATCCCAATATCATTCCTTTTTATGGCTTATTTGAGGAGGACAACTTCATTTTCATGCTGGAGCGGTTTATCGATGGTCCTACCCTGAAGGAAATCCTTAAAAAAAGAAATGGAATTCCATTTAGCGAGATGGATGCCCTCATTTACCTGAGAGCAATTTGCTCCGCTTTGGGATATGCCCATGAACATGGCGTAGTACATTGCGATGTGAAAGCTGCTAATATCATGATTGATCAAGGCGGCGGCATTTACCTGGGGGATTTTGGCATCGCTCGGCATTCGGATAGTACATCTACCACCATGGCAAGTGCCGGAACACCAGCCTATATGGCACCAGAACAAATTCTTGCAGAATCTGTTTATCCCACCACAGACATCTATTCTTTGGGTGTGCTTTTATTCGAGATGCTGACCGGTCAACGGCCTTTCCGGGGAGATGAAGCTGGCACCGAAAAATCTGGGGATACTATTAACGAGCGAGTAAGGTATGCCCATCTAAATATTGAGCCGCCTGATCCGAAAACTCTCAACCCGGCACTTAATGAAGATCTGGTCAGGGTGATCTTGAAGGCACTTAAAAAGGATTCGGGACAGCGCTATCAAAGCTGCCAGGAGTTGTTTTCTGATGCTTGTCATGCCCTCAAAATACAACCCAATCAGATTCCCGACAGAATTGTGATCTCGAAGAATGAGCTTATTACAGATGACTGGCCGGCACAAACGGAAGGCAAAGTGGCTTCACCTATAAAAGTAGCCACGAAAAAAAACTCCTTGCTATTCTTCATTGTAGGTATCCTTGCAGTCGCCATTCCGCTGCTCTTTATTCTGGGGAAACCGAAAAATGCAGCAGTCCCCCCAATGCAAGCCCCGATTTTCGAAACCAAAATTTCATCTACCCCCGTACAAGTAATCCGACAAACGATTACCAAAGCATTCCAAACAGCTACTTCCAGGCCAGTTATGGCTACTGCGACTGCAACTGCAACTACGGCAGCAGACAGCAAAATTCAAATTTCCGCAATGGATAATATGCCAATGGTTTATATTCCGGCTGGAACCTTTCTGATGGGCAGCGAGAGCAATGATGCTCTTAAATGATGAAAAGCCTCAACATGAAGTGTTTCTGAATGCCTATTGGATCGATCAATTTGAAGTTACAAACGAACAATTCACAGAATTTGTTCAACAAACGGGATTTGTTACAGGGGCGGAATTAAGAGGGTGTTCTTACATAACTTCGGCAGATTGTCTTCCCAACATCAACTGGAAAAAACCCTTTGGCTCCGATACGACCACCAATGAGAATGATCCGGTTGTCCATATTAACTGGAACGATGCGACTGCTTATTGTAATTGGGCAGGGCGAAGGTTACCAACAGAAGCGGAATGGGAAAAGGCTGCCCGTGGTAAAAATGGGTTCCGGTTCCCCTGGGGAGAAAATTGGGTGACCGATGGTTTAGCCAATTTTTGTGATCAAAATTGTCAATTGAAAGAACGCGATGCAAGTGTCTCGGATGGCTACACACTGCTAGCCCCGGTTGGATCGTTTCCGGATGGTGCCAGCCCTTATGGCGTACTGGATATGGCGGGAAATGTTTTAGAGTGGGTTTACGATCTTTATGGTGAATCGTATTACCGTAATTCCAGCGATTGGGTCAACCCAACTGGTCCAACAAATGGCACGTATCGAGGGATACGCGGAGGAGCATGGTCGATGGAAGCCCAGTTCATGCGCACTACATTTCGTGGCAGTGTTCTGCCTGGTTTTTCCAATAGCCGCCGGGGTTTTCGATGTGTAATGGATGCAAACCAATAAGTATAACGGATTAGAAGAAATAAATTACTGAATGATCAATCAAAGGCCATTGCGATATTCGAAGGTCATAGGTTATAGAGGATTGTAAGAAGCATTCTAGGCACCAGGTCTTTATCATGGATTTCATTGAATAAAATAATTAATCAGGAGAGAAAAACATGTCACACAAACAGATTTCAAAAAAACGAAAAAACTCTTGTCAAAAATTCAGATTATGGCAGTTTCTCCTAATTATTCTGATTATCACCTTCCTGCCCATTTCTTGCAGTATTTCTGGTGGAAAGCCAACCACGTCCATTGAAGTAGATAATATTGAATCGGATTCAAATACATTTTCCAATACAGAAGATCCCGGTGTTCCATTACAGAGCACAACAGAACAAATTGAAACACCATCTTCCACCGACAATACCCACCTGGACTTAACCGGTGTTTCCCTATTCCCAGCAGCAACTGTCGAAAACCAGAAAATTAAATATGGCTATATCGATATAACAGGTAAATTTGTTATTTCACCTAAGTTTTCATTCGCTACTAATTTTTTTGATGAAGTAGCTTTCGTGAGACTTGAAGGAGATGGGTTTTGGCACCTAATAAATAAATATGGGGAGTTTGTTTCAGATGCAAAAATATCATGTGAAAGATGTGAATTTTCCGATGGGCTAGCTGAAGCAAGGTCAATCGACAGTGGTTTATTTGGATATATCGATAGTACAGGGATTTTTGTCATTCCACCTCAGTTTGATAAGGTGGAAAAATTTCATAACGGCTACGCTATTGTTTCTCTTAAAGAAGGTGGGAAAACTTATATTGATAAAAGCGGGAAAATAATTACTCCACCTGATAATTTTCTTTATATGTCAGATTTCGACAGTGGCGCTGCATCTTTATCTATAAAACCTGCAATCCACGACAATCCAGCATACGGGGTCATTAATAGCTCAGGAGAGATAATCGTCCCCTTTTCTTTTGCCCAAATATTGGAATTTAGTGATGGAATGGCAGCCGCCAGACCAAAAGATTCACTTGCTTGGGGATATATGGACGTAAACGGTAATATTTTTATTGAGCCCAAGTTTGATTATGCGGGCACTTTTTCTGAAGGTTTGGCAGTAGTTACCCAAGGTTATAATGGCAAATGTGGTTATATCGATAAATCAGGACAACAAGTGATAGATTTACAATATTCGTCTTGTCGACCATTTTCTGAGGAACTTGCCTGGGTAAAAACAGATGGCTTTTGGTTTACTATCGATCATGATGGAAATCAGGTATTCAATCTTGGATTTGATGTTGACGATATAAAAAGTTTCAATGAAGGTTTTGCGCGGTTTGCAATAAACTCTTCAGGTTATGGTTTTGTTAACCTAAAAGGGGAAGTTGTGATTCCTCCAGATTTTCTCGGAATCACCAGCGAGGTTTACAATTTTCAAAATGGCTTACTCGGTTTCACTAATTATAATTTTTCGGACGGTAAAATGACACAAGGATATATAAACCAAATGGGAAAGATTGTTTACCAAATAGAAATCACAAATTAAATTATAAATATTCATATTTTTTTTGATGGCTGTAGAAAAATTAATAAGGAAAGTTTACAAAAATCCAATACTTTTGGAAATTATTTATATTAGGTAATTTGGGAATCTCTCTCCCTTTTTTGATTCTCGACCGGTCGAAAAATCGATGGGTGAAGTGGAAAATTTAGGGGGAAGCGGCACAACGGAAACCGATATAGTATATGCTGCGATAGATTGGAAGGTAATCGCTGTAGCGGTATGCCGTACGCAGGTAGTAATCGCTAATGTACCAGCTGCCACCCCGGAGCACAGTAGTAGGACCTGTGGCAGGACCAGGTGGGTTATTAACCGGGGAAACACTGTAATAACTATCGTTGTACCAATCGTTAGTCCACTCAATTACATTACCTGCCATATCCATGACACCATACGGAGATGCACCTGTCGGATAACTACCCACCATGCTGGTGTCAGCAACACCACAATCGTCAAAGCCTCCAGCGACCAAAGTACACGTTGGTGATTGATCACCCCACGGATAGGCTCGTGGGGTAGTGCCCCGGGCTGTCTTTTCCCATTCTGCTTCAGTGGGTAGGCGTTTCCCGGCCCAGACACAGTAATTGGTTGCATCATACCAGGAGACATAGATCACCGGGTAATTGGCATAGGTGGAATTGCCATAGGAGTATTGTTAAAAATGATTTAATAACTTTTATATCCATTTTGAACCTCCTTGACTGGGTTTCAATTTAAGACAGCCGGTCTGTCTTTTATATGCAGCGCGACAACAATAAGTGTAATAGAAACCATCCAGATGATGCACCTAATGGTGTTTTTGGCTTTGAATATGAAGTGACAGGATTGCAATTGTAAATCGAAAAAAAGGACTTGACTAACCCACGTAAAAGAGCTACTATACGCACATCGATCAACTATCGCTGCGTGCCTGGCAAGCAAGAACCCTCAAGAGGGTGCTTCGCTACCAGCCTTCGTCGGTTTGGCTGACGTTAACGCCCAGATGGACTTACTGGGATGCAGAACCCGCCGCACACCCTATTCGCTGAGCTCAGAGGTGCAAGCGTGGCACGGATTCAGGATCTTTGCTCACGCATACGCGCCGGAGGTCACGAAGTACTATTTAGAGTAGTGTCGGGTGAAACCCGTCCACTCCCCGCTACTATTTTCCAGACGACCAGAAATGGTCGTTTTTGGTTTAAACATGCACATTACCTGAAGAAATAGGTTGAGTACGAATTTCAATCGAATTTTTAAAAGTGAATTAAACGGATATTTTAAGCAAGTAATTATGTTAATTATTTTATTTGTTGTTTCTGAATCATGTTTTAGCTGATTATAAAATTAGATTAAAGTGATAAAATGAAGGCTGTTTGGGAGGAGATAATTTGAGAGCGGGCACTAAATCAGGCGAAATACCTTTCGTAGAGTTTGTGATCATCATATCTTTGATGATGTCTTTGATGGCATTGTCGATTGATACGATGATGCCAGCACTGTCGCAAATTGGTCTTGATCTGCATGTCCAGAATGCAAATGATCGCCAATTGATTATTTCGAGTATATTTTTAGGATTAGCACTTGGTCAGTTGTTCTTTGGACCGCTTTCGGATAAAACTGGACGTAAGCTGGCAATCTACATAGGTTTTGGAATATACATTGCTGGAGTACTTCTCTCGATCTTTTCGGTTAATTTTCCGATGATGCTTGCAGGACGGTTGTTACAAGGGATTGGGGTATCTTCACCCAGGTCGGTGACATTGGCTATGGTGCGTGACAGGTATGAAGGTAGATTGATGGCTCGGGTAATGTCATTTGCCATGACGGTCTTCATTTTGGTTCCACTAATTGCTCCAAGCCTGGGTCAGGTAATCATGCTGGTGGCCGGCTGGCGCTTCATTTTTGTTGCCTTTGTGATCATTGCGCTGATCTCATTGGTATGGTTTGCGCTGAGAATGCCTGAAACGCTGCCAATTGAGAAACGGATTCCTTTTTCGCTTAAGCATATTGTGAATGCAAGTGTAGCGATCATTAAAATGCCTGTTTCCCTGGGTAATACCATTGCGGCTGGGCTTGTTGGCGGGGCATTTCTTGGCTACCTGAATTCAGCCCAGCAAATTTTCCAGGAACAGTACTTACTGGGGGATCTTTTCCCAATCTTATTTGGTATCATTGCCCTCTCCCTAGGACTGGCTTCTTTTCTGAATGCAAGCCTGGTGATGCGTTTTGGAATGCGTTTTCTGGTGAACCTCGCACTAAAGGTTGTTCTGGGGCTGGCAGTTGTTGCTTATGGACTTTGGATTGCCTGGGGTGGAAAACCGCCATTGTGGTTCTTCATGACCTATCTGATGACAACCTTTTTCTGTATTGGCATCTTGTTTGGTAATCTCAATGCCCTGGCTATGAGTCCTCTGGGGCATATGGCGGGTATTGGTGCGGCTATTGTAGGTTCACTTTCCACGCTGATCCAGATGTCACTGGGAACGTTGATTGGACAGAGCTATAATGGCACCGTTCTGCCGTTGATTATAGGTATCGGTTTATTGATAGGATTTGCCATTCTGGTGGAACGCTGGTCTGAGAAAAAGCAACAAAAAATAGAAATACGATCCTTTGATATTTCTTAAATATTGAATTCATAATTTTGTTCAATTTTGGGAACATATTATGTAGTTGAGATGATCAAGATGACATCATCGTCCACGAAGACGTAAATAGGATTTGGCGGGAAGAAAGTTACATGGTGGTAACCAAATGTGGTGATCGGCTTTTAGCATAAATAATGCCGTTATCCCGGGTAGTCATGAGATATGTCATGCGCTAAATGCAATTCATTTTGAGATTAATCCAGGTCATCCCGCACCGATTGAGTACCATTCTGTCTGCTGATCAGATCCTGGTTATAGATCAAGGCAAGGTGGTTTAGCTAGGTACTCATGAGTCTTTGCTGATCCAAGGGGGGTGGACAAAGATTTATATGAGCGACAGTATCCAGATACCTGAAAAAAGAGACCCATCTTTGGGATCTCCAGCTTAATCTGTAATTTCCCACAGATGACAATTTTAATCCGAAAATCACAAAGGTTATTTATATGCAGCACTCCCCTTGTGTTTGCACACCGAATATTTTAAGGTATCCACCAAACTTAAGCCACCAAGCTTATTGACATTTGCCAGAGATTATGTCATACTATGTATTATAAAACACTGTTTCATAGAACGAAACGAATATCCTATTTTTCACATATTGTGAGGAGGTAAAGTGGAAACCTATAACTTAATTGATGCAGCGATAAAGGTTATTCAAGATCGGCGTAGTATTCGTAATTTTACCGATGAATTAATCGCTGACCAGGATTTGGAAATGATTCTGGAAGCCGCACGGTTGGCACCTTCTGGGGAAAATGCTCAACCCTGGCGGTTTATTGTCGTTAAAGATGTGTTGATGCGCAAGAAACTTGGGGCGATCGCTGGGGGTGGTAGTAGCCGCAGATTCACCGCGGAGTTTGTTACCAAGAAAATGCAGCAACGGTTTGAGGGTCTGGAAGATGAGGCTAAAAAACAGGCAGCTTTCCAAAAACTTACTTCTGGCCAGGTATCTGCCTTTCTGGCAGAAGCACCAGTCAACCTGGTTGTATGTGGAAAAAAAGATGTTTGGGATACTCCATATGATACATCCGCCGCCATAGAAAACATTCTTTTGATGGTAACTGCACTGGGATTGGGCGCATGCTGGGTTATAGCTCCTTGTATCGATATAAGGGATGAAGAGCGAATCAAAAAGCTCTTGAATATTCCAGAAGAGGTTAAGGCGGTTAGTATCCTTTCGATTGGCCATCCTGCCAGAGCGCACAGACCCAGGCCTCGACTACCCCTTCAAGAGCTGGTATTTAACGAACAATGGGGTGCTACATACTATGAGGAGCAAGCATGAACAACAAATCTATACCTATGGGTTATTCTAATGATCTCATGTTTGAATTGGAAAAAGCTTTTTATGATGAACGCGGGAAGGGCGCACGTTTTCGGACGACAACAGTCGGCAGGCAGTATTTTGCCGAAAAAGTTTTGCCACTGATTAATTCTGATGATATCGACCATATTTTACAAACAATTGGGGGTGTTTTAAAAAATGAAGGAATTGCAGCTGATCTCTCATACAATAAAGAAGATCGCCTTTTGCGGGTACAAGTTAAAAACTGCATTCATCAGCCAGTAGAAAAGCGTCTCATTGAAATGGGAATAGAACCTTTTACTTGTGTTCCTGCTAATTTAGTTGTACTTGCTATTGAGGAGAAACTCGACATCCCCGTGGAATTAGCTGAGATTAAAGTGATGGATGATGTTTGTCAATTGCTGCTGGTCATGTTCGAAAAACGCCCGTTTCTAGACTAGGAGGGTTTGATGAGTAAAGTGACAACACTCGCAGAGGCTGTTGCTACGATTCCCTTAAATGCTCATGTAGCCCTATCTGGTTTTGCTACAGCACGCTGCACTATGGCATTTGCTCACGAGGTTATCCGCCAGAAGATTAACCATTTAACAATCTCACAATGTGTGGGAGCAATGGATGCAGATATTATGATTGGTGCCGGTGTAGTGGACAAAATCATTTACGGGGGGGGGTCACGTGGCAGAAGTGGTCAGCATTTCTGTATTAACCGGGCAATTGAAGAGGGGACTTTACAGAGGGAAGAACTGAGTAGTCTCTCTATGACATTCCGATATCTCGCTGGTGCACTTGGTTTACCATTTATCCCAATTCGTTCCCTGAATGGCTCGGATATTCTCAAACAGCTCGAAGAAATTGAACCACCGGTGGTCGGTAGATTGAAAGATCCGTTTAGCGGGGAGGAATGGCTGGTTCTCAAACCGATTACTCCTGATGTTTCGATTATTCAGGTGCAAGTTGCCGACGAAGAAGGTAACGCCTGGATTTTAGGACCCAGGTGGGATAACGAGGAACAAGTCAAATCCAGCGATCGTACCATCGTAATAACCGAACAGCTGGTATCGACCGAAATGATACGCCGTTATCCGGAAAGAACTTTGGTGCACGGGTTTCGCGTCTCACATGTGGTTCACCTACCATTCTCTGCTCACCCTAGCTCAGTTTACGGCGTTTATGATTTTGACAAAGACCACATAAATTTATTTGCCCGGGCATCAAAGACGCCCCAAGGTTTGCAAGGGTACCTTGATAAATATGTGTATGGCGTTCAAGATCACTGGGGTTATTTGGAAGCAGTTGGTGGAATGAAGTATCTCGAAGCGCTTCGTGCTGATCCAATTAAAGGGTATTGAGACAAAAAGGAGATGGTAGATATGACAGCAGATATGGAATATACCCCTTTTGAATTAATGGCAGCTGCCGGTGCGCGTGAATTAAAAAATGGGCAGATTGTAGGCGTCGGCCTTGGTTTACCGGTTGTCTCATCCTTCTTGGCCAAGCGG
The DNA here is from genome assembly GCA_963749005.1 of uncultured Chloroflexia bacterium. Taxonomy (GTDB): domain Bacteria; phylum Chloroflexota; class Anaerolineae; order Anaerolineales; family Anaerolineaceae; genus UBA6170. The sequence goes on along the minus strand of CAVVKI010000006.1, from coordinate 1,270,639 downwards.
ACCCATGCCCCGCGAGTAACCATACTTTTTGAACTAGGTGTTGTGGATCCGGAGCCATTGGAAGTAGGTGTTCATGGACTTTCTGACCCGCGCATTTGGTACCGAGCTACCATCCACACCAGTTTTGCGGATATGCTTGGTACAGTTCTTCACAAAGGATTAATTGATGTTGGGTTCTTAGGTGCATTGGAAATTGATGCCTATGGTAATTTAAACACCACATTACTGGGCGATCCGAATGGCAAGTATCGCCGTTTCACCGGAAGTGGTGGCGGCAATGATATTGCATCCTGTGCTAAAAGAACAGTCATCACTATTCGGCATGAGGCACGAAAACTTAATGAAGCAGTCTCCTTCATTACCAATCCCGGATATTTACGAGGGGGTGATGAACGAGAAAAACTTGGTTTAATGGGTGGTCCAAGCCGGGTGATTACAGATAAAGCCATATTTGATTTTGAACCTGAGAGCAAGCGCATGCGCCTGGTATCCATTCACCCAAACACAACCCTGGATGATGTGTTGGCCAATATGAGCTTTAAGCCAATCGTTCCAGCCAATTTGCCTTTCACCGAACCACCCACGGCAGAGCAGGTCCGCTTGATTCGTGAAGAGATTGATCCGAATAAAGATTACGCAGGTGGTTAAAAATCGCAATTTTTTTATAAGTAGATTAGGAGAAAATTATGCCATACGTTGTGACTGATGAATGCTGTCTTTGTGGAGCCTGTATTTCGGGTTGTGAGAGTGAAGCAATTACTGAGACGGAAACAAAAGCATTTATTGATGTGAATATTTGTGTAGAATGTGGTACTTGCGAACGGAATTGCCCTTCAGAAGCAATTATTTTTGTGGACGATGATGAATTAGTGAATTATCAATAAAATAATGTTACTTTTAAGAATTTAAATGAATCATTTGGCTTTTATTAATTCAGCTGAAGATTATCAAATAAACCTGCAAATCAAAATCTTGTTTGATCAATTACTTTCGCATGTTTCATCAAAGCATGCTTATAACGAAGATTATAAAATATCTTAAGTTACACAGAAGTATTTTTCAGATGTTTATCCAGGAACGTAAAAACCCGTTCCATGTTCTCGTCGGTCTCAAACAGCGGATCACCATGGCCTGCACCTTCTAAAATTTCAAATTCAAAACGGTCTTTACTGACATATTTTTGCAGTTTTTCCACAAAGATCATTGACTGTTGTACTGGAACCAATGTATCAAGACGCCCATGTTGAATCAAAATAGGGGGCATTTTTTCGTGGATATATGTCATAGGATTGGCAAGCTCAACCTGCAATGGCAGGTCTGAGATTTTGCCCCCCAGATACTTTGATTCAGGAGAATCTATCTCATCATGGTGGCCATGGCCAAAGCCATTTTCCGCAAGCTGATCATCCATTCTTAAGAAATCTGTAGGACCAAACCAATCTACTGCAGCCTTGATATTGGATGGATATTCCGAATTGCCCAAGCTGATATCATCAAATTTAATTACTTGATCTGTAAGACAAACCATTGCTGCATAATTCCCCCCAGATGATCCCCCGAAAACAGCAATGTTGTGCTCATCCAGATGATATGTTTCGCTGTTCGCTTTTATCCAACGAATGGCAGCCTTGATATCTTGTAATCCAGCTGGAAACTTCGCTTCTCCACTCAGACGATAATTTACACTGACAATCGAGTATCCACGTTCCAATCCTTTTAACAAAGGCAAAATGTGAATATCGCGTTTATCTCCGATTTCAAATCCACCGCCGTGGATGTGCACAATAACAGGAAAAGGTCCATTGCCGTCTTCAGGCAAATAGATATCAAGAAAATGAGCAGGGGATAAATCGGCATATGCTAAATCCAGCCATTTTCGTTTAACATGAGATACGTCTGCAGCAGGTATATTAAAAAATCTTTCCTTTAGAGATTCAAATTTAGTTATGTGTTTCATGGCTATTTTCCTCTTTTTAATACTTTTTTACGCTTTTTTAGCATCCGGTTGTTGAGAATCTTGCTTATGTTTATGTCCAAGATTTCTGTTTGTTCTCTGATATTCATCGAATGCCACTGCACCAAGCAGTATTAAACCTCTTACGATATATTGCGCGTAAGTACCCCAGCCTGCGAGCTGCATGCCATTTCCCAAAACTGCCAGTATAAATACACCGGTTACCAGACCAAGCATATTTCCTTCACCACCCATAAAACTGATTCCACCCACAATAGCTGCGGTAAGAACAGTAAATTCAGTACCTGGTCCAAAATTAGAAGCAGTCGTATTAGATTTTGAAATCATAATCATGGTGGCCAAAGCAAAGATGAATCCACACAAAGCGTAAACAGATACCTTGATTGAATTGGTTTTAATACCGGCAAGTCTGGTTGCCTCTTCATTCCCTCCTAAGGCCAGTACTTTCCACCCGTAATTTGTTTTTGAATAAACAAAACTGGCTAACAGGACAACAATTATGGTCAGGAATACATCAAATGGCAATCCTAAAATTTTTCCTTTGGTTAACCAGAGGAAAGAATCTGGATAATTTCGAAATGTTTGGGCTTTGGAAACTAAGTAAGATGCGCCCTGGAATAACATACTTGTTGCAAGGGTAACAATTAAAGGAAACACCTTGATATTTGTGACTATCAGTCCATTAATCAACCCAAGGATTGTCCCTAAAATCAATCCGAGACTGATAGATATCCATACCGGGAGATGAAAAACTGTCATACACATTGCAGTTACTACGCCTACCAAAGACATTTGGTAGCCGACTGAAAGATCGATCCCTCCGCCAATCATGACAAATGAAAGACCGACTGCGCCGATAATAAAATAGGTATTTTGCGTAATAATATTAACCAGATTCCTTAAAGTAATAAAATATGGACTGGTTGTTGAAAAAAATAAAATTAATAAGAATAAAATAAAAATAATTGTATATTTTTTTAATCCGCTAAGTTTTAACTTAGGCATAATCACCTCAATTAGGATAACTGGTTACCCGATGCTAATTCAATAACATGTCTTTGATCGAAATTTTCTTTTAATACTTCACCCATTAATTTGCCTTCAGAAAGTACAATTAACCGATCCGACATTCCCAGGAGTTCTTCCATCTCGGAAGAGATCATAATAATTGATTTTCCCTGATTGACCAGATCGACCATTAAATGATAAATTTCCTGTTTAGCACCTACATCAATGCCACGTGTCGGTTCATCAAAAATCAGTATATTTGTATCTGCTGCGAGAGTTTTAGCTAAAACGACTTTTTGTTGGTTACCACCGGATAAATTTCTGACACTCTGTTGAAGAGAGGGGCTTCTAATATTTAATTTTTGAGAATAAAAATTCACAACTTTATTGATTTTCTTCGTATTTAAAATAATCCAATTTGAATATTTATCAAAAACTGATAAGGATACATTAAACCGGATATTCGCATTTAATATACACCCGTGATTTTTTCGATCTTCAGGTATTAATCCAATGCCGTATTGGATTGCCTTACTGGGGGAGTTGATATTGGCAATTGATCCATTTATAAAAATCTCTCCAGTATCTTTTGGAGCTGCGCCAAAAATCACATTAGCCATTTCAGTCCTGCCTGAACCTACCAGGCCAGCTACCCCCAATATCTCACCTTTACGTAATGAAAAGGAAATACCTTCATTACCATTGCCAGATAAATTTTTAACCTCTAGCACGATATCTGACAGGGCGACTGACCTTTTAGGATAGTATTCCTTTAATTCCCTACCAACTTCTAAATTTATCAATTCCTTGCGATTGGTTGTTTTCGTCATTAAAGTATCCACATATCGACCGTCGCGCATTACCGTTACCCGATCGGATATTCTAAATAATTCTTCAAGTCGATGAGAAATATAAATAACAGTAACATCTTTATTTCTTAATTTACAAATAATATTGAACATGGTTTCAACTTCTGATGCACTGAGCGGTGCACTTGGTTCATCCATGATTAAAATCCTGGCATTTCGGGAGATTGATTTCGCAATTTCAACCAGTTGTTTTTTTGCGGGGCTCAAAGTTCTGACAATAGCAGAAGTATCGATATCGACACCCATATCTGCAAATATTGATTTCGCTTTTTTTCGTAAAGCGTTTATATCAGTGAAAAATCCTGAGTTTTCACCTAAAAACACATTATGGGCAACGGATAATGATTCCACAAGACTGAATTCCTGGTAAATTACTTCAACACCGAGGCTTCGGGCATATGAAGGGGTCATTTTTGAGTAAATTTTTCCGTCAAATATGATTTCTCCACCATCAGATTCGATGGCACCTGAGATAATTTTTATCAAGGTGGATTTTCCTGCCCCATTTTCGCCTAACAGGGCATGGACTTCCCCCTTGTTGAAATCCATCGAAAAATTATCCAATGCCACAACACCTGGATATGTTTTGGTAATATTTCTTAGTGATAAGATTACGTTGCTCATTAATAAATGTCCATGAGGAGTTAATTAATGGGTTGAGGAAATCCTTTTAAGACTTTACCCCAACCCATTTGTCAAATCATTATCTATATTAAAATTTTGGATAAGTTGGTTTACCGGGGATCGTACCTTCTCATTTTATCAAGCTCGGGTCCGATGAATTATCCAGGGGGAGGTCCTAACCTGACTTCCTCTAATGGTGTGGCAGGTACTTGGAATACCTCTGTGTCCAAAATCGGTTGCGCCATCAGTTTTCCATCAACAAAAGTGACGATGTCGAGTGGATCATAAATCACTTTTGTGATATCTCCTTTAAGCATTTTCGCAACAATTTCATTAGTTCTGCCAACTAGATCACCACCAAAACGAATTGTGCCTCGGAAAACAGTCTTGTTTGTTCCTGAATCGAGAACCGCAGGACCTTCTGCACCGATCATTCCTACGCCAAAAACTGCTACTTGATTCAGATCCTTGATGACACTCAAATTTGGACCTTTACCAAATTCATCAACCAAAGCTTGTGAAGCACCCATACCTCCATCGCCAGCATATGCTAAAACCAGTTTAACATCAGGATTGGTTGCTAATACATTCTGCATTGCAGTTTGACCAGCCTGGAACATCTCAGCTTGAACAGTTTGCACAATTTCAACCTTTGATGAATATGCAGGGTTGGCAACTTTACCTGCGTCACCAACAACAGCACCAGTCGCATCAATATATTCACCATTTACATTTTTCATAAATGGTTCAGCAATCATTTTCATTCCATTGGAGCGGTTGGTTGCGTCAGTGTTTAAGGTTGATTCAAAAATTACTGTTTGAATTGAACCATCAGGAGCATCCGGGAAGGTTTGATCAACCCATACTTTTGCCATATAAGCTTCATAATAGCCTGAGAGAAACTGATTCATCATCATGACACTGTCATATGATTCAGGATCGCCAGGATCCCCGCCGATGACCATCGTAACTATGCCTGCCTGACGCGCTGCTACTAATTTCGGAACCAGACTTGAAGCCTCTACAGCCATAACAACCATGAGTTTCACATTCATAGCAGTGAAATTCTCAACCTGTGTTGCCTGATTAACAGCGCTTCCATCAGCGCTGGCAACTTGAACATCATAATCAGCTCCAAACCCATTCTTGAACGTGTCTTGAATTGCCAACATTAAGGGGTTATCCAACGCGGGCAAACAAACTGCAATAATTTCTTTCCCTTGAGGTTCAGTTGATGGGAGCGCCTCTACGTCCGGTGATGAGGTTTTAGGTGTAGCAGAACACGCTGAGACTAAAACCATGGTAGTTAATAAAATCATAATAACAAATTTCTTCATATTCTCACTCCTTTTCCAAATACTAGATTTTTCTGCAAATTTATCGCAGCATTCATAAAATTAGCGTAACACTTTGCGTGGTTCGTCAGCAATTCGTTTTGTGATACAATCTATTCGATATAGGAATAGATTAATATTGTGGATTTCCGTCAAATCATTTACTTTTTATCCATTGTAGAAAAAGGCAGCTTTTCAGCAGCGGCTGATGATCATTTTATTTCTCAGTCTGCACTTTCAAAAAAGATCATCGAGCTGGAAAAAGAGATTGGTGTTTCATTATTTGATCGTAGTAAGCGCAAAGTAAGCCTGACGAGTGCTGGTGAAGCATTTTTAGACTATGCTCATAAGTTTAAAGCCCTGAACCAAAACATGATCGTTGAGCTAAAATCATACAAATCCAACACAGATACATTTGATATCGCTGTGATACCAATCATCCCAGAATATGGAATCGCTTCAGATTTTGCCGAGTTTAGTAATGCTTACCCAAAAATCTCATTTGACCTTGAAGAAATAGATGGTCTGAATATCCTATCTTCTTTGGATGAGGGAAGATTTGATCTGGCTATCACGCGCCATAATTTTATTAACGAAGAAAAACACAGCACCGTAGAAATCTGCAAGGATAAATTATTGGTAATGGTATCTAAGAATAACCCCTATGCATCCAGAACTTCAATTTCTGTAAACGAACTTTACAAAGACAATTTCATTGTATTTGACAAAGTGACCGATTTACGTAAATTAATTATGGAAGTATGTCAAAAAGCTGGTTTTACTCCAACAATATTTTATTCGAGTCATCGTAAAGTTAGCGTTTTCAGTTTGGTAGGAGCAAACATCGGTCTTGCATTAATGCCATCCAAAGTATTTGAATACCATAATCATCCTGATGTTTTATCCATACCTTTAGAAGAAACAATTGAATGCAATATTGTGCTTGTCTGGCTAAAGAATAAAAAACTTCCCAGGTCAGCGGAAATCTTTGTTGATTTTTTACAGCACAAGTTGAACGACCAACAAAAAAGTTGATTGCCGGTCCCTTTTCTATAGAATGCTGACTGCCTTTATATATCTGATCAAAACAGGGATAGGCGAAGCAAGCGAACGAGTAAAAAGGTCGTATTTCTTCATTAAATAGTATGTTTATTTTAATAATATGAATCGTTTTGGATTATAATTAAAAAACTTGGAAAATCCTTATCTCATAAGCGAGAAAAAGTTAAATTATGAAAGATCCAAACGATTACAACGTTCGTGCAGTTGAACGGGCACTTAATATTTTGGCATGTTTTGATAACGATCATCCTGAGCGGGGGATATCTGAAATTGCACTGGTTGTAAACCTTCATAAAGCAACGGCTTATAGAATTGTAACAACGCTGGTAAATCATGGTTATCTTGAGTGGCTAGAAGATGGTCAGAAATATCGCCTCGGTACTGAACTCGCTAGTTTGGGATTCAAAGTAATTCAGCGAATGGATTTACGCCGGGAAGCACTTCCATATATGAAAGAGTTGGTTGAAATATGGGATGAAACCTGTGATTTAAGTGTCTTTGACCAAGGGAAAGTATTTTACATCGAAATTATTAAAGGGAATCATGCGCTTACAATCTCAGCTGCAGTTGGTCAAAGGTTACCGGCTTATTGTACTGCCAGCGGAAAATTATTTTTATCATACCTACCAGAGTCTGAATTGGATGCAATATTAAAGCTCCCTTTAGTTAAGAATACAGTTAATACAGTCGTCAGTTTAAACGAATTACACAATCAATTTGACATGATTCGAAAGAACGGTTATGCAGTTGACTACGAGGAGTTGGAACTAGGCGTTTGTGCGATAGCTGCTCCTATATATAATCGTCAGGGTAGGATTGTGGCAGCCATCGGTAGCCCCAGTCCAATTAGCCGTATGACACCAGAACGGATTACTGATATTGCTGCAGCATTCAAAAAAGCCGCTTTCTCGATCTCCAGGCGCATGGGTTATGGGCAATAAATTGAACTTTAAACGAAAACACCAGGGAATTACGATTAACCCTGGTGTTTTTTGTATTTCTCCCAATAACAAAGCAAATTGGTCTAATTAGAAACCCAAATTAACCCTGGAAAGACCTAATTCAGCTTGCAATGTTAAAGCAGATTTTTTTGCACGGCTAGGTGGTATTTCTACACCCTCGGCCAAAACTTTTTGAGTATTTAGATATTCCTTTTCTCCGGCTGTAAAAATGCGGTGATTGCCAGGTGAAATGGGTGAATTCCGTAAATCGCGCATAATATTTCCGGTGATCTTTTTGAAGTTGCCAATGGAATAAAACTTTCAATATTTATTGCCATGAAAAAGTGACCAATGCGCAAGAATTGTTGTATTCCCTTCATGATCTGTATCGGTTAAACCCCATAAATAAGTTCCATCCTGGAAAGCAGCAGAGAAAATCTCAACCATAGTTGCCAATCCGTATCCTTTATGTCCGCCGATTAACTCGCCCAATCCACCTAAAGGCAACAAGCCACATTTCCCATATTCATTTCTTCAATCATATTACTGGGTATCCGTGGCTGAGACTCCATCTTTATTGATTACCCATCCTTCCGGAATTGGTTTGTTCGTTCGGGCTGATACTTCGATTTTACCGCGGGGAACTATAGAGGTAGCAGCGTCAAACATATAATGGAAAATTCTTCATCGGTAGGTGCAGCCACTGCAATTGGATTCGTGCCGAGCATTGGTTTTATACCAAATGTCGGTGCAGTTGAGGGATGTGCGTTGGTAACACAAAATCCGACCATACCCTCGGTAGCAGCGAGAAGGGGATAATAACCAGCGACACCAAAGTGGCTTGAATTTCGAACTGCAACAGCACCTAACCCGAACTTTTTGGCTTTATCGATTGCATTTTTCATGGCATGATGTCCGACTACCATACCCATTCCATTTCCGCCATCCAGCACTGCTGTCGTGGATGTTTCTTTAATGACTGATATGTTGGTAGCGGGGAGTTGTAACCCATTTTTTATTCGGTCGTAATACATTTTCAAGTGAGCAATCCCATGCGAACGGATTCCCCAGAGGTCTGACGTGATAATTACATCTGCAATTATTCTGGAATCCTCTTCAGTTGAACCCATTGCGATCATTGCTGTCTGGATGAAATCTACCAGGGTCTTTACCGGTACTTTGATATTTTGGTCAGTTCATTGTTTGCTCCAAAATTAAGAATTGATTGGGAAAATCTTTCCGGGGTTCATAAGATTCATGGGGTCTAATGCTTTTTTGATATGCGTTTGAACATCCAGTGACACAGGTCCAAGTGCATTTTCCAAGTAGGGACGCTTAAGCATACCGATACCATGTTCTCCTGAGAGGGTACCACCAACCGCAAGTGTTTGCTCAAATATTTCCTTAACAACCTTTTCCATCGTTGCCCATTGTTCCGGGTCGCGTTTGTCAAACAATACATTGGGGTGTAAATTTCCATCACCTGCATGCCCAAAAATTACAATTTGCATGTCATATTTTTTACTGATAGCGCGTAGGCGTTGAATAATTTCGGGAATAGCACTTCGTGGTACCGTGATGTCTTCACCAAGTTTATTTGGAGATATGCGTGCCAGTGATGGTGCCATGGAACGCCTTGCTTTCCACAAATTTGCCCGTTCGGTTTCGTTTTGTGCTAATTTTACAGTTTGGGCACCATTATTTTTGCAAATCTCAGCGCAAAGCTCTATCTCATTCAAAACTGTTTGCATATCAGCACCGATCCGTTTCGATGATTAATGAAGCTTCGACATTGGTATTTAAACCCAAATGCATTGCTTCTTCAATGCAAACAATGGCAGTCTGGTCCATTAATTCCAATGACGCCGGTACAATGCCGGCCATGAGAATTGCATTTACAGTTTTTGAAGCATCGGAATAGAGATGCAAACTCGGATAAAGCCGTTTTCGTAAATCTGGGTTTGGTCACCAAACGTAATAAGGCTTCAGTAATCAAGCCAAGTGTCCCTTCGGATCCGGTGAACAAACTGTTGAGGTCGTATCCAGTGACGTTCTTGATTTGTTTGCCACCTGTCTTCAAAATTCGACCATCAGCCAGTACAACCGTTAGTCCCAGAATATAATCACCTGTCACACCGTATTTCAGGCAACGTGGACCACCAGCGTTGCAGGCTATATTTCCTCCGATTGTCGAATGGCGAATACTGGATGGATCCGGTGGAAAAAATAAACCGATCTTTTCAACAAATGCTTGCAAGTCATATGTAACTATACCTGCTTCAACATTGACTATTGCATTTTCGGTATCCATCTCTAAGACACGGTTCATACGAGTCAGACTGATAACCAGCTCATTTACCATTCATAGGGACCGAACCAGCTGCCATTCCCGAACCCATACCACGAGCTACTATCGGAATCTGATTAGCGGCAGCTACTTTGACAACTTTACTAACTTGTTCTGTATTCTCTGGCAACACTACCAAAACCGGAAGAGCCTTCCATAAAAGTTCCATCATAACCATAAACCGCCAGATCCTCCGGTGTATAAAGAACGTGTTTTTTTCCGACAATATCACTTAATTGCTTGATAAGTTGATCATTCATTGGATGCCTCGTATGCTTCATCTAAAAGTGTAATCGGGTGAACAACTTGCACATCGAGATTATGTCGTTGTATCCCAGTATTTAATTGCATCTGACACCCTGGGCACCCCGTAGCGATTACTTCCGCTTTCGTACTGTCCAGATTATCCATTTTTCTGTCCATCACCTTTATGGATGTTTCGTAATGTGTGATCAGTTGACTGCCGGCTGAACCACAACACCAATCTGATTCCGGTATCTCGACAAAATCAATTCCATCGATCATCTGCAATAATTCCCGTGGTTGTTTCCAAACATTCTGTGCCCGTCGCAAATGACAGGGGTCATGATATGTGACCCGTTTATTGATCCTTCCCTTTGGTTTTTCAAGTGGAATTTCTGCCAGGTACTCACTGACATCTCTCACTTTATTGCTGAATTTGGCTGCTTTTGTAGCCCATTCCGGATCATCTTTAAGGTATTCCCCATATTCTTTAAGAGTTGAACCACAAGTTGCGCAATCAGTGATAATAACATCCAAATCTGAATCCATGAAGGCGGTGATGTTATGTTTTGCTGCTTCTCGAACAAGGTCAAGACGTCCATAACCGTGTGCTGGCATTCCACAGCATTTTACATCAGCGGGAGTATGGATTTCACATCCATTGCGGCTCAATACCCTTAATGTCGCAGCACTTTCTTCGGCAAACATCAAACTTTGGGCACACCCAAGAAAAAAACCAACATGATGTTTTGTTTCAGATCGGGCAGGAGTGATTTCAGGTAAAACTTTTCTCAAAGGTCGCTGTGGTAAATGCGGGTAGCATCGATTCAAGATCGCGCAATTGTCTGGGTAAAATTCGATTGATTCGCAGGGCATAAACAAGTTTCCGAATCCCCAGGTTCTGGTAAAGGCGCAGTGGAAAGGTTGCAGTTTCCATTCTTCCCGGATGTGGAATTAACTTCTCGAAGAGGTTTTTCTTCCATCCGGATGGTTTCTTTTGTTCCTGTACATATCGTAATGAAAGTGCCAAATCGGCAGGTTTAATTCCTACCGGACATAGCTACATTACAGGCCATGCAGGCAAAACAACTGTACATTTGCTCGTAAAGATTTGGACTGAGTTCCATCTGACCATCCAGTCCTTTTCTTGCCAATGCGACCCGGCCACGTGGTGACGCGGTTTCACTTAAATGCTCCCGGTATGTTGGACAAACAGATAAACATAATCCGCAACGGATGCAATTCAAGTAATCAGATTCATTTGGTTTTTCCAGATCTGTCAAAATATTCATGTTGTCTACCAATCAAGAAAAAATTAGTTGAACTTTCACTTAAAGCCATTTATACACCTGGCAAATTATGGGCGTTGCGTTAAAACCGGAAGAGTCTGCATGGCATGCGGTACGATTAAGACATCACAATCGATCCCGAGACTGGATGCGGCAATTTCGAGTGCTTCCTGCATTGTCGCAGCCGGGATCATTTTACAGTCAGCAATCAAATCCGGACACTCGCTACCGACAATGATCACATTTGTATTTTCCAGAACCTTAGCCATAACAAATGCCCTTTGCTGCCCAGGAGGATAACCATTACGACGGGCATCATCCAGTATAAACTGGATATCCGGTGCATCCTGCATGGCTGCTAAAAAGCGTTGTTCACCAACACCCGCTCCGGCACCTTCTTCGCACCTGGCTGGAATGATAAAATAGCCACCTGGTCGAATAACCGGTGTGGGCGCAAAGTAAAGATACGATGGTGCCCGGCTGGCCTGGTATAAATTTGCGTCTTTCGGGAAGCCGACTCCGCCGATGGCAATATCATATTGTTTGTAGATCGGTACTTCATAAACAGTTTTTGCAAAATTAACCAGATTGTGAAAAGTCAGTTCCGGTTCACCGGCAGATACTCGTAGAATACTGTTTGTCATCGTCCAAAACAACATTCAGAATAAAACGTAAATTTGCACGTCGTGCTGCTTCCGAAATTGCATCATGAAATGGATTGCCTTCAATTTGACCAAGACGAGTTCCAGGATGATCAATAAATGCCGGTCCGTGGGTGTGAGCGATTAATGCCTCTCCTGCAGCACCAACTGCAACGGTTTTTCGACCTCCGGAATAACCGGCATATTGGTGAGGCTCAACGATACCAGTTGCAATTAACAAATCAGTTTCCACAACTGCCCGATGAAGAAAAACTGGTACGCCACCAGGGGTAATGCCCATATCCACAAGTGCATCCGGATTTTGAGGTTCGTTGTCAATTACTCGGTAGCGCGCAACAATATCTTTACCCAACTTGATGTCTTTTTCATCCAGGCTTGAAGGCCGGTGCATCCCAATTCCGCATAGGAGTGTTATGTCTTGATCATTTACTCCAGCAATTTCCAATTCTTTTAGAATTGCTGGAACAAGCAGATGATCCGGAGTGGCGCGCGTGATATCAGTAAAAACGATACATACCCTATCTCCCTTGTTCGCCATTTCTCTCAATGGTGGTGTGCCTATAGGATGGTTAAGTGCATCTTTTATTGCAAAAGGGACATCCTCTATTGGATTGAACATCCTGGGATACCGCAACATCCGATTTCATCCCTGGGAGGAGGGTAAACTCTAAAGATGATTTACTATAAGGAATTTTATAAGTAATATTTTCCATATTAATACCGTCTTTCATGAACACTAAATTTTTTTGACTATCTAATAATCATTAATTTATTTTTTTCTCTATAGTAAATGGAATTGAATATCCAAAAAATGAATAGTTTTATTAGATAAAACTATGTTTCACTTTATCACTTTTAATTGGGTAAGTCAAGTTTTAAAGGTTATTTTTATTGATATTTAAAAAATCAAGAAAAGTGATATCTGGCAATAATCAACATTTAATTATTGCCAGATGAAAGTTATTGACAACAGATGAAACTATTGCTACAATCACACTGTAACATTAAGCGAAACATAGTTTCATTCTATGAAACAAACGTCGCCAAAACCTCCCAGGAGTAAACAAATGATTAACAAACCTTATGTAAAGGCAGCCGATGTTGAAGGCGAATTTCGTACACCACCCCGTGTTTCTAAATTATTGTTAGCGCCAAAATTTGGTGGAGTTCATAATCTATCGATGGGGATGAACATAACAGAAGTAGGGAGCATGATTCCAGATCACGTGCATGAGCATTCAGAAGAAGTTTTGTTTCTGATCAGCGGACATGCAAAAATAGTCATAGAGGGTGAAGGGGAATGGGAAATTGGTCCTGAGACAGCATTTTATAACCCGATTGGCAAGAAACATCGCTTAGAAAACATCGGAGATGAGCCTCTAAAACTCGTTTGGGTCTACAGTCCGCCGTTACCGGCTCACTGCAGCTAATGAATGTACATACTAAATAAGGAGAAAGAAATGATTTTTCAAGAAACTCGTAATTACCTAAAAAAGATTGGATTACCAGAAGGCGATTTGTTTGACATGCCAACATCCACATTGCGTTTTCCAGATGGAGCCGCATTCCGGATTGAAGTTCCAACGGTCAATACTGCGGATGCAGTTGCTGCATTGTTGGACACAGCCACAAAAAACAATATCACCATCAATCGTGTAACTGAGACCTATGGTATGTTCCGGCATACACGTGAAGAAATCAAACAGTATTGCAAATTATGTGCTGATTATGGTGCAGAATTGATGCTTTCTGTTGGTCCTCGTGCAACCTATGATACCGGTGCTACAGTTCTTTCTGAACAAGGTGTTCGTATTAGTTATCGATTGCGTGGAATGGAACAATTAATACGGGCAGTAGAAGATGTTAAACGGGGATATGACCTGGGATGCAGAGGTTTCTTAATTTACGATGAAGGAATGTTGTGGCTTGTTGGTCAAATGCGTAAAGATGGTGCACTCCCAAATGATATTATTTTCAAAACTTCCGCTCATTTAGGTCAATGTAATCCTGCATCATTTAAACTTCTCGAAAGCCTTGGTGCTGACAGCATCAATCCAGTTCGTGATTTACAGATTCCGATGATTGCTGCTTTACGTGCAGCCATTAAAACTCCACTGGATGTTCACACCGATAACCCACCTGGATCCGGCGGTTTTATTCGAGTGTACGAAGCGCCTGAAATTGTCCGTGTTGCAGCTCCAGTTCATTGTAAAACCGGTAATTCAGTTGTTGCTGGTCATGGTCAATTAACTTCTGCAAACGATGGTAGGAAAATGGCAGATCAAGCTTCAATTGTTGTTGAAATGGTTAATAAATATTATCCCGAAGCTACACAAACACCAAAGTTCTCCCCAGATTTACATCTCCCTGTAGCTTAGGTACAACCTAGTTTATTAATTTAGTAAATTTGCGAAAGGAGACACAAATGGGAAATTGGCAATTTCCACCTGATGGTGGCCGAATGGAAAGACCGGAACAGTTATATCTTCAAACAATGAACATGACAGAGATAAACGCTCGTTTAAAAAAGAATGACCTGATAATCATTCCTGTCGGAAGTACTGAATGTCATGGCGCAGCGCAACCCCTGGGAGAAGATACATTTCTAGTAACCAGAATGGCTGAACAAGTTGCTTTAAAAACCGGTTGCACCATTGCCGAACCAGTCTGGTATGGATCTCATCCATACAATCATCTTGGAATGCCAGGAACTGTCGTAGTCCCTGAAGATGCATTCCTTGCAAATCTCCGAGCGATTATAGCCGGTCTCTGGAATATGGGATTTAGAAAACAAATTTTCTTAAACGGCCATGGACAGGAAGAAGTAATTCCACTTGCATTGCATCAATTTGCCAAGAAATATCAAGTTCCTTGCTTATTAATATCACTGCATTGGCCTACGGTCATTCATGATTTCCTTAAAGACAAAGCTCATGGCGGACCTTTCGAAACACCTTTCCAGCATGCCTGTGAAGTAGAAGCATCCTATTCACTGGCTCTTTTCCCGGAATTTATGCACATGGAACTAGCTGTTGATACAAAAGCTGAGGGGTTCCTTCCCCCAGGGCATGTTGATAAAGGTGGAGAAGTTTATCATGCACCGATCAAGGGGCACGAACATGTAGGATTAGGTGGTATTGAAGTTATTAATTTCCCTGAAGGAGTCATTGGACGACCTACACTGGCTGATCCTGAAAAAGCGAAACCTGGACTTGACCACCTTCTTGATTATCTAGAAAGATTGATTGGTGATATTTTGACCAGATTTCCTGCTGGAGAACTTCCGCCTACTGATAAAACTACTATGCGGGATCCGGCTGAGATTGAATCATTATTAAAAGGACCACTAAATGGTGGTAAACATATTTATACGATCGCATATCCCCCGTAGACCTATCAGATCATAAGGATCTCCTTAATACTCCATGAACCCAACCATTGCCGAGATATTACCTGTAATAAGCTTAGTAATGGTTGGGTACATCTTAAAAAAAATTAACGTGATCAAGCTGGAAGATGGATCATTCTTGACCAGGTTGATCTTATCCCTAACTTTACCCTCTGTTATCTTTTTATCAATATCGCAAGCGAATGTAGATCCAACTAATTTGGGATTATTGGCTTTTTGCAGCCTCCTTGTTGTGATGTTCTTAAGACTTCTTTCAGGAAGAATTACAAAATGGTTGAACCTCGAAGACTCAGTAGCTGGCGTAGTAATTTTATCCAGTATGGTAATGAATATCGGAAATTTTCTATTTCCGATCATTCAGGCTGCTTATGGTCAAGCCGGCATCAGCCGACTGGCTGCTTTCGATATTGGAAATTCTCTTGTAACAAGTGGCTATGGTTATTATCTGGCGACAACTTTTGGTTCAAAAACCCCTGCAGGGATATTGTACAGTCTGAAAAAAGTTGTTGTTCTTCCAATTTTATGGGCAGTCTTATTGGGTCTGGTAGTGAATCTACTGAGAATCGAACTACCGCCATTCCTTTTAAAAATGCTCAACCCGATAAGCGCTGCCAATACTCCCCTGGCAATGATCGCTTTAGGAGTTTTTGTGAATTTTAAATTTCCAAAATTTAAACTTATAGGAATGTCAGTTTTTCTACGGATGGGTGTCGGATTTTTGTTTGGCCAACTCATTGTTTTTCTGTTTAACCTCCAGAGTCTTGATCGCGTTGTTGTAACGTTGGGTTCTTCCGTTCCTGTGGGAGTGGCACCAATGGTGTTTGCAGCATCCGAAGGTTTAGATACAGAACTTGCAGCAGGAATTATTTCTTTTTCAATCATTATTGGATTGATTATCATGCCTTTTTTACTAATTATTTTTAAGTAGGAGAAATAAATGAAGATTTTACGAGTGGAAATGAAATCTCGAAAATGCAGTTTTGAGCAGGTCTCTGAGAAATATGAAAAATCAGCAGGTAGAGCGCTTATAGCCCGCGTGCTTTTGCAAGAAGTTCCTCCAACTTGTGATGCGCTTGGTCCCCATAATAAATTAATTTTTACTCCAGGACTATTTGGAGGTGCTGGTGTTACAACTGCAGGGCGTCTATCAGTTGGGGGTAAGAGTCCCCTAACAAATGGGATTAAAGAAGCCAATGCAGGGGGAAATGCCGGTGATATGCTTGGTAAATTGGGTATTAAAGCAATTGTTATTGAGGGTCAGGCTGAAGACGGATTGTTTTATTACTTACTGATCAGAAATGAATCGGCAGAATTATTACCTGCTGACGATCTATGTGGACTGGGCACATATGCAACTTCTGATCGTTTGAAAGAAAAGTATGATGCGGATTGTACGGTTATTTCAATTGGTCAAGCCGGCGAGTATAAATTGACTGGTGCTGGTATTTCTGTATCTGGGGAACGTGAACAACGCAGTAATCATGCAGCACGAGGCGGTTTAGGATCTGTTATGGGCAGCAAAGGTTTGAAAGCTGTCGTTATTGAAAAACCAATTGGAAAATCAATACATTTTGAGAATGAAGATTTATTTAGAACAGCAGCTCGAGACTTTGCCCAAAAATTGATCAATAATCCCAAGTTAGGAACGAAAGGGTCTCAGCACTTGTATGGTACAGCTTCGATTGTGGCCGCTGTAAATGAAATGGGTTCTTTCCCCACACGAAACTTTAGTAATGGTAAGTTCGATAAAGCTGAAGATCTACGTGGTGAAGTGATGCGCGAATTAATCCTTGCGCGTGAGGGAAAGATAGGTACCCGCTGCATGCCTGGTTGTGTGATTGCATGTCGAAACCAATATGTTGATGAAGATGGTATGCCGATTGTTGGTACCTTGCAATATGAGACGATCGCATTGGTAGGTTCAAATTTAGGAATTGGAAATCTGGATGATGTAGCGCGATTGAATTACATGTGCAATGATTTTGGATTGGATACTATCGAGACGGGAGCAGCACTTGGGATAGCCATAGAAGCAGGATTAGCTCAGTATGGAGATACAGATGGCATAATTTCATTATTAGCACAGGTTGGTGAAGGCACTGTATTGGGACGGGTTATTGGAAATGGTGCAGTTACAACAGGGCGAGTTTTGGGAATACGACGTGTACCAGCAGTATTAGGTCAAGCGATACCCGGATATGATCCACGCAGCTTAAAAGGTAACGGCGTTACTTACGCCACATCACCTCAAGGAGCCGATCACACAGCAGGTAATGCATTTGGAGCGAGAAATGAAGTAAATCCTTTAGGAATTGATGGACAAAAAGAGCTTTCTCTAAAATTGCAAATAATCTCAGCAATGCTTGATAGTACTGGACTTTGTTTATTTGCACGACCTCCTGTACTTGCAGATCCAAAACTTTTGGCTGATATGGTAAATGGGATCTATGGTTGGAACTGGGATATGGATGATTTAGATCAATTTTACAGGGATGTTCTGCGGAATGAATTGGAATTCAACCATCAGGCAGGATTAACCGCAGCAGATCACCAAATTCCTGAATATATGCGAGAAGAACCTCTTACTCCCCATAATGTCGTTTTCGATGTACCAGATTCTGAGCTGGATTCGGTGTTCGATTCTTTATAGGTGATTGATGAATATTGATATTGAGGTTTTTGGACAGCTTTTTCAAGACAAACAACGGCGTCAAGCTTTGGAAGTAATGAGCCCGACCTTGATACGTGATGTAATCAACATCTTAGGGCTAAAAGAAGAGGAAATAGGGTTGATCATGGTCGATGGTGTGCAGAGTGAACCGGAAAATCTTGTGCACCCTGGTAGTCGTTTGTGTTTCTTTCCGCCAATGTCCGGCGGATAGATGGTTTTCGAGTTTTTTACTTTATTGGGATTGACAGGGAAAACAATTCATTGAGGAGGATTGCATGAGTTTGTTGAAGATTGATTTGCTTAGCAAATCATTTGGGGGATTGAAGGCAGTCTGGAATGTGGACTTTACTATTGAGGAAGGAGAGATCATTGGACTTATCGGTCCAAATGGCTCTGGAAAGACCACAACGATAAACCTTCTTACAGGTTGTCTAAAACCAAGTTCTGGTACGATCGTGTTTCAGGGGAAGAATATTGCCGGCCTTCCACGTTATCAAATCTGCGAAAGGGGGATTTCAAGGACTTTTCAGTTGGTAAAACCGTTTCTTGAATTTTCAGTGTTGCAGAATGTAATGGTGGGCAGAATGTACGGCAAAGAATCAGTCAAGAGCCTGAAAGTTGCCGCTGAAGAATCGAAAGTATACCTTGATAAGGTCGGTCTTTTGGATAAAGCGGACAAAATGGCGAAGGACCTGACATTGATGGAACGTAAAAGAGTTGAACTTGCCAGAGCTCTGGCTGCAAAGCCTCAATTGCTCCTTTTGGATGAATTAATGGCAGGATTGAACCATGCTGAGGCTGAGGATGCTATGAATTTGATCCGTAAGTTAAAAAAAGAGTTCAATTTGACCATTCTGATGGTTGAACACATCGTAAAAGCAATTGTAGGTCTCTCTGATCGCATCGTTGTGTTGAACATGGGGCAAAAAATAGCAGAAGGCCTTCCACAAGATGTTATTCACAATCCAGAAGTTATCGATGTATACCTAGGAAAACCACATGCTTAAACTAAATGACATAAATGCTTTTTATGGAGATCTCCAGGCACTTTGGGGAGTTTCAATGGAGATAAAAGAAGGAGAATTGGTTGCCCTGGTAGGTCCAAATGGAGCCGGGAAAACAACAACCTTGAAAGTGATCACCGGATTGCTGCAAATAGCATCCGGATCGGTCGAATTCAATGGTAACAATTTACGAAAAACGCCAGCTCACAAAATTGTTGAATTTGGGATTTCTCAGGTACCTGAAGGTGGTAGAGTGTTCGCCGGAATGACAGTTATTGAAAATTTGGAATTGGGATCCTTTCCTTCTAGAGCTAGAAAAGTCAAGGATAAGTCCATGAACTGGGTATTCGAAATTTTTCCACGTCTGGCAGAGCGAAAGAATCAACAAGCAGGAACTCTAAGCGGTGGGGAAAGGCAAATGTTGGCTATTGGTCGAGCGTTAATGTCAAAACCCAAACTTTTAATGCTTGATGAACCTTCATTTGGATTGGCTCCGATTCTTGTTCAACAAATGTTTGTCATGATTGAGAAAATAAACAAACTAGGTGTAACTGTCCTGCTGGTGGAACAAAACGTCAGGGCAGCACTGGAATTAGCTCAAAGGGCATACGTCATTGAGAATGGCAGGATCATTGGAGAAGGAAAAGGTGATTCTCTCCTATCGTTTGAATCCATACGCGCTGCATATTTAGGATAGGAAAGGACAGGAACTATGTTAGAGGCGATAACGCAAAATTTGGTAATAGGTATTATGTTGGGAGCCCTATATGGATTGGCGGCAGTGGGAATTGCCATGGTCTTTGGGGTTACGAAGTTCCTCAATGTAGCCCATGGAGAGCTCTTGATGTTTGGTGGATATTCCACCTTTTGGCTTTTTAAAATTTTAAACATCGACCCTTTCCTTTCACTTCCATTAACAATCCTTTTCCTCCTGGTGATCGGTTTAGTTCTATATAAACTGCTATTTGTTCGCATGGTCAAAATGACAGAAGAGCAAAAGATTAAAAATACTATGCTGGTCGGGTTTGGTTTAACCTTGATCTTACAAAACATTGCATTGAATCTTTGGACTGCAAATGATCGCGGGGTTACCACATCCTATGCCACAGAATCTTTAATGTTGCTCGGTATACGTTTCCCTTATGTGCGCGTTGCAGGTTTGGTGATTTCATTGGTATGTTTATTTGCCTTACAGCAATTCCTGCGCAAAACTTATATCGGGAAAGCTATCCGTGCTACAACAGAGGATTGGGAGGCAGCTTCGCTGGTGGGGATTGATGTACAGAAGGTCTATATGCTTGCCTTTCTGATTGGAACAGCCTTAGCCGGAGTGGCTGGTACTTTGGTGCTTGTTAGCTATTCAGTAAGTCCATCTATTGGGTTGCATTGGACCCTGAAATCACTGATTGTGATGGTATTGGGGGGAGTGGGCAATTTCATGGGTACTTTTGTGGGAGGTATTCTTCTGGGTGCCACTGAATCAGCTACTGCATTTTTTATTAGTGGCAATTACCGTGAGGTGGTTGGTCTTATCTTCTTTCTGCTGGTTTTGATCTTTAAACCCCAGGGACTATTCGGCACAAAGGAAAGGTAATCATGAAAAATCAGAAAATCATCTTTATCATCCTCCTCATCGTTATTATGGCTTGCCTGCCCATGGTGATTGAAAAAGAAAGCACCATAAACCTCCTGGTCTTGATCTTGTTGTATGTCATTCTGGCTACGAGTTGGAATATCCTCGGTGGTTATACGGGGCAGACCAGTCTGGGGCATGCTGCTTTTTTTGGTTTGGGTTCTTTAGCAACACGCCTACTCTGGGTAAAAGGGGTGCATATTATTCCAAGTATTTTGGTAGGAGGTCTCCTGGCTGTGACTTTTGCATCGATTATCGGGGCTCCAGCTTTTAGGCTTAAAGGTGTCTATTTTGCCATTGGTACACTGGCACTAGCGGAGATTCTGAATGTTACGGTTGGTAATTTATTTCCTGAAATCGCTTCTCTTCCCATCAAAGAACTTGTAGCTTATGAACTATTACCTCGTTATTATGCTGTCCTTGGATTGGCTGTTTTAATTATTGGTGGCTCATATCTGCTTGTAAATTCCAAATTAGGACTGGGTATGATGGCTGTGCGTGAAGAGGAAGACGCAGCGGAGTCTCTTGGTGTCAGTGCGTTGAAGCATAAACTGATTGCCTTAGGAGTCAGTGCGTTCTTTACCGGATTGGCAGGTGGGATGTTTGCTTACTATCATGTTGGCTACTATTTCCAATACCCGTTTTCACCTTCCTGGAGCCTGGATATGTTGACGATGGTCTACATTGGTGGTCAGGGTACCATCATCGGACCCATCATCGGAGCAGTATTTTTTGTTGCGTTGAAACAATTTTTAGTCATGAATGTTGGTGAATATCATCTGATCATATTTGGCACATTGTTTATCATCGTTGTGCTCTTTTTGCCCGGTGGTATTGTTTCTCTGTGGGGCAAGCTGAAGAAAGGAATTTCAGGTCAATCGAAATCAAATTCTAATAAGAACCTACCCCCGAGTGAGTAGATGTAATTAGGGGTACTGGTGCGTTACCAAGGCACCAGTAACAAATTCTTTAGGATATCGGATTGTTTCAGAGAATAATGTTTATTCAAAATAGGTTGTAAAAATATCTGGAACTAAGAAAACCCAAAAGAACGCTGGTTCATGCGCGAAAGGAGGAAAGCTATCGAGGAAATGTTTGACCGTGCTCAAAAAAATAATCCCAATTTGAATCTTATGGAGGATAAGTATGAAAACCAAACAAATGAGTTTTTTCGCGATCTTGATTGTATTGAGCTTATTGCTCGCAAGCTGTGGGTCAGCACCCACTGAAGCGCCTGCGATGGCAACGGAAGTACCAGCTGCAGTAAACCCAACAGAAGCTAAAGCAACTGAAGCTCCAACAGCAGTAGTAGAAGCAACTGAAATTACAAAACCACCTGCACCGGAATATATTGAGCTCGGCTCTTCGATTTCACTAACAGGTAAATTTGCTGACCTTGGTAACATGATTTTACCCGGTTACCAAATTGCTGTGGATGATATCAACGCAGCTGGTGGAGTGTATGTAGAAGAATATGGCGTAAAAATCCCGCTCCGTTTAACGTACTATGATGATGCATCGGAACCCACCAATGCGGTCACTAATATGGAAAACTTGAATTCAGACATGACTTTGACAGCGTATCTGGGTGGTGGTGGTAGTGCCATGCACGCAGCTTCAGTGCCTATTGCTGAAAAGAATCAGGTTCCGTATTGCGGTGTTGCCTTCGCTTTGTACCAGATCCACCAGCAGGGCTTCCAATATTTGTTCTCACCGTTCCCCAAATCCCCACAACAAGCAAAGGACACCTTTGTTATTTTGAATTCACTTGTCGGAGATGGAGAAAAACCAAAAGTTGCAATCTTCACCTACAGTGATGACTGGGGAATTGAGATAGGAAAGCTTTGGCAAGCAGAAGCAGACGCAAATGGTTATGAAGTTGTAGAGTATGCTGAGAATCCTGCGAAACCTAACGATTGGTCTGATGCAATCCTTAAAGCTAAAGCGGCTGGCGCAGAGGTTCTTCTAACCCTACCCATTTTCCCGGACGGCAGCGGTATGTTTAAGACAATGGCTGAACTGGACTGGGCTCCAAAATTTGCACTTGTGATTAGAGCCCCGGAAGGTCTCAATTGGGGAGAAGCAATGGGTACGGTTGGCGATTATGTCACCATCTTCCCTGGTTGGCACCACGAGGCGAAGTTCGATGGTGTTGAAGCGCTAAATGCAGCCCACCAAGCCCAATTTGATCGCCCGGCAGATATTCTGACAGGTCCGGGCTATGCCTGCGTGCAGCTTCTTGCTGCGGCGATTGAGAATGCCGGTACATTGGACACAAAAGCGGTTCGTGACGCGATGGCTGCAAGTGATATGGATACTATGATCGGTCCTGTGACCTTCAATGCAGATGGTACTGGTAATGTATTGAATCCGATGGTTCAATGGCAGAGTGGTGTGACACATCTTGTCTACCCACCGGAACAGGCTTTCACTGCTATTCTCTATCCAGCACCTCCTTTTTCAGATAGATAACCGATAACAACTGTCTACAGAGACAGAAAATAAGAAGGATTGTGGTGGTGTTGATCATAATCTTGCATCACCACAATCTTAATATGATTGTGAGTAGACTGATGGATCGCATCCAGAATTTAAAACATGTGGAAAAACCTACCAATCTGATCACTGATAGTATACAACGGATTGACATACGTAACTCTGCCTACGGACTTGCTGCCCGAGGTGAATATGGAGCTGCCGTACAAAGAGGTGTACAAAAGAGCTTGCCAGGGAAATTTCCTCTCTCCGCTGCACAAAAAGATGTCATTGATCATATTGCTTTGATGAGTTTAAACCCGGTTGCTGAAAAAAAAGCACCGATTCCTCAAGACCCTGAGTTCCTGACCGATCACATTAAGTCATTTGGTTATTTTCTGAAGGCAGATATCATGGGGGCATGCAATGTGCCTGTGTCTGCATATTATAGCCATGATAAACAGGGAGACCCGATCAATCCCCGATTTAAGAACGCGATTGTTATTGTGATGCGTAAAGAGTTGAAGGCGATGCGAGCTTCCTCAGGTCATGATTGGATGGGTGACCCAATCAGTTTCCAGTCTTACCAGCATTTAGGGATGGTTACCGAAACGATGGCGAATTACATCCGCCGCCTGGGTTGGGATGCTTCCCCTCAATACGGACCTTCTTTCGTGAATAAATATTCGGTGTTGCTTCCACCACTCTTGCTTGCCGCGGGTATTGGTGAAGTCAGTCGTGCTGGAATCGTCTTGAATCCCTATCTTGGATTGGCATACAAAGCGGCTGCTGTACTTACGGATATGCCAATTGTCCCGGACCAACCCATTGATTTTGGCTTGCAAGAGTTTTGCCGAAATTGTAAGATATGTGCAAAGAACTGTCCCAGTAAAGCCATCTCAGTTGGCGAAAAGGTGATGTATAACGGCTATGAGACATGGAAGCTGGATACCCGTCGGTGTGGCAGTTACAACTTCACCAACAGAAACGGGACAATGTGCAACACCTGTGTCAAGAGTTGCCCATGGAGCAATCCGTCGACTTTTCCACATAATCTGATTCGAAAATTGATCATTGATATGCCTTTCACTCGACTGATTGCCATAAAGGTAGCGGAGATCCTTGGAGAACGAATGACCGCCCCAGAAGAGAAGTGGTGGCGCGACATGGAATATGTGGGCGATTCAATTGAATCGCGAGAATAATCTACAACTTCCAAGAATCTTAATTTGCTTTTTCTATTTAACCCTGCCCGAAAAGAAAAACAGACCTGCTTAGGGTGACGGTCTAAACCAGCTGATGGCGATAATTCATGGAGATACTCGGTTTTTTGGTGAAAAAGTGAATTCGGTCAATTGTCCTTTCCTGGAAAGACTGACTCGAAGTAATGCTTTAGCGTGAGTTTATTCACTTTTCTAGTTCAGAAAGCGAGAAAATAAGCGAAACATAAGCTTATGCGGACAAATTTATATAGTAGTACCAGTTACTATAATGGATTGACTGGAAGCGGCATATTATCAAACATGAAGGAATGCTCATTCCTGGTTGATGAAAATGATAACTGACAAGTCGCTGATAGATTGTTTCGTAAGCCAAACTAAACTTAGCAAGTTGCAAGGTGAATTAGGAACTGGGGTCGGGGTTCAAGAACCAATTAGAGAATCTGCCTTTATGAGACATGCTTCTGTAAAGAGGGTGAAAGAGATTTTGGAGGGATAAAAATGACCAAAAAATTACTTGTTATTGGAGCACACTCCGCAGATTTTGTCTGGCGGGCAGGAGGGACGATTGCGACAATTACAACGCAAGGAGGTACCACAACTGTTGTTGCTCTTTCTTATGGGGAGCGTGGTGAATCTGGCGAATTATGGAAGGAACCGAACCAAACTGTCGAAAACGTTAAGCGTATTCGCCACGACGAGGCCAGTGCAGCAGCCCATATTTTAGGTGCTGATTTCCGTTCCCTCGACCTTGGTGACTATCCCTTGAAAATTACCGATGCAGCTGAGGAGCAAATTATTGAAATAATTCGCGAAATTCAACCAGATATCATCCTGACACATACACCTGTTGACCCGTTCAATCCCGACCATCCTGTTACTAGTCAGGTAGTGCAGAAAGCGCGGTTGTTATCATCCGGGGCGGGTGTGGCAAGCGCTTTCAGTCGAATTAATCCACCGGATCTGTATTTCTTCGAACCGCATCAACCTGAGTTATGTGACTTCCATCCAAACACATTTGTAGATATTACTCCTGTGATGGAACAAAAAAAGAAGGCAATGGAATGTATGAAGGCGCAAAAATACCTTCAGACATATTACAATGACCTAGCTTCTCGTCGTGGCAATCATGCCCGGCGCATATCAGGCATGCAAGAAGTAAATTTTGCAGAAGCGATGCAACGCACATTACCCTGGGTGGTAAAGAGCTTATGAAACCAGACGAACTAAAACGACTAAGTGAACTTGGTGTCCCAACAGTCTACGAGGCTTCAGGACGGGATGGTTTGATCAATATCCCGTTAATTCAACTATTACCGGGAAGTCGCGTTGCCGGTCCTGCGCGAACGGTGCTATGCGCACAGGATGATAACCTGATGGTTCACGCAGTTATTGAACAGATCAGACCTGGGGAGGTATTGGTATTGACTATGCCTGAACCATCTTCAGTAGCGTTGATAGGCGAATTGTTAGCAACTCAGATTAGTTATAGGAAAGCTGCCGGAATTTTGGTAGACGCTGCGGTGCGGGATGTGGAAGAATTGAAGGAACTTGGTCTTCCCATTTGGACTCGTTTCATTCGGGCTAAAGGCGCAAGCAAGAATAAGATTGGCGAACTCAATGGAATTGTATCCGTTGGCGGCACACAGATTGCTCCATCAGATATTATCGTCTTGGATGCAGATGGGGGAGTGTGCATCAAGCAGGACCAGGTAGGAGAAGTATTGCAAGCATCAGAAGCACGTTTTGAAAAGGAAATGATTATGCGTAAGAAACTTGAGGCTGGTGAAATATCCTATGACCTGCATGGATTGCGTGAATTAGCCGAAAAGAAAGGGAGGAAAATTGACCACTGAACCGATTTTAGATCTGGCCCATTTGGCTCATATTGAGCTGTTGACGCCAAAACTTGAGGAAAGCAGAGACTTCTTCGTCAACGTGATGGGAATGTATGAAACCGAACGAGTTGGCGACTCTGTATATCTGCGTGGATGGGATGATTACGAACATCATTCGCTTCAACTCACAGCTTCCTCGCTGTCTGCTCTGGGGCATTACGCGTTTCGTGCAATGAGCCCACAGGCATTAGAACGAAGAATAGCAGCTGTGGAAAAATCCGGTTTGGGAAAAGGGTGGAAAGATGACAATGTTGGTCATGGCCCTGCCTATTGTTTCACCGGTCCCGATGGGCATAATATGGAAATTTATTACGAGACTGAATGGTATCAGCCTTCAGAGGAGTTAAAGCCTGCGTTGAAGAACCAAGCTTCTCGCTTTCCAGATCGTGGTATCGGTTTGCGGAGGTTAGACCATATCAACATCCTGGCATCGGATGTACATGCATCCCGGGTTTTTCATGAGGAAGTGCTGGGTATGCGGTTAACCGAACAGGTAATTTTCGATGATGGCTCCGAAAAAGCAGCCTGGGTAACCTGTAACAACAAGACCTATGATGTGGCAATTGTTGAAGACTGGGCGGGAGCAAAAGGACGCCTGCATCACATCACTTACGCAGTGGATAATCGCGAAGCTATTTTACGTGCTGCCGATATCTGTCTGGAACATGGAGTACCCATTGAGACGGGTCCACACAAACATGCCATCCAGCAAACCTTCTTTTTATACGTTTTTGAACCAGGTGGTATTCGTTTTGAGATTGCCAACGCCGGAGCACGTTTAATACTCGCTCCGGATTGGAAACCGATCATCTGGAGTGAAGCAGAACGCAAAAAAGGACAGGCATGGGGTTTACCGACCATTGCCTCCTTCCATACGTATGGATCGCCGCCAGTGGAGTAAATATGCCACAACTTACCCTTGAATATACAGATAACCTTAATTTTGATGTACAGGAAGTCCTTGCACGTCTTCATGCTGAATTAGCAGCAACAGGAGCCATCAACTTGAAAGGACTCAAGAGCCGCGCTGTGCGTCTCAGCGATTATCGCATCGCAGATGGCAATCCGGAATATGCTTTTGTGCACGTTAATTTATTGATTCGTGAAGGAAGACCGATTGAAGTGAAAAAGGATGCTTCTCAACGCGTGATGAAAGTACTGGAAGACAGCTTCGGTCAACGCTTCGTAAACGGCTATATTATCCCTCTCGGTTGATATCAAGGAAATGTGCGAAGGAATTGCATTGACACATCACAACATTCCTGACCTGGAGAAAAAATTATGAACGATCAAATGATTGAAAAACTTGCCGTCCGTGAAGTGGTAGAGAATTGGGTTCTCTAGCGTGATGTAGGCGATTGGGAACGCTTTGCGACAGTCTGGCATGATGATGGCTGGATGACAGCAACCTGATTTTAGGGACCTGCCAAAGATTTCATCGAAGCCAGCCGTGTACTCTTCAAAAAAAGTGGTAGCATCCTGAACCAACTATGTGGATGGACCTGTGATATTTCCGGAAATCGTGCTATCTCTCAAATCAAAATGACTATTCATCAACGGGCAGCACTCGATGTTGTTTGGGTTGATGTTATTTGCTTTGGTTGCTTCTATGATTTCTTTGAGAAGCGGAATGGTAAATGGGGAATTGTTCGTCGGCAACCGATCTATGAAAAGGACAGACTCGATCCTGTTGATGCTTCCGTTGGTCTTGATTTAGACATAGATCTGCTTGCCAGTTTCCCGGAAGGGTATCGTCACCTGGGTTATATTCAGGCGAAAAATGGCTTATCAGTTAAAGATGGTCTACCTGGCTTACACGGACCAGAAGTTGAAAAGTTATACGAAGAAGGAAAAGCCTGGTTAGCAGGTTCAGAACAACCCGAAGAACTTCTTTAATTGGGGGTGATTATGTAAAGAAAGGCATTGCCATCCTTTGTTACCAAATCAAGCGTTGGAAAAGAAAATTTGTTAGAGACTATCCGTTTTCCGGGTTTCAGCTCTGTTTTAAGTTTGTTTTCAAGTTTTGAGAGAGCATCAGGCATCAGATAGCATACAACAACGTCCGCTTCGCTTAAATCCGTGTTAAAAAGATTTCCAAAAATGATTTGAACTTGTTTTCGTAACCCCAGAACGGAAATCAGTAACTGGCACCAGAGATAACGTATTGGATCAATCTCAATCCCAACTGCCCTGGCATGATATCGTTTGGCTGCAGCGACCAGAATCCTACCATCTCCACAGCCAAGGTCATAAACGGTATCATCCGGACCGACATCCGCCATGTCCAACATACGATAAATTACCTGCATGGAAGACGGAACCCATGGTCCCCCGACGATGCGGGTCCAGTAAATTGATATCACGATTAACAGAATCGGCAAGACATCCAGATAAGATTTTAAGTATCCTGAAATGTCAAACATCTGATTATCTTGAAATCGGTGGTTATTTTCGCGCTTTACTAAATGATAGAAGTTGATAACTGTCACTTTTGCGAAAATTTACAATTTCAACCCATCCCAATTTATCAAGTTCCTTACGGATCTCGGCTTCATCTCCACCACGTTCCTTCACATCAATATAACCATATTCAGGACTGTCATTGGAGATGGAAAGAGAGACAATAAAACTGCCTGCATTTGATAAAGCCTGGATAAATGGGGCAAGATGGCCTTTTTCATTGGGTATTTTTGCCTCAATTCGAGTACCAGACTGACTTCCACCGGTTATATCAACGAATGCTCTGAAAATATCAGCTGCGGTTATGATGCCAACCAGGTTATCCTCCTGTGTGATCAATAAGGAGTCGATCTTATTGTTTAGCATAAAGTTGGCTGCAGTAGAAATGCTACAATTTTCATCGACGGCTAAAACAGGACCAACCATGATATCGCCCATCGTGACATTATCCAATAATGTGGCAATCTCATAAACATTTAGCGTCGTTACAGGCGAAGGTGTAGCTCGCAGCATACCACCAGTGGTAACAATACCAATAGGTGTTCCCTTATTATCAACAATGGGAAGATGATTGATATTGTTTTTCTTCATTAAGCGAAGCGCTTCGTTATAATTTGTTTCAATATGTGCCGTAATTGGGCTGGGGGTCATCAAATTTTTGACACGCATGGTTTTTGTTACTCCTTTTTCATGAACTCGTTTTTTTAAGTCCTTTTTATTAATTTGCCATTGACCACGATACTTGCCACCCATTTTCTGCGCGTTGATTTGCTTTTCAGCTATCATTTGCCGAATACGAGCAGTAGTAACGTCAAGTAGGTCCGCTGCTTCTTGAGTGGTGATCCACTCTTTCAATTCCATTTGTCCTCCTTGCGCTAGCGTAAGTCATTTTCAAATAATAGCACTTATCCTAGCGTAAGTCAATGACGAAATTTCCATTTTGTTTCTGCAATATTCATGGAATTATTCAGCGAATATCATTGTGAATTTGTATTTCAGAGATATTTCTATGAAATGTCCAGGTTTGTTTTCAATAAAAACTCAATAAAGAATTCTGCTGATTTGGGGAGTTTTTTATTTTTCAGGTGGATAAGAACGATATTGCATTCGATTTCTTCATCGAGCGGAATGGCAACCACATCAGGATCTTTGTAATATTCGTAAATCTTGGAAGGCATCAATGCCAGCCCAATATTGGTCCCGACCAGTGCGAATACACTTACCTTTTTTTGGCTTGAGTAAAAAATTGTCGGTTCAAATCCTGCATCATTGCATACATCCATGATCAATCTGTGTAAATCTGTAACTTTATCAAAAACAATGAAATTGTCATTTGATAATTCTTTAATGGAGATCGAATGTCTTGTAGCGTGATGGTTTTTTTTGGAAACCACTGCAAGTAATTTATCTTTACTGACTACAAAATTAGTATATTTTTCAGGATCAATGTAATTATGACGAGCAATAGCAAGATCGAAACGATGCTCATCCAGGCCTGGTAGTATATTAAATCCATGAATTTCCTCCATGACGAAGTGAATATCTGGGTGTTCAACACGGAATTGGGCGATTGAGGTAGTGATTCCATATTGCGTCAAAACAGGAATTGTGCCAACTGAGAAGGTATCTGTTTCCGATTTATATCTATCCAATTCTTCTATAAGAGCTTTATAGTCTGCATTGAGTTTCCGAGCAGGCTCTATAAATGCCTGTCCTGCCTCGGTCAAAATAACTTTGCGTTTACTGCGATCAAAAAGGAAAACGTTCAATTCTTTTTCCAACGCAATGATTATTTTCGAGAGGGATGATTGAGAAATATAATGCTCATCAGCAGCCGCTGAAAAGCTACCTGTCGCTACAATTGAAAGAAAATATTGGATTTGTCGGATATCCATCATACTATCCTTGTATCTATTCCATTATGGAATATGTTGTTTCATAGAATGAATTGATGTTTCGTTTAATTAATTGTACTATAACAATATGATAAAAGTCGCTGGAAAAATGCGTGAAATCAAAGAAGGGAGGTAACATAGATAAATCTTAGTTATTGTACTATACAGCAAAAGCAAGTACATTCGTTCCATAATAACCAATGGCAAATTATCCAAACAAGGAGAACGAGAATGAAAAAGAATCTTTCAATGATCCTGGCGATTATCATGATCGCTAGCATCCTATTAACAGCCTGCGCTTCTAAAGCAACTGAAGCACCTGCTGTTGAACAACCAGCAGCAGAAGAGCCAGCTGCTGAGGTACCCGCTGCTGAAGAACCAGCTGAGGACACCATTGTTTCTATGGTGCCTGCAAAATCAGGATCGCCTTTCGATATCAATGGCAAAGTGGTCTGCTACATCATCCCCTCACTTGCCAATCCTTTCTTGAACGGGGTTGCCACTTCCGTTACAGAACAATTCAAGGCTGATGGTGTTACTGTGAATGTCTACGGTGCTGACGAAGGTGGTTTGAACGCACAGTTTGACCAGATCGAGAACTGTATCTCCATGGGTGTTGATTTCATGTATGTTATGGCAGCCGGCGAGGTCGATCAGCTGTTACCTGCTGTTGAAGAAGCCAAAGCAGCTGGTATCATGGTGATGGGTGTTCCTCCTCAAAAACTGGCACCATTTGATTCCATTATGCACACCAGCCAATACGAAGACGGTATCAAAGTTGCCAAGATGGCTTGCGATTTCATTGAAGCCAGATACCCGGATGCTGCTGACGGCAGTGTTGAAACTGCCATCGTTGGTGGCGCCAGCTCCTCTGTTGGCATGAAATTACGCGATGATGGTTATTCCACCATCACTGATACCTGCCCCAAGGTCAAACTTGTTGCACATTTGGATGTTTCTGGTGATAGTCTTCCTGTTGGTCAGAATGCCGCTGAGAACGTCTTAACGGCCAATCCTGATGTTAAAGTGTTCATTGGCCAATCCACAGCCCATGCGCAGGGTATTTCTAATGCCATCAAAGCGATGCCCGGTGTTAACTTAGCTGATTATGGCGTTTTCGCTGGCGATATGGATCCTTCCATGATCCCAACCGTCACCAGCTGCGAAGATCCCTACAAGGGTTTTGTTGCCATCGGTGGAACCGCTCTTGATGTGGCTACCTACGAACAGATCAAGAAGATGCTGCAGGGTGTCGAATATCCCAACATCATCAATGATGAATTGGAACCGATCAATTGCGATTTTGCCACACTCGCGCCCTAATAAGTCGCGTTTATAAATAATAGTAGTGAAGGGTAGGGGGACCCTTCACTACAAAACATAGGTGAAAAGAAATGGATGCCAAGGTTGTATTATCCCTGAAAAACATCACCAAAAGATATCCTGGAGTTCTGGCGCTGAACAATGTTTCCCTTGACTTCATCGCAGGGGAAGTCCATGCTTTACTAGGAGAAAATGGTGCCGGGAAGTCCACATTGATTAAAGCTGTGGCAGGCGCAATTAATATAGACAATGGAATTATTCATGTTGGGGGGCAAGATCATCAGCAAATGACCCCGCACCTCTCCAGAAGCCTGGGAATTGAAGTTATCTACCAGGAATTCAATCTGGTACCGACCATGTCTGCTGCTGAAAATATTTTTCTGGGGGACAAGGCGAGCGATAAGTACCTTGGTTGATTATAGGACGATGAAAAGGAAGGCCAGGGAGATTTTCGATTTATTCAAGGCCGATATCGACCCGAACATCCTGGTGCGGGAGTTATCTCCTGCTCAAAAACAAATCGTCGAAATCGCCAAAGCAGTCTCAAAAGATGTAAAAATCCTGATCATGGACGAACCCAGCGCCCCACTTTCGGTTTCGGAAGTGGAGCACATGTTCGAGGTTGTGAATCAGTTAAAACAAAATGGTGTCACGATTATCTATATCTCCCACCGATTGGAAGAAGTCTTTAGAATTTCAGACCGGGTTTCAGTCTTGCGGGATGGTGAATACGTAGCCACCAAATTGACCAAAGATACCAACCGCAAAGAACTGATCAGTTTAATGGTAGGCCGTGAATTAACAGAAACTTATCCACCCCGAATGAACCCCCTGGGTGAGATCGCGCTGGAAGTTAAAAATCTGACGGGCAATGGTGACCAGGATATTTCCTTTTCTGTGCGAAAAGGCGAAATTCTGGGTATATCCGGCCTGGTAGGGGCTGGCAGGACGGAACTTGCCATGTTGATTTACGGTGCCGCGCCAATCGAAAGCGGTGAAATCTGGGTGGATGGCAAAAAAGTTCGAATACGTTCACCCCAGGATGCTATTCAGCAGGGTCTTGGTCTCCTAACCGAAGATCGCAAAAACAAGGGTCTCTTTCTGGAGATGGGTGTTGGTTGGAATATCAGTTTCCCGATTGTCCGCAAACTTTCAAAATATGGGGTGGTAGATACCAAAACAGAAAAGAATATTACCGAGCATTACCGGGACCGTATCAATATAAAAACACCCAACATGGAACAACGTGTCATAAACCTGAGCGGTGGCAACCAACAAAAAGTGGTTTTAGCAAAATCACTGGCCGCGGAATCCGACATTCTTATCTTTGATGAACCCACGCGTGGTATCGATGTTGGCGCAAAACAGGAGATTTACCAGTTGATGTGCGAGTTAGCTGATCATGGCAATGCCATCCTGATGATCTCTTCCGACATGGAAGAATTATTGGGAATGTCGGACAGGATTATCGTACTTAGCGAAGGTAAGCTGACGGGTGAAGTACAGAAAGAACAATTTAGCCAAGACTATATTCTCGATCTCGCATCGGGTATACATTAAGGAGACATCTATATGACGAATTCAACCGCAAACTTCTCGAACCTGCGGACTAGAACTGGTACAGAGATGCGAAAATACGCGCCTCAGATGATTCTGATTGGTCTGTTGATTTTATTCACCATCATCTCGCCCAATTTCCTGACTTCCCGTAACCTTATCATCCTAATTCGGCAGGTATCTTTCGCAGCCATCAGCGCGGTAGGTGTCGGTTTTGTGATGATCTCTGGCGGCATTGATCTTTCGATTGGTTCCCAGATTGTGATGACCAATGTCGTCTTAGCCATTATGATGGCTTACTGGAATCTTCCGATGAGTATTGCCATCCCGCTGACGCTTCTGCTCGGAACAACGCTGGGGCTGATTAACGGACTCCTCTCTGTTACACTGAATGTTCATTCACTCATTATCACCCTGGGCACGGCCTCGATCTATAAGGGTTTGGGATACATTTTTGCCCAATCAAGGAACATCATGGGCTTTCCCGATGCCTTCCGCTGGTTTGGTCAGGGTTATATCGGTCCGATCCCGGTACCGATTATCGTTATGATCATTATTGCCCTGATCGGATCTTTTATATTGACCAAAACCTACTTCGGTCGCTATATATTTGCCTTAGGTGGCAACGAAGAAGCGGCGCGTCTTGCAGGTGTGAACATCAAAAGAATGAAAATACTCTTGTTCACGATCTGTGGTTTTGTATCAGGAATCACCTCAGTTTTGTTGCTATCACGGGTTTTTGCCGGGCAAGTCTTCACCGGGCAAGGTGTTGAGTTTGACGCATTGACAGCTGCACTATTGGGTGGGTTCAGTTTCAAAGGTGGTGAGGGCACTATTTTTGGTTTGATGACCGGTATTTTAATCATCGGGGTGTTGAATAATGCCATGCAGCTTGCCAGCTTTCCCTGATTTCTCTCAAAATGTAGTCAAGGGAGCTGTACTGCTCGCCGCGGTTGCTTTTGATGTTTACCAGAAAAACGTAAAATCAAAAGCGACAGTTAAAAAGTGTGGAAGCATAGATAAATAAGTTGATTTTGATCTAAATTAAATTACTCACAAAGAAATCAATCAGAGAATCGAGACATGGCTATCAATTTTCAATCTATTTCAAAACGATTTGATCCGGATTCACATTATGCGGTTGCGATGCAACCACCTCCAGCATATACCCATCATATTAATAGGCAATATCTGGATATTCCCTATACGCCTTTTGCCAAACGCTCAATCTCTCACACCCTTAATATTTATTTGCCTGATGAAGGGGAAAGACCGTATCCTGTCATCTTATCTTTTCATGGTGGTGCATTCATGGGTTGTGATAAAGCAGATCGGCAATTGCAACCAATGCTTGGAAGGACTGAAGCGCGGTTATGCAGTAATAGCCGTCAATTATCGTCTGAGTTGGGAAGCTACTTTCCCGGCATTGGTGCAGGATGCAAAAGCTGCAGTACGTTGGGTACGGGGGAATGCTAAATGGTATTCTCTCGATCCAGATAGAATAGCAGCTTGGGGAGGTTCGGCAGGTGGTTATTTATCCACCATGCTGGGTGTTTCCGAAGGAATCCCGGAGTTGGAAGACCTGTATCTGGGTAACCCCGATCAACCCTGCGGTGTCCAGGCAGTCGTTGATTGGTTTGGTCCAACTAATTTTTTAAAGATGGATGAGCAGTTGACTGCAAGCGATTTATCCCCCTTACCAGGTACTGAACACAACAATGAGGATTCTCCAGAATCATTGTTGTTAGGAGGTAAAATAACCGATTTCCCTGAACGAGTCAAAGCAGCCAACCCGGAGACCTATATCCGGAAGAATGCTGCACCTTTCTTAATCCAGCACGGGATTGCTGATTTTACCGTACCATTCCAGCAATCCATCGGTTTGGCTGAGAATTTAAAACGGGTATGTGGAGAAGAACGAGTTGTTCTTGAATTGTTCGAAGGATTTGAACATGGTGATCATCGATTAGGGTCACCGGTGAATGTCAAAAGGGTGCTTGATTTCATCGATAAACATCTGAAAAATGTTTGAATCGTGAGATAGAATTTCCCAAAAAAGATTAATGGATATCCGTAATCTATAAAATACACACTCCAGGAATTCTGAAATGATCCATAATAAGGTATTATGCTGATGACACAACCAGAGCAATCGACACGAATTATATGAGGACTTCATACCACTAGCAGATGTCTCTCACATTAAACGTAAATGGCTGGATTTGGCATATGCCAACCTCTCCCTATCCCAAAACCTGGATATTTATTTACCAGATGAAGGTGATGGGCCTTTTCCAGTTATTTTATATCTCCATGGGGGGGCTTTTTCCATCGGAGATAAAAGAGATATTTATGTTCTAAACATCTTGAAGAGCATAAAACGTGGATATGCTTTGGTAAGCGTGAATTATCGTTTGAGTGGTGAGGCCATATTCCCGGCTGGAATACAGGATGTTAAGGCAGCCATACGATGGGTCAGAGCAAATTGTAAAAAGTACCAACTTGATGGAAGCCGAATTGCGGTCTGGGGCTGTTCCTCAGGTGCGAACTATGCAGCCATGATCTGTCTCACAGACCGAGTAGCAGAGTTTGATGACCTTAGCCTTGGCAATCCGGAATATGCATGTAATGTTCAGGCAGGTGTGGAATGGTTTGGTCCAACTGATTTTTTGAAGATGGATGAGCAGGCGAGAGAAAATGGCTTTGGTCTTACCGATCATGGCGAAGTACACTCGCCTGAATCCAGGTATTTGGGTACAAAAATTTCAGAGGTACCTCTTCAAGTTGAACTAGCCAACCCAATGACTTATGTTCATGGACAAATGCCCCCCTTATTGATTCAGCATGGAAGTTTGGATGAACTGGTGCCGGTACAACAATCGATGATATTTGTGGAAAAATTGGCAAAATACGTCAACCCAGATCGTTTTGAACTCGATATAATTGAAGGTGCTGGTCACGCCGATCCATTGTTCGAAACCGATGAAAACATGGAGCGTGTTTTCGCCTTCTTGGACAAACACCTGAAATAATATCCGACCTGAAATTTATACTGAACTCAAAATGGAGTTGTCAGTAAGAAGGAAATTCGTATTGCTGATTGTTATACCGATTACGCATTTGTACATATAGATTATTGCATTGGGCAAGGCTTTCCCCTATTAGACTATAACGAATCCTCTGAGGTCAAAATAGAAATATTTAAAGCTGTGATCAACCAAAAATTTGGAAAGGAATACCTTTCACTTTATGTAAATATATTGGAAATGCGGGACGGTGTAGTCAAGATTTTCACAATATACTTGATTTAAAAAGTAAAAAATAGAGGGATTAAGTTTTGGAAGACAACAGATTGGAAATAAATAATGATTTTAATCTTACATTTGAAATTAATTGTTAAGTCCGATTTGTTTATCAAATTGTAATTGGCTATCCGAGCAACCGGATCCAGAATTTGAGACATTTAATTTTGCTCAACCATAAATCAAGTTAGATGATTTCTTCTATAGTATACTAAAATATATTTCATTTTACTTACCACTGATTTCTTTGAGGAAAAAAAATTGAGCGAATCTATTAGAGCAGTTGAACGGGCACTGGACGTATTAATGTGCTTTTCAGCCGAAACTCCTGAACTGAGTATGACACATATTTCAGAGAAAATCGGTATAAACAAAAGCACCGTTCATCGGTTGCTTGCAACTCTGGAGACAAAACGGTTTGTAGAGCGCGATGTAGCCACCGGACTTTATAGACCTGGAAATCGTCTGATTCAAATGGCTTTTCTCAGTCTTGAGAAAAATGATTTGCGTGAAATTGCTGCACCATTTATGCAGCGTTTGAATGATATGCATCTTGAAACAATCACTCTTTCTATTCTTGATGATAGAGATATGGTTTATATTTCTGTTCTCGAAAGTCCTCAAAAGGTGAAATTGGCAGCAAAACCTGGTCAAAGACTTCCGGCTTTCTGTACGGCATCAGGAAAGGTGGTGATCGCTTACTCACCCTGAGGAGGTTGTTCAAATAATTTTGGAAGAGGGGTTTCGTAAATATACTTCTTCTACTATTAGCACGAAGGAAACAATGCTGCATATCCTGGATTTAGTCCGCCAACGTGGTTTTGCTTATTCGGAACAGGAATACGAAGAAGGTATTAATGCCGTAGCAGCTCCTATTCTGGATAAAAAGAATCGTCCATTAGCATCAATCGCGGTGGCAGGTCCTACCTATAGATTGTCCGTTGAGAGAATGATGGAAATTGGTCCCACTGTGGCAGCAATTGCTAAGGAAATTTCTAAAGAAATTTCTTATAAAATATAGAATAATATCAAGAAAAATTTTAAAGAGAACTTTATTTTGGTTCTCTTTTTGATGATCTTACATTTAAGAAATTAGTCGCTCAAATATTTTTTTAGAATTTTCTCTGACAGCATCATGCAAACTGGTACCATGAGAATCCATTGTAACAACAACCGGTAATTTATCCGCCCTGATAACCCACATGGCTTCTGGCACACCAAAATCAAGTTTGTAGACACCAATGACTTCCGTGACCCTTTCAGCAATAAATGCTGCAGCTCCTCCAATTGCGTGAAAATACACCGCGGGTACTTCCTGGCATGCCTTCAGGGTTTTACCGGCCATGCCGCCTTTACCAATAACTCCTTTAAGATTGAAAAGGTGCATCACGTCTGCCTGATAGGGTTCTTCCCTGATGCTGGTAGTCGGTCCAGCTGCAACGAAGCGATAATCCTTTGTCTCCAAGCCAGCCACCACCGGTCCACAATGATAAATCAAGCCACCATCCAAAATCGGCTTGATTTCCTCAAATATTTTTTGATCTTCTATAGATGGTTCTTTGCTAGGATGAACAAAGTTATCAATAATCCATTTATGGGCAGCATCTCTTCCTGTGATCATCACCCCTGAAAGTAAGACGGTATCTCCAACAGAAAGTTTCTTGATGTCCTGATCTGAGATAGGTGTTGTGAGTTCGATTTTCATTAATGCCTCCAGACTATTCGTAAGTTACATTATTATCAGCAAAAATCATTTTTCGCCTTCGATAAGCCCAACACATGTACGAAACCGTAACAAAGAATGAAGCAGGAAGACGATGTGTGGAAGTGATTTTTGTTCCTAAAACTGTGGCATTTCCTCCAAATCCCATTGGACCAATCCCCATTTGGTTGGCTTCTTGTGTAATTCTGGTCTCTAGATGCTTTAAATCTTCGTCTGTGTTTTCGTCATCAAGATCTCGTAATAATACTTCTTTCGATGCAGTATAGGAGGTACCACGATCGCCACCTATAGCGACACCCAAGAAACCCGGGGAGCATCCTTCTCCTTGTGCCGATTGTACTGCATCGAGGACTACTTTTCGAACACCTTCGAGGTCACGACCAGCGGATAAGCGGGTATTTGGCAGTGAATATTGAGTACCCACATTTTCGCACCCCCCTCCTTTTAAGATGAGGTCAATGGTGAGTGAGCTGTCTTCTACTTGAGTAAAGTGAATTGTGGGATAATGCTCGTCACCAAGATTGTTGCCTGTATTTTTCCCGGTCAACGAGTCGACTGCGTTTGGTCGCAAGTACGTTTTTTTGGTGGCCAACGCGATTGCTGCACGAATCTGCATGGTTAATTCCCCAGTATCAATTCCTGCTGGGTGATGGACAAAGAAAATCGGTGTTCCGGTGTCCTGGCAAATTGGTGTGGAATTCTTGCGGGTCATATCGATATTCTCAAGAATTGTCTCCAAAGCACCCTGGGCTGCGGAACCTGCTTCTTCATTCTGATATGCATTCTGTATCCTTTTTTCTACAATTGCGGGCAAATTGGTTGAAGTAAAACGGATTAATTCAAGAATTTCTGCTGTAAGGTCTTTCATTCTGCATGCTCCTTTCACGAATTAGTGTAGTTACTACAAAGTTTTTTTCTATATTCATCTATATCCAGGAATATCCGGGCTGCTCCACTATCGATGGCAGCTTTTGCAACTGCAGATGCGACCCAAGAGCAAACTCGTCTATCCAATGGTTTGGGGACGATGTATTCGGGTCCGAATTCGAGATTTTCAATCTCATAAGCATTTAAAACTTCCTCAGGTACTGTTTCTTTTGCTAATGCAGCGAGCGCCATTGTGGCTGCAATTTTCATTTCATCATTGATAGCTTTTGCTCTTACATCAAGCGCGCCCCGAAAAATGTAAGGAAAACCTAGTAGATTATTAATCTGATTAGGATAATCCGACCGCCCTGTTCCAACGATTGAGTCAGGACGGGCCGTTTTTGCCAGATCGATATCAATTTCCGGGTAGGGATTCGCCATGGCAAAAATGATCGGTTTTTCGCGCATGCCAGCGAGCATTTCCACTGTAACAATATTGCCCACAGATAAGCCAATAAATATATCAGCCCCTACCAGGGTTTCCGCTAATGTTTTCGGTTCATATCCCTGGGCAAATCCCTCTTTTTCCGGGAACATTTCTTCTTTTCGCCCTTTGTAAACTAAACCGTGTAAATCGCAAAACCAAATATGATTGTCAGGTACACCTAATTTTACTAAGTGATTGGCAGAAGCAATAGCAGCTGCGCCTGCCCCGGAAAAAACAATCTTGACTTCATTAATTTTCTTTTCCGCAATTTCAAGAGCGTTAATCACAGCTGCACCCAGGATAATTGCAGTCCCATGTTGGTCATCGTGGAAAACAGGAATATCAAGCATGGATTGGAGTTTTTTTTCAATATAAAAGCACTCCGGAGATTTGATATCTTCCAGGTTGATTCCGCCAAAGGTGCCAGCAATTGTTGCAGTTACATTGATGATTGTTTCAGGATCACGGGAATCCAATTCGATATCAAAACAATCCAAATCCGCAAATTTTTTAAATAATACTGCTTTTCCTTCCATTACTGGTTTGCTGGCCAACGCACCACGATCACCCAGTCCCAAAATTGCAGTTCCATTGGATATTACTGCAACCAGGTTGCCTTTATTGGTGTAGTCATATGCTGTTTCTGGGTGATTTGCAATTTCAATAACCGGGAACGCGACGCCAGGTGTGTACGCTAAACCGAGTTGTGCCTGTGTATCAAGAGGTTTTGTTAAAGCAATTCCAAACTTCCCCGGATGTCCAGAATCATGATATATAAGTGCGTTTTCTTTGGTGATGTTATTCATTTCTACAACTCCTGTTGCTTAAAATAATAAAATTATTGTTAAAAATCAAGCCTTTCATTATGTCAAACTGGTCTTAATGAATTGAAATATATTATCAATATTCTCAATAGACCCGTAAGCGAAATCAAGATGTACTACGTTTTCAATTAAACCTTTTGGTATAGATGTCACATGCATATCGCTTTTATCCAAACCAAAAAAAGTACCTTGGTAATTTCCTGGGATAATTAGAAATCGCACACCACCTTCATCGGGCAGGTAATTTTCTAGTTTTTGAGAAAATGAGAGGGTGGTATAGGGGATATAAAGAAATTTCCTTTTGACAAGGCTTGAATCGGATTGAAGCAACCTGTTTTCAATTGCATTATGTTTGTTCGGATCAGAAGAAAATTGTCCTGATATCACTTGTGCTTTCCCTCCTGCCGCAAGAGAGATTTCGCTTGATAAAACAAAGTTTTATATAATGAAACTACTTTATTGTACTACAAAGAGTTAGTTTTGAGAACAAATTTATTGACACAAGTTGACTAAGCAACCTTTTTTCTGTAATTTCAATATGTTTTTTCGATTTGGACTGATCATGTATTCCTTAGTAAACCTAGGGCCCGAGCTGACAGTGACAACAAAATGATTGCATCTTTCTAAATTGATATCAAAAAGTAAAATATTGATTAATTAGGCTTTCCTCCTAGGTGTTTTTGCTTTTAGACTTATCGAATTGTCAAGATTGCTTAAGAAAATCAAAAATGGTACTTCAAGACGCCACATAAAACGGCTCCTATACGCCTATCGATCAACTATCATAGCATGCCGGATAACGCGAAACGAGATCCCTCAAGAGGGTGCTTCGCTACCAGCGTTCGTCGGTTTGGCTGGCATTAACGCCCAGATGCACTTACTGGGATTGCAGAACCCGCCGCACACCTCATTCGCTGCGCTCAGAGGCGCAAGCGTGGCACGGATTCAGGATCTTTGCTCACGCGTACGCGCCGGAGGTCACGAAGTACTCTTTAGAGTAGTGTCGGGTGAAACTCGTCCACTCCCCGCTACTAAAGGCAGACGACCAGAAATGGGCGTTTTTGGTTTAAACATGCGTTGATTCCATGAACTAATTAATTGAGAAGAGAGACTATTGATTGATTACACAGACTCTCTTCTTGAGATAGGTCAAACGTATCATTCCACTGATTCCATCGCAATATACCAATATCGGTAGGTTATTAACCTGAAAACCTATCCAAATGGATAGTGTTTAATTGAATATGGATTCGATTGTAATCATTAGGTTAACTCTTAAGGTGATCACTCTGGATTGATATTTATTGACATTTCTCTTTCCTTTGTTCTATTGACCTTGTTCGTTTTAATTACTAACTAAGAATCTTGATTTTTTCTTGACGTTTAAACCCCTTTTCTTGCCGGATTCTTTATCGGTCAAGGAGTAAAGTATTAGTTGATATTAAAGGAGATTTATGAACGACATCTGGATGATCATTTTTGGGGTTGCATTTTTTCTTTTAATGTGGGGATTTGTCTCTTTATGTAATTCTTTGATGGAGAAGTGAAATGAACGGACTCTTGATTGTAGTCGGAATCGTTGCGTTGGGCTTATTGATATATCTTTTTATCTCATTAATTAAACCGGAGTGGTTCGGATGAATATGATGAGTTGGCTTCAATTTCCGCTTTATGTTGTGGTTTTGCTAATGCTGGTCAAGCCGCTGGGTTCGTATATGGCAAGGGTTTACCAGGGTGAACGGAGTTTTCTTTCGCCGGTCATTTTGCCGGTTGAAAAGTTTATTTTCAAGTTATCTGGGGTCAAGCCCGATGATGAAATGACCTGGAAGACCTATGCGCTGGTTGTTTTGCTGTTTAACCTGGTTGGGTTTTTCTTTCTTTACCTGTTGCTGAGGTTTCAGCATGTTTTGCCGCTCAACCCTCAGGCGTTGGGAGCTGTTTCACCTGAACTTGCCTTCAACACGGCGATCAGTTTTGTGAGCAATACGAACTGGCAGAATTATGGCGGCGAAACCACGATGAGCAATTTGTCGCAAATGCTGGGGTTGGGTGTGCAGAACTTTCTCTCCGCAGCCACGGGCATGGCGGTGTTGATCGCCTTGATCCGCGGATTGTCACGACACAGCACCAACAAACTCGGCAGTTTCTGGGTGGATCTAACCCGCTCCGTTTTGTATATCTTGCTGCCGCTGTCAATTATTCTGGCGCTGCTGCTGGTTTCTCAGGGTGTGGTGCAGAGTTTTCAAGCAAATATCGTCAGCCAGACGGTGGATCAGACTTCGGGTGTGGTTTCGCAAACCCTCCCGCTGGGGCCGGCGGCTTCGCAAGTGGCGATCAAACAATTAGGCACCAACGGCGGAGGCTTTTTCAATGTCAACTCGGCGCATCCTTTTGAGAACCCCACACCTTTGTCCAATTTTCTTGAGATGCTATCTATTCTGCTGATCCCAGCCGCATTAACTTATACCTTTGGCAAGATGGTGGGTGACAAGCGCCAGGGTTGGGCTGTGCTGGCGGCTATGACGTTAATCCTCGTGTTAATGACCGGCATTGCGATCGGTGCTGAATCACAAGGCAACCCGGCGTTTGCTTCTATGGGGATTGATCAATCCGCAGGCAACATGGAAGGCAAGGAAGTGCGTTTTGGGGTGGTGAACTCGGCTATCTGGGCAACCGCAACCACAGCCGCTTCAAACGGTTCAGTCAATTCGATG
Organism: uncultured Chloroflexia bacterium; assembly: GCA_963749005.1. Classification (GTDB taxonomy): domain Bacteria; phylum Chloroflexota; class Anaerolineae; order Anaerolineales; family Anaerolineaceae; genus UBA6170. The sequence continues at coordinate 1,226,823 of CAVVKI010000006.1, read as the reverse complement.
CATGATTCGTTTACCCCCCTTGGCGGTTTGGTACCCATGTGGATGATGATGGTGGGAGAGGTTGTTTTTGGCGGCGTCGGATCCGGTCTCTACGGTATGCTTGCTTTTGTTATCATCGCTGTTTTCGTGGCTGGCCTGATGGTGGGACGTACCCCTGAATATCTCGGCAAGAAAATTGAAATCCATGAAATGAAAATGGCTGCGCTAATAGTTCTGATTCCGGTGATCACCGTATTGTTTGGAACGGCTATTGCGCTGTTAAATCCAAGCGCCAAAGCTTCAATCTCTAACGCGGGTCCGCAAGGGTTTAGTGAAGTGCTTTATGCGTTTGCATCCGCGGGTAACAACAATGGTTCGGCTTTTGCTGGATTAAGTGGAAATATTCCTTTTTATAATATAGCCCTTGGGATTGCCATGTTATTTGCCCGATATGCCTTAATTGTGCCAGTTTTAGCAATGGCAGGCTCACTTTCGAAAAAGAAAATCGTGCCTGCCAGCAGCGGTACGTTGCCAAGTCATACACCATTATTCATTGTTTGGCTGATCGGTGTCGTCATCATTGTCGGGGCACTCAGTTTTTTGCCTGCGCTGGCATTAGGTCCTATTGTGCAACAATTGTTGCTTGGCACAGGAAGGCTATTCTAATGAACCGGAATCAACCCTTACTTAAAAATAATCGCAGAGAGCTTTACCGCAATGCCATTGTTGCAGCTTTCAAAAAGCTGAATCCCAGGCATCAGGTGCGCAATCCGGTTATGTTCGTCACTGAAGTTGGCAGTCTACTGACCACGGTGCTGTGGGTGCAGGCATTGTTCGGAAAGGGCGAAGGTTCAACAGGATTTATTGGCGCAATCGCCATTTGGTTGTGGTTTACGGTGTTGTTTGCGAATTTTTCTGAAGCACTTGCAGAAGGACGCGGCAAAGCCCAGGCGGAATCACTGCGAAAGGCGCGTCAGGATACCCCTGCCAAACGATTGCAGGGAACACCAAACACACTTGAGGCTGCCTTAAAAGTGGTTAGTCTGGTTTCATCTACAAAAATGATCAAGAATGATCTCTTTCTAGTTGAGACAGGTGACATCTTGCCGGCGGATGGTGAGATTGTCTACGGCATCGCTTCTGTAGATGAGAGCGCTGTCACAGGTGAATCCGCGCCAGTGGTGCGCGAGGCGGGAGGCGATCGTTCGGCAGTGACCGGCGGAACACGCCTGCTGTCTGATTGGTTGATCGTGCGTGTCAGTGCTGACCCCGGCCAGGGATTTTTGGATCAGATGATCTCACTGGTGGAGGGTGCTAAACGACAGAAGACTCCCAACGAAATTGCACTAAGCATCTTGCTTTCTAGTTTTACTATCGTTTTTTTGGTGGTCTGTATAACACTGCTCCCTTTCTCGCAATTCAGCGTGCAGGTGGCAGGACAGGGAACCCCTATTACTATTACCGTGTTGATTGCACTGCTGATCTGTCTCATTCCGACCACGATTGGTGGGTTGCTTTCAGCCATTGGTATTGCCGGTATGGATCGACTAATCCAACGTAACGTAATTGCCATGTCTGGCAGAGCCGTTGAGGCAGCTGGCGATTTGGATGTTTTATTGCTGGATAAAACCGGCACCATAACGTTAGGCAACCGCCAGGCTGTGGCGTTCATCCCTGTTAACAGTGTCGAAAAAAGTGAGTTGGCAGAGGCCGCGCAGTTAGCCTCACTGGTGGATGAAACGCCTGAGGGACGTTCCATTGTTGTGCTGGCGAAAGAAATGTTTGACCTACGTGGACAAACCATGGGCGCCAGTCAAAAAGCTCCCGGCGGAATGCATTTCATTCCCTTTACGGCGCAAACGCGCATCTCGGGTGTTAATTTCAACGGCACGCAGATCCGCAAAGGCGCACCGGATACAATGTTGGCACTTATCGAAGCCAACGGTAAAAGGATCCCGAATGACCTGCAGCCGGCAGTAGAAAGCATTGCCAACAGCGGTGGAACACCGCTTGTGGTAGCTAAAAACGGCGAAGCGTTAGGCGTGATCCACCTCAAGGACATTGTCAAAGGCGGCATCAACGAAAGGTTTGCTCAACTTCGCAAGATGGGCATTAAGACCGTGATGATTACGGGTGACAATCCACTCACGGCTGCTGCGATTGCTGCTGAAGCGGGCGTGGATGATTTTCTGGCGCAGGCGACTCCAGAGGCCAAGCTCAAATTGATCCGCGAATATCAGGCAGGCGGACGTCTGGTGGCGATGACCGGGGATGGAACCAATGACGCTCCTGCGCTAGCCCAAGCAGATGTGGCTGTGGCGATGAATACCGGAACCCAACCAGCGCGTGAAGCTGCGAACATGATCGACCTTGACAGCAACCCAACCAAGTTAATTGAGATTGTTGAGATCGGCAAGCAACTGCTGATGACGCGCGGGTCGCTGACGACTTTCAGCATTGCCAATGATGTCAGCAAATATTTTGCCATCATCCCGGCGGCGTTTGCTTCAACTTATCCAATACTTGAAAAGCTAAATTTCATGAATTTAACCTCTCCAGAAAGCGCCATCCTTTCAGCGGTGATTTTTAATGCCCTGATCATCATTGCATTGATTCCATTAGCGCTAAAAGGGGTGCCTTACCGTCCAAAACCTGCTGCGCAATTGTTGCGTGATAACCTCCTCTTTTACGGCGTTGGGGGGCTTGATTGCTCCTTTTATCGGGATCAAATTGATTGACATGCTATTAGCCTTCTTCCACCTGGTTTAGGAGAATAAAAATGAAAAAACAAAACTTGCTAAAATTTGCCGGTTATTTCTCCACTCTGATAGTGGTGGTCGTTGGATTTGCTCCATCGATATTTAGAATTCCGACTGTATTTCATCCGTGGTTGTTCCTTTTATCCATCATGTGGATAGTTGTTTTTTCGTCAGGAGTGTTCAGATCATGAAGACACAATTACGACCGCTTGCCACCCTGTTTGGGGTATTGGCGCTGATTACGGGATTTCTTTATCCACTAGCCGTTACCGGTTTGGCTCAATGGATTTTCCCATTTCAAGCGAATGGTAGCCTGGTCAAAGTAAATGAACAGGTTGTAGGTTCAGAATTGATTGGTCAGGATTTTTCTGGTGAGCAGTTCTTCTGGGGAAGGCTCTCTGCAACATCCACGCATCCGTATAATGCCTTCGAGCAGGAGTCTATGACCGGGTCATCGGGTTCAAACCTTGGTCCGTTATCTCAAGTACTTGTCGATAATGTGCAAGAACGGATCAACATGCTGATGAAGGTTGACCCGGACAACACCAACTTGATCCCTGTCGACCTGGTGACCGCATCCGCTTCGGGGTTGGATGCCAATATCAGTGTTTCTTCAGCTCTTTATCAGGTTCCGCGAGTGGCGCGTGTGCGTGGGTTGGAAGAAGCAACCGTCATTGCGCTGGTGAATCAATATACTGAAAATCGACAGTTCGGACTGTTGGGTGAACCCAGAGTGAATGTTTTACTGTTAAATCTTGCACTGGAAGGTGTAAAATATAGGAAATGAACTCACGCCCAGATCCTGACGCACTATTGAAAAATATCCAGGCAGAGGAACCTGCCCGCGGAAAATTGAAAATATTCCTGGGATACGCCGCAGGGGTGGGAAAAACCTATGCCATGCTTGAGGCTGCGCACCAGCGGAAGCATCAGGGCGTGGATGTGGTCATTGGTTATATCGAAACTCATGACCGTGAAGATACAGAGGCATTGGTCGATGGTCTTGAAATTCTTCCGCGCAGACAGGTGGAATACCACGAGATAAAACTGCCTGAATTGAACACAGATGCAGTCATTATGAGGCTTCCAGAACTGGTGCTGATTGATGAATTTGCACATACCAATGCACCTGGATCCAGGCATCCCAAGCGTTATCTGGATGTTGAAGATATTCTGGATGCCGGAATTAATGTGTATACCACTCTGAATGTTCAACATCTTGAAAGCATGAATGACGTGGTAGCCCAGGTGACTGGTATAGTCGTCCGCGAGACAGTGCCCGACCGGGTACTGGACGATGCCTCAGAAATTGAAGTGATTGACCTGCCCCCGGATGAATTGCTGAACCGGCTTAAAGAAGGCAAGGTTTACATCCCCGAGCAGGCAAAACTGGCGGTCGAAAAATTTTTCCGCAAGGGCAATCTTTCTGCTTTGCGTGAAATGGCACTCAGAAGAGCTGCCAAACGCGTGGATTCCCAAATGCGAAATTACATGCGCACGCGGGCAATACCAGGGCCGTGGGGGGTAACTGAACGTCTGCTGGTGTGCGTCAGCCCAAGCCCGCTGTCTGAAAAGCTGGTGCGCACCACCCGACGGTTGTCTGATGAACTTAATGCGGAATGGTTTGCTGTCCATGTTAACCTGACTTCAAAACCGGAATTGAACCCTGAAAATATTGAACGCGCAGCCAAGACGCTGCAACTTGCTGAGGAATTGGGTGGCCGTTCGCGTACACTTACCGGGCGATCCATCCCCGAAGCCGTTCTGGCTTACGCCAAAAAACATAACGTCACAAAAATTGTGGTGGGTAAACCGATTCATCCGCGCTGGATGGAAATGCTGTCAGGGTCTATTGTTGATCAATTGATTTACGCCAGCGGGGATATTGATATATATGTGATCAATGAACAAATCGATAGTCAACCTTCAAAGAAGTCACTGGATATCCGCCCGCATGCACCTTATTGGCGATACCTTTTGGCTTTTGGGTTAGTCGTATTAACGACCATGATCGGGCGTCTTATTTATACCAGGCTCGAACCTGCCAACCTTGTCATGTTGTACCTAGCCTGCACTGTAGCAGCAGCCGCGTATCTTGGGCGCGGACCATCATTATTAACTTCCTTTCTGGGAGTTATGGCTTTTGATTTCTTTCTTGTTCCCCCCTATTTAACATTTGCGGTATCAGATACTCAATACTTCATTACTTTCATCGGATTGTTTTTGGTGAGCCTGGTGGTAAGCACTCTCACAGCGCGCACTCAAGAACAAGCTGAAGCGGCCATTCAACGTGAAACTCACACTTCCGCCTTGTATACTCTTGGTAAAGACCTTACTTCTGCAACTGATTTGCATCAGGTTGCCGAGATTATCATCAACCATATCAGCCAGGTATTTGGGCGTGATGTTGTGATATTTCTTCCCGAAAATGGCAAGTTAAGGATGTTTGCAGCCACTGCCGAATATTCTCCTGATGCCAATGAAATGGCTGTTGCGACGTGGTCTTTTGAACATGATCAACCCGCCGGTCTTGGAACAGACACACTGCCCGCAGCTTCCATCCGCTGTCAGCCTCTCAAAACAGCACGTGGGCAAATTGGTGTGCTTGGCATCCATCCGAAGGAAAACGGAAAATCTCTATCACCTGACCAAAGACAAACGTTTTTCTCTTTCACAAACCAGGCTGCACTGGCGGTGGAGCGTGCCATTCTGGCAGAACAGGCTCGACAGGCAGAATTGCTTCAGGCGACAGAGAAATTACAAACAGCATTATTGAATTCCATTTCACATGATTTGCGTACCCCGTTAGTAAGTATTACTGGGGCGTTGAGCAGTCTGCGTGAAGAATCGCTTAATATCAACCAGGAAGACCGCAACAGCCTGCTTGAAACGGCGTATGGTGAAGCTGAACGTCTTAACCGATTGGTCGGAAATTTATTGAACATGACCAGGCTTGAAGCCAACGCCATCCATCTAAGGCTCGAACCTTGTGACATCCAGGATGCGATAGGTGCAGCACTCGACCAACTAGAAGAACGCCTTGGGAAGAAACCCATTGTGGTCACAATCCCTGAAGGGTTGCCAATGGTTTCTTTGGATTTTGCTTTATTTGGTCAAGTGCTTGTTAATGTTATTGACAATGCAATTAAATATTCTCCAAAAGACACCCAAATTGAGATCAATGTTACACAAACAAATGAAGAAATTGACATTCAAATCAGCGACCGGGGTATAGGAATCCCTGAAGAAGACTTAGAAAAGGTGTTTGACAAGTTTTACAGAGTATCCAGACCGGAGAGTGTCAATGGGACCGGGTTGGGATTAGCCATATGCAAAGGGATCATTGAGACAATTGGTGGAAAGATTAGCGCAGCAAACCGTGAAGGCAGCGGCACAGTGATCACTATCACTCTACCAAAGGTGAGTGAATCATGACCATTTACGGTTTGAAGGTTTTGGTTGTAGACGATGAAATCGCGATCCAACGCTTTTTGCGTGTTGCATTAAATGGACAAGGGTTCATCGTCAGTGAAGCCAATACCGGACAAGCTGCTTTGCAAGCTATTACACTCAATCGACCTGATCTGGTCATTCTCGATCTAGGGTTGCCAGACATGGATGGCATAGAGGTTACCCGACGAACACGAGAATGGTCAAAAGTCCCAATTATTATCCTTTCGGTTCGCGAGCAAGAAGATGACAAGATCGCCGCTTTGGACGCAGGGGCGGACGATTATTTGACCAAACCCTTTGGCATGGGGGAGTTGTTGGCTAGGATTAGAACGGTATTACGGCGCCAGAGCACCGTCAGTTCAGAACCAGTTTTTACCATTGGTGGCTTGGTGGTTGATCTTGCCAATCGTTTGGTTACAATGAACGATGCTGAGGTTCAACTCACCCCGACCGAATATGATATATTACGTTTGCTGGTAACCAATGCCGGAAAAGTGCTTACCCATCGTCAATTGTTGAAACAAGTATGGGGGGAGGGTTATGATGACCTACACATTCTGAGGGTTAATGTGAGCAACCTAAGGCACAAACTTGAACCAGATCCTTCCCGGCCAACGTACATCCATACTGAGCCAGGTGTGGGTTACCGATTAAAACTTTAAAATCTTTCAGTTGATTTTATTTATTCATAATTTCTAGAAAATCCCAAATTTGATAAAACCCAAATACTGACAACATAATATCTTGTTGATCCATAAATTAATAGCTTTAAAAACAATCTCGTAAAAACCTTGACGAGCCCGCGTAAAAAGGCATACTAAACACACATCGATCAACTATCGCTGCGTGCCGGGCAAGTAATATCCCTCAAGAGGGTGCTTCGCTACCAACGTTCGCCGGTTTGGTTGACGTTAACGCCCAGATGGACTTACTGGGATGCAGAACCCGCCGCACACCCTATTCGCTGAGCTCAGACGTGCAAGCGTGGCACGGATTCAGGATCTTTGCTCACGCGTACGCGCCGGTGGTCACGAAGTACTCTAGGAGTAATGCACGGGTGAAACCCGACCACTCCCCGCTACTAAGAGAGACCGTCCAGAGTTGGATGGTTTTGGTTTAAACATGCGTTGATTCCCTTGAATTATTTTTTTATGAAGTGGTTTTTTTAATTATAAACAATTCTCTTCATGAGATAGATCACGGGTATCATCCCAGCGATTTCATCGCAAGATATCAATAATAATCATTCTTTCATGTGTTGGACATCATCATGAATTTTTATAGAGGATTGGTCTGGTTCTCTGAAAACCATTAACCCTACCCAGGTTTATATAGAAAGATGACGACATTTTTGAGATATTGCCACTAAGCGGAGATGAGTGGCACAATGTCAATCATGCATTAGGCAATCAAGATGGAAGTGTAGTCTTCATAAAGGGCTTTCTTGGTTGGATGAGCTGCTCCAGGTAGCCAGTCAGAGGATTAAATCAAACCGCTGGTAAAAAAACCCTTGAAAACTAGGTGATGATACAAATAAAACTATACATGCTGTGCACTGGAGAAAAGTGTCAATTCCCCGAATTTTAACGTACAATAGAAATATCGCACCGGTTTCAGATTCTGGCTTTGGAAACGGAGGGTGTTATGTTCCAAAATTTACTGGATGTTAGGGATGATGAACAAACCGGCAAAAGCTCAAAAAAACAGGAGCAATCCTTGGATTTTCATGTTCAGGCGTTGAGAGCTGAAGCTCAAGATGATTGGAAGGCTGCTGCATTCTTTTACTCTCAATATGTTGCACAAAGGTCCGCAGAACTCGCCCTCATTAATAGTGTGCAGGAGGGTCTTTCCGCCAACCTGGAAATGCAGGCCATTTATAACCTGATTGGCGATAAGTTGCGCGACACTTTCGATGCTCAGATTGTCATGATTTCGCAATATGACCCAATAACACACAAGATCTTTCACCATTATGCCATCGAACGTGGCCGGCATCTTAACATTCCTGGTTGGCATCCGATCGACAGTTCGCGGGGCGAGATCATACGCACCCGTCTCCCTTATATTATCAACGGTCAGGAAATCCTTGATGTGCTTGAAGCCCAAAAAATGCACGTTGTGCCCGGGACTGAAGTCCCAAAAACCTGGCTGGGGGTGCCAATGCTGGTAGGAAACGAAGCTCGGGGTATCGTCAGCCTGCAGAACCTCGATAAAGAGAACGCTTTCACAACCTCCGATATCAGCCTTTTGATGACTCTGACCAACAGCATGAGCATGTCGCTTGAGAATGCGCGCTTGTTCAACGAAACCCAACGCTTGCTGAATCTGCTGGAACATGAGATGGAGATTGCCCGCTACACTCAGCAGAGTATGTTGCTCAATAAATTGCCCAAATACGCTGGTTATGATTTAGGATCATTGATCATCCCCGCCCGTGCTGTTGGTGGAGACTTCTACGATTTCATTCCCCTTGATAAACAAAGATTATGTATTGTGATTGGTGATGTTTCGGATAAAGGGTTACCAGCTGCCCTGTTTATGGCCTTGACTTTCAGTCTGGTGCGTGCTGAGACCAAGGGTGCAAAAAACTCGCTCCAGGTACTTCAAAATGTCAATCGTAATCTGATAAACATGAATGCTTCCAGCATGTTTGTCACACTTCTTTACAGCGTTCTGGATTCCAGAACAGGAATTTTACGCTATTCCAGGGCAGGTCACCTTCCGCCCATCGTTCTGGATAGCGCTGGAAAGTGCATCGACATCGAAGTGCAGGCAGGTCAGCCGCTGGGCTTGTTTAAGAATGTTAAAATCGACCAGCAGCAGGTGACAATTCCCCACAATGGCCTGGCGTTGCTGTACAGTGATGGATTGAATGAAGCCATCGATTCTCATGGGACCGAGTTCGGTTTTGAACGCATCAAGCAGGAATTATTCCTAAATCGTTTGGAAAGCGCCGGTGACATCTGTAACAGGCTTTGGCACGTTGTTCAGAGCCACAGTGGTGAAATGCCACACCAGGATGATTTCACAACTGTGATCGTAAAACGCGACTAGAGAACATAGAAAAATAGTAATACACCGGATAGAGAAAAGCGTCGTAAACAAGATATATTCAGCAGCTTCAGTACTGGCAGAAGTGATTAACGGAAGAGTATATGGAGAGATATATAAGAGGGCGGAAAGATACACACTGATTTGGAGATTAGTGGTCTGAATAAATTTACGAGGCTCAGTTAATTGCTGTCGTAGAATGAAAACCACTTATCTGGATTACCTGGCTTCGCAATTAATACACCTTTATCCAGGCACATAAAGAAATCGACTAGACAAACCCACGTAAAAAGGCTTCAACGGAAATTGATTATCGATCAGCCCCTTATGAGACTGCTGCGTGCCGGGCAACGCGAAGCGAGATCCCTCAAGAGGGTGCTTCGCTACCAGCGTTCGTCGGTTTGGCTGACGTTAACGCCCAGATGGACTTACTGGGATGCAGAACCCGCCGCACACCTCATTCGCTGCGCTCAGAGGCGCAAGCGTGGCACGGATTCAGGATCTTTGCTCACGCGTAAGCGCCGGAGGTCACGAAGTACTCTGTAGAGTAGTGGTCGGGTTAAAACCCGTCTATAGAAAAAATCTGGTAAAGTGTTTTTAGCGTACAATACCTTCTACGATATTGGCGTAAATTTCGCAATCAGAGTTCAACTTTAGAAGTTTACCTTCAACGTGTGGAATTTTGAATATCACACTACTGGTTCACTTCTTGACAGAGGTTCCAAAAAACGCTACCCTAATAATTATTCTGTTTACTAGGAGTAAGTATGGGCACTTCCATTGAGCTTGGCACAATTCCTGGCTATCTGGCAAAACCTATTGACGGCAGCCCCTGGCCGGGACTGATTGTTATACAAGAATGGTGGGGTCTCGACGCGCAGACTAAATCGATCGCTGATCGTTTTGCCGGCATCGGTTATCTGGCTTTCGCCCCCGACCTGTATCACGGCGAACTGGCTCAGCTCGGCGATGGGCAAACAGCAACAAAGCTCGTTCAGAAATATGCCCCTGGCGCGCCAACCGAATTACAAAAAGTCTTTGATGCGCTAAAAAAGAATACGAATTGCACGGGCAAGGTAGGCAGTGTGGGATTCTGTTTCGGCGGCCGAATGTCGCTTGCCCTAGGCATAAACCGTCCATTGGACGCCGTCAGCACCTTTTATGGCGGCGGAATGCAGCAAATTTTCGACCAGCTTGGCAGCTTAAAATCTCCGGTGCTGGGGCTGTTTGGTGATCAAGATCAATCTATTCCGGTCGGCACCATCCAGGAATTTGAAAAATTGCTCGAAAAAATTGGTGTGGAACACGAAATCGTCGTTTATCCCAACTCGGGCCACGCCTTCTTCCGTGATAGCGACCCCGACGTTTACAGGCCGGAAGCAGCCAAAGACGCCTGGGAACGAGTGGTCAAATTTTTCGAGAAAAAATTACACTGACAGTTCGCTGGCATGTAAGTCCATGTGGACAAATCATCGTTTTGATGCAATGCCACAAAATTTCACCATATAGACCATTGAGATAAATGAGGCACATACTTTCCAGTTTTCTCTGTGGATCTACGATTCAGTTACTTGCTTCCTGAGCAATGGTCGGAAGGACGGATAAGCCACACCCGCCAATGCGCACATATCACACATTTGGTCGTGATTGGAGCGGCGCCTTTCAAAACCAGGAGTAGCCGCAATATAAATGTTTTTACCTGGGACATAATCGCCCGTGCCCCAGAACTGTTTGGATTATCCCATGATTAAAAAAACACCTTTTCAAAAGTTTTGTATTTCCCTAAATTGTGATTATTATTAAGAATAAGTTTTTGTGTACCTTACATTATAGCTTAGGCACAGGTCCGAGGGGAAAAATCCCGAATTGGTTGAATGACAGACTGCCTCTTCGTCGAGGTACCTGGGTTAGAGGACAAATAATCATGACAGATTCACCAAAAATGACCACTATTGCAGAGGGAAGCCCAATGAGCAATCACGATCCAGTCCCTCGATTAACCAAATTTGCCTCTCCCCAAATTTTATTACTTCTTGTCACAGTATCTGTGCTGATCAGTGAAATGGCCGCCTATTTCATTGTCAATGCCTGGCATTTTCCGTTCGGTCTGGAGATCGCGCTTTTGGATGCAATTGTCACCACAGTGATCGCCTTTCTAGCACTGTACTTCCTGGTCTTAAGGCCCATGCAGTCCCAGGCCAGACAATTGCAGGATTTGGAGAAAGCTCTCCACCAGCGCGATGCAGATTACCGCGGAATTCTTGAAGACCAAACCGTGCTGATTTGCTGGATTAATCCACAAGGTGACATTAGTTTTATGAATAATGCCATTACAAAGTATCAGTCCGAACCATCTACGAAAATCCTTGGCGAGAGTTATTTAACCTGGTTTCTCCCGGAAGATATTCCAGACGTAAAAATGCGGCTTTCTCGGTTAACTCCTGATCATCCAATAGAAACAGGAGAATACCGTCAAAAGACCGATAGCGGAGATCTGCGATGGTTCTCATGGACCATCCGCGCCATCTATAATCCCGCGGGAGTCCTCATCCATTATCAGGCAGTAGGCAGAGATACGACCGATTATCATCACGCATTGGAAGCATTGCAAGTAAGTCGTGATGAGCTAGAGCAGAAGATCCTTCAACGTACGCTGGAACGAAAAGCAGCGGAAGAACAGATGTCCCAGCGTAAATGGGAGCTGCAAGCTTTGAACTCGGGTGGCAATTCATTTTCACCCACTTTAGAACTCAATTCACGTTTTGCTGTCTGGGAAACTTTGTTGGTAAATGAATTAATGGTTCCTTCAGGCCAGATCTACTCATACGACTTTGAATCGCATCGTTTTCGAGTGGAATTATCATGGAGTGCTTACTCAAGAGATGATGAAGAGCCAAAACACGGTCCTCTTGCCGCGGATAGGGTGTTTCAAGAAATGAAACCTTTTTTCACCGTATCGTCACAATCAGAAAGTGGAGAGACATTATGTATACCTCTTCTCTCTCAGGGTGAGGTACAAGGAGTGATCGATCTGGTTATTCAGGGTTCAAAAATCCGTAAGAATGACACTTTAGATTTCTTTGAATCACTGGGCTATCAAATCGGAGCTTATATCCACATGGACAGATTATTCAAGGCGGAGAAACAGTCTCGTCAACTGGCAGAGGTGATGAGGGATGCTAGCCTGGCTCTGTCCCAAACCCTCGATTTGAATACCATTTTGCAAACCATCATAGCATCGGTCGCGCGCCTGGTTCCAGAGGCAGACCGTATTTGTATATATACGCTTAAAGAGAATCAATTACAGGCAATTGCTAATGGTGGAAGGTCACCAGTTGACATCCCTCCGCTAACGGAATTGATGGATATCCTGGATTTTCCCGTGATTTGGGAATTAGTGAAAAATCAATCTGCCAGGCTCATTGAAGACACCAATAACGAAAGTCTTTGGCGGTCCGAGTTCTCCTGGCCGACAACACGCTGCTGGTTGGGCGTACCTATTTTGCTGGCAGGAGAAATTAAAGGTATCTGCTGCCTGGAGAGTGACGGTACTGGATGCTTCTCTCAGCATGAGATCGGTATTACGCAGGCTTTGCTGGCCGAGGCCGCTGTTGCGATGCAGAATGCGGGTCTTTATAAAGAGATCCGTATCAGCCACGAGCGTTTAAAGGCGTTATCCCGGCGGGTGGTTGAAGTGCAAGAGCAGGAGCGCAGTTACATCGCCCGTGAACTTCACGATGATACCAGCCAGGCATTGATCGGTTTGACTTTTGCTCTGGAAATAATAAAACGTGATGCAGATAGTCCCCAGGCGGTTGTTGAGGGAGTGGATGAGTTGGATCGCATCATTAACGACATTCTTGACAATTTGCACCACCTCGCGGTCGATCTGAGACCGACTGCTTTGGACCATTTAGGTTTGATCCCGGCTGTGAGGCAATATGTCCATGGGATCAGCGAGAAACGGGCCATCCCAATCCATCTTGAGATACCCATACAAACACACCGGCTGCCTGTAACTATTGAAACCGGTTTGTATCGAATCATTCAGGAAGCTTTAGCGAATGTGATTCACCATGCCAAAGCCACACAGGCTACCGTCCGGATCGAGGTTGACGAAGATAGGGTGCGAGCTCTCGTCAGTGATGATGGGGTTGGTTTCAATGTGGAGGATGCTCTTTCCAGTGGGCGACTGGGTTTGTTTGGGATGAGCGAGCGAGTAGAAATGCTCGGGGGAAGTTTGTCCATTAATAGCGAACCTGGTTATGGGACTAAGATTTTCATGGAGATACCATATGACAACAAAATTATTGATCGTTGATGACCATGGTGTCATCCGCGCCGGCTTGCAAGCTTTGCTCAACTCTGAGACTGACATGGATGTTGTTGGTGTAGCAGAAAACAGTGAAAGAGCAATTGAGCTTACCGGGCAACTCCATCCAGATGTGGTGTTGATGGATATCAGCCTGCCAGGCACCAATGGCATTGAAACCACACGCCAGATCTGTGAGAAATATCCGATGACGCGGGTATTAATGCTGACCGTGCATCAAGATCGCGAACTTCTGCAGGAAGCGTTGATTAACGGTGCCAGCGGTTATGTGCTCAAGCAAGCAGTTAAGTCGGAGTTGATTAACGCGATTCATGCTGTTAGCCGAGGAGAGTTATATGTGTATTCCTCGTTGACTCGCGAATTGTTAAATAAAGCCCCAAATTCTGGGACTCCACCTCAGACGAAGGATTCGGTATTGACGCTGCGGGAGATTGAAATCGTACGTCTGATAGCGAAAGGGTATACTAATCGCCAAATTAGTGATTTGCTCCATATCAGCATTCGGACAGTTGAATTTCACCGTGGAAATGTGATGGATAAACTTGGGTTGCAAGGGCGTGTAGAACTGGTTCGTTACGCTGCGGAACACAATTTCTAAATCTTGCCTCCTTCCCGGTACCTTAAATCGATCGGTTTGTCGCCTTGACAGACCGATTTTCATAACTAGTAATTAACCACAGGTTAAACACAGAAAAACTATGGTTTTCTCCAATTAACGAACTCCTCTAAATTCAGTATAGTAAGACTAGTTTTAATGTCTCAGGTGACAGGGAAATTCATAGGGAAGGGAAGACCGGGAGCGTCTAAATTGGAGGGATATTGCTTCAAGAAATCGGGGGGCTATTAAGCCCGTGACAATTAGAAAATTTCCAACTGTTACGGAGCGGGCGAGTAAAAATTTCCCGGAGCTTAACCAGTGCTATCTAAGTATTGGCGACCACCTGAACGCAATCCTGACTGCTGGGGAATCAGAACAGGTTAAGTTTGCAATTGAAAAACCTTTCCACCTGACCGTTATGCTAGCACTGGTGTCGATCTTCCAGCTGATTGAAGGATACACCGATCAAAAAGCAGCTGAAGCCATTCAGAGCAGAGCAGATTGGAAATATGCACTGAATTTGCCCTTGACCTATTCGGGGTTCGACCCGACCTGGTTATGTAATTTTCGCAAGTACACATTCAACGAACCGTCCGGCACGGCCCTGGTCCAGAAGGTGATTGATCATCTGGTTGGGATTGATGCCTTTGATTTGACCGCAGACAAAGCCCCGCTTGCAGAGGAAGTCCTCACTTCGATATGTAAATTAAATCGCATTGTACAAATCATCGAGACGATGCTTTTCGCTGTTGAAGCCCTGACCACCTGCGAATGCTTTCAACTGAAGGATATTTGCCTACCTGAACTTTTCGAACGCTATTCCAGAACCTACCTGCGCTTGCAGGAAGTTGAAACCAGCGAGGAAATGAACCAGCTGGCACAAACCATTGGTTCGGATATATCCAGGTTATGGAATTCATTGCAGCTCTTTGAAGAAGATAGATTAAAACAATGGCCAGAAATGGAACATCTTTGGAACATCTGGCGTGAACAATACCGACAATTAGATCATAGTCCCGTAGGCATTGCTGATGTCATCTGGGATCCAGTCAACTGCTTGCACTGCGAATTGGGGAGTGGAGCTCTAAAATCCCCGTGAAACTTAATTGCCAATAAATTGGGTTGCCAAGAAAGGAAGTAGCCAGATGACGTATCAATTTAGCACAGATTTGACTTAATTCTATCCACCAGATTATCTACGACGCTCTATTAATCCAATCACGATGGAAGGGTCTATGAAAAATACATTACTGAAATTATCCAATTTATTTCAAAAGCAAGCTTCTATTTATCCAAAAATAAAGGAGAGAACCAATGGCACACCGCAAGTTCATTAATGTTTTTGTTTCGGTCGTGATGATGACTTCCATGCTTCTTGGCGTCATCAACCTCCCGGTCACCGCGAAACCTGACAGCGCACCGGAACTAGTCGGCTCATCCATGCCAGATAGTCCCACGGATGAGAGCAAAGTCCCGCACTACTACGGACCATATTCGAACTATGCCAACAGCACATTTACACTGGCTGCGGCGACCGTTGATATCACTGGTGACGGCTCAGGCGCAACAGCTAATGCAACCGTTGGAGCAAACGGAGCCGTGACTGACATTGTCATAACCAACCCCGGTAGTGGCTATAATGCCGCCACGATCACTATCACTGGCGCTGGAACAGGTGCATCTGCAGACGCTGTAATAACTTCGACCGGTGTTGTTTCCAGCGTCGTTGTCGATACGCCGGGAGCTGGTTATACCGCTCCCTCCGTTACTTTCACTGGTCCCGCGACCACGCCCGCCACCGCTACCGCCTATGGCGGGGTTGACGAGCTTTTTCTCGATACGCCTGGTGAAGGATATTCAATGCCGACGGTCGATTTTGACATGCCTGATGATCCCAACGGCACGCTGGCGAGAGCCCACGTCCTTTGTGTAGAGGTTGATTGTCAGTCCGTAGCGCCGGCGACAACAGTGACGATTACCGGCTTAATGATTGACAACCCGGGCTCAGGGTATGCGAAAGCGCCGAACGTTGTTATCCGCGACGGCACGATTTTTGATCCGTTGAACAATCGACTGGCGGCTGCTGCGCGTCAGGCACAAGCTTCGGGGGATGGTGACATCAGCCCGAACCAAATCGATATCCAGGCAACGATTAACGCGACAGCTCACGCAACGATTTCAGTTGATACCGTTGTCGTAGACACCTTCGGCGCGGGCTATTCCGCCGTCCCGACGGTGGAATTCTCAGACACGGGCACGCCAACCACAGTTGCGATAGCCACAGCCATAACCGATATCGGTGCGGTTACCGGTTTTACCAATTTGGTTGGTGGAACTGGTTACGTTACAACCGGTGGCATCCAAAAATTTCAGGATGGCCTGCCTATGCTTTGTATTCCCGATTTTGCCAATGGGCAAACCTTCGCTGATTGCGCAGACACCAACCTGGGACAGCACATTCCGATCGCAGTTGCAGACACGACAACCTTTCCTGGTTCGGATTATTACGTTATCGCACTGGTGCAGCATCGCGAGCAAATGCACTCCGATCTTGCTCCTACCTTGCTGCGCGAATATGTCCAGCTTGAAACCGCAGACAATGCTTCCTGGAGTAAGGGAGTATTGTTGCAGACTGATCTGCTCGATGGATCCAGTCAGCCTGTCCTTATGCCCGATGGATCTCAGGCTGTTGGAGTTGATGATCCGCATTACATGGGACCAATCATTGTAGCCAATAAAGATCGGCCAGTTCGTATCGTTTTCTACAATCTGTTACCGACCGGAGTGAAAGGTGATCTATTCCTCCCGGTCGACACCACCTTCATGGGCGCTGGAATGGGCCCGATGGAAGGTATGATGGATCCGATGGATGAGGGTTCCGTTTTAGATATGGTTCGTAACCCCATGTGCGGTGAAACAGACAAGACCCGCATGAACTGCTTCGCGGATAGCCGCGCCATTATCCATCTTCATGGCGGCATTACCCCCTGGATCTCAGATGGAAATCCACACCAGTGGATCACCCCGGCTAATGAGGAGACTGGCTGGCCTCAAGGAGTTTCCGTCAGGGAGGTGCCAGATATGGTGGGTGCTGGTTTGCCTGCTGGCGTACCCGATTGCTCGGCTAACAATGACGGCTGCCAGACTTTCTACTACACCAATCAGCAATCAGCACGCTTGATGTTCTACCATGACCATTCATGGGGTATTACCCGTCTGAATGTGTACGCCGGTGAAGCCGCTGGTTACATGATAACGGATGAAACAGAACAAAGACTGATGGACCCAGGTGGACCTCTGGCTGATGTTGGCCTTGGTATACCACTTGTTATTCAGGACCGCACGTTTTTACCAAACCCCGATCAAGTAGCGGAACAGGACCCAACGTGGGACTACTCTCGCTGGGGTGGTGAAGGTAACCTCTGGTACGAACATGTCTATATGCCTGCTCAGAATCCAGCCGACCCGGGTGGCATGAGCGCATTTGGCCGCTGGATGTACGGCCCCTGGTTCTGGCCGCCCTCTGACAGCATGTACCCGCCAATTGCAAACCCTTACTACAATATGGATCCGGCGACCAACTTCACGACGCCATTAGCTGTGCCATGTGATTTGGATAATCCGGATACCTGGCAGTACACAAGCGATCCGTTCTGTGAACCTCCCCTAATCCCCGGTACACCGAATAACTCGGCTGGGATGGAGCAGTTCAATGACACTCCGATCGTCAATGGGACTGCGTACCCAACACTTAATTTGGACCCCAAATCCTACCGCTTCCGCATCCTTAATGCAGCCAATGATCGCTTCTGGAACCTGCAGTGGTATGTGGCTGATCCGAATACTGCCAGTACTTCCTTAAACGGTGACGGTCAGGCGATTGGTGGAACAGAAGTCGCGCTGAACCCGGCCGAACTGGCTGCCGCGCAGCTCGACCCGAATGTCATGCCTACTCCGGATACTTCAATCAGTCCGGCGGGTCCAAGCTGGATCCAGATTGGTACCGAAGGTGGATTCCTGCCGGCACCGGTAGTAGTCCCCAATCAACCCATCACCTGGATCACCGATCCAACCCGCTTTGACGTGGGTAATGTAGATCTACATTCATTACTTATTGCCCCAGCCGAGCGTGCAGATGTGATCGTTGACTTCTCACAGTTTGCTGGTCAGACCTTGATCCTCTATAATGATGCTCCGGCGGCTTTTCCTGCCCGCGTTGGTTGTTATGATTATTACACCGGCGGTCCGGACCTATTCCCCGCTTGTGCTCCCACCACTTTACCGGGCTATGGACCTAATACACGCACCATTATGCAGATCAAGATCGCGCCGAGCACTCCGGCTGCACCCTACAATCTGAGCGCGCTGCGCAATGCTTTCTCTCACAGAGCCGATGGGACAGGCGTGTTTGAATCAGGTCAGAACCCGGTTATTGTCGGGCAGGCTGCTTACAACTCCGCTTATGGCGCTAATTTTGCTGCCAGCGGCGACTGCACAGACCCAGCCGGAACTAATAGGTGTGACGGATTTGCGCGCATCAACCAGCAAGGCAAAGACATATTCCGGTTTGATACATTACTAGGGTCACAAATCGGTATACCGATCGAGCCAAAAGCAATTCACGATGAGATGAACTCCACCAACTTCGAACCTTTCGGCCGTATGTCTGGTAACCTTGGCGTTGAGGTTGTGCCGGCAGACCCCGTGCTGCAAAACGTGGTGCTCTTACCGTTTGTCAACCCGCCAACCGAGATCTTTGATGGCACCAACCTGCCATCTACAATTTCGGTCACTCCGATCGGCATTACACCGGACGGTACCCAAATCTGGAAGTTCACCCATAACGGGGTGGACACTCACCCAATTCATTTCCATCTTTACGATGTGCAATTGCTTAACCGGGTTACCTGGGACAATATTATCCTCCCACCTGAAGCAAGCGAAATCGGTTGGAAAGACACTGTCCGGGTGAGCCCGCTGGAAGATACTTACTTTGCCATCCGGCCGATCATTCCTACTCTGCCATGGGAAATTCCTAACAGTATCCGTCCGCTCAACCCGATGATGCCTATCGGTGATACGTCCATGTTCAATCCCACGGATGTAAATGGCGTGAACGCACCGATCGTCAACTCGCTAGTCGAACTTTGGTTGGGAGTACATGCTGCATTGCCATATCCTATCTCACGAAGAAATGGATATGATGCGACCACAATTGGTTGCAATGCCGCCACTTGCGCCGGACAATCTGGCTTACACCTTCACTGGGAGTGGAAACAATACCAGCGTATTGTTGAGCTGGAATGACAACTCCATCACAGAGACTGCGTTTGTAGTCCAAAGGTCGCAAGACGGTCTCGTCTGGGATGATCTTTCTACGATCGAATCTCCTTTGGACCAGCCCAATACTCATCGAGTAGGGCTGACCTACACAGATACGACCTACAATACTGCCAACAGCTACTTTTACCGGGTTGTTGCTGAAAACTCAGTTGGCTTTGGTGGCGCTTACCCAAGCGTTACGGCAAAGTCGATGACGGGGAACCTGGCTGTCGCCGGAGCTCCTCTTAATGCACCAACCGGTCTATCTGCAAGAGTCTATTCTGGACCTGTAGTCAGGTTAATTTGGACGGATAATACAACGAATGAAACCGGTTTTGTGATTATGCGCTCTATGAATGGCGGATCGTTCACCCAACTGGCCACACCTGGTCCTCATACTGGTACAGGCAGTGTACCTTACATTGACACCACCGTTGTAGCTGGCAACATCTATGCCTACATGGTAGCAGCAACGAATGGTCTCGTCACCTCCGGGTTCTCGAACGTTGCTACGGTCTCACTTGAGCTACCATTAGCTCCATCTAATCTGACAGCTACTGTCGTTCGGCGAGATAATATGGAACGAGTGATCTTAAGGTGGACGGATCTGGCTACCAATGAGGCGGGTTACACCGTTCAGTGGTCACCTTCGGCTGCCTTTACCACAATCTCCGGCACTATCGATATGGGAGCGAATGCTACCATGTTCATCACTCGAAACATACCTCGCCAGACCTGGTATTTCCGCATCCAGGCATACAATGGGATAGGACCATCAGCGTGGGTGACCACTGGTGCGATTGCCCCTGCTGAAGTTGCAAATGATGCATTACCAGTCGACTTAATGTTCATGGATGATTTCACCAATGATCTCTCCGCTTGGACAGGTCAGGTGGGTAATGTAGCGTTGGATCCAGTAGCCGCGATGGGGGATGTGACAGGGCAAGGCTTGTTGACAACAATGGGTGAGGTTAGTGATCTATCGCCTGCTAGTGATGGCACTCCAGCGTACGTCTATCACGAGAGTCTCCCGCTTTCAACCCATCTGGCCAGCTTCTACTTCGATCCCAATGATGTATTAACTGGTACTGAACCGGTTGATATCTACACTGCGCTAGATGAAGACGGTGAAGAGGTGTTTGGTGTTCAGTACCTGCACACGGCTGCTGAGCCGACGGATTATTTGGTGCGTGCCTGGGCTTTGACTGAAACTGGAGAAGTTTACACAGACTGGGCTCCGATTGCCAATGCAGAACAGTATTTGGAGGTTGACTGGCAATCAAGCTTGTTATCTACTTTGAACCTTTACGTGGAAGATAACGTGGCTGCATGGGTTACCGCTGATACCGAAATGGATAAGGTGGTTGAAGCCCGACTTGGTCCCTCCGGAGGAACGGATGACACCCTTTCCGGCCAAATGTACTTCGACGAGTTCCTCTCTGTTAGTAGTACAGACGCCCTGGATTATAGAATCTATCTACCGGTGCTGGTGAAATAAGCAGCACCCGCTAAGAATCAAAGAACTCTCCCTGGAGATCAGGTCACCGGTCTCCAGGGAGAAACAAAAAGGAAATATCGTTATGTTAAGGAAATGTATCCGAGGATGGTTTAGTTTCGATAAGGGATCACACCTCAGGCGCATTTCTCATCTACTCCGTCCACTTTTCATTTCTTGTTTGATAGTAGCACTTCTTTCCACGAGTATGCTACGAGTTATCGCTGCTCCCTTACCCGGGCTTACCCCTCCCTCGGGTGAACCTGTGGAAGTCGAGGGATCAAGCCTGGATCCAAAGCTCAAAGCACACCTATCCGAACTTGCTCCTGGTGAGCTCGCTTCTGTGATCGTGGTGATGAAGCCTGGGGTTAACCCACATCCTGACACTGCCACTGCCGCGGGCGTGAATCAGCCAGAAAATGTTATTCGTTCGCTGCAAGCCGAAGCGGTTACCTCTCAAGTAGAGATCAATCAATTCTTACAAAATGATCACACTCCGGAAAACATCACTAACATTCAACATTTTTGGGTCATCAATGGTTTCTCACTGCAAGCGACAGCAGCGATGATCCTGGACCTGGCTGCTCGTCCGGATGTAGCGCAAGTATTTTTAGAAGAGACATTTCAAGCGCCTGCTGTTGAACCGCAGGACACAGGGGGATGGGACAACCTGGGGAAAATCAATGCGCCAGCAATGTGGGCTTTGGGTTTTAGAGGCCAGGGAATTGTGGTGGCTAACCTCGATACTGGCGTGGATGTGACGCAACCCGAATTGTCAGGTCAATGGCGGGGCGGGACCAACAGTTGGTACGATCCTTATGGAAACCACCTCTCCCCCGCTGAATTGCCGGTTGGCTGTGCCAGTCGTGGGCATGGCACCGCAACGATGGGCGTAATGGTCGGTGAGACGGTAGGGATAGCTCCAAATGCGCAGTGGATTGCGGCAAAAATCTTTGATGACAATTGCAGCGCGACCACAACCGGTATCCTGTTAGCTTTTGAATGGGTGTTGGATCCGGATGGCAATCCGAGCACGCCCGATGCCCCCCAGGTGGTCAACAGCTCCTGGGGAGGGACGACTCCTTCGTGTGGACCGCAAGACGCCACCGGTAAGTATATCTTCCAACCCGCTCTTCAGACCCTGCGCGCAGCCGGCATCTTACCAGTTTTCTCAGCGGGTAACAGCGGTGCAAGCGGGGATGGCAGCAGTTCCTACCCCGGGAACTACCCGGAAGCCTTTCCGGTCGGCGCAACCGACAATATGGACGTGGTCGCAAGTTACAGCGCGCGCGGTCCGAACTACTGTGTTAACCCACCTGCTACTTACCCCGAAATCTCTGCTCCCGGTTCGGCTATTTACACTGCCGGGCTAGGAAATACGTATACAACTCTGAATGGCACTTCTTTAGCTGCTCCCCATGCTGCTGGTTCGCTAGCCCTTTTACTTAGTGCTTTCCCTGAAGGGTTGAGCATGCAGCAGCAAGAATCTGCTCTGGTGCTTTCTGCAGTTGACCTGGGAGACCCCGGACCGGATGATAGCTACGGATATGGCCGTCTGGACGTGTTAGCGGCATACCAATGGCTGCTAAGTCATCCGGATCCTATCATGATTTCTTCCACGCTTTCTTCTACCATGGTCACGGAAAATGCAGGTTCGGTGTCCTTAACACTCACTCTCAACCAGACTTCCTTCAAGACTGTCACGGTTTCCTTGGCAGCTTCTGCGGGCACAGCCACGGCGGGCGTTGACTACCTCATCCCTGACCCGATTACATTCGAACCCGGGGATACCGAGAAAACGGTGTCAATACCCATCCTGATTGATTTGCTGCCAGAGCCTGATGAGGCTATCAAGATTCACTTGATCCTGCCAGATATTGTTATCGCTGCTAACCCTCAAGATATAACTGTGGTCATCCAGGATGATGACATCCAGATCGGATTTGAAAGCGGGGATGTGGCGGTAAGTGAAACAGATGGACGTATCCTTTTGTACATCACTCGCATAGGCGGGGTGAGTTATCCTGCTGCTGTCGACTACCAGGTTACGGGAGGGACAGCCGTCAGCGGGGTGGATTATCTGTTACAAAATGGACGGGTCACATTTGCTGCCGGTGAAACACAGAAACCCATCTCCGTGATCCTTTTCTATGATAAATCGCCAGGACCTAATAAAACTTTAACCCTGGAGTTAGGCAGCCCAGACCCGATCTCGGTACAGTTTGCATCCTCTGCCATGACCCTGACTATATTAAATGCAGATCCATGGATGATCATGCTGCCGTTGGTAAGCCGGTAATGAAATCATATTGCAATTGTCATGATGAATTAACCAGGTAATCAAAGCTCCATGGAAAAGTAAAAAAACTTAATGAATCATAACTATCGTGGCGATCGAGGTCACTGACGCGAGCCAGCACCACTTCATCCATAGATAATCGCGCGATAACAGCTATCCAATTATCAGCAATAAAACTTTTTTTTGGCAGCTATCATGTAGATTTGGTTTCTTAATATATGTCATATAATGACATATATCTACACTATTATTTGATTAGAGTGTGACCGATGCCTTCTACAGCCACCCGTTTAATTACCTTGATCATGTTGCTGCAAAGCCAGCCCAACCAGAAGGCAGCTGATTTGGCCGATCAACTGGATATATCAGTGCGCACCTTGCACCGTTATATGAGCATGTTGGAGGAGATGGGCATACCGATTTTTACCGAACGCGGTCCCTATGGCGGATTCTCTCTGGTACGTGGTTATAAAATGCCACCTCTGGTGCTAACTCCGGATGAGTCGATTGCGGTTGCTCTGGGAACCGGCATGGTGGAAGAATTGTGGGGGCGCTTATACCGTGATCAGGCAAGGGCTGCGCTCGCTAAAATCGAGAACCTGCTTCCAAACGAACAACGCCATGAGGTGGCCTGGGCGCGTAGGTCGCTGATTGCCACCGGTATGCAGCGTACCGACTTGAATGTTATCGATGATACGCTTGAGATGCTGCGTATTGGGTCACGTCAGCGGAGACGAGTTTGGATGCAATATCAAAGCCGCTCACAAGAACAAGAATCGGAGCGGGAGTTTGACGTGTATGCCGTTGTGCACCGCTTGGGATGGTGGTACGTGATCGGTTATTGTCATCAGCGTAGAGCTTTGCGCACTTTACGAGTGGACCGCATTCATACATTGACCTTGCTGGAAGAAACACTCGAGATCCCCACAGATTTCGATATTCATGGCTACCTCGAGCAGGAAATGGCTGACAGACCCAGGTTACTGGTGACGATGCATTTTGCCGCGGAGGTGGCAGATATGGCGCGCGAGTACGCCATAGGCTGGGAATCTGTCGATGAGCAGCCGAGCCGGACGGATCCCTGATCGTCACGCAGAATGCGCCGGACGCGATTTGGGCGGCCAGCAACGCGATGGCTTATGGTCCGGCGGTGACTGTGCTAGCGCCTGAAGAAGGGCGCCGCACGGTGCGGGAATGGGCGGCGACAACTGCCGCATTATATGCAAGCTCTCAAGATTCCTGAATAGTTGGGATTTTATAATACAAAAGGAGTTGAAAATGAAAATAATTGATCTCAAACAAGACTATAAAAATCTATATTCTGCCTCGGCCAAAGCGCCGCAATTTGTCAATGTTCCCACGATCCAATTTTTGACGATCGATGATGCCATCGAAAAAGGTTTTGCGCCTGGTACTTCACCGCGCTTTAAAGAAAACACGCAAGCCCTGTACGGTGCGGCTTACACCCTCAAATTCAAGTTCAAAAAACGCGCCGAGAACCCAGTTGATTATCCGGTCATGGCACTGGAAGGGCTGTGGTGGGTGGAGGATGGCAATTTTGATCTCAACATCAAAGACAACTGGTTCTACACCCTCATGATTATGGTACCTGAATTGGTAACACATCAAATTCTGGCAGAGGTTGTGACAGAGCTGCGAAAAAATAAAGGTGATCTACCCGGGTTAGCCCGTCTGCGCCTGGCAACCATTAATGAAGGGAAGTGTGTCCAGATGATGCACATCGGACCGTATGCCACCGAACCTGCCACAGTGGAAAAGATGCGTGTCTATGCCGAAGCCAATGGGTACCAGGATCAAATTGAACAAGGCGGCAAGCATCATGAAGTCTACCTGGGAGATCCGCGCCGTGCTGCTCCTGAGAAGCTCAAAACCATCTTGCGGCATCCGGTTAAGCATATATGAGATGAATCTTCCGGCTACCACGATGATTCAGATTCGAGATATTTATGATAAGTACATCCGTAAAAAGATGCACAACTATTGGTAAATATATTTAGTTTCTTTATTGTTGAACTTTGACTCGACCATAAAATCGAGACTCCAATTAAACTGAATCATTATATAATCACCCTGATAATGTCAGCAGACTTTATCAATTTCCCTACCACGAATTTACAAAGCTATTATAAAATGGAATTAACATGGCTTTGCTCACAACCAAGACTCATCCTCCAACCCTGATAGCGCATCTGATTTCCCGTCCCCGTCTTTTCTCAAATTTAGACGTGCTTCTCCAACCTGGTTGTAAAGTAGCTTTGGTGTCTGCCCCGGCAGGTTTCGGAAAAACGACACTCCTTTTGCAATGGTTACAAACCGTTCCACATTCATTTCAAGTTGGATGGTATTCACCAGATGAAGGCGATAACACACTCGCTAGCTTCTTCTCTTACTTAAGCTTAGCTTTGAAAAATGCAGATCCGGATATCGGCGAAAATTTCACGGTATTAGTTGAAACGCAACCCGATTTGACTGAAGATGAAATCATAACCTATATCATTAATCTGGTTGCTGGGTCGTCTAAAAATATTTTATTAGTCGTCGATGATACACACCTCATAATATCGCCGGAGATCCAGCGCGCCCTTGAAATGTTTATCAATCACTTGCCATCCAACCTGCGATTGGTGCTCGCAGGTCGTGTCGACCCATCATTGCCTTTGCCCCGCCTGCGAGCACGCGGACAGCTAATCGAGGTCCGTACATCCGAACTAAGGTTCAATATTGCGGAAACAGACAGCTACTTAAGTCGAGTTGGAGGAATACCATCTCCAGCCACGAAACTGGCCGATGCATTGAACAGTTCTACAGAGGGCTGGGCGGCAGGCTTGCAAATGACTGTTCTTGCCATGCAGACGGAATTGCAGGTAAATGGAGGGGAGCCAGGTCAAATACTTGATCGTCTTGTGAGTGAAATTAGCGGCTCGTATCGCTACATTCTGGATTATTTATTGGAGGAAGTTCTCAATCGCGAGGATCCAAATGTCCGCGAATTTCTACTACGAACGTGCATTCTCAGGCGTTTCAACACCGAACTTTGCAATACGCTTTGTAATGAGTTGATTGATGTGACTGATGCTGACTTGATGCTAAAGAATTTAGAGAGTGCCAATTTGTTTATTGTCCCCTTGGACAACCAGCGTGAATGGTATCGTTATCATCATCTGTTTGCCGATATGTTACAAAAACAGCTTTACCATGTGCACCCCGGCCTGTCTGCGGATTTGCACCATCGCGCCGCAGAATGGTTCGAGCAACAGGGCATGATTGACGAAGCTATCGCCCATGCTAAAAAAGGAGAAAATAATTCTCTGCTGCGATCTCTTGTAGAAAAATATTCGCTCGATTCCATTTTTTCTGGACAAATTACTACTGCTGTACGCTGGCTTGATGATTTACCAGTCGAACTGATTATGACCAGTTCTCGTTTGTGCTTAAACCGTGCCTGGGCGTTAACTTTCACCTCCCAGACCGAGAAGGCTGCTACTTATTTGAAGCGGGCAGAGTATTTGATTCAAGATAATCCACTCGAAGCCTTACTGATCAAGGGTGAAATACTCGGATTGCAAAGTTTCAGTGAGAACACATATGGACAGGCTGATGAAGCAATTCGTCTTGCAAATAAGGCATTGCAGATCAGCCCGCCAGACCACTTCTTTTTGCAGTGCAGTAATCACTTATTTTTAGCAGGCGGATTAGCCCGTGCGGGGAAATTGGAAGAGTCGCTTGCTGAGTATGACATATTTCAATCTCTCTGTCATAACCGCGAGAATTTAGGTGGTCTGGCTCTGTTGGAGGCTGATTTTCTACATTACCTCGCCATGCACTTGAATGCGCGAGGTCAAGTTAGGCAAGCAAAAAATATCTTGCAAACGGCAATTCAATCCTTTACAAGTAGTGCGGGCGGACAACGTCAAGCATCTGCACTTTTCTTGTATGTTGCTCTGGGAAAAATTCTCTTTCTCGAAAATGATCTGGACGGTGCAGAACAAGCGCTGCAAAGGGCTCTTCAGATTGATTCCATCTCTTTGTCAGTGGCTGCTTTTGATGGGTGGGAGGCACTCTGGTGGGTTAAAATCGGTCGCGGCGATTTTTCTGCAGCACGGGAAATTCTCGCGTATCTGGAACGGTCCACCCAAAGCTGTGATGAGAAAATTATGCGTACAGTGGTCTGGACTGGTGCCCTCCAGGATCTGCTTGAAGGTCAGGTGGCGAATGCGGCGGCCCGTTTGGCCCGCTTGGGTTTGCAAGGGGAAGTGAAACCGCTTTTAAGTGAGGTAACCGATAGTGAATTGATGAGCTGGCGTTGTAACGAATTTTTTACCTTTGCTCGCATTCTTGCTGCCCAGCGACGGTCGGCAGATAGTTTAGAAGTATTAGCGCGCATGGATCAAGCGGCTGAAACGATCCACATCGATTGGGTGCGTTACCGGGTTTGGATCACTCAGGCAATCGTTTACGATCAGATGGGTAATTCAGATCGAGCACAGATTATTTTGACCAAATTATTGGATCACACAGTTCGAATGCAGGCGAATCCAGCCCGAATTTATCTTGCAGCCGGGGAATCTGCACGAACTTTACTGCTTGAAGCAAGGCGGGGCGGAACACAAATGGAACATGTTGACTTTTTGTTGACTGCGTTTCCGCCACAAATCCGGGCTGCCTCAATCCCGGATTCACCCGAAACATTGTCGCACCGTGAGATGGAAGTTCTACGGCTGATGGCGGCTGGACTTAAAAATCAAAAAATAGCCGACCAGCTTGTTGTTAGTCTGAACACAATTCGATATCATTCAAAGAATATATTTGGAAAACTCGCTGTCGACAATCGTACTGCTGCTGTAGTCCGTGCTCAAGAATTGGACTTGATCGACTAAAAAGCCACATTGTTTTCACACTCGCCCTACACAAACGTGTAGGGCTTTATTTTATCTGCAGCGCTACACTTGAAGCATAAAAATAAAGGAGTTTTATGTCTCGACAGTATCAAATATGCATTGCTCACTTTTTAGATGAGTCCTGGAACGAATGGTTTGATGGTGTGACATTAACCCCGATGGAAGATGGTACCACACTTTTGACGACCACTCTCGACGACCCGACCACTTTACACACAGTACTGAGCAAGATCATCAACCTTAATTTTGACCTGATCTCGGTTTCTTTTACTGAATCCTTGGAGAATTGTGATGAAACGAGTTAATAGCATGAAACCCTGGATCATGTTGGTCATTCGATCTTTTCTGTTCCTGCTCGTTCAGTCTTTGATTGCCCTTGTCTTTTTCTTTGGTGGCACTTCAGAGCCCTGGAAAGAATCTGCTGCCTGGTGGCCGTTTAGCATCATTTTCACGGATCTTGTTTGTCTGAAATTGCTCATCTCTCTTTACCGGCAGGCAGGAAAAAGTTTCTGGGATGTTTTTCGAATCAGACGTCAGTTTCTCAAGAAAGATCTGAAATTCATGTTTGTTTTTCTGATGATTGCAGGGCCGCTTGGCTATTTACCTAACATTTTGAGTGCTAATTGGCTTTTCGGTGATCCTCAAATCGCATTGAATCTATTCGTTCGCCCGCTACCTTTCTGGGCAGTTATCTCCAGCATTGCGCTTTTTCCATTGTTACAAGGGCTGGTTGAAATCCCTACCTATATGTTGTATGCCATGCCACATCTGGAAGCTCAAGGTGTGCGTCCTTGGTTGGCGGTATCACTGGCAAGTTTCTTCTTATCAGCTCAGCACATATTTGCTCCATTTCTGCCCGACGTACGATTTATCCTCTACCGGTTGGTGATGTTTCTGCCGTTTGCCATCTTGATTGCTCTTGTTATGCGTACCCGACCGCGTTTGATGCCCTATATGGCTGTGATCCACATCCTGATGGATATGTCAGTGGCAGCGTTGTGTGTGATGGTCATGAAATAAGGTTTTTGAGGCACTTATGCGAAATTATCCTCAACAAATTTCAGTCAATACGGTCTTAATCTTGGTCAGGCTAAGCGTCATGGCAGCAACATTGATTCATCTTTCTTTCGACATGTCCCTCCGCCTGCTGGTTTGGAATTTCATCCAGATTGTTGCATTTGATGCAGCCTTACGGGTGGGGTTGAATCAAAGGAAATGGGTTATTCAAAAACGCATTTACCCGAAGAATCTAAGCAGTTGTGCAAAAGGAGTGTTATGACAAGAACAATTCTTATCACTGGTGCAAATAATGGCATCGGATTAGCTTTGGCGAAATCTTTGCTGGAAAAGGGAGACCGGATTGCGGCGCTCGATCTCTCCCTGGACAACCTTCCTCAGGCAAACTTGAACCTGCTCCAGTTGGTTTGCGATGTGACCGATCCGCAAAGGGTACAAGAGGTAGTTGACGAGGTTTTAACTCGCTGGAGCCGAATAGACATCCTGATTAACAATGCCTGTCTGGCACTTTTTACACGCTTAGAGGAAAGATCTCTCGAGGATATTCGCCGTGAGTTCGAAGTCAATTATTTTGGATATTTGAATTTAATCTATGCCGTTTTACCTGTCATGAAAAAGCAAGGTGTCGGCGTTATACATAATTTCAGTTCCGGAGTTGGCTTTACGGGTATGCCCGGAATGAGTGGTTACACTTCAACCAAAGGTGCTATCGAAGCCCTGACACGCACACTGGCGTTGGAATATGCCCAGCACAAGATCATCTTCAATGTTATCCATCCCCCGCTGACACGTACAAAATCTGCCGTCGGGTTTGGCATCCCGCTCGAAATGATGGCAGACCCCGAAACAGTCGGACGAAAAATGGCAAAAAAAATTGGCAAAAAACGCCCCATGCTGACGACTGGATTTGTCAATGGCCTCCAGCTCTGGATGAGCTACCACCTGCGTGTGCCTATGGGAAAACTGATGTCCATGCTGTCCGATAAGGCACGCCAAAACCAACAAGAAACCACCCTATGAAAGAGAGAAAATTATGCAAACAACCATCACAACACCCTTAAAACCCAATTGGCCGCACGTCGCCGGATTTCTTGGCCTGACTTTTGGCCTAAGCTGGCTGGTAGATTTAGCCCTGTACTTAAACGGTGGCTTAAACAACCCTGCCACCACCATGATGCTGCAGTTCCAAATGCTGCTGCCAGCATTTTCAGCTATGATCCTGGGAGCATTCTTTTTCAAGGAAAGTCCCATTTACATCAAGACGAACCGCAGATCTTCACGCTGGTTTGTTTATTATTACTTTTTATTGGTCTTGTTATACCTGGTGGGTGCCATTGTTACGTTAACCAACCCTGAATATACCGCTACTGTCAGTTCTCTCCTGCTTATCCCGAGCGTGCTTGGTCTGATTCTGCTGGTCGTACTACGGCTGATTGGCGGAAAAGACACGTTTGCAAGCGTGGGGATGGCAGGCGGAAAATGGCGTATATGGCTCTTCTATGGTTTGGGATTGGTTGCATACTACGCTTTCCAGACTTTACTCAACTATGTTTTCAAACTAGGTCAGGTCGTTGACCTGGCAACTGCCTTTCCGCAGATGGCTTCCGCTAATTTACCCCCCTCGGCTTTGATGCCGATAATGGCACTCAATACCGTGGTAATCGGCCCCTTCCTTGGCTTGATCATTGCCTTTGGCGAAGAGTATGGCTGGCGCGGTTACTTGCAAACAGAATTAATTCGTCTCGGGCGGATCCGTGGCGTCTTTCTTTTGGGCGTGATCTGGGGTGTCTGGCACTGGCCGATCATCTGGATGGGATATAACTTCCCAGGTCAGCCGCTCCTTGGCTCGCTAGCTATGGTGGCTCTCGGAATCATCTTCGCTTTTTTCTTTGCGTACAGCGTGTTCAAGTCGCAGGGTGTCTGGACAGCTGCTTATCTGCATGCGCTCAACAACCAGACTCTGAGCTTTTTCTTCATGGCTGTTGTTGCTCCTGCTAACGTTCTTTATTCTTTCGGTGCCGGGATACCGGGCATCGCTTTAGGTCTGATTGTGGTTTTACTTCTATTACGTGATCCGGTTTGGAAAATATCGGAAAATGCGATCTGAAAGGCATAAACCCGTGGAAACATTTCTCTTT
Source organism: uncultured Chloroflexia bacterium (assembly GCA_963749005.1). GTDB lineage: Bacteria > Chloroflexota > Anaerolineae > Anaerolineales > Anaerolineaceae > UBA6170. The sequence goes on along the minus strand of CAVVKI010000006.1, from coordinate 1,195,460 downwards.
AAAAAACGTGCTATCTTTTATGTGTCAATCCTTTACAGCTTCCTGCTGATTGGCTGGCTTGTGACATTCCTAGTGCCTGGCACATACACAGTATTGTGGGGATTCTTCAGTGTGCTGCCTATCGGAGCAACGATCCTGACGCGGATCATCACCAAAGACAAATCTCCCTGGTATCTCAAACCGAACTTACGCAAGAACTGGAAGACATACCTGTTCGCGGCGTTCCTGCCCGGCGTAACAATTTTTCTCGGCGGGCTTTTATACTTCTTGCTCTTTCCACAGGATCTAGACTTGTCCGCTCGCAACCTGGTTGCCCAGTACGGACAATACGGCGCGCCTCAGTCGCTTTTGTTCACCACCCAGACTGGTTATCCTGATCGGCCTTGCATTCATCATCATCTCCCCCTTGCTTTTGCCTGTACATATATTTGCCCTCGGCGAGGAAATCGGTTGGCGAGGTTACCTGCTACCCAAACTGCTTAAGCTCACCAGCCCACGAAAAGCCACCTTGCTTCACGGTATTCTTTGGGGTCTGGCACATGCCCCGCTGATCTATTTTGGCTTTAATTACGGCTCGGGCTACTGGGGTGCTCCCTGGACTGGAATGTCGATGATGGTTTTGGTCTGTATGGTCCTGGGCACCTGGCTGGCCTATGTTACCATCCAATCTAAAAGCATTCTCCCAGCCGCCATTTTTCATGGCGCAGGGAATGTGATCGGCGAAATAGCCGCCCTTGTTTCTTTCCTGGGTATCAGCCCGCTGCTTGGGCCAAATCCCACCGGTCTTATCGGCATGAGCGCACTGCTCGTCGGCGCGATGATTCTGTTCTGGAAAATGCCCGCCTCAGCAAAGACCAAATTTTCCCAAAATTAGGAGACACCATGAAAACCAAATCTATCTTGCTGGAAACCATTCTTATCACCACCGTGACCCTGCTTGGCATGTGGTTCCTGCCTGGCTATAAAACCGTTTTCGCCCTGATTCCGCTTGTTTACTTGCTCGTTGAACGCCACCTGCGCAAACGCAGTTGGGAGGAGTTGGGCTTTAAGTTTCGGACATTTTTAGCGGACCTGCGTGCCAATGTGTTGTGGTTCGTATTGGTGGGATTGGTCAGCCAACCTTTAGTTGTACTTCTATCGAAATACTTCTATCCCGGTTATTTGGAGCATGTGATTGCTCGCCTACCTTTTGGGGATGGTATGGGTTGGGCTATGGTCTTGCCCTTGCTGGCGATCAGCCTCATCCTCGAAGAACTCACCTATCGCACCCTCATTCAGGGTCGGCTGACCCCGTTTGTGGGTGCGTGGATGGCGATCATGATCGCCTCGATTTTGTTCGGTTTCGCCCACTATGCTCCCGGTCCGTTCTGGATCGTTTTCCTGGATGTTGGCATGATCATCTTGGATTCCATTCTCTTCGGCATCATCTTCAAACGCAGCGGCAATTTGGTCGTCACCTGGCTGGCGCATTTCATAGGGGATGTGTTGGGGCTGTTTTTCATTCTGGCACTATAATTCGTATGGTAGAAGGAGAAAAAATGTTCGAAAACAATATTCCCCAACATACACTAGCGACGAGTATAGCCTACCATCTTTTACCCGGTGTTGCCATACTGGCTTTTGACATCCTTATCACACCAATCCTGGTCAACGCGGGCTGGCCGTCCGCTACTGGTATTTGGCTGGCTGCTCTGCTGGTGCTGGTTCCGCTCGAACTGGGTATTTTGTATCGATTAGGAAAAAAACGAAATGGTAAATTGTCCCTGGAAGGGATCGTCCTCAATCGCGAAAAAACGCTTCCGCTTCAGTTTGCTCTACTGACTTTTGCCGCTTTGCTTGGTGCTGTCCTCATTTTTCAATTGCTTGGTCCGCTCGATAGCGCTATCCAAAAACTGTTTTCCTGGCTGCCCGGTTGGTTCTTCATCGATGAATATTGGGGCCAATATAGCAAGGGTATTCAGTTCATCAATTGGCTGGGAATTTTTATCGTAACCGCCATCCTGGCACCCTTGGTGGAAGAGCTCTACTTCCGCGGCTTTCTGCTGCCAAGGATGGCCTGGATGAAAAAGTGGGCGCCGCCGGTAGAAGCGTTTCTGTTCTCTCTCTATCACTTCTGGTCCCCATGGCAAGTAATCACCCGCTTTTTAGCCGTTCTGCCACTTGTTATCATCGTCAACTGGAAACGAAATCTACGCATCGGCATTGCCACCCACTGGATTTTGAACACCGTTGGATCGATCGGTTTGCTGCTGGCGATATTTAAGTAAGAGTACTGCAAATCTGAGGCAATGATTTTAATCACTTTTCTCAACGCTGCGAGAATTGTCTACGCTAATTTTTTCCTGCGCGGAAAACGCCGCTGACCTTCTGCTTGACCATGGTCACGATGGCTTCGTTACGGATCTTCGTCCAGAGATCCTCGTTTGTTTTGGGGATCGAGGGCAGATCCTGACGCATGAACATCTCGACCGCATCGGAGGGGCAGTGACTGGCGCATAAGCCGCAGCCCAGGCACAGCTCATGCAGGAACACCGGCGCATCCTCACCCGCCTGGATCGCATCCACCGGGCAGATTTCGACACATTCGCCGCAGTTTGTGCACACGTCTGCCTGCCAGTAGGGAAGAAATCGAGAGGCGCCATTGACATTACGCACACCGGCTTTGAAGCTTTTTATGGCCGGGCAGCAGCATGGGCAGCAGTTGCACAACGCTTTCAGATGACCCTGGGCATTATCCAGGTTGTGAACCAGACCCGCTTGCTCGGCACCACGCAGAATGCGCACCGCTTCCACGGCGTCAATCTTACGGGCAAGGTTGGTCTCGATCAAGGTCTGCGCCAGTTCGTTGAAGGTGAAGCAAGTCTCGCGCGGATACTCACAATGACCATCATCGCGATTGTCGCGGGCCAGGCGGCAGTAACACTCGGAGACACCAATCAGCGGCTCACGGCTAACCATCTCAGAGATGATATCAATTGGCAATACCTGCGCTTCACTGGATATGCGCGTACCGATCGCGATGCGCTCTTTTCGAGGCGTTGTGGGTAGGGTGCTTTCGACCGCCAGCACACGAAAGTAAGGAGTATGCGAGGGCATATTGGCCGAAAGTGCGGCAAGGCTTTCCCAAAATTCTCCATATGCCGCTCCCAGTTCTGTACCGCGTTTGCGACGCACTTGCTGTTCCAGAGTGAATGAGACGAATACACGCTCATAGACACGCCCCTTTTTGGTCAGGTCGTGGCTTATGATAAATCCCTCTTCATGCAAGCGCGTAAGAGATTCCTTAAAGTTTTCCTCCGAAAAGCCGGCGCGGGAGGCTTTTTTCTGCAACTGAGCAGGAGTGAGCGAGCCCGTCATAGGTAACAGAAAGAAGAGCTTTAGGTCGTCTTCTTTGAGGGTATGCTCAATAGCCCAGATGAGCTTTTCGCGGTTGGTAACCTCACCGGTTTGACTGGTGAAATTGTTGATATATTTATCGAGATAGGTTTTTTTTCCCATTGCGAACTCCGAGATCAAGTTGTTATAAGAAGGGGTAGATTAATTATAGTGGACATTAAAACTAGGTATCTTTGATTTCAGTTCAGGTTTAAAATGTGATTATATTTGTGTAATTTACTTATCTACGACCAGACCCTATCGTTAGGATAGTGGAATTAGCATTTCATCATGAACAACAGATGTTTGTCTTTTTCTTTTTAACAATGTTCAAGTCGCAGAAAAGGGAATTTATCTCCGGTGCAATTGGAGTTAATACGGAAAAAGAGTTGTTCTATGCCGAATTAATGGCACAGTGAAATTAAATGCAGCCTGTCTTAGAGGCAATGCCAGTCAGTTCTCATTTGGAATTCTGAGTTTTTGCCGCCCTTCATTGCAGAATCTCTCCAGCCCCGCCCTCACTCCTCTTCCTGTTTCGGATAGGTAACCCTTCCGCCCGCCACCTTCGCCCACGGGGTCAATTTGTGTGGCTGGCTGGATTTCTGACTGATGATATCCTCGACCTGGATGCCATGTATTAGCAGCGCATCTCCGATTAGCGAGCGGTGGCAGCGCCAGGGGACGGCTTCGGCGCACATGATGGCAACGCGCTTTTCTTTGCCCAGCGCTATTAATTCTTTGAGTGCGCTGGTAAATTCTGCAGTTTGCATGTAATCTGCGTAGCCACGGAAGGATGCATTCTTCCAGGCGGTGTTGATGGTGTCTTTGGTGGTATGACGCAATCCGCCCAGACCTTCCAGATGGACATATTGAATAGCATGTTTATCCAATTCCTCGCGCAAGGCATCCTGATTGAATTGCGGATTATGGCGGGATTTTGGGATCGTGCGCACATCGGCGACTATTTCAATCTGGTAGGCTTGCAGGATCTGGATAAATTTTTCAATCGGATGTGTGGAATGACCAATGGTAAAGATTTCTTCATTCATAAGATGGCTTGCCTATCATAACCAAGGACGAGGGTTTAGCCTGTCATATCTTAGTTTTTATTCTATCCGGCTTTTAAGCGCTGTGAGAATAAATGTTTACTGTTTGTTACTACTCAGGTAGCTATAAATACGTTTAATTAGGCTGAATATAGAAACACAAAGATCGAAAGAAAGTAGAGGTAATTAAGAAATCGCTGAAAGCGTGTTAATAATAAGCACAATTATGTGCTCCTAATTTTTACCGCAATCTCTGTGTTTATTATGAAAAGATTATTTGCCAAAACCTGGATTAAGCTATTACTCGAGCGGCTTATTAGCTAGCAATTTTTTAATATCAGTCAAAGTTTCATTGATTCGGAAAAAGAGAATCAACAGTTCACAATAGATCCGGACCATAAGAATACCCAAAATGGCTGATAATGGTCCACCAATCAGACCGCCGATGATAAGCAAGACATCCCCATCCGATATACCCGCTATCGCAGCACTGAAGAAGATAATAATGCCGCCGATGATACTGAGAATCATGCCAATCCAGAACAAAACTTTGATGATTACAGGTGTAATCATGCGCTCAAAACTAACAAAACTTTTCCAATTCATGGTACTCTCCTGTTTGAAGAATCGAAGTTTCTTGAAACGAATTTCACCTGGATGATCAAAAACCTTTGACTTTAAGTATAGAATAATTGCGGCTTTTTTGCTAACATTTCTTGGCAGAATTATTGATTCTAATTTTAGTCACCGGTTTTACGGTTAACTCGAAAAAGGTATTATTTATAAGGTAATCATCTGGCGATCGGTATTTTTGCAGACCTTCATCTTAACAGTATAATAGAAATATATCCAAATCAAATTGAGCAATAAATATTTATCCAAACCCTCAGTATTTTGAGCTGTTTATCTCAGCTTATTACTAGGGTCCCGTCTCACATAAGAACTGGTTAATTTTTCCTGAAATGGAGAAGTAGTTTGTCAGGGAGTAAGAAACGGATTCTCTTGACCCTATCCTCTTTCATGCCCCATTTACAGGTGTTTTGGAATGGATAACCGTCCGCGATGCAGGTGTTTTGCTCGCGAGATTGTGTGAAAATTCAATTCCCAGTGATTTTTGGAGACAAATTTATAACATCGGTAGGGGTGACCCCAACCGATTAACAAACCTTGCTTATTTTGAGAAAGTTTTGCACACAATTGGTATTCGCAAACCAAGGAGTTTGTTTGAACCTTCCTGGTTTGCAACAGAAAATTTCCACGGGCACTGGTTTTCCGATTTCAGACCGTCTTGAGTTGATCATACATTTTCGGACCCAGACACTGGATGAGTACCTGGCTGAACAGGCCGGTCAAATCCCCTGGTATATTCAATTGGGGAGTTTATTTCCGAAGCTGGTCCGTCGCAAGTTTGAAAAAACAGCACGCGGAGCCGGTGGAACGCTTAACTGGCTTACGAATAATGATAAATCGCGGGTGAAAGCTCATTTTCAATCTCATCAAGCCTGGAAAAAAATTGGCGGTTGGGAGCAAATAAAGATCGGTTATCCTTGGGAAACCGTTATTCAATTGGACCATGGGTATGATTAGGGCAAGCTGCGCGCGGACTTCGGCATCAGGGATGCTCAGGAAGCCGCACTTTTTCGCGGAGGGGGGTGCCTGCTCAGTGATATGCGCAGAGGGGATTGGACAACTCTTTTCCCAAGGCGCTGCCATGCCGGGCATGCATTTAAAGCCAGTTTAAATCTTATTCTGATGGGGGGCCATTGGTGTCCAGAGTGCATCTCCGAAACAGCGGCTTACCCTGAAATGGCACGATGCAGTCCATATTTCCGGCAGGTATTTTCGCCCGCTTAAATCTGTTCACTTCACCCTGGTAATGGAAGAGATCGAGCTGAAGGGGAACGTAGAGGTCTGGTCTGAAATCTGTATATCAGGCCATTATTCCTCACGAGTGAAGAAATTAACAAAATCGCTCTTTGCAGATATTTGACATCAATTAAAAAAATTAAGAAAAGCGATATGAATAAAAATTGTTACAGATAATCCTAGAATAGTTTTCATTTTTTGTTGTCATATCGCATACTTTAGAATATTATTACAAAGAAAAACACTTGACTTGATAATCTATCGGTAATCAGAATCAATTCATCCCTTTTGGTTGTAAAATGCCTACTATTTTTCGGTTTGCTCTTAAATTTATCTTTTCAGCACTGATCACATTATTCATCACCACGACTTTGTTATATGCCACGGTGATGTTAACGCCTGCTGAAACCCGGGCATCTTTATATATGCCAAAAAATTTATCTCCCCGGGTAACAGAAGAGCAGATGCAGAAGATGATTGACAATATCATCGAACGTTATCACCTAAATGCTCCTTTTCCAGTCCAGTATTATTACTGGGTTTCAAACCTGGTAAAAGGAGTTTGGGGATTCAGCCCGACCCTCAATGAGGACGTCTTTAATGCCATTGTACGTAGGGCATCTGCGACAGGCGAGCTAACACTTTATTCCATTTTGTTTTTTATGCCTCTCGGTTTACTCAGCGGTTTATTGGCTGGTAAAAACCAAAATAAATTAGCGGACCATAGTTTCAGACTCACTGCTTTTATTGCCACTTCACTGCCACCGTTTATTTTGGCAATTGTGATGATGGCGATCTTTTATGCAAACCTGAATTGGTTTCAGCCTGAACGGATTGGTTCAGGTGTATCGTCTTTGATAAATTCAGACCAGTTCCGACATTTTACCGGTTTGTTAACCGTTGATGGTCTATTCAATGGCAGACTGGATGTTACCATTGATGCTCTCCGTCACCTCTTTATGCCGGCATTTACACTAGCCTTAGCTCATTGGGCTACACTGGGTCGGATCACAAGGGCAACAGTCATCGAAGAACTACAGCAGGATTACATCGTAGCAGCGAGAGCTCGAGGAATACCTGAGCGCAGGATACTCTGGCGGCATGTACTCCAAAATGCAGTTTCACCGGCTCTTACAAGCAGCCTTCTCTCCGCTGCCTCCTTATTAACCGGTGTATTTGTGGTGGAGATCATTTTTAACTTCCATGGTATCTCCTACATTATTGTCAGAAGCATGCAGTATGTCCCTGATGCACCAGCAGCTCTTGGATTTGCCATTTACAATGTTATCGTCGTGCTGATTTTTATGGGTATTTTGGATTTACTCAAATTCATATTAGACCCACGCGTTCGTGAGGAAGCTTAAAATGTGGTCCTGGCGGTTTTATTTTTCGCATTTGCAAAATTGGTTGGGCTTGTTGCTGGTACTCATGTTTGTGTTTATGGCTATCTTTGCCCCATTTTTATCACCCAATGATCCCGAGAACCTGGGACCATCAAGGATTGTTGGCAAGGTAATAGACACAGAACCACAACCACCCAGTAAAATTGCCCCCCTTGGTACTTTGCCCCACCATGGGAGCGTTTACCATACCCTGATTTGGGGTTCTCGGTCAGCCCTAATTTTTGGTTTGATCGTCACAAGTATCGGTGGATTGATTGGTGTGTTGATTGGAGTGATAAGCGCTTATTCGGGCGGTTTTCTTAATAAGCTTCTGATGCGGTTCACTGATGCATTCCTGTCTTTTCCGGTAATCGCGGGGGTTGTTTTGATTCAACAATTAGTCACGATCGCACTTAACAACATTGGGATTCGGTTTTTCAATGGGAATCTTTTTGCAGCGGGAACGGGTTTTATCGAAGACATGCCTGCAGAAATTCAAATTCTTGCGAACTTCTTATTAAAAGTTGATCCGGTAATGATTGCTTTAATTTTATTCTCCTGGATGCCTTATGCCCGTATCACAAATGCTGTCGTTACAAGTGTCAAAAGAAAAGATTATGTTTTAGCTGCCAGGGCAATTGGCGCGCGCCATCTCCGAATCATTTTCCGCCATCTGCTCCCTAATTCGATCGCTCCGGCAATTGTGCTTGCCGCCCGTGACGTGGGAGGCATGGTTGTTCTTCAAGCTGCCTTTGTCTTTATCGGTTTCGGGACGGGCTCGCCGTGGGGGAGTATGCTGGTAAATGGGCGGGACTGGATATACAGTCCCGGCGGAATTTTCACTTATTGGTGGGTCTTTTTGCCGGTGACATTGGCATTGGTGCTTTTCGGGATCGGTTGGAATTTGCTTGGGGATGGTTTAAATGATGCCCTTAACCCACGTTCACGCTGATCAATATCAGTAAAATAAATTTATATATCCTATCAAAACTCAAAATTCTTTTGAAGTTCCAATTTAAGATACAAGCTTGGAATATGCTCAGTGAGTAATGATAACTCGACTTGGGTTAATTATGATCAGAAGTATCTGAATCATTTATATGGAAAGACCCTAATTAAGAAGATTACAACTTTTCCCGGTTCCCTTTCATTCCCCATTTCTCCATTATGAAATTGAAAATTAAGGGGATCATTTTTAATAATGCTGGAAAATTTAAAATACCATTTTTTTTGTGTGAAATAAGCGTAAATACGTATATAATTAAGACTTCAAAGGTCAATGGCTCAACCTTTATTTGATGTGGTTTAAAATCTTTATTCTGTTAAAATTCGTTCAATCAAAAAGTATTTCAAAAACAATCTATTGATGACTTTCTGAAAAAGGTGAATCCCTTGCAACCCTGGCTGATTATACTGACGGCTCTGATTGGTTATCTACTTGGTTCGATTTCATTTTCGCGAGTTGTTTCTAGTCGCCTCTCCGCTACCACCAAATTAGAAGAGATTGTCATTACCGACAATGATACTGGTGAGACATACCAGCGTAGACCCACTGCGTCAACTGTCTCAATGGCTCTTGGCTGGAAAGTGGGTTGTTTTATTTCTGTGCTGGATATGCTCAAGGTCACTTTGCCAGTATTGGCTGTAAGATATTTTCTGCCGGAACAGCCCTATTTTTTGATCACAGCTGCTTTAGCAGTGGTCGGCAACAATTTCCCGATCTTCTATCGCTTTAAAGGTGGGGCAGGCATTTCTGCTATTTATGGGGGTTTATTGGCCATTGACCCGCTAGCCATTTTGGTGCCGACTCTGATCGGGCTCATTGTGGGGTTATTTGTCATTCGTAGTTTTGTGGTCATGTATGTATTATCGATAATATTAATTATCCCTTGGATGGCGTACCGCTATGACGATCCAGCTTTTTGGGTATACGCTTCGGCTGTGACAGTGTTTTATCTCGTCACGATGGCGCAAGATGCATCAGCGTTCTTAAAGCCCGGAGCAAAAGTTATGAAAGAACGTGACGTCATGGAACAAATGCCGATGGGCAGGATGATGCTAAAGATGATGGACCGGATTAAGTTTAAAAAATCGGAATAATGCAAGAGCTATTATGACTGTGTGGGTTTTTTAAAACGGATTTATTACATTTTTAAGGGTAGAGGGACAACAAAATGCAAATAAAAAAAGCCATTTACAATCTGGAGCGCAAGAATCGCATTCCGGATATGGGTAACAAGGCCGTTGGCCTGCAGTGGTTATTGCAGCTTGGTAAGCGGATTCCCCAGACCTATGTTGTCTCTGGCGTTGCCTGGCGTAGGCAACAGCAGGATGATGACAGTCTTTCCCTGCAAATGGCAAACGAGATTGAAGCGAATCTCGATCCCTCCACTATGTATGCTGTTCGTTCCTCAGCAAACTTGGAGGACAGCTTTGATAATTCATTGGCCGGACTTTTCGCTACGGTTCTCAATGTTCATGGCTATGATGAGATACAGAAAGCTATCGATGTTGTATGGTCTTCCGCCAACACGCAAATGATTCAAGATCACTTAATTAAACGTGGTCTGCAAAGCAGCGAACTGTGGATGGCAGTTCTGATTCAAGAAATGATCACCCCGCTCTATTCGGGTGTGGTTTTTAGTCGTAATCCCATTACAGGGGTACGTGAAATGGTTATTGAGGCGGTAAGTGGACTTGGTTCTCAACTGGTGCAAGATGGTATCACACCTGACCGCTGGGTATATCGCCGCGGTGAGTTCACGGAGGAACCCTCCTCGTGTGAGATGCCCCAAAAAGTTATTATGGATATAATCCGAGAAACCGGAGACTTGGCCCGGCGCTGCAAGAAAGATCTTGATCTGGAATGGGTCTACGATGGCAGTACACTTTATTGGTTGCAAATGCGAGAAATCACCGCACTGCGTACCCTACCCATGTATTCCAATCAGATCTCACGCGAAATGGTGGCAGGTTTGATTAAACCCATGATCTGGTCTGTGAATATTCCCCTGGTAAATGGGGCATGGATTCGGATGTTGACTGAGGTGATAGGGCCAAATGAGTTGGAGCCGCACACGCTGGCCAAATTATTTCATTACCGCTCCTATTTCAATATGAGCCTGCTCGGTCAGATCTTTGAACGTGTGGGTATCCCGGCTGAATCACTGGAAATGATGTGGGGAATTGCCCCGAAAGGTAGTACCAAATTTAAGTACAAACCAGGTTTGCAAGCGATGCGGCTTTTACCCAGTTTCTTACATTTTCTATGGGATAAATGGAGTTTGAATAAGCGGTTACCGGTTGAGTTGGGTGTTCTTGAAGCGCAATATCACCAGATCGATCTGACAAACATTGATCGTTTCAGCGACATGCAATTGATAGAAGGAATTGATCACCTTTTTGTCTCCAACCAGGAAGTGGCTTATTTAAACATTGTCATTCCTCTCTGGATGTATGGTTTTAATTCATTGTTACGTAACCAGATGAAGAAAATTAATGTGGAGATGAGCAACCTGGATATGCAATTGAATACAGCTGAGTTCTACCCGTTCAACCCGGTTTTCCGATTAGAAAAACTCAATCAGATTTTTCAGGAACTGACACCCGACCAACAAGTCTTTGTGCGCGGCGCAACCTATGAAGAGATAATGCATACCCAGCAGATGGATGAATTTTGTGCAGCCATGTCCGATCTCTTGACGCAATTTGGGCATTTATCGGATAATGGCAATGATTTTTCTTGTGTTCCCTGGCGTGAGAGCCCCGATATGATTCTGAAAATGGTGATAGATTACGAGATGCGCACAGCGCCTTCCACAGCAGAAAAAATGCGCTTGGAGTTGATATCAATGCCTTTCATGAAGCGAATAATGGTTGGTCGACTTTTTCGCCAGACAAGGAAATTGATGTTGCAGCGAGAAAGAATCAGCTATCTGTACACTTTAGGATATGGATTATTTCGGATCTATTTTCTGGAGTTGGGGAACCGTTTTTTCCGTAAAGGTTGGATTGCCCAGGCCGAAGATATCTTTTACCTGGATTATGACACCGTTCGTAAGCTGGTGCAGGATGGCCAACCTACCCAAGATCTGATATCAGTGGTCGCGGGACATAAAAAAGCCATGGACCAGGCTGAACACATTATTTTGCCGCCTATCATCTATGGTGACCAACCCCCACCTATTGAAACCAGCTCAGCACGCAAGTTAATTGGCACGCCTACCTCTTCAGGATATTGTACAGGCAGGTTGAAAGTAGTAAAAGGGTTGCAAGACTTTGGAAAGGTAAAAGCGGGCGACGTGTTAGCCATCCCCTTTTCTGATGTTGGCTGGGTGCCCCTTTTTTCCAGCATCGCCGGGGTTATCGCAGAATCGGGTGGTATCCTTTCTCATAGCTCCATCATTGCGCGCGAGTTTGGCATCCCTGCGGTTGTTTCTGTGCTGGGATCGATGCAATTACAAGACGGTATATTGGTGACGATTGACGGTTACAAGGGAGAGGTAATCATCCACGAGGAGGAAGTCGATGAGTGTGCTTAGTGCAAATGAATTACGCAGAGATTATGTGCTCGGCGCACAGACTGTCCATGCGCTGGACTCCGTGACGTTTGAAATCGAGCAAGGTGAATTTGTAGCTGTGATGGGACCCTCTGGCAGTGGTAAATCGACTTTGCTGCACTTGCTGGGCGGGCTGGATCGACCTTCCTCTGGCGAAGTGACGGTGGCAGGCAAACAGCTCTCCTTGCTCAACGATAATGAGATCACGCTGGTGCGCCGGCGGAATATCGGCTTTGTTTTCCAATTCTTCAATCTATTACCAACGCTCAACACGGAGGAGAATATTATCCTGCCTCTCTTAATCGATGGTCAAAAAGTTTCTTTATATCAGGAACGTTTGGATCATCTACTGGAAATGGTTGGTCTGACCAATCGCCGAGATCATAAGCCCGATCAATTATCGGGCGGCGAACAGCAGCGGGTGGCGTTGGCACGTGCGTTGGTCACCGAGCCTGCTATTGTCCTGGCTGATGAACCAACCGGCAACCTGGACTCGAAGACTGGAATTGCCATGATGGAATTGTTGAGCCGCTCTTGCAAAGAACGCAAGCAAGCCATCATCATGGTCACTCATGACCCCAAGGCTGCTTCCTATGCGGACCGGGTTGTCTTTCTGCGGGATGGTCGCGAGATTGACCAATTGGTTTTTTCGGCTGATGATGCGCTTTTAATGCGTCTGCGCCAGATCATCGCCATCATTGAGCGACTTGAAGAATGATTAATCTCATACGTTTGGTTACACTCCGATCCATCGCAGTGCGGCGTTCACGTACGCTGCTAAGTGCGTTTGGTATCATCCTGGGTGTTGCCAGTCTGTTCGCCATTCAGTCTACGAACCAGGCTGCCTATGCTTCCATCAAACGACTCTTTCAAGGAACATCCGGCAGTGTCAATCTGGAAATTCATGCAAACGACCTTGTCAGCAGTTTCTCTGGGGATGCGCTGAACCTGATCGATGGTGTTGGCGCCATCCAATGGGCAGCGCCAGTCGTTAAACTTCAAGCTGCTCTGCTGAATGCCGATGAAGGTCAACAGGTGGAGTTAAGTTTCTTCGGTGCCAGTTCGGGCGGGCTGTTAATTCATGGGATTTTACCCGAGGTGGACGAACAGATTCGCGATTATACCGTCACGGAGGGGCGCTTTCTGACAAGTACCTCTGACGATTTTGAAATTGTTCTGGTGGATACGTTCGCCGCAGATGAGGATATTCAGGTTGGTCAACGAATTGTATTGCAGACCACGCAAGGTCCTGAACGGCTCAAAGTGGTAGGACTGATTGCCATGGATGGTCCGGGGCAACAAAATCAGGGGAAATTCGGCGTGGTTTCATTAGTGACAGCCCAGAAGATGAAAGGCACCTCAGGTGAGATCGATCAGATTGATATGATTGTCGAGGCTGACCCTGCCAACCCGGATTCGCTCCTGCAAGTGCGGGCGCTATTACAAGAGCGTGTGGGCAGTGACTACTCTGTTGTCTTGCCAGCCAGCCAGGGTGAACGCATGGGTCAAATGCTGAGCGGATATCAAATTGGTTTGAATTTTATGGGCGGTATCGCTCTATTTGTTGGCGCATTTCTAATCTACAACGCCTTTTCCATGACTGTTGTTGAGCGTACACGTGAATTTGGCCTGCTCCGCTGCATTGGGATGACCCGCCGCCAAATCATCATGCAAGTTTTGGTGGAAGGGCTGGTGCTCGGTATATTTGGCTCCATATTAGGTGGTGCGCTAGGCATTATCCTTTCGCGCGGTTTTGTGCGCATTATGTCTCAAATTCTTGGACAGCCCTTAAATCCAGGCGAAATATCCTGGAAAACACTTATGGTCACCATGATGTTGGGTTTGATCGTAACGCTTATTGCAGCCCTGCTGCCGGCGCTACGTGCTGGTCAGATCTCTCCCCTGGAAGCGCTGCGTGTGCGCGGAAAGAAACAAACCGGGTGGATTTTACGAAATGGGTGGTGGCTCGGGCTGTTGCTGCTGGGTTTTTCTGTCGCGGTACTGATTTGGAATCCCTTTCCATTTGATGTTCAATTCCGTATGGGTAGTATGGTCGTCTTCAGTCTCTTCTTTGGGGCTATGTTGTTGGTGCCTTCTATCACTACCCTGGGGGAACAATTTGCGCGGCGACCCTTCCAATGGCTGTACGGCAGTGGTGGTCAGCTTGGCACCCGAAACCTGGAACGATCACAAATGCGCACCATGCTGACTGCTGCTTCACTGCTTATTGGCGTTTCCATGATTATCGTCATTCAGGGCATGACAGCTTCCTTTTCCAATGATCTTTTCGAATGGATGGATGCTTATATTGGTGGCGATCTTTACGTTAACTCTTCGGTTCCTATGAAGAAAGAAATGCAAACTCGCCTGGAAGCTTTATCTGGTGTTCTGGCAGCATCTCCCATTCGCTATTTTGAAACCACCTGGCTAAAAACAGATGGAGAAGAAGAATCGATAAACTTCATGGCTGTTGATCCGAATGCGCACACCCGCGTGACCTCTTTTGTGTTTGCCGATTCTGACCTGGATGTGGCGCGTGTGGTAGCCGAATTGGAGCAGGGTGGCTCGGTCTTTATTTCGAGCGTGTTGGCTGAAAAATATCACCTGGTGGAAGGCGATTCGGTGTGGCTGCAAACTCGCAAGGGTCCACAGGATTTTCGGGTAGCGGCGGTCGTGATGGATTTCTACAACCAGGGTATGGTGGTCACCGGTAACTGGGATGACATGCGCCGTTATTTCCGCATCAACGATGCCAACACGATATTTATAAAGGTAAACCCGGGCAACAGCCCTGCGCAGGTGCAGAGTGAAATTGAGAACTTGTATGGTAAACGTTACCAGTTGACGATTGAGTCGAACCAGTCGGTCAAAACTCGCGCGCTGGGGCTGATGTCTCAAGCATTCAGTATGTTCGATGTGCTTGGAATTTTGGCCGTCTTTGTTTCCGCTTTCGGTGTGGTTAATACCCTAACAATGAGCGTGTATGAACGAACGCGTGAGATCGGCATGCTGCGCAGCATTGGTATGACCCGTGCCCAGGTGGTTAAGATGGTGTTGGCTGAAGCCGGTTTGCTGGGTATCATCGGAGGCGTCATGGGATTGACTTTTGGAATTTTGCTGACCAAAATCTTCCTGGCATCCATGACAGCCATGTCTGGTTATTCGCTGGCGTTTATCATCCCGCCTAAAAGTATTATTCTAGCCATTATTGTGGCACTTGTTGTTTCACAAATTGCTGCTGCACTTCCGGCTATGCGCGCTGCCCGCACGCCAGTGCTCGAAGCAATTCAGTACGAATAAGTTTTGCATGTTTTGAAAAAAATTAAGGAGTTCTCCCATGAAAAAAATCGTCTTAGCAATTATCACCGTATTAATCATTACAGCTGGTGTCTACTGGTTTATGCTGCGGCCGCAAGCTGCCGCAACGGTTGGCCAAGAGACAACCCCAACCCAATCTGCACAATTCGATTTCTCCCCTTTGAATACGACCGAAGTGGAAGCGCTCGGACACCTGGTTCCTGGTCAGTATAGCGACCTGCACTTCCGTACCAATGGGGTGATTGAAACGATTCTGGTGAAAGAAGGACAAGAAGTGCAGAAAGGTGATGTGTTGGCGAAGTTGCGTGGAGAAGAGCAGCTCAAACTGGCCGTATCCCAAGCACACTTGGACGTAATGAATGCAGAGAAGGTGATTGCCGATCTAGAAACCTATGCGCCATTGCAGGCTGCTCAGGCTTTTTATGATATGGCTCTGGTCGAAAAAGAAATCGATAAAGTAGATAAGAATCGTATCAAGATGGATTACCCGCGTGCAACGCAGGATGATATCGATGAAGCCTATGATCGTTATCAGGATGCAATTAAAAATTTTGACACAGTTGCGGATTATTACAGCGCTACCGATGATGTCTACAAAATGGCAAAAACTGAGCGTAATAGCGCGTTAACTGCCTATAACTGGTTAATTGGCCAGTACTCCAATCTGGATAAACAGGAACAAGAATCCAACCTGAGTTTATTGGAGCGGAAATTGGAAGATTTGAAGCGCCAATACAAAATTTATTCCCAGGGGCCAGACCCGGTGGAGGTTGAGCTAGCCAATGCGCGCCTGCAGCTGGCTATCGACCAGCGCAGTGTGGCAGAGGCAAACTATGAAGACCTGACCCTCTATGCCCCTTTTAATGGCACGGTAGTCCAATTAAATTTTGAAGTCGGAAAATCTATTGCTGCTACGCAGCCACTGCTCTTGCTGGCGGATCTGACTCAATGGAACATCGAAACGGAAGACCTGACCGAATTGAGCGTCACCCGCATCAAAGAAGGGGCAGCAGCGCAGGTTTCCATCGATGCGTTACCCAATATGACCTTTGATGGCAAGGTCACTGAAATTAAGGAAATAGGCGAAACCAAGCGTGGAGACATCACCTATACCGTTGTGATTACCCTGAACCAGAATGATCCGCGCCTACGCTGGAATATGACCTCTCCGATTTCCATTGCAACACTGGATGATTGAGTGCGAAAAGATAAAAGAGGGCACGACGTGATTTCGACCTTATAGGCTAGGTCGTGACGCGAACCGGATGAGCGAGCTGCGATTAGTAGCTCGATTGATAGCGGTTGTTGAATATTCGCTACTGAAGTAGAAAGGGAGCAACGATATGACTTGCCAACAATGCGGAGTGGATATACCGGAAGATCATCTCTTGTGCGATACCTGTGCCTCTGCAATGGAAATCGATGCGCCCAACACAGAAGCCGACGGGATTTCCTCCTCTGCGCAGGTTAGCCCCGGATTGATTATGGGCAAAGATGGGATGTTACGCTGGGTGTATGAATTGAATATGTGGAAAAACCCAACCCTGGTGATCACTATTTGGAAAGTTCTTTTACTATCAGCATTGGTACCTGCTTTGTTGGTATTCTTTCTCTCGCTGGGTGATGGGTTTGGTGCTGCAATTCTAACCTTCTTAAAAATACTGAGCATTGTAGCGGGTATTGTGACTGTATTGATGTTGATCGCCTATCCTATCATTGCCTTGATGAATGGTGGCAAATATTGTGTGCTGTTCGAAATGGACGATACCCAGGTCAAACATATTCAAATGCACAAACAATTTCAAAAAAACCAGCTGCTCTCGATGGTAGTTATCCTGGCTGGACTGATGGCAGGCAATATTCAAGCTACAGCGGCCGGGATTCTGGCGGGATCAAAACAAAGCCTGATATGTCGGTTTGAAAAGGTCAAATCGATTGCTGTGAATGAGAAACGTCATGTCATTTATGTCAACGAAAAACTTAATCACAACCAGATATATGTAGATTCCACCAATTTTGCGTTCGTTTCCAATTTCATTATCAGCCGTTGTGAAAATGCAAAAGTAACTTTTAAGTGAATTTGGGGGGAAGGGATAATCGACATAAATTATTTGAGGAAGGCAATTTCAGCCTTCAAAACACGTGGGTCTGTCGTCTGGGGAATATCAAAGCCACGTGTTCAACAAGCTTGACGCATTACGCCGACAAGGTTTGGCTTAACCAAAACTTTGGGGTTTCCAAATTTAGTCGTAAAGCCAGTTGCCTGATCCAAGGAATCAAGGACCTCGAAAACAGCCTTACGAATACCCTTTATATCAGCACGGTCGAAATATAGTGCGCGGCCATAATCATAGAGCAGGGTGGCATAATTATGCATATAATTGAGTTTCTCTGCACGGGTGATGACGACAGCATTTGCCATCATACTTCCCGTATAAAGTCAGTGTTGGTAAAGGTTACTGATACTATTTAACGTTGCAATGGTATCCACTAAAAAAACCCAAACAAGAGAAACATCACAATGCTTTTAGATTTGCTTACCCGATATGCTTTTCCTGCCCTGTAGCCGATTAAGATCAGTTCAAGGAGGTGCGGTGAAATTAAGAACCACGCCCGATAGAGAAATTTTCCATTTATCCAGAACGCAATAGCAAAACCCAGAGAATCGAGAGGGTACCGTAATCAATGATATTTTTCATATTTTGCGATATCTTTTAATCATTGTGAGCGAGTCAAATTGGGTTATTTTTGATTGTGATTGCTCCTTTTTTGATCCAAACATCAGTAGAAAGGGTTGTAGCGGCATTAATAAAAATATCTGCCGAGAAACCTGCCTACGCCAGTGGTGTTCAAATATTTTCAATTCTTTTTCCAGTCTATCGAGGTTTGATTTTTGTTGGCGGTGTCGCTTTGATCTTAATCGCAGGCCCGATTGCGAAAGGAAAGTAATGGACCTATCCTTTCTCCCAGCTGATAACTGTCTTCCCATCAGCCGGTGGTATGTTCATGATGATGCCGTATGTATCCTTTATTAATGGATTACCGCTGCCAACACTTGTCGCAATGGTCGCTTTACTTTTCTTTTGGACATCCATATTTCTGCGGAATAGAGACAAATGGGTAAAGCGGGGTCAGTTCCCGGTAATCACATTCGCAGATATGTTGACCCCGCATGCGCTCATCACCGGCACTGGCAATCTGCGGATGCTTATGACTCGTCCGGAAAAACCGATGTTTGCAGGCTTGGGTGTTTGGGTGCTTTCGTTGTCTGCGCCTTTACAATGGTTTTGTGCTGTCAGGTTGTTTTTTGCCATTTATAATTTAGCTGCCCGATGAGAGATCGGTTGGTGGTTAGCACTTATTACGGCTTACTCACTATTGATTATGAACGTTGCTTTGCAGGTCATCCGTCTTACAATGACAACTTCCACAGCATGGGACTATTCGTATGGACCCCCAATGTTGATTGGCTTGATTTTCACCCCTTTGTTTCCAAGGTTCAAAGAGAAATTATTACCACAAGAAGGTAATTAATCGCAATAAGTATTCCTTTCTGAGTAAGGACGTTCGGTTCCATTATTTGCAGCGGTAAAGTTAAATTACCTTCGTAGTCAATCGCACTTCTCCTTTTAGATTTGGTAATCTTATGGATAACCTGTCCTACCTCATTTTGCCAGGTTTCTGAATTTTTTATAATCAGCGAACGTTACAATTAATCTACTTGTAAATGGTAACTCTAGCGTTATTCTTCAGCAAGATAAAAATCAGACCAGCCCAAAGAATTAACAAGACATGTAAAAGATCGTTAGCGGTAAACCAAATTCCGTAATTTTGGTAGATTTTTAAACCAAACCCGGCAAACAAAAAAAGGAAATAAGCAAGGTTTACACCTAAAAATGCGATCCAAATTATTGATAAATTACGATTTAATATATCTTTATATCTGAGGTAATGTAGAAAATTGAGAATAAACATGAGTACAAAATTTAATCCTACGAAGGCGATGAAACCTTCATACGACACTAAAAATTTCACGGGCAAAATTGCACCAATAATCAGATAAATTGTATAAGCACAACTATCTATGATTGCAAATCTCAACAGATATTTAGCGATCATTTTTCCATTACTGGAGTATCCAATTGCAGCCACTAAAAAGTTGATGCTGTATGCCGTCAGCAACAGATATACCAACTCGAAATTACTTGTAAACAAACAATAGTCCAGCCCCTTGCATTTTAATTCGTACCCGATTGCCTGATAACTCGTCCCAGCCAAGATCGCCCCCAATCCCCACAGGATCCATCCAATCCCCCAGTAATATGGGAACTTGTTTGACTTCTTTGTAACTATAAAAGATATCCCAAGAATGATCATTACAAGCCCGAGTAGATAGACAAAAAATGTTGAAGAGGGTTGAATGAGAATATAGTCATGCCCGAATATTGTGAGTGAGATGTGTGGCATGCCCGCAAGAAAATCTTGTGGAGTGGATAAAGGCAGCATGAGGAGACTGGCAGTATTGCTGAGAGAAAACACAGCCAAACAAGCTAGAATTATAGAAATCAAGATATAAATCATGATGTCTGCTTTCCAACAGGTTTTAATCTTGGAAATGCCAGGGTCATTCTTTTAATTTTGCCCGCTGCACATCTTTCATCTGGGTTACCAGAAAAGTACTCATCAGTAATAAACCAATCGCCAGCAGCAAGGAAGGAGTGAAAGAGCCGTCGCTGTTTTTCATTGCCTCCATTATATATACAAATACAACTGCTCCCTGCCCAAACAATTGGATGAGCCCATTTGAAGTGCCTTCGGGAGTAGGGTAGGTTATTTCAGCAGCGTATTGCATGGCGATTGGATTGGCACTTACAAGAAAGAATCCCAACCAGATTGCTGACAAAAACAGTAAGAAGGGAGATGTGGCAAAGGTTATACCAACCAATCCAGGAATGGCCCCGACAAATGCAATTAAAAGAAAGCGCTGGCGTTCTGCCTGTTTATCTGATAGTGCTGGCAGCACAACCGCACCGAATACACCCCCTACAATAAATAACGCTCCCAGGGTGCCTGCATCAGTTGGTGTGAACCCTCGAGGGCGGATAATATTCTCTACCCAGGTTGAAATCCCGTTAAAGATGCCAAGTCCAATGAAAGAAATAAATAAAATGAACCAGAATGTGCGATTTTGAAGAGCGTGTTTCAACCCATCCATCATCAAAGCCCGAGTTTCTTCACCTGCAGCGCAAGGCGGAGTAGGCGGCTTCTCACGAGCAAGGATAAGGAATAATACAGCAGAGAGAGCCGCTATCGCGCCGTAAACGAGCTGGATTGTAGCAATTGCTATACTTTCAACCAATAAAGGTGTAATAACCATCCCAAGAGCTACACCTACCAGGCTTGCCAGGGTAATCAGACCTACGGCAGTGGCGCGTCCGCGCAATGGAAACCACTTAGCGGGGACCGTGGTCCATGCGTTCAGCAAGAATGGCTGAGCTGCTGCAATTCCAATCGTGCTCCACAATACGATCGTATAATTTTGACCTGCGAATCCGCGCAACAGACCAAAAAATGCCATCAGAATCACCCCAATACCTACCGCCAGTCGGTAGCCGTAGGTATCCAATAACCAGGAGACCGGTGTGGAGAGTGGAATAAAAGCGATCATGAACACCATCGAAAGAAAACCTATTTGAAGATCTGTGACGCCATAATAGGAGGCTGCGATACCAGTGATTGGAGCATAAGCGATCCATAGAATCTGAATAGTAATATTAACAAACATAAAAATTGCCAGAACAACCCAGCGATAGCTGTATAACTTAACCTCTTCATTTTGCATGCGAACCTCTTAACTTATCAGGAATTGTGCAGATACTTTTGAAAACTTGAGCGAAAAGATTACCTAACTGAATTTTCCAAGAATAGCCATCAACACGACGTATAGCAGGTAAACCCTTTAATGCTATGGTAGTTTCTAAGCTGATAAAAAAGGTATTATTTGCGGATTATGCCATCATTGGATTACCAATTCTACACCTTTTAAATGCAAAGCCACTTGCTAAAAGACCTTCAACACTTTCGCAATAACTCCGTGGATTGTCGTCTAAAACGTGAAATAATGAGAAAAAACCAGGATCCTCACGAAAGACAGATATGAATTAGTCGTATTTTTTTCTCGGATGTGATTGTGGGATTTATAACCTGCAGAAATTTCATACGAATCTTTAATTTCAACATCATCAATCTACTAAAGGATTTGAGAAAATTTGGTTAATTGGAAATCTACGGATTAAGAATAACATCCCTTAATCACCATTATGGGGTGATTAGCTCTGGAGAGTCTTTCGTTTATTCCACATTAGTATGTACGAATTTTAAGCAACCTATTTGCACTTTCGATGCCGCTTGAGAAATTTAAAAAATCGGAGAACTACTTATGCTGATTCCCATACTCTGGTATTTACGTCATACCATGAATGATGTCATTCTGTTTGACCATATTAAGTCCATGAATTCCGACTTAATCTGGTCAGGATGGGTGAAATTAAGAAACGGTAATTGCCTATAAACGTTGGAACTGAAATTTGAGCATAGGATAATTCTGACACACCAGAGAGTGTGGAAATGACTGTATTAAAGGAAGAAGATGCCCTGATAACCGCTATTTTTGATGGTTACAAACTTAAAGGTGATATGTATTTAAACTCACATTCGATGAGAATGGTTATGTCTCACCGGTACTGCCGGTAGAAGATTAAGTTGAAACAAAACCGCTTTTCGTACGCTAAGGTAGTATAAAAAAAAGAAAGGATTTACTGTCTTAATGGATATCTGTAGTCAAAGACTAAGGCTCAGGTTGACCCTTTACATTAATTTCCTTCCATGAAACCCAGGATGGGCTGACTACTGTCAGAACACGGATTAAACTCACATTTTCAAGGGGTTCTTTGGGTGTGAAGACCAACCAATCATTGTCCTGCGTAAACCCGGTAAACTCGTGGATCGTGATAAAACCCTCTCCAGACGTCTTGCGCACCTGGATACGGTGAATTGTATTGCCCTCTGGCCATTGCCCAACCAATAGAGAAATTTCATTTATCCGGAACCTGCCTTCAAGATCCACTTCTATCCATTGCGTAGGAGAACCACCCGAGCCCCATTGCGTGTCAGCGATTTCATCAACAGCAAAGCCGGCTGGTTCATCCGGCAAACTTTGCGATGCATGGATAGGTTTGTTGAAGGCTAGATTTTCGCTGGGGATTTCTACAGGTATACAAGGGTCAATTTGATTATTGGGTGAAAACAGATCAAGCAGGTAATAATTTTGATCCACCAATCCCCAGGTACGGTCACCCGTGCTGGGGCTGGCGGAGTAGTAAGCCCAATACAACCAACCATCAAACCCATATCGGCAAGATTCCGCGACCCAGTTCGTAATTGCACGTGCAGCCGGTTTCAGTTCAGTATATGAATGAAGGAAGGTGCCATATTCTCCTAAAATTATCGGTTTGGAGGAGTAACCTTTCATGCCAAATGCTTCCACATGAGCTTGCATGCTCAAAGCTCCCGGGTAAGCATGAAAATCAAAGAAATCAAGGTCAGAACGTTCAAGTAACGAGCGCGTTTCTACATACCAATCTGGAGCAACAAGTTCTGGTACGAAGAATCCCATGGTCACCAGGGCGGAGGGATCATGTAAAAGTATTTCTTCCTTCATCTGTGATATGTAATAAATGATCCCTTCACTCACCATTTTTTCTTTTTGTCCAGGATCGCTCATGTCATAATTACCGGTGGTCGTAGTAACAATACCAGTGGTCAATGAAAGTGGTGGCTGGTCACGAAACATCCATTGTTCATTCAGAAGCTGCCACCCGAAAACCGCATCAAATGCAGCATTTCGCTCAATCAGACCCGTTAAGAGGTCGCTCCAGTAGCGGCGTGTAGCCGAAATGGCTTGTGGGCGTAAGTAGTATGAATTGCGGTATCCTGCAAAATCTCCTCCCGAGCCAAGATTTGCTTCTTCTGCATAACCCCCGTCATCTGGCAAATCGTTGGATGTAAAGAGAATAAAGATGCCGGCTTCTTTCGCCGCGACCGTCATATCGGCGATATTATCGAGGTAGGTGGGGTTTAGTCCGGGTCTGCCTGGAGTGGCAATGCAACCCTGACCACTGCCACATTGATCCAGAAACACGCGGACTGTATTATAACCACGGGTTGCCAATTGGATGAAATTATCGCGCGTGAACTTGGAGTTATAAACTCCTACCTTCAAAGGCAGGTTAGTAATCTCATCTTTAAATGGTATGTAAACATAATTCGCCCCACGTGGAATAAATTTTTCGCCACTTTGTTCATTGTAGAATTCTGCCTGCCCGTCAACTTGGCGGATGGCGATCTGATGTTCTGCCTGAAGTTGAATCTCTACTGTTGCAGTTGATGTTGGCGGTAAACTTGGAACCGGAGTAAGCGTAGGTATTGAGGTTGATAGCGTCAGGGTTTCTGGTTTGGGTGAGTAAGTGGTAGAACAGCCTGCTATCAAAGGGAAAACTAGCAATAATTTGATGATAAGTGGAAAAAATTTCTTCCAATAGCCCATGACAATCCCTTTCTAAATTTTTCAGGATAAGTTGGGATTAATAATATAATCAAAGTTCCCCGTACACGATTAACTTTGTATAGAGATCACTTTGTGCTTTAAGAATTTGAAATTGTTAGGAAAGTGCAGGATTAAATTAATACGTTTGGTTTAATCGAAAGAATTAAAAATTCCCTAGCGAGAAAAGGAATGATTGCACTAAAGAACAACAAAGCTTTCTAGGTTCTGAAATAAAAGCAGACCCAGATTGAAAGCAACTGGTATTGCATGTACCAGGGTCAATTCGTTAATCATATCTGGAGGGATCAGAACAATCCCGTACAGAATTCTCCCCTCAAGAGTTCAACTCAGTTTATTAATTCTGAAGATTATCAATCACCCGAATTATCTTTTCACACAGGCGGCCATGTAATCGGTGAGTTCCGGGTCAAATTGGCTGCCCCGGCAGCGGATCAGCTCTTCAAGCGCGGATTCAGAAGTGATGGGGTCACGATAAGCACGTCCGCTGATCATGGTAGAAAAGGCATCAACAATCGCCAGAACTCGGGCACCCAAAGGGATGTCCCGGCCTGCCAATCCGTCCGGATAGCCACTACCATCATAGCGTTCATGGTGCCAGCGCACCATTGGCTGTAATCGCTTGAGGTTCTTGGAAGGCTCCATCAAAACTGCACCATAGGCAGGATGCCGCCTAATGATTAACCACTCACTGGCATTCAAGGGTCCTGGTTTTACTAGAAGGTCCCGGGACACTACTGCTTTACCGATATCATGTATTTTCCCTGCCAGGCACAGGTTTTGTACTTCTTCTTCTCGTAACCCAATTTGCCTTGCAAGCCGCTGTGCCCATAAAGAGGTCAAATGGCTATGTCCGCTCTGATCACAGCGATCTATTGAATTCGCCAACATGATTAGTGCACGGGTGTAATTTTCCTCCAATGCGGGTTGGATGGGAGCAGAGTATACATTCAATCCAGCCAACCCGGCTTTAAATGGGGTGCCGGTTATTTCATTGAGATTTTTCTGTCCGCTTTCCGGCAACTCTCGGTTTTCAAGGACAAAGTAGCCGCCAATGCGGTTCTTTTTATCCGGAGCAACAGGGATTAGAATATTTGGAAATTGGAAAAACTCGGTTTCCAATTCATCTCCGCGATGCCCATCCGATGAGGGTTTGGAGTTAAAAAATAGCTCATCCATTACAATAATTTCAGTCTACGTGGCTAGTTGTAATTAAGCAGCGCTTTTTCAGCGATACTTTGTGAATTAATGATTTGCATTAATTGGCTGCAAAATGATTCAATACTCTCTGCACGTACGAAGCGCAGACTTTCTTTGAAAGCAGGCGAAAAGTGGAAGCTTTCACCACAATAGCCGTCCTCAATGGACATCAAAGGATTCTTCAAAAGTTTTTGGCAGAAGCGTTTATTGATGATAGCGGCATGCACCAACCTGCCGAATTCCGCTTTGATTGCAGATTGTGGATCGTAGACCGTGGCTGTGACGGCCGGAATGGTTGAAGGTGAATGTGTTAATGGTGTCATTTGGAAATCTCCTTTTCACTAAGTGACCATAACAAGATTGTTGTACCGGTAGAGATAAAAATATCACCTAAACTGAAGGCGAATTTATAGGGGAACCACTGTGGTAAAGTGATGACATCGGATAATAAAACAAAATTTGTGTTCGCGATTGTCATGATGAAATCTTTGCCGTACCCCAGGCGGGTCCCAATTTCCCAGGTATTAATTGGCTTCGCAGGAACCAGGGCATGTAGTGTCTCCTGGTGAATTGGCATCCAACCCCCATTCGTTGATATGACGAGAAAGTTTGTCAGCAAACCAAGCCCTAAAACCCAGAAACCGGGAGTAGAAAAATTAGCACCTACAAAAATCAATAAACCAAGCATTGAGAGTATCTGGATATAAGGGATAAATTCCTCTGGAATGAGTTGTCCGGTCCACGGGATTTGAAAAACGAAAATTTGTGGAAGAACGGACAAAAATACCAGCCATTCCAAATGAAGTTTGCTAAGTTTTAAGGTTCTGTGTCTTAATCTGGCACGTACTATCGTTGCTGCCAGACCTATTACAACTGCGATTAATAAAATCATATCTGGGTTGAGAGCCGAGGGGTATCATGCGGATTTGAGAAGCGACTCTACCAATTGTGTGGGTAGAATTCAATTTCCTGAAGGGTTCTGAGTTCAGGAAATTTCACCCCTAGATTTCAGTGGTTTGATTTTGATTAGATCCCAACAGCACCAGGGGCGCCAGCGCCGATAACAAAGAGGACGACGGTTAGGACGAAGAGGACAACACGCGTATCGAGTGATTTGATGAATGACATGAATAACTCCTAATAAGAAAAAAGAGAATAAATTAAGTTGCTAAAATTAGATGCCAACCGCACCAGGGGCGCCAGCGCCGATGACAAAAAGGACGATGGTCAGGACGAAGAGGACAACACGGGTATCGAGTGATTTGATGAAAGACATTGGTAACTCCTTAAAAATGAATGAATGTGAAAATGAAAAAGAGAGCGATATTAGATTCCAACTGCACCTGGGGCGCCAGCGCCGATTACAAAGAGGACGACGGTCAGGACGAAGAGGACAACACGGGTATCGAGTGATTTGATGAATGACATTGGGGACTCCTTTTAATTATTGAAAATGATGATTGATTTAGCAGGCTAAATTCCGACAGCGCCAGGAGCGCCTGCACCAAGTACGAAGAGAACAATAGTCAGAATGAAGAGAACAACACGAACATCCAAGTTTTTGATTGATGGGATTAATTTATTTAACATGCGAATTCTCCTTCTGAAATATAAGCATGGGTTTATTATGACTGTAGCCAGTCTCAAATCAGGCATTAAATCGAGCTTTAAAAGGGATCAAATTTGGGGTAATTTATAAAATCGCCAAAATTGTGTGCAAGAGAAAAGTTTTCTCTTGCAACTTTCAGGAATTAATTGTCCCGCAGAGCTAATGTGCGCCATTTTATCTTTAGCACACAATGAAAAATCAGATTACTTAAGCAAATCCTGATACAGTTTTTGAGTTTGCAGTGATGGTTCGGCGTTGATTTCTTTTTCGAAGACTTCGACACACCTTTGATATTGGCGCACCAGACCAGCACGGTTACCCCGGGCTGCGTAAATCCGCAATGCAAGACGGTGGGCATCTTCAAGCAGGTTATCTTCATTGAGCAGGCGTTGGCAGTACTCCTGGGCCAATTCATAATTAGCCAGTTCGAGGTAAATTTTCGAAACCTGCATGAGGATATTGAGATAATTCTGACGTAGATATTCGCGCGCTGCCAGTACCCAGGTCTCGTCTATTTCGGATAAGTAATTTCCACGGTAGTGCTTTATTGCCTCGCGAAAATAGGTTAATTTTTGCATGGGATCTTTTACCTGGTTGGCATGAACACACTCTTTCATAAAGAGTTCAACGTCGTATTCATAATCCAGGCTATTATTAAAGCGATAAATATCCTGTTCCAGTACAACAGTA
Source organism: uncultured Chloroflexia bacterium (assembly GCA_963749005.1). Taxonomy (GTDB): domain Bacteria; phylum Chloroflexota; class Anaerolineae; order Anaerolineales; family Anaerolineaceae; genus UBA6170. Next base: position 1,167,792 of record CAVVKI010000006.1, on the reverse strand, counting down.
TTCTTGCCAACAGCGCGGCGAAGACGATAAACGGTGTTTTTGAAACGGAACTTTACTTCTTCCGGGGTTGCATCTGGCCAGAAGACGAGGCTGATTTCTTCCTTGGTCATACCTTCAGGTTTGGCCAACAGCATGAAAAACATATCGCGGGCAGCCTGGGTCTGCCAATCTGAGCTTGTGATAGTCTGATTGTTGAACTGAACCTGCATACGGCCAAGGGAGCGGATATACAATGTGGGAGGCGCTAATGGGACAAGACGGGCATTCTCGCGAAGATAGCGGCGTAATACCATCAGCTTTTTCTTGAATTTTTCTATTTCCTGCTGGAAGCGAGCGAATTCATCATTCAGGTAAATAGCCTGGCAGCCAGCCACAAGATCTTGATGGCGCGCAGCTGTTGCGATTAATGAAACCGGCATGAATTCACCATCCAAACTGGTGACAATATACAGGAAATTCTCAATAATTTTTTCAGGATAATTGTTGGCTTCGTAAGCCAGCATCAGATATAAATGAGATTTTTCGATCTGAACCTTGTGACCCTCTTTTGTGAAATAACTGCAGGCATTTTCTAACCTTGGAATGATTTCATTCGCTTTGCCTTCCAGTAACTTCAAGCCGCAGAACTCCAGTTCGCAAAGGTAAAATTCCATTTCTGATCCCTGCGGTGCTACCAGTTCCTGAGCTTGTTGGATGTGTTGGTAACCCGCAACAAAATCACCACACTTACCATTTAGAGCGGCGGATTGTACATTTATATATACCTGTAAGAAATGCTCTTGAGCACGGTCAGCAATTTCAGCTGCCATCTGATAAATTTGTAAAGACTGTTCATCCGCTTGAAGCTCTGCATAGAGATCCGCGATACCGGTCAATACATAAGCTTCCATACGAATGTAATTACAGGAACGGGCATAGTCTAAAGAACGATCGAAGGATTTAATTGCCTCTTCGTAGTTGCCCATCATCTGTTCGAGTACGCCCAGATTGTTCAACAAGTTGGAGAGCCAGACTGGATTCTCCACTCGTTCCCAATAAATTAAAGCTGAAGAGTATTTTTCTTTCGACAGGGTATATTCGCCTAAATTTTCGAAAGCAAGCCCCATTTCCAGATTGATTACTGCTTCGTTTTTCTGATCATTGATAGAACGGATGATGTTTAGGGCATCTCCCAGCCATTTCAATGCATCTTGCATCTTTCCTTTTAAATAGAAGCAGAGACCGATATTACGGTAAGCCTCTCCCAGGATCTTACGCTGGTCCAGATCATTTTGGATGAGCTGGATACACTCATTGGCGTCAGAAATTGAATCATCCAGCTGACCTTTGAGGTAATATTGTTTGGCACGCATCGAAAGCGTCCGCGCCAGGTGGATTCTGTCCTGTGGAAGTTGCATGGCACCAATAGCCTGGTTATAGAGGGTCAATGCCAGTGAATTGTCGCCAAGTGCCATAGCGATATAACCTTGCAAAGCGATGATAAACGGCCGTGTATTAAGGATTTCTACCGGCAGGGCGTCTATCCAGGCAGAAAGCGTTGAGATTCTACCACCGGTGACAATATCTGGCTCAGCCGTTTCGATCAGCTTCACCAGCTCTTCCGGCATATCAAGTCGGCGGTAAATTGTAAAAGCGCGGTCCCATTCGTTGTTTTGGATACAAACCAATGCCAGGCTTTTTTCGATGGCACGGGCTTCTTCCGGTCGCTCGCGGAAGATCTGCATGACCAAAAATTCAAGGAAAAGGGGATGATACCGCAACCAGTCTCCTTCTTCACCAACAGGCATGGCAAACAGGTTGTTATGTTGGACGGTATTCATCCATTTTAACCAGGGTTCATTGTGTTGTCCGAGCGCGGTGGACAATACCTGGCTGCAGCGTTCGTTATTAAACTCTCCAAGCAAGGAAGTTCTTAGCAAAAATGTGCGTATATCATCCGGTAATTCGTTGATTAATTGCAGGAAATAATCCTCCAGCCCAAATCTGGAGACGCGTGCAAGCCGTTCGCGTGCGACAGAACCTTTAGCCTTCACCTGGCTGGCCAGAACAACACCCGTAACCCAGCCTTCAGATCGTTGCAGAATATCTTCTGCGATGGTATCACTTAACTGTTGATGGAGACTGAGTTGGTAGAGATTCTGGATCTCCTCCACGCTGAAGGCCAATTCTTCAAAGCTGATACCGCCTACTTCAGAGCGCGCCGCCATGATTGGCAGATCAGGGAGGGAGAGAAGAGATCGGGAGGTAATAATCAGATGACAGTTTTCTTCTACATCTTGCAAAAAACGACTGATGAAGTGGCGAATCTGCATGTTATCGTTGACCAGATGATAATCATCGAGCACCAATAGGAAGTGCTCAGGAATGGTATCGTAAATTTCATTGATGAGAATGGTCGCTATGAAATCCACATCCAATTGCCCTTGAACACCTGATAATGCGGCGGCGCTGCGTTGACCAAAGGAAGGGAAACGCAATCGGATTGCTGCTGCAAAATAGGCGATAAATTGGAGAGGATCATAATCGAGACGGTCGATCGTATACCAGCAAACTGGCAATTCGCACTTATTGGTAAAATCGACTAACAGGGACGTTTTCCCATAGCCGGCCGGGGCAGAGATCAAGCACCAACCGTTTTTCAATTAGTTCGGAAAGTAAATTATCGAGGCGCGGGCGTGCAATCAGACCTTCCAGGCGTCTGGGAGCTGTTATTCTGGTTCGAATGATTCCATATTCAGAAAACACGACGGTAACCTTATGGTTATTATTATAACCAATAAAAAAAATACTGTGATAAAGTTGGTCGTTATTCGCAAGATGAAATGATGGGATAAGGGTGGTATAGAGGGTCCGTGGTGGTGAAGGTAATAATGGGTAGAAGGGGAGGTTAGAAAAGGTATATAAGGATATTCGAAATAATCAATCCATGATCCTCCATTACGCTAGGTTGAGAGGTGACCTTATATATTGGACGTGCAACCAATTTCGAATTCATTTATTATTTTTGTTGTAGACAATAGCCGCTTTAGGCTACCTTAAGTGAAGGAAGACGAATGTGATTGACGATTTTTATATAAACAGATCTGCCTAAGTTAAAAAATTTTCATTGATAATGATACACTTAATATGAGTTAGCGAAGATCCTTGAGATTATCCGAGAAATTTATCAGGCGAGATAATAACAGTTGATTATAATGCTGATACGGGTAGTGAAGAATTTCAGAGCATGAATATTGCTAAAACCAGATTCTTTTTGGAGATATTCGAAAGAAGGCAATAAAAAATTTCTGATAATCGTAATAAGTAAAATGAATTAGACCACTATTCCAAATTTCGGAAAGTTTACGAAAAACTTATACTATGTGGCAAATGGAAAAATCGTTGCTAATTTCAGTAATTATTCCCACTTATAATAACGAGAAATTAATCTCAAAATGCTTACGGGCAGTAGAACACCAGAGTCTGACTCGCAGCAGTTATGAGATTATTGTTGTAAATGATGGCTCTATTGATCATACTGTTAGTGAGGTTGGGAAATTTGAAAATGTTCAGACTATTACTATTGAGCATAGCGGACCTTCTGTAGCACGAAATTGTGGAGCAAAACTGGCAAAAGGCACGTTGTTAGCATTTACAGATTCGGATTGTCTTCCAACTCACACTTGGTTAGAGGCTATTACCCAGCCCTTCTTTCAGCAAGATATTATTGGCGTCAAAGGAATTTATTGCACAGAACAAACCAATATTGTTTCCAAATTTGTTCAGCTTGAGTACGAATACAAATACGAGCGGATGAAAAAACAGACGTATATTGATTTCATCGACACATATTCTGCTGCCTATAGAAAGGATGTATTTTTGGCAAACGGGGGATTTGATTCGACATTTTCACACCCTTCTGTGGAGGATCAGGAGTTATCTTTTCGACTCTTTAGGAAAGGCTACCACATGGTATTTGAACCAAAGGCTGTGGTACAACATTGGCACGATGAAAGCATAAAAGAGTATTTTCAAAGAAAGTTTGGGATTGGTTACTGGAAAGCTGTCTTATTACGCTGGCTCCCCGAAAAAATGGTTTCGGATTCACATACTTCCCCTTCTCAGCGCTGGCAAATCGTGTTATTGGCAGTTTTCATTTTTGGCTGTCTTCTGTCTATTATTCACCCAATCTTCATCTGGACTGCAATCACCACTTTTATTTTATTTTTTTTCTTAGACGTATCGTTTGCAACATATATATTTAGGAATGACTTTAAAGTTGGATTGATTTATCCCTTTCTAATCACAATTCGTGCAATGGCATTGGGGGGGGGGTTATTAAAAGGTTTTCTTTTTCCTCCAAGCGACCAGGTTAATAAGGATGAAAAACATTTAATAAGTTATTTTGCCAAACGATTTATGGATGTTTTGGGAGGATTGTTTGGTTTGATAGTTTCTATTCCCATTTTATTGTTTGCGGTAATTGCAATTCGCATCGATTCCCCAGGTCCAATTTTATTCTCACAAAGACGAGCCGGGGTGAATGGAAAATCATTTAAGATCTATAAATTAAGAACGATGTTTGTTGGGGCGGAAGAAAAATTAGGTGAAGTGCTGCCCTTGAACCATTTGCAAGGACCGGTTTTTAAAATTCGAAATGATCCCCGTGTCACCAAAGTTGGCAAGTTTCTGCGAAAATGGAGTATCGATGAGATACCTCAGTTTTGGAACGTTCTAAAGGGAGAAATGAGCCTCGTTGGTCCACGCCCGGAAGAAATTTGGGTAGTAGAGAAATACACTGATGAGCAGCGGAAAAGATTGGCTGTTAAACCTGGTTTGACAGGGCCAATGCAAATCAACGGACGAGGTGAATTAGATTTTGATGAGAGGTTATCCATGGAATTAGAGTATCTTAACAAAATCTCTTTAAAAAATGATTTATCGATAATTCTCAAATCATTACGTGTTATTTTTTCTGGCAAGGGCGCACACTAATATTAACCTGATTAATTTGCTCATGTTTTTTTCTTGTCCTTTGGTGTAGATTAGTAAATAGCTAACCATGGATCGTCCTGAAATACATAAACTGGTCCCTTATAATAAATTTAAATCTCACTTTTAATAAAAAAATAATTACTTAGCCAGAGCTTATATTCCAATGTTTAATTCTCGTTTACTCACCGCAAAGACGCTGCCAAAGGCACTCATTCCGAGAGTGCTAAGAAACAAATTTCTGAACGCCTTTAACGTTCATCTATATTTTCGGCGTTTGTGTTCCATTATTCAGACCCTAATTTAGTGGTTTTTCTACCTGCCTGAGTAGCAACAAAAAATTATTTTCTTTATTAGCGAGTTTGCCAGGTTTCACGAATGATTTACGAATCCCGATAATAGCTTCACCCGTCAAGTTTAGGAAATTGGGAAAGACGGTTTTGAGGATGGCTTATCGCGCCTAAATATTTTCCTCTACTCTAAAAATGTATACTGGAAACCAAAATCCAGGTCTCTAAAGGTCGCATCCTTGTATAACTACAAATAGTTGCCCGCTTTCTTAAGAAATCTTAAATAGAAACCTTAAAAATAGTTGACAATCACATGGGGAATGGCTATACTGATTTTTGGGAGCGCTCCTAATTTCTCCCAGAATATGGCCAATAAAGGTCAAATCCCACCATTTTCTAATATTAATACACATTTTTCCTATGAGAGCGGTACCAAACCGCGGAGAATACCTGTGAAAAACCTCACTTTAGAAGATATAGCTGATCTCGCTGGTGTTTCTCGCTCAACTGTTTCTCGTGTTATTAATAACCAGGATAGCGTCAGCCAAAGAGCTCGAAATCGCGTCATGGAGGTGATACAGGATACCAATTTTCATCCCAATGCTGCTGCGCGTACTCTGGCTTCCCAACGCTCCTGGACAATCGGATTGGTGTTACCACTCAGTGTCAGCATCTTTTTCACAGATCCATATTATCCCAACCTGACTCGTGGCATTGCTCAGGCTTGTAACCAGAACAATTATACTTTGACTTTCTTCCTGGTCGGCAGTAAGGACGAAGAGAAGAATATGTATCCCCGCATTGCCCGTAAAGGTTTTTTGGATGGCGTTATGGTTCAGGCTGGTCACCATGGGGACCAGGACATCATCGGTACAATGATTGATATGGACATCCCAATGGTTGTGGTTGGGCGTCCATTTCGTTCGGATAATGTCACCTACGTCGATATTGACAATGTCAATTCCAGCTACAACGCCGTCAGTCACCTTATCCGTATCGGACGCAAACGAATTGCAACAATCACCGGTCCAATCAAGAGCACAGTTGGCATGGACCGTCTTGAAGGATATCGACGGGCGATTGTAGAACGCAATGTGCCTTATGATCCGAATCTCGTAACAGAAGGTGATTTTACTGAGCCTGGCGGCTATTATGCCATGCAAAAGATTCTTCCTCAAAAACCTGACGGCCTCTTTGCAGCCTCAGATGTTATGGCAATGGGTGCTATGCGAGCGATCAAGGATGCGAATTTGCGCATTCCCGAAGATATTGCCCTTGTTGGGTTCGACGACCTGCCGATGTCATCTTATTCAAGTGTGCAGTTGACGACGATACGCCAACCAGTTGTTCAATCAGGTATCCGGGTTGTAGAGACCTTAATTGATATGATCGAAAATGGTATTGAAAAACCACTACATATCATTATGGATACCGAGTTAATCATTCGCGATTCTTGCGGCGCTAATCACCGCTCGGTAAATCTGAAATAACTTACTAAATTTTCCTTTCCAGATTATTCATAAGGAGGTGTTTTATTACAAAAGATATCCAAATAATTTTCTTCAATCATCAAGTACCCAACTATTTATAAGGAGAATGAAAATGAAACGCATTTCGATCGTATTGTCAGTTCTAGTGGCCTTTAGCATGCTACTGGCAGCCTGCCAGCAAGCCCCTGCCGCAACTGACGTCCCAGCCGCTACCGATGTCCCAATGGCAACTGATGCACCTAAAGCCACAGATGCCCCCAAGGCAACTGAAGCTCCTATGGCAACCGAAGTCCCCTCAGATCCAACTGCCCTACCACGCGAAGAAACACTTTACTTCAATGGTCAGCAGTGGGGAGCGGTAGTTTGTTGGAACCCGTATTCTTCCAATTGTAACAATGCCATGGCATTAGCTCAGCAAGATAATGCCCGTGTTCCCATGTTCGAAACTCCCTACCTGTACAACATGCTTGATGGTAAGGTGTATCCATTACTTGCGGATGGCCCATTTAGCTGGGATGATGGCGTGACCCAGATTACCTTCAAGATGAACTCCGCTGCCAAGTGGAGTGATGGTACCCCCGTCACCGCTGAAGATGTCGCTTACACCTGGGCATCTCATATCAAGTACAATACACAATTTGGCGCTGCCAATAAAGATTTCATTGATACCATTGAAGCCGTAGACCCAATGACAGTGGTCGTCAAAGCTAAACTGGGTGATGATGGCAAATCAATCAATCCTCTGGTTGTAAATGCTTACCTGAGCAGCAACTATGTTATTCAAAAAGCCTGGACTGAGACCCTTGAGGCACGCACAGGTGGTGACGCAGCCGCTTTCATGGCGGATGTGGCCGAAGATGCGGTCTACTCTGGTCCATATCATATGTATTTCTCAGATGATTCGAAAGTTGTGCTCGTCCGCGATGATAACTACTGGGGTCAGGATGCCAGTATGTTTGGCAAATTGCCCGCTCCAAAGTATCTGGCACATGTCATTTACAAAGACAATGCTGCCGGTACTACCGCCCTGCAAGCTGGCGAAGTTGATGTAAGCCAACAATTTAACTCCAACGTACAGGACTTCTGGCTCAAGCAAGACCTGCCGATCTCAACCTACCTGCCCGATGCACCTTACGGAATTGGTGCCAGCCTGCCGACCGCTTTCTTTAATAAAGCGTCGTATGGTTTGGATCAATTGGCTGTCCGCAAGGCGATTGCCATTGCCGTAGATTATGACACCATTATCGCCAATGCGATGACCAATCAATCGGCTACCTTTGCTCAGGTTCCGCGATCTTTGATGAATCCAACCCCTGGTGAACAAGCTCTCTACGATCACGATGCTGTTGCTGATCTACAATGGATTGGAAATGACATTGAAGGTGCCAATAAACTGCTGGACGATGCAGGTATCGTCGATACCAATGGAGATGGCTGGCGCGAGTACAATGGCCAGGATCTGCATTATGTCGCCACCTGCCCGAATGGCTGGTCAGATTGGCAAGCTGCCATTGAAGTGGTCGCTGCCGCTGGCAAGAATATCGGTATCGATATCACCACCAATTACCCCGAATGGTCCGTTTACCAGACAGTTGTTACCAACTGGCCGCTGGCAGAAGGCTATGACATCTTCATGATGTGGAGTGATGGGGCAGGTCCGACCCAACCGTGGGGTCGTATCCGTCACTTGATGAGTGGAGAGTTTGCCGAAACCACCAACAACTGGAATGGTAACTGGGGCGCTTACAGCAATCCGGATGCGGATGCTCTGATTTCTGCACTTCCTACCATGACCGATGCAGACGCAATCAACGCAGCTTACACTGACCTGGTCAAGATGTACCTGACCGACATCCCTTCCTTTACCCTGATGTATCGCCCACAGTCGTTCCATACCGTAAACGAGACTGTTTGGACGAACTTCCCGCATGAAGGTGATGGTACCACCCCGCCCGTGCCCCCGCTCGATATGACCGATGGCTGGGCGATTGCAGGTCTCTATAACCTGACACTCGTCAAATAAACTATATAATTAAATAACGCAAGCAACCATGTTCCACAATTTGTGGAACATGGTTGCAACGTCAGATGAGGAGGTAGAGCGTTGAAAGGATACCGTAAGTATGTCCTCAACAAGCTTCTCTGGTTTATTGTTACGATAGTATTTGCATTTATTTTGAATTTTATTTTACCGCGCCTGATGCCCGGAGACCCAGTAGCCGCTATCACCGCCAGGATCGCCCAGGGCATGTCCAATAGTACCGGCATGAAAGATGTTTACGAACAATATGCCAGCCTGTTTGGCACCAATCTCCCTCTTCACCAGCAATTTTTTCTGTATGTTAATAATGTTTTACACGGAAACTTTGGTATATCTTTCAGCCAGTATCCTCGCCCGGTAGCCGATATCCTCAAATCTTCTCTCTGGTGGACTGTTGGATTACAGTTCCCGGCTATTATTGTTGGTTGGATAATTGGCAACACACTCGGAGCTCTGGCTGCGTACCTGCGGAAAGGCTTTGACAAGGTACTTATGCCGGTCAGCATTTTTGTCAGCAATCTACCGGCTTTTGGTATGGCTGTTATTTTACTTGTGATTTTCGCAGTAAAACTTAAAATATTCCCTACTTCGGGGGGGTATGGTTTTGATCTTATACCATCCTTCAGTTGGCAATTCATCTGGTCGGTGATCGTTCATTATCAGCTGCCATTTTGGTCTATCGTTTTAATTGCGATTGGTGGACAGGCTATCGGCATGCGCTCAATGGCTATCTATGAGTTAAACGCCGATTACGTCAAATATAGCCGCTTTATGGGTATAAAAGATCGTAAAATTATTGGGTATGTCTTTCGTAATGCAATGCTGCCACAGATTACTGGGCTGGCATTAGCTGTGGGTACAATGGTCGGAGGCGCACTGGTTGCTGAAATCATCTTCAGTTACCCTGGTCTTGGGTCGACTATATTAACCGCAGTACTTGGTCAGGATTATCCTCTCATTTCAGCCACCACAATGATCATTACCATAATGGTGCTGATTGCCAATTTTTCAATCGAGCTGATTTATGGTTTGATTGATCCCCGCATTAAAGCGGCCCAGGCAGATTAGGTAGAGATGCACTTATGAAACATACATTTCAACAAATCTTTCGCTCTGGCAAGTTTGTTGTTGGTTTAACTATTTTTATGGCGTTGCTGTTAATAGTTCTTGTCTACCCGCTCATCATTACTGATCCACCCCTGGAAATTATTGGCCAGGGTACCTTTTTTCCGCCGGGTGTATATGTCAGCTCTTTTGATAGTATTAATGCCAATGAATCCTATATTCTCAATCTGAAAGATGCCGGCGCAAAGCGAATCGCAAGTCGATTGAGTGATGAAGATCGCTTATCTATGCAAGAATTATTGCTGGCGAATGGTGTACCACCTGAGGATATTGATATTGAAGATACGCCTTCGCTTTTAGCCCTTTGGGATAAGAATTATGATCCAGAAAAGAACTATGAAGGGATCACTTTTGCAAAACAACGCTATTACCAGCGTCTCAACAAATCCCTCGAGGGAATTCTATTGGTGGAGAATGCGATTATTGCCCAACCCAATGCCGATACTGGTGTTCTTGAGCAGATCGGGGAAGTAAATCGTTCCGATTATGTCAATGTCAATGAAGTGGCGAACGTGCGCGTACTTCCACTTGGTACGGATAACTTCGGCCGTGATATGTTGACAGAACTGGTACGCGCCACCGGAGTTTCTTTGCAAATTGGTCTGATCGCTGGGCTGGTTGCCACTCTGATTGGCCTGACTCTCGGTTTGTTAGCTGGCTATATCGGCGGTTGGTTGGATGATTTCATCATGCTTATTACCAATCTCTTTACTGTTATCCCCGGATTCGTTCTGCTGATCTTGATCTCCTTTAGCATCGGGCAGGATAAACGCGGTCCTATAACTATCGCCATCGTGATTGGTCTCACTTCGTGGGTTTGGACAGCCAGGGCGGTTCGCTCGCAAGTCATATCGCTGCGCAACCGTGACCATGTCAATCTTTCCAAACTCTCAGGGCATTCCATTTTTTATATTATCTTGAGCGATATTCTACCGTACATTGCTTCGTATGTGATTATGGCTTTGATCTTGCAAATTTCATCAGGCATTCTGGCAGAAGCCGGTCTGTCTATTTTGGGTTTAGGACCTCGTACAACCGAAGTACCGACGCTGGGATTAATGATGAACTGGGCTATGATCTACCAGGCGCATATTCTTGGTAAGTGGTGGGCTTACTTCCCGGTTCTGATTGTTATCGCGTTGATTACATTTTCCATGAATTTAATGAACACCGGCCTGGATCAGGTTTTTAATCCAGCATTGAGGGAGTAGGCGAATAACATGGCTAAAGTAATGCTGGAAGTTAACGAACTAACCACAAAATACATCACCCGCTTTAACGAAAATGTATATGCTGTTGATCATGTTTCCCTTAAAGTTGAAGAAGGGAAATCATTAGGGATTGCCGGGGAATCTGGTTGTGGTAAATCCACACTGGCTCTCAGTCTGATGGGATACTATTTTCCCCCCTTACATTACACCAGCGGTGAAATTATCATTGATGGTAAAAATATTACCGGCATGGATCCCGAGACGGTACGCAAATCTGTCCTGGGGAATGAAATTGCTTATATTCCCCAGGCTGCTATGAATGCGCTCAATCCTACCCAAAAGATCATCCACTTGATTGAAGATGTTATACAGGCTCATGATCCCAAAAAAGGCAAAAAGGAAATTTATGATCTGGCAGTCGAACGCTTCCACGTGCTTGGTCTACCGGAGGAAGTATTACAAAAATACCCGGTTGAACTTTCTGGTGGCATGAAACAGCGTACGGTGATCGCTATATCGGTCATCCTCTCACCTAAAATTCTGATCGCAGATGAGCCCTCCTCCGCACTGGATGTCACCAGCCAAAAGATGGTTATTAAAATGCTGGTGGATCTGATGGAAAACGGTTTCATAAAATCGATGATTTTCATCACACATGAACTGCCTCTACTCTACAATGTTACTGATGACATCATGGTTATGTACGCCGGACAAATTGTCGAGAAGGGCACTGCCCGCCAAACTGTTTTTGACCCGCTACACCCTTATGCCAAAGGATTGATGGGCTCTATCATAGTGCCAGAAAGTGGCTTGCGCGACGTAAAGCTGACTGCAATTCCTGGTGTGCCACCTAACTTAAAGAAACCGCCGTCTGGTTGTCGTTTTGCGGAACGATGTAAGTATGTGCAGCCAGAATGCAAAGTCCATTCGATCGATATGCGTACTGTTGCTGAAGATCGAGAGTATCGCTGTATCTTTTCTGAGGAACAGCTCAGGAGGAAATACCAAAATGAGTGAAATCAGAAAAAGTTGTCTGAAGGGAGTTGGGCTGACGAAAGTATTTGGTCTTGGACGTCAGAAAACAGTTGCAGTTGACCATGTCGATTTTGAGTTCAGTGAAGGTGAAATCATTTCCATTGTGGGTGAATCTGGCAGCGGTAAAACAACCCTGGCAAAAATGCTATTGGGATTAATCAGCACCACCGAAGGGGAAATTTACTTCCAGGGCAAGTTACGAGATATTAGTAGCCAGAAGAATAAGAAAGAATATTGGAAAAGCATTCAGGCTATTTTTCAGGATCCCTATTCATCTTATAATATTTTTAATAAGATAGATTCCGTCTTGCTGGATTGTATTAATATGCGAGGAGGCAGGCATTGGCCTCATGCGAAAAAAGTAGAGATGATGACCGAAGCATGTAGTTTTGTCAACCTGAAATTTGAGGAATTGACCAACAAATACCCCTTTGAACTCTCCGGAGGACAGATGCAGCGTTTAATGATTGCTCGTATCTTCCTGTTGAAACCGAAGATCTTGCTTGCGGATGAACCGACCTCCATGATCGATGCATGCTCACGTGCCACTATTCTGGATATGCTTATGCAATTGCGTGATGAAACCGGTATGACTCTTATATTCATCACCCACGATATTGGATTGGCTTATTTCGTCTCGGATAGTGTCTACATCATGGAACATGGCAAATTAATAGAGAGTGGCTCGGCTGATGAAGTCATTCTGCATCCGAAGAAAGCTTACACCCAACGACTGATCAATGACGTCCCCAAAATTCATGAAGAATGGGATCTTTCAACGGTGAAAGTCTCATGTGTCTGGGATGAAGCTTGAAGCAGGCAAACCTGACGACTGGACCTTACTTATTAATTAGTAAATTTGAAATAAAACACGATTTTGGACATAAAGAAGAAATAAAATTGCGACTTTAAGAAATCTCAAAGGGATAAGAGAATTTAAGTAATGTTGAACAGAATAAAAGGATACCCAAAAATTGGTCTGGTGATCCTGGCGTATATCGCGTTTATCTCACTTGGCATGCCGGATGGTTTAATGGGAATCGCCTGGCCATCCATTCGTGGCGATTTTTCTATCCCATTGGATGCACTCGGGATGTTGATCGTAATGGGAGTGATAGGTTACACGACCTCCAGTTTTCTGAACGGCCCGCTTATTTCCCGCTGGGGGATAGGTAAGGTGCTGACCTTAAGTTGCCTACTGACTGGCTCAGCCTTGCTAGGTTATACTCTGGTCACCGTGTGGTGGCTGATGGTTTTGCTGGGATTACTGGTCGGCCTGGGTGCTGGTGCGGTTGACGCCGGTTTGAACAGCTATGTGGCTGCTAACTTTAACGAAGGGTTAATGCAATGGCTGCACGCCAGCTATGGTGTCGGTGTAACGCTTGGACCGATCATCATGACAGTAGCCATTTCCACTTACAGCTCGTGGCGTCTCGGCTATCGGGTAGTGGCATTTGCTCAACTTGTATTGGCAGCCTGCTTTGCATTGACTATTTCTTTGTGGAAAAATAAAGGAAGCTCACCAGAATATACCCCCCCCCGGCAGATAACCGATTACAAAACACCGATGGCATTGACTTTGCGTCAGAGCAAAGTCTGGCTCAGCCTGTTCATGTTTTTCTTTTACGTAGGAGCAGAAGTTTCGGTTGGCACCTGGACGTATAGTTTACTGGTTGAGTCACGCGGAATCGATCCGGCCAGAGCAGGATTCTTTGCGGGAAGCTATTGGGCATTGTTTACAATCGGGAGGGTGGTTGCAGGATTTTTTGCGAAAAGAATGGGAACCGATCGATTAGTTCAGGGGAGTCTGTTGACGGCATTGCTTGGAACGCTTTTGTTAATCTGGCATCCATTTGAAGCAGCCAACGTAGTGGCAGTGGCAATTATCGGGTTTGCCATTGCACCGATCTTCCCGGCTTTAATGTCTGGCACCAGGCAGCGGGTAAACGAGAGTTTTGCAGCCAACACGATCGGATTGCAAATAGCTGCCTCAGGTTTAGGAACTGCGATTATTCCGAGCTTGTTAGGCGTATTGGCCCGCCAATTTTCGTTGGAAATCATTCCCATCGGGCTCTTAATTAACTTTTTAGGGTTGTTTGGATTATATCAATTATCTATCATCATAATGAAAAAGACGAGGAAATTTTAAATGAAGTTATTATCTCTGTCTGGTACCTGGCAATTTCGGCAGTCTGGAACGCAGGATTGGTTCCCGGCAACTGTCCCGGGTGGTGTACACACCGATTTATTAGCGTTGGGTCTCATCCCTGACCCCTTTGTGGGAGATAATGAATTGAGAGTACAATGGGTAGCTGAGTCAGATTGGGAATATCGGCGCGTGTTTAATGTGCCAGAAAATTTAATTCAGCAGGATAAGGTCTGGCTCGTTTGTGATGGTTTGGATACACTCGCCAGCCTGACGATGAATGGTCACCTGATTGGCCGGGCTGAAAATATGTTTCGTCAGTATCGCTGGGATGTAAAGCCGTATCTGGCAGAGGGTGAAAATGAACTGTTGATCCGGTTTGACTCGCCAGTTCAATTTGCAAAAAAGCAACAAGCCATTCGCCCTATGGCCGGCGTTTCACAGGCAATTCCTGGGGGACCGCATCTGCGTAAATCACCCTGCCAGTTTGGTTGGGATTGGGGACCTCAACTTCCCCCAATTGGGATATGGAAGGAAATTCGCTTGGAGGGAGCTGTCGAGGCACGTTTTACAGACGTGCACTTACGTCAGGAACACAGGGATGGAAGTGTATCCATTATGGCTGATATAAGTCTTCAGCGCTTTAGCGATGCTGGTATTCAACTGTTGATGCGAGTTATTTCCCCGGATGGCGAGTTTCTCGAAAAAAAGTTAACCCTCGCAGGGCAGGATAGAGCAACTATTAGAATGTTGATTCCCTCCCCGGAACTTTGGTGGCCAAATGGATATGGAGATCAGCCCCTTTATCAGATTAGTATTGAAATTCATCAAGGGGATGACGTGTTGGATCAGAAAAAATATCAGATCGGACTTCGGACAATCGAGCTGCGTCAACAGCCTGATCAGTGGGGGCGTTCATTTCAATTTGTTATAAATGGATTACCCGTATTTGCAAAGGGCTCCAATTGGATACCGGCCGATTCGTTCCCCACCCGTATCACAAAGGATTCATTGGAATGGCTCATTCATTCAGCGGCCGAATCGCACCAAAATATGCTGCGGGTTTGGGGAGGCGGTTTCTATGAAGAAGATCGTTTTTATGATTTATGCGATCAATATGGCATTTTGGTATGGCAAGATTTCATCTTCTCCTGCAGCATATACCCGCTCGATGATGCTCATTTTGTAGAAAATGTGCATCAAGAAGTTATAGAAAATGTACGCCGACTTCGTCATCGTGCCAGCCTGGCATTATGGTGCGGAAATAACGAGATGGAGTGGGGCTGGGTGGATTGGGGTTGGAAAGGTCCTCAATACGAAGAAATCAAACTTGTTTATGATCGCTTTTTTCATAATGAATTACCAGCCTGGTGTTTTGCAGAAGACCCGGATCACGCTTATTGGCCCAGTTCGCCATCTTCCAATACACCATTTGAAAATCCTAACGGACAGGACCAGGGGGATGCCCATTATTGGGATGTCTGGCACGGTCGCAAACCATTCACTGCATACCGCGACCAATATCCGCGCTTTATGAGTGAATTTGGTTTCCAGGCTCTGCCGCCTCTTGAAACAATACGCTCATTTGCCCAAGAAGCCGATTGGAATATGACCTCCTACATCATGGAAAGACATCAGAAGAATGATAGCGGCAACTCCTTGATGGTTGGGCAAATGCTGGATACCTTCCGTTTACCGAGCGATTTTGAGTCCTTGGTTTACCTGAGCATGGTGCTTCAGGCAGAAGGTATTCGTTATGGTGTAGAACATTGGCGACGCCACCCCGATCGCGTTTCAGGAATATTGTACTGGCAGCTCAACGATTGCTGGCCAGTTGCATCGTGGTCAAGCATGGATTATTTTGGCCGTTGGAAGGCTTTGCATTATGCAGCCCGTCGTTTTTATAAGCCTTTGTTGATTTCGATTGAAGATGCTCCTCCACTCCAATCTATTTATCTAACGAATGATCACCAGGATGCCTGGGAAGGATCGGTGATGTGGTCGCTGGAAACGCTTGCAGGCGAAATCCTTGAATCGGGCCAAGAAAATGTGAGTATTGCAGGTCAGGAAGCCATACTGGTAAGAAAACTTGACTTTTCCAATAGCATCAGCGCTGATAATATTCGCAATCTGGCGTTTGTGGCTGAACTCTGGCAAGGCGAGCAACAGATTTCCCGACAACTAGCTGCCTTCGGACCGATCAAGCATTTGTCTCTAATCGACCCGGATATATCCAGCCAGATGGAGATGGACGAAGGTGAATTAAAGATTGAGCTCATCGCAAATTCTCTGGCACTTCTGGTGGAAGTTGCGCTTGAAGGAGCTGACGTGATCTTTAGTGATAATTATTTTCCATTGCCGGCTGGACGTAAGGTTCTCATTACCTGTCCCTTGCCGGAGGGTTGGAGCTTGTCTCAGGCGCAAGAAAGATTGCGGTTGCGCTCAGTTTACGATTTATTCTCTCATGGAAATGCTGCAATTTTGTGATGAGCTCTCTTTTTTTTCAGAATTTATTTTATGCTGAATGAAAATGTAAAGGAAAGGTCTTACTATGAATACAATTGACGTTTTGATTAACCAAATGACTCTTGAAGAAAAAGCTGCCCTTTGTACAGGAGCCAGTGCCTGGACAACGACTCCGGTTGACCGATTAGGAATACCGGAATTGATGGTCTCGGATGGTCCCCATGGGGTGCGGCGCGAGCTAAAAAGAGATGGGTTGATTTCGGAAAGCATTCCAGCCACTTGCTTCCCCACAGCATCCTGCCTCGCAGCCACCTGGGATGTGGATTTAATCTATAAATTGGGACAGGCTCTGGCGCAGGAATGCATCGCCTTGGAGGTTGATGTAATTCTTGGTCCGGGAACGAATATGAAGCGTACTCCTCTGGGCGGACGAAATTTTGAGTATTTTTCTGAAGACCCTTATTTAGCTGGGCAGATGGCCGCCAGCTATATCAATGGCGTACAAAGTAAAGGCGTGGGTACATCGCTTAAGCATTATGCCGGCAATAACCAGGAATCTCAAAGAATGACAATCAGCACTGAAGTCGATGAACGTACTTTACGCGAGATTTATCTACCAGCCTTTGAAACTGCCGTTAAAATCGGCAAACCGTGGACGGTTATGTGTGCCTATAATAAGCTTAATGGTATCTACTGTTCAGAGAATCACTGGTTGTTGGTTGATATTCTCAAAGATGAATGGGGTTTCGAGGGATTTGTTGTTTCGGATTGGGGCGCAGTTCATGATCGCGTAGCTTCTCTTATTGGGGGGCTTGATCTTGAAATGCCAGGACCGCGTGATCTGCGAGTCAAAGCTGTCGTTGATGCAGTTCGTTCAGGAATCATGGATGAGTTTATTTTGGACGAATCGGTTCGCCGGATATTGAGAATTGTGTTCAAAGCAGCTGAGTCCCCCAAGGGAGGGCAGTTTAACAAAAGTGCTCATCACGCATTGGCACGCCAAATCGCTTCAGGAGGCATGGTTCTTCTGAAAAACACCGGCATTTTACCGCTAAAAAAGCAACAGAAGATCGCCGTAATCGGTCGGGCTGCCAGAGAGGCGCATTTCCAGGGCGGGGGAAGTTCGCACATCAACCCTACCCAGGTGGATAACCCACTGGAAGAATTGCGGGTCCTGGCCGGCGATGCGGAGTTAAGCTTTTCGGAAGGATATCCGGCTGATGATAGCCTTAACCAGAGTCTTATCGATGAGGCTGTTGCGTATGCCCGCTCCGCCGATGTAGCTTTGCTTTATCTGGCACTGCCAGATTGGAAGGAATCGGAAGGCTATGATCGACCTGATCTTGACCTGACCCCGCAGCAGGTAGCGCTGATCAAAGCGGTTAGCGCTGAACAGCCTAACACAGTTGTTATTCTTAATAACGGCGCACCGGTAGTAGTCTCAGATTGGATCGACCACACTGCGGCTTTATTAGAGGGCTGGATGATGGGACAGGCGGGTGGGGGTGCCATTGCCGATATCTTATTTGGAAAAGTAAACCCATCTGGCAAGCTGGCTGAGACCTTCCCACACAGATTAGTGGATACCCCGGCGTACATCAATTTTCCGGGCGGTAATGGCGAAGTACACTATGGAGAGGGTCTTTTCATTGGATATCGTTATTATGATGCCAAAAAATTGATGGCACAATTTCCCTTTGGGTTTGGCTTGAGCTATACCCATTTTGGTTACAGCAATATGAGTTGTTCGACAGATACTTTCAGGGATGTAGATGGTTTTTCTGTGAGCATCGATGTGACCAATGAGGGCAACGTTGCCGGTAGCGAAATTGTTCAATTATATGTACATGATCTAAAATCAGAATTGGTGCGACCACAAAAAGAATTAAAAGGATTTGCCAAAGTTATGCTGGCGGTGGGTGAAACTAAAACCTTAACCTTTGCACTCGATTTTCGCTCATTTGCCTATTTTCACCCGGGCTACAAAACCTGGATCAGTGAAGAAGGACAATTTGACATCATGATTGGCGCTTCTTCGGCAGACATTCGCTGCCAAAAAAGTGTAAATTTGATTTCCACCCTCGAATTGCCCTCAATATTATCTCGTGAATTGACCTTGCGAGAATGGTTAGCCGATCCTCTTGGAAAAGTCATCTTCACACCCTTATTTCAACAATTCCTGGCTCCCATGCAAGCGCTCTTATCTGGAGGTGATGAGAGTGGCGAAATCCCCCTGGATACGATGAATTATCTGATGGAGATGCATCTTCTCGACTTGTTTTACTTTGCCGAAGGAATGTTACCCGGCTCTCCTGAAGAAATTGTGGAAGGTTTGCTCGCCAGAGTGCATGCTGGTGATCAATAAAATTGCTTACTTCCCAGGAAAACCGGGGGAAAGCTCACAGCCTTTGGATCACCTGAAAAGATACGATAAAAATTGATTATTGACAACTTTTTTAATAATTTAAGTGCAATATTTGAATAGGAAAAATCCATGACACATTCGCTAAAAATAATTGGCTCAGCCTTAGAAAACATCCCCTGGGAGGAGCGTCCAGTCCAATCACAAGAAGTCGTCTGGCGTTCTCAACGAAATCCAATCATCACACGAGATGCCGTTCCGAATGTGAACAGCATCTTTAATAGTGCCGTGGTTCCCTTTAAAGATGGTTTTGCTGGAGTATTTCGTTGTGATAACAACGCTCGCGAAATGCAAATTCATTCTGGCAAAAGCTCAGATGGGATAACGTGGGATATTACCCCTGACCGAATTCATTTTCATTGTAATGATGAAGAAATTGGCCGGCATGTCTACAGCTATGATCCGCGTGTGTGCTGGCTGGATGATCGCTATTATGTTACCTGGTGTAATGGCTACCATGGCCCAACCATTGGCGTGGGGTACACTTATGACTTTCAGGAATTTTTTCAGTTGGAGAATGCATTTTTACCATTCAACCGTAATGGAGTTCTATTTCCACGTCTCATCGGTGGAAAATTTGCCATGCTGAGTCGTCCAAGTGATAATGGTCACACCCCATTTGGAGAGATCTATTATAGTGAAAGTCCCGACATGATTCATTGGGGTCATCACCGCCACGTGATGGCACCTCGAGATGGCTGGCAATCCACCAAAATTGGTGCGGGGCCGATACCTATCGAAACCTCTGAAGGTTGGCTTCTTATATACCACGGTGTTCTGACTTCTTGTAATGGTTTTGTTTACAGTTTTGGTGCTGCATTGTTGGACCTGGATCAGCCCTGGAAGGTTTTATATCGTACGAGACCTTACTTATTGCATCCGCGCGAAATTTATGAAAATGTAGGTGATGTGCCAAACGTTGTTTTCCCATGTGCTGCGCTGGTAGATGCACCAACCGGTAGAATGGCCATCTATTATGGCGGTGCTGATACGGTCACCTGTCTGGCTTATGCGCATATCCCGGAATTGATCGATTATTTGAAGTCAAATACATATTAAGTACTGATGTGTTGGGTAGGATATAAACAATTTATGAAATATGGCTATTTTGATGATGAAAACAAAGAATATGTGATTACACGGCCAGATACGCCCCTTCCCTGGATCAATTATCTTGGGATGGATTCGTATTTTGGTCTGATTTCAAATACGGGCGGAGGTTATTCGTTTTACAAAGATGCTCGTCTGCGAAGATTGACTCGTTATCGTTATAACAATGCGCCTTTGGATACAGGCGGGCGCTATATTTACGTGCGTGATGATAGTACAGAGCAAGTAGATTTTTGGTCTCCTACCTGGCAGCCAACAAGAGTCAATTTGGACAGTTATGAATGCCGGCATGGCATGGGTTATACAAAAATCAGTTCACACCATCATGGGATTGCCAACCAGATCACATATTTTGTCCCTCTGGGAGAGAATTTGGAAATTTGGGAGATGAATATCACAAATCAGCGAACTGAGGAGGCGGATTTATCCATCTTTTCGGCTATCGAGTTTTGCCTGTGGGATGCAGTTGATGATGCGAATAATTTCCAGCGCAATTACTCGATTGGTGAGGTTGAGGTGCTGGACAATGTCATCTATCACAAATCTGAATATCGCGAGCGTCGCAATCATTTTGCTTTTTTTGCTTGTTCACAGCCATTGTCAGGGTTTGATACGCAACGAGAGGACTTTCTGGGAGCCTACCGCGGCTGGGATGATCCCAGAGCGGTTGTAGAAGGAGAAATGAAAAACTCACTATCTGTTGGCTGGCAACCAATTGGCGCTCACCAGATTAAGATTGCACTAGCCCCAGGGGAATCAAAAAAGATTATCTTTCTGCTTGGATATCATGAAAATGACCAGGCGGATAAATTTGACCCACTGGATTCCCAAACGATTAATAAAAAAACCGTAATCCCTATAATCGAGCGCTATCTTCAGACTGAAGAGGTTACAAAGGTATTTAGCGATTTACGAATTTATTGGGACAAACTCCTAAGCAGAATGAATGTAAAGACACCCGATATTCATACCAACCGCATGGTTAATATCTGGAATGCATACCAGATGATGATCACCTTCAATTTCTCCAGATCTGCTTCTTATTTTGAATCGGGTGTGGGACGTGGGATGGGGTTTCGAGATTCCAATCAGGATTTACTGGGATTCATGCATCTAATCCCGGAGCGGGCACGTGAGCGTATTCTAGACTTGGCGGCGACGCAGATGACAAATGGCGGAGCCTATCATCAATACCAGCCCATGACCAAGCTGGGAAATAATGACATCGGTGGCAATTTTAACGATGATCCGCTCTGGCTGGTGCTGGCTGTAAGTGCCTATTTAAAAGAAACCGGCGACTGGAAAATACTTGATGTCCCAATTCCCTATGATAATAAACCTGGGAGTGAAGAAACGCTCTTTGGTCATTTGCAACGTTCAATCCAATATACTCTTGATAGATTAGGCTCTCACCAGCTGCCTCTGATCGGACGGGCTGATTGGAATGACTGCCTCAATTTGAACTGCTTTTCTGATACCCCCGGGCAATCATTTCAAACCACTACCGGGATGGATGGCAAGATCGCAGAAAGCGTTTTCATTGGTGGTTTATTTGTACTGGCGGCTGTTGAATTGGAAAATATCTCCCGACGTCTTGGGAAAATTACTGAATCCGAACAACTGCACGCTTCCCGCCTGGAAATGGAAGCAGCTGTGGAGACAGCTGGTTGGGATGGGGATTGGTTCCGCCGTGCCTATGATAACTTTGGGCAACCAGTTGGGTCAAAAGAATGCGAGGAAGGTCAAATCTTTATCGAACCGCAGGGTATGTGTGTAATGGCCGGTCTGGGAATTGAGAATGGTAAGGCAGAAAGAGCACTCAATTCTGTTGCTGAGCGGCTGGCTTGCGAACATGGCATTGCCCTTTTACAGCCGGCTTACCAGAAGTATTACCTTCATCTAGGTGAGATCTCATCCTATCCTCCGGGTTACAAAGAAAATGGGAGTGTCTTTTGCCATACCAATCCCTGGGTGATAATCGCAGAGACTAAAATAGGACGTGGTAACCAGGCTTTTGATTATTATTTGCGCATTAATCCTTCCTTCCGGGAAGATCTGAGTGATTTGCACCGCTGTGAGCCCTATGTTTATGCGCAAACGATCGCTGGACCTGAAGCGATTAAACCAGGTGAAGCAAAGAACTCCTGGTTGACTGGAACTGCTGCATGGAATTACGTCGCGATTACACAAGGCATACTGGGTATTCGTCCAACATTCGATGGTTTGCAGATGAGGCCGGTTTTCCCACTTGAATGGAAGGAATATCATGCCACTCGCTATTACAGGGGATCCTATTACACTATTAATTTCCAGCGGGTGGGACCCGGAAACAATGTGGCGCTGGAAGTAGATGGGAAACCAATTGCGGGTGATGTGATCCCCTTGCCAGAGGAAGAAGGAGAGAAAATAAAAGTGCAAGTGAAGGTATTTTAATAAGGGCGTAGATTGAAAATTTGCTTGTTACTACTCTGGCAGCGTTTTTGTGGTGAACAAAAGAGAATTAAACAATTGTCAATAAGCTCTGGCTAAGTAATTACATTTGCTTTTATTATTATTTCATCAGTGCAATTAGGCGGTCTACATTACCAGCGACTTCAAGCCCGGCGATATGCCCATCGTCTTCTAATATAAGGTGGTCACCATTTTTCCCAATCTCAACGAGTTGAAGGTGAATGATGGCGTCGATTGTTTCCGGAACGCGACCGCTCATATCATTTCGGGTGGGTGCATATACACTGAAACCCTGGGATCGTTGAATGTGTAATAATAACCGGTGAGTTTTATTTCGCATCACCCATTCGATCTGCTTTTCACCAGGAACCAACGTTTCCACTTTTGAGCCCAAATAGGTCGTGAACCGGTGCAATTTACCATCATGTAGAAGACCTGTGATGAAGCCAGGAAAAGCAGTCTTTAACCACGGGATAATGGCTATTGACGCAGTCAGAGACGTGCCAGCGGTTTTGAAATGATTCGATTGGCTCCAAATCCAGGCATCCGGAAAGGATTCACCCCAATCTTTTTCGATATAACCTCGGCCCCCATTAAAATCAATTTCGTCTCCATCGATCTCAAGAGATCCGCTAATACTATGATCAAGGCTTAGGACACCGTGGTTGCATTGCATAAATGGCACATAGGCATACCAGCCCATGATACCAGGTGCGCCGATGGATACTGGCCATGGATGGAGGTGGTCAAAATGTAAATTACCTTTTATGCTGCGTTCTCCATCCGGGATATCCAATGTGAGTTGATCCGACTGGAAATGGTTGGCACCAATCTTTAGATTAAATGTTTTGGTAGATGGTACGAATTGATTTATTGGATAGTTTTGCATGGTCACTCTGGCAGATTTACCATCTAGCAGCTGCACAAAAGCATGATCATTTTCCGGCTTTTCGCCATAAAACACACCCGGGATGATTGCGAATACGTTTTTTCGACTGCGATCAACAATTTTGTAATACCAACCTTCGAAATAAGGGCGTCTGCTACCAGGGGGGTGATGCATGGAAGGATTAAATATTGTGCGTACTTTTTGTGTTGGACTAATCATCTTGTATCGATAATATCAGGAAAAAGAGAAAACACACTATACACACCTTGTACGAATTCAAGAATAAGTATATTTTCTACAAGATACTACTTTGTATTGTTAGCATGGTTCATCACATTCTAATTAGCCGATCATATGGCTAATCTGTTTTTAAAGAGGGAATACGTATCGGAAGAGGTATAATCAATTCAATGTATCGTAGACGTTATTACCGAATTTTGATATTTTTTGCAAGAGCCTTTTTAAATATTATTTGGTGGGACATAATTTTATCCCGGTTGGGATTTCGACAGAAAGCACGCAACAATCGTGCTAGCCGAATGATCATATTTGCTCAGCGATTCCGCAAACTAGCAGTGCAAATGGGTGGCGTGATGATAAAGGTCGGCCAATTTCTTTCTGCCCGGTTGGATGTTCTGCCTCGCGAAATAACCGACGAACTGGCCGGCCTGCAGGATGAGGTTGCCGCAGAACCCTTCGAACCTATCCGCGCGCTGATTGAGGCTGAATTTGGTATGGCGCTGGATCAAAAATTCAGTGATTTTAATCCAGAACCAATGGCTTCTGCTTCCATCGGGCAAGTATATTACGCGCACCTCTGCTCGATACAAAACAACGGGGTGCCTTGCCCGGCTGTTGTTGTGAAAGTTCAGCGCCCTCGGATTGAAGAAATCATTCGCATTGACCTTTCAGCCATTCGGATTGTCGGTCGCTGGATGCAACGCTATAAGCCCATTCGCAAACGTGCAGATGTTTCAAAATTAATTGCCGAATTCAGCCGCTCTCTGTATGAAGAGATCGATTATTTAAATGAAGGGAAAAATGCCGAGAGGTTCGCCGAGAATTTTAAGGATCAGGCAGGGGTACGTGTTCCCGATGTGATTTGGAGCCATACAACCAGGCGCGTTTTGACCTTACAAGATGTTGGTGGGATAAAGATTACTGATTATGAGAAAATTGACGCAGCCGGAATTAACCGCGCTGAGGTGGCCACAAGGCTGCTTGATACCTATTTAAAACAAATATTTGAAGATAGTTTTTTTCATGCTGATCCACACCCTGGAAACCTGTTCGTTCAACCCGCTGTAGAAGGTGATGACCCCGCTAACTGGCGACTCACTTTTATTGATTTCGGAATGACCGGCTCCCTGCCTGAGACAACTTTCAAGGGTTTGCGAGAAATGTTGATGGCGGTTGGGACACAAAACCCCCACAGGTTAATGGAATCTTTTGAAATATTAGATGTGCTTTTACCAGGAACGGACCGTGAATTGCTTGAAAAAGCTGGCCAGCGGATTTTTGAGCGTTTTTGGGGAAAAAGCACCGAGCAAATTCGACGAATGGGTCATGAAGAAGCCAGGGAATTTGTTGATGAATTTGGGGATTTACTTTATGAGCTCCCATTCCAGGCTCCCGAAAACCTGATCTTGCTGGGAAGGTGTGTCAGCATCCTGTCAGGGATGTGTAGTGCGCTGGATCCGCAGTTTAATATCTGGCAAAGCGTTACCCCCTATGTTGCCAAACTGGTTGAGGCAGAAAGTGGCGGAACCTGGAAAACATTTCTGGATGAAGTACTCAATGTTTTGAAAGTATTGGTTACCCTGCCGGTCAAAGCGGATTCTCTTCTGAGCCGCTTGGAGCAAGGTAAACTGGAAGTGCGTACACCGTCGTTGACCCGTGAAATAGAAAAGTTGCAAAGATCACAGCGGAAAACTGCCGCTTCTTTGATATTTGCTGCCTTTCTATTGGGAGGTGTACAACTTTTTGTATCAGGAAACGTGGTCCTGGCTGGTGGATTTTGGGGGGCGGCCTTTGTGAGCCTTTTGTGGATCTTTTTTATCAGATAAATTGCGGAATTAACTTTATGCAGAAAATAAAAAGGGTACGCATTGCGCGCACCCTCATTGCTGGTACCTAAGATAACCTAACTGGCGTGTTTTTCCGAGTGATCAATGGCTGCATCCAGCAAACTACGCAGCCCAAGCAAAAACTCCTTGCGGGCAGCATTGCGATTTTCTAGCACACCTTCTGGCACCATGGATTCTACTACCTTATGCATGTTGTGTCGGGCAGCGCGCATATGTTCGCGAGCTTCATCAATTTTTGGATTTTTTGGCATTTCGTGACTCTTTTTTTCTGTCATCGCTACCTCCTAATAAGCTGTAGGTTTGCAGCTTGTTATTGAATTATACGAGCGTCTGGCAAATAGTCAAGGGCGCGTATGGCAGAGACGCGTATGGCAGATTGCATATGACCCGGTCGATCACTTTAGTTTTCACCTGAGCGGTACTTCGTTTATTGATCCTGAAATTTCCACGAAGCGGTCCGGAAAATCCTTGCTTTGAGCTTGGAAAGCGTATGTGCCGGTCAAAGTACCGGTTGCCGGATCAATGGCGAAATTATACTCTCCATCCAGAGCGAGGTATAAAAAGGCATTGATGTAAATGGCTGCCGTTAATCCTTTGTCAGCCCGTGTCTGGTCATAGGGTTCCATTACCATATTGCCGGATTTCAAACCTTGGCGTGGGATAAACAAGGAAACGATGTAACGTTCTGTGCCACTGATAAGTCCGACTATATAAGAGTTTTCGGTAGATTGATATTGGACATCGCTGCTCATTACCATATCATTCTCGTAGCCACTGACTGAATAGCTGAAAGTTCCCGGGTCCAGTTCGTCTGGCTGGTAAGGGGGAGACGAGTAACTGCTTTTGGTAGAAGAATTGTTTTGCGGTGCAGGGATATCCACTGCACTGCCAGCTACCGGATAGCCAACCAGTTCAACTGCATCAATCTCCGTCCACCCCAAGCCAAGGACGCTTTGATCGAGCAAAATCCTTACGCCGGTTACATAAATATCTTCATCCAATTCAATGCTGATCTGATAAATATCCGGGCAAGCTTCGATGTACTCAGGCGAGGTTTCAATTACTGTGTAGAAGTCGTTATTAACATCTATAATTTGTACTTCAGTAATTTGGGAAGGGTTGTAGTTCATATGGATATTGATCCCTGTCGGGACGACCGGAATGGCGTATGTTAATTCGATCCATTCCTCGGTATTGGCACCTTCCGATGCCCAGGCATCGGATGAATCAGTACATTCATTTACATTCGGCTGACCTGTGGCCTGCATGGCTGACCAACTATCCATACTATATTCTGAACTGGCAAGAGCAAAGATCGCCCACTGCTGTAATTCATTCTCATTCCCTGATTCCGTGAGTGGTAGATTCTCTCCAGGAGAATCTTCTGAGGTGGTATTTTGTGAAGATTCAGGCATTGCGACTTCTCCTGGGCAGCCGGCTCCAGGAACTGGATCGAAGAATTGAATGCTTTTGACCAAATCTTTAAAATAAGGTTTTACTTCCTTTTTCCATTCATCTTCAGGTGACATAGCCATCAAGGTGAATTGATAAGTGGGAGTTAGCATAGATGTAATCACGATTGCATGAATTTCGGTGTCTCCCTGGGTGCTGGTCAATTCTGATTGCAGACCAGGGTGACCATCAATTTTTACCTTTTCTGGTTTGCCAATGTCGGCTGTGCTGCTTTGATCTTTAAATTTCTCAAAAGCCTCATCATTGGTCATTTCATTTGGATTTTCACCGGTCATGATCATAAACGCGGGACCAAATTCAGGGGAAGAATCTGGGGCAGCCATCTGAATCATTCCTATTACACAAGAGATTTCCCAATCTTCGATCGGTGTAAATTGAAAACCTCCCTCCTCATAGACGTAATCCTTTCCCATCTTGGTGAAAATCTCTTCTCCCCCTATGGGTGTTTCTTTTACACTTGACCCATCAGATTCTTTACCATTGTTACTGAAAGCCATACTTAATAGATTGCAACTCATGGTAAGTAGGGAAAATATGATAATCAGAGAAATGATTCGAAAGCTTCTTTTGTTCATGGAAAACTCCTTATATTTGTAAATAAGAATTATTGATCAAATCCGTTTAATTGGGGGGATCGTAATGCAAGCGCAATAGTCTTTCCAAGATTAATGATTTGCTCCAGAGTAGCGCGATCCAAGACTTGCTCTTCTGGAAGGCGAATCTCGAGACCGCTTTCTCTTAGTGTGATGACCGCTTTGTGGCTTTCCGAAAGTGTCAACAAGGCTTTTTCAACCTCAGGGCTAAATAGTTGATCAAAATTGTCTTCATGAGCAGCTAGAACCAGAAAATTCTTCTGCAATTGTGAAGTGCCAACTTCAATCGGCGAGAGGTTGGCTGCCCATTGTGCATTATTTCCTAACATGACTTGTAAGGCTTTTTGCAAGAAGCCCGACCCAAAAGAATTTAACACTTTGACTGCTTCCGGATTGGTGCCGGGTCCTATCACAATGTCATTACCAGCCAGTGTTATTTCATCTGTCCACCAGCGGGTATGGTGCCTGACTTCAGAAGAGCCTGGTCCCGCTTCACGCGAGCTTGACTCTGCCAGAGTTTCCAATGTCCATTGGCTACCAGCGTCTTTGCCTTTTAATTGGTAACCACTGATTAGTGGTCGCTTGACAAGTTCCACTTGCCAGCCTTTTTCCTTCCCCATTTGTTGAAATTGTTTCTCCTTTTGGCGTTTTCGCTGTTGTAGAAAGATGAATAATGCCACAACCAGGATTGCAACTACCGCTATCACAACTAAATTCAGAACAATATCATTCATTGTAAAATTCCTATTAAATTTCTATGGAACCGAATTGGAGAATGACTTTCCCGGACATTTAGTCTAATATGACCACAAATTATCATTTATCATTTTTGTTAATATCATTTAAGCCCGGGAAAGTTTCTAATCCAAATATGAGGTTCTTTATGGGACAATTAGCAGGATACCGCCGCCATCAAAATTGGAACCACCACCGCCAACCCAAAGGGCGCCATAGGAATCAGCATATAGAGCTGAGATATAGTTTGTTAGCAAACCATCTCTGGTGGTGAGTAGACTCCAATTATTCATATTATCTGCCTGCAGCAAACCTTTGTCGGTTCCTGCCCAAATTTGTCCGCTGGGAGAAACTGCCAGCGTGGTCAGTCGTAGATCGGGAAAGCCATCTTTCAGAACATCCAGGAGTACCTCTACCTGAGTACCATCATAGCTTGCTACTCCAGTGAACATACCAATCAGAAGTGAGCCATCCTGAGTTTTGACCAGGTCGCGAATATAGCGATTGGGCAGGCGGCTATCATCTTTTCCAAATACGATCGTTAATTTCCCCTGTTCGTATTTTGCAAGACCACTGTCGGTACCAATCCAGACTGTGCCGGCAGAATCTGCCAGAAGACTGTAGACTTTATCACTGGGCAGGCCATCAGCGACAGTGAGGGTCATTGCAGAGGAGCCATCCGCATTAAGCACGATGATCCCTTTGGCATCATCACCAAACCAGGCTCGATTTTCTGCATCTACTGCGACAGAATTATAAGAATATATCTCTTTAAAGGAAGTCCAGCTGCCATTCACATAACGACTTGCCTCTCCATTAATGATAGCTGCCCAGATAACCCCGTCGTTGGAACTGGCGATTGCACTTGCCCAGTTGCCGCCCATTCCCGGAGACAGCGATTTTGAATATCTTGCCCACAGCTCAGCACCCGGATCAGTCGGGTTCAAAACCTGAATACCAGCGTCTGTGCCGACCCAAAGTTTGCCATCATTATCTTCGGCGAAGGAGTCCACATAATTGCTGATCAATGGTTCTGATGTTTGCAGCGTGGTCGTATAATTGCCATCAAATGTATACAATCCTTGTGAGGTGCCAAAGAGCGGGAGATCTTGATCATTCAGATCCAGGGCAAGGATGGCCTTATAATCGAGGTCTTTATATTCACTTTCGCATTT
This sequence comes from uncultured Chloroflexia bacterium, assembly GCA_963749005.1. Classification (GTDB taxonomy): domain Bacteria; phylum Chloroflexota; class Anaerolineae; order Anaerolineales; family Anaerolineaceae; genus UBA6170. The sequence continues at coordinate 1,138,082 of CAVVKI010000006.1, read as the reverse complement.
GCCATTGGATGGATTGAACTGGCAGATACGCCCGCCATTGAGCGGAGCTGTAGCTAACCAAATTTTGCCATCTGAACTTATTTCAATTTCATTGATATCGGACAATTTGGCTTCTACGTCACTTCCGTAGGTGGTCCATTTTCCATTTTTCAATGCAAGTAAACCCGTAGAAGCACCTACCCAGACAGTACCATCCGGCGCAACTGCAATTGCCTGTGCACGTTCATCCGGCATACCGTTTTCGAGTGTGTAATTAGTGATTGCAATTCCAGAGATACGGGAGATGCCTTTGTACCCATTTGCAATCCAGATGTCTTTGCCGGCGACGGTTATATCGCGGACTTCATCCCAGATAAACCCTTCTGCCTTGGTCAAGTGTTGAAGCTCCCCACTATCGAGATTGAGGATGCCGAGGCCATTATAGCCAATGAGCAAGCGCTTATTTGCCTGATCACAATATACACGAGTTACTTTACTTGTTTTTACTTTACTCTCATCGGGAATAAATGAAGGTTCCTCCCATAGGCCGGTAGCCGGATCATAAATGCTTAACCCTTGCAGTGTACCGACGACGATGCGTTTATCTGGAATATCGCACACAGTGATAGAAACAGCGCTGACGTGTCCCATTCCTTGTAGCGGAGTGTACATCATGGCGTATCCGCTATCCAGATTCCAAGCAACCATACCGCCAAGTGTAGCTGCATACGCCATATTCTGGTCGATGATGACATCCTGTACGACATTATTATTGGTGAAAGCATAATTTCCAGGACTCAGGTTACTTGTAGCGGCTGGCATTTTCAATTCTGAAAAATTGATGGATGCGAGTACAGCATCAAAATAAGGTGCTACCGCATTCCATTCGTCCTTAGGTGCACCCAATATTAAAACAAATTGCTGGCGGGCATTGACCATGAACATTGCTGCGCGGCCTAACATTGCCTTACCATTATTGTCTCCACTGATATTTGCAGCTAATCCAGCAATGTCATTTATTTCAATCGGTTCAGCTGGACTAATGCGCATAGGTGTGTCACGTTTAAATTGCTCATATAAATCTTCATTGGTGGTTTCGCTTTTATTGATCCAGCCCATTAATTGCATTACCGGTCCAAGGTCGGGGTCAGCCCCAGGAGCAGACATGCTAACCATGCCGCCAAAGCTGGTCAATTCATAGCCGGGGATGGGTTGGAACGAAAAACCACCATCTGTTATGTCTTGCATAGCACCCAGCTTAAGCGGAATGCTTTCAGGGGTAGCGGTTGATGGGTTGCTTTCGAGTGTAGCCTTGACGGGAGCGGAACTGGTTGGTTCAATTCCTTCGTTTAGATTTTGGGATGGTTCCGTTTTTGAACTGGATCCACAGCCGGACAAGAGTAAAGCAAAAAAGAATAAGAGCAGTACAAATAATTTTCTGTTCATGAAATTTACTCCTTGGATTATTGAATTGCAAGATTGATAAATTCGGGGGCGACGTTTCAAATGAAAACGCTGTGAATAATTCTCAGATGCAATTTCATTCTACGAGGGCAACGTCAAAGAACCGTCAAAAAAAGTTGAATAGGAATGAAAATGAAATATAAAATTTTATATTAGGGATGTTTAAAAAAAGCTGAAGTATTTCAAAGCAGCTATTTTATTTCCCAAATTAATCGATTGCCCAACTTTGAAAAATGAAACACTTCTCGATGGTGCGAAAAACATTAGAAAGATTATGAATTCAGGTAATGGTGAAAAATCAGCACACAAAATCGGTGACTTTTTTGATTTTTATTTTTCACATTTCATATATAATTTAACAATCAATTTCCCCATGTGACTAATAGGAGAATAAATCATGCTGCATAAGCCCGCGACTTCGTCTGGTAAAGACCCGGCAGGACCTTATAAGATTCGTTTAGGTATTCGTATGTTTATTTTTTATTCACTTTTTTATGCCAGTTTTGTGGCGTTAAATCTGTTGAGCCCAATCTCGATGGCAACGATTGTAATTTCGGGGTTGAATTTGGCTACTGTGTTTGGGTTTGCCTTGATTATTGTTGCATTAATTGAAGCGCTTATTTATGACTGGTTATGCCGCCGCAAGGAAGCATATTACCAGCAAATGGATAAGGACTCTTCCAAGAAGGAGAGTGCATAGTCATGGCAATCATCATTTTTCTCTTCTTTGTTGTCATTGTGATTGGACTCTCTTTATATTTAGGTAACAAAACCAAAACATCCAGCGGCTATTATGCTGCCGGGGGACAGATACATTGGGGTGTAAATGGTATTGCTTTTGCAGGCGATTACCTTTCAGCCGCTTCATTTCTCGGAATATGTGGGATGATTGCCACCGTAGGCTACGATGGTTTTCTCTATTCGATCGGTTACCTTGCCGGTTGGATTGTGGCTTTGTTTGTAGTGGCTGAACCATTGAAACGCCTTGGAAAATATACATTTACTGACGCCCTGGATGCAAACTATAATTCGAGTGGAATCAAATTGACTGCAGCAATCAGTACCCTGGTTGTTTCAATCTGTTACCTGATTCCTCAGATGGTTGGGGCAGGTGTGCTGGTAGAGCCTTTACTGGGGATTCCGCACACCTGGGGCGTCTTAATGGTGGGAGCAATTGTTATCACCATTGTGGCTACTGCTGGTATGGCATCAACAACTTATGTTCAATTTTTGAAGGGATCGTTATTAATCATCTTTTCGACCATTCTGGTGGGGGCTGTAGTCGTACGAGGCCTGTCGACCCACCCGGATCAGGGCGGAAAGGTTGAATTCTATCAATATGCAAGTCTCTCTGCTTCGAAATCGGGGGAAAATTTAACCATTTCCGAAAGTGGGTGGGATGTGCTGGAGCAGGTGAAAGTAAGCACAGATCTCGAATTTGTGCGTTTGTCTCATAATGGAGTGGATTCCTGGTGGTCGCTGGCTGAAAAAGATGGCAGCCTGGTGGTCAATGAAACGCAATTCGAAGTTGATAAGACTGAAGGAAAATGGATCAATGGTGCGCCTGCATCTGCCAGTAATCAACTTCGTTTGGTTGGGAACCTGGAAAAAATAATGGGTGATGGAAATGTCGAAACCGGGAAACTATCGATTATAGAATTTTTAGCAATTTTGACAGATAAGGATACCCTGGTAAGAACATGGAAAACGGCATCTTTTGTTGATAATGCCGGCGAAAAAGTAACTGTTTACTATCCAAAAATTGTCAGCGGCGATAAACTGATGCGGCCTGGCCAAAAGTTTAAGGTTGAAGGTTCATTCCTGGAACGACTTGATTTTCTTTCGTTAATGCTGGCTTTATTTCTGGGTACTGCTGCCTTACCTCATATCCTCATCCGTTATTACACCGTGCCCAGTCCTGCCAGCGCGCGTAAGTCTACCATTGTCGCGATTGCAGCAATTGGTTTCTTCTATATTTTGACGCTTTTCATGGGATTTGGGGCCATGGTGAATGGAAGTATCAACCCGGCCGATAGTAACATGGCTGCCCCACTTTTGGCGCGTACTTTCGGCGAACTTCTATTTGCAATAATTTCCGCGATTGCATTTGCGACAGTGCTTGGTACAGTCAGTGGTTTGATTGTGGCTGCCTCCGGGGCAGTAGCCCATGATCTTTTCGACCGTTATCTTAAAATTCAGATGGATGATCACCAAAAAGTTCGGGCAGGTAAAATTTCCGCTTTCGTAATTGGTGGTGTTGCAATCATCCTGGGAATTCTTTTTAAAGGTATGAATGTCTCTTTCCTTGTCGGATTGGCATTTGCGGTCGCCGCTTCTGCTAACTTACCGGCTATTTTGATGCTGCTTTTTTGGAAAAAAACAACATCTAAGGGAATTGCAGCTTCAATCGTGGTGGGCATTGTTGCTTCTTTAACTTTAATTGCCTTATCACCCGAGCTTTATAAACTATATGGTTTGAACCCTGCTAATGCCCCTATTCCACTCAATAACCCGGGCATTATTTCCATCCCGTTAAGCTTCTTTACATTAATCGTTGTTTCACTTTTCACACAAAAGGAGAAAGCAACCAGCAGGAACTTGTAAATAAAATTTGAAAAAACTATTAAAATAAAGGCAATCTCAATGGATGACAATCTGCTTGTCAACTTTCATTGTCATTCCATCTTTAGTGATGGAAGTTTGACACCGGAACAGTTGGCTGAGAACATGGCTTTTGCAGGTGTAAGCTTTGCGTCGTTAACAGATCACGATACTCTTGAAGGCTTACCTCGGTTTGCGCATGCCCTTAAAATGCATTCGATCGCTTTTTTGTCAGGAGTGGAAATAACCACTTCATATAATGGCCAGGAAGTGCATATACTTGGATATGGTTTTGATATTGCCCATTCCGAATTAAATGCAACGCTGCTGGCTATGCGGCAGACACGTCCACGAGAAGTGCATAGCATTGCTGGTTCAATTCGTAAATCTTCCAACAACAATTCAGGAATGCAAAATTCTACGTCTGACGTGAGTGTCATCTCTGATGGGATGTTGAATATCAACAATGCTATTGAACTAATTCATGAGGCAGGCGGTTTTGCTTTTTTGGCACACCCTCTTTATTTCGAGCGGGATATAGCCAGGTTGGATCGAATTATCCACGATTTTATACTGATGGGTCTGGATGGAATTGAAGCTGTCTATGCACCATTCACAAGTTCTGAACAGAAGGACCTACAAGGATTAGCCCGGAAGAACAATCTATTAATATGTGCAGGGACGGACTTTCATGGAATCAATGGGTTGGGAAGCCGAGATTTCGGAATCAAAATGCGGAATGATGATTGGATCAAGTTTCGGGATAAGATGTTTGAATCACGCTCATTAACAATTAAACCTGGTGAAAATAACCAATCCGATGCAATTAAAGATACACTGAAAATAAAAAAACTATTCCACAGGCAGCTTAAAGAACGTTCCTATGTTCCTCGGATATTAATTCCCACACTCCTCGCCATCGTTCTTTTTCTCGTTGTAATTTGGGGTTACATTCTACCGACATTTGAATCATCCTTACTGGAAAAGAAGCGCGAATTAATTCGGGAATTGACGAATTCTGCCTGGAGTATTCTCGCTTCCTATCATCAGGATCAGTTAAATGGTCTCATCTCTCGAGAACAGGCACAGCAACTGGCCGCTGAAAGAGTTGAAACTTTACGCTACGGCAATGACTTAAAAGATTATTTTTGGATACAGGATATGCAACCTGTAATGGTCATGCATCCCTATCGGCCGGAATTGAACGGTGAAGATCTTGGTGGTTTCAAGGATGCACGGGGTGCGCTGATTTTCGTTGAATTCGCTAATTTAGTTAAGCAAAAAGGTGAAGGCTATATAGATTATGTCTGGCAGTGGAATGACGACCCGCAACGACTTGAGCCAAAAGAATCATTTGTGAAGGGATTTGAACCCTGGGGTTGGGTCATCGGGACGGGTATTTATACTGATGATGTAAACGAAGAGATCGCCCGGATTGAAAGAAACATTATCACTACTACAGCGATTATTTCCGGTGTCATTATCACTTTGCTCATATTTGTTCTACAACAGAGCTTGCAGGTAGAGAGACAACGCCGCATGGTAGTCAAAGACCTTCGGGAATCTACCAGGAAGTACCATGCACTGGCAGATTCCGCTACTGACGGCATGCTTCTTGTTTTAAATGATCGTTTACGGTATGCAAACCCAACTTTGTTAGGGATGCTGGGTTATTCCGAACTTCAAATGGAGTTTATAAATCTCAATGAAGTATTACCCGAAGAAGATTTTAACGCCCAAATTTGGCAGATAATCTTTGATAAGCATAATAAAACAAAAATCAGCACCGCGATTGAGGGATATCTTAAAAAAGCGGATGGAAAATTAATACCAGCATTAATAACAGTTAACCCCATAATTATTGAGAGTGAGGAGGGGTTGATAATCCTTTGTAAGGATATTGAAAGCCTACATCCAAACGGAGATCTCGATGGATTCGCAGATATGGCGCGTTCGGCGCCGATTGGACTATTTCGAGCCAATTTGGGGAAACAAGCGCAAGTCTTTGATCTGAATCAAAATGCGCGGACGTTACTTTCTGATAAGCTGGAAGAAGGAAAAAAATTTTTCCTTTTGCGAGATTTGTTTCCGGATTCAGATTCGTTCGAGCATTTTTATCAGCAATTATTCTTAGAAAAGTCAATCCAAAATTATGTTTTTTATATACCAAAAAAAGATGCGGCTGTTCGTTGGTTATCAATATCTGCAATATTGAGCGAAAAGGAAACAACCGGAACCCAAATGATTATTGGTACACTGGAAGATGTCACTAATAAACGAAAGGTTGAAGCAGACCATGTGGCAGTCACCGAGAAATTGCAATCATCATTGTTGTTTCTTCATGAACCGATTTCAAATTTGAAAAGAGAGATTGTGACCTGCTCATTGGAAACAACCATTTTCCAGCTATCGCGCTTGATGACTAAAAAAAATATATCTGCCGCAGTAATTCTGGAAGAATCAGGAGAAGGTGTCGGCATAATCACTGACCATGACCTACGGGAGCGGGTGTTGGCTGATGGATGGGGAGTGAATGAGCCTGTTTTTAAGATTATGAGTGCTCCAATTTCAAAAATTAAAGAGTCTGCTTTGATTTATGAAGCGTTAATGATGATGGAAGAAAAGTCGCTCTCTCATCTGGCTGTGGAGAATATTGATGGAAGGATTATCAATATTCTTGATAGTAAAGCGCTCATACAATTTCAAAGTTACGGGCCAATTGTTTTGGGGCGCGAAATAATGGGAGCAAAAACCATTGAAAGTATTGCTGATAGCACTCGTCGAATACCAGTTTTGGTAAACGCATTGATGGAAAGCAGTGCGCACACGCGGCATGTTACCAATATGTTGGCCTCCATATGTGATTCAGCTACTGTGCGAATTATTCAACTGGTAATAGAAGAAATGGGCTCACCGCCTGCGAGATTTGCTTTTATGGCCATGGGTAGTCAAGGGCGTCAGGAACAGACACTATTGACAGACCAGGATAATGGCATCGTTTATGATTCAGAAAGTAAATTTGCTGATGAAGATTTGCAAGCTTATTTTATACTTCTTGGACAAAAGGTATGTGAAAATTTGGCACTGATCGGTTACTCTCGTTGTCGAGGAGATGTCATGGCCAGTAATCCATTTTGGTGTCGATCACTCAATGATTGGAATGCAAGCCTTGATGGGTGGGTTGAGCGTTCCGAGCCGAAAGAAATTATGGCGTTAAGTATATTTTTCGATGCCCGATGTATTTATGGTGATGCTGAATTGATTACAAAGTTGCGCAAGCAAATTCATCAGGTGATTGCATCCGTGCCAGCTTACTATCATCATGCCGCGCTGAAGGCGTTAGATTTTAAAGCGCCATTTCATCTGGTTGGCAATATCTATATTGGCGGTGGTGATACAGAACATTCGGGCGAAATCAATTTGAAAGATGCGATGATGCCAGTGGTTAGTTTTGCCCGTCTGTACGCCTTAAGAAATCAATTGAACGAGACGCATACATTGGATCGTATTGATGCGTTGGTGGAAAGGAACATAATACCATCTTCAAGTCGGGATGAAATAAAAACTGCTTATGATTTCCTTATGCGTATGAGACTGCAAAGCCAGCTTGAAAGAATTCAGAGCAAACTACCAGCTCGCAATACAATTCAGTTATCCTCGCTTGGATATTTTGAAAAAGAAATATTGAAACAGGCGTTTGCACAGATATCTGCTGTTCAGAAAAAAATCAATTATGATTTTCTGGGAGGAGTTTATTAAGAATACTTACTAATTTGTTTTCTGTTGGATTTATTTTTCTGAAATAAAAGATCTGTATTGATGAAATTGGATATCTTTTTATAAATTATTTTTCACATGTACAGGCAACTGCTATCACAATTTTCACAGGAGGTAGTTGTTATGAGGGCTGTCTTCTGTCACAAAACTTTTTTAAATGTCTATTTTTTTATGGATATACCAGTTGAATTATCTAATAACAGACTTTCTATTCATTGACGAGACCAGCGATTTCTAGTAGAACAAAGGGTAGTAACAGGAGGATGAATGGATAATAATTTTTCAACACAAGTCGTCATTGTTGGCGCGGGTCCGGCTGGGCTGGAACTTGCTCTTTCACTCAAGCAAATGGGCATTGATCATCTCATTTTTGATGCCGGTCAAATTGGACACACCATCAGCTGGTGGCCGCGGAATACCCATTTTTACAGTACACCTGAGCGTATTGCAATACCGGGGATACCATTGCAGGTCTATGACCAACAACATCCCACAGGGGAGCAGTATCTCGCCTACTTAAGAGAAGTTGTGGAGGCGAATGATCTGCGCATAAACTCGTTTGAGCCAGTAACCCGCCTTTTCTGTGAAGATGAGGGTTTTATTGTAGTAACGGAAACGATGGCTGGCTTGCAGCGTTATACCTGCAGAGTGGTAGTCTTAGCAACTGGTGGAATGGCCAGTCCACGACTGTTGGATATCCCAGGAGAAGATTTTCCGCATGTCAGTCACTATCTGGATGATCCACATTTTTATTTTCAAAAGAAGCTGCTTGTTATCGGAGGCCGTAATTCGGCTGTAGAATACGCTCTGCGCTGCTGGAGGGCAGGGGCACACGTGACATTGAGCTACCGGAAAACGGATTTGCCGAAGGCATCTATTAAACCAGCGCTTGTACAGGATATTGAAACCGCAATCGGTGATGGGAAAATACGATTTTTGCCCGCCACAGTCCCGGTTGAAATTACGCCGACAGAAGTGCTTCTCGCAAAGACGAATAACGAAGGTATCGCGATTGATAATGAACTAATCAACTTACCTATTGACTTCGTTTTGATATGCAGTGGTTATGTAGCGGACATGGGTCTTTTTGAACAACTGGGGGTTACATTGCTTGGGGAGCAGCAAGTACCAGTCTTTGATGATGAAACCATGCAGACTGATGTGCCGGGTGTGTTTGTGCTGGGGACGGCAGCGGGAGGAACTCAGAAAAAGTTCAGTTTGTTTATAGAAACTTCGCATGATCAGGTTGAAAAAATCAAGTCTGCATTATTGGTGAAAATGAAGATCGATAAATAATTGGATAGATATTAGAAAACAAGCAAGAAGGAATTCTTGTCATTCTAATAATTGCAAAAACACATTCATTTTCAAATATTCGCCAGGCATCAATATTAAATTTTCCTGGTGAGTCTATCAGTCTCCACCCTGTTTCTGGTTTGTTCAGAAACGGGGAAATGATTTTACGAAACGAATCCCATTTTATTAATAATTATCGAACCGGCAAAGTAATCAAGCAGCCCTGCCACCTTTTAATGTGTCCTGGAATGCTTGCAATTCTTCCATTTTGCCATCCGCAGCCAGTTGAGCCTGCTGGGGCCAGGTTCCAGTATCTGCCAGCCGCAAGCCTGCAGCGAGGATGATATCCATAATTTTTTTAGGTTCCATGGCAGCGAGTTGAGCGTAGGTGTTTACACCGGCTGATTGCAAAATCATGCTGATCTTTGGGCCAATCCCTTCAATAACAGTCAGATCATTTACCTGTACTTCCGGTAGTGAGACCTCTTCCAGCAACTCGTCTGAAATGACAGGTGTTTGTTGTTCCGGTGTAGTCTTGATAAGTGTGTCTGGTCTGGATTGGCCTCGCGTCAGCAGCCAGAAGATAAAAATGAGCATTACGATGATTAATAACCAACCCCACCAGGGTAAGCCACCTGTTTCTTCCTGTTGAGCACATCCGGTTAGGATTAGCATTGCGGAAAGTGGTAAAGTCTTATCTCGAATCATAATTATCCTCCAGTATTTTATAACCCACATCAATTAATATTATATTGAATCGCTCGCGTTTTACAATGGTGAAAAAATTGGACCAGTGTCGGAACAATCTAGCCAGTAGTTTCGTCAATGTTAAAAGAGATCGATAAAATGTTTTTGATGAGGAAAAGTGTATTTGTAAATTTATATTTTAGTTCAGAGAAGAAATCAAACCAGATAATGTTCTCTTTCAAGTTAACCGGATAGCAATTCTAATTTTAAAAGCTGGTAGATACTGGTGTAATAATAGAGGCAAAGTTGGTACGTTTTTTGTAGCCTTTATTATAAAAATGGTTACAATCAATTTGAAATCCAGAGATAGGTTCTGAATGTTTATCAATCCGATCAGGTAATAGAATAATTGATGCAAATTGGATCGCAACTTGAAAAAAATCAATCTGTCCATAAATGAGAAAAGGGTAATACCATAACATGCACATAAAACGTTTGTATCTCATTTTCCTTTCTGTGATGTCCCTCTTGCTACTGATATCGGCGGGTGATCCACCTCCCATGGTTGCATCTGTGGAAACACAGGCGAAGCTATCAGATGCTTTCTTTGAAAGATTGCATTCTAATCCTGAATCGAAGTCACTTACCTTTGATCTCTTTACACCGGAACTTGATACGGCCTTCCTCAGCCCGGATGGCTCACAAGCAGTATTATGGCTGGCATTGCGAGATAATTATGGCCGTATCCTGGCAACAGAACCAGGATTGGTTGTTGCTCAAATGACAGCGGCAGGTTGGCAGGTATATTTACCTGGGGACCCTGATTGGGAACCAACATTAGCGTCATTACCGGCAGGGATGCTGCCACTTGAAAAGATTGCCGCCCCTGAAAAATCAGAAAGTGATTCTGCGCTGAGTACGGATGCGTATACCGGCTATTTTCTGCCCTATGTCGCAGGTACAAGCCGCTGGTTGGAAGGCTCGATCAGTCATTTTCAGTTTATTCCAGAACTTGGATACCCATCTTGTACGGAAGAATTTTGTCGTTATGCTTTTGATTTTACCGACGAATGGCATTTTCCACTGGTGGCGGCAAAAAGTGGAACTGTGTTTGCCTCGAAAGACAGCTGCAGCGATGGGAATACAAGTTGCACCAATTATATTGTTTTACAAAATGCCAGTGAAGGCACGTATCAAATCTATTTGCACCTGGCGTATGGCACCATACCGGACAAGTTGACAAACGGCAGAGCAGTGCAACGGGGTGAATATCTTGGGGATAGCGATGATACAGGTTATAGCACATCCAATCATGTGCATTTCATGGTCACGAACAGCATTTGGGTTGGGGATGGCGGCTATTATTGGGGACGTTCTGTTGCGATAAATTTTTCTGATGTGCCGATCAATAATGGCATACCGCGTACCTGTTACGAAGTTACCAACTTTCCTATATATGATGGAGCGCACGATTGCCTGGGTAACCGCAACGATCCACGTAACCCTGCCAATGATTGGTTTACCTCTGGGAATGTGGGTGCCTATCCACCCAGTGGAATCCTGATCAGACCCGTTGCCGGAGTTACTGTGGCAGTGGGTGACAATCCACTGATAGATGTGACTGCCAGTGTCAGTGATGATGTGAGAGTTGTTGCTGCACAATTGAGTGCTTATTTGAATGGACAATGGGTTGGAATAGGTCCGCGGGTGACTTCACAGTCTTCAGCTGGAGTTTTTGATTGGGATGTAAATTTATGTAGTGTTGGGGCTCTGAATGGTGCGCTGGATGTCGGGTTAACTATTTGGGATCATGAAGGCACAAAAGTCGCAAATATCAGTCCCCGGACAATTCTCGTGGATCATGCCTGTCCACCCCCTTCCAGCCAGATGACGCCTGCTGTGACATTCGATTCAACAGCTCTGAAATTAGAATGGCAATTGATCAATGCGGGAATTGGAGTGTCATCGTTTGATCTTCAATGGCGCACTGATCCAGGTACCTGGCAATCCGGTAATATGGTCTCCTTGCCAGCAGTTGAGCATTCAAGTTGGTTTGTCGGTCAGCTCGGATTGAAATATTTATTCAGGGTTCGAGCTGTTGATTTAAATGGTCAGTATGAAGCCTGGCCTGCCGGCGATGTGGCTGAGGTCAGTGTCACCTTACCCTCAACGTGTAGTGCCGATCCTTTCGAGGATGATGACACAGTGGGTAGTGCCAGAACCATTGGTTTGGATATCGTAAGTGAACATAACCTTTGTGGACCAGGCGACCCGGATTGGTTCCATTTCACAATGCCAGATGGTGGCTCCTATCGCGCTCTTGTCAATTCTCAAAATGGTGGTGCAGCGGTGAAAGTTTCGCTCTATGGCAGTAATGGTGTTACGCTGCTTGGCAGCAGTCAATCTTTTACATTGGGGGAGGGAACCCATGTTCTTTTTTCGGGTAATCCCGGCAGTAATTATTACTTGAAGGTTGAACCACTGGTTCCTAATCTCGCAGGAACAGAAGCGTTGTATACTGTCGAAGTCTCAAAAGTAACGCTAACATACTTTCCGCTTATTTCACGATAATGATAGCAAGCTTACTTCCAGAGTAAGTTCCCGTTATTCTACGTAGATTGAAATTTCGACCAGGATTTCGGAATTGTGCCCTTTGATGTCGTTTTGGAGCAGTGCAACGGGAGCAAAGTGTTTTCCTGATCGTGGTCGTAGACAACTCGGATGAAACCTGGATGCTAAAGCCGTAAATTTCCCTCTCAAGGGATTATCTCTTCTCAGGCTTCGTTGTAAGCTTTTTGCAGCGCAGGCACATCCAGCTTGACTATTTGCAGCATAGCTTGCAAGACGGCCTTTGATTTTTTCGGGTCAGGGTCACTCATCAGTTCCTCAAGAGCAGAGAGAACTATTTGCCATGAGACACCAAACCTGTTGCGTAACCACCCGCATTGTTCAGCCTCGCCGCCATTAAGGAGATGATCCCAGTAGAAGTCAACTTCTCTTTGATTCTTGCAGTCAATGAAAAAAGAGATTGCATGAGAAAATTGAAAGGTACTATCAGCATTTAGCAGCATAAATTCCTGCCCTTCCAGCTCAATAATCGCGGTCAGTACAGCGTTTGTTTCGGGATAGCGAGAGATGTTAGTGACTCTGGCGGATTTAAAAATGGAAATATAGAAATCTAAAGCTTCTTCCGCTTTGTTGTCAAACCACAAACATGGGGTAATTTTTATCATGAAGTGTAATCCTTTGCAGAATATTCGTTTATTCTATCGTCCTATGAAAAATTAAAAAGAATTTGAAGTTAAATCGAATAATGAGGTTGAAAAATAAATTGTAGAAGATTTCTTGTTTCGTTCAGTTCTGTATTATTAATTAATTTTTACTCTAAGATAAGATTAAGATTTTTCACTTATTTGTGATGGAATTTTGGGTAAGGTTATTCCTGAAAACGAACCTCTGGAAATGGCGATTAATTCTCCAAACCACTATAATTAATTCAACTTGATTATTCGTTCGGAGGGAATCATGGATGGAATGATCGGCAAAGCATTAGGAAAATACCAAATTATTGAACCGTTGGGGGAAGGGGGGATGGCGACTGTTTACAAAGCGTATGATCCAATGCTTGAACGATATGTAGCGATTAAGATAATTCGCACCATCGACCAGGCAGACCCGAGCTTCCTGCTTAGATTTCAACGCGAAGCCAGAGCATTGGCGAAACTTGACCATCCGTATATCCTTAAGGTTTTGGATTACGGTGAAGAGTTTGGTGTGCCGTATTTGGTTATGCCATATATTGCACATGGCACTTTGAAGAAATTTACCCGTGCGCACTTGCCCTATGAGCAAGCTCTAAATATTATTCTGCCAATTGCGGATGCTTTGAATTATGCCCATAAACGTAGGATTATTCATCGTGATATTAAACCTGCTAACATCTTGTTTGGAGAATCGGGCGAACCGATTCTTTCCGATTTTGGAATTGCGAAGATATTGGATGCACATGAGCAGACTCAACTGACCAGTACTGGTTTAGGAATCGGTACTCCCGCCTATATGGCACCTGAACAATGGAATGGAATTGTTGATGAACGTACAGATGTGTATGCGCTTGGAATTGTGTTGTACGAATTGATAACTGGTCGTTGTCCCTTCCAGGCAGAGACACCGGCTGCCATCTTGATCAAGCAGGTGCAGGATCCGCTGCCACGACCAAAATTATTTGCTCCAAATCTTCCACAGAATGTTGAGGCAGTAATTCTTAAAGCACTGGCCAAGGACCCGGTGTTGCGGTTTCAGACTATGCAGGAATTTATGACGGCAATAAATGTTGTCTTGCATGGAAACTCATCCAACCCCTTCATCCCACCGCAATCAATAGCTGATTCTCCTACACAGATTTCATCACAGTCTACTGCATCATCGACATTATCGAAGGGTGACGAAGTAACTTTATTTAGGAAGAAATGGGTTCGGTGGGTGATCGGCGGCGGTATCATCGCGGTGATCGCTTGTGTTTTTTTAATTGTCATCTTTGGCGTTCCGCAGTATAAAACCAAAATTGATAAAAGAGCTGTAACAGGAACGAACACACAGCCCACATTGCAAAATTCCCAGGATGCTCAGTCAACAATCAGCATACCTTCACCTTCTTCCCCTAGGATAACCGATAGTAAACCTACTTCACTTTCAAAGCATATTGCCACTGACCAGCCAGTGAGAACCCCGCTACCTTCACTGGATCATATTGAGAAAATGCCAGAAGATATTCCCGTTTTTACACCGAATCATGGCGATGTGACCACTACCCAGGCTGAGAAAACTCTCATGTTCAATTATTCTACGAGTGAGGATATCACTTTGGTCCACACATTCTTTAGGGATGAAATGAAAAAACAGGGTTGGGAATTGATCAGCTCATCCGAAGTGAGTGCTCAAGATGCTTTTATGTATGCGTATAGTAAAGATACCCGTAATATTGTGATTTACATTTCGAATCTTAAAGAGCAAGGATCAATGATACAGGTGATTGTTGATAATGGAAGCTAATATGTCGCAAATGCAATCAGACTAATCTGCTGTTCACGATATCTGATGGGTTACTGGTCCGCAACAACGCGCAAAAAGACCAACTTTTTTTGAATCGATTAAATTGCTTGTCGGTCTACTGTGGAACTTGTAGAAGATTTAATATGGATGGGTAAATTTCAAATATTCTTAATTTGACCTAACCTTCATCAAAAAAGAAAGACCAATTTTGAATGCATTTAAGTGGTATATATATGCGATAATACAGGTATAGAAATGCGGAAAGGTGAATGGATATGAACATACCCCATCAATCTTCGTTAGAACTTCAGGAAATGGTTGAAGAAATCCTACCAGATTTGGTAACAGTCTACCAGGATTTTCATGCCAATCCGGAACTTTCGATGCAAGAGTACGAAACCTCTGCAAAACTGGCTGATGAATTACGCATACTTGGTTTCGAGGTTACTACAAATGTTGGAAAAACAGGTGTGGTGGGTTTGTTGCGTAACGGCGAAGGACCGATTGCAATGTTGCGGGCTGACATGGACGCTTTGCCCGTCAAAGAAGAAACCAATGTCGCGTATGCCAGTACCAAAATTGCGCTTGACCCGACAGGAAAAAGTGTTGCGCTAATGCATGCCTGTGGACATGATTTGCATATCACCTGTGCGCTTGGGGCTGCCCGCTTACTCGCTGGTGACCGGTCATCCTGGCAGGGCACTCTTTTGATCGTCTTTCAACCAGCTGAAGAAACCAGTGAAGGAGCCCGGTCAATGATTGCGGATGGATTCTTTGAACGTTTTCCCAGACCTGATATCATTCTCGGTCAACATGTTATTAATACCCCTCTGGGTTCGATTAACTTACCAGATGATGTGGCGACTTCTGCTGGAGACAGCTTAAAAATTCGCTTGATTGGACGCGGCAGTCATGGGGCGATGCCTGAGAATTCCATTGATCCGATCGTTATGGCAGCTGCAACTGTAATGCGGCTGCAAACCATCGTCTCGCGAGAAGTCGCGGCTGATGATGCAGCTATCGTGACAGTTGGTTCCCTGCAAGCCGGTACAATGGAAAATATTATTCCTGACGAAGCTATTCTTAAGGTCAATATCCGCACTTATAATAAGGAGACACGTGAGCATGTCCTTGCGGCTGTTCATCGCATAGTAACAGCGGAAGCAGCCGCAGCCGGAGCTGAGGTAGCTCCCGAAATTACTACCATAAATCACTTTTCGATTGTTCATAATGATCACGAATCTACTTCACGCCTGGCAGCTGCTTTTCGCAGGCATTTTGAAGATGCCAATGTACACCAAACTAAGCCTACCAAAATGAGTGATGATTTTGGGGAGTTTTCAGATGCCTCAGGCATTCCAGCCATTTACTGGTTTATTGGCAGTACTGCACCTGAAATTTATTCTCGAATGGCACAAGAAAACAAGTTGGCGGAATTACCCGCCAACCATAATCCAAAATTTTTACCTTCTCTAGAGCCTACACTCACCATTGGTGTACAAACCCTGGCTGTCGCAGCGTTAGAGTGGCTTTCACGCACTTGAACCGACCTGTTATTCCTTTAAATACGCGCTCTTGATCACTTCCAGTTCTTTAAGCTCATCCGAGGTGCCATGTGCGATCACTTCGCCAGATTGGAGCACATAACCGTAGGAAGAAATTTCTAATGTCAAAATGGCATTTTGTTCCACCAGGAATATGGTGGTTCCTTCGCTATTGATTTTTTGAATGGTTTCAAAGTTTTGTTCAACCAGAATGGGGGCTAACCCGAGGGAAGGTTCATCAAAAATCAACAGCTTTGGGCTGCTCATCAAACCACGACCGATCGAAAGCATGGACTGCTCCCCACCGGATAGTGTTCCGGCAAATTGCTTCCGTCGTTCTTTCAAACGCGGAAAAAGTTCGTACACTTTTTCCGTGCGCTGCTCAATAACCTCCTTACTTTTTTCAAAGTATGCACCCATTCTCAGGTTTTCTACTACAGTCATCTTGGGGAATATGCGTTTACCTTCCGGTACGATTGAAATACCAGACTCTACGATTGTATGAGTTTTAAATTTGGTGATGTCTTTATTATCAAAAATAATACTCCCATGAATGACCTTCACCAATCCCAAAATAGTTTTTATCAAGGTGGATTTCCCAGCCCCGTTTGAGCCCAACAAGCAGACAATCTTACCTTTCTCAACATCGACATTAACTGAACGAAGCATTTCATTGTTACCATAAACAGTGGTTATGGCTTTTAATGACAAAAGATTTTCACTCATTATGCATCCCCTCGCTTTCCAAGGTATGCTTCCCGAACTTCCTGATTATTGGTGATATCTTCGAAAGGTCCTTCAGCTATCTTACGGCCAAAGTTAAGCACAATTACATGATCGGTGATAGAGCGGATGACGGACATGACATGCTCCACAATGATGATGGTGATGTCATCTGATGCGCGTTGCACCTTTATGATATCTTCCATGAGTTCAGAAATCTCTTCAGGAGTCATTCCAGCCGAAGGTTCATCCAGCAATAACAAACGGGGATTCATAGCCATCGCGCGACAGATTTCTACACGTCGCCGGTCAATCTGAGGTAGCCGGCCAGCTGGCTCCGCCGCTCGATCAATGATGACCGGGTTGAAAATGTCCAGCAAATCAAGGGCGGTTTTCACACCCTGATCGATTTCAATATCAACAAGTTTTCGATTAAACACTACTGAGTAAAAATTTTGCTTCATACTGGCGTGCATCCCTACCAACACATTGTCCATCACTGAGAGATCCAGACATAAACGACTGGTTTGAAAGGTGCGCGAGACACCTCTTCGGGCAATTTGATAGGGTTGTTTGCCAATCAACGATTCGCCATTGAATTGGATATCTCCGCTGGTAGGAATATACAAACCAGTGATCATATTGAATATTGTGGTCTTTCCAGATCCATTGGGTCCTATCAATCCGAGAATAGAATTACGGGTTACATCAAAGTTGACGCCATCGACGGCTACCAATCCACCAAACTGGATGGTTAGATCTTTCGTTGAGAGAAGGGGTAAAGTTGTTGCTTTCATATTATTTTCTCTTCTGAGGAAGATTCGGGGGGTTGCTGTCTAAATTTTTCCAGCCAATTACTCAACGATTGTCCATAGGTTCGAACCCTATATGGAATAATGCCTTTTGGCTGGAAAATAAGCATAACCACCAGAACCAGTCCGTAAATCAGGAACCGATAATCTGAAATGACACGCAATTTTTCTGGCAACAAAACCAGCAGCAATGACCCAACGATGATGCCGAAAATGTTATCCATTCCGCCTAAGATGACGATTGAAACCAGAACCAATGACTTCTCAAATGTGAAATTAGGGGGAGATATGAAGCCAACCATGTGGGCATAAAAGGCACCGCTGAGGCCAATGAAACAGTTGCCGATTACGAAAACGAGAAGCCTCCATTTATTTATTTCGATTCCGGAGGTTTTGGCTGCTACCTCATCGTCACGGATGGTTGCAAGGGTTACACCGACCCAGGAATGGTAAATTCGCTGTGCAGCAATGGCTAGAATTACGACCAAAACCAACATCAGATAATAGTAGTTTGTATAAAAGTGAAAACTTGTAAAACCCAGATTAATCGTGGTGCCAAAGGAATAGCCAAATAAATCAAATGGTGGAATATTCTTCAATCCTTGCGGACCACCGGTGAATTCAAGATTGTCCAATAAGATGACAACCATAAATTGAAAAGCGATTGTGACCAAAGCCAGATAATGGCCTTTCGTCTTAAGAACTGGAACAAAAAGCAATATCGAGAAAAGACCCGTTATTAGCGAACCGACAATCAATGTGATGATAGGGGAAACACCAAGATCCAGGGCAAGCAACCCGGCAGAATATGCCCCGAAGGCCATAAAGGCTGCCGAAGCCAGGTTCATCATACCGGCGCTGCCCAATTGAAGATTGAGGCCAAGCGCTGCCATGATATAAAGACCTGTGGTTACCAGCATGAATAACCAGTATGGCGAAGATTTGAGTAGAACCGGCACGATCAAGAGCAAAATAATTCCAAGAGCCCCGGCTATTTTTGAATTATTCTGAAATGCGATTGTGATTCGGGTTCGTAAGTGTGGGTAGCGGCGTGATAGGAAGGCTGCGGTAATCAAGATGATGACGGCAACAATCAAGATCCAGCCTCCTTCAATTAAGAAGAGTGACATTAATAACGCAAAAGCAGCAATTTCCAGACAGAGGGCAAGAGGCAAATCCGAGCGATCTTTGGTTACTTTCGGAATGGATGATTTCATTACAATTTTCCTCTCCTATACCCGCTCATACGTCTTCTCGCCCAAGATCCCGGTTGGTTTAAAGATCAAGAACAAAATAACCACCAGAAAGGCGAATACACGTTTGTTTTCGGTACCAATTGGCAAAAGCGCAGCCGAGAGAGTTTCCATCAAGCCAAACAAAAGTCCTCCGACTATCGCACCATATATGTTCCCAAGGCCGCCGATGACAGCTGCTGAAAAGCCAATTACACCGGCGATTGCGCCCATATTAAACATTACCTGTCCATAATAAATTCCATTCAATATCCCTGCAACCGCCGCGACCGCAGAACCGATGATAAAGGTAATATCAATCGTTTTTTCCATATTGACACCCATCATCATGGCTGCTTCACTGTCCTGTGCGACGGCCCGGATGGATGACCCGATTTTGGTTTTATTGATAATCAGATGTACGGCTACAATCATTAGAACACCAACTACCAGGATGATGATGTTTTCATATCGGATTAGCACACCGCCAATCTCGAATGCTCCATTTGGAAAAAGGGCTGGAAAGCCTTTAGGGTCAGACCCACGAGGAAAAAGAACCCGAACCGCTTCACGTATTGCGATTCCCAACCCGAGCGTAACCAAGAGACTGATTAACATGGGTGCTTTTAAAACGGGTTTTACCGCGAGACGGGCTGAAAGCACCCCGATGATTGAAGTTAATATCATGGATCCGGCAAATAGAAATAAAACGTATGCCAGTGAGTTGTTGACCCATCCAAGTGCATCTGCAACGGAAACAAGGACAAGTGCCATAAAACTACCCAGCATGTAGAAATCTCCATGGGAGAAATTGATCACGTTCAACACGCCGAAATACAAGGTGAACCCAACCGCGACGAGTGAGTACATGACTCCCAGCATTAATCCATTAATACCTTGCTGAAAAAGCATGTCAAGGAAGGTCATATATTCTCCTTTTATTAAATAGTAAGGGGGATCTTGTATAGAAAATCAAATGTGTTGGTTGGGGAGTGAATTTGCTCCCCAACCATTTAGTTTGAAGAAAATACTATTTGCTTTGCATGTAAAGCAGTCCAGGCAGCGTGCGCTTTCCAGAAGAATATTCTGATTGTGCCCAGGAAATCCACTCCCCATCCTGGCTGACATAGCCGGTGATAAGTGGAACGATGTTTTGGCCAGCTTCGTCAAAAGTGACTTTGCCAATGATCGTATCGACATCCGAGATCTTTGCTATTTCTTCTGCAACTTTGACACGATCCGGTCCAACTTTTTCGATCGCAGCGACAATCAACTGCGCGGCAGTGTAAGCGAATGGTCCATAGGCTTCTGGAGGTTCTGCAAACCCGGCTTTATCGTAAGCAGCCAGGAAACTCTGCCCACCAGGTAACTCGGCAATAGGAGCGCCTTCCAGGAAGCAAGTAACACCTTCTGCATCAGGTCCGAGCGCTTCATTGAAACTTTGGTTCTTAATACCAGAAGTCCCGTCGAAATGAGCTTGAATGCCCAACTTAACCATTTGTGCGCGGATGGGAATTCCGATCGGGGTCAGACCACCCAGGTAAATGAAATCGGGGTCTTCTGCTTTAATTTTGGTCAGCTCGGCAGTAAAATCCTGCTGATCAACGGTCACACCCTGAACTGAAAGAATTTCTCCACCCAGTTTGGTCCATGAATTGGAAAAATACTCCATGTGTCCGCGACCATAATCAGAGGTGTCATGCAGGATGGATACTTTACGAAATCCAAGGTCCCACATTAATTCAGCATTCACAAGGTTTTGCTGAATTTGGGTTCCATTGACACGCGTCACTTCCAGGTAGTCATTGCCATACGTTATTGCAGGCAATACAGCCCCCCAAACCATAGATGGTAAGGAAAGATTATGGAATGTATCGGCAGTGGATACCGCCACCATAGAACAGTAATGGCTGGCTGAAGCAATGATTTCGGGATCGCTGGCGGCTTTTAGGGCTGCTTGAACACCGACATCGGGTTTGCATTCATCGTCGATGTAGACGACCTCGTATTGGTATTTATTATCTGGATTGGCATTTATCTCATCGATTGCCAATTGAAATGAATTTCTTCCTCCAAGACCAATAGCTGCATTCCCCCCCGTAAATGGTCCGATAAATGATATTTTTACAGTCTTTTTTGCTCCCCCACCTGCACATGCTGATAATACCATCGCCAATGTGAGTATCATACTCACGATTATCAAAATTCGCCGTGATGACTTTCTCATCTCTTCCTCCCAATATTCTAAGTTTGGATAATATGGCTGCGATGCTGGCAATCAATTAAAACGATCGTGTTACTTACCTAAAAAATTTACTTCGGACCACCTCCTGTATTCAATAATTATAAAAGCAATAATAAATAGTAATATAATAAATGCCCTATCAATTTTGAAATTGATTTAATTAATCAGCTTTCTGGATTTACTCAAGTTGCATCTAGATGGGGAGTAATTTAAACTTCTACCTTAACGTATTAACTAAATATGAATATTATGTGGATATCTAATCTATATTTCATGCTTTTTTAAAATTGAAATTCAGTTTGGTGAGATACACCACAGACCGTTTGCCGGTATTTATGTTTTTCCGAAATCTATTGGTTAGAAAATTCTCACAATACCCGCATAGAGAATTTATAAAGGCTCTTAGGTTTGCCTCTGCAGCTATTCACGAGAAGGCTCTCTGGTCCAGGCTCGAATCGCTATGGCTAATTTAAATTACTAAAAAGAGAATACTTAAGGAGAAATTTGACCCAGGATAGGTTATTCTTTTCTCAGGCTTCGTTGTAAGCTTTTTGCAGCGCAGGCACATCCAGCTTGACCATTTGCAGCATAGCTTGCAAGACAGCCTGTGATTTTTTCGGGTCAGGGTCACTTATCAGGTCCCCAAGAGCAGAGGGAACTATTTGCCATGAGACACCAAACCTGTCGCGTAACCACCCGCATTGTTCAGCCTCGCCGCCACCCAGGAGATGATCCCAGTAGTAGTCAACTTCTTCTTGATTCTTGCAGTCAATGAAAAAAGAGATTGCATGAGAAAATTGAAAGGTACTATCGGCATTTAGCAGCATAAATTCCTGCCCTTCCAGCTCAATAATCGCGCTCAGTACAGCGTTTGTTTCGGGATAGCGAGAGATGTTAGTGACTCTGGCGGTTTTAAATATGGAAGTATAGAAATTTAAAGCTTCTTCAACGTTGTTGTCAAACCACAAACAGGGGGTAATTTTTTGCATAGCGTCGTCTCCGTAATTTTCTTGAGAATTCTAAGAACTTGTGAAGTGTTGGGTTGTCACAAGAACTCCTTCTGGTATCAATTCCATTTCTTTGTCGGCTTTGGTTGAAAGGTGGTTTTTATCTTCGAATATAATAACTTTATGCTCAATATTCATCCAATTCGTTGTGGGTGGGGAATTGCTTTTTTGGTCGAAAATCCAGAAGGATTATTTCTGGTCGATAGTGGATCACCTGGCAATCACCGCCTTGTGCTTGCCAAAATGGCACAACTAAGACGCAGAGATTTGCGAATGATCTGGATAACGCATGCGCATTACGACCATTATGGCAGTGCTCAGGCTTTACGACAAGTAACTGGAGCAAAAATTGGGGTCCATCCTGCGGACGTTGCGATTATGCGACATGGGCAATCTCCTCTGGGTACCCCCCGAAAATACGGAATTATCTACATATTCGCTCAGCACATACTTCAACGTCTCCGTCCGCTGGCAAACACAGCGCCAGATTTCGTGCTTAGCCATGGGGAGACTCTCGAAAATTTCGGTTTAGATGCAAAAGTTCTTCATACACCTGGGCATACACCCGGTCATACTTGCCTGTTATTACCAAATGGAATCGCATTTGCGGGAGACTTATTGGGCAGTTTTCCAAAACCAGGCGTGCAACGATTACTCGCCACGGATTGGGATAGCCTTTCCACAAGCCTGGCAGAATTAAAATCAGCTCATCCGAAATGGGTTTTTACAGGACATCTGTTAAAACCCGTTTCAGGCTCGGTTTTACAGGCAATTGAGAGAAATAAGAAATGAATCTAGCGGGATAATTTTAAATATTTACAGATTTGCTTATTAAATAAATCAAACAATCAACTTCAGTTACGAATTGATTGCCAAAAACGATATCGAACCTTTGAATCAATCTAGGACTGCAGTTTTACATTCCGGCTGGCGTGAATGTTAATTCCAGTTTGTAAAACATCTCGAAGAATGACGGCATCCATTTCGATCGGTGCATTGATCTGCACCTGACGCAGAACAATCAGCAATTCCTGGATGCGGGCTTTTGGAAACGGTGCGGATGTGTAAACAGGCAACAGGGGATGTAGACCGCCCTTCACACGAACTGAGCTTGCCACCATGCGGCGCGGATCGGTCAACTCCTGGCGTACATATTCATGACCGCGTTTACACCCATTCTCTACTTTTATAATCGTTTCGCCTTCACGGGTCACTTCCAGGGTACAACCTTTAGGGCAGGTAACACAGATAACTTTTTCAAATTGGGTTGGCATATTTTTATCGCTCCACAATAGCAATACTTAATTGAGAAGATGCCTTGACCTCATCCATCAGTTTTGATTTGATCGGGATAGTGATCATTTCTCCCGGGCGGGCATAAGGCTCCCCTTTGCGGTGCAGCAGTTTTTCTCCACTGCGTACTTCCACCCAAACGGGTTTCTCGATCGGCTTTTGAACGCGCATCTGCACGCGGATATCGCTTTCTATCAGGTGATCCGGTTGCAAGGTGTGCGGAACCACGTAGCGGACGTTTTCTCCTGCTTTGATTGGAATCGTGGCGCTGGCAGATGCTGGCTGTGTATGTAGTAATTTTGCCGCGGATTTGCCTGCGACAGTCCCTGCTTCCGTAACCCAATCGACCAGGTCATAAACATGGACCACATTACCAGCCGAAAAGATTCCTGGTATATTGGTCTGAAAGCTGTCATCCACGTAAGGTCCAGCTGTAACTGGATCAATAGCAACACCCATCTGGAGAGATAGCTCATTCTCAGGAATTAATCCGACAGAAAGCAGTAAGGTATCGCATGGAATTATTTCTTCAGTACCTGGAATCGGTTTCCATTTATCATCGACAGCAACAGATTCAATTGCTTCCACTCTTTTCTTGCCGATTATATTTTTGATTGTGTGCTGGAGTTGCAGCTGGATATCAAAATCCATTAAGCATTGAACATAGTTGCGGGTTAACCCGGAAAGATACGGCATTACTTCAAGCACACGTTCCACGTGAGCGCCTTCGAAGGTTAATCGGCGCGCCATGATCATACCAATGTCTCCTGACCCGAGTATAACGAAGTTTTTGCCTGGCATGTAGCCCTCTACATTAACCCAGCGTTGGGCTGTTCCGGCGGTAAAGATGCCGGCCGCCCGGCTGCCTGGCAGGCGAATCTGTGCCCGTGTCCGTTCGCGGCAGCCCATTGCCAACACAACACTGTTTGCCTGTATGTGAAGAAAACCTTGGCTTTTGCTGGAAGCAGTAATGCGCTTGTCGGGTGTGATTTGTAATACCATCGTATCCAATAAAAATTCAACGCCGATTGCAATAGCTTCGTTGATAAAATGCTGCGCGTAAGCTGGACCAGGTAGGTCTTTCTTGAAGATTTCTACTCCAAAACCGTTGTGAATACATTGCAATAAAATGCCACCGGGTTCCACATCACGTTCGATGATTAGTACATCCTGGGCACCATTCTTTTTGGCTGAAATTGAAGCTGCTAACCCCCCTGGGCCACTGCCGATTACCACTACATCGTAGCAATCTTTAAGAGTCATTTATGCCTCCACTTCTTTTGTTGCCCGGAAAAGGAATTCAGAGCCGGCACCTTTTTTGGAGATCGTTGTAACTGGTTGTCCGGTTTCACGTGCTAACAATTCAACTACGCGCGGCATATCAAAGGAGCCGAGGCAGCGCCCTGTCCCCAACCAGGTTCGTCGTTTTATGGCGTCATATGTCAATGCAGGTAATGGTGCGTGGATTTCAGCCACTATTTCACCCTCCGTGATCATTTCACAGCGGCAGATGACGCGGCCATAGCGCGGATCGTGCTCAAGGAGCTTGACTTGCTCAGATTCAGGCAGATGGTGGAAATGTGGGCGAGCTTTGCGAATTGGATTCCAGATCGGTTTAGGATTCAACAGTGCGCCTTCCTGTTCGAGGATTTCGACAACCCGTTCGGCGATTGCGGGGGCGGCAGTCAATCCCGGGGATTCAATCCCGGCTGCATGAATCAGTCCCTTAAGAGTGGTAGATGCTTCGATCATGAAATCATGCTGGTAGTCGATGCCACAAGTTCTGCAGGGTGCATTGCCGGATGCACGTAGCCCTGCAAAAACCGCAATGATACTGCGAGGTTGCAAAGCAGGTACAAGCTTTTGAGCCCCCTGCCAGATTTCTTCCAGACCCGCGCTGGTTACTGCTGTATCTTCTTTATCGGTCTCTGTGGCCGAGTTTGGGCCAACCAGGACATTGCCATGCGTGCTGCCCAATACCAGAATCCCTTTACTTCTTCCACTAGGAACGGGAAAGAGGATATTATCAAGCTGTATTTCTGATTTATCCAGGATGTAATACTCACCTTTACGGGGAATAATGTCAAATGGGGTGGTTGGATCTGATTGGCGTACAATTTCGTCGGCATAGACACCGGCTGCATTAATAACCCAACGACAGGTGAAATTTCCCTGATTGGTTTGAATGCCAAGGATCTGCTGCCCTTCTTTAATGAAGCCAGTGAACTCGGTATTGAGCATGACCTCGGCACCATTTTCAATCGCATTTTCGAGTGGGGCGATACAAGCCGCGAAAGGATCAACCATGCCTGCAGAGGGTGTAAAAAGGGCACCACTAACTGCAGAATTTATTAAGGGTTCGCGTCTTCGCATTTCTTCAGCGGAGATTATTTGGCATGCGACCCCATTTTCAAGACCTTGCTGGAGAAGAGCATCGAGGCAGGCACATTCCTCATCTCCGATGGCAACCACAAATGCACCACTGCGTCTGAAAGGAATCCCCAGATCTTCAGAGAGCTGATCCCACATCGGGTTTGCCTTAACGTTCATCTCTGCTTTCAAGCTTCCCGGCAATGGATCATGTCCGGCATGGATTATAGCAGAATTGGCAGAACTTGCGCCCGTGCCAATATCAGATTCCTTCTCGATTAGAAGCATGCTCAGCTGGTACCTGGAAAGGGCTCGGGCTATCATACAACCGATTACGCCGCCGCCGATAATTATTACATCGAAATTTTTCATACCATTTACTCCCATTTTTGACTGAGGGCTAACATAATCTTACTTGAATTTGAACGTTTGTGAAATTATATTGCACAAACGTGCAATATCGTTTAGAATGGGTCAACCAGGCAATTGAATTGTCTGAAAAAATGTTCACATCCCAGAAAAATGATGAAATCAGTATGGATAATTCCGAAAAAATAGCCAATGCGTTGCGGGTGGCTAAGATGTATTATTATCACGGCATGACCACAGATGCCATTGCAAGAGAAATGGCCGTGTCCCGCTCAACGATTTCACGATTGTTAAGTTATGCCAAGCAGGAAGGTTATGTTGAGATTCGCATCAACGATCCGCATGATCAGCCGGCATTGCTGGAAGAAAAGGTGCAATCGATCGTACGTTTGGAACGTGTCCATGTGGTTCCCATGGCTTCCAGGACCAGTGATTCAGAGCGATTGGAGCGGGTAGCTCAATACGCCGCTAATTACCTGAGTGGTATTTTTACTTCCGAGATGGTATTGGGTGTCGCTTGGGGAACTACCACAGCGGCTATTTCACACCACCTGGTTCCAAAAACGACTCACCAATCTCAGATAATCCAATTAAATGGGGCAGGCAATCTGGAGAGTTCTGGTATTGAGTACGCCAGTGAGATTATCATGCGTTTTGCAAATAACTTTCATGCTGGCTATCATCTCTTTCCAGTGCCAGCCTTTTTTGATAAAGCCCAAACCCGCCGGGCTATGTGGCAGGAGACTAGTATTAAGAAACTGTTGGATATACAAAACGAAGCAGATTTGTTGCTTTTTAGCATTGGAGCCGTGGCTGCCGGTATACCCAGTCATCTGCATACAGAGGGTTATCTGCGACCAGATGATTATGCGGATCTCAAGCGCTGGGGCGTGGCTGGTGATATTGCTACCACATTTTTTCGCGAAGATGGTATGGATGACGGTGTCCTGATCAATCTGCGTTCCAGTGGGCCTCCGTTATCCCTCCTGCGCCGCAAACGTGGTGTCTGTGTCATAGCAGGAGATGAGAAATTGAATGGATTGCGCGCGGCGATTAAAGGTGACCTGCTGAGGGAATTGATCATTGATGAACTATCCGCGCGCATGTATGTTGAAAGGTTTGGATAGAATATTTCATTGGATAGACCAGGTGTTGTTTAATAACCGCACTGTAAAAAGAAATGGTGAGCTTTCCCGCTTTAAGAGAAGAATGGTGTCTGGTTGTGGCCTCAAATACAATATCAGTCCGGGCATGTAATGCTTTACAATCATCGAACGGACAGCGTGATATAAAAACCGTACGTATTCTTTTTTTGCACTTATAAATGCCGGACTGATTAAGGGTTCTGGTTCCCAGTCAAGAGAAATTAAAAATTATTTCAACTCAGGCATGATTTTTTTCTCATAGAAGTTGAAAAAGCCTGCCTGGTCACGGCCGATCTGATGGATATAGATATGATCGATCCCTGCCTTTGCGTATTCCTCGATTTTGGCGAGATGTTTCTCTACGCTGGGACCGCAGACTACGTGTTTACTGGCTTCTTCCATTGTCACCATTGATGCTGCTTGTTCCATGAAAGTAGTCGTAGCAATTTCTTGTGTGAGCTGACCTTGAATGCCGGTATTGGTCCATTGTTTATATACAATCTGCTGCCCTTCTTCTTCCGTTAAAGCCCAGCAGACATCCAGTTTGCCATAACGGGGTTTATCTTTCCCGCCATTATTTTCAAAGGTTTGCATAACTTCTTTATCGGGAGAAGTGGTAATCAAACCATCGCCAATTTTTGCGGCTAATTCCGCAGAGGTATCTCCGGCAGAGGCAATATAAATGGGGGGTAGTTTATCAGGTAGGGTGAAAATCGTGGCATTTTCTACTACATAATATTCGCCATAAAAACTGGTTTCCTCTCCCTGCCAGAGCTGACGAATCACTTCAACCGCTTCTTCGAGCATCTCCAGGCGGATTGGAGCAGTAGGCCAATGATCGCCGAGGATGTGTTCGTTAAGGTTTTCGCCTGAACCTACCCCCAGGAAAAACCGTCCGGGCATCATGGATGCCGAAGTGGCTGCAGCCTGGGCAATAATGGCCGGATGGATGCGCATGATGGGGCATGTTACCCCTGTTCCCAGGCTCAATTTGTGGGTGGTACTGGCAATACCACCAATTACGTTCCATACAAAAGCAGATTGGCCCTGAACATCCAGCCATGGGTGAAAATGATCAGATATCAAAGCGAATTCGAAGCCGATTTCTTCCGCTTGCTGTGCATTTTTGACAAGATCATTGGGAGAGTGTTCCTCGCTGGAAAGGTTGTAACCTAACTTGAAGTTCTTGTTCATCGATATTTCTCCTAATGGTGGTTGTATTTTTAATTTATTCGTTTGTAAATTAATGATTGAAAATTTTAGTTCTTTTGCCAGGCTTTTTCGTTCTTTTCGTCAAAGTCATCAAAAGCCTTTCTAAGACCGACCATAACCTCCGCGGAAGTTTCAAACATAGCCTTTGCTTGCAGATCATCAATTTTGGTAATGTCAGAGCGCAAGTGATCGATAAGATCGGAAATCATCGTTTTAATTTTTTGGGTATGATGGCTTACATTTTGGTTAGGGCTGGTGGATTCCATTTTTGATCCTTTCATATCGGTTATTTTTTCCCATGAATCCAGGAAATTTCATTTGTCCACTTATATTTATATCGACTGTGAGTGAAAAAGAACATCAGGATTGTCCCTAAGATTAAGGGGGGAGTATCCCTATAGAAGGGTTCAGGTACGAAATAACCAGAATGCTGGTAAGAATGCATCTGAATTTTGATCGCTGCATGTTAATTAGAAAAGGTTAAACGGGAGTAAGGTACTTTTCTTTCGTCATGTTATAAATGATATGAAGAATATCTATCTAGTTTTAATAGGAGTATTAATATGGAAAAAATCACACGGACTGATGCAGAATGGAAAAAATTATTGACCCCTGAGCAGTATCGTATTATGCGTCGAAAAGGGACAGAATCTCCTTTCTGTGGGGTCTTTTATGATCATAAAAAGGCTGGAGTGTATTACTGTGCCGGTTGCGGTCTACCCCTATTCTCCTCCAATGCAAAGTTCGATTCAGGCACGGGTTGGCCTTCCTTTTTCCAGCCAGTCTCTGAAGAAAATGTGGAAATGCATACTGATACCAGTCATGGTATGGTACGCAGTGAAGTTGTGTGCGCGCGTTGCGATTCTCATCTGGGTCATGTCTTTGATGACGGACCCCGACCAAGTGGACTGCGATATTGTCTAAATTCCGAATCGTTGAAGTTTGAGGCAGAAAGTGGTGAGTGAGTTTCGACCGCAGAAACAGAATTTTTTGAAAGGTTCTTAGAAAAGCATTTCAATTCTGCATAAAAATTGGTTGACATCTAGTTGCCTATTCGTACAATCATAGACATACCCTTCCAAATTCAAGTAAAAAGCGGAGAGAATATGTCCACAAATGTACGCAAGCAGGTTTTATTTTTTGTCAGCTGCCTGGTCATCGTTACACTTGCAGCCATCGGAGCTCGCCTGGTTGAGACAGATTTCGGGAAGCTGGACGTAGACATTGTGAAAGTCGACGACTCAAGTGGATTTGTTTTGACAGGCAAGCTCTATCGGCCAACCAATATTTCCGCTGGTGAAAAGCTGCCAGCCGTTTTGATTCTGCACGGTTTCCAGAACGATAAAGAAACCTTGCAGCCTCAAGCGCTGGAACTGGCTCGGCGCGGGTTTGTCACCCTCGCATTGGACCAATTAGGGCATGGCAGCACCGGTGGGTCAATGGGTTCCGGAGACGCCACTATGGGAGGCGATAGCGCTTACAAATATCTGCAAGCTTTGAGCTATGTCGATTCTACTCGAATGGGTGTCATGGGCCATTCAATGGGGGCCGGTACCACACTGGCAGTGGCTCTGGTCAATCCCGACCATAAAGCGCTCAATCCGATGTGTGGCACGCCTGGCTCCCCCGATTTTAATAATGTCTTGCTCACGCAGGCTAAATATGAAGAGTTTCGCGGATTCCGCGCCAATCAACCCACCACAAAATCATTGGAAACAAACCCTGAACGGCTGGAAAAATTTGGACTGCCCGCTCCGGTCAATTGGGATGTAACCTACGGCGAATTTGGCGATGGTACTGCGCGTATGCAGACCCTCATTAATACGGTACATCCAGGCGTAACACACAATGCCAAAGCGGTTTCACAGTCTGTTGTCTGGATGCAATCTGCGTTGAAGAATGGCCAGGCTGATTTGTATTGGGTTGACCCAAACCAGCAGATATTCATGTGGAAGGAATTGTTCATGTTTCTGGCATTGCTGACTGCGTTGGTTTCGATGATCCCCTTGACCAATTTATTACTTCTACAGCCCTTTTTTGTAGGTGTTAGCACACCAGTACCGGACCGTTATGTGGCTGGTAAGCGCTGGGGTCGCCAGGCGTTGATCAATAATCTGATTGCTGGTCTCAGCTTTCCACTTTTGATGGGGGCTGGTGGTTATTTGTTGGGCACGCTCGTCCCTGGATTATCGATGATTATTGCCAATGGTGCGTTCGTGTGGTTCTTTGGAAACGCTATCATTTATTTCTTTGTTTTTCGTGCGTGGTATAAAAAGGCGCATAAATCCGATGGCGTGACAATGTATGACATGGGCATCTCTTTTGATGAAGATAAGACCGTCATCCGCTGGGATCTGATTGGTAAGACAGCTTTGCTCGGTTTTCTATTGCTGGGGTGGCTTTACCTCTTAGTGTTTATTTCACAGCGAAGTCTGGGTATCGAATTCCGCTTGTTGTGGCCATTCATGCGCGAGTTTTCCGCTGTACGGTTTGGCTTGTTCTGGATTTATCTAATTCCCGCGATCGCATTCTTTCTTCTCAACGGCGGCATCTTCCTCTTTGGTCAGAACCGGATGAAGCAGGTAGATACACCCGCAAAAACTCAGTTAACCTGGTGGCTGATGAATTGTTTGGCAGGTATTTCGGGTTTGGTTGTGATCTGGATGGTCCAGTATGTGCCATACCTGGCGGGCGCTGCTCCGGGATTCGAGATGATCGGGCTTCCGATTTTTGGTGAGATGATTCCTTTAATGTTGTTTGTTTATGTGCCGGAATTTTTTGTGTTGTTCTTTTTCCTGACATGGTTCTTCCGCCGAACGGGAAAGGTCTACCTTGGCGCACTGGTTATCGCCGCGCTGGCGATCTGGTTCCAGGTGGCCGGCACGGCGATGTGAGCGAATTTAGTTTATTAATTGAGTTGATGCTTGGTTAATTGGTTGTTTATTTGTATGGTTAGGCAATGTCATGTTGGATGATCAGTTGGAAAAGCCACTTATTGATAAAGACTGAAACAACAAACCGCAAACTTGATAACGATCCTATTAAATGAGATATTGGTAGATTATGTTGAAATTATTCATTCGGATTTGACGATTAAGCTCATGGGTTCAAATTCATTAAATTATTGAAGAGCGATTCCTGATTTCGTGGGATCAATAAATTGGCTGCGCCTTCCTGGAGTCGTAGCACGGGTTCATAATCTTCAAGCATTGGAATCACAATCTTATCGACCCATAAATTATTCTCCACCCAAAATGGTTCCTTTTGGTCGGCTGAGCTTACGAAAAGCGAATCTGTCACGATGGCTGCAAATTCATGCTCATGAAAATTCTGTTGCAATGTTTTGAGATAGGGCTTGTTGTTTGACATGACCATTTCCATCATGAATACTTTTTCATATTCGGGTTGAATTTTGAAACCCTGGAGTTCACCGAATGTATATAATTGGCTTTCAGAGATAACTAAAATTGGTCCGGGAGTCGTTTTCTGGATTAATGCAATTGCATTTTGAAGGGATCCCACATCTTGAGAAGCCAATTGAAGATCTTTATATTCAAAGTTAGCCCGTCCCTTTACAACGAAAAATAATGGAATGATAACAAGTAAAACCAGTGAATAGAATGGAAATGAAATTGGCGTATCTGTAGAGGTTTTCTGCGGGACATAACGATCAAAGAGAATATACAATGCAATGACTACCAGGAACACGAGAAAGGCATCCAGGTTGTGCAAATCTCCTCCTCCACCTATTTTTATACTGACAATTACACCTCCTAAACCAAAAACGGCTAGGATGGCCAGCAGACCCAGAGAACGAAGCCAGTGCCAATAATACGAAATTTCTCGTTTACTTATCTTTATCCAGCTAGTTATCAATAAAGGAAGAAAAACAAGCAGAACAGCTGGAATAATTCCCAGCCGAAAGGTCGTGTTTGGGAATAAACGACTCCAGATCATATAAGACGAAAAACTGGAGGAGAATTGGCTGACCTCATTGCCCGAATTCGCAGCGTAAATACGGTTAGATAGAAATGCTGTCAAACTACCGGCAAGAGTCCACAGAATCGGGTTTCTAAGGTAAGCCAGCCAACGTTTGTTTGTTAAGGGTTCCTCCATTAAATAAAGAGCTGTGGCTAATAATGCGGGTACAGGATACCAGTTGACACGACATAGCCCAGCCCATATTGACGCAAGCAAAACAAAAACGAGATTGCGCCAGAAAGCATTGTGCTGATAGCCAAGAAGGATCAAAACCACTACGACCATCAGATGATAGTAAACTGCTCCCTGAAAAAAGAATAGAAAAAGCCAGAGAACGACCAAGAATGAGGTGATACGATTCTTTATGGATAAACGTCTTACAAGGCTAAAAGCGCCGAGGAAGGTCATCCCGAGCCAGAGCAAAACCTGCCAGATACGATGGATGAGGATCATATCAGGTGCAAACAAGAATGGAATTGCCTGCATCATGTATCGTGCTGGGTGTAAGACTGGTAATGGATAGGAGACACCAAATAAACTATTCGAGAGGAATAAGGCTGCGTTGGTGTAACGACTGCCTTCCGACCACCCGAGGGAAAACGGGGTAAGTTGCATATCGGGAATGAAAAGGGTAATCCGATAAAGAACCCCTGCCACCAGCAGAAGGCTAACGAAACTATATTCCTGGGGGATATTTTTGCGGCTTTTATACAAAATCCATGATCCAAGCCCCGCCGTCCAAACAAAAAAGAGTAACCGCCCACTGGTACCCCACATCGCCTGTCGGGTAGAAAGTGAGAGAATGAAAACGCTGCCCAGGACGATCAATATGGCAATTCCATAAGAGACACTTGATGGAAATGAGATCGAATTTGTATTTGTTACCGACTTTTTAAGGAGTCTTGTGAAAAGTAGTAAAAGTAATAAAAGAAGTAAAGAGATGATTGCAATAATAAACGTTGGACCATTTTGGACGGGTTTTGCAATTTCTTCATTGGCTGCCAGTGTTTGCATTGCTTGCCATTGGTCATAACCATACCAGCCTGTTATGCTAGTTACCAGCAGTAGGAACCAGAGTAAGAAACTGCTATTACGAATTTTTATTTGCTCCATTTAATCCTCATCAAGAATATCTTTTGATGGTTTTCCACTGATGATTCCAGAAACAAAAAATGCCCCCGGCAGACTGCCAATGATCCACAATCCACGCAAAATCAAGGCTACACTCAAGCTGGTTGCATAGCTGACGCCACCGAACATTGGCAGAATGGTTGTAATTGATAATTCCTGCAATCCCAGCCCATTAATCGAAATGGGTACCAACGTAATGAAATATACGAGGCTCCATAAGCCGGCAACGGTGAAGAAACCAATTGATTCACCCATATCTATGACGAGCAATTGAATAATCCAGTAGATCGCCGCCATGTGAACAAAGGAAAAAAGTAAGGCAACTATCAAGACTGAGGGGTGTTTCATCCAAAAGCGGAGAGCTTCAACTACTTTAGTAAGAGAATTATATGTCTTTTGCCAGAAACGTTGAAACCAGGCAAGGGCGGCGAAAGCGGGCGGATGGTTATTGTAAGCAATTGGTTGTTGCCCTAACAAGGCTAATAAAGCATTAAAACTGAAAGGGAGCATCAACGCCATGCCAAACATGCCAATCAAACGGTCGACGATCAATGAGGCGGCTGCCAAAGATCCGCGGATTCCAATCCGCATAGCACCAGCCATGCGGACAACATCACCACCAATGGTAGAGGGTAAGAAGTTGGCAGCAAACAGGCCTGCAAAAGTTAATCGTAAACTGTCTTTCCAATCGACGTGCATATCATCGATTTGCAATAAAAAATGCCAGCGAATAAAAGTAGCGATGCGAGATACAAAAATTAGTAAAAGCACCAGGAAAATTTTCAGAACCGAAAGCTTTTGAAGACTAGCGAGAAACTCCTCGGGTCCAGATTTCAAGACTAATTGCACTAATAATCCCAATGATAAAAGGGTGCCGATCCAGCGGATGATAACATTCCAATTATATTTTTTCAAGGTCTGCATCCAACACCTTGTAGAAAAGGATTTTTCTGATTATATCGTTAATTGATTAGTTCCTTAAAACACCATCTTGAGAGAGGAGATAATTAATCATATTGTCTTCCAGGAATTGATCTTGTCCCTAATGGCTCAGTCTTCCTGTTGAAAATCGTCACCTTCACGAAAGACGGTAATTGTGGGCAGTTGGTCATCGATTGTGACCACTTTGCTATCCAGCTCATGGGTAGAGAGGTGGTAATGGGATCTTAGTTCATCAATTTTCGTTCCAGGCCATATCGGGACACCATCAAAATATGCGGCTCGGCCAATCATATGGGCAGCTATCGGTGCAGTTAACAACAGAAAAAAGGTGATTGCTACTGAGCGGGTGGTAATACTAAAAAGATTGAAATGAATGGCAACACCGATCAGGATCAACCCCATCCCAAGTGTGCCAGCTTTGGCACTGGCCGACATGCGTAGAAACAAGTCCGGCATTCGCAAAATACCAATAGCTGCTGTGATGATAAAGAATGCCCCTGCAGAAATGAAAATCAGAACAACAATTTCCCGCATTCAGGATCTCCGTTCCAAATAGTATGCAAAAGCCACTGTTCCGAGAAAGGTTATCAATGCCATCACGATCGCTACATCTATAAAGGCAGGTTGATTAAAGCGCACGGCATATACACAAATGAAACCCATTGCAACGATGGTAAGCAAATCAAGTGCGACCACGCGATCGGGTAGAGATGGCCCCAGAACAAGCCGTACGAAAGCCAAAATAAAACCACCTGCCAGAAGCGTAAGGATTAAGACCCAAACAAGGTCAATCATTCTTCCAAAAGCTCCTTAATTCTTCGCTCATATCCATTTTGTAAATCCTGGCGAAATTTGTTTTCATTTTCAATAATCATGACATGTACAAAAATGATTTTTCGGTCAGAAGAAACATCAAGGCTCAACGTTCCTGGCGTCAATGCAATGATGTTTGAAAAGAGGGTAATTGCAGTATCCTGTTTGAGATTAAGAGGTATGGCGAGGACAGCTGGTTCCAAATTCATCTGCCTAGATAAAACCGTCTTTAACACCCGGATATTTGCCCGAATAATATCG
This sequence comes from uncultured Chloroflexia bacterium, assembly GCA_963749005.1. Classification (GTDB taxonomy): domain Bacteria; phylum Chloroflexota; class Anaerolineae; order Anaerolineales; family Anaerolineaceae; genus UBA6170. The sequence goes on along the minus strand of CAVVKI010000006.1, from coordinate 1,102,146 downwards.
TAAAGAAGAATCGAAAATAATTGGACAATGAGCCATGCTTTGCCAGAATAGCCAGGTTTTCCCATGGAACGACTTCGGTCAGTCATTGAAAGGATGATAAAACCTAGCACAAAACCAAGGAATAAGTTGGCTGGCTCGAAGGATCCCATGAGTGCTCCCCAAATGAAAGCAAGCAACAGGTTTAGCAGAAACAGGTTCATCTTCCAGCTCCGAGTATAGCCTCAATATAGAATTGAGGTTGTAGCAGGCTGTCAGCTGCCGCATTTGTCAAATTGATTAATGGATCCGCAAAAAAACCCATTAATATTACGATCAAAGCCAGGGTGACAATCGGTATCCACATTGATAATGGAGAAGTCAGGTGATTGGGTTGAGGTGATTTAATCCCATCTTCTTCTGTTAGGAGTGGTTTCCAAAATACCTCATTCCAAATTTTGGTCATTGAAAAGAGTGTAAGCAAGCTGACCAGCAACGCAATAATTGTGATTCCATAGTTTTGTAATCTGATTGTTTCCAATAAAAGCAAGAGTTTGGCAAAAAACCCTGAAAGAGGAGGAATGCCAGCCAAAGCAAGTGCTGGAATGAGGAAAAAGATTGATAGAATCGGCGAATTTCTATAAAGACCACCTAATCGGCGCAAATCAAAGCTTCCGGACTTCTTTTCTATCAAGCCAGCTACAAAAAATAAGGCCATCTTAGCAAATATTACATGAACCATGAAAAAAATGGCAGCGGCAAGAGATGCTTTTGTGAAAATTGCAAACCCCAAGAAAAGGTATCCAATCTGGCTAATGATATGAAAAGAAAGCAATCTCCGAAAATCGGTTTGTGCAGCGGCACCTAATACTCCAATGATCATGGTCAGTCCGGCTATTATAAGCAAGTATGGTTTTAAGAATTCCATTTGGGATGCGAATAAAAGGCAGAAAACACGTATGAGTGCGTATACTCCTACCTTTGTAAGAAGGCCAGAAAATAACGCGGTGATAGTCACAGGGGGGGTATGGTAAGAAGCTGGCAGCCAGAAGAAAAATGGAAAAATGGCAGTTTTAATACCGAATCCAACCAAAAATAGCACTGCTATTAATAAGGCGATTCCCTGTGAACTGATCGTACGCATGTTTATGGACAGTTGAGCGAGATTGAGGGATCCGGTGAAATGGTATGTCAGCCCGATAGCAGAAAGGAATAAAAATGAAGAAAGCAGGTTAAGAATCACATATTTTAACCCCCCTTCCAATTGACGTCTTTCCGCACCCAGCACCATCAAAACGAATGACGCCATCAACATAACTTCAAACCAGACATATAAATTAAAAAGATCACCGCTGCAAAATGCCCCATTTACCCCTAAAATCAAAAAATGGATGAGTGGAAAATATCCCCAGCGTGCCCTCTCGCTATCGATTCCCGACAGAGAAAAAATAGCTGTCAGAAAAATGACCAGGGATCCGGTCAGTAAAAGGATGGCACTTAATCTGTCAATCACCAGGGTGATTCCAAAAGGTGCCGGCCAGTTACCAACCTCGGCATGAAGAATGCCTGTTTGTTGCACCTGCAGAAATACTTCGAAGTTAATTAACACTAAGATAAACGAACCGGTGATAGCCAAAATTCTTTGAGTGCGTAAGGAATTCCATGCGAAGATGGATAAAATTGCCAATACAAGTGGTAGTAAGATTGGAAAATAGATCATTCTTCGCCTTCTGAATCGCAATGGTCAATCTTTTCCAGGTCCAGATCACGAGTGTGATCCTCCTCATTTAACATATCCGTTGCGCGCAACTGGTCCAAATCATCCACGCCAATTGTCTGATGGGTTTTCAGTATGAGTACCACCGCGAATGCAGTCAATCCAAAACTGATCACGATCGCTGTCAGTATCAGTACCTGTGGAACGGGGTCCGCATAATTTGCAGTAATAATGACCCCGCCTGTGGATGAAATAATGGGCGGCTTGCCAGGTGTTAATTTACCCGAAGAAAAAAGTAACAAATTCACGGCATAACTCAACAGGAGCAGCCCTATCAAAATCTTTACAAGACTGCGACGCAACATCATATAAAGGCCTGTCGCAAATAATACTCCTGCTGTCACAGCCAGCAATACCGTCATCGAGGAGATTCCTCCCTGGCCACATTAATTAAAATCATCAGTGTGATGGCGATGACAATCAGATATACACCCAAATCGAACAGGAGAGGGGTACCGATTTTTCCCAAGAATGCGACTGGTTGTGCATACCAAAGGCCGGTCATGAGTGGCAATCCTGTGAATAAAGGCATACTGACACTCAACACAGTAATTGACAAACCAATAGCCATGATTGTGCGCGGTTGCGCGGGAATCAGACGTAGAATTGACTGGGGAGATTTGGCGATTCCATATAGCATAAAGCCTGCTGCAGCGACCAATCCTCCCACAAAACCACCACCGGCTTCATTGTGACCTCGAATTAGTAGGAATATGGAAAATAAAAGCATGAGTGGCATGAGATAGCGGGCAGCAACCGGTAAGATTATCGATCGATGCATACCCGACTTACCATTGTTATTTATATCCGCATCTTCTTTTAGGATTCGGACAGGAAAATTCTTTTCTAAAGAAGGTCCTACCAACGCCAGAACACCGAGAGCAGCTATAGCCAGAACACTTATTTCTCCAAAAGTATCCAATCCGCGAAAATCTACCAGAATGACATTTACCACGTTACGGCCATTTGCCAACGCAACAGAATTCTGTAAATAATAATCAGTTATTGGAGAGCTGACCGTGTTAGATGAAACCAGCAGCATAAGAATTGTCATCAACCCTCCGCCCAGAGCCGCTACGACCATATCCAATCTTCGTCGTGGGGGGGTGGTAATTCTGTCAAACTTGGGAAGACGGTAGATGACAAGTATAAATAAAATCACGGTCAAGGTTTCAATTGCAATTTGCACCATGGCCAGATCAGGCGCACTATAAAATAAGTATATGAGGGCAATGCTGTATCCAATAGAACCCAGTAGTGCGATTGTAGCCAGGCGAGATTGTGTGCGCGTAGCTAGAATTGCCGATACTATGATAATAATCGTTAGAATGACATCATAAAAACGAACACCTGAAATCGAAAGGGAAATCAAACCGCTCAATTCGATGCCATAGCGCGTAATGATAAGCACAGCGAATAAAACGGTTGTCATGATAATGGTAATAATATACCGACGCAGATATCCAGACTGGAGAATACTTGTTTGCCAGGCTGCCAGGCGTTTCAGGTTTTGAATTCCTCGATTATACAGATCCGCTGGTCCAAACCGTTTCAGGTGAGTAAAGATAGTTAATGCACGTGGTTCAATTTTAGAGTACATCAAGTAAACTAACCCGGCAAGAAGCAAGGTCAACGCACTCCAACCCAAAGCTGGTGTGAAGCCATGCCACAAAGTCAGCTTGAAATCAATATTTTGTTGAGTGATTGCAGTTGCAGCAGATTTGGCCAGAGGTAAAAGCAAGCAAGGAGCGAGACCAAATGTAAGAGAAAGAAAAGATAGGATCAGAGGTGGCAGCCAGAAGGCAAAGCTTCCTTCATGGATGTGGTCTCTTTGAAAATCACGAGCTTCCAGCTTGGATTGGCGTTTGAAAAAAGGCTTTACCCCCACCCAGCCAGCACCTGCAGCCATCAAGCCATTGCCAAGAATCATGCCGATCAATAAAAAAACGTTTTGAGGGGAGGCTAGACCAGCCTCGTAGACAAGTTCTTTTGCAACGAAACCAAGCAATGGAAGTATGCCGGCCATCGATAAGGCGGCTGGAAGAGCAGCGGCCAAAGAGAAAGGCATTTTTTTGGCCAGACCATATAAAATTCTCACATCGCGCGTTCCTGTTGAGTGATCGATTGCTCCACTTACTAAAAACAAAGCTCCCTTATAAAGACCATGCGCCAGGATGAAGACTACCAGGGCTTCAATTGCATATTTGTTTTCCAGTCCAATTAAACAGACCATCGATCCCAGAGCTCCAACAGTTGTATAGGCCAGTAACTTCTTCAAATCGTGCTGGGCTGTCATCAGCAAACCGGCGGCCAGAAGTGTTAAAATACCAAGAATTGGAAGGGTCGTTTGCCAGAGCACGGTACCTCCCAATACTGGGAGAAAACGCGCCAATAAAAAAACCCCTGCTTTCACCATAGTGGCGGAATGTAGATACGCACTGATTGGTGTCGGAGCAGCCATGGCATTCGGTAACCAAAAATGAAAAGGAAACTGTGCGGATTTTGTAGCCGCGCCCGCCAGGATCAGCCAGAATATGGCCGGATATAGGGAGCTGGATTTAATAAGAGCGCTATTCTCGATCCAGGCTTGAATGGACCAGCTGCCTGATATTTGGAAAATTAAAATAAACCCGATCAACATCGCAAGACTACCAGCACCGGTGACCAGGAGAGCTTGCCAAGCGGCTGCCCTTGCACTGGAGTTGTCATGATCAAATCCAATTAATAAAAAGGAAGATATACCTGTTAATTCCCAGAATCCGAAAAGTAGCAGAGAGTTGTCGCTGCAAACAACACCGAGCATGGATGCCATAAAGAATAAAATAAGTCCATAGAAACGCCCCAAATAAGGATGGCTCTTAAGATAGGCTCCGCCATAGATCAACACGAGAGCACCGATACCACTTACAAGTAAAGCCAGTACTTGTGACAACCCATCCAGGCGAATGCTAAGATCTAGATCCAGGGCGGAGACCCAGTTGATGGATGCGAGTGTGATGGGGGAATTGATCCTTTGTAGAAGGTAAATAAAAACAGCAACTGGATATAATGATGCGATGTAGGCTGTCCAACGTCCTGTGATCCGGTGAATAAAAGGTATTATAACCGCCAGGATGAACCCTGCTCCTAATATAAATAGCACTCAATCCTCCACCTAGAGAGTGATAAGGGTAAAATAACCCCGCCCGAAGAAAATTAATTGTATGGTTGTGAATTGAATTACAAACTAGAATAATGGTAGTATGTAATTAGCAATGGCGCAAGGGTCTGTAGAAATGAAATTTTGTATTTGACATCCTTTTTGATGCTTACAATTGAGATTTGGAAATTGAGAGAAGAGGCAATCCTTTTTTGAGATGTTAACACTAATCTCTTGTAATCAATGATCGTTGATCGCCACGCACGCGAGGAAAATCTCGTACTTTTGTTGAAAAATTGCATCCCCATTATAATCATAATTTAGTGAGGAGGAAAATATGTACATGATAATGTTTGTTTTGGATCAAGCTTCTTATCTCGATCAAATTCTGGATGCCTGGTCAGATATCGGTGTGACGGGGGCTACGATTGTAGAGAGCACCGGTTTGTATCGTCGATCGCAAAAAAGAATTCCGATGCGTTACACCTATGGGGATACTCCCATGCAGGAGAAAGGGAACATTACCCTTTTTGTCATGGTAGCAGATGAAGCGCTTGTACGTACTTGTTTGGGTGAAGTTGAAGAAATAGTTGGTGATCTCAATCAACCAAATACTGGAGTGTTTTCCGCCTGGCCACTGGTAATTAACAAAGGCATTTCTACCAGGGCAGAGAAGTAAAGGGTCGAATATGGTGTGGATTAAATTTGTAATTACTGCGATTCTGATTGTCCTGGCAGCTAATCAATTGGCTAAACACGGTGATATCATCGCGGTACGTACACGATTGGGTGGTATGTTTATCGGGGTATTGTTGTTGGCTGGTGCAACCTCTCTCCCGGAGGTGCTTACTTCGGTTAGCTCACTAAACCAGAATACGCCAGATTTGGCCGCCGGGAATTTGTTAGGTAGCAATGCTTTCAATATGCTTTTGTTGGCGGTTGTGGATATTTTGTATCGGAAACAGCGCATATTAAGAAAGGCGGTATTGAAGCATGCTCTGACAGGCAGTCTGGCAGTATTTATGATTGGACTGGTGGTCTTTTTCATTTTGGCGGATATTGATCTGAAAATCGGTTGGATTGGGGTGGATAGTCTGATCATTCTGGCAGTATATGTGGTTGCGGTCCGATTGATTCAGGGCAATTCCTCACCCGCGTCTACGAATGACGTCGAAGAAGATATCCCGGTGGGCTTTTCCAGCCTGCGTAGGGGTATCATTGGTTTTTTATTGGCTGCAGGCTCGCTGGTTTTCATAACACCGATCATGGTACAGAGTGCAAATGAGATTGCCATCATCACCGGTTTGGGAACAACTTTTGTGGGTACAACCCTCGTTGCTCTTGTCACTTCATTACCCGAGTTGGTAACGGTCATAGCAGCGATCAAGATCGGAGCGAATGATATGGCCATTGGTAATTTGTTTGGTTCCAATATGTTTAACATGTTTGCCATTGGCTTAACCGACATATTCTACGGACAGGGTCGTTTTCTAGCCGTCATTGACCCTTCCTTCCTGCTGGTGGGTATGGTGGGATTGATCATGACAGGTATGGGTCTGATCGGCAACCTGGCCAAACTTGAGCGCCGTTTTTGGTTTATTGAAATCGATGCATTGGCACTTTTCGTATTTTATATTGCCAGTCTGTGGCTCCTTTATACACGTGGTTAAGAGGAACCGCTTCTCTAAGTGATCATCTGTGCTTTCGCTCTCATTTAAAATTCAAAAACTTTATGTCATTATGAATTTCAATCACTGATCGGCACGAAATATGGATTCTGTGATAGCGTGTGGTTTCTTGTAAATATCAAGACCATTAGCGGAACAAAGAATGATCTCCCAAAGCTATCCCAGGAATGATCAATGCTAAAGAATGCTCTTTAGGGAAAGATTCTTGAAAGAGCAGATATCCCCGTCTGGAGAATATTCGCAGGTTATTTATTGCAAAGCTTAATAATCGATTGATTCGCTTTATTCAACTTTTGCAAACAAATTGTTGAGCGCTTCAGCCAGGGTGGGGTGAGCGAAAATAGCATCCCGCAAGGCAGTGTAAGGCAATTTACCCAGCATGGCAATTTCAACCATTGACATGATTTCTCCTCCCTCAACACCCAGAAAAGCACCACCCAGGATTTGTTTCGTTTCTGGTTCAATCAATGCTTTTAGGAAACCGCGGGTTCGTCCGACCTCAATGGCTCGTGCTACCTGTTCCATAGACATTTTTGCGACCGAATATTGGATTCCCTGCGCTTTTGCTGCTTTTTCAGATAACCCTATACGGCCTAATTGTGGATCAATATAGAGCACGTAGGGAACCATACGGTCCTTAATTGTCTTGCTCTCACCATCGATTAAATTTGCTTTCAATACCCGGAAGTCATCGTATGCAATGTGAGTAAAAGCCGGACCACCTTTTGCATCGCCGGCTGCATAAACTCCTTTCGAGCTGGTTTCCAACCTATCATTGACGATGATATACCCATCTTTATCGCAATCGACGCCGGTTGCCTGCAGGTTAAGTGCCCTATTATTCGAAATACGACCGGTAGCGATGAGAAGATGGGAACCTTTTACGTGGTGCTTCTTATCTTTTATCTGGAAGGAGAGAGTGAGTTCATCGCTGCTATTTTGGGTGACACGAGTTGCCTTTGCATTTAACCAGACAGTGATGCCATCTTTTTCAAGGATATCCTGAACTGCACTGGCAACATCCTTATCTTCTCGAATCATTAATTGATCACCCATTTCTATGATATCAACCTGGCTGCCAAAACGAAGGAACATTTGTGCAAATTCAAGTGCGATGTAACCGCCTCCTAAAACCAGCAGATGGTCAGGTATGTGCTTTAATTTCATTATGGAGGTGGAATCGAGATAATTGACCTGTTCCAATCCATCCAGATCCGGGATGCGAGGTTTTGCACCACTATCGATGATAATTGTCTCAGCTTTCAATGTACGGGTTGTTCCATTTTTAAGATCAATGGTGACCGTTTTTGGCGCGCTGAAAGAAGCCTTGCCGTAGATCAACTCGGCTTCGGAGTTGTTTATTCGTTCTGCTATTCCTGAACGAAATTTATGTACAATTTTATCTTTTCTTTCCACAACTTTCTGTAAATCAACAGATACGTCCGCGTTTAATATCCCCAATTCAGCATTTTCTTGTGCCAATTGAGCACGTTCAGCACTGGCAGCCATGATTTTAGTGGGCGTGCAGCCATAATTAATGCAGCTTCCACCGACAAATTTCTCTTCAATAATGGCAGTTTTTTTGCCTGCGCTGGCAAATGCGGTGGATAATGGGTTACCTGCCTGTCCTACGCCAATGATAATAACATCAAAAATTTCCATCATTTCTCCATATTTCAATGGGTATCTCCGCGAATTACCAGATCAGCTCTCTTTTCAAAAAATCTCAATAAATAGTTACTGGCGATTGCAAGGATCGACACCGCGATACTTCCTGTCAGAATTTTTTCATAATTGGAAGTAATTACTCCCTGAAAAAGCAAGACGCCCAAGCCGCCTGCGTTAATAAATGCAGCAATCGTACCGATACCAATCGATGAGAGAGTTGCCAACCGCATTCCTGCCAGAAGCATGGGTAATGCCAATGGCAGCTCAACCTGGAAAAAGCGCTGCCAGCTATTCATGCCCATCCCGCGCGCGGCTTCGAGGATGGCTTTATCGATGCCCGTCAGGCCAACCACCCAATTTCTCACCAGTAGCAGCTGCGCATAGGCTACCAGTGCGATTATGGCAGGTTTTGTACCCAGCCCAAAAATGGGAATCAAAAGCACAAATAAAGATAAGCTTGGTATTGTGTAAATGATTCCCAGAACTGCCAGAACGGGGGCTTGCAGCCAGCGCAAACGAGCAATTAAAATCCCCAGTGGAATCGAAATAAGCAAGGAAAAGAAAAGGACAATCAGCGTCAGACGCAGATGTTGGCCAAAAAGTTGTAATACTGTCGCAAAATTGTCAAATAAATAAGCCATACGTTTATTGGTTTAGGTCTGTCCCGTTTTCCGGTTCGAATAGATGCCGGTGAAGGTCCTCAAAGGTGATCATACCCAGCGTGTTTCCATCCTGGTTAATGACCCGTAATGCCTGTCCCCCGCTTTCTAACAAGAGGGAAAGAGCACTACGCAGATCCTCTTGAGGTTGAATGATTGCCTCGGGGTGTTGATGAACTGCTATTGATTTGTGGAGCTCTTTAGAATCGTTCTCCTTATTCAATATGGATTGCACAGTGAAAAGGCTTAATTTACGTAAAAGGTTGTTACTTCCGACCAATTCTTCCACGAACTTATTTTGAGGGCGGGTAACAATTTCCATTGGCGTTCCATACTGCACCAGTTTTCCAGCTTCCATCACAATAATTTTGTTTGCCAGCCGTAAAGCCTCTTCCACGTCATGGGTGACAAAAAGAATGGTTTTATGCAGTTCATGGTGGATGTGCAGCAATTCTCCCTGCAAGCGCTCGCGATTGATCGCATCCACTGCAGCAAAGGGTTCATCCATCAAAAGGATATCAGGATCTGCCGCAAGGGCACGGGCAAGTCCAACGCGCTGCTGCTCACCGCCAGAAAGCTGGCGGGGATAACGCTCCAGGTAGTTTTGAGAAAGTCCTACCAGATCGAGAAGATATCGTGAACGCTCTTGTATTTTTTCAGCTGGCCAACCAAGCAAGCGCGGAACAGTGCCCACATTCCGGCTGATGGTCATATGTGGAAATAGTCCGACTTGTTGGATAGCATAGCCAATTTGACGCCGTAGTTGGTTAACGGGCAGCGTTTGAATTTCCTGCTGCCCGATCCAAATCTGGCCAGCATCCGGTTCATAGAGGCGGTTGATCATTTTGAGGAGGGTCGTTTTCCCGCAACCGGAAGGTCCCAGCAAAACCACCAGATCACCGGCTGTGACCGTGAAACTGACATGGTCGACAGCCGGTTTTGTGCTGTTAGGAAAGAACTTGGTTACATCCTTGCAAATAATTTCGTCTTGCGGGTTCGAATCAACGGTTTCACGTGAAGTGATGGATGTAACGGATTGCGGGTCTTGCATCAGGGGATAATCCCATTCTCCTGTAAAAATGCTTTTGCAACAGCTGCAGGTTCTTTTTTGTCAGGGCCATCCACCTGCCAGTTCAAGCCAGCCATCACGGAATCGGTCAACTTGGGAGCCAGGTTGTTGAGGATATCAGCAATCTGGGGGTATTTCGCCAGTGTATCCTGGCGAACAACCGGTGCGACGTTGTAGATTGGGTAAAAAACTTTATCATCTTGGAGCACGACCAGGTTATTACCTCCAATCGCGCCATCGGTGCCGAAGGCGACTACCACATCGATCTCGCCATCCAGCAGAGCCTGGTAACGCAGGCTACCGGTTCCCAATTGCTTGATTTCCTTGAATTCGAAACCACCATAAGCCTGTTGCAGACCTTTAATACCATCTTCTCGTTCAATAAATTCAGCCGGACCCCCGAGTACTAAATTTGGCGCTTGTCCCGCCAGATCGGAATATGTTTTAATTCCATATTGGTCAGATACTGCTTGAGTCATGGCCAAGGCTTGCGTGTCGTTAAAAGGTGAGGGCTGCAACCAGGTTATCTGAAATTGATCTTCATAACCTTTTTTTACTGCCTGATAAATATCATCGGCATTTTGGATGGGGTCCTGTTTGAGGACAGTCAGCAAGCCGGTGGACGTATACTCAGGATAGAGGTCAATGTCTCCGTTTTCGATGGCTGTTTGCGCGATTGGAGTCCCTCCCAGGTTGAGCTTACGCTCGACGGTAAATCCTTCATTTTCCAATGCCTGCGCATAGATTTCAGCAACGATGAATTGTTCCGTGAAATCTTTGGAGCCGATTTTGATGGTTCCTTTTTGTGAATCAGCGCCTTTTCCGGGAGAGCAGGCTCCCAGAACAACAATCAATATCATCAAAAACGGAATTAACGATGTAACCTTAAATTTTCTGTTCATATTTCCTCCTGTAAATTATTGTTTTGATATTTGATTAAGCTGCCAGTGGTTTGCGGTAAAACCACAAGAAAACAGCCCAAAGACTTTCAGATAATAAGGCCAGCATTGCAACCGGAATTGCGCCGACCAGCATGATCGGTACGTCATACAGTGCAAAACCGCGAGTGATAAAATCTCCCAGGCCACCACCACCAATGAAAGAAGCCAGAGTTGCGCTTGAAATTACCTCTACTGAAGCAATGCGGATGCCGGTTACAATGGCCGGCACAGCTAAGGGAATTTCAATTTGAAAAAGCACCTGACTGCGGCTCATTCCCATGGCTGTCGCAGATTCAATCACGGAGCGATCTACACCACGCAAGCCGGCATAGGTATTGATCAGTACCGGCGTGAATGCGAGGAAAGTCAATGCCACTAAAGAGGGTTTAAATCCCAATCCAAGGTAGGGTAATACTAGAAAAAGAATCGCCAGACTAGGGATGACCCTGAGAGCATTAAACACATTAATGGTTGTCTGTGCAATACGAGTGCGATGAGCGATCCACACGCCAATTGGCAAAGCAACCAGTAGACTAATGCCCATAGCTGCTGAACTGAGCACCAGATGCTGTTGCGTTGCACGCCAAAAAGCGCTTTGATTGAGCTGGTAGTATTGAATGACTCCCTCTAATAAATTCATAATTTACTTTCAAATAGTGATTAATAGATTGTAACTTTCGTAAATTGGCTATACAAGAAAAATGGACAACCTTATGTGTAGCTCAAGGTCTCAGGAACTGCCTCTCACTGAGATTTGGAAGACCGATCGAACCTTTTCTATTAATCCGACTATCTTCAAATCATTATGGAGTAACGTTTATCCCTTTCCAGAAGGCAACATAGTTCTTAATTTCTTTCGCTGCCTCTTTAGGCTCAGGATAATACCAGGCGGCACCGCTGTTGACTTTACCATTTACATCCAGATCATAATAACTGGCAATCCCTTTCCAGGGACAGGTGGTGTGACTTTCATTTGGTTGAAAAAATTCTTTATTTATGGAATCAGGCGGAAAATAATGATTTCCTTCGATCATAATAGTTTGATCGCTCTCGGCCAGAACTTCGCCGTTCCAGGTAGCTTTTGCCATTGTAAATTCTCCTTTTTGATTGGCTTCCCTCTAAGAATGGAAGTGAAATTTCTTAACCTGTTAAAATTCATAATACATTTTTTGCGTTGATCAATAAAGTGGATAGTAAGGCTTTGTAGAAGCCTTAATTGTGTGAAATTTCAGATTCAAGATTATGTTTCACTATCTTTGAACCTGATAAAGCGGAAAAAGATAAATTTAAATTTGCGTTGTGTAGAGACTGGCCTCAATCCACTAAACTACAGAAAGGAGCGTTGTTTCGCAATTGAATTGATGAGGCTTGTAATATAATGGGTTAAATGCAGCCAAAAAAAAATATCTATCGAAGACGTGGTCTTTTTACACTTTTCTTTCGCTGGTTTTTAATTGGTATTCAGTCTTTTGGAGGGGGGTCCGCTACTTTCTTTTTAATAAATCAAGCTTGTATCAAATTTGGCTGGATCACAGAAGAGGAATTTTTAAATGCCTGGGCGTTAGCGCAACTTACGCCCGGTATTAATCTCATCAAATTGACCGTCTTTATTGGTAATCGTTTATACGGTTGGCGAGGCGTACTGATGTCGCTAGCCGGTTTGCTCTTACCCAGCGCGCTGGTAACTTTGTTGATGACGGCCTTTTATAGCGAGGTTCAATCCATAGCGTCAGTCAAAGCTGTCATGCGCGGCATTTTGCCAGCGACGATTGGGATGGCATTGGCAATGACCATCCGGATGTTGTCCCCGATACTGAAAATCGCCATAAAGGAAGGGCAGTACCGATTTGGAATTCATATTGCTATCGTTGTGATCACTACAATCGCAATGGCTACGGAGCTGGTTTCGCCATTATTGATCATGCTGTTGACCGGGGTAGTATCGATCCTGCTTTTCCAATTAACAGTCGGGACTGTGCCGCTTTTGGAAGTTGATCAGCCGGGATGAATATTTGGATGTATTTTTGGATCTTCTTGAAAGGATCCCTGTTCTCATTTGGTGGATTGGGAAACCTGCCTTTTCTCCACCAGGATTTGCTGCTGCGTGGTTGGGCTTCAGAAGCAGATTTTATCAATGCTATCGCAGTCGGGCAGTTGAGCCCGGGGCCGAGTGGGTTGTGGAGCATAAGCCTGGGGTATCTGACCCTGGAATGGCTAGGCGGTTTGTTGGCACTGCTTGCCCTTACAATTCCTCCTCTGCTTTCTCTCGTGGTAAGTTCATTTTTTCAAAAAATTGAGCGCAAAAAGCCAGTCAAATATTTTTCAAGGGGTTTAATGCTAGCGGTGACTGGTCTTTCTTTAGGGGTAACCTGGTCGCTTACAAAGACAGCAATTACAGGTTGGAAGGATATTCTCATTGTCATTGCCACGGTCGGTCTGGCATTATCGCAACGTGTGCCGGTTATTGTTATTTTCATTTTAGCAGGGTTGGCGGGATATTTAATCTATGGAATTTAATAAGGTAAACAAATTTCAATTTGCAAAATCCAGGAACCAAATTGATAACATACGGATATTACCCGACCAATCGAGGGAAAATTAATATCCTTCGGGAAATTTCCTGGCATTCTCTATTGATCTGGTCCTACCTTTTCATGTCTATAACAACTTTTATCATATGGGGGATTGATAAAGCCCAAGCAAAATTGCATCGTTGGCGCGTTCCAGAAAATACGCTTTTGCTACTAGTCATCGCCGGGGGCTGTCTGGGGGCAGCCATCGGGATGCTTGTATTCCGTCATAAGATTCGCAAGGTCAAATTCAAAATAATCGTATTATTCGCCTTGCTTGGCCATTTGATTTTTGTACTATCAATTTGAATGACCTACCAGCGTACTACGCTCTCAGGTCGGCGGCGATTTTCTAAAAATTTTGCCAGAACGACACCCGCTACAAATCCGCCAATATGAGCCCAAAACGCAACCCCGCCTACATCCGCTGCGCCCAGCGAAACTACGCCATTGAAAAGTTGCAGTATAAACCAAAGACCGAGTACGATGACGGCCGGTACTGATGTAAGACGCATAAAAAATCCCAGAGGAATGAAGGTTAATACTCGGCTGCGGGGATACAGAACCAGGTAAGCTCCCAGTACTGCAGCGATGGCTCCGCTTGCGCCAACAGTGGGAATTTGTGATGTTGAATTTGTGAATATATGCGCCAAAGAAGCAATCAAACCACCAGTGAGATAAAAGAGCAGGTATTTGACGGAGCCCATGCTGTCTTCCACATTGTCACCGAATATCCATAGATAAAGCATGTTGCCGCCCAGGTGTGCCAGTCCGGCGTGCATAAACATACCTGTGAAAATATCACTGAAGTTGGCAAGGTTCGGGTTGGCTATGAAGTTCGCGGGTATCAAAGCAAATTGATAGACCAGCACTTCTTGATTTTGTCCCGCCATCCACTGTAAAACAAAGACTAAGACATTCGCTGTGATTAACAAGTAATTCACAATGGGAACTCGGCGGGTTGGAATCTGGTCTTTGATTGGTATCATCTATTTTCTCCGCAATTGGGGTTTCGCTAATTATATCTATAAGTTTTCGATCAGGTCAATCTCTACCAAAGGGAAGAGAAAAAAAACCTGATAGCTAGCCGTTCATAGCAGATGGCTGAGATAGCACTCAGTAGGAAAGATTATTGCTTAATTCCCAAACTCCTGCTGAACAATGCGGGCAACTTCATCAGCAGTGCCGCGCCATGGGCCGGGAACTTCCTGCTTCAGGGAGGTAACCACAGCAGCCCACTGAGCAGCTTTTGCGGGTGTTTCTTGTAGACGTTTGGTGATGTAGGTCGAAAAACAGGTGTCACCGCGGCCGGTGCGGCCGGCTAATGAACGTGGAGTGAATGGTGCAAAGGTGAGCTTGCCATTTGCGGAAACTGTCACGCCAGACGAGTGAGTCATAACGAGCTCTTTCGGTCCGAAGCTGTGCAAGATGGCTGCTGCCTTTTCCAGGTCATCTTCACCTGTCAAAAACTTCGCTTCAGCTTTATCAACCTTTAGATACATGATGTGCCGTAAACCTTCTTCCAATTCTAACCAGGGTCGGAAAATAAGATCATCTGCCACTGGGACTCTTATAAATCCCTGAATATCCATAGCCAGCGGGGCTTTAATAGCCAGCGTCTTCAGCAATTCCAGGTTCACCTCACCGGCAAACAGAGGGGAAATCATGATTACCCTGGCAGACTTCGCCGGAATTTCGGTAATGGAATAGCTGCCACCAAAGCCAATCGGTTTACAAACACGCGTTTCCATATCGGTGGATTGGTAATAGTTGGCTATACCAGATGTGCCCTGCGCAGGGGTGGCGAAAACAGTAATACCCTCTTGCCGCAATTCTTCCAGGCGAGGAAAATCTTCGGGATGAAGCCGGGTGACAACAGCCACACGTCCTCCCAGACGCTTGATTACCACCGAGCCATAATAAACACCTCCGCCTGACGCGACCTCTTCGACGCCATCGATGATGAGCTTGTCTTTAGCAAAATTACCGATCATGAGAACGTCAAAATCGGTCATATTATTGAGCTGCCGGAAGAACCTGGATACAGCCTTCTGCAAAGCCGATCGATACGGTCAACCCTTCCGGGAACATTTCCATTACATACGGGTCGGATTCAATACCAGTGATCAGTTCATTGCCAATCTGGACATCGTATTCCATCACATCCCCCAGATAAACAGCGCGCCGCACCGTACCGCTGAATAATTCCCCCTCGCTCTTGACACGGACCATTTCCGGGCGCACGATGAGCGTCACGGACTCTTGTTTGGCAAATTGGCGCTGGACGTTTTTCAAGGTTATGGTTTTTCCAAGTGCAGTCACCGTTAGATCGCGTTCATCTTGATCCAGAACGGTTGCCGCAACAAAGTTTGCCCTTCCGATAAAATCGGCGACGAAGCGGCTATTGGGAAAACGGTACATCTCCAGAGGAGCGCATACTTGTTCGATGATGCCAAGATTCATAACAACGATTCGATCCGAGAGTGTCATCGCTTCAATCTGGTCGTGAGTGACATAGACGCTGGTTATGTTCATCTCTTTCTGAATTCGGCAAATCTCTGTACGCATTTCTTCACGCAATTTTGCATCCAGGTTCGAGAGCGGCTCATCCATTAGCAAAACTTTTGGCTCCATAATCAAGGCACGTGCCAGCGCAACGCGTTGTTGTTGGCCTCCCGAAAGCTGAGTTGGTGCTCGATCACCATATCCTTCCAGGTGAACCAGCTCAAGGACTTTGTTTACACGGGTGCTGATCACTTCTTTGGAAAGCCGCTGAACGTTAAGACCGTATGCCACATTTTCAAATACATTCAAATGGGGAAAGATCGCATAGCTTTGAAAAACCATCGACATATCGCGTTTATGAGGGGGTAAAGAATTGATTTGATTTCCATCCAGAATAATTTCACCTTCAGTGGGAAATTCAAAACCGGCGATCATTCTTAATGTGGTTGTCTTGCCGCAGCCACTAGGGCCAAGAAGTGTAACCAGCTCACCTTTCTTAATTTCCAGATTTACATTATCTACGGCTTTAACTTCCTTGACGCCGCCTCGAGCCGGAAAGATTTTGGATAAATTCTTTAATGTAAGATACATTTGGCTACCTCAATTTGGAACGATTAGAAACCCTGGCTCATATCAACCGAACCTCTGCCTTTGAAGAGCCGGTTGACCAGTAGATTAAGTAAAAATATTGCTATCAAGACGAATATGATAATGACCGTTGAATAGGCAGCGGCAATGCTTACCCCTCCCTGCTCCCATTCACTCAGAATGGACGCTGTCACGATGCGCCATTTAGCACTGATCAAGAAGATGATGGCTGAAAGGCTGGTCATGTGACGGGTGAAGCTGAAAATCAAACCGGCCAACAAAGCTGGGAGAATCAGCGGGAGCGTCACTTTTCGGAAAGTATATTGGGCATCCGCACCGAGGATGTTTGATGCTTCTTCTATTGATGGATCAATTTGCTGGAGAGACGCCACCCCGGAGCGTACCGATGCCGGCAGACTGCGAACGATGAAAGCTGCCATAATAATATATGCCCCCCCAACCATGGCAAAGGGAATATCCGTGAAAGAGAGTGCGCAGGGGATTGCCAGGGCCAGGATTCCGAGGCTGACACGCCACACTTTCCCTTGTGTGCTCTGTAATAACAATACACCAGCAAAAACCAGAACAATCGCCAGCAAAGCCGGGGTGGGTTGGAATAATACCTTGATATGATCAGAAAATTGGAAAATTGCATTGCTTAAGAAACCGCGTTCCAAAGTACGGCTGAAATCAGCGATGGGTTTCCCGATGGCGTAGGCCCAGTTATTGGTCATCAAATAAAGTCCCAGTCCGGCTGCGATGAGCGGTTTTACGAACTTTTTTTGCGTAATCAATAATAGAACGGCTAGCAGAAAGTACACCCCTCCCAAAATAAAGTACATGGTAGTGCTTTCTAAGCGTGTAAACAGTACACCCATACAAGTGCCCAGGATTAATAAGATTATTCTCTCCGAAGCACTTTTCCCGACAACTTGCGCAAAGAAAAGGGCTAAAATCGCGTAAATTCCAATGGCAAGTGCCAGCGGCGGGCTGTTGAAGGCCATCACAAAGCCAATTCCAAGGATCGTTCCAGGTACTGCACCACCCAGATTGGATGCAAAATCGAGTGCATCTTTGCCGGTGAATTTCTTACGAACTACCAGCCAGGCGATGATCATGCCCAATACGGCAGCGACAGGTGTCGAGATGGCGCTCAGGAATGTGGTATCAAGAATGGCTTCAACACCGCGCGTCATGGTCATCTGCCAGTGGCGTAAAGTGGGGGCAAAGTTGACTCCCCAGGCTGTGCTGAAAGAGCCATAGACAATTGTGAGATAAAGCAGAATAATAAATGCAATGATGAGATAGGCTGTAATATTTACTGCCCAGCGGATGACGGGATCTTTTTCCTGAATTTGGGAACCAGCCGGTTTGCCAGTGACTGAGATATAGGCTCTGCGGTTCACATAGTATCGCTGAACAAGGAAAATGATCAGTGTTGGTACGATTAGCACAAAAGAAAGTGCAGATGCTTTTTGGTAGTTATATTCACCAATGACTGCCAGGAAAATTTGTGCGGAAAGAACCGTTTTATTGCCAGCAATGAAAAGGGGGTTGCCGAGATCGGCTAAGGATTTTACAAATAGCAGCAGGAAGGAACCGGCCAACCCTGGAATCAGTAAAGGGAGGGTGATAGTACGGAAGAGATAAAAGCGGCCAGCACCCAGGCTGGCAGCGGCTTCTTCCATAGCTGGGTTAAGACGCTCCAACATGGCGCGTAAGATCAGGTAAGAAACTGAGAAGAAAGTAATGGTTTGGACAATCACCAGACCATCCAGCCCGTAAATATCATTTCTTCCCAATACAAATTCAATGCCGAGTAGTTTTTTGGTGATCAACCCTGAGCGCCCAAACAGCAGGATCATGCTGAGTGCTAAAGCAAAGGGTGGTGAGACTGTTGGAACCAGAGCCAGCCAGTGCACGATCTTCTTGCCGGGAATATTGCAGCGAACGATTGCATAAGCGAAGATGAAACCCACCAGTGTACCTGAAGTGGCTGTCAGTAGACCCATTGTCATGGTGTCAACGAACGCTTTGCGCAGACTTGGTCCGTAGTAGTTATCAAAATAACGCGCGAAGTAGGTTACATCCCAGGCACCTTCACTGTTAAAGAAGCCGCCAATAATTGAGCGATATAAGGGGAAAATAACAAATACAAAAATAAAAATGCCAGAGAAGAGCAGACTCATAAATAAGACCGGGTCTCTACCAATGATAGAAAATTCTCGGATTCTGCGTATCAGCGCTGTATTTCCACCGGATGTTTTTTCTGGAAGAGGTGAAGAATTCTGCATTATTCTCCTGGAAAATAATACTGGGCGGTTATAAGCCGCCCAGTATCTGTATATTAAATTTTTATTGTTTCAAGTTTTCAGCGTTCGCAATTTCGTTGGTGAACCTATCGACGATAGCGCCCTTATTTTCACCAGCCCAGATGAAATCATAATCGATCAGATTTACATCCAGAAGTTCCGGGTGAGAGAGTTCAACACCTTTGACCGTGGGAGCTTGATAAGCTGCATATTTGGGGCCGAGAGCTTGTGCTTCTGGCGTAATTGCCCAGTCAAACCAGAGTTTGGCTGCTTGCATGTGCTTAGCGCCTTTCAAGATGCCCATGCCACCGATTTCATAACCGGTGCCTTCAGCAGGGAAACTTAATTCCAATGGCATTTGATTGTTTTCGATCTCATTGACTGTGTCATGAGAGAATACAATCGCTACTACAGCTTCGCCCTGGCCAACAAATTTGGCAGGTGCGGCACCACTCTTGGTAAATTGTGCCATTTGACCGGCATATTTCTTGATATATTCCCAACCGGCTTCTTCACCACGCATTTGAAGAACTGTGGCAAGAGCAGTGTAAGAAGTTCCGGAAGTTGATGGGTGGGCTACCATGATTTGACCAGTAAATTCTGGTTTAAGCAGATCGTCCCAGGAAGTGGGTGCTTTTACATCCGGGTGTGCAGCCAGCCAGGTGGTATTTGTGGCAAAACCAAGTGAACCGACATATACGCCTACCCATTGATTATCGACATCTTTCATCTTTTGTGGATCGCGAATGTTGCCATAATTTGGTGAGTCATATGCTTCCAGTAGACCTTTGCCTTTGGCAGCCACGAAACTATCGATCGGGCCACCCCACCAGATATCGAAGGTCGGGTTATCTTTTTCAGCTTCGACACGCGCCAGGGCCTCGCCAGAGGACATACGGACATAGTTGACTGTGATGCCATATTTCGCCTCAAACTCCTGCTTCATCCCCTGACACCATTGTTCCTGAGGGGTACAAAGAACGTTCAATTCGGTGTCGGTAATTTCAGCTGGTTCATCCACTGCCGGTTCGTCAACGGCAGGTGCGTCGGTTGGCGCGGCTGCAGGTTGACATGCTGATAAAAATAATGTTGCAAGGATTAGCAATACAAGCAAGAACTTCATCTTTTTCATCTTTTCTCTTCTCCTGAATAGATAAATTGATTTGGGTATTCCGAGTGTCTGATCTTATGCCACAACAAGACCAGAGATTAACATATTATAGCAATATTCTTATGATTACAAGACTTGGTGCAATAATTTAAGAATTCCAGGGAGAAGTGTTTTCGTCATTTGCGTAAAAATATTAACCAGGGGAGAATTTTGGGCGTCTAAATTCAGTTCGCACGCCACGATTTTCTAATATTCAGGATAAAGGATTTAACCGATGGGATTCGCAACACCAGCAAAATGATGACAAAGCCGCCATAAAGTAATGGGCGAATTACATCTCCACTCAGACTTCCTACCGAACCTTTTAATGCCCATGCATAATGCACTACGACCAATAAACTAGCAACATATACCATGCGATGCAGTCGTTTCCAGTTCTTTCCTAGCTTCTTCTTCCAGTACTTGAAGGAGGTCACAGCCATCGCCAAAAGGATTAATAGAGCAAGGCTTCCAACTATGATAAATGGTTTCTCAAGGGTTTGCCGCAACAATGAGGGTAAGTCCGCACCATAATCAACCAAACTAAAGGTAAGAAAATGGATCAAAGCGTAGAAAAAAGCGTATAAACCCAATGCGCGTTTGTGGCGGCCAAGTTGTTTCCAGCCCGTAATAGTGACCAATGGTGTGATTGCAAGGTCGACAACCAGTAAATTAATGGCGGCAAGACCCAATCTTTGTTCGATAAATTGGATTGGGTTGACCGTCAGTTGATTGGTTTGCCACCGAAAAAGTAATGTAAGCAAAGGTAGGATGCCAATAAAATGAGTACCAATGCGCAACAATCTGGCTGGTAACGCAATTGAATTGGTGAAATTCACTTTTCTGGTAGTACTTGTTATTGAAGTGCTCATTTGTTTTTCTTGTTCCTTTGTCATCGTAGCAAATTATACAGGAGTCGTCTTCGAAAGGAGATTGTAAAGGGTATACTGAGGTGAGAAAAGTGATGCTATTCAGCCAGTAATATCTGGATGGCTGCTTCCGTCAGTTCGTACCCGCCTTCACCGATATGGGTATAACGGATATGCCCTTGTTTATCTATCAAGAAAAGGGTTGGCCAATAGCGGGTCCCATATGCTTTCCACGTTTCACCTTTGTTATCCTGGGCGACCGGATAATTAATCTCCAGGTCTTTGACAGCCTTTTTGAGATTTTCCAAATCAGATTCAAACCCAAATTCAGGATAATGGTTCCCAATTATTACCAGTCCTTCTGATTCATATTCTTCATACCAGCCCCTCAACGAGGGGACCACATTTTTACAATTAATTCAACCAAAGGTCCACATATCGATTAAAACAACTTTCCCTACCAGGTCTGCCAGACGTAACGGTGTTTCGCTATTGAGCCAGGTTTCGTTGGTTAGCTCTGGAGCAGGTCCCAGATCGGGGAGGCTGGTATCAACCTGTACTGGTTGGGGGATATTCTCGGCTGAACAGCTGCTAAGTAATAAGGCGAGGAAAAATATCACCAGACTCATTAATTTCATAGGAACATTCCTTTTCTATATTTTTATTGTATGAGGCAAGCATTACAAAAGTCTTACAGAAATGGAAAGGTTATATTAATTTATGGATTATTACACAATTTTTTCCAACTTTTGTGGTCTAAATTGCTGTATAAGTGTAGGAAGCCCAGCCACCAGGGATAGCCAGACCCTGATTGGTATAAACTTGAAAATCAAATGTGTGCTCTCCGAGAGTTTCAGAACCGAATGTCCACAAACCATATTCAACCTTTTCTCCTGGTTTTACGGCTTTATCGACGCTTAACTCTAATTGAACGGTTGCTTCACCTTTGAAGCTGACCAATTTGATCGTTGATCCGGCTTCCCAAGTGATCGTTCCATTATTCTCAAACCCTATGGCAAGTCCATATATTTCATTAGGCACATAAATACGTTTATTTTCCGGCCATGTAGTTACATAGAGCAAACGCGCAGAAAGTGATGCAACCGGAGTGGATGTACTCATTATTTTTGTGGCTGAGGGCATTTCGGTTGGGGGGATGAACGTTGCAGTGGGTGGCACTGGTGTAGCTGTTGGTTGAATGGTGGCGGTAGGGTTGAGTAGTGCTTCAGATGTCATTTCGGAGCGCACAGTTTCAACCGCAGCAGCAATGATGGTGGCTTGATCCATTGTTGGAATGATACCTTCAGAAGGACTGCTGCAGGCACTTAAGAATGATAGGAATAATAAAATGATTACGATGTAACGATAGCTTCTTAAAATTGCATTTTTCATAATTCTCACCTTGTTTCTCTGGAAATCGGTCTGAATGATACCATGGTATAAAGCCGGGATAAAGATAATGATTCTATTACCCACAAATGAGTTAGAGATTGAACGAAAGAAATTGAAGGAAAATTTCAATCAGGCATTACAAAAACTGTTTTTTCGATTGTAGTGAAAAATATCAGCCATGTGGCCCGTGAGAATACGATCCGCTAATGCGAACGTCTATTTATAGCCATTTCCTTCCAATTCTAATAACCTCAAATTAACCATCTGATTTTGAGTTTCCTGCCAAATTTTCCGGATAATTTGTGATGCCGGTGCGTCAGGGAATTCTCTGGTCACCTGAGTGCCCATCCTGACTGCGGTTTGAACATGAGGATCGAATGGAATTTCACCGATTACTTTGATGTTTTCCTGCCGGGCAAATTCGTGGATTTCCAGACTGCCTTGAGGATAAAGATCGGCTTTATTAATGCATAATACAGATGGTATTTTGAAATGCTTTAGTGTCTCATAAATGCGTTTGAGATCATGCAAGCCTGCCAGGCCAGGTTCGGCGACAATCAAGGCCAAATCCACTCCTACGCAGGCTGCGATAACCGGACAGCCAATACCGGGTGGACCGTCAATGATCATTAAAGGCGAATCGACTACTTGTGCCCATTTTTGTGCTTTGATTTTGATTAAAGAGACTAATTTTCCGGAATTTTCTCTGCCTGGTAAAAGTTCTGCATGAAAAAGCATACCAAAATCGCCCTTCGAGTGTAGCCATTGACCCTCCATTTGTTGAACCATTGTGATGGCAGCGTGCGGACAGGCATAAACACAGGCAGCGCAGCCGTCACAGGCTATCGGATCGACCCAATAAACAGCCTTATTCTGAGAGTCTGGAAAGATGGCGTCATATCGGCAGACAGCCACGCAATCGCCACATCCTGCACATTTATCGGTTTTAATTTCAGCAATGGATGCCCCCCAAAACTCATAACTTGCCAGTTGCTCGGTTTGTAAAATAAGGTTCAAATTGGCTGCATCAACATCAGCATCCACCACTGTCAAACGTCTTTCCTGATCAAGCGACTCGCTCAAGTGGATGAGTGCAGCGCTGATACTGGTTTTTCCTGTGCCGCCTTTTCCGCTCAAAACCACTAATTGCGGAGTTTTCACTGTGGTTTTTAACATGTTTCCTCCGCTGCCAGGATGGACTCAATTTGAGAAAATATGGCTCGGAAGCGATCCACATACTCTGGTTGTATGTCGATCAGTGTTCTTCCGGATGCGATTCCAGCCGCTATTTCGATATCAAAGGGTATCTGCATGAGTATTGGAATCTGTTCTTCCTGTAATTAGTTGTTCGATTTCCAATTCATGTCCATCGGTGCGGTTGATAATAACCCCGGCTGGAATTTTCAGGTCTTTCAGGATACCGAAAATCTGTAACAGATCGTGTTTTCCAAAAGGAGTTGCTTCAGTAACCAGGATAGCAAAATCAGTTGCCCGTAATGTCTCTACTACCGAGCAAGAAGCACCTGGCGGAGCATCCAGAATGACAACTGGAAGATCAGATCGCTCTTCGTTTTTCCGCAATTGGCGAATGATGGGGGTTGGCATTGGTTCGCTGATTTTAAGAACCCCATGTGTAAAACGGATTCCTTCGGGGGTTTTACCGGTTTCGATGACACCGATCACATTTTCAATTTCGGTGATAGCATTTTCCGGGCAATTCCAGGTACAACTTCCGCAGCCGTGACAGAGCTCTGGAAAAACAAGAATTTCTTCAGGGGTTTGTGCAAGGGCGTGAAACTGGCACACCTCTACACAGCGACCGCAGATAGTACATAAATCACCATCGATTTGAGGGATGCGTACGATCGCGTCTTTTTGGGTTTGGAACTCAGGTTTGAGAAACAGGTGACCATTAGGAGCTTCAACATCGCAATCCAGGTAATGCACCTGATATAGCCCTGCCAGACTTTTAGCCAGGCTGGTGGCGATGGTCGTTTTTCCGGTGCCGCCTTTTCCGCTGGCAATGGCTATTTGCATTTGCCACCCATAACGATCATGACTGCAAAGCCGGCAGCAAACCCTGATTGAACAACTCAACTGCCTTTTTAACGGAATCTGAAGCACTGGTGAGGATATACATTTCAATATGGGCAGCGTTAAGTGCACGTGAGGCATGCGGTCCAAAGTCACCACTAATTACAGCATCTGCCTTTTGATCAATGGCAAACTGAGCGGCTGCCACCCCTGCTCCGCCTGACTGATTTACACCTGGGTTTGGAAAAGTCTGCCATTTTCCACTGTTCGTATCTACTCGCGTCAGTAAGGCAGCCCGCCCAAAACGCTCATCGGGCGCTCCTTCATATTCCGCCGTTTTGGCGGAGACGATGATAATCATGTTGTCTTCCTTTCAGATTCTCAATGTTAGGTTGTTTCCGTGCTGGCCAATACAGCACCAACAGCTTGTGGGTCGAAGTTTTTTGGCCAGTTAGTGTTCGTGTCATAGATTGCGCCTATCATATCCGCGTCATCCAGATCTGCTTCTTCTAAATTTGCCCCTCGCAAGTCAGCGAGTTGCAGATTAACACCTTTAAAAACCGTATGCTTAAGGTTGGCATCTTTCATGATTGCGCCTTCGATGACTGCGTGTTTAAAATTAGCTCTTTCCAGGTTTGCACCGGTCAGGTTCGTGCGAAAGAGCAGTGCTCTTCTAAGGCTAATGCCAGCCATTTCAGCCCCAGAGAGATCGATATCCATCAGGTTTACCCCAAAGAGATCATCTCCCGATAGAATGGCTTTTTTCCCCGCAGGATCACCTTCCAGATATTGACGGTGTAGATTAAATATTACGACCAGATCTTCGTATAAATATTTCACTGGTTACTCCTATTGTAATTGCTACCATTAGTGTAAATAATAAATGACATTAAGCCATTAATCACAATTAAAATGTTTATTATGTTGATTGTACCTCACAAATACAATAGTTTCACGCAAAAAGCGTGCAGGATTTTTATCAACTTTGTAGAACTGGTATATGATCCAGAGATGACAATCATAAATACTCAGCCAGGTTTTATGATTTTCATGGGAGGGATTTTTTAGTAATTGATCCACTCAAAATGAATAATTCATCGGGTGTATTCCGTTACAGATTTATGCGCTCGCAAAAAAAACTGGACTTCTAATAGCAGGAAGCTTATAATTACTCAAAGAATGAATATTCAATAATTAAGTACCAGTTTAACATTCAAATTTGAAATGTACCAAATAACTGAAAACTGTCTTGTTTGAATAACTATGAAAAAAAGAAATCAAGCCAATTTCTATCCATCGTAAAGGAGAATAGATGAAACGATATCGAATTTTATCCCTGATTGTGCTGGTGTTGTTCCTATTAAGTGCTGCCTGCAGCCCTCAGGTCGCGACAGAGTCGTCGGTTGAACCAACGGAAGCAGATTTCCCCACCTCTTCAGAAACTTTGGAACCAATGAAACCAAGCACTCAGATGGAAACTGAACCATTTATCGTCAGTGATGCCCTCGGACGCGAGATTGCCTTTACCAAAATTCCGGAAAGGATTGTGTTGGTGGGCAAAGCGCTCTTTATGGTGGCCGATGCTATTTATCTTTTTCCTGAAGCCGGCCAGCGGATCATTGCTGTTGGGTCTACTGCCCAGGGTGGAGCGAATTTTCTCCCCATTGTTGACCCCTCTTTTGAAGATAAAATTCTACTTGAGGCTGAAGTTGGACCGGAACAAATTGCTGCGGTTCAACCAGATTGTGTTATTTTAAAAAGCAGCAATGCCGAGAATCTGGGTACACCGTTAGAAGTGCTTGGCATTCCGGTTGTCTATTTGGATTTTGAGACCCCGCAGCAATATCAGCGTGATCTTATGACCCTGGGGCAATTGTTTAATAACCCGCAGAGAGCTCAATTCCTGGCTGATTATTACCAGACAAAATTTGCTGAGATCACAGAAACAACATCCGCCCTTAAGGAAGCTCAAAAACCAAAGACACTGGTAATCTATTACTCAGATAAAGATGGGGCTGTTGCTTTCAATGTGCCTCCCCTCAGTTGGATGCAGACGATTCAAGTCGAAGCAGCTGGCGGATATCCGGTTTGGAAAGATGCCAATTTGACCAAAGGATGGTCTAAGGTCACATTGGAGCAAATAGCTGCCTGGAATCCGGAGTATATTTTTGTTGTCTCATACGCAAAACCTGCAACCCAGGTTGCAGAGATTCTTGCTTCTGACCCGCAATGGCAACAATTAGAGGCGGTTAAAAATGGAAAACTTTATCCATTTGCCACTGATATTTATAGCTGGGATCAACCAGATACCCGCTGGGTGCTTGGATTGAATTGGCTTACTGGGATTTTGCATCCCGAACTTTTTCCTGAACTGGATATAATTGGACAGGCAAAAAACTTTTACCAGGATTTATATGCGATAGATGAGCAGAAATTTCAAGAGACTATTCAACCTGCGCTCATTGCTGGAGTGAATTGACAATAGAGCATACTGAAGGTTGGAAGATGGCTTCAAAAACGAAGGTCAGCCGCACCGTGATATTGTGGTGGCTAACTTTGTTATTGGTGCTGGTTTTCTGTATTTCGATCTTTTTTGGACGCTACCCCAGCCCAGGATTTATCACAATTGACCGTTTGCTCAGTGATTCGTTGGCTCAATCCCTGGTTTTCAATCTGCGGTTGCCCAGGCTACTTACCGCGGCATTATTGGGTATGACGCTTTCGGCAGCCGGAGTGATATTCCAAATGATTTTTGGCAATCCCCTGGTGGAACCAGGTTTCCTGGGTGTCTCGCAGGGGGCGTCATTTGGAGCTGCATTAAGCATCATTTTTTTTACCCAGTCTACCTGGGCTGTGCAAACATCAGCAGCAGTTTTTGCTTTTTTGGGTCTTGGGTTTTCCTATTTTTTAGCCCGCCGTGTACATTATGGAGGTTGGGTATTGCGGTTGATTCTAGCTGGCATTGCGGTTTCAGCATTATTTTCTGCAGGTCTGGGTATGTTGAAATATGTAGCTGATCCATTGAGCCAGTTGCAGGAGATTACGTTTTGGCTTCTGGGCGGTCTGTATAGCTTAACCTGGCTCAAGTTCTTATCCATTCTACCCGCCGTTTTGATTGGCTTGTTTATCGCTTACCGAATGCGCTGGCGATTAAATTTGCTTTCCCTTAACGATGAGACTGCCTTCTCACTGGGCGCAGCCCCTGGTCGGGAACGAACTCTATTACTGGCGGCAGCTGTCATCGCCACATCCGCGGTTATTTCCGTTGCTGGTATGGTTAGTTGGGTCGGGTTGATCATTCCGCATATCAGCCGGCGTTTGTTTGGCGCAGATGCTCGGTACGTTTTACCGGGTTCGATGTTGATAGGTGCAACTTTCACGATCCTGTGCGATGATCTGGCACGTGCTTTGTTTGCCGGTGAAATTCCACTGGGTATTCTCACTTCGTTGATCGGCGCAACAGTCTTCATGTTTTTGATGATTCAAAAACGTTCTTTGGTGCAAAGATGACAACTCAGTCTTTGTTGACCTTCAAGCAAATACAGTTTTCCTATCCTACCGGGAAAAAAGCTGTCATGGATGCATTAAACCTTGAGATTCTTGCGGGTACGGTGACAGCCATATTAGGACCGAATGGAGCCGGAAAAACGACTCTTCTGCATTTAACTCAAGGATGGCTTAAACCTCAAAATGGACAGATTCTCCTCAATCAAAAGACTCTTTCGAGCTACAGCCGGAGATCATTAGGTCAGTGGATCGGTTTGGTGCCGCAAAGTGAACACATTCCCTTTGAATACTCACTGCTAGAATTTGTTCTATTAGGGAGAGCTCCCCACATGGCACCGTTGGCGATGCCAACTCAGGATGATTGTGAGATTGCTTCAGATGCATTGCGGCAGGTCGGAATGTATGATCTGCAAGACCGCTCTATCCTAAGTCTCAGCGGCGGAGAACGCCAGTTGGTTCTGGTTGCGAGGGCGTTAGCCCAACAACCCAGATTGCTGCTGCTGGATGAACCAACCTCGCATTTAGATTTAAGTAACAAAGGCCGGCTGGTCGTTCTCCTGCGTAAGCTGTTGGAACAAGGGGTAACTATTCTGTTTACAACGCATGAACCCGAAGTTGCATCGGCTTTGGCTACACATTTGGTACTGATGAAAAAAGGCGATATTTTAAAAACAGGGATTTTCGAGGATGTTTTTACCAGTGAAAATCTTTCAGAGCTCTACCAATTATCGGTTTCAGTTGCCGATTTCTCTGGACGAAAAGTGGCTTTATGGGCTTAGAAAAAACTCTTCCAGATCTTTTAGATTATCCAGAGGGAACCATTCTGGTTATTAGTGGTTGGCGGGGGGTGGGCAAAACAACTTTTTGTCAGAATGCCATCCAGAAATTTAAGCATATGGGTTTGAAAGTAAGCGGCATTCTTTCACCGGCACGAATTCAAAATGGTCAAAAAACCGGCATATTTGCACACGATATCGAACATGAAGAAACGCGATTGTCTGCCAGTACCATCAGCGGAGAAATCGATGGCTATCGTCTGGGACCATATTGCTTTGACGAGAATGTGCTCCTATGGGAAGATGAAATCATTCGACGGGTAACATCCACTGATCTACTGGTGATTGATGAGCTCGGTTACCTCGAATTTGATGAGCAGGGCGGTATTTATTCAAGCTTTGAACTTTTACGAAAGAAGGATTACCGGCTTGCCCTGGTGATAATCCGCCCGGAAAGAGTAGAAACATTCAGACAAATGGGTTTTCAGTTTGAGCTGGTTGAGATTGGTCCCTGAAAGGAATCCTCCTGTGGCTCTTCTTGATTTTTTGCTTTTCGTGAAACTTACTTCACAACAGGTATTTGAAGATTATTAAGCACATTCAGTAAGCCTGATAGGTTACTATTTTACTCAAACCGCTTATCTGCCATGGTAAACTGGTGATAAACTTAGCGTTGATGACAGAAAATAAGAAATTTTACCTGAGTTTTGATGGTTCACCCAATCCGCCTGCGACAGATAGACTTTTGGCGGCACTGGATTTTCATCATGTGCAGGCAACTTTCTTTATGGAAGGAAAGCGTCTTGAGACAGAATCCGATTGTGCCAGGCGAGTCATGGCAGCCGGTCATGATGTTGGCAACCATTCTTATCATCATTATGACTTTGATAAAATTTCTTTGGAAGAATGCATCAATGAAGTGCAAATGACTCAGGACATTATGACTCGAGAGCTGGGTTTTACGCCGACCATGCTCCGGCCTCCAGTTGGAATACTGCCTGAGAATATCGAAAGTACGTTTCTGGAAAATGGATTCGACATAATCTTATGGAGCTACAGCGTCAAAGACTGGGAAGGTCCCAACGCTGTCGAAGTAGCCCGGCGCATAATTGAACCGGCATTCCCTGGCGCAATTGTAGCCTGTCACGACAGGGTTGAATGGCTGTTGGCAACCCTTGAGCTTGTCATTCCAGCACTGCGCAGTCAGGGATACCAATTTCACAAAATCAGTGAAAGCGGCCAGCATGGAACGATTCGCCATTTGTAATTTGTTGCTGTGAGTTTGCTTGTTGACATGAAAGATTATTTATGCTTTAATGTGTAAAGTAAAACTTTATAAAAGTAAATTCCAACTTACCTTTTTCTTCCCAATACCATTTATCGACCAATTTTTTAATAATATCGTCCACAACCATACTGGTTTTTCACGGTTTTGAAACGGGATAACTTTCCCATTTATTCATCTGACCTGAAAACAGGTTTAACCTCAATAAAGATTTCAGTGGAGAGTTGTGTTCATGACAGAAGAATTCTACGTATCGTTTCACAATATCCGCAAGACTTTTCCAGGGGTAACTGCGCTGAGTGATGTAAATCTGGGGGTTAAGCAAGGCCAGATCCACGCCTTACTGGGCGAAAACGGAGCTGGTAAATCAACATTAATGAATATTCTGTATGGTTTATATCACCAGGATAGCGGTGAGATTTTTCTATGTGGTCAGAAATATGACGATAATACCCCCAGGAATGCTATTGAGCATGGTATAGGTATGATTCATCAACATTTTATGCTTATCCCGAATTTCACTGTTCTGGAGAATTTGATATTAGGCCAAACCTCGCCCAATCCCCCTAAACTGGAAAAAGATTATTTCCGAAAAGAGATACTCAAGGTTTCTGAAAAATTTGGCATAAAAGTAGACCTGGACTTGTTGGTGGAAGAAGTCAGTGTTGGCATGCAGCAAAAGGTTGAAATCTTAAAAGCTCTCTATAAGGGAGCAAAACTTTTAATTCTGGATGAACCGACCTCAGTTTTGACACCTCAAGAAAGTCAGGAATTGTTCAAGATGCTGCATGACCTAAACCAGAAAGGAACGACCATCATATTCATTTCTCACAAATTAAATGAAGTGATGCAAATCAGTGACACGATATCCATTTTGCGTGATGGTGAAGTTGTTGCAACAGTCACAAAAGGGGAAACATCGCCAAAAGAGTTGTCAAGATTAATGGTTGGCCGTGATTTGAATGTTAAATATGAGAAAACCTTCGCTTCTATTGGCGATGAAGTCTTTCGGGTTGTCTCCATCAGTCTGCGTGACCACCATAATAAAGATCGTTTTCTGGTGAAAGATGTATCCATGCAGATTTGTAAAGGAGAAATTGTTGGCATTGCCGGTGTTGATGAGAATGGGCAGAAAGAGTTGGCCGAAATCATCTGTGGCTTACGAGAACCAACCTCGGGGGCTGTTTATTTATGTGGCAACGATGTAACTCGTGCAACCACACGCCAATTAATTGAGCTTGGACTTTCTTTTATCCCCGCCGACCGGCGTAACCAGGGTTTGGTGATGGATTTCTCGATTGCAGAAAATACGGTTTTGGAAACGCATTACCAAAGACCATTTACACGTGGTTTCTCATTGCAACCGGCAGTGATCAACAATTTTGCCAAAAAACTGATCAAAGAATATGATGTACGCACACCGAGTGTGAGCGTACCTGTCAAGAATTTATCAGGAGGTAACCAACAAAAAGTGATTATTGGGCGTGAGTTCTCTAAGAAAACACGCTTTCTACTGGTTATGCAGCCAACCTGGGGGCTGGATGTTGGGGCGATCGAATATGTTCATCAGCGATTATTGTCCGCACGTGATAGTGGGATGGCGATTTTGATGATTTCCACAGATCTGGAAGAGGTTCGCAAGCTTTCAGACCGAATCCTGGTGATGTACGAAGGAGAAGTTGTCGGTCAGGCAGATTCCACAACCAGTATTGAAGATATTGGAATGATGATGGCTGGTTCCTTAAGACAGGATATGAAGCTTTAATTAATAAGGAGGTGGATACCGAGTTGCATTGGGAATACCCGGATCAAGGTGCGTCATTGATTAGAATACATTACCATTGTTAAGATATGAGGAGAAAATAATGAAGAAATTTAGCATTTTATTGATAATTGCCATGTTAATTGGTATGCTGGCTGCCTGCGCACCAGCTGCAGTTGAGCCTACACAAGCCCCAACTGAAGCAGAAAAGCAGGTGCGTGTTGCAGTAGTCTTCTCGACCACAATCAAGGATGAGGGTTACGCCCAGGCTGCACATGGTGCGCTTATGGAGTTGAAAGACAAATACAACCTTGATGTTAGTTTTCAGGAAAGTGTGTCTGATGCTGCCGTGAAAGATGTGCTGCGCAACTATGCTTCCGAAGGTTATGACCTGGTGATTGCACACCAATTGTATTTCACCGACCCTGTCAACGAAGTTGCAGCGGAATTTCCGGATGTTACTTTTGCCATCTCAGGTGGTTTCAGGGCAGATCATCCCAATGTGGTAGCCGTGGATGCAACCAACTGGGAAGCTACCTATCTGGCCGGCGCATTGGCTGGTTTGATGACCGAGACCAATGAACTGGGCATCATCACGGTATCCGAATCACCTATCGCCAAGCGCATGGTGAATAGTTTTCGCAGCGCTGCTCTGGCTCAAAATCCAGACGTCACAGTAAAACACGTTTTCACCGGCAGTTTTGACGATGTGGTAAAAGGAAAAGAAATGGCAACCGCTGTAATCAAAGACGGTGCGGACATTATCTTCACCAATTGTGGTGCGGGTAATATTGGTGCCATTGAAGCAGCCCAGGAAAACGGTGTTTATGCCATTGGCTCCTCTGTTGATCTATCCAGTAAAGCTCCCGATACTGTTTTAACCAGTGCTGTTTTGTCGCCTGGTGAGTACATTAAGATCATTATCGACGGTTACATGAATAAAGATCTTGAATGGGGCAAGTACTACCCAATGGGTGTGAAGGCTGGTATTGAAGGCTTAGCGCCATTTCATAATTTTGAGGACAAGATTCCTCAAGATGTAAAAGATAAGTTGGAACTTGTTCGTCAAGATTTGATTGCAGGAAATATCGAAACTCCTTCTTCAGAATAATTCGTCTTCTCCATAGATCCCACCTTTCTGCAATTTCTGGCAGAGAGGTGGGAATTTTTCAAGAAATCAAAGAACACGCATGAGCGAAATAACACTGACACCAAATACCGAAAATAAATTAAAAGACCGTTTTTTCCAATTTGCCCGTAAGCATATGGGTTTCATTTCTGTACTCATCTCTGTTTTGGCAATTCTATTGGCTCTTTTAATTGGGGCCATCCTGATTGCCATTGCCGGTATCAATCCCTGGGAAGCCTATGGTTATTTGTTAAAAGGATCGTTTGGGAGTCGCTATGGTTTTGGTGAAACGCTAACCCGCTTTATTCCACTACTTTTTGCCAGTTTAAGTTTTGCAATTGCCCATAAATCGGGCTTTTTTAATGTTGGCGCAGAAGGACAGATTTATATTGGTGCAATTGGAGCTCTGCTGGTGGGAGCGTATGTTACTAATCTGCCGCCTATTTTACATATTACCCTTTCGTTATTAGCCGGGATTGTGTTTGGGGCGCTCTGGGCAGGTATAGCCGGCGCTTTGAAGATATTCCTGGGTTCAAACGAATTAATCAACACGATGATGCTGAATTATGTTGCAATATTTCTGGTTGAATATTTAATTCACGGCCCGTTGAAAGACCCGCAATTATTTATTTATCAATCGTCACCCATTCTAGATAGTGCCAAACTACCAATTATTTTGCCAAAAACCCCATTGCACGCAGGGCTTATCATCGCTCTGGTCGTGACAGTGCTTGTTTTTTATCTTCTTTATCGAACACCAATCGGCTATCAAATGCGTACGGTTGGCGCCAATCTACGAGCTGCAAAATATGCCGGTATCAATATTGTAGGCGTTACGCTGGTGGCTTTAATCACTACCGGCGGCCTGGCAGGTTTAGGCGGCGCTGTAGAGTTGATGGGTGCTCAGTTCCGAATGGTAGCCGGCTTTTCTCCTGGCTATGGTTATGACGGAATAGGCGTAGCGGTGATGGGGCGTTACAATCCGGTTGGGATCGTGCTGGCAGCCATTCTCTTCGCTATCATCCGGGTTGGAACCGGTGCTATGCAGCGAGGTGCCGGTGTACCATTCCCATTATTATCGGTCATACAAGGTTTGATTATCATTTTTGTAATTGCCAGTGGTTATCTTACCAATAAGTTAACAGAAACCACGGTTGGAGGTCGCGCCTGATGGAAGCTTTTCTGATGGGAACAGTCGTAACCTGGTTGGCGATGTCGATCCGTATGTCCATTCCGCTACTTTTCACTGGTCTGGGAGGGCTGGTTTCCCAAAAAGCAGGTATCTATAATTTTGGCCTGGAAGGCATGATGCTTTGTGGTGCCTTTTTTGCATATTATGGTTCATTTCGCCTGGGCAACCCATGGTTAGGTTTGTTACTGGCAATTGTAGTAGGCGCACTTTTGGGATTGTTGTTAGGTTTTACATCGATAACCTTGCGGGTCAGCCAACTGGTCATCGGTTTAGGCATTGGTATTTTCGGGCTCGGTTTAACCAGTTATCTGTATCGTCTGTTAGATCAGACTGGAACAGAACACGTAGCAACCTTGTTTCCTTCCATACATATACCGTTTCTAAGCGATATACCTTTCATTGGTGAGGTTTTATTTTCCCATAACTTCCTGGTGTATGTCTGTATTGGACTCGTATTTCTGATTTCCTGGTTTTTCAATCGCACCACACAGGGTTTGAACTTCAAAGCGGTTGGTGAAAACCCACAAGTGGCTGATACAGCCGGTGTTAATGTAATTCGCTATCGCTATTTCGCGATTATTACCAGTGGTGCACTGGCATCTCTAGGAGGCGCCTTCCTCACATTGACCCAAACAGCCCGGTTTATGGAAAATATCACGGCTGGTCGCGGGTGGATTGCACTGGCGGCTGTCATTCTTGGAAAATATAACCCCTGGGGGGTATTGCTGGCTTGTTTCTTGTTCGGGGCAGCCGATGCAGCCCAGATGCAGATTCAGGTGATGAGCCTGGGGATACCCTACCAGTTTCTTCTGATGACACCTTACATTCTGGCAATGTTGGCCATGGCAGGTGTGGTCGGGAAAGTTCGATCACCTGCAGCAATGGGAAAACCATACGTTAAGCATTAATCAATATTCCTAGCATTACAAATAAATGGAAGAATCTCAGGAGGAAAGATGTTTAGTATCAACCAACAAGCTGTTAAAATTGTAAAAGAGAAGATCCTGCCATTTGCAGAACAAATGAATTGCCAGGTATACCACCTTAAAAATGGAGCCACCGTAGTGGATATGGGCGTGGAAGCACCCGGT
Organism: uncultured Chloroflexia bacterium; assembly: GCA_963749005.1. Lineage (GTDB taxonomy): Bacteria > Chloroflexota > Anaerolineae > Anaerolineales > Anaerolineaceae > UBA6170. Next base: position 1,067,067 of record CAVVKI010000006.1, on the reverse strand, counting down.
GGCTGGCAGGCGGGAAAACTGCTTGTCGAAGCTACGATTGGCGGAATGGGGCACATCGATTTCGGCCAATACTTGCTCGGAGACAGGATTTTGCCATCGATTGATGTGTACATTGACCGCCCAGTGGAAGCTACTCTATCCTCTCAATTTTCAGGTTGGAAAATGCCAGGCAAAGATATACCCGGTTATATCAACCCGATTGGCTCAGGTCCCGCACGGGCAATCGCCCGAAATGATATTTTTTCCCAATCCTGGCACTATCAGGATATTCATCACGAGACCGTCTTTGCCGCTCAGACGCAGGAAATTCCTGATGAAGCGGTAGCAGAAATGGTGGCAGATGCGTGTAAACTGGAACCACAAAATGTGTATATCCTCGCCTGCAAAACTGCCAGCCTGGCTGGCTCTATCCAGGTTTGCTCACGTACAGTGGAAGCATCGGTCTGGCGTTTATTCCGGAAGGGATTTGATATCGCTAAAATCATCTCGGGTATGGGCACTTGCCCGGTTGCTCCACCAGTCAAGGATGAACTCAAAGCTATGGATCGTGTTAATACAGCCTTGTTATATGGAGTGACTGTTCGTTATGTGGTTGATTGTGAGGACTCTGAGATTGAAGCAGTGATCAATACAGCTCCCTTCAATGCGTCCAGACGATTTGGTGAACGCTTTATCGATATATTTGAAGAAGGAAAACGAGATTTTTATATCGTTGACAAGGATATCCACACGGTCGCACGCTATGAGATAGTCAACTACGCCACTGGGAATTCCTTCAGCGGTGGTGTGATTCGGGAAGATATGATGGTTGATAGTTTTTATCGCTAAAAACCGGAATAAAGCAGGAAAATGATACAACAAGAAATTGATCTTTTGATCCATAATGCCAAAATTTGGCAAGATAGCGATGCTGGTGGACAGTACAAGCAAGTTTGCGTGGTAGTCAACCAGGGAAAAATCGAGTCGATCGAAAACAATGATGATTTGCACGATCAATACCAGGCAAAGGTGCGTTACAATGCTGATGGCAAGCTTCTCATGCCTGGTTTTGTCAATACTCATTGTCATTTATTCCAAACATTTATCCGCGGGTTGGGGAAAGATCTGCCTTTCATTGAATGGATGAACAATTCGGTTCGAATCATGATGCCGCAAATGGACGAAGAAGCAGTCTATTTGGCTGCTCTGGTTGGTTGTATGGAGGCCATGCGCAGCGGAACAACGACATTGGTCGATTTTATGTATGCAAATGTTCGCCCACATCTTTCTGATTCTGTCCTGCGAGCTTTTGATGATGTTGGTATCCGGGGATTGCTGGCGCGGGGATTGACCGATGTTGATCGGTTGCCAGGCAGCTCGGTGCCTCCCGCCTCAGGAGCACCAGTTGCTGTCAGCATACAAGACCATGATCGATTGCGGGCCATGTATAAACACCACCCGCGTATCGGCTTTATGCTGGCTCCCAGTGTAATCTGGGGGATGACAGCCAATGGGTTGAGAGAGGTGGCTGAATACGCACGCGCAGAAGATATGCTCGTCACCATGCATCTTCTGGAGACTGTGGACGATGATAATCATAGTTTGAAAAACTATGGCAAACGCACTACCCGTGCATTGGAAGAATTTGGCATTCTAAATTGCAAATTTCTGGCAGTGCATACCATCCGGGTGACAGATGAGGACATTCAACTTTTTCAAGAACATCAGAACGCTGTATCGCACAATCCAGTCGCGAATATGATTCTCGGTTCTGGAGTGGCACCCATCTGCGAATTTGTCCGTAGGCGTATACCAGTCAGCCTGGGGACGGATGGGGCTGCCAGCAATGACAGTCAAAATTTGATAGAAGTGATGAAATCGGCGGCATTACTGCAAAAAGTCCACAATCTCGATACTGCCGCCATTTCTGCGAAGCAGATTTTTGATATGGCAACGCTTCAGGGGGCACAGGCGATCTGGATGGATGATGAAATAGGTTCAATTGAACCAGGTAAAAGAGCTGATTTTTTGGTTGTGGATCTGGCTAAAGCTGAATACCACACCGAGTTACCACCCGCTATCCAGTCTGGTTTATTCCGGAAATGATCGCAATGTGCAGGCTGTCTTCGTAGAGGGAGAGCTGGTATATGAAAATGGGAGATTTACTCGTATTGATGAACAGAAAATTCTAGCAGAAGCTCAGACAAAAGCGGAAGACATGTATGCCAGAGCCAGCGATGGTGCGTGAAAGGCAGATAGAACGGCAGATAGAGCGCCGGTATCCTTACATTTTATTGATCAAGCAACTATCAAATCACAAACCGCTTAATCAATTTTAATCTTTCGTTGGTCTTACTTTTTTCCTTTACTCTTAACCGTATAAAAAGTCTCGGCTGCGACCATTTCTCTTTCCGGAGAAAATGGGTGGATGTCAATCAGGTCGGTATAACCCTGACTGACCAATTGGGTCACAATTTCGCCTGCCAATGGGGCGTTTATAATGGCTGAGCGGAAGGAGGCCGCCAGGATCAATCCTTTAATTCCGTCAACATATCCGAGCAACGGACCGCCATCCAGTGTGTAGGTAGTTGGCGCTGTCCACGTGCGTAACATTCTTACAGTACGCAAGACCGGAAAATAGCGGGCTGCCATCATCGCCATAGCTTTCGGAGCAATGTGGCTGATGGCATCGCAAAGAACTTCACCTGGACGATCTGCCTGAGCAATCAGGAAATGACCATCGGTAGTCTGTGATAATGCAAGAACAGTCAACTCAGAATCTCCCTGCTTGTTTATCTCCATTTCAATATGCTGGGCGGTGGTAACGATTGTTCGGAGATTCAAACTGGCGACCGGCTCTGTCACCATTGCGGAGGCTCGAAAGGTATGAATGTCCCATTCTTTCCCCAACCTTAGACCTAGGGAGCGTGTCCAGGCGGCGGTAGCCAGAATGACAATCCCGGCCGTAAATGTGCCTCTATCCGTCACCACAGATTTTATAACGCCGTTTTGTATACCAAAATCTATTACCGAGGTGTATGAATGTAGTTCCAATCCTGAGCGAATGGCATTCCGCAAGAATGCCCACATATAAAGGAAAGGATTCAACTGCGCCTGGTATGAGCAATAACTGGCGCCGAACAATCCCTCGGGTTTCACCATCGGCTCTATCTCTGAGATTTTTTCAGGAGGAACAAATTCATAGGGGATTCCTGCCTCCGGAAGAATTCTAGCCCTTTCGGCGGAAGCCTGCCAGTCAGCTTCTGTAGCTAATAGACGCAGGGAAGCAATTCGCCTGAATCCAAAGCGGGTACCGAGCTGTTCCTCTAGTGTATCGAAGCGTTTGTAGCTGGTTGTCACCATCGGAATACTGTGTTGAATGGCGACGTCGTTGGATTGCACCATGCCAAAATTTGCGCCAGAGGCTCCTGCCCCAACGTGGTCTTTTTCGATTAGGGCTGTCTTAAAACCTGCCTGTGATAGATAATAAGCAATCGAGCAACCGATAACACCTGCCCCGACGATGACGACATCGAAGGTGTTTGTTTTATTCAAGTGACCCTCCCTGAATTTGCGCCGAAGAATCTTCATAAAATTGATAATTCTCCAATGCAGATAGGGGCACGGGGTGGATAGGCGGGCGAGTTGCCAGGAATCCGCCTGCCTGTATCGGTCTTTGGGTTTCTTTGGCCAGGATGCCGGCAATTATGGTTGCGCAGGTACGTCCCTGACAATTGCCCATGCCGCTGCGGGTGATATTTTTGATGTCGGTTACAGTTTGTGCGCCGATTGCGATAGCCGCCCGGATCTCTGCCAGAGAAATTTGTTCACAACGACAAATAATAGTGTCATCAGCCGTGGATGAAAGATCGGGTAGATACGAAAAAAGATCACCCAACGCGTCCGCGAAGCGAATTTCCCGCGCCAACCTGCCTGATTCTTTTTTGCGGACAGCATCATATTCCTGGCTGGATATGTATCCGAGCTGATGAGCTATGGCGCTGCCAGTGATTCTTCCTTCGATTTCTGAGAGGGGAGCACCGCCAATTCCAGCACAATCACCTGCGGCATAGATCCCGGGCTGAGATGTCTCGAAATTCTCATTGCGTGTGGGAACAAAACCGCCACGAAGTGGCTGGAACTCCATTCCACAGGGTACCATACGGCTGAGGGAGGTGTTCGGATTTAAGCTGTAACCAAGGACAACCGTATCCACTTCCTCAATTTGCTTTGTACCTGGGATTGGCAATCCATTGGAATTAAGCTTTCCAAAAGTAGCCTGCTGCACCTGACCCTCCCCGGTGCAGTTGGTGATGGACCAGCCAAATTTGTAATTCGTTTTTGCCTTTAGAAAGGTGCGCAGATAACCCAAGCCTTCGCGAATGCGAGCTGTTTGAACGGTCAGGGCAGGCAAATAACGAATCCCATGCTTTTTCAGGTTAGGCGAATTTTCCAGGACTGCGACCACTTCTGCGCCTGAATCAATTAGCTGAGCCGCTGCTGCCATTTGCAGTGGGCCACTTCCGCTCAACAGAACTCGTTTCCCAGGCAGGATATTTTGATGTTTCAGCATGGTCAGGGCAGCCCCGGCAGTAATGACACCTGGCAGATCCCAGCCGGGAAATGAAATGGATCGGTCATAGGCACCGTTCGCTATAATTATCTTCTTTGTTTCCAGGCTGAAACAACCGGTCGAATTATATGTGGCGACCTGCCAGGTGTCCGAATCTGCACCTGCAAATATACCCCACACCAGAGTTTCGGTCATCAGCTCAATATTTGGGTTAGCAAGATGCGAGAATAATTTATCGGCATGGTCATTATGCAAACCGTGTTTGTCACGCTGGAATGTTCTCGGAAGTGGTTTATAGTATTGCCCACCAGGTAAGGGACTGGTATCGATCAATGTCACCTTTACACCGGCTGAGGCAGCGGAAATTGCAGCCTGCATGCCAGCTGGTCCCGCACCAATGATCACCAATTCGCGAATAGTGCTCATTCTGATTCAACCGTTTCTGTTTCGATTTCCATCCCGTCATGGATATAGGTCTGGCAGGCACGCATGTTTTTGACCCCATCAACAGTAACCAAACACTGATAACAGAAGCCCATCATGCAATATAGACCGGATTCTCGCTGGTTAAGGGGATTGAGATGCAGGGTTCGAATTCCTTCAGCTAGCAAGACGGTTGATACAAGTTCACCTTCAAAAGCCGATACATTTTTCCCATTGATTATTACAGGGATGATTTTTCCTCGCCTTATTTGCGTGGAATGGCCGGAAGTATTTTCAATTCTCATTCTATTTCCTGAAAAATAAGATTTTTGCAACTACTGAGATTCACGCCACTGCTTTAGATAACGACGGCATTGGGGATCTCGTTCTGTGAGCATATCCATTGACCTTACACTCGGGATCAAGTTTTCAATGGCGGGGTTTATGAACGCGCAGTCCAATCCCCATGACATAGCTCCCAATAAATAGGCGAGGTTGATCATACGCGCTGCTGGCATATTTGCGCCAGAATTGCCAATTCCCAACTGGCTGGTGATTCCCATTTGGGTTAAGATTGCGATTGTTTCCAGCGTAATTTGGAATGCCTGCGGTTCCAGTAAGGCTGCTGGCATGCAGACAGCATCGATGACAACATCATCTGCAGGGATGCCGACCCCTTGACAGGCTTCCAGAATAATTTTGGCTTCATCGATTCGTTCTTTGGCAGTCATTGGTACGCGCAAGGAATTATGTCCCATTGGCATGCCGGCTACAACAGCACCATATTTCCTGGCGATAGGCAAAGTTTTTGCCAGCATGTCGTTTTCAGCGGTGACTGTCCAGATTATTGATTTGTAGGGTTGTAATTCTGCCAGGGCAGCCTCAATGGCTTCAACGTTGCGGGTATCCAAACCAACCGGACATCCGGTGGCTTCATGGACTTCATGTGCTAATCTGGGTAAGAGGTTAACTTCATCGATCTCAGGATGGGTTATCAGTATTGCCGTCATATCCATACCCTGCTTAATACCCTGGATGGCCAATTCGATAAATCGGGATGTTTTGCCCTCAATCAATTCTTCAATGACCAGCCGGGGTTTGTTCAACACATAGAGCTGATCATTAATCAGCATGGTTGGTTGACCGGGTCCAAAGTTTATATTGTGATCGCTCGCAGATAGAATTGTCATTCGGTTTGGCCGGTTATGATTTGACGTACTTCGCGCAGCATGGCGATATTATCAGCCAACCGCGGCGTGGTGATATTTACAATGAAAACGTCCAGAGCATGCTTGTGTTCAATCTCAGTAACCGCACTGCGACACTCCTCTTTTGTTCCAGCAATTTTGTATCGTTTAATCATATCAGCGTTAACAAGCCTGGATATCGCTTCAACTCCGCCTCCCCCTTCGCTAAGGGCAGAACGTACGGATATGATTTCATCTTCGGTCAAAAAACCACGTAATTGACGTTCAGGAGTGTCTTTTATGACAAAAGGAAAAATTCGGGTTGTATCCTCAATCATCCCCTCCGTGTAAGCCATGCGATCCATATAGGCGCGCACCAAACGATGTTGACTGTCCCCGACTTGCTTGAGAGCTGGTCCAATATCGGGCTTGACCATTAGTAAGATGCCATCACTTATTTGACCGGCCATCTCCAGCATACGGTCTCCGCGGGCAGCGATCCAAATTGGTATGGTTTGATTTCCTATTTCTAATTTGGCATTGTTTAAGCCAAAATTTTCACCCGAATAATTAACATCGTTACCGGTCCAGAGTGCCCGGCAAATCTCAATGGTCTCAGTCACTACTTGCAGAGGTTTTGTGCGTTTTATATTAAGCTTATCGAGGACAATGGACCCGCCAGCCACCAAAACGAGGAAAGCACGGCCTTTGCTCAATTCCTGGAGAGTTGCTATGGCGGTAGCAGTTACCGCCGGGTGTCGAGTGAACCCATTCGTGACCGGAGCCAATCGTATCCTGGTTGTTTCCCTGGCAGCTATCGCCAGAAGGGCATAGACATCGGGGGTCAATCCTTCATCGGCTAACAGACAATATTCATAACCCAATTCTTCTGCGTTCCGAATCAATGCCAGAATTTCTTCGATGGGCATGACTGGAATGATGTTAATACCCAGCTTCATAGGTTTATCCTTATTTATTACATCATGTAAGGGGATCGGGAAAAAAGTAATGGTAGAGTATCAGTGAAAATTAATTAAGTAGCACTTAATTATTAAAACATACTCCTGCGTGGATGTCAAATTGATGGGGGTGATTGTTTTCTTGGTACGACCAGGAAGAAATAATTCACGCAGAGGTGCGGAGTTCGCCGTGGAAAGGGCCACGGGGACTGCAGTGGATGGGGTGTTGATCAACCGATGTAGCCGGTTCCGGTAAGGCAATTTTAACCGATTCTTAATCCCCGTAAATAATCGATAGAAGCTCTAGCAGCGGTATCTGCATCCGGCAGGGGCAAGAATTCGCCGGAAACAAATCCATGGTAGTCAGTCTGCGTCAGGCTGGTCAGTATGTTGGAAAAATCCAGGTGCCCGGCGCCGGGGTAGTGGCGGTCGGAATCGGCGACGTGAAAATGGAAAATACGTGACCCACAACTTGCAATACTCGCTTCAATGTCTGGTTCTTCAATATTCATGTGGAAAGTATCCAAAAGTAAACCAAAGTTTTCTGCCTGCACTTCGTCAATCAATTTCATCCCGTCTGCGACGTTATTGATTAACGAAGTTTCATAGCGGTTGATGGGTTCAAGAGCCAGACGCACCCCCGCATCATTGGCAGCAAGGCAGCAATCCACTAGAGCTTCCACCAACCATTGCATCGCTTGTTGAAAATTAACATTTTCTCTGACAATTCCGCGAATAAGTCCAATGATGATGACAGCTTTAAAGTGGGCAGCTAATGGAATATGGCTCTTAATCCGTTCGACCGCCATGCGGCGAACATAACTGTCTGCATCGGTAAAAGAGAGTTTCTCCTCACCCCAGGCCTGGCCGGTGCCGATCGCAGGTACACTCAGGCGATGGCGCGCAAGCAAGGCATCCAGTTTTGGCAATTCGATCAGGCGAGGATCGCGGATAGCCAGTTCAACACCGTCGTATCCCATCTTGTGGATGCGGTCCAGGTTGGTATCCAGATCGCCGGAAAAAGTGGCAGCTTGGAATTGGGTGGGCTGGGTGGTGAGAACGATTGAGAGTTTCATAGATGTTGTCTTTCTTGTGATTCATTTGAGCGTTATTGGCTGGAAACCATAAAATTTTGTAGATTACTTAATTAATTAGATAATCGGCTTGTTCCAGTGAGTCAGGTAGGGTATTGATGATGGTCAGGCTGTTCTTCGGTTCATTTGTAAGGGCTGGACTGCCACATATACGCCTATGGCAGCCCGGCCTCTACAGAAAGATGTAAAGATTACTTCGCGTATGCTTAAGGAGCTACGTACGTTATTTTGCACTCGCTGCGGTCGGTTTGCAGCTTAAGGATATTCTCTGGAATTTCATCCAGGGTCACTTTTTTGGTGCTCATGGGAGTCATATCCATACCGGTAGCCATGCATTCAATCACACGGGGGAAGGTGCCATGACCAGAATGTCCCTGTGCGCCTATAATAGATGCACGTCGAACCTGTAAGACCTCTCCGGTGACGGGCATCTTGGCTTCAGCACGGGCGGTCACAACCACTTTGCTGTTTAGGGTACGTCCTTCCCAAATCACTTTCTCAATACCGGGATAGACAATCTCTGGCAAACCGGTTGCTTCCATGAAGAGATCGGCACCCATACCTTCGGTCAATTCCAAAACACGCTCGGCAAAATCTTCCTTGAGCGGATTAACGTGGTAATCGGCACCCAGGCGCAATGCCATATCTGCCCGGTTTTGCTGGGTTTCGGAGATGATAACTTGTGATGCACCGGCTCGTTTCAAAATGGCACAGGCTGCAATCCCCACCGGTCCACCGCCTAAAATGACAACGCGGTCACCCGGGCGGATGCCGCCACCACGTTCGATGACAGCATTGTAAGCCACGCAGGTCGGCTCTACCAGGCTGCCGGCAACAAACAAATCTGCATCTGAATAATTCTTACGCAGCGGTTCCAGGCTCCAAATAGTACGGGCGGGTAATACCAGATATTTGGTATCTGCTCCATTCACATTAAAACCAATTTCATCGAGTTGTTCGCAATGGTTAGGGTAGCCATCTGCACATGGTTTACAGGATCCACACCATAACATTTCCTCTGAAGTGACGGCTTCGCCACCTTTAAAAGGCTTGTTGGTACGCTTATCACGGGCATTTTTGCCGGCATCCACAATCACACCGGAAAATTCGTGACCAAGAATGCTGGGGAAACCAGTCAGACCCGGGTAGAAAATATAGCCATCTTCACTTGCTTGCGCCATATGCACGTCAGATCCACATACTCCGCAGGCTTTCACCTCAATCAGCACTTCTTCCGGTCCGGGGGTGGGAATATCATAGGTTCGGATTTCCAGGCGCGGATTGCGCCAGACCTGGCTGCCCAGATAAGTCTGGCGGCCTTCAATATCCTTCGAGCCTAATTTAAAGCCTGGTTTTGGATCCCAATCAGCAACCAGGGTGACGCCTTGCATTTTTCCATTCATTGTTGACCTCTATTTTCTTAAGAAATATTTAAAAGTTTTCTCTTTTTGCTTGAACGACAACAAATTTAAACTTCGGTACCCTGACCAATACGGGGCAGGGCATAGACACTTTTCCAGCCTGGGCTAAGGGGTTCGCGCAGGTAGGGTTCCATATCCTTGTCAGTACGAAGGGTGACTTCTTCCACTGGAGGAACTGTGCCGGCTGGGAAGCGATCCAAAACATGATCATTCCACATGGTCAGGTATTTGAGAATAGCCGCCATTGGCCGTTTCCCTTTTTGTGCAGTCCCGGATTTCGATTTGCCTACCACACCTTCGGGGGTAGCAGCGATTTCGATGGCAAAATGACCTTCTCCTTCTGACCAGCGGCTGGGACGACCGAACGGGTCAACCGATTTGTCAAAGTGACCTTCCGGTAAATAGCTGATGCCTTCGGTATCGACCGCGTAGTTCATATCTACCATTTCCGGATGCAGCAGAAGGCTGAGTGAAGTTTCAGATTCATCAGCATGGACAAAATTAGTGCTCATTTGGCCTCCTCTTTCAACAGGGCGGAAGAATTCACGGACACCACGATGCCAGTCAATGACACGGAAAATACCAGGCAGCTGGTAGCGTTTCTGGAATTCCTGAATGGCAGATTCAAGCACCCACAGTTGACCGTGGTTATTAACAATTAATTGTTTACGGAAGCCGTCATTCCATAAGCCAAGCATGACGTCAATCATCATCTCGCGGACAGCGTGTTCGCGTACGATCACAGTACCTGGCATGCCAAGATGATGGTAAGGATGAGCCCCGTAATTAAGGGGAGGCAGTGCCAGGTTGACTGGTGCTCCTTTTTTAGCAGTGAAGCGGCGCACACCTTCTACGATAGCACTGACGTAAAGTGTATCGGCAGCACTGGGTAAGTGTTGGCCGTGTAGTTCGGTACAACCCACCGGAATAAAGACGATGTCATTTTTCTTGCGGTTGGCTTCCACCTGCCAGCGAGTGGTTGTCTGAATGTATGAGCCCGGTTTGGCCCATTCAACAGGTGAAGGTACACCGTAATCTTCAAGAATGGCATCGATCTGTTCATCAGACGATTCCCAAACCTCTTTCTTTAATCGGCCGACTTCATTATCTTCAAAAAAGAGATCGGGTTGGTTGGTGGTCAGAAGACCATTGGGTAATTTATTGTCAGTCATTTTGTTTGCTCCTTATAAAAATTCATTATGAGTATGGAAATGTTATTCATCCGGAAAAATCTTGCCCGGGTTAAGAATGTTTTGGGGGTCGAAACTCTTTTTAATCTGGCGTTGGAGATTGACCGAAACCTCACCAACTGCTCGTGCAAAATAGGCGCGTTTTAGAGAACCGACCCCATGTTCCCCGGAAAGTGTGCCACCCAAATCAAGCGCGATCTGAAATTCCTCTGCAACCATTGCTTCCACTTTGGACCATTGCAAAGGATCGCGCTTATCAAATAAAATGTTGGGGTGTAAATTACCGTCACCGGCATGTCCAAAGATGGCAATCGGCAATTTATAATCTTTGCTGACCTGTTTCAAACGACGGATTGCCTCCGGAATTGCCTCCCGTGGAACGGTGATATCCTCGCCTAATTTATTGGGCGATATGCGAGCTAATGATGGAGAGACGGAACGGCGTGCTTTCCAGAGCTGAGCCCGTTCTGGTTCATCTCTGGCGACTCGCACGTGTTGGGCACCGGATGCACGGCAAATATCTGCAATTTTTTCAATTTCAGCCAGAACCGCTGCCTCATCAACACCATCTGCTTCAATCAGCAAGACTGCTTCCATTTCGGTTGGTAAACCGAGATGCATGGCTTCTTCGATACAGGTGATTGCCGATTGATCCATCAGTTCCAGAGTAGCCGGTACAATGCCTGAAGAAAGGATGTTGTTGACTGTTTGGGAGGCATCGTCAAGATGTTCAAATTCCACCAACGCCGTGTGTTGGTACAGTGGCTTTGCCACCAAACGCAGCAGTGCTTCGGTGATGATGGCCAGGGTACCTTCCGAGCCCGTTAACAGCGCAGTCAAGTCGTATCCAACCACATCTTTAATCACCTTGCCACCAGTTTTCAAGATCTCGCCAGTGGCGGTTACGGCCGTCAAACCGAGGACATAATCTCCGGTGACGCCATATTTCAGGCAGCGTGGACCACCGGCATTGCAAGCGATGTTGCCGCCAATCGTTGAATGGCGGATACTGGAAGGATCAGGCGGATAAAACAAGCCCTGTTTCTCTACCGCAGTTTGCAAATCCGCCGTGACAACGCCTGCTTCAACATGAGCAATGTTATTGGCAGTATCAATTTCCAGAATGCGGTTCATACGGGTCATTGAAAGGACAATGCCGCCCTGGAAGGGAACGGATGCAGCTGCCAGGCCAGAAGCCATACCCCTGGTGACGATTGGAACGTTGTGTTGGGCTGCAATTCTGACAACTTGCTGAACCTGAGCAGTCGAAGTTGGCAGGACGACCACATCCGGACGGTGATCTTCGAAGGTGCCATCGTAACTATAGACGGAAAGTTCTTCTGGTGTCGAGAGCACACTTTTCTTACCAATCTCTTTTTCGAGTAACTTGATGATTTCTGAATTCACTTGGCACCTTCATTACTTTGGTAAGCCCGGTCCAGCAGCATAACAGGATGGATCACTTCCACATCCAGGTTGTTGCGCCGGACTCCGGATAGAATTTGCATCTGGCAGCCCGGGCATCCCGAACTGACAATCTGCGCCTCAGTAGCGCGGATGTGGTCGATTTTTCGGTCCATTACTTTGCTCGATGTTTCATAATGGGTGATCAGCTGGCTGCCGGCGGAACCACAGCACCAATCCGCCTCTTCCATCTCCACAAACTCAACACCATCGATCATTTTTAACAGATTGCGCGGTTCTTTCCAAATCCCTTGTGCCCGCCGTAAATGGCAGGGATCATGATACGTAACGCGAGCATCCACGCGACCGGCTGGTTTCTCGAGTGGGATGGACATTAAGAACTCACTCACATCCTGAACCTTTCGGCTGAATGCCTCGGCACGCTCTGCCCATTGCGGATCATGCGCTAGAATTTCGCCATACTCCTTCAATTTTGAGCCGCAAGTGGCACAGTCGCTGACAATTACATCCACATTGGCTCGTTCAAACAAGGCAATATTGGTACGGGCATGTGATTCAACCAGATCCTGGCGGCCGTATCCAGCGGCAGGCATACCACAGCAGACTGTGTCCTTGGGGGTGATGACTGCACAGTGATTGCGAGATAATACACGTACACTGGCGGCACTTTCCTCCGAGAACATCAGGCTCTGAGCACACCCCAGGAAGAAACCGACACGATAGTTCGTATCGCCCTGCGCTTCAGTTACTTCCGGCAAAACCTGCCGTAAGGGACGAACCGGTTGGTGGGGCAGCATGGCTTCCATATCCCGCAGTTGTGCCGGAAATACTTTGCGTATTCTGAAAGCATAAACCAGCTTACGCAGACCGAAGGTTTCATAGATCCGCAGTGGCAATGTCGCCCATTCCATTCTGCCTGGTTTGGCAATCAAGCCGCCAAAGAGCTTGTTTTTCCAGGGGCGGGGTTTTATCTTTTCCTGCAAAGAACGCATCTCAATCGCCAGATCAGCGGGGTGTATGCCGACCGGGCAGATATCGTTGCATGCCATGCAGGCAAAGCAAGAATACATTTGCTCCACCAGGTTGTCACTGAGCAGCAAATCGCCTTCCAACGCTTTACGTGCCAGCGCCACACGACCACGAGGTGAGGCTGTTTCATCCAGATATTCGCGGTAAGTCGGGCAGACAGCCAGGCATAAGCCGCAACGGATGCAATTGATGTACTCATCTTCGGTCGGTGGATTCAAAGCTGAAAACTGTGTCAAATTAAACCATCCTTCCCGGGTTTTCAAGCTGAAAGTAAGGGGAGAGTATAGCTCGGGCAGATTTCATTGCTTGCTGGGCTATTTGCAGCGGATCTTTCTGCCAGTAAGCAGGGCGAAAAAGTTCGATGGAACAATGCCCGTCATAGCCTATGTTGCTTAAGCGTTCACAAATTGCTTGCAGCGGAATCACGCCTTCTCCGGGGAAAAGACGGGTGGCATCGTTGGCGGCTTCTTTAGGTGTATCTTCCAAATCATCCAGATGTAAGGCAAAAATCCGCTCGCCGTTCAATTCTTCCAGCTCGGAAAGCAAACCGCCACCGGCATATAAGTGAGCTGTATCAATTACCATGCCCACGTTTTCGCGGTTGGTTTTCTGGACAATTTCCCATGCGCCTCGCGGGGTGCGTACTGAACTCCATCCCATTCCCAGGAATTCGAATGCCAGGTTGATCTTGAAGGGTTCGGCAATATCACTGAGGCTCTGCAGAACGCCGACGTACTCGTTGACGATCTCCGGCCAGCTGATTTGAATGTTCGGCAAAGGCGAGGGGACAACGGCAATCGTCGGACAGTCCAGTGCCTGGGCAAGCTCAGCCAATTGCCGGCAGCGAGCTTTAATCTGGGCAAATTCATTGCCCCTAAATCCAATAAATTCAATTGCATCCAGTGCAGTGGGTTGAACCTGCTGGGATCGAAACAAATTTTGCAAGTCCTGAAGAGAATGGTTTTCCAGGTAGGTATCCACCTTTTTTACCCAGACTTCCAATGCGTAAAACCCGGCAGCTGCGCTGATTTTCACGTCCGTTTCCAGATCGCTGGTCATGGTCGTGGCACCATGGAAACTGAGTCTCATTGAGATATCCCCGGGATGGGTGAATCGTGTTGTTCCAAAATCTCACTGATTTTGACCGGGCGGTTCTCACGCAGTGATTTCCAGGCGGCGTAACCGAGTACTACGGCCATTTTTCCATCTAATCCGGTCGTGGGAGTGGGTTGGTCATCGCGCACACAATCACAAAATTCTCGTATTTCCGCAACGTAACAGGGAGCGTAACGCTGCATGAAGAAGAATGGCGGTCGGGCAGCATGAAATCCGACCGAATCCCCCTTCACAACTGTGTCTTCGGCTTCATTGCCGGCCATTGCGACTCCATTTGAGCAGAAGACTTCCAGCCTCTGATCGTAACCATAGACTGCCTGACGACTATTATCAATCGCACCAACGGTTCCATTGGCGAATTTCAGGCTGACGATGTCGGTATCGATGTCATTAATGGTCTCGAATTCAGGCGCTACCAGCACGCCGCCGATGGCATAGATTTCTTCCACTTCGCCAATCTGGAAACGGACCATGTCGAAATCGTGAATCGTCATATCCAGGAACATTCCTCCTGAGACCTTTAAAAACTCCATGGAAGGCGGCTCAGGGTCACGGTTCGTGATCCGTAAAATGCACGGCCGGCCAATTTCCCCAGAGTGCACAATTTCCCGAACATGGCGGAAGCTTTTATCAAAGCGGCGATTAAAGCCAACCTGTAGCTTAACGCCAGCTTGCTTTACAGCTGCCAATGCCTGGTTAATACTATCCAGATCGAGTGCAAGCGGTTTTTCACAGAAAATGTGTTTGCCAGCTTGTGCGGCGGCGATAATTATTTCAGCATGGGTGTTGGTGCTGGTGGCAATTAAAACCGCATCAATGGCTGTATCGGCCAGAAGTTCATGGTAATCCTTAATGACCCGTTGAATGCCGAGGTCTGCTGCTACAGCCTGGGCAACCTCCAGGCGGATGTCACAAATGGCAACCAGATTTGCCTGCGGGACTTCCCGCACAATGTTGGCCACATGCACACTACCCATGCGGCCGGTGCCGATTACTGCCAGATTTATTTTCCGAGAATTGGAATCGCTCATTTTTACCTGCTTTTTCTGATGGATTTCAGATTATGGTTTCATTACGATCTTCATAGCACTTTTTTCATAATGTTCAAGCGTCTTCATATTAAGCCCCAGATCCTCAAAAGCGGTCAGACCGTCTTCGAGTGAAATTACTTTGGTGAAAAAGGGTTTCATATTGAGACGATTTTCGCGGAAAATGCGAATAGAAGGCACCATAGTATTTTGACCGAGATAAAGACCCAAAATTTTTGTTGCCCACCTGGTGATTTCATTGGGAACGATCGAAGCTGTGATACTGGAATCCATACCGAATGGTAACACTTTGCCACCTGGAGTAACACATTGAAGTGCTTGTTCAAGCGCGTTGCCGGTCGCCTCAACCACGATGTCGGCTTTACGCCCGTAGGTGAATTCGTTGATTTTGGCAACTACATCTACCTCATTGGGGTTCCAGACAGTCAGTCCACATTCTTTGGCTACGCTGATGCGAAAAGGATCAATTTCAGTCACCGCTACTTTGGCTGCGATGTTCCTGGCAAATTGGGCGAAGAGGTATCCAATGGGGCCAAATCCCAGGATCATGACATAATCGTAAGGTAGCATTTGTAAGGTGTTCATTCCGTTGACGACAGTCGCTAGAGTCTCTACCTGGGTACCAAGCACATCATCTATATCGGGAGGGAGCACAAAGCATTGTTTTTCTGGAACAAGGCAATATTCTGCGTAGCCACCGTTGCGCATCACACCGAGTGCACTGGTTTTGATATCCACACATTGACTGGTCAAGCCCATTCGGCAGAAATCGCAAAATCCACAACGGATATTGTTATCTACGGCAACAGTATCGCCGAGCTTGATATGGTGGACGTTTGATCCCACTTCAACAACCTCACCGCAAAATTCATGACCCAAAACGGTATTGGGTTTGAAGTGATGCTTGCCTTCAATGATCTTGACATCGGTGCCACAAATACCGACTGCCTTGATTCTCAGAACCACATCATCCGGTTCGACCACATGCGGAATTGGCAGGTTTTCTGCTACCAGTTTTCCGACATCTTTTAATACCAGAGCTTTCATTGTATCCATTTTATAATTCTCCATATTCTATGATTGTTGCACACGTGTGCATTATTGCAAAATTTAAATACCCCGGATCATTAATCCTTCTCAACGCTGGATTCGAGCCGAACCTCCTTTTGCAAAAGCCAACACCTGTTCCAGGGTGGCCATGCTGGTATCACCAGGGAAAGTGGTCAGCAATGCGCCGTGCGCCCAGCCGAGATTGACACATGTTTGTTCATCCTGACCTGTCAGCATGCCGTAAAATAAGCCGGAGGCGAAACCATCACCACCACCAACGCGATCGAAAACATCCAATTCACAGACGGGTGATTGATAATTTTGACCATTGATCCAGGCAACGGCTCCCCAGCTATGGTGACTGGTCGCGTGTACTTCTCGTAAAGTAGTGGCAACGACGTGGATATTTGGATATTGCTTATTCACCTGATCAATCATCTTGAAGAATACTTCCGGATCGAGCTTGGATTTTGCAGCGATTTTCGGACCGCTGATTCCCAAACCGAGTTGCAAATCTTCTTCATTCCCCACCAAAACATCGACATTGGCAGAGATGCGCTTGAGAATCGATTGGGCTTTTTCCGGTCCACCCCAAATATTCCAGAGTTTGGCGCGGTAGTTTAGGTCAAAGGACACTACAGCACCAGCCTGACGGGCAGCCTGCATGGCCTCGATAATCAATTCGCCAGTGGTATCGGAAAGAGCAGCAAAGATGCCGCCACTGTGGAACCAGCGGACTCCCTGGCCAAAAATAGATGACCAATCGAAATCGCCTGGTTTGAGCAATGCAGCAGCCTCATTGGACCGATTGTAAAATACAACAGGGGCGCGTACTCCAAAACCGCGATCACTATAGACAGTTGCCATATTAGGGCCGTTTACGCCATTATGAGTAAATGTTCGGTAAAAGGGTTGGACGCCCATCGCACGTACTCGTTCAGCAATCAAGCCGCCGATTGGATATTCAACCATTGCAGTGGCAATAGCGGTATGCATCCGAAAACAATCAGAGAGATTGGCGGCACAGTTGAACTCACCACCGCTGACATGAATTTTGCATTCACTGGCTTTGTGAAATGGAACAATGCCTGGATCTAATCGGTTAATCAGGGCACCGAGAGAGAGAAAATCGAGTTGTCCTTCTCTCTTTATATTCATCCCAAATGGCATGCCTTCCTCCTTCTTGACTGCTTTCATTAAAAGTGTGGTGTGCGCAGGCGGTATAACATTTCGCCTGCATGAGGCACATATAAAATGCCCTCTTCTTCTTTGTTTTCCCAATCTGAAAAAACGATGCTGCGCGGATCAATATATCCAAGCCCAATCTGGCGGCAGCGCTCTGCTGGTATGCCTGTCGCCAGGGTGACGTTGATCCGTAAAGTCTCACAGAGACTTTCCAGATCAAAGGTTCCCATGCCACGCAAGTGCGTGCTGTGTGCCAGTACACCGGCTGGATATTGCAAAAACTTGTCCCATTGTTTGATAAAATAATCGCGGCAGTGATAGCCGATTGCATCCAGAATCTTACCATGCGTATAGCTTACTTCTGTGATATGTGGAGCGTATATGATTACTTCACCCTGATCCGCGATTACAGGCTCTAATTTGTACATGCCCTTGGCTGCTGTCCACAAATCGTCATAAAGCGCCGGCATATTGGAAAGAACCTTAGTGAAGGATTTCTCCACATAAATTACATGCATTTGAGCGGAAAGAGCAGCAGCAGCAGCCCAGGCTTCCCTGGCATCTCCATGGAAAATACCTGCTACACCCGCATGGGCGACTACCAGGCTGAAACAACTCACTTCGCTATTAATGAAACTGGCGGCATGATTGATAATATCCCGCACAGGCGTGGACGCTGTGCCAATAATTTTATAATTCGTGATCAGGGCACCCAACCAGTGGGTGAAGTTGATAATTTCCGGACCGGCGATGCCGGGGAAGAAATATTTATTGCCCCCCGAGAAACCGACTACCTCGTGCGGGAAGACCGGTCCACAAATGATTAGATGGTCATAATCAACAATCAATTTATTGATGCGAATCGGCACAGAACCCGTTAAAAGTCCCTCGGTTTTTTCGGCGATCAGACCTGAGGGTAAAGAGCCTATCTCGATAAAGGTTTCTTCCTTTTCCCATTCATGGTTATAGATATGACTGCCATCAGCAACACCGTCGATCACTTCCGTACCAATTAAACGCGAAAGTTGCAGGTCGCTCATTTTCTGATGTGTTCCGAGGGCAACCAGGTAATCTAACTGACGAACCTGAGGTAGCAGATATTCTTTAAATAATGCAAACATTTCCGGCATGGGCATTGAGCGGGTGCCATCCGGGATAATGATTAATACGCGTTTCCCGGCAGGGTTGATATTTTCCAATGCGGAAATAACCACCTGCCGTAAATCGTCCACTCCTAGCGGCACTGAAGAGTTCTGCCTGGAAATCAACATTGCCTAGACGCCTCCAAAGGCAGAAAAGCCGCCATCCACCGGAACTACCAGACCGGTTACGAATGCAGAGGCCGGAGATAGTAACCAAAGGACGGTTCCTACCAGATCCGCTGGTGTACCGAAACGGTTCATGGGGGTGTGAGCCAAAATTGTGCTTCCACGTGCTGTCAGATTACCGCTTTCTTTATCGGTTAGCAAAAAACGATTTTGTTCTGTCAAAAAGAAGCCCGGTGCAATAGCATTAACGCGGATATCCGGAGAATATTCCTGAGCCATATGCACTGCCAGCCATTGGGTGAAATTACTGACCCCTGCTTTAGCCGCTGAATAAGCGGGAATTCGTGTCAACGGGCGAAGGGCATTCATGGAGGAGATATTTACGATGGTTCCGCTTTTTTGGGCTACCATGCTTTTTCCAAATATCTGACAGGGTAGCATAGTACCCATCAAGTTAAGATCAAAGACCCACCGTAGAGCTTCAGATGGCAAATCGAAAAATGGTGTAGTGACACTGGTCGTTGCTTTGGCGTTATTACCACCAGCACCATTTATGAGGATGTCGATTTTTCCGAAATGCGATAGTGTTTGTTCCTTGACGCTTTCCAATGATTCGCGCTCAAGAACATTGCCAGTCAGCGAAATAGCTACCCCATTTGCCTGATTGATTTCCTCTGCAAGAGCCTTCCCCGGGCTGGGATTGATATCGACAATCACCACATTTGCTCCGCACACTGCAAGAGCTTTGCACATTTCTGCACAGAGCACACCAGCGCCACCGGTAATGACGGCTGTCTTGCCGCTAAAATCAAAAATATTTTGGGTGAAACTTGCTAAATTCATAGTTTCCTTTCACTTTTTCAGCTTAATCAAAATGAAACACTGAATGGTAGTAGATGGCACATGAAATGCTTCTCAAGATTTTGGGTATAAGCCTCGTTGTGTTGTTGGAGAGTTTCCATGAGAGGTTCAAAGAACTGTGTCGATCCATCCTCATTTTTCTGGGTAAGAACAGAGCCAAAGGTAACATGGAAGACTTCGCGGGCATCAAATTGAGTAATCAAGGCTTTCCAATCGCTAACCTGATCCGCTGCCGGAGTGTTAGCCAGTTGCGCAGAAACATGATAACTTTTGCGATCCTGTTCGTAGTTCTCACGCGCGAAAGTATAAATCTCCTTTAAGAGCGGTAGATTGACATCGGCCAATGTATAGAGCGCTTCCAGATAACTCGTTCCAGCAGTTTTAAGGTGAACGAGTCCGCGCGTGTGTTGCATTGCCAGCGGGTAAATGCTGAACTTATCCGAGCCTGAATGCAAGCTGAGTTTATATGGACCCATTGCACGTGCAATGGCTGCGTGACCGGTGATACTTTCCTCAAAGCCTGCCAGATCGCCGATGTAGTCGACCCCTTTTTCGAAACGACCCACATACCGTGGAGCGAGGCTAACCCACTTAACCCCCAGCCGCTTTAACTCATGCGCGATGTAGTAATGTTCGAGATGAGTGGTGGGCAGGTCGGTTTCATCAACCGAAACTTCTAACTCAAATTCGCATCCGTTTGCCTTTTCAACCAGATATTGGTACATCTGGCTGACATGCCAGACTGCCATCCCATATTTGGCCATTGCTTGCAGTAGATCATTTTCAGCAAAACTCAAATTCAGATTCTCAAGCAAAATATTCTTGTCCTGTAACTGATTCTCAGATAATGCCAGGCGGGCGGGCAGGTGGTCAATAATGGTCCTTATCTCAACAACGGTGGTTTCATTTGAAATATTGTTGACGTGATCGCCGGGATCGATGGTGAAAAAACTAAAGCCGGCATCCAGACAGGTATCGATATCGGCGAATGTCTTTAAGTGGTCAGCATCTGCCCCTACGCCTTGTTGCCAGCCTTCCTGAAAAATCCCCCAGGTAGCATCATCCATGACCTGCTGCGCACTGCGATGAGTTCGCATCATCTCACGGATGGATTGCTGCGCGAAGATTGGTGCTATTTTACCCCCCACTTTTTTCAAAGCACGCACATGGCCGGGTGTAGCCAGTCCCAGGCGGTCACCCATCCCGGCTGAAGTTTGTAACCCTAACACACGTGGCTGCAGCCACGAGAGTGCCTTGCGAAGTTCTTGGGCATTTTTCGATGTGAGTGGGCAAATGAAAACCTGATTGGAAGACAAATTGGTCGAATCTTCAACTTCAAAGTTAGAAGTTTCATTTGCGGCTGTCAGAATAAGGAGCTTACGTCCTTTGGGTGTGCTAGCCAGTGCATATTGATGTTGACCAAAGGTCGTTAGGGAATTTGGGAAGAGATCGAAATTCAAATCATTTAAAGTTTGGGTGTTGGGGTGAGTCATAAGGCAGATTCCTTCACTGACATCTGGCGGGGAGCACAGGTTGATTGGCGGATCAGTAAGTTTCCCTTGAGAATCTTACGTGTGGGCTGAAATGGCTCATCGGGATTGCTTTTTGCGAGCAAGCTTAATAACAGCCGCATAGCTTCTTCGCCAATCGAACGTTTGGGTTGGTCCAGCGTGGTAAGTGCCGGCGATGTGTATCCTGAAAGTGTAATATTGTCAAAGCCGGTTACAGAAATTTGTTGTGGAACCAGAATATCCCGTTCCTGCAAGGCTTTCAGAAGCCCAATAGCCATCAGGTCGTTGTAACACATGATTGCAGTGGGAGTTATTGCCTGGTTCAGGAAATAATCCGCGCTGGAAAAACCGGTGTGGGCGGTACCACCCTGCAGATGATAAATGAGACTTTCATTAATAGGAATGCCGGCTGCAAGCATCTCAGCTTTATAGCCAGTTAATCGATCGAGAGTTGTTCGCCCGGAAAGGGAATTTCCCAGATAAGCGATATCGCGGTGCCCAAGCTGGATCAAATGGCGCGCTATTTGACGGCTGCCGTCTACATCGTCGTGATAAATTGAAAAGTGAAAATTTTCAGCTGCCTGGTAATTCACTACCACGACCGGAAAGCCATTGCGGTGTAGTTGCCGGCCCTGAGCAGAGCTAAAAGAGGTTGAGCAGATAATAACACCATCCGTTCGCTGCTCCATCATCGCCTGAACAATCTTTTTTTCGCGCTGGGGGTCGTATTGTGAGGCGGCTATGAATAAACTGTAGCCAGCTTCCTGCCCACAAGATTCAATGCCATTCACAATCTGGCTGAAAAATGGATCATCCATACTGTTGACGATGACGCCAATCACATTCGTTCGATTTGTCTTCAGAGAACGTGCGGCGGCACTGGCTTGATAGCCCATCGCGAGAGCTGCTTGACGGATTCGTTCGGTGGTGCTGGAGGAAATGAGGGGGTTGCCACTCAAGGCGCGTGAAACCGTGGAATGAGAAACACCGGTTTGCCTGGCAATGTCTTTGATTGTAGTGGCCATGAATGACTCCAATTGCACACGTGTGCATCAATATACCAGTAGTTTACATACTTCCGGTAAAGATGTCAAGAGATTTCAGGCAAATTTCGCAAGAATACTTGCAAAAAAAATAAAAATGTCGTACGATATACAAATGAAAGCAAACTTTCATAATTATTAAAATTGTTTGTTTCAACCCCCTTTGGAGGACAGATGAATAAAGACATTCAAGCCGTACTATTAGATGTAGGCAATACGCTGCGTATTGTCATTGAAGACCAACCTTTTCAAGAAAAAGCGAAAAGCGATCTGATGAAACTGGTGGAAACCAGGGATAACGCTGATGAGTTTTTTGAAAAAATAGAAAAACGCTGGAAAGAATATCGTTCTCTGTCTAAGAAATCATTACTCGAGGCATCCGAATTTGAGCTATGGACAAATTGGCTTTTACCGGATTACCCAAAAGACAAAATCGGTCCACTAGCGGGCAAACTCACTCGACTCTGGCGAGATCGGGATGGGCGGCGGGTTCCCCGCCATGATGTCTCTCAAGTCGTAATCGAACTGGCCAGGCGCGGTTATGTTCTAGGCATCATTGCGAACACAATTACCGAGACAGAGATCCCTGATTGGCTGGTGGAAGATAATCTCGGCCAATATTTCAAAACCGTGGTACTTTCCTCAAAAGTCGCCATCCGTAAGCCCAATCCACAGATCTACCTGGATGCGGCTAAAAATGTGGGTGTGTCACCTGAGCAATGTGTCTATGTCGGTGACAATCCAGTGCGAGATGTGGAAGGGGCTCAGGCAGCCGGATACGGAATGTCAATTATCATCATCGAACCGGCTACATTAAAGAAGGAACCTCCTACCGGTGAGCATAAACCGGATTATTTTATCAATGAGCTCAGTGAATTGCTTGATATTTTTCCTGACCGCAATGCTGCTTAAATTGTAGGAAAAGAGGTTCGTCATGTCGCTGGAAATTGATGCTATATTTTTGGATGTGGGTAACACACTGCGCATTCTGACAGAAGATAGCAACCACCAAAGTACGGCCCGTCAAAGTATCACCGCAATATTAGGAACCACTGAAGATCCGGTGGATTTCTGTAAGGAACTTGATCTTCGCTATAAACAATATCGCAAATGGGCTTTCGACCACCTAAAGGAAGCACCGGAGATAGACCTCTGGCAAAAGTGGCTGGCACCTGAATATTCCGGGAAAATCACAAACGAGCGAGCGATTGAATTGACGTACCATTATAGGCAATCGATGGGATTGCGTGTCATGGTGGAGCGCGGAGATGAAGTTGTGCGTTCCTTGCACGCACGTGGCTATACATTGGGATTAATCAGCAATGTAATCACCTCGCAGGAGATCCCAGATTGGCTTGCGGCGGATGGTTTGACACCTTACTTTGCTTCAGTAGCCCTATCTTCCCAGCTTGGCATTCGAAAACCCGACCCGGCTATCTACCATCTGGCAGCCAGTCAGGCTGGGGTTGAGCCAAATCGCTGTGTATATGTAGGCGATAATTTGAAAAGGGATGTAACCGGTACCCGTGCAGCCGGCTTTGGCATGGTCATTATTATGCAAGATCAACGTGAAGGGGCAGATCTCGATATTACTCCGGAAAATCGTCCCGATTTAATTATTCGAAGATTTGAGGAACTTCTGGATATCTTCCCTGAACGCCCGCTGGTAAAATTTCCTGCAGACATGGGAGCGATCCTATGAAAAACAATTCTGAAGACCATGGTGGAGCGGCTCTTGCAAAAATAGTCAATGATATGTACGCTGAAGGTCAGAGTGATTATGGATTGGAACCTACGATACGGTCTGATCCGGATGGCAACCCGCTGGGACGTATCGCTGAGGGGGATAGTGTCATTTTTTGCTGCCGGCGGGGCGAGCGTGAAATTGAATTAACTGACGCATTCGTAGACCCTTTATTCACTCACTTTGAAAGAATAGCGCTGGCGGATTTATTTTTTGTAATTCTCACTCTATATCACGAAAAATTTAAGGATTTGCCGGTCGCTTTTGCGCCAACCAAAGTCAAAGAAACCCTGGCTGAAGTTATCAGTAATGCCAACCTGCGTCAGCTGCATTGTGCCGAGTCTGAAAAATTTGCGCATGTCACCTTCTTTCTTAATGGTGGCAATAACCAGGCTTTTACCGGTGAAAAGGATACACGTATCCCATCCCCGCGTGGGATCACCTTCGACCAGGTTCCCCAGATGAGCCTTCCGGAAGTGGTTGCCACTGTCAAAGAAGGGCTATCAGAAAATATCGAATTCATTGTTACCAATTTTGCCAATGGTGATGTGATTGGGCATACTCAGAATAAGGAAGCTAAAATTGCCTGTGCCCAATTTATCGATGAGGGACTTAAAGAGATTGTGGAGCATGCCCTGGCTCAGGACTATGTGGTTCTGATCAGCGCGGATCACGGTAATCTGGAAGTTTTGCTGACCGATGATGGGCAACCCCATGTTTCACATACCAGTAATCTGGTGCCATTTATTGCACTTGACTCGCGCTGCTCGGATCCTATCCAGCCCAATAACGGAAAGCTTTCCGATATTGCCCCTACCATCCTGGAGTTGCTGGATTTGCCTAAACCGGCAGCTATGACGGGCCGTTCTCTACTCACTGATGGTAATTTTCAGGGCAAGCGCCGGGTGATATTAATCATCCTGGATGGCTGGGGTGTGGCTCCAATGGATGAAGCAAACCCAATTTTCCTGGCAGAGACACCTTATTGGGACTCATTATTTAGCTCTCAAAGTGTCGCGTTGCTGGAAGCTTCGGGTGAGGCAGTGGGTTTGAAAGAAGGAAAAACCGGCAATTCCGAAGCAGGTCATCTCAACATAGGTGCAGGGCGGGTAGTTTTACAGGATGATGTACGCCTGGATCTAGCGTTACAAAATGGAACTTTTTTCGAAAACGAAGTTTTTTTGGAAGCGATAAAACATGTAAAAAAACAGCAATCCGCATTGCATTTAATTGCCTTATTGACTGAGAAAAGCTCTCACGGTTCAATTGATTATCCCCTGGCATTGTTAAAATTAGCCAAACAGGAAAATCTTGAAAATGTTTTCATTCATATCATTTTCGATGGCCGCAGTACCCGGCCAGGATCTGCCCCGCAATTGTTAGCAAAATTTGAAAGGGCTATTCGTGAAATCGGTGTTGGCCAAATCGTCGGTGGGGTTGGACGTGGTCTTGCGCTTGACCGTGACGGCAATTATGCCAAAATTGAGCGGGCATATAATGCATTGGTTTTTGGTAAAGGGCGAACCTACAGGTAAAAAAAGATGAATCGCGATGCTGTACTCAATGAACCACACCTTTTTTCAGAAATATTATTTTCAAGGATGCAGACTATTTATCCTGCGGTTTCACAATTTGCTTTGTATGAGTTTCGGTATGGTTTAAATAATTACCTGCCGGTTCGGGGTTGGAATTCTATTACGCTGGAAGAAACGGACGTGATTGAAGAACATATCCAATCTGGTGCATTTTATGAGTTTATTGGCATCAAAACCGCGGCCGGTAAAACAATCATAATGGATCCACAAATTGTTCGTCTCTGCCAAATGTTATTCGCCGGTCTTGTGACGGGCAAATATCCAGCTGAATGGGTTGAAAATAATTTTTCCTTTGATCTGCGCGGATTTTTCTTTCTGCCGCGCACCTGCTATTTTACATTAGCCATCAAAGAACGCTTTGGCAATCAGCCCTATTTTCAATTTGAAAAACGACAGGCTGAGTTGGCAAACCTATTTGAGATCGGATATCGCCAATATCAACATGCAAATGCAGATATCGACCAGAATTTGATGCAGGTTATCGTAAAAATTCTCAAAAAAAGAGGCACGCCTATTTTATTGACCCTGGCGGGACCGACAGCTGCAGGCAAAACCGAAATAGTAGAAAGGCTGACAAACTTCCTGCAAGGCAAAGGCTATCGTTGCGGGACACTGGAGATGGATCATTTTGGAAAAGACCGGGATTATCGGGATGGACACAAACATGGCGTTGAAACAGTTCATTTCGATCTCTTTATCAATTGCATTCAAGAACTTCAACGAGGCAATCAGGTTTCGATTCCACAATATAATTTTTACAGCTCAAAATCCAGCCATGATGAAAACAGTCAGCTGCGGACAGGTAAAAACATGCTCACCGTTGAGCCAGCTGATGTTATCTTTCTGGAAGGAAATTTCCCTTTTCAAATCCCTGAATTGCAGCCCTATCTTGGATTAAAAATTGTCTACCTGGCTGATGATGAGGTGCGATTACAGCGAAAATGGAAGCGTGATATCGATTTACGGAAAAAATATCATCCAACTGCCTTTATCAATCGCTATTTTCGAACCCAATTTATTCGTGCCCAGGAAATCTATTTGCCATTATTGTCAATTTGTGATCTGGCTGTGGATACTTCACTTGCTCAATTGTGGCTGGAACCTTTTTTGCAGGATGAATTGAAGGACATTAACGATTAATCGGAAAATGTGAGAAAAATATGACTGAACAATTAATGCAAAAGTTAATCCAACCCGCTGATACAAAGATTGTCATGTTGATTATGGATGGTCTCGGAGGACTGGCGCGTGAGGCTGGAGGAAAAACAGAGCTTGAAAGCGCGTCTCGTCCACATATGAACGCCCTGGCTGCGAGATCTGCGCTGGGTTTATCAATCCCGATAGCAAATGGGGTCACTACTGGCAGTGGTCCCGGTCATGTAGCCCTTTTTGGCTATGATCCGATTGCCAATGAAATTGGGCGCGGTGTATTGGAAGCATTAGGTGTTGACTTTGATCTTTATCCCGGCGATGTTGCCGCTCGCGGAAATCTTTGCCTGGTAGATGAGAATGGTTTACTGCTCGACAGGCGTGCAGGTCGTCTATCTGGTCCGGAAAGCTTGCCGCTGATTCAATTGCTGCGTCAAATTAAAATCGATGGCGCCCAATTCTTTGTAGAACCGATCAAAGAGCATCGCTTTGCTTTAATTATGCGGGCGGAAAACCTCAAAGCTAATTTAAGCGATAATGATCCCTTGAAAGTAGGTGTAGCCACCCTGGCTGTGAATGCGCGGGATGCCCAATCCCAACAGGCTGCAATTTGGATTAACCAGTTTATTTTACAAGCGGCTCAAATACTGAAAGGTAGCTCTAAAGCTAATGCTATCTTGCTGCGTGGTTTTGCCCAGTTTCCGCAAGTGCCTTCCTTTGCGGAAAAATGGAGATTGAAAGCTGCGGCAATTGCCTTGAATGGGATGTACCGTGGGGTTTCACGCCTGGCTGGAATGGACGTGCTTGAAGTAGCGGAAGCAAGTCTGGAGGGTCAGTTCACCACGCTTGAAAAAGCCTGGCCGAATTACGACTTCTTCTATATTCATCATAAAACAACCGACACCTGCGGAGAAAATGGCGATTTCGAAGGGAAAGTGCAGGCCATTGAAGCAGTGGATCAATACATTCCCCGCTTAATGAAATTGCAGCCGGATGTAGTCATCATAACCGGTGATCACTCCTCACCGGCAGTGATGCGGGCGCACAGCTGGCATCCGGTGCCGCTGCTGATGTATGCGCACAATGTTCGCGCAGATGGGGTTCCTGAATTCGGTGAACAAGCCTGCCGGACGGGCAGCCTGGGTATGCTGCCGGCGAAAGAAATCATGCCCATTGCCCTGGCGAATGCTGGCCGTCTGGCGAAATATGGAGCTTGAAGTGATTTTTTCGAAATTTCATCGGATTTATTTGATGAACCGATTTGTCTGAAGGAAAAAAGTAATGAATGCTGAAATTGTTCAGGAAATTGATGAAAAACAAAGTACGCAAATCTTATTCGATGTCTTAAAGCAAATTTCGCCTGCGATTCAAGAATTGGTATTTTATGAATTTGAATATGCGCTTCAAAATTTCAAGCCGCAAACGGGTTGGAATTCGGTTGCGACTGACACGGTTAAAGATATCGAGATAAAGATCGATTCTTCGGATTTTTACTTTCAAATTAATGTGAAATTCCAGAAAAACGGAAAATTGGGGCTGGATGACAATATATTTCATCTTAACCAAATGATCTTTGCCGGGCTAATCTCACAAGTTTATAGCGCGGGGTGGGTGCAGGAAAATTTTTACTTTGATCCACGCGGATTTTACTTTATCCCACGCACGATTTATTACACCAATGCTGTCACAGTTCACCTTGCAGGAACTCCTTTCTTGCAATTCGAAAAAGAGCAAGAGATTTTTGACCGCTGCGAAGCGATCGGCTACCAGGAATTCCAAAAGGCTAACCAGAAAGTGGATCAAGCCTTTATGGAAATCCTGAGCGCTCTGGTTGAAATTCGGGGAACGCCACTTGTGCTTGCAATCGCGGGTCCGACGGCAGCCGGCAAAACTGAAATTGTTGAGCGATTAAGCGCGCATTTTAAAAATAATGGCCACAACGTATCCAGTCTGGAACTGGATAACTTCCTCACCGATCGTGATTTTCGTGAGGAAAAGGGGATTGATTCCCTGGGAAGAGAAGCACTCCATTTTGATTTATTTACAAACAGTCTTCAAGAATTGTTGGCAGGCAGGGCTGTGGAAATTCCTCGATATGATTTTATTGCTGCTACATCTTCACATGACCTGCTTGGGAAACTCAAACCAGGGTGCCATCCAGAAGTTTTACGACCGGCAGACATCATTTTCGTAGAAGGCAACTCACCTTTTCTAATCCCGGAAGTGGCAGCCCTGATTGGTGTCAAAGTCGTTTATCTGACTGATGACCCAATCCGCATGAAACGGAAGTGGCGTAGAGATATTGATTTGCGAAAAAAATATGAAATAGACTACTTTCGTAACCGCTTCTTCAAAGATCAGTATCTGATGGCGCAACAGGTCTTTATACCGCAATTAGAAATATGTGATCTGGCAGTTGATACGACCGCTGCAGCCATATGGGCATCGCCCTCTGTTCAAGAACTTTTATCAGATTCAACTTTGAATACCCAATACCATCTATCCCGGCGCGCTTTTTGATTGAAAGATAATTCTGAAAGAATACTTGCATTAATTTTAAAAATGTTGTATTATGAACAAATGAAAGAAATATTGCATAAATATTTTTTTTGTTAATCCACAAGCCAACCCAAATTCCTGAGAAAAAAATGAAAACTGAAAATACGATGAGCGCTGAGTTCAGTCAAATTATTAGTGAGCACTTTGGTCAATTGACGAAAAGCGAGAAACGAATTGCGAACTATTTAAGGAAAAATCAAGAAGCTTCCGCATTTATGGCTGCCAGTGAGTTGGCCGACCGGCTGGGGTTAAGTGAAGCAACGGTTGTACGTTTTGCGCGAACCATTGGCTTCCCCAGTTTCCCGGCGATGCGCACACTTCTGCAGGAAAATTTTCGCCAACGAGTCACTCATTCAGCCCGTCTGCGTAGTAAGTTGGATGATTTACGGGAAGATGGCGATATCTTTGAGCAGTTAACGGTTTCTGAAATTGACTATCTGACCCAAGCGCTTCAAACCGTGGAGCGGGGTGCCATGCAACAAGCAGTCGAGCTGCTCATTCAGCGTGAGCATATCTTCGTTTACGGCAGCGGTCCCTCTACAACCCTGGTTGATTTGTTGGATGTACGCCTGACCCGCTATGGTAAACACGTAATTCCACTTACCACAGTTGGGCGCGAGGTGTTGGAACCAGCCTTATTGATGAAACCCGGTGATGTTTTGTTTGCAATCGGTTTTTTTGATCTTCATCCTTCCCTTGAAATTATTCTGAATCACGCGAACCAGGTTGGCTGCCCGGTAATATTATTAACCGACACGCTTGGATCCATCATTGGTGAGAAAGCGAATGTCGTTTTATCTGCCAAACGTGGGCCTGTATCCGCATTTCATTCCCTGGTAGTACCAATGACCATCATCAACGCATTGCTGCTGACCATTGCGAATGACGAAGAAGCCTCCATCGTTAGTCGGTTGGACCAGCTGGATCAATTACGGCAAAATTTAAGCGATCATCAATCGTAGTGAACATAGGAGAAGCATAGTGCAAATTTCTGATGGCCCCGAATCTGCAAATAAAAATAAATTAATCGCTAGACTCAGAAGATTTTTTCGATGGGTAACCACACCGCATGTTTTGCTCTCAATCATCATGCTGGTAGTGATCTTTTATATGGTTCTTATCCCACTCTATCGCATGGTGATGACCACGATTACAGTTCAGGATAGCGATCTGAGGATTTTGAAAGATGCCGAGGTAGGTGATTTTACCTGGTATCACTGGCTGAGGATGTTGACAAGCAAAATCGCCAAGATTATGACCTATGAACCATTATTGCACTCATTAACTATATCGCTGGGAGCTACAGTAATGGCACTCACAATCGGCGGTTTGATGGCCTGGATGGTGGTGCGTACAGATGTGCCTGGAAAAGGTATCATCAATCTGCTTGCCACTGTTCCTTATATTATGCCTTCTTGGACGATTGCGATGGCATGGACGGTTTTGTTTAAGAATCAGCGATCAGGAGGTACGCCCGGTATTCTGGAATTTATAACGGGAGCCTCTACACCAGATTGGTTAGCATATGGACCATTTCCGATTATTGTCAGCAGTGGGCTGCATTATTACACATTCTTCTTTTTATTTGTTTCAGCAGCGTTGCTCTCTATAGATTCTTCTCTGGAAGAAGCCGGGGAATTAATGGGCGCCGGTCGCTGGCGGATCATGCGCAAGATTACATTTCCGTTGGTCATCCCGGCAATTGCTTCCGGTTTTATCATGACTTTTTCAAAAACAATGGGCACCTTTGGTGGTCCCAATGTGCTGGGTGTGCCGGTTCAATACTATACCCTTTCTACAATGCTGCGATCCAATACTACCATCGGTAGTTATGGGGATGCGTTTGTGTTAGCGATCGTATTAATTTTATTTGCGATGGTTACCATCATGTTGAACCAGAAGGTGGTGGGCACGCGCAAGAGTTATGAAACCATTGGCGGGCGCGGGTTTATGGCCCAAAAAGTTAAATTACGCAATTATAAAGTTTTGTTCACTATCCTGGTGGTTGTCTTCGAATTCATCATTGCTGTGCTGCCACTGGCACTACTGATTTACAGTACATTAATGCTGCGCAGCGGAAATTACAGTTTCAGTAATTTTACGCTGGAGCACTGGATTGGCAAGGGTGATCTTTCGATCAACAGCGGTGAACCAGGCATTTTGCTCAATCCACGTATCTGGCGTGGTGCCTGGAATTCGATTCGGCTTTCACTTTTTACCGCGCTGTTTACCGCTTTATTTGGCGTTATTTTGGGATATGCTATTGTCAAAGGACGCGGTACGAGAATTTCCAAATTGGTAGAACAGCTTTCGTTTATTCCTTATGTGATTCCTGGTATTGCTTTTGGCGCGGTTTATATATCGATGTTTACCAAACCGGTCGGCCCGATCCCGGCACTGTACGGCACATTCGCCTTGCTGGTGGTCGTATCGGTCGCCAAACACATTCCTTACTCGGCACGCAGCGGTGTCTCAGCTATGTTGCAGGTCAGCAAGGAGCTGGAGGAGGCAGCCGCCCTGGCAGGTGCTTCTCCCTGGCGGAGATTTTTCCGCATCATATTCCCATTGACCAGCACAGGGTTTGTTTCTGGCTTTTTGCTAACATTTATCACCACAATGCGCGAATTGTCACTGATTATTTTACTCGTTACGCCTTCAACTGCGGTGCTGGCCAGTATGACCATGCGTTACATAGAAAATGGTAATGAGCAGCAAGCCGATGCTGTCATCATATTATTGATCGTTATTGTTTTGATAGGCAATTTTCTCATCAGCCGTTTCCGTGGTGGCAGTTTGAAAAAAGGCCTGGGAATTTAACAAAGGAAGAAAAGGAAAGAGATAAATGGATACTCCCATCATCGTAAAAAATCTCACCAAAAAATTTGGAAATGTAATTGCCGTAAACAATGTCAGCCTGACAATAGACCCGCGCACTTTTCTGACCCTGCTTGGTCCATCTGGCTGCGGTAAAACGACCCTCTTACGTTGCATCGCAGGATTGGAAGATCCGAATGATGGCGAGATATTTGTGGGCGATAAGTTGATTTACTCCCGCAAAAAAGGTGTATCTCTGCCACCTGGACAGCGGGACCTGGGATTGGTTTTTCAGAATTATGCCCTTTGGCCGCATATGAACGTCTATAAGAATATGACTTTTGCCCTGGAAATTCAGAAGATGTCTAAAGATGAAATGGACAAGAGAGTCAAGCAGTCTTTAGCAGAAGTAAAAATGAGCGGCTATGAAGATCGCTATCCGCGCGAAATGAGCGGTGGACAACAACAGCGAATTGCCCTGGCTAGAATGCTGGCTTACAGCCCACGCGTATTTTTGATGGATGAACCGCTTTCAAATCTGGATGCACGTTTGCGCATGGATATGCGGACCGAAATCAAACGCCTGCATTATGTATCTGGCGCAACCACTGTGTATGTGACCCATGACCAGGTAGAGGCAATGACCATGTCGACCAATATTGCCATCATGCGCGAGGGAGTCATTCAACAAATGGCATCTCCCGATGTTATCTATCACTTCCCGGCCAACCTCTTCATCGCGGATTTTATTGGTAACCCAAAAGTGAACTTGCTTTCCGGATATATATCCGGCAAAAATGTAGTCAATGTGAATGGATTGAATATCCCGGTCAAGACCTTTAACCATTCTGGTGATGTGGTGCTTGGCATCCGCCCTGAAGATGTCAGCGTGAGCGTGGAAGCCATTCCTGAGGCTTTGGAATTTCAAGCTTACTCTGTAATGCCTTCCGGAGCAGAGACCACTATCATCGCCCGCAAGGGTGATACGGAAGTCACCATCCGTGAGATGGGTGTCAGCAATATGCAGATGGACCAGCCTATCTGGCTTACTTTCCATGAGGAATGTACCAACTTGTACGACAGTGTTTCCGGAAATTTAATTTCCAAGTAAGTCAATAATGAATAATATTCTTTATGATTTGATTTGTTCAAGGAGGCATTTGGAAAACAATTATGATTTTATTGAATCAAAGAACGATTTTATTCTTGTTACCCAAAATTTGCGAGGAGAAAGTAAATGAAAAAGATAGTTAGATTTGTAACCTTGATTCTCTTGGTCAGCATGCTGGCAGCCTGTGCCCAAACTGCAGAACCCCCTGCTGCAACAGACGTTCCTGCAGCATCGAATCCCACGGCTGTGGAAGAAGTAAAACCAACGGATGTACCGCCTACTGCAGTGCCAGCAACTGTTGTGCCAATGTCACCGCAAGAAGAGTGGCTGAAGACCAATGAACTTGGGTCTTATTACACCGGCACTAATGATTGGGCAGCTATTGAAGCTGCTGCCAATGCCGAAGGCGCATTATTGGTTTACGCAAATTCATCCAAGGTGGAAAAAGCTGCCGAAGGATTTATGGAAAAATATCCTGGTATTGAAGTTCAGGCTTTTGATCTGGGTGGCGATGATGTTTTGCTAAAAACTGTAGAAGAGCAGAAAGCCGGTGCATTTACGGGTGATGTGTGGTTCAGCAGTGGTGGCGCAGAACTGGTCGGTTCGGTACTCCCCAAAAATTATGTATGGTTCTTCCTGCCTGAGAGCACTGCGGCAGTTACACCAGAGGAGTATACTAAACCTTTACTCATGAGTTGTTTTGGCACCTCTGTTTTTGCCTACAATTCGGAACTGGAAGATACCTGTCCGATCTCGAATATTTGGGAATTAACCAATCCAGAATGGAAAGGTCGCTTCTTTATTGAGGATCCTCTGGTAGATGCATCTACACTCAGCAAATTGATCACGATTGCCTCTCATGTAGACGAGATGAAGCAGGCTTACGTTGATCTCTACGGCTCAGAACCTGTCCTGGATGATGACACCCCGGATGCTGGTTGGCTTTGGCTGAAAAGATTTGCTGAAAATGGTCCAATCCCGGAACCGGGTGGTGATGATGTCGATTCAGCGTTTGCCACACCAGGCATGACTGAAAGCTATATGGCCTTAACCTCTTATTCCAATATGGCTGATGTACAGGAAGGTCTGCTGGCATTTGAACCTTGCTGGGGTCTAGAGCCAAAAGTTGGTGTGCAGAGCCAAAGTTATGTCGGAATTCTCAACCAGGCGCCACATCCGAATGCCGCCAAATTATGGGTTCAATATATAACCAGTCCTGAAGGACGCAAACCATGGGCAAAATTTGGGACATTCTTCCCGGATTCAACTTATGAAGTTCCTGAAGGACAAAAGACTTTGGATGAAATCTTTGATATGACCTGGTTTATTGCCGAGCAATATGCATACGATAATATGATTCAGGCTCGTGATTTCTATCTTCTAAATCTGGGAAAATAAACTCAATCTAGCGCAATTTAGCTTTTGCAATGTAATTTGCAGGGCACGAGATGAATCCCGTGCCCTGCAGTAACAAAATACTAAGATTTATCCGTATTTATGATAGGTCTTAATTTTTACTGGAAACTTACTGATGAAAAAATAAATTTTTCAGGAGCGAAAGTGTGACAATTAAAGCGGTATTTTTCGATATGGGTGGAACGATAGAAACGTATGGATACACGCGTGAATTGCGCCTGGCTGCTACCCCTGGTCTTGATCAAATCCTAAAAAAGGGCGGAATCAACGCGAATCTTTCAAATGTAGCCTTACATCAAATGATCTCTGACGGGATTCGACGTTACCATGATTTATCCCTGCAATCGCATGTGGAATATCCTGCATGGCGAGTTTGGTCTGAATTTGTATTTTATGATTTACCCGTTCCACTGGAGAAACTTACTGCAATTGCTGAAGAATTAATGATCTATTTAGAAATGAATTATTATCAACGAAAAATGCGACCTGAGGTACCAGCGATGCTGAAGCAACTACAAGCGGCTGGTCTCAAGATTGGTCTGATCAGCAATATTAATAGCCTTGGACAGGTTCCCGCAACCCTGAAACAATATGGTATTGATCAATATTTTGATCCCGTTGTACTTTCGAGCACATTCCATATTCGTAAACCAGACCCATCAATATTTTATTACGCAGCACGCCTGGCAGGTGTAGCTACCAGTGAATGTGCGTTTGTTGGGGACCGTGTGGAAAGAGATATTAAGGGTGCTTATCAGGCTGGGTTTGGATATACGATTCAGATCGAGCACCAATTTGAGCATGGAGAGGATGATAGCGGTCCTACACCGGATGCGAAGATTGCATCCATGAGCGAGCTAATGCCCTTGATTCAGCAATGCAATTCAATGGATCTGCATCAACACAACAACCCTATCCACGCTTTTCTTTTTGATGCCGGTGATGTGCTTTATTATCGACCCGACCGCTTTGCTTTGTTTGGTGCTTTCTTAAAGCGGAAGGGAATTGACCCAATGATTGATGTACACAACGGTATCCGCAGACTCAAGGATGAAGCTTTTGAAGGAAAACTTGATCGGTTCCAATACCTGGAAGCAATGGTGCATTTATATGGAATATATGATTGTGAAGGCGTGAAAGAAGGAATGCAGATCCTGGATATGGAAGATGATCGGGTTGTCTTTTTCCCGGGGGTGAATGAGACGCTGCATGCCCTCAAGAAGGAAGGATACTATCTCGGGATCATTACGGATACTGCCGTTCCGATTGCTCAAAAACTGAGATGGTTCCGAAATGCCGGTATTGGAGAATTGTTCGATTGTTTTATCTCCTCAAAGGAACTTGGCCTGCAGAAACCTGATCCCGACATCTATCTGGCGGCCTTACATCAATTGGGGCTTGCGCCTCACCAATCTGTTTTTGTCGGTCATGATGAAGACGAACTGGATGGTGCGAGGGCAGTGGGTATGCATACTGTAGCATTTAATAACCAGACCGCCGTCCATGCAGACACCTTTATTTCTGCGTTCTCAGATCTTTTACAAATAGAAATCATTCAGGAAAAGAAGGAAATCCTAACGAAATAACATGACAGATGACATAGATGTAATCTTATTTGATGTTGGAGGTACCCTGCGTGGAACGTGGCGTCAGCAGCAACCCGCGGTCATGCTGGCTCTTGGTGAAATAACCAAACTTCTGAAGCTGGATATCGAGAAGGATGAGCTTTTCCGAACTTTGAAGAAAGGCGCAAAGAGTTATAGTACCTGGGCTCGCGAAACGCATATTGAATTAAACGAGGAAGAATTATGGACTCGCTGGATGCTGCCCGATCAACCAGAACAGGTGGTGCGAAAGCTGGCCATGCAATTGAACGCCCAGTGGCGAAAAATCATCGCGATACGTGAAATTTTCCCTGAGACGAAAGAAATTATCATTACGCTTTTTCGGCGAGGTTACCGCCTTGGAATCGTCAGTAACACAACCACCAGTGTGGAGGTTCCACAGTTTCTACACAGATTAAACCTCACAGGGATGATGGAATGTGTAATTTTGTCATGTCAATATGGCAAACGCAAACCCGATCCGGATATTTTGTTGGAGGCCACCCGCCGCATGAAAGTTGACCCGGGCCGTTGTGCATATATCGGCGATCGTCTCGACCGTGATGTCGTGGCTTCGAGAGCTGCTGGCTTTAACAAAATTATCATTTACAACAGTAATGCAGAGGAAAGCAGCGCGAATTTTGGTTCGGATCTTCCCCAACCGGATGCGTATATTGAAAACCTGTTGGAACTTAAAGCCTTGTTTCCACCGAAAGAATCTCAATCCAAACCGGAGAAACGATTTTGTCTTTCACTATCCACCATGTGGGCAGTTGATAATTTCCCTCAACTTTCTGATTTTGTGCAAGCTGCCAGGCGGATGGGTTTTGAAGGGGTTGAATTAAACCACCAGATCAATACCGCCATGTTAAATGGGATTGATTTAAAAGATGGTTTCACAACCAGCATTCATGAACCGTGTCCGGCAGATGTTTCTGCCAATGATCTCAAAAAGCTGGACTGGATTATATCCTCTTTAGATGAAGAAAAACGCCGGAAAGGGGTGGAATCAATCAAAAATTCTATCCTCTTGGCCAACGAAATTGGAGTGACTAATATTGTTGTGCATTGTGGGCAGATCGTGATGGATCTCTCTTTGGAAACTAAACTGAGAGATTTATTTGAAAAAGAGGGTGATACCAGCGAGCCTTATCAATTACTGAAGCACCAATATATGCAGGAAAGAAAAAGATTGGCTGGACCTCACATGGAAGCCCTGAAAACCAGTATCTGCGAGCTTTTGCAAATATCCGCTCCACTAAATATCCGTCTGGCACTTGAAAATCGCTATCACTACTTTGATCTTCCCCTGATAGACGAGATGGAAGATTTGTTAGCACTGGGTAGCCAGGATCAGTTGGGGTTCATTTATGATGTTGGGCATGCCCAAACACTGGATCGCCTGGGATTCATCCCCCATAAAGATTGGTTGCAAAGATTTTCGAAAAGGATGGTCGAAATTCACATTCATGATGTTAAAGGAATTGTAGACCATTATGCACCGGGCATGGGCGAAGTTGATTTTGACATGATGCGCCCGTACTTACCCAGCAAAGATGATTCGAACATTGGAAATTCACCCAAGAAATACCCCAGAAGAACTTAAACAGGGTCTCGAGTTTCTGGAACAAAAAGAGATTATCTAATTTATTGTAGAAAGTGAAAAAAATGGCATCTATATTTAAAAAACGAAAAAACAAGTTTCTCAATCTCATCACACAACAGGCTTCTTTCACATTAGAAGGTCTGGAAGCATTAAAGAAGTATTTTGCCAGCAATGATGCTGCTTTTGCCGATCTGGTCACTCAGAAAGAGAAGGAAGCCGATGAAGCCCGGCGAATACTGATTGATGAATTGAACCGTACATTTGTGACTCCATTTGATCGCGAAGATATTTTTCATCTTTCGCGGACCATTGATGATGTTCTTGATTATGCGTATAGTACGGTAATGGAGATGATTATATTTAAACTTGAGCCGACCCCATTTCTATTGAGAATGGGCAGTCTCTTAAGGGATAGTGCTTTCGAGCTTTACCAGGCAGTGGAACGTTTAGGTGATCACCCTAATGTCGCTGCTGAACACGCTCAGCGAGCTAAGGCACTTGAAAATCGGGTTGAGGAAGTCTATCGGGAGGCACTAGCGGATTTATTCAATAACGTGACCGGCTTGGATCAAATGATCCTGGTGCTTAAGCTGCGAGAAGTTTACCGTCATCTCAGCAATGCTTCCGATCGCGGCGATGAAGCTGCTAATGTAATCGCTGATATCGTTGTGAAGATGACATAGGAAATTCAATGTCGCTAACTATCATCATCATTATTATTTTGGCTTTGGGTTTTGATTTTCTGAATGGCATTCATGATTCCAGCAATATTGTCGCGACCATGATTTCCTCGCGGGCAGTTTCTCCTCGGACTGCTTTAACCATGACCGCTCTGGCTGAATTTAGCGGACCTTTCATCTTCGGTGTGGCTGTTGCTAACACAATTGGTCATGAAATCGTCGTGGCAGAAGTGATCAATACCAATGTGCTATTAGCTGCGCTGATCAGTGCGATCTTATGGAATCTTCTCACCTGGTATCTGGGATTTCCCAGCAGTTCATCGCATGCTTTAATTGGTGGATTTATGGGAGCAGTCATAGTTGGTGCTGGTTGGAATGCAATCAAGCTATCAGGTTTAGAAAAAGTTTTAATAGCTTTGTTTACTTCTCCCATAATCGGATTGGTAATGGGTTATCTCATCTTAAAGCTGAGTCTTTTGCTTGGATGGAATTCATCTCCGAAAATAAACGGATTTTTTAAACGCGCACAGGTGCTTACCAGTCTTGCATTGGGGTTAAGTCACGGAACCAACGATGCCCAAAAAACAATGGGCATAATCACATTAGCGCTGGTTACAAGTGGTTATCTGAAGAGTTTCGCCGTTCCGCTGTGGGTGATATTCTTATGCTCATTAATGATTGCACTGGGAACTTCAATGGGTGGCTGGAAGTTAATTCGCACACTCGGCAGTAAATTTTATAAAATTCGACCAGTTGATGGTTTCTCCTCACAGTTGGCGTCAGCCATTGTCATCCTGACTGCTTCGCTTGTTGGCGGTCCCGTCAGCACTACCCAGGTTGTCAGCTCCGCTATTATGGGGGCGGGTGCTGCAGAACGGGTTAACAAGGTGCGCTGGAATGTTGCTACAGAAATAGGCACTGCCTGGCTCTTGACAATCCCAAGTTCAGCTGCTCTGGCGGGTGCCATCTATTGGATTCTCTCACGTTTCATTTAAAAAAATGTCAAAAAAACAAACAGATCAAAACAAGAGGAACAATGCATACTAGCTTTTATGACATCCTGTGTATTGGAAATTACACCAAAGATAAGATCAACACTCCCGACTTGACGAAATATGTGGACGGTGGGGCTATTAATTATGCTGCCCATGCTATCAAGCATCTGGGGTTTGAAGTTGCTGTGGTAACCAGATTAGCAGAAGAAGATCAACGAGTGGTTAAGAGCCTGGAAGATGCGGGCATTGATTGTTACGTGGAATATTCGCCTGCCTCAACGACGATGATACTCGATTATCCCACCAGCAATCCGGATATACGTAATTTGACTGTGAAGTCAATCGCAGCTCCTATTATTGTTGAACAGATTAACGGCCTGGCTGCCAAGGTAGCTGTCATTGGTCCCAGCATCCGGGGAGAAGTAGGGCTGGATGTGATTCAGAGTTTGCGAGCCAAAAATATTCTGGTGGCTGCTGATATGCAAGGTTTCGTACGAGTCCACCGGGAAGGGAATCTATTGTATGAACCCTGGCCGGAAATGGCAGAGACGCTTGGTTTGCTGGACGTTGTCAAAACCGATGCGGTCGAGGCAGAATTTTTGACGGGGGAAAGTGATATCTATAAAGCCGCGGCCATACTGGCTGCGATGGGTCCAAGAGAAATTGTGCTGACACATAAAGATGGTGTCCTTGTGCTGGCTGATGGCGAGTATTATGCCAATAAATTCTATCCCAGTCATTTGATTGGCCGTAGCGGCCGCGGGGATACCTGCATTGGAAGTTACATGGCGTTTCGGACGAGAACAAATCCTCATTCCGCGGCAATATGGGCTGCTGCAGTTACCAGTATGAAGATGGAAAAATTGGGACCTTTTGACCGCTCCCTACCAGAAGTAAAGGCTTTTATAAGTGAGCACTACCCTGATGCTGAGCTCTGAGAACCGAAAATCTCAAATAGACAGTTTCCGTGAAAATGTCATAAAGAACTACGAGCATCTTTGGGAAGCCATGATTGCAGAATGGTCCTGTGATTCTTCCGCCAGTATAGGTTGGTTGATGTATTCTGCAAATTATCTCTTCCGCACGAATAACATCCGCTGGGCAGTGGATCCGTTTTTGCTTTCCACACGCGTACCGGCACCATTCTGGCAGCAGCAAATAGCTGATCTTGCTAAGCTGGATTTTGTTTTATTGACCCATCGACACAACGACCACTTCGACCGTGGGCTAGTGCAAGCTTTGAAAGATTACCCGATCCAATGGATTGTGCCGCAAGAATTGCTGGATGATTTTTTGGAACTTTTACCTCAGCCACAGAAAATAATTGTGGCACAAAGTGGGGAGAGAATCATATGTGCAGGGATCAATATCACGCCTTTTACAAGTTTGCACTT
This sequence comes from uncultured Chloroflexia bacterium, assembly GCA_963749005.1. Lineage (GTDB taxonomy): Bacteria > Chloroflexota > Anaerolineae > Anaerolineales > Anaerolineaceae > UBA6170. Next base: position 1,026,037 of record CAVVKI010000006.1, on the reverse strand, counting down.
CCAGGAAGTGATCGGGGATAAGCTTCATGGTGTTTCTGAAACAGGTTACTTAGTGGAATCCGGCGAAAAGAAATGGTTGTTTCCCGGCGATATTCGTAATTATCGCGCCGAGCTTTTGCCAAAATTTGGATCAGTGGATGTTCTCTTTGCTCATTTGTGGCTGGGGCGCAAGAGTGCGGAAGAGGATTCGCCACAATTATTGGAACAATTTTGCGAATTTTGTCTTGCGCTGCATCCATCGAGAATTGTCGTTACCCATCTTTATGAGGTGGGCAGAAAAGCAAATAACCTGTGGGATCTTTCCCATTTTCGCATGGTAAAGAAAAGACTGCAAGAATTTTCTCCTCATTTACCCATTGATGCCTTATTAATGGGTCAAAAAATCCAGATTTGAACTTATTCTCAAGCTCCTTATGATATAGTTATTCTGCGGGAGATTGAACCTTATGCCGGTTGAACGAACTTCATTGCAGCAATTATCCATTCCGCAAACTCAAACCTCTCTGATGAAACTTCTCTTTCGGGTTTATGGCTATTTGCGACCCTATTGGAAGCATATTCTCAAATCCTACCTGTCATTGCTGGGCATATTGGCGATCAGTGCAGTTACGCCACAATTTATAGGCTGGATTATTGATCAGGGCATTGTCTCTAACCAGACTGCCCTACTTGGCTGGTCGGTGCTGGCATTACTGGGTTTGGTATCTGTAAAAGGGGTGCTGAACTATGTTCAGGGAATTTACAGTGAGATTGCATCGCAGAATGTTGCCTTTGATCTGCGAAATCTCATTCAAAGAAAACTTACTCTTCTTTCTTTCTCCTTTCATGATCAGGCTGAAACGGGTGAATTGCTTTCTCGTGCGGTTCAAGATGTGGAACGGCTTCGCTTTCTGACCGGACGAGCAACTTTGCGAATTCTGGAAGGGAGTTTATTGCTGATTACCAGCGCGATCATCATGCTGGTTATCGATTATAAACTGGCATTGATGGTATTACTGACGATGCCAATACTGGTTTATCGATCGCTTTCATTTGGTTCAAAATTCAGGCCGCTTTCTTTACTGGTTCAAAAACAATTGGCGGTCTTAACTACAGCTGTAGAACAGAATTTGCGAGGGGCACGTGAAGTTAAGACCTATGCGCAAGAGGAAGCCGAAATTAAAAAATTTGCGATCGAGAACGAGCGCTCCTTAGATCTGGCTGTCCTTTCTGCACGTATGCAATCACTGAATATGCCCCTGTTGCTCTTGATTGCCAATATGGGAATTGTAATGATTATTTTTTATGGCGGAACACAGGTAATCAATGGTCAACTCAGTATCGGTGAAATCATTGCTTTTATTACTTATATTGGCCAACTTATTGATCCTGTTCGCCGATTGGGATTGATTATCCCGGCAGTTGCGATTGCAGGCTCATCGGCTGAGAGGGTTTTTGATATTCTTGACACTGTTTCAGAAGTAGAGGATCAACCCGGGGCAAAGGATCTTGAAATTGAAAGAGGTCAGGTGAAGTTTGAGAATGTTTCATTCCAATACGGAAAAAACAAGGTGCTCGCTGATATTAACTTTGAATTATATGCAGGACAGAAGCTGGCTTTATTGGGTGCAACCGGTTCCGGAAAATCCACCATCATCAGCTTGCTACCCCGCTTCTACGACCCCTCTGTGGGACGAATTTTAATTGATGACCAGGACATCCGCGAATTTACCATTCATTCACTACGCAGTCAGATTGGGATTGTTTTACAGGAATCAACATTGTTTGCAGCTTCAATTCGCGAAAATATTGCATTTGGATGCGAAGAAGCCAGCGAGGAGAGAATTATCGCCGCAGCCAGAGCCGCTCAGGCGCACCAATTTATCATCGATAGTAATGAAGGTTATGACACGCGAATCGGTGAACGTGGTATTACCTTATCTGGCGGGCAGAAACAAAGACTGGCGATTGCGCGTGCCATTTTGATGGATCCCAAGATCTTGATCCTGGATGATGCCACCGCTTCAGTCGATTCGGAAACAGAGCACCTGATTCAGGTTGCTTTTCAGAATTTGATGGCAGGCAGAACTACCTTCATCATCGCCCATCGCCTCAGCACTGTGCGTGATGCAGATTTGATTCTGGTCATGGATCATGGTCGGATTGCCGCTTCTGGCACCCACCAAAGCCTCCTGGCTGAGTCACCGGAATATCGGGAAATATACATGCGCCAATTGAAAACACAGGATGACATTGGATGAGTTTTTCGATTGGTAATACTTCATCCGGAATGGGACCACGAGACGCCATTGACCAATTTGGTGGTGCGAATCCAGATGAGATTGGTAAATTTAACGCTCATGTCATCCGGCGTTTGCTGACTTATTTGAAGCCTCATCGCTTGAAAATGATAGTAGCTTTAACATTAACCCTATTGGAATCCGGATTGACATTATTGACACCATATTTGATAAAAAATGCGATAGATCTTCACATAACGCCACAGATTTACAAGGGTTTATCAACGGTAAGTTTACAAATCGCTTTGGCGTTTGCAGCTCTTTTCTTCGTAAGTGCAGGTCAACGCTATCTACTTTCCTGGGTTGGACAGAATGTACTAGCGAAAATTCGGGCAGATTTGTTCCAGCACCTGCAGAGAATTCAATTGGGTTACCATGATAAGCATATAACCGGGGTCACTGTCTCTCACGTGATCAATGATGTAGCTGAAATTAATGAATTACTGTCTCAAGGTGTAGTCACGTTAATCGGCGATGTGGTGGTTCTGGTGGGCATCATTGTGGTTATGCTTAATATGAGCCCAAAACTGGCTTTGTTGGCATTCACTGTTCTCCCCTTGATTGTCGTTGCAACCTGGTTATTCTCTCGCCAGGCAAAAATTGCTTTCCGGGAAACACGTTCAAAAATCGCTGCAGTGGTGGGCGATCTGGCTGAGGATATCAGTGGAATGCGCGCCATCCAGGCTTTTACCCAGGAAGAGTCATCGCAAAAAAGATTTCAGGCGGTGAACCGAGAAAATAGGAACGCGTATATAAACGCCATGTCTCTATCCTTTGTATTTTTACCGGCTGTGGAATTCCTTGGCATGCTGGCAACCGGTATCGTCTTATGGTTTGGCGGCAGATTTGTGATTAATGAACAGGTTTCGATCGGAATATTGGTTGCTTTTCTATCGTATGTTACCCGCTTTTTCCAACCGATTCTTGAATTGAGCCGTCTGTATACCACTTTTCAATCTGCTATGGCAGGCGGTGAGCAGGTGATTGCTTTACTGGATTATCCCTTGGAAATTCGAGAGCGAGAAAATGCGATCCCTGTGGCAAATATGCGAGGGAAAGTCGAGCTTTCTCATGTGGATTTCCGGTATACAGCGGAGAGTCCTCCGGTGTTGAAAGACCTCAGCCTTGTAATTTATCCGGGAGAAAATATCGCGATTGTCGGTGCTACCGGTGCAGGAAAGACAACCATCGCCAACATCGTTGCCCGGTTTTATGATGTTAGCGCTGGAGCAGTTCTGATCGATGATATGGACGTGCGTGAAGTACAGAAACAAAGTCTTCACAGACAAGTGGTCGTTGTATCGCAAACACCTTTCCTGTTTTCTCGCACCATTGCTGAGAATATTGGTTATGGAAAACCACAAGCCAGTATAGAAGAGATTATTCAGGTCGCGAAAAGAGCAAATGCAGATCAATTTATTGCTGCATTGCCGGATGGATATAACACGAAAATACAAGAAGGGGGAGTAAACCTTTCACTTGGTCAACGTCAATTGATCAGCATTGCACGGGCAATGCTGGTTGAACCGCGCATTCTTATTCTGGATGAAGCAACTGCTAATATTGATACCCTTACTGAAGTTCATATACAAGAAGCACTCGAGAGGCTTTTTAAAGGAAGAACCTCCATTGTTATTGCCCATCGGTTGAGCACGGTTCGAAAAGCAGATCGAATATATGTTCTTGACCAGGGCAGAATTGTTGAACAGGGGCATCATCAAGAATTGATCAATCAAAGTGGTATCTATGCCGCATTGTATGATCGCCAATTTCTTTCAAAATAATTGAATCGCGCTTGCCTTCTAATCGGTCCACTCGCTTCTATGCTATAAATAAAATTATGGATGGCAGAGTGATCGCGAAGTAAGGAAAATTAATTGGTTAGGTGGCAAAATGATTGAGGATCAATACGATCTGGAGCAAAAATTTCTACAAATACTTCAACCCGGCAGCGCAACGAGAAATGCCCAATTGGTTGTTTTTGAAGAAGGTCAAAAGATACTGGATTTGGCTGGCAATGCTGATAAGGGATTAATTATTGACAAATCGACCCCATTTTTAACGTTTTCTGTCAGTAAAGCTTTCACCGCAGCTGCCATTTTACGCCTGATAGATCAAGGCAGATTGGAACTGGACTTGCCAGTGGCGGTGTATTGGCCGGAATTTGGACGTTATGGAAAGGAAAATGCTACGATCCGACACGTGCTGCTGCACCAAGCCGGGGTCCCAGCACCTCATCTGTACCGCCAGATCTTTATGTGGCCGAGTTGGAACATTGTTACCCGAACACTGGCACGCACACCGGCAGAATTTCCACCTGGCAGTCGCACGGCGTATCACCTGGTCAACTTTGGTTTTATTCTGGGCGAGGTCGTTCGGCGAGTCAGCGGGTTGCCTGTGGATGAATTCTTAGCCAGGGAGTTCTTTGAACCAATGGGTTTAAAGAATATTTGGATGCGAATTCCGAGTGCTGAATTGCGGCGTTCGCCCAGGGTGTATGCCGCTGATGCGGAAATGAGCAAGACAGCTGCCCTCTTCAACCTGCCTATTATCCGGCGAGCGTTAATTCCAGCCGCAGGCTTGCACAGTTCAGCAAACGATCTGGCTGCTTTTTTTCAAATGTTGGTTTCTGGCGGATCTTACCTTGACCATCAGTACATCCAGCCAGAGACGATTAAAATGGCGGCTCGATCTCATTACGATGGTTTTGATGATTACATCCAGGGAAATATGAATTGGGGGCTTGGATTTATCATTGGCGGCAGTCAATATAAGAGCGGCGATGTTATGCTGCAGGCAATGGGTTTTGGCAGTTCAGGTTCAACCTTTGCTGCGTTTGGAATGGGTACATGTATGGTCTGGGCTGATTGGCAAACAAAAGTAGTCCTTGCTTTCACTTGTGATGGCATGCTCTCTGATCGGGAAGCGAGCAAAAGGTGGTCATTTATTTCCAATTTGGTATGGAGTTGGCTTTCTGAGAGAAAAGTCGCCAGCATGGTAAATGCGGAAATCTAAGAAATTGGTTCATACAAAAAAGCACCCTCGAGAAAAATTGAGGGTGCTGAAAAGCTATTGATAGGTCAGGTTCGGGATTTAGGGAGCGTTGTTGTTCCAGAACCAGTTGTAGGCATAATAAGGACTGCTGGTCGAATCCATGCGAATGGCAATTCGATCCAGACCTTTCAATCCGTCAGGGATATCATAGGTGAACTCTTTTGAGCCTCCATCGCCGGATGCTGTGGTTGCCACAGTTGTTCCACCCAGCGCCAGGGTACCATAATAGCCCATAGCCACTTTGAAGTCTGTATCCTTGGGGAGATTGTAGGTCTTGATGGTGACTTTGCTATCTTTGACAACAGCGATGATGCTGAAGGATGGATATCCACTATAGCCCGGAATCGGGGTTGGGCCAGGTGTGGGTGTGACAACAGAGGTTGGTGCAGGAATGGAGCTGGTATTGTTCCAGAACCAGTTATAGGCGAAATAAGGCACACCGGTTTTCGCTTCCATGCGGATGGCGATACGGTCCAGACCTTTTAAGCCCGCCGGAATATCGTAAGTGAAGGATTGGGTTCCTCCAGTCCCAGAATTTGTGGTCGCTACTTCCGTTCCACCAACTCCCAACGTCCCATAGTGGCCCATCAGAACTTTGAAATCAATGTCCTTGGGCAAGTTGTAGGCTTTAATAGTGACTTTTGAATCCAATACGACATCACTGATGGAAAAAGTGGGATAACCGGAATAGCCAGGGGCAGGGGTCGGTCCGACAGGGGTCGCAGTTGGGCTGACTGGTGCAGTATTGTTCCAGAACCAGTTATAAGCATAGTATCCAACACCAGTGGTTGCTTCCATACGGATAGCGATGCGGTCCAGACCTTTTAGACCAGCGGGAATGTCATACGTCAAGGTTTGACTACCGCCAGCTCCTGAGCTGGTGGTGGCTACCAGGGTTCCACCAATACCCAGGGTGCCATAATTACCCATCAAAACCCGAAAGTCAGTGTCTTTTGGCAAGTTGTAAGTCTGGATCGTTACTTTAACATCAGACTCTACACTTACAATACTGAAAGTAGGGTAGGAATAGGCCTCGACAAATCTTTGTGGTGCAAACCCAAAGGCTGCGATAAGAACAACAAGAACAATTAAGGGTATAACAATTTTTTTCATTTTCTTTCTCCTGATCGTTAACTAAATCCGCCAAATCATTTACGGTAATAATAAGATGGTTGTAGATACAAAAAAGTTCCCTGAATTGCGGGTGAAATTTTCCCCGCATTCCACACTCATTTCACACTCAAAGTGTACAATTTCCCGGCAACAATTACAAGTATTTGCGACAACTCTTTACCTGTTTTTGTAATTTATATTGTTACTACTCAGGCAGGTAGAAATACCATTAAATTGGAGTCTGAATATTGAAACACAAACGCCCAAAGAACGGATGGGTAAATCAGAAATTTGTTTCATAGCTCTCGCTATGCGTGCCTCTGCCAGTTTCTTTGCGGTGAATAAAAGAGAATTAAACATTGGAAAATAAGCGCTGGCTAAGTGATTACTTTTTATATTTTGTTATAAATAATTTTTATTGAACAGTTGCGGTAGAATAAAGAAGCGTGTATTATATTTATATTCGATAAAAATTACCCAATTAGGAGAAATGTCCAATGAAGAAAATGGCTATGCTCATCGCAATTGCCCTGATGCTTACGGTACTATTGGCCGCTTGTTCATCAACGAAAGTGACTGAGACACCTGTTATTGAAGCAACAGAACAAGATGTGGATGTTAATATTGAAAAGACTCCCGAGGATGAAGGTGGAGATGTCCTGACCGCTTTCAAGAAAGGTGGTTGTGCTGCCTGCCATGTCATTCCTGGTGTACCGGGTGCCACCGGCACAATTGGTCCTGATCTGAGCGCAATCGGTGAAGTTGCCCAGACGCGAATTGACTCGGGAGATTATAGTGGCAAAGCAAATTCTATAAAGGGTTATATTCGCGAAGCCCTAGAATCTCCGGATCTCTACCTCGCTCCGGATTGCGGAGGGATGGCCTGCCAGGCTGGCTTGATGTCACCTTCTTTAATTGAGAAAATGTCGGAAAATGAGACCGAAGCGATCATCGATTACCTGGCCGGTCTACCGGAACATCAAATGGAAATTGGCGATATTCCCACGGTACAAGCACCAGATAACGCCTCTGCTCTCTCGGATGAAGAGTTTGCGCATGCTTCAGAGATCTTTTTCGATCGATGTGCGGGCTGCCACGGGGTCCTTCGGAAAGGCGCGACAGGTCCTGCTCTGACACCGGATTTGACCATACCAAAAGGCACCGCCGGGCTGGCGTCCATTATTTTTAATGGTACACCGCGCGGCATGCCTGATTGGGGAAAACAGGGCATTTTATCTGAAGCTGAGACTGAATTGATGGCGGAATTTATTCAGATCGAGCCGCCTCAGCCCCTGGAAATGTCTTTGGAAAAAATGTTGGAAACCTGGAATGTAATTGTCCCGGTAGAAGATCGCCCATCAGAACCTCAGCACGACCGTGATTGGCAGGATTTTTTTGCGGTTACCTTGCGAGATGCTGGACAGATAGCTTTGATAGATGGCGATACTTATGAGGTTGTAAATACCATCAATACGGGTTATGCCGTCCATATTTCGCGTATGTCGGCTACCGGACGTTATATCTATACAATTGGTCGCGATGGCAAACTGGCTTTGATTGATACCTGGATGGCGGTGCCGGACAAGATCGCTGAAGTTCAAGTTTGTTATGACGCGCGCTCAGTCGAAACGAGTAAATACACCGGACCGGAAGGTGATTTTGCAGATAAATACGCGATCGTTGGCTGCTATTGGCCGCCGCATTTTGTCATTCTGGACGGGCAGACTTTGGAGCCCTTTAAGATTGTCAGTACGCGTAGTTACACCTATGACACCGAAGAATATCATCCGGAACCACGTGTTGCTGCAATTACTGCCAATCATGATAAGCCGGAATGGATTGTCAATATTAAGGAAACCGGGCAGATCTGGCTTGTTAATTATGTGGATCCAAATAATCCGACGATTAAAATGATTGAAGCGGAGCTCTTTTTGCACGATGGCGGCTGGGATTCCACCAAGCGTTATTTCCTGGTGGCAGCCAATCAATCCAACCGCGTGGCTGTTGTTGATGCCGAAGAGGGTAACCTGGAAGCTCTGGTTGATACCGGCGCTATTCCCCATCCAGGTCGCGGTGCTAACTGGATTGACCCTGTATACGGTCCGGTATGGACTACCTCCCATCTTGGCGAGGGATCTTTGATCGCCATCGGAACAGATCCGGAAAATCATCCTGAAAGCGCCTGGAAGGTTGTTCGTAACATCACTCTACCCGGTGGTGGCAGTCTGTTTGTTAAGACACATCCGAACAGTCAATGGATCTGGGTCGATTTTGGGCTTAATTCGGATGAGGAATTGCAACGCTCTATTTGTGTTATCGCCAAAAGCAATCCCACTGAAACCTACAAGTGCTGGCAGGTTGCAGATTATGGGCGCGCTGTCCATTTTGAATACAATCGTGAAGGCACCGAGGTATGGGTGAGTGTTTGGGGTAATGCAGATCAACCGGGCAAAGTTGGTGAGATTGTGGTCTACGATGATGCAACCCTGGAAGAGATCACTCGCATCCCTAATCTGGTGACACCGACTGGCAAATTTAATGTATTCAACACCGTTGAGGACATTTACTAACAGAAATTCTGAACAAAACCAATTAATTATGGATAGCCCTCACTTCTGTGCATTAAAGTGAGGGCTATTCTTTCATTCATGAACTTTGAACATCCTGGTTGTCTTCATTGATATTGATCTTAAATTGTTGATTTTCAAGGAACCCCGCTTCCTCAAGCTCTTGCATTGTGTTGACATTTAAAAACATTTTTAATTCTGGATCCACGCTCCGAATTATTTGCTCACTTAAAGTGTGCACCTTCATCCCTGAAAACCAGGAAATCACTTTTCGTTGGCCACTATGCAAGGCTGTTTCCACCGCCGGTAAGCAGGACCTGCATCGATACAGCGCATGTAATGGTTCAAGTCCATGTTTGGTTTCCGCGATGACAACATCACTGTTTTCTTTTTTCATAATCGCTACCTGCAGCTTAATCAATTCTTCACTAACAAAGGGAAGATCGCAGGCAACCATTGCTATCAGATCCGCCTTTGCATATTTCAGGGCAGTATAGAGACCTCCCAGTGGTCCTTTATCCATCAAGATGTCTTGATAGATTGGAATCCCGGCAAGTTGTGGGTAGTCTAAATCCCCACTGTTGGAAATAATTAACATTTCAGCGTTCAATGGCTTCAAGCGTTCAATAACCCTCAGGATAAGTGGTTGATTATGAAACAATACTTTAGCCTTGTTGGTTCCCATCCGGCTTGATTTCCCACCAGCCTGAATTGCAATCCCAAGGTTGGATTCGTCATTCTCATTATGAAATGGATAATCCATGCCATACTCCAATGGTTAGATGATATGGGACGTTAAAAACAAATGATCTTACCGTTCATTATACAAATTCTGGTATCTTTTCAATAATTTGGGGTAGGGTGTTTTCTGACAAGCGTACGCCTGTCAGAAAACACCCGCCAACCCCCTTTTATTGAGATGTTACAAATTCTGTTTGTATGTAAAATAGAAAGAGTATGGCCCTGCTAGAATCTGGATAAAAACGGCTGGCACGATCGTTGCATCGATATTTTATTCAGTGTTATACTACCTGCGCAATTATTACCCCCACTCTTTTTTAGAGGATTTTCATCCCAATCGCTTAGGAATGTGCATATAATTAAACAGTCAGATACCAGACAAAATTTCGGTTAGCAGGGAAATTTATGAGCCGCGAGACGAATGACAGGCTAGATCTCAACACTATTAGTGAAAAAGAACTCACCAAAGTTTTAAAGATTTCTCCCAGACTGGCAAAGAGAATTCTGGCTTTAAGACCGTTTACATCTTTAGACCAGTTAAATAGTATTTGGGGTATTGATCGCGAAACCACGGAAAAAATCCATGAGGTTTTTGAAATAGCCGAAGGCGGACAAGACAGTCATGAAGTCGACATGCAAGAGGTTGATCTCCCCGATTATTTGACTGAGGATATTGACTTTCAGACCGTAGAAGAACCGGGTAAGCTTAATGTGACATCGGAGAAATTTATTGCAGACCTTATGTCTACGTCTCGTCTGGCAAAACCTGGTCAACCCAAGCCATTAAAACCTCCATTTGCCTGGAAGCCAGCTCTCATCCTTACCTTAATATTGCTCATTGGTGCCATTTTCCGTTTCAGTGGTCTTGATTGGGATGACGGATTTCACCAACACCCGGATGAACGCTACATGACTATGGTTGCAGAGCAGATTCGGCCTGTTGATGGCATATTTGACTATTTTGATACAGCCAACAGCACCCTAAATCCGCTGAAACATGGCTCATATACCTATGGCATGTTGCCATTATTCGTTACGCGCATGGTGGCTCAGTGGGTCAATATGGCCAGTTACGATTCTATTACCCTGGTGGGGCGCTTTCTCTCGGGTCTTTTTGATCTCGCTGCAATCTGGGCGCTATATTTGCTTGCCATGCGGCTGTATAACAGAAAGGTCGCGATGCTGGCTGCCGCGCTCTCAGCGGCTGCTGTTTTCCCGATACAGATGTCTCATTTTTTTACAGTTGACTCATTTGCCACAGTATTTGTAATTTTGAGTTTTTATTTCGCGTTACACGCCATTCCACTGGATAAAGCTGGCCAGAAAGTAACCAAAGAAAATCTTAAATATTTCGCTTACTTCGGGTTCCTAGTAGGTTTGGCAGGTGCCTGTAAAGTAAATACCCTGCCAGTGATTGCGATCATTTTCCTGGCGGCTGCAATTTATCTACTTCTGGAATGGAAACAGCCCAATTATCTTAAAACTGTTGGTCGGGTAGCACTCGGATTGTTATTGACTGTACTCCTGACCGCCCTCGCTTTCAGAGTTTTCCAACCATATGCGTTCAATGGTCCCAGCATAACCAACTTTTCTTTGAATGAACGTTGGATTTCCGTAATCAAGGAAGTGACGAACCAGGTGGCGGGTAATTCTGAGTGGCCGCCAAACCACCATTGGACTAACCGCCCAGTTCAGTACGGTTGGGTAAATATGGTCAAGTGGGGTATGGGAATTCCGCTGGGTCTGGCTGCCTGGGTAGGTTGGGCGTGGGCAGGTTTTCGTATTTGGAAGAAGGATTGGCGCAAGCACTTATTCCCCTTTATCTGGGTGTTGGCGTACTTTATCTGGCAGAATATGCAATTCTGGCGCTATATGCGGTACTTCCTGCCAATTTATCCGTTTTTAATCTTGTTCGCCGCCTGGGCATTAATGGAGATATATTCTAAAACTCAGTCAAGTCGTGAACGCATCCTAACCAATGGTCGGGATCTTCGCCAACAATTTGGCCAATTTACGAATAACTGGCAGGGTTACTTAAGCTACCTTATTATCACCGTGGTGTTGATCGGCACGTATGCGTATGCCGCCGCTTTCAGTAATATCTATGCCCAACCCCATACAAGGGTGGCAGCTTCGCGCTGGATATTGCAAAATATTGAAGGACCGCTGAATTTAAAAGTGGATAGTGCAACCGGACCTGTTTCTTACCCTATCCCTACCTTTAATAATCATGTGCTCGAGCCTGACCAACCACAAATATCTGACTTGAAGCTACGAGCAGGGGGAACCGCCACCCAGATTACGGTTCCGCAGATTAAGCGACTGGGCGGGAGCCTGTATTTCAAAGTTTCGCGTGATCCTGAAGGAGAGGATCGAGTCACTGATGGGCGTCTTGTTTTCAACGACGATGAAACCCGTGATTTGATGAATGTAAATTTTGGTGATGTTACCCTTGAAGGGGATCAATCTTATTATTTTCATTACCGACTTGATAACAGTAATAGAATGTCTTTTGGAAATGTACAATTGGGAAATGAAAATGAAGATAACCCCGCTCTAATTTTACCTTTAACAGTCAAAGATCAGACACCGGGATTGTTGGAAGAAACGCTGGAGTTTTTTATCGAAACACCGGTTCGAATAAATCGTCTTAAAATCAGTAATTTTTCGCAAGAATATGCACCTTCTCCGGTGACATTTCGGGTTAGTATTTTGAAAGACCGTGATGAGGAAAACCCACTTGCGAATGCTGAAACCACTTTTGAATTTTTAGCTCCTGGAGATCAGCAGAGTGCCAGTTTTAACCTTCCTGATGTCGAATTGGCCAGTAATGGCTCATATCAAATAAAATTTGAAGTGATTGAAGGCAGTGCCGTCCAGTTATTGGGAGAAAACTTCACGCTTGAAACCTCCTGGGATGATGCGCTTCCCCTAAGTGTTGATAAAATCGATGCTCTGGGTGGAATCTACTCGCCTTTGAATCTCGAACTGTACGAGGCGGATACACCGCAAAAGCGTGAAAAGATGTTGGATGTACTGGCCAAAAGCGAGTATATTGTTCTGCCCTCCAACCGGGCATACGATGCCATGCCACGCCTGGAATTACGATATCCTCTGACTTTAAAGTATTTCCAGCTGCTATTTGGTTGTGATTGCAGTTCGGATGAGATGGAGGCTCACGCAGCGCAACTTGAGCCGCCATTTTCAAGCCCGCTAGGATATGAATTGGTGGCTGCATTCGATAGCTATCCAACTTTGGGTCCACTTAAGTTCAATGATCAATTGGCGGATGAATCTTTTACGGTATATGACCATCCCAAAGTGATGATCTTCAAGAAGTCCGCCGATTTTTCGTTGGAAAAAGTACAGGCAGCCTTTGACTCTGTCAATCTGGATGAAGTTGTATTTCAAGTACCACTCAATTACACCCGTGCTCCTACTGCCTTAATGCTGCCAAAAGATCGCCTTGCAGCCCAGACAAGTGGGGGTACCTGGTCAGATATGTTTGACCGGTTCAGCCTGATTAACCAGAACGAGGGGATAACGATCGTTTTCTGGTATTTATTGCTGCTGTTACTCGGTTGGCTGGTACTTCCGTTAACCAGCAGGTTATTTTCCAGTCTGCCAGATCGAGGGTATCCATTTATTCGTATGGTTTCTTTATTAATGATGGCCTGGCTTCCCTGGCTGCTGGGAAGTCTAAAAATTGTGACATTCAGCAGACTGTTGTTATTAGCCTGCCTGCTATTTTTCGCGCTAATAAATGGATTAATCTTTTTTCGCACGAAAGCGGATTTTATCGATTATTTGAAACAATCATGGCGACACATTGTTGTTGTGGAATTTATCTTTGCCATGTTGTTTATTTTCAGCTTAAATATTCGTCTTGGAAACCCCGATCTCTGGCATCCCTGGTTGGGTGGTGAAAAGCCAATGGATTTTGCATTTTTCAATGCCGTGATTAAGTCAGTATACTTCCCCCCGCAAAACCCCTGGTTCTCTGGCCATTATTTGAATTATTACTACTATGGCTACGTGGTAGCAGCCATACCCACCAAACTGTTGGGTGTAATGCCTTCACTGGCCTTCAATTTGGTGTTGCCCAGTTGGTTCGCTATGACAGGTATTGGTGTTTTTGGAGTGGGTTACAATATTTACACGGGAATCCGGGGTCGTTTGATTGGTCAGAGTGCAGTTAAAGCAGAACCGGCAGAAATCAACAAAAAGCAATTATTGGGAAACTTCCTTTCCAAAAACGGAGTGGGCTATTTTGTCGGGTTATTCGCACTTCTGGCAGCTTTATTCTTCGCAAATTTCTTTGAAGTAAAACTATTGTGGAAGTATCTACCTGAAGTAGCAAATCTGATTGAAAGTGGAGAGTCCGCCGGTAAATTGGAGCAAGTACTTTCTGGCGCAAGCCGTGTGATTTCAGGAGAATCAGAGTTGCCCGGAGACTCCGGTCGCTGGTATTTTGCGGCATCCAGACCCATATTACATGATGGACCAGATACTCCCATCGCTGAATTCCCTTACTTCTCATTCTTATATGCTGATCTACATCCGCATTTACTCACCATGCCTTTTTATGCCTTACCGCTTGCCTGGTGTCTTTCATTAATATTGCAGCCTTTGACGAGAAGAAAATGGTTTGATCAAATTCTGGCATTGGTAATGGCTGGTCTATTCTTCGGTGTCTTTCGTGCATCTCACACCTGGGATTTTCCAACCTTTCTTGCCTTTGGTTTATTAGCCATTATTTGGACAACCTGGACATTGAAAGAAAAGTTGTTGGATCAAAAGCTTAAAAAAGCCTTTTTATATATAGCTGTATTTGTAGCAATGGCGATGCTTTTCTATTCTCCGTTCACACGCTGGTTTAAGACCGAATACGCATCCATCGAATTATGGAAGGGTTTGAGAACTCCACTTAAAGATTATTTCGTCGTCTTTGGCTTATCACTTTTTATCATGTTCAGTTTGTTGCTAAAAACAATTTGGTCCGAGATTCAATATATTTACAGACGCTGGTTTGAAAGACGAAATTGGTTGACCTGGATTCCCACATTAATTATTTTGGCGATCATTTATGCTATGTTTCAACTTTGGAAGAACGATTATCAGGTACTGGCATTTGGTTTGCCGCTATTAATTTCCTGGGTTTACATCATCTTCTTTAAGAAAGAGCTCGCTGAATTAGATCGTTTGACCTGGCTTCTTTTTGCAGCAGCGTATGGTCTGACTTTTGTGGTTGAACTTGTGGTATTAAAAGGTGATGTCGGGCGTTCAAATATGGTATTTCGCTTCTACATTGAAGCCTGGTTTATTCTTGCCTTAGCAATGAGCCTGGCTTTGATTATCATGGTTGAATATATCAAGAAATGGTTATTGCCCGTGCGTGTTCTTTGGATCGGTGCCGTGCAACTGCTGATATTGTTAGCATTGGTGTATCCGCTGATTGCAACCGGAAAAAAGGTCAATGATCGCTGGCCAGGTGTTCAATTGCCTCCCAGAACCCTGGATGGATCTGCCTTTATGTTGGGTGATTCTATTTACAATGCCAGTTTGGAAGGCGCAATTTACAACGATGATGGTCGTCCCATAGATTTGAGCCTGGATTACGATGCCATTCATTATTTACAGGATAATGTTCAGGGTTCACCCGTAATTGTGGAAGGGCACACCACCGAATATCGTTGGGGTGCACGCATTGCTATTCATACCGGGCTGCCATCCGTGATTGGCTGGAGTTGGCACACACGGCAGCATAACTCCTTGATCGAAGGTTCGATAATAGAAAAACGGATTGACGATGTGGTTAATTTTTATAACACAACTTCGCTAGAAGAAGCAAATGTGTTCTTAAAGAAGTATGATGTGAAATATATCATCGTCTCTGGTCTGGAGCGGGTATATTATTTTTCTGAAGGGCTGGATAAATTTAATGAAATGGAACAGCGAGGGTTATTGCGAGCTGTTTTTGGAGATAGTAACGAGGATTCTGCCATAATTTATGAAGTTATCCAGGAGTGATTTTTGATAGCAAGGCCGATTCTCATAGCATTTCACCAGTTTAAATGATTTAAAAAGATAAAAATCCAGAGTAGAGGGAACGTCGATGATTGAATTGATAAAAAGAAGATATAAAAGCTTTGCAACGGCTTTATCAATTCTGATTGCATTTGGGGGGCAATGGCTTCTTTCAAGGGATCAATTTTTCTTCGCAGGGGTTTTCTTTATTCTGTCGATAGCAGTATTTGTCACGGTTGTCGGTGAAACAAAGATCTCCTCCTATTCCGCCCCGCTCCAATTAATGAAGATATCTATAAGGAAAAACAGGAATAATACCATTCTGATCACGTTCAGTCTGGGTTTGGCGGTCTTGTCATTTCTCCTCTTTAATGGTTTAGAAGATTCCCTGTTCCCCTGGGTTTTACACATTGCCAGTATTATCATTTTCCTGATTTCAGTAGGAGCTCTTTCGATCAAGAGCCAGGCAAGACCGGACCTGACTCCTCAAGGGAGAGTCTCTGAGCGCAATTTATTATTTGCGATCCTGGCATTTGGTGCAATCATTCGCTTTATCAACCTGGATCAACAACCTTTTGGATTGTGGTTCGACGAGGCTGATTTTGGTCTGAAGGCAATGCAAATTATGTCAGGAGAAAGCTCATTTCCGGTTTTCTTTGCAGAGATACGAGTACCAGCATATTTTGTTTATTTAATTGCTCTCTCATTTAAGATATTCGGCATATCAATATCAACGCTTCGTTTTGTCAGTGCATTCTTCGGGGTTGCAACTATTGTTGCCGCCTATTTTTGTGGTCGTGAGTTATTCAATCGAAAAACCGGCTTGTTACTGGCATTCCTTATCGCCTTTTCCAGATGGGATCTAAACTGGAGCCGGATCGGCCTGGATAATATCACTGTTCCATTTTTTGAGTTATTAGTGATTGCCTTGCTTATGCGGGCGTTCCGGCGGTTGAGACTGATGGATTTTGCGCTGGCTGGGATAGGGCTTGGCCTTGGTCTTTCTTTTTACGCTTCAATGCGAATTTTCCCTGTCGTAATTGCTTTATGGTTTCTGGCAAAATGGCTTCGAGATCGCAGCTTTTTTCACTCCACCTGGCCAGGATTGATCGTTTTTAGTGCAGCGATTGTTATTTCCGTGATCCCTATTGCCCAATATGCGCTCTTTAACCCGCAGCCTTTCTGGAGTCGGATTAACGAGACATCTATATTTAAAAACCGAACAGTTTCGGAGGCCTGGAATTCTGTTACAGAAACGACCAGAGAGCATCTCTTAATGTTCAATTATGAAGGCGACCATAATGGCCGTCATAATTTACCTGGTCAACCGATGCTCGACCCCATCAGTGCATCATTTATGGTTGTGGGATTTGGGATTGCTTTAACCCGCTATAAAGAACCAAAGTACTTGTTATTACTCATCTGGTTCTTGATCATGTTAGCGCCAGGTATCTTTTCCCTTGATTATGAATCACCACAATCGTTAAGAGCCATCGGCAGCCTTCCTGCAGCCTATCTACTGGCTATCATTCCTGTCTATGAGATATTCAAACTCACTGATACTGAATACATTAAGATGATTAAGAATGGGATTTCCATCTTTGTGGGAATCCTTTTCGTCATTTCAGCAGTGTATAATCTTTCACTATATTTCACTTATCAATCAAAATCATCGGATTCCTGGACTCAGTTCTCGACCCGGGAAACAATTATTGGTAAGAAAATGGCTCAGGTGGGGCACGATGCCAGCTATTACTTGAGTACTTTTTATCACAATACCCCAACAGTTAGATTTCTCGCCCCGAAAATAAACAACACAACCAAACTGGAAACGTATGATGTCTTCCCGTTGGATAATAATAACAATGAACGTAGCATTTTTTTCATAGACCCTGAACGAGAGCCATTTTTCGATCTTGCCAGGAAATATTTTCCCAATGCGGACTTTGCTAAAATTAAAGATCCAAATGGATCTACGATTCTTTATGAGATGGATATCCAGTCAGCAGATTATTACGCAGTGCAAGGATTGAATGCCAGCTATTATAAAGACCTTAATTTTGACGGCTATCCATTCTTTGTCACCCAGCAACGCGAATTCCAATTTCAATGGGATGAGATAAGCCTGGGTCAGTATCCTTTTGGTGTTCAATGGGATGGAATAATCTACATACCTTTCTTTGGCGATTATCGTTTTGAAATTCAATCTTCTGAAGAATCAAAAATGTTCATTGATGGTCAATCTGTGGATGCAGGCGGAAACATAAATGAAAATTTGGCAGTCCTGTTGGCAAAGGGCAATCATAAGATTCGCATTCAAACGAATGCCAATGGGGGTAATTTTGCGTTATTCTGGCAACCGATGGATGATGATCGACAGCCACTGGGCTCGAACAATTTATTTGTTGCACCGGTATCTGCCAATGGTTTGTTAGGTCAATACTATGCCAGTCCGGATTGGTCTGGAGAAGTCGCATATGCACAAGTTGATCCTTTTATCAACTTTTACTATCATAACCAACCATTACCGCGGCCGTATACCGTTGAGTGGCTGGGTCAAATTAATATCCCTCAGGATGGAGAATTTAGTTTTGGCCTGCAATCTATCGATGAGTCACAATTATATTTGGACGATCAATTGTTAATTGACAACAATAGCAGGGATGCTTATGTTCAATCTGAAATTAATTTAACTGCAGGATATCATCTGATTCGGATTCGGTATGCAGATAGGACAGGATATACCTACATAACTCTGTTCTGGACGCCACCTGAAGGAATTAAAGAAATTGTTCCCCAAGATGTGCTGTCATTGCCTTGAGTTGATCAGGCAACTTTGCCTAAAATCTCTTTACCCGCTAAAAAACGCATTACATTGATATAATCTCCCAGGCGTTCTTCAGATGGTTTGACCCCAATTGGACCACTGCCTGCAGCCGTATGTGGGGTAAGTATAAGATTAAAGCGAGGGTCGCTAACCAGAGGCAACAATGGATCGTTCCTGGCGATAGGTTCGTAAGTGAAGGTATCCAGAGCTGCACCGTAGAGTTTGCCGCTGACCAAAACGCGTGCAAGTGCTTCTTCATCGACAACACCGCTGCCTCCGCTGCTTACGAAGATTGCGCCTTGCTTCATTTTCGCGAAGAACTCATCACTGAGGGAAAGGGCTGTTTGCGGGAAGTATGGCAGCAACATACAGACATAATCACTGGTTGAAATCAACGCATCCCAGCCTGCATACGTTACACCCAGTTCTTTCTCTGCTGCAGACGGTAAAGGATTGCGTTTGTTATACAACAAATTACAACCATACCCTTGTAAGCGGCGAGCTACTTCAGCGCCAATTTCTCCAAAACCGAGAATACCGACTGTCTTACCCCATAATCCATTTATGTCCGAACAGCTTGCCCAGTTATAGGCAAAATAATCCTCATCACATAATCGTGGTGGCTTGCCGAAATCATCTGCCTGGGAAGTGATGTCCATCATTTCACGCAATCGTTTGGCGCAAGCAAGCATTTGCATGATCATATGTTCCGCCACTAGAATGCAGCTTTGCACAGGCAGGCAACTTACAGCAATCCCAGCCTTTCTGGCGGATTCGAGATCAATGTCGAAAGTCAGCGAGCCCAGCCTTTGAATCAAACGCAAATCTTTTCCTGCAGAGATGATATCGGCGTCAATAAGACCGGATCTTTCGGAAATCAGGAATTGAATCCCTGGTAGTAAGTCCATAATTTCTTCTTTGGTGGGTGACCGTTTGATGGTGATTGCCAATTCTTTTGGAGATCCAACCAGGGCAGCCTGTTGGTGGCGTTCGCCGCGATGGGTAATAAATAAAGTGGGGTGAGAATTGTTCATTGATAGTCTCCGTCAATAAGTTGAAGGGTGTTTTATTCGGTTCAAGATAAGTAATACTTAGGGTTAGAAATGGTATAACAACAAAACCCGTTATTTCTATTGATTGTAATCAGCGAATTATTGATTCGTGTAGAATATCAAATAATCAATTGAGGTCAACTGAAACCGGCGATTAAAACACAGGCGGGGTGATGACTGAAATCCAAGAGGCATCCCGATCAAGAGAGGCACAGGCAAGTTTGGTCAAATTTTTACCCGGGAAACTGATTGAATCACCGGGCTTGAGCAAATATTCTTCATCTCCGAGGCCAATGAGAAGTTCGCCACTCAAAATATAAATAAATTCTTCTGTTTCTTCTCGCAAACGGCGGGCGATATTGCTTGAGCCGGGAGATAATCTGCCAATCACGGCTTCCAGATTATGACTCAAATCGGGAACCAGGAGTTGATACTCCACCCCGGAAGGTGGAATGATCAAGCGTGGTCGGCAGCCGGCTCTCATCACAGGGGAATATTGGCGCGAGCGGTCAATATCTTCACAGGGTTCTGGCTCAATATGGCTACTCAAATTTTCAATATCATCTTGTTGCTCTTCCAGGAAATACATCAACGGCACTTCCATGGCTTCAGCAATGCGGCTTAATGAATCAAGTGAAACACTGGAAATACCGTGTTCAACCTGGCTTAAAAAAGATGCTGTTAGATCCGTTTGTCTGGCGACTTCACGTAAGCTCAGACCACGTTCTTTTCGAAGTCTCTTTAAATGCGTTCCAGGGTTGAAATTAGAAGCCATAATTCCCTCTGTGTAAATTGTTTTTGGCATTCGAGATTGAAAATTGTGTTTCCACTGATTGATTAATGACAATATCAGATTAATTAATAGCATATATGATTAAAAAAAATTCGTCAAGTATAACTTTACACGAATTCATTCATCGCGTCACTATGGAAAAATTTGAATGTTGTTTTCCGGGTTGGTTTTCAAAAATTTTGATAGAATGATTTATTCAAATAATTATTTTTCAAATGTTTTTCTAACTTTCCGGGGTAAATAAATGAATTCTAATAATTCGTTTGATTTTGAATCGCTTAGGACAAAATCGCAGTTATCACTTAACACGGACAAAGCACTGGCTGTTAAGAATAAAAAACCACAAAAAAACAATTGGGCTGGTCGCTTACTCGGCAATAGCTACGGGGAAAAAATAGCCTGGTTTCTCATTGCGATTGCGTTTGTCGTAAATATAATTTCTATTAGTCTTCATTTCACAACCGATTTCTTGAAAGTCTCCAGCCAATCCAAATTTGCAGCGATCCTATGGTTCGTCAGCGTTATTTTGGCAGGCTTTTCTGCATTAATGTTTTCTTCCAGGATAAAAAACGCGAAAACAATCAAGCGTTATTTCAGAAAATTGCGTCACCTATCCTTTTCCAACACACTCACATCCATTAAAAAATTTCTATCAACACATAAATTTGGAAAGCTGCCACATATTTTGCTCTTGGCGTTTTTAATCAGAGTAATCCCTATTCAACAAAACGGGCTTTTTCTGGATGAATGGTACTGGTTGGAATCGGCCAGACGGATTCTTGCTGGTCTTGTGCCATCTCCATTTGGTTTTATAGGTGATCAACCCTCCAATTTACCTGCATTTCCGGTGGCATTTCTTTTGGCAATATTTAAAAATCCTGTATTCTCGGTGAGAATAACAGGTGTTATATACAGCATTATTACAATCGTATTTGTATATCTGCTGGTAAAGAAGTTAATGGGCAAAAAAGCAGCCATGGTAAGTGCTTTATTGTTGGCTGTCTCTGTTTGGGACATTCACATGTCTAATTTGGGGTGGAATAATGTCAATTTAAATCCAATGTTGATTGCCGGAGTACTTTATTATTTATATAGAATCTTTACAAATGACTATGACAGCAAAACGCTGTTCTTGTTTGCTTTATTTGTTTCGCTTTGTCTGCACCTTTTATATGTAGCTGCTTTGATTATCATTCCGGCACTTTACGCTTTGATTGTTTTGGTAATAAATTGGATCAAGACCAAAAGTGGACCAACATTGAGAAATATCGTTCTATTTTTCCTTTACTTTATTATTTGCATTTCACCTCTTGTTCCAAAATTATCTATGTATCCCCACGAATCCATTGGACGGCATAGCGGATTTATTGAGGAAAATGTGGTCAGATCTGAGGATAAACAATCTTCCACTGGCTATTATTTTGATCAATTAAAGTTACTTTTGGATGATTTCACTACTGGGGAGAAAAATTTTCAAGCAGAAGGGCTATGGGGGATAACTTTATCCAGGGCGAGTCAGGTCTTATTTTTCCTTGGGCTGATCCTGGTGATCGTTCAGGTTATAAGAAAGAAGGCTAGTTCGTATTGGATAATCGTCATAGTGGCGTTAGGCACCCTCCTCTTGATTCCATTTGTGTTACTTTACCGTACATCCAGTGTGTGGCGGGCATATGCAATTTTGCCAATTATTACCCTGTTCGTGACTTTTACCTTATTCCAGATTGCCAATTTTTTCAAATTTATTACCCAAAAATATATTTTCCAGAAAAAGGGTCTATTAAAAATATATTTAAGTACGAGTGTAATTTTATTCTTCCTGGTGTCTATCAATTGGTTCGGGTCGTATTTTGAAAAATATCTTGATAAATCCAACGGTTATGAGACGAGAATCTGTCAATATGCTTCTGAATTAATTAACAGAACGATTCCGGCTGGTGCTACCATCTATTTGCCTGATGAAATGTGTGCTCCCATTATCAGAGTTTTGTATACAGACGATCAATACACATTTTTGCCGATAACAGCGGATACCAACTTACCTGAGGTGGTCAAAGGCAGCTTTATTGTCCTGCTTAACTCACAGAATTATGGTGGTTACCACGTCTCCAAAATTCAAGATAATTCGGAAAAAATTATTGCGGATACGGATGCCGCTCTGGTAAGTGAATATTCATCCACTCAGCCTGTCGTCTACGTAATCAGATAATTGATTGAGTAACAGGATAACCTCTCAAAGAGGTTTCCAACGGGGAATCGGGAAAGCGTAGCCCGCTATTTTAGTTCTTGGTCTGAAAACGAATTTGAAAGAGGGCTAGAAAGTGTTTGATTCCGATCATAGGCATTTTCTTCAAATGATAAACCTGCGTTTTCCCGGCAAATCGGGGACGATGAGTTATCTCAATTTCTTTTATTTTGAATTTTTTTAAATATGTGCGTGCTGTAAACTCCCACCAATACCCTTGTTGCATGCTGCCCATATCACTGACCAGGCTTTCAATTACGCTTTTTCTAGCCAAAACAAACGGACAACTTGGATCGTGTACAGGTACATTAAAAAAAATTTTATAAACAAAATAAAAAAAGCGAGATAAAACTCTACGAAGACCTGGATCCGCTCTGTGTACACGCCAGCCAATTAAGACATCATTGGATTCGCGAAGCTCCCAGAATTTCCAAAAATCCCTTGGTTCGCATTGACCGTCCGAATCGAGACATAAAAGAAAAGGCGCATCCATGGCTTTCATTCCATCACTGACCGCCCTGGAATAACCCTTGCGTTCATTACCCGTCATTAATTTAATCGGATAGATGCTGCTTAATTTGTGGAGGATTGCCTGTGTATCATCAATACTCCCATCTTCACACACGATAAATTGCATTGATACACTTGGTGAAAACTCATTATAAATTTCCTGGATGGTTGCTTCAATACTCTCTGCTTCATTGTGAACCGGCAATAAAACTTGAAGCTCAATTGGATTATCCATTAATTTCTCCCCGGGATGTAAGAAAATGTCTGAGAAAATATTGTTCAGTCAGCTCGTATTTTATGATTCATTACACATTAATAGGTTACAAGCGATTGGTACAAATACGAGATTGTGCGATCAAAAGATTTCACCTTCAAGAGCTGAATTGATTATAGATTTTCATAAAGAGAAAAGCAATTAAATTTCAATTAATTTTTTCAGGATTGCAATCAATTTAGCTACATTTATCCAAATTAATCCGCCATTTGTGAATTAGAATTCAGGCCGATGATTCATCGGCTGTTTTACTTACCCATGCTAAAATTATTAAAGGGTTAAATTCTATTACTTAACATGTTGGATTCCTGTATAAAAGCATTTTTTGAGTATGAGAAATTCGAGAACTATCTCAAAATGAATACTCAGAATGGTTCCCTTTTTATTTTTCACATAGCTTAAAATCTATCAAGGAGAAAGATCATGCCACAATCAAAGTATCTGGTGACGGGAGCTGGGGGCTTTATCGGCCATCATCTGGTGAAGGAACTACGTAGTCAAGGACATTGGGTGCGTGGTGCGGATATTAAGTACCCGGAATTTGATGAATCGGATGCCAATGAATTTATCCTTTTGGATTTACGCAGATGGGAAAATTGTCTGCAAGCGGCTGAAGGTGTCGATCATGTTTTTGCACTGGCCGCCGATATGGGGGGTATGGGCTTTATCTCTCACCATCATGGACAGATTCTGCATAATAACTTATTGATAAACACACACACCATGGAAGCTGCCCGGATTCAAGGGGTCAAGCGTTACTTTTATACATCCTCAGCATGTGTTTATCCGGAATACCTTCAATCAGAAGCGAATATAAGGCCGCTTAAAGAAGAGGATGTCTATCCTGCTCAACCACAGGACGCGTATGGTTGGGAGAAACTGATTTCCGAGCATTTGTGCCGCCATTATGGCGAAGAATATGACATTCAGACTCGTATTGTCCGTTTCCATAATATATTCGGACCACTAGGCACCTGGGAAGGCGGTAGAGAAAAAGTTCCAGCTGCTCTCTGCCGTAAAATTGCATATGCTAAACTGACCGGCAACCCGACAATTGAAATCTGGGGAGATGGAGAGCAGACCCGTTCCTTTTGTTATATCGACGATTGTATTACAGGAATTTTGAAATTGATGCAATCGGATTATTCACAACCGTTAAATCTTGGCCAGGATCGAATGGTTACGATAAATGAGCTGGCTGATATCATCTCAAAAATTGCGGACATAAAAATTGAGAAAAAACATATCCCTGGCCCTCAAGGTGTGCGTGGACGTAATTCGGATAATACCTTATTAAAGAAGGTCTTAGGCTGGGAGCCGCAAATCAGTTTGGAACAGGGGTTGGAGATTACCTACCGTTGGATTGAAAACCAGGTTGAGGCGCAGATAAAAGCTGTTGATGAGGAAAGCTGAAGTTTAAGGCCCTGGATTGTTCAATTTCACCGATCAGAAGAAATAACTCGGCTTCCCGGTTTGACGTGTGAACAGAAGGAAATCATTAACGGATTAATTATGGAATTTTGCCCGGTCACTGACATGCGAGTGATTGATAAAAACCCGATATTTCCTCATTTTTCAATATTCTCATTGATTTTGAACGCAAATCGACTGTTCTTGGAACACTAAACCAAGCAATAATTTATGTAATTTAGTAAATACTCAGCCAGAGCTTTTTGTTCAATGATTATTTCCCTTTTATTAACCGCAATGACGCTGCCAGAGGCACGCATAGCGAGAGCTCTAAGAAACAAAATTTTTAAATAACCCCCGTTTTTTGGACCTTTGTGGTTCAATATTCAGCCCAAATTAACCAGTATTTAGAGCTGCCTGAGGAGTAATGTAATTTATCTATATTTGCTCATAAAAATTCATTTGCAAAGCATGTAACGGTTCCATCCATTTATTAATATCCTCACCAGGAATAATAAAATTCTTTGGATCACTATCAACATCATTAAGTTTTTTATATTAATGTTGTTCATACCTCTTGCCTAGGGGTTTGACATAATTTCTTAAAAATAGTTGAAATATTCAGCGGGATATGTTATTCTTTACACTGTAAAGCGAGGCTTTACAGTGTAAAGTAGAATTCTATTTCAAGTTGCGAATCTTTCCATTTTCAGGTTCTCAACGCTCGGTTTTTTCCTGACGTTTTTTGCAATTTCCGTGGATCATACACTTGGAGAAATTGATGATGGATCATTCCCTGTTAGGGCAGCGGTTAAAGAAAAGAAGAGGTGAGCTCAATCTTTCTTTACGCAGTCTGGCATATTCAACCCAATTAACAGCCGCCTTTTTAAGCCAAATTGAACGCGGAATTTCAAATCCATCTCTGAACTCTCTGCGAAGGATTGCGGATTCGTTAAATGTACCCATGTTGTATTTTTTAGCTGAACGCCCCAACCCTTCTCCACTTGTACGTTCCCATGAACGTTCGCAGATCGATCTGGAAGAATCAAATGTTTCTTACGAGATGTTGACGCCTGATTTATCACATAGTTTTGTCTCTGTGTTAGGCCGGTTAAAACCAGGCAAGGAGAACATCGTCCGTCCCTTAAACAGTGAAACGGAAGAAATGATTCATGTCATTAGTGGAGTTTTACAGGTCGGCCTGGGTGAAGAGGACTATACCCTTGCCAGCGGTGATTCGATTACCTTTCGTGGAAAAGACCTGAGCCGCATGATATGTGGATCTAACCAAGAAGTCACCTGGATTTCAGTTATTACTCCGCCGGTATTTTAGAGGATCATAAGAATGAATAAGAATGTTGATTGGAATTCGTTAGCTGCACCTCTGGATGTCCGCAATGTTTATGCTCCCCAACATTTTATTAAAAAGTGGTTGACATATCATCTTTCTACCAACGGGATCATATTCCATTGTGAACTGGCTGATGGAGAACCAATCGATTATCACGTGAATGTTATACATCGTGATGTAATTCGCTTTCGCATGAACCCATTTGGTCTGGAGACATCGCCTTCAGATATGCTGATTCAAACAGATTTTCCTCCATGTCCGTTTGAAATCCGGGAGTCTGAAGAGCTTGTAACTCTGGTGACTGACAGGATGCGGGTTGAGTTTCCCCGCACCTGGCAGATCACCGCCTATGACCATCCAGATTCTAAAAAAGGGAATATATTCTTCAGTGAAAGAACGGATGATCGTGCTTACGGGCCTGGATTTGAAGTACCACCAAGTGGTTTCGAAGAAAGTGGCAAGGATGGGCGTTTAAGCGTGCATGAAAGCATTGCCGTCCGTCCGGGCGAATCATTTTATGGCCTGGGCGAAAAATTCACTTCAATGGATAAATGGAATCAGGAAATTCCCCTCTGGGCAGTCGACAGCGGGAATGTAAGCAGTTACCGATCATACAAAAACATTCCATTCTTAATGAGCAGCAACGGATACGGTCTGTTTGTTCATTCATCCTATCCAATGGTTTTCCGGATGGGCAGTGAATCCACCATTACCTATTCTATTCATATAAACCATACTCAATTGGACATGTTTCTAATCTATGGTCCGGAATACAGAGATATTTTAAAACGCTACAGTCAATTAACCGGTTTTGCTCCAATGCCTCCCAAATGGTCATTTGGATTCTGGATTTCCAGGGCAGGCTTTCGCTCACGTTCAGAAGTGGAAGGTATTATCAGCGAAATTCGCCGGCGCGGTTTCCCATGTGATGTTCTTCACCTTGATCCATGGTGGATGGGAGAAGGTCCCTGGTGCAGCTATGAATGGGATCGGGAAAATTTTCCCAACCCAAAGGAAATGATGGCTGGTCTGCGCGCACAGGGAGTGCGAACCTCACTCTGGATTAACCCATATATGCCTTTGGGTTCATCATTATATGATGAAGCAAAAAAACGTGGATATCTGATCAAGAAGCATAATGGCGAAATAAGTCCGGTTATGGAGGCTTTTTCCGGAGAAGATCTCGGGGCAGTCGATTTCACCAACCCGGCAGCGGTAGAATGGTGGCAATCTAAGCTTGAACCGCTTTTGGACATGGGTGTGGCGGTTTTCAAAACCGATTTTGGCGAGCAGGCGCCGGTGGATGCTGTTTATCACGATGGACGCAGTGGATTGGAAATGCACAATATCTACCCATTGCTTTATAACCGGACGGCTTTTGAACTTTCAAAGAAGAAATTTGGCCGTGGTCTCGTATGGGGCAGATCGGCATATGCCGGCTCACAACGTTACCCGGTTCAATGGGGTGGTGATAGCTACAGCACACTCGATCAGCTTTCCTGCCAGGTACGGGCAATGTTAGGATATGGTCTATCCGGAGTGCCATTTTGCAGCCATGATATCGGTGGTTTCGATTATTCTCCGCATTTTTTTGATGAAACCTATGTGGTAGATTTTAAAGAATCCTATGATCAATCAATGCAGGATAAATATCCGAAAGATGGGGAAGTTTATATCCGCTGGCTGCAGGTTGGCGTTTTTTCTTCCCATATCCGTGCGCACGGCAAACAACCGCGGGAACCGTGGACATACGGAGAGCAAGTAGAAGTTATTGCCCGTAAGTTTTTAAAACTGCGTTATCAATTGCTGCCTTACATTTACAACCAGGCTCAGGTCAGCTGTCAGACTGGTTTGCCCATGGTGCGACCTATGCTGCTTGATTTTCAGGATGATACAACCACGCAGCGCCTCGACTTACAATACATGTTTGGCGAAAACTTCCTGGTAGCACCTGTTTTCACCTCCGATTCAAGGGTGCAAGTATATTTACCAAAGGGTAAGTGGGTTGAATACTGGACGAAAGAAACAATAACCGGGCCAACCTGGCTATCTTTAACCGCACCACTGGATATTTTGCCATTGTGGGTGCGCGCTGGAGCGATCATTCCATACGGACCAGACCAGGATTATGTTGATCAGAAATTACTGGACCCATTGACGGTGGAAATATATGCCCCTTCGGAAAAAGGTGAAATTTCGATTGTCGACGAAAACGAGGACCGGATCGAAATAAACTATCAACGCAACGGTTCCAGTCTGTTTGTGGCAGGCACAAAGACCAGCGGCAAAGTTGTGATTAAGCTTTTGGGTGTCACCTGTTCGGTTGCACGCAATGCGGAAAATGAGTTGATCGAATTAACTCAATTGGTCAAGGGTTGTGCGGTCACACTGGATGGCAGCCCCGGATTTTCAGTTTTATTTGAGTGTGAGCCAAACAAAAATGAATAAATTTGATTTAGTCATTTCAAATGGTACAGTAATAACCAGCACTCATATTGCCGGAATGGATCTCGGTATTCGTGATGGAAAAATTGCTGCCTGGGGTGAAAATCTGGATGGGGCAGAGAAAATTGATGCTACCGACTTATTAGTGATACCCGGGGGAGTGGACCCGCATGTACATCTCCAGATGCCAACCGCCACAACCATCACCAGTGATGATTGGCATAGTGGCTCACGTGCTGCCCTCTTCGGAGGTACCACAACGGTTATTGATTTTGTTGAACCAGCCGGTGGAGAAACCCTCCAGCAAGCGCTTGACAAGAGAAATAACGAGGCGGCAGGAAGTAGTTGGGTGGATTATGGTTTGCATATGACCATATCTACGGATGATGCAGACACATTGAATCAGATCCCAGCCATGCTTGAGCAGGGAGTAACCTCCTTTAAATCGTATACCACCTACGATGGATTGAAGCTTGGATATGGTCAAATCAAATCTGTGATGGAACGAGTGGCTGCCGTTGGTGGTGTTTTGATGGTGCATGCAGAGGATGATCGAATCATTAAAAATGCTCAAGAAAAACTGTTATTGAATCACCAGATTACTCCGCAGTGGTTTCCCTTTAGTCGTCCCGAAGCTGCGGAAATTGAGGCAGTGCAGATATGTCTGGACATGGCTAAGGAAACAGGCGTTAATTTATATCTGGTACACCTTTCAACATCACAAGCGATTCAGCTTGTAGAGTGTGCCCGTCTGGAAAGTGCAGCTGTGTTGGCTGAAACCTGTCCCCAATATTTGCTCTTAAATCTTGATGGATTTCAGGAAGGCGGTTCACTATCGGCCGCCGGTTTAATTTGCTCACCGCCAATCCGTGGGGCTTATCAGAATCAATTTATATGGGAAAAACTTGCGAATGACCACATCCAGACGATAGGCAGCGATCATTGTGCATTTCGACTTGTTCCCCAAAAAAGTATGGGCTTGCAAGACTTCCGTATGGTGCCTGGGGGATTGCCAGGAATCGAATTACGTTATTCTTTGTTACATACTTATGGCGTTCAAAACAGAGTTATTTCGCTCTCGAAATGGGTTGATTTATGCAGCGCGCGTCCAGCCAGAGCGTTTGGACTCTATCCAAGAAAAGGCAGCCTGGCGGTTGGCGCAGATGCAGATGTGGTATTGTTTGATCCTCGATATAAACTTACAGTATCCTGGGAGATGCTGCACGAAAATGTAGATTACAGCCCTTACGAAGGATTTGAATTACAGGGATATCCGGTACGGGTGATCAAGGCTGGCAAAACTGTGGTGCAGAACAATCAATTAAAGGCATCCCAGGCTGGTGGAAAATTCCTGCGGTGTGGATTACCTCAATTTGTGGATTAATGATCAGGTCAAAGATGTATGAATCGGAGCGTGAAGATGGTTGAACAAGAGAAATTCTCAGAAACAGGAATACTTATCCTGCCTGAATGGTTGGTCACCACGCCTCTGGAAGCGCCAAAAATGGGCTATGGTATCCGTGTCCTTGATGACCGAATTTCTGCAGTGGCACCCGTTTCAGACCTTGAACGCCAATTTCCAAATGATCAAGTGTGGCAACGTCCCGGGCAGGTCTTAATGCCTGGATTTGTGGATGCTCACACTCACCTTTATGGCGTACTTGCCCATGGTATTCCCCTACACAAAGCCCCCTCAGGTTTTATGCCATTCCTCGAGGATTTTTGGTGGCCTTTAGTGGAGGACGGGTTGGATTCCAAAATGATAAATGCAGCCACAGATTGGAATTGTTCTCAAATGTTGCACTCGGGCATTACATCTTTTTACGATTGCACTGAAGCACCGTATGCAATTCCGGGTGTCTTGTTGAGCCAGGCAGAAATTGTAGAAAAATGGGGTATGCGTGCAATCCTTTCATTTGAAGCTACAGAGCGAGTCAGCCGAAAAAATGGCGAATTGGGTTTAACTGAAAATATAGAGATGATCCACCACGGCCAGCAAACTGGCGGTTTGGTGAATGGCATGATGTGTTTTCATACTACTTTCACCTGCTCAGATGCTTTTATTCAAAGCGCACATCAACAGGCTGAACGAAACAATGTGCTCATACATATGCATTGTTCGGAAGGAACTTATGAACCCGAACAAATGCTGGCGCGTAATGGTATGCGCACAATTGAACATTATGATCATATCGGCGTTTTGGGTGCGGGGACACTGGCTTCACAATGTGTCCAAATCTGTCCAAATGAAATTGCTCTTCTAGCTTCTCGTGGAGCAAAAATGACCCACATGCCACTTTCGAATTGCGAGGTTGGGGGTGGTATCGCGCCTCTACCCGAATTGGTTGCTGCGGGTGTAACAATCGGGCTTGGATCCGATGGTTATATCACCGATTTCTTTTCAGTTATGCGTGCAGCATTCTTAATTCATAAAGCTTCCCACTGTGATCCGCGTGTCATGCCAGCTAATCTGGTCTGGCATCTGGCTACGGAAGGCGGAGCCCAGGCACTGGGTTTGGAGAAGGTTGGCCGGTTGGAAGTGGGCTGGCAAGCAGATTGTATGTTAATAAAGCCAGAATTACCGACCCCCATTAAACCCCATAATCTTTATGATCAAACCTTGCTTTACTGCAGTGCCGCCGACGTGGATTCGGTGCTGGTGGCTGGCAAGGTGCGTAAACAGAATGGTCTAGTCCGCGGAGCGGATAAGGAACAATTGCGAAATGCGACACAAGAGCAAGCCAACAGGTTGTGGCTGAAATCAGCCTGAATTCAAGAACATCTAGAGGAAATAATTATGCAAATCGGACCGGATATTAAAGAATATAAAGAGAGATATTCAATTGAATTGTTATCTGAATTGTACCGAAGAATGACCCTGGTACGCGAATTTGAATTGCGGGCGATTGAAGAACGGCGCGGTGGACTCATTCCCGGTTTTATTCACTCGTGTGTAGGCCAGGAAGCCACTGCAGTCGGCACCTGTCTGGCACTTTCCGCAGAGGATGTTATTACCAGTACCCATCGTGGACATGGTCACCTGATCGGTAAAGGTGGAGATCCCAAATATATGATGGCAGAACTGGCGGCTCGTAGCCCTGGGTATTGTAATGGTCGTGGTGGATCACTGCACATCGCCGATTTTACCATTGGTATATTAGGAGCCAATGGGATCGTCGGAGGTGGAATCCCGATGGCCACAGGAGCAGCGCTGGGCTTTCAAATGCGTAAGGAGTCTCGCGTCGCGGTCGCATTCTTTGGGGACGGTGCATCAAACGAAGGCTCGTTCCATGAGGCGGCAAATCAAGCCGGGGTCTGGAAGCTCCCCGTAATCTTTTTCTGCGAAAATAATCTCTATGGTGAGGGAACTGCCATTCATCGCTGTACACCCATTGAAGATCTGGCTGTTCGAGCAGAATCATACGGTTTTCCGGGTGTGATTGTGGATGGGAACGATGTTCTGGCTGTTTATGAAGCCGTAAAAGCCGCTAAAGAACATGCGTTGCGAGGCGAAGGACCAACCTTCATTGAAGCAAAAACCTATCGCTATCGTGGACATTATGAAGGCGACCCGCAGGTTTACCGTACGCAGGAAGAAATCCAGAGCTGGAAAGAAAAAGACCCCATCGATCGTTTCAGGGCAAAACTGCTTGATTCGGGTCTTCTGGATGATGGAGATCTGGAAGAGTTGCAAGGATCGGTAATTTTGCAATTAGATGAGGCTGTCTCTTTTGCTGCCAATGCTGATAAGCCTGCAGTCGAAGATGCGCTGGTTGGGGTTTATGCGGATACACATAATGGTCTGGTGTTTTAGAGAGTACAGGTGAAAAGATGAGAGAGATTACTTATTCAGAAGCAATACGAGAAGCCATGGTCGAAGAAATGCGCCAAAACCCGGATGTGTTTTTAATGGGGGAAGATGTAGGAGTTTTTAATGGTGTTTGGGGTGTATCCAGTGGTATGCTGGCTGAGTTTGGGCATGAGCGAATACGAGATACAGCCATTTCTGAACTAAACATCATCGGCAGCGGCCTCGGAGCAGCATTGGTTGGCATGCGCCCGATTGTTGAAATCATGTTTGGTGATTTTTTGATGTGTGCGGGAGATCAAATTGCCAATCAAGTAGCTAAAGCACGCTTCATGAGCGGTGGCAAAGCGAATGTTCCCCTGACTATACGTATCACGACGGGAGCGCCCGGATCATCAGCAGCACAACATTCACAAAGTCCGGAATCATGGTTTATGAATATACCAGGTTTGAAAATAGTCACCCCGGCATCCCCGGCGGATGCCAAAGGGTTGTTGAAGTCAGCCATTCGTGGGGAGGACCCGGTACTTTTTTTTGAGCATAAAATGCTATATGCCTTAAGCGGACCTGTACCTGAGGATAAGGATTTCACCGTTCCTTTTGGCAAGGCTGCGGTCGTTAAAAGTGGTAAAGATGTCACTTTAATTGGCGTTGGGATCATGGTACAGAAATCACTGCTAGCTGCCGAGAAATTGGCTGAGGTTGGGATTGACGCAGAAGTGATAGATCCCCGTACGCTTGTACCACTAGATAAAGATACATTGATTCAATCAGTCGCTAAAACCGGACGGGTTGTCATCTCGCATGAGGCGCATCGCCGCAGCGGACCGGGGGCGGAAATTGCTGCAGTCCTGGCTGAGGAGGCGATTGAGTACCTGGATGGTCCTATTCTGCGCATTGGCGCAAAAAACGTTCCATTACCCTACAGCCCTGAATTGGAAAACGATGTTTTGCCCAACGAAAATGATATTTATAATGCAGCCCGGCGATTATGTGGAAAGTAAACCATGAATGAATCCGACTTAATGAACTCATATCAAGTAGTCATGCCGCGCTTAGGTTTGACCATGCGAGATGGCAAGATTCTCGAATGGTTAAAACAGGATGGGGACCTGATTAAGAAAGGCGAGCTATTATTTTCGATCGAAAATGAAAAGGCTTCCCTCGAGATAGAAGCCCCTGCAGGCGGCGTACTTAAAATTCTTGTGCCAGTGAACGTTGTCGTTCCAATATTGACCCCTGTAGGTCTATTAACTGGCAGTGATGCCAAAAGTTCGCACCATCAGGGAAAAACCAATGATCAATTTGCCTCGACCCAAAGCAGTACCTCAATCCATCATTTCCATGAGAGTGAGAAAAGCCTGCCTGGGACAAATGTAAGGGCTACTCCCAGGGCGCGTGTGGCTGCCAAACAAGCAGGCATTGATTTAAGCGGACAAAGTGGCAGCGGCATCCGTTCTATGGTGGTATTGGCAGATTTAGCTCACATAAAGAACACCGCAAATGTAAGATCTACACCATTGGCTCGTTTGAAAGCTGCTGAACTGGGTGTCAAAATTCAGGCTGTGCCTGGAAGCGGTCCTCGCGGAATGGTGCGAAGAGCCGATATTGAGAAAGCGTATGCAGAAAAGGACTTACTGGCTGATATTTCAGCTCCAGCTCAGCCACTGGGAGAATTGCGCTCCATTATTGCCAGCCGCCTGGGCAAGAGTTGGATTGAACGGCCGCAGGTGACATTAACCACAGAAGCGGATGCAACTCTCTTTCTTGAGGCTCGCAAGCAAATGAACACTGAATTGGCTGGATGGCAAATTAAGCTATCTATCAATGCCTTGTTGATTAAATTAACGGCTCAAGCGCTGGTTGATTATCCTTATATGAATGTCAGTTTGTTAGAGGAGGGTCTAATCCAGCATCCGCAGATAAACATGGGACTGGCAGTAGACACCGAGCCAGGCTTGATGGTGCCTGTAATTCAGAATGCGAGCCAGAAAAGCCATACCGAAATTCAATTGGCGATTGAGGAACTGGTTGCACGGACGCTTTCCGGACACAATAATGCCCAGGATCTCAGCGGTAGTACCTTTACAATTACAAACCTGGGAGCATTCGAGATTGATGCTTTCACTCCAATCATTAATCCACCCGAATGTGCCATTTTGGGCGTAGGTCGCATACATCGCAAACCTGTCGCTGTTGACGAAAAGATTGTCTTGCGTTCAATAGTGGCTTTGAGTCTTTCTTTTGATCATCGCCTGGTAGATGGGGCACCGGCAGCAAAATTCTTGCAAAGAATCAAGCAATATATAGAGCAGCCGTTTTTATGGACCCTCTGGCAAGGTAATTGTTGATATGAGGAGGATCGAATGGAGTTGACAGGTCGCTGTGTGTTGGTAACAGGAGGGGCTCATCGGGTTGGCAAGGCTATTGCCCTTTCACTTGCACGCGCAGGAGTTGGAATTGTTGTCATTAGCTATAATTCTTCCGCAGATGCTGCCATGGAAACAGTTAAGGAGTTAGAAATATTGGGTGTTCAAGCTTTAGCCTTGCCTTGTGACCAGAGCGATGTAGTTCAGATTCAAGCGACAATAAACACCATCGTGACCAATTTCGGGCAGCTCGATATTTTAATTAACAGTGCTTC
Organism: uncultured Chloroflexia bacterium; assembly: GCA_963749005.1. GTDB lineage: Bacteria > Chloroflexota > Anaerolineae > Anaerolineales > Anaerolineaceae > UBA6170. Next base: position 990,900 of record CAVVKI010000006.1, on the reverse strand, counting down.
AATCTTTCTGACCGCAGATTTCTATTCAGTTACGGTTGAGAGCTGGGACAGGGTGATGGATACCAATGCACGCGGTCCCATGTTTTTTATGCAATACGCGGCACCACATCTGAGATTGCAAGGTGGTTGCATCATCAACATCATTGATGAATCTGTGATGAAACCAGCCCTGGCCTGGATCCATCACGGTGCTGCAAAAGCAGCTTTGTGGAATTTGACCAAAGCGGCATCGATTTCCCTGGCTCCAGAAATACGCGTAAATGCAGTTCTACCAGGTGCTGTTCTAAAACCACCAGATTGGTCGGATGAGCGCTGGGAAAAAAATAAAGAAATAATCCCATTAAAGAAGCTAGGCTCTGCCCAGGATGTAACCCGCGCAGTCGAATTTATCATCGCATCCGACTTCATGACCGGTCAGGCAGTGGTGGTGGACGGCGGTTCAACAGTTTTATAAATGTAGTTCTCTTATCTATTTATGTGAGGAAATATGCAAATAAAGGATTCAGTTATATTAATCACCGGCGCAGCAACGAGGGTAGGTAGAGAAGTGGCCCTATACTTTGCCGAAAGAGGCGCTCATATATCATTTAGCTACTATCTGCCGGATGAACCTTGGCAGCAGACATGTGAAGAAATAGAGGCTTTTGGCGTTAAATCGCTGGCCACACAGGTGGAAATTCGTGATTTTGGTCAGGTAGGAAATCTAGTGGCTGAAACCGAAAAGAAGCTTGGGAAAATAAATGTACTCATCAATAATGCCTCCATCTGGTTAAAAACACCCTTTCTGGAGATTTCTGAGCAGGATTGGGACCTTTCACTTGATATAAATTTGAAAGGGGTCTTCCTCGCCTCTCAAGCGGCCGCATTGCGCATGCTGGCGAATGGTGGTGGACTGATTATCAATATTACAGATCTTTCTGCCTTCCAGGTTTGGCCAGGTTATGCCCACCATGCAGCCAGTAAGGCTGGCCTGGTAGCGTTGACAAAATCAATGGCATATGAACTGGCACCAACTATTCGGGTGAATGCCATTGCCCCAGGTACGGTATTGTTACCACCGAACCCAACACCAGCCAAAGTCGAATGGGCAGTTGAAAAGTCGGTCCTCAAACGAGTGGGTACACCAGTCAACGTGGCTCAGGTGGCTCAACTTTTTATGGAAAATGAATTTATTACAGGTGCCATTTATCAGGTGGATGGCGGGAGGAGTCTTGTTTAATATGACAGTAAAAAATTACTTGTATGCGGAAACGATACAGCAAGCACTGGATTCAATTTCTGATGAGGAATTGTACAGTCAATTGATTTCTGGAGGGGCAGGGGTTGCCGACCAAATTCGAAATGGCTACCTGGATTGTGATCAACTGGTGGATATTTCCCGAATCCCTGAAATGAAAGATGCAGAGGTTATATCCCAAAACGGAGAGTCATATCTTAAGTTGGGCTCAGCCTTAACTTTGAACCAGGCTGCCAGATTTAAACAAATGGAGATGCTGTTCCCCCTCCTCTACGACGCGTTGACCCAGAGCACTGACCCTGCTCGCCGGAATGCATTCACACTTGGAGGTGTCCTGGCGACCAAAATCCCAGCAGGAATGCTCTTCCCGGCTCTTTGTGCCCTGGATTCAAAATTGGTGATTGCCCGCAAGGACTCAACCAGCTCGGTATTGATTGAAGAATGGATGAAAGCAGCATTGAATGAAGAAGCCTTTATCATCACAGCTGTGCTTGTACCGATCAGACAGGTACCTGTCTGGCGAGTGAAGGATGTTAAGCGCAGAATGCATCCCGGAGAAATCGTAGCCGGTGTGTTGGTTTTAGCGGAAGCGTTACGGGATGGCGGTTCGGACAATATTCGCGTTTATGCTACTCTGGATCAATATGGTCTGGTTACATTTGAAGGAATACCCAGTTTGCAAAAAAAGTCTCTTACAAAAGAAAAGATTGATGATTATACAACCAGTGTTGAGGCCCAGTTAATGCGTTGGGGTACGGATGGGGATGCAGTCTATCGGCGCAAAGTCGTCAAAACTTTAGTCCAGAGATGCTTAGCTGAATTGTTTTTGCCAGTATTAAAGGAGACATTATGAAAATTCACTTTCGATTAAACGGAAGTTTGGTGGAACAACAGGTAGAGCCGGATCAATTCTTGCTGGATGTGCTGCGCAATTCGTTTGAAATGATTGGCGTCAAAGAAGGTTGCTCAATAGGAGAATGCGGGTCGTGCTCGGTGCTGGTGGATGGTGAGCTTCGAAAATCATGCATCATGTTGGCAGCCCAAGTTGAGGGTTGTGATGTTTTAACAATTGAAGGGGTAGCCAGAGAGGATGGCAATCCTAATGATCTTCAGCAAGCATTCCTCGACCATGGGTCAGTTCAATGTGGTTTCTGCACACCAGGCATGGTCATGGCTAGTGAAGCCCTTCTTTCTGGGAATTTATCACCTTCCCGGGATGAGATTTGCGAAGCGCTTTCCGGGAATTTATGCCGTTGCACAGGCTATCAGCAAATACTAACGGCGGTTGAAGATACAGCACAACAGCGGCGTAGTGCGTTGGAGGAAAAATGACAACAGACTTCAAATACCTTAACAAACCCGCTTTGCGAGTCGATGGGCGTGATAAAGTCCTGGGAAAAGCCAGATTTGTGGGCGACATTCAGTTACCAGGAATGCTGGTAGTGGCTGTTTTGAGAAGCCCTGTACCGCACGCCAATATCAAATTTCTAAATGTAGAACCTGCCTTGAAAGTTGAGGGCGTCAAAGCTGTTATCTCGCCGGAGGATTTTGTTGACCATGGTAACTTTGGTTGGCCCGTAAAAGATGCGTATGTTTTTGCGTGGAAAAAAGTTCGGTATGTTGGCGATGCGATGGCTGCAGTGGCGGCTGAAACGGAAGAAGCAGCGCGTCTGGCGATTCGCACGATTCTTTTTGAACTCGAAAGACTTCCCATTGTTTCAGATATGCGTCAAGCCCTGGACGAAAATGCTCCGCTTGTTCCTCTGGTTCCTGCGGTTGGCGAAGGCAACCTTGTCAATACGCATCTGGTCCGATATGGCGACCCAGACCCCATCCTGGAAAAATGTGCTCATGTTTATGAAAATACCTTTGAATTCGCCCATCAGGAACATGCCTACATTGAAACGGAAGGAACTCTGGCAATTCCTGGTCCAGATGGCAGCGTGACAGTGTACTGCAATGATCAAAGTCCCTTTATTAACCGTGATAATCTCGTAATGCTTTTGGGTCTTCCGGCTGAAAAAGTGCGGGTTATTCAACCAGCTGTCGGTGGGTCTTTTGGTGGAAAAGATGATATTAATTATCAGCATGCTGCCATGGTCTCCGCACTGGCGTTAAAAACACAGCGGCCAGTGCGATTGGTCACCTCACGCGAGGAATCGATGATGGCTTCCTATAAACGTGAGGCAATGCAAATAACGTTGAAATTGGGAGCAGATGAAAGAGGTTATCTTAAAGCCGCTAAAGCCAATTTACTCGCTGATAGCGGTGCCTATGGTTCTATGACTCCCCTCGCGTTATGGCGGGCAAGTGTGCATGCAGCCGGGGCTTACCGCTACCAGGCTGTCCACGTTGATGGGCAATCCGTTTATACCAATAATTGTTATTCAGGTGCCTATCGTGGTTTTGGCAACACAGAAGCTGCTGCAGCCATTGAACAGGCGATTGATGAATTTGCAGATCAGTTAGGGCAGGACCCGATTGAGTTCCGATTGCGTAACATTGTCCGTGAAAATGGTGATACTGTTATGACAGGCAATAAGCTTAACCAGGAGGTTGGGCTGCCAGAGTGTATTCGCTGGGTGCGTGAGCGCTCCGGATGGGATCAAAAGCGTAAGGCATACGCCAATCAAAGTGGTGATATTCGCAGGGGAATTGGTGTTGCCTGTTATATGCATGGTTCCAGCCTGGGTGGGGAAGGGGCTGACTATGCCACCGCTACATTACGTGTCGAAGCAGATAATACGATTATGGTGACGAGTGGGTTGACGGATTATGGTCAGGGCAGTCGTACCGTGTTTGCCCTGGTGGCGGCAGAGACACTTGGTGTTGACTATAAGCGTATTCGCATAGGTAACACCGATACAACATCTTCCGTTGAATCAGGGCCAACTGTTGCATCTCGCAGTAGTATGTTGGGTGGAAATGCCACCAAAGTTGGGGCTTCTAATTTATTGCAGGTACTCAATTTTGCGGCAGCTGATTTGCTAAAATGCCAGCCGGCACAAATTGTGCGGGATGGCGAACTCTTTATTGGTCCGGATGAAGAACCATTATTGTTTGAAACGGTTGTCCAACACGCACGCGAGATGAATCTGACTCTGTATGTGCATGGAAAATGGTCAATGCCTCATTTTGAATGGGATTTCGAGAATGGAACGGGTACACCTTATTTATGCTACACCTTCGGCGCTCAAATTGCGGAGGTTGAGACGGATTTAATCACCGGGCAGACGAAGGTAATTGGTATTTGGGCAGCCCATGATGGTGGTACGGTTATTTTCAAAGAAGGCGCGGATGGGCAAATGTATGGTGGGATTGGCCAGGGTCTTGGGTATGCCATGATGGAAGAAATGAAGTACGACCAGGGTTTCCCTACCAGCCTAAATTTCAACCAATACTTAATCCCAACCGCGATGGATATGCCGGATATGGATATCCGCTTTGTACAGGTTGCATTTGAACAAGGACCTTATGGGGCAAAAAACATGGCAGAACCAACCATGATTGCCATCGCCCCGGCGATTGCGAATGCATTGTATCAGGCGACCAGCAAACGTCACCGCATTATTCCCTTGACGCTGGAAAGGCTTGCCTCAGGTATAGAACCGCAACGGCATGCCAGCCCCGTCAAGTGCCGCCATGATTTGGGATTAGGTTAAGCAAGTTCCATCCTTTCAGATGAATAATGGTAGTTAAATGACAAAAAATGACGTAAAAATTATCAGCAATGCAGCCATTTTGCAGCCAGAAGGTGGTTTCAGCCTGGGTTCAATCAGGATTGAAAATGGTATTATCAGTGCGATTTCAGCCGGGACCACCCGGGTCGATCCAACTGATGAAAATACGACCATGATCAATGCAAATGGAATGGCAGCTATGCCAGGTCTTGTCAATGGGCATACTCATTTTAGCCAGGCATTTATGCGAGGTCTGGCTGGTGGTCGTCCTTTGCTGCAATGGCTGCGTGAATTAATATGGCCCTTGCAATCTGAGATTTCAGTTGAGGAGATGAACCTGGCAGCATTGTTGAGTCTGGCTGAAAATCTGCGCGGCGGTGTCACCTCACTGGTTGATCATCACAAGATTACACGGACAAAAGAACATACCCTGGCGGTCCAGAAAGCCGTAGCAACGATGGGAATGCGTTGTGCCATAGCACGTGCGTGGGTGAACAAGGGAAAAAATCCTGAAGAGGATCAGGCTATCCTTTCTGAATTGGAGGAATGGTTTTCGCAAAGCCAGGCGGATAGTCTAGTGTCTTACGCGTCGGGACCATTAACCCCCTGGCGAGTAACCGAAAAATTGTTACAACAAACGCACCAACTGGCAAAAGATTATGGCAGTTTCACTCATATTCATGTATCAGAGACTCAAGATGAAGTGCAGATGTCATTAGATGAGTATGGGGTCAGGCCAGTGAAATGGTTGCACCAGATTGGTGTATTGGATGATCACACCCAGGTGGTGCATGCTGTTTGGGTCGATGATGAAGAGATCGAGACGCTTGCCCGGCAGAAAGCCACTGTTGTACACTGCCCGGTCAGTAACGCTGTGCTGGGTTCCGGGATCGCTCCTGTACAAAAATTTTTAAAGCAAGGAATAACATTGCGGCTCGGGAGCGATGGGTCTGCCAGTAATGACACCCAGGATTGTTTTGAAACGATGAAGATGGCCGTCTGTTTGGCACGCGCATCTCAGAAAGATGCGAGTGCAATCTCCTGTATAGATGCATTAAAAATGGCAACGGCAAATAGGGTACTTTCGGTTGGAGAACCTGCTGATTTGATCCTGGTAGACATGGACAGCTTGAGTTCTGCTCCCGTTCAGGATATTGAGTCAGCTTTGGTGCTTTCGACCAGAAGAGATGATGTTGATACAGTCCTTGTCAATGGAGAAATCTTGATGCGAGACAAAGAGCTTGTTTGCATTGACGAGGACGTAATAATAAAGGAATGTAATCTGGCCATTAAATCTTTGCGCAAGAGAGCAGGTATAGAGAAATGAATGGTTTGGAACGAGCTCGAATGGCTTTTAACCATCAGGAACCGGACCGTGTGCCGCTTTTCGAGTTAACCATTGATAATCCGACAGCGGAGTTTGTGCTTGGACGACCGACGTTGTGCGGTTTTGGCGGCAAAGCACGCGGGTTTGCCCAAAACAAAGCGTTGTTGGAAGGGTATTATAGGCCTTACCACCAGCAGCGGATGCGTGATGAAATTGACCTCTGGAAAAAATTAGCGTTGGATGTTTATCCCGGGGCTCAAGTGATCCCAAAAAATCCTGCAATACCGGAGCAAATTTCGGAGTTTGAATGGAAATTTACTGACCCTAACAGTGGACTTTGGAGCATCTACTTTTACTCACCCGATTCGGATGTGTATGACCAGGTTGATTCATCTTTACGGCGGGAGGGGTTACCGGCTCTGGCTGTATTGACAGAACAGTTAGAGCAACAGGATTTTGATCCGCAAGTTTGGGACTTTTCTTTGTTGGATCAAGTAATGACTGAAATAGGTGAGGATACGATGGTGATGGGCTCTGCGGATGTAGAAATTGGTTCGACATTCGATTGGGCTGAAACCTTTCTGATAGGTTTAATCGAAGATCCGGTTCTCATTCATCGCTACCTGGATGCGCGTTTGAAAACGACACTTTCTCTGACAAAATTACAGCTGGAACATGGTGTGCATGGAATTCATGGTGGATATGACTGGGCAGCCAAAAAAGGTCCGCTTTTTTCCCCGAGACATTTTCGTCAGTTTGTTTTTCCGCGCTTGAAACAGATTACAGATCTCTGCCACCAATTTGGTGTGCCTTATGTTAAGCATACGGATGGAAACATCAATATTTTGCTGGAGGATATGATTGAAGCCGGAGTGGATGGGTTCCAGGCAATCGAACCTCGCGCTGGGATGGACATCTCGCAAATAAAACAAAAGTACGGTGATCGATTGACTCTTATAGGGAATGTCGATTGTTCAACTGTCCTGGTTGATGGACCGCTTGATGCTGTGCGCGAACAAACCCGGCAGACAATCCTGGCTGCAGGCTATGGCGGTGGATTCTTACTCTCCAGTAGTAATTCCATTCATCCGGGTGTAAAACCGGAATATTATTTAGAAATGCTGGCGGCTGCACGAGAATTTGGCGAATATCCACTATTGGATGAAAGATAAGGAAAATATGGCAAAAATTGAAGACTTAAGATCCTATTTACAATTACTCTCAGATAATAGTAGGTTGGCAACCATTCCCAAACAAGTTAATCTGGTACACGAATTGGCCAACGTAGCTGCTACATTTGCCCGTCAAAGTGGAAAAGGCGTATTATTTACCAACTTTTCCAATCCAGACCAAAAGTACCCCTGGCACATTTTTGCTAATTCGGTAGTCGATTCCACCACAGCAGCGCTGGCGCTTGAATGTGATGTAAATCAAATAATCGAACGCATGAGTCTTGCGCTTGATCCGGTGCAGGGGATTAACCCTCAACAGAGTCAAGAAACACCATGCTGGAGGGAAAATATCATCACCGGTGATGATATCGATTTGCACAAATTGCCAATTCCAACTCACGGATTACACGATGGAGGTCCGTTTATTACCGGTGGGGTGGTGGTAACCAAAGACCCTGTCTCTGGTAGGGGCAATTTATCTTATAACCGCATGCAGGTGTTGGGGAAGCGTACATTCGGGTTTAATGTCAACGAATGGCGCCATGTGATGCAATTCTATAAAGTTCAACAGAGTAAAGGGGAAGGGTTACAGGTAGCGGTCGTGATTGGCGTTGACCCAGCCATTTCAATAGCAGGCGGTGCCCGCTATGACGGCGATGAGCTGGCAATAGCTGGTGCCATTCGTGGCCAACCCGTGCCGGTGCATAAGGGTATAACAGTCGACATTGATATTCCTGTGCATGCTGAGATTGTGATTGAAGGATATTTGCCTCCCAACATTCGCAAGCCGGAAGGACCGCTGGCAGAATTCCATGGGTATTATGGCGAGCTGTGGGAATCGCCGGTGTTTGAGGTCACAGCGATTTGTTTTCGAAACGAGCCAATTTTTCAAACAATTGTTCCTGGTTGGGATGAACATATATATATTGGCAATGTATTGCCGCGCGAACCTTTGCTGCTGCGTTTTGTGAAACATGTCAGTCAGAATGTGGTTGGCTTGCATATCCCTCCTTATGGAAACGGGTTTTCAGCGATTGTATCGATCAACAAATCCAATCCGGGTGAACCCTACAATGTTGCCATGGGCGCATTCACTGCGCATGTGAATATCAAGCAAGTCATCGTTGTGGATGCTGACGTTAATATATATGACCCTGCTGATGTTTTCTGGGCTCTCACCAATCGGGTAGATTGGTCGAAGGACTTCTTTACCGTACCTGGAGCACAGGGACACGAAATGGACCCGACATCCGATATACGTGGCGTGCAGACAAAAATTGGAATTGATGCCACCTACAAACCTGAAAGAAGAAATTACGGAGAGCGTATCCGCTATCCAATGGTTGATTTGAATAATTATCTGAAAGAATGAAGGAGTGATGATGACCCAACGAGTAGCCCTATATTTGCAAGACAAGCACGACATACGCTATGAGTTAGAGATGGCCCAATATGCAGAGCAGCGCGGTTTTAGTGAAATCTGGCAGGCTGATACACGCCTGGCACGTGATTGCATCGTCATGATGAGTGCTTTGTTGACCGTCACGTCAAAAATGCGGTTTGGATCTGGCGTATTGCCGATCTGGACGCGCAACCCGGCAGTGATTGCTGCCTCCTGGAGCACAATGTGGGAACTGGGTGGCAAGTATGAAGAAAAAGGTCGTGTCATGCTTGGTCTGGGTGCCTGGTGGGAACCAATAGCTGGACGTGTGGGGGTGAATCGGCGCGCACCATTGAAAGCAATGCGTGAAAATGTCGAATCAATTCGCCAGTTATTTACAATGGAAGAAGTGACCTATCAAGGTGAGTTTGTTAACCTGGACAGAGTGAAGTTGGATGTAGCCTTCGGTGATACCAGACCGCGCGATATTCCGATTTACATTGGTGCCACAGGCGATAAAATGCTGGAAATGGCCGGCGAAATTTGCGATGGCGTGGTGTTAAACTATGTGGTCTCTGTAGATTACATCAAAAAAGCGGTCGGGTTAGTCGAAAAAGGCGCATTAAAAGCGGGTAAAACGCTCGCAGATGTTGACCGCCCTGAGTTGTTGGTTTGCTGCCTTTCTGACGATGACCCGAAGGCTGCCATGGCTGAGGGTAAGAAATTGGTAGCCTATTACTTGGCAACTGAACCGCATATCATGAAAGCGTCCGGAGTGAGCGAAGATTTACTCGAAAAAGTACAGGCGATTATGAGCTGGCCGGCTACAGAAGAAGATTATATTCGGGCTTCCAAGGTTATACCGGATGAAGTGGTGCGGGATTTGATGGCTGTTGGAACTTCTGAGGAGTGCCGCACCAAAGTACGTGCGTATGTGGATGCAGGTGTAACATGTCCGATACTCTATCCAATGATGGATGATATAAAACCTGTCGTTGATGCCTTTGCAGATGGGTTTTAAGGTATGATGTCAGCTGGATAGATTTGAATGAAGTGGGTGAAACCATCCGGAAATCGGCTGAAGCTCTGCGCGAACCCATGACTGCCTTTCTGGCAGATCTGATTCGCATACAAAGCTATACAGGTCAGGAGGGACCGGCAGTAGAACGCGCCCTGACTGAGCTGCGGGCGATTGGTTGTGATGAGGTTTGGATAGATCAAGCTGGCAACGCGCTTGGAAGAATCGGACTTGGCAAACGGGTCATCCTATTTAATGCTCACCTGGATAACAATGAGGTCAGTGACATATCACAATGGCCGCATCCCCCACTGGAACCAGTCATTGAGGGCACTACCATGTTTGGGTTGGGCGCTTCGGATTGTAAAGCCGGTGTTGCTTCCATTGTTTACGGTGCGGCTATCTTGAAGCAACTAGGTTTATTGGATGAAGACTACTCAGTGGTTGTAATGGGCGCTACCCTCGAGGAAGATGCTGAGGGGTTCGGTCTGAGAGCACTGGTAGAGCGCGATGGTCTACTTCCAGAATGTGTCCTTTTGGCAGAAGCTACTGATCTGACCATTCGACGTGGCCATCGCGGGCGTTGTGAAGTGCATGTGCGCACACAAGGAAAGGCTGTGCATGCCAGCACACCTCATCTAGGTGAGAATGCAATTGCCAAAATGGCACCGATTATCACTGCCATAGAAGCAATGAACGGAAGATTACCTGATCATCCCTTGTTGGGTGCGGGGACACAGGTTGTCAGCCTGATTGCTGGACCGCATACCCCCAATTCGGTGCCTGATTGGTGTGAGATTGCGATTGACCGCCGGCTGGTGCCAGGGGAGACGGCTGAAACGATTTTGAAGGGTATAGCCGAAGTGGTAATACCATTAGGCGGAAGGGTGAATATCCCCATTCAACCCGTATTATCACATACCGGACTGCATCTGGATGGACCTAGTTTTTACCCCGGTTGGATTATCGCCGAAGACGCACCCATTATTGAAGTAGGTAAAGCCACCTTCAGGACCCTCTGGCAGAAAGAAGCGCTTGTGGATATCTGGAAATTCAGCACCGATGGCACCTATTCAGCTGGGGTGCGCGGCATTCCTACGCTTGGTTTTGGTCCACAGGAAGAGAAATTTGTTCATACTCCTTTCGACCAGGTCAACCTCGATAAAGTCGTTGCGGCCGCCATGTTTTATGCGCTTTTTCCGGTTCTATATCAACAAATGACCGGTGCGAAACAATTTCAATCATCATAAAAAATAAAAGGAGAAAGTAAAGAATGCAAACCACATTGTACGGAAAAGATTTCATTTCCACAGAAGATTGGAGTGTCGACGAGCTGACAGCCATGATGGACGTCGCAGGTGATCTGAAACGGCGTTTTGCTATTGGAGAACCTCATGACCATATTTTGCGCAGTAAGACGCTCTTCATGATGTTCTTTGAAGAATCCACTCGTACTCGTAATTCATTCGAGTCCGGGATTACCCAATTAGGCGGACATGGTATCTACCTTACCCCCAGTGCTACGCAAGTTGGTCATGGTGAAAATGCTCGTGACACCGGCGGTGTTCTGCAGCGTTACGGTCACGGCATATCTGTACGCGATTGTCGCACTGGTATTGGTCAGGCATACCAATATGAATTAGCCAATGAAATCGATATACCAGTCATTTCCATGCAGGATGATGTTGATCACCCATGCCAGGCCATGGCCGATTTGATGACCATTCGTGAAAAGTTCGGTAACGACCTGCGTGGACGTAAATTTGTCATTTCATGGACATATGCTCCCAAGTATGTACGCCCGCTCTCTGTACCCCAGGCATTGGTCATGTTGATGACCCGTTTTGGGATGGATGTTACTCTAGCTCACCCGAAAGGTTTTGAACTGATGCCGGAATGCCTTGATTCAGCCCGTCAGCATGCATCAGAAAATGGCACCAAATTTGACGTTGTTGATAATATGGATGCTGCTTTTGAGGATGGTGATATCATTTACGCCAAGAGTTGGGGTCCCATCATGCAGACAGAGGAACCCGCGGCAGTACAGGCTATGTGCGACCAATACAAGGATTGGATCTGCAACGAGCGGCGGATGGAACTATCCAAACCCAAATCGATTTATATGCATTGTATGCCAATTGACCGAGGTTATGAGGCGACCAATGCGGTGGTGGACGGTCCTCATTCGGTTATTTTTGATGAAGCGGAAAACCGTTTACATGTCCAAAAAGCATTGATGGCGCTTACCATGGGTGGTCGTATTTAAATTCTTTAACCCTGATTAAGTGAGAGTTGTATTTCCTCCTGAAGATAGTAAACTAGTTGGATATGAACTAAAGGGTACAGAATTCAGTAAATACGTAGATTGTGGTTATGTTGGTAAAATTGGACTGAAAAAGGTTAAAGATTGTAGGGGCCGGGCCGCTCGCGAAGCGTGCTTTTGGCAGCTCGACCCCTGACGCACTTCCGGTTTTACTTTTTTTAAATGGAATTTTTATTGCAAACGATACAATGACAAAAGTCCGGGAAAATTATGCAACACTTCATCTTGAGAAGCCTCTGGTTTCGGAAAAAGTAATTTTTCAGATTCCAGCAGGCGAAAATCTGCAAAAAATTCTGGAGCAAGTTGAAATTTGTCCTGGCTTTGCCTTTGTGGTAATGATTAATGGACTTGTCTCTGAAAGCAATATTATTGTTAATGCAGGCGATGAGATTCATTGTCTGCCTCAGATAACCGGAGGAATGCTTTGATGACAATTAATCAATTAAAAGTTCCTATGCGACCTGAATTTCTATCAGGAGAAAGCGCATATACTGGAAAAATTTTACAAGTAGACCTTTCCAATGGAAAAATTTGGGTAGATGAGCAACCTGATTCATTTTACCGAAAATGGATTGGTGGGCGAGGAATGATTTTATACTACCTGATGAAGGAAACCCGTCCCCAAATTGACCCGTTGGGAGAGGAAAATTTATTAATCTTTGCTCCGGGAATTCTAACAGGCACCATATTGCCAGGCACGGGACGTCATTCTGTAGGAGCTAAATCACCACTCACCGGTGCACTGGCATCAAGCGAGGCTGGTGGTTGGTGGGGATCAGAGTTGAAGCGGGCTGGTTTTGATGGATTGGTTATTCGCGGCAAATCTCCACAACCGGTATACTTATGGATTAAGGATGGAAATGTCGAAATTCGTCCCGCCACGCACTTATGGGGACTGAAGACAGGCGATGCGCAGGAAGCAATTCAACAAGAGCTGGGGGACAACAAAATTCGGGTAGCCCAGATTGGCCCTGCCGGTGAAAAAGAAGTTTTATATGCGGCTATCATGCATGATATAAACCGGGCAGCCGGTCGCTCCGGTCTTGGTGCAGTTATGGGTAGCAAAAACCTTAAAGCGGTTGCCGTACGTGGAACAATCAAAGTAGGACTGGTTGACAAAGCATTGATGCAATTGACCGCGAAATGGATAACATCCAATTATAAAGAAATGATGGGTTGGGCAATTTCCTATGGCACTTCAGGGTCGGTCAAGGCGAACCATGATGTTGGTGCAACGGGTGTTCGTAACTACCAGGATGCTCAATTAATGGGAATTGAAAACCTGGATGGCACGGCCTTTTTCGAAACCTTGCTGAAAGGCAGGGACACCTGCAATCGATGCCCGGTGCGCTGTAAGCTTGTCGTGGGTCATGAGAGCGAACCTGCGATTGACACCCGCTATGGTGGTCCCGAATATGAAAGTATCGGCGGACTTGGTGCATTATGCGGAATTAACGATCCACTTATTGTGGCCAAGGCAAATGAGCTTTGTGCAGCCAATGGTCTGGATACCATTTCCACTGGTGGAACCATTGCATTTGTTATGAATTGTGTGCAAAAGAACCTGATCTCCGGGTTTGAATTTGTTCCGCAATTTGGAGATGGGCAAAGTCTTTTAAAAAGCATCGAAATAATCGCTTCCAGAGAAGGTCTGGGTGATTGGATGGCGGAAGGCAGCCGGCGCATCGCAGATGAAATTGGTGAAGCAGCCCAGGAGTTTCTGGCTGTCGCACGTGGTCAGGAATATCCATTGCATGACCCACGCCTAAAGCACACCATGGCGATGGGTTATGCCCTTTCAGCAACCGGGGCAGACCACATGCATAATCTTAATGATACCTTTGCCACCTGGGATGGCTCGGATATAAATGCCCGTTTGCGCGAGCTGGATATTGCGACGCCACTGGAATTATGGGGAATCAGCGATCACAAGCTGCAAGCCTTCCGATACGAGACAGCCTTCAAAAATTTTTTGGATAGTGCTGTTATTTGTCATTTCTATCCATACGAATATCATCACATGGTAGCTGCCACGAGCGGAGCCGGTGGATGGAATCTTGAAAAAGAGGAGATTAATCAGATTGGTGAAAGAATTATCACTCTGGCGCGGCTCTATCTGCTGCGGGAAGGGTTTACAGATGCGGATGACGCACTTTCTGCACGAGCTTTTCACCGCCTTGAATCGGGTCCAATTGCCGGGAGAGCGCTTACTCAATTAGAGTTGCGCGAAGCGTTGCTGCGATATTACGCCTTGATGGGCTGGAACGAGAAAGGTATTCCAAAAACAGCCGCCCTGGAAGCACTGGCATTGAGTGAGTTTGTAATTAATTAATCAATTTCTAGTTGAATTGCGATATGGAAGGGATTTGTGATTTTGAACTAACCCTGTCCCAACCATTCAAGTTGTGGAAATCTTCCAAGTGGCTGCACGATTGTTTATTCTGAGATATTTCGTTTATCAGCTGAGAATTTGCTCGATGATTGCCTGATAACCAATGGCTGCCAGTTCCAAATCTACCAGTGAGATTGATTCATCCACAGTATGGGCGTCGCTTTCTCTTCCCAGTCCGAATCCAATGGTCGGGATATTCATGTGACCCGCACAATAGGCAGCATTGGTGCAAAACTGGAATGAGCTAATTTTGGTTTCTGCTCTCAGGTTTTTCAATGACTGGAATGACTTCTCGACCAGCGGATGATCGTTTGATAGCAGCCAGGCCGGGAAGAATTTCTTGCCATTTAAAACATACCCTGTATAAGTTGTTTCGGTTGCATCAACAATCCTGGCATCTGCTTTTACTTCGCTATTGTTAATCATACTTGCAAGCTCAGCCAGGATGGATTGTTCCGTTTCTCCACTTATCAAACGGCGATCAAATGTAACCCGGCAACGGTTGGGGATTACAGAATGTCCTGGATAGGGATCCGAAATGAAATCAGTGAGTACCAGACTTGCGGATCCCAGGATTGGATCCTGAGCTACTGGGTGGTTTTCTAAGTGACGCACCAGATCCATCATCTGATGGACAGCGCATACCCCCACTTCAGGAGAAGACGAATGTGCAGATTGTCCAATTGTCTCCACCACGATTTCTGCGCGCCCACGACCGCCACGATTCAAGTGGAGGTCGGTGGCTTCACCTATGATGACATAATCTGGATGGACTGAATCAATAATTAACTTAAGACTGCCACCTTCAAAATTCTCCTCGTGAACACTGGCCGAGACATAAATATTGCCAGCGATGCAGTTGCGGTCCACTGACCCTGCCGCATGAATCATGGCAGACAGGTTGCCCTTGGTGTCTGCCGTTCCGCGTCCGTAAATGCGACCCCCCTGAATAACGCCTCCATAAGGGTCATACGTCCAATCGGCTGCATGTATCCCAACAGTGTCTGCATGGCCGTCCAGCAGGATGCGCGGACCGGGCTTTGATCCGCGAATTTCGCCGATGGCACTTCCAGCTGAATCGATCCACACTCTATCGTATCCGAGCATATTCATCTGATTGCAGACAAGCTCGATGAAGAGTTCCTCATGTCCAGTTAAACTTGGACACCGGATCGCTTGTTGAAGAAAATATGTTAAATCGGACATATCCATCGATTATTAACCTCATCTTGGCTTAAGTTAAGTTGCTCCCATTGTACTCGAAAGGAATCACCTTCGATTAACAGAGTTGGCTGCAGTGACTCACATAGAATATTTCTTCCATTATAATTAAGGTCAATTGAGGTCAAGTACAGATGACAGATAAAAAACGAATTGTGGTTGCAATAACGGGGGCTAGCGGCGCTATAATCGGTATTGAGTTATTAAGCGCGCTTCAAAATCAGGCTGAAATTGAAACTCACTTGCTGATATCAAACTTGGGGGCTACAACCATTACACAAGAAACAGATTTTACGATTGAACAAGTAAAGCATCTGGCTGATATCTATCATCCGCTAAAAGACCTAAGTGCTACGATAGCCAGTGGCTCATTTACGATTTCTGGAATGGTCATTGCTCCTTGCAGCATGAAGACATTGGGGGGCATAGCGAGTGGATATTCTGACAACCTGATTTTGCGGGCTGCCGATGTTTGCTTGAAAGAACGGCGAAAACTGGTGCTCGTTCCGCGAGAAACTCCGCTTAATGGAATTCACCTCAGGAATCTGACATTCTTGCATGATCAGGGAGCGGTGATTTTGCCTGCCATGTTGACCTTTTATCATCATCCGCAATCCATCGACGATCTGGTTCATCAACTTGTTGGAAAGATCCTCAGCCAATTTGAAATTCAATACGATAAATTTCGTCCCTGGGAAGGATAAAAGCCTGCTGATAGTGGTTGCTAATCGCCGATTATTCTTGAGAATACGGGACGATCTTAACAGTTTTATTATGGGATATACGCCAGATCTGAACAAACCAATCAACAAATTGACAAATTGACGAAACTCCAATTTTCTTTAACACTTAAAATTGTTTAGCGGTACTTGACAAGTGCGTTTACAAATGCTATTATATTTTTATTCTAAGTAAACAATTCTCATACCACTAGCATTTCAAATTTTAGTATAAATTTTTTATATTCTCAGAAGTTTATTAAAACGGAGTGTACATTACCTGGACTCTTAATCCATATGTGAGTACGATTTGTTTTCTGGATATGTATTTATCAATCCCCATGTGACCCCATAACATATATGACCTACATTCGATTTGCCGATTAAATAAATGACACCTTGGTCGACAGGAAGATAGCGTTAAGTTTCTTCTCTGTCTGTTTATCAAAAGCATATTTCTATTCACTGCGATTTCATGGCTAACATTCAAAAAAGGAGGTATTAAGGACAAGAACATACATAATTGCAATAACCCGGTTGGATATAAGTTTTGTATGATGATGAATATTTCAAAGGAGAAAAGAATGAAAAGCAATTTGCGAACTGTGTTTGTGGTTCTAATTTTGGCCGTATTTGCAACATCTTTGTTTGCCTGTGCTGCCCCGACTGAAACACCTGTTGCACCTGTGGTAGACAACCCCACCGCTGTTGTAGAAAAAGCAACCGTAGCTCCCACCGCAATGCCGGAACCAACTGAAGTGGTAATGGAACAGAAAGATTTTGTGACCTGGTTCCAGTATGATGAGAAAAATGAAGACCCCGCCAGTGACGAACGTGTGGGTAATGCGTACCTCAAGAAAACCATTCCAGAATTCAATGCGGATTTTGCTGGTAAATGGAACTGGGTCAATGTTCCCAAAGCCTGGGATAAAATGACAGCTGAGTTGGTTGCAGCTGTAATTGCAGGTGGAGATGTTCCCGATATGGTTGAGTTGGGTGGTCAACAAACTATCACCTATATCAACAATGGTGCATTGATGGATATTACCGATTGGATGAAGGCACAACCTTGGTTTTCCGATTTGGAACCAAGTGCCCTGGCTGCCTGCACCGGTCCTGATGGCCAGATTTATTGCGTCCCCACCGCAGAACGCCCACACCTGACCTATGTCTGGGCAGATCGCTATCCAAATGGTTACCCAACCACCCCCGAGCAGTTCCTGGTTGAAGCTGAACGCTTAAAGGGTGAGGGCGTGTATGCCTGGACATATTTTGGTTCAACCGCTTATGGCGGATCTGGCAGTGGGCGTATGCTCTATGCTTTGATTTCCTCCTTTGGTGGTGGATACGATGACGGTGCCGGCAATATGCAACTCAATACGCCTGAAAACCTGGCAGCTATCAGCTTCCTACGCGATACGGTTGCCATGGGTTACCAACCTGAGACAGTATTTGCAGGTGATTTCTTAGAAGAAAATTCCTTCAAAGATGCCTCTGCTGGTGCTATTCCGACTGGTCTGTTTGGGTATCGTTATATCAATCCTCTGACAGCACCTGATGGAACCAAATATGAAAAGGGTAATGAAAACGACATGCTGGATGCGATTGCAGCCGGTGATGTTGTTATGCGCCCCATGTTTGCTCCAGAAGGAAACACACCTGGTTGTAACCTTGATATTCAAGGGTATGGTATTCCCGCCGGAGCCAAGAACCCTGAAGCCACGTATGACTTCATTAATTGGGTTATGGGTGATATGGCTCGCAACATTGAATATGTTATTGGTCCTGGTGCAGGCTTCCCCACTTTGAAATCTGCCCAGTCTGATCCTGCCATGCAGACCCCCTTTTATAAAGAGGCTGCTGGTGCGATCAATGCTAGTTTCTGTAAGAACTGGGCTGGTTCATTGGAACGTCCATCAGAAGCAGCTGAAATGATCATGAATACTGTCTATAAACTGATCAAAGAAGATCCTTCATTGGACATTGCGACTGAATTACAGAAAACTCAAGACGAATACAACGCAAATAACTAAGTTGTATTCTCGTTATTGGTAAGAAGTACATGCAAGGTGAAAAGAACAATCGGTTCTTTTCACCTTGCGGATTTGAAGCAAAAGCTATCATTTAAAAATAGAAATTATTCTCACCCTGAAACGAATTCGAAAGGTGAAAAACCATGCAATATGTTAAACCACGCAAGCCAATCAGCTATCACTTGCGAAAATCACTGCCATTCTGGCTGATTTTGCCAACAATTATTGTGATATTAATCGTACAGGTATACCCCGCTCTCTATACGGCCTGGCTGAGTATGCAAGAGCGGAGTGCGACCGGGTGGGAGTTTGTTGGCACTGAAAATTTTCAGCGCCTGTTTGGAACCGGTGTTTTTCCTGAGAGCGTGGGACACACGGTAATATTTCTAATTGGTTACGCAGTTGTGACATTGACTTTCGGTTTCATCATTGCTCAACTTTTGAAGCAAAATGTGCCGTTTACCGGCCTCTACGTTACCCTTCTTTTTATCCCCTGGATTATTGCGGATGTGATTGCTGGTTTGGTTTTTCGATTGCTGGTCACGCCCGATTACGGACTTTTCTCTGGCATTTTACAAAATCCCCAACTTTTTCCTCCCAATGGAGTCTCGGTATTAACGGCTTCTCGGCCGTCTCCCTGGTTTGGCTCCTTCCCTTTTCCCCCCTCACCTGCCATGATTTACCTGATCCTGGCTGCGTCCTGGCGTGCATTGCCTTTTGTAACCTTACTAATTTTAGCTGCCCTTCAGACTGTTCCACAGGAAGTGACCGAAAGTGCGCGTATTGATGGGGCGAGCGGTTTACAGCTTACCCGACATATAACAGTCCCTTTGATCATGCCTGCTATGGTAGTGGCATTGTTCAACTTAATTCTGGGCGGTATGAATGGTGTTGGGATGGTCTTCAGTCTTACCGGTGGGGGTCCAGGAACCGCCACGTATGTAATTAGCTATCTTTTATATGCGGTTGGATGGGGGCAGCTGCGCTTTGGGCGTGCGGCCGCATTAGCCTTAATGATTGCTTTCGTCAATTGGATTCTGATTTTCAGCGTCCTGCGCTTGACCCGAGTTAACGATAGGAGCCGATAACATGGCAGATAGTTCTCACCTCAATCGTAGACTTTGGAGCCGACGTGCAATCAGTTTTGGTTTATTGATTATCACTCTTGTTTCCATTTTGCCGATCGCCACCACTATCTTAATTTCCTTTAAAAAACAGGCAGATATCACTCGTAAACCCCCCATTATCTTCCCGTGTGATACACCTACTCAAAAATTTGATATTAATGCATGTCGTTGGGCAGTAGAAGGTTATGAACGTGTCTTTGCCCCTAAACCAGCAGAAGGCAGTTTACTGGGTTTTACATTGACTGGAAATCTGGTCAAGACCTATATTCCAAATACTCTTCTCTATGCCATTTCAACTGCTTTCTTTGTCATGTTACTGGCTAGTTTTTCTGGGTTTGCCTTTTCAAGGTACGATTTTCGGGGTCATAATGCTCTCATGACAGCCATTTATGCTGTCACAGGCGTGCCGTTATTGACAAATCTGCTGGCACTTTATCAAATGTCGATTACATTGCGAAAATCTGCAGGCTTTTTTGATGACCGCTTGTTTTTGATTTTTGTATATATTGGCTTCTTTTTACCCATCAGCGTCTGGATAACCAAAGGCTTTTTTGATGCCATACCCAGAGAATTGGAAGAATCCGCATTAATCGAAGGCTGTAGCAGCATGGGTGCTCTTTTCCGAATCACAATGCCGTTGGCCATGCCTGGCTTAATTTCTGTGTTTTTACTTACATTTGTGAGTGTCTGGAATGAATTTATTGTCGCCTACCTTTTGGTGACCAAGAATGAGTATAAACCAGCCATGTTTGGTTTATATGATTTTCTTAGCCAGAATATTGTTAATATGCAAGTCCTGGCGGCTGCCTGCCTGATCATTGCAGCACCAATTATTATTTTATTCCTGTTTACGCGCCGAACCTTCTTTAAGGCCATGGTGGAAGGTGCTGTCAAAGGATAATTGTCCTATTTTTTTGTTGGATTGGAGAGATAGACCACATTGGATGCTATATGCCTGATATCCTCAACAGCCAGTCTCCGCGTGATGGCTGGGAAAGCAAACCCGACGGTTTCTTCGGATCGCTTGCTTTACCTCTTCCAAGGAGATGTCACCCGCGAGATGATCACATCCCTAAAAGTGGATGAGGGTATTGTGTTACCGGAACGAGCGGAAAAACTGGATGGCTCCCCTTTTCACCTTACTGTTTACCATTTTAATGATTTGCATGGTCATCTGGTTCGATTCTCGCCCGCCGGAGAAGATCCGGTGATATCACGTATGGCTGGAAGGATTCGTTCGAAAAATGCGGAGGTGAAAGATCATGAAAATCAGGCAGTTATCACATTATCCGCCGGCGATGATAGTATCGGCTCGATCTTCGACGAACTATTAGGCTCTTCACCGCAAGATTTTCAGCTGCATGCCAGTTACGCTCTATATACTGCCATGGGTGTCGATGCAGCCTGCTTAGGCAATCATGATTTTGATTTAGGCAGCGCAATTTTAAAACGATCGATTCAAGCCAATGCAAAATTTCCAATTTTGGCTGCTAATCTCTCAGGCTGTCCGGATTTCAACGGCATCTGTTTCCCGGCTGCGCTTCTTGTCGTCAAAGGCATTCGAATCGGGTTAATCGGTCTGGTTACACAAGCAGAATTGAAAAATGAAAATGATAGTTGCCAGGTTTCAAACCCGATTGAGGTAGTTCAAAATATCCTTCCAGTATTGAAGCCAATATGTGATGTGATCATCATTATCAGTCATCTTGGTTATAGCCTGGTAAATTCATCAGTCCCGATGATTAATAGCGGCGATGTGGAATTAGCCCAGAGTCTGTCAGCCGGTGCAGTTCATTTAATTGTGGGTGGTCACAGTCATCATGAGCTGAATGCTCAGGGGTTAAGCCCAAAAAACATCGTAAATGGCATCCCAATTGTGCAAACAGGCTCACTTGGCCATTTTTTGGGTCAGGTTGATCTCAGAATCAGTCCAGCGAGTAGTGCTGTTAAGAATGTGCGCTTGCTGCCCATTAACTATCTTCCTGTAGATCTTCAATTCGAAGAAAAATACACCCAGCCAATATTGAGCCAGGCACGTGCCCTGTTTGACCGTCCTTTGGGAGAGGTCGGTGATGATCCTGAATTGAGTACCGAGAATGTACGCACATCGTTCGCTTCCGGGGAATTAGCACTTGCGAATTTCATCACAGACGCCATGCTTTCTCAATTGCAAGTTCAAAACCAGCATGTAGATCTGGCAATGATTGATTCTTCTTCCCTCCGGCAGGGACTTATTGTTGGGCATGAAGTTACACTCGGTAACTGGTTCAATGTCATGCCATTTGCAGATACGATTCGTATCTATCGGCTAAGCGGTTGGCAACTCAATGATCTCCTTCAGGATAATGCCCTTAGAATGGATCGGCCCAATGAACCTCATACGGAACGCGGCTTTTTACAATTTGGTTATACAGTACGCTATCAAATTGCACTTGGTGATTCTCGGGCTGATGCCAGAGCTCTGAATATCCTGGTCAATGGAAAACAGCTGACCAACCAGCTTGACACAATTTTTTCAATCGCCGGTACCAGTTTTGTCCGTGAATATGCTTCATCCTGGGAGCTTCTGGATGACCAGCACCGATCTTGTCAATTAATTGACCTCGATACACTCCCCTTCGTTGATACCGATGTTTTTTTAAGGCGTGAACTGGTGCGATATATTCAGGGAAAAGGGGGCATAAGCGCTGCGACAGGTGCGCATTGTGATGGACGTTTGCAGGTCTTAGAGAAATTGCCAGAGGCGGTTTCGCAATTTACCATCCGAAATTTCGTAGAGCAGGTAAGCCAGGAAAAGCATGCCATGGCGGGAGCCGTTATTGCACTATGCGCTGCTCAAGCAGTTGCATTGGGCAAAGGTTGTGTAGGCATTAGCCAACAGCGCGGGTCATTATCCCTGCCAGAAGTAAAGGAAATTCAGGAAAACATTCAAGATACCATTGACCGGCTTTTGATTCTGGCAGACCTTGACGCAAATGCGATCGCAGATTTTGTAACCAAGCGAGAAATTAATCGCGATCAGGATCTAGAACGAATGGCTGAACTTTGTTCCTTGCCTTTTAATGTGTGCCATTTAACTTCTTCTGCTTGTATGTTGCTGCAAGATTTCCGTCCTCATGTTCATTTTTCCGTACGAGATGACCTTGAAATGAGCATCAATTTGCTGGCTGCTTCAGCGAAATCTGCGATGTTATTGTTGGATAGTAATTTGAGAATCTGGGCAGACAGGGAAGTGGCACAACTTTATGAGCCACGATTACAGGAATTGCTGGTTTTGGTGCGAAATCTCACGCCAGTAGAGCGGATTCGACAGGATGTAGCAGAGACATTCATAGCAAAAACAGGAAGCACTATGTCTAATGGTGAGGAGTTTGAGGTGTAAATGGGCTCGATATTAATTGAACATGGGACAATCGTCACTGTAAATGATGAAGATCAAGTTATTCAAAACGGGTATTTGCTAATTGAAGACGATCTCATTGCGGCTTTGGGTCAGGGTGATGTGCCTACAAGATATCGATCTGCAGATGTAGTAATCGATGCAAGTTTAATGGCAATTATGCCAGGCATGGTGAATGCTCATACCCACTTGTTCCAAACCTTTGTACGTGGTCTGGCAGATGATAAGCCGCTTCTTGAATGGCTTAAATCTTCCATCTGGCCGGTTGCCCAGGAAATGGCAGAGAAGGATGCCTACGCTGCCGCAATGCTAGGATTGGTTGAAAACCTGCGCGGTGGTGCGACTTCGGTAATCGATCATCAATATATACATGCTGACCCCCGAAATGATGACGGCGTTTGTCAGGCAGCGCAAGAAACCGGCGTGCGCTTTTTACTTGCCAGGGGTTGGGCCGATATGGATTATCACCCGGTCTTAATGGAGACCCCAGAGCGTATTGTCCATGAGACAGGGCGTTTAAGAGCAAGGTGGCAGAATGCAAGTAACGGTCGCATCCGGGTGGAATATGCGCCGTTAATTCCCTGGGGGTGTTCGGATGAAACGATGTTGCAGACGGATTCCATCAGTCAGGGGTGGGGCTCAGGCACACATATTCACGTAGCCGAGACGAACACCGAAGTGGATATGAACCTGAAATTGCGTGGTTTGCGCCATATTGAGTGGCTGGATTCATTGGGGTTGCTCGGCCCGCAAATGCAATTGGTTCATAGTGTCTGGTTGAGCGATGAAGAGATAGAATTAGTCGCAAAACGTCAGGCTGTCGTGGTGCACTGTCCGGTTAGCAATATGTACCTGGCATCCGGTGTAGCCAGAGTTCCGGAAATGTTAAAAAAAGGTATCACCGTTGCGCTCGCCTCTGATGGTCCAGGAAGTAACAATAACCAGGATATGATGGAAGTTCTGAAGACGACCGCATTGTTGCATAAAGTGACTTCATTGAATGCAATGATATTATCCTCAAATGATATTATAAGAATGGCTTGTCGGGGCGGTGCGGCCGCGTTTGGCATGCCCGCTGAGATCGGATCACTCGAGATTGGCAAAAAAGCCGATCTCGTTCTGCTGGATCTCGATACCCCCTTGGCGATGCCAGTCCATCGCGTACCTTCCGCCATTGTTTATAACCTGAGTACCCGTGATGTGGATACGGTCATTGTGGAGGGAAAAATATTAATGCGGGCAAAAGAGATTTTGGTCGTAAATGAAAAAGAAATCCTGCGCAATGCCCGCGAGGTCTGTCAAAAATTATTCGCACGGGCAGGCGTACGAGTTGCATGAGGCTATCAACACAATGTTACCAGTAATTTTGGGTGTTGATGTCGGAACTTCATCAACCAAGGTTGTTATTTTCGATCTAGAAGGGATTGAAATTGCAAGGGCAGGTTCTGCACCTTATCAGAATTTAACCCCGCAGCCTGGTTGGGTTGAACAGGATCCGCAAGAACTATGGCAGGCTTTGATTACCACCATTCGCTCCGCCATTGAAAACGCCGGTCAGGCACTGAATATTTTATCTCTGTGTATGTCTGTTCAAAGTGGGTCTCTCTTGCCAGTTGACGGAAATGGAGAGCCGCTATCTCCAATAATTACGTGGTTGGATGGGCGGGCAGAAGGGATTGTGGATGAGTGGAAAAGGGCTGGACAGCAAGAATGGGTCAAAGCGACCAGTGGATGGTCTTTATATCCAAGCTTGTGTTTGCCAACCATTGCGTGGTTGAAAAAAAACAGACCGGATGTTGCTGCTGCAACCACGACATATTTTTCAGTAAACGATTTTCTTGTGTTTCGCTTGACCGGAAAATGCATTACAAATCCATCTAATGGTGGTGGAATGCAATTGGTTGATATCCATTCCGGAGAATGGAGTGTCGCATTAGCCAGGCTGGCAGGTATTGAAACCGGTCAATTAGCGCAAATGCTGCCCTCCTGTCATCTTATTGGACCCCTTTTACCCGATGTATGCGCTCAAACCGGATTAAATGTCACGACTGTATTGGTCAATGGCGGACATGACCAGGGTTGTACAGCGGTCGGGTTGGGCATCATCGAACCGGGT
Source organism: uncultured Chloroflexia bacterium (assembly GCA_963749005.1). Lineage (GTDB taxonomy): Bacteria > Chloroflexota > Anaerolineae > Anaerolineales > Anaerolineaceae > UBA6170. The sequence goes on along the minus strand of CAVVKI010000006.1, from coordinate 965,754 downwards.
CGCTGGCTGCTGGCATGTGGCACAGCCTGGGTCTTCACAGGAATCATGCAGTCTGCCTCATTAGCAGACTTGCCCGTTTCTTTGGATGTAAATTTTCATGCTATTCCTAATCGCTGGACAATTTCTCAATCACTGGGAGGTTTAGGGGCATCTTTTGAATGGTGGTTGCAGAAATCGTTTCGTCTTTCTGAAAATGAAAATCAGCGTACTGAAATGCTGACAGTCTTGAATCAAGAAATGAGCCAAACTGATTTTGACCCTGCGCTATACTTTTTACCGTTAACAGGCGGGCATTCTGACCCGGCTACAACCAGAAAGGGAGGCTTTATTGGTTTACAATTGGGGCATTCCAGGGCGGATATGGCGCGTGCGGTTATGCAAAGTGCTGCTTATGAGCTTAAATGGGCGTTGGAACCAATCCTTAGTGCCGGTATACCTGTGGAGTGTTTCTGGATGGTTGGCGGGGCAGTACACAGCACACTCTGGCCGCAGATTCTGGCGGATGTGACTGGAATTTCTATAAATTTACCCCAATATGATAACTGGTCTGCCCTGGGAGCAGCCATTATGGCTGGCGTGGCTATTGGTGTGTTTCCTTCCATCGATACAGCTATTTCCAGGTTCCGGAAACCATCTCTTTACGTTCAACCACAGCCTGAAATGGGGAAAAAATATCAAGATAATTTTTTGCAATATCAACATTGGGTTAATACATTGCAGTAAAAAAACCAAAGAAATAAATATTTGTTTTCCGAAAAGGAGTGTGAATTAAGAGTTATGGATAAACCTACGATAGCAATTACGATTGGCAAAGACCACTATGCCCGCATGTTCAGTCAGCAGGCATGGGATCAACTTGCAACATTTGCCAATGTTATTCATCATGAAGGGCGAAACCCGGCTAATAAAGAAGAACTTATCCAGGTTCTCAGAAAATCAGATGGTTGTATCACCAGCTGGGATGTTGCCTGTCTGGACGCAGATGTCGTTGCTGCTGCACCAAATTTAAAGGTGATGGCGCATATGGGCAGCAGTGTTAAAAGATTTGTTTCGGATGCCTTCTGGCAGCGTGAAATTCAATTGACCAGTGCAGGAATCGCTCTTGCGATGAATGTAGCTGAGACGACCCTGGGACTAATGATCGTTGGCCAGAAACGCATTTGGCCATTAGGTCAGCATGTCCGTGCAGGTGGCTGGCGTGATTCTCCCGCCTGGGACAAGTGGTTTTCCAGGGAACTCTACCGCAAAAATGTTGGTATCATTGGCGCCAGTAATGTCGGCAGACATGTGATTGAATTGTTAAAGCCATTTGGGGCGAATATATTGCTCTATGATCCTTTCGTTGATGACCAGCAGGCAGCTCTTTTAGGAGCCAAAAATTTGGAGTTGAACGAATTATTGAGTCAATCTGATGTCGTTTCCATTCACGCACCGGCTAATAAACAGACGTATCACCTGCTAAATGCCGAAGGATTGGCATTGATGAAAGATGATGCGCTTCTGATTAATACTGGTCGGGGAACTTTGATTGATGAGACGGCATTAATTGAGGAATTGAAGAAAGGCCGTTTCTTTGCCTTTTTAGATGTAACTGATCCGGAACCACCCGCTCAAGATAGCCCGTTGAGAACCCTGGAGAATGTTGTTGTTACGCCACATATAGCTGGATGCATTGAAAATTGCAATCAAATGGGTGAGCTGGCAGTAGAAGAACTACGTAGGTTTTTTGCAGGTGAACCTGCAGTTTATCAAATTACCCCAGAAATGTTTGAGAGGATTTCATAATATGGTTGCACGTCGTTTGAACCACATATTTCGCCCGGATGGGCGTGCGTTTATTGTCGCCTTTGACCACGGCATGATTGATGGTCCCGCCAAAGGCATGGAACAGCCAGCTGAAACTTTGAAAAAAATTGCAGCCGGTGGTGCAGATGCGATTTTAACTTCCTATGGAACAGCATTGCGTTTTGCTAGAGAGATTGAACCCTTGGGTCTAATTTTGAGGTTAGATGGCGGTGGGACCAAATTAGGAAAAATGGGACCTGGTTCATTATTTTATACGCTCGAAGATGCTATTCGTCTGGGCGCGGATGCTGTAGCGGTTTCCGCTTTTCCAGGTGCAGCGGAGGAGGAAGAAACCTTGCGCACTCTAGCAGAGGTAATCGGCGAGGCTCATCGGTGGGGGATTCCTGTAATGGGTGAGATGGTGCCAGGTGGTTTTGACAGCCCCGATTCGATGCGTACGGCTGAAAGTATTGCCATTGCAGCGCGTATCGGTGCGGAACTTGGTTCTGACTGGGTCAAGATCCCGCACGCGGATGATTTTGAAAAGGTAACATCTACATGTTATGTACCGGCTGTTATCCTGGGTGGTGCCAAAAAAGGCAGCGAGCGCAGCATGTTGGAAAAGATCCGGGGTGCCCTGGATGTCGGTGCTAAAGGTGTGGCTATCGGTCGAAATATTTTCCAGGCAGATGACCCGCTGGCAATGACAGCCGCTGTAGCAGCCCTTATTCACGAAAATGTCTCGGTGGACGAGGCCATGGAAATTTTACAAGGAGGTTGAGAATGAAAAGGTTTGCAAATCAAGTTGTGATGATTACAGGTGCCGCCAATGGCATTGGAAAGGCAACAGCCTTGCGTTTTGCGGAAGAAGGCGCGCAGGTCGCTTGTTTGGATGTAACGGATACACTCAATGAGCAGGCAGCAGAAGAGTGCCGTCAGTTCGGTGTGGAAGCTCTAGCGTTACACTGTGATGTCACCAGTGAAGAAAGCCTAAAACAGGTAGTTGCAACCATAATGCAGAAATGGGGTCGTATAGATGTGCTGGTTGCCTCTGCCGGAATTTATACCGGTACGCCGTTGACTGAATTACCTCTAAAGCAATGGCAGAAGACAATTGACATCAATCTGACCGGGCTGTTTCTGACAAATCAGCTTGTGGCTCCCATTATGATGCGCCAAAAATCGGGGAGTATTATCAACCTTTCTTCCATGGCTGGAAAAACAAGCTGGGTGGCTTCAGCTGAATATTCAGCCTCTAAGAGTGGTGTCATTGGATTAACCCGCTCAGTGGCCATGGAATTGGCCCCATTCGGGGCTACAGTTAACGCAGTCTGCCCTGGTAACACCTTAACAGATATGGTCAGAGGGGTTGCATCCAAAGTCGGTTCATTGGATGGAAAATCCGGGGAGGAATGGTTATCTATGCGAGCCAATGATTGTCCGATGAAACGGCTGGCAGAACCCTGGGAAATAGCTGGCGTGATTGTATTTCTAGCCTCCAAAGATTCCCGTTATATCACTGGCCAGGCTATCGAAGTCGATGGCGGCATGGTAATGTCATAAAGAAAAATCGGTACGGAATAGGTTGCATTTTTGAAAGCCTGTTGATGTACAGCTTGATGGTAAAATTGACACGCTACTGTACATCAACAGCTTAAGGATTATGAATGAATATTGGTAAAAAAGTTAATGAAAGAAGGAAAGAGATCGGTATCAGTTTACGTGAATTGGGTGACCTTTCAGGTTTGACTGCAGGCTTTCTCAGTCAGATTGAAAATGATCAGGTATCTCCATCCTTAAATTCTTTACAGAGCATTGCGGCTGCCCTGAAAGTACCGATGTTTTATTTAATCAATAATTCACCAAGCGGACTGGTTGTGAAGGCAAATGAACGGTCGCAGGTTTTCTTCCCTGATTCAAATATGGGTTACGATTTGTTGACACCTGATTTTTCCCGGCAAATGATGGCAATTGTCATTAACATGAAACCCTTTACAAAACGGGTGGCTATGCCTCTTGCAAAGTCAACTGAGCAATGGATGCATGTCATCAGTGGCAATTTGGAAATTAAAATCAGTGAGGAATCCTACCAATTAGGACCAGGAGATACCATTTATTTTGATGGTGATTTATTAACGGAGTTTGGCTCAATCAGCGCTGAAGACCTTGTAATCATTTGCTGCATCACGCCGCCAGTGTTCTAATCGATTCTGAATTGAACACTTATCCATCGTCTATTTGTGCTTCTGCCAGAAACGCACTTGGCAAAGGGTGCAATGGCGGACGAATGGAATAGTAACCTACCTGTCCGCGGCTAATTTTTTCATCTGCCAATGCAGTGACTATTGCTGCACTGACAGAATGTTCACACATGCGACCCTGACAATTTCCCATTCCTGCGCGCGTGAGCATCTTGACCTCGCCGATGGTACGTGCACCCATTGAGACGGCCGCTTTTACCTCCGCCAGAGTAACTTCTTCACAACGACATAAATGAGTAGCATCACTGGCGAGTGAAAATACGTTTGCCGGTGGGGTGAAAAGGTCTGCGTAAAGTCGGCCGAATTGTTGTTGTTTTCGTAAATATGGTTTGATTTCGGACATTTTTTTGCGCAGTGTCATGACATCTATTTTGCTATATCGTTGAGCAACGTGCCAGGCTGCAATTTGTCCTTCCAGTTGTGCATTTTCTGCCCCACCAATCGCAGCACCATCTCCGATACAAAACACTCCTTTTTTTGATGTCTCCAGGTTTTCATTACGATACGGTATCCAGCCGCCTTTTTCTGCCTGGTAGTTCATTTCACAACCAATCATGCGTACCAGTCCGGTGTTGGGGGTCAGGCTGTAACCACTTACTACCAGATCTATATTGAGGTCAATTTGTGAATCAGTGATTGGAATTCCTTCCGGGCTCAGACGGCTGATTATGGCTTGTTCCACTTTGTTGTTGCCAACAGCGGTCTGGATTGACCAGCCGATCTTGTAAGGGGTTTTGGAACGTAGAATTTGCCAGTAATAGCGAATTCCTTCAGCCAGGCGTTTCCTCTGCCCCAGCATGGATGTGATATATTTCAACCCCCTTGGTAAAAAGTGATTGGCATCGCAAATAGCGACAACTTCAACACCTGCACTGATGAGATGCGCACTTACGGATAGTAAGAGTGGACCCGTTCCACTGACAAGTACGCGTTTTCCAGGGGCTATGCGTTGTGATTTCAAAAGAATCAAGGCTGCCCCGCAGGTGATTACGCCGGGTAAAGTCCAACCTGGAAATGCCACAGGCGAATCATAAGCCCCACAGGCCAGAATTAGATAATCCGCGTGGATGTAATATGGTTTCTCTTTGCCATAAAGCGCAACCAACCATTGCGAACTATTTTCTTCTTTAAAAATTCCCCAGACCAGGGTATTAACCAGAGTTGTCACAGCGTTCTCATTAACTTCCTGGATGAGATTTAGTCCTTCCACTTCGGTTTTTGTCAAGTGGGTGGCTGAGAAATTGCTCGCGGGTTGCATGAAGTATTGCCCACCAGGTTGCGGGTAACTATCGATCAAAATCGTCCTGACACCTAATTCAGCTGCCGAGTTGGCTGCTTTTAATCCTCCCGGACCGGCTCCGATAACTGCGAGCTGGTAACTTTCGATCATAAAACCATCTCCTTACAAGTTTCAACCTTCATGCCTGCTGAAACGAGGGTGATGCAAGCTCGCTGGGCATGAACCCCATTGATTGTCATAAGGCATTCGTAACAAATACCCATTCCACAATAAAGACCACGCGGTTGTTGTGTTTTCCGGCTAATCCTGAATGTGGTAATGCCAGCTGTCAGCAGTGAGGCTGCCACGGTTTCACCTTCATATGCCGTGATTGTCTGTCCATCCACCTCGATAAGAATCGCTTTCCCTGGCTCTCTGGAGGGTATCAAGCTGCTTTTTTGCTTAATTCTGTTCATTAACAATCCTTTCGCTTGAGAATGTTTCAGTTATTTTCTATGGTCTCTCTTGATTTAATCTTTTTATAAGAATAGTGTCGAAGAGTGTTGCTTGAAGAACGGTTGTAGCTAATGCTAACTAAATCATTATTGAAATGTCGCTTCATATTATCATTCACATTGTCGTATGTAAGAACCTTTCTGGGGAAAATGCCTGCAGAAAGTCAGGAAAAATAGTCAGCTCAGAATCTTGAAAGGCATGTGCGAATTCTTCACAAATCAGCGGGATGGTGGGGATGGCAAGATGGAACCCGGTGGCAAGGGTGAGATTTTTGAATTGTGGTACATTCCCTATTGCCGGCAAATAGTCCGGCAAAAAAGGACTTGCGGCAGCCCAACTTCTTAATACACGTATATTTGACAGGACAGGAAATTGCCGGCTAAGATTCTGGCAGAGTGCCGTTAATCCCCAGACTGAAGGACTGCATTCCGGAATATCGGCCGGTTGAATAGCGTTGGAAACAAAGAGATTCCCGGCGGGGTGTTGCCCTAATCCAAGAGTAACAGATCTTTGTTGACCGTGGACAGTCTGGTAAAAGCCACTGAAACCAATATGATGGTGAATAAATGGCGGCATGCTTTCCGTGACAAGAGCTTGAGCACAGGTGAATTGCAATGGAAATGGACAACCCAGTTTTGCCATTAGATTGTTGCTCCAGGCACCAGTAGCCAGAATAAAGCGATTCGCATGGTAATGGGTTTGATGGGTGATGACAGATTGAATTTCACCTCGTTGAAATTCAAAACCGGTCACTCCGCAATTAATAATGATCTCAGCACCTGAGCGGCGGGCAGCCTGGGCGTAACCGTGGCATAATCGCAACGGATTGAGATGACCTTCCTGTGAATATGCAGCGCCAAGGCCACGGAAACTGGATAATGCCGGTTCGATCTTCACAAGCTGATCAGGAGGTAGCATTTCAGCCGCGAGACCAAACGTACGCAGACGTTGGGTCAGAAAATCGAATTTTGACCATTGTTCTTCACTAGTAAGCAGTGTTAAATGCCCGGGAAGACGCCATTGCAGATCAACATCCAGTTCATCCCCTAAACTGCTCAATTTATTAAATCCACGAACAACCAGAGCCAGGTATTCTTCACTTTCGCTCTCGATAATTTGCGCACGACCTGCACAAGCCGCAGTGGTTCCACCTGCTATGGAATTCACTTCCAAAACAAGCACATCTAATTTCTGGCGGCTGAGATAGTACGCCAGCGCACAGCCTGCCAGCCCGGCGCCGATGATGATCACATCAAAGCAATCACGCATCAAGAACACCGCACATAGAAAAGTTGATTTTACTGACTACAAACACCAATAATCCTCTAATGATTTATTGCGAATGTCCATTGATCCAAAAGGACCCCAAGATCAGCAACTACCAGATCAGGTAAGATTCCTTTCTCCTGGATAGATCCCTGTCTGTCGACGCCTGTCTCAACCAGGATCGTTAACAAACCGCTCTGCTGACCTCCAAAAATATCAGTTTCCAGGCGGTCACCCAGCATGGCGGTTGCTGATGGCTCGCTGCCCAGTAATTGGAGACCGTGCAAAAACATTAACGAATTTGGTTTTCCAATAATTGTTGCTTTGCGTCCAGATGCTGCCTCTAAAGCTGCGATATTTGTCCCGCATTCAGGGATTAATCCCTCTTCTGAAGGTGAAACAACGTCTGGGTTGGTGCCAATAAAATGAGCCCCCTTTTGAAGGTGGAGACAACCTAATTTTAGTTTATCGTAGGTCAGGTAATGATCTCCACCAACTACGACGAAATCGGCTGGAAAGGCTGCATCGGTTAGGATTTCATATCCTTCCTCTCGCAATGCCTCAATAAGGCCAAATTCACCAATACAATAAACTGAATTTCCAGTAAGATTTGAACGCATGTAATTGGTAGTTACTGTGGAGCATGTCAGGATATTCTCTTCCTTAAGATATGCTCCATGTTCGCGAAGTTTTTCAACATAATGTCGGGGAGATTGTGTCGAGTTGTTCGTTAAGACCAGGAAAGGGATTGCATGGACATTTAAAAATTCCAAAAAGGTGTTCATATATGGTAAAGGCGTGCTGCCAGCTAACAGAGTCCCGTCGATATCGATCATGAGTGCTTTTATATCTCTTAAAACTCGTGAATTGTTCAATCCTAACTTTTCTCCTTGACCCGTTCGCTGGTAACCATTCTCAACGATGGTTTTCTAAATAAAGACGATCAATTTAAATTTTCAGAAAAAATCTCGACTTTGCATCTCTGCAATCTTCTTCGTTCCTGAAGACATGAAAATAAAAATAATTTTCCCATTATTGAAATCAATCGTTAAATGCAACGCGCATGATGATTAAACAGATTGTTTTTTACGACGGGCATGCCGTTCTCCACCATCGACTGTGATAAATTCAGCGTTGATGTAATCGGACTCAATCAAAAATCTGGCTGTTTTGGAAATATCTTGCGGTGTTCCCCAGCGGTTGAGCAGAGTTCTGGCAGCTGCTTTTTCGATCTGCTCTATGCTGTAATCTGGCGGCGGAAGTACTGGTCCCGGCACAATTGCGTTAACCCTTACGTACGGCTGGAGCTCCAGTGCAAATTGGCGTGTCATTGCCAGAAGTGCTGATTTTCCGACAGCGTGCGCTGTCAAATTGGGCCAGGCTTCCCATGCTGAGAGGTCTACGATATTTATGATAACCCCTGCTCGTGAAGCAAGCATATCAATGGCGGCTAGATTTGAAACATAGAAAGCGCCATTGATTTGAACACCGGTGACCAAATGCCAGGCATCCATGGAAGTAGTAGGTACCGGCGTTCGCTTCCAGGGAGATGCGCTGTTGACCAGAATGTCTACCCTACCCATTTTCTGATGAATCTCGCTAAACATGGCTTGGACTTCGTCCCACTTGGAAACGTCTGCCTGAACTGCCATCGCTTTTCTGCCCAATGCTTCAATTTCGTGGGTGGTTTCCTGCGCTTCTTCACTGCTGGAACTATAATTCACAATCACATTGGCACCTGCTTGGGCTAATTCCAGTGAGATTGCTTTACCAACCCGAACAGCTCCCCCGGTTATTAACGCAGTTTTTGATTGAATAATCATCTTTTCTCCTTAATCATTGAATCGAATCCTACAAACCATTCTAACCCGGTGGCAAGCAGGCGGCGATCAGGCCATGAACATCTTTTTTACTTTTTCAAAAACTTCGCTTTCGGAAATGGAAGGCTTAAACTCCATTCCGATCAAACCATCAAAGCCTAGATCTTTTAATTTCTTTACAAGATTTGGGAAATTAATTTCACCAGTGCCTGGTTCCTGGCGGGTGGGCACATCGCCGATATGGAATGTTGGGTAAAGCCCCCAAAAGGCTTCCATACCATGGATGATATTTCCGGCTGTGCGCTGTTGGTGATAACAATCGAATGCAAGCCGAAATTGGGGGTGATCCATCCTTCGTACCCAATCTGCCGCAAGTTCATGGTCATGAACAAGCACATCACCTTGAATGGGAAATGTATTTAATGCTTCAACCCAAACTTCCACTTGGGTTTGTTCCACCATTTTCAGGATTTTTTCCGTTTGACTTAATAAATTAGCATACTGTACGGCGGGGGAAATATTGGCAGATAAGCGCCGCGTCCATTCTTTTCCATCTTCAATATCAATCTGGTTGGAAAAAATAAAGAGATGTTTAACTCCATAGCGGTCAGCCATCTCCAGACTCTCTGCCCAGCTCCTCAATGTTTTATCATTATCAGCGGGGTCAACCAGAGAACCCATGGCTTCATCAAAGGTAGAATTAATAATTGCACCCTGCTGTTTGCACTCATCTGACAGACCTGCAATATCGATCATTCGCCAGCACCACACATCCAGACGCTTGACTCCCAGATCTACAAATGGTTTAACTCGTTCTAATAATGGTCTGTCAGTGAACCAAAAATCAAGATATCCTGTAAATTCCATTTAATCTCCTTTTCTTGTGAGCTAATATTCTGATTGTATATGGAGAAATTGCAGCAATTTTCTCAGATCAAAATTAAAAAAATAGCTTGAATTAAGTATACGGGAAAGTCAACAATTAAAAGAAACGAGCTGGTGAATATTGGTTTAAGGAGACCGGTGTGGGTTTACCTTGCAACATCAACGCAATCCATTTGCTCAAAATTGGTAGAACTGTAATCGTCTCCATCAAACTGGCGGCAATAAAAAGATTCTCCACTCCCGCCAGCCAACCAATAAGCGGTTCTTCGTCAGGTGTGAAGCTGGTCGGTCTGCCCCAACCACGGACAATGCGGGTGTTTGCCAGAGATGGGTAAAGGGCAATAAACTCTTGAGCCAGTGAAGTTATTCCCCAGGCACTGACCCCTTTGTGAAATTGATCGGTGCGGGTGACTGCCTCGGTAATATCAATTGACCCATGCGGATCTTGGTGGATGCCAATTGCAACTGCGCGCTGCTTCCCATGAATGGTATCGTAGAAATCGGCAATTTCAATATTGTTGAAGATCATAGGGGGAAGTGGTTCTGTCACAACTGCTTCAGCATGGGTATGGTAGATAGGAACTTCAAGGTTGACCATGCGGGTAATCTCGGGTACCCATGCTCCTGTCATTACCGCAAGTTGATTGCAGTAGAACGTATCCTGGGCTGTTTTTAGCGCCACTACCCGTGAATTTTCGACCTGCAAACCGGTTACTCTTGTATTTCCCTGTATTTTGGCTCCTCTACGGCGGGCAGCGGCCGCATACCCAAGTGAGAATTTTAATGGATTGAGCATGCCCTCCTGGGTGTAAACTGCACCAAACAAGTTATTGGTGTTCATATTTGGTTCAGCTTTTTGAAGTGTGGATCGATCGATAATTTCTGTCGGTATTCCGTTCACATTGAGGGTGGGCAAGCGCTGTTCCCAGTGGTGTTTGGAAGATTGTGTTCTGATGATTAAGAACAATCCGCTTTTACGCCATTCAAAATTAAAGCCTAACTCTTCCTCCAGGTTCTCAAAGCTTGCCAGTCCGTCCACGATCAGTCGCAGATTGAGGGGGTCAAGCAGCCCTTCACAAACCTGTGCCCGGCCGGAACATGAACCTGAAGTACCACCCCCAATATCGCCTGCTTCTAAAAGCAGAGTCTTTACCCCCTGCTTTGCCAGTTCGTAAGCGCTTGTGAGGCCGAGAAAACCGCCACCAATGATGATGACATCGTATGAATTATCCAAATTATCCTGTCTGGTTGCTCTTCCGCATTCGCATGGTGTCTGCAGCTGTTGCGATCAATTCCAAATTCGATCCATCTCTGCAGCTGGGACATCAAAAACGCTTTCAACTGGTTGTAAAAGAGCCTCAGTGTGAAAGTAATCCGGAATGCGATCATCTTTTTCAGTCATTCCAGCTGCTTTATTGAAAGCCAATTCTACATCGATTACCTGACGACCGACTTTGTCCATCCAATCATCGGGTAGATCAATATTATAGATACCTTTTAGCATGTTGATAACAATATCAGGGCGTTGACCTGTGGCACTGGTATTAAAGGCACACAACGAAAGAGCGTCATAAGCTGCACGTTGAATCTGCGCTTTTTTGGAAAGGGCAATTGCATTGGATGGGTCTCGGTGATCGACTGGGAAGAAAACAGTCAACCCAGCCGTATGATCCGCACCTTGTGGAGATGTTGCGTAAGTGACAGCTGTGCCTTTGACCACGCGAGGATCGTATGCGCTCATGGCCTGACCTTTGACAGCCGGAATATGCTTGACGCCGAGCGTCTCACCTGCGAAAACTACGCCATTTCCAACCAATCGGCCAAGGAACGTGTCCTGCGGAACCTGTCGCAATACTACCAGCGCACTGGCAGCATCTCCGAAACGTGGCAGGTCTTCTTTCTTTATGAATGAGCTGACAGCTTCCGGTAGCTGTGATTGTTCCGCTGCTTCCATCATCACTCCCAGTGCAGCTCCGACTTCAATGGTATCCAGACCGTAATCATTACATAGCCGATTAATTTGCCCGATATCATCCAGCGAGATGATTTCAAGGTTTGAGCCACACAGACCGATGGTTTCAAATTCGACCGGGGCAGCCAGCAAATCGCCAGATTCATCCGGAAATGCATTCGAACATTGTATGACACAGCCAGTCATACAGGCGTGCGTCGGACGGCCTTTCCCGCCTCGTGAAAGAATTAGGCTGCGCATATGATCCGCTCCAATTGGTTCAGCGTCAGGGAGCTGTCCCTTGCTAAAATTGCGAACGGGTAAGCCACCCATTACTTGAATTGGCATGACAGTTGAGGCTGTACCATATTCCCGCAAAACTTTCACTCGATCACTTGTTGCAACATGTTTATTGAAGGCTGTCACCTGCGTGCGCGCATCTTTGTTCAGTGTGGAACCAGCTTTATCCGGCCGCCGCAGAAGAATTGCCTTTAAACCTTTAGAGCCCATCACTGCTCCGACACCGCCGCGGGCTGCCAAACGAAACGGATTCCCTTCGCTATCGGTTACTGCAATTCCCGCTGCACGGTAAAGTTGCTCGCCCGCCTGGCCGATGCAGATGATGCAGTAATCATTTCCAAATTGAGAGAAGAGCGTTTGAGCAGTTTCTTCATTGCCCATGCCCCAACACGCCTTGGCAGCCTCATCATTTGTGGAAAACCCTTTTTCATCGAAAATAAGAACGCTCTTTTTACCGGAGGGAATTGCCCCCAGAAAGACAATCGCGCGATAACCCAGGCCGGCAATGGAATCACCAGCCATTCCGCCCGCATTTGCTTCCTTAATACCTTGTGTTAATGGGCTTTTGCAGCCAACGGATAGGCGTGAACCCGTGGACGTGCGCATATTGGCAAGTGGACCGCAGGTAAATACCAGTGCATTTTCTTGACTGAGGGGATCGCACAAAGGATCCACGAATTCAGTCACCAATTGGCTGGAAAGTAAACGGCCTCCGGCTAATGGATTATCTAACGCGCGTTCAGTCGTCACCCCATTAGAGAGGTTAACAATCAGAATTTTCATAAACCCGCCTCAAGCACCTGTTTGCATTCTTCCAACGTGGCAGAACGAACATTAAATCCAATCATTGCCATTTTAGTGGCATTTTCAGCGATTGCAGGGATGGCGTCGGACGTCAATCCCAGATCAGCGAGATGCACAGGCATCTCTAACTTCTGCAAGAAAGTACGAGCCCAATCGGCCAACATGACAGGTTCAGTATTTTCAGGCAGGGTTAAAGCCTCTCGCAATAATTGCCAGCGAGCGGGTTCAATCGCACTGGCATTGAAAGCAAGGGTTGCCGGTAAAAGCACTGCTACCCCCAGCCCGTGATGCAAGTGATATTGACCGCATAAAGGTCCTGCTAGGGCGTGTACCAAACCGAGTGAAGATTGATCAAAAGCAATCCCAGCCCATGTAGCAGCCAGCGCCATCTCCTGGCGGGCTTGCAGATTGGTACCATTGTGGAAAGCGATTGGCAGCCATTTAACGATGTTTCTTATAGCGCAAAGGGCAAAGATATCTGCAGTCGAATTCGATTTTTTACTGAGAAAAGCTTCAATGGAATGCACGAGAGCATCCATGCCTGTGGTTGCTGTCAGGTGTTGAGGAAGAGAGATCATAAGGCTGCCATCAATGATGGCTGTTTTCAAGAAAAGTGCAGGGTGCAGGACACCCATTTTAAACCCATTACGGTCACCAATTACAGCCACATGGGTAACTTCACTGCCCGTGCCAGCGGTGGTGGGGATTCCGATCACAGGTAATGAACCCTTACTGATCTGCTGTCGCCGCCATTGAACATCCTCATAATCCAGATGTGGGTCTGCTAACAAAATACCAATTGCCTTTGCTGTATCGAGCACTGATCCACCACCAATTGCAACGACATGGCTGATTGAGCGCTTTTCAACAGCTGCAAGTGCTAATTTGACATCCGGAATATTCGGGTTGCCTGGCACATTATCGTAGACAATCGCGGAAAAGCCGGCTGATTGCAATCCCGCCAAGATGTTAGCGGCGATGCCTGCTTGCATAATACCTTGATCGGTGACGATAAAGACCCCTTCTTTATATGCATCTTTTAACTCCGCCAATAAATCAGCAGTTGAATCGGATGAGACAATTAATTTGGTTGGAAAATAGAATGAAGAGCTCATAATCGGTTTCCTTTAGAATATGCAGTGTGGTATTGAAAGAAACTTTGGTGCGATGGGCGATTAGTCATTATTTATTGAGCTTTGTAAGAAAATTTAATCCAAATATAACATAACTTAAATCACATATTTTTGTCAAGCGGTAATTATCACTGTATAGTTATGCTTTACATCCTCAGTTTTCGACGCTATCTGATTGGCTCAAATGAGGAAGAAAATTATATATATTTATTTGAAATTTGGGTTCGCAATTGAAAAAAAAGAAAGTGTCATATTTTTTACAGGGCAAAATTTGATATTCGATTGTTTGTCTGAAAATGTGTTTAGCCAGCTTATGCAGTCGCTCATTAAAGGGATTTACTTCCGGAGATGATTTCCGTAAAATGGAATTATCCTAAAAATCCTAATTAATTGAGGAGTTTTCCTTGAAAACTACTTTTGGCCATATTCAATTCAATATAGATCTTGCAAATCAGCCTTTCTACCTGAATCTCTTTATCTTTCTTGGCTGGCGGGTCATTCATCAAGAACCCGCTTATCTCGGCATAGCCAGTAAAGACGGCGCAAGTCTCTGGTTCAGCGAAAAAACAAAGCCAGGCTTAAATGATTATGATGCCAATGGCATAAATCATGTAGCCCTCAATGCTGAATCCATTGCGGATGTAGGTCGAGTGGCGGCCTATTTACATGAAATAGGCGTGGACACATTATTTAATACACCCAGGCATCGTCCTGAATTTCGTTCTGCTACAGACCACACATATTATCAGGTCATGTTTGAGAGCCCGGATGGTATTTTATTCGAAGTGGTTTATATAGGTCCTCTTTAACCCAATCCAGACTAAAGATCTCTGCTTTTCCCGGCACAGGCTTAATTATTTTAAGTACTCTTGAATGGCGCTGATCAATTCTTGCTGGCTTGGAATCAGTGAACTGAAGCGCAGCTCACCATTAATCAGGATGGCTGGCAGGTTCTGAACCTGCATTTTTTTCAGCCGCGCAATATTTTCGGCTTTGGTAATCTTGTATTCCACCAGATCTACCCGACCGGTCATGGATTGCTCCGCGCGGACTGCTGCTGCCAACATGTAACTGCAAGCCGCACAGGAGGCAGAATCAAGGGTGAAAACTTCCAACAAAGGGCGGGATAGATTGGTATAATCAGGTAGAATGACCGATTCAAGATCAATGTCATCCGCCTTATAATTTTCTAAAATTAAGCGGGTTTGTTCAGTGTTGCGAATAGCCTCGGTTACCGCGATAACATTCTCAACCGGGGTATCGAAAGGCATATCACAGCCGGGTGAGATGATTAAGTTGTGTGGTTCGAGTGAATCGAGCAAAGAGATTACATACTCCATATTGTCTTCCTGGTGTCCGAGAAGCATATGGGTGGTTAATGGAATATTTCCTTGCATTGTTATGTTGTATTGATTGGTGATAGCCTGAGCGGTTACCATATTAATGTTCTCATCGACGGCGATGCAATCCGGTTTTGTTTGACACATGACCTCCAGATTTTTGGTGGCATCTCCACATACAAAAAAAGCAGAGAAAACATTTTGAGCATTAATCGCACTGAAGAGGGTTGAAAAAGGAGCACTCATAAATTGTTTAAAATGGCGTGGAGAGATCTGCGAGATCATTGGGTCGACCACGGCGATAATATCCATTCCGGTCTCAATATAGAGACTCGCGATAATTTCAGCCACCTTTTCCGTGTAGGCGAGCAGGTCAATGACATATTGCGGGTTATCCATCATATCCATGAAGATTTCTGTACCACGCAAGTGGGCGGCCAGTGTGAATGGACCGGTGACCAGACCATAAAGCCCGGTGTTTTCACCAACTTGTTTTTTCATTGCGCGCATGACAGATAAAATCATTGGCAGGCGTCCATCCTCTTCTGTTGGAAGCTGCTGGGGAATGGCTAGGTCATTTTGTAAAGGGTGAGATATAACGGTAGGCGGGGAATCATCTACCCAAAGCAGCGGGCAGCCAAGAATTTCCGCTTCCACCTGAAGGTCAAAGACCACTGGTTGACCGTCAGGAGCATAGATCTTATTGGCCATCAGCAGGCACTCCAATAGCTTGACCGGATCTTTCAGCACCTCTGTAGCTGTGTAGCCTTTAAGCTTGCCAACATGGACTCCGGCAAATGGTACCCATGGAATCGAATTCGCCGGGAGGTGATTGAGAATATTCAATATCAATTCTTTTCCATTGCGGGCATGTGAAGTAGCCGGGTTCATAAATAACCTCTCATTCTCGTAAAAATATATTTGTTAACTTTAATGTATCTTGACAACGTTGTCAATATAATTTGGGAGCGACTCTGCATATAATGAGATTGTAGTGGACTTTGTTATAATATTGCTCGATAGGTAAATGGTAGAAAGATGCGCAGTTTATATGGAGATGTCTTATTTATTGCTGAACTTGCAGCGTGACTGAACCAGAAGTCAAACCGATCTAGTGAAATCCCGAAGAACGAATGATTTCTTATGAGGAATTCGATGATGTGGGATCAAAATTATTAATTAATAGGTCTATAGGATTGTGAGGAACGTTTGTCAATCACTATTCTGGATGTAGCCAAACAAGCCGGATGTTCTATCAAAACAGTCTCGCGTGTGGTCAATAACGAGCCTCATGTTCGCTCAGATCTACGTGAAAAAGTGCTGGCCGCCATTCAAGAAACTGGCTATAGCCCCAACCTATCCGCGCGCCGGCTGGTTCAGAAACGTTCTTTCGTTATTTGCTTACTCTTACATTCTTCCGGCTCATTTCAATCGACTCTCTTATCGAAAGTGCTGGATGTGGGTTATGAGGGGGATTATGATGTGCTGGTGCAAACATATTATCCTTCCTTTTCACGCTCACGCAAAAAAATTGCCAATTTGATCCAGCAAAATCGGATTGATGGTGTGATCACCACACCTCCATGTGACAGTGATCCTTTTCTGATGGATCTGATTAGCCGCTCCAGTTTGCCACAGGTACATATTGCCCCCCTGAATCCAACCGGCGGAACGCCTTACGTATCTGCTGAGGATTATACTGGCGCATATCAGATGACTGAAACCCTGATTCACAAAGGCCATAGACGTATTGGACTGTTATTAGGCTATCGCAACCAGCGACCGAGCCTCGATCGGCTGTTCGGCTACCGGGCTGCACTCGAAAAGAATAATCTGGTTTGTGATGAAACATTACTGGTTGATTCTGAGAATAATTTTGTGGGAGGGCTTACTGCGGCCCGCATATTGCTGGAATTAGATAACCCACCTACCGCTTTGTTTGCTCTCAGTGATGAATCGGCAGCAGGAGCGTTGTACGTGCTAAACGAACTCGGGATTTCTGTTCCGCAGCAGATAGCTCTGGCAGCTTTTGGCGACCTCGGCATTAGCGATCAGGTTTGGCCTGGAATCAGTGCCGTCAAATATCCAATCGAGGGCATAGTCGAGAACGCTTTACAGATGCTGGTTGAGTTGGTAGAAGGCAGACCTTTGAAAAACCGGCAGGTGATCTTGCCAACTGAAATTATCCCACGCGGATCTATTTGATACTTATTCTACATGCACTGTTTGAGCGATGGCTTGCAAGTGCGTGGGGCTCGTGCCACAACAGCCACCTACCAGCCTGGCACCATTTTCCACCCAAATTTTTGCCTGTGCTCCCATGTCTTGTGGCGTAATATGGTAATGAGTGTTACCCAATTCATCCAATTGTGGCGCGCCGGCATTTGGTTTAAACCAGAGCGGAAGCGTTGTTAGGGCTTTTAATTCCTGCAACACTTTCAAGTTGGTTTCGAGACTTTTACCACAGTTAACACCAATTGACTGTACATTCATGTCTGTCAATGCTGAAACCACCGTTTCTGGTTTCAAGCCCATCATCGTTCGTGTACCGCGATCATAACTGAATGAAACCACCAAGGCAATCTCAGAAAGACTTCGGACTGCCTGGATGGCTGCCTGCGCTTCATTGAGGTCAAACTGTGTTTCAATCACCAGCAAATCGATATCTACCGCTAATAAAGCCCTGGCTTGTTGTTGGAAAATATCGAAGGCACTTTCCGAAGAAAGTGAACCGTACGGTTCCATCATTTCCCCACTGGGTCCAATCGAACCTGCAACCAGACAGGTTGAGTCTTTAGCAGCTTTTCGTGCCAGCTCAACTGCCTTGCTATTTATTTCTTCCACCTTCTCACCCAGATTGGCATGCGCCAGTCGAGTGCGAGTGCCACCAAATGTACAGGTTAATATAATATCTGAACCACTTTCGATAAAATCACGATGTAATTGTAGGATTCCATCCGGGTTTTCGAGCAACCAGGTCTCCGGAGCCGATCCAGCTGGCAAACCGCGTTGGAGGAGATTGGTACCTGTGGCACCATCGATGACCCATGTCTTTTTCTGCAGAAGGTAGGAATTGAATTCTTTTGCCAGCATAATTGTTTCTTTCTTGTTTGCGGGATTGGTACAGTTTATTCGCTTTTTAGGCATTAATCAAATTAAAAGCAGGTGACGGTCTTTCTGGTGAAGTGCAGAACACTTCCCCAGCGATTTTCAGACCTGCTCGTTATCAGAATATTCAGAGATTCCCATTGCGCAAATAATATCTTCATCGTTTTGCATTTGGATGCAATGGCAAGGTGGGACGATTAAGAAATCCCGGTCCCATTCTCCGTGTATCAATTTCTTAACAATTTGAAGATCACCCGGCATATTTTCAAGTCGCCAACCATGTTGTTCCGTATGCGTTTTAGCGATGGCTAAAATTTCAGCGGAAACACCGAATTCAGTTTCAATCACCACCGCCCGCTCATAATGTTTTTGCCATGAATCCATGGTTTCAATCAGATAATCTGCATTTTCACGACCATACTTTTCAATGTACTGGTTATAGAGGGTCTGTTTCTCATCCGTTGCAGCGCTACCCAGCGCCATGCTCTGACCATAGCGGGCGCTCCTTTCGAGATAATCCTGTGAATACCAGTACGTGCCGGGGAAGTCGTTTTGCTGCTGCAAATACGTGCTACGGCTTCCTAATAATAATGTGATGCAATCATGCGCACGGGGGATTACTAAAGGGGTTTTGCGGGCAATCAAGCCATCGGTTGCACACCCGCAGAGCCCATATACCAGCAGAATGGCGTCGTAGCCCAAACCCTCACATGCATCAATTTCTTTTTGAATTTTTTCGCGCAGGGAACGAGGGTGGTCATGCATTCCAATAGCTATCATCTCAGTATCAATCTGATTCGGCGAAGTTGCGCTAAAGGCGTAAACCGGGCGTGCCAGGGATTCACATGCAATCACCTTAAAACGTTGAGTCAAGCTGGTCACTTTTCTCCAACATTAAAGCACTGACGTATAGATCTTGAAAACCAGGTTG
The DNA here is from genome assembly GCA_963749005.1 of uncultured Chloroflexia bacterium. Lineage (GTDB taxonomy): Bacteria > Chloroflexota > Anaerolineae > Anaerolineales > Anaerolineaceae > UBA6170. Next base: position 946,435 of record CAVVKI010000006.1, on the reverse strand, counting down.
TGAGGTCAATTCGATGTAATTGATCCTCGGGAGTAACGCCTCACATAGGAAGCGCTGATCCTTATTAACCAGCATTTCTTTGGCACCTACCCCGGCAGCATTCCCGATTTGATGATATCGTTCCTGATCCACATCCGGAAACATCCCAATTGTGATCGCACTGCCAATGTCTAAATGGCTGCCGAAGGCTCCAGCGATGAAAAATTGCATTATTTGACGAGCAGAAATGCCAGCGTGTTTGCAAAGTACCTCAATGCCGGTGCGGATGGCACCTTTTGCTAATTGTATTTCGTGAACATCATGGCGGGAGATGCGTATGGGATGATTAAGTCCACCCTCTCTGCGTTCCGCCAGAATCAGGAATTTTTGTTTATCTTTTTGCTTTGTTAATGGGTGTTGACTCTGAAAAACCCCGCGCGCATCAATAATTTCACAATTCAGCATTTCTGCTATTGCTGAGAGGATGCCGGATCCACAAATACCGACCGGATTGCGATCCGCGATAGTGGATATCAATATTTCGTTGCCCTTAATTTTTACTTTTTCAATTGCTCCGGGGGCTGCCCGCATACCATCATGGATGTGCGCACCTTCAAAAGCAGGGCCGGAGGCGCATGAACAGGAGCTCATCCTTCCTTGATAGATCAGACTGATTTCCGTATTGGTGCCCACGTCGATTAAACAAGAAGTTTCTTGCATTTGGTCAAATCGAGTCGCTGCCAGAGCGGAAATATGATCCGCGCCCACATAACCGGCAACCAATGGTGGCAAATAAATCAGAGCACCGGTTGCGCACTGCAAGCCGAGGTCAATGGCAGGTAGTTGTAAGGCTGTGTGAATGGCAGGAGTGTACGGCGCTTCTCCAAGAGAACGTACCGGGATTGCCAGTAATAGATGGTGAATTGCGCTGTTGCCGACAGCAACCAGGTCAACAATCTGGCGCGAGTCAATAGCCAGTTGAGTGCAGGTTTCTTGTATGTGCTGATTGATGGAATCGATCAAGACTGTCTGTAATTGTTGTAAATTGTGCACACTGAGATTCGCATAGGCGATCCGGTTGACAACATCTTCGCCGAAAGAGATCTGCGGGTTCATAATGCCCGCTTGCAAAATGGTAGCGCCACTGACCAAATCAACCCAGTAAGCAGCTATTTTGGTAGAGCCGATATCGAAAGCAAGCCCGTAATAGCTACTTCCAGAGGGAAGAATCTGGATCAGGCGATCCGCGTAATGCACAATGCGAATGCTCACTCCGTCAGGCTTTATCAAATCCGGTAATTTTCGTAGCAAATCTAAACTAATTAATTGCAGTTCTACACCTGCTGAACGACTGGTATCTTGCAGTCTTCGCCAGATGCTGCGAGTATCATCTTTTTCTACCGCTGGAAGGTCAAGATCAAATGCGGAGATAGTCGGATTAAACGAGATCTGGTTCTGGTGACCATCAATCTGCAATTGCTGACCTTGCAGCAGAGATGCCGGTGGTATAAAAACACGCAAATTCTCACATGGTTTTACCTGACAGGCCAGACGGATACCTGCATCAATTTCTGCCCTGGATATTTTGGTTTTTTCCTGGGCTGTCAAATCCGAAGCTGTGCCTCGTACAATTGTGACCTTGCATGATGCGCATATCCCTAGACCATTACAGGAGGTAATCAGATCAAGACCAGCCAATAAAGCCGCATCCATCAGGGTTTGGTCATTGGATAGGATTACTCTTTTTCCGACTGGTTCGAAGTCGATAATAAACTTTGAAGGTAGGGTTTGATTCATAAGCACGGTAAAGACAACGTTGTCAATATTTTAACATATTTTAGTTTACTTGCATTATAATTCCAATTGGGTTTATCGGACGCATAGTGATAAAGCAAAATAGGGAGAGGATGGTAAAGAATGGCGACGGAGTTGGAAAGAATATTTGAAGGCATTTTGGATGGAAATGCGAAGTTGGTAGTTGAATCCATTGAGCAGGCTCTGTCGGATGGCATTGAACCTGCGAAAATATTAAACGAAGGTATGATCGCTGCTATGGGGGAAGTGGGCAAGCTCTTCGAAGAAGGCGAATACTTTGTGCCTGAGATGTTGATTGCCGCGCGCGCCATGCAAAAAGGGTTGGAAATCCTCAAGCCGTATTTGAGCGAAGATGATGTCCAATCGCCAGGCAAAGTTGTGATCGGTACCGTCAAGGGTGATCTGCACGATATTGGTAAAAATCTGGTCGCCATGATGCTGGAAGGTGCTGCCTTTGAGGTGGTAGACCTGGGCACTGATGTCAGTCCGGAGCGTTTCATTGCAGCGGTAAAAGATTCAGGTGCACAGATTATTGCCATGTCAGCTTTATTGACCACAACAATGACCAATATGAAAACGACCATTGAAGCTTTGAAGGAAGCTGGTATCCGCGATCAGGTAAAAGTGATGATCGGTGGAGCCCCGATTACACAAAACTATGCTGACCAAATTGGCGCAGACGGGTTTGCAGAAGACGCCAGTCGGGCAGTGGCCCGAGCAAGACAGCTTCTCAGTTAGAAATTCACCTGTGGAAATATAATTCATTTGAAACCAGGGAAAGACTGCCATTTTTTATTGGTGGTCTTTTTTCTACCTGTTAATATTCATTGATGATAATTTTTTGGTTCTGAACTTGAGCCTATTGTTGGAAAATATTCTGCTGAAAACCAATTTCGGATCAGGGTTCAGATATATCCTGCATTTTATCCATCTTCTTGAGGTAATAGAAATAGAATTTTCCGTTTGTGTAATAATTGATATACATCCTGAGTAAAAAAGATTGTTGAAGATTACGGAGAAAAAATGCCCAATTTGTATGATCCATTGACAATTCGCAATGTGACCTTGCGAAACCGCATCGGTATGTCACCAATGTGCCAATATAGTTATCAGGATGGTTTTTCCAATAACTGGCAGATGCTTCACCTGGGAACTCGCGCTGCAGGAGGGGTTGGGTTGATCATCAGTGAAGCAACTGCCGTAGAGCCTAATGGGCGAATCTCCCCGTATGACGTTGGTATTTGGTCGGATGAGCACATCTTACCGCTGCAAAAAGTCACCGAAATAATTCGTCAGAATGGAGCAGTAGCTGGTATCCAGTTAGCCCATGCTGGCCGCAAGGCATGTACGCAGCGCCCCTGGGATGGCGGATTACCAATCAAAGTGAACGAATCAACCTGGTGGCAGTCCAAATCGGCCAGTTCGATTGCCTTCAGTGACCTACACCAGATACCTGAGGAGATGAGTGAAGTAGATATCCGGACGGTACTTTCTTCATTTCAGGCTGCTACCCGGCGGTCGTGGCAGGCTGGCTTTCAATGGATGGAAATTCATGCTGCTCATGGCTATCTGATTCATAACTTTTACTCGCCCTTATCGAACCAACGAAAAGATGAATATGGGGGATGTTTTGAAAATCGCATTAGGTTTCTACTACAGGTCGTCGCGGCCGTACGGCTGGAATGGCCGGACGAGCTGCCATTAACGGTCCGCATTTCTGGTACAGATTGGGTTGAAGGTGGTTGGACGTCGGTGGATTCTGTCAGATTGGCAGGGATTTTGAAATTGAATGGTGTCGATTTGATTGATTGTTCTTCAGGAGGCAATACATCCCTGGCCCAAATTCCACTGGGTGCCGGTTATCAAGTGCCGATATCTGAAGCCATTCGAAAACAAGCTGGTATTGCCACAGCAGCTGTTGGCTTGATCACATCCCCCATGCAGGCAGATGAGATCATACGCAACGAACGAGCAGACATTGTTCTGCTTGGACGTGAGCTTTTACGCAACCCTTATTGGGCATTAAATTCCGCAGATGAAGTCCATAAAAAAGGTCCCATACCAGACCAATACTTGCGTGCATTTTAAAAAAAACTAAACGTAACCCCTGCTGTTTATTTAGCAGGAAATAACTCGTGTCAATCAATACTGGACATTTTTGGCAGATTAACTTAGTATATATGTAGAGATACAACTAAACAGCCCAGTGTCTTTTTTGCCCAATTTTGATTGAAGGAGAATGAAATGAAGAAAATAGGTTTTGTTTTGAGTTTAATATTGGTCGTCTCAATGTTCCTGGTTGCCTGTACCCCCACACCGGTGGATACGCCGGCACCCGCAGCGCCCACAGATGCACCTGCCACAGCTGTACCCCCGACAGCCGTACCGCCCACGGAAGTTCCAGCGGTAGTAGAACCTACAAATGCTCCAGATCTTGCCATGGACGCACCTGCGTTAAAGATCACTGGGATGGTACAAAGCGAGATGGCCTGGTCTGAAGACGAAGTGAAAGCGTTGCCAACCCTTGAAGTGGAAGCGAAAAATAGTAAAGACGAACTTTCCAAATACACGGGTGTTCTTATCTCTGATTTGCTCGCTCTGGTCTCACCAAAAGCAGAAGCTACCACTCTGGTTCTGATTGCAGATGATGGCTTTGAAGCAGAGGTACCGCTAGCTGATGTACTTGCCTGTACCAATTGTATTCTCTCCTTCCGTGATAAAGGCGGATTCTCTTCTGTTCTGCCCGATTTTGCCAAAAATCTTCAGGTAAAAGGGGTAGTTGAGATGCAAGTAAAGTAAACAAATGAAAATCTACATTGGAATCGACGATACAGATAATCACGAATCGCGTGGTACCGGTCATCTTGCTCGAATGATAGCCCGAACATTGGCAGACAGGCATGAAGTCCTCGGTGTTACCCGTCACCAGCTTCTTTTTGACCCGCGGGTACCTTACACTGCCAAAAATAGCTGTGCCGCAATCCTCTTAGGGTGTCAAAATGATGTCGACCTGGATATTCTATTTTTAGAAATCAAGGACATCATGCTGGCAGATTTTCAGCAAGGAAGCGACCCCGGATTATGTCTGAGCAGCGCAGTTCCGCTATCAGTCAGCCAATTTGGAGCCAGGGCAAAAACGGATTTTATCTACAAGGAAGAAGCGATTCAATTGGCTGCAGAACATAAAATTCGATTGGCGGGATTGGGAGGCACCAATGATGGCGTTATCGGAGCTCTAGCAGCTGTAGGACTAGCTGCCTCAGGCGAAGATGGCCGCTATGTCCAGGTTGGCAAGCTTCGGGAGTTGAGTGGGCTTGTTTCAATCGAAAACCTTATTCAAACTGGTGTTTACGGTTTAAGAACCCTTGATGGTAGCCCGATAACAGAAGGGTTGGTGTTGGCAGAAAAATTGCGGCCGGCACGCCGTGAAAGTAAAGCTATTTTGTTTGCTCATTGGTGTGACGATCACTGGGTAGCCGATAAATTGGATTAATGAACTGTCACAACGCTTAATGAAACCATTAATTCACGCAGACGAAATATCTTTTTCATACCTTCAAAACAACCGTGGATTAAAACCCTTCTCTCTCGCTATAGAACAGGGAGAAGGGTATTTTATTCATGGACCTTCGGGGTGTGGTAAATCTACGTTGGCGCGCTGCCTAACAGGTATGATTCCTCATCTATATCATGGCGATTTCCAGGGTGAGGTTTTAATTGAAGGACAATCCACGCGCACAATGGAGTTATGGCAGCTTTCTGAAAAGGTCGGAATGGTGTTTCAGAACCCTGCCTTACAGATATTAGCAGAGACAGTGGAAGAAGAGATCTTTTTTGGGCTTGAAAACCTGGGATTGGATCGTGAAAAAATGAAAGAAATTCTCGAAGAGACTCTCACGCAGTTCAATTTGCAGTCTTTTCGATTTCGATCCCCCCATACGTTATCCGGCGGTGAGCAGCAAAAGTTGGCATTGGCAGCCATTGCAGCCCGGCGACCACAGCTATTGGTTCTGGATGAGCCGCTCTCCATGCTGGATACAACTGCATCACTTGAGTTTATAACTTATCTGGATCGTCTCCTGAAAACAGGTACCTCAGCCGTCATTTGTGAGCACCGCCATCAATATTTGCAGAAAATTCAAAATCTGCACACAATTCAATTGAATGGTTTGGCTCAAATAAGTGAATCAGCAGAACAACTGAGCCCACGATATCCGCATTGTATTGATAGCTTCCAATTGAATGTCAGAGACCTATCTGTACAGCTTGGTCAGAAAAATGTCATTGATAAAATTGATTTCAGCTTTGCCAGTGGGCAGATTGTTGCAGTCGTTGGTAGGAATGGTGCAGGGAAAACCACCTTATTTCGTGCTCTTATGAAATTGCTGCCGTATAAAGGCGAAATAGAAATCAAATCGGAAAGCACAGTCCTAGAACCGCACTTTAATATGATATTTCAAAACCCTGACACTCAATTATTTAATCCCACAGTACGAACCGAGATTCTTTACCGCATCAAAGAGGCTGACCTTACTGTTTTTGAATGGTTAATGGATGCACTTGACCTCGTTCGGTATAGCGAAACACCTCCCTTGTTGTTGAGCGAAGGTGAAAAGAGACGGGTGGCATTGGCGACTGCTTTGATGCACTCTGTGCGGCATGGCATTTTATTAGATGAGCCCTCGCTGGGTCAAGATGGTGAACACAAAATCATCCTGCTACGTTTATTAAAAGCGCTTGCGGGTTGTGGTTATCTGATTATGATATCCACCCACGATCTGGAACTTGCTGCTCAGGCAGATAAAATCATGCTGCTTTCAGATAAGGGAATTGAAGCATTAGGAGCCTCAGCTGACGTGATTCAAGACGATTCCACCTGGGAAAGAATCGGCTTGATAAAACCAGAATGGATGGATCTTGCATGTCACGCTTAAGTCAGGCAGGTAGGGTTTACGAAATCAAATTGCTGGCGGATTCACCGATCCGCTCTCTTGATCCACGGGCAAAGCTCTGGATGTGCGTTTGTGCTTCGGTAGCCGTCATGACTCCGATAGATCGTTTGGCAATTTTTTTCGGATTTTATGCCGTGTTTGCATTTTGGGCTGGCTTAATCAAGCCAATGGCAAAACAAATATGGCGGCTTAAGTGGATTTTGTTTTTCTTATTTGTGATTGATTGGTGGCTTGTCAATCTTGAACTGGCCACGATTATTATTTTGAGATTATCTCTCTTGGCGGGTGTCTTCACCCTCTTTTTCAGTACCACGACTGCCAGTGAGCTTGGCCTCGCCCTTGAAAAAATCGGTCTTCCCTATCGCTATGCGTATAGCATAAAGCTGGCTTTCCAAAGTTTGGGACTATTACAGGAGGAATGGGTAGCCATCCGAGAAGCACAACAAAGCCGGGGTGTTTATTTTAAACCAAAAGGCATCCGTGATTTGATAAAAAAGATTGGCGAATTAATCGCATTGACCGTGCCGGCAATTGTTTTAGCGACCCGCAGAGCCTGGGCATTAACAGAATCAGCTTATGCTCGTGGATTCGATTCCCCAAAAAGGATTTCATATCAGACAATTGCTCTAAAGTGGAAAGATTGGGCTTTTATGTTGTTTTTTTCAGTAATCGTAATTTTATTATTTGTGAGGTGATATGAATCAGAAAAAAGTTGTTTTGCTTATTGTATCTGGACTGATTGTATTAATTGCGGCGATGTTTCTGATTGAGTATTTCCGCGGTATGAATCAAGCCAAAATGGAAACGGATCTTAAGCCAGGTGAAATACCCATCTATTGGAATGGAAAGTTTAATAAAGGATTTTCGATCAAGCAGCTGGATCAAATAAAGCAGGTATCTTTTGTAGATGCAGAAGAGCAAAAAACGCAGGAGGGATGGCTCGTAAAGGATATATTGCTCGGCATGTACAAGTTGAATCAGTTCACAGAAGATACTACCATCACAATTATCAGTTCCAGCCGCAATAAATCTGCGACGATTACCTGGCAGGAAATCAACAATTTAGATAACATGGTCATGTTTGACCTCTCCGGAAGGGGAACTTTGAAGCTGGTTTCCAAACTTGAGCGGTTGGATATTCGTGATGAATGGATTCAAGATGTGGATAAAATTGAGGTCAGCAGTCAATGAAAAAACCATACTTCTCAACTTTCCAATTGTTTTTGATGACCTTTTTTGCAGTCTTAATTGTCGTTGCGAAAATTGCATTCAGGTTACCTCTTCAACTTTCCGGACATTCAGGAATTTTCTGGATGGCAATCATCATTGTGGCAGCCCGCGTTATTCCAAAGCGAGGTGCGGCCAGCTTTGTAGGACTGCTCTCTGGGATCATGGCTGCTTTTTTAGGTCTGGGTGATTTTGGCGCGCTTAATACGCTCATTTCTTATGCCATCATCGGTGTGGGTACTGATTTAGGTGTTTTCCTTTTGCGCGATGTCGAAAATTTATTTAATGCAGGGTTAATTGGTGTCATTGGCCATTTTGGCAAATTCCTGGTGAAGTGGGCTTTTGGCGTAATTTCCGGTGCGCCGGTAGGGTTCGTTGCGCTCGGATTGGGCAAGGCACTCGTCGGTTACCTTGTGTTTGGTGCGATCGGTGGTGTCTTGGGTGGTCTGACCATTATTGCATTGCGGAAAGCCGGTTATTTTTCTTACCTGGCAGAAAAAAAATAGGTGCCCCGGCTATTTTCTGGGGTACCTATTTTTTATTTCAATCGTGCAGGGTGACTTACATATCTTCGCGAAAGATGAGACCATATTTTTTGCGGGCTGCCAACCAGGTCTTACGCAAAATTTCATAAACTTCATTGGGTTGGTGGATGTTTCGGAGGACGACGGTTGGGTTAGAAGCATCTGCACCTGAAATGCGAATATCACCAATCCCCATAATGCGTTCGCCCAGGCTCTGCGTGATATCCATATCCTGAACGCGAATCAATTCAAAGCTTTCAATATCTTTGCCTATCATACCCTTTGTAATTTTTATTCTTTCATTGGTCAGTGAATAAAATTCCACAAGCGAGAGAAAAGGACGCCCTTCCCAGACCACCAATTCATCATCATCATTGAGATTGTCTTTCAAATCGCCTGGTCTGAAATCCTTAGCCGCTTCATCCAGAATCTCGTTTACCAACAATAATACATTTTCGCTTAATTGGTCTACTAATTTATTTTGCTGTTCACCTGTTAGACCAGTCAACGAGATGCCGCTTTGTGCTAAACTTTTCCAGATGCTACTTTTGACTTTTGTTTGATAATTTTCTAAGCTCATGCATTTTTCTCCTTGGTTAATATTCAAAGGTAAATTTCTCTTTGAGTGTAGCAAACAAACTGCTTGAGAACAATAGTTTTGATAATCACAAAGAAAGAAATATCTTTCCAGGAAATTCATAAGTTCGAATTACCCCCTCTGGGTTCATTAAGGCATCAACAAAACAGACATCCGATTGTATGAGGGCTAGGCTAAATTGGTGCAACAAATGACCTGGTTTATTTCACAATCAATCAACAAAATTCCGGGATATCCCGTACAATTAGTACTGGAATCTATTACGGTCTTTCGAAAGGTAATTAATGGCCAGTGATCGCCAGATGATCAGTGTCGGTATTGATATTGGCACCACAACAACACAAGTAATCTTTAGCCGCCTATCCGTTATGGAAATTGCGCGACCGGGGCAGATTCCGCGTATTGATATTGCAAATCGCGAAATCATTTACACCAGTGATATCACCTTCACTCCATTAATCGATCATTCTACTATTGATGCGATGCGTATATCCTCTTTGCTGGAAGATGAATTTCGACGTGCTGGAATCAAACCGCAACAAGTAGAAACCGGTGCGGTCATCATAACTGGTGAAACTGCCCGCAAACAAAATGCCGATCAAGTTTTGGACGCAATTTCAAAGCTTGCCGGTGAATTTGTCGTGACAATCGCTGGACCAAATCTTGAAGGGATGATTGCTGGCCGTGGCTCTGGCGCAGCAGAATACTCTCGTAAACATTTCACTACCGTGATCAATCTGGATATTGGCGGTGGGAGTGCTAATTGTGCAGTTTTTAGACAGGGTAAGTATATCGCCTCATCAGCAATGAGCTTTGGTGGAAGAGTTATCGAGATGGATGCGGGTGTGATTTCACATATCAATGGCATTGGATTAATGTTGGCTGATGAATGTGGTTTGAGTCTGCACACTGGTGACCGGCCAGATCTCGGTCAGTTACGGATAATCTGCGATCGTATGGCTGAGTTAGCCAATTTATTGGTAACAGGGAAAACCGATTCCCAGGCAGAGAAGTATTATCAAACTGCACCTATTCGTCCTATATCGAAAAGTCATTCTTTGATGCTTTCGGGTGGAATTGGTTACTATTTTTATGATGCACTTAATATTCGCAGCGTTGCCGATGTCAACCGACATGGAGATATAGGTCCTCTTTTGGCTGAAAGCCTGCGCATGAATTCAAATTTGATGGAGAGATTGATCGTCCGTCCAGGTGAAACGCAAAGGGCTACTGTTTTAGGAGCCAGTTCCCAGACGGTAACACTTTCCGGATCAACTATCTGGGCGGATAATTCCATCTTGCCTCTCAAGAATGTACCAATCGTGCGTGTGGAATTGCCAGAATACTCTGCGGATGATCGCGTGGAAACAGGCGAACGTATTCAACTGGAACTTCAATTAGCTGCTCAACGTTGGGATATAAAAAGTAATCCGGTTAATTTTGCACTTTGCCTCGATTTTGACCATGTCCTGGATTATGATCAATTGATAGTATTGACGACCAGTTTGGCAGAATTCATACAAAATCTTTCCCCTTCCCTACCATTAATCGTTGTAACCAGAAGGGATTATGCCCGTGTGATTGGTCAAACCCTGAAAGGATTGGTAGGCATCCGACCGATATTAATAATTGATCAGGTTGGGTTGGCAGAGGGTGATTATATTGATATTGGTGTGCCATTGATGGATGGGCGTGTGGTACCCCTGGTTGTGAAGACTCTTGTCTTTTCACATTAAATAATTAGGATTGAGATGCTCTTAAGAACAAAACTTTTTGGAAAGATATTTGAATTTGCGGATATCCGGGAATTGATGGGTAAAGCAAACGAAGAAAAATCTGGTGATCGGTTGGCCGGTCTGGCTGCCAGTTCAACAGTGGAACGAGCGGCTGCAAAAATCGTACTTGGACATGTTCCGTTGCTGGTTTTGCGTGAAAACCCTGCCGTTGGATACGATCAGGATGAAGTTACCCGTGTTATTGAGGACGGACTTGATAATGATGCTTTTGAGCAAATAAAATCGTGGACCGTAGGTGAGCTGCGGGATTTCATTTTGGATGATAAAACAGATGGAGAGAACATCTTAAATCTTTCGGGGGGACTTACTGCAGAAATGGTGGCAGCGGTCACAAAGTTAATGAGTAATATGGATCTGGTTCATGCAGCCCGGAAGATTCGTGTGATTCGCCATTGTACCAATACCATCGGGCTGGAAGGAACCTTATCCAGCCGCTTGCAACCTAACCATCCCACCGATTCGCCCGAAGGTATTCGCGCCTCGATATATGAAGGACTCTCATATGGAGTGGGGGATGCCGTGATCGGAATAAACCCTGCTGACGACAGTTATAATTCCGTTGCGCGTTTATTGGACATGAGCTACGAAATTATTCAACAACATAAAATTCCAACCCAAACTTGTGTGTTGGCGCATATTACCACTCAAATACGCTGCCTGGAAAAAGGTTCGCCAATCGGGCTGCTATTTCAGTCGATCAGTGGATCTCAGAAAGGTAACGAAGCATTTGGGATCTCAGTTGGTTTATTGGATGAGGCACACGCACTCGCGAAAAAAAATTGTTACCCTGCTGGACCCAATTTTATGTATTTTGAAACTGGCCAGGGATCAGCCCTGTCTGCTGAGGCGCATAACGGTTGGGATCAGCTTACTCTGGAAGCCCGAAATTATGGCTTAGCCAGACGTTATGAGCCATTTATGGTAAACACGGTGGTAGGTTTTATCGGCCCAGAATACCTGTATGATACTGATCAGATCCACCGGGCTGGGCTGGAAGACCATTTTATGGGCAAATTGAGCGGTATTTCAATGGGCTGTGATGTTTGTTATACTAATCATGCCAAAACAGATCAGAATGCCAGCGAAAATTTGGCAATTCTGCTCACAGCTGCAGGCTGTAATTTCTTTATGGGTGTGCCAATGGCAGATGATTCGATGTTGGCATATCAATCTACCTCCTTTCATGACATAGCCACACTGCGATCAACTTTCCATCTTCATGCGGCACCAGAATTTACAGAGTGGCTAGAGGGTTTTGGAATCACCCATCAGAATCGATTCACTTCCCTGGCTGGTGATGCGACCATTTTTTTAGATAAGGTGGTCCGATGAATGATGAACGCTTTGATGAGCTGATTGAAGCAGTCTTACGTCAATTGAAAGCTGAAGGCCTGTTGGCGTCTTCTCCGGAAATTGCACCACATTCTGACGTTAGCCGGACAATAATATCCCATAACCAGAAGGATAATTCTGCTGAGCTCGAAATTGATTTAGGTGACCTAACAACGCCGGAACAACGAAATTTTCCCGGTCTTGACAATGTGACTGATTTGGATTCTTTGTCCATGCTGATGGAAACAACCACGGCTCGATTGGGTGTTGGGAGGGCGGGGTATCGTCCAAAAACAAGAGCACTCCAGTTATTCCAGAGTGATTTTGCCATTACTCAAGATGCTTTGTATCGAGAGGTAGACCCAGAATTATTACATAAATTTGGTCTGTTTCAAGTGGAGACAATGATCACAGAAGGTAAAAAACAGTATTTACTTCGACCAGATCTTGGTAGAAAGCTATCCGCTGAAGCAATAAAGCAACTGCAGGACCATTGCATTAAAAAGCCAAATATACAAATTTGTGTTGGTGATGGCTTAAGCGCCAACGCGATTGAAGTTAATCTTTCAAAAATTTTGCCTGTACTTGTCTCAGGGTTTCAATCTGTCGGACTTTCACTTGGGACAACCCTCTTTATCCACCACTGTAGAGTTGGCGTGATAAATGAAATTGGGGATGTATTGGAACCCGACGTGGTTATCCTTTTGATCGGAGAGAGACCTGGTTTAGGTCGTGCGGAATCAATGAGTGCTTATATGGCTTTTCAACCACGGACTGGTAACACGGATGCAGATCGGGAAGTGATCTGCAATATTTTTGACAATGGCGGTACAAATCCACTGGAAGCCGGTGCGTATGCTGTGCAGCTGGCTCAGACAATGATCAAAAATCGTGGATCTGGTGTAAAAATGCGGATTATGAAAGATAACGGAAGGTAATTATGGCAATTCTGGATCCAATTTATGCCAGGCCTCTGGCAATTCGCCTAATCCCAAATGTGGCTGCGGATTATGCAGATCAATTAAAATTACAACCTCACCAAAAAAGTTTGGGTCTCATTACCGCCGATAACGATGACGCATTGTATGTATCCATCGATGAAGCTACCAAAAAGGCGGATGTTTCGGTCGTATATGCGCACTCTTTTTACGCAGGTGCCAGACATGCTTCGGGTAAACTTTCCGGTGAAATCATTGCCATGCTGGCAGGACCGAATCCAGCAGAGGTCAGTGCCGGATTGGACGTTGTTGAAAAGTACCTTACCAATCAGGCGTTGTGGTATTCCGCGAATGAAGACGGCAGCATTGCCTTTTTTGCACATGTAATTTCGCAAACTGGTAATTATCTTTCAGCGTTGTGCAGAATACCGCGTGGATCTGCGGTGGCTTATCTGGTAGCGCCTCCATTAGAAGGAAGTTATGCTCTGGATGCAGCCTTAAAAATGGCGGCTGTTCGCATTGTTTCGTTTACTGCGCCGCCTTCTGAGACTAATTATATGGGTGCCATACTTGCTGGGGAACAATCCGCCTGCCAGGCTGCAGCGGACGCTTTCCAGCAGGCGGTGCTAGAGGTGGCGAAGAATCCGATTGTATTTTGAATTGCGCTTATAAAGAGCAAGTTTGATTAATAATGGATAATATATTCTTTTCGGTGAGTGAACATTTAAGATTTAACCACTCTGAAGTTTTTAATATAATAATAATAAAAACCTTGTCACATTGTCGAGTTGTCCGATTGCAGAAGTTTTCACGCCAGTTATTGCTAGAGCAAATATTCACCTATAATGAACTGAAAGTAATTGATTGGATAGGAATTGAATAACATGGAAACACATATTTCTGCTGTGCGCTTCAAATGATTGGTTTTGGTTATTCTTATTTTTTTTAGCAAATTGGTAAAAAAGAATACATTGGAGGAGGAAAAATGGCTCTCGATCCATTAGCAGGGTTACCTGCACCTGATGAAATTCTAATTGATGTTAACAACTTGCTTGAGAGTTATTTTTCTATTCATCCGGATGTGAGTGTCAATTCCCAGAAGGTGTCTTTTGGTACCTCTGGTCATCGCGGAACTTCCACGGATGGCAGCTTTAATGAGAATCATGTTCTAGCCATCAGTCAGGCGGTGTGTGAGTATCGCCAGGCAAATGGAATTAGAGGTCCCCTATACTTAGGTAAGGATACGCACGCCCTTTCAGATATCGCCCAAGTGACTGCACTGGAGGTTTTTGGTGCAAATGAAGTAGAGGTTTATTACCAGAAGGATCTTGGTTTCACACCAACTCCCGTTATCTCACATGCGATATTAACCTATAATTCTGCCCACAAAGGCATTATGGCGGACGGGGTGGTGATCACTCCCTCGCATAACCCACCGCAGGATGGTGGTTATAAGTACAATCCTCCTTCGGCAGGTCCTGCAGGCACGGAAATCACCAATGCCATCCAATTGAGGGCGAATGAGATCCTGAAGAATGGCGTAAAGGAAGTAAAGCGTATACCTCTGGAACGTGCTTTACAAATGGATAATATCCATGAATATGAATTCCGGGACGAGTATATTCGCGATTTAGTTAATGTCATTGATTTTTCTGTTATAACCTCCCAGGACATTTGCATTGGTGTTGATCCGCTGGGTGGGGCAGCCGTTAATTACTGGGATTTGATTGCCGAAATATTTCAATTAAACCTCACGATCGTCAATCGTTTGGTGGATCCAACCTTTTCTTTCATGACTGTTGACCACGATGGCAAAATCCGTATGGATTGCTCCTCGCCTTACGCCATGGCCAGCCTGATCAATTTGAAGGATGATTTTGATATCGCCTTCGGTAACGATCCAGATGTAGACCGCCATGGTATTGTTACGCCTCAAAATGGTTTGATGAATCCTAACCATTACCTCGCAGTAGCAATTTGGTATCTATTTCAGAATCGGGCACAATGGCGGAAGGATGCCCGTGTGGGAAAGACGATTGTGTCCAGCACAATGATTGACCGTGTGACCGATGGTTTGAAACGAAATCTGGCGGAAGTGCCGGTTGGTTTCAAATGGTTTGTCGACGGTTTACTGGATGGTTCCTTTGGTTTTGGTGGGGAGGAAAGCGCCGGCGCATCTTTTCTGAGGCTCGACGGGAAGGTGTGGACAACAGATAAGGATGGTATCATCATGGATCTTTTAGCGGTGGAGATGCTGGCGCGCAGCGGGAATAGCCCGAGCGAGATCTACCGTCACTTGACTTTCCAATATGGCGACCCAATCTACGAGCGTGTGGATGCTCCTGCCACCTCTAAACAAAAATCGGTGCTCAAGAGCCTGGCAGCTGAGGATGTTCACGCCGGCACGATGGCAGGCGAGAAGATTATTGCAAAGTTAACCCGGGCTCCTTATAACCAGGCTGAAATTGGGGGGCTCAAAGTGGTTACGCAAAATGGCTGGTTCGCAGCACGCCCATCAGGTACCGAAGATATCTACAAAATATATGCTGAAAGCTTTCGCGGTGAGGATCACCTGCATCAGATACAATCAGAAGCGAAAGAAATTGTGTCCGAGGCTCTGGGAGAAGATTAAAGAAAGAAATAATTCAACTTTCTTCAGAGTAACCACATAAGGCAATCGCTCGAGGTCCGGTGTGGACACCTAGAATTGGTGAAACAATCGATATAAATAATTCGGTCGGATTGTATTCGCGACGGATACGCTCAGCCAATGCCTCCGCTTCTTCTAAAGCGGCATTGTGTAAGACAGTGATATGCAGGGGTAAATTGCTATTAACATGTTTAAAAAATTGCTTAACCAGTCCTTCAATTGCTGAAGAACGGGAACGTGCTGGTATTGAAGCACCAACCGTACCGCTGGTGTGGTTGACCAGGATCAATGGTTTAATTTTTATAACAGAATTTAGTAGTTTAACAGCATCGCCGATACGACCGCCCCGATCAAGATACTTTATTGTGTCCAACGAAATATAATAGGCAAGTTTACTGCGCACTTTTTCAGCTGCTGCGATCATTGCATTCATATCCCCGCCTGCATCACGTGTACGGGCAGCATTGATGACCTGCCAACCGAGCCCCATCGAGTTGCTGCGGGAATCAACAACCCGAACAGGAATTGGGGAGTTCTCGGCAGCTTGACTTGCAGCTAGATAGGTACCGCTCATAGCACTGCTGATCGTCATCACAATAATTTGCTCGTATCCCTTCGACTGTGCTTCAATAAATCGATCCAAAAATTCTTGCGGGGCTGGCTGGGAGGTTGTCGGAAGATCTGGATCTTCTTCAAGTCGTTTGTAAAAATCCTCTGCTGTAATATCAATCCCATCCAGGAAACTTTCGTTATTCCAGACAATGGTTAGAGGGACTTTAACAATATCGTGTTTATGTAACAGATCAGTGGGAATATCGCAGGTGCTATCAGTAATTAAGGCGGTTCTTTTATCCATTTACAATCCAATCGCTACATTCATCTCAATGAGATTTTAATTCTCAAATTGTAACGCAAAACCAAAATAATTTCTGGGTATAATGTGAACAGTCGGATTGGTGGAGGAAAACTATGCTGCTTTGTATTGATATCGGGAATACGAATATTAAACTGGGGCTTTTTGAAAATCATGAGATGCGAAAACACTGGCGAATAGCGACAGATCAGACTAAGCTGGCGGATGAATATGCAGTTTTGATGACGCAGCTTTTTGAAGTAAATAAGATTAATTTTCAAGAAATCAGCGGGGTGGCTATTTCTTCTGTAGTTCCACCCTTAACGCTTACCTTTGTCGACTTATGTCAGGAATATCTGCATCTAATACCCGTGATGAATGACCCCGGCCGCGAATTAGGCATGAAAATAAACACAGATTATCCAGCAGAAGTTGGTTCCGATTTAATTATGAATGCTCTGGCTGCCTTTCAGATTTTTCACACTGAAGTAATCGTGGTCGGTTTTGGTACCGCGACATCCTTTATTGCAGTTTCAAGCGAGGGTAATTTGGAAGGCGTTGCGATTGCTCCCGGAATTCTTTCCAGCGCAAATTCCTTGTTTCGTTCAGCTTCGGCTCTGCCCCAGGTGGCACTATCGCATCCCAAAAAAGCTATCGGAAAAAACACAATGGATTCAATGCGAGCTGGTATTGTCTATGGTTTTGTGGGTTTGGTGGAAGCGCTGATCACGCGGATGAAAATTGAACTTGGCGGCAACCCGCGAGTGATTGCGACTGGTGGATTGGCTTCTTTAATTGCTCCTGAAACGAGCATGATTGAAATTGTCGAACCTAACCTGGCATTGATTGGTTTGAAACGAATGTACGAATTAAACCGGAAGGAATAGTTTTTTTAAACGGGAAAGTTTTCACCTTCGACAGCAACAAATCCAATCACTCCCGAACCGGCATGAACTGATAAACCGGGGCCAAAATTTGCAAAAATTACCTCACCATTACAAGAAATCTTTTCTTGTACAAGTTTGAGTAATTTTTGAGCTCCTTCTGGGTTATTGACATGAATCATCGCCAATTGTGCGATTGGCTTTCCGAGTAATCTCTCTTCGATTAATTCAACCAGACGTTTTTCTGCTTTTTTCTGTGTCCGCACTTTTTCTAGAAGATCGAGTTTTCCATTGCGAGCCGTCAGAATAGGCTTAACATTAAACGCATCTGCCATACCGGCGGCAACTTTCCCGATTCTACCACCCATAG
This sequence comes from uncultured Chloroflexia bacterium, assembly GCA_963749005.1. Classification (GTDB taxonomy): domain Bacteria; phylum Chloroflexota; class Anaerolineae; order Anaerolineales; family Anaerolineaceae; genus UBA6170. Next base: position 928,517 of record CAVVKI010000006.1, on the reverse strand, counting down.
CCAGATATTTCAGGGTTGGCAGAGCAGCAAAGACATGCAGTCGTTTACTGATTGCAGCAATGGCATCCAGAATTTCATTTTTATCTGCCCCCGCAGCTGCTTTGCGGGCAGCTTCTAGGACGATATATCCTTGCGCCATACAAAGTGTCTCAGAATCAATAACGATTATATCCGCCTCAGGAAGCATATCCCTCGCATTTTCGGCTGCACAGAATGTTGCACTGATTTTACTGGAAACATTGATGCATATGATGGTTTGTGCGCCAGCCAATAGTGCCTGTTCAAATGCGTTCAGAAAAGCACTTGGTGGCGGGGCAGAGGTAGTAGGAAGTTTATTTTTTTCATCTATGATTTTGAATAACTTTTCGTCATCTATGTCCAGATTGGAAGTGAAGCTGTCATCATCAAAGTGAATAGTGATTGGAACCTGTACGATATCCAATTGCTTAGCCAGCTCAAGTGGAATGCTGGCATCACTATCGGTGATAATTGCAATTTTCGACATGAGTGTATTTTCCTTAAATTTGTATCGGGTAAATGAATCTTATCTGAATTTAACTTCACCAATATAACACAGTAATCGTTATTTGGTTATGCCCTGGCACTGAGAAGTGTGACGAGCGGACATTCATGGTGGGGGAGGGAGAATTACAATTCTGAACCGGTCGTGCTGATCTGCTTTCCCAGTCGAGTAAAATCCAACCCGGTTGGTTCCTGGAATATCCGCAGCCCAAAGTTTTGCGCGGCTGCAACCAGGTGATCGAAAATTTCTGCTTGAATTAACTCATATTTGGTCCATTCAGTGGTATTGGTAAATACATACAACTCAATTGGTAAGCCGGTGGGGTTGGGTGAGAGAGACCGCACCAAAAAAGGCATATTTTCATGAAAAATGTCATCGCGATTTTTTAGATAGGCGACAATATATTTGCGGAACACCTCAATATTGGTGATTTGTGGTCCGTCTAGAGGCGAATCGGATTTGGCAGAGTTATCGTCCTGGTAGGTGGTCAGCTGTTCTAATTTTTGAGTGATTTTTTCTCGAATTAAGTCAATTTTTTGGAATTCCTGCAGCATTTTACGATCACAGAATTTGATGCTTACCATGTCAATTGAGAAGGAACGCTGGATTCTGCGACCACCGCTTTCTTGCATACCACGCCAATTTTTGTAAGCTACGTCGACTATTTTATAAGTGGGAATGACCGTGTAAGTCATGTCGAAATTACGAACTTTAACGGTGTTCAAGGAGACATTAACGACATCTCCATCTGCGCCATAACTGGGCACTTCGATCCAATCTCCCTCTTTTAACAAGTCATTTGCCACTATCTGAATACTGGCTACTAAGGAAAGAATAGTATTCTGAAAAACGAGTAATATGACCGCTGTAAGCGCACCGAGCCCGGTTAAAAGGACCCATGGAGATTGGCCAGTGAAAATCGAGATCGTTAAAATTAGAGCAAGAACGATAAAGAATATCTTTGCAAGATCCAGATAACTTTGAATGCTGACGCCATTGTAATTTTTGCTTTTTTCGTAAAGATCATTCGCAGCATTCAAAATTCCAATTGTCGTCAAGACCCCTAACCACAAAAGCAAAAGAAGTGTAACGATACTGATAAGTTTGTCATATTGAGGAAATAACGGTGCGCTGGCATATAGAATGGCAAGAGGAGCAAACCAGGCAAGGCGAAACGGTTTCAAGTGGCTGACCAAAATGTCATCGACTTTGGTGGTAGATCGTTTGCTCAAATAAATAATACCGCGAGCTAAAATTTGGTGTGTAAATAAAAAGACTAAAACACAAATTATGAGAATTACAGGAAAAGCCAGGGTCGGGTTTAACGACACCCAGGTCTGAAGGTCAAATGTATTCATAATCACTCCCTCGAGTCGGATGGTTTACCACATTTAATCATATACAAATGCAGGGGAGGCGGCTTATTTTTGTATAAAGAATCTTACCTAATCCGACCTTTTATAGCCGATTAAAGGCGGTCTGTAATTATCGAGATAAATTCTCGATTCAGCATGTGACTCGCTCGAGTTTTTGAAATAGCGATATTGGGAAATCTATTTATTTGCTTTTGCCCAGGAATCCCGCAGACCGACGGTTCGGTTGAAAACCAGGTGTGCTGTCTTGCTATCGGAGTCAGTACAAAAATAGCCCTGTCTTTCAAACTGAAAACGATCCCCTGGCTGAGTAATCGCCAGAGAGGGTTCCACTTTGCAATGATTTAGAATCTGGAATGAATAAGGATTGAGGTTATCAAGAAATGTCTGTCCTTCTTCCACGTTATTCGGATCTTCACGGTTGAACAGTCGGTCATAAATGCGTACCTCGGCGTCCAAAGCGTGGTCAGCGGAGACCCAATGAATTGTGCCTTTCACTTTCCGCCCGTCGCTGGAATAACCACCGCGTGTTTCAGGATCGTAGGTGCAATGAACCTCGATAATTTCACCTGAGGCATCCTTGGTGAATCCGGTACATTTGACATAATAACCATAACGTAAGCGGACCTCCTGCCCGGGTGCAAGCCGAAAATATTTCCTGGGAGGCTCTTCCATAAAGTCTTCTTTCTCAATGTAGAGTTCCTTTGAGAAGGGGATTGAACGCGTACCGGCTGATTCATCCTCCGGGTTGTTGATGGCTTCCAGCTGTTCAACCATCTTTTCAGGAAAGTTGTCAATGATTAGTTTTAATGGGTTGATAACACCCATCACGCGGGGAGCAATCTTGTTCAGATGATCACGAACGCAAAACTCCAGCAATGAGATGTCAGCTACACTTTCATTTTTCGCTACACCGGCTTTTTCAATAAAGGTTAAAACCGCTTCTGGAGTATAGCCTCGCCGCCGCATACCAACCAGGGTGGGCATGCGTGGATCATCCCAACCCCGTACATACCCGTCTTCCACGAGCTTTTTTAAGAACCGCTTACTCAAGATAGTATAGGAAAGGCTCAAACGCGAAAATTCTATCTGGCGGGGATGGAATATGCCCAATTTTTCAATAAACCAATCATATAGCGGACGATGGGCTTCATAGGCCAGGTCGCACAATGAATGGGTTACTCCCTCGATTGAATCCGATTGTCCATGGGCAAAATCATACATGGGGTATATGCTCCAGGTATCACCTGTGCGGTGGTGACTGGCATGAAGAATACGGTACATGACAGGATCGCGCATATTAATATTGCCGGAACTCATATCGATCTTAGCCCGTAAAACGCGGCTGCCATCCGGAAACTCACCGGCGCGCATACGTTTAAAGAGATCCAGGTTTTCTTCCACGGATCGTTCGCGAAAAGGACTGTTCTTGCCTGGCTCGGTAAGTGTGCCGCGGTAAATACGGATTTCATCGGCGCTGAGATCATCTATGTATGCGTCACCCTGGATGATAAGCTGCACTGCCCAGTTGTACAACTGATCAAAGTAATCGGAAGCATAAAATTCACGCTCTTCCCAATCAAACCCCAGCCAATGAATATCTTCTTTAATCGCGTCCACATATTCTGTATCTTCCTTGACCGGATTGGTGTCGTCATAACGCAAATTGGTTTTACCGCCGAATTGCCTGGCAATGCCAAAATCAATGGCGATCGCCTTGGCGTGCCCGATGTGTAAATAACCATTGGGTTCGGGTGGAAAGCGGGTGTGGACAGTGTTGAATCGACCGCTTGTCAGATCTTCCTCTACTGCTTCGACAATAAAATTGGTTGGGGTAGTTATTTCAGTCATTCTAACTCCAGGTTAATTGGTTTAAACTTAAATTCTAACCTCCTTTGTGCCTGTGTGCAACAAGCAAAAATTTCAAAATGAAGGTAGTAATTCTGCAGAGATGAATTTGAGGTAAGAAATAGCCAACAATCAAATTGGGCGATATCAAATGGAAGAATGATATACTCTACCAAAAAATTGAGGTGGATAATGGCTATAACTGACGATTCATTTTTAAAGAGCTTGAGTAGAGCCAATCTTGAGATATTTTTATCTTTAAAAACACCTTTCCAAATTCAAGCATATTTGGATAGCATTCCTTATGTCGGCGAGGACTTGAATCGATCGCCCCGGCTGGTGATGGAAGATGAGCAATGTCATTGTCTCGATGGGGGCTTGTTAGCTGCCCTGGCATTACAGCAAATTGGATTAAAAGCAAAGATTATTGATCTGGTGCCGGAAGCAGGCATCGATGATGATCATGTCCTGGCTATTTTTCAAATCAACGGATTGTATGGTGCGGTTGCCAAGAGCAATTTCTCCGGGTTACGGTTTCGAGAACCACTCTATCGATCGTTGCGTGAATTGGCTATGTCCTATTTCGAAGTTTTTTATAATATTGATCGTATTAAAACGCTACGCGGCTACACGCGGATACTCAACCTGAGCAATTACAATCGATATGCCTGGCAGACAGAGCTCAGTGGGGTTGAACGGGTGGTAAATCGGCTCTACAGTCTCAAAATGGTCCCTGTAATTTGCACCGAGATGATTACGAAATTAAATCTGGTGGATGATCGTTCCTACCAAGCTGGGTTGTTGGGCACAAACATGGATGGTCTATTTAAGAAAGGGAGCCATTAAATACAAAAAGCGAGGATAATTGCTATCATCGCTTTTTTGACCCTGATGAGATAAAGTTAATTTGGTAAAGTGGTAGAAGCAGGGCAAATCCCAGCATCAGTAACCAAAAGATCACAATTTCATTAAATTCGCTTTATTTTAATGTTGCAATCCATTCCGGTAAAATAATTGTTGAAAAAGTAATTAGCACATTATCAAGAAAGGATAGTTTTGACTGCTTCCCAGAGGTTTTCAAAAGTAAAATATGGGTAGAGAACCTGTTGCGAGTTTAATATTGCCAGCTGTTTTTTACCCCGCCCGCTCTTAACGAGGGCTAAGTTGCCGATGTGACCGTTATCTCCTGCCTGAAGGTCGCTTGCGGCGTCCCCGATTAACCATGAATTCGCCAGATCCAATTTGTGATCACGCCGAGCATCCAGGATCATTCCAGGCTGTGGTTTTCGGCAGTAACATTTATCTTCTGGTGCATGCGGGCAAACATAAATTTCATCAATGCGGCCGCCATACTGGTTGATAATCGCTACAATTCTGTCGTTGATTTCATGGACTGTGTCTAATGACATCAGACTGCGGCCAACAGCAGATTGGTTCGTTAAAATGAAGATCTTATAAGGGCTTTGGCTCAAACGAGCCAGGGCTTTTAATGCAAATGGATAGATAGCGACATCTTCCCAGGAACGTACATAGTGGCTGCGATTGTGAATGATGACGCCATCGCGGTCCAGGAAGATGGCTTTACTCATCCACCGAACAACTTCCTAAGGAGTGCCATAATTGATAATCAAGGTAGGTCTTGCGACTGCATTCCAGTCATCCACTTCTGAAGTGCTGAAATATTTACCCGAATGGTAAGCACCATCGGCGGAATAAAGCGCCAGGTAGAGTGTGTCTTCGTTATTCAAGAGAGCTTTGCGAAGTGCTGTAGCAACATCCCACTCATAAGGTACACCTGGCCAACCAGAAAATATTTCAATTGGGTCCACCCAGGTCTGGCTGATGTTTTCAATTAAAGCAGGTGCGTTATTCCAGTTGAGACTATTCTCATTCCAACCACCACTACTTCTTGAAACCTGAATTAAAGATCGATATGGTTGAAAAACCGGATCGTCCCACTTGCCAGAATTTCCGTATAGATGTAATTTTAATTTCGCACTTAACACAAATGTGTTTGAGGGGATGCTGGAGATTGGAAATGCTAAGAAATATTTGGAATAACATGGCCAATCAGCAATATCACGCTGATTTTGAATATTAGCGGTGTAATTGTCGGTGGGTGTATAAACTTTCTCTCCCCATTCCGTCCAAAAATTCAATTGCCCTCCACAGACGGTAAATCCTCCGGGACTTGCATCTGGAACTGTTAAGCCATTTAAACCTTCGCGAATAATGATGCTTCCCTGCGAATTCCCGGCGATAGTTCCGCTCGGCAGCAATCCATAGGAAATATTGCCCCAATTTATGGCTCGTTCAGGGCTAAACGCTGTTGGCCAGCTCTGGCTCGGAATCAGATCACCATCAAGATAATCACGGTCATGTCCTGTTATCGCCATGCGCCAGATTGTGTTTTCTTGCGGCTGCTGTGATATTCCCAGAGAGGAAAATGGAATCTTAAAGGAAATAGTCCAACCTCTATCATCATCAGGATCATTCATGGCTGTCCCACGCCACCCCGTGGTTGTGGTGAAGGCATAGCTTCCACGATTCCACTGGCTGCCATTCCAGCGGTAAGCAGCTTGATACTGATCTCGGGGGAGTTCCGAAGGAGCAAGGCTGGCGACGAATTTTCCAGCCTGATTAGTTATCAATTGGTCACTGCTCGTCGGATTGACATACAATGAAATGGTATCCCAATCGGGTAACTGGTTTTCAGTTGGGGTGGTATCATACCATAACAAACGATCAAAAGCGGCGATATAAACATAGAGGGCATCGGGTCCAGATCCTATGCGAACATCGTAATAGTTTGAATTGATTTCTACCTTGCCGAAGAAAAACACAGCCATCTGTGTGAAGTAATCTTTTGCAAAGTCATTGGTTTCTTGGTAAGGAATATGAATAAGTGGTAAGTTATTTGCTGGTGTAATAATTGTCCCAGTGCCATTCAAAAGCAGTGGCAAATAAACAGAAAAACCATCTTCAGACGTAACCGGAATTAGCTCTTTTATAAGCGGCTGACAGGCACTCATCAATACAACGACAATTAACAATGGAATTGCCAGTTTACTCTTCAAACTTCTCTTTGTTTTCTTTTGATAGATTTTTTCGATGTTTATTACGCCTTTTTGCTGGGGTCAGCCACTTTTTTAGTTGATTGATCGGTGGCAGACTTGATAAATTTCGCGGTTCCCTTGACGGGAGGTTGGTTGGGTTTTTGATAATAATTATAGTAAGCTGACCGCTTGGCGCTCCCATTAATTACAAAACCGATAACTTTAGCTTTTGCCATTAGAAGTTGTTCTTTCGCACTAGCCAGAATATCGCGGCGTGAACGTCCAGGGCTGATAACCACCAGCACAGCATCTGCTTTTGCAGCTAATACAAAGGCATCTGAGGTGATGAAAGGTGGCCCATCGATAATGACTACATCAGCTGCATTTCTTAAGGTTTCTATGACTTTGCTGGTCGAATTTGAACTTAACAGTTCAGAGGGGTTCTGTGGTGTTTTGCCAGCCGGAAGCAAATATAACTGCCCATTGAAAAGTGACACCAAATGTTTGCTGATTGCTTCATTATTTGAAAGTAGTAAATCACTCAATCCAGAGTCTTTAGTGAGCTTGAATTTTTGTTTGATGATGGACTGATAAAAATCTGCGTCAATCAAGATCACGCGCTTGTTGGTTTTCGCAAATGCCAGTGCAAGGTTCATAGAAACAGTTGTTTTTCCTTCTGAAACACCAGGTGAGGTGATCAGTATTGTTTTGACACTTTTTCCAACGTCAGCGAAATCGAGATTGTTCCGCAATGAACGAAAGGCATCCGTGATTGGTGAGAATGGCTGGTCATTAACATAACTAAGCGCGTTCTCCTCTTTTGGTATACGGGGAATTTCTCCTAAAAGCTTTGCACTCAATATCTTCGCGGCTTCTTCGGGAATATTGATCGTTTGATCAAGCCATTCGAGCAGGAAGATGCCGATAGCTGCCAGTAGAAAACCCACCAGAGCTGCCAGTCCGGAGGTGACAAATTTACTCGGGCTGATCGATCTGAGAGGCACTTCGGCGGGTTCAACGATGGTCAATGAATTAAGTGCACCTTTAGACGTGGTGGAGAGTAAAGAGGCGTAAGTATCTTGAAGCGTGGAGAGTTTATTCCCGAGTGAGAAGATCTGTTGTTCGAGGTTAGCAATCTGTGAGGCAGATGAAAGAGAACCCAATTCAAGCTTTTTTTGATCGATATCATTTTTGGTAGCTTCAATATCAGTCTGTAGCGTGTTTAATTGATCATCAATAAAATTTTGACGATCCTGCTGGTCTGATGTGATGCTGGTTGGAGCGCTATTGATTAGTTGGTTCGCCAGCTCTGCAGCCACAGCTTTGGCCCGATATGGGTCACTATCGGTAACACTTATTTCTATGAGCTGCGTTTCGGGTAACGCTCGGACAGTGTATTCTGGCAGCCAATCCAATCCCAGAGAGTCCATCGCACCGCGTCGAACGGGCTCGCGCGTTCCCATATCAGCATAAATCGCAGCCAATTGCTGTTCCAGAAAGAATTGGCTACTTGATGGGTTAGGATTATTAATAGATTGTCCTATGATCAAAGTTGTGCGAGAAAGGTATTGGGGGGGTTGTTGCGTTGAAATCAAAAAACTGATCAAACCTGCAATCACACCGGCGGCAAGTATGACCCAACGCCATTTCCATAATGGAGCAAAAATTGATTTTAATTCCATGGCAAACCTTTCACTACAATAAATACAAATTCCGAAGAATAATTAATAAATCCAATGAGTGCACCATCGATTCCTGTGGAAATCCAATAACCAAGATGGATTGCTTATTAGGATTATAACGAAATTATGGATCAATAAAATTAATAATATAGTCTCTGGCTAATCTCTCCTACGGTATATTTCTTCCAACTGACGCGCAATACCCATCCAGGAGTGATATCGCTCCACATACTTTCTGCCAGCAATACCAATCTGGCGTTGGCGGGAAATGTCTCCCAGCAGGGAAGTTGCTATTGCTGCGATGGATTCGTTTTCATCAGCAATAAGAATATTTTCCCCATTCATAGTTTGTAAAGCCTGTGTGGCTATCGAAGTAGCAATGACAGGAGTCTCGCAAGCCATCGCCTCCAGAATTTTGTTTTGAATGCCGGCACCGTAGGTCAGTGGTGCTATGGCAATAGCAGCCCCTTGCAAGTAAGGACGGATGTCTTCCACCCATCCACTGATCGTTATTCTGTCATCATGGCCATAATCGACCAATCTGCTAGAGGGATTTTGACCTACCACCCATAGTTTTGTTTCAGGTAATGCTTTCCATATCAGCGGTAGAATCTCCTCAACGAAACGAACAACCATACGCTCATTGGCGTGATAACTCATTTTGCCACTAATAACAATTGTGTTAGGCTGGCGTTCTACAACTTTATTGGATAAAAAATAGTCCAGATCAACCCCATTTGGAAGCACTGAAATATTATTCTTCAAGCTACGGTCGGGTTGAAGCTCAATAAAAACTTGCTGATCTTTGTTGGATGTCACCAGTACATGATTGAATTGGCTGGCAGCCTCTGGTTCAAATTTTGCGGTTCGTCGTGTTTCTTCTTTCATGAACTGTCGAGCCAGCCATCGCGGATGCTGTTTGGCCGCTTGGGTAAATAGATGGGTGATTGAATTGACACTATCCCAGATCAGCGATTGCTCTATGTTTGTGTGATCCCGCATTATTTTCAGCGCAAAAATGACAGAGCGGATATGTTCAAAATGAATGATATCAAAGGTATTTTCTGGATCAGAAACCAGCGAACTGATTTTCTGTAACATTTGTGGTAGAAATCCATATCTTGATTGTATGGGTTGTCCAGTGGGAATTGCTGCCAGACTGTTTCCTATGGCACGGATTTTCGTCAGCTTATAAGAATAAATTTGGTCACAAACTTCAAGCAACTCCGAACTTGGTATAACTTTATCTGCTGTGTCGTAATATATTAGCGTTATTTGATGACCTGCTCTGGCAAGGTGCCGGATTAATTGGTATGGCCTTACCCTGATTAAATCTGGCTGATAAGGAGTGACAAACAGGATTCGCAAGGCATTGTGTTCAGTCGTCAACTTCTACCTCTTTGTTTTTAATGGTCAATCGTCCTTGTAATTTTCCTAAGGCGAGACCAGCGAAAATTAAGAATAGAGCGTCCACTGGCAGACGATAGCGAACCAGGCTCCACGTCAGAATATGGATGGTCGTATAAACGACTCCGAAAATAAGAATTATGCTTATTGGAGAATCAAAAAAAAGTTTTTTTTGACGGATAAGATCTTTCAGGCTAAGAAATATCCCTGCTAACATGAATGGGAGAGCCAGGGCAAAACTGGTGACTCGTGATATGTTGCTGATTAGTGATGACTGTTCACTTGGCAAAAATTGAAACAGAATAGGTATGCGGCTGAGAGATAGCAACAGGTATTGTATGGGATTATGGACAACAAAATCTAAACCACGTTTCAGTAGCTCGGAATCGAGAGCCGCTTCATTTAATCCAAGTAATTCAGTCGGAATTAGATCCAGGTAATTGCCCATTTCTTCAGGCAGAATGGCAACAAAATGTGTCCCATATACAGGATTATTGGCCCAGAAGAAGGCGAACCCTGCATTCGTGTTCAATAATACAAATCGATTAAAACGCTGCATATTAAAAATTGTGAAGGGAAGAATCATCAAAAAAATTACCAAGCCTGACATAAGCATTTTGCGGAAATGGACTCTGAAATATTTTCTCCTTACCCAAAGCAACCAGAGAAAAAGAAAGGGTATGAATAATAAGAAAACCTGTCGTAAAAGAACAGCCAATCCGATCAAAACTCCCAGCAAAAGATATCGAGCCAAAGAACCACCTGATTGGGCTACTTCCAAAGTAACAAAGAAAACTGCTAGAACGATGGTGATGAACCAGGCTTCGGTCATCAAGGCAGCGCTGTAGTATATTAAGTATGTATAAACTGCAATCCAACCGGCAGCAATGAGGGCCGAGATATGGGGGAAGACTTTTTTTGAAATTTTAAAAAGCAGCCACGGTTGCAGGAAACCAATAATAATCGCCTGCAGAATGCGCGCGACCAGAGGGTTGACCCCAAAAACTTTATAAATAAAAACGAGATAGAAAGTATATAAATAACTCCAATGTGCAGTAGGTTCTCCCGCTTGAGTAGCTGGCCACCAGGGTTGATCAAAGGTAAAACCAAACCCGGATAAAACCCTCTGGGCGAGTGTATGATATGTGACCTGATCGGCAGTTCCAGGCATTACTTCGACTTTGTTGCCTAAATATATTGCAGCCAGAAGCCGGAATAGGATTGAGACAATGATGATGATCGCTAATCCTTTTTTTTCTGGTATTTGTTTAAATTTTTTCCATATCATCTTTCACTCACCTTGGCATTCTCGTAGACCTGGTCCAATTTTAAAAATACTTTCTGCCAGTCATATTTCTTTACGACCAGATCTCTTCCTGCCAGAGCTATTTTTTTGGCACTTTCAGGAGATTCAAGTAAAAAGTTGATGGCTTTAGCCATGTCCTCGGGTTTATCCTTGACAATAACCTCTTTTCCATCGATCGCTTCGATACCTTCAAGACCAACTGTCGTAGTTACGACAGCCAGTTGACGGGCAAAGCCTTCCAAAATCCGTACGCGCATACCTCCGCCTGCTAAAACCGGGACAACCAGCACGCCAGCTTTTTTGAAATAAGGAATCAGGTCTTCAACGTATCCGGTGATATTAATCCGCCCCGGATATTTCGAGGCAATATCAAAAAAATCGGAAGGCGGGTTTTTGCCGACAATTGTCAATCTGGCGGTCGGATTTTTGATGATGATAAAAGAAAACACATTATTCATGAACCAGCGAATTCCATCGGCGTTGGGGGGGTAATGGAGGGTGCCAACGGTGAGGATTTCTGGGGTTTGGTCAGACTGAACAACCGGTTTAATCTGATTGGTATCAACCGCAATCGGGATGACCGAAATTCTTGCATCTACTTCCAAATTGGATGGTTGCAGACACAAAAGAGCTGATTTGTCAATTGTGGAAACAGCCAGTGTGTGGTCAAAATTGGTAATTAACCAGTTCTCATACTTTTGGATTTTCTTTTTTTCCAAAGTGATCAATGGTCGAAGCAATGATGTCACATGAGAACGCATTCGATCCATGATCGTCCATGTGGCATTGTGAGCGTCAAAGATCAAAAAAGGAGGTCTTCGAGTTGTGTATTCTGTCTGTTGCCATAATTTTGCCATCCAGCCGTACTGAGCCATGCTCAGTTGGTCAGTATGGATTACATCGAAGTCATTCTGCTTTACAAGATCGTAAATTGCCGAGCGCATCCCGATCAGATTGTCCCTTTCAATCAGGAAGGGTTTGCCTGTTAAAAAAGATTTTAACATCGCGGCACCATCACGTATTCGTGACCGCTTGATCGGGATTGTGATTACTTCTTTGCATAAAGATTTAACAACAGGTAAATACTCCACTTCTTCGGGACGGATAAATGTAGCCATGTGAATTTCAGCCCCGCTTGCGGATAGATGTTGAAGTACGTACCAGCTTTTTACGCGTGGACCGGCATTGGGGGGATAAGGTAGGATTTGAGTCAGGAATAAGATACGCATAAGTTTGTTAATAACTAGATATTTTTAGCAATAATTGTGAATAATTTTTTATCAAGCCCCTGGAGTCTGGAGACGTTTTTAAAATATTGATAAAAAAGCCAGTTATGACACGCACAACAGCTGCAATAAAGAGAATCATCTTATATGATAAGGCTGACAATTTTCCATAGTGCTTCCGGAAAAAATATATTTTTGTTTTGTAGAGTTGCAAAAACATGGGGGTCAGCTGCTGTTGAGTGGATTGTCCGCCGTAATGCATAACGATTGAATTAGGTACCCAGGCATTTTTCCAGCCTGCTAGTTGTAAGCGGTAATTAAAATCCACTTCTTCAGTGTACATAAAAAAGTTTTCATCCAGCAAGCCTATCTTTTTGAATGCCGACCCCTGTATAAGTAAACTTGCGCCCTGGACGTTGTCAACATTATGAATGCGATCTAGCGACCAATTTTGCATTTTGTAGCAGGTATTTGGGAATAGAAGTTCAAGATGGAAGAGTCGTACAAATTCTCTCCATAATGTGGGAAAAGGGTGACAGGATGCCTGTAAGCTGCCATCACTGTTAATAAGACGTGAGCCGCAGGCAGCTAAAGACTTGTCATCATCCAAAGCTGATACGAGATTGTCCATAGTGTTTTCATACACAATCGTATCAGGATTCAGTAACCAAATATACCTGCCCTGGGCGAGCTGAATCGCCTGATTATTAGCTGTTGCAAATCCTTCATTGGTTTCATTTTGAATCCAGCGGATATTGGGAAAGAGCGTAACTAATTCGCGTGTCTCTTTTTCATCTGATGCATTATCCACAACAATGATTTCATAAGAATTTTTTGATCTCGACTGGTAAATACTTTCAAGACAGGCTCGTAGAAGGACACCTACATTGTAGGAGACAATTACAATTGAAACATCTAAACTCATTCTGTCTCGCTTACCGGTTGATACTTTTTTTGGATGAAGACGAGACTGCCAAGGAACAGCCAGGCAAGTACACTAGCCCTGTATCCATCCATCCCGATATTATAAACAAATGGAATTAACCAATCACCCAGAAAAGCCGCCACCAAAGTGCCTGCCAGACCGGCAATTGCCGAAACCACAAAGGCATTCTCAAAATGATCGAGAGGCTTTTTCAATAAAGAAAACCCCACTTTTGCAGTCTCAACCACCCACCAGAAAAAGACCGAAATTCCAACAATACCTGTTTGTGCGATGATATCGATGTAATTATTATGTGAATTGAATCGGACAGAATATCCTAATATATTATAAAAAGGTGTATAAAAATAGTAATTTGCGGGACCCACTCCAAAAAGTGGGTTTTTGGCGATGATTTGAAAGAGGATTTTCCAGGCTTCCAATCTTGTCAACATACTGTATTCATTGTCCCCGACGAAAACATAATTTTGAATGATTTGATAGCGAACAGCCAGTATGACAACAAATCCCAACCCCGCAACGATTGCCATTTTTGGTTTACTCAAAAGAAGAATCACAAATAATGCTGCAACGACCGGCAGCCAGCCGGATGCCCAGGATTGTTTTGTGATTATGACGGTAAAAAAACCGACCAGAGCGACAAGCAGGAAACCAATTTTAACGATTGGTTTTAGATTCTTATTGAGCCAAAATTGACCGAAGGCGAGTGTGATTAACCAGGTCCAAAAGAGGCTGTCTTGGACGGCTCTTTGAAAAACCCGATTGATGATGTGGCGAAACGGCGGAAGCATAAATGCAATTACATAAATTCCCCCCAGAACAATAAATAAATAAACAGTTGCTTTAAGCCAGCGAATGTCTTGCATGCGATGGGCTGCCAGAATAAAGGCTGCTGCACTCATGACGAAGATGAGCACCTGGCCAATTTGCGCAAATGGAGATGCGCCTTTGGTAGGGTACCAACCTAACTGACCAAATCCAAAAGCTACCAGACTAACAACGATGAAGACTAATGCAGCGTAAATACTGCGCTGGGAGTTGATTTCCAGGCGGCGGTCGATGATTAACATTTTTACCAACCAGGCTCCTAAGAGCAGAATTACCAGAATTAAAGCACTGTTAATTCGTGTTTGTGTGCCGGTTGAAAGCGAAAATGGGACTAAAAGGCTCGCGATGATAACCAGTGGAAATCCAATACCTGGTTGCCGAATGAAAAATATAATTGCCCCTAAGCCTAAAACAGCACCACTTAACAGAATACCGGCCAGCGATTGGTTCGCGACCATTTGTGCCAAAATTATTGCACCCAGACAGATCAGGCCGACAAACAGCTTTTTTAGCCAATCCGGATCACTGGATAAAAGAGCCTGAAAGCGGGTTATGCTATTTCTCAACTTCCACCTGTGGAGTTTCATTCATCATGTGATTAATTGCAGTCGCAAAATTTTTCTCGATTATTTTCCAATCATATATTTTTTGTATCACATTGGTTGCCTGTGAAACCAGGGAATCCAAAATGTCAGGCTTATTTAATAACTTGATTATGCCTTTCGCAAAAAGTTCGGGTGTATCAGCAATCCAAATATTTTCTTCGTGTGTGAAATCGAGACCCTCAGATCCCTTACTGGTTGAAATGACGGCTGTTCCCAACCCCATTGCTTCCAGAATCTTCAAGCGAGTTCCTGCTCCCTGGCGAAGTGGAACAACACATAATTGGCTTTCAGAGACTAGCGGGCGGATATCATCGATGTATCCAGTCAGGGTCACACGCTCGTTCAGGGCAAGGATCTCAAGGTTTACACCCTTTGTTGATCCTGTGATTATCAAATGCGCATCTGGTACCTCTGCCAAAACACTTGGAAATATTTCTGCTAGAAAATATTTCATGGCATCAAAATTCGGTTGGTATGTCAGTGCCCCGCTATAGATCATTTGATGTTTCTTCTTGAATGCGCCAATGTGCCGGTGAGTTTCACAATCGACACCATTTGGGACATTAAGAATTTGAGTAGGACGAATGTTTGTATATGTCTGAACTCTGGCTACATCCAGCTCAGACACGACCATGCATATATCGAAAGGTGTGTAAATATTATTTTCATAGTGCTTGAATTTTAAATAAGCTAACTTACGGCGAAATTTTTGGGTATTGCTTCCAGTAAATCCGATCTCCTCGCGCAGCATTAATGCCAACAGATTGTCCATGTCGACAATTCGGGTAATATTTGGGATCTTGAGTGCGTAAGGCGCAGTAACAAAGGTAAATGCCAGTACAGCATCTGGCTGCCATTCTTGGGCAGATTTAAGCACTAATTTTTCCATATTATGGTTGTAACCGGCAACAACTGCTGCTGGTTTTGTTGAGACAAAACCAGCGAGTGTTTTCCAGCGAGAATAGGAAAACGGTTTTTCAGGTAGGATTTTTATCCAACTGCAAAATTTTTGCAATTGCTCTAACCACTCTTGTTTGAGTGGTTGGTCTTCGAAGGAAATTAAGGCTAGCTCATGATCCCTGGTCAGCGCACGAATGAGATGATAAGCTCGAATACGACTGCCTTGATCTAGTGGGAAGGGAAACCAGGTGGAAAGGATTAATATTTTCAAATCCTACTCGCTGAAAAAGCTTTCCCAGCGAGAACCTGAAAAATATTCTTTGAGATCAGGATAATTGCTGATGGATTGAGCCGGAGTGAGGGCAGATTGCTTGTATGTCTGCGGAGTTAAAGCTTGATACTCCAGCCCGAGAAATTCCTGTACGTTTCGCATGACCCTATCCATATTTGCGACAAGGTCTTCGTAACATATTTGGATCATGGGATGATGCTTAAATCGTTCATCGGCTTCTTCTTCCCATTGAGCGGTAGTTTCAAAATCTTCCTGGCATATTCGTGGATCAATTACCACGGGTGACTGTTTCTCTTTTTCTCCGGTGATATTGACCCAACGATTGTTTTGATCGGCTTGAACACGTGAGAGATGAGTGGCTAGCATGTTGTTGCGTTTTATGTGCAGAATATGAATGGTCTCATCGTTCGTGATATGTTCCCAGATTTGCTTGAAGGGAGGCATGCTGGCATGGTAATAAAAAAGCTTGAACCCAACTGCTGCAATTTCAGGGCGAAATTTGCGAAACACCTGGTTTTTCAAGAATTCGACCGGGTCTGATCGATAAGCAACCATTATTTTTTTTGTGGCAGAGAAATAAGGCGAATCAAATTCAATTCGATCAGTCTCGCGAAATATCTCACCCAGACTGATTACCTGTAGGTGATTTTTCAGAAATCCACGTAAGAAGTTTGAACCTGTGCGTGAACGTCCGAGGATGATGAATTTCGTATAATTTCGGTCGCCCTTGAGTAACCCAATTTTCAAACCTAATGCTTCGGCTCGTGGGTTTTGCAATGTTATCCATCCTTTTACTTTCGAAAATGTCATTGGTTAATTTTCTTTTCGCTTCATTTAGATTAACTTGTTGATCTTTGTCCCCACTTTTGTGAGACGAAATCACGAATCCCTTGCCACATTGCATCACGGTTTGCATGCAAATGTCGCCATTTGGGGCGGATACTCCATGATAGGAGTGTGCGGAGGAAATACAACCAGGTGAATAACCATATCGACAGCGGTGGTTTGTGAATTTTGTTGAATAGAAGACGGTTACGCGTTGCATAATATGTTACATTGGCGCTGGGTCGATAATCCCGTTGAACCCCTTTATGCCAGATTTTGGCTTGAGGGATTAACCAGATTTTCCAACCCATTTTCCCAACTCGATAACACCACTCGGTCTCTTCCCAGTAATAAAAGAAGCGCTCATCCAGGCCGCCAGCTTGCTCAAGTGCTTTGTGTCGAATGCCAATGGCACAACCATGAATCCACGCCACTTCCATTGGAGTTGAAAATTGTCCTGTGTCGCTTTGATTTTGAGCTTGATGATATTCGTTCCAATACTGATCAAATAAACCGCCGGCAGATTGAATCACATTAGGTTGGTTGTGGTGGTATACAAGAGGGCCAATAATTCCAACCTGTTCATCTTGAGCAACAGCCTCCATCATAATACGTAGCGCATCCGGGGCGAAGATTGTATCTTCGTTTAAAACAAAAACCCAATCCGGATCAAACTGTCTGATATAAATCAAGCCAACGTTATTGTTGCCGGCATAACCTTTGTTTTCTTGAATGGCAACGATATGTACGCAGGGAAAGGATGACTGAATTGATTCGACGGATCTATCATTGGAATGATTATCGAGCACCACGATTTCCAGGTTTGGGTACTGGTTAGCAGTAAGTGAGGTCAAACATTCGAGGGTATCCTTTTTTCGATTTGTATTCAGAATTATCGCTGCTATTTTAGGGTTGGAGGTCATGAAATCCGCACTTACTGCTCCAACCAGGCTTTCGGGAAATTCTTCTCGACTTCGATGTTATCGAATTTACTACTTTGTCGGGAACCATGCTGTTTTACCCAGGCTGCCATTTTATCTAAACCTTCCTCCAGGCTATGAGATGGCTGCTTACCAAACACTTTTTCGATTTTTGCATGCGAGGAGTAGGCATCGATGACCTCACTGCGTGCAGGCAAATGTCGAATGTTGGCGATGCACCCCATTGCTTCACTTACTGCCGCAGTGAGTTGATTGATGCTGTAGGGTTGATCAGCGCCGATATTGAAGATCTGGTTGTAGGCTTTTGGTGTATCGATGGCTTCAGCCATGATGGGTGCCATATCGCCTATATAACTGAACGCACGGGTTTGCTCTCCATCACCAAAGACGCTTAAAGGTTGATTCTGAAGGATCTGGTTCATGAAGATGCCCACAACATTACGATATTTATCCCCGATATTCTGGCGTTCGCCAAAAACATTATGCGGTCTGAAGATTATATAATCAAGCCCGAACATTTCTTTACACGCATGTAACTCCTGTTCAATGGCGAGCTTGGCTATGCCGTAAGAATCTTCGGGATGAGGCGCGGTCTCCTCAGTCATTGGCAATTGCGGACTGGTACCATAAACCGCGATTGAGGAAGTGAAAACAAAACATTTTACTGAATGATTAATCGATGCATTGATCAAATTAATACTGCCGATTAAATTGTTTTCATAATTAAACCGCTTTATAAAATGACTTAGACCTTCAGCAGCGTAGGCTGCCAGGTGGTAGACAAAATCAAAATTTTTGTCTGTGAATAATTTATTGACCAGATGAACATCATTGATAGAGCCTTGAATAAAAGTAGCCTTCGGATTCACATTTTCAATGAAACCTCCGCTTAAATCGTCCAAGACAGTAACCTCAATTCCATTGTCAATTAATGCATCGCTGACATGTGATCCGATAAAACCACCCCCGCCTGTGACCAGAGCTTTTCTAAGCATATGTAATCCTGAATTCCTTTCCTACCCAAAAATATACACAAAAAAACGATTTAGGGCAGTTCTTTTTACAATCTCCATCAAAAATAATGGACCAAAAATAGCTGCAGCAACCAGAATTGGCTGCAGAACGAGCTGGTATTGGAAAATAGAAGGTGCGACTTGATAGATGATTTTTGCGGTAATGGTCAAGAAAAGGGTATGGGCTAAATATATTCCAAACGATTTACTTCCCAGATCGTTCAACCATTTTTGGCGTGAGAGAGTTTTCATACTGAATCCGATGAAGGAAAGTATCAGCATAATCGAATAAATATTGTCAATAAAAGTCTCACGTGAAGCGACCCAATTTTGCCCGGAAGCAGCTAAAAGACTTTCCCACTCCCAAATACCTACTGGAATCAAAATTAAAGCAAGCGCTAAATAGAGCCATCTCCATTTGGTAATTGAAGCTACTATGTTTTTATAATAAAACCCAACTGAAATTCCAAGAACCATCCAGAATAGATTGCCAGGGAACAACCATGAGGGTAATAAAAAATTGACAAGATCTTTGCCCGAGTATTCCCATCCAAGCAGGTTTGCATATTGGCCAAAGCGAATGAGCATCATTAATAAAAAAGACAGCGCCAGTATAAGCAAGGGGTTTTTTCTTGCAGCACGGGTTAGGATTGGGGAAAGCAAGTATAACTGGACCAACAATGGTATAAAATAAAAAGCTGCTACAGCTTTTCCTGTCAGGAAAACGGCGAATAACTCCATCAGATAGTATTCTTGGCCAAATATTACGTTCATGAGTACCATCAAAATTGACCAAAGTAGATAAGGTATTACCAGGAATTTCAAGCGCGTGAAGATCCAGCTCAATTTCGGGGCTGGATCTTTCCCTGTAGCAAATGTGATGAAGTATCCTGAAACAAAAAGGAAAACGGGAATGGCAAAAATGATGATCTGTTCAATCAGGCGCAAACCAAAATAAGATAACGAGCCCAGCTGATCAAAATTAGGAACCTGAACCGCTCGGTATTGATCTGCCCACCAAAACATTGTTATAAAACCCCAACCAGCTGCATGATAAAGAACAGCGCCGAGGATAGCCAGACCATTTATGGATAAAAGTTTCTTGATCATAAATTCATCCGATAGACCTGTTTAACCAAATACATATCCATAAAAATTCTTTAAGGGTGAAGGTTTTACAATCTTCATCAACAACAAAGGAATTAATAAACCCGCCACAGCGATGATGATCGTAAAAACGATTGTTGTATATATGAGTTGAGGTACGAAATGATAAATTAAGCGGGCTGTCAATTCCATAACAGGGACATGAACCAGATAAATTCCCAATGATTGGCTGCCCACTTTTTCCACCCAGTTTTTTTGTGGGAGTTTTCCATTCAACCCTAATATCCAAAAAAGAATAGCAAGTCCGTAGAGAGAATTGAAAATCGTTTCTCTGGTGCCAATTAAATCTGCTCCTGCAAAACTGAGAAGTAATTCTTTTTCTACTAGGCTTATTACAAAAAAACCAAGCGCAAGCGCAAACCAGACCTTTTGTTTGCGAATAAAAAAGTTTTGGAATGCTTCCCGTTTTACAAAAACAATAATTCCAAAACTAAACCAGAAGAGGCGTGCGATAAAAAGCCATTTTGGAATCGCGCGTACGAATTGCACAATCGAGGCATCTTTGGGTAAAAATGTTATCACATAGGGAATCAGGTCAATTCCCAATTGTAACAACCCGGTCAAAATCAAGAATAAGACCCAATTTTTACGGGCAAAATCGATCAAGAGCGGCGAAAGTAGATAAAGCTAAATCAATAGAATTACAAAGTAATATGCCGGGGTAATAGATCCTGTCAGGTAAAATATCAGGATTTCCGATAGGCTGGCAATTTTTCCCTGCAGAAGGTTGAAAATGAGATAAATGGTTGTCCAGATTAAATATGGAATCAGAAGAAATTTTATACGATTGAAAATTGATTTCCACTGCGCACGAACGGGTTGCTTTGAAGATTTGAATGCCACAAAAAAACCGGAAACGAACAAGAAAGCAGGGATACTGAAAATTGCCAGATGTTCCATCACACGCAGAATATAATACTGCGATGATCCGGGTAGAGAAGGTGCGCTGCCAGTCGAAGCTGAGAGTTGCTGCGCCCAGCCAAACATGGCAGTTTGCCCCCAACCAGCTGCATGAAAAAGGATCACTGCAAGAATTGCCAGACCATTTAGATAGAGAAAGCGTTTAATCATTCCCAGCCGCAGTTTGTGCGAAAGATTCAGCCAATATCGTCTCCGGTATCTCATCGATTGGAATATTGGTCAGCTGAGCCCGAAAAATGTGGTTTTCTTTTTTCTCTACAGCTTCTATATATCGCCGCATCGCATCCAGAACATCAACTTCAGACCGATTAAATACATCTCCTTGTAATAATCGATGGATTTCAATGCGGTATTTTTTTGACTGGACAAAGTGAGTGAATAAAGGTAACAGCTTGTAGTAAAGTCGTATGAATTCATACCAGATCACAGTACCCGATTTTAATTTTGTCTGATACGGCATAAACATCTCTTTGCTGAAGTCACCAATTTTCAAGGCTTGCTCGATGACATCGGCGGCAAAGCGGCCGCTGTACAGTGCGATGCTTACGCCAGAGGAGAAAATAGGATCCACAAATCGAGCGGCATCGCCAACCAATAAGAAGCCATCGCCGACAAACTGGTCCATGCTATAACTGTAATCACCCTCGGTCTTGAACTCATTAATTTGGCGGGCATTTGCCAAAGCTTTGGCAAGGGCAACATTACTTTTGACATAGTTATTGAAGTAAGATTGCACATCCCCTTTAAATTCACGAAAAACTTCGCGTTCTACCACGATACCGATAGACGTAATTTCGGGTGTTATTGGAATCTGCCAGGCCCACCCTCGTTCCACGGGCAAAAAATAAATGTGTATGTAATCTTCGGTCTCCGTGATATCACCCCGATGGACATTTTCAAACCAGGCATGCACGGCATACTGGTTGAAGATTGGGTCGTTTTTCTTCATATTGAGATGCCGGCCAAGAATAGTATTGCGCCCGCTTGCATCGACAATGATCTTCGCTTGCAAATCAACTTCCTGGTCACCCAGTTGTGCTCGTACACCAACAGCCTGGTTACCTTCAAACAGTACTTGTTTAACATTGACACCCTGTACGACTTGAGAGCCCAATCTTTGAGCGTTTTTCAGCAAAAGTAGATCAAGTCTGCTGCGATCAACATGGTAGGTATAATCCTGATGAATATCTTCCCGCACGAGTTCACGGAAATGAATAGCGAACTCTCTGCCTCCAGGTTCATGCCAGGATGCGCCTCCCTTATGTACGAAACCTTCCTTTTCCATGGTTGGCAGCATCCCTAACTCCTCAAATATTAGTGTTGAAGATGTCACCATTGATTCACCCACATGTGGGCGTGGGTGTATGTCCTTTTCAATAATTAAATTGCTGATACCTTTCTTGGAAAGGTAACTGCCAATCGATGACCCGGCTGGGCCGCCACCAATAATAATTACGTCAGCCATTTTTGCTCCTAAAAATAAAAAGAAGGATAATTATTTTGTGCTAAGAAAGTTATTTAATGAAGCGATACTTTGAAAATTTTCAAGGACAACGTCCTCGTCAGGGACCTGAACTCCAAATTCTTCCTCAATAAAGCTGACTAATTGAAGAATTCCAAGTGAATCAATAATTCCTTCGCTCAATAAATCATCGTCAGGTTTAATATTTGATTTTCTCCCTTTAGCCAATTCACTTTCTACAAAACTGGTTAATTCTTTCGTACGATCCATTCCTGCCTCCATATAAAAATGTGTAAAATTATTTGTTCCCTGCTTGAAGTGCTCGCCGATCAATTTTGCCGGTCGAAGTTCGTGGAAAATCTGACCGTATTTCTATAGCGACCGGAATTGCATATGGCGGTAATGTTCTTCCCAACTCTGCAAATAATACAACTTCTGTCAGATTAATTTCCAGTTTTGGTATAACGGCTGCTTTGATTAAACTAGACCCTTCACCATCTGATATGGGGTAGACTGCTGCTTCCTGAACATCGGGGATGGCCAGCAAAGCATTTTCAATTTCATCAAGCTCGACGCGGTAGCCACGGGTTTTTACCTGACGGTCCTTGCGGCCAAGAAATCGATAATTGCCATCTTCCCGTTTTTGTACCAGGTCGCCGGTACGATAAAAACGATCACTGAATTGTTCCGTCAGAGGCCGATCATAAAAACCTCTGCTGGTTAACTCTGTTGAGCCCCAGTAGCCTTTCATGACAACTCCGCCACGTATAAGAAGTTCACCGCTTTCTCCCTCTGGCACGGCCTGACCTTCAGCGTCAACGACCAGATCTTCTACGTTTTCACAGGCGATACCGATCGGGATGGGTTCGTCCGAATCATCTGGTAGAGTGGGAACATGATAAAAAGTACATACGTTGGTTTCCGTGGGACCATAGAGGTTACTAAAGAAAATATTTGGCAGCAATTGCATTAACTCACGTAGATGTTTAGTTGGGAAGATTTCACCAGCAAATAATATCCAGCGCAAATGGGAAAAGTTATCTTCTGAAATGTTGGCGCGTTGCATCATTTGAATGAGAGCATATGGAACTGAATACCAGACCGTAATTTTCTCATCTTGAATCCATTTTGCCATTGAGACCGGAAATTTTGTGACAGCCTCAGGGATAATGCAGGTCGTAGCACCAGCAAGTGATGAGGCAAAGAAGTCGAAAGTAGAAAGATCAAAATGCAAGGGGGCATGGTTGCTGATACGATCATTCGCTGTTAATTGATAGGTTTCCAATGCCCAATTTGCAAAACTCAACCCACTTCGATGGGTATGAACAATTCCTTTGGGCAAACCTGTTGAACCGGAGGTATAGAGTATGTAGGCTAGATCCTGTTCGGTTAAATGGAGTTTCAGTGGTTCAGTGGGACCATTGAAAACTTCTAGCCAGTTAATGGATGTCACACCTGTAATTGGCTCGCTCAAACCCACGATGGCATCGAATTGAATACGTGCGGCCAGATCCTTTATATCGCTCGATTTGCGGTCATGTGAAACAAGGATATGAATATCACAATTCTCAATCACATGTTGCAACCGATCCATGGGGGCGAATGGATCAAGCGGCACATACGCACAGCCGGCACTTAATATGCCATAAATTGCCAGAGCAGAATGAATATTTTTAAACATGAAGATTCCAACGCGGTCCCCATGTCTTGCTCCTTGCTCTCGTAAACAGTACGCTAGCTGGTTACTTTTCTCGTATAGCTCTAAATATGTGAGTTGTTCTTTACCAAAGCAAATGGCAATATTATCTGGATTTATCAGGGCATGACGTTCAATTGCCTGATGTAATAAGTAATTTGATGTCATTCTGTCCTCAATTCTAGCTCTTTCTCAGACGGTATCTACAAACCCAACATGCGGGCGATGATATTTCGTTGAATGTCAGAAGTGCCACTGTAGATAAGCCCGCCGACTGAATCGCGAAAAATGCCTTCCACTCCATAATCGCTTAAATACCCTTTTGCACCGAACACTCGCACAGCATCCAAACTGGACTGTACGAAACATTCACTCAGGTACAATTTGGCGATCGCTGCTTCCATTACCGCGGATTTACCGGTGCTTTTTAACCAGGCTACTTTATAAAGCATTAATCTTGATGTCTCAAGACGCACTTTCATATCCACAATCCGATTGGAAACAGACTGAAAATCACCAATAGCATGCTTGAATTGAGTCCGTTCACGGGCATACTTAATGCTCATTTCCAGCTCGTATTCCATTGTCCCCAGGCTGGCAGCAAGAATACAGCTTCGTTCCCATTCCATACCGCCTGTGAAAAGTTGAGCGCCAGCGCCTTCCGGACCCAGACGGTTTTCTAAAGGGATCTTGCAGTTCACAAGTTCAATAGATCCCATTGGAATGGTTTTCAAACCCATTTTTTCAATCACAGGGCTGATGATCAAACCTGGTGTCCCTTTTTCGACCAGGAAGGCGGTTACACCCCACATTCCTTTGCTAGGGTTGATGGTTGCAAAAACCAGAAATAGATCTGCAATTGGACCATTCGTGATATACGTTTTTGACCCATTTAAGATATAGTGATCGCTGCTGCGTTCTGCAGTCGACTGCAAGCTATAGGCGTCAGATCCCGAAACAGGTTCAGACATACAATGACCGGCAATTATTTCACCACTATTTAGTTTTGGCAGGTATTTTTCTTTTTGTTGGGGAGTTCCATGGCTGACGATTGGCATCTGCACGCTCCACATCTGGGCATTGACACCGAAGATAAGGGCTGCGTCGCGATAGCCATAGCCTAGCCCTTCCATCATCAACATCGTGTTCAGTATATTGCCATCCTTACCACTGTACGCAGCCGGCATTGGGTATGAAATTACGCCGTATTCCGCGATTTTGTTCCAATCCTGGCGTGAAAAAATGCCTTGTTTATCGCGTTCAATAAAATCTACACTCAAATCCTTCTGGGCAAATTGAATGATGTCTGTTTTTATTTTTTGTTGCTCTGGGCTCCAATAAAAATCCATCTTTTAATATTTCCTTTCGATAATCAGTTTTTTTCAGCGATTTTTTGTAAGTAGAGATCGAAATTTGTAGCCGAGTGTTGCCAGGACCATTTTTCCTCTACAATCTGGCGTCCGTTTGTTCCATATAGTGCCAGCCGAGTTTCATCCGCAAGCAGACTGCGGATTGCCTCGCCAAAGTCAGTTTCATTTCGATCTGTCAACAACCCGTTTTTATTGTTCTCAATCGATTCCACCAAACCTCCTTCAGCGACAGCGACTACTGCTGTTCCACATGCCATCGATTCAACCGGCACGAGACCAAATGGCTCACGATAAGGGGCACATAAAGTCAATTTAGCCTCGTTGTAGTGTTCTCGCAAGGAGGCATCCGTGATACCGGATTCCAGCTGTAAATCCACCCTTCTCTCTCTGGCCAGCTCTTGAAGGAACGCTTTCTCAGGTGGGTTGCTGAAATTACTGGCAATCACCAGTGGTAATCTTTCATTCTCTGGAATTGTGCCAAGAGCGCGGATGAGAAAATCAAATCCTTTGAGCGGTGTCAACGAGCCTACAGAGAATAGATAGTTCCTTTTTTCTATTTTCAGGGGTTTGAAGAAATCGATATCAACTCCACCATAATTGGTGGTTGGTTGCACTCGATAAATTTCAGAAACAATGGTGTTCATGTATTCAGAATTGACAATAATGTGATCAGCTTGTTGAAAATTTTCATAATCATGTTCTCGAAGCTTTGAGAAGAAAAGATGGTAAAAAGGATCAATTTTATCCAGGAAATGGCGAAAACTCAAATCATTTCTGTCGTATGGACGAGTTGGCATTTGCTCATACAAAACTCGCAGAGGTTCCTGGCAATAAAACAATTTGCATTTTGATTTTAAGGAGGAAATTATGCTCGGAGCGTTTTGAAAATGGGAGGGATTGATCCAAACAATATCAAAATTTTGTGCATCGATCTCGGCTGCCATTTTTTTGTCAGCATCTCGAATGCGCTCTAGATCACGCCAACGGGTAAACTGGTTGAGTCGCCCTAACGGAGAGGGAAGCAATCTGCCGTTTTGGAATGATTTGATATGGTATTCCTTTACAAAGGGACGAATATCACAAAACTCATGGTTGGCGTCTGAATACGTAAAAACGTGAAAATCGTGTTTATTCGAAAGACGCCTGATAAACTCATATATCATTCGTTTCGCGCCACCGGAAGGTAAATGATGATAAACTGCAATTTTCAATTTCTTATGGTCCCTTTGGTATTAAAATTTCTTCTATTTCCTGGTGAGTTCAGATATTTTATAAATCGCTTCTGAGTAGATTGCCCTTGTTTATTTAATCCTTAAAGATTTGGAATCCGATTTCCATTTCGTGCTTTTTTGCTAAATGTGTGTTTTAGCCGCATGTATTACTTTTGTTAAATTGCAGCAAACTCACAATACTGAAAAAATCGTGATTCTCAATACCTTCAGCGATTTACGTGAGAAATTCGTAAATCATGGTTGTATTTGAAAAGGCGATTCGTTTGCTGATTGTACAGCTTGATAACGCTGCAATAAAAATCTTTGCGTAAAGTTAGGATTAATACTGACTCCGAACAAAATCAGCCAGGTTTTTAAATCAAAAGGATTCAGACGAATGGAATTTCTTAACCAGTTTTTAATCTGTTTGGAATTTTCACCATGAATAAGCTGGCTTCCCGCCACAAGTCGAAGTAAGCGTGAACGATCGCTTTTGGGAAGGCTCGAAAATTGCAGGTGAGCGATGAATGTATCTATACGTTCCGGCTGGTCGAAGAGAATGTTAACCAATAAATCATAGAATACATAGAAACGTGTTGATGAGAGAAAGTTGGAGAAATCCGCCAAGCCAATTGCCTTTTCGCGGCATAACGCCAGCGACTCTCTTCGCTTCCTGGATGTGGTAAGGGTGGTGATATTGGTCTCGTGAACACGATAATTGACCCCTTTGAAATCGATGTATCCCCATAATGTAAATTGTGCCAGATGTGTAAAAAAGTCCCAATCGGGACCGATCACGATGCGTGCATCAAATTGAAGGTTATTCGCCTCGACCACTTCACGCTTAATCATTGTGCAGGTAGGTGGACCAAAAACATCGGAGGCACGTACCAATGGTTCTAATAAACTGCCCTCGAAAGGTCCCCTGCGCTGGCTTGATAATGGTTCAAGCTGGCGATTTTGTGTATCAATGTACCAACCGTCACAATAACACGCATTTACCTGTGGGTTAACAGTTAAATAATTGATCATCGTTTCCAGAAAATTTGGGAGAAATTGATCATCGGAATCTAAAAAGGCGATATGCTCACCTTGCATATGTCTGAGGGCATTATTGCGAGCAGCAGCTTCCCCCTGATTTTGCTGGCTGAAGACTTTGATGCGCTTATCCTCATATTCAGCCAATATGTCGCGAGTCTGGTCGCTGGAACCATCATTGATCACGATTAATTCCCAGTGCGTATAGGTTTGATCAATGACTGACTGGATGGCTTGACGAATATAAAGTTTGGCATTATAGGCTGGCATCATGATTGAAATGAGGGGCGTTTCTGTCAAACTTGCTGCCTCTTCCATTTTGCTTGCGATAGAATCTGCATGAGGAGACTCTCCACATGTTCGGCTGTGTGCCGCCACGCATTGAACTGTTCTGCGTCCAGTCGTGCCTGATACCCAAGCGATCTTCGTAAATCGGGGTTGCCGATCAATAACAACAAAGCCTGTTCTAATTTATCCACATTGCATGGCGGTACAATCCAACCTGTTTTATTGTGTATCAGGGTTGCTGGCTGCCCATTTTCACCACTCGATATTATTGCCAACCCAGCTGCTTTGTAGTCAAACAGCTTTAGACAGGAGAATTCTTTCCGCCCACAAACTGGCGAGACCGCAATGTCAGCCTCAATTAAGATTGGGGCGTACTCCTGATATGAAAGCTGCCCGGTAAAGGAAATTTTATGATCGAGGTGTAGAGCTGCGACATGTTTCTTTGTCTCATTCAAACCGACCCCTGCACCAATCAGGTTTAAATGGATATCAGGCTTGATACACAAACAGCGAGTAAAGGCTTCAATCAACAAGTCGGTGCCATGCCAGGCATAAAAACCGCCCAAGAAAACAATTTCTAATGCATCGGTTTTTTTAGAAAGCGGAGAATTGAAAGGTTTTAACTGTGTTCGCTTGAGAAAATCGACCATCACAGATCCATTTTCAATTACGTGAACTTGTTGGGCAGGGATCATCCAATTTTTGATTAACATGTCTCGCCAACCCTCCCCCGTAGCGATAATTATGGCAGACTGGCGCAGTGTAATTTGATAGATCTTTTTCGCTAACCAACGCTGGATTCCTTGTGGTGCTATATTTTTGGCATCCAGATCAATTAACGGGTCACCATTGAATTCCTGGATGATTGGGATATTCATTTTGCGAGCAATCAGGTTGCCGCCATAGGCCATCCAGGACGTACGTTCGATGATAATATCAACATCTTTCAGCAGGGGCATACATGTGCTGGCAAAACGACGACATTCAAACCAGGCAAAATAAGGCAAATGTAATATTGTTTGAATTTTTCGAATTACTTTTTCAAAAAAAGCGGGAAGAATACTTTTCCGGGAAAATGAAAGTTCTTCAAAATGCATTAAATCGTCGCTCAAAAATAGACTGCCATTCAAGCCAAAAACAAGACGTGTTGAATGTCCTAATTTTTCCAGTTCCTTGACCACATGACGGATATGATTGGCTGGCCCGTCAAAAGGAGGGTTGATCAGGTCGCTGCTAAATTGGACCAGATATCCAATTTTCATTTGTACTTATTTCCAACCATCTCAATTTCTTGCAATATCTTTTCCCCGGAAATGTGGATGTCAAAATTGGTCTCTACAAGAGAGCGCAATTGATTTTTTTGGCTTAGTTGATCACTTTCGGAGAGTGCGGCATATGATCGTATTTTTGCGTTCAATTGCGCATTGGTCAGAAAAAGGTTTTCTGTCGGCAAGAGCTCATTTGCACCCGGCCAGGCATGTGATAGACAGAAACAACCGCTTGCCATAGCTTCCATCGGTGAGATTTGCAACCCCTCCGAATAGCTGTTAGAGATGAAGATATCAATATTTGAGAACCAGTCAAGCGGGTTGCTAACATGGTCGTACATTCTGACAGATTCTTCCAGGGCAAGACTGCTGATTAACGCTTTTATGGATTGGTAATAATCCTTAAACTTGGGATGTTCACCACCGCCAATATGTAATACGTAGCCATCCAGTGCCAGGTCATATTCGGAAAAGGCTAATATCAATTCATAAACACGTTTACGCGGCGATATATGGCAAAGTATGCCCAATTGTTTACGGAAAATCTGTGGGTTAAATGGAAATTTTTGAAGATTAATTCCCTCAGGTATTACGAGCGTTTTACCGCGCAGTTCTGGAAATAACAACAAAGCTTCCACTTCTTTTGCCCTGCTGACAAGAATTAACCGATCAACTTTTTCCCAATTGATGTGCTGTGCCCACTGGTAAAGTTCGTAGCGATGCAAACGTGCGACGATGCCGCATTGTTTTGGGAGGGCTGTTGCCTGGGCGAGGTACTCACCTGCCCATTCAAAAAAAACTACCTTATTAGTGGATAAAAATTGATTTATTTGGTCATGGTAGTATTTGCGGTTGATTCGCTCGTTAAATAGCGGGAAATTTGCCTTTTGGGGGGAAAATAATGTCATCTGATGGCGGGCATTTATCAAATCATAAATTTCATTGAAAAATGACCAGGTATCATTGATTGCAACGCCAACTTTCATACAGGAAATGTCACCTTTCTCAATCTATTAATAACTGGTGGGCCAGTTCCACGGTAATTAATGCCCCGATTCGGACAGCATGATTTTCACCAGCCATATGCTCATTTAATAAATTCTTTATTCGTTCGGGTTTAAGATAACCACGATCAAGAGCCTGTGGGGTGAGCAGGATACTCTCGACCATGTGACGCAGCTCGCGACGGAACCACCCATTGTAGTCTTTGTATGGGCGGGAAATTGGTCCGGCCAGTTTGTTCATACCTCGTTGGCGCAGATGCCACCCAATAAATTGCTTGTTCCGCAACCAGACTTCGCGTGCACATGTCATCATGGGCAATTGCGATTGGGCTATTGGGATTTTTGCATATTTTGGAAAATAATGGATAAAAGTGCGCTCAACCAATTCGCGTTTATAGAGGAGGTAAGGGGGCACAGTTAATGAAAATTCGACCAGATCGTTATCAGTAAATGGCAGCCGAACCAGGCAGCGGTCTCGTACCACATCAACGCCATTAATCGTCATGCGTGGTACTCTTTGTGTTAAATCAAAAAAGCTGCGTTGCTCAGTCATTTGGTTACATTGGCAGGCTAACATACCAGACCGAAAATCTTCACGCCAACTGGCGCTAGTTTTCTGGATAAATGTATCAGTCATGTATTGTGGATGAATATTCGGATCAAATGTTAAGACACGGTAATCACGGTATGCTTCCAGGTGCTGTTCCATTTTGATCTCGAGCTTGTAATCTGCCCAAAATCGCGGCCGAATGCCAAAACCGAACATCGCATCGCCCATAAATCCTTTGTATATTATGGGGGAAATGGCGGCTTCCTGCTCAAGCGTAGCAAATGCATGCAGGTTGATCACATTTCCATTACCGCTGGTGAGCAGGACCGCCTTCTCTGCTTTTTCCACTAGCCAATCAGGCTCGAGTGTATAAAAGTGATGGTCGCTTTTTGCCAGTTGTGCACATTCTTTAGCGAAGCGCGCATCATCCGAATCCGGGATGCTCCAGGTAAAGGTATGCACTTTTTCGCTGGATTCCTCCGTTAACAATGCCAGAATGTGGCGCGAATCCAGACCACCCGAGAGCAGCAGGCCGTTTGGGAGACTACCCTTTATCTGACGTTGCACCGCTTGTCGCATGAGGAAATCCAGTTCGGCGATATATTCATCGTCATTCTTAATCGGGAATTCTTTCGTATAATCAAATTGATAATAAGGGCGAACCTCAAGTTCACGGTCACAAAAAACAAAGATACTTGCTTGTGGTAGGAGCTTTACTGACTCGAGCAAAGTTCGTTGCCATAGTATGTGATCAAAGGTTAGAAATTCAGCAATCGCTGTTTGATCAACTGTGCGATCAACTTTTTGATCAACCAGCAAAGCCTTTATATTTGAAGCGAAAATGATTCCTGCTCCAGAATGCGCATAGTATAAGGGATATAACCCCATACGGTCATTGACGATAGTGATTCGATTCGGAAGTCTCTCCCAGATTAAAATCAGGAATGCTCCATTCAGATTAGCAAAAAGATCGCTTCCAATTTTTTCATAAAGTATAGATAGCAATTCAATATCACTCAAATTCGTTTCAGCATTGATTTGGGAGTCAAATTTTTGAATCAAGCTTTTACGATCAAAAAGTTCGCCGATCATGAAAAAAGCTCTCTCGTGGCTGCTGTTCCAAACTGGTTGTTGGCTGGTAGAAAGTATCTTTAATGATGATAGCGCGAATCCAACCTCATTTTCCACCAGAATGTTATGCTGAAAACGAGGCTCTGCATCATTTACAGACAGCATCATTTCCAGCATCTGGGCTGGTGGAATTTCTGGGTCAGGTTGATAAAATCCGAATATTCCAGGCATTTCAATTCTTTCTTTTGCTAAATTTTTGAAAAGCGGGTTGTTATTAAGGTTATTGGTTCTAATATATTTTTAATTGGAATTTAACTATTAATCCATGATTTTGCAATAATTCTCAAAACGCCGCGATTGCGTAACCATTTGCGGTCATACTGTACCCCTTTGCGCGCGAATTTGCCAGCTTGATTGTATTGTTCGTTTTGAAAATACAGAAAAGCTTTTTGAATGGCAAAATCGGCAAGAATTGTATTCATTTTCCTTCCAATTGCATGATCGATATCTTTCGGCAGGTTTTTATATATTATCGTTAAGAATTTTAGCGGCTCTTTCACTTTTGGAATTTCAGTCCATCCAAAAGTTTTTTGGATAAACACCTTGCCGCCATCTTCGCAGAGATGAGGGTTAAGCTGAGAGGCTTCCGTGAGGTGTTCCTTGGCTGTTAAGATATCTTCAAGTAGATATGCATTAGCCGCAGCCCGCAAGTGCGCATGACTGAAAGCTGTGTCTTTATGTTGCAGCCATTGCGATGGAAGCAGGGAATTCTTAAAAACGTTGTCCAACACTTCAAAGCTGGCTTTTGTCATCTGGCTGGCATTGCGTGTCATTTGATCACCATGAAAACGATAATATGAAACCGGTTTGGGGATAGAAGCAATTTTTCCACCAGCTATAGCCAGACGCAGCCAGTAATCCCAATCTTCATAAGAGCGTAATTTAACGTCAAACCAGCCAATTTTTTCCTGCCATGAACGTCGTAAAAGGACATTGCCAATATTCATGGGATTTTCAAATAAAAGCTGATACGGTTTTCCGGAAAAACCTTGTTTGAACTTTTGATCAATCACCTGATTATTATCATCGATCATGATTGATCGACCCGCGACCAATGCTAAATCAGGATCGTTGTTCATCTCGCTGACAAGGAGCATGAGATTCTCAGGTATAAATCCGTCATCAGAATCAAGAAATGACAAGAACTCGCCCTGTGCTGAGGCCATCCCTGTATTGCGAGCTGCAGATAAGCCCTGATTATGCTGGTGGACATATTTTATTCCAGGGTGTGTGTAACTGTGGATGATTGTCCTGGTCGCGTCGGTCGAGCCATCATCGACGATAACACATTCCCATTTCTTGTAACTCTGGGCGATCACACTATCGATTGCATAATTAATAAATTGTGCCTGGTTGTAGGCGGGAATGATGACACTTACCAAATCTGAGATCATGGTATACGACCTGGTGAATATGTGTACACTACAACATCTTTATAGATTTTCAGTGGAGTTAACCCAAACTGGTTCTGAAAGAAGCGTTGGTCTTCCTGATTGCCGCCGGGAATTTTTTCGAAGAATATAAAATACGACGGATTACGTAGATATTTGTTTTTCAACATGGAAAGCTGATTGTCAAATTCGGGATTATCGCGGTCTTCCATGGCATTAAATCTTCTGGGAAAGCTGAAAACTTCCTGGTTGGTGTAAAGAAATACAGGTTCAGGGGCATTACTTACAAAATTTGCGGGTTGATCACGGTTACGCAGGTATTCGAACACAGGATTGTTTCTTATTTCGCTGTAATTAAAGCCAAATCCATGACGGTGGACATCCCGTATAAATTCACGATTTTGTAACAGAATGGCTGCTGAATAAATGGTGAAAAGGGAAATGAAGAAAATAGTAAGCGGTCTTTCCAGCCCCAGTTTGTAATTAGAAAGGAATTGGATGAACAGAATCAACATGAAAGGAGTTAGTACAAATATTGGGGAAAGCAGGCGGTAATCCAGAGGGATATTGGCATCGACCAGGGTGATGGAAAATAACAGAAATATTGGATAGATCAAGAAATAAGTGACGACAAGTTTTTCGAGCAAAAATGAGTGATTGGTGTTCTTCCTGGAAAAACCTCTCAAGATTACAAACAAAATCATGATGAAAAAAGCTAATGATACAGTAAGCTTAACCAGGCTATGACTATTGGCAGGAATTAAGAACCAACTGGATATCGTGCTGAATGCACCGGTGATTTGAGAACGCTTGATCAGGTGAAGTAGAAGAAGCCGGTTGGTGGTTGTCGATATAGTTCCGGTATCGCGCAGAAACCACAACAAAAGGAATAAGATACTTGGCGCAGAGAGGATGATGATTTTGCTGATTTTACTTCGCCAGGATCCTTGGATAAAAAGCAAAATCACAAGAACAGCTGCTGCCAGATAGGTGATACCGGCATAGCGGGCAGTCAGAGTCAGCCCAAAAAACAAACTTGATGTAAGCAAAATAACCTTGTTCGCCTTTCGTTCGTACTTAAGGAACAAGTAAAAGCTGGTTAGTCCCGAAAGGATCATTAACGGTTCGGAGCCAAGGGTAGTGAACAAAAAACTGTTGATGAGACTGACAATCATGAAGGTCACCAGGGCCAATGCTAGGACGCTCTTCTTTCGCAAGAGCATGGTGAGTAATCTTTCCAGCACGAAAATAAATGCCACCAGAAGCAGTAAATTCAAGATTCTGGCACTACTCATCAGCGTGATGCCCAATCTTGAGATACTAAATATTGCGTAAGAAACCAAAGGCGGGAATTGAGCTAATGGTTGATTGGGGGGCAGCCCGAAAGGAACGATTAAACCGTTTCCAAGATCCAGACTTTGGGCTACACCCAGGTAAATCACTGAATCAGGTGTCAAAACAAGACCCTGACCGGTGACATACCAATAATATACACATGCCAATCCGATAAGCAGGAAGAAGACGACTTGGTAAGTGTTGGCTTTTTTTTCTGGAGAATTCATTCAGGGGGTTCCAAGCTTAATTCGACTCAATTTTGGTTATTTGGTTTACTGAAAAGCCAGCATGCAGATCTGCAAACCCACGGGCACCGCTGTTGGATACAACCACAAAATCAAGGCCGCGGTCAATTCGATCGTAGTACTTGCTCAAATCTTTATACGCCAGGTTCACCCCCAGGTAATAGGAACCTGCTGACAGGTTTAATTGTAGCGGAAACTCGATGACAGCGTTGGTCATTGCTGAGAAATCAGGTGTCTTTATGCCTGCCCATTCTGTGGTGAAGTCATAAACTACCTGTCCATCGGGGTGACGAATAGAACACGCGATGACGGGGGCAGGGGCGTCTTTTGAAAACTTGATTATTGCACGCACAATAACGTCTTCTCCGGAAGTAAAAGTACGGGCAGGTTCGTTATTCTGTTTTATTATCTCAATTTTCCCGATAACAGCTTCGTGAGTCATGATTTGTTGCCCGATTCCTTCAGCGATATCTTCTGAAGATACATCTTGAAAATCGGCAGCTGCTTTGCGCAGAATGTTGGAATACTCAGCAGTGGCATCGGCTGATGAACCTGTGAATGCAACCTGGCCACGATAAAGAACGAGACTTCGTTCACATACTTTTTGAATTGCGCGCATGTTGTGTGACACAAAAATTAACGTAGTGCCATTTTGAATTAACTGCTGCATCCTTTCATAACATTTCTTTTGAAATGCCATGTCGCCGACAGCCAGCACCTCGTCTACCAGTAGAATCTGGGGATCTACGTGGGCGGCTACTGAAAAACCCAGACGGGCATACATTCCGGAAGAATAACGTTTGACTGGCGTATCGATGAACTTTTCGATACCCGCAAACTGGACAATCTCATCAAATCTTTTTTGGATATCGGCTTTCCGCATTCCGAGGATAGTACCATTTAGGTAGACATTTTCTCGTCCACTTAATTCAGGATGAAAGCCTGCGCCTAATTCGATCAAAGCACTGAAGCGCCCATTCATTTCAATCAGACCGGATGTAGGAAAAGTGACTTTTGAAAGCAGCTTGAGAATGGTAGTCTTTCCGGCGCCATTTGGACCGATGATACCCATCGATTCACCTGGTTGTAGGGTGAAATCAATATTTTTTACAGCCCAATGGAAATTTGGAACATTTTTTTTGCCACTAAAGAGCGATCGCAAATTCAGGCTCGATTTTCCGATGCGATATTTTTTGGATACATCTGTCAATTTGATGGAGTATGTCATAGAATTTCCTGCTTAGATGATGTCGGCGAATTGTACTTCAACTTTCTTGAAAAAAAGATACCCACCCACAAAAACGAGCAGCGATATTACGACGGAAAAAACAAAAGAGTTTCCAGGGATTATTCCGTGTAAAAGAATGGACCGGTATCCTTCAATAATGCCAACCATTGGATTGAAATAATAGTAATCTCGTAAGTTTTCGGGTACCAAAGTGACCGGATAAATGATCGGGGTAGCATACAACCAGAGCTGCATAATCAGGGTAAAAACATGTTTAATGTCCCTGAAAAATGCATTAAGGGCGGATGCAAACAGGCCAATTCCCAATGCCAGCAGGATCTGGCAGATCAAAATAACAGGTAAGAATAACCAGGCGAGTAGATTAACGGGTAAGTGATAAATGATGATTAAAACGACAAGGATGATAAAGGCAATTAGAAAATCTACTAAGCGAGCTATTAGAGCTGAAAAAACGAGGATTTCTCTAGGAAAATAAATTTTACTGACCAGGTTCATATTTGAAACGATGGAATCAACCATGTCTGTAATTGCACTGGAAAAAAATAACCACGGTACCATGGCTGTATAGGAAAAAACTACATAAGGTATATTACCAGTATCCACCTTTAAGAGATAAGAAAATACCACTGTGAAAATCAAGACCGTTGCCAACGGCTGTAGAATAGCCCACAGACCGCCGAGTATCGATTGTTGATATCTCGCACGGATGATTCTGGTAGACCAGGCAAATAATAAATCGAAATAATGGTTCAATGATTAATCTTCATCTTTCCTGTAAAAATTTTGACTTGATTAGAATTGTCGCTTTTTGTAAAAATAAAAAATAACAAGTAATCCGAATACCGGGATTAAGCCCAAAAAAATGGAACTTGCAGGGAAATAACTGGTTGGTCTGGAGTTAAAGGGCGTATTCGTTTCAGTTAGTGTTGGTGGTAGATCGGTTTTGACTTCACTCGTCGCTGTTGCAACGCCGGTCTCAGCCTTCTCGGTTATGCTGAGAGGGTATGGCTCGGGTGGAATGGATGGGGCGTCGAGAAGGCGGTATGAATACCACGCGCCTGTTCTATCATCGACACGGGTGTCATTCCACCAGGTAACAAATAATAAATTTCCACTTAAAATGACAGCTTTTGGAACTGAAGGGTCGAAGGCAGCAGTTTTTTGCCCATAAGTAATGGCTGATAATGTTGACCAACGCGTACCAAGCCATTGGCTATACCACATTCCATGTATTTCCGGGTCGACCGTTCGATTTCCAAGTAGTAAATGGAGTTCACCCAAACTGTCCTTGACCATTGCTGTGGTTTCATATTCACCGATATAAGGGAAAGGTTGGACCGGCAATGACCAGTTGTCACCGTTGTCTCTGGATGTGCGCATAAAACGAGTGGCGGGAAAACTATCCTGGTAAAAGAGAAGCAGCTGGTCATCTGCTCGAATAAGATCGGGCCATGTTGTTGAATAATCTTCACCTTCACGGCGCGCGATAATCGTTTCCACATTCAATGAGGTTTGATCTTCGCTTAGACGGGCATAATGGACTTCTTCACCAATGCCAGTGTCGTTGATCAAGCTCCAAACCACATGGATACTGCCATTCTCATCAACAAGTGAACGAATTGCTCCAACCGATAAAGATGTATCAGAGTTGACAGCTAGCATGGTTGGTTGTGTCCAAGTTTGACCTGAATCTTCGGAGGAAACCAGATAGAGACCTTTTCCGCTCAAATCGCCGGCATAAAAAACGAATAAATTTCCATTCTGATCAATCGAAATAAATGAATATGCGAGTGGCCCGGCATTTGGTCCAATGAGCGAAGGGGATGACCAGGCATTTGAATTATCGACTGAATTGATGTAAGCCTGTGAATAATATAAATTTCCCCCCTGTGTGCTTGATATATAGAAAACGAGGTGAAAAGTGCCATCCTGATCTAATTTCACGTCCTGTAACGTGGCCGGTCCGCCTCCCTGACCTGCAAGAATTATGTCGGTTGGTGGAGTCCAACCGCCATTAGGAGACCAACTACGATAAAAAACCGCATTATTTGTCGCGTTAATTGATTCGTAATTAAAGGCATGAATCCGATTCTGGTGGTCGGCAATGATAAATGGCGGCCGGGAAGTCCGTTCATAATTCGGGATTTGTTGGGGAGTCACCCACTGGTTACTTAATTGTGGTTTACCTGTGTTGGTAAATAAAACTGTAAGGATTAAAAATAATTTTGAAAAGTAAGTGTAAGCCATGTACTCTATTTGAATGAGACTAATATGATATATTTTATTGGGTTGAGGGTATTCGGGAGTCTGGTAATACCCAAATTAATGAAATGAAAGTGTGATGATAAGAAAAACGATAATATTTGTTCTATCCCTTCTATTTTTAACTGCATGTCAGCGTGACGGTCAGTTGATTCAATCAATTTCC
Organism: uncultured Chloroflexia bacterium; assembly: GCA_963749005.1. Classification (GTDB taxonomy): domain Bacteria; phylum Chloroflexota; class Anaerolineae; order Anaerolineales; family Anaerolineaceae; genus UBA6170. The sequence goes on along the minus strand of CAVVKI010000006.1, from coordinate 889,995 downwards.
CCGACGGCAAATCCATCCCTTGAATCTACGCAAAAGGTGGAAATTACTCCAACGTTTGTAGAGCCTACAGAAACAGCCACCGCTACAGCTCCGGATTTGAAGACTTCTTTACCTGAAGCTACTGCCACAAAAAATGTCGCAATTGTCCCAGATAAGAGCAATCACATTTTAATTAACCACTTTTCTATCGATGAATTTGATAAAATTCCTGACCAATTCTTATCTAAAGCATCTGATTTGAAACTGTTATTCCGTCATGCTTCAGTCGGTGAGAATATTCGCTATGGTCTTGAATGTCTTTACGGAAATTATTCAAACCGGCGGCCAAATTCCTGTAGTTCCTTTTTTGATCTCAAATACGACAGCTCAAATTGGGTTTTTCAGTATCGTGGAAATGATGGTTGGATTGATAAGGTGAAAGATTTTGTTACTGAAAGCCAATCCCAAAATGAAAACTTCGACGTTTTCATGTTTACCCTGGGTTACCTGGATGGATTTGATGGAATGACATACCCGGTTATATCCGATCCAGAAAACTTTCAAACTCGTTATATTGACCCGCTAGAAGAACTTGAAGCCCAATATCCGCAAAAAATATTTGTTTGGTGGACGATGTCTCTAGCCCAAGAAGGACATGAAAACACGACCAATTTTAATCAAATGCTGCGTGATTATGCGGAGCAGAACGATAAAATATTAATGGATCTTGCCGATATAGAATCTCATGATTTAAACGGGAATCCTTGCCTTGATTCCAGCGGTACTCCGGTTATATGTGGAATATATACCGATGAGAAACAATCGGGTCATTTGAACGAGGTAGGACGTGAACGCGTTGCAAAAGCGTTCTGGTATATGATGGCTCGCATCAGCAGTTGGCAGGATTAATAAAGGAAACCATTAAAATGATAAAAAAATCAATTTCACTTGCCGTATTGCTATTATTTTTATTGGCAACATTGGCATCTTGTGTAAGCTACCCCATTCCGGTTACAGCTGTGACAGAAACTCCTGTTCCGTATGAAGATCCACCAATAGGCACATTCAAATCCTTTTTACCGATTATGAAGAAATCCCCCTTGACTTCCCCAACCCCTGGGATTCCTCCCCTTCCCCCACCAGGCAGTGGTGATTGGGCTACTGTAGCTGGAAATCCGCAGCGCACTTCGTGGTCAGCTGAAGATGTACATAGTTATAATATGACAATTGCGTGGTATCGACCCATTGAAGCGTATATCTCACAAAATGTGCAATTGATCGCCACCAATGGCCTAATCTATGTTGCCTCTGCCAGAGGTCTGTATGCTTTGCATGCCGAAACAGGTCAGGAAGTATGGCGTTTTAATACTGAGCTTCCATTGGGCAATTCACCAACTGTCATTGACAATGTCTTGTATGTTGGCGGGCTGGACCATAAACTTTATGCCTTTAATGCACTTAATGGCAATCTTTTATGGTCTTTTACTGAGGCTGGATCAGGCTACAGTACCAATCCACTGGTAGTGGATGGGCAGGTAATGCTTGGTAACCGGGATGGATATTTTTATGCCATTGGCGCGAATGGAACAAGCCGTCAAGGTCAACAAATATGGAAATATAAGACGGATGGTTCGATTGAATTAACTGCTGCATATTCCAATGGTGTGGTCTATTTCGCTTCAAATGACAACCACGCATACGCTTTACGTAGTAATGATGGCAATCTGGTGTGGAAATCAAAACTTTTGCCCGGGGATGGATACGGATCCTATTGGCCGGTAGTTTATGGAGAATATGTAATCTTCTCAGCTGCCTCCGGATATCGAACGGGATTAAACCCGGGAACAGCCAGTTTGCAGGATGCCCGCGGCGATGATTACGGCAAAATCTTTGATATGGATCGTGATGGTATTTTTGGCAACTTAACCGATGGTAGTTTCATTGGCGCTGAAGTAAGTAACCAGACCTGGGCTAATGGAAAAAGAGTTTTGAATGGCAGCTCGATCACTAATTATCTCGAAGAAAGCAATCATGCAGATCGCAGAACGCTAATTGTGCTTAATCGTTCCAATGGCAGCGAATTTACTTTCGATAGTGATCGGGATGGCAAAGCTGAATATGCCCCGGTAGTCATGGTTGGCACTCACTCGGGCAATGCATATCCTCCAGTGGTGGGGTCAGATGGTGTATTGTACTTTTCTACCATTCTGCAAAAATTTAATATCCCGCAGTCCAAGGTGATGGGTTGGCTGATGGGTACACCGTACCTCAGCCAGGCAGGGGGTCAACACGCGATTGATGAACCCCAGGCTCTCTCTGGAGGAGGAAACACCTTCTACCGAAATTTGTGTTGTGACCGGGTTGGAGATTGGTTCGCCCTGGATGGTCCGCAAAGCTCGCAAATGTGGCGCTATGATTTGCCTCTCAGTGACCAGATCCCGGGCTATGACCAGATGTGGTATGGCACTGTCGATGGTGATTCTGTCAGATTGCAGGGTAATTTTGGAACCCAGAATGGTATTTATAACAGCCACGGTGATCAAAACCCAATTGTTCCATATCAAGGTCGACTTTATGTACACCGCTCGAATGCAGTCATCGCCTACGGTCCTGCACGTACGAGTGGTGCACAACCTTTGCTGAGAACCCAATACGTTCAGAATAGTGTCGATTCCAAACCGATTTCAGATATTCAAGCCAAGCTCACCAGTGAAGTACAGAAGATGATTAATGCCGGTCATTTGCGACCGGGTTATTATAATGCCGGGCAGTTTTCAAACTATGGACAATTGGCCAATTATTTTGAAAATCCCGGAGAAACCCTTTATGCGCTCTCAAGAGCGTTTCCCTATCTATCTTCGGCAATACAACCCGCCGCAAAGCAATACTTGAAAGAGGAATTTGATCTTTATTTTAATCCTGTAATGGTAACCAAAACAGGTTGGAAAGATGGTGCCGCACGTGAGTGGATGCCGATTCCAGGTGATATTGAAAACGCGCTTAATTCAATAGGTCCAGTGTTAGGGGGCGATCCAAGGTATTCGTGGCCATACCCACCGCTGAACATCTATGCCCTTTGGAAATATGCTTTGGTTGCTCCTGAAGATGTACAAACTGCATATTCACAGGCGAAGAGTAAGTTGGTTGTACCTGTTCCAGCGAATGCCACCAATGATTATCTCTATCAACGGCCTTTTGAGCATAATGCTTATATTGCAGGCTATTATGGTTTCTTACAATTACAAACGCTTGCAGGAAAGACGACAGTGGATACTAGTTTGCGCACCAGTGTTACGAATGAACTAAATCGGCTGTTGAACCTTCGTGTTCAAAACTTCAGTAAGAACACTGTCTGGGTCGATGGTCAAGGAAGTTACCATCTGCGTACATTGAATATCTCACGTAATTTCCTCTACCTGGTACCTGAACTTGCGGATCATCTGCAACAGAATATTTACACCAGAGTTGAAGAATCTCTAAAAGAATACAATGACATTGCTCCCTACTGGTTTGTTTCCAGATTTAATGGGGTGGTAAATGAAGGTGTTCGCCAGAATTTGTATGATTATGGGGCACTTTTTCAAGCATACGCATATGCCCAAAATTCAAACTCACAGATTTTGCAGAAGTACCTGGATGTACCGGCTTTCGCTGTTGGTGATTTGTTTTATATTAATAATCTGATTGCTGTAATTGAAGCCGGGAATTAAATAGGGAGATTTGTTTCTTCAGCCGAAAATGAAATTGTAAACCTGACGAGAAAACTTGCGTTCCACCCACTTCATGAGATTCGTCGTAAGAAGGATCGTCAGGGTTGCCAGGATGAAGACGACAAGTGCCTCGACACGGAATAGCCAGGAAGTATATTTTCCTACAATTTGTGTCAGGAGAGTAATGATGGTCAGGTTCATCAGATAGATCCCAAAAGTACGCTTCCCTAAATTTTCAAAAAAATGCAGGAAGGGGATTTTTTTTCGATCTAAGAATGGTAATAACAAAATAAAAATAAATGGCAATAACAATTCAGTCAGGCCAAATGAAACTATTCCAATTTCCTTAAGTACAGCGAAAACATACAAGCCGAAAGAAAAAACGGCAATGAAAATTATGAAGCGTGAGAGCAGTGATTTGTACTTTTGTGAAAATTGAATGTAAACCATTCCCAAAGGATAAAAGATAGCCCACAGAGTAAGAGGAAGCCCTAGGATCGGCACATACAAGATACTGAAAAATGTTGGTAGCATAAATCCCATCGAACCCGGAAGCTTGATGTTAACTAATAAAAATTGGAAGACAAAAAATGCAAAAAGTATTATCAGTGGCCAACGTTTGACTACCCATGCTAGCAATGGCGCAATGATGATAAAGAAAACTAATATTGGCACAAAATTAAAGGGATAACCAACAATGAGATTCTTCACATATCCTAATAAGGAATAAGTTTCCGCTTTAAGTAGATAAATGAAGAAATAAAAGGCAACAGACCAGATAATATATGGGAAAATTACGTTTCTTAATGCTGGCAGAACCAGACGGTAACTTTCCCAAATATTCTTATCTTTCATAGCATACATCATAAAAGCGCCTGCTAAAAAAAGGAAAATAGGGACTGCGATGACCCCCATTTCTTTGATTGCTAAGAGAATGTTGCGTTCCCAAATTGGAGTTCGTTGCAAATCAAATTGTGTAATAGCCTGTAGGCTTAAAACAATGCTGTGGTTGATGACAACCAACAAGATTGCAAAACCACGTAAGGCGGGAAATTGGCGGTTCATCGATTAATGTGGATCCGATAACTTTAATGTTTGCATACGTAGGTATTCCGTATTTTGCTTTTTGCGGATGATGTCTGTAATTACACGTTCAACTTGATCTGCGCTGATATTAAGAACCTGGGCGATCTGACCGGGACTTATATCTTGTTCATATCCGTACCAAATAGTATCCAGAATAGAGAAAGGCAATCGGAAGAAAAATTCTTCCTGGCTGCTGCCAGCACTATAGGTATCCGAGGTGGGAGTGCGGGTGTAGATGGTTTCTGGAATGGCTAAATCCCTGGCGAGTTGATAAACCTGGCTTTTAAAGAGGTGCATGATTGGCTGAATATCCACTCCACCATCGCCGTGTTTCACGAAAAAACCTAATTGGTGCTCGTTTTTGTTGGCTGTTCCAACCACGGCAAAATTCATTCTTTCTGCGTGGTAATAGAGCATTGACATACGTGTTCTTTGCTTAAAATTGGAGGCGGCAACGATTTGTGCGAATGCTTTTGGCGGAATACGAACACGGATTTCCTCTCCGGTAGGTGAGATGGCAGTCAGGTAGAATACATTCAGTGTTTCATCATCCAGAAGACTGCCCGGCAGGGTGATTTTTGATTTCCAGTTCTGATCAAACTGAGGAATAAAACTGCGAATAGCCTCATCCCTCCGTAGATAACAGGCTGCACCATCCAGGGCAGCGCTGACATTTTCTGTTATGGTTTCAACTTGAAGTTGGTCAGCCAGAAGTTTTGCCAGTTCAGCGCTCTCTGGACTGGATTCGGATTCAGGCAGCATGACACCCAAAACGTTTTTTGCTCCCAGTGCTTTTACAGTAAGAGCCAGTACAACAGATGAGTCAATTCCACCGCTGACCCCAATTATTGCACCGCGCTTTCGCATTGTGGTGTGGATTGATGAGCGAATCCAGCCTGTGATCCGCTCAATTTCGCGAAGTGGGTCAAGATTCAGGCTGGATATTGTAAATTGTGAGCCACTCTTTTCATGAATTAAAGCCATTGATTCTCCTTAATCATCCGGCTGAAACAACCAGATCAATTGTTTTTAAGGGGATTTTGCGATTAAAAGTTACAGTGGGAAAATTTCTTTCACAAAAATGATCATGCAATATTTGTGTACTTAAGATACCAACAAAGGCCATTTCTTCCATTTCACTAAGCTGGGAGGTAACCAGAGCTTTTTGATATAATTTTGTTGCTGCCTTGCTATTGAAGTAGCCTGAGTTATCGAGTTGTGCTTCACTGAAGTGAGAAGAAGTCTCTTCTCTTATAGCCGGACTTAAGAAACTATGTTGAATAGGAGCACGATACGGTTTTTTTCTACGTTTCCAGATCTCACTCGGGAGAATTTTACTGGCAAATTTGCGTAGAATCCATTTCTCTTGCAAACCGCGTAGTTTTGTGTGGTCTGGCAGAGAATTGGCAAATTCCATCAGACGATGATCCAGGAATGGATATCTGCCTTCGACTGAGTTAGCCATGCCCATGCGGTCTCCCTGGGAGGAAAGCAGGTAAGGCGTTAAAAATGTCTTCATTTCCAGAAATTGAGCCTGTGCAAGAGGAGTCCAATCAAGAAAACTGTCTGGAATTTGAACTGGGTAATCAAAAGAAGACCCTATGGCATTATCACCATTTTTCAAAAACCTTTGAATGCGGATCGTGTTAGACCAGCGTAAGTGGTGGGAATAATAAGGTGAAGCGGTTGCATGAATTTCTTTTCCAAAGAATGCCTGGAGAAATTGTGAGTTCGAATCAAGTTGTGGAATCTCTGGATAGAGGCTGGAATAGAGATTTCCGGCCAGTGTGGTTTCAGGGTGACTGGCGATATAGCGCCGAATGAGATTCTCCTTAAAAATATCGTAACCACCCAGGATTTCGTCAGCGCCTTCTCCGGTCAGAACGACTTTATAATGGTGCTGGTTCACAAGCTGCGAAAGCAGGTACATGGGTGCCGGCGATGTGCGTAAGACCGGTGCTTCGGTGTGCCAGATCACCTTGGAAAAAATATTGCCAATATCTTCAGCCCGACAATAAACCGCGTTATGATGGACATTGAGACGCTCGACCATCTGATCTTGAAAAGATTTTTCATCATAGCGGGGATCTTCGAATTGGATTGAGAACGTCTCTAACGGCGTATCACTGAATCTTGCGATAATGGCGGCAATTGTTGAGGAATCCAAACCACCACTTAAATAGGCACCGACCGGAACATCTGCATGCAAACGAATTTGAGCAGAATCAATTAAAAGGTGTTCAAATTCATCTACGAGGTCATTTTCTTTTCTGTGGCGATTGACTTTTTCGAAGCTAGGTTCCCAATAGCAGGTTTCTTCGATCTGAGTTTTTGAAATTAAAATGAAGTGTCCGGGTTTTACTTCATGCACATTCTCAAAAATGGAATCGGGTGAGAGTGGACCCCAATACGTAAAGACCTGCTTCAATACCTGCTGATCAATTTTTGCCTCCCAACCGGGAATAGCAAGGAAGGCTTTCAATTCAGAACTGAAAATGAACTGGTTGCCAGGATTACTATAGTAAAGTGGTCGGATTCCAATTCGATCACGGGCCAGAAACAATGTCTCTTCCTTTCTGTCCCAAATGGCGATGGCATATTGACCGTTGATCATCTCCAGGAAGCGGGGTCCATATTCCTGATAGAGGTGAAGGACTACTTCGGTATCTGTTTCTGTCTGAAAGTGATGGCCAAGTGCAATCAAGGTTTTCTTAAGTTCTACATCATTGAAAAGTTCCCCATTGTAAACGATCCAAAGAGTTTCATCTTCATTGGCAATCGGTTGTTGACCGCCGGCAATATCCAGGATGCTTAGGCGGGCATTAACCATGCTGCAGTTGGCACCACGGTAAATACCAAACTGATCCGGTCCGCGATGTTGTAGGAATGCCAGCATATTCTCCAGGACATGCAGGCTGACTGGGTGACTATGTGATCGGTTGAATATTCCAGCTATTCCACACATGGCTGATTATCTTAGATCCGTTTTCTTGATTTTTCCGGTTGAGGTTTTGGGGAGTTCTTTTACGATCGCCACTGATTTAGGCACCATATAATCTTCCATATGACTTTTACAATACCTGAGGATATCATTTTCATTGATGCCAGACTGATTAAGAACGACGAAAGCTTTGATTGCCTGTCCTAATATCTGATCTGGAACACCAATCACGGCTGCGTCTTGAACCCCGGATATCTGGTAAATAATATTCTCAACCTCTTTTGGTGATACTTTTTCACCTCTGCTTTTAATAATGTCATCTTTTCGAGCAATAAAATAAAAGTATCCATCTTGATCCATTTTAAATAAATCACCTGAATAACACACATATTCACCAGGGATTCTGCCGGGGCGGTAACGAAGCTTAGTGGCTTCCTCGTCCTGCCAGTAACCTCGCATAACATGCCGACCGCGAATTACTAATTCGCCAATTTGATCAGCTTCCAGGTGATTTCCTTCCTCATCTTCCACCCAGGCTTCTGTGCCCGGAATTGGAATGCCAACGGAATCGGGTTTCTTTTCAAGGTCGTCCGGAGGGAGGTATAGAGTCCGTTTGGTTTCAGTCAATCCATACATAGAAAAGAAACGTACATCTGGAAAAGCACTTTTGATTTTTTGTATATGGGTGTCGGAAAGTGCAGCTGCCGTATTGGTCATATATCGTAGACTTGTAAAATCAATTTCGCTGATGTCCATATTTAAGATCAGAGAAAACATGGTGGGAACGCCCGGAAAACCGGTTATCTTATATTGCTCGATCTTTTTAAGTATCAAGGCTGGAAATACGAATCCTTTTTCCAGGATCATGGTTCCACCAAAAGAAATTGTCATTAACATTTGGTATAAACCATAGTCAAAAGAGAGAGGAACTGCATTCAAGATGATATCGTCAGCTGTATTTTCCAGATAGGTTGTGATGGACTGGATCGCAAAAACCACATTGCTGTGATCACTCATTACACCTTTTGGTTCCCCGGTCGAACCTGAAGTGTAAATAAGACAAGCCAAATCACGATCAATAATTTGACGAGGTGGTGGGGACGAACTTCCCTTAGATAAAAAGTTTTCGAAATCGTAGAACTTGTTACTCTGGTTTGGTTCGCCATTCAGTAAAATGGCGAATCGCAGCCCCGGGAGTTTATCCATAATCCTGGTGAGAACAGATTGTTGCCCAACTGGAGCAATGATCGCTACCGATTGGCTGTTCCGCAGGATGTAGGCCAGCTTATCTTCCTTAGTGGTATGGTTGATGACAATAAAAACTGCACCGGCTTTGAGGATGCCATAAATAATGACAGCCTGCTCCAGCTCATTCCCCAGGTAAATGGAGACGCGGTCACCTCGCTCAACGCCAAAAACTTTCAGTTGCTGGGCAAATTGGTTGGAAAGTGTGTCTAATTGGCGGTAGGTGTATTGTTTGTCACCGGCAATAATGCAAACCTTGTCGGGATATTTTTGAGCGCTAGCTGTTAACAGATCGTGAACGAGTTCGGCTGACATGCTTTTATCAGAAATCAATTGAGTTTTTTTCGATTGACAAATTCGGTCACATTTTTGACTGAATCAAAATTTGCAGGGACAATTTCGAGATCATCTACTTCAATTGAAAATGCTTCTTCAATGAAAGCAACAATTTCCATTATATTCATCGAATCGACCACACCTTTTTCCAGAAATGAATCAGATGCGTTATAAGGATATCCATTATCGCTAAAAAGAATATTATCAGCGATAAATCCTTCAATCTTTTGTTGTATTTCCATTTTTTCTCCTCAGAAAATTTTGCGAGATTAGTTGTTTTTGCGGCGAATGATGAACAAAGAAACCACAATAAAAATTGCCGATATTAAAATTCCTGCAATAATACTGATAAATGTAGGTGGGTTGGAGGCTCTTGAGGTATTGATCTGACCCGGGTCAAATTCAGGTGTGTTGGTTTCCAGCGCTTCCGGCGATGGACCAATCTGAGTTGCATCAACAACTGGAACAGATGGGGATTCAACAACCAGTGGCGTATCTGATTGGCCAGTGAGAGCGAGTGCATAACTGGTAATAAGGAAATTACTTTCTTCCAGGTTGCTTTTTTGGGTATTTAAAACAATTCCAAGCTGCAATTGGCCTTTATTATCTATTCCAGCCCGAAGCGCTGAAATCTTCCCTTTTTCAATGTTGAGAAGATTAAGTTGTGGCATTGAATTCCAAACTTGATCTTGCCAACGATAATAGAAGACACCGGCAGAACCATTCTCCAGGCTGACAGCTTGAAAAAGGTGAATTGCTCCAGAATTGTCAATGGCAGCTGCGGTCGCATTGGTCTTTTCTTCAATCAAGGCAAAATTGGTCGGTGATGACCAGCTCTTTCCACCATCTGACGAAATTGAGTGGAATAAGCTGGTTTTCTCTTCAGTGACCTTCCACAAGCGATGCAGTGAATTGTTGTGATCAGTAAAAATTTTATTCCATGTGACAGGTTGGTCTGAAACAAGCAGAGGAGAAGACCAGCTTTCACCGTCATTTGTGGATTCAATCGAATAAAGACCCAATGAATTATTACCAGGTGTGTGTGCATAGCAGTTGAATAATGCCTGATAAGTTTGGCTGGCGACAAATATCAGGTTTATTTGATCAATAATCGGGCAATTTGTTAAATTTTGATAAATCGGGATCAGGCTCGGAGGTGACCAGCTTTCCCCGCCATTTGTTGAACTGGATTGATAAATTCCTTTTTGAGTATCATAGGGATCACTGAAGATCGATAACAGATCACCGTTACTTGTAAGTGTAATTGCTGGAGAAAATCCAAGCGACTTTGTCTGCAATTGGGTTGGTAGAGACCAGCCGGCAGAATTGGCAGGTTGGTTAAGATCAACCCAGGCTGAGTAAATTTGCCCAAATTGTCCTCCGCTCCAAACGACAATTGCCCTGTTTTGTGATAGAAGGTCCTGACTGGCAAGCTGGCTGGCTTGCCCTTCAATATTTGAGATCACTGTTGCTGTAGTGACATCACTGACGACATTTAAGGAACTTGTACCATTTGTTTTGTTGGTCGCGGAGATGAGGAAATATAATTGCCCGCTTTGAGTTTGGAAAGTAGTGATTGAATCAATCAAACCTAAATCGGAATTTCGCACTTTAAGAGGTGTCCAATTATTACTCGTGCCGTACCATTGTGTAACGTCTGGGAGCGTTTTATGTGTAAACCAGATGTCCTCGCTTGAGGCTTCATCTTTTCCCGCCAATAATAGTTGGGCACCGTCTGTTTTAATGTCAATTTGTTCGAAACTTATCAAATCTGAAGTTAATGGATTGAGAAACTGATTGATCTCATCTTCACTTTGTGGAAGACTCCAGCGATTCCCATCCCAGGTGATCAATACTATTCCATTTTGTTTTTTTAGCATGAATAAAATTTCCCCGGATGGCAGAGGAGCCCAACTGAATTGGTCAGGGCAACTACTAAAGACTGATTCAAGGGAAAGCGGGTCCGTCCATTTATCATCTCCTGCGGTTTGTGTTCGGGATACCAATCCACAATTCCCACCAGGTTCTACCACTGACCAGATTTGGAGAATGGTATTGTTATGAAATATTGTTCTCAAGTCCAGCGGTGTGACTAATGAAAGATCCTGTGAAGCAGAGGAGACTTCGGTGGGTTCCTGCCAACTAATACCGCCATCCTCCGATTTTGCAAAGAATAGCTTTTTAATAGCTGGATTTTCCCATCCCAGATAAGTTACAAGAGTACCATCCAGATTAGTTGTATTAACGCTCACATGCATTGCAATCTGGGAAGAGGCATTGGTGATATTACCAGGTCCTGTTGCTGGAATCATGCTACGATAATATTTAGATTGATAGATAGATTGACTGGCATTCCAATTCGCTAGACCACCGGCAGAGTTTCGGTAATAAATACCAGCAGGGGCATCAGCAGTTTCTCTTGCCCGTGCGTAAATAAGGTGTACCTGGTTAGTTTCATCTACTTCTACGGCAAATGCAACGACTCCATTCCCAATAAGAGCCGGGCTGGACCAACTTTCGGCGCGGGACATACTATCCTCTTGCACGGTACTGACATAGAGATTGTTGTCACCTGTGTTGATCCAAAAAGCACCAATTCCGCCAGTCTGACTTGCCACTAGTTGGTAATTGAAACCGTAGAAGGGCAGATCAAGATTGCTGCTTTCGCTCCAGGTATCACTTAGGCGGCGATATACAAATCTGGCATATTCATCCTCCCAGAGAATGTGCATGTCACCGGAAGATCCCTGAATGAGGGTAGGCTTTGCGGCAGCGCCAGAATTGGATAGGTTGACTGGAGGCTGCCAGTTATCACCATTATTTTGCGCCTGAACCTGGGTTAACTCGCCTGAAACTGTAATCATCAAGCTTAGCAGAATAAATAATTGGAAGAAACTTCGCATATTTATTTGTAAAGGTCGACGGGGACGAACATTTTTATTGAAACCATGGGTCATTCAGGCATTCTTTCCTGGTCATGATTTTGCCTTGCCGGATTGCCAGGAGAGATGTTGTATCCCGACACTCAGAGCAGTTTTGAAAGTGGATGGATCTGAAAATAACATTTTCAGGTAGGTGAAAGCGGGGCCGGGCCGAAATGCCCATTCGCGAAAAGCTCTTTTCTGCCAATACAACAGTTTTTCAGCCGGGAGACCAGGGTAATCAAGCACTGTGCCTTTATCCATATCTACTTGCTCCCAGCGTGTACCAGGCCGGAACCACCCATTTTCAACCACTTCGAAGAAAAATGGTGTTCCCGGATAAGGAGCAGCTACATGGAAAAGTGCGATATCCAGTGGTAAGGTTTTGGCGAATTTAATTGTCTGCTGAATTGTCTCTTCAGTTTCTGTTGGTAATCCAATAATGAAATAACCCCAATTCTTGATACCGGCGGCTCTGGCCCAGGTGAGAGCGCGCAAAGCTTTGTCGGGATAGGCACCCTTGCGGGCATGTTTAAGAACCTGTTCGCTACCAGATTCAATACCCCAGCTGATAAGATGGCAGCCAGCTTTTGACATGAGTTGCAATTCTTCCTCATCAACGTAATCAACGCGAGAATTACACGTCCACTTCATATTGATTCCGGATTCAATCATCAGTTTACAAAGCCCAACCACCTGTTCGCGACTGGCTGTAAATAAATCTGCATACATATGCACATTATTAATGCCGAGCTTTTTCAGTACCCATAACTCATCCATTATCTTTTCTGGTTCACGAATGCGGACTGAATATTGATAACTGACATGCTTAATACAATAAATACATCCAGCTGTGCAGCCACGGCTGCTGACAATGAAAGTGAAAGGACCTTTAATCATCGGCATAATGTATTTTTTATAGGGTAATTGATCGTGAAGCGGGATAGGCAGGTCATTTAGATCTTTAATAAATGGTCTGGGCGCATTGACGACAATTTTTTCGCCATCACGCCATGCGAGTCCTTTGATCTCACGAAAATTTACTGTGCCATCTTCGTTAAATGCAGGTTTGTAATTAGGGTCATGGTCGGAAATCAATTTATTAATCAAATCATTGCGCTGATCAATCTTATGTTCCATGTGATCCAACAAATCCACCACTGCCAAATCAGGCTCACCAATCAAGGCAAAATCTAATGCCGGGTAGGGACGCATTGTTTCCACCGGAATTGGCGTTACGTGGGTTCCGAAAGCGATTGTTACTGCTCCGCGGGCTTTGGCTAGAAAACAGCCATACATATCGTTTTCCAGCGTTGGTGCTGTCATCTGTGTAAGATAATATTTTGGCTGATATTTTGAAATTTCTTTCGCGAATTCAACCCAGCCCATCCGCTCGGCATTGGCATCTATAATTTTTACTTTGTAATTAGGAACCAACAAGGCTGCCATTTGCGCCAGGGATACCTGAGGCCAAACCATATTCTCTCTTGTGCGGCGTCCCACGCGATGTTGCGTCCGGATCCATAAAGCTCCGTCAGGTGTTGGGGGATTGACCAGCATAATATCAACCGCATTGGCATTGCGGGATTTTGAGATATTTTCACGGACGATAGCATCCGCATTAGGGAAATTTGCCATCTTCACATCGGCAATTCGCCGCGTACCCAGATTCACTTTTTCTATTGCTTCTGTACTCATGTTTAACTCCTTACCATTAATCAGGACTTAAGTCCTGGTCGATATTGACTGTGCGCATAGCGATATCTTTCAGCACGCGCATCAAAGCCCAGTATAGTATTAGCTGAATGCCAACCAGTGTCGCCATTGCACCTCCAAGTAGATAGAGCCACAAACGTGCAATCTCCCAGCCCCTTAAGCCGAGGATCAGACTCACCAGCCCAATCAGAAAGCCTCCAGCAATTGCCAGCAGCCCCAACCAACCAAAATTTTGTTCCAATGGTTTTCTAAATATAGGTTTACCAAAAAGTCCCTGACGAATCTTCTTTTTGTAGAAGATTGAGACCAGATAATTAAAAGTTGCTCCCAATGCAAACAGTGATATCCCACCTACCGAAAGGATTAACCCGCTGAAAAGAGCTGCGACACCCCAGGCATTAATTTGGGTGATGCCAGTCAGGCGAGTAATCAAAAGACCTAAGAAAATGATGAGAGCAAATAAGAGTGCTGCCAGACCGATGATCCCCAATACGCGTACAGGATTATAGGCGAGGACTGTCCAGACGATTGATTCGAGAAATACCCAGCCATCGCGCACTACTGATAATTTCGATCTTCCCAGTCGTTCACTATAAGGTATTGGAACTTCCTCCATGCGGATATCTTCATAAATGGCTCGAGTGCTCATGACAGGTGTCAGGTTCAATCCATCCGGCAGGGGGTACACTCGTGGTAATATTTCCTTGCGGAATACTCGCATACCGGATGCGCTATCTGATATTTTTTGCCAGCCAAGAATACTGAGTAAGTTGGCAAAAATAAAATTTCCCAGACGGCGCGTCTTTGGCATTTGGCTTTCCTGACCGGCCATGCGCGATCCGATAACCAATTCTGCTCCATTTTGAATGGATTGACATAATTGTGGATAATATTCTGGCGGGTAGGTTCCATCAGCATCCATAAAACCGATTAAGTTGCCTTGCGCTTGAGCAAAACCGGTTTTAAGTGCCCCGCCATACCCTTTGTTTTTCTTATGTGTGATTACTCGTACCAAAGGATCGTTTTCGCAGAATTTACCGGCGATGAACGCGGTTTTATCTTTAGAGCCATCATCCACGACCAACAATTCGAGCTGATCGATGCCAATCTCTTTAAGGGCAGGACGAACAGCGAGAACACGTTCCATAATTTCGGCAATACCTTGTTCTTCGTTGTAGGCGGGAATGACAACTGTCAATGAATCCAATGAAATCTCCTTATTAAAAATAAATCTGTTTAGCTGGATCGTGATTTGTCTTCTCAATGTTCTTAATAATTTTGGCAGGTATTCCGGCTGCGACCACATTTGGCGGAATATCGGTGGTTACAACAGCTCCGGCGGCGATTACAGAACCATGTCCAATATGCACCCCATCGGTGATGATTGCAGCCGATCCAAGCCAAACATCATCCTCTATAACAATTCCTACGGCTGTAATGCCCTGCTCAATGATAGGAACATCCGGGTCGTCGATGACATGGTTTACGGCCAGAATTTGAGTGAATGGAGATGTATAAACTCTATCGCCAATTGTGATACCGCCTTGACCTCGTAATACGGAATATTCTCCGATTAAGCAATCTTTTCCAATGTTAATTCCAGAATGGGGCATGTTTCGAAAATTATAAACATGTAATATGGCACCATGCATGACGATGCTATTCTCGCCAATGGTAATTCCCTGCGGGCAGGCATGTAAATAGGTGTTTTGATCCAGGTAGACCCCGGGTGCGAGCGTAATGTTGCCTGCAAAACTCAAACGCACTTTGTTTTCAATCGCAGCCCAACCCTTCATTTTCAAAATAGCTTTATAGAAAATGGCCCGCAACCCAATTCCTATGATCGTTGGCATCCAACCAAAGAGGATGATAAAGATTTGCTCCCAAACATATCTGGGAAAGGAAGATGACTGTCTGGATAAATAAAGACTCAACCCGGCAGGCGTTGCGTGAGATTTGGAAGGTGTAGTATTTAAAGGATCGGTTAAGTAAGGGCTATCAGGCATGCTCCGCCAATACGACAAATTGTCGAATTATTCTATTTGTTCGAGATTTTTTAATTAGTAGAGAACTACCATTAATTGATTGCTTTATGAATTGTTGAACTGACCCTTTGTTCTCATCTTCAATGCGATAAGTGATATAGCGAAGTCGGCTGCTAGTTTTTATTTTTTTTGTTTTCGACATTATTCAATGCCGGTGTAATGCTGGAGGTCATATCAATCGCCAGTTCCAGATCTTTGATCGAGAAACGATTTTCCTTTGGACGAACCAGAGTTATTGACCCGACGATGTTCCCCGCTTTAATCGGAACACTCAATGCGGATTTTTCGTCCGATTTTTCAACCTCCCAGGGACGTTTTAGCCAGCGTTTATCGTCGCTGGTGTTATCAATTAAAGCTGGTTGCTGATTCTTCATTACCCAGCCAGCCAGGCCGTTTTGATTGATATCGAGTAATTTTTCTATGGATGGTGAGATCGTTTTTCCGCCAAATACTTGCACCCCATCGATTACGTTCCCTGATTCATCCATCACGATCAGTGTGCCACTCTCCGTTTTTGTAATTGTCAATAACATTTGCAGCAATTGGAATAACAAGGAAGTTTGGCCAACACCAGTGTGCTCTAAATTGAGACGCTCGAAATTTATGGATTCAATCTGATCGAATGATTGCTTGGTAGAAACTTGCAATGCAAGCGTTTCCGTACTCATTTCATAAAGAGCAAAACTGATCAAATGTGCGATGATCATATGAATATCTTCTACATGGCGGATATTATCGGAAGGAACTCTAACTTCGATATTTACCATCTCAGCCAACTGGCCGCCATCAAACCCCGTGAAGCCGATAGTGATGGCACCCACTTTATTTGCGAGTTCCACTGCCCTCAGAATGTTGGGGGAATTGCCACTGGTTGAAATTGCAAGGACAATATCATTTGGCTGCACCATTGTGCGAAGTTGGTAAGCAAATACAGTTTCGTAGCCCTCATCGTTTGCCAAAGCGGTAAATATCGCATTGGATGAGTTTAAGTCAATTGCCTTAAACGGCGGCAAACCTTCGAAGAAATTATTCTTGGCTAAATCACAGACGAAATGGCTGGATGTCGATGCACTACCCCCATTTCCCATTATGAAGATTTGCTTTCCACTCAGACGTGCATGATGCAATACTTGGATTACATGCTTCACCTTTTCAAGTGGAATCTGTTTCAGGCTGCTGCCTAAAAAGTTTAAATATGAGTCAATTTCTACCATTTTGGTACCTCCTAACGTACTTGAGTTCCCAGTTAATTTCGATAATCAAAAATTACTTTGGAACCACTTTCTTCCAACCTGACAGGAATCTCACGCAATTCATGCAGAGCGCTGCGAACCGAATCTCGTTTTCCGTACGGGCAGTAGACCAAAAAGAAACCACCACCTCCTGCTCCTGTCAATTTACCACCTAAAGCACCACTATTCATAGCGATTGTATAAAAATGATCAATTCTGCCATTCGTGATGCCGGATGCCAATTGTTTTTTTAAGTTCCAACTTTCATTAAGCATGTGACCAATACAATCGATATCGCCTCGCTGAAGCTCCTCGACAGCTGAAAACGCCATGTGTTTTAATTGAGAGAGAATTGGCAATTTGCTATGAATATTTTCCTGTTGCTCAGTTAATATCGTTTCTGCTGCACGCTTCTGCCCGGTGTAGAATAAGAGCAGGTTTTCATTGAGACGATGTTTGATGGCCGGGTCGAGCGAAATTACTTGAGAATGGATTTCTCCGGAATTCTCAAATTCAATCAGTCGAAAATCACCGAGTGCGGCAATGTATTGGTCCTGATAACCAATTGGTTTTTTTAAAATAGCAATCTCAATCTGGCAGGCCTGTTCCGCTAACTGTTGTGGGTGAACAAACTTTTTCTGGAAGGTATACATAGCATTTAAAACACCTACTGTTACGGTAGATGAAGATCCCAGGCCAGTTCCGGCAGGGATATCTCCCATCGTTGTGATTTCAACTCCTGTTGGCATGCCAGTCAAGCGGAAAGCTTCACGAATGAGTTCATGTTGGATCTCATCCACACTTTCCACAATTTCAGTCCTGGTATAACCAATACGGATCAAGTCATCAAATCTTTGCTTGATGGTGACGTAAATATATTTATCAATTGCCGTGCTGAGAACACACCCGCCATTCTGGAGGAAGTAGGTAGGGAAATCCGTTCCACCACCGAAGAAACTTATCCGAAGGGGGGTTTGAACGATAATCAAACAGATACCTCTTTCTCTTGAAAATATGCAACCGTTTTTCTCAAACCATCTTCCAAACTTACATGAGGCGACCAGCCTAATTCTTCTCTGGCTTTATTAAAGGTTAAATATATTGTTTGAGTCTCTCCTAATTTCGCAGGACCATGCTGAGCAGTTTGAGGATAACCGGTAATCGTTCTTAATGTAGTAAAGATTTCATTAATATTTGTAGCAATTCCCGATCCGAGATTAAAAACCCCTGAACCGGTTTGTGTTTCGGTCGCCAACAAATTTGCACGGGCGATATCTTCAACAAAAACAAAGTCGCGTTCTTGCTTTCCATCTCCATTGATGACAATTGCATCTTTGCGGAGCATTTGGCCAGTAAAAATGGCTACAACGCCGGCTTCGCCGTGGGGATCCTGTCTTGGACCATAAATGTTGGGATACCGAAACACGGTGAAATCCATGCCATACATACTCTGATACATATCCAGATAAACCTCAAAGATGTATTTTGTAGCCCCATATGGACAAATAGGTCGAATGGGGTGCTCCTCATCACAGGGGAGATAAACCGGCTCGCCGTATACTGTTCCTCCGGATGAACTATAGATGACGCGTTTAACATCATATTTTCTGGCAAGTTCGAGTACATTAAGCGCGCCAAGAACATTCACCTCTGCATCATATTTTGGATCTCTCACGGACCTGCGCACGTCCATCTGCGCAGCATGATGGTTAACAACCTGTGGTCGTTCTTTCTCAAATATTTCTTCCAAGCGGGGATCACGAATATCCATTTTGTAGAATTTTGCTCTCGGGTTAATGTTGGAAACGCGACCAGTTTCGAGGCTATCTACAATGACCACATCATGATCATTGCGGATGTATTCGTCTGCGATGTTTGATCCAATAAAACCTGCTCCACCAGTAACCAATATTTTCATGATTTTCTCCTAAAGTTTTTAATATGCGCCTTTTTTAGAAAGAACTGCCGGGATTGTTTGCAATAATATTTGTAGATCAAGCCAGATACTCCAGTTACGGATATAAAACATATCCAACTGCACACGCTGCTGGTAAGTAATATCAGACCGTCCTGAAACCTGCCATTTCCCAGTAATCCCTGGTTTGACCGTCAACAAATTCATTCCCCATTTCTGGTATTCCTGCACCTCTTCGGGGGCAATGATGCGCGGACCGATCAATGACATTTCATTTCTTAATACATTAAATAATTGCGGTAATTCGTCCAAGCTGGTTTTTCGGATAAACACTCCTATTTTTGTTATACGTGGATCATCCTTAAGCTTGTGGGTACGGGCGAGTTCAGTGACTTTTTCAGGGTAACCAGCCAGGATTTCGTCGCCGTCAACGTACATGGTACGGAATTTGTATGCATCAAATTCCTTCCCGTTAACACCCATCACCCTTCGGCGATGAATAATCGGTCCGGGGGATGTAAATTTTACAGCCAGCGCGATAATCAATAAAATCGGTGAGATCAAAATCAGGCCAGGGACCGTGAGGCCATAATCCATCATTAATTTAAGGTATTGGTTGATGCCAGTCAGGCGCACTTTATTGACCTCTACCAGTGGAACCCAGGCAAATTCTCTTACACGCATTCCAGTGGTGAAAATCTCATAAATTCCGGAAGAAATATGAAGCTTCACCCTATCAGAGGTGCCATATTTTTGATAAAGCGATAGGATCTGCTCGTGCTGTAACGCAGAGCTGATCAGGATCACCTTCTGTATATTATGTTCCTCAATGATAACCTCCAGCTCGTTTAGGCTTCCGAGACAAAGAAAGTGGATGTTATCATCTCGTTTTGTCAATTCATCATTGCTAATATATCCGAAAAGCCGTAAGCCCGAATTTCGTGTAAATTGCAATTGCTCAGCGATTGAGATAGCCTCATCATTCAAGCCCACGATCAAGGCGTTTTCTAAAAACCACCCGCGGGTACGCATAAAATAAACCAGCCGCCGTAGAAGGAATCTGCCCAGGGCTGTAAAGAAAAAAGCAGATAGCCAGGAAATCAATATCCAGCCTCGAGCCAAATAAAAATTGGGCTGGAAGAAGCCTGCTGCTACCACGACCAGCACTGCAATCGTTGTCGCATTAAAAAGCTGACTGTATTCGCGTACGCCGCCAACCAGGTTGTCAAATTTATAGAGACCAAAAAATGCAAATAAGATTAACCAGATCGGTATGATAAGTAGAATGACACTCTCATAATAGTCTGGTGAAGACAGAGCATCTTCAACAAAAAAAGGAATATTTGCTTCAAACCGAATCCAATAGGCAACCCTGAATGCGAATCCGATCATTAAGAAATCAGTGACGACCAGACTCAATTTAAATAATATCATTTGCCCTTGATCAGATACTCGTGGAAAAACATTGTTTAACCCGTAATCTGATGAAATATTCTTTTTCGCCTTACCTTTAAATATTGAATTCATGCACCCTTTACTATCATCTTTTCCTTATTAACCAAGAGATGCTGGGGCGTTTGTTTCAATATAGCTTCATAGAAACTATTAAGAAATAGTGCGAAATTTGAGGTTTCTACAACTTGATGATTAAATAATGGCAGTTAAAAATGTTTCTTACAGTTCAGGTTTTGCCTCAAATAATTAACCAAACGCATCCACTTTTAATAATAAAGCGAAAAAACCAGATGTCAATAGGTCGTACACTAATAAGACATACCCAGTCGATAATCTAATGACCGGGGAAACTAATGAAAATAACGCCGATTTATGATTATCTTCATTTGAAGAGTACCCCATAAATTGACTCTCAATTTGGTATCTCGTCAATAAAACTCGGTTGAGGAGTGTTTTTAGGCGGGCGTTCGCCCGCCTAAAAACACTCCTCCCCTAATTTTTGAAAAGATACTCAATTTTTATATAATCAACTCAAATTTTCCTTATCGAAAAACTCGGTTGTCTATCACTTTTTATTTTTGAAGGTTCAGCATTTCAACAAAAGAAATACAGGTTACAGAGTAAGAGACCGATTTGAGGACATCAGATGGTTAAAGACTGAAAGCGTTTGGTTCAATGAAGGTGAGATATTGAAGATGTCAATTCACAAAAATGTGACATTTCCTTTATAATTTCAATGTGATTATCAAAAAGACGGTCTGCAGGCTCTTGATTCCACTTTTCTTGTGTATGTTATCATTGATAGGCTGTCAAAATTCGTCAGCTAACAACTCTGGCACTCCGGGTGGCTCATCCCAAAGTGTTTATTTGGAGAATAAAGGGTCAGATACGATGGTAAATCTGGCTTTGAATTGGGCTGAACAATATCAGCAACTCCGGCCTGAAGTGAGCATTTCGGTAACTGGCGGCGGAAGTGGTACCGGTATTGCTGCTTTGATCGGCAATTCCGTTGATATTGCCAATGCTTCACGCCAGATTAAACCAGAGGAAATAAATCAGGCAAATCAGAACGGAGTTGAACCCTTTGAGATTGTTGTGGCTGGTGATGCGATCGCTGTGATTGTCAATACTCAAAATCCCATCGAAGAACTGACGCTCCAACAAATATCCGATATTTTTTCCGGCAAGATTGAAAATTGGTCTGAGTTGGGTGGAGAAGATCGACCGATTGTAAAGCTTTCCCGTGAGACAAACTCTGGAACCCATGTTTATTTTCTAGAATCGGTCATTCGACTGGGAAAATCCGATGACAAAACCATTTTTTCATCCGACACATTATTGCTGCCTTCTTCAGAAGGTATTATTTCCGAAGTTCGCGATAATCCAAATGCGATCGGATATGATGGTTTGGGGTATGTGACCGATGAAGTCAAAGTGCTAGCAATTTCTAAAGGTGAAGGCGAGCCATATGTGCTGCCGAATATCAATACAGTAAAAGAGAACCTTTATCCGATTGCAAGGGATTTGTATTTGTATACAAACGGCTCACCACTGGGTTCTATTTTGGATTACATAGAATGGATATTGTCAGAAGATGGGCAAGCAATAATCCTTAATTTGGGGTTTGTACCGGTGAATAAATGAAAATCGAAGCCCGCAATCAAAAACTCAGCGACTCGATTATTACGAAGGGAATTCAATTTTCCGGACTTTCTTCCATTCTTTTCGTCTTATTGATCATGTTCTTTTTGCTTTATGAAGGAATACCCGCCCTTTTTGACGTGCCAATCGGTGATTTGTTGAGCCAGCGATGGTACCCAATTGAAGCCTATTATGGGATTTTGCCTTTAATTTTGGGATCACTAGTTGTTACCTTGGGTGCTTCTTTGATCGCGGTCCCTTTTGGTGTTTTAACGGCCATTTTTATTGCAGAAATTGCCCCTGGCTGGCTGGCTGTGATAATGAAACCGCTGGTGGAGCTGCTAGCCGGATTGCCAAGCGTCGTACTCGGTTTCCTAGGCATACTTATCGTTTCCCCCTTCCTACGGGATGTTCTCAATTTACCTACAGGTCTGACAGCCTTCACCGGCTCTTTGTTACTGGGGGGGATCGCTATTCCCACCATTGTTTCCATTTCGGAGGACGCACTCAGGAATGTGCCTATGTCCTTAAGGCAGGGTTCCTACGCGTTGGGTGTTACCCGGTGGCAGACAATTTGGGGTGTCACTGTGCCGGCTGCCCGTCGTGGAATATTAACGGCGATCATGCTTGGTTTAGGTCGTACAATTGGGGAAACGATGACGGTCATGATGGTCACTGGGAATGCACCTGTAATGCCGGATTCTTTCAAAGCACTGTTCTTACCTATTCGAACGATGACGGCTACCATTGCATCGGAAATGGGCGAGGTGGCCGGCGGAAGCGCGCATTACCATGTTTTGTTTTTTATCGGGATAATCCTTTTTCTTTTTACATTGATCGTGAACATAATCGCGACTCGAATTAGCTCGCGTCAGCTAAAACGTTCTGAACGGATCTTATCATGAGAGCGCATCTATTGCCTGGAAACCCAAAATCAGTCCGTAAACAGATGCGCTTGCAGAAAATTGGTTTTTCGGTTGTTACCATTCTGGCTGTAACAACTGTTTTGCCGATTATTGCTGTTCTGATATACATCATTTATTTAGGTGCACCGGCAATCAGCTGGGAATTCATCACAGCAATGCCTCTAGACGGAATGCGAGCTGGCGGAATTTGGCCTGCAATCGTGGGTACATTTTACTTGACCCTCGGTACAGCAGTTTTTTCTGTCCCTTTGGGTGTAGCGGCTGCAATATATCTTTCAGAATATGCGCCGGAAAATCGTTTGACGAGTATGATCCGCCTGGCGATCATCAATCTGGCAGGGATTCCATCTGTTGTCTATGGCTTGTTTGGTTTGGGCTTATTTGTATTATTTCTAAATTTCGGAACCAGCATACTCTCCGCTTCATTGACGCTCTCCATTATGACACTTCCAGTGATCATCAGCACGACTGAGGAAGCGCTGCGGGCAGTACCGCAATCCTTCCGGGTGGTCAGTATTTCTTTGGGTGCTTCGAAGTGGCAAACCATTCGCCGGATTGTGCTGCCACAATCGACGCCTGGAATTTTGACCGGAGTGGTTTTAGGATTGGAAAGGGCCGCCGGTGAAACCGCACCGATCCTATTTACAGGTGCTTCTTTCTTTTTGCCGCGTTTGCCAAATTCAGCACTTGATGCAACCATGGCATTGCCTTACCATCTATTTGTAATTTCCACTCAGGTGCCCGGAATGCCCATTCAAATTCAATATGGCACTGTGTTGGTACTGGTTGTTTTTGTTCTGCTCATGAACATTATTGCCACTGTTCTGCGTTCAAGAGCTCGTGCCCGCAGGAACTGGTAAATGGTCGATAAAATCATCGTTGATCATTTTAGCCTGACCTATTCAGATGGGACTGAGTCACTGTTTGATATCAGTATAAAAATCCCTGCAAATCAAATAACAGCACTCATCGGGCCATCTGGTGGGGGAAAATCCACCTTTTTACGAATCATGAACCGGTTGAACGACCTGGCCGATGTACGAGAAGTACATGGAAGTGTTAAGATTGATGGAATCGATATTCTCGATCCTGGTCTGGATGTAATCGCCTTACGTCGTAAAATCGGAATTGTCTTTTCAAAACCAATGCCCTTACCTTTGACGATATATCAAAACGTCTCCTATGGGCTTGAATTGGCAGGTGAAAAGAGCAAAAGTAAATTGGACACCGCAGTCGAAAACGCACTTCAGCTGGCAGAACTTTGGGATGAAGTCAATGATCGCTTATTTGATTCAGCTTACTCGCTCTCAGGAGGGCAGCAGCAACGTTTATGTCTGGCTCGGACTTTAGCCTTGGAACCTGAAATTATCATGCTGGATGAGCCGACATCCGCACTGGATCCGGTGGCGACTGCCAAGATAGAATCCTCTTTAACTGAGCTGAAAAATAAATACACCATCATTGTCGCTCCTCACAATACCCAGCAAGCCGGGCGAATTGCAGATTATGTCGCCTTTTTTCTCCAAGGTCGGTTGATTGAATTTTCGCCGGTCGAAGAGATATTTACCCACCCCGTAGATGAACGTACGCAGGATTACATTTCGGGAAAGTTTGGATAATTTCCTGAGGTTATTATCAGTAGGTATTCGATTTATTTATTATTTTTAAAAAGAAAAGGAGATTGACAGTGAGACCACCATGGGATGATTATTTTATGAAGATTGCGGAAGATGTTGCTGTGCGTTCAACTTGTGATCGGGCAGCGGTTGGTGCAGTGCTGGTTAAGGACAAGCATATTATTTCGACTGGTTATAATGGATCTCCCGCTGGTCTTGAGCATTGTGATGATGTTGGCCACCTGATGATTGAAGGACATTGTGTGCGTACTGTACATGCCGAAGTGAATGCTATCATTCAGGCTGCCGTATTTGGCCTGGCAACCCGAGATGCTGTTTGTTATGTTACTCACTTCCCTTGCCTTAATTGCACCAAGATGTTAATTAATGCGAGAATTTCCAAACTTATTTATCGGAACGCCTATCGCATCGATCCGATTGCACTGGAATTCCTGAAAACTGCTGGAGTGGAACTACTCTCTTACAAAAAAGAGCAATAAAAAGAATTTTCCTTTATCAACGAAATTCTCAAGCTGTTTCTTGTTGAGCCAAATTTAGCAGGATTAGGTTCATAATGCCACCGCTGTTAAAGTATTGGACTTCTATTGGCGTATCAATGCGCGTTTTTACTTTGAATAGTTTCACCATACCATTTTTGTCGCGTGCTTGAATTGTTAGAATCTTGCCTGGTTGGATAGGTTCGATATCGTGGATATCATATATTTCGGAGCCATCCAGACCAAGTGTGACAGCATTCTGACCGGGCATGAATTGCAAAGGCAATACTCCCATCCCGACCAGGTTGGAACGGTGGATACGTTCAAATGATTCGGCAACCACTGCCTTGATTCCAAGCAGAAGAGAGCCTTTGGCAGCCCAATCCCTGGATGATCCTGTTCCATATTCTTTTCCGGCAATAACAATCAAAGGTATATCATTTTGCTGGTATTTTATAGATGCCTTGTAAACCTCCATTTGCTCATCAAGCGGAAAATACTTTGTAAAACCGCCTTCAACGTTATCAAGCAGCAAATTCTTGATGCGGATATTGGCAAACGTACCGCGTGTCATTACCTGATCATTTCCCCGCCGTGAACCATAGGAATTAAACGAAGTAAGCGGGACATTATGGTCCACAAGGTACTGGCCAGCTGGGCTTTTTATCGCAATAGCACCAGCCGGTGAAATATGGTCTGTCGTGATCGAATCACCTAACATCAACAAAACGCGGGCGTTGATAATCTGGGGACCATCGTTGGCGGCACTGATTTCATCAAAAAATGGGGGTTTTTGTAAGTAGGTTGATTCCGTTTGCCAGGCGTACAGTGCTGAGGAATCAATCGTAATATTGTTCCATGCTTTATTTCCGGCATAGACATCTTCATAACTTTGCAGGAATAATTCAGGATTGATTGTCGTTCGCAAAACTTCCAAAATCTCTTTAGAAGATGGCCATATATCTCGTAGATAAACTGGTTTCCCATCAGGATCGGTTGCGATCACATCCTTACTCATATTGATATCAATAGTGCCAGCCAGAGCGAAAGCAACCACCAGTGGGGGAGAAGCAAGATAATTTGCCTGCGTATAAGGGTGAATGCGTCCTTCAAAATTGCGGTTGCCTGAGAGAATTGCGCTGGCTAACATATTTTCTTTTTGAATGAATTCGACAACTTCACCTGCCAAAGGACCGCTATTGCCGATACAGGTGGTGCAGCCGTAACCAACCAGATTGAATCCGAGCGTTTCCAGGCTGGACATCAAGCCACTTTTGATTAAGTACTCTGTCACAACCCGCGATCCCGGGGCAAAACTAGTTTTTACATAGGCAGGGACGAATAAGCCACGCTGGACTGCTTTTTGGGCCAGTAACCCAGCTGCAACCATTACAAACGGGTTAGAAGTATTCGTACAAGAAGTGATCGCTGCAATAGCCAAAAAACCTTGTTTCAATTTGTATTGCTTTCCGTACAAAGATAACGTGGCTTTTTTTTCTATTTCATCCGATGAAAGATTAAAACCACGTGCATTCTTTGGTTTTTCAAGACTGGTTTGGAAGTTTTCTTTCACCTGGCTTAATGGAATTCGATCCTGCGGTCGCTTAGGTCCAGCCAGGCTTGGTTCGATGCTACCCAGGTCAACATCAATTACTTCGCTGAATTGCGGCATAGGCGTATCTGAATCGCGAAACATGGATTGCGATTTATAATACGCTTCCACCAGGTCGATTTGATCCTGACTTTTACCGGTTAACTGAAGATAGTCCAGCGTTTGCTGATCGACCGGGAAATAAATCATGGTGGCACCGCTTTCTGGAGACATATTGGCGATCATCGCTCGATCGGCGAGGGTGAGGGAGTCAAGCCCATCACCAAAAAATTCTACGAATTTATCTACAACCCCTCGTTTACGCAACATCTGAATGATGGTCAGAGTCAAATCAGTCGGCGTTGTACCTTCCGGTAGCTTGCCGCTGATCTTGATTCCAATTACATCAGGAGCAAGAATTTCGAGTGGTTGACCCATCATGGCTGCCACAGCTTCAATTCCACCCACGCCCCAGCCGACTACACCAAGCCCATTAATCATGGTCGTGTGGGAATCTGTTCCGATCAAAGTATCCGGGTAGGCGACTAATTCCGCGTTTTGAGATTTGACGATTACCGATTTCGCCAGGTATTCCAGATTCACCTGATGGACTATGCCAGTCGCTGGAGGAACCACTCTGAAATTATTAAAGGCTTGTTCGCACCAGCGGAAGAATTCATAACGCTCACGATTACGTTCAAATTCAATTCTTGCGTTGTTTTCGAGAGCATCCGCGTTTCCAAAGGTATCCACCATAACCGAATGGTCGATCACCAGATCTACTGGTACAACCGGGTTGACTTTCAATGGATCACCACCCAGTTTTTGCATGGCAGTGCGCATGGCAGCCAGATCATTCATCACAGGTACGCCTGTAAAATCTTGCAATACGACCCGGCCGGGGAAGAATGGGATTGATTTTCGCTCGGATTCTTGCGGCTGCCAGTTTGCCAGATATTGAGCGTCCTCAATTGTGATGGACTCATGATCCATATTACGTAAGATTCCCTCCAACAAAATCCGGACGGAAAAAGGCAACCTGTGCCAATATCCGTCGGGCAACCCCTCCAGGTTTTGAATTTGATAATAAAAATATTCTTTTTTAGAGACCAGTAAACTTGTCCTGGATGATGATAATCCCTTCATTTTCCGCTCCTTACTTTTTCGATTTTATATTTTTGCAGATTGCACCCGCAAACTCAGCTGTTCCCAATTTTGTGGAATTGGGTACAAACTGAGCCAGGTCCGCTGTTAATTCCCGGGAAGCGAGAGTCTGTTCAAGACTGGTGATAATGAGGTCAGCTGATTCATGCCAACCCAGATAACGCAGCATCATTTCCGCAGATAGTATTAAGGATGATGGGTTGGCAATATTTTGTCCGGCAATTGTCGGGGCAGTTCCGTGTGTGGCTTCGAATATGGCCAGCCCACTTTCATAATTGATATTTGCTCCAGGCGCTATCCCAATACCACCCACCTGGGCAGCCAGGGCATCAGAAAGATAATCGCCGTTCAAATTCGTAGTTGCAATAATTTCAAATTCTTGCGGGTAAAGTAGAACCTGTTGGAAGGCAGCATCGGTGATGATGTCGTTCATCCAGATTTTACCCTGTGTAAGCGCGGTTTCCTTCTCATGCCAGGCTGCCTCGTTCCCTTGCTTATTCATTGTTTCCTGCCATTTGCGTGCTGTGTAGACATGATCAGCAAATTCAAGACTGCCAACCTCGTAACCCCAATTAAGGAATCCACCCTCTGTGTATTTCATAATGTTGCCTTTATGAACGAGGGTTATTGTTTTCTGCCCAGTAAGTAGTGCGTAATTAACCGCCGCACGAACCAGCCGTTTGCTGCCGGCTTTTGAGATAGGTTTAATGCCGATCGCAACATCCTCATCAAACCGAATTTTTTGTTTTTCTTCAGGAAAATTTTCTTTAAAGATTTTCATAAATTGGTCTGCCCGGGATGAGCCTGCTTCAAATTCGATACCACTGTATACATCTTCTGTATTCTCGCGAAAAATAGTTATATTTACATTTTCTGGCCGAAGCACTGGAGCGGGGATTCCTTTAAACCAGCGCACAGGCCGCAAGCAGACATATAAATCCAATTCCTTACGCAAAGCTACATTTAATGACCGAATGCCCCCTCCTACTGGTGTAGTCAAAGGTCCTTTAATCCCCAGGTGATACTTTCTGAAAATCTCCAGTGTTTCATCGGGAAGCCATGAACCAGTTTGCTTGAAGGCAGATTCACCGGCCAGGACTGGCAGCCAGGCGATTGAACGCTTTCCCGCGTATGCTTTATCAAGCGCACATGCCACAATCTTTTTTGTAGCTTCCCAGATCTCTGGTCCGATCCCATCCCCCGGAATTGCCGGAATGGTCAGATTATCTGGCACAACGAGTTTTCCTGCATGGTATTGAATAGTACCTTTAGATTCCATCAAATTCTAACCCCAGTTCTTCCCTTTATTTATTGGTTATCGTTTCTAATTCTATATTAGCGCAAATGATAAAAATTTCTACTTGACTAATCATCCTGATTTCAATATAATCATATGATATTATTGGGACAGCGTCCCATCAAGCGGAACATTATGCAAATTGAAAAAGTTCAAACACTCGATCGCGCTTTTCAAATATTAGACTGCTTCACACTTGATCAGTATATTCTTGGTGTACGTGAGGTTGCGCGAATTTCTGGACTGCCTGTCAGTGTCTGTGGCCGATTAATGAGCTCTTTGCGTGATTGGGGCATGCTCAATCAAGATGCCCGTACCAGGGAATATGCGATCGGTCCGAAAGCGCTGCGCTGGGCGGAAATCTATCTGGCAAATCTTGATATTCGCACGGTGGCATTACCGGAAATAAATGAGCTTCTGGTTAAATCCAAAGAAACAATCAGCTTGTATATTCTGGATGGTGAGGAACGCCTTTGCGTTGAACGGATGGAAAGTGCTCAGAATGTACGTATTGTTGCTCGAATTGGACGGCGATTGCCTTTATATGCCGGTTCCGCAGGCAAGGTTTTACTGGCGTTTCTACCTGAGTCGCGCCAGAATGAAATACTGGCAAAAACAAAATTCACACCTTTTACAGAAAACACAATTATCAATCAAGAGAAACTACGGAAAGAATTACAGAAAATTCGAAAACAATGTTATGCGTTTTCCGATGGGGAGTGGGTAGCAGATGCTGCTGGAATTGCAGCTCCGATATTTGATTTTCATAACGATGTCATCGCCGCTCTGACTATTTCGGGTCCATCCAATCGCTTTACACCAGCTGCCAATAAGGTCCATATTCACAATATCCTCTGCTCCGTTGAACGTATTTCGCAACATCTTGGTTATATCGGAAACATATTCTTCCCAGGAAATCAAAATTAACCTGAAAATGGTGGTTGATTTCACAACTGAATCAACCTTCTCAACGCAAATGTACTTGCATTGCCTGTTTTTTTCACTGCAAAATTAATCCCCCCACATCAAAGGAGTTAACACAAAATGAAGATCATCGAAGATCGAATAGAAGCAAAACTACCGCACTGGCGTGAGCGAGTCAATCATTTGCGTGGAAAAAGTGGAGATTTCAAAGTTTGTGATGTAACTGTATCGCAAATTTACAGTGGAATCCGTGGCGTTCAAATTCAAGTAAGTGACATTTCGTATGTGGATCCTCAAGAAGGCATCCGCATCCGTGGATTTACCATCTCAGAATTGATGGAAAAGCTTCCAAAGGCGCGTAATACAAAAAATCCAATGGCAGGCGGTTTGTACTTTCTTCTTTTAACAGGAGATATGCCTTCTCAAGCCGAAGCGATGGCGATGGAAGAAGAATGGCAGCAGCGCTGCCTCATTCCAACCTATGTTTTCAACTCAATTCGGCGCATGCCCGCCGACACGCACCCAATGACACTGTTATCGATGGGCATTATGGCCTTACAGCGCGAATCTGTCTTTGCTCGCAAATACAACGAAGGAACAGACAAGCAGGATCACTGGCGTTATTATCTAGAGGATGCGATTAATTTAACCGCTAAACTTCCCGGTTTGGCTGCTTTTATTTTCAATCTTCGCTATCAAGATGGAATTTACATCCCCCCAAATCCTGAACTGGATTGGGGTGCCAACTTTGGTTATATGATTGATCGATTGAAAGACCGTGATTATTATGACCTCTGCCGTCTCTTCTTCTTTCTGCATTCAGATCATGAAGGCGCAAATGTGAGTGCACATGCCAGTCATCTGGTCAGCTCAGCGCTATCAGATGTTTACCTTTCCTGTGCCGCTGGTATTAATGGCCTGGCAGGTCCTTTACACGGTCTGGCAAATCAGGAATGTCTTAAATGGCTTCTGGGTGTGCGCGATCATTTTGGTGGTTACCCAACCCAACCACAATTGGAGCAGTATTTGCGATCATGCCTCGCCAATGGTGAGATCATTCCCGGTTATGGTCATGCGGTCTTAAGAACCACAGACCCTCGCTTTACTGCCCAGTTGGAGTTTGCTCACGAGAATATTAAAAATGACCCCCTCATTAACCTGGTGGAGATGGTCTATAATACCTTGCCGCCAATATTAATGGAGCAGGGCAAGGTAAGTAATCCCTGGCCGAATGTGGATGCTATTAATGGAGCCCTGCAATATCACTATGGTGTCACTCAATTTGATTTTTACACGGTCTTGTTTGGAATAAGTAGAATCCTTGGTATAACCGCTCATATCGTGTGGGCAAGAGCATTATTGAAACCAATTGAAAGACCTAAATCATTAACCACTGAAATGTTGGAAATGATGGTTACTGCAAACGAAAATGCGAATGGAGTAAAGTAAATGGAACAGGGATCATACCAATTGTATACAGACAAAATCGTTATCCGTATTCGAAATAGAGTCTGCGATACGGTTGATGAATTGATTTCGAGCAATATTTTTTCTGCAGTTCTTTCGCAGTATGTCCGCTATTTGGCACGTCAGCAATCACGTCTCTTAGGTGTATTTAACGATAAAACACATGTGACCCCTCAAGAGGTAGAGGTACTGCAGAGAACGCTCATTATGCTTTCCAAATTGCCCGCCGAACAGGCTCAAATGTTGGTGCCGGGCAGTGCAACCTTCTTTGATGATCTTGATCTTTTGAGTGACTTCGTTGAGCAGCTTTATAATTTCTGGCGTGGACTACATCGCTTAATTATTTGTGATTCCAAAGGTATGCGCCTGGATCAACGGCCGTATCGCACGTTCAGTGATACCGTCGAAAAACTTATGCACGTGGTTCGTTCTGCTCAGCGCGACATTCTTGAAAACATCACGGGCAAACACCCACGTGTGTACCGCCAGGTGAGTGCTGGAGCAAAAATGGCAGTCATTGCCTTACCCGGAAAAACACCTTTTTCTTCACCAGTTTATAAGGAGCTGAACAAGGTCCAGGTGACGCGGCAAGTGTTAATTTATCCTCCAATGATTTACAACTCTCCCAATAATAAACGCAGTGGCAGCTTCACGCGTGTATATCATAACCCAATTGAAGGAGTAGAATTTGATCCGCGTGAGTGGTTGTGTTACCCGGCGAAAGTAGGTTCTCTGGTCATTAATGTCTATTTCTCAATGGAATATTTCGAGATGGGTTTCTCGTTATGTAATTTGTTCGAATTGGCTGAAGATGAAGATCTTTTACGCAAACCGGATGCGATTTATATGTTTGGTCTGCCGCCAGAGGATGAAAACGCTACACAGGATTCTGAAACCATCTTCTATGATGACCTTGAAAATGATATTTTGGTCGGCTCTGTGCCTTTCCGCGATCAATATGGTTACTTTGGTTATTTAAAGAAAATGATTCTGACGCTTCACAATATTAAAGTGATGAAGATGGGAAGATTGCCTTTTCATGGAGCGATGTTCCATATCGTACTGCGTGATGCCGGTGCCTCGAATGTAGTCATTATCGGTGATAGCGGAGCCGGTAAATCGGAGACGCTGGAAGCGTTACGCGGAATTATCGAAGACCAGGTGGAGGAACTGACCATTATTGCAGATGATATGGGTTCGATCGAAATCAGCGAAGATGGCCGGGTTCTAGGTTATGGCACCGAAATTGGGGCTTTTGTGCGCCTTGACGACCTGCAAAAAGGGTATGCCTTAGGACAAATCGACCGTACGATTATTATGAATCCAGATCAAGTCAACGCCAGGGTTGTCATTCCGGTTACCAAATACCAGGACATCGTGAAGGGGTATGAGATTGATTTTGTCTTATATGCTAATAATTATGACCTTGTGGATGAAGACCACCCGGTCATCAAGCAGTTTAATAATGCTGAAAATGCTTTGGACGTCTTTCGTTCTGGCGCTGTCATGAGCAAAGGTACCACGACCACAACCGGTTTAACGCATTCTTATTTCGCAAATATTTTTGGACCACCTCAATACCGGAATGTCCACGATGTAATTGCGCAAAAATATTTCGAAAAATTTTTTGAAAATTCCATTTTTGTTGGAGAAATGCGCACACAATTGGGGATTTCCGGGAAAGAATTTACAGGTCCAGGTGAATCAGCCAGATCTTTACTTGATATGCTGCTCAAACAATAAAGCCATCTGAGTCATTCAAAAACTAATTTAAATAATCAATTTGGAACAATCCTGGTATAGAGACTATGGATAAGTCGTGTCTCCCAGAGTTACTTCCATTTGCATTTCTGTCCCATCTCGAATTAATCCAATGGAAAGCGTTTCATCAGGCTTATATTGAAATAGGACATTGATAAAAGAATGAGTCTCGTCCAGATCAATTTTCCCCAATCTGGTGATGATATCACCTTCCCTGATACCTGCATTTGCCGCCGGGCTGTTTGATCCTACTGCTGTTATGTAAATGCCATAATCCGCTGGTAAATTGTAACGGGCTGCGAGGCGAGGGGTGATGACTTCGTAATTTGCTCCAAAATATGGCCGTGCAAAATATCCACTCTGAATGATCTGGTTGCCGATCATTTGAGCAGTAGTGGATGGGATAGCAAAACCTAACGCTTCGGCGTTGGTTGAGCTCAGATTGCTTCCACGGATGATGAGCGTATTGATGCCGATGATTTCACCTGCGAGGTTGACCAGTGGACCACCCGAATTGCCCTGATTGATGGCGGCATCCGTTTGAATCAGATCTTCCATCGTATAGCCATTACCGGAATCAATTGAGCGACCTAAAGCGCTGATGACGCCGACCGTGACTGAGTTCCGAAAAGTGCCCAGTGGAGAACCAATGGCGATCACAGTTTCTCCTGGTTGAAGCAAATCAGAATTGCCTATTTTGGCTACAGCAGGGACAGTCCCATCTATTTTTAAGACAGCTAGATCTGCGAAAATATCTCGATTAATGAGGGTTGCTTCTCGCTCCAAACCGTCATTAAAAATAACAGAAAGCGTTTTGGTGTCTTCGATTACATGATTGTTTGTGAGGATGTATCCATCTTCGGAAATAATGACACCACTGCCACTCACTTCCTGGTCAGCTGTGACGCCGAAGAAGGTTTGCACACCGCTGATTGTTCCCACAACTGTCACGACTGCCGGTTCTACCCTGGTTACCACATCCGTGATGGTCGTTTGAATATCGGTGTTATTGATTGTTATCACTGCAGGGCTTACAGTAACTACAGGGGATGGAATGCCAACCACTGATTCAGGGGTTTTATTTAAAAAATTAAATGTAACCAGTGTTCCTGCTGCAGCACCGAGTAGAGCACTGCCAAATGCAAAAAAAATGATTAATAAAAATAGAAGAATTCTTTTTGGATTCATAATTTTACCCTTTATCCGGCGAGTATAATCCTTTTTTCTGTGAGGTATCAAGTGTTTTTATAACAATAATTGGTATTGGGACTAGCCGATAAAACAAACTTGCAAGTGATGAGTAGCACCATGACTTTTCTTATCTTTGATACAATCCTGTGTATGAAGCGAACGCTACTATGCTTAATTGAGGTTGTGTTTTTATTGTCTGGATGTATGCATGTAACTGATGAAACCCCAAGCATCATCCCCACTATTACAATCGCACCTGAAAAAGTTATCGAGCTGGATGCGACAGCAACGAATACCCTAACCGCAAGCGTGACATCTTCACCGACTTACCAGAAGTCAATCCTACCTTCAGTTGTTCCTTCAAGAATATTGTTCATTAGTTCCCCATTATCAGGCGTTAACCTTGTTGATCTTCCTGAAATGATCTTCAATCCTTATTCGCTGCCGATGCCTGGCTCAGATAACCCACATCAGGGTGTTGATTTCAGTGATGTTGATCCTGAAACAAAAAATGCCCGTACCGGTTTGGGTGTTGGGTCGATTTTGCGTGGGCGTGTAGTCTCTATGATCTCGGATCGTTTCCCCTATGGAAATGCGCTCATGATTGCGACCGATTGGCAGGATCTCCCTTCCGTGTGGCAATCCGTTTTGGGTACACAGCCTCTACCTGAAAGATGGCAGAAAAACAGCGCTTTATCTTGCCCTGAGGGTTGGGATGAAATTGTGCCGGGTTTGGAAACACAAACTCTATATATTCTGTATGCCCATTTACTAAATAGACCTCAACAAACAATCGGTGAGGAGATACGTGCAGGGGAGGAGATTGGGCAAATTGGCATGAGTGGAAATGCACTTGCGCCTCACCTGCATGTAGAAATGCGGTATGGTCCAGCCAGCCAGTTTTTCGATGGTATGGCTCATTACGATGTGACTGCCACAGCAGTGGAAATGCGTAATTATTGTCGCTGGCGTATCAGCGGCTTGTTCCGGCCATTGGATCCGATGGTGCTTCTGCAAAATCCGTGAAATTCAAGGCTGTGACTCAGGGAGGATTTCATGGTCTGCGTCAAGTATCCATTGACAAAGGATGACTGCGTCATGTTCATCTTTAATTGGGTCTGCACCTTCAGGCTGAGGCAGGCCGTTGAATCCCCGGAAGTAGCCGTAAACTCCAGTCAATTGATCCTGTGCTGCTGGAGATAACTCAGCATCGCCGATTGCGATTGCGTGAATGTGAATAGGCGAGCCAGGATATAATTGATCGAAATCGCGCAACCAGGCTGCAAAACCAGCGGTCCGCAGCGCTGAAATCAGGCGGGGAATATCATCATATAAAACCTGGTAAGTGCCATATTGCATGACGGACAGATCCACTGCACCACCGCCGGCATGTGTGCCAAAACTGGCTGAAACACTGGTAGAATAGCTGCCCTGGGTCAGGTGATAGCCAGTCAAATCAAGTTCACCGCCATATAATGTCTGTGCATTCTGCAACATCGCGAATGTTCTCTGGTTGATCTGCATTCCATTTATTTCAATGCGAGAATAATCATCAGGTGGTCGCAAACATCCGAATGGTTGGGCATCTGTAGCGGTCGGGATCGCTGTAGGTGAGGAAGTGGGGGTGAAGGTTGTAACGAATTGTATGGTCGGCGAAATTATGGAGAGTGATAGAGTCGCTGTTTTTGAAGGTGTAGCAAAGATAGTTTCATTATTTATCAGTATCTGCGGTGCCGAGGGTGAGCAGGCAAAAATCAATATAATGCAAGCAAATGTTGAGAAAATCAGAATTTGCTTAATTAATTTCTTTTCCATGTTGACACCTTTAATAAATCATTGATTTAATAAAGATTCAGTTTCAATAATTTGATCTTCGGGGCCATATACTTCTACCAAATCATCCGTCAGAATAATCGCATTACCATGTGGAATAATATTTTCACGATTCCGTAAAATGCTGACAATAATCACATCTTTGGGAAGTTTTAAGTCTTTGATCATACGACCATTGCATTCTGCACCGGCAGGTATTAATGTCTCCAGGTAACGCATTTGATCATGTAGATTTTCGATCTTTTTCGAGCCCGGGTCAAACAAGCTTTTTTGAACCTCAGCGATACATTCTTCTTCTGCAAAAATGGTTAATTGGTCCCCTTTGCGAAAAATGGTTTGACCATTGACGATTTGCAATCTTCTTCCCCGCCGAAGAGAAACAATATTACATTGATGGGGAAGTTTAATCTCGCTGACCTTTTTTCCAATGGCTTTCGATTCGGAGGTTAGATTGACGGTTAAGAATCCAGCTTTATCGAGTTTTCCCAGTTTGACTCTTTCGAGGGTGTATTGCATGCCAGCCTTTTTTGCGATGGCATGATCATATGCTTTGATAATATCTTCTCGATGTAATAGTCCGATCATTTTGCGCGAATCGATCGATTCGATAACCGGTAATTGGGCAATATTATGTGAGCTCATTTTGTAAAGCGCTTTCCAAATGGGCTCAATTGGCAATGCAACCAATAGACCTTGAATAGTGGCGATATCTTCTACCTTCTTGTCAGCAATTTCGCCTTTAAGCTTTACCTTTTCCAGATCATTGCGGGTCACAATCCCATAAATTTCCCCACTGGCTGTCAATATCGGAAAGCCATTTCGATGTGACTGTTGAAAAAACAAGTCCAATTTTGGAAGAGACATATCAGCAGAAACAACATCATATTTTTTTGCCATAGCTTCTTCAACCATCACGGTTTGCATGATGTCTATGTCTTCTGATTCGGATAAATGAATACCTTTTCGGGTCAGTTTTAAGGTGTTAATTGAATCGGGACTGATCATTTTGGATATTAACATGCTTAACACCGAACTGAGCATTAATGGCAGGATTAACTGGTAGTTATTTGTCATCTCAAACAAAATCAAAATGGCGGTCATGGGTGCGTGAGTGGCACCACTGTAGAATGCAGCCATGCCCACCAGGGCATATGCGCCTGAACCCACTACAATGTTGGGGAAAGCAAAAGTGGCGATTTTGCCAAAACCAGCCCCTAGCATGGATCCAAGGTAAAGCGATGGAGCAAAAATGCCACCTGAATTTCCAGAGCCAAGAATGAAGACCGTAGCGAATAATTTGGCTGCAAAAAGGATCAGAGTTACGGTGATGGTTAATTCACCAAACAGAGCCAGACTTATCGTTTCGTATCCTACTCCAAAGACTCTTGGAAAGCCGTTGGCGTTTTTGACTGTAATAACACCGATGATTCCAAGTAAAAGACTTCCAAGAGCGGGTTTCAATAATTCGGGCATTTTAAGTTTCTGAAAAAAATCTTCAGTCCAATACAACAATTTCGTAAAGGCGACAGACGCAAAGGCAGCGATCACAGCCAGGACAAGATAAAGGATAAATTCCCAGGGACTCTTCACAAAATATTGAGGAATATTAAACGCTCGATTATTACCCAATAATGCGTGTGCGATCGCGTCAGCTGTCACTGAGGAAATAACAACCGCCCCGAAGTATAGGGTATTCATGCGGTTAAGAATGATTTCAAGTGCGAAAATTGCACCAGCGATAGGGGCATTGAATATAGCTGCAATACCGCCGGCTGCACCGCAGGCGACCAATGTTTTCATGCGCTCTTCGTTTAAATGTAAAGTTTTGCCTATAATCGAACCAATGGATGCGCCGATCAAGGCAATAGGACCTTCACTTCCTACTGAACCACCTGTACCGATACAAATGGCAGATGTGATGGTTTTGACCAAGCCAACCTGGGGTTTGATTCGTCCACCACGAACAGCGACCAATTCCATGACTTCGGGTACACCATGTCCTTTTGCTTCGCGAGCAAAACGCAGGATAAGCGGCGTGTTGATCAGACTACCTATAACGGGAATGAGAATCAAGAAGATCAAATATAAATACGAAGGAAATTTTTCGATTGGGCTGAATACGAGTTCCTGTATTTTCTCAATTAAGATTTTAAAAGCTACGGCACCAAAACCCGATGCAACGCCGACTAACAATGCTGTGAAAATCAAGCCACCGGATTCCGTGATCGCCGGGTTGGACTTATTCCCTACCAATGTCGCTTTTAGATTTTTCCATTGATGTGCGAGTGATTTAATTGCGACTTCCCTCCGCTGATATATTTTCTTTGATCTCTTTTAAGGTATGCGCATGAAGTATACACCCAAACCAGCAGGCGATTTACAATTTACCTATGCTTTTTATGTTCACAAGCGCAACGATCGATAATAGGAAAAGAACTGCGTAGATGCCCAGTAAAGGCGTATATCCGATTTGATCTGCAATAGGTCCTCCAATGTAAGCCCCCACGGCACCTGCGCCGGCACCTGCCAGGTTTGAGATGCCAAGGAATTTACCGGCTTCGGCTGAGGGAACAATCTCCGTCCCTAACGCCCAGTTAGCCGCGTAAAAGAAACCGATACCAGCTCCAATCAACGCACCACCCACATACATTATGGTCAGGGTAGGGGAAAAGATAACCACAGCCGTTCCAGCAGCCGCCAATATTGCACTTGCAGTGATCACAATTTTTTTACCCAACCGGTCACTTAACCATCCGCTTGGCAAGGCAGAGATTAATATAAAAATTCCAACAAACATGGTGATTGTTGCAGCTGGAGCAGCGGCTTTTTCACCCTGATATTGGACAAATCGCTCCTGTAAAAAGAAGATCATAAAACCGGCCAGATTGGTAGAACCAGTTAGAAAAGTCAGTCGATTTACCACCCACCAGGTGAAGGAACGCTGCTCTTGAATTCGTTTGCCCAGACCAATAGCGATACTGCTCCAAACGCCAAACCAGATGGCAAAAGCCATTCCAACTAAACCCAGAATTACAACGATTGCTTGATCAGGAACCCCCGAATCATCGAGAGTCAGGCGGGTGGCTTGGCGTACAAGAAAACCGGAAAAGAGGATTATGGCTGTGAACGCTGCTGTCATCAATAATAGGCGTAGAATTGGCTGCCAATCAAATGGGTTGGTCGATTTTGGTTGAGGAATCTCAGGTATTGTCAAAGTGATGAGCAGACAGACGATCAGAATGGCGATCAAAAGAAAAAGAGATCCCCATAAATTTCCCTGACTGACCATGCGTCCTATAACGAAGGAGACAAAAATGAGTGGTACCGGAAGTTCTAAAAGGGCTTTCACACCAGAAAATCGGCCACGTTTATCTTCAGGTACAAGATCCGGTATGATCCCTTGCATGGCAGCATGGGCAGTGTTAGAAGAAACCATCGAAAGCGTGTAGAGAGCAAACAAGAACCAGTAACCTGTCATTCCATCCAGACCGGCACTGAATCCAATTAAGATAAAAACAATTACTTCTCCAATGGTTCCAGCCATAACAAAAGGACGTCTTTTCCCCCATTTTGAGGTGGATTGGTCAGAGAGCATTCCCATTAATGCTTGAAATAGTACGGCTACCATTAATGCGCCAAGCCGCATATTGCCGACATACGTTCCTTTGGCTGCTTCCCCGACAAATCGCTGCACGAGTAAGGGGACAATGAGGGGAGAAATAACCTGTGAGCGAGTTGTTAATGCAAACCAATAAATATTGAAAGTGATATAGTCAAACCAGCGAATTGCACGTTTCATTAATTTCTCCTTAAAAGGCAGGTCAATCAGGAAATTTTATTTCGGTTAACAAGATGGATTTTTAGCAATTGGAAAATTCGGGAAAAACGTCATCAATTCACGTTCGAATTTTTTGATTTAATAGGTGCAATACTTTTTCAGTTGATTTTAGCCCATGTCCGCTGAATACGGTTACTACACGTTGATTGTGCAACTTACCCGCAAATTTTGATATCGCGGCAACGACAGTGGCTGCGGTTGGCTCAATATAGAAGCCGATTTTTGCACTTTCATCGAATGCTTTAGCAATTTCTTTCTCCGTTACCGTGAAAAACATCCCCCCTGAATGATTTACCGCATTGAGGATTTCGGATGATCTGATCGGTTCAGTAATTGCAATTCCTTCAGCCATCGTACCGCTATTGATTGATTGCGATAATTGAAATGGTCGTCCCGAAAATGTGGCTGCCAGAGGCGCGCAGTTTTGCGCCTGGACACCTATCAAACGTGGAATTTTTGGGATCATTCCAGCCCGAAATAAATCCAAAAAACCAATGTCAGCCCCCAGCAGCAAAGTCCCATTCCCCACTGGTAAAACCAGGATATCCGGAACATCCCAACCCAATTGCTCCCAAATTTCATAAGCAATTGTTTTCGTTCCCTGAAAAAAGTAAGGGTTCCATGAATGGCTGGCATAGTAGATTGATTCTGCAGCTGCCAACACAGCTTGCGCGGTGTCCTTGCGGCTGCCATTGATTTTATGAAGATTTGCCTCATAACTTTGGATTTGCGCCAGTTTGGCCGGGCTGGTAGAAGCTGGAACATAAATATCGCAGACGATTCCAGCTCGAGCGGCATAAGCCGCAATTGCACAACCGGCATTGCCTGAAGAATCCTCCACCACATGTTTGATACCAAGTTCTTTTACTTTGGAGATTAACACGGAAGCGCCCCGGTCTTTATATGAACCTGTCTGAAAAAGATGTTCCTGTTTGATCAGGACGGGTATCCCTGCGATATTACTTTCGAGTAAAGGTGTAAAACCTTCCTCGAATGAAACGATGTTAGCATCATCTTCGATTGGAATTGCTTCGCGATAGCGCCAGAGGTTCGGCTTGCGTTTTTGGATTTTTACGGGGTCAAATTGAGGCGAGAATTTTAAATTGAAAAATCCTCCGCATTGACAGCGCCATATGACAGCTGACACTGGGTAATTTCGGCCACACTTTTCACAGATTAGTGTTGATTTTTCCATCGGTTCTCTATTAAAAAAAATTGAAAAAAAGAATTGATTTAGTTTATTTTATTTTTGGAAGGATCTCAGGTTCCTTACATTAATTATAGTAAAGAATTCGTTTTAAGGAACTGGTGAACCAGAGATGAATGAAGATTATTACCGTATATTTCCATTTTCGAATTTAATGTGTAAATTATTTTGAGTGATTCCCAACTGTGCGATCCATTCATTCTATTGGCCGAAAATTCGTTAGAATTCGAATGATCATTTATCGTATTATTTTGATATAATATTTGCTAGCAGCGGCCATCACTTTATCTTGATGGGTAAATTAATTAACTTATTAAAGGAGCCAGGCATGCCACAAGATCGAACCAGAAAGTTAGTCATAACCGGTGTAATGGGGGCTATCGCGATATTACTTGGAGTGACCCGTTGGGGGTTTATTCCCTGGTTTGGTGGTGTTTCATTGACAATTATGCATGTTCCGGTCATTATCGGGGCTGTTTTAGAAGGACCTCTGGTTGGTATAGGCGTCGGCTTGATTTTTGGTATCTTCAGCATGATCCAGGCGGCTGTAGCGCCAAATTCACCCGCGGATACATGGTTTACTAACCCATTATTGGCTGTATTACCGCGCCTAGTGATTGGTCCAATGGCTTACATTGTCTGGAAAGCACTTCAGCGGATCCCCGTATTTGGATTAATTGCTGCGGGTATCGTTGGCAGTTTAACCAACACAATTCTGGTTCTTGGTGTGATCGGTTTGATGGGTCTATTGCCGTGGGTTGTGCTTGGTGGAATCGTGGTAAGTAATGGATTTCTGGAAGCGGGTGCTTCGGCTGTAATCACTCTGGTTGTGGTTGCTGCCTGGCGACAAATTAGGATCGGGAAAAAGCAGGGCGCTGATTTATAAGAACAAGAACAAAGTGATGATGAGCAGGGCAGCAGCCAAAAAAAGTCCGTCCTGTTTTTTAAATTTAAATTGCTGATAAGTTCCACGGTTCTTTTGGCTTCCATAACCACGAGCATCCATCGCCAGAGCCATGTTTTCGGCTCGTTGTAAGCTTATGATAAACATCGGTATGATAACAGGGTAAATGGTCTTGATTCTATTTATCAGTTTCTGTTTTTTTATTCCCCAAAAAGCACCACGAGCAGCCTGTGCTTTTGCAATCTGTTCGGTTGCCTGGCCTAATAAAGGGAGATAACGCAGTGTTATTTGAACGATCATGATGAAATCGTCGCTCTGAATGCCGATCTTTCGTAGTGGGGTTAAGAGGGACTGTAGTCCATAAATCAACTCACTGGTTGATAAAGTGAAGCTGGTCAATGAAATCAATAAAATCAAGGTAATAAAACGGGTGATAACCGTTCCTGCAGCTATCAACCCCTGGGGAGTGATTGTCAGCGACCAGACTTGAAGTAGTAAGGGATTATCCACTCCCGGGCTGAAGCGAAATATTTGCAAAAAAGCAATGAAGGCTAAAAATGGCAAAGGTGTGCGCAGGCTTTTTAACGCAAATCGAATGGGTACTTTTGCAATGGTAAACAGGATGAAAACCAGAATCATTGCAGCCAAAACTGCCGCCGTGCTGCCAGTAAAAGTGGCAGCTAAAATTAAACCGATGAAGGCAATGATTTTTACCCGAGCGTCACGCTGATGAATCCAAGAATCCAATGGCAGATACTGGCCAAAGGAAAGATTTTGCGAAAACTCAAAGGTTGACATGCTGGTTTGTCTCAAGAGACTGAAAAGCTGCGATTAATTGCTTGCTGGCGATGATATTTTCAGGTACCAGCCAGCCTTTTGTACGTAAAACAGCGGCCATTTTGGCAGCTATTGGGGCAGTCATATCGTATTCATTTAATAATTGCTGATTGGACAAAATCAAATCAGCCGGTTGACTGGCAATCACTTTCCCTTGTGACAACATGGTAACGTGATCCGTCAACAGGGCCAGATCCTCCAATTGATGGGAGGAGATAACCATTGTCTTTCCACTTTCATGTAAGGATTTCATCTGAGCAAGAATCTCATTTCTGGCCAATGGGTCTAAGCCAGCGGTAGGCTCATCCAATAGCAATAATTTGGGATCGAGGACAATGGTGGATGCTAAAGCCACCTTGCGGCGCTCTCCACCGGAAAGTGCAAATGTCATTCTGTCTTTAAAGGTGTCGAAGTCCAGCCCGAC
This sequence comes from uncultured Chloroflexia bacterium, assembly GCA_963749005.1. Taxonomy (GTDB): domain Bacteria; phylum Chloroflexota; class Anaerolineae; order Anaerolineales; family Anaerolineaceae; genus UBA6170. The sequence continues at coordinate 846,296 of CAVVKI010000006.1, read as the reverse complement.
TATGGCCATTGCTTGCTTCACCTTTTCGCGTAAGGTAGGTCCTTGAATTCCCATTAAACGCAATCCATAGGCAATTTCATCACCAACATATTGTTCAAAAAGCTGGTAATTCGGGTTTTGAAAAACGATTCCTGCAAAGCGGCGCAGGGCAAGGAAGTCTGTATCTTGATCAACATAAAATTTTCCCACTCGCAGAGAACCACTTTGGGGGATATAGAGACCATTAAAATGTTGCAGAAGGGTTGACTTACCGGATCCGGTTGCTCCAATCAAACCATGGAAACTTCCTTCGGAAAAGTGAAGGTTAACTTTTTCCAATGCAGTATGTGCCAGCGGTGTATGATTCATGTAGGTAAAGCTTATGTCGGTTGCTTCAACAAACGGCGATGCTTGGGGTGGTAGCTGGATACTGCGATCCATATTCGGAAATACCACCGGAGTGGATAAAAATGGAACCTGCAGGTTGAATTCATCCAGGGTAAATGGCGCTTCCAATGTGGGGATCCACTTATGAAGATGCTGTGAAAATGCCAGAATTCTGGGTCTATCCAGGTTGAGTGCGGCAAGCATTTCTGAATCGTTGAATAATTTACGAGCTGCGCCATCAAATATCAATTTCCCTTTCGAAAGACCAATCATACGATCTGCCAGGGCTGCTTCTTCCATAAAATGAGAAATGGTAATGATTGTGATTCCTTGATCACGAAGCCTTAAAATATTTGTCAGCACTTCATCTCGCCCGGCAGGATCGAGCATGGCTGTAACCTCATCAAAAATGACACACTTCGGCTGCATCGCTAGTATGCCTGCCAATGCTACCCGCTGCATTTGGCCAGCGGAGAGATGCTGCGGTGAACGCATTTTCTGTTCCCACATGTCCACCGATTGCAGAGCATTCTTAACGCGAGCGCGAATTTCAAGGGTGGGAAGACCTAAGTTCTCCGGTCCGAAGGCTACGTCCTCTTCGATGGTGGTAGCGATCATTTGCTCCTGGGGATGTTGAAAAACCATACCCACATTTTGGTGGATGTATGCCAGGTTTTTTTTATCGCTGGAGATTAAACCTTGAAAATGAATGGAACCTTTCTGCGGGATTAATAGCCCATTCAAATGACGAGCGAGTGTCGTTTTACCGGAACCATTTGCGCCGACGATAGAGACATATTCACCCTCCTCAATTTGGAAGGAAATATCACGCAGTGCACGGTGAGGAAGTGAACCTGGCATTGGATGAGCATAAGAAACATTGTTCACTTCAAACAATCTTGTCATTATGGTATCGTCTCTCGGTTTTCTGCCTGAATCAGATTCCCGAAACGGGCATGAATGGAGACAATTCTATCATGGCAAACCTCATTGCCGTCTCTTTTCTAATTCAGTAAAGATCATATCAGGACTTATGTCCTGGCTGACCATTAATACGAGAACGTGATAAGTCAAGTCACTGATTTCTTCTACTAAACGTTGTTGCCCCTGGCCTTTGGCAGCTAAAATCACTTCCACGGATTCTTCTCCCACTTTTTTTAATATTTCATCTTCGTTTTGAAGTAAGCGGGCAGTGTACGATGATTCAAGGCTGGCTCCCCGGCGGGAGAGGAGCAATTCATAAAGTTGGTTTATTGATTCCACTGTTGTTTCCTTATGTATAGATAGGGGTGTAGAAGCATGAAGCCTGTCCGGTATGGCAGGTTGGGCCTTGGGGTTGAGCCAGGATTAAGATCGCATCCAGGTCGCAATCAATTGAGATCGAAGTAACCAGTAGATAATGGCCGCTTGTTTCCCCTTTCTGCCACAATGCGTGCCGGCTGCGAGAAAAAAAGGTCACCTTCCCGCTTGTAAGCGTTAATTGGAATGATTCAGCATTCATATATCCCAACATGAGTACCTGGTGCGTGACGACATCCTGAATAATTGCTGGAATAAGCCCATTTGAATCGAATTTCAAACTGATAGCAGTATCCATTTAGACCAACCTCATCGCAATCCCCTGTTCGTCAAGGATTTGTTTCAAATCAGTAATATTGATAATCCCGTCATGAAATAAAGACGCCGCCAGGGCAGCGTCTGCTCCGGCATGGAAAACATCGGAAAAATGTGAGAACTCGCCCGCACCCCCGGAGGCGATGATGGGCACATTAACAGCACGGGAAACCACCCTGATTAATTCATTGTCATAGCCCGAGAGCGTACCATCGCGGTCCATGCTGGTGATTAAGATCTCGCCGGCACCTGATTGGACCGCTTGTTGAATCCATTCCATTGCATCCATTCCGGTCGCAATGCGACCGCCATTGATATACACTTCCCAGGATTTTTCACCTGGAAAACCTTCTGGTTTTTGTTTGACGTCTACAGCCAGGACGATACATTGACTGCCAAAAATATCTGCACCTTGTGAAATAATCACAGGGTTGCGGATAGCAGCTGAATTGACGCTCACTTTATCTGCGCCGGCCAGCAATAGCTTCCGCATATCATCCGTATTGCGGATGCCACCCCCAACAGTCAGAGGCATATGAATTTCGCTGGCAACGTTGCGAACAATTTCATGTACAGTTTGATGGCCATCCGGGGTTGCCGAAATATCCAGGAAGACCAGCTCATCCGCGCCGGCAAAATCATACAGCCTGGCTTGTTCAACTGGATCACCAGCATCGCGTAAGTCGACAAAATTGACTCCTTTTACGACGCGACCATTCTTGATGTCCAGACAGGGAATTATTCGTTTTGCCAGCATGATTACAGTCCCTTTTGAAGCTGAATGAGTGAATCCAGGTGAATATTGCCATCATAGAGTGCCCGACCAACAATCGCACCTGCCAGGTCCGAGTTTTTCACAGCAATAACATCTTCCAGGGTGTGAACACCACCCGATGCAATAACTTGCAGGCCGCTTTGTTCGGCAATCTCACAGGTTGCGGCCAGATTAATCCCAGTGCCAATCCCATCTCGGTTGATATCAGTGAAAATAATCGTTGTTATTCCAATTTCAGCCAAGTTCCTCACAAAAGGCAGAGCTGTAATGCCGCTATTTTCCCTCCAACCCCGTATTTTTAAGAGACCATCCTGAGCATCGACAGCAATAACAATCCGATCACTGCCATAAATTCGCAAGGCACTTCGCAAAAAGTCGGGGTCCGTAATGGCGGCTGTTCCAAGGATCACACGAGCAACGCCTATATCCAGCAAATTTTGTACCATTTCTAATGAACGGATACCACCACCCAATTGTACTTTTATCGTTGATTGGTTAATTTTTGAGAGAATGGACTGGATCGCATTTTGATTGAGGATATCATCTTGTTCCATAGCGCTATCCAAATTAACCAGATGCAACCAGCTAGCTCCCAAACATTCCCATTGCGATGCAATTGTAGCAGGCGAATCGCTGAAAATGGTTTCCCGGGCAGGATCTCCCTGTTTCAGTCTGACTACTTTACCATTTCTGAGGTCAATAGCAGGGTAAATGGTAAATTTCTTCATAATTCATCTCCCTTCAGGTCGAGAAAATTACGCAATATTTGCATCCCCACTTTTTGGCTTTTCTCCGGATGGAATTGAACTGCGTATAGATTACCTCTACGAAGAACACTGCTAAAGTCAATACCATAATCCGTTGTCGCTACCGTACAGCTCGAATCAATCGGGTCGCAGAAGTAAGAATGATTGAAATAAGTGTAGCTGCCAGGGTTTATATCTCGCAGCATGGGGCAGGGTTGGTCAAACCACAATTGGTTCCAGCCTGTGTGGGGAATTTTCAGACCCGGTATCGATGGCAGTCGTTTGACAACGCCAGGGATGATTCCAATACCGGAAAAATTTCCCATTTCTTCACTACTGGTAAGTAATGCTTGCATACCAACACAGATAGAAAGCATCAATCTGTTCTGGTTCAGATATTCGAGTATGGCTTGTGTAATATCAGCATCTTGGAGGCCATCCATAAATTTCGCAAATGAGCCAACACCCGGCAGGACAACTTTGAAAGCCTTTTTAATGTGGCGGGCATCATTACTAATACGAATATCAGCCCCCGATTGCTTCAATGCCTGATATACAGAAAAGAGATTGCCAGTACCGGCATCAACCAGAACAATGTTCTCTTTTTGCAAAGTTTCACTCCTTTAAAATAAGACTTCTTTGGTTGAAGGAATTTGATTTTCCCTACGAACATCAACCATACTGGCTTGATCGAGAGCACGGGCTAAAGCTTTGAAAATTGCTTCTGCCATGTGGTGATTATCATTACCGGCATGAACCTGCACGAACAGATTGCAACGGGCTGCGGTTGCAAAAGATTCGAGGAAATGTTCAAACAACGAGACTGGTAGATTCGCAACTTGTATGCCATTCCATGCGGTTTGAATCACAGCATAAGGTCGACCGGAAAAATCAGCGGTGACTGTAGCCAGACTTTCATCCATTGGAACTGTTGCCGAACCCATCCGGGCTATCCCTCTACGATCTCCCAATGCTGTCATGAAAGCTTCTCCTAAAACGATGCCTGTATCCTCAACGGTATGATGACTATCCACGACCAGGTCACCTCTGGCAGTTACATCAAGGGTAAACGTCCCATGCCGGGCTATTTGAGAAAGCATATGATCAAGAAATGGAATACCTGTATCGATATGTGATTGTCCATCACCGTCCAATTTCAAGCTTATACTGATATCTGTTTCCGCGCTCTTACGTTCAATAAATGCGGTCCGCCCAGTCAACAAACGGTTGGCTTGCAGCCATTCTTTTTCAATAGCCAGGTTGTAAGCCATCTCCCATGCCATTTGTGAACCTTTCACATCCTGAATCAGCCATAAAGCGCAAAGAAAACCGTTTAATATTCTTGAATGGATTGGCAGCTTAATTGTGGCAAAGTTTAGCCGGCGTGCTAACTTTACGCCCTCATTTACTGCCAGCCACCTGACATCTTTTGAGGCTGTATTCAGCCAGGCAATCCAATCAGGGCTGACATCCAACTCTTGTACTGGGAAATAACCAGGGAGAATGAGGGTATCAAAGCCAGTAAGAGGCAGTCCAACATGTGAACATTGAATGGAACAAAAACCATTATCTAGGACTGGTGGCAAATACGTGCAGCATTCTATTTGGATCCTGTCGGATTCGGTTTGAGATAATGGCTGGAGAGGGGTGATTACCCCAATCAGGTCAATTTTGGAAATACCCGGATAACAAATAATTCCAATTTTCATTTCCAATCCTCCAATGCCTGAACAAGTTTTTGCATGTCTGCTGGTGTTCCAATGCTGATACGAATGTAGCCACGAAGTGCTTCGGTTTTATAGCGGCGGATAAAAATTCCACGTTCGATTAAAAAATTTTGCAATTTTTCTGAGTTGCGATTGAGCAATTTGACCAGGATGAAATTTCCTTCTGAGGGGAGGGGTTGTAAATATCCAATTCCTGATAGCTGTTTACCGAAGGATAACCTATTTGCCCTGATCCTTTGGATATTCGCCTCAAGTTCAGTTAGCGAGAGTAAAGAGGCTATTGCGGCTTTTGTTGCTGCGACATTTACATTGTATGGTTGTTTTGCTCGCCAAAGAACCTTGATTAACCAGATGGGAAACGCGCCGTAGCCAACCCTTAACCCTGCCAGACCTGCCCATTTGCTGAAGGTCCTTAAAACCACAAGATTTTCATGATCGGGGACTTTGGAGATCAGGCTCTTTGTAAGCCATTCAGTGTGATTGTCTGCACTGAATTCGATGTAGGCTTCATCAATTACGATCAATGCCGGCCAGGAAAGCATCTCATCCAGAACCTTGGTCGATAAAATGCTGCCATCAGGGTTGTTCGGATTGGCTGCGAAGACAACTTTTGCATTAGAAGTAAGCAGCGCTTTTTCGGAAGCTTGAAGATCGATGGAGAAGTCGTCTCGTCGGGCAACATTGATGACCTGACCGTTGTTCAGACGGGTATTAAAATCGTACATACCAAAAGTTGGAGGGAAATTGATGACAGCATCCTGAGGATCCAACATGACGCGCAGAATTAAGTCAATTAATTCATCAGCCCCGGCCCCAACCATTAAATTTTCGATGGGAACGTCCGTGAAGCGGCTCAGTGCAGATCGTAATTCCCGGCTTTCCGGGTCAGGGTAAATATGGGGGAAGGCCAGGTTGGCCATGGCGAATTGGGCGGCCTGACATGCGCCATATGGGTTTTCATTGGCGTCCAATTTGACAATATCGCTCAAGGGAATACCCAGGCGGGCGGATAAAACTTCGAATGGTTCGATGGGGGCGTATTCTTCGAAATTCTGAAAGCGGGCAGCAGGTTTCATAACCTCACCGTTGCTGCAAAAGCATGGGCGTCCAGTCCTTCCGCACTGGCTATTCGGCTTGCAGAGGGGGCTAAGCTTTTTGCAGTTGTGGAATCAAGTCCAATTACTGAAATTAGCTTGATAAAATCCCAAACATTGAGTGGTGAGGCAAAACGTGCTGATCCGCTGGTCGGCATGACATGGCTTGGTCCGGCGATATAATCTCCCAGAACTTCAAAAGAATGGTCTCCCAGGAAGATTCCACCAGCACAAGAGATTTTTTCCACCCACTCCCAGGGATTCTGGATGGCAAGACAGAGATGTTCAGCTCCATAAGAATTGGCTAATTCAATTGCCTTGTCCAAATCAGTCGTAATTACCGCACCCCCCTGGTTTGTGATCGATTGAATGATTGTTTCGCTGCGGGTTCGTAGGGGAAGCTGCTTCTCGATTTCTTTTACTACTTCTTCAGCAAATAGCAGCGAAGGGGTAAGCAAAATCGCAGTCGCGAGAAGATCATGTTCTGCCTGGGCTAGCAAATCGGCAGCCACCCAGACCGGGTTGGCATTTGAATCTGCAATGACCACGGTTTCTGTTGGACCAGCCAGGTTATCAATTCCGACGCTGCCAAAAACTTGCTTCTTTGCCAGGGTTACGAATAAATTTCCAGGACCAAATATTTTATCCACGCGTTTTATTGTTTCTGTTCCATATGCCAGAGCAGCGATCGCTTGTGCTCCGCCGATTGTGTAAATCTCAGTCAGGTTGAGCATGGCGGCCGTGGCCAGGATGATGGGAGCTATTTTCCCAGTGCTGCGCTCTGGGGGTGCAACAATGACGATTTCTGCTACTCCTGCCACCTGGGCTGGAACAGCAGACATGATAACGCTGGAAGGTAGAGGAGCAGTGCCGGCTGGAATATATAAGCCTACCCGTTGAATGGGTCGAACGACCTGACCTAAAATACCGCCCAGCTCACTACTAATCCAGGAGGTAAGCGGTTGCATTTGGTGAAATTTTCGTACTCGCTCAATACTTAATTGAATCGCATTTTTTAATTCTGGTTGTAGATTGCTCAGGGCAGAGAAAATTTCAGCTTGAGGAACCAGTAAATTGCTGCTACTTGCCCCATCTAGTTTCTGCGACCATTTAACCAGAGCTTTATCACCTACAGTACGAATCTCGCTTAAAATTCGGTGGACGGCTTCATCCGGGGTTACTTTTTCGCTAAATAAATTTTCTAGGCGATCGCTGATACTCTGCGGAATAATATAATCATCGAGTGCTTTTCTCTTTAAGATTGTTTGCTGGGCTTCGGAGACGGAATAAATTGGAAACATAAGATTACCTCGATTTATACTGGTTGATATTTTCGAGTAGATTGGCATAACGTGGAGGAATTTCGTCAAAAACATAGGTTACTGGCATAACGATTACCCCAGAGCCCCCAATTTTTCGCAATTCGCTGATGGCGTGGAAGAGATTGTCGCGCGCTACAATGATATTGACAGCGAACCAATTATTCGAGTCATTATTGACATAAACGGGTGAAATTGTTGGACCCTGTAACCCTGCAATGGACGTACTGTCAAAAATCTTTTTCGCAATTGCAGCCGCACTATCGCCGCGCATGTTAGCAAAAATCGCCAGTTTTTGCCTGGCTATCAAATGTGCTTCAAAGAATTCAATCAAGGTTCTCGCAATTGCCACCAGTTGCGGATTTTTGGCCAGACTGGCTGCATTCGCGACTAAAACAGCTTGTGATTGTAGAATTTCGCCGTCTGCGACCGGTTTGAGGCGATTATCGCGCAACGTTAAACCGGAAGAAACAATATCACAGATAAAATCTGCGTAGCCTATCGCTGGTGCGATCTCAAGTGTGCCTTCTGAGGATACTAGATGATAATTCAAAGCAAGTCTGGATAAAAATGAAGAAGTCAGATTTTTATACTTGGTGGCTACTTTGACTGGGCGATTTAAACCATTGCAATAAGCGGTTAGTGACTTCAGGTCTGTGACAGTTGCCCACTGTTCCGGAACCGCCAGGACAAGAGAACAGCCACCGAATCCAAGCGCATCGTGCAGAATGAAGATATCCTGTTCTGAGGACTTGTTTTGTGATTTGGCTACAACGTCCAGACCAGTAATGCCAAATTCAACGCTGCCATCTTGAACACTGCTGGCAATATCAGCGGGTCGTTGGAAGAGGACTTTAAGTTCCGGTAAAGCTGGAATGGTGGCTTCATATTGCCGTGGGTTTGGTTTGTAAATTGACAAACCTGCTTCGGACATGAAATGCAAGCAGTCCTCAGCTAAGCGGCCTTTTGAGGGGAGAGAGATACGAAATATTCCTTTTTTGGTATTTGAAAGCATTGGTTTCCTCATAAGTGAAGAGATAAAAAAAGCCCCCGATTACCGGGGGCTCATTTGTCAAAATTTTGTTTACTAGCTGCACACGAACAAAACCGACCTCCGGTTATGGTAATTGGGGCAGGTATGATGATGTGAGCCAATAAGGAATAGATTTTTCATTCTCAGTAGTTTAGCGGTAAAAGTTGCTTTTGTCAATAAAAATTGTTTATTTTGTCAGTTTGTGCGTTTGTTAGTTAGTTAATTCGGTTTAGATTGATTCATTAATGTGTTGGCTTTTCGCTAAGTGACTCATTTTCAAACAGTAGTTATTTATGTGATTTATTGCTTTGTTTGAAGCAGTGGTGATCAATAGCAATGGGTAAAATATATACCCAATATCCGCAAAAATAATCAATTATTTCCGAAATAAGCCACGAATCAAAATGTACAACCCGATGAAGATGATCACCGCCGGCCATAAGAATTCAAGTCTTAAACCCAAAATGCGATTGCCACCAAACACAAGGAACATAACCATGCTTAAACCAATTAAGAAGAGGCTGGCAGACCACCCATCTTTGAATTCCTGAGGAGAAATTAAACGCGCCAGACCGATCCCAATGCCGACAAAACCCGGGATCAATGCCCAAATATAAGCCCAGGATTCCCAATTGCCTGTCATATTCTGATAGAAGAGGATTGCACCAATGCCGCCGACAATTGCTCCCGGAATCGCGAATGCGCCGGTTCGTGTCAACAATGCTATCAAGAGAAATACTACTCCTACTCCCATGATAATCCATGTCCAGCTCATCAGACCTTTGAGACTGGGCACTATTTCGCTGACCAGCAGAAATGCACCGAATAAAATTAAAATAAATCCCCAAACCATGTTTTTACTTTTATTTTCCATTTTGATTTCTCCTTCGTAATTCTTTATGTGAATTGCAATTAAATTGGATAATTTTCTCAGATAACACTGGATTCTTTTTCCAAGGGATCTGTTTGTGCATCTTTCAATTCATTCTTGCTGATGAATTTTCTCTCCGCTAACATGAGTTCAGAAAATTTTCCAGCGAGGTCGGCGAAGAAATTGAAGATATGTGCGATTCCTGGAAGGATCAGCAATCCGACGATGGCAACGCCGAGTGCCTCCGAAAGACTATTCACCACATAGAAACCGATATCCACGGTTGCAAAAGGATAGATAAAAGGTGTGAGAATAAAGCCTAATCCGACCCCCAAGCCGGTTGCAATCAATGTAAGTGAAAAAATTCCAAAAGGAAATTTTATTAGTAAAAAAAGAATACCTTTCCAGGTGACTGGATTCGTTAGAAATGCTTTAATTCTATTGAGAAGGCTTGTTTCAGGATCAAGCGGATTGGACATAGGCGGGAGATCCTGACCCAGAAGAAATATTGTTTGTGCCCGCTCGAAGCGAATTAAAAGCCAGATAGCGGGGAACAACAGAGCAAGAATCAGTAATCCGACCCAAATTATGACTGTAGAAATGCCGACGGAAAGTCCAACGACCAGGAAGATGAAATATGCCAGACCAAGTGGGAATGATAATAGAAGATAAATAAGATTTAAATATGTGCGGGGTTCAATCATCACCCTAAAATAGTTTTTCAAAAAATTATTATCTTTCATAGTAGAAAGGCTCCAATCTTTATTGCTGATAACCTTATATACGATTGAATCGAAAGAAAGGTTGCACCATTTAGAAAATGAAATCGTTGCTCAAAAAAGTTGGAGTAAAGGTAGTTAGTTTAATTTTTAGAAATAACTTTTTAAGCAATCTTTCGGACAACAATAAAAATTATCAAAATACCGCCAGCAAGCAAAAACAACGCCGCATACGGATCTAAGCGGCGGTTAAGGATAGTCAGGAGTGCTGGAATAAACAGCAGAAAAGATGTCAACAAATTGAAAAAGTTGCTTACGCGAGATCGTGATAGCGTGCCATTTTTTCCAAACGCCTGAAAAACCCCGCCACTGGCAAAAATAACTAACGGTAATCCCCACCAGGGTGAACTTGGTATGGTCCGGGTTTCACCCTGGACAATCAACCTAAAAGAAAGAAACCCGGTAATAACTACCGCAGCTCCGCCGGCAATAAGCCAGGGTCTAAATTTTCGTGCAAAATTGCCAAAGCTATCGTTCGTTTGGACGAACCCACTTTGAAATAGGATGATCCCGGCGATGATGATAAAAACAGGTAAATATCGGAGCCAAGCGAGGTTGAAAAGCAATAGGTAGGCGATCAATGTGGGGAAAAGAATGCCAGATAAGGCACTCACAAAAGAAAAAGAGATAGGTTTTTTTTGTGAAAATTCGTCGAGCAAATTTCCAAAAGAAGAAATGGCTGGAATTAAAAATAGAATCGCCCACCAATTTTGAAAGTCAATCAGGTGGAATGCTTGCATACCCAAGAAACCGATAACTGCGATTAGAATCAGGGCTCCCGATATCAGACTGCCTCTTGAAGCTTTCTTTTTATTCATGAGTTTCTATCACATCACTTGTTGGATGGTTAAGAAGTCGTCACCTGCTTTATTGGCTGCCTCGATTGCACTGTTCGCGCCGAGAACAACTACTTGACCCTTATCCTTAACCTGGTCTAAATATTCTGCAAGGGAATGAAAATCGGAGAGATTGGTGTTGAGAATTTCTTCTCGGATTTGCTGGCGTTCCGTATCAGAAATTTTTAACAAATGGCGAATTAGAGAAGTGAAACCTTTCGCGTCCGGAAGCTGATATGCATCCATCTCACCTATCGCACCAATAACCGATTTGGTTAATTCCTCCTCCGGAATGCTTAGTTTTCTCAAAAAGTCCGGAGTTTGATCATAGACTTTGAGGGTTTCCTGAAGACCCGGGTCACGGTATGAAAGGTAGCTAAAAATACCAGAAAGGCGGTCAAAAGTTACAAATCCACCATACGCGCCTCCTTGGACCCTGACTTTATCCCATAACCAGGTAGTTTTTAATAAGGAAGTGATCACATTCATAGACCCATGATATTTGTAACCAAACGAATAAAGATTTGCACCTTTGGCTACATAGTTAACCTGACTTGGAATTGTTAAACCTTCGTTGATGTGTGTTTTTGCCAACGACCAATCTTGCGTAAGGACTGGACAGCGCGGAAAGAGGTCGATAAATGTTACAAGGAGCTTATGAAGTTGCGCCTGGCGAGAGGAATCAATTGTAAAATTAGCGACCATATTGGTTTGACAAATTAAATTTTTACGGATTTCCGCTATGATCTTTTGAACTGTTTCCCATTCTCGATCAAGATGGTCGGCTAAATTGCGAATAAAGAAAAGGTAATCCAGACCGCTCATCTGTTCTGTCGCCCAGGATGCCTGGCTGTAATGTGATTTGAGGCGGTTATTGACCACCCTGTGACCAGAGGGAATTAAACCTGCTTCCAAACCAGATTTTTCTTCTAAAACGATCTGGCGAAATCTTTCTTTATCATTAAAACTTGGATGTAAAAGAATATCTTCTAAAATTGAAAGTAATTCTTCACTCTGACCCGCAATTGCTTTTGCTCGTATAAAGAGAAATGCGAATGCCTGATCATTTTGAAGCTGGTCAGATGTAAAAAGATTATGAGAGATACCACCACTTTCACGACCTATCCGTTGGGTAAGAGATACGAAATCTTCTTTACTGGTTCCCATTTCCAATAAGGAACGCGAGAAAAGTCGCATATAGGGTAATTGCTCCTTACGCAGGACTCTTAAATCAAAACCTATATCGAGATAAAGGATATCACTTGTGAAAAGGTCATGATACAGAAGCGTGCTGCTTGCTTCCAGAATTTGATCAGGAATGGTTTTCACTTGACGATCGAGATCCTTGAGATTAAGTTGTGGAATAGTAGCCAGAGCTTCCGGTGAATCGCTTGCTTCCTGTCTGCGATTTAATTCAAGTGAATTAGCCACAATTTGTTCAATTTCAGCAGAAGTCATTTGCTCGCGGGCATTCTCAATGCGCATTTTTTCTTTTTGTTCACGCTGTTGTCCTAATTGGTCATCGGGAATTAATACGACCGTGACCCTATGAGGGTTGTCCAACAGATGTTTCTGGATCAGACTTTCAAAATAATAGGGTTCATTTTGAATATGCTGCTTGATGGCCTGCAGGGGTTCTTCAAACTCCAGGGGAGAGATTGGATCGAGATCGTAGAGCCATGAAGATAGGGTCTGCAACATCACCACCAATCCGCGTGGGAAAGAGCCGGTATTATTTTCGCGCAGCCTGAATTCTATTGTATTTAACGCTGCTTCGATTGTCTTTGGGTCAATCCCTACATCTACAATTTTTTTGAGTTCGCTGATGATAAATGCTTCGGTTATTTCGATTTTTTTAGCTTCTACTCCACGTAATCCAGTAGAGAACGTGAGTTGGCGCAGATCACTCCCTAAACCCTGGCCAATGATATCCTCTCCCAGACCGGATTCGCTCAAGGCTTTCTTCAAGGGGGAGGCAGGCGTAGCTAATAAAACATAGGCAAGGACATAAAGGGCAATATTGCGTTGCACGTCATTGCCCTCCGGCAATAACCAGTTGACTAAAACGTAAGATTTTGCTATCTTGCCAGCATCGCCACTATCGTAGGGAATCACTTTTCTAATCGGCTTGGCGAATGCTGGTTGTAATGGCAATTCGGATGCAATAGATTTTATTTCAAAATCATTTAGATATTTATCCAGAATCTGGAAGCGCTGATCAGGGTCATCATCTCCATAGAAAAATATTCTGGCATTAGAGGGGTGATAATACTTATCATGGTAGGTCTTGAATTGATCGTAGGTAAGGGTAGTAATTACTTCAGGATCGCCACCTGAATGTAAGCCATAAGGTGTATCTGGCAGCAAAGCCATTTGGCTTTCATCGCCTAAAATATCATCCGGGGATGAAAACGCCCCTTTCATCTCGTTGAAAACGACACCTTTGAATGTCATTTCTGCATTTGGGTCGGCCAGCTCATAATGCCAGCCTTCTTGCATCAAAGTAAAAGGCGAGAGAATGGGGTGAAGAACGGCATCCAGATAGACATCTACCAGATTGTAGAAATCTTTAAGATTTGTGCTGGCAACAGGATAACAAGTTCTATCGGGGTAAGTGAAAGCATTTAGAAATGTGTTTAGGGAACCTTTCATGAGCTCGACAAAGGGTTCTTTTACGGGGAATTTTCGGGAACCACAAAGAACGGAATGTTCCATAATATGCGGAAGTCCACTGGAATCGGTTGGCGGTGTGCGAAAGGTGATTCCAAATACTTTATTCTCATCTTTATTCTCAACGGACAGTATTTCAGCGCCGGTTTTGAGGTGTCGAAAATATGACACTTTGCTGTTGATTTCATTAACAAAACGCTCTTCTAGAAGTTCATAACCTGGTTGGTCAGACATATCCCATCCTTTAATTCAAGTTTATTCATTTATATCATGTTCATTGCAGGCAGGATACTGGGCAAGGAGATAGTTTTCAGACGTTGAGAAAGCTATTTGTCAAGCTGGTATGTATGGTATGTGCTTTTACAGGGAGAACCCCAGGTAGCGTGCATGCGGCGATTGCTTAAATCGATGACCATGGCCATAATCGTCTTTTCACTATTAAGAATATTTTTATCAATGCCATGATTACAGATCGAATCGGGGTAATTAACATGGTCTTTTTGAATTTCTTGTAAGGATTCCACAGTATGTTGTTTTCTTGAATGCAATAAACGCCAGGCACGGTAATAACGCACTCGAGAACTGATCAATTCATCAGGTTCATCCTCAACTCTTTTCATCTCTGTATCAAGGTAGAAATTGGTATGAACGAGGCATCCTTCCTCGCCATAAATTAAGGCAAACTGGCGTGCAGATGTTTCGACGTTATACATTTCTCCGCTATCGTGCACTATCAAATGATTGTAGCCGGCTGCTCTCTGGGGAACGAGAATACTGCGGATTGCATCGGCGGGCGATTTGGCGGCCAGAACTGCACGTGAATAAATGATGCGTGGAATTCCTATGCGGCTATCATCCGGGTAGACAGAATCGCAGCACTGGGCAATTCCGCAGGAATTAAAGCCAATGTTTGGGAGCAGACCGCCATAACTCATTGCCAAAAATGATGGTTCATCCTCCGGACTGGCATGTACCAGATAAACAAACTGTTCGTCCTCGGGGGTCCAATCCTCGTTATGACCTACGAGAACATTCGCATCGCGTGTACATTGTTGGTTGACAGCCATGCTGGTACATTTGGTCAGATGAAGAGCATCGCTGGTAACCGCTTCCATAGCATTGACTACACAGATTTGATCGTATTCAACATTAGCCCCTTGTGCGATACCCAGCATTTCCTCCACGTATTGTGGATAATGCTCCTCGACAAAAGGGATGTATTTACGAGACTGGATGACGGCACCTTCCCAGTTGAGCTGTAATTGGTCATAGGCTTTGTCGATCAGAATGTGGGCGTTTTCAATACTCGCTGATATGTTCTGGCGAAATGCCTCTCCAATTTGCTGACCAATTTGCAGATGTGATCCACTGACATGAATCATTGGGATTTTTTTATTATCATCCATCAATCAATCCCTCTTAGGCATCGTGGCAAAAACAAAATCCCATAATGGTGAGCTGACACCAAATTGCAGATTTGGATCTTTGTAATGATGTTGCATATGGTGGCGTTTCAACCATTTCCAAATTCCTTTACGCATAGCAAAATGATGTGTGGCGTAATGCATCATGTCGTAGAGAATATATCCAGTAATGAAACCTGAAAAAGTTGCTCCTACCCAGGAATTCAGAGGCAGGGCAAAGGAAAAGATAAGGTAAAAAAGTCCATAAAAGAGCAGTGCCAGGGGGATACTCAGAACAGGTGGCATAACAAGGCGTGTTTTAACTTTTGGTTGAGCGTGGTGTACACCATGAAACAAAAAAAAGATCTTTTCCTGGCGCTCAGTTCGGGGACGATAATGGAATAAAAACCGGTGGAGTCCGTATTCGGCCAGTGTCCACAGGAATAGCCCGAGGATGAATGACAACGGTGTGATGAACCATTGAGATGCCTGGGTAATTGTACGCAAAAGAAAAAAAATCACTACAGGAATCCAAATCACCAGCACAGCTATGGGGCTGATATGTGTGAAGAATTCCAAAAAATTGTTCTTAAATAATCGAATAGGCTCAGGGTCATGGTTCAGGGCTACATGAGACATAGTTTCCTCGCAGGTATACTGTTGTGATTAATCAGGCAAAAAAGGCGAATAAAACACTTAATAGATATAACACAAAAAGCGGCACCATCAAAATTGCCATATTAACCGGGTCAACAGTGGGGGTAATAGCAGCTGCCAAAACGGAAATAATGACAATGGCTATTCTCCATTGTTTTAATAGGATTTTGGGAGTCACAAGCTTGAATTTAGCCAGGGCAAAAACGACAATAGGTAACTCAAACCCGATACCAAGCCAGAAAATTAAGCTGGTAGTGAATTTCGTATAACTTAACAGGCGTGGTGTTGTTGGTACGCCTAAAAAATTTATGAGATATGGCACAGCCACCGGCAACATAACAAAATAGGCGAAGGCTACACCTGAGAGGAAAAGTAGTGTAGCGATGGGAATGGTGATGAAGATCCAACGCTTTTCGCTTTTACTGAGGCCGGGCGCAATAAAAGCAAGCAGTTCTCCGATGATGATTGGAAAAGCAAAAATAAAACCGGAAAGCAAAGAAAGACGCATGAAAACACCGATATTCTCGGTCATCTCAATGGACTGCAGATTCTCCAAACCGCCTACTGGTTTGGTAATAATATCTAATAATATTGGGACGATTACAAAGCTGATCAGGGTTGTAAGGGCCAGAGCACCAATCGCGACAAACAAGCGTTTACGCAGCTCGTTGATGTGTCCCCAGATGGACATGGATTCAAGGTTTTTTGTACTCATTGGTGTTTTCAATTTGAAATCAATTTACATTGGTGCTCGATGAATGTTTTAATCCGGATTTTTCTTTTCGTCTATTTCAGTAACCGGTTTCTCAGCAGGTGTTGGAGAATTCTCCGGTTCGCTCATTTTGGTTCCAGTAACCTGTTTATCCTGAGCTACAATCTCTTCGATTGCTTCCTCAGCTAAATCATCACCAATCCTCGCTTCCACTTTGACTTCCTCAGGTTTAACAGGGACGGATTCTGAAGGTTTTGCTGGGGAAGCCTTTCTATCAGAAACGGATAAAGGATCAATGGAAACCGAAATATTTTTTAGATCTTTGATTGATTGGGTCGAGGAGCGGATTTCTTTCATTTCTTCTTCCAGGCCAGCTTCACGTACCAGGCGAGTGGGAATATCGCGAATCTCCCTTGAGGTATCCATGATGGTGCCCCACATCGGAGATTTGACGATTTTCCGTATATAAACCCCTGCTTTCCTGGCAGTGGTAACCATTTGCTGAGGACCGAGAACTAAAATCATGATGATAATGATGAATATTAGTTCTAACGGACCAATTCCGAGAATATTCATTTTCTTATCTATTTCCAGGATGTGAAAGGCTCAATGGTGAAAACTTTATTCTTCGTCTTCAGAATCTTTATCGTCTTCGCCTTTTTTGCTGCCTTGTAAACCATCTTTGAATGAGCGAATTCCACTCCCAAGCTCGCCTGCGATTCTACTGATTCTGCCTACTCCGAAGAGGAGAATGACAATAACCAATATTATAATTAATTCAGTAGGTCCAAAACGCATGAGGTTCTCCTTGTTATAAAGTTTGGCTAAATTATAGCACTGTTTAACTGGCTTCTGTTTGATTGAGTTAAGCACCCTATCAAACAAAATGTTACCCTTTTATTGAAAGAGAGGAATATTTAAATGAGATCCCGATTTCCCTTTGCACATACATATTCGATTATCGCTCGAGACCCGGAAAGTGGACAATTTGGCATTGCGGTTCAAAGTCACTGGTTTTCAGTAGGGTCCTTAGTTGGCTGGGCTGAGTCTGGGGTGGGCGTTGTAGCCACTCAGTCCATGGTTGAGGTCAGCTATGGCCCACTCGGTCTGTCTTTGATGAAAGCAGGTAAAACACCCCAACAGGCGTTGGATGCTTTATTAGTGGCTGATGATAATCCTCATGTGCGCCAGGTAGCAATGTTAAACTCCGCGGGTCAAGTCGTTGTTCACACTGGTCAACGTTGTATAGCTGCTGCAGGTCACCGCAGCGGAAACGGCTATTCCGTTCAAGCGAACATGATGGAGAAGGAAACAGTATGGCTTGCAATGGAAAGTGCATATTTAAACAGTAAAGGGAGTTTTTCCGATCGTTTAATGACAGCTCTTTTTGCAGCCCAAAATGAAGGTGGCGATATTCGTGGGAAACAAAGTGCCGCTATTCGAATTGTGGCAGCAGAATCATCCGGTTGTTCGTGGAAGGATACCCTGGTGGATCTGCGGGTAGAAGATCATCCGGATCCCTTGGAGGAACTCAATCGTTTGTTACGCATCCAAAATGCTTACACTTTTATGAATTTCGGCGATGAGTTTTTAGCGAATGGTGATACTCCCGCAGCATTAAATGCCTATCGTACAGCGGTATCCTTAGCACCGGAGGTTGCTGAGCTTTCGTTCTGGTATGCGGTAACGCTTGCCCAAATAGGACATTTGGATCAATCAAAAAAACTATTTCGAGAACTTTTTGCGAAAGATTTACACTGGAAAGAACTCTTAATCCGTCTGCCGCAAGCTGGTTTATTTAATGTGGATCCAATTGTGATGGCGGATGTCATTTCATAGATCTTCCTTTTTGCTGGCAAATCTGTCTCAGATCGAAAGAAAAATTGCACCAAAAAATGCGATAGGATTGAGTATAATCACTAATAGAAAACTAAATGGCTGGAGAAGAGATGGTTAAGGAGGTCTGGTATCGCACACCGTGTGGCGGAACCATCCTCAAGATTATCCTGAATTTATGAAACCTTTATGTACTTTAATCTTTTTCGTCAGGGAAAGGGTTTCAGAAGATTGGATTATTTTGCCAATTTATCCATCTTGGCTCTCATGGGAACTGTTTCGATTAGAGGAGATCATTTATGGGAATCGATAAACCGATTCGGGTGATGCTGGTTGATGATCATGCAGTAGTTCGCAGTGGTCTGGCTGCTTTCTTATATGTTTTTGATGATCTCGAGTTAGTTGCCGAAGCAAAAGATGGTAAAGAAGCGATTGCCTTGTGTGAATCTTTATCACCCGATGTTATCTTGATGGATTTAGTGATGCCGGTTATGGATGGAGCAGCTGCGACGAAAGCCATCCGTGACCGTTGGCCGCAAGTACAGGTTGTTGCATTGACCAGTTTTAAAGAAGAAGAACTGGTTCAAGCTGCATTACAGGCGGGGGCTATCGGTTACCTGCTCAAAAATATATCCGCTGATGAGTTGGCAGGTGCCATTCGTTCTGCATTCCAGGGAAAACCAACGCTTGCTCCAGAAGCAGCACAGGCTTTAATCCACGCAGCTGTCAGACCCGCAAAACCGGATTATGGACTCACCAGACGGGAAGAAGAAGTGCTCTCATTGATGACGGATGGACTCAGCAATGTGGATATCGCCGAAAGACTTGTGGTTTCACGCTCCACGGTAAAATTCCATGTCAGCAGTATACTCTCCAAGTTGGCTGTATCCAGCCGTACTGAAGCGGTTGCGATGGCCTTGCAACAAAAACTGGTCAAAAAATAATATCTCAGGAAGAACCTCCTACGAATGTGCTTTTACTTGGTTTTGACTGAATTTTGTGAATTTGAAGCAAGTCTATTGAAATTCAAGTCATATCTTTTCTAAATAATTATTAAGAATAATGGTGCAAATTACTGATGAAGAAAAGTGATCTCTTTTTGTTGATAGCGATCGCTTGTATTGCAGCGACTTTAAGAGCACCTATTACAGCCGTAGGTTCTCTTATAAGTCTTATTCAGAAAGATGTGCCTGTTTCCAATGCGGTCCTCGGTTTACTGACAACCATTCCGTTAATCATGTTCGCAGTTGTATCGCCATTTGTTGGCAGAATCGGCAATCGCTTCAGAACTGGCGATGTTCTTTTTGTCAGTTTGATCGTGATGATTGTTGGCGTTTTGATCCGCTCCTATTTTGGTACGATGGGATTGTTTAGTGGCACCATCCTTCTCGGAATTGCGATAACATTTGGAAATGTATTGATTCCCGCCATCATAAAATCTCATCTGCAAACACATATAGGACTGGCAACCGGGCTATATATCACCAGTCTTTCATTTTTCGCCGGATTATCCTCTGGTATTAGTTTGCCGATCAGCCAACTCCCAGGAATGGATTGGAAGAATACTCTGGCTATTTGGGCAATTCTGCTCGCTCTAGCAATCGTTATCTGGTCTCCACAGCGCAAAATTCGGCTTGCCAACAGACATTCCGTCCAAGTTGTGCGTGCGCCGATCAATTTGTTAAAGTCTTCAATGGCATGGTGGTTAACCCTTTTTATGGCTATGCAGTCAATCATCTTTTATTTCATGGTAGCCTGGTTACCAAGCATATTAAACTCACGCGGACTCCCTATGGTGACAGCCGGGTACTATGCGCTTGGTTATCAGATGATGAGTATTCCTACAGCATTCTTGATCCCACAAGTTGCAGCGCGCATGTTGGATCAACGGAGGATTCTGGCGATCATATCCACTATATATATGTTTGGGGTAGCACTGCTCCTGTTTGCTCATAGACCCGGAATTCTACTACTTGGGACTCTTATTTGTGGCTTATCAACGGGGGCTTCTTTTGGAATGACCATGCTTCTCATCTCTCTGCGGGCTTCGGATGCGTCTATTTCTGCAAGGCTTTCCGGGATGGTTCAATCGGCTGGCTATGCTTTTGCCGCCATTGGTCCGATTTTGGCAGGGAGTATATTTGATGCAACCAGTTCGTGGACTCTTCCGCTTATTTTTATGCTGATTTTCACTTTTCTGTTGCTGGTCTCAGGGTCGCAATGTGGTCGGGAGCGAACTATATAATTAATCCTGAAGCTGTTGTCAATCCAGCGAGGTAGTGCACTTTTATATTCTGACAAGATACAATTGAACGGATTTTTAGTGTGGGAGTGAATTAATATTTAAAAAGAGGTTATCCGGAAAGCGGATAACCTCATCATAGTTCAACGAATTAGCTTTTATGAGAGACCATACACCTCACCCGTTTCAGGATTGAGATCAATGTCAAAAAAGGCTGGGCGTGTTGGTAGACCTGGCATTGTGCGCATTTCTCCCAAAAGAGGATATAAAAAGCCTGCGCCAAGCGATGCTTTAATATCGCTGACGGGAATGCGAAAGCCTGTCGGTACACCTTTCAGGTTGGGGTCATGAGATATGCTCAGATGGGTCTTTGCCATACAGATTGGGTTATTCCCAAAGCCAAGCTTTTCATAAGCCGCTATCCTCTCCTCGGCTTCTGGCGAATAATCCACTCCGTCAGCGCCATAAATTTCTTTAGAGATGACTTCAATTTTTTCTTTAATGCTCATTTCCAGTGGATAGAGAAATTGGAAGTTGTGAGGCTTTTCGGCAGCTTCCATTACAGCCTTTGCCAGATCAACAGCCCCCTGCCCGCCAAATTCCCAATGCTCAGAGATTACCGCTGCTTCCGCGCCGCCTTTTTCTACGGCTGCTTTGCAAACCAGGTCCAATTCCTTCTGGGTGTCAGTGTAGAAGCGATTGACCGCCACAACAACCGGAATTCCATATTTTCTGGCTATTTTAATATGGTGCATGAGATTGTTAAGCCCGGATTCCAGAAGTTCCAGGTTTTCTTCAATATATTCTTTGTCAAGAGGTCTGCCCGCCACAACTTTTGGACCACCGCCGTGCATTTTAAGGGCGCGGATGGTTGCTACGAGCACAACGACATCCGGAACCAACCCGGAATAACGACATTTGATATCGAAGAACTTTTCCATACCCATATCTGCACCGAACCCGGATTCGGTAATGACGTAATCTGCTAATTTCAATGCAATTTTGTCCGCTAACACGGAACTATTGCCATGTGCAATGTTGGCAAAAGGACCGGCGTGGACAAAAACAGGTGTGCCTTCCAGCGTTTGCATCATGTTTGGCTTAATCGCATCTTTCATTAAAACTGTCAGGGCACCTGCCACACCGATATCATTGGCATCGATGGCTTCTCCCTTGTGATTGGTGCCAATGACCATGCGTCCGAATCTCTCGCGCATATCTCGCATATCGGTCGTGAGCGCTAACACAGCCATAATTTCGCTCGCAACGGTTATATCAAAACCAGTCTCTCGTTCATGTCCTATTTCATCGGCACCTTCGCCGATAGTAATTCCACGCAGGAAGCGATCATTGGTATCCATTACGCGTTTCCAGGTGATCGAATCGGGATCAATATCAAGGCGGACGAAGCGGCTCTTTTCTTCTGCGGTCATCAGATCCGGATCGTCTGTCTCTATACCAAGCTTTTTCTTACGATGTTGCATCCCGACTGAAAAGTGTCGTTTGCCTTGTTTATCCTTAGGGAAAAGATTAACAAATAAGCGATCATCGTTTTGATTGGATTCGTGCAGCATGCGTGCATCAATTGCTGCGGCGAGTAGATTATTAGCGGCCGTGATGGCGTGGATGTCTCCCGTGAGATGCAAGTTGAATTCATCCATCGGGATTACCTGGCTATAGCCGCCACCTGCTGCGCCACCTTTTATTCCGAAGGTCGGTCCCTGGCTTGGTTGGCGGATGCAGGTGATGACAGTCTGATTGAGGTGAGCACCCAGCGCCTGGCTTAAGCCTACTGTGGTAGTGGTTTTCCCTTCACCCAATGGTGTCGGGGTAATAGCTGTTACATCAATGTATTTGCCATCCGGAACATCTTTTAAGCGTTCCAATATATCCAGTTTTACTTTCGCCTTATACGAGCCGTAAAGTTCCAGTTCCTCAGGCAATATGCCAAGTTCTTCTGCGATCAAACCGATTGGTTTAAGTTCAGCCGGGCCAGCGATTTTAATATCGGAGGGTACCGGGCTTAAAAGATTTAATTTTGTAGCTTGAAATTTGCGCTTTTTCAATTCAGATGTCGTGCTCATGTGATTCCTTTCGTTAGTCTTTCAGGCTATCTTTTTCAAAAATGGGTTATTTATAATCGACATTCTACATTAAAGAAGAAATTATCTAATAAATCAAGTTCATTTTGCCATTGATCTTGAAGGGGTTATTTCCATTGTTCCACCGAAAAATTCTGTTTCCTTGCATTATACGGAAGCAAATTACATGCTCAATAAAATACAAAGACCGGTAGTAAGAGAGATATTGTTCGTTGCGGCAAATTGTTTCGCGGTGGTAGATTCAGCTCCTTGCTGCATCCAGACATGAAAAATCCTCAACTCGGCAGCCTGTCCTAATATTTCCAATGCTCTCACCGGTGTTACGTTAATCAGAATGCCTTCTACCATAGGGTAGATATCCTTTAAAGTTTTGAAACAGACATCACCATCAATTTCTTCCAAGTCGGAATGAACCGGGTAAAGTTGGTATCCGTGGGATTTCATTGCCCTGTAAATGGAATTGCCCAATTTTTGCTCTGATCTGGAGACGCCAAAAAAGGCTATTCTTTTTAGTTCTAAAAATGCTTGTGCGCTGTTGTGCATGAATGGATCACTCGGTCAAATGAGACTTATTAATTAATCTATTAATAGTATATATCTTAAAAAATTTTTACCTTTAGGTTGGGACTATTGGAAAAAAAGAAAAAGACGCACACTGAAGTGTACGCCTGTAGGGCGGGTGGGACTTGAACCCACAAGGTATCTCTACCGGCGGATTTTAAGTCCGCTGCGTCTGCCAATTCCGCCACCGCCCCATTACTTATTATTTTATCTTACTCTTGGTCAGCGTCAAGGCTGAAAAAAGGTTGTGTTTTCCCTATTGACAACTGTTTTGGAATTATGTAAAATAGCTACTATCTTACAAAGAAAGGAAGCGCAATCGATGAGCCAAACGATTTACATCAAGCTGTTACCCGCCGCATTTCTCGCCGGTTTCTCTGGCAGTGGTGCTGTTCCTTATCGTAGTGCGCCTGTTCGTCGTTAGATAGTTTTATAATCAACGGCCACGGGCAGCTCGATCCCCGTGGCTTTTTTGTTTAATATTGTTTTGCACTGACGTTTAAGCCACGGATCCCAATAATCTGTGGTTTTTTTGTTAAGAGAGAATTTTTAAAAAAGAAGAGAAGAAAAAACATAGATGAAATGGCAATTTTGCCTGATCAAAGAAGATTTTTGTGGGCAACCTCTGAAAAGGAGGCTGAAAATGTTTAGAAGTCTATTAATGAATAATTCGCATAGTATCGAGTATATCAACCGCCAGAGTGCTGGTAATTCGCACGCATTTGGATTGTATGTTTCTGCACATCCTTCAGAAGGTGATCGTAGATTTTACGATCTCAGACACAAAGTTTCACTTGCTCTCTTACACATTGATCGTTATTTGGAAAAAAGGATGCTTTTTGGAATATACATTGATCATGTTGCAGAGACCAATGCTGAACGCCGGGCATTCGAGACAATGACTGAGGATATCTGTTCTGGTATGTTTAATAAGATTCTTCTGATTGATATTAATGTTTTCCACCAGGATGTTATCTTAAAAGACTTCATGGAAAAATTGGTTAACGAGGTGGTGGATCTCGAGTACACCGACCTGGAAGGTAATGTTTTCCAACCGAATCTTGTGCCATTAAACTGCTTGATTGGGGTGTGAATTATCCTGGTCCAAATAGATAAAGAGGGAGATATCCGGTAGGGAAATCGAGGATATCTCCTTAAAAAAAACTTATTGAGGAAACGAAATGATCAACAGCAAATTATTTGAGACAAAATCATGCTTATTGACTGAAATCGATTTTGACCTTGACCCAGAGCGCGATTCAATTCTTTCACAGGATCTGCGCTATGCGCGGTATCTTTCCCCAGGTCTGATCAAACCACTATCAAAATCTGAAATTAAGAAAATCTATGAAAAGATTGAAAAGTCCAGCGACGAGAGGAGATCACTTTTTCACTTCGCAGTAAGGATCAAGGAAACAAACCTTTTGGTTGGTTTTGTCCGAATTCACTGGATTTCCTGGAATAATGGGGTTGCAGCGTTGAAGGTTGCCATTGGTGATTCAGACTATCTTGGTAAGATTGAAGGTGAATTAATTTCCAAAATGTGTGAATACGCTTTTAAAGAATTAAACTTATACCGCCTGGATTGCCATGTTCCCGAATATGAGCAAGAATTGGAACAGGCTCTGATCGCTTCCGGTTTTTCGCGTGAGGTTTCTTTACGAGAAAGTGATTTCCTGGCAAATCAGTATTGGGATCTTTATATTTACGGGATGTCGTGTGGGGTATGGTTGAAAAATGGAGAGAAATATGAAGAGTAACAATCATGAAAATTTGCGCGGGAAAGTGGTCCAATTAGTGCCAGTAGAAGCAGAAAGAGATGCGAAACTTTTTACCGAATGGCACCGAAACAGTGAGTATTCTCGTCTTTTAAATGGTTCTCCGGCAGTCCTAAACTCAACCAAAAGCACAGAAAAATGGTTGGAAAAGAATGATCTTTCTATAGAAACAGTTTGTTTTGCAATCAACAATCTGGCAGATCATAAGATTATCGGTGAAATAGCATTGGAGGATATTAAGCCATTTTGCTCCAATGTGTTCGTCGGAATATCAATTGGAGAAGAAGCTTTGTGGGGTAAAGGTTTTGGCAGTGATGCAATGCAGATTATTCTTCGTTATGCTTTCTCATTTCTCAATGTCCATCGCGTCAGTCTGACTGTTTTTGATTACAATTCACGGGCTATCCGCTCATACGAAAAAGTTGGATTTCAACACGAAGGAAAATTGAAAGACTGGCTTAATCGTGACGGTAAACGCTGGGATTTGCACTTTATGGGAATCTTACGCGATGAATGGCAGAAAAATCAAGATTAATTCATAAGGTCTATCTGAATTTTGGGCATGTTATACTTTTGATAATTCTACCGAGGAGATTGAATGAGCGGTCAGGTTATTAAAGCAATTATTTTCGACATGGGTGGCGTTTTGGTCAAAACGGTCGACAAAGAAAGTCGGTCTCAACTGGCAGGAAAGTTTGGACTCACTTATCATCAATTAGACCAACTGGTTTATGGATCAGAATCAGCACAGAGGGCTACGCGGGGAGAGATTAGCGAACTTGAGCATTTTGAAAATGTTCTCAACCTTTTAGGAATTCCAGATGACGATATTACAAAGTTCAAAAAGGCGTTCTGGGGTGGTGATACACTTGATCTGAAAATGGTGGATTTTATTCGCACCTTAAAAGACCAATATAAAATTGGCATGCTGTCAAATGCCATGAGCGAAACTAGAACGTGGCTTGAGGAAAATTACGATTTTTTACATTTATTTGATGTGATCTTTTTTTCCGCAGAACAAAAGTTGGCGAAACCCAATCCGCTTTTTTATGAGGCAATTCTGAACGAGATGGGCTTCGCAGCCGAAGAGACCATTTTCATCGATGATTTTGTTGAAAATATTAGGGCAGCTGAAAATCTGGGTATACAAACTGTTCTATTCAAATCCACACCACAAACAATCGCTGATATCAAGCGAATCATCAGCTAAATAACTGAACATTTTGAATATTTCTGAGTGTTTGGGAAGGCAATAAATTTTGGCTGAAAAACAATTAAATTTTTCAGGAGAAAGAGCAGTCAGAATTGGAGTAATTGCAGATACACATATTCCAGATCGGGTTGGGGCTCTTCATCCAGGTATTCTTACTACATTCAAAGATTTGAACGTCGATCTGATTTTACATGCGGGTGATATTTCATCTCCCAGTGTGATTGATGACTTACAAACAGTAGCTCCATGCCTGGCTGCGCGGGGAAACCGTGATTGGTTCAGACTTCCGGAACAGAAAGATGTTGTCAACCTTGAGATTAATAATGTGACGATAGCATTGATGCATGGGCATGGAAGTTTTTTTCGATATTTATTGGATAAAATACCTTTTTATCTGAAAGGGTATCGGTTTTCACGTTATCCAAAAAAACTGGTTAAGTACGCAAACACTGCCGATGTTATTGTATTTGGTCATACCCATCACAGTGAAAATCAATGGGTAGGCGGAAAATTGTTTTTTAATCCTGGTTCGGCCTACGAAGGAAATCACAATGGAGATGCGGCAACGATTGGATTGATTGAAATTAATAAAAATATGGATATTAAAGGAAGAATAATCAATCTAGAAAGAGCAAAATGGACGCGCTATGGCTGGCTGATGGCAAAAGATAAAAAAGAAATTGAGAATCTTGGAGGCTGATATATCGAAATTCGTAGATAAAGAAGGGTTTTATAGAAAACAAACCAGGTGATTCTGAAAAATTAATTTTACGTATAAATTGTTTATAAATTGCTATCTTGACCAGCAGGGTCACTGTTGCTATAATATTCGTTTGCATCCCGTCTATAGAATGGGAGGATAATGCTTGTTTCCATCCATCGGGTTGACAACGTCAGGAGAAAGATATGTCATTTTTGCCAGAAAAATCTTATGCGCGCATTCCTGTAGTATATGATTTACCTCAGTTGATTGAGGTTCAGTTAGAGTCCTTTCAGCGTTTGAAATCCGAAATGCTGGGAGATTTATTCGATGAGATTTCACCGATCGAATCGTACAATAAAGGATTAAAGTTATATTTCCCGGGAAAATCCCCTGAAGCGAAAGAATGGAATTTAAAATATTGGTTTGATGCTCCCAAACACACGATCGAAGAGTGTGTGGAGCGAGATCTTACATACGCCAGCCCGTTATGGGTTTCGGTATTGTTAGGTGGTTCGGATGTCTCGGAACAGATCCGTCAGGATATTTTCCTGGGTGAATTTCCAGAGATGACTGAAAAAGGTACTTTTATCATTAATGGTACAGAACGTGTGGTCGTTTCGCAATTAATCCGTTCTCCAGGTGTTTATTTTGAAGCGCCTGTGGACCGTTCGACCGGACACCGGTTGGCTTCGGCCAAGCTAATTCCGGATCGCGGTGCCTGGATGGAATTTGAGACACGTAAAAACGATTATTTGATTCTTAAATTCAATCGTAAGCGTACAGTTCCCATCACCATTTTCTTGCGTGCACTGGCAGCCATTGACGATGGTTTGGTAGACCGACCATTTAAAAACGGCACTGACGAAGAATTGATAGCCGTTTTCAACGATGTTGATAATGACCCGGATCGCCAGTTCATTGCCAAAACGATTGCCCAGGAACCCGAATGGGATTTGAGCAACGGCATGAAAATATCTGAAGCTGCTCTGGTGGAATTCTTCAAAAGAATGCGACCAGGTGACCCAGCCACAATCGAAAATGCCCGCCAGTTTCTTGAGGAACAGATTGTTGATCAGCGTCATTATGATCTGGAACGAGTTGGCCGTTACAAGCTCAATCAGAAACTTGACCTTACCGAGCATATTCCGGTTTCCCATCGAACGATTACAGCTTGGGATATTGTTGCCCTGGTGCGACGTTTGATTATGATTAACAATTTGCAAGAAGATAAAGATGATATCGATCATCTTGGTAATCGGCGGGTAAAAACTGTCGGCGAATTAATCCAAAACAAACTTCGGGTTGGTTTGCGGAGAATGGAGCGTGTTATTAAAGAACGTATGTCCATTCGCGACCAGGATCAGGTATCACCTGCCAGTCTGGTAAATATTCGCCCAGTGGTAGCCTCATTACGTGAATTCTTTGGCTCAAGCCAGCTTTCTCAGTTTATGGACCAAACCAATCCATTAGCGGAACTGCGTCACAAACGAACACTATCGGCCCTTGGTCCAGGTGGCTTACGACGTGAACGCGCCGGATTTGATGTTCGTGATGTTCATCATTCACACTATGGTCGCATTTGTCCAATTGAAACACCAGAAGGTCCAAACATTGGTTTGATTGGCCGGTTAGCCACATTTGCAATGGTAAATGAATATGGCTTTATCGAAACACCATACAGACGTGTTATCCGCTACCTGGCCAGCGATGATAGTCGCTTGCTTGATAAAGTGGTGCGCGAGACACTTTCCAATACCAAAACCGGCGAAGTAATTGTCAGTGAAGGCGAACGGATCAATAAGAAAATGCTAACCGCCATCAAGGCATTGGATCGTAAAAGCATTCCGGTGAAGCCATTCGTTTCAAAAGAAGTCGAATATCTCTCCGCAGATGCAGAAGATAAGTTCGTCATTGCTCAGGCTAATACACCACTCAATGAATATTTTGAGTTTGAAAAAGAACGAATTTCCAGTCGTCATCACTCAGATTTCATTATTTCGAATCAAGAAAACATTAATTACATGGATATTGCCCCTAACCAGGTAGTTGGTATCAGTGCTTCACTGATCCCTTTCCTGGAGCATGACGACGCCAATCGTGCTTTAATGGGTTCCAACATGATGACGCAAGCTGTGCCTTTGCTTCGGCCAGAAATCCCAACTGTATCGACCGGTATGGAAAGCTACGCAGCCAAAGACTCCGGTCAGGTTCTAGTAGCCGAAGAAGATGGCGATGTGGTATCGGTTACAGGCCGCGAAGTAATAGTCCGCAGCGATAATGGACTTAAAAACTACCTGTTAAGGAAATACCAGCGTTCTAATCAAAGTACTTGCATAGATCAAAGACCAGCAGTGGTTAAAGGTCAGCGGGTACGCAAAGGTGATGTCCTGGCGGATTCCTCATCCACGGTAAACGGTAATCTGGCTCTTGGCCAAAACGCTGTGGTTGCATTCGTCTCCTGGGAAGGTGGCAACTTTGAAGATGCAATCCTTATCTCTGAACGATTGGTTCAGGATGACCGCTTCACCTCGGTTCATATTGAAAAATACGAAGTTGAAGCCCGTGATACGAAACTGGGACCAGAGGAAATAACACGCGACATACCCAATGTGGGTGAGGATGCGATCAAAGATCTGGACGAAAGCGGAATCATACGGATTGGCGCGGAAGTGGGTCCAAACGATATTCTGGTTGGCAAAATTACCCCGAAAGGTGAAAAAGAACTCACGCCTGAGGAACGCCTTTTACGAGCGATATTCGGCGAGAAATCGCGCGATGTGAAAGACACTTCGCTGCGAATGCCGCATGGCGAGCGTGGTAAAGTGGTTGATGTTAAGGTTTTTACCCGCGAAGATAATACTGATCTTTCTGCCGGTGTAGATATGATGGTGCGTGTTTCCGTCGCACAGCGCCGTAAAATTACTGCTGGAGACAAAATGGCAGGACGACATGGAAATAAAGGTGTTGTCTCGCGAGTTGTTTCGGTAGAAGACATGCCATTCCTCGAAGATGGCACCCCTGTGGATATGATTTTGAATCCATTGGGTGTACCAGGTCGTATGAATATTGGCCAGGTTTTGGAAGTCCATCTTGGCTGGGCCGCCAGCCGGTTGGGTTTCCGAGCCATCACCCCTGTCTTTGACGGCACCAATGAGTATGAGATTGAAGCAGAACTGGCTCGTGCCTGGATGATCGACCGTGCCTGGGAAGTTTCGGCTAAAAAGGCATGGGAATGGGTGAAAGATCAAGATTACACCCCGGCCATGATCCGCGATGATGATGAAGTGCGTTTGTTGTATATGGAAGATTGGCTGGGGGAACAGGGTTATGACATCTACGCATTGTCTGCAGACCCCCAATTAGCACGCCAATCCGTTTTGGAGGGCTGGCTGCGTGACGAAGGTTACGACCCGACCGAAATATTGGCGTTCAAATCCGTTGACTACCTCGGCGAGAAAACCTCTCAAACACGTGATCTCAAAGCGATTGAAGCGTGCTTGAAACTATGGCTGAAGGCAGAAGGTCAGGATAGCAGTGAACTCACTTTTGAGAACGTGCGTGCCGCTTCTGAAGAATTCATGCGTGAAAGTGGCCGGCCAATGCCCATCCTCGGCAAGATGACCCTCAAGGATGGAAAAACCGGACAGGTCTTTGACCAACCGGTAACGGTCGGGGTCATGACCATGTTGAAGCTGCATCACCTCGTTGAAGACAAAGTTCATGCTCGTTCAACGGGACCATACAGTCTTGTAACCCAACAACCTCTTGGTGGTAAAGCCCAATTTGGCGGCCAACGGTTTGGAGAGATGGAAGTATGGGCATTGGAGGCGTATGGAGCAGCTTACACACTGCAAGAGATGCTTACTGTCAAATCTGATGATGTACAAGGCCGTGTGGCAACCTACGAAGCAATAGTCAAAGGCGATGCAATTGAAGAACCTGGCTTACCAGCCTCTTTCCGTGTATTGGTGAAAGAACTTCAGAGCCTTGGGCTTTCTGTCGAAGCCATCATGGAAAATGGTGAAGCCGTTCGCTTCGGAAAAGATGAAGAACGAGTAAAACCGCCCAGCATGGGTACCGGTTTATTAGGCCTGGGTGGCGGAATGGGGGGCTTCGGTTAAAAAACTTTCCTTGACTGTGAATGTGGCGCATGATATAATCTGCCCTCGTTGCCTATATTCAGTGAAACACACTGTTGTCATTCAGGCGTATTGTCGAGGCCATCACTAAAGAACGGTGGCCTCAATTAATGAAAGTAATTTTTTGATATTCTTAACTGGAGGCAAGAAGACGTGCCAACTATAAATCAACTGATCCGCAAAGGACGTTCGACCAGGAAGGCAAAAAGCAAGGCGCCCGCTTTGCAATATTCATTCAACTCGTTGAAACAGCGTCGCTCTCACGAGGAAAAGGGTTCCCCCCAAAAGCGTGGGGTTTGTACAGTTGTACGTACAATGACTCCGAAAAAACCAAACTCAGCATTGCGGAAAATTGCCCGTGTACGCCTCTCCAATGGTTTGGAAGTCACCGCTTATATTCCGGGTGAGGGTCATCAATTACAGGAGCACTCCGTTGTGTTAGTACGTGGTGGTCGTGTCAAAGATTTGCCGGGTGTACGTTATCATATTGTTCGCGGAACATTGGATAGCACTGGCGTTAATAATCGTGGTCAAGGCCGTTCAAAATACGGTTCCAAGCGGCCAAAAGCTGGTAAGTAAAGTTTTTTAGAACGGAGATTTATTTATGCGACGTACAAAACCGGAAAAAAGGTTAGTTCCTCCCGACATTCGTTATAACAGTGTCTATGTGCAAACATTCATACACCATATTATGAAAAACGGAAAGAAAAGTGTTGCTCAGCGACTGGTTTATGATGCCTTTGATATTATGCAACAAAAAACAGGCAAAAGTCCGGTTGAAACAATGGAAACAGCCATCAAAAATGTAGGACCTGTCATGGAAGTACGCCCCCGTCGTGTGGGTGGCGCAACTTATCAGGTTCCTATGGAAGTAACCGCTGACCATCGCACCCAGTTGGCAATTCGCTGGATCATTTCTGCTTCTCGTTCTCGCTCTGGGCATACATTTGCAGAGAAATTTGCGGCGGAATTAATGGATGCAGCAACTGGCCAGGGTAGCGCTGTTCGTAAGCGCGAAGAAACCCATAAAATGGCAGAAGCCAACCGCGCCTTCTCGCATTATCGCGTTTAAGAAAATATCAGGTATATGATGGATCGTGCTTTTCCGTTAGAAATGTGCCGGAATATCGGAATCATTGCGCATATTGATGCCGGTAAGACCACCACAACCGAACGAATTTTGTTTTACACTGGTAAAACATATCGAATTGGTTCTGTTGATGATGGCACTACTGTGACCGACTGGATGGCGCAGGAACGTGAACGTGGAATTACCATTGTTTCTGCTTCGGTTACCGCTGAATGGAAAGGTTACCAAATCAATATTATTGATACACCTGGCCACATCGATTTCACCGCAGAAGTGCAGCGATCATTGCGTGTATTGGATGGCGGGGTAGTTGTTTTTGATGCAGTTCAAGGTGTTGAACCGCAGAGTGAGACAGTCTGGCGTCAAGCTGACCGCTACCATGTTCCACGGATCTGTTTTATTAATAAAATGGATCGTGTTGGCGCATCATTTGAAAATTCGGTAGCATCAATCGTCGATCGATTGGGAGCTTTCCCGATTCCCATGCAAATCCCGATCGGATCAGAAGCAGCCTTTGTTGGCGTTATTGATCTGATGGAGATGAAAGCAATATATTGGGAAGATTTGGAAGGTCGCGAACCTCTTGTTCGAGAAATTCCAGCTGAAATGTTAGAAGCCGCCCAATTTGCTCGTGAACAGCTTGTTGAAAAAGCTGCCGAAGTTGATGACAACCTGATTGAAAAATATCTCGAGGGCCAAAAGATTAGCAATGAAGAGCTAAAAGTCAGTTTGCGCAACTCCGTCCTCAATAGTAAAGCTACCCTTGTATTTTGTGGTTCCTCCTTAAAAAATAAGGGTGTTCAGCCTGTATTAGACGCTGTTATTGATTATCTGCCTTCTCCGTTGGATGTTCCGCCAGTCCAGGCAACTTCTCTTGACACGGATGAACTGATCGAGCTCCATCCTGATGATTTAGGACCTTTGGCTGCATTAGTCTTCAAAATTGTCAGTGACCCCTATATGGGACGGCTGGCGTATTTTAGAGTCTATTCCGGCAAGATGAATGCTGGTGAAACAGTTATCAATCCTCTCAAAGGTAAGAAAGAGCGGGTAGGTCGTTTAATCCGGATGTATGCTGATCGTCGTGAAGATGTGGAGTCAATTCCAGCTGGTGATATAGGTGCAATATTGGGATTAAAATTTAGTTTCACCGGGGAAACGTTGTGTAACAATGGCACGCCAATCGTATTGGAAAGCATCAGTTTTCCGGAACCGGTTATTTTCATTGCGATTGAACCCAAAACCACAGCGGATCAAGATAAGATGTCAGAAGCCTTACGGCGATTATCGGAAGAGGATCCCACCTTCCGTGTTTCGACAGATGAAATGTCAGGTCAAACTGTGATCTCTGGTATGGGTGAACTTCATCTGGATGTACTGGTGGACCGCATGATGCGTGAATTCAATGTGAAGGCTAACATTGGTCGTCCACGGGTCTCTTATCGAGAAACCATTCAAAACGCTGTACAAAATTATAGTTATAAGTACGTAAAACAATCCGGTGGGCACGGTCAATATGGACATGTTGTTTTCGATGTTGAACCATTAGCCCGCGGTGGCGGAGTTGTGTTCGAAGTAGCCATCGTAGGCGGTTCTGTCCCCAAGGAATACCATCGAGCCATTGAAAACGGCGTCCGGGAAGCTGCGGAATCTGGTATCCTAGCCGGGTATCCCGTCACAGATTTAAAAGTCACGCTTGTCGATGGTTCATACCATGAAGTCGATTCAAGCGAAATGGCATTTAAATTAGCTGGATTATTTGGCTTCAAAGAAGCTTTCCAAAAAGGAAAACCTATCTTATTGGAGCCCATCATGAAAGTGGAAGTTGTTATGCCGGAAGATTATCTGGGTGATGTGTTGGGGCAGCTCAATTCTCGTCGCGCAGAAATTCAAGGCATGGATGTGCGGCCTGGAAATTCACAAGCGGTTCATGCGATGGTTCCTTTGGCTGAGATGTTTGGTTATGCTACCGAGTTGCGGTCAGGTACCCAGGGTCGTGGAGTTTTTTCCATGGAATTCGACCATTATGCACCTGTTTCGGAAACGGTTGCGCGTCGGTTATTAAATTTGTAAATTTATCGCTTAATGATTTAAGGAGCAAGGAACTATGGCGAAGGAGAAATTTGATCGCAGTAAACCACATTTGAATGTGGGAACAATGGGACACATTGACCACGGTAAGACGACGTTAACAGCGGCGATAACCAAAGTCAGTCAGTTAATGGGCTTTGCAGAATATCGAGCATATGACCAGATCGACAACGCGCCGGAAGAGAAAGCGCGCGGCATCACCATCAACATTGCACACGTGGAATATCAGACGGCCAAACGGCACTATGCCCACGTGGATATGCCCGGTCACCGAGACTACATCAAGAACATGATCACCGGAGCTGCGCAGATAGATGGCGCCATCCTGGTGGTAGCCGCGCCTGATGGCCCAATGCCTCAGACCCGCGAGCATGTGTTGTTAGCGCGCCAGGTGGAAGTCCCCAGCATTGTGGTCTACCTGAACAAGACCGACCAGATGGACGATCCTGAATTGATCGAACTGGTCGAGATGGAACTGCGCGAAATGCTGACCGAGTACAAATTCCCGGGTGAAGAAACCCCGATTGTCAAGGGATCAGCCTTGAGAGCGTTGGAAAGCACCTCAACCGACCCGATGGCGCCTGAATATGACAGCATACGCGAACTGCTGGATGTAGTGGATAACTACATACCCCAGCCGGAACGAGAAATGGACAAACCGTTCATGATGCCGGTGGAAGATGTCTTCTCGATCAAAGGTCGTGGCACCGTAGTGACCGGTCGTGTAGATCGCGGCATGATCAAAGTGGGAGAACCGGTAGAGATCGTTGGACTGCGCGAAAAGAGCATGGATTCGGTCTGCACCGGCGTGGAAATGTTCCACAAGCTGCTCGATCAGGGCATGGCTGGAGATAATCTGGGCTTGCTGCTGCGCGGAATCAACCGTGAAGATATTGAGCGCGGAATGGTGGTTGCTAAACCGAAGAGCATCACCCCCCACACCAAATTCATGGCGGAAGTGTACGTATTACGGCGCGATGAAGGTGGAAGGCACAAACCCTTCTTCCCTGGATACCGACCGCAGTTCTACATTCGCACGATGGATGTAACCGGCTCGATCACGTTGCCGGAAGGTGTAGAAATGGTAATGCCAGGCGATAACGTCAACATGATGGTCGAGCTAATTGTGCCAGTTGCGTTGGAGCAGGGTTCCAAGTTTGCCATCCGCGAGGGCGGTCTGACCGTCGGCGCTGGTGTTATCACGAAGATCTTAGAATAATAGGTGGATGAATATGGCGAAACAGCGCATTCGAATTCGTTTGAAAGCATATGACCACCGTGTCCTCGATCAATCCGCAAAGCGGATTGTAGATACGGCTGAGCGCAGTGGCGCTCAAGTAGTGGGACCTGTTCCATTGCCAACCAAAAAAGAACGATTTACAGTCCGTCGTTCCACATTTATTGATAAGGATTCTCATGAACATTTTGAGATTCGGACTCATAATCGTCTGATTGACGTGCTGGATCCTGATTCAAAGACAATTGATATGCTCATGCGGTTAAATTTACCTGCCGGCGTTGATATTGAAATCAAAATATAATTATTTTTCTACAAATTCTGTAATTGCACATTTAATATAAGGATACAAGAAGGGATTGTCTTTAGAAAAGACACCCCTTCTCAGAGTGTAGGAACGGTGTTACACTTGTAAGGTTGCGGGTTTGTCGAGCCCGTGATCGATGGCCGTGAAAGAGTGGTTTTGTGGGCGAACGAGAAAAGATGCGCAGTATCGCAGCAAGCCACTGACTTCATAGTGCTCGGGGATGATGCAGCTTAGCCCAAGTTGACAGTCCCGTCAATCTATAAATAACAAGGAGAAAACTGAAATGTTGAAAGGGCTGATCGGCAAGAAAATCGGTATGACCCAGATTTTCGATGAAAAAGGTGCTGCAATTCCGGTTACCGTCATTGAAGCTGGGCCTTGCTATATTACTCAGGTTCGCACAGTCGAGAACGATGGCTATCAGGCGATCCAATTGGGATATAGCGAGGTAAAACCCAAACGATTAACCGGCGGTCAACTGGGTCACTTAAAGCGGAAAAATTTAAATTTACCTCCCCTGCGATTCATCCGCGAATTTCGGGTTAAAGATGCTGAGGTAAGTGAAGGTGATAAGTTGTCGGTTGATGTGTTTGTTGTAGGTGACATTGTAGATGTCGTTGGCACCAGCAAGGGTAAAGGTTTCCAGGGTGGTGTGAAGCGCTACGGTTTTCGTGGCGGTCCCAAGACACATGGTCAATCGGATAGACTGCGAGCTCCAGGCTCTCACGGTGCAGGAACGACCCCAGGTCGTGTTTACAAGGGCGCACGTGGACCGGGGCATATGGGCAATGATCGAATAACTGCTCAGAATCTCAAAGTCGTCCTGTTGGATCCTGACCGCAACCTTATTGGAGTGCGCGGTTCAGTACCTGGTTCACGTGGTGGCCTGGTAATGATCAAAGAGGCACGAAAGAACTAAGGGAGCTGTGAGATTATGCAGGTAGATGTCTTAAACATTGAGGGCAAGAAAGTAAAAACAGTTGAATTACCAGCTGCTATCTTTGAAGCCCCTATTAACGTAAATTTGATGCACCAGGCTTTCGTTCGCCAGATGGCAAACGCACGTCTTGGAACGCATGACACCAAAACCCGTCATGAGGTTGCTGGTGGTGGTCGTAAACCCTGGCGTCAAAAGGGCACTGGGCGTGCTCGACAGGGATCAATTCGTGCTGCGCAGTGGAAGGGTGGCGGTCGCATCCATACTCCCCATCCACATTCTTATGAGCAATCCATGCCGCGTAAAATGCGCCGGGCTGCCTTGCGATCAGCACTGTCAGTCAAAGCTTCAGAAAATTCCATTATTGTTGTAGACAATTTGTCATTGCCGGAAGTCAAAACAAAATTTATGGCTGGTGTATTGAATACGCTGGTTGGTACAGATAGTGTTTTGGTACTCATTCCCGAAAAAGCAACATTCGCGGAAGTGATCCGCACGACAAGTAATTTGCCAGATACCAAAGTGTTGGTGGCAAATTACCTCAACATCCGTGATTTACTGAAATATCAAAAAATCATTTTCCCGCTCGCATCTTTGGATGTAGTGCAGGGATACCTGGGATAGGTAGGAGGATCCAATGAGTTCAATTTACGAAACGCTCCGCCGTCCTCTGGTCACTGAAAAGACAAACTATCTTGTGAATAGTTTGCACCAATACGTGTTTGAAGTGGCAGAAGATGCAACCCGCACGCTGGTAAAAGATGCAGTGGAGCAGATTTTCGATGTAACCGTTTTACGGGTAAACATCATCAATGTTCCTGCCAAACGAACCCGCCGGGCTCGCAGTCGCCGCCTGGTCGTTCGTAATGCTGGCTACAAGAAAGCGATCGTTACACTTTCACCCGATGATCGAATTGCGATTTTTGAAGGGGTTGAATAATGGCTATTAAGGTTTATAAACCAACCACCCCGGGTCAGCGCAATAAGACCGGGTATAGTTTCGAAGAAATAACAAAGAGCAAACCGGAACGATCCTTAATCGTTATTCGCAAAGCTCATGCTGGTCGCAACGTGTCTGGCAGGATAACCGTTCGTCATCAGGGTGGTGGTCACAAGCAGTATATCCGCCTGGTTGATTTCAAACGAAATAAACCCGAGGTTCCGGCTCGTGTTGTTGCAATCGAATATGATCCAAACCGAACAGCCCGTCTGGCATTACTGAATTATGCCGACGGTGAAAA
The DNA here is from genome assembly GCA_963749005.1 of uncultured Chloroflexia bacterium. Lineage (GTDB taxonomy): Bacteria > Chloroflexota > Anaerolineae > Anaerolineales > Anaerolineaceae > UBA6170. Next base: position 808,217 of record CAVVKI010000006.1, on the reverse strand, counting down.
ACGCTACATCCTGGCCCCGGTAGGCTTGAAAGTTGGCGATGCTGTTATGACCAGTGCCAGTGCTGAAATTCGAGTTGGAAATTGCCTCCCGATTTCGCGCATTCCCTTGGGTACCATGATCCATAACATTGAAATGAAAGAAGGACGTGGTGGACAGATGGTGCGTTCAGCCGGTACAGCTGCACAGGTTTTGGCGAAGGAAGGTGATTTTGCCCAGATTCGTCTACCCTCTGGAGAAGTACGACTGATCCGTCAGGTATGTTATGCAACGATTGGGCAGGTGGGTAACCTGGATCACAAGAATATCAAATTAGGTAAAGCTGGTCGAAAACGCCATATGGGCATCCGTCCATCAGTGCGTGGTACAGCAATGAGTCCCCGCGATCATCCGCATGGTGGTGGTGAAGGACGTCAGCCGATTGGTATGCCCGGTCCCAAGAGCCCGTGGGGTAAACCAACGCTTGGCTATAAAACTCGCCGCAACAAGAGCTCGGACAAATACATCGTTCGCCGCCGTTCTGCGGGAAAACGAGGATAGGTTTTTGCTAACTAGGTATTGAGAGGAATAACGACATGTCTCGATCGTTGAAAAAAGGCCCATTTATTGAGCCGAAATTGTTAAAGAAAATAGAGCAAATGAATGCCCGTGGTGAAAAAAAGGTTGTTCGTACCTGGAGTCGTGCCAGTGTGATCTTCCCACAGATGTTAGGACATACAATTGCTGTACATGATGGCCGGCGCCATGTTCCGATTTATGTTACAGAAAACATGGTTGGTCACCGTTTGGGAGAATTTGCGCCAACTCGCAATTTCCGCGGTCATGTTGCTGAAAAATCTTCGAAAGGGAAGTAAAAAATGGCAACTGATATTCGTGCAAAATTAAGCAATTTATCGATGTCTGCCCAAAAGGTACGCCTGGTAGTTGATACCGTGCGCGGCAAACCTGTTGTGGAAGCAATTAATACGCTGAAATTCATGACCAAAAGTGCTGCAAAACCAGTTGGAAAACTATTGGTTTCGGCAGTATCTAATGCGGAAGAGAACTTTGGCGTAAGCCGCGATGACCTGTATATCTATAAGATTACAGCAGATGAAGCCCCTACCCGCCGCTGGCGACGCTTTGGTGCACGTGGCCGATTCAAGCCGATTTTACGCCGCTCGTCACATGTTGATGTGATCTTGCGTGAACGTGAATAGCTTCGGGCTGCTAACAGGAATTAGAGGAAATATCAGGAGATAATATGGGTCGAAAAGTACATCCGATTGGTTATCGTCTAGGCATTATTGCACCATGGGAAGCACGCTGGTTTGCCAAGAATAATGATTACAGTAAAAATCTTGATCAGGATTTGAAAATCCGAGATATGCTAAAGGATTATTCTGGTAAGGCCGGTGTTTCACGTGTTGAGATTGAACGATTTCCCAGTAAAATTAAGGTGATCGTAAATACCGCAAAACCTGGCATTCTCATTGGTCGCAAAGGCGAAAATGTCAAAAAAATCCGTGCCGATCTTGAAACCTTAACGGGCATAAAAATCGATCTCGATATCAAAGAGATCAAAGAACCGGATCTGGACGCCTATCTTGTGGCATTGAATATTGCCGGACAATTGGAACGACGTGTAGCTTATCGCCGAGCAATGAAACGTGCGATCAGCCAGGCAATTCGCCAGGGTGCTAAAGGTTGCAAAATCGAAGTAGCCGGCCGCCTGGGTGGTGCTGAGATGGCGCGTACCGTTTGGTTGCGTGAAGGACGAGTTCCTTTGCAGACATTGCGGGCTAATATTGATTTCGCCAGACATGAAGCGTCCACGACTTACGGCCAAATTGGCATTAAGGTGTGGATTTACAAAGGCGATATTTTGCCAGGTGTGGAAGAAAAAGCAGAGCGCACTGAAGGCGTTTATATCAGTGAGTAGAATTCGAATGCTGAATTTATTTTCAGCTGTTATAGAGAGGTAATTGCTATGTTGATGCCAAAACGTGTAAAGTGGCGAAAACAAATGCGTGGTCGTATGCGCGGAAAAGCCTTGCGGGGAGCAGAATTGCTGACCGGAGATTTTGGCTTGCAAGCGTTGGAACCTGGCTATGTCTCTGCCCGTCAAATTGAGGCAGCTCGCCGGTCGATCGTGCGTTATATGAAGCGCCGCGGAAAAGTGTGGATCCGCATCTTCCCAGACAAACCTTACACCAAGAAAGCTGCCGAAACTCGCATGGGTAAAGGCAAGGGTAGTGTGGAATACTGGGTGGCGGTCGTTAGGCCAGGCCGAATAATGTTCGAATTGGCAGGTGTTCCCGATGAGGCAGCTCTTCATGCTTTGAAGCAAGCCAGCTACAAATTCTCCATTAAGACAAAGGTAGTGCGCAAGAATGAAGAAGTTCAAGGAGAGCAGGAATAATGAAATCGGCTGATATTCGAAATATGTCTGATGAAGAAATTCGGAGTCGTACAGAGGACACGCGCCAGGAGCTGATGAACCTACGGTTTCAGATTGTGACTGGGCAACTCACCGATACGAGCCGGTTGAAAAGAGTACGACGTCAAGTAGCGCAATTGGAGACTATTTTGCATGAGCGTAATTTGGCGAGCGCACGGGAAGGTGAAAAATGAGTAATAGTCGTCGTCGGTTATCAGGTGTCGTCACGAGCGACAAGATGATGAAGACTGTAGTCGTCGAAGTCACACGAACTTTCCGTCATCCACTTTATAAGAAGGTTGTGCATCTGCGCAAACGATATAAAGCACATGATGAGATGGAATGTCATATCGGTGACAAGGTCGTAATTGTGGAAAGTAAACCGCTTTCCCGTGAAAAACGCTGGGTTGTTCAATCTATCGTTCGTCGTTCAGGTGAGCCCGTCAAAAGCGGGGAGACAGCCGAAGGAGAATAGGGATGATCCAGACAGAGTCTAGAATCAAAGTAGCGGATAATACCGGAGCAAAAGAACTTTTGGTAATCCATGTGATGGGTGGCTCAGTTCGCCATTATGGTTCGGTAGGAGATATTGTAGTCGCTACCGTAAAATCTGCGACACCACAAGGTTCTGTTAAGAAAAGTGAAGTGGTAAAAGCCGTCATCGTTCGTTGTTCCAAAGAATGGCGTCGAGATGATGGGTCTTCCATCCGCTTTGATGACAATGCCGCGGTGATCCTGGATGGTGAAAGCCAAAACCCGCGAGGGACTCGTATCTTTGGGCCTGTAGCGCGCGAATTGCGTGAAAAAGGCTATATGAAGATCGTCTCACTGGCTCCGGAAGTACTGTAGAAGGAATATAGGAGTAAAGCCAATGAGTACAAAAATTCGTAAAGGCGATACCGTTGAAATAATTAGCGGGCGCACTGAAGATAAGGGAAAACGTGGTGAAGTGATTAAGGTTTTTCCGGAAGAAGGTCGTTTGGTTATTCAAGGTGTAAATTTGCGTTCAAAACATCAGAAGCAAGTTCAAAGCCAGGGAAGAACAGTCAACCCCGGTATGGTGCGTTTTGAATCTTCAATTGATATTTCTAATGCGATGCTTGTCTGCCCAAAATGCAGCAAGGCATCTCGCGTTGGAATCCAAATTGATGGTGAGAAAAAATCGCGAATTTGCAAAAAATGCAACGCCTTGATTGATGAGTAAACCGTCTGGGAGTATAGAATGAATTATTTGAAAGAAAAGTACCAGAACGAAGTAGTGCCTGTTTTGCAGAAAGAACTGGGTATTGAGAATATCTTGTCAGTTCCGCGCATAACAAAGGTTGCTATTAACATTGGTTTGGGAGAAGCAATGGATAATCCCAAAGCAATGGATGCCGCTGTGGCAGATCTCACCACGATTGCAGGCCAAAAACCTGTGGTGACAAAAGCCCGAACCAGTATTGCGGCTTTCAAGCTGCGTGAGGGACGCGCAATTGGGGCGATGGTAACCCTGCGGGGTGGCCGAATGTGGTCATTCCTGGACCGCCTGATGAATATTGCTTTGCCCCGTGTACGTGACTTCCGTGGAATTTCTCCGGACGCTTTTGATGGCCGTGGAAATTACACACTTGGTTTACGTGAACAATTAATTTTTCCTGAGATTGAATTCGACAAAGTCGATAAAATCCGCGGGATGGAAATTACTATTGTTACCACTGCCGATTCCGACGATCAAGCCCGTCTCATGTTGGGTTTGCTAGGGATGCCATTCAGAAAGGATTAATATGGCAAAGAAGTGCATGGAATATCGTGAAAAACGTCGAAAATTTGCTGTGCAGGTTCGTAACCGTTGCAATCGCTGCGGCCGCCCGCGTGGTTATATTCGTCGATTTGGCCTATGTCGAATTTGTTTTCGAGAGCTCGCGCTCGAAGGCAAAATCCCTGGCGTCAAAAAATCATCTTGGTAGCGGGCAACCGGAGGTATTAGCATGAGTGTTAACGATCCTATTGCCGATATGCTGACTCGTATTCGCAATGGTCTGCTTGTCCAGCAAGGTACAGTAGCCATGCCTACTTCAAAATTAAAGGCAGAGCTTGCCAGAATTTTGAAGGAAGAAGGCTTTATTGAAGACTTTGAAGTGGTTGATGGCGAAAAACCCGCCATGTACACTTTACGGGTCAAGCTGAAATATGTTGGTGAACGTCGTTTCCGACGACCGGTGATCACTGGGTTGAAGCGTGTAAGCCGCCCTGGCCGCCGTATCTATACAAGCAAACAGGATATTCCCTGGGTATTATCAGGTATGGGTATCGCAATCCTGTCCACACCCAAAGGTGTGATGACTGGCCAACGGGCTCGCCAATTAAATGTCGGTGGCGAAATCCTTTGCAAAGTCTGGTAACTATAGGTGTGAGAGGAGGTAAGTCGTGTCTCGTATTGGACGTTTACCGGTAGCTGTTCCTGGTAGTGTGCAGGTCAAAATTGATGGTAAATCTCTCAATGTTAAAGGACCAAAGGGTGAATTGTTTTATGAATTTACCCCAAATATGTCCGTAACAATGGAAGAAAACCAATTGATTGTGACCCGTGCAAATGATGAAGCGATGAATCGCTCATTACATGGAACAACCCGGGCATTAATTCAAAATATGGTAACAGGTGTAAGTGATGGCTTCACCCGTGTCTTACAGGTTCAAGGCGTTGGTTACCGCGCCGAAATGAATGGAAAGAACCTGGTGCTCAATGTCGGATATTCCCATCCAGTAGAAATTACTCCGGAAGAAGGAATTAGCTTTGAAGTTGATACCCGTGCGGGTATCATCAAAGTGATGGGTTATGACAAACAGCATGTTGGTCAAGTTGCGGCGAATATTCGCAAGATTCGCCCGGTAGAACCTTATAAAGCAAAAGGTCTCTTCTACCAGGGTGAACGGATCCGTCGTAAGGCTGGTAAAGCCGGTAAGAAATAAAAGAGTAGGTGGACGTCTATGACAAAGCTGAGTCGTAAAGAACAACGTTTGCGAAGACATGCCCGCGTTCGTAAATTTATCAGTGGAACCCAAGAACGACCTCGTTTGGCAGTGTTTCGCAGCAGTGCAGAAATTTACGCCCAGGTGATTGATGATGTGGCCGGTCAGACACTGGCTGCCGCATCGACTGTAGACCGTAATTTACGGGAACAGACCAATGGTCTCACCAAGACCGAACAATCTCGCCTGGTTGGTAAGCTGGTGGCAGAACGTGCGAAAGAAAAAGGAATCACCCAGGTAGTGTTTGATCGCGGTGGTTTTCGCTATATCGGCCGGGTCAAAGCCTTGGCTGAGGCAGCCCGCGAGGCTGGCTTAGTATTCTAACTAAGAAAGGGCTTGACTTATGGAAAAGAGAGAATTTCAAACCATGGAACAATCATATGATGAGCGCGTGATCGAAATTGCGCGTGTTGCCAAAGTGGTAAAAGGTGGACGTCGTTTCCAATTCCGCGTTGCAATTGTGGCAGGCGACAATAACGGTCGCGTAGGTTTAGGTGTTGGTAAAGCCAACGCTGTGCCGGATGCCATGCGCAAAGCAACTGAACGTGCCCATCGTAACATGCGCAAAGTGAGTATTTATAATACAACCATTCCGCATGAGGTCCTCGGCAAAGTAGCTGGAGCACGTGTCCTTTTAAAACCGGCTTCACCCGGTACCGGAGTAATTGCAGCCGGTGGTGTACGTGCCGTTCTGGAAGCTGTTGGTATTCGCGACATTTTGACCAAATCGCTGGGGAGCGCTAATGACTTGAATGTTGTCAAGGCAACTTTTCTAGCGCTTGAACAGTTAAAATCCCCCGAGGAAGAAGCTACCCTTCGAGGAAAGAGCATAAATGAAATGCTGCCTTTCTGGGATAGGAGAAAGCATGCCTAAGAAAAAATCTACCAAAAAGATGTTGAAGATCACTCTTGTGAAAAGCGCTATTGGATATTCTGAAACTCATAAAGCTACAGTTCGTGCTTTAGGATTGCGTAAATTAAACCAATCAGTGGTCCAGGAAGATAACCCGACAATTCGTGGAATGTTATCAAAGATCAATCATCTGGTTTTAATTGAAGAACAGGTGGAAGAATGAAACTAAATGATTTATTCCCCAGCGAGGGATCCCGCAAGAAACGCACACGTGTTGGCCGCGGTATTTCTGCTGGAAAAGGAAAGACAGCGGGTAAGGGTACCAAAGGCCAAAATTCACGCTCTGGTGTTGGTGGAAACCTTTATCGGCAAGGTGGAAACCTGCCCTTTTATCGCCGTTTGCCATTTATGCGTGGTGAAGGCTTCACGCCCCCTAATAGGGTAGAGTTCAATGAGGTTAACATCAGCCAGCTGACGAAATTCGACGCGAAAGCTGAAGTGACTCCGGAAGTCTTGGCAGCAGCCAATATGCTTCACAAGAATAGTAACCCGGTTGTGGTTTTAGGCCGTGGCGAAATTTCTGTTCCTTTGACAGTTAAGGTTCATCGTGTAACTAAATCTGCTAAAGAAAAGATCGAAGCCGCTGGCGGCACAGTCGAATTGATAGCACTATAGCTAATGGATAAGGAGATACACGGATGAAACGGTCGGCTTGGCGCTATTTATTTAGATCTGAAGATATCCGCAGAAAGTTACTACTTACATTACTATTACTGATCCTTTATCGATTGGCAGCCAATATACCGGTACCTGGAATCAATCGGGATGTGATTGCGCAATTGGTCTCTTCCGGTGGTGCCGCAGGTAATTTATTAGGTCTCCTGGATCTTCTTTCAGGTGGAACAATTTCCAGATTCTCAATTCTGGCGATGGGTGTTTACCCTTACATTACCGCCCAAATTATCATTCAATTGCTTGTCCCAATCATTCCTGCGCTCGAAGCAAAGATGAAAGAAAACCCGCGCGAAGGTCAAAAATGGATGGAAAAGTGGACAATGATTTTGACAATTCCGATGGGTCTGCTTTCTGCTATCGGTCAGATCAATATCTTCAACTCCATGGCTCAACAAATGGGAGGGCAATCGGTACTCACTTTTCAATATGGTCTTTCAGGAGCCAGCCTTGTTCCGACCCTGACTATTCTTTTCAGTATGTTAGCTGGAACAATGTTTGGTATCTGGCTGGGCCAATTGATATCTGAGTATGGCATTCCCAATCAGGGTCTTTCTCTGATCATTTTTGCCGGTATTGTTGCACAAATTCCTACGAATCTTTTGCGCATGCTCTCAGATCAACAAAATGGTTGGTGGCTCTTCATTCTCATGATGGTGATCCTGGTCTTAACGATATTTGCGATCGTATTTGTTCAGCAAGGTCGCCGCAATGTGCCGGTGCTCTTCCCTGGTCGGCGTATTGGCAACCGAATGTCCATGCCGGTGCGCAGTAACTTGCCGCTGATGGTAAACATGGCAGGTATGATCCCACTAATTTTTGCCCAATCAATACTAACGTTTCCGGCAATCGTGGCTTCATATTTTATTCAGAGTAAGATTACCTGGATTGCAAGTTTTTCGAATGGCGTTTATAAGTTATTTAATGGGCAAGGATTTGGATTTTCATTAATGTTCTTCTTGATGGTGGTACTTTTCACTTTCTTCTATACGGATGTTTTATTCGCTCAGCAGAATTATGGGGATAACTTGAAAAAACAGGGAGCACAAATCCCTGGTGTTTTGAGAGGTGCCCCGACCCAAAAGTATCTGACCAAAGTACAGCGCCGTATCACTTTCCCGGGAGCGTTTTTCCTGGGGTTGGTCGCAGTGCTACCATATATTGTTGAATTGTTATTGCCTGCAAGCGTAGGTGGTGCCAGTGTGTTTTTGATCGGTTCAGCAGGTCTGCTGATTGTTGTAGGCGTTGTTCGAGATACCTTCAATATTATTGAGACAGAACTGAAATTGCACGGGTACGACGAAAGCTTAATCAAAGGCTAACATGATGGATGAGCAGTCAATGGCGAAATATATTGTCCTTTTAGGTCCTCCGGGCGCCGGTAAGGGAACACAAGCACAAATTATTTCGAAGAAGCTAAATTTGGCGCATATTTCTTCAGGTGATATCTTTCGAGAAAATCTGAAGAATGAGACAGATTTAGGTAAATTGGCACAAACATTCATGAGCCGCGGAGAATTGGTTCCGGATGATGTCACGATTGCCATGATTAAGGATCGGCTTACGCGCTCTGATTGTAAAGCGGGGGCTTTGTTGGATGGATTTCCTAGAACCCCAGCTCAGGCAGCAGCACTCTCAGAAATGCTATCCCAATGGGGCGCGGCTATTAATTGCGTTCCTTATATCTATGTGAACGCAGATATTTTAATTGACCGTTTGAGTGGCCGCTGGACATGCCCTGTTTGTGGTTTTGTCTATCATGAAAAATTTAATGCTCCAGTTATTCCCGGAATTTGTGATAAAGATGGTGCTGTGCTTTATCAGCGCGACGATGATAAATCTGAGACCGTAAAACGTCGTATTGATGTTTATCTAACGCAAACTGCACCATTAATCGAATACTACCGTGAAAAGAATTTATTGGTTGAAATCGATGGTACTTTGCCGATTGAATTAGTTACAGAAAAACTTCTAACGGCAATCGAAGAAAAGGTCACAAAGTAAAATGAGCTGGGAACGCCGAATCAGTATTAAATCTGCGCAAGAGTTAGAAATTATGCGCCAGGCTGGTCAAATCAATGCTGAAGCACTACAGGCTGCAGCAGACGCCGCTAATCCTGGTGCTACTACTGCAGATTTAAATGCTGCCGCGGAAGCAGTATTAAAGAAATATGGTGTCTATTCACCGTTTTATAAATACCCGGGGGCATATCCCTATCCTACCAGTACAACTGTCAGTGTCAATGAAGAACTGGTTCATGGCATTCCAGGTAAACGTGTTCTGAAGGAGGGTGATATTGTCTCGATTGATTGTGGTACTGTTTATGAAGGATTTGTAGCTGATTCCGCCATTTCAGTTCCGGTTGGTCAAGTTTCGGATGTAGCCCAAAAATTATTGGATTTGACCGAAAAATCATTGTATGTGGGTATTGAAAAAATGGTGGATGGTAACAGAGTTGGCGATGTCTCAAATGCCGTCCAGGTCTATGTTGAAAGTCAGGGCTACTTTGTAACCCGTGAATATACTGGGCACGGAGTCGGACGTGAGATGCATGAAGGCCCTCAGGTTCCAAACTATGGAATTGCCGGTAGAGGATTAATTCTAAAATCTGGAATGACGATTGCGTTGGAACCAATGGTACTGGTAGGAACTCCCGCAACCCTTGTTTTGAAAGATCAGTGGACAGTCATTTCTTCCGATCACTCATTGACAGCTCATTTTGAGCATACTGTGGCTGTGACAGAGAATGGACCGCGAATACTGACATTACTCAAGGATGGCGGAAAACCTAGACGAAAAGGTGTAGAAACGGTATAATTGCGTCTTTGGCTCACATCTCCGCAATTATTACGAGGAGTAATTAATGAAAGTAACACCATCTATAAAGAAGCGTTGTGCAAAGTGCAAAATTGTAAAAAGACATGGCAGATTAATTGTGATCTGCGAAAACCCAAAGCATAAACAGCGACAGGGGTAAGGACATATGGCGAGAATTGAAGGCGTAGATTTACCGCGCAATAAGCGCATCGAGGTTGCATTAACCTATATTTACGGTATTGGTCCCACACGGGCGAAATCAGTATTATCTGCCACCAGTGTGAGTCCAGACATCCGTGTCCGTGATCTGACAGAAGATGATGCGAATATGCTCCGTGAGTATATCGCCAAGAATTACACTGTTGAAGGCGATTTACGTCGTTCTGTGCAGATGAATATTAAGCGACTTGTGGAAATCGGTTGTTATCGAGGTTTGCGTCATCGCCGTAATCTGCCCACTCGTGGACAGCGGACGCGCACAAATTCGCGAACACGAAAAGGCCCCAAGCGGACGGTTGCAGGTCGTGGCCGACGCCGTGGAGCAACTAAGAAATAACATTGTGTTAAATGATCAAGCAGTAGGACATACCCTCTGTCCGCGGCAGCTGTGAGGTCTATCAGCACGATATTATGAAGAATTTGAAATAAGAGGTTAGTGAGGATTTATGGCTCAAAACGTACGCACAGCTAGACGCTCTTCTTCGGCTCGTAAGGTGAAGCGGCAACTGTCCTCAGCAGAGGTACACATTTTTGCTTCATTCAATAATACGATTATTACCGTGACTGATAGTCAGGGAAACACCGTTTGTTGGGCGAGTTCAGGATCAGCTGGGTTTAAAGGCTCCCGCAAAAGCACCCCGTTTGCTGCCCGTTTGGCAGCAGAACAAGCGCTGAAAGTGGCGCAACAAATGGGTGTTCAGGAAGTGGATCTGATTATTAAAGGTCCCGGCCCTGGTCGCGAATCTGCCATCCGTGCCATTCAAGGCATGGGGATCAAAGTTCGATCCATTGCTGATATTACACCGGTCGCCCACAATGGCTGCCGGCCACCGAAGAAACGCCGCGTCTAATAAAAAGAGAGGGATGATTTATGGCAAGATATACCGGTCCGGTATGTAAACTATGTCGGCGTGAAGGAGAAAAGCTCTTTCTTAAAGGTGCACGCTGTTATTCCATGAAATGCGCAATTGAAAAGCGTAATTACCCACCAGGGATGCATGGAAAAACTCGTTCAGGTCGTGTTGACCGGGGTTCAGATTATTCCCGTCAACTACGCGCCAAACAACGCGCCCGCCGCACATATGGTGTTTTGGAACGTCAGTTCCGTCGATTTTATGGTTTAGCTTTAAAGAAACGTGGTCTTACAGGCTTGAACTTGCTTCAAACGCTTGAATTACGCCTGGATAATGTTTTTTATCGCCTCGGCCTGGCCGATAGTCGTGCTCAGGCTCGACAATTAGTCAACCATGGTCATGTTGCAGTTAATGGCATCAAGTCTGATATCCCCTCCATGTTAATTCAGGTTGGTGATGTCATCGAAGTTCGAGAAAATTCCCGCAAGCTTGAATTCTTCAAAGAAATGGCTGATTTTGCTGAAAAGCGAACCCCAGCCTTATGGCTAGACCGAGATTTGAAGAACTTCAGTGGTCGTGTGAATCGTTTACCCGAACGAGCGGAAATTGATGGTAGCCTTGACGAACAATTGATCGTTGAGTATTACTCACGCTAATGATGTTATGTATCATTTTACGGAGTTGTCAGGAAGGGGTGGAACGTGTGTGCCTTAAGTAGTATGGTTACGCCAAAAGTGGAACGAGAAGCCGAAGGTAGAAACTACGGCAAGTTTGTCATCAGTCCCCTTGAGCGGGGCTACGGAGTCACCCTGGGTAATGCTTTGCGTCGGGTACTGCTCTCATCTCTGGATGGTGTTGCAGTTTCGTCTATCCGAATTTCGGATGTTTTGCATGAATTCAGCGATATCCCCGGCGTAAGAGAAGATGTTATTCAAGTGATGTTGCAGGTGAAGCAATTACGTTTGTTTTTACATGACGTAGATTCAGCCCACTTGCACCTGGATGTGCGCGGTGAAGGCGTTGTCACGGCTGCCGATATTCAAGTACCGGCGGAAGTGGAAATTGTCAATCCTGAGCTGTATCTATTCACTGTAAACGACACCCAAACGCGATTGGAATTAGATATGACCATTGACCGTGGTCGCGGTTATTCGCCTGCTTCTGATCGAAGTGGCCGTTTGCCGATTGGTGAACTTCCCGTGGATGCAATCTACAGCCCAGTACGGCGTGTTAACTATTCAGTCGGCTCGGCTCGTGTAGGTCAAAGTACTAACTTTGATCGTTTGGAACTGGAAATTTGGACAGATGGAACAATTGAACCTGAAAAAGCGCTCGGTGAAGCGTCAAAAGTGTTAATTGATCATTTACGTTTTATTTCTGGTATATCGGAAGAAGCATTTGTTGTAGGAACCGAACAGGAAACGATTAGTGGCAGCCGCCTGACCAGCGAAGCAGCAGAAACTCCCATCGAAAACCTGGATTTGTCAGTGCGCGTTTTCAATTCGTTGAAGCGTACTGGCGTTACCACAGTTGGTGATGTGTTGGATTTGCTCGAAAAAGGTGACGAGGCTGTTATGTCAATTCGCAATTTCGGTGAGAAGAGCCTGGATGAACTACGCCAGAAGATGGTGGAAAAAGGCTTCTTACAACAAAATGATGATGAGGATGAGACGGAGTAAGCAACAATGCGTCATCATGTAGCAGGTTACAAACTAAGCAGAACAAAAGATCAGAGAATTGGTTTACGCCGAACCTTGATTCGTCAGTTCTTTACGCACGAAAAAATACAAACAACCCGTGCGAAAGCCGCTGCGATTCGGGGCGAAGCTGAAAAATTGATTACTCTTGCCCGCAATAGTGCAAAAGGCAGTGACATTGACAAAGTAAATGCCCGCCGAACAGTTGCTGCGCGGCTCGGGAATGATCCCGAAATTGTGAAAAAATTATTTGATGATATTGCACCTCGCTTCACTAATCGTAACGGTGGTTATACTCGTGTGCTGAAACTTGGCCCGCGTCTGGGTGATGCCGCCGAAATGGTTATCATGGAGTTGGTGGAAGAATAATCCATCCGCGTATAGGCGGAAGGAATGGCACATTACCAGGTAAAAATAGCTTACGATGGAACGCTGTTCTTTGGCTTTCAACGCCAGGGAACTGCCCGTACAGTCCAAAGTGAATTTGAAGCTGCCCTCATCCAATTGAAATGGCAGGGTAAATCCATCCTTTGTGCTGGTCGGACTGATACCGGAGTGCATGCATCAGGTCAGGTTGTTTCCTTTCATTTGGATTGGCCGCATGGTATTGATACCTTGCAAAAAGCCATGAATGCGAAACTACCCGACGATATAGCGGTAAATGCGGTAAATGTGGCAGAAGAGGGATTTCATCCTCGTTATGACGCCAAGATGCGCTGCTACCGTTACCGCATTTACTGTCAACCAGATCGAAACCCGTTACGCGATAGATTTGCCTGGCGAGTTTGGCCTCCCGTTGATTTGAACTTGATGCAGCAAGCCTCCAGATCGCTGTATGGCACGTATGACTTCTCTGCGTTTGGAAAGGCTCCACAAAAAGGAGGACATACCATTCGTACGATAAAGATGGCAGAATGGACTGAAAGCGATCTAGACCAGTTTGATTTTACAATCAAAGCAAATGCTTTTTTGTATCATATGGTCAGGCGTCTTGTATTCTTACAGATCAAAATTGGTCAAAAACTCTGGAAAGTTGAGCAATTCGTGAGTGGTGTACAAAATCAAAAAGAGCAAATGCCAGGTTTGGCAAAACCAAACGGGCTTACTCTGGTGGAAGTGCAATATCAAAAACCTGAATAGGGCTAAGAAGTAGATACTTCAAGGCAAATGGAGAGGATTATCGTGGAAAAGACATATGTCATAAAAGGCACACCTGAATCAGATTGGTTGGTTGTCGATGCGGACGGCCAGAATCTTGGTCGCCTGGCCACGCAAATTGCCCGTTATTTATTGGGAAAACACAAGCCAACATATACCCCTGGTGTTGATATGGGAGATTTCGTTGTTGTGATCAATGCCAAGAAATTGGATGTAGATCAAAAGCGACTGCAATCAAAAATGTACCACCATCACTCGGGTTATCCTGGTGGCTTGAAAAGCGTGAGCATGGAGCGCCAGATGGAAATCCATCCTGAGCGGGTTATTCGATCAGCGGTGTGGGGAATGCTTCCGCACACCAAACAGGGTCATCGCTTGATGAAACGTTTACGGATCTTTGCTGGTAGTGAGCATACACATCAAGCTCAAAAGCCGGAAGCCGTTGCATAAAAAGGAGCAAATGAATGAATCAATACTATGAAGGTATTGGACGTCGTAAACAGAGTACTGCACGTGTTCGTGTTATGTCGGGCACGGGAAAGTTCGTTGTTAACGAAAGAGAAGTGGATGAATATTTTGGTCGCATAAGTGACATGGAATCGATTTTACTGCCTTTCAAAGCCATTGATCGAGATCGCGAAACCTTCGATGTCTCCGTCAAAGTTATGGGTGGTGGCGTAACAGGTCAATCTGAATCTGTTCGTTTGGGTTTGGCACGAGCTTTCGTTAAAATGGATGAATCGAATTTGCCATTGTTGCGGAAAATGGATTTGCTCACACGTGATGCTCGCGTAAAAGAACGTAAGAAACCAGGTTTGAAACGCGCCCGCAAAGCCCCAACTTATACAAAACGTTAAAAAGTACGGGTTTTTCAATACAAAATAATTTTCTCAGAACTTGGACAGTTTAAAACCTGTTCGAGTTCTGATTATTTATCCAATAGGATGTTTTATGGAAGAACAATTTGAAGGAATTACGATCATTGGTCTCGGTCCTGCTGGGGTAGAGTTGATCACCAATCAAACCATGTCATGGTTAAACCAAATCGATGATGTTTATTTACGGACTGCCCAACATCCTGCGGTGAGCGGCTTACCACAAAGAATAAAAAAACATTCCTTTGATTATCTATACCAGAAGTATTCAGATTTTGAAGAAGTCTATTCAGCCATTGTTTCAGAAATAATCGAATTGGCAAAAATTAAAATTTCCGTTACTTATGCCGTACCTGGACATCCCTTCGTCGCAGAGAGCACAACGCCCGAAATTATTCGCCGTGCAAAAATGGAAGGGATTAATTATCGGGTTTTTGAGGCACTGAGTTTTTTGGAACCAACTTTCAGTGCATTATCGCTGGATCCATTTTCATCTGTGACAATGATTGATGCTCTCGATATTGCCTCGGCAAACTTTCCACAGTTTCCGCCCAACCGACCGGTATTAATTTCGCAAGTTTACTCTCGCATGATCGCAGCAGAAGTTAAGCAAACACTCATGGAAGTTTTCCCGGATGATCACCCGGTAAAGCTTATCCACGCGGCGGGATCATTACATGAACAAGTAGAAAGTTTGCCTCTCTACGAAATTGACCGCAATCGTAATATTGGTGTATTAACTTCTCTCTACGTAACTCCCTTACCTTCCGGCACTTCGTTTGAAGAATTTCAAGAAATCATCGCTCATTTGCGTGCACCGGATGGTTGTCCCTGGGATCGTGAACAAGATCATCAGAGTTTACGAAAACATTTACTTTCGGAAACCTACGAAGCCCTGTCTGCAATTGATGATGATGATCCTGATCACATTTGTGAAGAAATGGGGGATCTTTTACTACAGATTGTTCTGCATGCCCAGATTGCCAATGAATATGGTGAATTCCGTATGTCTGATGTATTAAAGGGTATTCACGATAAGCTTATTCGCCGCCATCCGCATGTATTTGCCCGAGTGAGCGTTGATGGTGTCAAAGATGTGCTTACAAATTGGGAAAAGATTAAAGAAAATGAACGCGAGAAAAATGGCAAAAAAACAGAGAATGGTATTCTTTCCGGTGTGCCCAGAGATTATCCTGCTCTGGCACAATCGCAAGATATTCAAGACCGTGCTGCCCGCGTAGGTTTTGATTGGGATTCGATTGAGCCAGTTTGGTCAAAAATCAATGAAGAGTTAGATGAGGTGAAAACTGCACCCAATACCGAAGAGCTGTCTAAGGAATTAGGCGATGTTCTATTTGCCATGGTAAATTTGGTGCGATGGCAGAAACAGGATGCCGAAACAGTTTTACGAGAGGCAAACCAGCGTTTTCGGAATCGCTTTAATTTTATTGAAACTGAAGTCAAAAAAACCGGCAAGTCGATGCAGGATTTTTCGTTAGGTGAATTGGATCAATATTGGGATAAAGCCAAGAAATTGGGAATGTAGCTACCAGAAAGAATTCTAAAATTTTTCCCTAAAAATATAGTCAATAATCCCTCATTATGTTTGCATAATATGTGGAGATAATCACAAGAGCCGACTTTCTCATATTTGATTAATTGCGTTTATTATGAGTGTAAATTTCCTATCGTCGGGACACTAAGACAGGACACTAATTCATGGATTTAATCAAATTATGTAATTATTCGTCAGAAACCACAAACTGGTTTTCGATCGTCACATTATTAACTCCTCTTCGAGATGCACTGAATTAAATTTGAGTGTTTAACCAACAGGGTGTTGTGAACTGTCATGAAGAATCTGAGTTCGGAGTGCTTTCATTGATCCAAGTATCTTGCTTTCCTCTGATTAAGGGGGTTGTGCTGTTGAAGGCAATATCCTGTGATCTATTTCAACACACCATTTTAACTCATCTTCGTATTAACTCCGCATGCCTCAATTTGATACACAGATGAGGAAAATTACTATTAATATTCGAAGTAGATGTTCTTATTTCTGGCAATGTGGCTTAAATCAATATAATTCACTATATTTTAAATATAATTAATTAGATATTGACAAATTATTAATTTATGCTAAACTCTATTTAGTTTAATTGAATGGAGAAGCTCATGAAAAACACAAATTATCAGAATGTTAAGAACATTGTTATTGATGTCAAGAAGAACCTATACATCCGCAGCTGGGAAAAAACAGATGTGGAAATCCGCTACGTCGAAAATAAAAAATTAGAAATTGATCAGCAAGATTCAACAGTTACCATCTCAGGTAATACACATTGCTTGATCTCAGCTCCTGACACTACTAACATGCTGATTGAGCATGCTGGTGGTAACTGCAAAATTTTTGGAAATTTTGAAAATATGACGATTGAAGATGTAGGTGGAAATCTGCAAATTGAAGCTATCGCCAACGGCATGGTTGAACGTGTCGGAGGAAATTTCTACCTGGGCAAAGTAACTAACGGCTTAAAGGTGGAAAAAGTAGGCGGAAATCTCAACCTTGCCAGTGCATTGATGCCCGTGCAAATTGAAAAGGTAGGTGGGAACCTCTTTGTCAGCGGACCTTTGAATGATCTGGAATGTTCTACGGGTGGAAATATTAATCTTTTTGTAGAGAAGGTTGCCCACACCAATCTTTCTTTACGAGCAGGGGGAAATATTCATATTGGTTACAAGGGAAACGCCGATGTTAACATAAGCGCAAAGAGTGCTGGTGGTTACAATTTTCAAATGGGGGATAGTGTCATCAAAGGTCATTTGGGATCGATAGAGAAATCCTTTGGCGACGGAAGTGCTTCCTGGTCATTAAAGGCTGGAGCAAAAATAAATATTTTGCCAGTAGATAAAGCCCCCTTTTCATCCGTATCATTTGAGACGATGGATGATACTCACTGGGAAGAAATCGCCGAAAACATAGAGACACGAAATGTTTCAAGTTTCGACGAGAATTTTGCAGAAGAAATACGCTTAAAAACAAACGGAATTGAAAACCGGATACAAAGAGCGATGGAAAAATTCCAACGATCAGGAATCTGGGAACTGTCAGAAAACGAATCGGATTTTAGGACTGAGGGAAAAAATGTTGCCCAACCTGGCTCGGTCAGGGCATCACAGCCTGTTTCAAACGAGGAACGATTATTAATCCTACAAATGCTGCAAGACAAAAAAATCACTGCAGTAGAAGCAGATCGATTATTAAGTGCTTTAGAACATTTCTAACGTAAGGCGATAAATAATGGATAAGCAAAATTTGCGAATGGAAATTCTGTCCAAGGTTGAATCTGGTGCGCTTCCGCTCGAAACAGCGGCCAGATTACTGGGTGAAATCGAAAAGGTTGAAGAGAATTCACCAGAAATTATTTCTCCAGTAGCCTTACCTAAGGATGAGGTGTCCTCCAGTCCCCAGCAGTTAGAAGTTGAAAAACCAGGCTGGTCTATTATTTTGTGGCTCACCCCTCTCCTTCTTGGTGTTATTTTGACCGCTTCAACAGCATTCAAAATTTATCAACAACTCAGTTTCAATGGTACCGGGACTGGTTTCTGGTTCTTACTCATCCCCTTAAGTGTAGGAATCTTATTAATTTACCTTGGTTGGAATTTGCAAAATTCAAAATGGATTTTTATTGATGTTAAGCAACCTGATGGTGAAAAGCCACAACGAATATTACTATCTTTTCCTTTACCTTTTCGTTTTGTTGGGAAGTTGATCCAACGATTCGGAAATAAGTTACCGCAAAGTGTTCAAAAATTTAATCTTCAAGCCATGCTTCTGGCAATTGATGAACAAACTGATAAAGATGATCCAGTTTTTATTAACGTTGATGATGAAGATGGTACGCGTGTAAAAATATATCTTGGATAATTTATTGACCTTTCAGTAAACGCTGAACATGCGCCTAAAAATAGGCGCATTTCTGATTATAATAACTGATGAATGAATAATTGGATAGAGAATTTAAAATAAGTTGTTTATTTCTCCTCAACCAATTCTGGAAAGTCATCGCCTTTCTGGAATTTTCTACATTCCGTAGACTTCTGATCGGTTCCTTGTAATACTTCGTAACCTGAATGAGAATAGAAGTTGCAATACAGATAATCGCCTGGGATCCTGCCTTTGAAAAAAAATAAATTCTTAAAGTCAATATTCACCTTCAAAAACTTTCCATTTTGGTTGTTCATATTAATACTTATTGTGTATGGTTACCAGATCTGGCGAATGGGTATTTATTGGGATGATTGGCAAGCCATTCTGCTGTCAAATATGGATGTTCCCAATGTATTTTGGAATTATTATTTATTTGATCGGCCGTTTTCAATCTGGACTTATTTATTGCCATTACCTGTTGCGCAGAACTATCCAATTATCTGGCAGTTTTATGGCATACTGGCACGCTGGTTTGCGGCAGTAGGTTTTTGGTTTTTCTTACGTGGTATGTTTCCAGCACGAAAGCAGGAAGCAGCCTGGATAACTTTGCTGTGGTCTTTTTACCCTGGTTTTTTCTATCAATCCGTATCAATCGCCTTTTGCCAGCACTTTATTACATATGGTCTTTTTAACTTCTCTTTAGCGGCAATGGTTTTGGCTATACGGAAACCTAAACATAAATTGCGATTTACGATACTGGCGATACTCACCTCTTTCGCCAGCCTAATGACGATGGAATATTTTGTTGGATTGGAATTGCTGCGGCCGCTCATTTTACTATTTTTGATCGAAAAAGATGGACAAAGCAGGTCTCAAATACTTTGGCAGGTGATAAAAAAATGGCTGCCTTATCTGGTTATTATCGTGTTCTTTGTACTGTATCGGTTTATCATTCTTGGACAGCTTAACAAAGGGTTAAGTTCGAACGACCCTCAATTTCTATTTTCCATTCTTAATGAGCCATTTAAGAATGGCCTTCTTTACGTGCAAATGATGTTGCAGGATGTGGTTTATCTCCTTTTGCATTCGTGGGGAACTGCACTTTCTGTCCAATCAATCAGTTTAACCAGTTTTACTTTCATCCTCTCTGTAACTGTCGGCATCTTAATTGGATTATTGGCATTCTGGATAGTATCTGTTTGGCAACGTAGTGATGAGAAAACAGTCGATTCTTTCTTCAGGAATGGAATTACCATCGCCATTCTGGCTATTATCTTCGGTGGAATACCCATCTGGAGTTTGGAACGACAGGTGGTAGTGGGCATGTGGTCAAATCGATTCGCCCTGGCTCCTATGTTCGGGGTCGCAATTTTGACAGTCATTTTTTGGCGTTGGGTTGCTCGTAATGTTTCTATCAGCAATCTAATGTTAACCTTGCTTCTCGCTTTATCAATTTCATTTCAGGTGCGGACGGTTAACCAATATCAAAACAACTGGTTGGAGCAAAAACGTTTCTATTCGCAGGTACTATGGCGCATTCCTGCTTTAGAGCGGGGAACAGCCCTTCTTTCCCCCACCATGCCGTTTGGGAAAGTAGCTGAATATTCAATCGCTTTTGCAATCAATGTAATTTATGCCGACGAAATTGATTCTATGCAGCTTCCTTATTACTACCTGAGTGCCCTCCGATATCGCTTTGGGGAGAATGCCGCTTATGAGAAAGAACAACCCATTCGTGATGGGATTCGATCGCTGTATTTTGAGGGTTCAACCTCGAACGTAGTAGTTTTTTATGAGGCGCCATATCAACGCTGTATATGGGTTGTCAATAGTGATGATAGTCTTTTACCTGGAATAAATCAGGAGACAAGCGAACTGTTCGCAATTTCGGACTATGCACATATTGGGCTTGTTCCTGCTTATAATGTTGAGAGGGTTAAGCAAATATTTGGTGCGGGAGCTGCCCATAATTGGTGCTATTACTATCAAAAAGCTGAACTGGCAGCGCAATTTGGAGACTGGCAAGAGGTGATTTCGCTTCAGAAGCAGTCCAACGAAATTACTGAAAAACCAAAACATGGCCGAGAGTTGTTCCCCTTTATTCAAGCTTATGCACATATGGGTGACTGGAATATGGCTAAAAAACAATCACTGGATGCACTGGAACTAAATTCTGAATTAAATGTTCGTCTTTGCGCATTCTGGAACCAATTGGATCGAGAAACCGAGCCGTCACCGGAAAAAAATGACACGTTGACGCATCTAGAGCAAACTTATGGCTGCCAGACTAAAGATTAAAAATTTTCTTCTCAAGACCATTCTCCTCATCATAATTGCCACATCCTTGATTCTATTCATGGCTTCCATTTGGCCACAGACTGATATTTCACGCACCATATCCTTTCCTGCAATTCATTTGGAAGAATTTCAATTGCGAAATGATATTTCCAGTAATGGTTAGAAAACCATATTTTCCATTTCTATTTTTCTTATCATTGTTGTTGCCAGGGTTGATGATTAATGTTAAACCGATAAATACAGTGAGTGCAATTTCGATAGAATCACTGCTTGAGTTGGCACACAGCGAGGTGGAAGTGCGAATTCCAGCGGAGATGCGCCTGGGAGAACAAGAGACCCTTACACTTATCCTCTCATTAAGTGATGATTTCCTTACTAACACGATCGATTGGGGTGGGCTTAAAAATGGTGAAAAAAATTCCGCCTATCTCAGTTTTGAAACAAAGCTGGAAATGGTCCCCTCCGGAATGAAAATTGACCCTCCAGGTGAGATGAGCGCAAACATGAGGCCCGGTCACCAACAGACTTTTTCTTATCATGTCACCGCCAGTGAGCAAGGAATTTTTGCAGGCACCTTATGGGTCAAAATGCTGCTGGTTCCAGCAACTGAAACAAAACAAGTCTATGAAAAAACAATTTTTGCTGTGCCAGTTGAAATTAAAGTGCATTCAATTCTCGGATTAACACAAAATCAAGCACGAATAGTTTCTTTTATGGGGTTATTTTTTTCAATCATGCTTCGTTTCAATATTTTAAAAAAAATAACCTTTCCATAACTAAAGCCAATCATCTCTAATAAGAAAAATTTGTGCTGTGATTCAGAAATAGCTTTCCTTCTATGATAAAATTATTCGACTGAATTGGGCGGGGAGAATACTGGCCAATAGTTCTCTGTGTTCGATTCATTCAGAGGAGAGTTCATGCTCAACCAATGGCTATATATTGGAATATTTATCGTCATTTCAGTTTTTTTACCAGGTGTAGCAATTCTACTGGCGCGCCTCCTCTCGCCGAAAAAACCAACCCCGATTAAGAACTCCGTATACGAATGCGGAATCGAAACGTACGATAAAACCTGGATCCAATTTCGAATACAGTTTTACCTTTATGCGTTGGTTTTCCTCATCTTTGATGTGGAAACAGTATTTTTATTCCCATTTGCCGTTGCATATGGGCAAATCCCTCTGTTTATGGTGCTTGAAGCGATCATTTTTATCGCGATTTTGATGAGCGGATTTTTATATATATGGCGTAAAGGCGCTTTGACCTGGCGTTAATGAGTGGAGATTAATAGTATGAATTTTATTGATTTCCTGAAGGATCCAATTATGTCCATCGCTAATTGGTTGGGTAATTTATTATCTACCTGGCGTGTAAGTGATTCCTGGTCAACCTTCATTCTTTACTTTTTGGGAGCGGCAGTTCTTGGAACCCTCGCACTGTTGCTTACATTAATATTTATCTGGGCAGAAAGAAAAATTATCGGCCGTCTACAGGATCGCTTTGGTCCTAACCGAGTCGGTCCATGGGGGATTTTTCAATCAGTTGCGGATATGGTCAAGATTTTTATAAAAGAACATATTATTCCAGATGGTGTTGACCCTGTGCCATACCATTTAGCGCCAGTAATCGTGGTTGCCTCAGTTTTGATGGTGTTGGCAATTGTGCCCCTATCGAGTACGCTGACGGGGTCTGATCTAAATGTGGCAGTATTGTTTTTGCTGGCTGTGGGGGGGCTAGGCGAAATAGGCATAATGATGGCTGGTTGGGGCTCTAATAATAAATACGCCTTGCTTTCCGCTTTTCGTGCTTCTGCTCAAATGATTTCTTATGAAATTCCGATGGCATTTGTTCTTCTGATAACTGTTTTATTGAGCGGCTCGATGTCAATGAGTGATATTGTCCGTGCACAGGAAGTGCCCTTTATTATCCTATTACCGCTGGGTGCACTTATCTTTTTCATTGCCTCAATTGCAGAGAATGGCAGAGCGCCTTTTGACCTGGCTGAAGCAGAATCGGAGTTGGTAGCCGGTTTTAATGTTGAATACTCAGGTCTCAAATTCGGCATGTTTTACGTTGCAGATTTTTTGCGCGCTTTTATTTCGGCAGTTATTTTTGCGACAATTTTTTTAGGGGGATGGCGAGGGCCGGGTGCTGAAACAATCCCTGCCCTTGGAATTGTCTATCTGGTAGTTAAATCTCTTTTTATCTGGTTCCTGGGTGTCTGGATTCGGGGAAGTCTGCCGCGTTATCGAATTGATCAAATGATGATGATCAACTGGAAATTCTTAACCCCATTGGCAATCCTGTTATTGGTGTTGGTGATGTTAACCGGTAAACTGATTGATAATGCTGGTTCGATTGTTCAGATAGTCACCATGCTGGTTCTTAATGTTATTTTGTTTGCCTTTGCTGTATGGATGCTCAGACGTCGTGAAAAAAGAGAAAATATTGCTGAAATCGGTTCAAGATTGCGCCCAGTAGCCAAACCAGACAATATTCTAAAGAACAAAATGATGGAAGGTTAAACATGAATGTTCAACAAGTAATCTTCATCAGTTTTGCGCTTGTGACTGTTTTTTCTGCAATTATGGTTGTCAGTCTGCGTAATTTGTTCCATGCAGCACTGTGGCTGATTGTTACTTTGTTAAGTGTTGCTTCAATATTTGCATTACTGGGAGCCAGCTTTTTTGCGGCTGTACAGATTCTGGTTTATATCGGCGCGATTGCGATCCTTTTGATTTTTGCAGTCATGCTTACACGCAACATCATGAGTGATGAAATGACTCAGACTAATCGTGCCTGGGGATTGGCAATTATTCTGGTTGCCATCATATTTTTCATCATTATTAGCCAAATTTCTACATGGAGTGGATTCTCGCAACCATTGGCGGATTTAACACTCACCGGGCAGGAATCAATACTTGCATTAGGAAAAGGCTTTGTTTCTCCGAACGGATTTGCGCTCCCCTTTGAGACTGCCTCCGTTTTACTATTGGCTGCCCTTCTGGGTGGTGTTTACATAGCTATGGATCGAGAGAAGGAGTAGAAAAATGGTACCTCTTTCCTGGTATCTCATTTTGGCTGCTGCGCTTTTCTTGATTGGATTGTACGGCGTTATTGTTCGTCGTAACTCCATAGCGATCTTGATGGGTGTTGAATTAATGCTGAATGCTGTCAATATCAATATTCTCGCCTTTTGGCACTATCACACCCAACTTAATGGTGTAGTCAACGTAGGCGGAATGGTTTTTGCTGCAATTGTTATCATTGCTGCTGCTGCTGAAGCAGCGGTCGGTTTAGCCCTGATCATATCTGTATTTCGCCGTAAGAACTCCATCGTAGCTGCGGAAATGAATGTCTTGAAAGGTTAACGGATAGTAATGAATTATGAAATTCTGACCTGGTTAATTCCCTTACCGCCTCTGGCAGCTTTCTTTTTAATTGTTTTATTTACAAATAAATCAAATAAATTCAGCCATTCGCTGGCAATATTTTCGGCAGGTTTATCATGGTTAGCTGGAATGATCGTTTTTGTTTGGGCAATCGGATCGCAAGGTGTTCTCCAGAAGATCTTCTCAAGTTCCATAAATTGGCTGCCTACTGCTAAGACATTCCTTAAAATTGGTGTACAAATTGATGCGCTTTCTGCGGTGAGTTTCTTTTTTGTGTCCTGGACAGTCCTGATGATCTTTGTTTATAGCGTCGGCTACCATAACTTTGGAAGCCCAAAAGGCGACAAAGACCAACCTGGCTTGCCGCCGCACGGCAGCACGCACCTTGATCATGACGGAAAAACAATTACGCAGATGTCGATAGAGCCGATGTATGCGCGCTTTTTTGCTTTTATCAGTTTGTTTGCCTTTGCAATGTATGTATTGGTGATAAGCAATAATCTCTTGACCCTTTATATCGGTTGGGAAATTATGGGTTTATGTTCTTACCTTTTGATTGGATTTTGGTACGCCAAACCATCCGCCAGGGCAGCAGCTATGAAAGCATTCCTTACCACTCGCGTCGGCGATGTTTTCATGCTGCTCGGATTGGCCAGCTTATATACATTAACAGGCAGTCTCGAATATGAGGTCATTTTTTCTCATGAAGTTCTCAATCAGCTGGCGAGTTCCCTTTCACCAGTCTTGGGTCTTTCTTGGGCATCTTTCATTGGATTACTGATTTTTATCGGTGTGATTGGCAAATCGTCTCAATTCCCATTGCATGTCTGGTTGCCGGATGCAATGGAAGGACCAACCCCGGTCTCCGCTATGATTCATGCAGCAACTATGGTTTCTGCCGGCGTGTATCTGGGTTTGCGTTTCTTTCCCATTATCTCCGCAGGTTGGGATGGCGGGCTGGCTTTGACACCGGTTATGTTTGTGATGGCATTGGTTGGTTCTTTTACGGCTTTATTTGCGGCAACGATCGCCATCACGCAGAACGATATCAAACGAGTGCTGGCTTATTCCACCATTTCTCAATTGGGTTATATGATTGCAGCCATTGGCATCGGTGCGTATACCGCAGCAGTATTTCATCTGATCACGCATGCCTTCTTCAAAGCGTTATTGTTTTTAGGTTCCGGATCTGTGATTCATGGAATGGAACATGGCGTTCATCACAGCGGGGAGCACATCGATCCGCAAGATATGTTCAATATGGGTGGTCTTCGTAAGAAAATGCCGCGCACGTTCATCACCTTTTTGGCAGGTGGACTGGCCTTATCCGGCTTTCCGCTCATTACTGCTGGCTTCTGGTCGAAGGATGAAATCCTATCAGGTGCTTTTAATGGTGGATTTAGCCTGGTATTTATTGTGCTGGCTGTTTCTGCGTTGTTAACTGCATTTTACACAATGCGTCAATTATCTCTCGTGTTTTTAGGAAAGCCACGCAGTGAAGCCGCCAAACATGCTCATGAAACTCCCTGGACGATGACTCTTCCGCTGGGGGTTTTGGCTCTATTTGCTATTGCAGCCGGTTGGGTTGGAATTCCAGAGGCATTTCCCTTGATTGGTGGAAAAATTCCAAACTTTTTTGGTGAATTTATTGGCACAATGATCCCCACTGCTGAAAACAGTACCGAACATCACAGTCTTGTACCCTTATTCACTTCACTGGTGGTTAGTCTTGGCGGTTTATTACTGGGCTATCTGGTTTACCGTTCAATTAAGAAAAATGATAAAGATCCAATGGAATGGTCTTTGGGTGGAGTGTACAAAATTCTTGCCCACAAATACTATATTGATGAGTTCTACGAATGGGCGTTTATAAGACCATCCCGGTGGATTGCGGAAAAAGTTGTTTATTTGTGGATAGATTTACGCATCATTGATGGTTTCTTGAATGCAATTTCGAGGTTCAGTTTGTGGCTTGGTACCGAATTGCGTAAGAAATTCGATTCACCGGTTATCAATCGCGGTGGTGATGCACTGGCATCATCTGCACGCAAAGCTGGTTCGGAAATGCGCCTAATGCAAACCGGCAAGGTACAGGATTATATGATTTTGGCATTGGTTTTTATTTTGGTTGGTGGTTCATTCGTTTTGCTGATCTTACTTTAAATCTGGGAAAGGATTAATGGAATAACAAACATGCAAAACTCAATCCTATGGTATATCCTGCTCATTCCCAGCGTTTCTGCAATCTTACTATTATTCCTGCCGGAATCGAATAAAAAAGCGATCCGCTATTTCGCATTTTGCACAAGTTTGATCCCATTTCTACTCACTTTGTTTGTCTGGTTTGGTTATAACCAGGAAACTGGCGGTTATCAGTATCAAAGTAGTGTTGCCTGGTTTGAAGCAATCGGTTCCTCATTCCATTTTGGCGTGGATGGTATCTCTCTGCCGATGGTACTCTTGACGACTTTATTAACTCCTCTGGCAATTTTGGCGTCCTATCGAATTGAAGAGAAAATTAAAGCTTATATGGCCTTATTCTTATTCCTGGAAACTGGCGTTATTGGTGTATTTATTTCACTTGACCTGCTCGTTTTCTTCCTATTTTGGGAAATTGGTCTGATTCCGATGTATTTCTTGATCAGCCAATGGGGCGGGGCGAAAAGAAATTATGCCAGCTTGAAATTTATTTTATTTACCATGGGCGGTAGTTTAGGGCTTTTATTATCCATTCAGTTAATCGGGGTAACAGTCAACAGCTTTGATTTGATAAAGATAGGAGAAGTTTGGCCTGCTTTGACACAAAGCAGTCTGCAAGCCAAGATACCGCTCAATCTGTCAATGGAAAGCGTTAAAGCAATTGCCTTTTGGGCGTTTGTAGTGGCTTTTGCTATCAAAGTCCCTGTCTGGCCTTTTCATACCTGGTTGCCTGATGCCCATACAGAAGCCCCTACTGCCGGATCGATGATCCTCGCGGGTGTTTTGCTTAAGCTTGGTGCATACGGTTTCATTCGCCTGGTACTGCCTCTTTTTCCGGTTGAAGCCAAACAATTTTCCGGAATTTTGGCAGGCTTAGCAACCGCGGCTATCATTTTTGGAGCATTATCCGCCTTTGCACAGAAGGATCTGAAAAGATTAGTAGCCTATTCTTCCATCAATCACATGGGCTTTGTGATTCTTGGCATCGCCGCCGCGGCAGCAGCTTATCAGACTGGAAATTCAGCAATCACGGAAAGTGCCACGATCTCATTGAGTGGTTCGATCTTGCAAATGTTCAATCATGGCCTCTCGGCTGCAGGCATGTTTTTCCTTGTAGGTGTTATTTACGACCGTGCACATACGCGTCAATTGGAGGATTTTGGCGGCATTTGGGCAATTTTACCTGTATATGGATCAATTTTTGTCTTCACTTCGATGGCGTCATTGGGCTTGCCCGGTCTAAATGGGTTTGTTTCGGAGTTTCTGGTTGTACGAGGTGCATGGCATATTTTCCCATTGGCCACCGCATTAAGTATGATTGGTCTTTTCTTTACAGGTGTGTATATTTTGAAAGCTATCGCTCAATTATTGCAAGGACCGCGTAATAAACGCTGGTTGCAATTGAGTGAAATCAATCGGCGAGAATTATGGGTTATCGCACCACTCATGGTGCTCATGTTAGTCATTGGTATCTGGCCAACCTGGATATTGGAAATGATCAATAACGCTGTAAAAATGTTCTTTTAAAGAGGTGAAGGAATGGATTTTCCAATCCTAAGTACAACAATTTTTATTCCACTTGTTGCCGGCCTGATTATTCTCATCGCTGGGAGGAAAAAACCTGAGCTGATTCGACCAGTCGCATTAATTGCTGCCAGTCTTGTTTTAGTGCTAACATTCGTATTATGGTCGTCTTATTCACTCACTGATGCCGGTTACCAGTTCGTTGAAAAAATGGATTGGCTGCCCGATCTGGGAATTTCTTATCACCTGGGTGTTGATGGTTTGGCGATAGCTATGCTGTTACTGACAGCTCTGGTTGTTTTTACCGGTGTGCTCGTTTCCTGGAAAATTAAAGAAAGACCAGAAGAATTCTACGCCTTCATAATGTTTTTGGCGACCAGCGTGCTGGGAGTATTTTCATCACTTGACCTGTTCCTTTTATTTTTCTTTCTTGAATTGGCCGTGTTCCCAAAATATCTGATGATCGTTATCTGGGGTTCGCCTCAAACCAGGGAATATGGTGGAATGAAATTGACGCTTTATTTATTTATTGGTTCTGTACTGGCTCTCATTGGCGCGTTGGCTATCTACTTCGCCTCGCCGGAAAGATCTTTTGATTTACTTATATTGGAAAATGCCAATTTCCCGCTAGATGTCCAGAAACTATGGTTCCCATTCATTTTTCTTGGTTTTGCTATTTTGGGGGGTATTTTTCCCTTCCATAGTTGGGCACCGGATGGGCATGTAGCTGCGCCAACAGCAATCTCGATGCTATTGGCTGGTGTAGAAATGAAGGTAGGTGTTTTTGCTGCACTTCGTGTAGGCATAATGCTATTGCCTGACGGTGCAAAATTCTGGGCTGTATGGATTTTGGTGCTTGCAACAATTAATGTCGTTTATGGTGCGTTTATAGCCTTGATTCAGAAAGATTTTAAATATGTGATCGGTTTTTCTTCAGTCTCTCATATGGGATTGGTATTAATCGGTTTTGCAGCACTAAATTACAACGGCTTACTTGGCGCAGGCTTGCAAATGTTCTCCCATGGAATCATGACCGCACTATTCTTTGCCATTGTTGGTATGGTGTATGATCGTACCCATACCCGTGAGATATCTGCATTGGGGGGATTGGCAAAAAAGATGCCGTTTGCCGCTTTTGGTTTCATCATCGCCGGGTTGGTCTCTATGGGAATGCCAGGACTGTCCGGTTTTGTGGCTGAGATTCCAATTTATATGGGTGTCTGGGAAAAAGCACCGATTGTAGCGGTTATCGCCATTATTTCGATTGTTATCACGGCGGGTTACATCCTTCTCACGATACGACGTGTTTTTTTTGGCGAGATTAGTGACGAAAATGACCTGCAAGTTGACGATGTTTCATTCAAGGACAAATTTTCAATAGCCATTTTGAGTTTATTTATGATCGCAATTGGGTTATTACCGAGATTAATGGTGCCGTTAATTGAGTTCAGTGTTACCAGAATTCTACAAATCCTGGGAGGTGTCTGATGGATATGCTGACCGCACCAGACCTGATGGCAATACTTCCAGAAATTCTGGTGGTTATCCTGGTAGGAATAATTCTTTTTGTTGATGTTTTTAGCAAGAAAACAAAAAAGAATCTGCTCGGTTGGGTTGCAGCAGGGGGGCTGTTGTTAATTTTAATAGTCAAATTAGCGTTTCTCAATCCTGGTGATGAACAAAGTTTTGCCTGGGGTCAGATGATTATTGTCGATGCAGCAGCTTACTTTTTTCAAGTGATAATTTTGATAGGTGCGATCATTACAGTAATTCTCTCAATCGATCAACAAAGGTTCGAGATTTCGGCGGAATACTTTACAATTTTACTGATTAGTATCATTGGCATGAGCCTAATGGCTGCGGCCAGCGATTTGATTATGTTGTATCTGGCGATTGAGACTACATCCATACCATTATATGTACTGGCTGGTTTTAACAAGAAGGACAATAATTCAACCGAAAGTGGCTTGAAATATCTGTTGTTTGGTGCGATGACATCCGCCTTCATGTTGTATGGTTTCAGCTTTTTGTTCGGTTTTAGCGGCTCTACACACTTGAGTGTCGTTGCAAAAATGATGTCCAGTGGCAGTATCCCAATCGGGATTGAACTGCTTGTGCTTTTCCTGGTGATTATTGGTTTCGGATTTAAAACTTCTACTGCGCCGTTTCACTTTTGGGCACCCGATGTTTATCAGGGCGCGCCAACACCTATATCCGGATTTCTTTCAACAGCGTCCAAAGCTGCTGGTTTTATTGTACTGATGCGATTCATGTTTACTGTTTTTAATGCCAACCCGGGTAATTGGATTGTAGTTGCTTCAATTTTAGCAGCAGCCTCTATAACGGTCGGTAACCTGTTGGCCCTGGTGCAACAGGATTTAAAACGATTGTTAGCCTATTCTTCAATATCTCACGCGGGTTATATATTAATAGGAGTGGCAGCTGGAACACAGCTTGGGATCAAGTCGGCTATGTATTACCTTCTGGTTTATCTCTACACAAATCTGGCTGCATTTGGAATTGCTGCCATCCTTGAAGATTTAACCGGGCGCACTGATATTTCCAAACTGAAGGGGTTGGTAAAAAGGTCGCCGTTGATTGCTTTTGCCTTTCTGGCCGTTATATTATCACTCGCAGGCATTCCGCCCTTTGGTGGTTTCGTCAGCAAGTTACTCGTGCTGGCGGCTGGTATGGAGGCAAATCTGGTCTGGTTGGTTATTGTTGCCGTCATCAATTCTGTTATTGGGTTGTATTACTATTTGGGATTGTTAAAATTGGCGTTTTCGAATGAAGGTGATCTTCAAGAAATTCGACCACAGTTATCCTGGAAATTGGCCATTGGAATTTGTGTTTTAGCAATTGTTATTTTGGGCATATTCTATACTCCCTGGTTCCAACAGCTGGATCTCGCAAGTGTAAATCTGCTCGCAATTAATTGAAGATTATTTTTTTTGATATGATATAATTTTTGGATATGCAGCCTGAGAAGCCTTTGCAAATTGAACGTAAAACTCGGATTATGAATCTTACGCTCGCTAGTGTTGCCGGGCAGGTAGGATGCTTAACCCTGGTAATCATACTAGGTGCTGTATTTGGCGGTCTCTGGATCGATAACCATTATCAAACAAAACCTATCTTTACGATAAGTCTTCTGATCTTAAGTATTCCTATTTCATTAGCAGTGATGATTATAGTAGTGCGTTTTGCGATTTCAAAAATAAAAACCAATATTTCCGAAGAGAATTCAGAACAGAAGGAGGTAAATCTTGGAAAAATCGCTTAAGTGGAAGTGGGGTGTCTACCGCTGGTGGGTTCTTGCCATGATTATTTTATCGGTTTTGGTTGTGCAATTTATAGCAAAACCTATTCAACCCCACATTCAAGTTGCTCCGGAAAAAATTTTCCTGGAACCGCTTTTTTCATTGCCGGTGGTTGGGGATTTCTATTTGGTGAACACGCTTACTTCGCTCGTTTTAGTGGATGGTATTATCATTTTGCTGGCACTTCTCGTTCGAAATGGTGTCCGAAATGGAACTCTCATTCCGAAAGGTGTAGCTGCAGGTTTTGAGATGCTTGTGGAGATGCTTTATAACCTGACTGAAACTTCAGCGGGTAAGTACGCCAAACAAATCTTCCCTTGGTTTGCAACAATTATTATTCTTGTTTTTGTAGCAAACTTAACCAAACTTATACCAGGGTTTGAAACAATTGGTTTTATGCACCATTCAGAAGAAGGCTATATTACCCAAAGTATTAGCAATAGTTGGTCAATCCTAACACCCGAAAAAGCACATGGAGGCGAGGGATATATATTAACTCCCTTTTTCAGGGGACTGTCGACTGATTTGAACTTTACAGTTGCCCTGGCACTTATATCCGTTGTCATGATTCAGGTGATAGGGGTGCGTGCTCAAGGATTGGCTTATTTTTCCAAATTTGTAAACTTTACAACCATGTTTAAAAAACCTGCACTGGGGTTCATGGATTTTATCGTTGGAATCCTGGAATTAATTTCCGAATTGGCGAAGGTACTCTCTTTTGCATTCCGTTTATTTGGCGTAATGTTTTCCGGAACTGTTCTTGTAGCTTTGGTGGGAGCCATGGTCCCAATATTTGTCCCATCTTTGATATTTATGTTTGAGATTTTTATGGGTGTGATCCAGGCATTTGTGTTCGGCATGTTGACCATGGTTTTCATGGCGCAAGCAACACAAGGTCATGGGGAACATACTGATCATTAATTTGAAACTTCATTGGAGGAAAAATGACTGGAGATTTAATTCTTGCTGCTAAATTTATTGGTGCCGGCCTTTCTATGATCGGGGCTTTAGGTGCGGGTATTGGTATTGGACTGAGTGTCCATGGGGCTTTAAATGGTATGGCCCGTAACCCGGATGCATATGGTAATCTCTTCACCAATATGATTCTTGGGATTGCATTTTCTGAAGCAATTGCCATCTACTGTCTGGTCATTGCCTTCTTGATGTTATTTGTCCTTTAGCTATTGAGAGGAGTAACCATTGGAAAAGCTTGGAATCAATCTTGGATTTCTACTCATCCATATCTTAAATTTCATTATCATATTTATTGTGCTAAAAGCCTGGGTTTTTGGTCCGTTGACTAAAATGTTGGCGGATCGGCGCAAAAAAGTTGCGCAAGGTCTGGAAGATGCACGGGTTGCTGCTGATGCACGTGCCAACGCGGAGGAAGCAGCTGAGAAAATTGTTAGTGAGGCGCAAGTCAAAGCAGGAGACATCATCAAAGAAGCAACTACCCGGGCCGAAATGCTTCAAAAGGAAATTGTTACTGAAGCTGAAAGAGGCATAGAAAAAGAAAGATCCACCGCTTTGGCTGAAGTTGAAGAAGAACGAATGCGCCAGTTGAGTGAAATGCGCGGCGATGTTTCCACAATTGCGATTGCTGCTGCTCAAAAATTGATTGGTGTAGCATTGGATGAAAATCGCCAACTAGCTTTATTAAAAGACTTTTTCTCGGGTGTGAAAGGTGGCAAAATATCCATCTTGGAAGGTTCTTTAGTGACCGGAACCTCAGCAGAAGTTACTTCTGCGTTGCCGTTAACTGCTGATGAGCAGGAACAGGTTAAGAAAGATATCCATGCACAAATAGGCGCAACAACCGCCGTCACTTTCCGAGTGGACCCCTCAATTTTAGGCGGATTGGTTTTACGCGTTGGTGATCAGGTGTTGGATGGTTCGGTTGCATCACAGCTTGGGGACTTGCAAAAATCGCTTAGATAGATAGAATAATTATCAAATTTGAAGGTTGGTGAATTGAAACTCAAAACACCAACCTTTATTTTATGGGAAACCAATGAAGAAAACTTTAAAGAATATTCTTTTCAATCTTCCGATCTTATGGGAGTCGGGTGGAAAAGGGTTTAATACATTTGCCACCGGGATCGAATATGATTCTCGAGAAGTTAAAAAAGGCTCGATTTTTGTTGCCTTAGAAGGAAAGAACTTTGATGGCCATCTATTCATACCCGAAGCAATTGCAAAAGGTGCTGTGGCAATCGTTGGCTCACAATCACATTCTTGGTGGGAGAATATTTCTGTTCCCTACATACAAGTGACAGATACACGTATAGCTCTTGCTTGGATATCTGCTTCCTTTTATGATTTTCCTGCACGTGAGATGATGGTAATTGGTGTCACCGGTACTGACGGCAAGACGACCACTGCCAATCTTATTTACCAGATTTTGCGAACGAGCGGTATTCAAGCCGGAATTATCACCACTGTCAATGCGCAAATTGGTGATGAAGTTCTTGATACGGGATTTCATGTGACTACACCCGAGGCTCCCGCCATTCAGCGTTATTTACATAAGATGGTTTTGGCAGGTATAACGCATGTTGTGCTTGAAACTACCTCACATGGATTAGCTCAGGATCGGGTAGTTGGCTGCGAATATGATATTGCTGTGGTGACCAATATTACCCATGAGCACCTTGACTTCCATGGAAATTATACAAATTATCTGGCTGCAAAAGCGAAAATGTTTCAAATGCTTGCATCCACCAGTGCAAAATCAAAGGGCGAAATTCGTCTTTCGGTTTTAAACAAAGATGACATATCCTTTGTACCATTGAATGAGTTAATTGAGACGAGAAAAGTCGAATACTCCCTTACTTCAAAAGCAGATGTGTGGGCAGAGAATATACAACAAAACAATACAGGCTCGCTGTTTATGGCGTGCGGAAAAGATTTTCAGGTGGCAATAGAAACGAATTTACCAGGCGAATATAATATTTCGAACTGTCTGGCTGCCATCGCTGCTACGATTTTGGGGTTAGGGATTGATCCTAAGGTTGCAGCAAGCGGAATTGCTGCAATGAAAGCAATACCCGGACGAATGGAATTAATTGTATTGGGTCAACCGTTTCAGGCAATCGTGGATTTTGCTCATACACCGCACGCCATTGATAAAGCGCTTCGTACAGCCCGCCAGATGACCAATGGGCGTGTTATTACAGTATTCGGTTCAGCTGGGCTGCGAGACCGTCAAAAACGACGCATGATGGCGTCTGTAGCTGCTGAATTGGCAGATATAACTATTTTGACGGCGGAAGATCCACGTACGGAGAATCTGGACGAGATACTTGCAGAAATGGAAAAAGCAGCGACTGAAAAAGGTGCTGTAGTAGGGAAGAACCTGTTTTTAATCCCTGATCGTGGAAAAGCGATTGAACATGCCGTAGTAATGGCAGAGGATAACGATCTGGTGATTGCCTGCGGAAAAGGTCATGAACAGTCCATGTGCTTCGGCGAAATTGAATATTCCTGGGATGACAGAATCGCCATGCAGTCTGCCCTAGCACGACGGCTGGGAATTCCTGGACCAGTGATGCCATACCTGCCAACCCGAGATAAATAAAAAGAGGATATCCGTTTTTCAGATAACCTCTTTTTGATTTAGAATTTAGAAGCGATTACGCTCGCCACCTCGGTTACCACCGCTGCGATCATCGCGATTTCGGCGGTCACCACGATCGTTGCCACGATTCCCACTCGGTCGCCCTCCGGAGGGTTTACCACCACGGTCTTTAGAGCGGGCTTCTTCCGCGGTCCAGCCTTCTAAAACTGCTTGACGTGAAAGACGGATTTTACCATTATCGTCGATGTCGGTGATCATAACGGTGATTTCCTCACCCATTGAGACCACATCTGCTACTGAATTTACCCGTTCAGTATCCAATTGCGAAATGTGAACCATGCCGTCCTGACCGGGCAGAATTTCTACAAATGCTCCGAAATCAGCGATACGAACGACCTTGCCGGTGTAAATTCGACCAATTTCGGGTACTTCAATCATAGCTTCGATGCGTTCTTTAGCGACATCGGCACCATAGCCTTCACTGGCTGCAATATAAACACTGCCATCTTCGCCAATATCGATTTTGGTTTTGGTTTCTTCCTGTAATGCACGGATATTCTTTCCGCCAGGTCCAATAATCGCGCCAATCTTGTCTACCGGAACCTTAACGATGGTGATTTTTGGTGCATGCGGTTTCAGTGTTGGGCTGGGAACGGAAATCACTTCCATCATTTTGCCGAGGATGTGAATTCTGGCCTGGTACGCCTGTTGCATGGCTTTTGTCATGATCTCAGATGTAATTCCTGAGACTTTGATATCCATTTGTAGAGCAGTGATACCTGCTTCAGTGCCAGCGACTTTGAAATCCATATCGCCGAGATGATCTTCCAACCCTTGAATGTCGGTCAATATGGAGTATTGGTCATTATCCATGACCAGACCCATCGCAACCCCGGCGACCGGTGCTTTGATCGGTACGCCAGTATCCATCAACGCGAGTGTGGAACCACAAACAGAGGCCATTGAACTTGAACCGTTTGACATCAGAATCTCTGATACCAGCCGCATGGTGTATGGGAAATCTTCCTCAGCTGGTAAAACGGGTTCTAAGGCTCTTTCAGCCAGGGCACCATGACCAATTTCACGCCGCGATTGTCCACGAAGGGGTTTAACCTCACCAGTGGAATAGGGGGGAAAATTGTAGTGGTGCATATAGCGTTTACTATCGGCAGGGTTTAATGAATCAATTTCTTGAGCTTCACGTGGGGTACCCAGGGTTGCAAGCGTTAAT
Source organism: uncultured Chloroflexia bacterium (assembly GCA_963749005.1). GTDB lineage: Bacteria > Chloroflexota > Anaerolineae > Anaerolineales > Anaerolineaceae > UBA6170. The sequence goes on along the minus strand of CAVVKI010000006.1, from coordinate 772,110 downwards.
GCCTGAGTTTCACCGCGTGTAAATAATCCGGATCCATGGGCACGGGGACTGATCCCAATCTCGCACCAAATCGGGCGAACTTCTGTTAAAGCACGTCCATCAGGGCGGATACCCTGTTGGATGATTCTACGGCGGACAACCTGCTTGTAAATCTCCTCAAAAGCGTCTTTTACAGGTCTTACAAGCGTTTCATCTTCGCCGGCGAACTCTGATACCAATTGATCTTTTAATTCATCAATGGCTGCGTTTAATTCCGCCTTGTTGTGTGGGCTGTCAAGAGCTGTGGTGATGTCCTGTGCTGCCCGATCATTGACTTTTTTGACCAACTCGCTATCAACCAGGAAGAGCGGTACAGTCTGTTTTGGTTTCCCAATTTCTTCACGCATGCGCATTTGAAGATCAATAATAGGCTGCATGGATTTGTGAGCATAATCGAGTGCTTTTACCATTACATCGTCCGGTACTTCTTTGGCACCACACTCCACCATGGAAATAGCTGCACGTGTGCCGGCAACCCGCAGATCCAAATCGGATTCTTCGAGCTGTTGGAAGGTTGGGTTGACAATGAATTCACCATTGATCATGCCAACTCGCACCGCAGCAACCGGACCATTCCAGGGGATATCGGATATCATCAAGGCGGCTGATGCGGCATTGATGGCCAAAATATCAAGCGGATTCTCTCCATCTGAAGAGAAAGAGACCATGATGACTTGTACGGAATTTCGCATTCCTTCTGCAAATAATGGGCGCAACGGACGATCGGTTAAGCGTGCAACCAAAATAGCATCTGTTGTTGGACGCCCCTCACGGCGGAAGAAAGAGCCAGGAATTCTTCCACCAGCATACAGTCTTTCTTCATAATCTACGGTCAAAGGAAAGAAGTCGGTCCCTTCTCGGGGGTTCTTGTCCATTGTTGCGGCGGCGAAGATGATGGAATCACCCAGCCGAACAGTTACTGCCCCGCCAGCTTGCAGGGCTAATTTTCCGGTTTCAAACGTTAATTCAGTTTGACCCACGGAGACATTGTATTTCTTTGATTCAGGTTTCATTAATATGTCCCTCTTGAATAATTCCCGTCAAGTCAGGGACTGAAAACTATTCAGAAAAAAATTTTCTGAACACATTTCAATACCCAACCAACGGGTTGTTAAAATGATAGAAAAAGAGCCGGCAAATTCTCATTTGCCCGCATCCTTAAACGTGAGATTTAGCGTGTTCTTAATTTGAGGCTTTCTACTAAAGCAGCAAAGCGACCATAATCTTCTGCACGCAAATATGCCAACAAACGACGGCGTTGGCCGACCAATTTGAGCAAACCACGGCGGGATGATTCATCATGTTTGTGCATCCGCAAATGCTCAGTTAATTGTGTAATCCGGAAACTGTTTAATGCTACCTGTACTTCCGGGGACCCGGTATCGCCTTCATGACGCGCATATTTTTTGATAATCTCATTTTTTTGTTCAATTGTTAAAGACATGACGTTTGCACTCCTAATGCGAAAATATTTTTTTGCAGGTCTCCGTGCCCAAAGCCATAGCCTCAGACAGGACCAGTCAATATCATAATTATACCAGACGCCTGTATTTTTTGGTACAGTGAAATGAATCACAGCGGTTTGAATTAGTGGGGATGCATGAAGGGTGGCGAATTGTTCCACTAAAACGAGAAATTTGAAAATTGAAAGGGTAAATAAAAATAAAAAATGCTCATTAAATGATCTAAGGAAGCGGGAAATCAGATATCAGCGAATTTCAGTACGGTTTAAACCTTCATTATTTGACGAAATTGGGATTGTTGTTCGTTAGAAAAATCTGACATACTTCTGCGCACCAACCGGAATAGTTCGGGAGAAGGCTCGCTTAGCATAAAACTTTTCAAGAATACAAATGTTTCATTCGGGTTTTCTTGAGCTAATTCGAGTAATAAATCGTTTAATGCATTGACTGTTTTCTCGCCCCGTTTTAAACTGACAAGTGAGATTGATTTGAAAATAAAGGGGTAATTGTCATATTGCTGATCCTGGACCAAAACAATCAAGGCGTGAATTCCGGCTTGAATTTGACTGACTTCACCTGAATCAAGCCATTTCTTGATGGTATATTGCCAGTCAGATATATTCCGGTTGCGGATCGATTTTGTACTGGTCTCAAATATGATTTTACGGATGGCTTTAATTTTATTATCATCACTCCAAAAGACAATCTTGGATAGTACCTGTTGGCTGAATTGTTCGGGCAAAGTACCTAAGATTTCACCGGCCAGTGCTTTCATTTCGATGAATGGTTCTTGCCAGAGGAGGTCGGCATAGTCCATGGCAATTTGTGGATATTCCCTGGTGAAAAGCTGAATGTTAAGAGTTAATTGGTTTTGTATTACTGGCGCAATCTGATAACTTTCCACTTGTTGTTTTTGATGCAATTCCGGGCTGATACGGTATGCCAGATTGGTATGCGCTTCCATAAAAGACCGTAAGCTGAGAACAAAAACACCCGCTGGTAAAGCAGGGTTTAGAATTGCCTTGATCTGCGCTTTCAGGCGCTCAATTTGAATGGCCGGCATTAAATAACATCATTCTTAGGCTTATAATAGCGATCAATACGCTTTGGCAAAGTATGTTTTATATTGGGCTGGTTCACCGCAATAAATGCATTTTCCTTCGGATTTTTCTTGGTGTAGGTCTCGGCAGCGTGTGGTGGCTTTCGTTTCCTGCTTAATGGCATCCTCGCAGGTAGGGTCACCGCACCAGTAAGCATAAGCCCAACCATTGCTGATGATCTTTTGAAAATCAGTATAATCCGCCGGTTCAAATATATGACTATCACGGAAGGTGGTCGCTTTTTCGAGCAATCGGTCGTGAAACTTGGTCAGGATATCTTCCACTTGAGTCGCAAGATTTTCAGTGCTCAGAAATAATTTTCCAGCTTTACCAGGGATATCACGTTGAGCAACAACGACCGAATTATTGGTAACATCGCGTGGTCCAATTTCGATGCGTAATGGCACACCGCGCATTTCCCAATCGTTAAACTTAAAGCCTGGTGTCAAATTCTCACGATCGTCCACCTTAACCCGGAATTGGGAAAGCTGGGTGCTGATTTCTTTGACCATGGTCATCACGATTTCCTGTTCCTGATCGCTACGGAAGATAGGAACAATCACAATCTGGATAGGAGCCAGGCGTGGAGGTAAAATTAAACCTTGATCATCTCCGTGTGTCATAATTATCGCGCCGATAAAACGAGTGGAAAGCCCCCAAGAAGTAGTCCAGGCGAATTGTTGTTCATTGTTTCGATCCAGATATTGAATATCGAAAGCTTTGGCGAAATTCTGACCCAGATTATGCGACGTCCCGGATTGCAATGCCTTGGTATCCAACATCATCGCTTCAATGGTGTATGAGCGTTGAGCACCAGCAAATTTCTCAGCATCACTTTTGATTCCCGGTATGACTGGCACCGCCGCTTCATTGATCGCAAAGTCTGTATAGAGATCGAGGATTTTCAAAGTTTCTTCCTCAGCTTCCTGGGCGGTTTCATGGGCGGTATGTCCCTCCTGCCAGTAAAATTCCAGAGTGCGCAGAAACATACGCGTGCGCATTTCCCAGCGAACTACATTTCCCCATTGATTAATCAAAATTGGCAAATCGCGATATGATTTAACCCATTTGGAATACATATAGCCAATGATCGTCTCCGATGTTGGCCGTACGACAAGCGGTTCTTCAAGCGTTTGACCACCGCCAATGGTGACAACGGCTAATTCCGGAGCAAAACCCTCTACGTGTTCCTTCTCTTTTTCAAGGAATGACATGGGAATAAATAATGGGAAGGCGGCATTCACATGCCCGCTGGCTTTAAAACGCGCGTCCAGTTCTTTTTGAATATTTTCCCATAATGCCCATCCATAAGGCCGTACCACCATACAACCACGTACAGGTGCATAGTCGGCCATTTCCGATTTTTGAATTAGTTGGTTATACCATTCCGAAAAGTTTTCGCTCTGCTTTGGTAATTTATCTTCGCTCATTTAATTTCTCATTTCCAATAGAAGGAGTGTTTTTTCGTCTGTTAAGTAATGACAGTTTTAGTTGTTGTGATTGAGTAATGGCAAAACTTCATTTATTGAATTGGCAAAACGTAATAATTCTTTTGTTTCGCCTTTGAGATATTTCTCTTGCGCCTCAAACATTGTGTGAAAAATGGTCTTCCAGCCAGAGCCTACCAGAATCAATGGCTTGACTGGAATGGTTTCAATCTGCATGAAATTCCACATCAGCACAATTTCAGCCAGAGTGCCGGGTCCGCCAGGCAAGGCGATGGCACTGTCGCAGCCTTCAATCAGAAGTTTAAGACGTTCTTGTAAGGTGGTTTGGCGCCATTCCTCCATTATCCATTGATTTGGTTTGCGCTGCCGCCAATTTTCAATCTCATCGCATGTAACACCGATCACGTGACCGCCAGCTTCTGCTGCGCCTTTTGAAGCCCCTTCCATCGTGCCCGTATACCCACCGGTTAGAATTTCATAGCCACACTCAGCCAGCGTGGCCCCCAATTGATATGCAAATTGGTATTCTTCACTATCAGGAAGTGGTGAAGAACCGCCAAAAATTGTTATTTTCATGAAACCTCAAAGTACAAATTTGATTACGGTTATTTTACCGTATTTTGATCCCATTGGCGCTGATAATTAATTGAAAGCTTGGTGAGAATTGCCTCTTCCAGGTCAACTTCGCTAACATAGGCTAATTGCAGTAAATAAAGAGCAACGTCTGCCAGTTCTAATGCAAATGCTTCTTTATCGTTGACCTCTTCCTGCCATTGAAATTGTTCGAGGACTTCGTTGGCTTCCAATATGAGAGAAACGGCTATGTTTTTAGGAGTTTGCGGGCGTTTGCTACCGGGTGAGTACCACCCTTTCTCGGAAACAAATTGATTCATCAGGCTGCTTAATTCTTTTATGTCTCGCCCCATTTTACCCTCATGCCGATCCAATCATGATCACGTTTGATGACCGTTGTTTTAATTTGAAGATTTGTATGTCAATTTCAGAATTTCAGGCAAACCCCTCATAAGCCAATCCCCAATTTCTTTAGCGGTCGCTTGATACTCATTGAAGCTGCCACCCACCGGATCTTCAATCTCTACTTCTTCACCGCTCATTTCAGATAGCAGGTAGACATGGTCAGCCACCTGCGGAAACTCTATTTGAATAGCTTCTTTGTGACCACGTTCCATTGTTAGAATTAATTGAAACCGGTTGAGCAATTCAGACGTGATGACCTGGGATTTATGCCTGGATGTGTCCAATCCTAGTTCTGCCATAGCTTTTACCCCATAGGGCGTTGCGGGAAATCCGGGTTGAGTCCAGGTGCCAGCAGATTCAATTTTCCATTTGACTTCGGGATATTCTTTTAAGAGATCGCGCTTGAGCATCGCCTCAGCCATGGGAGATCTACATTGATTGGCGGTACAAATAAAGAGAATGGAATTATTTTCGGTCATAATCTTTATTTTATTGCTAGCGATCCATGCTCACTACCTGGCTCTCCCAACGGTGCCAGCGGCCATGGTGCTTCTCGAGTAATAATTTCCCTTCGCCTGGTGAATCCAATCCGACCAATTCCATATCGGCATCAACCATGATGCGTACCAGTTCTTTAAATGTCACTCTGGGTGTCCAGCCAATTTCCTTGATGGCTCTGGATGGATCAGCCAGAAGATAATCAACTTCATTTGGGCGGAAGTAACGAGGATCAATTTGAACATATTCCTGCCAGTCCAAATTCATGTAACCGAATGCTTCGTCTAAAAATTCACGTACGGAATGTGCTTCACCAGTACCGATGGCAAAATCACCTGGATGATCGTGTTGCAGCATTTTCCACATGGCTGCAACATAATCTGGGGCATAACCCCAGTCGCGTTTTGCATCCAGGTTACCCAGGTACAAGTATTTTTGATTTCCGGCGATAATGTTGGAAAGTGCTCTGGTTATTTTGCGTGTTACAAATGTTTCACCTCGGCGGGGGGACTCATGATTGAAAAGAATCCCATTCGAAGCAAAAATTCCATACCCATCTCTATATTGGCGGGTAACCCAATAGGAATATAGTTTAGCAGCTGCATAAGGACTCTGCGGTTTAAAGGGGGTATCTTCATTTTGGGGGGGGGCTGCCGAACCGTACAATTCACTGGAAGAAGCTTGATAGAAGCGTGCTTTTACACCGCTCTTACGGATGGCTTCCAAAATGCGGATGGTGCCCAGACCGGTCACATCACCGGTGTATTCCGGCATATCGAAACTAACGCGCACATGCGATTGGGCGGCAAGATTATAAATTTCATCCGGTCGGATATTGTAGATTACATCCAGCAAAGATTCCGATTGAGAAACATCTCCATAATGCAAATTGAGCTTTACACTCTCTCCGTTTTTATGGGGGTCGTGGTAAATATGGTCAATCCGGCGGGTATTAAACGTACTTGCGCGGCGGATAATGCCATGAACTTCATAATCTTTGGATAGTAACAATTCTGCCAGGTACGACCCATCCTGCCCAGTGATGCCTGTAATCAGTGCTTTTTTCATAACGAAATCTCCATTACCATGTGGAAATGATTGTTTGATAATTTTTCCAGAGGATTACCAGTATAACCACAGCGAAACAGGCTGTCAAATGAACAAAAGTCACTTGAGTTTGCTTTGTGGATTATCTTTTATGGACGGTGGTCGGGCTTTCCATTAAGTTCTGCCGAATCAAGTGAAAACAAGAATTAAAGTTTTTTTCAACTTTTATAAAAAAAAATTGGATTAACTTCTAACCCAAACCCTTCGGTTATTGTAATATTACAAAAGGCGGCTGGTATGCCAGCCGCTCTTTGTTCTCTTAAGTGTATTTTTACTCTTCAGACATCGCTGGAGTTTCTTTTTTTGCAAACTTTAGTCTCTTTTTCTCTAAATCCAGCTCGACGATGACTTCATCACCTTCATGGAATTCACCTGAAAGTAGGCTGACGGAAAGGGGCGACTCGACAAATTTCTGCAAGGCTCTCTTTAGAGGGCGTGCGCCAAATGAAGCGTCATATCCTTCTTGAGCTAACCAATCCCGGGCAGGATCCGTTAATTCAATTTTTAAACCATGCTCTTCCATTCGCATACGGATTTCTTGCATTTGCAGTTCAACAATCTCTTTTACATGTTCTATCGAAAGTGGTGAGAACATGATGATCTCATCCACGCGATTGATGAACTCAGGACGGAATGTACTCTTAAGCGCTTTATCGATCTTCTCATGAGAATCGCGTTCTTCATCATCGCTGCTTAAGAACCCGAGAGTACCACCCTTTCGGACGAATTCTGTGCCCAAGTTGGAGGTCATGATCAAGACAGTATTGCGGAAATCAACAACACGACCCTGTCCATCGGTCAAACGACCATCATCCAAAATTTGCAACAAGGAATTCCATACTTCAGGATGTGCTTTCTCGATCTCATCGAACAGGATGACCCGGTAAGGGCGCCGGCGGACAGCTTCTGTTAATTGGCCGCCTTCTTCATAGCCTACATATCCTGGCGGGGCACCAAACAAGCGCGAAGCTGTGTGCTGCTCGCGATATTCACTCATATCCATGCGGACCAGGGCTTCCTCATCGCCGAACATGTATTCAGCCAGTGCTTTGGCTAACTCGGTTTTTCCAACACCGGAAGGACCGATGAAGATAAAGGAACCTATTGGGCGGCGCGGATCTTTAAGACCGGAGCGAGCACGCCGGATTGCATCAGCGATGGCTTTAACCGCGGGTTCCTGACCGATGATGCTTTCATGTAAGCGCTCTTCCATGTGTAGTAATTTTTCGGATTCTGTTTCAAGCATTTGATTGATTGGGATTCCTGTCCATTGGGCAACAACCTGGGCAATATCGTCTACATCTACAACTTCATCCAGTTTATGTTCGGCTTCCCATTTGTCACGGTGTTCAGCAAACTCAGATTGCACCCTCAGACGGTCTGCTTTCATACGCGCTGCGCGCTCGTAATCTCGTTCGACGCCTGCTTTTTCTTCTTCAGCTGCCAGGCGGTCGAGTTCGGTTTTCATCTTTTTCAAGTCATCCGGCAACGAAAAGAGCGCCACACGCAGTTTCGCTGCGGATTCATCCATCAAATCAATGGCTTTATCGGGTAAATGTCGTTCTGTCACATACTGCGATGAAAGTCGGGCAGCTGCAGTTAGCGCTTCATCTGAGAAGCGTACTTTGTGATGCGCTTCGTAGCGGTCACGAAGTCCGTGAAGCATTAAGATAGTATCTTCAATACTCGGTTCATCCACGAAAACTGGTGCAAACCTGCGCTCCAGTGCGGAATCTTTTTCAATGTGCTTATGAAATTCATCCAGGGTTGTTGCACCCACACATTGAAGTTCACCGCGTGCCAAGGCAGGTTTAAGCATATTGGAAGCATCCATAGCTCCTTGTGCTGCTCCAGCCCCAACTACTGTATGAAGTTCATCAATAAAGAGGATAATTTCACCTTCGGAGCGCTGCACATCTTCGATGGCAGCCTTTAAACGCTCTTCAAATTCACCGCGAAAACGTGATCCGGCGATCATAGCGCTCAAATCCAACGAATTTACTCGCTTTCCCATTAAAATTTCCGGAACATCATTGGCTGCAATTTTTTGTGCCAGGCCTTCAACAATGGCGGTTTTTCCGACGCCTGCTTCCCCAATTAAGACCGGGTTATTTTTTGTTCGGCGTGAGAGAATTTGCATTACGCGCAAGATCTCATTATCACGGCCAATGACAGGGTCAAGTTTACCTTCGCGTGCCAATTGGGTTAGATCGCGGGAATATTTTTCGAGTGTCCGATAGCGCGTCTCAGCTTGTGGATCGGTGACGCGCTGACCGCCACGTAGCTGGTTGACAGCATCGATGACACGCTCACGATTGATGCCAGCGCCTTCTAAAAGCCGGGCTGCAGGTGTGTTCTTCTCGCTCAAGATGGCCAGAAAAATATGCTCGGTAGAAATGTATTCATCCCGTAACTTACTGGCTTCTTCATTGGCCAGATCGATAATCCGCTTCACCCGGGGAGTGATGAATACCTGTCCAGCGCCGCCGCCAAAAATACTGGCTTTCGGGCTTGTACGTAAAATATAATCAAGCCGCTCCTCTAAAATGGATGGTTCAACTTTCAAAATCTCAAGTATCTGTGGGATTACTCCTTCTGGCTGCTCAATCAGCGCCAGAAGAATGTGTTCAGTATCTATTTGATTATGTCCGTACCGTTGAATAATCTCGGCTGCACGTTGGGCAGCCTCCTGGGCACGTTCAGTGAATCGATCAAATCTCATCATAATCGTAATTTCCTTCCAATATGAATGGAGAATTTGCCTAATACTCCATATTCAAAAATTATAACAAATATTCTATAATCGAAATGATAATTATTTATAAGAAGTCTATTAGAATTCGAGCACAAAAGTAAATTGGTTATTTGGGAAAAGGAAAGTGAATATAATTTTACCTTCAATTTCGTTGCAAACAACGTTCCTGTTTTTTTATATTTTGCATAAACTTATTTCACTGCTAAATAGGAAGCAGCTAAAATTTTATAGATAGTTGTTAGCTGAAACCGGCTACAAAAAAATAAAGGTTTATGCTTCTTTCAGGTGTAAAATACAGGAAATGACGTTTTCAAATCACCTTCGCAAATCAAATTTACGACCAATAAATGTAAGCAGTGACCTGAATCAAGTAGCTGATTTGATTGAGTTATCCTTTCGAGGGGCAATGGATGATGATGGTTACGACTATATCCATTACTTGAGACGCATGGCGAAAGATATCGTTTCAGATTACTGGGGATTTTCGAGCTTTCAAGAGCGTTATGCTCCCATGCAGGGTTTTGTCTATACAGTCGATGAGCGTGTGGTAGGAAATTTGACTATTATTCCTTTCAGGAAATCGGACCAACTGATTTACCTGATTGCTAATGTTGCGGTTCATCCGGACTTTCGACGCGGTGGGATTGCCCGTATGCTGACTGCCAAAGCGTTGGAATACGTTCGTTCACGCTCTTCTTATGGGGCATGGCTTCAAGTGCGCGATGATAATCAGCCTGCCCAGGCGCTTTATCTTTCGATGGGCTTTAAAGAAAGAGTGCGTCGATCTACCTGGATGTATAAACCGAAAGAAAGAACGGATATAAAGATCAAGCATCAGTTTCCAATCCAGGGGACGAAGTTAAGAGACTGGGAGGAAGAATGTGCTTTGTTGAATAGTGTCTACCCGGATTTGGTACGTTGGAATTTAGGAATAAAAATCGACCGATTTAACCCATCTTTTCTTGCCACGATCAGTCGTTTTTTTAAGGGACAGATGGTAAGTAACCAAACAATGCATAAAATGATGAGTGATAAGGCGTTTTTTGTATTCGAGAAATCATCTTTATTTTCTGATAATTTATGGGTCGCCTCTCAAATGAATGATGACGAACATTTATTTCCACTAATTTTGGATCATTTGGTGAATAAACTGAAAACACATAAACCATTTGCTTTTAATTTTCCTGCATATCGTTCAGAAGAATTACTGCAAGATTTAGGTTTTATTAAAAATCATACATTGATCTGGATGGAGGAAATTAATAAATAAGCGGCAGTTCTCCCGCTGGTTGAGGTGATGCATTTCCTCACAATCAAACTGTGAGTGTAGAAATTTCTTTGAATTTGGTTTATGATGATTAAGATCATCGTATGCTGAAGGAGGAAAAAAAAATGAAGAAATTATTAATCCGGTTGGCTATCAATGCTGTCGCACTATATGCAACCATTGAAATCATGCGCGGAAATGGTATTACCCCGCAGAGTGATAATTGGCTCAGCCTAATCTGGTTGGCATTAATATTTGGAATAGTGAACGCGATTATCCGACCTATGCTGGTTGTAATGAGCTGCCCTTTGTTAATTTTGACTCTTGGCTTGGGCACTCTGGTGATCAATACGCTCATGTTTATGCTGGCCGGATGGATTGGGTCGCAATTTGGGGTTGGTTTTATGGTGGCTGGTTTTTGGCCGGCTTTTCTGGGTGCCTTGATCACAAGCGTCATCAGTTTTGTGCTAACCTTGTTTTTTAAAGGTGAATTGGATAAGAAACGCAAATAAAACCTGCTAAAGCACTTATTTAATGATGTTACATAACTTATGATGGCTGCATAGGAAACTATTTTACAGTTTCCACCGGTATTTGCCTTCTGTGGGAAATGTCTAATCATTGATATTTGTAAAAAACAGAAAAAGGTGTGGAAGTTTTTCCACACCTTTTTCTTGTCTTTTCTTTTGATATTTAAGGTGAAGGGTAATGCAAAATGCGATGATTGCCCGCATCACTGACCCAGATGCCGCCGTTGTTTGGATCAATCGCAACAGCAGCCGGTAGACCAAACCCATCACTATCCGGGCTGTAATCTCCCCATCCACGCACGAAGGTTCCATCTGGTTGGAAAACCAGGATTCGGTAGCCTTCCGGATCGGTCACATAAATATTACCGGATGGATCGGTAGCCAGGAAGGGTTTGTTCTCCAGGTTCTGACCAAACCAGCCATTTACATCCCAGGACGAAGAAGCGAAATAATTTGTTTTGTCGGCATTGGGAATAAATACCTGAACACGTTGATTCCAGGTATCTGCCACGTATACTTCGTCATTCTGACCGATTGCAATACCTACAGGTTCATCTAATTGCCCGATGTCAAATCCGGCTTCCCCAAATTCGGTGATGTATTGCCCGCCACTATCAAATACGACGATGCGTTTGTTGCCAGTATCGGTGATAAAAACCTGACCATCATTATTTACTGCAATTCCACGTGGTCCCCAGAATCCATCAGGTGTTTCAGCTGTGCCAAAGTAGCCCCATTCCAGCAAGAAATTACCATTTTGATCGAATTTTTGGACTCGGTGATTCCAGGTATCAGTCACAAAGACACTACCATCCGGACCAATGGCGACACCCCAGGGTTCATTAAAAGTTCCGCCGGGCGCTTCACCTACCGCAAGATCGGCGAATGAGCCCCAATAATTAATCAATTGCCCATCCGCACTGAAATGTTGGATACGGTGGTTGAGCGAATCTGCGACGAAAATGCTGCCATCCTGGGCAACGGCCAAACCTCTTGGAGCATTTAACTGGCCAGGTTGACTGCCATTGAATCCAAAGAAGAAATCTGGTGGGATCAACCCAATTTTTCCTTCATATGGGTCAATCTGTGGTTCTTCTACAACCGCCGGCCGTGAGCCATAATCCCAAATCTCAGAGAGAATATCCTTGCGTAAATACATACGAATCGGATTGCTCGGTTCCCAGTTAGCAACGGTAAGGTTTGTTCTTTCTTTCAAAGCTGCATAAGCACTATAATCACGATTGAGCCAGATATCAAAGAGCGCAGAACGCATACTTGTGTTGCTAATGGCGTATTGGAGTCTTTGCCAGGTTAAGAAATAATAATCTTGCATTGGCCAAACAAGACGGATGTAATCGAATTTCGCATAATCGTTTTTCGTAAGCGCATCAATCTTCGACCAATTGGCATCGCTTGCCAGAATTATTGGTGAATTTAACAAATCTCGGGTGGGTTTATCTGTATACCAGACCTTGTTTGGGTAATGACGAAAATACCACCAATATGGGTAAAGCGAGTCATTATCATAGGCTACCGAGATTTCATTTTCACCGACCGTGCGGCGAGAGATCTCCTCAACTTGAGCAAGGATGTCTTTTGGGCCACGGTCGGCGTGTGCATACACTAGAAATTCAAGGCCGTTATCATAATTGATGTAATTGGCTGTGAATGACGCGCGCGCAGTTAATAGTGCTAGCAAAGCAACAAATAACACCAGAAGCAAACTGAGAATTTGGGCTGAACCCCACATTTTTAAGAAATGATAAACACCATAAAGGGAAGCACCAAATCCGAGAATTGCAAAGACAAATGAGGTCGTATTTTTAAGATGTTCGAGTGAATTCCCTGTGAACGGTGCCGGCGACTTTCCCAACGCAAGCATAATTCCTGAGAAACTGACAACCAGCAAGGGCAACAAAATCAATGCCAGCCAGCTTTTATTCTCTGTGATTTTACGCCATGGAACCGATTCAACAAGTAAGTTAATACCCCAACCAGCAGTCAATAACATAGGTAAGGCGATGTGAACAGTCAACCAGGGCATTTTCTCGCCTGCCAGGCTATATGCCAGCAGGGAGGTAAGAGAATAAAAAATTAACATAAATAAGACCGGAACGCGGTAGGAGAATGAATGTTGTCGTTCTTCTTCCGCCAAAAGCTCATTTTCCGTTTCGGAAGGAATGATTTCTACATCTGCCTTCTCACCAACTTCTCTCTCAAGTATTTCGCTATGATACGGTTCAATTGGTACTGCTACAGGTAAACTTGCCTTCTGGGCATGGCGGAAGCCAAAGAAGACAGCAATCACAGTGCCGATAGCTGCCAGATACTCATAAAAGGGGATTTGCAAAAGCGCGTAGTAGTAGGCTGGCTGCGATCCACGGTTAACAGCCTGCTGTTCAAGCCAATATCCAAGTGAGCCTACAATTCCGGTGAAAAAACCCTGTCCATTTGTGAAAAAAGTAGTGTAGAAAAGTACAAATATTGACCAGAAAACAATAGTGATTTTGATCCATTTTTTTCTGTTCCACCATAAGCCAATCATTGTGGAAAGACCAATCATGATAATCAGAGCTATGGCAATTCGTAGGATTCCCATTGAGCTATAGTCTGTTGCACGCCAATCTAACTTGAGGATTGACGCCAGGATGGTAATCGGGAAAGCAGCCAGGAGAGGGAGTGTTAGCGTGCCATTGACCATCAGGAGATCAAATGTACGTAGATGTCGGATCTTAGAGATACCCAATTCTTTTAACAAGATATAAATTGCCACTACACCGAAAACAAGTGCAAGGATAACCGCCAAATTACTGAGTGAACCAATCAGGTTGGAAGAAGTACTTGCAATCGCCTCTCCGGTTTCGGTAACAGGATTTTCCTTTATATGCGCATATGCCAGGCCAATTCCAATTAAGATGAAGGAGATGGCGGAACTGATTGTAATGATGAATAACTGACGATTTTTAGCCTTTGGCCAGGGTTCTTTGGTAATTTCAATGACAAATTGTATGGCCAGGAAAAGAAGGAGTTGAGCCATGTAGATATAAGCAGTTTCCTTCAAAGTGAAATTAAGAGCCTGTGCTATGACCAATAAAATCAGTGAAAAATTATCTCCACGATCCAGATAACGCAAGGTCGCATAGATCATCAATACTGCGACCAGTTCAATAATTCCTTCATTGCGAGTGTAACGCCCATAAAAGAGCATGTAGGGTGAAATGAGGAATAGGAAACCTGCGATTAAATGGCCCCACTTTCCAAGGTAGCGTTTGAAAAAGAGAAGAATGACGATCACCGCAGCTGCGCTTGCCAGTGCAGCAGGTACCCTCGACGTAAAATCCGAATCGCCAAAAAGAAAGTATGTCAGGGCGATTAGATGGAATTGGAGCGGTCCATGGGTGACAGGATCCTGCGCGTAACCATTCCCAACGGAAAGACCCCAGGAAGGCACAACGTGGTTGACTTCATCATGGCTCATTACGCGTGCGCCGACATTATAAAAACGGCTCAAGATCGCCAGGATGATGATCACGATGATAATAATTTTCTCGATATTTAGTTTTGGAAGTGATTTGGAAATTGGTCTCTCAAGCCAGTGCGTGGTACTTTCAATTTCATTGTTCATAAAGCGTGATCTCTCCAGATAAAGTCATTCTTAACGAAATTAAAGTAATTTTAACCCTCTATTTGTGAACATATTGACTATACTTTAAACTATAATTTCTGACAAGTTTATTATTCTTGAAGCATAATTTCTTTGAGCTGAAAATAAACATCCTCCTCCCTTTTTTAAGACGAAAAACCACCATTTTATGTTTAATGTACTGCCAATATTATTCACGATTGTGAATGGAGTAAATTTATGACCCGCTCAAAGTCCTATCGATACAGCATGTTTGCCCTCTTATATTTAGCCCAGGGGGCAGTTCTTGGTTACTTTACTGCATTGAATGCGATTTACTTGCTTTCCTTTGGCATCTCAATGAGTAAGATCGGGATCATTAGTGGTATCGCCCTTACCCCATTTGTGTTAAAAATCTTTCTTGGCATGCTGAGCGATAAGATAAATTTTCTGGGTTTTGGTTTTCGGAAGCCCTATATTATCCTCGGACTTCTCATCCAATCAATTGGCTTAATACTGGTTCCTTTGATTAATCCCGGCACACAATTCGGGCTGTATGGTGTTCTTGCTTTTCTCGTCATGTCAGGTATGGCTCTCTATGACACCACGACCGATGGATTGGCACTCGATACAACTCCGCCTGAAGAAGCAGGCACGATTCAAGGGTTTATGGTTGGTGGTCGCGCTATGGGTGTCGTAGTGGTATCGAGTGTAATTGGTGTATTAGCGCAGAATGTGTCCTGGCAAGCAGCCTTTGCATTGTTGGCGGTGATTACTCTGGTGCCATTGGTCCTGGTACTGGGATATCGAGAAGCAGCTCGGATGGTAGGACGGGAATTTCAATGGTCAGCGTTTTCGGCTTTTAAGAAATGGCCAATCATCGCACTTGGCCTGATGGGTGCTCTCTATTCACTGGTAATCAACGCTGCCAATGAGATCGTTAATCCTTTTTTACAAAATGAGTTTGGCATCAGTATTATGATGGCCGGCTTTTATACAACAGTTTGGGGTATTGGAGTTGTCGTAGGAGGCTTGACCGGTGGAAAATTGACTGACCGCATTGGTAAGCGGCGCTCGGTTGAGATGGCTGTTATTATTTCATTATTTTCAATTCTGGCTCTTGCTTTCACCAGTACTTCCATTATTGCGTGGGTACTGGTTTTCCTTTTTGGTCTGGCATTTGGTTTTTATGAAACGGTTTATTTCGCAATATCAATGGAAAAATCTGACCCCCGGATTGCGGCATCAATGTTTGCAATTTTGATGGCTGTGGCAAATATTGGTACCGGCATTGGATTGCCAATCAGCGGATTGCTTGCGGATGGGGTGGGATTCCGGACCACTTTCGCAATTATCGCCTTCCTTAACTTATTGGTTTTACCCATGCTAGCACCCATCTTTGGGAAGAAAAAATCGAATTAATCAATTTTTTCATTTCTTCAATGACCCAAACACAATGTATTTTCGCACAGACGCTTGCACGTAGATTGTTTAGTCAAATAATCTTGATTAAAACCTTGATAAAGGATTTAGAAAACACAAGTAGCAGCTTTCAAACTGCTACTTGTTTCGAAAAAGGGACGCGTTGCTTTGAAATATGTATTATCTTAGTGGCTAATCCTATTTTCCGCCACTTCCACCACCACTACTATTTCCGCCATTGTCACCGTTGCCACCGTTATCTTGTGAACCACCCTCTGAGCTATTGGAACCGCCATTACCATTCTGTTCCTGTTCATTATTTTGTTCGTCCTGGCCACCGGAAGAAGCAGGCATATTCTGATTGTTTTCCTGGTTTTGATCATGATTCTGTTGATCATTTCCAGTCATTTCATCAGATTGTTGTTGGTTTTGATATTGCCACTGGTATTGAGTTTCGGTTTCCCCCGTTTGGGTTTGATGTTGGAACATCCACATCCATTGATCACCTTCACCAGATGATTTCATTTGTTGCTGATACTGGAACATCCATGTTAGCTCTTTTGCCAATTCTTGCGGGTCTGTGATGCCTGCATCAATCAGACCGATCTGATTCTTGATTTGATTTTGGAACTGATTTTTCCACGGCTCAATTGATGGACCGAGTTTTAATTGGCTCATCATTTGTGCCTGTTGTTGTAATGCGGCTTTGATCGCCTTAAGAGACTCAATTGTTTCATCGTCAGCGATCGCATTCTGCATGGCTGTTAAGAGTTGGTTTTGCCAGCGAGCAATAACTGGATCAGGAGGCATTAAACCTTCTTCCAGTAGTTGCTGAATTTCCTCAAAGCGTCGGTTGGCGAATTTAAGTGAAAATTGAACCTGATCTTCACTGGAATTATTAACTTCCAATTGAATGTCTTCGGACAAAATCTTCACTGGATAAAATAGATCACCGGGTAAGCTCGCCTGGGCAGCCGCTACACTGAGACCGCCTCCACCCAGAACCAGGGTCAAAATGACAAGAACTGCTGCTAATTTCATTGGAAAAACCTCCATTTTCTGATTAAGAGGTAGCCACCATGACTTTGGATTGTTGCTGAATTGGATATCTTTCTTTATTTTCTCCGCTGAACGTGCAAACTGAGACCTTCCAGATCTTGCCCTCAGAGCATTTCTGGGGGGAACTTGATCCAGGTTTTTCAATTTGTGTTCTATTTCAATTTCTTGCTTTGTCATGGTTTCACCTTTAGTTTGTTTTTGAGGTTTTTCAAACCGCGATTTTGAAGTGCTTTGACCGCTCCGACTCGTTTTTCTAATACCAGCGCAATTTCTTTATTGTCCATTCCTTCAAAAAATTTCAGGACGATAGCCTGGCGTTGTTTGGCAGGCAGGCTTCTTAATATTCTTCTTAATTGCTGATTTTCGATGCTAAGAATGGCGGCTTGTTCCGGGCTGGTGCCTTCCTCTGCAAAATCTACTGGTAACGATTCGGTTGGTAATGTGCGCCGAAATTGATCGGTAATCCAGTTGTGTGCGATGCGGTAAAGATATGGTCGAACCGCAGTCCTTGGCCCTTTCCCTTTTTGCAAACTTAAAAGAAAACGGTTGAAGGTTTCGGAGACACACTCTTCGGCTTGATCCACGTTCCCCAACAAGCGGTAGGCATAACGATAAATGGCATTGCTGTAAAGATCGTATACCTGGGTCAGCGAATCGAGGTCAAAAGCATTTAATCTGGCGATCAATTCATCATCATTGCTGTTTGTCATGTCCTCACTCATTAAGACGCCATTTCCAACGGATCGATACGGTTTTGATATTTCTGCTGATTGAGAAAGAATTTATATATATTTTTAACAATATTTTTTCAGATTTCATACACTTATTCTATATCATGGAATTGTCAATAACTTTTTCTTTTCAAAGGAGGTTAAAAATGGTGTTAAGAAGAAGATCCTCATCAACTTTGTGGGAGGAGATGGACAAATTACAACGTGAGATGAACCGACTATATGATTCTACAAATGTTAACCGCTTTGAGGCAAGTGTAGATTTTCCGGCAATTAACGTTTGGACCAAAGCAGATAAAGGGCAAGTAATCACCGCCGAATTGCCAGGGATTAATCCAGATGAATTGGATATCAAGGTAACCGGTGAAACGCTTACAATCAGTGGTTCTCGTTCCTCTCAAGAGCAGGTCGATGACGTACAATACCATCGTCAAGAACGCGGAATAGGCAGTTTTGTGCGGAGTATTCAACTTCAATTCCCTGTGGAAGCAGACCGAATTGAAGCGAATTATGAAAAAGGCATTCTGAAAATCTGGCTACCGCGTGCAGAACAGGATCTGCCCCGCAAGATTATTGTCAACCGAAAGGCATAGGAGGTGAACGATGGTAAAAGAATTTAGAAATCCAGAATCTGAAAAACAAGAGGTCATGGAGCAGGACCAAGCCGAAAGAACACGGGAAACACGGTTATATGTCCCGCGAGTAGATATATATGAATCCAAGGAAGCCATCCACATAATGGCGGATATTCCTGGTGCGGATCAGGATTCAATTGAAATTACGGTTGAGAAAAACTCATTATTGATTGAAGCCCGCGTAGATGTGGAAAGACCCATCGATTATTCCCTGACATATGCTGAATATGGCATTGGAGATTTCAGGCGTAAATTCTCACTTTCAAATGAGATAAACCAGAATGGTATTCAAGCTCAGGTCAAAAATGGTGTTCTTTCTCTTACCTTGCCGAAAGTTGGTCCAAGTGCCGCCCAAAAAATCATGGTGAAATCTGCCTGATTTATTAGCAAATAACCCTTTTCAGGAAGAAAATCAAAAAAAGCCGGACGTAATAGAATTGTCCGGCTTTTTTCATGCCCTTTTCTCCATTTTCGGTATAGAATTGAGTCAATATTGTTTTCAAATGGAGTTGTGCATGCGAAAGATTTCGATCTTGCTTACAATTGTCCTCCTCTCACTTCTGCTTTCGGGCTGCGGTTCCCCTCTGGAAAAGGGTTTAATTGGATCTCACGAATCCTGCATTCGTACGAGTCAAACCGGCAGTTGTGAAGGCTATTATGACAAAGTTTTAGGAGAAAATATTAAAAGCTATGAAAATATTTTTTTTGAAGGAGAAGAAGCTGCATACCTGGATATTACCGTAAGCAGCACAGATCATCCAATGTCGTTTGCTGTAAAACAGTTCGGAATGGATGAAGAATGGCAGGTTACGACCGTTGATCCTTTGCAGCCGGGTGTGTTTAAAGGTTGGATCATTCCAGATGAGAATGGGAATTTTGTAATTAAATACATGCAAGATGGGAAAAATGAGACCGGCAGGGTTGATTATAAATTTGTAATTAATCGTTAACTGAAGTCAGTCAGTCATTTTTCGAAAATTCTCGTTAAAATTTACTCGACATAATAAGAAAAGCTGAATTTCCCTTTTCTTGATCAGGATAGTGATGGTAAACTCATCCAACAAAAACCCGACAGTCTATTCCAGTGAGCATGGACGAATATGTCCAGGTTGTCAGTTACCGCTAAAGAATTGCAATTGCAAGAAATCTGCACAAACCATTTCTATATCGACTGGCAAAAATATTCGCTTGTGGTTGGATCGCAAAGACCGTGGAGGAAAAGTTGTCACTCGTATCGAGGGTCTCAGCTTACCCCCTGATCGGCTCAAAACCTTGGCAAAAGAAATCAAACAGAAATGCGGTACAGGCGGAGCTGTAAAAGAAGGCGTGATTGAGATACAAGGTGATGTCCGGGATGTTGTTCTGGTATTGTTACTGGCAAAAGGAATGAAAGCAAAAAAAGCGGGCGGATAACGAGCCGGTTGACTATTTTTTTCTTATGGAGGATTGGATGACAAAAGGGCTACGACCATTTTTTGAAGCCAGCGGAGTTGCAATTATTGGTGCTTCCAGTAAACCGAATAAGTTGAGCTATGGTATCTTAAAAAATTTGACTTCTTATGGCTATAAAGGCGCTATCTACCCTGTCAATCCCTCTGCAACCGAAATTCTAGGATTAAGATCTTATCCATCCATTTTGGAGGTACCAGATCCGATCGAATTAGCTGTTATTGTATTGCCGGCAGAAATGGTATTAACTGCCGTTAAAGATTGTGTTAAACGTGGTATTTTAGCAGTTACGTTAATTTCGGGTGGTTTCAAAGAGTTAGGAGAGCGGGGTGAGGTCCTTGAAAACGAGGTTCTGGCAGTCATTCAATCTGCCGGTATGCGTATGGTCGGTCCAAATTGCGTAGGCACGATGAGCTTGTATAGCGGCTTGAACACTACATTTATTGATGGGGTTCCCCAAACCGGGGGCATCGGTTTCCTATCGCAATCCGGGGCAGTACTGGGTGGTATCGTCGACCTGGTAAAAGACAAAGGAATCGGTTTTGCCCATTTTTCGAGCCTTGGGAATGAGGCTGATGTAACCGAGACCGATATGATTGCATACCTGGGAGATGATCCTCACACCAAAGTTATTGCTGCCTATGTCGAACAAATCAAAGAAGGAGCTCGTTTTATACAGGTAGCTAAAAAAGTAAGCCGAAAAAAACCAATCGTATTAATTAAAGCAGGCAAGACATCTGCCGGTGCCAGAGCTGTATCTTCGCATACAGGTTCACTGGCCGGAGCGCATTCGGCCTATCAGGCTGCTTTCCGGCAAAGTGGTGTTATCGAAGTCCAGAATCTAAATGATTTATTTGACGTTTCTCAGGCATTGGCATTGCAACCCATTCCTCAGGGTAACCGGGTTGCCATTCTGACCAATTCGGGAGGACCGGCTGCTTTGGCATCTGATAGTCTGTCAATTAATGGACTGCGAATGGCTGATTTAAGTCGCAATACCCAGGCAAAGTTGCGCGAAAGGTTGAATCCGAGCGCGCAAGTGGCCAACCCTGTAGATATGCTGGGAGGAGCAGAGCCTGTAGATTATGAATCAGCCATGAATCTTGTGATTCAGGATTCTGAAGTAGATATTGTTGTGGCCATCCTGGTTCCCCAGTCACTTGTGAACCCGGTTGAAGTTGCTCGCAGCGTGATTCGTGTAGCCTCCAATACGCATAAGACTGTGCTTGCCTGTTTTATTGGTGACCCCACTGTGGCAGAACCTCGGCGGGTTCTGCATGCAAATCATGTCCCGATGGTAGTTTACCCCGAAAGTATCGGCAGTGTTCTTGGAGCCATGTGGCGATATGCACAATGGCGCGGATCAACAGAAATTGAGCCAGACCTGTTCCTGGATATAAACAGACCATTGGCAGCTGAATTGCTGGCTGGTGCAGAAGATCAAAACCTGGGTGAAGCTCTTACCCGACCTTTATTAGATAGTTATGGAATAAATATTATTCGTGGTGATGAGGGCAAAACAATTCAGGATTGTGTTCAGATTGCCGAAAATATTGGGTTTCCGGTGGCTGTTAAAGCCAATATCCGCGGTGTATTACACAAATCCGATATAGGTGCCATTCGATTAAATATTAAAAATAGCAGTGACCTTCGCAAGGCTGCTGAAGAAATGCGAACTAATATCCAGCAAAAAATGCCAGATGCACAAATCTATAGTTACCTGGTTGAAAAAATGGCTCCACAAGGGCAGGAAGTGATTGTTGGTATGCGCCGTGACTCAGGTTTTGGACCAGTGATGATGTTTGGTATGGGGGGTATATTCGTTGAATTGATAAAAGATGTAGCGTTTCGCATCGCACCGCTAACCAGACAGGATGCGGAAGAAATGATATTTGAAACCAAAGCTGCGCGCTTACTTCAGGGTTATCGAGGCGAACCGGCAGCGGATGTGGAAGCAGTTATCAGCACCATCCTGAGATTGAGCCAATTGGCCTGCGACTTCCCGCAAATTGATGAAATAGAAATAAATCCATTACTGGTCTTAACAGCTGGAGAGGGTGCAATAGCCCTGGATGGCAGGGTAATTTTGAATATGGCGAATAAAAAAATAAAACAGGAGATCGAATGAAACGACTTTTATCCGGAAATGAAGCTGTGGCACGTGGTGCCTGGGAAGCCGGATGTAGTGTTGCCTCCGGATATCCCGGTACACCCAGTACTGAAATAATGGAGACATTTGCACTGTATCCACATGTCTATGCAGAATGGGCTCCCAATGAAAAAGTAGGATTGGATGCGGCTATTGGCGCAGCCTATGCAGGTAAGCGCTCACTTTCGACCATGAAGCACGTTGGCTTGAATGTCGCTGCAGATGCTTTCTTTTATGTCGCGATGACGGGCATTGAAGCTGGTCTGGTGATTGTTTCCGCGGATGACCCTTCAATGCATTCATCCCAAAACGAACAGGATAATCGTCAGTTTGCGAAATTTGCCCGTATTCCGTGTCTGGATCCGTCAGACAGCCAGGATGCTAAAGATCTTACTATTGCAGCTTATGATCTGAGTGAACAGTTTGACACACCAGTTCTTTTACGAATGACGACCAGGGTTTGTCATACCAGTGCACCGGTGGAAGTCTTCGAGCAGCAGGCAGTGGTGCCAGAACAGAAAAAATATCCACGCAACCCATTAAAATATGTAATGATCCCGGCTAATGCCCGCCGAAGGCATCCGGTCATTGAAACCAGAATAGCAGAAATTTCCGAGTTTGCTGAGACATTTGCATATAATCGGGTTGAGTATCGTGGCAAAGATCTCGGAATAATTGCATCAGGTGTCGCATATCAATATGCACGCGAAGTATTTCCGGATGCGAGCGTATTAAAGCTCGGAATGGTTTATCCGCTCCCCAAAAAGATGATTTCAGAATTTGCCCACAATGTCAAGAATCTGATCGTCTTGGAAGAACTGGATCCATTTGTTGAGGATCAGGTACGTGCGATGGGAGTTAAGCTTTATCAGTCACCTGGAAAGGAAAAACAAAACTATCCTCTCACCAAATCAATTTTTCCTATTTTCGGTGAACTGAATCCCGCCATTGTGCGTCAATTTGCCAAAGAAGCAGGATTGTATTCCGGAGAGGTTGGATTGGAAACTCCTCCCATTTCTTTGGAATTACCAGCTCGACCGCCTTCACTCTGCCCGGGCTGTCCTCATCGTTCTTCATTTTATGTGCTCAGTAAGTTAAAAATACCTGTGAACGGTGATATTGGCTGCTATACACTGGGTGTGGCACCGCCGTTGAGCGTCATTGACACCTGCGGTTGTATGGGTGCCAGCATTGGCGTGGCACATGGCGCGGCCATCGCAGGTGATATGGAACGACATGTCGCTGTTGTTGGTGATTCGACATTTTTCCATAGCGGCATTCCGGCTCTGATTAACGTAGCTTATAACCGTTCGAATGTTATTACCATTATTATGGATAATCGTGTAACGGGTATGACCGGCCATCAAGAGAACCCTGGGACGGGCAAAACCTTACAGAATGAGGCTACGGTCTCTCTGGATATTGAACAGATTGTGAAAGCTTGTGGCATTGAAAAAGTGCTTACTGTTGAAGCGTTTGAAGTGGATCTGATAGAAAAGACACTTAAAATGTGGATGAAAGAAGATGGACCGGCTGTGCTTATTACACGCGAGCCATGTGCTCTTTTGCCAGACCAGCGAAAACGATATATCCCCCTGGAGGTCACTGATCAATGTAATGGTTGTACAGTATGTTTCCGAATCGGCTGCCCAGCGATAAGCAAATCCGAAATTCTAGACCCCAAATACAATCGTCCGTTGGCATTAATAAACGCTTCTCTTTGTACAGGTTGTGAGATATGTGCCCAGGTATGCCCACGGGATGCCATTTTATTCAAAAGCCAGGTTCTGGCAAAAAGCAAATAGACAGGATGCTGCCAATGTTTTCATTTCCAAAATTAGGTATCGAACGTGACATTTTGAACTTTTTATTGGTCGGGGTAGGCGGTCAAGGGACGATTTTAGCCAGTAATGTCCTGGCAGAATTGGGTATGAAATTGGGTTATGACGTCAAAAAGGCTGAGATTCATGGCATGTCTCAACGCGGTGGATCCGTCATTTCACATCTTCGTTGGGGTCAGCAAGTATTCTCGCCAATTATTGGCAAAGGAGAGGCTGATTTTCTACTGGCATTTGAGAAATTAGAAGCACTGCGTTTTCTGGACCAAATTCGTCCAGAGGGTGTATTTTTGGTAAATGATTACAAAATTGTTCCAGTGACGGTAAGTTCGGGAAATGCAGTCTATCCACCTAACGATGCAATCATAGAAAACACGCATCAATATACTCATAATGATTTCTGGGTTGATTGTCGCGGTATTGCTGAAGATCTTGGCAATGTCAAAGTAGCGAATGTTGTACTGCTGGGAGCTCTGTGTGGGTTGATGGAAATGGAGCCGGATAGCTGGTTTACGATAATCGCTGGCAAAGTTCCGCACAAATCGGTTGAAATCAACAGATTAGCATTCCAGCGGGGAATAAATGCAATCTAGTCGGTAATGCTGTTTTTAGCTGATTCCACCGCGGGAGGCTTGACTGATTTCGCCACCGCCAAGGACATTATCCCCATCATAAAACACAGCAAATTGGCCTGGTGTGGCATCCCGGACAGGGTTGTCCAATTGGATGGTAACCATGCCATTCGGTTGGGCAGAAATTAAGGCAGGCAATGGCTCGGATTTATAGCGAATTTTCACCTCTGCCCGGAAAGGCAGTGCAGGTACTTCGCCGCTGACCCAATTTGCTTCCTTGACAGAAATAATGTGTTGCTGCAGGTCTGCTATAGAGCCGACAATAAGTGTGTTATCCCTGGCATTTTTTTCCAAAACGTACAGCGGTTCAGATGCGGCGATTTTAATCCCCTTGCGTTGTCCGATCGTGTAAAAGGCAAGCCCTTCATGTTCTCCCAGCTTATTGCCGAATTGATCAAGTATCGCTCCAGCCTGAGCAACCTCGGGAGCGTTTCGAAGCAGGAATTCTTTATAACTGGCATCCGAGACAAAACACAAATCCTGGCTGTCTTTTTTTTCGGCCATCGGTAACCCGAATTGGCGGGCTAAGTCACGCACTTCTGTTTTTAGATAATCACCGAGCGGGAATAGCGTTTGTTGTAATTGTGTTTGAGTTAACATACTCATTACATAAGATTGATCTTTGGATAAATCTTTTGCGCGCTTGACGATGATCTTGCCGTCAGGTGCGATTTCCCGGCGTACATAGTGACCCGTTGCCAGGAAATCTCCGCCAAGTTGGCGCGCTTTTTCCAGTAACAAACCCCATTTGATCTCGCGGTTGCAATTAACGCATGGATTGGGCGTTTTTCCCATTGCGTAACCATCCAAAAAATATTGAACAATCCGTTTTCGAAAAATATCGGCAGCATCTATCGTGTGAAAGGGGATACCCAGCGATTTGGCAGATTTGCGAGCTTCCTCCATAGCCTGGGGTGTACAGCACTTATTTTCGCATTCTTTTCCCTGTTCACTCCACAGATGCATCATCACACCGATCACAGGAAAACCCTGTCGGGTTAACAGGGCAGCTACCACGGAGCTATCGACCCCGCCGCTGACTGCCACAACGATGGTTGGTTTTTTATTGGTCATACATTATCCTTGCAAGCAGGTAAAACCTGATGGTTATTTAAAAATTTAAGCAGCAACAAATCAATAAAGATTTCAAAATTTTACCATTTTTATCCAAATTATTTCAATCAATTTGAGAAATTTTTTTCTCAATCCCCGTTTGTTGCATGGAGAAGCTTGAACTCCCCACTGATTTGATATTGGCCTAAAGAAGCAGGCATAAGTAAAGATTGAAATTTCTGAAGAGTGTAAATCTGCTTTTGAAAAACGACTTCCGCGAAACCTTCGATGATGGTTAACGCATGCAGGTTGGATCGCCCGGTATCCATATTCAGGATCTCTCCATGATTTTCAATATGATGCAAGGAAAAATATTCGCATTCGATCAATGAGCGAACCCCATTCTTTTGTTCGAAGGCTTTCAATTTCTTTGGTACAGATTGACTGACCCGAGCCGATTGTATTGATTTTTTAATGTGCAGATCCCGGCCTGCCTCTCTTGGGCGGTCCCAATCATAAACCCGGTAGGTCAGATCTGAACTTTGCTGCAACTCATAAACCACCAATCCTGGTCCAAGTGCGTGAATTGTACCGGCTGGAATGTAGATGCAGTCATTTTTATCGATTTGATGCCATTGAATTACATCCAGAATATTATTATTCCGGATTGCGTCTTCCAATTCTGGCTGGCTGATGCCAGATTTTGTGCCGGCAATAATTTGAGATTGTGGGTCGGCATCCAGAAAGAACCATGCCTCGCTTTTGCCGCTGAACCGTGGACCTTCGAGTTGATGAGCGCTATTATCATCTGGATGTACCTGCACTGAGAGCCAATTCTGGCAATCAAGCAATTTAATTAATAAAGGAAAACGAAACGCATTTACTTGATTTGGTGTTTTGCCCAGCATTTCGAGTGGATGATCTGCAACTACATTTGCTAAAATTTGCCCGGTAAAAAGACCATTTTCAATTTTGTTTTGATCATAGATAGCCCAGATTTCCGCAACGGGCTGGCTGCCTGAATCAAATGCTGGATCCAGATACGGTTTCAGCTGAAAACCACCCCAAATGTAATTTTTGATGGTGGGGTTTAAGATGAAGGGATATAAGTCATTTTGTTTCATGGGTTAATTATATTGCTTTTTGTGTTTGCTGGCGCTCAGATTGTTCAATGGTTAACACAATTAAGTGTTTATTACGCGTTTACAACACCAGATGTG
Source organism: uncultured Chloroflexia bacterium (assembly GCA_963749005.1). GTDB lineage: Bacteria > Chloroflexota > Anaerolineae > Anaerolineales > Anaerolineaceae > UBA6170. Next base: position 745,115 of record CAVVKI010000006.1, on the reverse strand, counting down.
CCGATATCAACCACCATCGCTCACTCAAAACAGAAAAAATGCCTGGAAAGGCGCATGATTTTATCTGAAAATCGAAGAATAACTTTTGCAAGATTATAGTGTTACTTTAATATATCTTTTAACCTATTTAGCTTTAACACAATTGAGGAGGAAATATGTTTAGTAATTTTTTGACTGCCAATGTTCTGGATATTGTCTATTTTGTCATCATTATGGCGCTATTTGTGGGAGCTATCCTTTTCATGGCATCCCAGCAGAAGAAACGCATTAAATTTGGTACGCGTATTCTTTGGGCGTTGATGCTTGGCATCGTGTTTGGCCTCATTCTTCAATTTGTATTTGGGGCTACATCCGCTTCAGTAAAGTTATCAATCAGTTGGATCAAACTGGTCGGCAACATTTACGTTGGGTTACTGCGCATGATCATTATTCCTCTTGTTCTTGTTTCCATCATGACGGCTATCGCTAACATGCAGGGTCAAAAGAACATCGGAAAAACTGCTGGCACGATTATTGGGATATTACTTGTAACCACAGCTATTGCCGCCCTGGTTGGGGCTTTGACCACGGGTCTGTTTGGATTGAATACCGATGGCCTGGTGAAGGACGATGCACGCGTCACATCACTGGAGACCAGGGCTGCGGATGTGAATCAAACCGATATTACTGGTCAAATTTATTCCTTTATTCCCAGTAATCCTTTCCTGGATATGACTGGTGCACGCAGCACTTCTACGATTGCGGTGGTAATTTTCGCAGCCTTCCTCGGATTTGGTATGCTTGGTGTTGCCAGGAAAAAACCTGAATTGTTTGAGACTCTACGCAACGGATTGGATGCGTTACAAGCCATGGTGATGGAGGTGGTCAAGATTGTTTTGCGGCTGACTCCATACGGCATTATGGCATTGATTACATCATTTGTAGTGGGTAGCAACTGGGAACAAGCACTTAAACTGGTAAATTTTGTTTTGATCTCATACCTGGCAATTTTTATCATGTTCCTGGTTCACTTTGGGATTCTGGCTTTGTATGGTATCAATCCGGTGACCTATCTGACCAAAGCCTGGTCAACTTTGACTTTTGCATTCTTTTCCCGTACCAGTGCTGGCACATTGCCCATGACAATCAAAACCCAAACCGATCGCATGGGTGTACCGGATGGGATCGCCAACATTGGCTCTTCGTTAGCTTTGAGTATTGGTCAGAATGGTTGTGCAGGTATCTATCCGGCAATGCTGGCGGTCATGATCGCGCCCAGTTTGGGCATTAATCCACTTGCGCCTGTTTTCCTGATTAAACTTATTTTGATTGTGGCGATCAGTTCATTTGGTATCGCTGGTGTTGGTGGCGGCGCCACCTTCGCCGGTTTGGTCGTTTTGTCTTCCATGGGATTACCCGTCTGGATTGCGGCTTTGTTGATCTCGATTGAACCACTGATTGACATGGCACGGACAGCATTAAACGTCAGTGATGCGTTTGTAGCCAATTTGGTGACTGCCAAAATGCAAGGCGAGCTGGATATGAGCAAGTTCAATAATCCTTCAGTGGAAATGATCGAAGAAGTTATCTGATTCTGCGCTTATAAATTTGATGGCTTGTGCGAAGGGTTTTGTTTTCCAGGATTGGGATACAAAACCCTTCGTATCGTAGATCTTTGAGAGAAAAAAAACGAAATGAGGTAAAAACTTGGATGCAAAAGTAACCTGGTTGCAACGGTTATCGTTTATTGGAACAGCCGATTCCGGATTTGAAGTACCGCTGGGTGTGATTAAAGAACAGGGTGGAGATGATGATGGCTTACGACCGATGGAAATGTTATTGATTGGTTTGGCGGGCTGTACAGCGATGGATGCCATTTCGATCATGCAGAAAAAAAGACAGGACGTCAGCGCATTTGAAGTTCAAGTGCATGCGGATCGGGCTGATCAACATCCAAAAGTTTTCACACGAATTGTGCTTGAATATATCTTCAGTGGTCACAACCTTGACAGAACGGCAGCCGAACGCTCGGTTGAACTTTCTGCAGACCGCTATTGCCCGGCGCAAGCTATGTTTAAATTAGCTGTCCCGATTGAAACGACCATCACCCTGATTGAGATTTGATTAATCATTGGGCGTACAGTAAACGTAGCGGAGAATTATGGGATTATCTTTTCTTAAGTAATCGATGAAACAATAACCCGATTGAAGAAAGAACTAGTCTGGTTACGCGATTCTGTTTTGAATTCAATTTCAAATGTAAAATAGAGTATCCTTATTCACTCCCGCAATCATGTTTTTTTCGTCTGTCAAAAATTAATAGAAATAGTTTGGAAGGGAAATATATGGACGAATTGGATGAAGTGTCAATTCCAAAAAATGATTTCATGAAGACTCTGACAGAGGAATGGAATGCCTTCTCATTAACATACCCACATTATGCAATGACAACCGGGCTGGATCAATTACGCAAACAAGATTACGCCATTCTTGACCAGCAGGGACATACCTATCTCGATTTCACCGGTTCGGGTCTATACGCTCGCAGTCAGATTGAAGCTCACAGTAATTTCTTGATGAATAATGTTTTTGGAAATCCACATTCAACCAACCCTACTTCTCAATCAATGACAGACCTGGTGGAGAAAGTGCGCAGGTCGGTGTTAGATTTTGTTCATGCCGATCCGCAGGAGTACATCTGTATCTTTACGCAAAATGCGAGTGGTGCGCTCAAGTTAATTGGCGAAGCTTTTCCCTTTGAAGCAGATTCTCAATATCTTTTGACCTATGATAATCATAATTCCGTCAATGGAATTCGTGAATTTGCTCGTGCACGGGGCGCGAAAATAAATTATATACCTATTGCTTTGCCTGAGATGCGCATCAATGCGGAAGAGTTGGAATGCAAGTTGACTTTGATCAATAATTCTTCACCTAATCTGTTTGCTTATCCTGCTCAATCGAATTTTTCTGGGGTGCAGCATTCATTAGATTGGATAAATAAGGCTCGAAATTTGGGTTGGTCTGTACTCTTGGATGCAGCCGCCTTCATACCCACCAATCAACTTGATTTATCAAAGGTGCATCCGGATTTTGTCGTCTGTTCATTTTACAAATTATTCGGATATCCAACCGGTGTTGGTGCGTTAATTGCCCGGCGAGAGGCACTATCTAAGTTGAAAAGACCCTGGTTTGCAGGAGGGACGATAACTGTTGCGTCCGTACAAAGTGATCGTTATTATCTCCATCTTGGCTCTGAAGGATTCGAAGATGGAACCCTCAATTTCCTGACCCTGCCCGCAATTGAAATGGGATTAAATCATATTCGCAGCATTGGATATGAGCAAATTCACCAGCGCGTAATGGATTTGACTGCCTGGTTAATTCAAAAGCTCAGCCAGTTAAGACATGATAGTAATCTGCCTCTCGTAAAAATTTATGGTCCACTGGAAAGCAACGCTCGCGGTGCGACGCTGGCAATGAACTTTTTTGATCAGAATGGTCATTTCATAGATCATAAGAAAATTGAAACTGCCGCCAACAAGCAGAAAATTTCCATCAGAACTGGCTGTTTTTGCAATCCGGGGGATGGCGAATTAGCGCTGGGTCTTTCAGAAAATGAATTGACAACTTGCTTTTCCACGAAAGAACGAATGGAATATGAAGATTTTCGCAGTTGTCTGGATGATAAGAGCACAGGCGCTGTACGTATTTCTCTCGGTTTTGTCTCCAATTTTACAGATGTCTACAAATTCGTTTCTCTCTGTCAAACATTTCTCAATAAAGACTATCAGCAAATATAAAAAAGCCTCCATTTCTGGAGACTTTTTTGTCGGGGCGGGCGGATTTGAACCGCCGACCTCTCGATCCCGAACCGAGCACTCTATCCGGGCTGAGCCACGCCCCGCGGCGATTTGGATTATACCGCAAAAGCAAATATAGAGAAAGAAAAAAAAGGTGTCCGTAGTGAAATCATTATCAATTACTATTACCTTTTTTATTCTCTCACACCATTTTGGTATTGATAATTAACGTTAAAGAACGTTTACGATCTGATAACCTTGTTTCTCAAATCAATCGTTATTAACTCAATCAGGTCACCGATCAATCACTTTCTTAATAATATTTATGGAGAGTGAATGAGTGAAAAGATAGTTCGTGTGCAATTATTGGTGTGGGAAATTGTGCTTCCTCGTTAGTGCAGGGTGTCTATTTCTATAAAGATGCAAAGGAAGAAGACCGGATCCCTGGGTTAATGCATGTTAACCTTGGAGGCTACCCTATACGAGATATTGAGTTCACGGCAGCTTTTGATGTGGTAGAAACAAAAGTAGGTAAGGATCTCTCTGAAGCAATTTACGCCTACCCCAACAACACCTAAAAATTTCACCTAATTCCTCACATTGGAATAAAAGTCCATCGTGGAATGACCCATGATGGCCTTGGAAAATATTTGAAAGAAGTAGTCAAAAAAGCGCCTGGACCCACTGATAGTCCCTTCCTCTTATTTTATGAAAACACCACCTCAACAAATCCAGGATATCATTTCCCGTGAAATGACAGAAGCGTTTATACTAGGGTAATAAATGCTTAATTTTTGAGAGAGTAAGTGGGTAGCGTTATCGTTAATGGTAAGAAAAAACGAGTAATCAGTCAACGGAAGGCCATCATTTTGTTCTTCCTGGTTTTGGTTGCTTGCAGCCCGAAGAGTTCGGCTGCTATGCCAACTACGATGCTTCCAACTCTTAATCCTACAGCTACCAGTTTACCGGTCACAAATACTCCTTTTCTACCGTCTATTAATCCGACAGCCAGCCCCACTGTGAATATTATTCCCACCAATACCCCGACGGCAACGTCAACACCATTCCAAATCGAAACCTTCCAAAGCAAAGTATTATTACGAGTGGTAAAACCGCAAACGTATATAGAAAACCAATGCCAATACCTGGCTGATCGCTGGGGATCAGGTAAAAGCGAACCTGGCACAATAGTTGTACCTGTCATGTATCATTCCATTCGTCAACCCGGTAAAACGGTAAATGATACCCTTACGGTCAGCCATGAGTATTTCGAGGAAACGATGCAACATGCCAGCCAACTCGGTTTTGAGACGATCACCGCCCAACAATTAGTTGATTTTTTGTATGAGAATGCAGAAATTCCACGCCTCTCGATGATCCTGATCGTGGATGACCGTCGACTTGGTGTTGTCCGCGACCATTTCATGCAGGTGTTGGATCAAAATGATTGGACAGTAACTCTGGCTTATATTACCGGCGTGGCTACCGCGGCTGAATGGCAGGAAATGGCACGTTTGAATGAAAATGGTCGTCTGGATGTGCAGGCTCATGGTTTTTACCACAATGGCAATACATATTTTACCGAGTTCACACCTGAAGATATTGTGCATGAGGAAATTTTTGCACCAATCGAAGTAATTCAAGAACATACCGGCTTGCGACCAGTAGCTTTCATCTGGCCAGGCGGCAATTTCACAAAGGATGCGGTTTTGACAGCTCGAGCAGCTGATTATAAAATTGGCTTTACAGTTTTTGCGCGCGGACCGCTCATGTACAATTGGATTCCATTGGGTGATAACGAGATTTCAATGCAAGATCCTCTGATGGTTTTACCCCGTTATTGGAGCACAAGTGCCTACGTCAACCTGGATGAAGCTGTTGAAGTTTCAAAACAGGCACGCTTTTTCGCAACACAAAATTACCAGACTGAAATGGAATGGTTTCAATCCTTTTGCGGCAATTATGATTCATCCTTGAACGTTGGTATTGGAGAATAAATGATAAATAGAGATGGTTGTGTGTTTTGCGAGATAATTTCCGGGAATATCCCTGCAAAATTCTTTTATAAAGATAATTTAATTTCAATATTCGAAGATATTGACCCTATCGCACCGATCCATTATCTTGTTGTTCCGAACTGGCATATTCCCTCTTTGAATGAAGTAAAACCTGATGAGGTCGGATTGCTCAGCCATATGGTTATGAAAGCGAGAGATTTCGCTGTGCAAACCAATATTGCTGAATCTGGTTATCGCCTGATGATCAATACGGGCAAAGATGGCAGCCAGACAGTAGATCACCTTCACCTGCATTTGATCGGCGGTCGCAAGCTGCTCGGGCGGAACGTGAGTTAACTTGAAAAAGACGTTACATGCATTGGTGACTGTGATGCTGGCACTGGTCAGTCTGTCGGCCTGTGTCAGACCCGCCCCGGCTGTGGAGCCCTGGCAGCTTTCATTGAATACACCGCAGATTAGCCCGACATCTCCTACTATCATGCATGCTACGCTGGTAAATACAATCACGCCGGTGGCGGAGATACCCATCGGGACGCCTACTCCAAATGAAGCTCGAATTATGCCCACTTTGCGCGCAGAACCGGTGGATTATGTAGTCCAACCCAATGACTCCTTGAGTATGATCGCAAGATCCTACGGCATTGGTCTGCAAGCCTTGATGACCCGGAATCAGATCATTAATCCAAATTATCTGGAGATAGGACAGCCGTTAGTAATTCCGACGGCTGACCCAAACCTGGAACCATCCGATTTCAAAATCATTCCGGATTCCGAGCTGGTTTTGAGCCCCTCATCAATTGGTTTTGATGTAGCTGAATTTATGTCCAATTTTTCCGGCTACCTTTCAACTTTGAAACTTGCAGATGAAGTCGTCAGGCAAGTAGCGGAGGATTACTCCGTTAATCCGCGAATTTTGCTGGCGGCATTTGAATATCAAACCGGGTGGTTAACGTCAGCAAACACCGGTTTAGATCCTTCCCAACCGATACCCAATGACGCCTGGAAAACAAATGTATTTCAGGTACTATCCTCTATTGCAGACAGTTTGAACTGGGGATTTTACCGCTGGAAGGAAAACCAGATTGCATATTTCATATTAAAAGATGGGTCTTATATCCCTGCCAGTGATGTGATCAATGGTGGGACAGCAGCAGTACAATATTGGGCGAGCACCATTTATGCTAAAGATCAGTGGGCACGGGCTGTTTCGGAAGATGGGATATACGACCTCTACAAACGCTATTTTGGTAACCCATTTCAGTATTCAATAGATCCTTTATTGCCAGCCGATTTGCAATCTCCAGATTTTGTCTTACCCTTTCAACCCGGCGTAATCTGGTCATTTACGGGTGGTCCACACCCGTCCTGGGGAAATGGTTCTGCCTGGGGTGCGCTTGATTTTGCACCACCCGGCAGCCCGATGGGATGTGTCGTCAGTGGAGATTGGGTAACTGCCATTGCCGATGGGGTGATTGTCCGGAATGAATTTGGCGAGGTTGTTCAGGATCTGGATGGTGATGGATTTGAGGAAACCGGTTGGGTTATTCTTTATATGCACATTTCAAGCTGGCAACAGACTGCCAGCGGTAGTATGGTTGAGCAGGGCGAATTTATCGGTCATGCCTCTTGTGAGGGAGGTATTTCTACTGGTGCGCACCTGCATATTGCCCGCAAGTATAATGGAATATGGATAGATGCAGATAGCGACATTCCATTTTTGATGGATGGCTATCGTGCACGTAGCACTGGTATTATGTACGACGGATTTCTTGAAATGAATGGAGCTTATATTGAAGCATCTGCAGTTTACCGGCCGGAAAGCCTGGTCGCGCGCTAAAAAAGCAGGAGCAATAGGCATACTGGTCGTCTGGTTGATTTCAATCAGCGCGTGTAGCCTGAGTACGTACTATGTCAGCGCGCTGGATTTGACTGCAACCGCAGGTTATGGTGCCCTAACGCCGATTGCAGAATCAACGCCAGAACCTGTTTTGCCTGTAAACACCTTGTTGGAAAACACTCCATTACCCACACTGGCACCAACGACGATCCCGGAAGGCATACCTCTGGCTACAGAAGTGCCACCAGAAGATATCGCCACGGTCATACCCACAGCCACACGTGATTTGACTCCCCGACCGCCATTGATTTACTATACTCAAGCCGGTGATACAATCCCGGTCGTTGCCGCTCGCTTTGGGGTAAATCGCGAGGAGATAAAAGCACAAGAACCTGTTTCGGAAACGGGATTAATCTCTCCAGGTGCTTTGTTGATTATTCCAGATTACTATGGTGCAAATATAGCCTCCGATCCGCTTCTGCCTGATAGTGAAATTGTGTATTCACCATCTGCGCTGGATTTTAATATGGAAGAATTTGTTCAGCAGGCGGGAGGATATTTAAGCACTTACCGTGAATACCACGTTGACCGCTGGTATAGCGGGGCAGAAATCATAGAACTGGTTGCAATTGCAGATTCCATTAATCCGCGTTTATTATTAGCGCTGCTTGAATTTCAAAGTCACTGGGTATATGGAGATCCCCAAAACCTTGCTCAAAAGAATTTTCCGCTGGGTTATAATTTGAACGAGAAACAGGGCTTATACAAACAACTTACCTATGGTGTTCAGACTCTGGCGATGGGATATTATGGCTGGCGTGAAGGCCGCATCACAGAGATCTTATTCTCAGATGGTAGTAAACAACGTATAGCCCCCAATATCAATGCAGGTTCAGCGGCCATACAACATTTCTTTGCGGAATTCTATGATCCTGCACGCTGGTTAGGAGTTATGTATGGTTCTGAGAGCTTCCCGGTTTTGTTTGAGAGCATGTTTGGTAACCCCTGGCTGCGAGCCCAAACTGTTGAGCCTCTTTTCCCTACGAATCTCACCCAACCAGATTTTCAATTGCCTTTCTATCCCGGAAAAATTTGGAGTTTTACCGGTGGACCACACCCTGCGTGGGGGTATAAAGGTTCCTATGCTGCAATTGACTTCGCTCCGGCCAGCGATGAACACGGTTGTGTCAATTCCTTTGAGTGGGTGGTTGCATCTGCTCCAGGACTGGTGGTACGGACAGGACCAGGGCTTGTCGTTGTTGATATGGATGGTGATGGTTATGAACAAACCGGTTGGGTGATGCTCTATTTACATATCGCATCCAGCGGCAAGGTCAGCAAAGGTACCTACCTGGACCAGGACCAACCGATCGGTCATCCTTCCTGTGAAGGCGGTTCTGCCACGGGTACACATGTACATATTGCCAGGAAATTCAATGGTGAGTGGCTCGCTGCGGATGGGGCGATCCCGTTCAATTTAAGTGGTTGGGTAGTCCATAAAGGGGAGAAAGCGTACGAAGGCACAATGACACGCGAGGGTGAACAAATCACTGCCCGTGTCTATGGTTCGTATGAGACTGTTATAATACGAGATTGAGAGAATAATTACCGCAGACTCATGCGGTGATTGATAGTTTTGTAGTGAAAAAGCATTTAAAGAAATCAACCATTTACCAAATACTGGTTATCCTACTTTTTCTTTTGAGCGCTTGTGTTCCGGTAACATCACCTGACCCATCGCTTGTGACTGAAGTTGTTGAGGATTTACCATTTCAGGAATTAAATATTGATCAAATAACTCCGATCGCCACGCGTCCACTTTATCCACCCGGGACGATGGTCGAATATATTGCCCAAAGTGGTGATACCTTGCCTGCTGTTGCACAACATTTTAATACCAGTGTGGAAGAAATTCGAAATGCCAACCCGGTTATTCCTCAGGACGACTCAATCACGACGCTGCCGCCTGGATTCCCAATGCAAATTCCGATCTATTATGAATCGATCTGGAGCAGTGCCTTCCAAATAGTCCCGGATGCGGCTTTTGTGTTCGGTCCCAGAGACGTCAATTTCGATGTAGCAACCTTTGTGCAAGAACAGCCGGGATGGTTAAAATATGAACGAAATGTACTCGGTGAACGAACGCGAACTGGCGGTGAGATTATTTTTTATATCAGCGAAATGTTCAGCGTCAGCCCTAAATTGCTTCTGGCAATACTTGAATACCAAACTGGTGCGCTCAGCCAGGAAAACAAACCAGACAATTTAGAACCTTATCCTTTGGGCTATCAAGATTCATTTCATCAAGGGGTAGCACAGCAATTGGTCTGGTTAGCCAATTTTTTGAATAACAATTATTACAGCTGGCGGGCAGGAACATTGGATAGTTACAAACACTCCGATGGCCGTTTGGAACGTCCTGATCCCTGGCAAAATGCTGCCTCAGCGGCTTTGCAAGTCTATTACTCGCAGGTCATGGATCGGGAAGCCTATACGATTGCAGTTAGTGAGCTTGGTTTACAAAAAACATATACCGACTTGTTCGGTGATCCCTGGCAGGGTGATTTAACGCTTATTGCCGGTAGTATGCGTCAGCCTCAATTTATTCTTCCGTTCGCACCCGGTCAGACCTGGGCTTATACCGGAGGACCCCATACAGCCTGGGGTCAGGGCGAACCTTTTGCCGCTATCGATTTTGCGCCTTCTTCAAGTGTGGGCGGCTGCAGCCCGGCTGAGTATCCGGCGTTAGCTATTGCTGATGGTGTTGTCGTGCGTAAAGGAAATGCGTACCTGGTTTTAGATACAGATGGCGATAATGATGAGAAAACCGGTTGGAATATCTTTTATCTTCATCTTGCGAATGCCAGTATGCCTGCGGTTGGTACCCAATTAAAGCAGGGTGACCCTATCGGCATGCCATCATGCGAAGGAGGCACTGCGACGGGCACACATGTTCATATTGCCCGCAAATATAACGGTGAATGGATTTTAGCCGCCGGACCACTCGCATTTACTATGGAAGATTGGAAGGTTGGCTCTGGAAGTATGGCCTACCAGGGAACGCTCGAGCGAAACGGAGTTGTGTTGAGAGCTTGTGTTTGCTCCGACAAAGACAGCCAGGTAACCGCAAAAGGTTTAAGATAACCAAAACAAGGGGATTTCTTTGTTTTGGTCACTCAGTATTAATGTCAGGCTTCTACTAAAGTGATAGTATGACTGATTTGCGCGCTCTTGGATAAAATTGCCTGTCCCGGGCAGTAGCGTTCTTCTGAAAGTTGAACGGCTTTTTCGACAGCCTTGGGGTCCAAATTTACTCCGGTGACGATGTACTCAATCAGAATTTCTGAGAAAACCTTGGGGTGTTGATTGACTCGATCTGCATGTACTTTGACTTCGAATGCGGTTACTTCCTGACGCATTTTCGTCATGATCGAGATCACGTCCATGCCGGTACAACCAGCCAGGCCCATTGCAAATAGTTCCATCGGCAGGAAACCATCTTCCTGCCCGCCAGATTCTTTTTTACCGCCCAAAGGGATCATATATCCCGAATCTGCGGTTCCGCTAAAAGATAAACCATTACTCCAGGTAACTTTGGCATCCATATACGCACATCCTTTTTTTAACTTTATTTTACCGCAGCCATGTTCAAAGCGCGCTCAATTTCTGCCATCAGGTTGTTTTCTGGCACAGCACCGACCACCTCTCCGGCTCCCAGGTTGATCACGGTATGGGGCACACCGGATACATTAAATTGGCTGGAAAGTTCAGCAAATTCTGTTGCTTCTACCATTTCCGCTGTGACCAAATCACTTTGTATAGCCATTTGATGGGCTAAAATGACCGCACGCGGGCAATAGGGGCAGGTTGGGGTGACGAAAACCTTCAGCTCAACCGGACTGGTTAATTGGGCAAGTTTGGTTTTCGTTTCTTCTGCTAGATTGGAAGCTTGTTTGGAAACTAACACTGTGCTATTGATCAACGATGTAAATTCATGTCCCGCTGGTATTCCCAAGAAGCGCACACCATAATCTTCGATCAACTCACCATCCTGGACCACAAGGATGGTGGTAGGTGTATTTTGCACATTATATTGAGCGGTTTTATCGGCATCGCTATCGATATCATATACTTCGAGGTCAATTTTTTCGCTTATATTTGCAATTTCCTGCAATAAAGCCTTTGTATCGCTGCAGTACTCGCAGTTTTGGTCACTACCGCCAAAAAATAAATATTTGACCGGTTTATCAAGATCTTTAAAAAAATCATTAACTTGGTCAACGATTTTTTCGTCTAGAAATTTTGAAGTCATTTTTTCTCCTATCTAATAACATCCCAACGGGATGAATTAATAATTTATCAGGTAAAGCAGCCTGCTGAGATAAAACCACAGTTCTGGCAGATCAGGTTTAATAATCCATCGTAGTCAAACTTGCCCTGTTTGCATTTGGGGCAAATTGAGCCAAAACGAATTTCAATTTTTTGAGCAGCTTTATCTTGCTCTTCCACTTTGATTTTTTTTAATGAGAGCGAGATATCTGATTGGTCCATTCGTTTTACACTAATACTTAATAGATGTTAATTGTGCTTAAAGGTTACAATAAGAATATATGAAAATTATATACACATCAATCCGACATAGAGCGAGGCAATCTTCGGAGAGAGCGAAAATGGATAAAATCACTTCTATAGTTTTCATCCAGTAGTGAAGCGCAAGTTTTTTAAACCTTCTAAGCTTGAAAACTTCATCCTTTTATTTACGATAAATCCAGCTTAAGGAAAGATTTTGTTTTTAAGGTCTTGCAAAATACAGAAACAATAAGGTTGAATATTAATCGATCGTTTCATTAATGGTTCGGAATCCATAATAATACGGAATTCCCGAATTGTATTTTTGCTTCAAGTCTTCACTTTCCAGTAATAAGGTACTTCCATCAATAAGTTTTTCATGTCTTAAATCTTGAGCCCATTGAATAATTTCATCAATCATAGGAACTTCTAATGCTAATAAATCCGCAAACCACTTTGCGATACATAATCCATAGTGAATATCATCAGTAAAAAAACGGTGGTTGGTGTCAATTTTCCATTTTCCATTTTCGGTTTGGATTGCCGGGGTTTTAATCGCGCCCAATGTATCTGAGGTTAAAAAGGACTCTAAAACGGTGATTTTTTCTGTCTTATTTGTCGTGCGATCCTGAGTCAGATAATCTAGCATAAAAGGAAAATCAATTCCCGGATTCAGTTCTTTTATTCGATTTCGAATTTTTGAATAATCGGAGTCCAACTTCTTAAGGACATCAGCTGAATATTGATCAAAGTCATCATAAAAAAAGGGAATATCTTCCTGCGAATTCCATTCACCACCATACTTCTTATATAATCCATAACAGCGAGCCGGATGGATGATTTGATTGTCAACGGATAAGGTCAGAGAGATAAATTTATTGGCTTGTTGGAATGCTCCTTTCCCAAACCAATTCAAACATACTTTTTTGAAGATCGATTCATTTAAAAATTCAAAATATAACGGAGGTTCAACAGCCGCAATATTCATTGGTTTTACCCCGTATGTGATGCCGATTTTCCCGTATTCTTGAGTTCGGCAAATCCATGGGATGAGCCCAAAACTAAATGTAACCACCTCATTCAGTTTGAATGGTTTTTTGATTTCATTCACCATCCAATTAAATCCGGCTTGGCCATATACTGTTCCGACAAACACTTTCTTTTCTTTCTTAATGTGCGGGGCAATTTGGTGAAGAACACTGCGATATTTACTTACCGGCATACATAATATGATTACATCCGCTTCGGGGATCACCTTTTCCGGATTTGCACTAATATTGTTTAATTCGCCATAAAACCGTTGCAATATTTTCCCCTCTGTTGACTGGTATTGCAATTCAATATTTTTAGACCATTGTTGCGGTTTACGAGTCATGATATTTACTGTGTAACCGGATGAAGACAATAGAGGAATCAGAGTATGAGCACTAGATCCACCGCCAACAATTGTGACGGTCATGTTTTGTGAGTCCATATTTTTAATATCTCTTTCTAAGAAGAATTGCTGGTGCTGATTAACACACAGAATTTATCTTCAATGCTTTTTATTCAAAATGCTCGCGTAGGTAAACAATCGTTTCGGTTGATTTCCATGGGTAAATGAATGATCGCCAAATTGAAATAATCATTGTGGATGCAGGCTTAATCACTACGTATTAAGCATAGATTATTTCCGATACAGTCCGTTCCGCGATTATTAGTACCAATACCCCACCAAGATTATGGATCAATGCCCCTATATTAGGATTTAAAAAAACTCATTGACTAATTAAGCTCGCAGGAAATAACGCAGACGTATAATTTTTACCATTCATTTTAATCATTATACCTTATCACGATAAACCCTTTTTACTATGCTCGGGGGTGGGTTTCAAGATAAGCCGCAAAAAATGGATGCCAGGTGGTTCACTCCGCTTAAATTTTCCACTGGTATTAAATAGAAATATGTAGCCTATAAACTTTCTCAAAATCAAATTCGAGTTTCTATTAAAAGAAATGGTGATGGATCAAATTCTGGATATCCACACAAAATGCTTTGTTCAGTTGTAAATTTTGTAAGATAAAAATCAACTATTCGTTTTATGAATACTTTGACTTATGAAAAATAGTAAATAAAATATTGGTGGTCCTGGGAAATTGCGAATAGTATTTGCGCAGACGTCCTACTCATTCCGTAAAGGTTGAGAGCGTATGGGTGCGCGGTCTGGTTTTCACCAGAATAGTACGCCACTCCAATATTTACCCATGGCCCTTATTTTCGATAATCTTCCAAATGTAAGCGTGCTAACAACCTGTTTTTTACTTCATCAGGTACTTTGTCCTGAGTGCTTTGTTCGCGGTAAATATCGATTGTCTTTTTAAGGGTATTAACAACAATCCGGCAGTTATGGCATTCACTCAAATGCTTTTCTAGTTCGAGACAAAGTAGCGGGTTAATTGAGCCCTCAACATATTCTGAAATGGAGGTGATTAATTCTTCACAATGGTTATTGTGGTCATCCATTCGTGCTCTCCTGAATAAATTCACCGAAATACGTACTTAATTCTTCCCTCAGTTTCAATCTCGCCCTGAATAGGCGGGTTTTTACGTTTGTCTCCGAAAGATCCAATGTTTCCGCTGTTTCCCGGATCGAAAGATCTTCAATATCCCTTAAAATAAACACCGCTCGCAGATTTTCTGGTAATTTTTGGATTTTTTGATCCAAAATAGCCCTTGTTTCATTCGTCATAAAAACATTCTCAGGAAGACAACACCAATCCAATATTTGATAAGCAGCAAAGGAATCCTCATTCTCCAAATCGACATAATCATCCTCTTGAATACTGGCTTCCGGTTTCTTTTTTCTTAGCAACATTAAAGATTCATTGACTGCAATCCGGTAAAGCCAAGTAGAAAGGCTTGATCGTCCCTCAAAACCAGGAAGCGCATTCAAGGCTTTGATAAATGTCTCCTGTAGAACATCTTCGGCGTCATGAGTATTGGCCAGCATCTTCAAGGCCAAACGGTAAATCCTATCAGAGAACATTTCCACAAATCGGGTTTGTTCAATTGGATCCCCATTTTGTAAGGCTTTCAGGTCTAAAGGTTCAACTTGCAGTTCTACCATTTAGATGACTCTCCAAAGCAAAAAGTTGCGCAAGAAGTTATGAAAGCGGCCAATTGGGTAATACATCAATGTCCAGATTATCTGTCTTTCCGTGGACGAAGCGATAGTACCCTGCAGCAGCCACCATAGCAGCGTTATCCGTGCAATACTTGAGCGGTGGGATAAAAACAGGGAATTCTTTTTGATTGGTGAATGCATCCCGCAGGGACTGGTTAGCAGAAACGCCGCCAGCTACAAGGATATTATTGACTTTGAACTCGCGCGCAGCGGCCATTGCTTTGTCGAAGAGCACATCCACAATTGATGCTTGAAAACTGGCGGCCAGGTCAAAGATAGGCAGTGGACGACCGCTTTTTTCGAGATCGCGTACGACACGTAAAACAGAAGTTTTGACTCCACTGAATGAGAAATCCCAGGTGCCTTCCATTCTTGCCCGTGGAAAATTGTAAGCATTCGGATTTCCCGTTTGGGCAGCGTTTTGGATGGCAGGGCCGCCAGGATATGAAAGACTAAGAAGGCGCGCGACTTTATCAAAAGCTTCCCCTGCCGCATCGTCGAGGGTGCCGCCTAGTCGCTGGTAGGTAAGATGGTCGTTCATCAAGATCAGCTCGCTGTGACCACCGGATACAAGTAATGCCAATAGTGGGAATTCGGGAGCAGCGGGCGGCTTGGGGGATTCTTCCGGGTAGAGCCAGGCGGAATAAATATGACTTTCGAGATGATTGACCCCAATAAGTGGCAATGAACTGCCAAGAGCCACGCCTTTGGCCATGTTCATGCCCACCACTAAAGAACCCGCTAATCCTGGTCCGCGTGTTACGGCAACGGCGTCGATATTTGCAAGACTCATGTGTGCTTGTTGTAGGGCTTGATCAACCACATCATAAATGACGCGGATATGTTGTCTTGAAGCTACTTCAGGAAACACACCGCCGTACTGTTGGTGTAGGTCAATTTGCGAGGCTACCACCGAGGACAACAGAATGCGTCCTTCCTCCAGGACAGCTGCAGCAGTCTCATCACAAGAAGACTCAATTGCCAAAATTCGGAATGGAAGAAAATTCTTTTTAAGAGGATTCATAAAATCTTTATACCATAATTCTAATAATCGTTTAAATTATCCCGAATCGAATTTCAAGCCTGATTCATCTGCAACACAAGATCGTATGGATAATCGGCCATTTTCTCAAATTTACCATCGGCAGTGACAAAGTAGGTGTCTTCGATGCGAATTCCGAAATCACGTTCGGGATAGTAAAGTCCTGGCTCGATGGTGAAAACAGATCCTGGGATAAGTTTTTCCATGGGAGTGGCAGATGCTCCGCTAAAAGGCATTTCGTGTAGCCTTAAACCAACGCCATGACCCAGGCTGTGAACATAGCCTTCAAGCGTGGCTGGGTTGGTAAGCACGGTGGGATGTCCCAACTTTTCGAACATTTCACAGGTTCTTTTTTGATAGTGACTGAAAGGTTGGCCGACTACCAATTCGGCAACGATCGCATCATAAACCGTTTTTACATGTTCATAAGCTGCTGTTACTTCTTGGCTGGCATACCCCAGGCTCCAGGTGCGCGTGAAATCATAATAATAACCTCCGCCAGACTCACAAGGGAAAATGTCAAAAACGATGGTCTTGCCAAGTCTAATTGCTTGGTGATCATCTCCCTGACTGTGGGGTACACCTGCATCATGACCAATGGAGAAAATAGTGCCATGGGGATTTTCCACGCCTTCTTCTGCCAACCATAAATTTATCTTTCGTCGGACGTCTCCAATTGTTAATGCCTGTTTTTCAGAGTTTTGCAAAGTTTCGCCATCAACTGGACTTGTCTTCAGAAAATTTGCAACCTTACCCACTACAAAAGTAGTTATTTCCCCCATCTTTCGGATTCTCGCAATTTCATCCTGATCTTTGGTCATCATGGCGGTCATAAAGATTGGGTCGCTGAGATACCCTATAAATCTTAAATCAGGCAAAAGGGATTGAACCCGGTTCAGTACGGAAAATTTGAGACCGATTTCAATCTGACCGTAAATTGCCACATTGCCACTGGTCATACCGGCATCTTCGAACATGCGTACATAACGTAACGCTATTAGTTCGCATAAGTCCCCCTGGGCTGCAATTTTTAGCTCTTGATATGGGAAGTTGTCATAGGAACGAGTTTCCAGACCGCTTTTGGCAGCTTCATCGCGTTCCATTGAACCATGGAAAAGGATGCCTTTTTTCTCAAGAGGTTTGATCAGGTCAGCTGAGGTTAAATGACCACCGCCAGTCAGGTAAACCATCGTGGGGTTATGTTGACCAGATCCCATGACCAAAAGCGCGTCTATATTATTTGCTTGCATCAAATTGTCGATATCTTTTTTCATGACGATTTACTCCTGATGATTGGTGATTATTCTGATAATAATGTCTTTAATTGGGCGCACAATCCCTGTTCCTGATTTGGAAAAACAGTTCGTGGGTCCAGAAGCACGCGCTCATTTTCAATACGAGCAATGATTGCAAGTGGAAATTGACGCAGCTTTTTGACAAACTGATCGGGGTTGCGAACGGTCAACGCGAGTACATATGTTGGCAATGTTTCTTCAGGCATACTACCACCGCCGATGGTAGATTGGCTGCTGATCACATCGCCATATCGAATTGATTGCTGCCAGGCCTGCGCGGAATTTTTGATATTTTCAACTGATCTTGAAATCATTTGCCAGACAGGAATTTTTTGCTCTGCTTCTCCCCGCAGGTAGTGTAGCAGTGTAGCATTCAGACCTGCCAGACAAATTTTATCAGCACGGATAGCCCGTATGAGCGGATGTTTTTTAATTTTAGCGACCAGTTGCTTCCGCCCAAGGATGATTCCTGCCTGAGGTCCACCCAGCAATTTGTCTCCAGAGAAACAAACCAGGTCAGCACCTGCAGAAAGAGATTCGATGATCGTTGGCTCATGTTGCAAACCAAATCTGGCAGTATCAAGAAAAGTACCAGACCCGAGGTCATCCAATACAGGAACAGCGGCTGCATGGGCTACTTCACATATGTCCCTCAAATCGGGTTCAGTTGAGAAGCCAATAATTTTAAAATTAGAGTGATGTGCGCGCATTACCAGAGCGGTTGGTTCTTGCAAAGCGTTCAAATAATCACTGATATGTACCCTGTTTGTGGTTCCTATCTCGTGTAATCTGGCTCCGGATTGTTTCATAACATCAGGAATACGAAAACCACCACCAATTTCAATCATTTGGGTCCGTGAAATTATGACTTTACGGCGGTTCGCGAGAGCACTTAAAGCAACCAGCACTGCACTGGCATTATTATTAACAACCAGAGCAGCTTCCGCGCCGGTTAATTGGATCAGGATGTCTTCCGCGTGAACGGCTCGGGATCCACGTTTGCCGGTTGAGAGGTCGAACTCCAGGGTATTATAGTTGGCTGCAATTGATCGCATCGCTTCAATGGCATCCCTACTGAGTGGGGCTCTGCCAAGGTTGGTATGCAGGATGACCCCGCTGGCATTGATAAGAGGGTTGAGGGTTGTTGTAAATGTTGTTTGTAATTTTAAATTCGCTTGAGCAAGGATTGCTGCCGTATTGCAGGATTGGGAGTCAAGCTTCTCCATTTTGCGCAAGCCTTCCAGGACTTCGCGGATAGTATTAACTACTTGTTCCCGGCCAAATCTGGAAATGAGTTGGGCGGCATCCGGGCTGTTTATTAACAGATCAACAGATGGAATCTGGCGATAATCATTCATCATCTTCCGCTACAGGGCGCCAGCGACTGATTTCTGCCATCCGTATCAAATTCTCGACAACCAAAATGCCGATAGCAAGAATGAGAGCCAGCACTGGGTTCAAGATTCGGCCAAGTTGAAGCCAGGCGAGTAAATCAAAGAATAGACCAACCCAGATCGCCTGGCGAATTAGCACAATCGCAGTAGCGGGCGGAGAGCTGATAAACCGCAAATTGAATAAATAAACAATTGGCAGAGCAGTTCCGCTTAAGGCGACCATAAAAAGGAAGAAAAATAACCAGCGCGGTCCCAATAAGGGAGTGGTCATCTGAAATAATAAATAGAGACCCGTCCATCCTACCAAAGCCAAAAAAATGGCTGTGATGAGGATATTTTTTAATTTTGGATAGGTTTGTGATTTCAAATTTTCACCGTATTCAAATTATATCGCATACCTGACCAGGGGAATAACCAAAAACCTGGGCTATTTGCAATCATTGAGGATCTAAATGTCCAACGTACTGATGGGTTAGTTTTTGACCGAGGATTGCTTTTGTGGTACCATTTGAAAAATTGAATGACAGCTCATCCAGAGAGGTGAAGGGACCGGCCCGTTGATACCTCGGCAACCACTGAATACAGCAGGTGCCAAATCCGGCAGAGACCATTTTAAATGGGAAATCTGGGAGATGAGGGAGTTTTGACAGAACCTCTCATATTTGAGAGGTGTTTTCTTAAATTCTTGAAATCCCCACACAGGAGATTTTATGCAAAGAAAGTATACCAACCGTAGTTATTTGGAAGCCTTGCAAAAAAAGGTCATCGTTTTCGATGGAGCAATGGGTACCAGTCTGCAAAAATTCAATTTAAACGCGGCGGATTATGGTGGAAAGCAATTTGAAGGTTGCATTGATTATCTCGTCATCAGTTCACCCAATATTGTTGAAGCAGTACACCGTTCTTTTTTGGAAGTAGGCGTGGATGCGATCGAAACCAATACCTTTCGCGCAAATCGTTTGACCCTATCAGAATATGGGATAGGCGAAAGCGTTTATGAGGTTAATTTTAAAGCAGCGCAGCTGGCGCGCAAACTGGCTGATGAATTCAGCCTGAATACGGGTCAAAAACGGTTTGTGGCGGGTTCATTAGGCCCATCCGGCAAGCTGGTTTCCATGGATGATCCTGATCTATCCAATATTACCTTCGCTGACCTTGTAGATGTTTTCCGTGAACAAGCTGTGGGTTTACTGGAAGGGGGAGTAGACCTGATGTTGATAGAGACCTCACAGGATATTCTTGAGGTAAAAGCTGCTATTCAAGGGGTAACGCGTGCATTTGAGCGAACCGGAATATTCCTGCCCATACAAGCCCAGATAACCCTGGATACAACCGGACGAATGCTGCTTGGAACTGATATTGGTGCTGCTTTGGCGATCCTGGAGGCTCTGCCTATTGATGTAATTGGCTTAAATTGTTCAACCGGTCCGGAGCACATGCGTCAGCCAATCCAATTTTTAGGTGAAAATTCAACACTGCCAGTTTCCTGTATTCCAAACGCAGGTTTGCCATTAAATGTGAATGGCGAAGCCGTTTATCCTCTCTCTGCTGATTCATTTGCAGAGGCATTGGCTGAGTTTGTAGAGAAGAACCACATCAACGTAGTCGGCGGCTGCTGTGGCACAACCCCGGATCATTTGCGTAAACTGGTTACAGCGGTCGGGGATCAGCGTCCATTTCCACGGCCGGTGAATCAACCTGCTGTTCTGGCTTCGGCAACACAGGTGATGAATATGCACCAGGAGCCAGCGCCATTATTAATCGGTGAAAGATTGAACACACAGGGTAGTCGTAAATTTAAGAAAATTATCCTTAATAAAGACTATGAAAGTGTTCTCCAGATTGCTCAGCAGCAGGTGGATAGCGGTGCGCATGCACTGGATGTTTGTGTGGCATTAACCGAAAGAGCTGATGAAGCCAATACCATGCGCAAGGTCATCAAAACACTTGCTCCGGCAATCCGTGTTCCGCTGGTGATTGATTCGACTGAGCTGGATGTCATTGAAACTGCTCTGCAAACAGCACCCGGACGCTGTCTGATCAACTCAACCAACCTGGAAGCAGGACGCCAGAAGGCGGATAAGATCTTTGCGCTGGCGAAAAAATACAACGCGGCTGTGATTGTGCTCACCATTGATGAATCGGGTATGGCGAAAACTGCGCAGGAAAAACTTGCGATTGCAAAACGATTATTGTCAATCGCTGTGGATGATCACGGACTACGCCCACAGGATCTGGTTGTTGACGCACTTACTTTCACGCTTGCCACGGGAGATGTGGAGTTTTCTAATTCAGCCGTTGAGACTTTGAATGGAATTAGACTCATTAAACAAAACATGCCGGGTATGTTAACTTCTCTTGGAGTCAGCAATGTTTCTTTTGGCTTATCACCAGCAGCCAGGGCGACCTTGAATAGCATTATGCTTTATCATGCCGTCCAAGTAGGGCTTGATATGGCTATTGTAAACCCGGCTCAGATTACTCCTTATGTGGATATTGCTCCAGAAGAAATTGCATTGGCCGAAGATCTCGTATTTAACAAACGTGAGGATGCTCTTCAACAATTGATCTCTTTTTATGATCAGCACGGGAATGATCTTGCAGACCGCTCCAGTGAACAAGAAAAACTTGTCAATTCACTTTCACCCGGAGATCGATTAATTTGGAAGATAGTTCATCGCAACAAAGAAGGTGTGGAACAGGATATTGATCAATTATTAGCCGCAAAAGGTAAAGAAAGCGTGCATGAAAGGGCTGTCTGGATACTTAACAATGTGCTTTTACCTGCAATGAAAGAAGTAGGTGATAAATTTGGATCGGGTGAGCTGATCCTTCCATTTGTGCTGCAATCAGCCGAGGTGATGAAGAAATCGGTTGGATATCTTGAAAACTTTCTGGAAAAGAAAGCCGGTGTAAGTAAAGGTTTAATTGTTCTTGCAACTGTTTATGGCGATGTACATGACATTGGTAAGAATCTGGTAAAGACAATTTTAGTGAATAATGGCTACGAAGTGCTCGATTTGGGCAAGCAAGTGCCTGCTGAGACCATAATTAGTACGGCGGTGGAGCGGAAAGCTAATGCCATTGGTTTGAGTGCATTGCTCGTCAGTACCAGTAAGCAAATGCCCTTGATCGTAAATGAGCTTGATCGGAGGAAAATTAATTTACCTGTATTAATCGGCGGGGCGGCTATCAACAAAAAATTTGGCCGCAGAATCTTGTTGACCGAAGCTGGTACTTTCTATCCGGCTGGGGTATTTTATTGCAAGGATGCTTTTGAGGGACTGGCAGCGATGGACCACCTCAGTGATGATAATGCTCGCGAAGATTTTATCCTCCAGAATCGGGAAGAGTCTCAGGCAGAACTTGAACGGGCAGATAATGAAGTAGAAAAAGAGTTGAAAGCCGCTGCACGAGTGTCGAAAATACGGAGAGATATCGACATTCCAATCCCGAAGTCCTGGGGCGTGCAGGTCGTGCGCGAAATACCGCTCGAATCTGTTTTCGAACACCTTTCTCTAAATGAATTGTTTCGTTTATCCTGGGGTGCAAAAAACGCCCATGGAGAAGAGTGGGTGAAAATAAAAACTGATTTTGAAGCTCGCCTTGCTCTTATGCAGCGTGAAGCACGTGTGAACAAATGGTTGCAGCCGCAGGCGGTATATGGTTATTTTCCGGTCCAGGCCCGTGCGGATGCGTTGTTGGTCTATGATGCAAACAAAATCGATCGGAAACGTGTTGTGGTCGAAGAGTTCCATTTTCCACGCCAGAGCGGAGGAGAAAATTTGTGCCTGGCAGATTATTTTTCTCCTGAAGGCAGCGACCAAATCGATACAATGGTGCTGCAAGTGGTCACTGTTGGACAAAAAGCTACCCAATGCTTTGATGAAATGCAAGCCAGAGGTGAATACACGGAAGCCTACTTCTCGCATGGGTTGGCTGTACAAACAGCCGAGGCTACAGCGGATTATATGCATGATTTTATCAGGAGCGAGTTGGGTTTGGAAAGAGGGCGAGGCAAACGCTATTCATGGGGATATCCTGCTATCCCGGAACTTGAGGATCACAAAAAAGTTTTTTCGCTCTTACCGGTGGAAAAAGAACTGGGCATGTCCCTGACCAGCGCTTACCAACTTGTCCCAGAACAGTCAACGGCTGCGATTATAGTCCATCACCCGCAGGCACGTTATTTTAATATAGGCACCAGTAGAATCAGCCAATTGATGGGAGAGTAAAAGCATGCTGCTTGAAAACAAATTTCTGGGAAAACTAGCACAATCCAAACCAATCCTATCAGATGGTGCCATGGGTACGGTATTGCACGCAAAAGGTATTCGCTTTGATGATTGTTTTGATGCGTTAAATCTGACCCAGCCTGCCATCGTCGCGGATGTCCACCGTGCTTATATTGAAGCCGGGTCTCAAATGATTCAAACGAATACTTTTGGTGCAAATCGCTATAAATTAAACGAATTTGGTAAAGCTGACCAGGTGAAATATATCAATCAGGCAGGTGTAGATCTTGTCCGTCGGGTATCGATGGCCAGTTTTCGGGACATTCTGATTGCTGGCGATGTGGGACCTTTGGGGGTGCGTCTTGCACCTTTTGGAAGAGTGCAGCTTGAAGAAGCCTTTGCGGCTTTCCGAGAACAAATTTCGGTTCTGATCGAAGCGCAGGTTGATCTTATATTGATCGAGACGATGACAGATTTTTACGAATTGCGGGAAGCTATTCGCGCTGCCAGAGATGTTGATCCAAAAGTAGCAATTATCGCTTCAATGACATTTACCAGAGATGACAGAACCCTGTTAGGTGATTCTCCCGAAAAGGTGGCTCAAGGGATTTATGAACTTGGAGCAGATGTTGTTGGGATCAATTGTTCCGGGGGTCCACTTCAATTGCTGCGGATCTTGAAGAAGATGAAAAAAGTTGTACCGCAGGCAGTTTTTTCGGTCATGCCGAATGCGGGTTGGCCAGAGCAACAAGATGGTCGTATCATGTATCCGGCAGGACCGGAATATTTTGGGGAGTACGCCCTTTCTTTCTGGAAAACAGGGGCCAGAGTTATTGGGGGCTGCTGTGGAACAACGCCCCAGCACATTCGTGCAATGGCAGAAACAATCAAAAATACAGAAATTGCTGATATTGCGAATGGCATTGAATTTCCACAAGACATTGAGGGTCTTGAAGTGCTCGAAAGTGATGAACAATCGGACCTTTCGAAAAAGATGAAACGAGATGATTTTATTATCGCCGTAGAAATGGATCCCCCGAAGGGATTAAGCACCAAAAAATTGTTAGCCGGAGCAAGCTTGTTAGCTGATTCTGGAGCAGATGTCATAAATGTGGCTGATAGTCCTATGGCACGCATGCGCATGAGCCCCTGGGCAGTTTGCAGTCTGATACAAAAATATACGAGTGTGGAAACAGTTTTACATTTTCCCACCCGTGGAAGAAATCTTCTGCGGGTACAGGGGGATCTATTGGCAGCTCACGCTCTCGGTATCCGGAATGTGTTTGTCATGATGGGCGATCCAACAGCCATCGGTGACTATCCTGAGGCGAATGATAATTTCGATCTTGTGCCCTCGGGAGTTATCAAGCTGATAAAACAATCTTTTAATGCCGGGCTTGATCATGCCGGCTCCGAGATTGGTCAGCCAACCACCTTCTTTGTTGGTGCAGCGCTCAACTTACATGCAAACAATCCGGAACACGAAGCCAAAAATATGATCCGTAAATTGCACGCCGGTGCTGATTTTTTCCTTACACAACCGGTGTTCGATATTGTGCGGACAAAGAAATCCATTCAATCTTTGCGAACGGCGATTACACCTGAAAAGATCCGTATATTAATTGGGATTTTGCCGCTGGTGACAGACCGGCATGCAAGTTTTTTGCACCATGAAGTGCCTGGAATTTCCATTCCGGGTTCGATTATGCAGCGCATGCATTACGCGGCTGAAAATAGCCCGGCAACTGGAATCGAAATCGCAGTGGAATTGATTGCCGGTTTGAAAGATACAATTGATGGGATATATCTAATGCCGGCATTTAATCGATTTGACTATGCTGCTGAGATAATTGAAAAAGTGCGTTCACTTTGATTTTATGTGCTTTTAATTCACAAGCGAAGCATTTGAGCGTATCATTGGTCAAGATTAAATTCATGTGGGTAGGAATACATGCGCGTTTTGGTAATCTCTGACATTCATGCAAACTTTGATGCCCTTCAGACGGTGATGAAGGATAGTGGTGATGTGGACCAGGTTTGGTGCCTGGGAGATCTGGTGGGCTATGGACCGCAACCGAATGAGTGCGTTGAACTCGTTCGTAATTTGGAAGATCTTGTTTGCATAAAAGGTAATCACGACCTGGCTGCCAGTGGGGAAATTGATATATCACTTTTCAACAGCGAAGCGAAAGAATCAATGCTCTGGCACCAGAACAATTTATCCAAAGAAAATATAAAATTCCTGAAGGAACTACCGGAAAAGGTGGAAGTGAACGGGGTTACTTTGACACATGGCAGCCCTCGTAATCCCATGTGGGAATACATTCTAGAGCCTTATATCGCCCGAATTAATTATGAATATTTTAAAACCGATTTATGCCTGGTTGGTCATTCACACCAGCCAATGATAAGTTCGTGGAATGCAGAAGATGGAGTCCTGGAGTGGGGACCGCCGCCGGCTGGCACGACAATAACTTTGCACAACCGTATGATTATTAATCCTGGTTCAGTTGGCCAGCCCCGTGATAGTGATCCTCGGGCTGCGTATGCCATTTATACAACCGGATTGCGTCGATTTGAGTTCAGGCGGGTTGCTTATGATGTCAACGCTGTCCAGCAAAAAATACTGAAGCTCGAATTGCCATTAAGGCATGCCCAGCGCTTGAGTGGCGGCTGGTAACACCGTTCCATTAAGTTTCTAATAATTGAGAATTCAGGAACCTTTCAGGGTTGATTTCCGTCTTGAGGAAAAGCTATAATTCATGTAGTTACCGGGAGGAAGATATGAAGTCAAAATTGTCAGTTCTTGTATTGATTGTTGGGGTAATTCTTACTGCCTGTTCTGCTATGACACCGACTCTGGCAGCAAATCAAGAAAGAGAGAATGTGATGGAGTATCCCGCCGAGGCACCCAGTCTCGGTGCAGCGGATAAATCCTATGAAGAGAGTATGCCGCAATCTGCCCCTGATATTTCAGCCAATAGCGGTTTGCCGCAAACTGAAGCAGTCCGTCTGGTTATCCGTAACGCCGACCTTTCGATTGTTGTGGATGATCCCGGCAAAGTTATGAGTACAATTAACCAAATGGCTGAGCGGATGGGTGGTTATGTCGTCAATTCCAATTTGTGGAAATCAGTAAACTACAACGGACTTGAAGTACCGGAAGCAAGTATCAGTATACGCGTACCTGCAAATTTACTAAACCAGGCAATTGATGAAATTAAAAACTTGACCAATAATCGTGAAGAAGATGTTCTTAGTGAAAATGTCTCGGGTCAGGATGTGACGAAAGAGTATACCGACCTAAATTCACGTCTGGCGAATCTGGAAGACGCTGAAGCACAACTGCGTGCCATCATGGATGAAGCCAAAAAGACAGAAGATGTGCTCAATGTTTTCAATCAGTTGACCTATTATCGTGAGCAAATTGAAGTCATTAAAGGTCAAATTAAATATTATGAGGAAGCCGCAGCACTCTCAGCGATCAGTATCCGCATTCAAGCTCATGAAGCGGTAAACCCAATTTCTGTGGCAGGATGGAAACCTTCTGTTACAGTCAGCAAGGCATTGCAAGCGCTGGTGGATACCATGCAGGTTATTGTTGATGTTGCTATCTGGATTGTGGTTTCAATATTACCGACCTTGATCATCATCTTCCTGCCCCTTTACCTGATTTTCCTGGCAATCCGCGCCGCTGTCCGGCGGTCAAATAAAAAACGTTTCATTAAAAAGCAAAATGAAATCGTTGAACCGCCAGCTTCGCAAGAATAATCATTAAAAATCGCCACTTTCGTTTTACCAGCCTGTCGTATCCTGTGGCAGGCTGGTATTTTTTTAAGAATAGTGAATAGGTGTTACAGCTTGATTGACTCCAACAGTTTAACTGTGGATTGTCAACGTGCACTTTCGATCCATACTGATCTGAAACATATAAACACAATCCGCTTCAGAAGCCCAGTCTAGTGGTTTCTCATTTAAGAAGGCTTTTTGGGGTGGATTGGGGAGATAAAGATAGGCTTTTCCCTCGCTTTTTCGCGGGAGATCGAACTTGCATTCGAGTGTGTTTTCATTGATTTTCCAATCAGCTATTTCCAATCCCATCGAAATATGCAAATTTGAACCAATATAGGTGGGTTCATCTCGGACAGCTCTCATTGCAAATAACGAAACTCCATGTGCCGGAAGATTATCAATCAGAATTGGATCGTTCGCTTTGATCAGTCGCACTTTATCTTCCCAGAAAGAATACGACCAAAAATCAATTTTTGGCAGGTTGAAGTCCGGTAGAAGAATGAAGATCTCACGTTCATTTTCCTTCCAATTAAAACGCGTGATAATATTCCAATCTCCAACGGTATTGCTGAGATCAAGGCGCAGGTTATGAGGGGTTGTTTTGTCCAGCCAATCCATCACATACGCTCTTTTTCCAATTACGGGTATCAACCTTTCAGCGATCTTCCTTCGTTCGGTTGAAAGATGAGGCAGGTCATCTGAAATTATCAGTGATCCGCCAGTGATAGCGATAGCGGTTGCCAGCGATTGCACTTCTACCAGTTTGAGATTGGTTTCATCTCTTATCAAGAGACAATCCGGGTCATTAATCCACCAGCGATCATGCTGTTCAGCTCGTGAAAGGATATTCTGGATCGAATTTCGTGCAGATGGCATATGCGGTTCGCGTTTAAATGGAAAGGTGATGCCAAAAAATTTAGGTGTCCAATCGCCGCTGACATCAGCACCAATACGATTCGCGTCTACAATGCCTACTACCGATCCAAGTGGTGCTCCGCAGCCAAGTAAGAAGGTTTCCTCACCCACGCTTTCACGGATTGACTGCATGGCCTGTCGTAAAACCTGTGCCCTCGTTCTGGTGCGGTCGAATCGGTAACCTGCCAGCGCGCCTGCATAGAGGAAGTCCAATTTCAGGTAAGGGAACTCCCACTCATTTGAAGCCCTGGTAACGACTTCCAGAGCATATTCTAGTGCTCCTGGAGCGGTCAAATCAAGTGCTTGAGTAAAAACGTTCCAGATGAAGCCGGCATTAACTGGCTGTCTGTTTTTATGGCGCAGCAACTTGTCCGGATTATTTAAAGCGTATTGACTGTTAGGGTGCAGAATGAAGGGCGCCAGCCATAAACCGGGTGTAAAGCCTTTTTGTTTAATTGTGCGGGCCAGGGGTAAGACACCGGCGGGGAACCCTTTCCTAAATTTGAACCAATCACCTATTTCACGTTCAAAGCCATCATCAATTTGAATCAACTCGAGCGGCAATTCGTCCTTATAGGAGATGATTGTTTCCAGGTTGTTTAAGATTTTCTTTTCGGAAATGTTTTGATAAAAATGATACCAGGAGCACCAGCCTACAGGTGACGAACTTTTGATTTTGACCTGATTTTCTCGAGCTACCGCCTGGTAAAAAGTATCGAAAGGATCTGGCTGATCGAAGTAGCACGGGTAAAAAATTGCCCAATCGGTTTCTGTTCCATAGCCTGATGTGATAATTGTTCGATCGCCGTTTGCCCATAATCGAATTTTCGGTTGGTCGCGGATGTCAACCTCAAGGCTACCAAAATTATTTTTTTGAGAAAGGAACCCGAATAAAGCGGCGATCCTGGCATTTCTGTCTGCAAGAATGCCGAAAAAGTCACCACTGAAATGCCCAAGTTGGCGAAAGAGGGGAGTGCCGGCATTCTGGACTAGTACATCCTGGAAGTGGCGTAGACGGGTTTGTCGTTGAATCTGATCATCGCGGAAAGTGCCGGTGAATGACCAGGATTGCCATCCGCTTGAGTGAAAGGCTAATGCCGGTCGGGAAGCACTATTACCGCTGGTAAATATGCTCTGCGGGTCACGATTAAAACCCAGGTTAAGCATTTCTATACTTTCCAATTCCACGGCAGAGTCAGATTGGTTTTCGAAGGAGACTTTCCATAAAAAGATCGGAAGATCTTCACTTAATGCGAAAATAACTCGGACAATGAAATTATCCTGTTCGAGGAATATCGAGAATTCAAGTTGCTTCAACTTTCCATGGAGCGAATCAGCAGTAGTTTTTATTGCCTGGAACGAATACCAGCTGGATTGAAGCAGCGTAACAGGCCGGTTATTTACGCGCACTACCAACTTGATGTAGGCATGTTCCAACGCTGGAAATCCGCTGCGGTTGGTAGCCAGATTAAAAAATCCCTGATCCGGCTCAACCGTTAATTGAAAGAGATTGTTTTGTAACTGGTAACCTGACATACCTGCTCCCTCGCTGATAATGTTTGATTCTACAATGGAATTTGATCTTTGTGCTGTGAATTCCACTTGAACAATTATTTGAATAAGCCTGCTGGCAAGAAAACGGTATTTGTTTTATGATGTATTGAAATTTCAGTTTCGGGAGACTCCATATTGCGCAAGAAAAAACTTGCCATTTTTCTTATCTTTTGTAGCATACTATTTTTACTTTTTGCGGTTGCAATGACCTTCAAGCAATTTCAAGAATTTAAACAACAGCCTTGCAACTTTCCTATGAAATTTGAAATTGGCTCTATTCCGGTAGGTGGCTTCTCACCGGAAGAAGCGAAAGAACGTCTGAAAGAGATTTATGAAATGCCGGTATCTCTTCAAGTTGGCCAATCGCACATTCAAGTCCCAATAGAAGACGCAGGTATCTCATTTGACTGGGAGGAAATGTTAACGCCAGCGATGCATGTATGTCAGGGACAAAGTTCTTTGTCCTCATTCTGGGGTTACCTTTGGAATCGAGGAACATTTGAGTTTGCGGAAGTTCCACTGAAAGTTAATATCGACCAGACAAAGCTCACTGATTTTATTAATCAGGAGATCAAACCTCGTTATCAATTTCTTTCCAGCCCTGCATATGCGATTACCGGCACCACGCAATTTGCCGCCGGGGCTGCCGGCAAAATGTTGGATGATGAGGACATCGCCGATAGAATTTTTGCAGCATTTCAATCAATAGATCAGCGCACAGTGATTGTAGAAATCAAAACGGTACCTGCCCAGCCACCCAGCATTGAGCAAATAGAATATTTACTTCAGGCGAATATCAGTGATTTTGAATTTCCAGGAATTGTAGAAATTTACCTCGAGGATTTAAGCACCCGCCAAACAAGCCAATTGGCAATGATGGCTGGGAACCAGGTGGACCCTGGGATTGCATTTACGGCTGCCAGTACAATGAAGATCCCAATCATGATTTCGACCTTATGGCGTGAGGATTTACCGCTAGAGGAAAATGTTTCCGGTTGGTTAAATTATATGATCGTATTATCCGAGAATGATCCGGCTGATCGATTGATGGAAAGAATTGACCCGATAAGCGGGCCGTTGCGGGTAACTTCAGACATGCAGGCATTCGGGTTGGAAAACAGCTTTATATCTGGTTTTTTCTATTTAGGTGCTCCTTTATTAAGTCTTAATTCAACAACGGCTAACACCCGGCTTGATATCAATACTAACCCGGATCTCTACAATCAAACGACAGCTGCTGACATAGGTGCTTTGCTAGCCGGTCTTTACGATTGCGCAATAAATGGTAAAGGGATACTCGTACTGCAATCGGATGGAAAGATCACTGCTGAAAAATGCCAACTTATGATTGACATTCTCGCTAGAAATCAAATTGGTGCGTTAGCGGAAGCCGGATTACCGGAAGGGACCCGCATTGCGCATAAACATGGTTGGAGCGAGGAAGATGATGGGTTGCTGCACACTGTCAGTGACGTTGCCATTGCCTTTGGACCGGAAAAGGATTTTGTTTTCACAATTTTTGTATATTCGCCGCAGCAATTGTTGTTCGACGACGCCAATTATTTGATTGCTAGGCTTGCCCAAACTGCATTCAATGGATTGAATCCAAATCATCAGATCCAATGGTTGTTTGAGCGTTAATCAATTTGTTGATCGTTAGCGTGAATGAAATCATTCAATTATCTTTTTGAACGGTGATAAAAGTAATTTGACCGGTCAAGATTTTCACAAACTTTTCCTGTAAACTTCCGGAAATGAATACAGTCAGGCGATAATCACCTTCAGGTAGGTTTGAAATCAAGAAGTTTTCACCAATACCTGTATTGTGGGGTATGGTCTTGGTGTAGCTGGAGAGGTAGGTGGCAATTTGATCCGAATCAATCTTACCATTTCGCATTGGTTGAATGCTGATATTGGCATCTTCAACAATCGTCGCGCCGGTATCCAGAATTTGTCCGGCCAAAACGCCTACGGATCCATTGTTCAAAGCATTATTCAGGGGTAAATATAGTTCGGGGTTGCTCGAATTCTCCAGCAGCGGTTGACCCACCCGTACCTCAAAGTGTAGATGACTGCCAATTGCACCTCCGCTAAACCCAATCTCCCCAATTTTCTTACCCTGGAAAACAAAATCCCCAGTTTTTACATCGATTTTGGATAGATGGGCATATAAAGTGTAATAGCGCTGCCCTATTGGGGTCGCTGCATGCTCGATTACTACCAGGTTTCCATAGAAATTTTTGAACCGTCCCCAGGATTCATTTTCATCATTCCCTGCAAAAAGAATGGTTCCATCCAGCGCAGCGACCACGGCTGTACCGTATTCATTGTAAAATTCAACCCCATCGTGTGGTAAACGTGCCCCATTTTGAGTCGAGCCATAACGATAGGAAGAATTGATCACCTGATTTTTTCCTTCAGCTAGCGGGAAATCGAAAATGGGTTCAAAAGGTTGAGTCAAATCGCCGGAAAACATAGTAGGGCTTGGGGAGGGAAAAGTCAGAATTTTAGTTGGCATCGCTGTCTTAACTGGCGGAAGTATCAGTTCAGGAGCCTTTGAGTGGATAGCCTGAGTCGATATTTTTTCAGCATTTACCGAGGGTACATTGATTGTCTCGGTCGCTATCACCGGGCTTATCGTGAGTGGTATATTTTCGTTTAAATCCGGTGGCGTGCAGGCAGCCAGAAAGAGCAAGCCTGAAACGATGTATCCAAACCAATGTTTTTGCATTATAGGGGAAACCCACCTCGTTCTTGCAAGAGCTGCCAGAGCTGATCCTCGATTTCGGATGCCTGATCTTCCAGTTCCCGGACATTCGTCAGAAACTGATTGACCCTGGTTTGATCAGTGATTGAAAGCGTATTGGCACGCACGTTCAAGCATGAGCTGCGTAAACCCGCTCGTGCGAATAAAACCCCCGACGCCGCATCTGAAATGGCGTTCAGGTTACCGTACTCGGCAGCTTGAAAAGCGTTCTTCATTACCTGCAACGCCAGCTGAGCTGCGTGTAAAGGTTTTTCAGCAGCCTGGATAGTAGCTGCTTGAATGGCGGCATTCCGTTGCTCAACTTCCTGATCTGTAATTTTTGGTTTTTTGAAGGCTTCCATCACTTCCGTGAATGCTTTTGCATCAGCCTGAATGGCGGCAGTTAGCTCTGCTTTAATCTTTACCGAATCAATTTCGAGAGATTCCATTTGAATTTGCACTTCGCTATATTTTTTTCTCCCAATTGTCAACCGCGAGACCATTGCTGCCAGGGCAGCTCCCATTGCAGCACTGTAGGCTGCAGCGGACCCTCCACCCGGCGTAGGGTCAGAGGATGCAAGGGATTCAAGGAAGGCGTACTGCTGGTCTGACGCACCAGGAGAATCTTTTTTCTCATCAAATAGCCGGTGCTCAAGAATCTGGCTCATTTCAAAATCATCCAGTTGTATATACCACTGGGCTGCATCGATTAAAGCGGTTTGGGGAATAAGCCCTACCAATTCAGAATGATGAATTGCCACCCCGTAGCGAGCAGCCTCTCGACGGACAAATTCGACCACGCGAGCGATAGGTGTTTTATTGAAATTGGTCAGATTCATGGAGACCTGGGCTCTACCATCTACCAGAACCCCCATTCCTTTGACGTAACGCAAGCCGCCTGAGGAATGGCGTACAGCGCGACCGATTTTTTGTGCAATGCTGACATCATCTGTTGTTAAGTAAATATTAAAAGCAATTAATGGCTGCCTTACACCAATAACTGTCGCGCCAGCGTTGCCGATCACGTTGGGTCCGTAATCCGGCGTTCTAACCGGGCTGCTGCCGATTTCTTTTTTAAGTGCTTCAAACTGACCTTTGCGAATGTTTTCAAGGTTTTGTTTTTCCGGAATTCTGGCAGCTTCTTCATATAGAAAAACGGGGATGTCCAATTCGCTTGCCACTCGTTTTGCTAATGAATCTACCAATTGTAGACATTCCTGAATGCTGACATCACGAATGGGTACAAAAGGAACCACATCGGTGGCACCCATGCGGGGGTGTTCCCCTTGATGCTGGTGGAGATCAATTAATTCTGCAGCTTTCTTGATGGATGCAAAAGCAGCTTCCGCCACTGCTTTGGGTTCACCTACATAAGTGACCACAGTCCGGTTGTGATCAAGGTCGGAGTGTTGATCCAGAATATGAACTCCTGCCACCCCCTCGATTGATTCGATGATCTTCTGAACAACGTCAGGTCGGCGTGCCTCAGAAAAATTGGGAATACATTCGATTAATGGGTTGGTCATGATTTTGCCTCCATAGATGTGAGATGTTATTATTATAACGTCTCAAGTTATTTGAAGAAAAGGATGTTACCATGTGCGGCAGATTTACTCTTTCATACAAAGCAATTGAATTACAGCTTTCGCTAGGAATAACTGACATACCTGCTGAATGGGGACCGCGTTATAACATAGCGCCGACACAGGCAATTCCAGCTGTTATCAATCTGGAAACGCGAAAGATGGAGTTACTTTATTGGGGTTTAGTCCCGAGTTGGGCTAAGGAGATCAGTATAGGTAGTAAAATGATCAATGCCCGTTCGGAAACCATCCTGGAAAAGCCATCATTTAAAAATGCATTCGTGCGCCGACGTTGTTTAATTTTGGCAGATGGTTTTTACGAATGGAAACGCAGTGCAAAAAGTAAGTCTTCAATACCCTTTCTCTTTCAGCTGGAGGATCACGCAGTCTTTGCGTTCGCTGGAATCTATGAAATCTGGCATTCACCAGAAGGTTCAGAGTTATGGAGTGGATCGATAATTACTTGCCCGGCTAATGAGTTAGTTTCAGCGGTACACGAACGTATGCCGGTAGTGCTGGATCAGGAAAAGATGTGGACATATCTTGAAGACAAACCAGTATCCGAAATAAAAGAAATGCTAGTCCCATTTGATCCAAACCAAATGACGGCAGTTGAGGTAAGCACCAGGGTCAATTCAGGACGTGTGGATAGCCCGGATTGTATTGAGCCGGTGCGTGGAATTAGCAACTGAATATTTGCTTTTCCCTTGACCAACTTTTAGGCATCTGATAGAATTTCGTTCGTTAATTGCCCCCATCGTCTAGGGGACCAGGACGCAGCCCTTTCAAGGCTAAAACGAGAGTTCGAATCTCTCTGGGGGCACAGGCAGTAACAGAAAAACACCTGTTTTACGGGTGTTTTTTGTATAAATTATCGTCCACGGAATGCAAATGGTGTATGCACCACCAAAATAAATTCCGCTTTTTTCTGCTGGATTTCGCGGCTTACTTCTGCGATTGTACCGCGATAATACTTTTCATTTTCCATGGTGATATTGGTGGCGAGTGTAATTCGGCGATTCTTGCCAAACAGTCGACCTACCTCTTCGAGCAGTTTCACCAGGCGGTAAGGGGTATCCATTAACACAATAGGAACATTCAAATTCTTTAACAAATTCAAAGCACGTTGGCGCTCGCTTTTTTCACGCGGCAGGAATCCAGCAAAATAAAACTGTTCAAGGTGAAAATCGAGAATGGAGAGCGTGGACATTAATGAAGAAGCTCCTGGAATTGGAATAACTTCCATATCAAACATGGCTGCCTGTTCAATCAGGTAATGTCCTGGATCGGCAAAAACTGGAGTGCCGCAATCTGAAATCAAAGCAATCTTTTCGCCTTTGGCCATTCGAGCGATTAAATTAGGTGTTTCCTCTTGTTCATTGTGTTCATTCAAGCTGAATAATTCTTTCGCCTGGATATTCAGTTTGCGTAATAAGGTGCTACCTTCCCGTAGTTCTTCACAGACAACCAGGTCAACATTTTGTAATATATCCAGAGCTCGCAGGGTGATATCCTGCCAGTTTCCAATTGGAGTAGCAACAACGTATAAAATTCCCTTTTCAAATTTCATTTAATTCTCTTTCGAAATTTCTGCTTGAAACATTTGGCATTCTGAGCAAAGACCAAACAATTGTAACCAGTGATCGTAGACCTGATAACCAAACTGGCTGCCAATGCCGTGGAAAAAGGCATTAAGATTGTCTCCTTCAAAATATTCAGCTTTACCGCACTGAAAGCATATGATTAGATGCTGGTGGCCAGATTGCGCCTGGAAAAAAGATTGACAACCATCTGGCATATGCACACGGCTGATAAGACTGGCTTGCTCCAGTTTTTCCATTGTCCGGTAAATTGTTACCAACCCTATTTTCGGATAGGATTGTCTGGCCAGATGAAAGACCTCTGTTGGATTTAAAATCCTGTCACTGGAAGCAAAGATGCCAGAGACGATTTTCAAAGGTTTTGTAATGCGAAAACCTTTTTCTGTGAGTTGATTCATCCAATTTTGTTGAAGAACATACGCATGAGGTTGGTCTTTTTGATTCATTGTTTTACAATTATAGGAAAGTGCTTGTTCACTGTCAATTATTGAATCGTAATTTAAAAATTGGTGAACAATTAAGAAGTCGTTATTAATATAATTCTTTAAAGTTCTCCCCATATTCGCAAAATAATCCGATTTACTTGAAAAAAGAACCTGACTGAAAACAACAAAGAAATATGAGGATTTGAAATGGAAGCATTTTTAGGATTAAGTCCCATTCTGCAAGCATTTATAGGAACGCTGTTCACGTGGGGTTTGACTGCACTGGGTGCAGCCGGGGTCTTTCTTGCGAAAGATGTCAACCGCAAAGTTTTGGATATATTCCTTGGATTTGCGGCTGGGGTGATGATTGCTGCTAGTTTCTGGTCTTTATTGGCACCTGCAATCGACATGTCGGAGGCCCAAGGAATCCCCGGTTGGCTTCCAGCTGTAATTGGATTTCTGGCTGGTGGCGGCTTTTTATTTGGGGTAGACAAATTATTGCCGCATCTTCATCTTGGATTACCGGAGACAGAAGCCGAAGGGATAAAAACTTCCTGGCATCGCAGTATTTTATTGGTGCTGGCGATAACTCTTCACAATTTTCCGGAAGGTTTGGCAGTAGGTGTGGCTTTTGGTGCTGCTGCCGCCGGATTACCCGAGGCAACAGTAGCCTCGGCAATTGCTCTGGCGGTTGGTATCGGCATCCAGAATTTTCCAGAAGGTCTGGCTGTATCGGCGCCTTTGCGAAGAGAAGGTATGAGCCGTTTTAAGAGCTTCATGTACGGGCAGGCGTCCGGAATCGTAGAACCGATTGCCGGTGTACTGGGTGCTCTTGCAGTATTGATAATGCGTCCAATGTTACCGTACGCATTATCTTTTGCGGCAGGTGCAATGATTTTTGTAGTTGGTGAAGAGCTAATTCCAGAATCACACCAGGGATCGAATGGCGATCTGGCAACTGTAGGCTTGATGGTTGGCTTTTGTGTCATGATGTTTTTAGATGTTTCCCTCGGCTAAAAATACAAATTCTGATCTTCCCATTTGTATGTTACGGTATAATAGCGCACATGGATGAAACGAAAGAAAACACTTCTGAAAACCATAATCTTGAGTTGAAAAACAATAAAAAGTTAAAACCACGCCGTGGAATTTGGTACTTGCTCGGAATTGTTTTAATCTTGATCGGTGTGGGAGCCGGCTATTGGTTTGGCTCTGCAGCTGCCCTGTCAAGCCGTACGGCAGAAGAGGAAAAGGCAGTTATTGATATTGCTACAACACAATTTCAACTTGGTGTGCGAGAATTGGAAGAGAAGAAATTGGAAAATGCTCGCAAAAGGTTCGAATATGTCATTCAGATTTATCCTGACTTCCCTGGAGCACAGGAAAAATTGACTGAAGTGTTGTTTGCTCAGGCGAACGTAGCCACACCGACGTCAATCCCTTCACCGACACCACAGCCTACTTTGGATATGCGCGGTGAGGAAGAAATTTTTAACAAAATTCAATCATCTGCGCAAATTGAAGATTGGGATGGCGTAATTGCTTCCATTAATGCATTACGTTCATTGAACATAAATTATGAGGCAGTTGCAGTAGATGGTTATTATTATTTGGCTTTGCGAAATCGAGGGGTAAATGAGATTCTGAGTAAAGGAAATTTGGAGCCGGGGATTTATGATTTGACATTGGCTGAGCGTTTTGGTCCGCTGGATGATGAGGCTCAAAACTACCGTACTTGGGCACGCTTTTATCTCTCAGGAGCAAGTTTTTGGGGAGTAGATTGGGCACGTGTTGTTCAGGCTTTTGGCCAAATTTATCCCTCCTTACCAAATTTGATTGATAGTTCTGGTATGACAGCCCAAGAAAGATATCGGGTCGGTTTAATTAAGTGGGGAGATCAGTTAGCCATTCAGGAAGATTGGTGCACAGCCTACGAGAAATATGAATTGGCTTTTGCTTTTGGAGTGGATGAGATGGTTGCACCCACTGCTACTCATGTTTACGAAGAATGTAATCGACCCGAAGAAACCGAAGCTCCACCGGCAACTGAGACACCAACACCATCGCCCACCGCTGAAGGTGGAGTTCCGACTCCGAATGGCGGAGAAGGCGAGAATACACCTACCGTCACCGATACGCCCACACCGTAAAAGTAAGAAAAGATGACAGATATTCCTTCCTGGGGTTTGACTATCGTGTATTGGTTACATCTATTAGCCACCGTTGTTTGGATTGGTGGTACCACCAGCCTGGCACTCATCTTTCTTCCTGCCATGCAGAAAATCAGTGATCAATCACAAAAAGATATCTTATATGCAGAAATCCAGAAAAAATTTCAGCCTATAGGCTGGTTAGCTCTGGTTATCCTTTCTGGAACAGGTTTGATCCAGATGACTTCACACCCTGCTTATGACGGTTTCTTGCAGATCGGTAACGCATGGTCTCTGGCTATCTTCAGCAAACATGTAGTTATTATTTTGTTGGTTTTATCAATGGTGATTATGACCTGGGGCGTTCTCCCGGAGCTGAAAAAAATTAACTTGAAAAAGTCGGTTGGAAGAAATGTTTCTCAAATTGAAGTAAAAAACTTTGAACGCAAAGAGAAATTATTGATAAATCTTAATTTAATTCTCTCGTTGATCGTTCTACTGCTAACTGCCTGGGCACGTTCAGTCTCTTAAATGATTATTGAGACCGTTCAGCAGAATAAAAAGTATCAGGTTGATCCGGGTAGTAATGCCAGATGGAACGATCAGGGAATTGGCTGGCAATAAATTTATCCAGTTCTGTTCCGCGGCTATAAGTCATCAACCATGGGGAATTAAGATAAGGTGAACTCAATTCGAGCAATGTGCCGTACTCGATCCAATGTTTTTGCTTATGTACTATTACCAGGGCAGGGGTTAATTCTTGTGCAGAGGCTGAAAGGAATGGGGACAGCTGATCTTTATTTGCTCCATAAAGTCCTTTCATATTGCCCAGTCGCTGGGGAAGATAGAAAAAGAGATTGGCTGAAATCAGAAATAGGGTGATTGTAGTTATACCAATCCAGCGCCAGTTCTTGAATATGTTCCTGCTTTGAATGAATTTTCCAGCTGTGAATTGTATACCAGCTGCACTCAATAAAAATAACCCAATAATTGCTTCGAAATAATAACGCGGCCCAAAAAGCCACGATCCTATCCAATAGAGGGTATATGCCAGAATCACACACGGAAAAATTGAGATAACAAGCCAGGACTTCCAATTTTTTGCCAGTGCAATCACTCCGGCCGGCAGAAATAGCCAGGAGAAGCGAAACCATCCAAAAAGATCAACCATGCCGATTCTCAAGCTAAATTTGGCATTCATTCTGGCGTAAATCAAACTGTAGCCACCCGGTTGCAAGCCAATCGCAGGTCCAAAGCCTAATTTATCATATGGCCACCAAAGTTGGTATGGATTTACGAGCGGGTTGCCGCTTACAGCAGCCTGCCATACAAGAAGAAAAGATGATAACAGGGCAGCTATCAAAGCTATCAGCAGAGCATTGATTTTTTGTTTCCGATCTTTCTTGATCAGGATGACGACACCATGAACAATAAAAGGGAGTGCAATTGCTACCATTGTTAACGGTCGGGTTAATGCCAACAAACCGAGAGAAAATGCCGCGACGGAAATTTTAAGCCAGCGTGGTATCACTGATTCTTCGTGTGCAAAAAAAATGTCCAACCAGGCATGTATAAAGACCAGCGTCAACCAAAGTGACCAGATATGTGAGAGCAGTCCACCGGCATTAAGAAGAACAAAGGGGGAAGTAAGCATTAGACCAGATGCAATTAGTGCGGCATTCTCATTGACAATTTTCTTAACCAATAAGAATAGCAACCACAGACTGAAACCAGCCAAAAAAGGATTGACCCATGATCTCAATCCAAGCTTTATCCCAACCGCTAAAACTGCAGGCCAACCTGGCGGATACTTGCCAAATCGCAATCCGTTGTAATCTATGACAAATGGAACCAGAAAACACTTTGGGCAAGGTGGCGATTCAATGACGAGATCACCTTCAGAAATTAATCTAGCTTGCCAGACATAGGCAATTTCATCTTCAATGTGAGGAATGTTCTCAAAGATGCTGCCAGAAATCCAATAACTGATCAGCATCATGGTCAGGCTTAATGCTAAAGCGATTTTTTCCTTACGGGTCATGCCGTTAATTATATCGGCTGTGCGACCAGATCATGAGCAAGTGCGTCACTTATCTTTACCTGATGGATTTCACCAATGGAGATCTCTCCATCGACAAAAACCAACCCGTCGATTTCTGGTGCATCGCGAAAACTGCGCCCGACTGAGATGCCGTCGTTATAGCCTTCAATCAAAACCGGCAGGTTTTTGCCAATCAGACTCTGATTCTTCTTGAGTGAAATCTCTTGCTGCAAGGTCATCAGTCGTTCAAGACGGTCTTCTTTCTCAGCTGGAGAGATTGGATCGCCAAGATTGTAGGCACTTGTCCCTTCTTCCTGAAAATAGGTGAATGCACCTAGGTGGTCAAATTTCACCTCTGTTACAAAATCGAGCAGCGTTTGGAATTCTTTTTCTGTTTCCCCTGGAAATCCAACTATGAAGGTGGTGCGCAGGGCAAAATCTGGCATCGCTATTCGTAATTTTGAGACCATTTGAAGTACTTTCTCAACTTGAAATGGCCGCTTCATTTTTTTTAATAACATCGGGTCGGCGTGCTGAAGTGGAATATCAAGATAGTGTAAGATCTGTGAGTGAGAAGCCATTACATCAATTAATCGATCAGTTACCACGCCCGGGTAGGCATACAAAATTCGATACCAGGGAATCTGTGGGACACTGATTGCAAGGTCCTGGATAAGTCTGGCAAGTCCTTCTTTCATGTTCAGGTCAGATCCATAATCAGTGGAATCCTGGGCAATTAAAATAATTTCTTTAACGCCTTTTTCAGAGAGTATTCTGGCTTCTTCCTTAATCCGCTCAATGGGACGACTTACCTGAGTGCCCTTGATCAAAGGGATGGCGCAATAACTGCAAGCTCTACGACAACCATCGGCGATTTTTAAGTAAGCACTAGGGCCCTGAATAGCAGCCCGAAGGATTCCATGCTCATCCATACCAATTGTAGCGGCTTCAGGTAGGTGATAACGCGGTTGGGTTGGATTCTTACGCAAGTCGTGAATCAATTCAATGATATCCATCCAACGTTTTGTCCCGATAATCCCATCCAATCCTTTTACTTCATTAGCAATTAATTCGCGATAACGCTGTGTTAAGCAACCAGCAGCAATTAATAATTGACCTTTCTTTTTATTCTTTGCCAGCTTTTGTAATTCAGCGATTGATTCATCTTTTGCGGGTTTTATGAAACCACATGTATTAACAATCAATATCTCAGCATTTTCTGGTTTTTGAAGACCACGGAATCCGTTTTCATTCAGAAGATTGCCAATTGATTCCGAATCGACCAGATTTTTAGCACAGCCAAGGGATAAAAGAAAATAAGAGTTAGTTTTCATAAGATTAGGGTATAAAAGGGGTAACTGTCGGTAAGGTAATGGTTATCGTAGGCGTAATGGTAGCAGTATTAGTAGGTTGTTTGGTTGCCGTCGGGATTGTTGTTTGGGTTGGGGTAAATGTGAACTGGGCTGTCGGTGTAACCAGTCCCTGCTCAGCCGAAAAAATGAAATACTTTACTTCGGCGACATCACCCATTTGACCCAGTTGTTCCTGATTGTAATAAACATCCAATGCGGCTGCATTACCGGTCAACAGTTCGATACTATCCTTTCCAGAAAATTCATAAGCATTGCCAGGGATTGTGCGACCATTAAAGGCAATAGTTCCGTCACGAATTACTCGCAAATATGCCCGTTGGCGAGCAACAATATAGACGTTGACAGGTAAATCGCTTTCCTCTGGTACCAATGGTGTTTCCTCTATTGCAGGTGGTGAATTGCCAGATTGATTGGAGTTGATTACAGCCTGAGTTGCTGACGTTACTTCAGGCGTAAAGGTCATTTCGATTGGGTTCTCTAGAAGAAGTTCTGATAAAGAAGGTGCGGTTGGGCTGGTTTGACCATTTTGACTGCGAGTTACATTTGCTGCTCCCCACAGGATAAAAATGAACAATGAAACAATTAACGTACTGACAATCAATAGGTCTGCAGTAATAAACCTGTGCCACCCAGGAGAAGCGATATTGGGTTGGTTGATCCTTGCCTGGTTTTTCGGATCAAGTCTCTGTGGTGCAAACTGTTCATTGCGGCGTGTCTGTAAGCCTTCGGCAAAGGCGAGTAATATTTTTTCGGTATCAAGGTTGAGAAAATTAGCATAATTGCTCAACATTCCGCGTCCCTGAACAACCGAGGGTAATTCATCCAGATTTCCGTTTTCAAGTGCTTGCAAGTAGTATAGACGGATAGAAGTAAAGCGTTCGATATCATCCAGTGAAAGATTAAGAGACTCTCTCTGTTGGCGTAGCGTTATACCCAGTGTGTTGAATGTTTTTTGGGATTCTGGAAAAGCGCTTTGGACCACAATCTCTTCAGGTTCTTGTTCACCGTTCTCATCATCATATTCGTGGATAATTACAGGCTGTTCTTTTTGATCATCAACAACATTAGAAAAACCTGGCATTGGAGTTTGATCTGGCTCTTCGTCAATAGAAGAATCATCGCTATTCGCAATAGTCTCTTCCTGAATTAAATGATCTGGATGATACCATGCTCGCTCAATGGATAAAGCATCCAGGTTGAGAAATGAAGCATAATTGCGAAGAAAGCCTTTGCCTTGAACAATTGATGGCAGTTTGGAAAACTGGTTTTTTTCCAACGCATCCAAATAGTGTTCACGAATATGCGTTTGGAATGCTACCTCATTCAGGGATAGGCCGCGTGCTTCACGTGTTTCTTTAAGTTTTTGACCAACGGTTAATGGCATGATATTTGATAGTGTAACAAACGACCGGCATGTCATCAAGGGATTGATGCATGCCGGTCATCATTTTCATTTTGAGTTTATAAATTATTCTTCAGTCTCTTCTAAGATTTCTTCGACAACCATGGTTGCTTCTTGCTCTTCCTCGCTAATTTCAGCAGTCACAACATCCGTACCGACAGGTTGTCCAACCACAGCTTTTCCCTCGGCTTTAGCAATTTTCAGAACCTCACCCTCGCGGTGGACGATCACTTTAATTGAGGGAACCAGGTCGACTGTCAAACGGACGAGGGCTTTATGCTCTCCCAGGTTTCGAATTGGTTGAATTTCAATTTGACGGCGATCTACGCTAGTTCCAACTTTTTGGTTAATTGCATCTGCAATCATCTGGTTTGTGATTGAGCCATATAATTTACCAGTCTCACCAGCTTTGCTGGCGAAAGTTAATATCAGACCTTCAATTGATTGAGCAACGCCACTTAATTCATTATTCAACACGGCTCGTTTTTCAACGGCTTTCTTACGAATTTGGTCGGCTTGTTTCATAGCCCCAGGGGTTGCCAATAGAGCAAATCCTTGTGGAATCAGGAAATTACGACCATAACCATCAGCAACTTTCTTCACATCCCCCGCACGACCCAGTTTATACACGTCTTTTAATAATAATACTTTCATTTTCTAGCCCTTTCTGAGATATGTTTTTGGCGAAGGGTACAACGCCATAAGCCAGAGAATTCTACCAAAGGAATGCTGTCCAGTCAAACAGAACTGGAATTCGTGCGCATAATCCGAGAGTGGTACCAAACCTTGATTGGTTGAATAATTCTAAGCACACCAAACCTGCAGAGAGCAAGAATAAAATAAGTCCGAACTATTGAGAAG
This sequence comes from uncultured Chloroflexia bacterium, assembly GCA_963749005.1. Lineage (GTDB taxonomy): Bacteria > Chloroflexota > Anaerolineae > Anaerolineales > Anaerolineaceae > UBA6170. The sequence goes on along the minus strand of CAVVKI010000006.1, from coordinate 701,336 downwards.
TTATTCGGAATTATTTGATTTTAAACCGTACACATTTGCCACTGGCAGCACGATAAATATTCCTGTATTTGGATTTTGCAAACTGCCAACCACTTTTTCAGTATTTTCCAATAATTGGTTGACGACATCTTGATTTTCGACAATGGTAAATAAAGTGCGACTCAGTTGTTCAGAGTGTTCGGAAATCTCACTTAGACTTGGAAAAATTGGAAAGTCCTCTTGTAAAGCCAGGTTTTGGCGCACACGACCTAAACCTGTGCTTGCCAAAATAGTGACACCTTTTACTCCTGCATCTTCCCAGGCAAATAGCAATTCGTCACATAAGCTCATGTCATTGAGTACAAATAAAACAAAAAACATTTTACTTTTTCTCCTCCCGTAGGCGAATTTCAAGCATTTGTTGCAACTTCCTGGGCAGGCTTTTTATTGAGGGCAAATGCTGCCCGCAGTAAAGGCGGTGTAATAAGGGTTGTGATCAATACCATCCCAATGATATCCGTGAATAGAACAGGTGAAAGCAGGTCGCTTTGTAAACCAACTGAGGCGACAATAAGACCCACTTCTCCGCGGCTCACCATGCCGATGCCTAATTGTAATGATTCCAACCAGGTAAATTTACCCACACGCGCGCCTAACCCGGATCCGATGATTTTTCCTAATATAGCTACCAATGAAATAACCAGGGTAACAAGGATAGCGCTGCTATCCATTTCGCGAACATTGACAGTTAATCCGATATTGATAAAAAATATGGGTACAAAAAGACCATAGGCGATCGACTTAATACCACGGTCAATTTCGGATTTCTGTTTTGTTCTCGAAAACATGAGACCGGCCACGAAAGAACCCGTGATGGCTGCCATACCTCCCACCAGCTCCGCAGCAATACCATAGACAAGCATGACAATTATTGCCAGTGTTATTGATCCGTAACTGATTTGTAAACGACTGATTTTATTGCTGATCCAAGGCAGTCCCCATAAACCCAGAGCAAGCGAGCCGCCCAAAAAGACGATCATTTTTACCAGAACCAGAATGATTTCGACCACATTTCCACCGGATTGCAAGGCAAGGAAAGTGGATAAGAGCAAAATAACCAGCATATCGTCGAAAACCGCTGCGCCGAGCAGACCCAGACCAACTCTTGAACGCAGGACTTTGAGTTCAATCAAGGTTTGGGCTGAGATGCTGACACTGGTAGCTCCCAGGGTTAACCCTAGAAATAAGGAGCGGGTGTTATTGAAACCAAACAAGATCCCAACTCCATAACCGAGCCCGATAGGTAGTATTACACCAAAAATACCTCCAAGTGCCGATGCAACTTTATTGCGGGCTAAATCTTCCAGGTGTAATTCCAAACCTGCTAAAAACATAAGCAGCAAGACACCCAGTTCGGCAAATTCCTTAATAAATTCACCCGATTCATGCATAGCAAAAACTGGTAAATGTAAAATGTTTAATAATGACGGGCCTAATAAGATGCCCACGAGCAATTCACCCAATACGGAAGGTTGACCTAACCTGGTACTGAGATAACCGCCGGTTTTGGCACATAATAGGAGGATAGCTAATATGGTTGCGATTTGTAGAAATGCTGTCAAAAGAGCCTTTGTTTTTGTTCAGGATATATGTCAAAGTTTACCATATATAAAAACACTCCTCAAGCTAAGCGCATTTTAGTATACTTGACCTATCCAAGAGACTGATTTGAGGAGCGTATGGATTTAAAAGGATTAAAAAAGGAATGGGAAGAGAAAGTTTTATTCCCCTTGACAAAAATATTTCCTGAAAGAAAAAAGAAATTTGTAACACCCTCTGGCTTGGATATACCCAATATTGCCATTCCTGAAGATTGTAATTACGAGAATTACGAGGAAAAATTAGGTTTTCCAGGAGAATATCCATTTACACGGGGCGTCCAACCGACAATGTATCGGGGACGGCATTGGACCATGCGGCAATATGCCGGTTTTGCTACTGCCGAAGAATCAAATGAACGCTTTCGTTACTTACTCCAGCAGGGGCAAACAGGTCTATCCGTTGCATTCGATCTCCCAACCCAGATCGGATATGATGCAGATGATCCCATGGCCGCCGGCGAAGTTGGTAAGGTTGGTGTTTCTATCTCATCTCTAAAGGACATGGAAACACTTCTAAGGGATATCCCTTTGGATAAAGTCTCCACCAGTATGACTATCAACGCGCCTGCAGCGGTTTTATTGGCCATGTATATCGCGGTGGCCAGACGCCAGGGAGTGGACACTCGTCGTCTGCGCGGGACGATTCAGAATGACATTTTGAAAGAATTCATCGCTCGTGGAACCTACATTTTTCCTCCAGTACCGTCGATGCGCTTGATTACTGATACTTTCAAATACTGCAAAGAATTTGTGCCACGTTGGAATACGATCAGTATTTCCGGTTATCACATCCGAGAAGCAGGTTCCACAGCCGTTCAGGAAATCGCTTTTACATTGGCGGATGCTATTGCGTATGTGCAGGCAGCCAAAGAAGTAGGACTCGAGGTTGATGAATTCTCACAACAGCTCTCTTTCTTTTTTGCCGCCCATAATAATTTTCTGGAAGAAATTGCGAAATTTCGAGCGGCCCGCCGCCTGTGGGCTAAAATTATGAAAGAACGGTTTTCCGCAAAAGACCCCAAATCATGGATGCTTCGCTTTCATACACAAACGGGTGGCTCAACATTGACGGCCCAGCAGCCAGAGAATAATGTCGTTCGCGTTGCAATTCAAGCACTCGCCGCAGTGTTAGGTGGCACTCAATCTTTACACACCAATAGCAAAGATGAAGCACTCTGGCTCCCAACTGAAAAATCCGTACGTGTGGCTCTCCGCACACAACAAATTATCGGGTATGAGTCAGGGGTGGCTGATACCATTGATCCCCTGGGTGGCTCTTTCTATATCGAGCAATTGACCGATGAAATTGAAAAACAGGCTATGGAGTATATTGACCGAATTGATGCAATTGGGGGTGCACTGAAAGCGATTGAACGAGGTTATCTACAATCCGAAATTCAGGAATCTGCCTACGAATTCCAAAAATCAATCGAAAGCAAGGAAACAATTGTGGTTGGCGTCAATGCCTTCGAGGTTCAAGAAGATGTGGAACTAGAGCGATTGAGTGTTAATCCTGCCATTGAAAAAGACCAGGTCGAACGCCTTAAGCAATTGCGCAAGCAACGTGACAATGTTCGCGTTTCCGTTTTACTTAAGGAATTGGAGCGGGTAGCAATAAGCGAAGAGAATTTAATGCCGCATTTGATCACTTGTGTGGAAAATGACATTACTTTGGGTGAGATTTGTGGCGTGTTAAGAAATGTTTGGGGAGAATACCAACCCCAAAATTGGATTTAGGGAGCTGAATATGGCTAAGATAATCAAGTTGAACCACGTTGCAATTGCCGTTGGCGATGTAGACTCGGCATTAACCTTCTGGCAGGCTGCATTGGGACTTAAAGTGGATCATGTCGAAGATGTTCCCAGCCAAAAATCGGAAGTGGTTTTCATCCCCGTTGGTGAAAGTGAAGTCGAATTAGTACACCCCACCAGTGAAGATTCTGGTCTGGCACGCTTCGTGACTGAAAAGGGTGGTGGAATGCACCACCTCTGTTTAGAGGTTGATAACATCGATGAAATGCTGAACGATTTGAAGGAAAAAGGAATCCGCCTAATTGACGAACAGGCAAAAGAACTACCCGGCCGAAAAATGGCATTTATTCATCCCAAAAGCACGGGCGGCGTTTTGGTTGAGTTATATCAAATTGTGAATTAAATTCTTTCTAGTTAGGTTCAGGATTCTTCCGGGGTGTTTACGCTTGCATGCCAGCCACAGTTAAAATTTGTTCTTCTCGTTCGGCAACCGCAATTCCCTCTTTTTCATTTACCCTGGATAACAAAAAGCCACCCGCAGCGAAGAAAATAATTAATGAAACAATACTCAAGCGGCTGCCTCCCATGAGACGACTGACCAATCCGAATACAAGTGGACCAACTGTCCCTGCGATTTTTTCACTAACACTAAAAAAGCTGAAAAATTCTGCCGATTTAGATTTTGGCATCATCCTTCCACATAATGAACGACTGAGCGCTTGACTGCCTCCTTGAACCATGGCTACTGCAAAGCCCAGCAGCCAGAAATGGATTTCTTTGTAAAGAAAATAACCAGCAATGGCGATCAAAGTATAAATCACAAGGGATAGTAAAATGGATGGTTTTGTGCCAATCTTTTTAGCCAGCCAGCCAAAAAGAAAGGCAAAGGGGATTGCTACAAATTGCACCATCAACAACGTTCCGATGGTGGTGGTGGATGAAAAGCCTAATTCAGTGCCATAAATGGTCGCCATGAAGATAATTGTGCCAATTCCATTATTGTAAAGCCAGAAAGCTGCGATAAATTTGGTTAGTTCCTTATACTTTTTGATCTCGCGAAACGTATGGGCGAGTCGTTTAAAACTGGCTTTTACCGGGTTAAAACCAGCCTCCTCGATATACACACGCCGTTCTGGTTCTTTAACATTCCTCCATAGCGGAATGGTAAAGATGAACCACCAGATCGATACAGTCAGAAAGGAAAGCCGGGTCATAAGTACGGTCAGGTTATCCGGCGTAAGCATAATCATGGCCAAGTTGACTGCCAGAAGGATGCCACCACCCGCATATCCCATTGCATATCCCCGTGATGAGACCTGGTCAATTTCATCCGGATCGGCAATGTGAGGTAACAGAGAATCGTAAAACACATTCGCTCCTGCAAACCCAATGGAGGCGATGATGTAAAAGAAAGATGCCATTAGCCAATCACCTGATTTAACAAAGAAGAGCAGGGCCGTACCAAAAACACCGATGATTACGAAGGCAGACATGAAGCGCTTTTTTGTGCCCGAGAAATCGGCCATCGCACCCAAAATAGGACCGAGAACGCCCACCAAAATCAGAGCGATCGATGTGGTAAACGCCCAATTGGAGGTAGCGGTGCTGGGAGATAATCCTTCCGAAGCTACACTGGAATAATAGACCGGTAAGACAGCCGCCATGATGGTGGTAGCAAAGGTTGAATTAGCCCAATCATACATGGTCCAGGCACGGATAGCTTTTTTATGTTGAACAGTGTCCATTATTTATCCCTCTTCAAATCAAAAATGTTTATTTGATTATATAGTTGATCAGAAATGAGGTTTCATTTTTTTGCATAGAGAATTCCGTTATTTCCAGGTTCTGCAAAGTGACCATAAATCAGGCTCTGATTGATATAATAATCATCCGTAAAAATCGATAAAATAAAACATATGTGCTATAATTTGCTCATATTTGAAGGACAGGAAGAATAAATGGATCAAATTAAAGTTAGCGGGGCTCGTGAGCATAATTTAAAAAACATCAGCGTTGAAATTCCAAGAGACAAACTGGTTGTCATAACTGGTTTGTCTGGATCTGGTAAGAGCTCTCTTGCCTTCGATACGATTTTTGCTGAAGGACAGCGTCGCTATGTCGAATCTCTTTCATCGTATGCACGCCAATTCTTAGGACAAATGGATAAACCCGATGTGGATTCAATTGAAGGACTTTCACCTGCGGTTTCAATTGATCAAAAGGCGACTTCACGCAATCCGCGCTCAACGGTTGGCACGGTTACTGAAATTTATGATTACCTACGTTTACTTTTCGCCAGGATTGGCGTACCCCATTGTCCGATTTGTAGGCGCGAGGTCAGTAAACAGTCAGCCCAGGAAATTGTGGACGCAATTAATTCCTTCGCAGAAGGCACAAAATTGATTATCCTTGCACCGGTTGTAAGAGCGCGAAAAGGTACATATCAGGCAGTTTTTGAAGAAATCCGCAAAGCAGGTTTTACGCGAGTGCGTGTAGATGGCGAGATCTTTAGCCTTGAAGATGAAATAAAAATTGATCGATATAAGATTCACACGATTGAGGCGGTCGTAGATCGACTTGTCATTCATGTTCACAATTCAAGCGAAGAATCTGACGCTGCACTTACTCGTTTAACAGATTCGGTTGAAACAGCACTCAAATTTGGGGAGGGCTATGTTACCATCCAGAACATCAGTGTTGATCCCGCTGAAGATTTCTATTATTCAGAACACCTGGCTTGCCCGGAACATGGCTCGACTCTGCCTGAAATAGAACCGCGAACATTTTCGTTCAATACCCCGCATGGTGCCTGTCCTGACTGCCAGGGACTGGGAACAAAAATGGAAATCGATCCGGACTTATTGATTCCCAACCGTCAGAAATCTCTTAAGAACGGCGCTATTGTCACAACGGAGTGGTCCGGACCTAAAGAGCAAGGGGGCTACTATTGGGCTATGTTAAAGTCAATGGCCGATGCTTATGGTATTAATTTGAATTCACCAGTTAGTAGTTATACCCCTGAGCAGCTAAATTTAATCTTATATGGCACCGGAAATGATTCCTTTACCGTGAAAATGATCGGAAAAAATAATCGAGCTGTCAGTTATGAATCAAATTTTGAAGGGGTGATAACCAATTTACAAAGAAGGTTCAAAGAAACCAACTCCGAGTACATTCGTGAACGGATCAGCGCTTTAATGGGGGATCGTCCTTGCCCCACCTGCAAGGGTCAAAGGTTGCGCAATGAGGCTTTAGCGGTAACAATTGATAATTCCAATATTATTGAAGTGACTAACTGGCACATCTTGAAAATTTTGGAGTGGTCTCATTATCTGGCAGGGAAAAATACACCTTTATCCCGACGAGATCAACTCATTTCGGCCAGAATTTGGAAGGAGATTCAATCGCGACTCGGTTTCCTGGTGGATGTTGGCTTGGATTATCTTACCTTGATGCGGTCTGCAACAACTCTTTCTGGTGGAGAAGCCCAACGCATCCGTTTGGCAACCCAAATTGGGTCGCGTTTGATGGGGGTCTTATATGTGCTTGATGAACCCTCAATCGGCTTACATCCACGAGACAATAGTCGCTTGCTTAGAACATTGGAAAGTCTACGAGATCTGGGTAATACGGTTCTGGTCGTTGAACACGATGATGAAACCATTCGAACAGCTGACTGGATCATCGATTTAGGACCGGGTGCCGGTGAACATGGTGGTGAGATTGTGGCGGAAGGTACGGTGACAGATATTCTGGCTGTGGAGGAATTGCTTACAGGGGCATACCTTTCTGGCCGGAAACAAGTTCCATTGCCTTTGACCCGACGAAAAGGAAATGGCAAAAATCTGCGAATAATTGGCGCAAAAGCGAATAATCTTAAAGATTTGGATGTCTCCATCCCATTGGGAAAATTGGTTTGCATTACCGGTGTATCCGGTTCCGGCAAATCTACATTGATGGTAGACGTTCTTTATAATGCTCTATCGCGCGATATCATGGGTTCGCGCTCCCAACCAGGTGATTATGAACGAATTGAAGGCATCGAATATATTGATAAAGTGATTAATATCGACCAATCGCCAATCGGACGGACGCCGCGATCAAATCCTGGCACATACACCGGTGTTTTTGATGAGATCCGCTCCCTATTTGCGGAGATTCCAGAAAGTAAAATGCGTGGATATAAAGTAGGGCGTTTCTCTTTCAATGTTCACGGAGGCCGTTGTGAAGCCTGTCAAGGTCAAGGCCAATTGAGAATAGAGATGCAATTTTTACCAGATGTTTACGTTCCATGCGACGTTTGTAATGGTCAACGTTTTAATCGCGAGACATTGCAGGTTAAATTCAAAGGGAAAAATATTGCCGATGTTCTCGATTCAACCGTCGAAGAGGGATTGGAATTTTTCAGTGCCTTCCCGTCAATTGTAAATAAGTTGCAGACGCTATTTGATGTTGGACTTGGATATGTAAGGATTGGTCAACCGGCACCGACTCTCTCCGGTGGAGAGGCTCAACGCGTGAAATTATCAAAAGAACTATCGAGGCGTTCAACAGGTAAAACGATTTATGTACTTGATGAACCGTCAGTGGGTTTACACGCTGCTGATGTTCATAAACTAATTGAAGTGCTTCAACGGCTTGTCGAAGGTGGCAATACAGTTCTTATTATTGAACATAACATGGATATTATTAAAACCGCTGATTATTTAATCGATCTGGGTCCTGAAGGTGGCGATAGGGGAGGAGAGTTGATCGCAATTGGAACCCCAGAACAGGTTTGTGATATTAAGGAGTCGTACACCGGCCAATATTTGAAAAAATATCTTGAGGAACATCATCCAAATACAGAGCCTGTAGCCTGTTGTGACTGATTCCCGGGCGTTGTAAATACCTGCTGAAAATTTTGGATTCAAAAAGCAATTGATTTAAACCTGTCATTTTGCAAATTTGAAATGGCAATATATTTATCATTGTGATAATCAGGCAACATTCCACCTAACCTTTTCCGCTCCGTTAGGAATCAAGTTCCCGGGATTAGTTTCCACGATCCCTTTTATTTCATCGTGTGAAACCATGTATAATTTTTGGAGTATGAAAAATGAAGAATAAAAGGAGTTGAGCCAAATGAGCGCAGAATTGTTAGATGGAAAAGCAATTGCTGAGGATGTCCGCCTGAAAGTAAAAGAAAGCGTGGCTGCCCGAATCCAGGCTGGAAAAAGTGTTCCTGGGCTGGCTACAGTCCTGGTCGGAGAAAACCCGGCTTCACAGGTTTATGTTCGATCAAAACACAAGGCATGTCAGGAAGCGGGAATAAATTCTTTCGCTTTCGAGTTGTCTGCCGACGCATCTCAGGAGGAAGTTGAAGCTCTGGTTAAAAAGCTGAATGAGGATGATACTGTCAATGGCATTCTGGTTCAACTTCCCTTACCAGCCGGCCTGGATGAAGAAAAGGTGCTGAATATGATCAGCATCGAAAAAGATGTGGATGGCTTCCATCCGCTTAATATTGGCAGGTTAGCCCAAAAAGGTCGCGATCCTTTATTTATCCCTTGTACGCCAGCTGGAACGATGTATTTGATTGAGAAAGTAATCCCCAAAATTGAGGGAAAGAACGCGGTAGTATTGGGCCGTTCTAATATTGTCGGAATGCCGGTTGCATTATTACTGGTGCGCGCAAATGCCACTGTGACTATTTGCCACTCGCGTACCAAAGACCTGGCTGATGTGGTCAGCAAAGCTGATATTTTAGTCGCTGCCGTGGGAAGACCAAACATGGTAAAAGGGGATTGGGTTAAACCTGGTGCCGTAGTGATTGATGTTGGTATTAATAGGGTGGATGACCCATCTGCCAAGCGAGGCTATCGCCTGGTGGGTGATGTTGATTTTAATGAGGTGAAAGAAGTTGCCGGTTTCCTTACACCAGTCCCGGGCGGAGTGGGACCGATGACGATAGCCATGCTACTTACAAATACTTTAAGGGCGGCAGAGATGGCGGATTTGTAATATCTAATAAAAACAGATCACAAATTATTTCACATGTTTCTGGAAGATATGTTATTTGTCTGTTAAATTTAAGTTGTCTGACAATTGACTTTTAATTTGATTGTTGCTAAACTGGAAATCATCGATTTGATGCCAAACAACTGAGTTGAAAGAATGATTGCCTGAATGAAAAATAGAACACTTCTTATTAAACATGCTGATGTACTAGTAACAATGGATGACCACCGGCGCGAAATTCGTGATGGTGGTCTTTTTGTAAGGGAAGGTTTCATCGAACAAGTTGGCTCGACCAATCAGCTCCCTGAGACCGCAGATGAAGTATTGGATTTGAAAGGTCATATTGTCCTGCCGGGATTAATCAATACGCATCACCACTTTTATCAGACATTAACCCGTGCTATCCCATCTGCGCAAAATTCGAATCTTTTCAACTGGCTGAAAACGCTTTACCCTATTTGGGCCAGGATGACCCCAGATGATATCCAAATATCGACAAAAACTGCCCTGGCTGAACTGGCTTTATCAGGGTGTACAACCGCATCTGACCATCTCTATCTTTTCCCGAATGGCTCACGTTTAGATGATGAAATCTCTGCCGCCCAGGAAATGGGAATGCGCTTACATGCCTCACGTGGTTCGATGAGTCTTGGAGAAAGCCGGGGTGGATTGCCTCCCGATAGTGTTGTAGATAGTGAAGAATTTATTTTGCGTGATAGCCAGCGTTTGATTGAACGCTACCATGATGGACAACCTGGATCAATGCTCCAAATTGTATTGGCACCTTGTTCACCTTTCAGTGTGACTGGTGAACTGATGCGTCAATCGGCTAAGATGGCACGGGAGTACAATGTACAGCTTCATACCCATCTGGCTGAAACTCAGGATGAGGAAATCTTTTGTCTGGAAAAATTTGGCTACCGTCCGGCTGGTTATATGCAGTCTTTGGATTGGGTAGGCGATGATGTCTGGTTCGCTCATTCTGTGCATGTAAATTCCGATGAGATTGCCATGTATGCTCGTGAGCGTTGCGGAGTAGCTCATTGTCCCAATTCGAATATGCGCCTTGGGTCAGGTATTGCACCAATCCAAGACTATCTTAAGGCAGGTGTCGCCATTGGGTTGGGGGTAGATGGCTCAGCCAGCAATGATTCTTCACATATGTTAGCCGAAGCTCGCCAGGCAATGATGTTAGCCCGCTTACGGGCTGGATTAATGGGAGCCTCTTTATCAGAATCCGATTCGCCGGAGTTATTTACAGCCCGGCAGTCATTAGAACTAGCAACCCGTGGTGGCGCACGTGTGCTCGGAAGAGATGACCTCGGTAGTTTGGAAACCGGAAAGTGCGCTGATTTCATTGCCATCAACCTTAGCAAGCTCGAGTATGCGGGTGCACTTCACGATCCAGTCGCCGCACTGCTATTTTGCCAGCCTGGATACGTCGATTGGAGCTTTGTTCAAGGTAATGCGATCGTCCGTGATGGACATTTGGTAAATGTCGACACAGAGAAACTTATCGAACGCCACAATGATGCTGCCCGTCGCTTGCTGCAAGAAAAATAAAGACTTGAAAGAGGGTTACATGGGAAAATTCTGGGATAAAGACGCACGACGGCTAGTTGATTGTGCAATGGGCAGAATTTCAGCGGATCTTGTAATTACCGATGGGATCTGGGTATGCGTGCAGACCGGTGAATATATTCCGGATACACAAATTGCCATCCTCGATGGCAGAATTGCATATATTGGCCCTTCAGCTGCACACACAATTGGAGCGGACACCGAAGTTCTTTCTGCGAAAGGCAACTATCTTGTTCCGGGCTTGTTGGATGGTCATATGCACGTCGAATCCGGTATGCTCACTGTAACTGAATTTGTGCGGGCTGTATTGCCGCATGGAACAACTGGGATGTTCATCGATCCTCATGAGATAGCAAACGTTTTTGGGTTGCGTGGTGTAAAACTGATGCTCGATGAGGCTTTAATTCAGCCTAACCATGTTTTTGTACAAATTCCGTCCTGCGTTCCCTCTGCACCCGGTTTTGAGACTCCTGGAGCATTAATTACAGCCGAGGATGTTGCCACTGCCATCAACTGGGAAGGTGTAATTGGCCTCGGGGAGATGATGAATTTTCCTGGTGTGGCTGCCTCAGATCCGCTTGTGCATGAAGAAATAAAGATTACCCGCGCAGCACGGCGCAGAATTGGAGGTCATTATGCTTCGCTTGACCTGGGGTTACCATTTTACGGCTATGCAGCCGGGGGTCCTCAGGATGATCATGAGGGCACCCGCACTGAAGATGCCATTATTCGGGCCCGTGCAGGAATGAAAGTCATGATGCGCTACGGATCCGGTTGGTTGGACGTGGCTGAACAAGTCAAAGCGATTACGGAACACGGAATTGATGCACGTAGTTTCATGTTGTGCACGGATGATTCTCATTCTGCCACACTGGTCTATGAAGGACACATGGATCGTGCTATTCGCCATACAATCCAGCAAAATGTAACACCGATGATGGCAATTCAGATGGCGACTATTAATACCGCTGAATACTTTGATCTTAACGCTGAATTAGGTTCATTGGCACCTGGAAGATACGCGGATATCCTTTTCGTGAAAGACCTGAATGATTTTCAGGTTGGGCTGGTTATCGCCAAAGGGAAAGTAGTTGCCAAAGATGGCAAAAATTTACTGGAGGATCTGCATATAGATTATCCACAATGGGTTTTAGATTCAATCAAAATCAAAAAACATTTATTGGGCAATCAATTTGAGATTTTTGCAAAGGATAAATCATTTGTAAAGGTGAATACGATTGATATCATCGAGAACCAGGCACCCACGCGTCACATTCAAGTAAATTTGCCTGTGGTTGATGACAGAGTGCAAAATGATCCTGAACAAAATGTGTGCAAGGTTGCACTGGTGGAACGCCATCAAAAAAGCGGCCGAATTCAACTCGGTTTCGTAGCTGGCTTTGGGTTCAATCAAAAATGCGCGCTCGCAACCACTGTCGCTCATGACTCGCATCATTTGATCGTTATTGGCACAGACGATGAATATATGGCGCAGGCTGTCAATCATCTGGCTGACATAGGTGGCGGTCAGGTTGTGATTCTGGACGGGAAAATAGTAGGCGAAGTGCGGCTGCCGATTGCTGGATTGATGTCGAATGCGCCGGCGGAGGAAGTTTCGCGTCAGGCGGCAACAATTTTGGAAGGTTTTAAGAAGTGTGGCTGCGAGCTCAATAATCCTAACATGCAGATGAGCTTTTTGGCATTAGTTGTAATTCCTGAATTACGATTGTCAGATCTTGGTTTGGTGGATGTAAAACATTTTCAATTTATCCCATTGATTGTGAGTGAAGAACAGGTCGCTTAATGACTTATAATAAAAATGATCAAACATTGAATGAAAAAAAGAATACGCCATTTCAAAGAATGCAGGTACAACTGGCAAATTTGATTGCATCCATTGCGCCCGGAGAAAGGCTTCCTTCGGAACCATCTCTGGCGAAAACCTTGGGCGTATCCCGCGCAACACTGCGTGAGGCAATGCGAACTTTTGAAGCGCAAGGGTTAATACGTAGACGTCAGGGAATTGGGACATTTGTCGTTGCGCCAGCCCGGGTGATAGAAACTGGCCTTGAGGTCCTGGAAAGTATTGAAACCCTCTCACAAAAAATGGGCTTGAGTGTGACAATGGGTGATTTGATTATTCAACAACAATTCGCTGATCAGGACTCTGCCGGTAAATTAGCCGTTAATCCAGGAACACCAATAGTCACAATCTCACGAGTAATCCATACAGAAAATCGTCCGGTTGCATATTTAATTGACACACTGCCAGAAGTTGTGATTTCTCAGGATGACTTGAAGGTAGATTTTAATGGATCAATTCTAGATCATTTAATCGCCAGTAAAGATTTTGATCTCGTCAATTCAAAGACATTCATTCACGCTGTAGCAGCCCCAACTGCAATTGCGCGGGCGCTTGAAATACAACGTGGGGATGTTCTCCTTCTATTTGAAGCTTTTTTATACGATCGTAATGGTAACGTGCTCGATTACTCCTATAGTTATTTTCTACCCGGTTACTTCCGTTTTCAAATAAACCGCAGGGTTGTGACAAATTAATATAAACAAGGAAAAGGAAAAAATGAAAGCGTTAGAAAATTCAATTGATCTATTGCATCAAAAAATTGAACAAAATCGCCCCGCAATCCTAAAATTTTTTAAGGATATCGTTGCTATTCCTAGCATGGATTCTCAGATAGGAGCGGTTGGTGAACGGATAGCAGAAGAAATGCGCAAGTTGGGGTATGCCGAAGTGCGGTTTGATGTTATGGGGAATATCCTGGGCAGGATTGGCGAGGGATCAAAAACAATCGTCTTTGACTCGCATATCGACACCGTTGGTATTGGTGACCCCGAAATGTGGACGCACGATCCTTTCCTGGGCAAAGAAGAAAACGGTATTTTTTATGGCCGGGGCGCTTGCGATGAAAAAAACAGCACACCTGGTATGGTCTATGGTCTGGCGTTGGCGCGTGATTTGGGATTATTGCAGGGATGGACAGCTTATTATTTCGGAAACATGGAAGAATGGTGTGATGGCATCGCTCCTAATTCCTTTGTAGAAGTTGATCCAAAAGTAAAACCGGACTTTGTGATTATTGGTGAACCGACAAAAATGAACGTCTATCGGGGGCACAAGGGCCGGGTGGAATTGAAAGTTACTGCCAAAGGTCGCAGTGCACATGCAGCCAGTAACCACCTTGGAGATAATGCCATTTATTCACTATTACCCGTGATTGAAGGCATTCGCGATCTGGAACCTCAATTAGGAGATCACTCGTTTTTGGGTCATGGAAAAATCACTGTCAGTGACATGCAGGTTAAAACACCCAGCATAAATGCAGTACCTGATGAGGCTGTAATTTATATCGACAGACGTATGACTTTTGGTGAGACCAAAGAGCAGGCTATTGCTCAGGTTCAAGCATTAATCCCGGCTTCATCCCGCGACCGGGTTACAGTGGAACCGCTCTTTTATGCAGAACCATCTTATACTGGTTTTGTTTTCCCAGTCGATAAATATTTTCCAGCCTGGGTTTTAGAGGAATCACATCCGTTGGTCGCAGCCGGACTGAAGACGAAAGAACTACTCGGTTTTGGTAACGAGCCCGCAGGAAAATGGAATTTCAGCACCAATGGCATTTATTGGGCAGGTAAAGCAGGAATACCCAGTATTGGATTTGGACCCGGTGATGAAGAGACGGCGCACACAACGATTGATTCTGTTCCTTTAGAGGATATGGTTAATTCAACGGCTTTTTATGCTTTGATTCCTGCCATTCTTTTTGGGCTGATTTGAGATAAAATCTATTATGTAAGCTGTTATCAGCTTCATCTTTTCATCAATATTTTGGAGGATTAGGAATGCAAACAAATTTGACTGGTCGTGATTTTATTACAGATCTCGATTTTACGAAGGAAGAAATTGACACCATTTTAGATGTTGCCTGGGATCTCAAAATGAAGAGATCTTTGAAGCAACCAACCCCATACTTACGCGATAAAACGATGGCTTTGTTGTTTTTTTACAGCAGTACGAGAACCCGATCGGCGTTTGAATCCGCCTTTGCACATTTAGGTGGGCATCCTGCCTTTATTGAAAGCCGTACTACACAGATATCGCATGGTGATACGGAGCGCGAAATTGGTCAAATAATGGGTAGAATCTATGATGGGATCGCGATTCGTCATGTGGATTGGGGGATCGGAAATCGCTACATGAACCTTGTCGCGGAAGCCTCACCTGCACCAGTATTTAACATGCAGTGTGAGTATTACCATCCATTCCAGATTCTGGCAGATCTAATGACGATCATAGAAAAAAAAGGCCGCAATTTAAAAAAGAAAAAAGTGGTCATGTCCTGGGCATATGCTGAGTCTTATCAGAAACCGCTCTCTATTCCAAATTCTATGGCTTTACAATTTCCACGGTTTGGGCTTGATTTTGTATTAGCCCATCCGCCGGAATTTAAATTACCGCAAGAGACAATAGATCGAGGAAAAGAAGAAGCGCGCAAATCGGGCGGCAGTTTTGAAATTATCGAGGATATGGATGAAGCTTTCAAAGATGCAGATGTAATTTACCCCAAATCCTGGGGTCCATGGATGGTTACCACGGATGCCGACCAGGCTGGTGATATTATTCGCAAATACAAACATTGGATCACCGACGAACGCAAAATGGCTTTGGCTAAGGAAGACGCCATTTTTATGCATCCTTTACCAGCAGACCGCGGAGTAGAAGTTACCGATGGCGTCATGGATGGTCCCAATTCCGTTATTTTTGATGAAGCGGAAAATAAAATGCATATTTGTTCCGCAGTTTATGCATTAACAATGAGCTAATATTGAATATTAATTGGTATGAGGAGTTGAATTATGAGTAAAGCAGGTGTTGCAGTTGTGGCAGTGGGGGGCAATTCATTAATTAAAGATAAAGATCACCAGACCGTAGCCGATCAATATACAGCCGGCGCGGAATCAATGCACCATATCGCAGATATGATTGCACAGGGTTGGGAAGTGGTTGTTACACATGGTAATGGCCCACAGGTGGGTTTCATTCTCCGTCGCTCAGAGATTGCTTCACATGAGCTACACGAGGTACCGCTGGATTACTGTGGTGCCGATTCGCAAGGTGCCATTGGCTACATGTTCGCTCGCGCCTTATCCAATGAATTCAAGAATCGCAAAATGGATAAAAAAGTGGCTGCAGTGGTAACTCAGACAGTTGTTTCGAAAGATGACCCAGCTTTCCAAAATCCATCCAAACCAATTGGTTCTTTCATGGATGAAAAAGAAGCAAAAAGACGAGCAAATGATGACGGTTGGATCGTCGTTGAAGATGCAGGCCGAGGCTGGCGCCGGGTAGTGGCTTCTCCTAAACCAGTAGATATTGTTGAGGTGGATGCCATTAAGGCGCTTGTAAATGCGGGTATCGTGGTGGTTGGAGTCGGAGGAGGCGGTATTCCCGTCATTCGAAAAGAAGATGGCGACCTTGAAGGAATGGAAGCGGTTATTGATAAAGATTTTGGGTCATCTTTACTGGCGACTATGATCGGTGCAGACCTATTTGTTATCAGCACTGCAGTAGAGAAAGTTGCCATTAACTTCAATAAACCCAATGTGAAATGGTTGGATCATCTGACATTAGCCCAGGCGAGACAATTTATTGAGGAAGGGCACTTCGCCAAAGGCAGTATGCTCCCAAAAATTCAGGCGATTATTAAATTCCTCGAAAATGGTGGCAAAAAGGCATTGATAACCAATCCGGAAAATATTGGGCGTGCCATAAAGGGCGAAACCGGTACATGGATAACCAAAGAGTAGCTATATATTCAAGATGGGCTTCTTTAACGGAGAAGCCCATCCGTTTTCCCTATTGTTTTTTTTCAAAATCTCTCTATAATTTTTATTTTCAGTCATCATTCTTTATAATTATTTTAATCATTATAGAATTTTCATTTACGACAATCATAACCAAATACTCAAACCAGCATTTATCCGGCATCAATCAATTAAAATTCAATTCCTAATAACTTTCACGAAAAAGAAAGGAGGTCCCAGAAATTTTAGGTTTCACGGTTTTAATTTCAAAAAACGGAATTACATTAAAAGATTAATATTGAGGAGATGAAATGAAAGCAAAAGTAATGTGGCGTGTTTTAGCAGGTTTGATGGTGATCGCGTTTGCCTTAAGTGCATGCGGTCCACAAACTGAAAATGTGGGCGGGTTTGAGATTCCAAATGTAGAAAAAGGCAAGTTTAATGTGGCTATGGTATTGATCGGACCGCATGATGATGGCGGTTGGTCACAATCACATTACGAAGGTTTGGAATACATCAAAGAGAATGTAGATGATGTAAACGTTGCTTATGTCGAAAACGTGCCTGAAGGGGCGGATTCAGAACAGATTTTCCGCAGCCTCTCGCGTAAAGGTTTTGACGTAATCTTCGGTACTTCGTTTGGATTCATGGATCCGATGGAAACTGTCGCAAGCGAATTTCCGGATACGACCTATATCCATCTCTCTGGATATAAATCCAATGAAACAAATTTTGGTAATCTGATGGGTGCCATGGAAGTAATGAAGTACCTGGCTGGAATGTTGGCCGGTGCACGTGCTCAACAAGATGGCAACCCCAAATTAGGTTATATGGCTACCTTCCCAATCCCTGAAGAATTGCGTCTTGGCAATGCATTTGCTCTTGGAATGCGTAAGACTTGCCCGGAATGTACACTTGATATTCGTTGGTTGAACACCTGGCATGATCCTGTCATTGAAAAAGACGCTGCTGCCTCTTTGTTTGATGCTGGCGCTCAGGTTGTATTTACCGGAGCGGATACTCCTGCCGTCGCAGATGTAGCTACCGAAAAAGGCAAATGGGGCATTACCTATGACTGGTATGGTTCATGTAAAGCAGCTGGTTGTTTGACCGCACCTTACTGGAACTGGGGACCTATTTATGCGAAGATTGTTGAAGAGATTCGCGCTGGAACGTATCAGGTTGGTTGGGATTATTTCGATGGTGACACAGGCGCTCTGGGTCTCTATGGTTTCATGGATGGCCAGGAACTGACCAAAGGCGTTGCCGAATTGGATCCGGCTGTGATTGCTGAAGTGCGCGATTTGATCGCTAAGAACCAGGCAGGTGAATTCACTCGCTTCGATGTCTTTTCAGGTCCAATTAAGGATAACCAGGGTAATGTGGTCGTCCCCGCTGGTGAGGCACTGGCACAGGTTGACCTGGATGCATTCCCCGAAACCGGTGTAGGATGCACCTATTGTATGAAATGGTTGGCCGAAGGGTTTACCGCAGAATTACCTGAATAAATAAATATATTTATGAAGGGGGGGAGGATCATTTCCCCCCCTGAGCATTTTTAAAGTTTTCTGTCCGAGGGTCGATGAATTCAACTTCAGATTTACCACAACAAGGACGAAAAGTTGTCGAAATGGAAGCCATTGTTAAGCGCTTTCCTGGTGTTTTAGCCAGCGACAACGTCGATTTCGAGCTTCAGGAAGGTGAAATCCACGCCCTTCTGGGGGAAAATGGAGCCGGCAAGAGCACATTGATGAATATTTTGGCTGGCCTCTATAAAGCGGATAGTGGGACAATCAAAGTTAATGGAAAGTTAGTTACATTCTCGTCCCCAAAAGATGCCATTTCAGCGGGAATTGGGATGATTCATCAGCATTTCATGTTGGTACCCTCCCAAACTGTGACCGAGAATATATTATTGGGTCTTTCCGAACCACGCTTCATTATGGATTTGAAGAATTTCGATCAAAAAATTATTGAGCTGGGAGATAAATTTGGATTACCGGTTGACCCAAAAGCGAAAATTTGGCAGCTTTCAGTTGGTGAACAACAACGGGTCGAGATATTAAAAATGTTATATCGTGGTGCGAATGTCTTAATTATGGATGAACCTACTGCTGTTTTGGCACCACAAGAAATTGACATCCTATTTGCAACTTTGAAAAACATGGTTTCAATGGGGAAATCAGTCATTTTTATCAGTCATAAATTACATGAAGTACAAAAAATTTCGGATCGTTTGACAGTTCTACGTAAAGGAAAGATAACTGCCGGAAGTGTAAGTGCGAAAGGTAAATCACGTGCAGATCTGGCGAGATTAATGGTTGGTCGGGAAGTCATCTTTAGTCTGGATAAAAAAATATCAATACCTGGTAAAGTCGTTTTAAAAGTTGAAGATATTCATTGTTTGAATGATAAAAACTTGAAAGCTTTAAATGGCGTCGGATTCGAAGTGCGTGCCGGCGAAATCGTCGGTCTGGCAGGTGTTGCTGGTAATGGCCAAAAAGAATTGGCTGATGTATTAACAGGTCTTCGGCGCTGTTCGGAAGGTAAGATCATAGTCCAGGGCGAAAATATTGCCAATATGGATGCAAAAGCGGGTATTCGACATGGAGTTTCTCATGTACCTGAGGATCGTACACATGTCGGTTCTGCCCCGAATTTAAGTGTGACCGATAACGTTATCATGAAAAATTATACGAAGAAACCTATCGCAAGAGGTTGGATGTTGGATAACCCTTCTGCGGATAAATATGCCAGAGAATTGAAAGATTTATACGATATAGTAGTTCCTTCCGTGAACACGCCGGTACGTTTATTATCCGGGGGTAATTTACAACGCGTAATTCTGGCGAGAGAAATTTCTTCTGAGCCAACTTTTATGGTTGCCATGCAGCCCACTCGTGGTTTAGATGTAGGAGCAATTGAGGGAGTGCAGAAATTATTACTGCTTCAACGTGATGCTGGTGCAGCCATTTTGCTAATCTCCGAAGAACTGGAGGAACTCATTTCGCTTTCTGATCGCATTTTTGTAATTTATGAAGGCGAGATTATGGGCGAGGTGACTGATGGGGATGTTGAGAAAATTGGATTAATGATGACTGGAACCCGGCAGGAGCAATTGGAGAAAATGGGAGCACACAATGAAAACTGATTCTGCCGGAAACCTGAGTAAACGTCCTGTATTGCCATTCCAGATAAAATTTGAAGAGAGAATTTCAGATGTGCCAAAGTGGTACCCTTTAGCGATCTCTTTCGGCGCAGTGGTAGTTGCATTATTAATTGGTGCAATTATTCTCCTTTTGGGAGGTGGTAATCCCTGGTTGACGTATGCACATATTGCGCGTGCATCCTTTGGTAGTATCGGCGTATTCTCGGATACCCTGGTAAAGGCGATTCCCCTAATTTTTGTTGGGCTTGCTTGTTCGGTTGCCTTCCGGATGAAATTATGGAACATTGGTGCTGAAGGCCAATTTTTTATAGGCGCCTTCGCGGCTTCTGCGGTGGTTTTGATTCCAATCCTGCCGGAAACAGCCCCAAAATGGTTATTCATTATCGTCATGGCGGCGGCGGGTTTGCTGGGAGGGGCGCTGTACGGTTTTATACCTGGAATCTTGAAGGCCAGATTTAATGTAAATGAAGTTATTTCTACCTTGATGTTAAACTATATTGCGGTTGCCTGGAATAATTATTTCATTTTTGCCATTTGGACCGAAGGGGGCTTCCAAATGACCAAAGTTTTTCCGCAAAACGCCTGGCTTCCGCGTTTGACTGATCTGGGCAGTGAAATACCGTTTTTTCGTGGATTAACTACCCATTTTGGCCTGGTGATGGCTGTTATTGCAGCGGTTATTGTGTGGTTAATTCTCTATCGCAGCCGCTGGGGATATGAAATACGATTGATTGGTGATAACCCAAAGGCGGCAACCTATGCTGGAATCCCGATTAAGAAGCATATCGTCTGGGTGATGATGCTCTCCGGTGCATTGGCTGGCCTGGCAGGTATGTCGGAAATAAGCGGTGTGGTTCATCGCCTGCAAGGAGCAATCTCACCCGGCTACGGTTTCACAGGTATTATCGTGGCCTGGTTGGCTAAGTTAAACCCGTTTGCCGTTTTGTTTGTTTCGGTATTATTTGGAGCTTTGATATTGGCTGGGCGAGAAATACAACCTTCAGGCGTTCCAAAAATGATCCAGGGCGTCATTCTGGTGTGTCTGATCGCCAGCGATTTCTTAATTCGTTACAGAATCAGTATCGTTCGCCAGGGTGCGGGAGCATAGTATGGATTTCTTAATTATTTTACAGGCAGGGGTTGCCTCGGGAACCGTATTATTGTTTGCCACGCTGGGCGGTATCTTCAATGAGCGCAGCGGAATCATGAACCTTGGTTTGGAAGGCATGATGTTGATTGGAGCGATGACTGCCTTTAGCGTTACTGCGAAAACAGGCTTACCCTGGTTGGGGCTTGTAGCAGCAATGTTGGCAGCCGGTTTACTCAGCCAAATTCATGCTTTTATTACGATTACGCTACAAGCAGATCAGGTTGTCAGCGGTTTATCGTTGACTTTTCTTGGCACTGGGATAAGTCTGGTTTTTGGCGAAGGTTTGAGCAAGGCTGGTGTAATATCTCTGCTTCCAGTTTTTTCAATCCCGCTCTTATCTCAAATTCCCATTCTGGGAAAAATATTTTTTGACAATCAATCCATTTTGGTTTATCTCGGCTATCTTATGGTACCCCTCTGCTGGTGGTATATCAATAGGACACGACCAGGGCTGCATTTGCGGGCTGTAGGCGAATATCCTGCCGCAGCAGATGCCCTGGGTATCAATGTCTATGGATTGCGTTATTTCTATGTTTTTGTCGGGGGCTTATTTGCCGGATTATCGGGTGCCACCATAAGCCTGGCAATTTCTCCCGGCTGGTTTAGCGAGTTGACTACTGGCGGTCAGGGCTGGATTGCCATTGGTTTAATTATTTTCTCCCAATGGAACCCGTTCCGGGCTTTGTTCGGGTCTTATGTGTTCGGTGCGCTTCGCCGTTTGATTCTCGATATTCAAGGCCCAGCCATTTTATTTGGTTTTGCCAATCCTTTTTATTACAATCCATATTATGGTTTCTTTTTACAGATGCTTCCATACGCTTTCACTATCCTGGTGCTGGTTATCGGTTCAAAGGACGCAATAAGAAAGCGCCTGGGTGCACCTGCAGCATTAGGAATTCCTTATATTCGTGGTCAACGCGGTATTTGACGATTGTCGGCTGATTTGCGTCCTCACAATTTGCGGGTAGCAAGCGGCAAGTAGGAAGAGGCTTGCTGCCTTCTCTCACCATTGCGGAGAGAAAGATTATAATAAGGCATCAAATCTTTAAATACTACCGGTGGAGAAAAAAAGAAAAAACAATCAACATGAATAAATTTTTAGGTTTTCGTTGCTCAAAATGTAATCTTGAATACCCTTTCACACAGAATCTTTTTACTTGCCCCAAAGATGGCAGCAACCTGGATATTATTATTGATACTGCCACGATCCGGCGCAAGTATGAAATTTCAGATATTGTTTCACGAAAAGAAGAATCTTTATGGCGTTATCTACCGCTTTTACCTGTCAAAGATCCGGGAGGCGAGGGAACTGCTTTACGGATGGCAGGCTGGACACCGCTCTATACTCCTGTTGCATTAAAAAACTCGTTGGGCTTAAGGGACTTGTGGATAAAAGATGAGGGCAGGAATCCAACCGGATCTTTCAAAGATCGTGCCAGTGCAGTGGTTATCGCCAGGGCAATTGAGACCAATGTTGATGTTCTGGTAACAGCTTCAACGGGCAACGCTGGTGCAGCATTGGCAGGACTTTCGGCTGCGATAGGTAAGAAAGCCGTAATATTTGCCCCAAAAACTGCCCCTCCCGCCAAAATTGCCCAATTGTTAGTTTATGGGGCGGAAGTCATTTTAGTGAATGGAAATTATGACAGTGCATTTGACCTATCTTTGGAAGCAGCAAAAGAGTTTGGTTGGTACTGTCGCAATACTGGTTATAACCCCTTTACCGCCGAGGGAAAGAAAACAGCTGCTTTCGAGATTTGGGAACAGGTGATTTTGGAAGAGAACATTTCTCATAAACCCCTATCTGTGTTTGTCAGTGTGGGGGATGGAAATATCATCAGTGGCATTCACAAAGGTTTTCGTGATTTATTAGCACTTGGATGGCTGGAGCAAATGCCGCGCTTATTTGGCATCCAGGCTGAAGGCTCCGCTGCAATTGCCAACGCATTTTTTAATCATTCGCAAGAAATTTTTCCGGTCAAAGCTGATACAATTGCTGATAGCATATCGGTTGACTTACCTCGCGATGGTGAGCGAGCATTGCAATCAGTGATTGAATCAAAGGGTGCGTACATTACGATCAGTGACCAAATGATCCTCGATTCAATTGCAGCTTTAGGTAAAGTTGGCATTTTTGCCGAGCCTGCGGGAGCAGCCGCCTATGGTGGGCTGGTAAGCGCTATTGATCAGGGTTTGATTAATAGTGATGATCCGGTTGTGGTCATTAATACGGGTAATGGATTGAAAGATATTCGTGCCGCGATCAAAGCTGTACCCGAAGCACCGGTGATCGAACCAAATATGCAATCCCTCAAAGCATTCTTAAGAAAATAAACCGGGAGAAATTATTGTGAATAACTCCATAATTTACACTCTTATTGCACCCATCTACAACGAAATCGAAAATCTCCCCGTCCTTTATAGTCGTATTAAAAGTGTAATGGATCAAACTGGCGAAAGCTGGGAATTAATATTGGTGGATGATGGATCTACCGATGGCTCTTCGGATAAGATCCGGGTACTGGCTGCTAAAGATGAGCGAGTCAGACCTGTCATCTTTGCCCGCAATTTTGGTCATCAGATTGCTGTGACAGCAGGGTTGGATTTCAGTCGCGGTCAATCGGTAACCATTATTGACGCTGATTTACAGGACCCCCCCGAAATAATTTTGGAAATGATTAAGAAATGGAAAGAAGGTTACCAGGTCATCTATGCGGTTCGGTCTGAGAGGGAAGGCGAAACCTGGTTTAAAACATTTACTGCATCTATTTTTTACCGTCTCATTTACCGCATTACGGATGTGAAAATACCACTGGATACCGGTGATTTTCGTATGATGGACCGCAAAGTTGTAAATGTAATGAATTCCATGCGGGAACATCACCGTTTTTTACGGGGTATGTCGGCCTGGGTTGGTTTTAAACAGATCGGTGTCACATACAAACGTGCCGCCCGACTATCAGGGGAGACGAAATACCCCTTTAAGAAAATGTTCAAATTGGCATTAACTGCCATTACTGGTTTTTCGTATGTTCCTTTACAACTTGCAACCTATTTAGGTTTTATTTCTGCTGCCATTGCTGTTATTGCTATTCCAATTGTTGTCATTCTGAGAATTGCTGGATCACAATCTTTTTTTGGACAGGCAACAACTTTGATTGCTGTTCTTTTTTTTGGTGGCGTACAATTAATAAGTCTGGGAATATTGGGAGAATACATTGGCCGAATTTATGATGAAGTTAAAGGCAGACCTTTATACATCGTAAGCGAATCGCCAAGTGATTTTAATTCTATTATTGATGGGAGCACTAAGAGATGGCAAGAATAGATTTAGCGGTTAATAAAACAGGTCGAGATAATGCAATAAAAAGATTCAGGGAACAAAATATCATTTTGCCCACATATGCACAAATGAGAAACCCGGCACTTATTCCTGCTGGAATTCGGACTGAACTTGATTCAATAGGATTGTGGGATATCCATCCCAGAAATCTTTTTCGCATTTCATGGAAAAATGAGCCCAAACCAAGCGGGGGTGAGTTTGGAGATGTAAACTATCTGGAACTTCCCAGCTCATTGACTGGTGTGAAAGCCAGAATCATTATGCTGGTGGGTAAATGGATCCCAACTGGATCGCATAAAGTAGGGGCGGCTTTTGGTTGTCTGGTTCCGCGCATTGTTACCGGTCAGTTTGATCCCACTTATCAAAAAGCAGTCTGGCCATCCACAGGCAATTATTGCCGGGGTGGTGCGTATGACTCAGCCTTGATGGCCTGCCAATCGGTGGCGATTTTGCCGGAAGGAATGAGCAAAGAACGCTTTGATTGGCTGAAACAGGTGGCGGGCGAAGTTATCGCTACCCCCGGCAGCGAATCGAATGTTAAAGAGATTTTTGATAAGTGTTGGGAATTGCGGAACTCTGGTGAGCCGCTGGTCATCTTCAATCAATTTGATGAATTTGGCAATTACATTTGGCATTATGATGTCACCGGACACGCCTTTGAAGAAATCCTGAAAGCAGAGCTGGGTCCAAATGATCGTTATGCGGGAGCCTGTTTCACCACCGGCTCTGCGGGAACGATTGGTAGTGCAGATTATCTCAAGCAGTTATTTCCAACTTCGAAAATTGTTGCCAGTGAAGCACTTCAATGCCCAACATTGTTGAACAATGGCTTCGGTGCTCACCGCATCGAGGGCATTGGTGACAAACACGTACCCTGGATTCATAATGTCAAGAACACTGATATGATAACTGCGATCGATGACAATGCGGTTGTGCGTATAGCAAGATTATTTAATGAGCCTGAAGGTCAGGCTTATTTATTGAATAAAGGTGTTCCACAGACTATCATTCGCAAGTTGAGTTTGTTTGGATTTTCTGGTATTGCCAACATGTTAACCGCCATAAAATTTGCAAAATACTATGAACTGCAAGAAAATGATATTGTCCTTTCGGTATTAACCGATTCGATGGAATTATATGGAACCCGAATTGAAGAATATCGTGATGAGATGGGAGAATTCAAAGGCTTTGATGCTGCCGAAGCCTATGCGGCAGATTTAATGGGTGAATCAACCGATAATATGCAAGAATTAACATACGTTGACCGCAAAAGAGTACATAACCTCAAATACTACACCTGGGTTGAACAACAAGGGAAAACCTACCCTGAGATTATGGATCAATGGTACGAGGATTCCTATTGGACAGGTTTCCAAAATCAGGTTGATGAATTTGATGAACTAATCAAAGAATTTAATGAGGATGTAGGATTAATCAAGAATTATAAGTAATCCTTAATCAGGATAAATTTGAAACCCTGATGCTGAGCAGTGTGAGCATTGGGGTTTCTTCTAAAAAATACCCAATTTTGGAGGAGTAAATGGCAGATTACCCGAATGAGACTGATATTGTACTGGTTGCCATTTTGCCTGATCCAAAGGACCTGGATATTGCCAGAATGTTAGGGTGGTATCGAATTCCGCTTAAATCTGCACCAAAAGTCATCTCGGTCGATTATCTCGCTTTTTACCAGACCGGTGCTTTTGGTTCTGAGAATCGCTGGTCTATAAAGATGGTAGCACCTGTGAGAGGGCATGAGTTAACCACCAGAGCAGAATTATTTCGCGACCAGCCAGAGCACTCGCGTGCGAATGAAGAGTATTATAAAATCCAAATCGGACCACTCGTTGTTCTTGACAAACCGATTTTGGCAGACAAATGGAGGCGGATCACTTTTTTTTATACGACCGGATACTTGTTAAAAAATGCAAACACGGTTCGAGACCTTATCGTGTCTGGTGAGGAACGCTTTATTTTATGGAGCCGTCTACGTGAAAGAATGAATCAAGGTCCAAGTACGTGTACGGATGATGAGGATTTTGCCAAATGGAATATAGATTTTCTCAAGCTCTTAAGTGAATGGGAAGAGATTAAGTAAGGAAAAACCTGTTATGATGGCAAAAATAATGAAAAATGGTCGAGGTGTTTTATGCTGACGCTCATACATGGTGGCAGGATTGTCACTGCATCCGAACAGTACACGGCTGACATTCTGATTGAAGATGAGAAAATTAAGATAATCGGGCGGAATTTTGAGATTCCATCGGATTGCGAACGGATTGATGCTTCGGGATTACTTATTCTTCCTGGGGGTATTGACGTTCACACCCATTTTGATTTACCCATGTTTAATACAGTGTCTTCAGATGACCACTATAGTGGGCATAAGGCGGCTGCATTTGGCGGAACTACTACAGTGATAGACTTTGTTCCGCAAATGAGTGCATCATTGATCGCGGATGTGGATCAATGGCATGCCAAGGCGGATCCTAAGGCTGCGGTTGATTTCAGCTTTCATATGAATATCACAAAGTTCAATGATGAGATTGCGGCTGAAATTCCGCGATTAATCGAAGAGGGGATAACGACTCTGAAAGTGTTTACTGCCTATAACGATACGCTACGGCTTCATGATGGAGATATCTTTAAGGTTATGCGGATTGCAGCTCAACATGGTTTCCTTACGATGATGCATGCAGAAAATGGGGACATCATTGAGATTTTGGTTGCCGAAGCTTTATCAAATGGACACACTTCACCATTATGGCATGCACGTACTCGTCCGGCCTGGGGTGCAATTGAAGCCGTTGCTCGTGGGGTTTCTTTTTCGGCTCAAAGTAGCGCACCGTTGTACATTGTCCATATGAATGCTGGCGGCGAAGTCGATCAATTAGCGTATGCCCGCTCTAAGGGTATTGCTGTGATGGGAGAAACCTGCCCGCAATATTTGTTATTTACAGAATCGAACCTGGCTCAAGATGATGGGGCAAAATGGGTTTGTTCACCACCCATGCGAACTGAAAAAGATAACGAAAGACTCTGGGAAGGATTATCCGCTGGGACTATTCAGGTATTGGCAACCGACCATTGTCCTTTTTTCTACGATGGAACGCGTCCAATTATTTATGAAGACAACCAAATTGCTATCCCCGGAAAAGAACTTGGAAAAGATAACTTTACTTTAATTCCGAATGGATTACCAGGTGTGGGAGATAGACTTCCGATTTTTTGGACTGAGGGAGTGGAAAAAGGACGTATCAGCGTCAATAAATTTGTGGAACTCACCTCTACAAACCCTGCAAAGATATTTGGTCTTTACCCCCGAAAGGGCACCATTCTTCCTGACAGCGATGCGGATCTTGTTTTCTGGGATACAAATAAACGAATTGTTTATGGTACCCAATTTTCACAACAACGAACTGATTACAATTTATATGAAGGTTGGAATTTAAAAGGTTACCCTCAAAAAGTAATGTTGCGTGGAAAATTAGTCGTAGATCAACAGAATTGGTTGGGAAAAGCGGGCCAGGGTAAATTTATAAAAAGATCAGCTTTTTCGAAGGTAATATAGGACGGGGTAATGGTTTTACTCATCCCCTTTTTGCTATTGATCCTCTCTGCGGTCACTATTTTAGTCATAAAGCGATTAAATATTAATTTGGGGCGGATCTGGTTGGTTGCGATGATTCTATCGTTGCTAAATTGGGTTGTAATGCTCGCATTTCGCTGGTTTTTGCCACTCGAACTTAGTATTTTAAATTGGTTTCCATTTGGGAATTTTTACGCGGAAGGGATTAAATTTTCTCTTGGAGCGAATAGCTGGTCTATTGGGCTAGCGCTTGCATCCATTCAATTGGCTATTATATTAACCGATTCTACGCGTCTTAAAGAACTCCCTTCAGTTAACGTTTGGGCAGGGATATTTGTGATCAATGCAATCGGTATTATCGCCGTTATGTCTGCATCTTTAATGTCGATAATTCTATTTTGGATGCTTATTGATATTGTAGAATTGTTTGTTATTGTCTTCACAGTAAAAAGTAGTGAACTTATAAATATTGGTGTAGTTTCGTTCGCGGTTAAATTGGCTGGTACTTTCTGTTTTATTGCTGCAATTTATACCACTTTCTCAAAGAATTTAGGTCTAGGACTGCCTAATCTGGCTGAGGGGGCAGGTACATTGCTTTTGATTGCAATCGGTTTGCGATTGGGTGTTTTACCGTTCAATTTGCCATATTCAAAGGAAATCCCTCTTAGAATTGGATTGGGAACCACTATTCGTATGGTTGGGGTAGCATCTAGCTTAGTTGTTTTAATTCGGATCGTACCCACACTTTCCGGGGGTTCCGACCATCCGCTTTTATTTTTTTTGATGGTGTTGTCTGCATTCGTGGCTGCACTTATGTGGATGGTTTCGAAAAATGAATTAAGTGGAAGACCTTTCTGGGTGATTGCTCTTTCTTCACTGTCCATACAATCTGCATTGGTAGGAAATGTAGAAGCAGCGCTAATTTGGAGCTTAAACTTGTTACTTATGGGGTCAGTCATATTCCTATACTCAGATCGAGACCGACGTATTCTTTTTTTACCCTTACTTGCAATTGTGGGATTGTCCGGACTGCCATTTACACCATCAGCAGCAGGTTGGTCTGCTCTGGTTGGAAATGGTGTGCCACTGTTCGGCATGTCTAACTTACTGACAATGATATTTCTCATGCTTGGATATATTCGTCATGCGATTCATCCGGCGAAATCCCTGGTTGCAAATGAAAGGTGGATATGGATTATTTTTCCCACAGGATTGTTTTTCCTCCTTTTGACTCAATGGTTAATCTTCTTGCTGAGTGGACTGGACTGGCTTGAGGTTGGGGTTGTTTGGGCAAGTTTGTTTTCCTTTCTAATACCCATTGTGATTTTGATCGTTATGCGAAGAATGAATGCATTGACCAGATATTCCGATTGGATGGTGTCATTACTCAATAAAATGGGCGATTTGTTGATCTCTTTTTTGGGGTTGAACTGGCTTTATCATGCTTTGTGGCTTGTTTTTGGTTTCATCCAAAGGATTATTAACTTGTTCTCAAACATACTCGAAAGTCAATCTGGAATGCTTTGGGTTATTGTAATAATTGCAGCCTTGCTTGGGATCATTCAGCCTGGGGTTGTCCCTTAAAATGGACAGAATAACCCAATTTCTCCCACTAATAATGATTGCCATCGTTTCATTAATTCTGTTCTTAAATTTAAATTGGCGTTGGAATATCATTGCCCTGTCTTTACAATATGTTGGTGTTTTTTGGTTGGTGCTCACAGTTTGGCCTACTGGTCTGGCAGCAGTGAAATTGGTAACAGGTTGGATGGCAGGGGCGATCATTGCATCCACAATTCCTGAGGAAAGGTTTGCTGAGAAATCTCAGTCGTTTTCCTTTTCCGAAGAGATTCGCTTCCGGTTTGTTATCTGGGTTATCGTAGGAATGATTGTTTGGGCTTTGTTACCAAATATTGCAAACTGGTTGCCTGTTTCAAAAACAATGATTTTTGGAGGTGGTCTATTAATTTTTATAGGGATTTTACAATTGAGCATGACAAATCAGGCGTATCGCATTATTTTTGGATTACTAACCCTATTTTCCGGATTTGAAGTAATTTATTCCTCTCTTGAAAAATCCGTATTGGTAGCAGGCTTATTAGCCGTCGTGACAATGGGACTAGCCTTTATTGGATCTTACATCATGAACTTACAAGTAGAAAGTAATCAATAATGTCGGCACCGATTATCTGGATCATCATGCCGCTTTTTATGTCGCTTTTCGCTTTCTTTTTAAGAAAAAAGAGATTATTTATCCTTCTGTTCGCAGGGCTGCTTTGTGCATTTTTGGCTATCTTAGCCCTTACTGTACGGATAGATTCTATATTTCCCTTAGGTCCGGCAAAAATTGAAATCTCGTCAGAATTAATAATTCTCGGGCGCTCATTTATCCTTGCAGATGGTGATCGCTATTTGATTGCCCTTCTATATGCGATGGGAGCTATCTGGTTTTTTGGTTCAAGAATAGCCGCCACAAACGAATATTTTGTACCAAACGGTATGGCAATTGTTCCCTTACTGGTTGCAGCAATATCAGTTCAACCATTTTTATACGCTGCACTCATCGTTGAACTGGCAGTGTTGATCAGTATCCCCACCCTGTTGCAAAAAGGGTCAGTGGCCGGCGTTGGAATATTCCGATTTCTGATTATTCAAACGCTGGCAGTTCCTTTTATTTTGTTGGCTGGCTGGGGCTTTGAGCAGGCAGTGGTGAGTGCAGATTCACAAAGACTTTACAATTTCTCTGCGGTTCTCTTGGGTTTTGGATTTTCCATGTGGTTAGCTGTATTTCCATTCTATACCTGGGTCCCGCTCTTAGCAGAGTCGGGACATCCATTTGTAGCCGGGTTTATTTTTACAGCCATACCAGCAACTGCTCAGATTATGCTGGTTGATTTCTTTAATAGCTATTCGTGGCTGCGCACTGAACCTGTAATTACTGGTGTAGCCCAATCAATAGCGATCCTGATGATTGTAATTCCTGGAATTTGGGCTGTTTATCAAAAATCGATTTTAAGATTATTTGGATATCTGGTTCTAGTGGAAATAGGATTTGCTGTGCTGTCTTTTAGTATAAACACCCACTTGGGCTGGGAAGCCTATTTTTCGGCATTATTGCCGCGAACTTTTGGGATTGCCTTATGCTCGATGGCTATTTCCATATGGAAAACTCAAAACCTGGACTTGAATATGGATTCTTTGAAGGGTTTGTTTTACTTTCAACCGATCTCAGTAATTTCTTTTTTGGTGGGGTGGTTTTCACTCAGTGGATTACCGCTTTTCTCGATGTTTCCAATTCGTTTTGGTGTCTTGACCCAGTTGAGCCAGTCAAACCTGCCTGTCGCAATCTGGTCGCTCATCGCCATTTTTGGATTGTTCATAGCCAGCATGCGGTTCATCGCGGTTTTCTTCACCAGACCAGGAAATAGGCAATTTTCCGTAGGGGAGACTCCCGTCCAAAGCATATTCCTGGGGATCAGCAGCGTTTTGTTATTGATTATGGGCTTATTCCCGAATATTTATGTTCGTATTTTTCTGGAAACATTAAGTGTGTATAAAAATTTGCCCTAATGCAATCTGTCCGAGGAAAAATGGCAAATGGTATAATTTTTAGAAGGTTTTAAGGCAATTATTGGAGAACTTATCATGGATTTTGAGCAATTAATTCAAAGAATTGAATGGTTAGATGAAGAACGTAGAAAAGACAAACTAACGATCTCTGGTTTGGAAGATCGCTTGATGAAAATCGAAGGAAATGTAAATCCCTTAGCGCAAGAAATAAAAACTGTTTCGAATGAATTGAGTCGCTTACAGACGATGCTGGCGCGCTTTGAGCAGATTGATTCGGCAATAGCCCAGATCAAGGTTGACTACCCACGTTTAATCGAAAACATTGAGAAGCAACGCAATGAAAAAGATCGCGAGATTGAAAAGGTCCGTTTTGCTGACTTGGAGTCACTCAATGTTTCCATTGCTAATGTGCGCAAAGGTCTGGAACCGATTCCGGATTTGAAAAAGGAAATCAATGCGCGTGCAGAAGAAGAAAAACGTCTGGTTCGTTTGATCGCAGATGTTGACAAAAAAGTCCTGGAAAGCCGAAGATCTGATGATGAATACAAACGTAATCAGAAGATCATGGAAGAAAATATCCGGCAGGATTCAAAACGATTACTTGATATTCAAGGTGAAGTCTCCGCTCTACGAAAACGGGTGGAAGAACAACGTGGAAAGGTCGATCTTGCCAATGAGACCCTTCGTAAAATGGAGATGCGCCAAAGTGAGTTGATAAATGCCGAGGGCGATCGGAAACTAGCCCAAACGAATTTTATTGAGCGTCAAAATATGAGTCAGGTCGAACGTGACCGCACCTGGCGCGAGTGGCAGGCACGTTTTGAGATCATTGAGAACCAAGCTTTGAACCTTGATTCACAACTACAGATTCTGGATGCAACACAGCGCTCTGTAAAACATGCACAAGAATCCTTTGAAGAAATTACGCAACGATTTGAGCGACGAATTAACGAATTGACCGAAATGCAAAGGCTGGTCGAAGATCGTTTCCGCCAGGAATGGGTATCATTTAAAGCGGACGACCAAAAGCGATGGTCCAATTATATGCTTGCTCAAGATGAGCAGATTAGAGAAGTCGGTCTCCAATTCGATAAATTAAATGAACGCCTGGTTCATTTGGAAGATACTACACAGGATTTCGAAGACATAATTCAACAAATTCTTCAAACCACCCAGAAGCGTTTGCAATCTCAGTTAAACCAGGTGAAAGAATTCAATAATGATTTTTTCGACAGCTTTGACTTGAAAAGCTAAAGGAAAATATGCACGTAATTGGCACTGCCGGTCATGTAGATCATGGTAAGTCAACCCTTGTCGAGGCGTTGACTGGGATGCACCCAGATCGTTTAAAAGAAGAAAAAGCGCGTGAGATGACAATTGAACTGGGGTTTGCCTGGTTTCAGCTTCCAAATGGATCTGAAGTTGGTATTGTTGATGTCCCCGGTCACCGCGATTTTATTGAAAATATGCTTTCCGGAGTGGGCGGGATTGACGCAGCCCTGTTAGTAATTGCAGCAGATGAAGGTGTCATGCCACAAACACGTGAGCATCTCGCGATTCTGGATTTATTGGAGATTCGAACGGGTTTGGTGGTCATGACGAAAATTGACCTGATCGATGATCCGGAATGGCTTGATCTTGTTCAGATCGACATTGAATCGGTCTTAGAAGGCACGCGCTTTCAGGATTTTCCCCTCATACGGGTTTCATCCTTCACTGGTGAAGGCATACCTGAATTGATTGCAAAACTGAGTGAGATTCTAGAAAGCACTGAGGACCGTGTTGATTTCGGCAGGGCACGTTTACCTGTTGATCGCGTTTTCACAATCTCCGGTTTTGGGACGATTGTGACCGGTACCCTGGTGGATGGAATTATTCGTTTGGGTGATGAGGTGGAAATAATGCCCGGTCAAAAGAAAGCCCGCATTCGCGGCATTCAAAATCACAGAGCAAAGACCGATCATTCAGCACCAGGCAGCCGAACTGCCATAAATTTGAGCGGCATTGAAGTTAATCAAATCAATCGCGGAGATGTGGTCACCGCAGCAGGTAAATACAAAACAACACAAAGAATTGATGCAAGTGTGAGACTCCTTGAGGATATCAGCAGCTCATTAAAACATAACCAGAGGCTTAAACTTTTTATTGGATCGACGGAAGTAATAGCCAGAGTTAGAACACTGGGGTGTGATGAAATAGGTCCGGGAAGTCAAGGCTGGATCCAATTAGAAACCAGCGAGCCGATTATTGCTCTGCGCACTGACCGTTTTATTCTTAGGCGACCTTCACCAGGCGAAACTATTGGTGGAGGAGAGGTTGTTAATGCATTTCCTGGTAAGCGTCACAAACGGTTTGACGCTGGCATAATCAACCAGCTGAAGGCTTATGCCGGGGGCAGCCCTGAAGAGATTTTATTACAAGCAAGTTCTGAGTTGGGTATAGCTACATTTGAATCAATTTACAAAAAAGGAAGAATAGAAGCCAATTTGGCACAAGATCTTCTTCTTGGTTTAGTTCAAGAAGGACTATTAATCAATTTGGAGGGGGCAAATCTTTTAAGAGCAGATCACTCTTTATTCGTCAATCGAAGTTGGTATCAAGGAACGCTGGATAAAACAATTGCCATTATCCAACAATATCATCACCAATTTCCTCTTCGTGCTGGTATTCCACGTGAGGAATTGAAAAGCAGACTTAAACTCCAACAAAAACAATTTTCATTGCTGATCGCTCTGTGGGAAAAAGAACAGCATATTATAGCCAATCGATCTTTTTATGCACATATTAACCATGTCGTCAGTTTTCGTCCAAGTGAACAGGTTAAAATAAAACAATTGTTGGCAAAATTTGATGCGAATCCATATTCACCGCCTTCTATCAAAGAAAGTTTACAGTTGGTTGACAATGAAGTTTTCAACGCACTTAATGAATTAGAGACATTAATCGTTGTCAACAGTGATGTTGTATTTCTAAAGGCTACCTGTGACCAAATGGTTCATGAGGTGCTTGACCATCTTGCCAGCACAGGAGAGATAACAGTCGCTCAATTTCGTGATATGTACCAGACCAGTCGCAAATATGCGCTTGCTTTCCTTGAATACCTTGATGCCCAAGGAATCACTGAGCGGGTTGGTGATGTGCGAAAAGTAAGGGGAATCTAGAAATGATTGGTAAGCATTGCAAATAAGTATTGCAATTGGTGTTTGTGAACCATTCCAGAGTTAAGTTTAATCATAGTTTTATTTTTGAGATTGCGGATTCAATGTCGGGTGGCTGGTTGACATATCATAGAGATCTACAAAGAGATCACCGCCAAGTTGAAATGACGCTTGCGAAACGTATTGACTTTTAACCGATAGGGACTAATACAAATTATAAACGAGGCAAAGATTGAGCGTTGGTGGCGATATAGTGATGGGATATGAGTCAATCCTAATCCACATTAAAATGTCGCAGACATACACTTGTCCTCTTTGGCTTCTGTCAGGTTATGTAACATTACTGGGTCTGTATAGAGGTTGATCATTAACAATCTTTTAGACTTTCCAGAGGTTCTCGATGGAGTTTGAGAAAAAAATCAAGATACAGGTTGTCGAATTACAACTTTCCTTTTATGTGGTGCTGTTCGTGACGGATCGTTTAGATAGATTTCATGATAATAGCCATTGGGCTTTAGATTGTTTTCAGGTAGATATTGATTATAGAGCGTATTGCATACTGCAAAAATTTCTTTATAATCACCAACATGCATGATTTGCACACATTTACCTTCATACAAATTTAGGAGATTTAGGCTTTCAGGAGGTGGACCAAGTTTGTCTTCAACTTTTGAAACTGCCTGCGCAAATTGTTCGCGAGATATCCAATCAATCATCACAGACATCGCGCGCCACTTCCAATTGCTTTTATTCCCCTCGATGAAATCTCTATCGTTGTCAGCCCAAAATAAGTATTCCAGTGGCGGTTCGACGAAGTTCTTGCCCATTTTCTCTTTAACCAAAGGTTTAACAATATGAGCGATTGAGAAGAGCCACTTTGCAGCATTAACATTATCGCGGTTTTCTGGATCACTCTGTCCTTCGATGACGACATATCTGATCTCTGGGACATCAACAACTGAAAATTGATGTTGAGGTGGCATGTACAATTCCCTTAAGCGATCATGAAACTTTTCTACATTCATTTTTTCTTCCTTGCTTATAGAATTAGGTATTCCAGGGCTTGGATGACATGTAATCCATGGTTCTGTCAACCCAATCCGCCTCTGCCTTAAGTTGACCGATAGAGAAATCGAACATAGCGTCAACATAATCAGGCAAAGGTTGTTGTTGAAAGTGGATATAGTCAATTCTTTCTATTTCTTTTGCCAGAGATTTTTTTCGTGTTCCCAACGCACTTAAAGCTTGTTCTCTTGTTAGAAGTGACCAGTTGATCATGGAAATTAATAAAGCTGGGTACGTTGGATAGACTATTTTCAAGTTATTAAGAGTTTGTTTGGTTAGCATCTCTATACCGTCGGCTGTGATCTCATAGATTTTTTTTGCTGTTAAGTTTAATGGAGTATTAGCCTTAATTAACTCTCGCTTTTCAAGCCGACTTAGAACGTAATATATTGAGGAAAATCCAATTTGGGTCCATTCTCTCATGCCTCGTCGATCAATAACTTGTTCAAGTTCATAACCATGGCGAGGCATTTCAGATACTAGTCCGAGGATAAGTAATTCGATTGGTGTTAGCTCTCTTGTGATCATATTCTACCCATAGAATACTTATATTCTACTAGTAGAATATATTTTGTCAAACGTTTCAATCAGCTTTGACCCATCCAATTATTCATCACAAACTATTTTGTTACCAATGATAGACCACAACAATAATGGATAACAATGATCGAGAACCATTTGACAGGCTGGCATGATGCCTTTATAATTCGGTTCGCTTAATCTCTGCTTCGGTCGAGATTAAAGATTAGTTTTCCAGCTTCCCCGTAAACTGGCACCAACAATTCTGCGAGACTTACGGTGAAGTGAAGATGGAGAGAAATAAGATGAAGTATGTGATCGTAGAACAAGGCGGAAAACAATATAAAGCCGCCGAAGGCGCCACAATTGAAGTGGATCGCCTGCCAAATGAAGTTGGCGAACAGTTATCACTGGACTCAGTCTTGCTGTTTGTTAATGACGATGAGGTAAAAGTTGGCACTCCTGGTGTTAGCGGAGTAAAACTGACAGCCACAGTGGTCTCGCACGTTAAAGGGCCAAAAGTGATTGTGTTCAAATATCGTCCGAAGAAAAAAATTCGGGTGAAAAATGGCCATCGCCAGCAGTACACAAAATTGTTGGTTAATTCAATTGTAGTGGAGTAAAGATCATGGCACATAAAAAAGGTGGTGGATCCAGTCGGAATGGTCGCGATAGCAACTCACAGCGTCTTGGTGTAAAGCGATATGCTGGTGAAAAAGTGTTATCCGGTAATATATTAGTCCGTCAGCGTGGGACACACATTAAACCAGGTGTGAATGTTGGACGTGGCAGTGACGATACTCTCTTTGCAACAGTCGATGGTATTGTAGAGTACATTACACTGCATAGCGGCCGTAAGTGTGTAAATGTTATGCAAAAAGAAGCATAACAAATATCAACTGTTGCTCGTACTTTCGCACTAGAAGGTACGGATGCGGCAATTTGAAAAAAAGAAAGGTTTTACGGCTATGAAAAAAGATATCCATCCGAAATTTTATCCGGATGCAGTAGTAACCTGTGCATGTGGAAATACCTGGACTACGGGCTCCACTCGTAAAGAAATCAAAACAGAAATTTGTTCATCCTGTCACCCATTCTTTACCGGGCAACAACAGCGTATCATTGATATTGAGGGGCAGGTAGATCGTTTCTACAAACGCCTTCAGGCACGCCAGGATTATGTTGAAAATGTGAAATCCCGTGAAGAGTCAAAGACATCTCTGGATCGTCCCGTGGCAGAATTGGAATTAAGTTCACGCATCACAGACACACTGTTGAAAGCAGGCCTGGATAATGTTGGCAAGGTGATTGCGTTAATGGAAGAAGGCGAAGCTGCTATTTTGGGGGTCGAAGGATTTGGAAGAAAATCCTTAATTGACCTCAAGAAACGCTTGCGAGCACTTGGTTACGAAGTACCAGAAACATTCTAATCGAGTTACTGTGTTAAAAGGATACAGCCTGAATCTCAGGCTGTATTTTTGTTACAGTCACAATTCCAAAGTTTGATAGAATTTATAGATAGATCTATCTGGGAGGTTGGTTGATGAAGCATGATGCAGGTTCCATTGAAGTTGTGTGTGGTTCAATGTTCTGTGGCAAAACTGAAGAATTGATCCGTAGACTCCGCAGGGCAGTGATTGCCCGTCAGAATGTTCAAGTATTCAAACCAATCATTGATAACCGTTATCAAATTGCGAAAGTAGCTTCCCATAATGGAGATGCGTTTGAAGCGATTCCGGTCAATTCAGCCGTTGATTTATTGGAACACCTGAATCCGGAAACAACGGTTGTAGGTGTTGATGAAGCCCAGTTCTTTGAAGAAGAACTGCTTGGAGTTGTCCAGGATTTGGCCAGCAGAGGTGTTCGCGTGATTGTGGCCGGGCTGGATACAGATTTTCGCAGCGAACCTTTCGGCATCATGCCCCGCATGATGGCTATTGCAGAACGGGTAGACAAATTACATGCAATTTGCATGGTTTGTGGAGAATCTGCCAGCCGGACACAACGTCTGGTCAATGGAAAACCTGCCCATTATAATGACCCGATTATCATTGTCGGTGCATCGGAAATGTATGAAGCGAGATGCCGCTTACACCATCAAGTTCCAAAATAACGAGGGAATCAATGCGCAATTATCGAGAATTTTTGTCAGAAGTATTAATTTCCGAAGCTCAATTACATAACCGGATTGTTGAACTTGGCGCTCAAATATCAAGCGATTACCAACATTCCGAACAGCTGGTGTTGGTTTGCATTTTACGTGGTGGGGTCATGTTTTTGACGGATTTAATGAGGCAAATTAGTATTCCCCATGCAATTGAGTTTATGGCTGTTGAATCCTATGGATCCGGTGCGCGTGAATCGAGTGGTCACATCCGTATTTCCCATGACCTGAATACAGATATTCGTGACCGTGACGTTATCCTGGTCGAAGATATCGTGGATAGTGGTCATACTCTCGCATCTGTCCTCGAGCTCCTATCCACGCGAAAACCGCGCACACTACAAGTTTGCACATTACTCGATAAAGCAGATCGCCGAGAAGTAGAAATACCCGTTAAGTATGTAGGCTTTACTATCCCGAATAAATTTGTCTTCGGTTATGGCCTTGATCTGGATGATTTGTATCGCAATCTGCCATTTGTTGGTGTTGTAGACGAAGCAAAATACAAAACAGGTTAATGGACACCATGTTTTTACCATTTGATTCCGAACTGGAAAACCTGCTGCAGATCTTGTTGTTCCATCTTAAACGAAGTGAAAAAGCGTATCTGGTCGGGGGAGTGGTAAGGGATATCCTTTTGCAACAGCCAATCCACGATCTTGATATCGCCCTGGAAGGAGACGTCCACACTTTTGGCAGAAAAGTGGCTGATTCACTTGGAGCGGCTTTTTTTGTATTAAATGATAAATTCAATACTGCGCGGGTTATCTTCAAGTATTCTGAGGACATCCGCATGAATTTGGATATTGTCAAACTGCGGGGAAAATCAATTGAAGAAGACCTGAAAATGCGCGATTTTACAATAAACGCAATGGCAATCAATTTGGAGGAGCAAGAGCGTGTGATTGATCCTTTCAATGCGGTCGACGATTTAAGAAATCGCAAACTAATTGCGTGTAGTGAACAAAGCTTTCGAGATGATCCTATTCGAGTACTGCGTGCGTTACGCCAATCCATAGAATTGGGCAGTACCATTGAAAAAAAGACTCTTCAGCACTTAAAAGAGGCAGTTCCTTTATTGGATTTTATCTCACGAGAGCGTGTCAGAGATGAGTTTTTCCGAATATTAAATTGTAAAAATGTGCCTCAGGCGATTCTCGTGATGGATCACACCCACGCGATTGAAATGATTATGCCCGAGGTGGTCGAACTAAAAGAGACTTATCGTGGCATCCAAAATGACGAGAGCATTTGGAAATTCACAGTGTCCGTGATAAAGCAGCTCAGTTTTCTTGATGAGATACTCCTTCATGAAAAAAGCTCTCCGGCAGCCAATAACCTGCTTGGCGGACAGATTATTCTGTCTCTGGGGAAATTTCGCTTAAATCTCGTAGAATTTTTTCATCAAAAATTGACTGAAGACCGTAGCCTGCGACAGCTCTTTTACTACCTTTCTTTATTCAGTCAATTTGTAGATCAAAAAGACTCGGATAATACTGACCAAACTCGATCTGAAGAAGCGATGCAAAAGTTTGCCTTACATAGCCGCGCCTTGGCTTTAAGTAATAGAGAAATTAAGTTCACAATACCTATTTTGCAGAATTTCGATTTGATTGATATGATCACGAAAGAAGAAAAGCCGCTTAAGGGTTCGACCGTTTATGAATTTTTCCATAAAACCGGAGAAAGTGGAATTTTGTTATGCCTGCTCTCCCTTGCTGAGACACTGGCGTTTGCGAATCAAATGGATAACACTTATCGATTTGAGCGTCAACTTGCAACTGTACATGACCTCTTTTTCGGATATTTTGAAAAAAATAGAGAATGGGTGAATCCACCTCGGTGGCTTGATGGAAATGAAGTTGGAAATTTACTGCATGCAGAAGATAAGAATCAAACTGGTAACTGGCTTGAAAAACTTAAGGCGGCTTCAGCAGATAAACTGATCAACAACAAACAGCAGGCAATTGATTTTATTTGCGAAAATTATTCTTCCAAATTTTTTTAATCTGCCATTTGGTAGAAAATTGGTATTGAATGTAACTACTCAGGCAGATAGAAATACCACTAAATTTGGGTCTGAAAATTGGAACAGAACGCCCAAA
The DNA here is from genome assembly GCA_963749005.1 of uncultured Chloroflexia bacterium. Taxonomy (GTDB): domain Bacteria; phylum Chloroflexota; class Anaerolineae; order Anaerolineales; family Anaerolineaceae; genus UBA6170. The sequence goes on along the minus strand of CAVVKI010000006.1, from coordinate 660,705 downwards.
GAACGGATATATAAATTAGAAATTTGTTTCTTAGTGCTCTCGCTATGCGTGCATGTGGCAGCGTCTTTGCGGTGAATAAAAGAGAATAAAAAATTTTGAAATAAGCTCTGGCTAAGCAATTACTATTAAATTTTATTTTGGAAGAATTCCTAACGAATCTTCTTTTTATAAATCGTTTGTATCACGCGCGCAATTAAAATTTCTTACCTGGCAACTTCCATATCACTTAGCGGGCAAAATGTTTAACCAATATGCATCACTTTAAAAATAGTCTGGTGTTCTATAGTTATAGGTGTCAGAAATGAGGCAGGTATGCAGAAAGCCGAAACCGTAATTCGTGACTTATTGGCGTTGGCATTTATTGAAATAAATGGGGGCAATGCTTGGGACATTCGGGTTATCAACAATCATTTTTATGACCGTGTTCTGCGCGATGGTTCTTTCGGTCTAGGTGAAGCGTATATGTTGGGTTGGTGGGAAAGCCCTTCCATTGACGAGTTTATAACGAAGGTGCTTAAAGCGCGACTGGATGAAAAAGTAAAAAATGAATCCCGCTATCTCTTCCAGATTTTACGGGCTGGACTCTTCAACCGGCAGTCTCGTTCAAGGGCTTTTGACGTTGGGATGAAGCATTATGACCTGGGTAACGACCTCTACCGGTCCATGCTTGACAAACGCCTCAATTACACATGCGGCTATTGGAAGAACGCACAAAACCTCGACGAAGCGCAGGAGGCTAAGCTTGATCTGGTTTGCAGAAAGATCGGTGCAAAACCCGGTATGACTATTTTGGAGTTAGGCTGCGGTTGGGGCTCTTTTGCCAAATATGCGTCTGAAAAATTTGGTGTATCAGTAATTGGCGTTACTGTTTCCAAAGAACAAGTAACACTGGGTATGGAAATATGTAAAGGTCTGCCAGTTGAACTGCGCCTGCAGGACTACCGCGAGGTACAGGGCAGCTTTGATGCCGTCATTTCAATCGGAGTGATGGAACACGTAGGATACAAGAATTATCATACCTACATGGAAGTTGTCAACCGCTGTTTGAAGCCAGATGGAATTGGTTTTTTTCATACAATAGGAAGCAATAAATCCATTACTACTGGTGAGCCGTGGACTGACAAGTACATCTTTCCCAATGGTATGTTGCCTTCCATCACACAGCTTAGCGCTGCGATGGAGAATCTCTTTGTTATTGAAGATTTGCACAATTTAGGACCGCACTATGACCCAACATTGATGGCCTGGCATGCTAATTTTGAAACTGCCTGGCCGCATCTTCAAAAAAAATACGGCGATACCTTTTACCGCATGTGGTGCTATTACCTCTTAAGTAGTGCTGGTGGATTTCGTTCCCGTCATCAGCAGCTCTGGCAGATAGTGTTCACTCGCATTGGCACTCCACAACCGGATTGTCGGGTAGGTTAGGGTTTAGAATGCGAAAAACCGATGTCATTATTGTTGGCGGCGGACCTTCCGGGGCAGCTTGCGCCTGGAAATTAGCACTGCACAAGGTCAATTTCCTGGTTTTGGATAAGGCTGAATTTCCCCGTGTAAAACCATGTGCTGGTTGGATAACCCCGCAAGTATTGCGGCTTCTTGAGATCATACCGCGAGATTATCCTTATGGCATCACCCATTTCAACAGTTTTCAAATGGAAATCAAAGGATGGCGATTCAAACTGCGAACCGATCAATATGCCATCCGCCGGATTGAATTTGATAATTGGCTTTTGCAGCGCTCATCGCCAGAAGTCATCACCCATGCCGCCAAAGAAATTCAATTCAAAGATGGACGTTATGTGGTTGATGGTCAGTTTTCGGCCAAATACCTGGTTGGTGCTGGGGGAACGCATTGTCCGATTAAGAAAGCGATCTTTTCCCAAAAGGTAAACAATAAAAAGGATATTTTGATTGTCGCTCAAGAGGAGGAATTTGAGTACAAGTATCAAGACCCTCGTTGTCATCTTTGGTTTTTTAATGATGGATTACCTGGCTATGCCTGGTATGTTCCGAAGGCGGGTGGGTATGTAAATATTGGAGTTGGTGGCAGCGCAGCTGAATTGAAAAAAAAGAATGATATCTTGAAAAGGCACTGGAAACTGTTAATTGAGAAAGTAGACCAATTGGGTTTGGTGAGAGATCACGAGTATAAACCGCTCGGCCATTCTTATAATCTACATAGGAGAAATCCAATTATCCAGCTTGGAAATGCCTTTATCATTGGGGATGCCATAGGTCTTGCCACTAGAGATATGGGTGAGGGGATTGGACCAGCAATTGAAAGCGGAATCCGGGCAGCCGAATCAATCGTATCTGGGCAAGAGTATACGATCAAATCAATCCCGAAATATTCCTTCCCTTCCCTGCTCGGGTGGCGTTAAGCCATGATGATATTTTTTTTAAGCAGTGAATTTAATTCCACTGTGTTTAAGGGTAAATCTCATCCAGGATGGGGGCATAATGACAGCGACATCCCAGTGGATTAGAGCAGCCGCCAAGGGGTAAAATTGGCAAGGCGTGTTTGGCATAGACACCTTCTACTTGACGGCAGGTTGGGCAACCATCTTTTGCCACACTTATTCGAATAGCTGTCACACGTGGGTTGTTGATTAGTTTTTCTCGGGCAATTGAGCACTCTGATAATTCTGAGAGGTCAGCTCCGCAATTTATACAATATTGTTCACTATCCGGGGATATTTGATGGCATTTTGAACAGGTTTGCACAATTCCCTCACTTTTTTTATTTTTCATATTTTACTATGAATTACGATGAATTTATTTAATTCATGGAATAGAGGATCTGAAAATGAAAATAAATAATTTGTACTCCAATTTATTACTACTCAGGTAGCAAATGATATTGGTTAATTTAGGCTGAATATTGAAACACAAATGTGTACAGAACAGAGAGGTTTTTAAGAAATTTGTTTCTTAACGCTCTTCATGTCTTTGCGGTTAACAATAGAGTATTTGACACTGCGTAAATCGATCTGGCTGAGTACATTACTGCTACTATATTGAATTTAAAATTGAATCAATTTGTAATGGTGCTGCTGAAGATGATCATAAATAAATAAAAAACAATGAATCTAAATCTTATTTGGGACCTGGGTAATGGCACCATCTTCTTTTTATCCCAATCCCACATCGACATAAATCTTTATTGCATGCAGACTTTGGATATCAAACTCCAACAGCATTTTGGGTATAACAATTCATAAATTTATCTCCCACTGAATTGTCTCTTTTTCGAGGTGAAATGAGTTTAGCGATTTTTGTTTACGATTTTTCAACAAAAACCGATCGGATGAGAAGAAGTTACATGTCAACCAAGTATCTGCAATGTAAGGCAAATTTTGCGAAAGAAAAACACTTTTTGAGAGGTTTTCACAAAAAGTGTTTCATTCTATGTCAGAAGTGGTTATTCGTTGCTAAACAGCTGCGAGATTTTGTTTCTCTTTCATTGCACGCCGTACAAGATTATTGATATGGGCAATCAAAACACTACTGGTTACCGGTTTGATTAAATAATCGTCAGCTCCGGCATCCAGAGCCGCAGCGACCAATCCTGGACTATCCAATGCGGATAAGATCAGGATAGGAACATCATTGAAGGTGCGAATTTCTTTACAAACCTGCCATCCGTCCATCTCGGGCATCATCAAATCTAGAATAATGATTTGTGGCTTGAACGACCTTGTCAAATTAATGCCAGACCGACCATCATTCACTGTGCGAATTTCCGCCCCTGTTTGGCGCAGTAAAAGCTTAAGCAGGTCCGTCATAGCCGGGTCATCGTCGATAACCAATATTTTAATCATTCCACCTCCAGACAATTTACTGTCTCTATTATCAACCAGTTTCTTTCATTTCCACTTTGCAGATCGTTTACAGGATACCGACAAAAGTTGGTGGAGGGCTGGCATATTTGTAAAGAGATTGTAAGAGAAATGATTTTCGATTAATAAATGCCCCGATTGGAGAACCTTAACAATCTGTTAATCTGCCAGCGGTGGGTTCGCCAATGAGCCTTGTCCTCTTTATGGTAAAATGATACCTTGATGAATGTGGGCTATTGCGCTGAAAAGTCAATAGTTTTTTCAAAGAAATTATTATTTAGGAGGCTTAAATGGCTGAGAAGAAATGGGTTTATTTGTTCCACGAAATTGACCAGGCAATCACTGATATGGGTGACGACTGGGAAAATGTACGTGGATTACTCGGGGGCAAAGGCGCAAATTTGGCTGATATGACCCGTATTGGCGTGCCGGTACCACCAGGTTTTACAGCAACAACAGAAGCATGTAATGCCTATCAGAAAGAAAAACAATTCCCCGACGGATTATGGGATCAGATGTTAGCAGCATTGCAGGATGTTGAAAATGCAACTGGCAAAAAATTCGGTGGTGTTGAGAACCCCCTTTTGGTATCCTGCCGATCCGGCGCTAAATTCTCGATGCCGGGCATGATGGATACTGTTTTGAACATTGGTTTGAATGACGAAACTGCTGAGGCTATGGTCAAGTTGACAGAGAATGAGCGTTTTGTCTACGACTCTTATCGCCGTCTGGTTCAAATGTTTGGCTCCGTGGTATTGGATATTCGTGATGAGGCATTTGAAGATGTATTCGATGGCTATAAATCACGAAAGAACATCAAAGCCGATACAGACTTGACGACTGACGATCTGAAATTTTTAACCGACCAATTCAAGAAAGTTGTTCAGAAAGAAAAGGGTTTCGATTTTCCCCAAAATCCCTTGGAACAATTGAAATATGCCACAGAAGCTGTATTTCGCTCATGGATGGGTAAAAGGGCTGTAGACTACCGTCGTGCCACCGATATCCCTGATGATCTCGGTACAGCTGTAAATATTCAAACCATGGTCTTCGGAAATATGGGCTGGGACTCCGGCACTGGTGTTGCATTTACACGTAACCCCGCCACTGGGGAAAGCAAATTATATGGTGATTATTTATTAAACGCCCAGGGCGAAGATGTGGTCGCTGGCATCCGTAACACGGAACCCATTCAGAAACTGGTTGAATCCATGCCGGAAGTCTATCAACAATTCCTGGATATTGTAGCCAAGCTCGAAAAACACTACAAAGATATGCAAGATGTAGAGTTTACTATTGAGCGCGGCAAACTTTGGATGTTACAGACTCGCAATGGCAAACGAACTGCTCGCGCTGCCGTACGGGTGGCAGTTGAAATGGTGGATGAGGGTTTAATTGATAAGAAAGAATCAATCAAACGCGTTACTCCGGAACAGGTAGACGTTCTTCTTCATCCACAATTTGATCTTAATACCAAACAACAAGCCCAGAAAGACGGTCGCTTCTTCTGTAGCGGTGTTAACGCATCACCTGGGGCCGCTGTTGGTCAGGTTTACTTTGATGCTGACAAAACCGAGCGTATGCATAAAGAAGAGCACCAGGATACCATTATGGTGCGTCCATTTACCAAACCAGATGATGTTCATGGAATGCTGGCTTCCAAAGGTATTCTTACCAGTGAAGGCGGTGCCACATCTCATGCAGCAGTAGTTGCACGCCAATTTGGTGTTCCCTGTGTTGTTGGTGCTTCTGCTGTAAAAATTGACCTCGATCACCGTTTGATGACAGTCGGTGAGACAGTTGTACATGAAGGTGAGTGGATTTCTGTCGATGGCACGACTGGCGAGGTTTTTATTGGCAAGCTGGGCATGAATGCCCCATCGCTTGACGAACAAACTGATCTGCTTAAGTTGTTATCCTGGGCAGATGATATTTGTGCCACCCCTGGAATTCGTTCCTCTGAATTGCCTGGTTTCCCAACCGTCGGGCTGCAAGTTTGGGCGAATGCAGATTATCCCAAGGACGCACAACGCGCACGTGAATATGGCGCAAAAGGGATTGGATTATGCCGAACTGAGCACATGTTCTTCGAGCCTGAAAGACTTCCCGCTGTTCAACGCATGATTCTTGCGAAAACCAGTGAAGAACGAACTGAAGCATTAGATGAATTACTACCAAGCCAACGCTCTGACTTCGAAGGTCTCTTTGAAGCGATGGATGGTTTACCGGTCATCATTCGTTTGATTGATCCACCTCTGCACGAGTTCTTACCTTCAGCAGATGACCTTCGCGATCAAATTGTGACCAAACGTGTTGAGGAAATGGCTAGCTACATCCTTGGAAAAGGCGAATCGAAAGACGTTCAAGAATTAGAGAAACTATTATCTGCCGTAGAAGGTCTCCATGAAAGTAATCCGATGATGGGATTGCGTGGCATTCGACTTTCGATCGTCATGCCCGAAATTGTAGAAATGCAGGTTCGTGCGATCATGGAAGCGGCTGCCAATGTTGCCAACCGTGGTATTCACCCCAAGCCAGAAGTGATGATCCCTCTTACTGGTCATGTTAATGAGTTGAAGGTGATCCAGCCTCGTTTGGAAGCAATCGCCAAAGAAGTTATGGAAGCCAAGAAGATAAAATTTGATTACAAATTTGGTACAATGATAGAGATTCCGCGTGCTGCCGTAACAGCCGCAGAAATTGCCAATGATGCGGAATTCTTCTCATTCGGTACCAACGATCTTACTCAAATGACCTTTGGCTATAGCCGCGATGATGCCGAAAGAAGCTTCCTGCTCAAATATGTTGAAGACGGGATTCTTCCCAAAAATCCATTCCAGACGATTGACCGGGATGGTGTTGGTGCGTTGATGAAGATGGCTGTGGATAATGGCCGCCAAACCCGCCCATCCCTGGAAGTAGGGATCTGTGGGGAACATGGTGGCGATCCATCATCGATTGAATTCTGTCATATGATCGGTCAAAACTATGTGAGTTGTTCTCCATTCCGGGTTCCTGTAGCACGACTGGCAGCAGCCCATGCGGCGCTCAAATTCGCACCAAAAGCTTAATAAAATAAATGTACGAAATAAAAAGGTGACCTGTCTTTCGGGTCACCTTTTTCGTTTGAATAAGGGTTCTTTTCAATCGTATTAGAAATGTATAAGTTTCCTTGTACATTGATGCTATGTCATTTATCATATTGGTATAATTCGAGCGTAAACAATATAAAAACTGGGTGCGGTCGCGCATCTTACACCGGATCGAACAATCAGGAGGAAATTTCATATGGATAAAAAAGAATACCTGGATCTCTACAATCAAATGGTAGTGATCCGGATACTGGAAGAAAACGCCGCAGAATTGTATCAAAAGGGAAAAATTGGTGGGTTCCTGCATCTTTACATCGGCCAGGAAGCGGTCAGTACCGGTCTGATTTCTGCCCGAAAACCGCAGGATCGCGTAATTACCGCCTATCGTGACCATGGAGTTGCAATAAATAGTGGCCTGAGTGCTAATGAGGTTATGGCGGAATTACTTGGTAAAGCAACCGGTTGCTCGGGGGGCAAGGGTGGCTCGATGCATATGGCTGATGTTAACAAAAATTTCTGGGGAGGTCACGCCATTGTTGGTGCGCATTTGCCATTGGCGGCCGGCCTGGCGCTCGGAGATCAATATCAGAAAAAAGATGGTGTCACCATTTGCATGTTTGGCGATGGCGCTACAAATATCGGCTATTTTCATGAGGCACTCAATTTATCAAAAGTTTGGAATCTTCCGGTTCTGTGGGTTTGCGAAAACAATCAATATGGTATGGGTACGGCTGTTGAACGAGCCTCAGCTGTTTCTGAAATTCGCCAAAAAGCAGCCGGTTATGATATCCCCAGTGATTTTGTGGATGGTATGAATGTCATTAAAGTTCGCGAGATATCTGAAAAAATGATTGCTGAAATTCGCGCCGGAGGGGGACCGCGTTTTCTGGAAATTATGACTTATCGCTTCCGAGGCCATTCCATGGGAGATCCGGAGCGATACCGGCAACAGGATGAAGTGCATAAATGGCAGGAAAATGATCCGATCGGTATTTATCGTAAATATCTGACTGAAGAGAAAATTGCCAAAGAATCCGAACTGGACAAGATTGATGCTGAGGCAGCTGAGGTAGTGGCAGAGGCAGTTCGCTTTGCAGAATCCAGCCCGGAACCAGCACCTGAAGAACTGTTCGCCAACATTTATACTGAAGAGAACTAGGAGATTGAAGAGATGGCAAAAATAACGATGAGGCAGGCAATTTCTCAAGCTCTTTGGGAAGAAATGGAAAGAGACGAGAATGTATTTATTATGGGTGAAGAAGTCGGGGTTTGGGGTGGAACCTATGCTGTCACTAAAGGCTTCTATGACCATTTTGGTGAAAAGCGCGTCCGTGATACCCCGATTGCCGAGGCGGTAATCATTGGCGCAGCAATTGGAGCGGCTTTGACCGGATTGAGACCTGTGGCCGAATTGATGACTATCAATTTCGCTTTTTCAGCCATGGAACATATTGTCAATGAAGCTCCCAAGCTTCACTACATGTTCAACGGTCAAATGACAGTTCCGATGGTGATCCGTACAGTTGGCGGCGGAGGGCGCCAGTTGGGAGCAACTCATTCACAAACACCGGATGCGATTTTTGCTCATTTTCCAGGTTTAAAGGTGGTTGCACCGGGAACACCAGCAGACGCCAAAGGATTGTTGAAAGCGGCAATTCGTTCAAATGATCCAATTATGTTCATCGAACATGCTACCCTCTATCAGACACGAGGTGAGGTACCCGAAGGAGATTACACGGTTCCAATTGGGGTTTCTAAAGTCCAACGGGAGGGGAAAGATGTAACTATCGTAACCTATAGCAAAATGCTCGAGCTTTCTTTCCTGGCTGCTGACCAATTGGCGAAAGAGGGAATTGAAGCTGAAATTGTTGACCTGCGTTCATTACGACCACTTGATATGGGACCGGTAATTGAGTCTGTCAAGAAAACCAACCGGGTAGTAGTCGCGGAAGAGGGTTGGAAATCATATGGTGTTGGGGCTGAAGTCAGCGCTCGTATTTATGAGGAAGCTTTTGATTACATAGATGCTCCGGTCAGGCGCGTAGCGCAAAAAGAAGTTCCCTTGCCTTATAATGCGCAATTGGAACAGTTGGCATTACCTCAGGTTGAAGATATTATTACTGCTGTAAAGGAGGTACTCTAATGGCTGAAATTATACAGATGCCCAAACTGGGCTTTGATATGAAAGAAGGCACATTGGTGCGCTGGTTGATCAATGAAGGAGAATCTGTTAAAAAAGGTCAGGTTCTGGCAGAAATTGAAACCGATAAAGCAACGGTAGAAGTTGAAAGCAGCCATGATGGAACCATGCTCCATCGTCTGGTAGAAGCCGATGCAATTGTGCCAATTGGAGATCCAATTGCTGTAATCGGTCAGAAAGATGAAAAATTTGATCTTGCTAGTTTGAAAGGCGCAAACGAAAGTAAAAGCCCTGGGAAAAAAAGTGCAGAAGAACGTCAACCTGAAAAAATGGAAGAAAGCCCATCGGAGAAAACTGAATCCGAATCTACGGCTCAGGAAGATGACGAACGCATCAAAGCCTCTCCTTTGGCGCGTAAAATGGCTTCTGAGAACAATCTTGAATTGGCAGACCTGGACGGAAGCGGTCCGGGTGGACGAATTATCAAGAAAGATATAGAAAAAGCAATGGCAAAGGCTGAGGATAAACAGCCTGTAAAAGCAAGTGCAGGCAAGATAGATAATTCTGCAATAGTTCCCGATACATCGACGAGTGGTGTAGCTCTGCCACTTTCTGCCTGGCAAAAATCGGATGAGTCAGAAGAGAATAAGGTTGTTCCTCTCAGTAAACTTCGTCAGGCTATTGGTCGCAGGATGGTTGAATCCAAACAACAAATTCCGCATTTCTATGCAACCTATGCTTTTGATGTGGAAGCATTGATGAAATTGAGAAGTGAAGCGAATGCCACTCTCCCAGATGATCAAAAATTGTCCGTGAACGATTTTGTGGTGAAAGCTGTTGCAGTCACATTAAAACAATTTCCCAACCTGAATGCCTCTCTTAAAGAAAAAAGCGTGATCCAACATGCTGCCGTTAATATCGGTGTTGCTGTTGCAGTAGAAGGCGGCTTGTTGACTGTTGTTGTACGTGATGCGGATTTGAAGCCGATTCGCATGATTTCGACAGAAGTGAAGGAAATGGCAGCGCGCGTCCGTAGTGGTAAAGTTAAACCTGACGATGTCGAAGGCTCTACTTTTTCTATCAGCAATCTGGGTATGTTTGGTGTGCAGGAATTCTCGGCGATTATCAACCCACCCGAAGCAGCTATTTTAGCTGTCTCAGCCGGGAAAAAGGTGCCGGTGATTAATAATGATGAGATTGTAATTGGCTGGCGGATGGAAGCTACTATCTCAGTTGATCACAGAGTAAGTGACGGTGCTGAAGCTGCCCAATTCTTGAAAGCGCTTGCCTTCCAAATTGAAAACCCAGTCCGTTTGTTGTTGTAAGAGCGATCCGTCAAAGGTGGCTGAATAAAAAAAGTAGACCTATCGCTATTTGGATTCAATCCGAATCAATGGATGATGGATCTTTAATCTTTATAAGTAAATTACCGATTTAGGTGGTTTCCAGATTAAAATCCCAAAGGTATTTTATGTGCCTGATAGCCTATCTCTTTGGGTGATCTTCGTATGTAATCTTTCCCAGTGATAATTGGTTTTTTCGCTTAGAATTTAATGATCATCTTTTTAATCTAATTTTGTTTATTCAATTTTCCGATAAAAGTTGTTATACAACTGATAAAACTCGTAAATATTGGTAATATATCGTCTTGTTTCCTCAAATGGGATCACTTCCAGGAACATATCCGGATCATTATTTGCAAGATTTTCCCAATTAAGAACGTTTCCCGGGCCGGCATTATAAGCAGCAAGGGCGGCGAATACGTCTCCATTGAAATATTCCTTCATACGCGCAAGATAGCTGGATCCAAAACGAATGTTGACAGCAGGAATGTATAGGTCTGAGGTGGAATAGTTTTCCGGCCAGCCAATATTGCTAAAGATCTCATCACCTGTACCTGGCATAATCTGCATGACGCCACGTGCACCTGCTGAGGAGGCGATAAAACCTTCGAAAAAAGATTCCTGGCGCATCAAACTTAACAAAAGCAACGGATCGATGTTATAGCGTGCAGCGTTTTCAGCGACAATTTCCGGATAATAATTTCCAAAGCGGACATGGTTAAACCAGAGAGGAGCTTTAAGGGTATCGAGATCACTCATATTGGCCAATTCGAGAATCTGTCGACTGCCATAAATTGCAGAACGGTAAAGACCGATTTCAATAAAATAATTTGTCAGTCGGAAAAGGTTGACAGGGTCCTGGCTAAATGTTTCTCTGACCAATTCAAATTTTGTGCGAGCATCTTCATAAAGACCCAAATCCCACAAGGCTGTCGCTTGAACGAATTCAGCATTTTGGGTAAGCTCTGCCAGGGTCACAAAATTCGTATCCTGGGGCAGGGAAAACGTGTTCTGCATCCAGATTTCTGCGATGAAGCGTTCTTGATCGAGATTAACATCCAGATTGACATTAGCAGGAACTTCATAAGGGGCTTGATTATCCAATAACTGGCTGGCTCGTTCGGAGTAATAACCGGTAGGGTCCGCTTCTACAGCCAGTTGTAATGCAATGTGAGCATTTTCGAGATCGCCCAAACTTTCATACGTTTTTCCGATCCATAATTGAGTGGATGCCGTCAGGGCTGGAGACCCGCCAAAAAGCAATAAGCGTTGAAAGCTCTCCAGAGCATTTTGCAAATTATCAAGACGATAATATGTGATCCCTGCCAAATACAAAGCGCGGGATGAAATTTCCGCTTGTGGATATTCATCAATTAACCTTGTCCAGGTGGAGGCAGCCTCACTCAGGTAACCGCCACGTTCAAAAATTCGGCCAGCATTATAAAGTGCCTGGGGCGCATTTTCATTGGCAGGGTTTTCTCGAACAAAAGCTAACAGGGTTTCAGCCCCGGATAGATAATCGTCCAGGTATGCCCATTGCGTGTAGGCGATATCTTCCCAGGCATCGACGTAAAAACGGTCTGAACTGTGGTCGCTGATAAGCACACGCCATTCTTGAATTGCTTCTAAAGACTGATCAATTGCCTGGTATGCGAGGGCTTTAAAATAATGGGCGGATCCGTTATGCTCAGGGTTTGAATTCAGATAACGGTTAAAGGCATCGATAGCCAGGCCATATTTTTGGGCATAGTAATCGACCAACCCCCGATAAAATTCATCAACATCGATACCCTCGTTCACCAGCGTAACCAGACCCGAATAGGTATCATAAGACTTGGGATAATTTTGGACTGATTCCTGGAAACGGGCGTAGGCTTGCTCCGGTAACCCGAGCATCAGATATGATTGCCCGGCTAACAGATTCATTTGCGCCCGGGTATAATCATTACTGCTTTTATCGTGTACTTCCATAAATATTCGTACCGCGTTGGTATGATCAGATTGAAGGACATACATTTTCCCCAATTTGATTTTAGCGGAAATCTGATTTTCATTTGTGTCTGCTTCTGCTACCAACGAATACATTTGGATCGCACTATTTATATCGCTTGCTTGCGCATATGCATCACCTGCTCGCTCCAGCATTGCTCCATCCAGTATTCCAGCATTTAACTCCACATAATTTTGAAACGCGGATGCTGCCTGGTCGAATTGGTTGAATTCCAGATGACATTCTCCCAGGAAAAAAGAGGCATTCGCCCGTAGATTATTCGTAATCGTCTCACGATTAATGACATCTTGTAGAATTGGAATTGCAATCTTACATAAATTATTGGCGATATGAAGACGAGCCTGATAAATATCAGCTGCCGCAAGAAGATTTTCATCTTTCGAAAACCTTTTTACCTCATCAAATTCCAGTTTTGCTTTCTCGTATTCACCGCTGAACAGGTAATATGCACCTTTATCGATGCGCGTGGCTGGTAGTGGTGTCGGCGTTGCGGTGGGGGTTGGCAGTTCGGTAGCAGTGCTGGTGGGAAAGAAATCCGCAATGCTGGTTTCCAAACCTACTTCGGACCCTTTCGGTTGCGAAGTTGAGGTACACGCACTTGAGATAAAAAGTAAGAAAATTAATAAAGCCCAGAGGTTTTTTCTTTGCATATTCATAGATTCTTTTCTTGTAGCTTATTGTATCAAGAAATAGAAAGTGTGCGAATTCGTTGATATTTCAGAACACCCTGGTAAACTTTACAAAGTGAAATTTGCATGTTAAACTTAAGAATGTTAATAACAACGCTCTCGACTTGAGGGCGTTTTTTGTGTGATTTTTGGATTATTAAGATGATTAGATCAGGAGAGTAGATGACAATCGTTTGTACTGGCTCAATTGCCTATGATTACTTGATGAAGTTTCCAGGATTATTCAAAGAGCACATTCTGCCAGAAAATATCGAAACATTGAGTCTTTCCTTTCTTGTTGAATCCCTCGTGCGTGTCCGTGGTGGAATTGCACCGAACATCGCATATTCCCTGGCTTTATTGGGAGAAGAAAAACCGGTGGTTTTCGCTACTGTTGGGGAGGATTTTTTCGAATATGGTCAATGGCTGGCTCTTCAAGGTGTAGAAACCCGTTATATCAGAGTGATACCGGGCGAGTTTACAGCCACTTTCTTTGCCAATACAGATCTTGCCAATTCGCAAATTGCCAGCTTTTATCCCGGCGCAATGGCTCATGCGGCTGACTATTCTCTCTCGGAATTAGATTCGATACCAGATTTGGTTGTGATCTCACCAAATGATCCTACGGCGATGATCAATTATGTCAATGAATGTATTCTTGAAGGGATCCCATACTTTTATGATCCCAGTCAGCAAATTGTGCGCATGAATGGGGCTGATATTCGGCGTGGGGTGGAGGGCGCTTATTCTCTATTTGTTAATGAATATGAGTATCAACTGTTGCAAAAGCATACCGGACTTACAGAAGATCAAATTCGTGCATTGGTTAAGTTTACTGTCGTAACAAGAGGTGAAAAAGGGTCCACCATATATGCTGAAGAACAGGTAATAGAAGTACCCCCAGCAGTTGTACAATCGGTCATAGACCCGACCGGGGTGGGTGATGCTTACCGGGCTGGTTTTATTCGAGGATTTTCTCTGGGATATGATTTGTTAACCTGTGGGCAAATGGGGGCTGTGGCAGCCGCATTTTGCCTCGAAGAAAAAGGGACGCAGGCACATCATTATTCGTCTGAGCAATTTAAAGAACGGTATTTCTCAAATTTTGGTATTTTATTAAACTTGTAAGATTAATGAATTCAGGAATCAAAAACGGAAGATAACAAAGAAATTAGTAAACAATTCGAATTGGAGGAAACTATGTCGAATTTCGATATCAAAGATTCAAAATTAGCTGAAGGCGGGCGCAGAAAGATTGATTGGGCTGAGCGCGAAATGCCTGTACTGCGTATGATCAAAGAGCGTTTTGAAAAGGAACGCCCATTTGAAGGGATCCGTATGTCAGCGTGCTTACACGTTACCACCGAAACTGCAAACTTGATGAAAACATTGCAGGCGGGTGGAGCTGAAATTGTACTGGTTGCATCCAACCCATTATCGACTCAAGATGAAGTGGCAGCTTCTCTGGTTATGCATGATGAAATTCCGGTCTATGCCATTAAAGGCGAAGATAACGTCACCTATTACAAACACCTTGAAGCTGCATTGGCCCATAAGCCCCATATCACCATGGATGACGGCGCGGATTTAGTTTCTACTTTGCATAAAGAGCACCGCGAACTTTTGCCCGATATTCTGGGTGGAACCGAAGAAACAACTACCGGTGTAATCCGATTACGTGCCATGGCAGCAGATAAAGCGCTTCATTTTCCAGTCGTTGCTGTCAATGATGCGATGACCAAGCATCTCTTTGATAACCGCTATGGAACTGGTCAATCCACACTGGACGGAATTATTCGAGCAACCAATATTTTAATTGCTGGCAAAACGTTTGTGGTTGCCGGTTATGGTTGGTGTGGCCGTGGGTTGGCAAGTCGTGCGCAAGGTATGGGTGCCAATGTAATTGTCACTGAAGTTGACCCACTTAAGGCTTTAGAAGCTGTTATGGATGGTTTCCGGGTCATGCCGATGGAGCAGGCTGCGAAAATAGGTGATATTTTTTGCACATTAACGGGAGATTTGAACGTGGTTGATCGTCATCATTTCGAAATAATGAAGGATGGTGCCCTCGTTGCAAATTCCGGACACTTCAATGTTGAAATTAACATCCCATCATTGGCAGAAATGGCTGTAGAAAAGCGAATTGTGCGTCCATTTGTTGACCAATATATTCTCAAAGATGGTCGTCAGATCCACATTCTGGGTGAGGGTCGCCTGATCAATCTGGCGTCTGCAGAAGGTCACCCGGCTTCTGTCATGGATATGTCCTTTGCCAACCAGGCGTTAAGCGCGGAATATATGTTACTCAATCATGAAAAATTAGAAAATAAGGTTTATTCCGTTCCGGAAGAAATTGATCACGAAATTGCCCGCCTCAAGTTGGAGGCTATGGGTGTCCGGATTGACACACTCACTGACCAACAGGTGAAGTATCTAAATTCATGGCAAGAAGGAACATAACCGCTATCTTATATGGGATAATGCCATTGCCAGCAATTGAATGCAATGGCATTATTCTTATGTATGAGCAAAAATGAAATTTAGAATTGCTATTCTTTTATTTATTATTTTATTTCAATTGTCAGGGTGTACATCCAGGCTTGAAATGATTCAACCTGTCAGCTCTATTGTGGGAACTAGTACTCCCACAATTACAAATTCACCATCAGCCACAGCAGGCACACCTGAAGTTCAAATTCTTCGAGAAACTGCGACAGTTTTTCCTTCTCCATCGCTTACTGCTACCCCTATTCTAACTAATTCACCTTACCCAATTACGACCGTTGATTTTTCAAAAGCCCGTATTTATGGTACAGAAGATCGCGGAAGCTATTTCCTGGTCATTTTTGAAATCCCTGGACTTGATCACGCTTACTATGTTGCAATTAATGATAGTGATTACCAATGTGAATTTCAGGAAGAGGTTGTTGATAAGCTCTTTTGCAATGGAAATAAATTGCGTTCGAATGAATATGTACGGGTCATTTTTTTCGATTCAGATCCAGCTGTAGCATCAGACAGGCAAGCTGTACCGAGTATTTTTGAAGGTGAAATGTATGTTGTCGAACCTTTCAAAACCCCATTACCCATCGGTGATCCTGCTACCTGGTGCCCTGACCGAGGACAAAACATTTATTGTGAAACTGAACATCGTGTAGAAAACGATGAGGAATGTTGGGTCAGTACATGTGTTGATGCATGTGGATATTATTACAGTTATCACACTTGCCAACTTCCACCCAATAATAATTTCCTAACCCCGTAATCAGAATAATTAATTGGCTACAATAATATCAATATAGAATGTATCCCCAAATGCTTCGCCATCCGGGTTGTATGCTTGCCAGGCGCTGCGATAATTTCCACTTTCCTGAGGAGCAAAGAATTCAATCTGGATGGACGTGGTCGTATTACTACGGGCAGGGAAGAGATTGAGTGGTGATGTGACGCCCATATCCGATCCGCCGACCAGTTGAATTGTATACCCTTCACCCCAATTACAGGTACCTGAATTCTCTACTTCCCAGCGTTTATCGATGGATGAACCTGGTTGCACAGTGGTTCCATCTGGAATGGTCTCATCTTTAACAAAGGTAAGACTATCCTTACATTGAGCCTCTGAGGTTTGTGTTGCTATCTGAACAGCCGAGAGGGTTGGGGTTAAAGTAGCGGTGGGTATAGTCAGTGTAGGCGGAACGAAAGCGGGAACATCGCTCAAAATTGGGTCCGCCTGCAGGCTGCGAAAGCAACCGGACAGGCCGATCAATATCATAATTGAAATTAAAATGAATAATTTTCGTGAGCAGTTCATAATGTATATTAAACCACAAAGACCAGGAAAATACTCCTGGTCTTTGTCACCAATTTTAAATATCTTCTTCGCTGTATGAATCGTCATCACCACCATTGGCACCAAATACCAACCCCTGCATAGCTTGTTCTCGAATAGCGGTTTCAATCTCGCTCGCCAGGTCTTGATTTTGTCTTAAATATTCCTTTGCATTCTCTCGACCCTGACCGAGGCGGATATCTCCGTAGGAATAAAAAGCACCACGTTTGGTTATGATTTCTAACTGGGTACCCAGGTCCAGAATATCGCCGGAGGTTGAGATACCCTCATTGTACATAATATCGAATTCAGCAGTTTTAAACGGGGGAGCAACCTTGTTTTTAACCACGCGAACCCGTACCCGGTTGCCGATAATTTCTGAACCCACTTTAATCGATTGAATTCTGCGTATATCCAGACGGACAGACGCATAAAATTTGAGTGCCATTCCACCCGTTGTTGTTTCCGGGTTTCCAAACATAACGCCAATTTTTTGGCGCAGTTGGTTGGTAAAAACCACTGCAGTTTTTGTCTGATTGATTGCTCCGGATAATTTTCGCAGCGCTTGTGACATTAATCGTGCCTGCATACCCATTGTGGCATCGCCCATATCGCCTTCAATTTCATTCTTGGGGACCAGGGCAGCGACAGAATCAATCAGGACCAGATCAACGGCACCTGATTTGACCAATGTTTCCGTGATCTCAAGCGCTTGTTCACCCGTATCAGGCTGCGAGATGAGAAGGTTATCGATATCAACTCCCAGGTGAGAGGCATAAACCGGATCGAGTGCATGTTCCATATCGATATAGGCTGCCAAACCACCCATTCTCTGAATTTCAGCAACCAGGTGCAGGCATAGGGTTGTTTTACCGGAGGATTCAGGACCATAAATCTCGGTGATACGTGCCCGCGGTATACCACCGACACCGAGAGCAATATCAAGGGATAACGAACCGGTTGGGATAACTTCCACCTGCAGATGTTTGGCATCGCCCATGAGCATGATTGAGCCTTCGCCATACCGTTTTACAATCTCTCCGAGGGCTTTATCCAGAACAGCTTTACGAGCTTCGTTTATTTCAGGGTTATTGCCAAGTTGTGAATCGGAAGATTTTTTACGAGCCATGTAGGTACTCCTTTTATCGATTTTAGAAGAATTGGTATCCTTTCATTGGAAGAGATTGCCCCTGATTATGAAAGGATACATGAATTATATATAAATTATAAAAATAACCAACTAACTTATTGATTAAGTTTATAGCACAAATGTTCAATTGTCAAGCTTTTTCATGTCCAGTTTAACAAATCTGGTCACTCTTTTTTCTTGTCGCTTTCGCAAAGAGGTTTCGTACCATGAGTAATTTAACCAAATCGTGACGGCTCATTCAATTCTATGTTGTATTAACAACTCTTAACATCCGTCTTTCCCGAAGTTACTTGACATTAACCCATACGATCTGCTAAACTCTCAACCAGATAATTAATAATTTCATATTGGAGATCCAGCGACTGAGTCTCAAACCAATGAGATTACGAGGTGGAGGTTCTTCTCTGCGAAGAGAATGTTAACTTTGTGGTTATCACAAAGGAAAATCGAATGATCAGCGGATGCCTCTGAAGTCTTTTCACGGACTTCACTCTCCTTTCCAGAAAAAAATGTTATCCGAAAATCACGTGGCGACAGGTGTTACAAGGGTACATAGTGAAAACCAAATGGGTTGTTGCTTATTTGGTTAATTGATGGGAAGGTCTGGTTTGTTAACTTTTTTACTAACAGACATACCCGTGTGTGTCTGTTTTTTTATTTAATTGTTTCGTAAGGAGTGCAGAATGGATAAGCATGAAATTTTAGAACGTGTAAAAGCAGATGGAGTACAGTATGTCTCCTACCAGTTTTCGGATGTGACCGGGACGGTGAAAAGTGTGGATGCACCCGTTCACCGGCTGGAAGAAGCGATCGACGAAGGTATCTGGTTCGATGGATCTTCCGTTCAAGGATTTGTGCGTATCCAGGAAAGTGATATGCATCTTTCTATCGATCTGGATACTTACGCGGTTCTTCCTTTTTCACCGCAAGAAAGCAAACGGGCACGCTTTTTCTGTGAAATATATCATCCGGATGGTCGCCCATTTGAAGGAGATCCGCGCGGAACATTGAAAAGAAAATTGGAATCCCTGAAACAGAAGGGAATTATTGTTAATATTGGACCCGAACCAGAATTTTTCCTCTTTCGGAAAAATGGTACAGATTATGTTCACCCTGTACCGCATGATGTTGGTGGTTATTTCGATTTTTCTCCAAATGATGAAGCAGTGCGCGTTCGAACAGAATTGATGACTGCTCTGACACAGATGGGTCTGGAAGTGGAAGTTGGTCACCATGAATGTGCGCTGGCACAACATGAGATTGATTTCCGCTTCGACGAAGCTTTAAAAACAGCCGACAATGTCTTAACACTCAAATATACGGTCAAGGCGATTGCCGCCCAGCACGGTCTGGTCGCCTCTTTTATGCCCAAACCACTTTTTGGTGAAAATGGTTCAGGTATGCATTGTCACCAATCGCTTTTTAATCTTGAAGGCAAGAACTTGTTTTATGATGAGAATGATGATTTCTTCCTATCAGAAATGGCATACCAGTATATTGCCGGCCAATTGTTGCACGCCCGTGGATTATCTGCCGTACTTTCTCCTACGGTCAATTCATATAAACGACTGGTTCCCGGATATGAAGCGCCGGTTTATATTGGGTGGGCAGGTGTAAATCGCTCCGCTTTGATCAGAATTCCACGTATTTCTAGTGGAAAAGAGAAGGCTGCCAGAATCGAATTGCGTTGTCCCGATCCATCTGGCAATCCATATTTGCAATTTTTAGCCATGATTAGCGCCGGCATGGAAGGCGTTGAAAAGAATTTATCAGCCCCAACCGGTCTTAACAAGATTGATATTTATAATCTGACGCCTGAAGAAAGAACTGAATTGGGCATCCAGCAGCTGCCTGGCTCGCTCAAGGAAGCACTGGACGAATTGGAAGCTGACAGAGTTGTAAGAAATAGTCTGGGTGAAACCCTTTACGATGCATTCATGCGTGCCAAAAGGACAGAATGGGACGAATACCGTATCTTCGTTACCGATTGGGAAAAACAACGCTACCTGGAAAAAGCATAAAAAAAATACACAAAACTGGCAGGGAATCTCCCTGCCAGTTTTTGCTTTTCTCATTTTTTGGCTTGAACTTCCAAAATCAGGCGGCAAAAGGCACAATCGCTTTTTTTAGAAGTTGGTTGCCCGCAGTTAGGGCATGGGTATAATGGGTCTTTTGGTACAAGATCGGTACCGACTTCCGGAAAAAGTTCAGGTTTCGCTTTAAGGAATTTTAAATAAAAAGCCAATTTTGTACCGGCATGATTATGTTCCAGTTGGTTAAGAATATTTTTGATCGCAATTGTTGTACTGCCATCAGCATGCGGGCATTCATCTTCAATGTATTCAATGCCTGAAAGCAGGGCATAGGCAGTGGTCTCACGCTCATAAAAACGGCAAAATGGTTTTGCCTTTCGTAGCAGCCCGTCCTTGGCAGGCAAAACTGGTGCCTGACGTCGTAAAAAATCAAGTTGCCAGCTGAGGGTATTGTTATATAAAACTGCCGCTTCATCATCCAGGTTGTGACCAGTGACCAGAACAGTAAACCCATTTTCCATTGCAAATTTATTGAATGTATGTCGTTTCACCAACCCACAAACTGCACAGGGCTTGTTTTTATTCCTCCGTGAATGGGCAGATATTTCAGGAATAGTACTGCCGTATGTCTCCTGTATTCCAAAAGTATGCAATTTAAGCCCGTTTTTCTCAGCAAAATTTATGACAAATTGAGCTGAATTGTTGGAATACCCATTTTGCTCTTCGATCCCAAGATTGACATACAGGCCAGCTGTGTTGTAACCTAATTGGTGCAGCACATCCCAAAGGACCAAAGAATCCTTGCCACCTGAAACAGCCACCAAAATGTGGTCATCGTGTGTGAACATATTATATTTTCGGATGTTTCGTTCCGTTTGTTCCTTAACCCATAGAAGAAAATGGTGCTTGCATAAAGGCAGTTTATGCTGACGCATATTGATAACGGCTCGTTGCCCACATTTCCGGCATTTCATCGCTCACCACCAGAGATGACCGGCAAGATCTTGATAATATCTCCATCTCTCAGCAACTCGTGTTCTGTCAATAATTCGCCGGCACGTGTCACAAGATTAGCTTCAGGGAAAAGGTTAAGTTGTTTTAATAACTTGGCAACCGTCAGGTCATTTGTCATTTTAATTATTGTGTCTTTTTTTCTATAGATTATTTTGATAGTCATATTTACACTTGGAAAGATCTCTTTCTTGGCTAAAAAAGACGAGAGATGACGATCTATTACCGTAAAATAGCGAGAATAAATATTGCAGCAGCAAGGACAGTGCAATACACCGAAAATACGCGCAGATTGTTATTTTGCAGGAACTTTAATAGCCAGTGAATTGAAATGAATCCGACAACCGCTGATGTTATAAACCCAATGGCTAATACCGGTAAGAAATGGTCCAGATTGGTAATTGCCAGCAGGTCGCTAATGCTCAAAAGAGAAGCTCCAAACATAACTGGGATTGACATTAAAAATGAAAAACGAGCAGCGTCTTTTCTACTCAAACCTTGCAATACACCACCTGTAATGGTGGATCCAGAACGTGAGATCCCGGGAAAGATCGAAAGGAGTTGAAAAGCACCAATGACAAATGCGTTCTTAAAATTCATTTCAGCCAGTTTTTGGCGTGCTTTTCCAAATCGATCTGCGATTAAGAGTAACAAGGCTGTGACCAGAAGGAAAACGGCTGTTGCAATGATGGATTGAAATGATGTTTCAACCAGATCCTTTAAGAATAAACCACCAATCATAGCTGGCAAAGTGGCAAAAATTAGCTGCCATCCCAGACGCGTTTTCTGATTTCTTATCGGATTTTTCTGAAATAAACCACTTACAAAATTGATAACGATTTGCACAAGGTCCTTCCAAAAATAAACGATAACTGCGAGGAGTGTCCCCAATTGCACCAAAACATTGAACGGAAAAATCTGATCCGTGGGAATTTGCCAGTTGAGCAAAAAAGGTACGAAAACAAGGTGACCGGAACTGGAAATGGGTAAAAACTCAGTAATGCCTTGGACAATGCCCAATATAAATGCTTGAAAAAAATTCATCGTAAATCCCCGTGTTCACTCAATATGGTATTGGCTGTCTTGCCGGGTTTATATTCGTAATGGCATAGAAAAGAACTAGCAAATTGCTCCAGGTTGCCCTCCCGGATAGCCTGGCGTAATTTACTCATCAATATTTGCAACATATGAATATTATGGATTGAAATTAGAGTTCCGAAAAGTGATTCACGGGCAACAATTAAGTGGCGGATATAGGCTCGTGAGAATGTCTGGCAGGTGTAGCAAGCACAATTTTTTTCAATTGGCGATGGATCATGGGCATATTGGGCATTCATCAAGTTTAATCTTCCATTCATTGTCAGTGCGGATGAATGGCGGGCAAGACGGGTTGCCAAGACACAGTCAAATATATCAATTCCTCGTAATACACCGTAGACCAGATCTTCAGGAGTCCCTACGCCCATCAAATAACGTGGTTTTTCTGCGGGTAAGACAGAATTGACAACTTCGACCATCTCATACATTTCAGCTTTCTTTTCCCCAACCGACAGCCCGCCGATTGCAATTCCCGGCAGGTCAAGATCTGCAATAAAAGCGGCAGATTCTCGTCGTAATTCTGGAAACACTCCACCTTGAACAATCCCAAACAAGGCCTGGTCAGCGCGCGTGTGAGCATTTTTGGATCGCAATGCCCAGGAGTGAGTTCGTTGCATTGCCTGTTGATTGTATTCAAAATCATAAGGTGGGGCACATTCATCAAAAGCCATAATAATGTCTGCCCCCAGTTTCTCTTGAATCTCTATGGATTTCTCAGGTGTAAAACGATGTTGCGAGCCATCAATGTGGCTTCGAAATGTGACCCCATCTTCGTCAATTTTCCGCATATCTGCCAATGAGAAAACTTGAAAGCCACCAGAATCAGTTAGCAATGGCTGTGACCATTGCATAAAGTTATGTAATCCCCCCATTTCAGCCACTAAATCCGCACCTGGCCTCAAATAAAGATGATAGGTATTGGCAAGCACCAGGGTGGAGGTGGTTTCTTTGAGTTGGGCAGGCGTCAAAGTCTTAACAGTTGCCTGTGTTCCAACTGGTGCGAATAGAGGAGTCTCGAGAATGCCGTGTGGGGTTGTAAAAGTTGCAATCCGCGCATCTTTGTCGCGGGCTAGAATTTCAAATGTAAACGGATGGGAGGTCATTGTCAAAATTGAATTTGCCCCTTCTTTGTTGTTGAGATAGGATAATTCTCTCTTATGGTTCAGATTTGTCGATTATACTATGATGCATATGCTGCCCATTGGCAAATCATGAGTTCAAGTTTCAGAGGCATGTTTCAATAAAGAATGATTTTGCGAAACAATCTGAATTAAATTGATGAATTCTTAGAGATTAATATTATTTGAAATAGTTTTTTGTTCTCTTAACAATTTTTTTTAGAAAACTCTGTATTTGAAAAAATTTTTAAAAAAAAGATTGGTAAGTAATGATTCAAACGCCCTTAGAAAAAAGTTGGAAAGTCGCGCCCCTTATCCCTTCTGATATATTGGAAAGGTTTCATGATTTTACACCCGTCATAGCACAGCTTCTATACAATCGCGGGATCGATGATGCTGAAACCGCTGAGACTTTCCTAAACGGAAACGGACCATTTTATAACCCCTTCTTATTAAAAGACATGGAGAATGCCGTAGGGCTGCTTCTTGCGGCGATAGACGGTGGAGAGCCGATTGCTGTTTATGGCGATTACGATGTCGATGGAATCAGCGCGACAGCCTTGATGAGTGAGGTGCTATCTCGAATTGGGGCCCAAGTAACCCCCTATATTCCCGATCGTTTTACTGAAGGCTATGGCATAAATATCTTAGCTCTGGAAAAACTGCAGGCTGCCGGCGTCAAATTATTGCTGACAGTTGATTGTGGTATCAGGTCGGTCAATGAGCTGAATTATGCTGTCCAAAACCTGGGAATGAAGGTCATTATTAGTGATCACCACAGCCCGGCGGAAGTTTTGCCTTCCGTCCACGCGATAGTATGTCAAAAGCAATCTGGAGATGCTTACCCGGAAACCAATTTGTCTGGCGTGGGATTGGCGCTTAAAATTGCCCAGGCAATTATCCAAACACGGCCGCAAGCCGGATTGAACCTGCTCGAATGGTTTGACCTGGCAGCCCTGGGAACTGTCGCTGACGTAGTCCCATTGGTTGGTGAAAACCGTTCAATCGTAAAAACCGGTCTTTTGCAGATGCGGTTTGGCAAACGAAGAGGTCTGGCTGCATTAATTGGCGTTTCTCGCCTAAAGATGGAAGCTATTTCAGCAACTGACATAAGTTTTGGCATAGCGCCTCGCCTAAATTCGGTAGGACGAATTGAATCGATCCTTAATGATACGGATGAAGCAGAGGAGATTGAGTTAGACTACTCATTACCCGTTGCTGCCCAAAAAGCGCTTACGATTTTAATGACAACAGATACAACCTCTGCAGGATTGTTGGCGCAGGAATTGGATGATTTAAATCGAAAACGGCAACAGCTAACCCGCGATATGCAAAGTCAAGCCGAGCTTTTAATAAATAACAAGGATCTCGTTTTGTTTGCTGTGGATAAGGGTTTCAGTTCAGGGTTGGTGGGGTTGGTGGCGGCTAAATTGACAGAAAATTACTATCGCCCGACAGTTGTGGGGTACATTGGCGAGCAAAATACCAGGGCTTCCTGCCGCAGCATTCAAGAATTTCATATAACCAGGGCACTTGACCGTTGTAAAGATCTCTTAATTCAACATGGAGGGCATGCGATGGCCGCTGGTTTTACCGTTGCGAATGAAAATCTACCTTTATTGATGAAGCGTCTGCATGAAATTGCAGCAGAGACTTTGAACCAGGATGCGATCAAACCCAGCCTTCTGGCAGATATCGAGATCCCTTTGCGGCACTTGCCGATCAATATTCTCAATGCTCTCGAACAACTCGACCCCATCGGTGCTGGTAATCCACCCGCAACTTTCATTTCCCGAAATGTCCGTGTTCTGAATGCCAGAGCTGTGGGACAGGAAAAAACTCACTTGAAATTAACTCTGCGCGATGGGGACCCGGTCTTTGATGCGATAGCATTTCGGCAGGGTTATTGGTTTTCGGATTTACCTGAATACATCGATATTTTTTACCAAATTGAGAACAATTTTTTCAATGGACAAAATAGCAAGCAATTGAATATTAAAGATATCAAGGCTTCTGTCTGAAGTTAGTTGTTGAGTTACTTTCAAAATAATAAGAATCATCCACCATGCTATAATTCAATTAATAATTTTATTTGTTGCTCGGAGGCATTTATGGTCGCTCAATCAGGACAGGGTTCTAATCCAATTTCGGCTGTTGCACCCGCTCAAAAATCTTTTCTACCTCCACCTATTAACACGGTTGAGCAGACCGGTCTTTCGGCACTTTGGCTGCAGGATTTAATCCTTAAGGTAATGTATTTTCAAGGTTATTCAGCGGGATTTAAAATCGCCGAAGAAGTTGCTTTGCCATTTACGGGAATTGTTGACCAGATACTTGAGATTCTAAAACGAGAGAAATTAATCGAGGTAAAATCCTCGCAAATGGGATTAGGTGAGGGTTCTTACTTGTATGCGATCACAGGAGCAGGTATTAACCGTGCCCGTGAAGCACTGGAAAGAAGTCAATACGCCGGGCCAGCACCTGTACCTTTAAATGTCTATAACGAATCAATCCTTAAACAAGGACGTGGAAGAATTCAAGTGACCAGTCGTTTGATGCGCCAGGTACTCAATCACCTGGTGATCAATGAACAGACCTTTGGTCAACTGGGTCCCGCAGTGAATTCCGGGACATCAATCTTTTTGTACGGCCCGCCAGGCAATGGTAAAACCAGTGTAGCCCGAGCAGTGGGAAACCTGTTACAAGCGCAGGCAATGTACATCCCATTTGCGATTTATGTGGATGGTCAGGTTATAAAGCTTTTTGATTCGGTCAATCACCAAATGGTTAAAGAAGAAGACACGACCGCGAATGGCACCGGTTCCGCTCGAACAGGTCAAAGGCGTGATCCGCGCTGGATACGGATTCGAAGACCTTTTATCGTCACCGGTGGTGAGTTAACCATGTCGGGTCTTGACCTGGTATTTGATTCGACCAATAAATACTACGAGGCACCTTTCCAGGTAAAAGCTAATGGAGGCATCCTTCTAATCGATGACTTTGGCCGACAATTAGTACGTCCGCGTGACTTGCTGAACCGTTGGATTGTTCCTTTGGAAAACCGGTTGGATTTTATGAGCCTGCACACAGGGCGTAAAATTGAGGTGCCTTTTGATGTTTTGGTTATTTTCTCGACCAATTTGCCACCAAAAGACCTGGTCGATGAAGCCTTCTTGCGCCGCCTTCGGCATAAAATTGAAATCAGTGATCCCTCATACGAGGATTACCGAGAGCTTTTCCGACGTGTTGCAGCTCAAAAAGGCGTCACTTATTCTGATGAAGGTCTGGCATATTTGCTACAAGAACACTATATTAAACGTAACAGACCGCTGAGAGCTTCTCATCCACGTGATATTTGCGACCAGATCATCGATATTTCACGCTATATGGATGTTGAGGCTACACTCTCTAAAGATTTAATCGATCGGGCTGCCTTATCTTACTTTGTGGAATTGTAAGTGGTTAAATTATTACCAAACCGTCCTATCATTCTTGGTCATCGCGGAGCAAGTGCTCATGCTCCGGAGAATACGATGGCAGCATTTCAGCGCGCCATAGATTTTGGTGCGGATGGCATTGAATTCGATGTAAAGTTGACTCGTGATGGTGAAATCATCATAATTCATGACCTCACGGTTGACCGGACGACCAATGGCAAAGGAAAAGTAAGGAATTTTACGCTTGAACAAATTCGCAATCTGGATGCAGGTTTGCATTTCTCCGAACAATTTCGTGAAGAAAAAATTCCGATTTTGAGAGACGTATTGATGATGGTTCCTGCTGACTTTATCGTTAATATCGAGTTGACAAATTACAGTTCTATGTTTGATGGTTTGGCAAGCAAAGTAGCACATTTGGTTAAAGAATTGGGCGTGAAAGGTCAAATTATTTTTTCTTCGTTCAATCCATTGAACTTGATTCTGACGAAAAGAATTTTGCCTGAGGTACCGGTGGCACTTTTATCATTACCTGGTATTGCAGGTATGATTAATCGTTCAAATATCTTACGCTGGATTTCACCCGAGTTTATTAATCCTCATTTTCAGGATATCAAACCAGAATTTGTCAAGCAACAACACCATCTACAGCGCAATATAATTGCCTGGACTGTAGATGATGTAAAAGAAATCATCCGCTTATTTGACCTAAAAATTGAGGGGGTCATCACGGACGATCCTCAATTGGTCAGAAATGTTCTAGGAGTTGAATGATCTCGGCTGTTGCGATTGATTCAGCGATCCAAAGATTGGATGGCAAAATAAACAATACCCCCTTGACATACGATCCGGAACTTAATATTTATCTCAAGTGGGAGAATCACCAAAAAACGGGAGCATTTAAAGTGCGTGGTGCTTTAAATAAAATTCTAGCACTGGAAACCTGGGAACAAGAGCGAGGGTTGGTGGCAGCGTCTGCGGGAAACCATGGATTGGGTGTTGCCTATGCTGCCAAATTACTTGGTGTCAAAGCGACCATTTTTATACCTGAAAATTCAGTTATTAATAAAGAAACGGCTATGGTGAATTTTGGCGCTATTGTTATCAAAGTTGCTGGCGACTTTTCCACAGCTGAAGATGAGGCGCAGGCTTTCGCCATCAAAAAAGGCGCGACATGGGTTTCACCCTATAACGACAAGCTAGTTATCGCTGGACACGCTACGATTGGAGCGGAAATCATAAATGAGATTGACATAGAAGATGACTTGCAATGTTTTGTACCCGTCTGCGGAGGAGGTCTGGCAGCGGGAGTTGGATCCTCTTTTCGGAATAAAAAGTTGAAAATCAGGATGATCGGTGTACAGAGTGTTAACTCCTCTTATTTTTATTCTCTTTATCACTTTGGAAGCCAGAAAGATATCCAGGAAAAGACCAGTATTGCTGATGGTTTAACTGGTGCGATTGAAAAAAATTCAATCACTATTCCACTCGTGCGCAGTATGCTGGATGACTTCTTGTTGGTAGATGAATTGGAAATTGAGCACGCCATTGCTTATTGTTATTTTAAATACGGAGAAACCATAGAAGGTTCAGCGGCGGTTCCTTTGGCTGCCTACCTCTTCAAAAAAGTTCCTTCTCAGAAAAGTATCCTCGTTATGACTGGATCAAATATTCAATCAGAATTGCATGAGAGTATTTGTAAGCGTTGGAAAGAGAAGTGGGATTCGAATGAAGGTTAATCGGTTTCTCTACCTTTCCATCGTCGCTCTTTTTTGCGTCACAATTATGGTAGGCGTTATCCACCCGACTGTGGGAGTAAATGCTCAAGAAAACAGCGTTGATCAAATGGTTCGCGACCTTCTGGGGAAAATGTCTCCTGAGGAAAAGATTGGCCAATTATTTTTGGTCTCCTTTCAAGGGAATTCGGTTGAAATGGACTCACCGATATATGATTTGATTACCAATCACCATGTGGGCGGTGTGATTTTAAATGCACGCAACAATAATTTTTCTTACGCAGATACGACTGCAACAGCACAAACCTTAATTCAGGAATTACAACAATCTGAGTGGGATGATTCCCAGGCGGATTTGTCAGATTTGTCGTCTCCTGGTGGTTCACCTAACAATTATGTGCCATTATTCGTCTCAATAAACCAGGATGGCGATTCGTATCCGTTTGACCAGATTCTTTCTGGAATCACTTCCACGCCGAATGAAATGGCGATTGGTTCCACCTGGGACCGTAAGTTTGCCATGAATGTTGGCGAAGTGCTGGGGGAAGAATTAAGCGCACTGGGTTTCAATCTCTATTTGGGTCCTTTACTGGATGTGCTCGATTTACCTTATGTTGAAGGTGGTGATGATCTTGGAACCCGCACATTTGG
The DNA here is from genome assembly GCA_963749005.1 of uncultured Chloroflexia bacterium. Taxonomy (GTDB): domain Bacteria; phylum Chloroflexota; class Anaerolineae; order Anaerolineales; family Anaerolineaceae; genus UBA6170. The sequence continues at coordinate 631,546 of CAVVKI010000006.1, read as the reverse complement.
TGGTGATCCATATTGGGTAGGTGAACTAGGCAAAGCCTTCATCAGCGGCGTACACACTGGTAGTGAGAATACGATGGCAGTAATCGCCAAGCATTTCCCTGGTCGCGGATCTTCCGACCGTCTGCCGGATGAGGAAGTTGCAACCGTTCGTAAATCTTTGGAACAATTGAAGCAAATTGAACTAGCACCATTCTTTGCAGTGACGGGCGATGCACCGGACAATCTTTCTACAACTGATGGTCTTTTGGTTTCCCATATCCGGTATCAAGGCTTTCAGGGTAATATTCGCGCCACGACCAGACCGGTCAGTTTTGATCAGGCAGCCCAGGAACAATTAATGGCTTTGCCTGAGTTTTCGATCTGGAGAAATCAAGGTGGCATCATTGTCAGTGATAATTTGGGTTCAAATGCAGTCAGAAAATTCTTCGATCCATTAGGTGAAACCTATGACCTGCGGCAGATCGCCCGAAACGCATTTCTGTCAGGCAATGACTTACTATTATTGGATCTATATATAGACGCACGTGATCTGGATCCATATGCTACCACGTTACGTATTTTGGAATTCTTCTCACAAAAATACCAGGAAGATACCGCTTTCGCTCAAAGGGTTGATAGTTCGGTGGAGCGGATTCTACGATTGAAATACAGACTTTACCCTCAATTTTCACTTGAAAATGTGCTCACCGATCCTGAAGATCTCACGATAGTTGGTACCAATCAGCAAGTTAGTTTTGAAGTTGCCAATCAATCGGCGGTTCTGATGAGCCCGGATTTCCAGGATTTAAACATTGTTATGCCGCGGCCGCCCCAGATTTCGGAGAGGGTATTATTTTTCACCGAGCGGGTGACGGCCAGCCAGTGTGATGAATGTCCATCGCAGGATATTCTTTCTGTGGATGCCTTAGAAAAAGCTGTTTTACGTTTTTACGGTCCGGGAGCGGGTGAACAAGTCATTGATGCGCGTATGTCTTCATTCTCGTTTAACGATTTAAACCGTTATTTAAATGATCCAAAATCTTATTCTGCGTTGGATTCTGAATTACGAAATGCCAACTGGATCATTTTTTCGTTTATCAAACCGGATCCGGAGAATCCCAATTCACTGGCGATGAAGAAGTTCCTATCTGACCGTACCGATTTGCTGCGAGATAAAAAGGTGGTTGCCTTTGGTTTTAATGCTCCATACTATTTGGATGCAACAGATATCAGCAAATTGACGGCTTATTATATTCTTTTTAGCAAGACACCTGCATTCATAGAACTTGCTGCCAGAATTTTATTTCAAGAAGCCTCAGCTGATGGTGCATTGCCGGTGAGTGTGCCTGGTATTGGCTATGAATTAATTTCCGCCATGTCACCCGACCCGGAGCAAGTCATTCCTTTGTACCTTGAGTATTCACCAGAGGTAACCGCAACTGTATCCGAATCAACCCCGGAACCAGCGAATATACCCATTTTCGCACTGGGAGAGACCGTATCAATTCGAACTGGCATTATTTATGATCATAACCAAAATCCTGTGCCGGATGGGACAGTGGTACGTTTTTTGATAAATTATATGAAAGATCCACCATTCTCACAGCAATTTGAGATGACGACCTTGAATGGCATTGCCCGTCTATCTTATCGAGTACAAAACACAGGTTTGCTGGAGATAAGGGCAACCAGCGACCCTGCGACCATGTCGGATTTGATTCAGCTCGAAATTCCTGCTCCAGAAGGTGCAGAGGCAACCATTGTCGTTTTAAGTACTCCCCAACCAAGCGAAACGGAGACCCCTACTGTCACTTCAACCCCATCGCCAACGCTCGAAATGACTGTAATCAGTCCGATAGAGCCAAAGGATTTTCCCGACGTGATGGATTGGTTGTCGGTAATGACACTTACCTTAATGGGCAGCGGTGCATTTTATTTGTTTACTTATAATCGCTTCCCAATTCGATGGGTTTTGCGTTATTTATTCCTGGGAGTTATCGGCGGGGTTCTGAGCTATATTCTCATTTTGTTGCAAATTAATGCAAATAGAAAATGGGTTCTTGAATTTAAGACAGTGGATTTGCTGGCTTTGACGATGATTGGATTGATCATTGGCTGGTTGGCTGCTTTAATCTGGCAAACCCGAATTACCCGATCATATAAGAAGTTATTTGCTAATCGTCAATAGAAAACTGAGCATAATTAAGCCAATTGCTGACCAAAGAAATATCTGTTCAGGTTTTAAGCGAATGATTTCACCAATCGTTAATTTTTTATTGGCTGGTCTGGTTATGGTAGGGCGGTCACCGAGTAAGCTTTGGCGGAAAATGCGCACATTGTCCGGTCGTTCATCAGGGTGCAGGTTAATAGCCCACAGGATTGCCTTTTCAGTTCGATTACTTAATTCTGGATTGATCGAACGGGGAGGTACCAGTGCTTTTGGAGAAAGAAAACGTGTTCTGGCATCTGCGGGATTTGTGTTCGTTAAGAGGTGGTACATGGTGGAGCCCATCGCATAGATATCGCTGCGAACGTCAGTATGGCCAGAATCACCGCCATATTGTTCCAGCGGAGTGTACAAAGCTGTTCCCTGACCTTGAACAATAGTAATCGTAATTTCACCTGGAACGGCAACCTTAACCAGACCAAAATCTACCAATTTTAATAGACCGCTGGGTGTTAACTTCAAATTACTTGGTTTGATATCACGATGTAAAATTGGTGGGTTTTGTTCATGCAAGTAAATCAGGGCATCCGATAACTGGCCCATCCAATTTAACACATCAACTTCTGAAAGAAAATGCTCATTTCTTTTTCCTTCCAGCATAAGTGCACGTAAATCTTCACCGGGTACGTAATCCATCACCAGGTAATCACGGCTGGATACTGAAAAGAAATCGGAGACTTTTGGCAGGTTTGGGTGATCTAATCTGGCGAGGACAGTTGCTTCCTGTAAAAATTGATCGCGCGCCTCTTTGAGTAAATCGCCAGTTAATGAGCGATCATGCTCAACTTCTTTCAGTGCGCACAGTCTGCCATTTAATCGCAGATCATCGGCAAGGTAAATTGAGCCAGATCCACCCTGACCAATTATTTTCCGTATTTGATAACGACCACGCAACACATCCCCGGATTTTAATGGGAGCGGCATACATTCTCTTCTTTCCGTAAATATATTTGATTAACTTCAAAAGGCATTCTTTGTACAAATCGGCGATTATTTGATATATTATACCCTTATACGATCATTGCACATATCGAGGCAGGTGAGAAAAAATGGCGAGACCGATGGCAGAACTTCCAGTTTTAATAGCCCAGGGAGGACCGTTAAGTGGTCTTCGGTGGGGTATTGCTGATGTTTTGCGAATTGGTCGCGATCAGGAATGTGAGATTGTGATACCGGATCGCCAGGTTTCGCGTGTACACGCCAAATTTACTTTGCGTCCTGAGAATATCGTGCTCGAGGATTTGGAAAGCAAAAATGGCACATTTTGTAATGGTGTCCGATTAAGTAGTCCAATCCAGATTCAAGATGGGGATTTAATTCAGATTGCTCTTATTCAAGATTTTATTTTTTTAAGCTCGGATGCTACACTGCCACTGGATAAATCTATTTTACCTCATGAAAGAATAATTTACTCAAACCACGCCAAGATTGATCTTGATGCAAAATCAAGAAGGGTGTGGGTTGGTGATCAAGAGCTTGATCCGCCGTTATCCGCTCCACAGTTCAGGCTTTTGCAAGCAATCTATGAACAGGAAGGGAAAGTAGTCTCCCGCAGTGATCTGATTGCTGCAATTTGGGGAGAAGAACGAGCCCAGGGGGTTTCAGAGCAGGCTTTGGATGCGCTCGTGCGCAGGTTAAGAGAACGACTGGTTATGTATGATGGCACGCAGGATTTTATCGTGACGGTCAGAGGTCACGGAATCCGGCTTGAAAATAAATAGTTTCCTTTTGAAGATCACTTCAAATTGCGAATTTCCCCTGATGCTTCCGGGTTTTGGGCGGAAGCGATGTGGAATTCGGATGGATGTTCATTTTCTTCGAAACCAGAAATCACTACAATTGCATTGGTAACAGTTTTGCCTGCATTCCGCCAGCGATGGATTAATTGTGATGCGAAGATGAGGCTGTCACCACCTTCCATCGCATAAAACTTACCATTCACTTCATATTCTAGATTTCCCCGTAAACAATAAACAAATTCATGCCCTGTGTGCAGCATGCCATGCGGTCCACTGCTTCCTCCAGCATCAAGAGTAAGAAGGAAAGCTTCAATTTTTCCCACAAAAGCCTCACCGCCCAAGCCTTCCCACAAACCGCGCATGAATGGAACTCGGGAACGTTCGTCCGCTTTCTTAAAAACCACTTGCTGTTTTTCAGGTTCGTTACGGAAAAATGCAGTGATAGGAACTTCTAAGGCACCGGCTAACTTATTTAAAGTACTTACCGAAGGAGAAGTGAGATTTCTTTCGATCATACTGAGTGCATTTGCGGAGAGCGAACTGCGACGAGCTAACTCACGCATAGAAATTCTACGGGCTTCTCGCAGTTCACGCAGCCGTAAACCAATATCTACTGTAATTGCTTCATGTTCGAGACTCATTCAACTCCTCCAAGGAAACTGATCTTTTGTCGTGTCAAGAATGTTTTCATTATACGAGTATTTTTTTGGCATTTACAGTAGACGTAATAACTTTTACTATTTCAATTAACGATTCTGATTATTCAAATAAGAACTATCCAAGGTCGAGAGATTAGATAAAGTCTACTCAAAAATTGAGAAGTGAAAATAGACAAGGAAATGAAAACGAAATTCTAATTTATAATTACTGATATACAAATTGCAGAGAAGAAGGGAAATTCGTAATATTGTTTGATCTGTATGTTCTCCCTTTGGCGCTTAAAGAACAAAAAGAAACTTCTTCGGTTGAGGGATATTATGTCAGTGCCGCCTCACGTCGGGCTGCCCGTACGCGTGAATCCGATCTAATTCTCTTTAAATTTTCATCTTCACGCAAGTTATCGAGCTCCGAGATTCTAGAGATTGATAAATTTCTTCAAAAATCAGCCACCTCGTTTTTTCGCACCAATGGTCCAGTAACAACTGCCATCCGTAAATGCGGCGGAAGCCTGAATGAGTGGATTGTTAAATTCAATCAGGGTAAAAAAATCAGCCAAATTTTAGCCGGCACTTTGCAGATAATTGTTTTTCATGGTGATGGAGCCTATCTTGCGCATGCCGGTTCGGGGGTTTCCTTCGTGATTAATATTGAGAGACCGGCTGTCTTTGTAAGTTCAGCCACTGGTAGTCAGGGGATCGGTGTGACGAGGGCGATTAAGTTCACTTTCTTTCATGTTGAACTGAAAAATGGGGATAGGATCGTTCTCAGCAGTCACCCTCCCCAAGGATGGACAAAAGCTTCTTTAAGTGAGGGATCGCGCAATTCAATCAGTCAACTGCGCAAGGTTTTACTTGCCAAAGCAGAACGCGATTTCGAAGCAATCATTCTACAAGTTCGCAATGGTAGCGGTGCAATTCACCAATTGCGTCTGGATGGCTCTGCGCTGGAACATAGCAATAAAATTGAAGAGGAAGTAATTGAAGCACCTGTTGCCTATACTCCTTTCAAACAGCCAGAGTTAGACCCGATTGAGCCAGGTACTGATCAAGAGCAACGTATTGTGGAAAATCTCGCAAATGAGCTGGCTATTCAAGAGCAATCCCGGGTAGAACCTGTAGCAGAATTACCAGTTGATTTTCCAATTGACAATCCCGAGATGCAAATCCCATTTGGCAATTCCGAATCCGACCGATCAACCCATTCTTTTTCGGGTAGTGACGTGGTTCAAAGCAAGGAAAAGTTATTAGAAAAAGAGTCTAATAGTAAACCTGAGTTATCTCGCCAGGACATACTTTTTGCGGATCAGAAATGGGTTCCAGAAACCGACGGTGATGCAGGGATTGAGCAAAGAAATCAAAAAACTTCAATTGGTTATTCACAAATATTGGCCAAATGGCTATTGTCAATTAAGAATATTTTGATCAAAGCAACATCAAAATCCGAGGAAATTAATAGCTCACTTTCCGAAAATACTGCTAAATTAATTTCACGGTCCAGTCTGTCTTCCGCAGGAAGCAATTCGAATTTATCTTTGACCAGCATGTTCTTCATTGCCATTTTAGTGCCTGTACTTGTTGTCGCACTTTCAATGACAATTTATTTTCGGAGCGGACGTGGGGAACAGCATCAGAAATTCGTGCTTCAAGCAAGCACTCTTGTTACTCAAGCAAATGAAGAAATTGATGATGTAAAGCGCCTTATTGTCTTACAAGATGCTCTTCTATTTCTGGATGAGGCCGACAAGTATGGGAAAACAGATGTCTCGCAAGAGTTGCGTTTGATCGTCCAAAAACATTTGGATGACTTGCAGGGGGTAACCCGATTGCAGCTTCAAGAATCCGTACCAACCGGTATTGATCGCAGAATCAATATCAGCAAGATGGTGGTGAATTCCAACGAAGATCTGTATGCCCTCGATCAGGTAACTGGCCGTGTATTGCGAATGGTCGCGACCAGACCGGATTATGAGGTTGATACAACATTTATGTGTGGTCCGGGAAAATTCGGTCAGACCGTGGTGCATGAGCTGGTGGATATTGATCTGATCTCTTACAGTAATTCTCGTAATGCAACCATAATTGGAATTGACCGTGTAGGCACTGTCATTCTGTGTTCTCCGGGTAGTGAGCCTTTCACTGTTGAGATGAAAACCCCCGAAATGGGCTGGGGACAAATTCAGGCAATTGGCTTTAATGGGTATAGTCTTTATATTTTAGATATTGATGAAAGAACCCGTGACATCTACCGCTTACCTGCCGATGGTTTGACTTTCGAAGGTAATCCGGAATCAATCTTTAATGGCAATATCCCGGATGATTTAGCAAATACTGCTGATATTGCCCTCTATGAAAGTCAACTTTACGTTTTAAGTAAAAGCGGTAAACTAATGGGTTGTGCGCTAGATAATGTTCAGATTCAGTGTACGGCAGATATTGGTTACGGAATTATTCAATCCGGTCAGGAACGACAGACAATTGATATGATTGCCGGTACTGATTTTATCCAAATACAAACGACTCAACCTCCAGACCCCTCAATTTATTTTCTGGATCAGCTAAATGGAAGTGTGTACCATTTCAGTCTTGCATTAAATATGCAAAAACAAATTAGTCCAGATTTTGTTTCTTTACAATCAATTCCGGATAGCCCCTTGACAGCATTCACGGTCAGTCCCTATGGCATAATCCATTTTGCTTTTGGGCATGCCCTTTATTTTGGATATATTCCCTAGGTTAAAAATGAATGTGTTTGCGACCATTACCCGGCCAACTTTGATTCTTGATGAAATTAAAGCGCGAAAGAATCTGGAAGCGATTTCGACCAAAATAGAAAAGCAAAACATACTCTTCCGTCCACATTTTAAGACGCATCAATCTGCAGAAATTGGCGAATGGTTTCATAAAAAAGGAATACAAGCGATCACTGTCTCATCGGTGGAAATGGCGGTTTATTTTTCCAACCATGCCTGGCAGGATATTTTGATTGCTTTTCCGGTAAACTTACGTGAGGTGGAATCGATTGACAATCTGGCGAAAACCATCTCGTTGACCTTATTGGTTGAATCCATGGAGACTGCCAATTTTCTGGAAAAATTTCTGAGTGTTCCAGTTAAAATACGGGTAAAAGTCGACGTTGGTTCGATGCGCAGTGGAATAGATTGGAATGACCCTGATAAAATCTTGCGCCTTGTTGAACAACTAAATGGCAGCAAAAAACTAAAATTTGATGGTCTCTTAACGCATGCCGGGCATTCCTATCGGGCACATGCACTCGAGGAAGTAGCCTCTTTATATGAAGTATCGTTGCAAAGAATGCAGTTCATTCAAAAAGCTTTAATCAACAAAGGCTTTCATAAAACATTAATTTCCGTTGGCGATACACCAACAACATCACTTGTGGAAGATTTTGGTGCAATTGATGAGATCAGGCCAGGAAACTTCCTCTTTTATGATGTGCAGCAGTATAAAATCGGTTCCTGCTCGTTGGAAGAAATTGCTGTTTGTGTTGCTTGCCCGATTGTGGCAATTCATGAAGAGCGTGATGAAGTTGTCATTTACGGTGGTGCAATTCACTTTTCCAAAGATTTTTATCAGCGAAGTGATGGCTCGAATGGGTACGGGATCGTAGTTACGTGCATTTCTGAATCCTGGAATTGTCGAGATATTATTGGGGAATTAATGTCCTTATCCCAGGAGCATGGTGTGATTAAATGTCTACCTGGGAAAGTAGTTTCACTTGAAGTGGGTGATCTGGTGTGTGTATTACCTGCACATTCTTGCCTGACCGTTCAAGCGATGCAAACGTACAAAACGCTGGATGGAAAAATAATCCAGACACTCAATAGCTTTGCTTAGGAAAGAATAACGAGTGGGACCGGTATAAAGACCAGAATAAACACGATCAGCATAAAAAAAGCAATAATTTTACGTTTTCGATCCAACGGAGTAATTTCATCCTCCACCTGTGAAGGTACCCGGTTGAGAAAAAACAGTAAAAAAGCCCAGAACCACCATCCATTCCAGGCAAAGCCAAGAATCACCAAAAAAACCAGCAGAAGGCTAAAGATTTTGCGGGAATTTTTTCCGACAATTGCTGATAATATATGCCCGCCATCAAGCTGGCCGATCGGAATTAAATTCAGCGATGTAACCAGGATGCCAGCCCAACCTGCCCAGGCAACCGGATGTAAGGTTACATCCAGTCCTCCTAATGGCATGGGCTGACTGGTAAAAAAGTACCGCAGCCAATACAAGAAAGGTGAAAGTCCGCCAAAATCTAGAGGTTGCGGAAGCCATTGACCGAAGATGATAAATTTCATTAGCAAATAGAGCAAAGAGTTACCTTCCATTTGAAAGGCAACCCCGTTTCCAACAGCTAATGGTAAGTGCTGGACTTCTGAAATTAATAGACCGAAAAATAGAATGGGAATGGCAAATACCAGTCCGCTCAGTGGACCGGCTATACCGATATCAAATAGTTGTTTTTTATTTTTCGGGACACCGCGCATATTAATAAATGCACCCATTGTGCCAAACGGACTGATCACAGGAAGGGGAATAAAATATGGGAGGGTCACATTGACTTTATGAAAACGGCCTGCAAAAAAATGACCCATTTCATGTGCTCCCAGAATAGCTATCAAACTCACTGCGAATGGCCAGCCATCCAACAAAATTGCTTTCAGAAAATCTAAAGTTGATCCCTGCTCCAGCAATTCAAGTGACATAAGACCGCCGGTAAACCAGACGGAAAGCAGAGTCAGGATGAAGAGAATTAAGTTGATTCTGGTGTTTGCTGGTGCGGGAGCTGGCAGATCTTCGACCATGTAAATAATTTGCTGTTTATCCTCAATTCGAAATAGAGGTTTTAAGTGAAAAGATTTTAATTGTTCTGAGATCTGGTCAAAAGCATATTCACTGTTAGTATCTCTCAAACTGCCACGGAACCGAAAGAGCCATTTATCCGAATGGGTTCCGCTGGTCGTATCTTGAATGTTGAAATATCTTCCGATTATTTTTTGGATTGAAGCGGTATCTTCACTCAAAGAATCGATTTTTGTTTGTTCCATTTTTCTCCATCCATTGAGGATTAAATTCGCAATATTTCGAAGTCCTTTTTGGGATTAAGTGTACCGCTTATCTTACTTCGTGTCGGTAAATATTACAAAACAAACGATGCACGGCTGACAGCCACATCGTTTGCGATGCTGAACAGGCGGGAGTGAATGGGAGTCGAACCCACCGCGGCTTGCATAACAACCCGCCACCGGTTTTGAAGACCGAGAAGCCCACCGGGACCTAATCACTCCCACATTAAGCATACTTTATGGTATTCCTGTGGTCAAGAAGGAAAACGAAATGCGCGACTTCCATTATGACAAAAATGCGGTGAAAATCTTAAAAAATAAATGGGAATATGCGCATAATCACAGGTAGTAACAAAATTGCAACGGATCCGAGGGCAATCCCCAATACCATACCTGCCACGATATCAGATAAGTAATGAACCCCTGTCATCACACGCGACAAAGCCACTAAAGGTGCCCAGATTGTCATAATCAGAGCGAACCAGAAAGGAGCAATTCCCCATGCCATGGTTGCCAGAAAAAAGACACGAGTAGCGTGACCGGAGGGAAATGAATGTGGGTCAGTATTGCGGTATATGGATCCCCATTCTCCTTCAGGCCGGCGGCGGCGGATGCTAAATTTGATGGCAATAATAATGAAAGCCAAAAGAAAGGTGCCAGATCCCAGAGCGGCTGCGATACTGTGCCATTCTCCTTGCGAAAATAACCAGATCAGCAATAGAACACCCAGACAATACCAGGAATCACCTGAATGCGCAAAGATGGTTGCGAGTTTCCAAAGCGCTTTTCTCTCTGGATCAATTCGTAATTGTTGGGTTATTTTATAATCTTTGGGAAGAATCTTATTTATAAAATTTATCATTTTTAATCGGTATTCTTTCAATTTAACAAAGGCGAGTATACCCCGAAGCGTGTCTTAGCGCAATTAATCAATGAATTTGAAAAAATCTTTGTATACAAAGGAATACTATTTTTGTAATGAGTTCGGATGTCTCATATTATGGCGATAAGTAATGTCGAAAAGAAATGAGGCGAAATGCTATTTTACTATTCAGTCATCAGGTAAGAAGACTGAGTGGCAAGCTGCTGAAATGAAATCATGTAAATTTTTTTGAAAAATTCCAATTTGAGATTATAATTGATCCATATATTTGATTCGGTGGTCGGTTTAAGTACATGAGCCGGCGTCGGTAAAAGAAAACCGTCGAAAAGTGCCGCCAGTGGAAAAGGAGCCACCGAACGAATGACAATCTGGAAAGAATACCTTTTAGCCAATTCGCTCACACAAGCTTTTCAATACCTCGAATCATCCAACGATATAACTTGTTGGGTAGCCGGAGGAACGGATTTAATGCTCGAAATTCAACAGGGCAGGCATACGCTGGTTGATAGAATGGTTGACCTGAATACAATCCCCCAATTGGGAGTATTGGAAATACAAGGGAATGATTTGTTGATTGGAGCTGGTGTGCCCGTCAGTATCATTGCGACCTCAGAAGTTGTTAAAGAGCATGCACGCGCAGTTTCTGAAGCCACCCGACTGATCGGCGGACCGCAAGTACGTAATGTAGCCACTTTGGGTGGTAATGTGGCTCACGCCCTACCGGCTGCAGATGGGATGATTTCATTAGTGGCAATGGATGCCACAGCCATTATCGCCCAGAAGGAAGGGATTGAAGAGCAACCCATACTCAATCTTTTTAAGGGACCTGGAATATCTGCACTGACAAGAAACCAAATTATTCTATTATTCCGCATTAAGCAGCGCGAAGAAGGTGAGGGATCGGCATTTCAGAGGATTATGCGCCCGCAGGGAGTGGCTCTACCGATATTAAACCTGGCTATTTGGGTCAAGCGGGAAGATGACATGATACTTGATATTCGTATCGTTTTCGGTCCATCAGGTCCGGTACCATCCAGGGCAATAAAAGTTGAGGAGATTTTACGAGGCAAACGTCTTACCCAGGACGCACTGGATGGGGCACTTGCAGCAATTAAGACGACTGTGAATTTCCGGACGAGTAAGAATAGAGCGACTGCGGATTATCGCCATCAAATTGCCAGACAATTGTTTATGAAAACATTTTCTTCCGCTTGGGAAAGAGCAGGTTTGTAATGAAAGATATGGTCGAAATTAAATTCACAGTGAATAGTAAAAAGTCAGTTATCTCGGTCGACCCAGGTGAGATGCTTTCTGATGTGCTACGCTACAGGCTTGGTTTGTTTGGTACTAAAATTGGTTGTAATGAGGCAGAATGTGGTGCCTGTACAGTAGTAATAGATGGACAGGCTGTCTTATCCTGTAATTATCCGGCCGTAAAAGCAAATGGGAAACATATTGTTACCATTGAGGGACTCGCTGAAGAGAGTATGAATGGAGAAACAAAATTGCATCCTTTGCAACACGCTTTTATTGAGCACGGGGCAGTACAATGTGGATTTTGTATTCCCGGACAGATTATGACTTCCTTTGCGCTTTTACAACAAAACCCCACTCCACAGGTGCCGGAGATAAAAGAAGCTTTAAAGGATACACTTTGCCGTTGTGCCGGGTATCCGAGCATTATCTCTGCAATCCAGGCTGCTTCCGAGCAGATGCAGGGAGGCCAGGATCTTTATATACCGCAGATTCCTGAAGCCAGAGACGCAGGTAAAATGGTTGGAACGGTTCATAATCGTCCCGATGCCGTACAAAAGGTAACCGGAAAAGCAATCTATAGTGATGACATTCAATTTAGCGGGATGGCGCATGCACGTGTAAAGCGAGCTATGGTGCCGGCTGCGATTGTTGAAGCGATTGATATTTCCAAAGCATTGGCAATACCTGGTGTGCTGGCAGTATTGACAGCAGCAGACCTGCCATTCGAAAAAAATCATGGGTTGGTAATCAAAGATTGGCCGGTTATGGTTCCCGTCGGCGGAAAAGTGCGTTATGTTGGTGATGCCCTGGCGATTGTAGCTGCAGAAACGCGAGAAATTGCCAGTGAAGCGCTTTTAGCCATTGAGGTGAAACTATGTCGCATCGATGCGGTTGTTGATCCGGTTTCGGCTCACAAAGAGAATGCGCCGGAGGTTCATGCCGGTGGGAATTTGCTTGACCATATTAAAGTGCGTAAGGGCGATGTAGATGAAGGTTTCCAAATTTCTGATGTAGTCCTTGAAAACACTTTTTTTACGAATCCGAATGACCATGCTTTCTTAGAACCAGAGTGTTCAATTGCCCGGCTAACTCCAGAAGGAAGAATTGAAATCTATGTCGGTTCTCAAATTCCATATGAAGACCGCGAGCAAGTTGCGCGCGTATTGGGTGTTCCGGATGAACGAGTCCGTATCATTGGCCAGTTAATTGGTGGCGGTTTTGGCGGCAAGGAAGATATTGCCGGGCAAATACACGCAGCCTTGCTGGCTCAAGTGACTGGCCGACCGGTTAAATTGTTATTTGATCGCCAGGAAAGTTTGATTGTTCATCCTAAACGGCATGCCACACAAATTACCGTAAAGTTAGGTTCAGATCTCGAAGGAAATCTCCTGGCAGCCCAAACGACTCTCTATGGAGATACGGGCGCATATGCTTCTTTAGGTGAGAAGGTTATGACTCGTGCAACGACACATTCATCCGGTCCGTATGAAATAGAAAATGTTCGTGCCGATTGTTATGCAATGTATACCAATAACCCGCCTGCAGGTGCATTCCGCGGATTTGGCGTACTCCAATCCGCATTTGCAGTTGAATCTATGATGGATACATTAGCTCAGAAATTAGAAATGGACCCAATTGCGCTTCGCAAGAAGAACGTATTAAAAGTGGGGAGCATGACGAATACCGGTCAATACCTAAAAGAAAGTGTAGGTTTATCGGAGTGTATCCAGAAGGTGGAGTCTGCCCTAATGCAGGTTGCAGGTGAAAATCCATTTTTGCCTCGGGAAGATATGGATCATCCAGAGATGGTGCGTGCCTGGGGCTTTGCAGTGGCGTATAAGAATACCGGCTTAGGTGGAGGGGCACCCGACAAGGCAGGCGCGGAAATCGAATTATTAACAAATGGTATTTTTGAAGTACGCAGCGCTTCCGCCGAGTTAGGTCAGGGCCTACCGACTGTGTTGCAATTGACAGCGGCAGAAGAATTAAACCAAGGAGTGGAAAATGTGCGCGTGTTACTTTCGGATACTGACCTTACCCCCGATGGTGGTCCAACAACTGCTTCCCGCCAAACCTATGTTACCGGAAATGCCGTTCGCTTTGCAGCAAAAGCACTCCGTCAATCGCTGGTCAGTGAGTTATCTGAATGTTACGACATCTCACCCGAGAAGATAGTGTTTGGGGAGGGAAACGTAGAAATTGGCAGTGAGAGTTTGCCACTTGCGGATATTTCCAGAAAATTACGGGAAGAAGGCATTATTCCTAAGGTTCTTTATACCTATGAAGCTCCAGAAACCAAACCTTTAGGACAGGGTGGTGATATGCATGTAGCTTTCTCGTTTGCAGCCCAGGCGGCTGAGGTGGAAGTCAACCGTGCAACTGGCGAAGTATCTGTTTTGCATGTTATTGCAGCGAATGATGTAGGCTTTGCAATCAATCCATTGGGATTGAAAGGGCAAGTCGAAGGTGGAATCATGATGGGAATTGGGCATACGCTAACTGAAAATTTTATCCTCGACCAGGGCGAGGTTGTCACTGATCGATTGGCGAGTTATCGTATCCCTTCAATTACCTATACGCCTGAAATTACATCATTCATCGTTGAGCATCCAACATCGGATGGTCCATTTGGCGCGAAAGGTGTAGGTGAAATTGTTTTAATTCCCACCATCCCCGCGATCACCAACGCTGTCTACAATGCGGTTGGGGTGCGGACTACCTCTCTTCCCATTGATCAGGAAATTGTTCTCAAAGAGATCAGAGAACAAAAAATATTTGTGTAGATTTTACAGGCAGAAAAAAGTATTTGAAAATAAATTTGTAAAACTTAAAAAAACATGAGCTTCAAAATAAATCAAATGTGGATTTCAGTCTCCTCCATTAAATTTAATTTTCTCTGGCTATACAAGATTACTTTTTCAGATTGAAGATAACCTCAGCTTTCCGTAAGCGAGATAAGTCTTTTTGTTTTTCCTGTAGTCAGCTGTGCAATGCGCACATGAACCTTGCAAAGTTCAGAACCAGTATTGTAGTTTTTTGACATTTAACAAGTAATTCTTAAATTCCTGAAAAATATTTTTTATGAGATGTAAGTGGCAAAGGATCCTTTTAGCCAACATTTCCAAAGTCAACATGCGAGCAGAGCGCGTAACCTTTGAGTACTCTGTTATATGGGAAAACGATACAAACAAAAGAAAAATTTTCATCGGTAAACCATTCTAAACATTCACTAATTGTATGAGATGATTAGTTTTGCAGGAAAATAGATGGAACTCGCCGTGGAATTTTTTTTTAGTATCTACCATTCAAAACGAGAGCCCGGAAGCAATTTAATAAAAAACCATGGATTATTATGTAGTAAACTTGTGATACTTTTCACATGACAAATCAACATAAGTAATATATGCTTAATGGGAAAATCATTTCAATCCCCCAAGGAGTTGAATTTATGCTTTACATTATTATTTTGGTTGGTGTCTTGATATGTGCTTTTCAAGCCATTATCAGTAAACGCCTGCTTGTGACTGCCTTGTGGCTGGCGGGCACTAGTGCACTGGTTGCATTAACTTTTTATCTGTTAGGTGCATATCAAATTGCAGTTATTGAACTCAGTGTAGGGGCTGGTCTAGTCACGGTGCTATTCGTTTTTGCCATCAATATTGCCGGCGAAACTCCAATTCCAGTGACCACAATTGTTCCACGGGCGCTTGCCTGGATATTTGTGATTTTAATGGTTGGTTTGATTGGGTGGAAGATCATTCCGGATCCAATTTTGGAAACAGCCCTGGTGAAATCGGTTGATGCTGGTTTTCAACAGACAGTCTGGTTTAGCCGTCAATTAGATTCTTATCTTCAGATTATGATTATTTTTGCTGGTGTGCTGAGTATGTTGGGTTTATTAAAAGAAGAGCAATCACCGGCAATGCTCGTTGTTCAGGAGGAAAAATGAATATTAGTACCCCAATAGTGATTGTCTTAATCATACTCGGACTTCTGGGTATTGGTATTTATTGCCTTTTGATCACTCGCAATATGATTCGACTGGTAGTAGGATTACAGATTCTTGCGAAAGCGGCTATGTTGGCATTAATTTTAGTGGGAAATATTCGGGGTCAACCCAGTATTGGTCAGAGTATGGCTCTGACAGTGATTGTAGCCGATACAATCATAGCGGTAATAGGCTTGGCATTGGCTGTTCAAATAAAACGGCGGTTGGGCACATTGGATCTTAACGATCTTTCAACTTTAAAGGGGTAAACCATGGCAGAAATTTATATAATGCTCTCAATTGGTATTCCCTGGTTGGGGGCGATTGTTGTCTGGCTGACTGGGGATAGAAAACCGAAATTGCAACACCTGTTGGCTGTGACTTTTTCGGTGTTGGCTGGCGCAAGTTCACTTCTCTTATTAGGTGAGGTAGGTTCGGGAACTGTAATTTCATTTCCAATTGGTACTACTTATGGCAATTTTACATTCGTAGCGGATGGCCTTGGCGTTTATCTGGCGATCATAGCCACAGTGATTGGCTCGTTGGCAGTAATTTTCTCGGTAGATTATATGAAGGGCGAAGCACAGCTTGGCCGATATTATGCCATGGTGCTGTTCTTCATTGGTGCCATGGTTGGCCTGGTGTTGACCAGCAATTTAATGTTGATGTTCTTATTCTGGGAAATTACTGCACTTTGTTCGTATGTGCTGATCTCATTCTACAATGACGATCCGAAGGCAGTCCGTGGTGGCATGAAAGCGCTCATTATTACCCAGATCGGTGGTCTGGGTTTGTTGCTTGGCGCGATTGTTTTATTTGCCTTTACCGGAAGTTTTGATATCAACGTTTTTCTGGCGAATCCATCAGTCTTACCTGCCAATATTCTGAGTGTTATGGCTTTTGGTTTTCTAATAGCCGCTGCTGCTAAATCTGCTCAGTTTCCATTTCAGACCTGGCTGCCAGATGCGATGGAGGCACCGACGCCGATCAGTGCTTTGATTCATGCAGCAACAATGGTCAATGCTGGTGTATATCTTCTGGCGCGTTTTTTCCCTGCTTTTGAAGGGGTTCCAGGCTGGCGATTAAGTGTGATGATTGTTGGTATGCTTTCTGCCTTAATGGCGGCGATCATGGCTTTGGTATCCGTTGATCTCAAGCGAGTATTGGCTTATTCCACAGTCAGCCAACTGGGTTACATGGTTTATGCTGTGGGAGCGGGCGGATTTTTTGCATCTCAATATCATCTTCTCAATCATTCTATTTTTAAAGCGCTGCTATTTCTTTCGGCTGGAGCGATTATTCACTCGGTCGGTACCCGGGATATGCGTGAGATGGGTGGGCTTGGCAAGAAAATGCCCTTTGTGCGTGCTGTTTTTCTATTAGGCTCTCTGGCATTGGCTGGAATTCCGATATTCAATGGGTTCTGGAGCAAAGAACTAATTTTGGAAAGTGGCATTACCCATGGAAATCCACTTTGGATCTACATAGTCATGTTGTTCGTGGCAGGATTAACGGCATTATATACTTTCCGTTGCCTTTGGATGGTTTTTTATGGGGAAACAAAACAGGATCAACATGTTCATCCGACCGGCACAGCCATGAAGGTTGCTCTGGCTCCTCTGGCGTTGGGAGCTTTGACTTCCTGGTTGCTGGTAGGGCTTTTTGGCCAGATGCTGGAGAACAGTCTGCCAGCTCACAAGGTTCACGCTCTGGGCATTCTTGAAATGATCAATGAGGTTGTTTCTGCGCCGGCTACCTGGATCGCTATGGCCATTATTGCCCTGGGCATCATGACCTGGTACGTGCGCAATTCCTTGCAGGCGGTTACGAATGCACTGCGTGTGCCAGTTGAACTTGCCAAAAACAGTTTTGGTTTTGAATCGATCAATGATGGGATCATAAATTCGGTACAATCTCTGGGTGAAAAATTGCGCGTCACGCAAACGGGTCAATTGAATTGGAACGTTTTTGGAATTCTGGCAGGTCTGGTCATTTTAATTGCCGTTTTGGTGATAGGAGCATAAGAATGGACATAACAACGAAGTTCCTTTTATTCCTTGCCTTTCCCTTGCTATCTTCACCGATCATTTATATCGTGGGGAGATTGGTTTCCCGCTCTGGAAAAGGCAATCAGGTTTATAACCCTGCCAAATGGTTGGCGTTAATTGGATTGATAGGTTCAGCCGTATTTCTTTTACTAACCACTAAAAGTGTCTTTAGCACTGGTCAAGCGCTGTACTACACTTTTGGTGAAGTCAGCTTGCGGTTTGATGGCATCAGCCTCCTCTTAGCGACCGTGGTATTGGTTCTGGGCATATTGGTGACAATTTACTCTTTTGACTATATAAAATTTGAAGAAGGTGAAGAGAAATTTTATGCACTGTTAACTGCCATGATTGGATCAATCAGCGGGCTGGGGTGTGCAGTTGATTTATTCAATTTATGGGTCTGGTTTGAAGTAATGGCAATTACCTCAATCTTTTTAGTGGCTTTTTACCGAAATCAATCTGGTTCGCTGGAAGCAGGTCTCAAATATTTGGTGCAAAGTGCACTAGGTTCAATTTTTGTGATTATTGGTATCGCCTTAACATTTTTACAGGTTGGCAGTTTGAATCTCGAATCGATCCGAATGACTGTTTCGACCCCCACACCTATGCTTATTGTGGCAGGAGCTTTTTTGATCATTGGTTTTGGTGTCAAGATCGCGCTGGTGCCTTTACATACCTGGCTGCCCGATGCCCACTCTCAAGCACCCAGCGGAATCAGTGCCATGCTTTCCGGAATTGTGATTGAAGCTGGTTTGATTACGCTGTTACGCGCCCTGGGAGGACTTGCCCTTGGTAGTAATCGTTGGGGGTTCGTCATCATTGCTTTTTCGGTGATCAATATGCTTGTTGGAAATTTGATGGCATTGCGCCAAAAAGAGGTCAAACGTTTGCTGGCTTACTCAAGTATCAGCCATGTAGGCTATATGATGCTGGGTTTTGGTATCATGATCGCATTCGACAGCTTTTTGGGAGGAATTGGTGCATCATTCCATTTAATAACACATGCATTGATGAAAGGATTGGCTTTTTTGGCGGCTGGTGTCTTGCTTTACAGCCTGCATATTTCTAAAGGTGATCACAATCCGCTCGTGTTAAATGATCTCAATGGAGCTTCAAGAAAGTATCCATTTACAGCATTTGCTTTCAGCGTGGCCGTTCTGGCACTGGGAGGTTTACCCCCCTTTGCCGGATTTATGTCCAAGTGGCAGATCTTTGTAGCTGGAGCACAGACCAGGAATATCTGGATAATTGTTCTGGTGGTTTTTGCTGGTTTGAACAGCGTCCTGTCCCTGGCATATTACGCTCCGCTGGTCAATCGCTTATACCGTAAAGAGGCGACTGAAATAGTTGAAAAAGGATCCCCGATGTCGATCTGGATGTACATCCCTATGGCGATCATGACTCTGGCGATTGTTGTCCTGGGCTTTTTCCCATCCCTTTTGTATTGGTTAACCGGGCCAGCTGGTGCCAGCTTGTATATGTTTTTTACCAAATAATGGAGTGACTCATGGAAGTATTATTATCCCCACCGCTTGCTTTTTTAATCTACATTCCTTTTGTGCTGGTTATTGTTTGGATTGGTAAAAAAATGGCAGGTCCAGAAGTCTCGTCTGACTTAAAGGAGAGCCTTTACGCCAGTGGTGAAAAAGCATCAACCGTACCAGCTGCACCTGGGTACAGGCCATTTTTTCTGATTGCATTCTTTTTTGCTGTATTACATTTAGGAATGTTGGTTATAGGAACTGGATCTTTTACGCTGCAGACAGTGCCTTACATTCTTGGACTGGTTATAGCATTGGTTGCATTGTTGTTAGGATAGAAATTAGAGGTAAATCAAATGGCAGATCAAAATCCTGTGGAAGTAGTTATTGAGAAGATAAAAAACTGGGCACGAATTAATTCTCCCTGGGCAATTCACTTCAATTCAGGGTCGTGTAACGGTTGTGATATTGAAATTTTGGCAACTTTGACTCCTCGTTATGATGTTGAAAGATTTGGAATCAAACTGCAAGGAAGTCCACGCCATGCAGATGTCCTGATCGCAACTGGACCGGTCACTTTGCAAGCGCGTGATCGATTGGTACGTATTTATGAACAAATGCCTGACCCAAAATTTGTCATTGCTGTCGGTTCATGTGCATTGTCTGGTGGTGTTTTTGACGGTTGCTATAACGTGGTCGGTGATCTCTCCAAGGTCATCCCGGTCAATGTTTTTATACCAGGTTGCCCGCCGAGACCTGAAGCCATCATTTATGGGGTTGTGCAGCTGCTTGAAAGCCTAAAGAAAGGCATAATTCCCCAAACAATTACACCCGGTGAAGATATTCTTGCAAGCTTGAAGATGGAGGATTTAAAAAATGAAATCGAGTGAAGAATTTTTGGCTGAGGGACGTGACCTTGTGACTGAGTACATTGTCTCCGAATCTTTGCCGGAAGCGGACAGGCTTGATATTTATATCGACCCCGCTGATTTAAAAGATTCTGTGCGAGCCCTCGTTGATCACCATTGGGGTTATTTGATGACAATTACCGGAATGGACCATCCGCCTGTAGAAAATGAGCAGGGTGAATTGGTAAGCCAGGGGATGCTGGAAGGACTTTATCATTTTGCGAACGAAGCTGCCATTCTCACATTGCGTGTGAAAGTTGGCTATGATCAGCCATTCATAGATTCAATCTGTGAGGTCATCCCTTCGGCTACAATTTATGAGCGGGAATTTATGGAATTATTTGGGGTAGACCTGGTGGGAACGCCAGACACATCCCGCTTAGTTTTGCCAGATGATTGGCCGGAAAATGTTTATCCTTTGCGCAAGTCATTCACCTCACTTCAGGCAATGATTCAAGAAAAAAAGGAAAAATAACATGAATACTACTCCTGGTGAAAAATTTATTGTCCCGATTGGCCCACAACATCCTGCACTAAAGGAACCAGGTCAATTTCAATTCACAGTCGATGGTGAAATTGTGACCGGAGCATCTATCCGTCTCGGCTTTGTTCATCGAGGTGTTGAAAAAGCCTGTGAAGTGCGCAACTATACGCAGGACATGTACATGTTGGAACGGGTGTGTGGTATTTGCTCTCATATTCATGCCACGGCTTTTGTTTTGGGAGTGGAAAAACTGGCAGGTGTGGAAGCACCACCACGGGCTGGGGCAATTCGCGTGCTGGCATGTGAACTGGAACGAATTCACAGTCACCTGCTCTGGTTAGGTGTGGCAGCCCATGAAGGTGGTTTTGATACCCTCTTTATGTATACCTGGCGTGATCGGGAAGTGGTGATGGATCTGCTTGAGGGTCTTTCCGGAAGCAGAGTTCATTACTCGATTAATGTGATTGGTGGAGTTAAGTTTGATATTACGGATGAGCTCCGAGATGCAATCATGAAGGGGGTCGATTTCCTTGAAGAACGAACACAATATTACATGAAAATTGTAACCAGTGATGACACCTTTGTTGGAAGAACTCGCGGCGTTGGAACGATGACCAAAGAACATGCTGAACGATTAGGCGGGGTCGGTCCGACTGCACGAGCATCCGGCGTCGAGCGTGACATTCGTTATAATTCCCCCTATTCAGCCTATAAGGATTTCCCGATTAATTTGATTACTGATCAGGCAGGTGACCTTGAAGCGCGCTTCGTGGTACGAATAAAAGAATTGTACGAATCATATCGTTTGATCCGCGAAATCTTGAACAAAATGCCCTCCGGAGAGTTGACTGTACGTGTGAAACGGAGAATCCCGGAAGGTGAGACTATTTCGAGAGTAGAAGCTCCGCGCGGTGAACTATTCTATTATATTAAATCGAATGGGACTGAAAGTCCGTCACGGGTAAAGATTCGGACTCCAAGTCTGTGTAACTGGGCAACCATCAGCGACGTTGCCGTAGGTCTGAAATTAGCGGATATGCCCATGCTTCTGGTTGGCATCGATCCCTGTTTCTCATGCAATGATCGCATGGTACTTGTAAAAACCTCCAATGATAACTGTGCTGCCTGGACCTGGGATGATTTGCGCAGTTATGGAATTGAGTATTATCAATGAATTTGACTATCAACCCACTAATTGCATTGCTATTATTTCCAGGAGGTTTATTTCTGCTCAATGCCGGTCTGGTTTATGAGTGGATAGACCGGAAATTGGTTGCACGGTATCAGAACAGAATTGGCCCAAGGTGGTTTCAACCTTTAGCCGACTCTATCAAGCTGCTGGCAAAAGAGGAGATTATCCCGTTTGGTGTCCATAAAGGCCTGTTTGTATCATTGCCTGTAATTGCATTAACCGGCGCTTTAACAGCGGCATTGTATACCCCCTTGTTCGGTATTGCTCCTGCCTTCAGCTTTGAGGGTGATCTAGTTGTTACACTCTATTTGCTCAGTCTGATGACTCTTTGCATGGGCTTAGCCGGAGCCAATACGCTGAGCCGCTTTTCATTAATTGGGGCAACTCGTGCATTAACCCAAATGTTTTCCTATGAAGCACCCTTTCTTTTAGCCCTGTTAGGACCTGCAATTGCAGCCGGTACCTGGAACATTGGCAATATTAACAGCTACGCTGGAGAAAACCTCTGGATGATTTTGGCGCAACCCATCGGGTTTGTTGTGGCTGTGGTAGGATTAATGGGAAAACTTGAATTGCCACCCTTCGATGCACCGGAAGCCGAAACTGAAATTGTGGCTGGTGCGTTAACAGAATATTCAGGAAGAGGTTTTGCTCTTTTTCGAATAGGAAAAAATGTGGAGTTGGTGGTTGGCTTAACTCTGGTGACGGCTTTTTATTTGGGTGGACTCGGGAATCCGCTGGAATATCTGCTTAAAACTGCTGTATTATTCCTGGTAGTCGCCGGGTTACAATCCTTGTTTGCCCGTTTAAAGATCGATCAAACGGTTGGGTTATGGTGGCGTGTTGGGGCTTTAATGGCACTCTTGCAATTACTGGCGATTATTTTAGGACGTTATTTGGGTGTCTTGATTCAATGAGGTGAATTATGGGTGTTGGTGCTTTACTTGGTGATGTAGTCAAATCGCTATTCAAAAAACCTGCAACGGAAAAATATCCTTTTATTCGTTATGCAGCTCCGGAACGGTTGCGCGGTTATTTAACCTATGATCCCGAAAAATGTTCCGGCTGCCAGCTTTGTATAAAAGATTGTCCCTCCAATGCAATTGAATTAATTACAGTCGATAAAGCAAATAAGCGCTTCGTGATGCGGTATCATGCAGATCGTTGTACTTTCTGTGCACAATGTGTGGAAAACTGCCGCTTTAAATGTTTGAACATGTCAAATGACCAGTGGGAATTGGCCAGTGGTGATAAGGCAGCCTTTACCGTAGAATATGGACGGGATGAAGATATTGAACTTCTCCTTGAAAGAGCCGCTCGACCTGGCGCTGATGAGCCAGATTGCGAATAAAAAAATTGTACCAAGGATAGTAATTGTCGGAATTGGAAACGAATTGAACGGTGATGATGGCGCCGGGCTGATTGTAATCCGTCAACTACGCAGCCTATTGCCACCTTCGGACTCACTACTTCTATTGGAAGGATCGATTGCTCCGGAAAACTACACAGCCACCATCCGCCGATTTCAGCCGGATTGGATTTGGTTGGTGGATGCGGCTGAGATGGGTCGGCCTTGTGCTGATATTGCAATTCTTGAAACTGAGACCGTGGTGGGTATGCTGCCTTCCACACATTCTATGCCATTAAGCCTGCTTTCTCATTTTTTAGAAAAAGAAACAGCTGCCCGGGTATTTATAATGGGTATTCAACCGCAATCCATAGAACCCTTCTCAGAAATAACACCTGAGATAAATAATGCTGCCTTTCAAATGGCAGACCAATTGAATCTCTGGATTCGAGAAGAAATCCTTTCATCATGACAGTTATTCGGGTTTTAGTTAAGCACCGATGGGATCTTGATGACGAATAACGCTAACATTTACAAGCATATATTGGGATTTTTTCCCAATTTTGGATTAACACATCACATATATACATAGCTAAACCCTGGGTTCCGGCTTGGAGAAATGAACGGGTATGATCACATCGGGAGGCAAAATTCATCTGTGTCGACCTGACGAAAGTTTCTTGAGATTGATCGATGAAATAACCATATTTAAATATATTTCAGATTAAGCGGCGAAACGTGAGCAAATTGTTTTGGACAAATTCGCTGGCAGAGCAGTAGTGCCAATAATATTTTCCTAAATATAATATCTATATCCCATCTTTGGAAGAACGATTTGAAACGAAAATCAAACCTTCAAATAACCCTTATTGTTGGATTAACCTGGTTTTTTCTGATAGTTCTTGGTTATTCCGTTACACACTTCGCTGACCTATTCACATTGTCTGTACCATTTCTTACAATGGTAAGAAATTTGCTGGTTGTGGTTGTATTGACAGTATTGGCAGGCGGCATTGGAAATAGAGTGCTCACTAACAAAGTATTGCCATCCAGTTTAATGAGGGCTGTGGAGGTGATGCTTGGATTTGGGATAATCGCGTTATTCACTTTGCTGGTAGGAACAACGATTGGAATAAATACGATCATCATATTGATTTATCTACTACTGGGTTTAATCGTCTTTGTAAAAAATATCTTCATTTGGATCAAAGGGGCAATTCAATCAATTAAAGCCTGGCAAAAATCACAAACGAATTTCGAATTTGCATTAGTTCTATTCCTGATATTAATTTTTATAATCCAATTTTTGCAATCATTGGCTCCGGCTATTAAATATGATGCTCTTATCTACCACCTGACTCTTCCTGAAGCATACTTGCAAGCCGGAAAAATTGGGGATCTGGAATGGTTGGTTATGTCAGGGATGCCACAAACGACGGAAATGTTATATTTGAATGGTTTGGCATTGGGGGGTGAAAATGCAGTCTTGCTCCTCAACTGGGTGTTTGGAATTTTAACCGCAGTAGGCCTTTATTCTTTTCTGCACAAATACCTCCCACGAACATGTGCGCTGGTTGGAGTAACCAGTCTTTTCAGTGGATATACAGTGGTTTCCAGTTTATCGTGGGGGTATGTGGATTGGCTTGGCTGTTTGTTTGGACTTGGGATGCTTGCTTTTTTTGATTCATATTTTTCGGATATTAACGAGCGGTCATTGTTCTTAAGTGGCTTGTTCGCTGGTTTGGCTTTTAGTACGAAGTACCCGGCCGGGGTGCTATATCTGGCAGGTTTAATTACGATTGTTATCTTTGAGTTGCTTGCGAAGAGAAGGCTAATTTCTAGCGTATTTAAATTCAGTGCAGGCGCGGCGATTTTTGCTTTTCCCTGGTTGATTAAAAACCTGGTATACACTGGCAACCCGGTTTACCCATTTTTCTTCGCTAGCGGTGCAATGGATGCAACCCGTATCGGAGTCTATCAGGGTGCCCAGACATTTGGTGATTTGTTTGATCTCTTTTTGTTACCTGTACGGGCGACCATCCAGGGTATCGACGGCACCAATGGCTACTCTGTTTCGCTTGGACCGTTATTCCTTGCTCTGGCGATTGGATCTCTATTGACCTGGTCGAAGTTAAACTCACACGACAAAAAGCCAATCAAAACTGCCGGGGTGTTGAGCCTGGTTGGCGTTGCAATTTGGGCAATTGGCAACCAGTTTTCAGGTTATTTGATCCAAACTCGTTTTTACTTCTCCCTGTTTCCTGCATTTGCTGTTCTGGCTGGCTGCGGATACGCGCACTTGAGCAACATTCTCCAACATCATAAAAAATGGCATTTGATCGTACATATTGTAATTTCGCTGACACTGCTCGTTAATTTTCTTCAAATTGGCCGCGATTTTATAAAAAAAGATACACTGACCTATCTATCCGGATATCAGGATCCACAAACTTATCTTGAGAACAATCTGGGTTGGTATGCTCGGGTTGTTTCAGAAATTGATCAAATGTCAACGGACGAAAAAGTAATCATGTTGTACGAACCGCGCGGGTTTAAGTGTATTCCCCGCTGTGATCCCGATGAGATTCTCGATCACTGGAAGATTGCCTATCATAGTAATCCTTCTAAAGGAATAACCCTCGCAAACTGGCGGAAAAAAGGCTTTACACACATTCTGGTATACAGGGAAGGGATAAATTTCCTGCGCCAGTATCCTGATCCTCATCATCCGCTGATTGAATTAGATGCTCTTGATTCCTTATTGGAAGATCTTAAATTGGAAAAAGACTATGGGGGTGTTTACGATCTTTACCAGATTGGGACAGAATAATTCTTCCCTCATCATTATGATTTATATTTAGTTGAGTTGTGTCTGGAGTAGGAGTTTGGTTCAAACACTTCAGGATCTTGGTAAGCAATGTCAAATTGCTGTGGAAGTCAGTACTCATTGGGCATAAGGTACAATTAATGAACCAGGCACAAGAAAGAAGGTTTAATGGATACAATGGATGAACGTCAATATCATATTAATGTAAAGCAAGGCGAGGTTGGTCGTTATGTTTTATTACCGGGTGACCCGGGGCGCTGCGAATTGATTGCAGCCTATTTTGATGATGCCCACTTTGTTTCCTCAAACCGTGAACATACGATCTACAATGGCACAATTGATGGCGAAATGGTTTCGGTCGTTTCAACTGGAATGGGTTGCCCTTCCACTGCAATAGCAGTTGAAGAGTTGATTAAAATCGGGGCGGATACATTTATTCGGGTGGGTACTTCTGGTGCCATGCAACCTGGCATGAAACTGGGAGATATCGCCATTATTTCGGCAGCCATCCGCGATGAAGGTACAACGAGACAATACCTACCCATTGAATATCCTGCGGTAGCTGATTTAGATGTGACCAATGCCTTGGTGGCTGCATCAAAAAAATTGCATTTCACGCATTTTGTGGGTGTCTCCCACACCAAGGATTCATTTTATAGCGAAGTTGAACCAGAACGTATGCCAATGGCTGCTTATCTAAAGCAGCGCTGGGATGCCTGGGTTGCGGGAGGGGCAATTTGTTCGGAAATGGAAGCATCGGCTGTCTACATAATTTCGGCGATTCATAGAAAAAGAGCCGGCGCAGTTACCCTTGTAATTGGCAGTGATATGGACACAATTAACCATAGACACGATCCACATGGCATGATCCGGGTGGCGGTTGAGGCCATTCGTCTTTTAATCGCTCAGGATAGACAATAAAAAATCCGCCAATTCTGGTGGATTTTTTACCCGCTATCCTTATATATTTAAGGTAATAATTCAGACATTCAAAATGTCAGCTCGCATCAAAAAAAGGTATGAATTATTCGGTTCTTTTCCCATTCTATAAGTAGGAAGAAATTCGTTAAGAGAGTGCGTTACGCTGTTCTTTCAATTTTTCAATTGAATTGCGGTAAGTCTCCAGTTTTTCCCTTTCTTTATTTACCACATTCTCCGGTGCTTTTTCAGCAAATGAAGAACTCAACAATTTCTGTAACCTTTCAATTTGATTACCAATTTCTTGAATATCTTTCTCCAATCTTTCAATTTCAAGACCACTATCAATAAATTCTGCCAAAGATAAATAAATTTCAATTCCGGCAACTACCAGCGGCGTGGAGTCTTGCGGCTTTTCCACCAGAGATGTGAATACTTCATATCGGTCTTGATCCAAACCGGAAAGTAACGCAATTGGTTCTTTCTCAGCGACCAATAAATCGCGCCAATCCGGACTTACCAGAACCGCCGCAATTTTCTTTCCGGGTGGCAGCTTCTTCTCAGTACGGGCATTGCGAATCGCACGCACAATTTCCTGAATTAGTGCGAAAGATTTGACCTTTTTATCTTCCCAACCTTCACTTGCATTTGCTTGCGGCCATTTGGCAATCATTAAGGCATCTTCCCAGCCACCCTGCGGTTGGTATAGATCAGGTTTTTGCAGGCAGGCTTCTTTCAAATGCTGCCAGAGTTCTTCGGTTACAAAAGGTGTAAAAGGATGCAGGAGACGCAGGCAGGTATCCAAAATACGTATCAATGTTTGCTCAGTATACAAGGCACGATCATTGCCCTGGTTGATTTGCAATTTTGCAATTTCAACATACCAATCCGCAAATTCACCCCAGAAGAACTCATAAATCTGGCGTCCTGCCTCTCCATATTGGTGATTGGTAAAAAGACGATCCACATCCCGAATTAGTTCCTGTAGGCGAGCCCAAATCCATGAATCAGCCAGAGTCCAATGGGGATCCGCTTTCGGGGCATCTGGAACACGCTCGAGATTGCCTATCACAAATCGGCCGGCATTCCAAATTTTATTCGCAAAATTTCGGTTGGCTTCCACTTTCTTCAATGAAATACTTGTGTCATTCCCAGGTGTTGAGCCCACCAACATGGTAAAACGTAAGGCGTCTGTACCCATTTCTTCCATCACAACCAGAGGGTCAATGACATTATTTTTCGTTTTACTCATCTTAACCCCGTTTTCGTCACGAATTAAACCATGCAGATAAACTGTCTCAAACGGTGCCTGACCGGTAAATTCCAGACCCAGCATGATCATCCGCGCGACCCAGAAAAATAAAATATCGTAACCGGTCTCCATCATGGTTGTCGGATAGAAATAGCGGTAATCTGGTGTTTGATGTGGCCAACCAAGGGTAGAAAATGGCCATAAACCGGACGAGAACCAGGTGTCCAGGACATCAGTTTCCTGGCGAATTTTCAGACTGCCACAGTGACTGCATTGCGTTGGATCGGTACGAGCGACGGTAATCAAATCACATTCGTCACAGTACCAGACAGGAATGCGATGTCCCCACCATAACTGGCGACTGATGCACCAATCCTGGACGTTTTCCAGCCAATTGAAGTAAACCTTTTCAAATCGCTCAGGAAGGATTTTGATTTTCCCTTCACGAACTGCTTCTAAACCTGCCATAGCCAGGGGTTTCATCTTGACATACCACTGGGTGGTAATCATTGGCTCAATAATCTCACCACCGCGTTGGGAACGTGGTACGGTATGGATGTAGGGTTGTTCTTTGAGAACCAGGCCTTTTTCTTTCATGTCCTGCCAGATTTTTTCCCGGCAGACAAATCGATCCAACCCATGATATGGACCGCCATTTTCATTTACAACGGCATTCTTATCGAGGATGTTAATGAACTGCAAATTATGGCGCAGACCAATTTCATAATCATTGGGGTCGTGAGATGGGGTGATTTTCAACGAGCCGGTGCCAAATTCCCGATCAACGTATTCATCGGCGATGACAGGGATTTCACGATCAAGAATCGGCACCAAAACAGTCCTGCCGATATATTTCTGGTAGCGCTCGTCCTCGGGATGGACGGCAACCGCGGTATCGCCCAGTATTGTTTCCGGACGGGTGGTGGCAACCGGAATAAAATCCTCCGGATTATCCGCCAGACGGTATTTGAAAAAGTAAAGGAGACCAGGCTCTTCCACGTATTCAACTTCCAAATCGGAAACGGCTGTCCGCAATCCTGGCGACCAATTCGTCATGCGCGGACCCCGATAAATCAACCCCTTTTCGTATAGCCGAACAAATGCTTCGCGGACAGCCTCAGATAAGCCATCATCCAGTGTGAATCTTTCTCGCTTCCAATCACAGGATGCTCCCAACCGACGAATCTGGTTCGTGATCTGGCTGCCATATTTCTCTTTCCAAAGCCAGACCTCTTCTTCAAATTTTTCGCGTCCCATTTCTTCACGTGAGCGGCCCTGTAAAGCCAGCATTTTTTCTACCTGCAATTGAGTAGCAATACCCGCATGGTCAGTACCAGGGATCCACAGTGTGGGAATGCCAAGCATGCGCTGGTGTCGGACCATTAAGTCCTCCATAGCGACAAACATGACGTGGCCGAGATGAAGTCCACCGGTGACATTGGCGGGGGGAATGGATAGTACATAAGGCTCAATACCTGGATCAAAATCCTGGTTCTGCGGTTCATTCCAAGGTGAAAAATAATCTGATTCCTGCCACCATTGATAGAGTTTGTGTTCTACGTCCTTAAATTCATATGCTTTCGCTAATTCTTTCATTTTTTCTCCAATGAGTACTTTTACCTTATTTTGACTATGTAAAATTAAAAAACGCCTTCATCCTGGAGGACGAAAACGTTAATTTCGCGGTACCACCTCAATTCGCCAATGGTCTGGCGCACTCAAGAAAGCGATAACGGGCTCATCCGTGCCGGTCTAATACTCATCTCGATTTCTTCGGCATTGATCTCAGGTGACTTTTTCGCTGGTTATACCGGAAAGGCTTTCAGCATTTTGCCTTATTCTCTGTCGGGAACTGTTACGATATTTTCCTGAGCTCTAATATCAATTAGGGTAGATTATAAGAGGTCGCAGAACGAAAGTCAATACGACGGGGAAGGGATTGTGATTATTCAGCGAATTTGATATTTGCAAAAAATGTTCAGGGAAAATGTCACCAGAAATTGTAGGGGCAGCCCTCGCGGCTGCCCTAATGCCAGGATGAAGGGCGTAAGTAGCCTTGCCACACTACCACCCGGTGAGATAATTGTCTTAAATTCCAAAAAGATACGAGGATTTGTTGGCGAGGCTGAGGGAGCTTGGATGTTGAAATAGACAGGCGTGTCATTTGTGGGAACCAAAGTCCTTGCCACCCCGGGGTTAAGGCGATCGCAAGGGTAGCCCCAACATATTATTGAAGTAATTGTCGGCTGGGCAAATTTGATCGGAAAGAACGATGATTGCTAAAGCAATCCGTCAAGAAGCTGTTATCGATACTTGAGCGCACAATATTTTCGTCTTAGGTGTACCCAGGATCTTAGGGTGCGTTCGCGTTACGCGACACACCAACTAAAGAGTTTATTTCCGGCTATGAACCTGATTAGAATCCCGCAACCCTGTCATAGAATTCACTTTTGAAATGGAGCTATGAAGGTCTAGGTTTGGCATTTCCGAGAGGAAAGTTATGTTGATTCAAGTTCAGCCTTCAGAACGCTAAGTTGGTATCCTGAGTGCCCAACACTTTCGTCATGAGAAATCCTCAGTATCTGAATGGAAACTCATGAGAATTTACATTGAAGTTTGGTCATCATTTTTTGGCCAAAATTATGGACGGCGGCGATTTTTGGGCGCTCAGCTTTCCTTATCTAACCCCTGTAAGTTCTTGTTGCCATTATGGTTTTAACCAGTCGGACCTGCCTACCCTTCAACTCTCATCATGACTTGTGAATATTATTCCTCGGTTAGGCGATTGGGTTTTACTTAAAGACTGATGTTTGTTTCCTTCGTTCAGTGTCACAATTTTGATTGCCTAAATTTTTGGTAACCGCAAAGCTTGCCGCTACAAATTTGGTTTATCACCTTAACTTTAAAAAGCAAAACATCCAAAAGCACGAATAGTACAAGGCCAAATCAGGAGATTAGGGCTTAAAGTGCCTTCAAGAAAATTTATACCCTGCGTTTGATATAATCATTTTGATATAGTTGACTCATTGGATTTGGAAAAATTTCTTCCTGGCTTTGTTATGTGAAATGAGATCATTGAAAAATAATCGGGTATTTTCCAATAAAAGTATTTTTGATTTTTTAAGAAATATGAAGCTTTTGCTTCTGTTTACGATTTTATTCAGTTTGCTTGCTGCATGTTCTGCAGGGATTGGTGATGTCTCAGATGGCAGTTCGCAACCCTCGACTGAACAACCAGCTGATGGGGTTGCGTTGACCCAATCAGCTACAAGAACTATGTCACCCTGCGATTTACTTGATAAACAAACATATTATGATATTTTACAAGATTCAACCTTATTGTTCGAGCTCAACAACGGATCTTGCTGGATAAGTAATCAATGGGAGACGAAATCAATCCAAATTGGTGTTTTCCAGGGCGGACAAGCTTACCAGGCAATCCGTTGGTATACACGTGAAATGGTTGCTGGATGGAACCAGCCAGATTTGATTTCCTTTGTCAATCAAATTTTAATAGATGGGGAAGGTATGTCGCTGACCGATTTCCAGCAATTGGCAACCCCATTATATGAGCGGATCGATTATCGCAACGAACGTATTTTTTCTATCGGTGATACTGCATTCTGGTATTACTATCCCTTGGCATCTGCCAACATTCTTGACCTTTCTGTCGCTGATAATTATCTGCGCATATCGATCAACGGTCTCTTTCCTGAGGATGCTTTGTC
The DNA here is from genome assembly GCA_963749005.1 of uncultured Chloroflexia bacterium. Classification (GTDB taxonomy): domain Bacteria; phylum Chloroflexota; class Anaerolineae; order Anaerolineales; family Anaerolineaceae; genus UBA6170. The sequence goes on along the minus strand of CAVVKI010000006.1, from coordinate 599,541 downwards.
GGCAAGTCTTACACTTGCAAATGAAGTATTGGCGCGCCTTCCGCAAGAGTTTGTGATTGATCATGATTTTGGTCAAATTGCAGCGATTTCATATGCAACGGCGACCGTTGTTTCAAATGATATTGTTCCAAAAATCAGTTCCCTCCAGGTGGAGCGGTCAAATATTTTCTTCGGTGATCTCTGTGGGGACGAATCGACACATATTCGAATTTCCCTCGTGAACCCGGAAACTGCAGATATTGTTTATCTTGTGTACAGATTGACAAGCCCACAAGAAACCAATACAACCTGGGTAACAAGACCTATGAATCTGCTCAATACTGGAGTTTGGGAATATACCCTCTCAGCTGAGAGTGATTTTGCTGCTTTTGAACTTGTGAATGGGGCAAAAATTGAATATGCGGTTTCAATTTTGTATGCCGTTGATGGTGTCTTTCGCAGCCCGACCTACAACGACATACAAATAAATCAATGCACGCTTGACAATTAGATTAATCGTAAGAGGAAAAATTTGGGCAACTTATTCGTCGCTATTGCGTTCGACCGGTCCTAAAATTGCGTCGATTTGTTCCAGAATATCATCTGTCAATGCTTTTTGGGCTTCGGCGGCCAGCAGATTTTCATCTAATTGTTCCAACCTGGTCGCGCCTGTGATAACAGCTGCAACCTCTTTGCGACGCAATAACCACGCTATTGCAAGCTGGGCGGTTGTGATTTCCAGTTGATTGGCGATCGCGGTCAACGACTTTACTTTCGCTATGCGCTCCGGGGTCACTCGATCGCGAATCCAACTCATATTATCCAGCGAAGCTCGCGAGCCTTCAGGAATGCCATCATTGTATTTGCCAGTCAAAATTCCATAATATAAAGGTGACCAGGTCGTTAAGCCGATGCCAAATTCGCGTGAGATCGCAGTCAGTTCCTCTTCCACCCGATAACGGTGAAACATATTATATTGAGGCTGTTCAACCACAGGTGGGATTAAATTGAGCTGTTTAGCAATCCCCACAGCCTGGGTAATGAATGCCGGTTCCCATTCAGATGTACCCCAATACAAAATTTTTCCTTGTTGGATAAGGGTGTTCATGGTGAAAACAACTTCCTCAACCGGTGTATCGGGGTCATAACGGTGACAATAATATATATCTACATATTCGCTATCCAGTCGCTTGAGTGTTGCATGAATTGCTTCGGTTATGTGTTTGCGTGACAATCCGCGTCCATTCGGCCCTGGCATGGTTGGCCAAAATACTTTGCTGGAAATAACCAGACCTGTCCGAGGCAGATTCTTGATAGCCTTTCCCATCACAATTTCTGCCTGGCCGCTGGCGTAGGCATCAGAGTTATCGAAAAAGATGATACCCTGATCGTAAGCAGCGTGAATCAAATCGCTTGAAAGTTTCTCATCAATTTGACTGCCCATTGTAATCCAAGCCCCTAAAGCAATTTCACTAACTTTTAATCCAGATCGTCCTAATCTACGGTAATGCATTACTCCTCCTTGGTTTTGGGATTTCCAATCCCTAATGGTTTCCATTTATTGCTATCCGCGCGCAGTCGGTGTTGCCCACCGCCGCGGTTGTGAAGTTCATCAAACCCCTCCGGTTTAATAAACATTTCTTCACCTTCCAAAAGCCCGGAAACACCGCTCTGTCCAGGCTCGACGCGCTTACTCTTACAGTACGCGCAGGTGGATGGATCATGTGGTTCGTATGTCAGCGGCTCTTCATACGTTGTGATATAAGCCTCATAATTTCTCAACACCACTTTGTGATCTGATGCGCTGATCATATAATTTGGCATGACTGGAATTTTGCCACCGCCGCCTGGCGCATCGACAACGTATGTAGGAACAGCATACCCGGATGTATGACCACGCAGGCCTTCAATGATCTCAATTCCCTTGGCGACAGGTGTGCGGAAGTGACCGGCACCTTCTACCAGGTCGCATTGATAAAGGTAATAAGGGCGAACACGGATACGGACCAGATCCTGAACTAATTGACGTTGAATATGGACACAATCATTTACGCCTGCTAAAAGTACAGATTGGTTACCGAGTGGGATGCCTGCACGAGTTAATTTGTCGCACGCCATTTCCAATTCTTTTGAAATCTCATTTGGATGATTTACGTGAATATTGAGCCAAAGTGGGTGAAACTTTTGCAACACGTCACATAATTCATTTGTAACACGTTGTGGCATAAAGACGGGAACCCTGGATCCAATTCTGATGATCTCAATATGTGGAATATCACGCAAAGCACCTAATAATTGTTCCAATAATTTTGGTGCCAATGTGAGCGGGTCTCCGCCTGATAAAAGCACATCTCTCACCTGGGGTGTTTTTCGTAAGTACTCTAATTGAAGTTCAAAATCGGCACGCGAAAACTGGGCAGTTGGATCTCCAACGATCCTTGAACGGGTGCAATAACGACAGTATGAGGCGCATTGTGTGGTCACCAGCATCAAGACACGATCCGGATAACGATGTACTAATCCCGGAACCGGTGAATGACGGTCTTCCGCCAAAGAATCTTCCATCATTCCGGTGAAAGGTTGAATTTCCCCGGCTGTAGGAATAACCTGCATGCGGATTGGGTCGTGTGGATCATTTGGATCAATTAATGATGCAAAGTAAGGTGTGATATCCACACGAAAGAGGCCGACTGAGCTTAATGCCTTGATTTCACTATCGGTTAGTTCAAGGATATTCTTAAAATCATCAACTGAATTTAAGCGATTACTTAACTGCCAGCGCCAATCATTCCATTTTTCATCTGGAATATTCTGGTAATAGGGTGCTCGTTTGGAAACAAATGTTGTTTTTGTCATAGAGGGTCCTTTTCTAACTATATTTAGCTCAAATAATTGAGGGAAAGATCGCTGAAGTAATTTCAATTTCGCAAGATCGATATTTGGCAATCCAATAAATTCTATATCCATTGTATAAATAACTTGTCGCCTGGTCAAATAAGCGTAAATGAATATCTTTATCAGAATTCTATTAGAATAGGAGAAACTGTCTTGACTGTAATTTTTGCGCATGATATCATAATTCTCATTCATTTAGCACTCGAAAGCTTCGAGTGCTAAAAAATGGTAAAAATTATGGAAGAATTGACTGAACGACAAAAAATAATCCTGACTTTGGTAACCCATGAGCATATTAATTCCGCGACGCCAGTGGGATCCAAAATAGTGGTTGAAAAATTCAATATTGGTTTAAGCTCAGCCACTGTGCGCAATGAGATGTCTGCGCTTACCGATCTCGGCTATTTACGCCAGCCACATACCTCAGCCGGCCGAATTCCGACCGATAAAGGATATCGCTTTTTTGTTGGCCGTTTGGTACGTGAAGGAGAAATTCCACTTTCTGCACAAAGGAAAATTTCTCATCAGTTCTATCAGATGAGAAATGAAGTCGAGCAATGGGCACGTCTGGCTGCTTCTATTTTGGCACAGCAGTCCAATGCGGCTTCATTGATTACAGCGCCACATTCGGAACATGCAAAATTTCAGCATGTAGAATTTATCTCGACTTATGGTCATCAGATCCTGATGGTATTGGTGCTTGTTGGTGGAGAATTACGCCAGCGTATTCAAACTTTAAATGAATCTTATTCGCAGGAACGACTTTCCAACGCCGGTCATTCGCTTACCCAGCAATTTAAAGGGTTGGAAACTGCTCGTATCACCCAAAAAATTAGTGAATTTTCTGATCTCGAATTAGAATTAGCATTTTTAATTGGCGAGGAGTTAGAGAGAGCGGATGCCACACTCTCTGGTGAAATATACCTGGATGGAATTACCAATGTTCTTGCTGAACCTGAATTCAACGATTCAGGTGACGCACGACGTGCGTTGCGGGTTTTGGAAGAGCGCACTTTGCTCTACGATCTCTTCTCAAAAACGATTATGAACAATGAAGAAGGTACAGTACAGGTTTTGATTGGCGGTGAAGGCACCTGGGATGAGCTAAAGCAATGCTCAATCGTTCTTTCAAAGTATGGTGTTCCCGGAATAGCTTTTGGTACAGTGGGTGTCCTGGGACCGGTTCGAATGGCTTATGGAAAAACAATTTCAGCTGTTCGATTTATGTCTGGTATGCTCAGTGAGATGGTTTCACAATCTCATTTTGATGAAAATATTATCGCTCCAAACGAGGTGGATTGATGAAGAAAAAACAAGAAAATGAAAAGAAATCTCCTGATAATGGTGAAAACCCTGAAGCAGAGGGATCACCTGATGAAATTAACGGAAAAATGGATGCGATCGAAGGAGAAGATTTGAAAACTGACGACTATGAAGAAAACCTGGCTGCAGTGGTAAAACAATCTCAAGAGTTTTTTGAAGGTTGGCAGCGTGAGCGTGCTGATTTTGTAAATTATAAAAAACGGATTGAACGTGAACAGGCATCGCTAAAGAACTTTATTACGTCAGAAATTATTAAAAAGTATATTGTCGTTATTGACGATATGGAATTGGCATTGAAAAACCAGCCTCAGAACCAGGATTGCGCTAACTGGGTGAATGGGGTTAATTTGATCTATCAGAAATTAGTATCAATTTTAGAAACCGAAGGAGTAGAACGAATAACAACCACCGGAGAATTTGACCCTAATATACATGAAGCCCTTACTCAAGTTGATAGTACCGAACACGAATCAGGACATATCGTTGAAGTCATGCGCAATGGCTATCGTATTGGAGATCGGATTTTACGTCCGGCATTGGTTGTTGTCGCTCGCTAGGAGAAAATTAAATGGCAAAAATTGTTGGAATTGATTTAGGAACTACAAATTCAGTTGTTGCAGTCATGCAAGGTGGAGAACCAACGGTCATCCCTTCCGCAGAAGGAGAAAGATTGGTCCCATCGGTTGTCGCAGTAAATAAGAATCACGAAAGATTGGTTGGCCGTTCTGCTCGAAATCAGGCGATTGTTAATCCTGAAAATACCATCTTCTCCATTAAACGTCTGATGGGCCGAAAATATGGTGATGCAGAAACGACGAGAACAGAACAAAGGGTTCCGTATCGTATCACCAAAGCACCCAACGGAGATTCGCGGGTTGAGTTGGATGGAAAGCCTTATTCTCCTCCCGAAATCTCCGCTATGATTCTTTCCAAATTGAAGGCAGATGCTGAAGCATTCTTAGGTGAGCCGGTTACGCAAGCTGTAATAACCGTCCCAGCATATTTTAATGATGCTCAACGAAACGCAACCAAAGACGCTGGCCGTATCGCAGGTCTGGAAGTATTACGGATCATCAACGAACCAACTGCCTCTTCACTTGCATATGGTTTGGACAAAAAGAAAAATGAAATTATTGCCGTATATGATCTTGGCGGTGGCACATTTGATATTTCTATTCTGGATGTAGGCGATGGCGTCTTTCAGGTGAAATCGACCAGTGGTGATACCTTCCTGGGTGGAGATGATTTTGATATTCGTATCATGGATTGGTTGATCGACGAATTTAAAAAAGATTCGGGCATGGATTTGCGTAATGATCGTCAGGCTCTTCAACGATTGAAAGAAGCAGCAGAAAAAGCAAAAATTGAACTTTCGACCGTATTACAAACAGAAATCAACCTGCCTTATATTACCGCTGATGCTACCGGGCCAAAGCATATGGTGAAGACTCTCTCTCGAGCTAAATTGGAACAAATTACCGAAGATCTTGTGAAGCGTTCCCTGGAACCTGTACGCCGAGCGCTTTCCGACGCGGGATTGCGACCTTCCGATATCAGTGAAGTGGTACTGGTGGGTGGTATGACCCGTATGCCAGCTGTTCAGGAAGCAGTACGTAAGGAATTTGGTAAAGAACCACATAAAGGCGTCAATCCGGATGAAGTGGTTGCCGTGGGTGCTGCCATTCAAGCTGCTGTGCTGTCCGGTGATGTAAAAGATATCCTCCTTCTGGATGTAACCCCGTTGACCCTTTCAGTGGAGACAATGGGTGGAGTGGCTACCCCGATTATCGAACGAAATACAACCATTCCTGCTCGCAAAAGTCAGATCTTTTCAACTGCTGCCGATAGTCAAACCTCGGTCGAAATTCATGTTTTACAGGGTGAACGGCCGATGGCTGTGGATAATAAATCTTTAGGGAAATTTGTCCTTGATGGCATTCCCACGGCACCGCGAGGTGTTCCTCAAATTGAGGTAACTTTTGATATCAATGCAAATGGTATTTTAAATGTCACCGCTGCGGATAAAGCAACCAATCGCAGTCAACATATTACGATTACTGCTTCCTCTGGTTTATCCGACAGTGAGGTTGAAAAAATGCGGCATGAGGCTGAATCGCATGCTGAAGAGGATAGTCGTCGTAAAGAGGTTGTTGAAGCCCGTAATCATGCCGATAATTTGATCTACCAGACTGAAAAAATGATCCGCGAGAATGGCGAAAAAATTGACGCATCTCAAAAGAAAGATGCCGAAGATAAAGTTGCCAGCCTGCGAGGAATGGTAGGCGGGGATGATCTTGAAGGTATGCGCAAATTAATTCAAGAGTTGGAACAGTTTATCCAACAAATTGGCGCAAGTATGTATCAGCAGCCCGGGGAATCAGGTCAATCCGAAGGTCCGCAGGCATCCCAATCAGATAATGGTGACACGAAACCATCCGGCGATGATGTTGTTGATGGCGAATTTAAGAATATCTAGTCATGTGAATTGATCAATGGGGGGAACACAAGCCCCCCATTGATTCTTTTTTTTCGTTGTGTAAAAGGTATTGTTTAGAAGGAAAATTCTTTTTAAAGGTTTTTTGTGCTATTATTTCTGGATTATTTTACAAGTTAGGTGAACATGGCACAACGTGATTATTATGAAGTACTCGGAATAAATCGCGATGCGACTGCAGATGATATAAAAAATGCATTTCGCAATCTCGCAAGAAAATACCATCCGGATGTGAGTAAAGAAACGGATGCTGAAGAAAAATTTAAGGAATGCAACGAAGCATACGCTGTATTATCAGATACAGAAAGACGAGCTGCGTATGATCGCTATGGTCATGCCGGTGTAAACGGTATGGGCGGCATGCCAGATTTCTCGACCATTGATTTCTCAGACATATTCGAAGAATTTTTTGGTTTTGGCGGGATGGGCGGTGGCTCGCGTCGGAAAAATGCTCCCAGGCGGGGGGCGGATCTCTCCTATGCAGTGCAGCTGGATTTTGAACAGGCAATTTTTGGAATTGAAAAAGAGATTGCTATAACTCGTGACGAGGTCTGTGCAGCTTGCAAAGGAACTGGCTCAGAGCCGGGGACTTCTCCGGTGAGTTGTTCAAGTTGTGGTGGTCATGGTGAGGTTCGACAAGTACGCCAAACATTCCTGGGTTCAATGGTTCAGGTGACCACGTGTCCAACCTGTCAGGGCAAGGGCACAATTATTCAATCCCCGTGCAAAGTATGTCGTGGCAGTGGACTTGAAAGACTAACGACCAAGAAAATGGTAAAAATTCCAGCTGGAGTGGATAATGGTACCCAAATTCGACTGGCAGGTGAGGGACAGCCTGGCGTAAATGGCGGTCCGCATGGTAATCTCTATCTGGAAATGCGGGTAAAATCGCATAAATTCTTCCGCCGTAGAGAAGATGATATTCTGCTGGATTTGAATATCAATGTCGCACAGGCGACCCTTGGAGCAGAAATCCAGGTGCCGACACTCGATGGAATGGAGGAACTCAATATTCCACCAGCCACACAACCAGGTAGAATTTTTAAGCTCCGTAATAAAGGTGTACCTCATTTGCGTAGCAGCGGACGCGGAGATCAATTAATTGTTGTTGGAGTTGAAATCCCAGGACAAATTTCGCCGGAACAAAGAGTCCTCTTTGAAAATTTAGCAAAGACTTTGGGCACTGAGGTTCTGCCACAGGAAAAAGGTTTTTTTGATAAGTTGAAAGAGGTCCTTAGTGGATGAACCCCAATCCTGGTTGGAAGTGATGGTCTCCTGTGATGCAGAATTAGCTGAAACCATTTCCGAAGTTTTTTCACGCTTTGTTTCTCACGGCGTTGTAACGGAAACTGAAGTCAAATATGATGATGCCGAAGAAATTCCATTGGAATATGGTCCGGTAAAGGTAATTGGTTATTTGACCTTTGATGAAAAGGTTGAAGAAACGAAACAAAAAATTGAAGAAGCCCTCTGGCATCTCAATTTGATCCAACCGATACCTCAGCCTGTTTATCGAAAAATTGAAAATCAGAACTGGATGGAAAGCTGGAAGAAATTCTACAACCCAATTCTGATTGGGGAGCAATTGCTAATTTTGCCTGCCTGGCTGGAAAACCCATACCCGGAGAGAGTTGCAATAAAGATTGACCCCTCTCTGGCGTTTGGCACTGGCATGCATCCGACAACACAAATGTGTCTTGCACTGGCTGAACCTTTCCTTAAACCTGGAATTGATGTGATTGATGTGGGTTGTGGTTCCGGGATTCTTTCCATTGCTGCTGCAAAACTCGGCGCGAACAAAGTTCTGGCTGTTGACATAGACAAACCCTCGATAGAAGCGACTTTGCTCAATGCATTGGAAAATGGAGTGGTTCCGATAATCGAATCAGGTGAAGGATCTGTTGATAAGATCTTAAATGGGGAGTTCTCAATTCAACATGCACCAGTGGTAATGGTCAATATATTGGCTCCGATTATTATCAGACTGTTTAAAAATGGCCTGGCAAATTTGGTGGAAGAAAATGGTCATTTGCTTATCTCCGGCGTTTTAGATCGCCAGGCAGATGAAGTTCAATCAGTAGCCGAAATGAATGGTTTTGAACTTATAGAACAGCGAATGATTAAGGATTGGGTCGCTCTGGCTTTTCATAAAACCCCAGCTTAATACTGAAAAGAAGGTGGTTACCATACTCTTTCCAGGTCGGGATTGTCAAGATGGTGGCGGCCGACTTTGGCCATATCCACCCAGTCATTATTGATTTTCACTCGCACCACATCCGCGGTGAAATCGGTAACTGTTGGTCCGTGATTGTCAAAGAGATAAGAGCCGACTGCATAGATATCTGCAGGAACAGCTAATTTTTCAAATTTCGTGATTTTCTCTGGATTAAAACCTCCCGAGACTACTATTTTTACATTTTGGCAAAAGTTTCGTGCTTCATCTTGCCAATTGGCTGGGAGATCCCAATCACGCCAGGCGTTATCAATTGCCATGCGGACTTGAAAAACAAGCCTGGGATTAACGCCCAGATCGAGTGCAGGATCTCCGATTGGAGCAATGGATATATCTCGCAATGAACTGCTTGTGTCCAGACGAACGCCATACAAAATATAGCGGTCCGCTTCTTCAACTTTCCCCATCTGCTTAAGGTTCATGAACTGTTGGAACATGCTTTTACATACTTTTTGGGAATTGTCGCTGCAGTTGTTGTTGAAATCTACCAGCGCGATCCGTGGTATTTCGATTGGTAAAATTCTGGCAAAGGAAAGCATTGCTTCGGCTGTATCGCCTAAGAAAGAGGCGATTGCAGCATGAGCGACTGTACCTCCACCAGAGCCGCCCCACCAATCTCCCTGGGCATCCGTGGAAATGAAAGTTGCCAGTTGGTCAGCAAAATCCAGATTATAGCGTTTGACAGCAATATTATAAGCGTATCCATCAGCAGCCTGTACCTCGTGAATATCAAAGCGTGCGGGAAAGAATAAAACTGGTTTACCATGTGCAGCAATCAGTGTCTGGTAAACGTTTGTCGCTACCCGGCTGGCACGGGTCAAAATCCCAAGGGTTGGAGTTTCAAGAATAGCAAAATCACGATAACGACCACGAACTCTTAAAACTGGTTTGACATGCAGAGGATTACCGTCACTGTTTACTTTATTTCCATCCTGGATTGCCCAGACCTGCAGGTGGTTGGCAGTTTCGATAAATTGCCCATTCTGCCAGTATCCTGTGCAATGTTTCAACATTGAGAGAGCTTTGTCGAGACCCACCACGATTGTTTCTCCATGGCGGCGGGTGAACCATTGCATCTCTACTTCTATATCGCCGGTTGGTATATCTTCTCGAGGATTACCTCCAAGTTTACGATCATCCTGACCCTGGAAATTGTATCCTTCAAGAGCGAGTTGCTGCAGCATAATGGTTATGTTGGTGAAGTATTTATCGGTATACCAGCCCTCACGCATTCGCTCAATATCTAATTTAAAAGTCTGATTATCCAATCTTTCATTATCAAATATGCTCATCAAGTAATCCTCAACATTATTTTTATTTGGTCCGATTATAGATCAGGAGGCTGAAATTTAGCCATCCTACTTATATCTTATGATACACTTCAAATGATTAAATTTCTCGTATTGGAGTAGGGATGGAACGAAAAACTTATTTGGTCAATATCGCTGGCATCGAACGTGAGTTACCTCTGTTCGAAGTAAAACCTGGTTTAAAGATTGCTGTATTGAACATTTTAGGGGATACGGAACTTGTGGAAGCAAGTGCTAAAGCTCTCTTAAAAAAGCTTGATGGATTCTTTTTTGACATGATCGTAACAGCAGAATCTAAAAGTATTCCTCTTGCGCATGTTATGTCCGCATTGAAGAAAGTGCCTTACATCGTTTTACGGAAATCCTATAAGCCTTATATGGGCAATGCGATGCAAGTTCAAACAAATTCCATCACCACGGGTAATCCGCAGCTTTTGATCCTGGATGAGAAAGATCAGCACATGATTCAAGCAAAAAAAGTTTTGATTGTAGATGATGTAATCAGCACCGGGTCGACTTTGGAAGGCATGCGCAAATTAATGGAAATGGCACAAGCGGAGATTATTGCTGAAGTTGCGATATTTACAGAAGGAGATCCCGGCGAGTGGCAAGAGATTATTTCACTCGGAAACCTTCCCTTATTTTTTGATCAATAAAAAAGGAGTTAATCTTCTTCTTCGATGCTGATCGCCTCTTCGGGGCATTCAGCAACGGCTTCTTCAACAACATCACGCATTTGCTCAGGGACCGGATTGATGAGCACTAGAGCATAAATTTCGTCCCCTAAAGAAAAAATATCCGGAGCGATACTTTCACAAACTCCACACCCCAAACAAGTATCTGGATCAACATTTACTCTCATATTTCCTCCTTTATTTCAAAGTTCATTGTAATGGTATTTGCGAAATTGTCTATTCTAAATTCTGATCAGCAATCACGCTTTTTTAATACTTTGTAAATCTGAATTTGTTAGGTTTGCGGATCTGTTTCGCCATTGAACCGTGACACCGTTGCTTGCTTTGCATAAATAAACATCGATATCAAATCCGGTATGATTTTTATACTCATCTGTTAATTCTTTAATAAATAGCTCGACATTTTCTAATTGCACCAGAGATACTGTGCAACCGCCAAAACCCGCGCCTGTCATCCTGGAACCATAACAAAAGGGAATTCGATTTGCGATTTCTACCAGTGTATCAATTTCTGACAGGCTAACTTCATAATCATTTTGAAGAGAAACATGACTGGCTTTCATCAATTCACCAAATCGAGCAACTTCTCCATTTTGTAATGTGGGAATTGCGCTGCGTACCCGTTCACATTCTTCGATGACATGTTTGGCACGCTTAAAGGTCGTATCGCTCAATCTTAAACGATATTGTTCCAGCTGACTTGGACTGACATCGGCGAGGAATTGAATTTGGGGGAGATCCTTTTTCAAAAGTGATAATGCTTCTTCGCAGGAAGACCTGCGATCATTATAGGCAGAGTTTGCCAGGCTGTGCTTGATTTTTGAATTGGCGATCACAATGGCTATATCATTAGGCAAAGGAATTGACTGCCATTGCAGGGTGGCTGTTTGCAAGTAAATGGCTGAATTGGCGACTCCATTTGCACAAGCAAATTGGTCCATAATTCCACAGTTGACACCCACATAACTTCCTTCAGCCTCCTGAGTGAGCAAAGCTAATTCCGTGTTATCCATCTCCCACATTCCCAATTCACGTGAGAGCGCTGCAAAGGCTACTTCAACAGCAGCCGATGAACTCAATCCGGAACCAATAGGGATGTTAGATTTAAAGGCTGAATCAAAACCAATCATTTGAAGGTTTTGTTGGTGGGCTATCCAGACAACTCCTGCAGGATATAATGCCCAGTCGGGTAAATTGTTTCCCTGAACATCCATCTTGGAATTGATGGAGTCCAAAGAAAAGACTACGCTTTGACCCAAATCCAGGGCAGATATCGAAAAAAGTTGGTCCTCTCGCCGATTTGCCCATAGCGAAACAGAACGATCGATGGCAACCGGTAATACAGAACCGCCATTATAATCAACATGTTCTCCCAGAAGATTAACACGTCCTGGGGATTTGACGAAATAATCGAATCTTTCAAAATATAATTGATTCGTCATGGATGTAAGTACACCTTTGAATAGCATCTTTTTTTGATTATGGGTTAACTTTTTTAATTGTACTTCGCGTTTTCTGGCTATATTGTCATTGCCGTAAGATTCCCAATAAATCACCTCTAGAGGAGTGTGAACTTTTGTATAATATGCGCCTTTCCCCTTCAGGTGTTGGGTAAATCTTTTTTTAATATTTTTTGTCCAGCCTGTATAAAAGGCTTCATTTTTACACAAAATGAAATAACAGTAGGCTGGCATATTTTATTCGGGTTTTCTTTTCTTTTTTTTCGATAAACCGATCATGCGTAATAAGAAATCTCCAGAAGAGGGAATTTCTTCAGACCTATCTAAATTATCCCAATCTGCTTTTTTACGGTTATCAAGCCATTCGCTTTGTTCTTCTCGTGCGCCAATAATATGTTGATGCAAGTCATCCCACTGATCGTTCTCAATAAGATCGCGAACATTTCGCAAGCCAATCATCATTTCATTTAGCATGCGGATGGTATTCTCTTTATTTCCCTGTACAGCTACCCCAAATTTTTCTCGTTCATGCGAATTCAAGATGGTAGCTGAAAGGTCAGCGAATGTGTGACCAGCGATTTTTTGACCTTCACGCCATCCAGGCTGGGATGTTATTAACTTGATATAAGTTGAAGCGATTAATTCGGGTAGAATTTCGGTACCGGTCGTGATGCCATCCATCTCGTATGGGTCCGCAAAATAAGGAGAGGCGCCCAGATAATGAGCGAGATCGGAAGCTAATTTAATAGCATCACCATCCATTTTTGGTGGTGAAGAAATAACGATCATTGAATTTTGAAAAAGATCGGCATGGGCAAATTGAATATTATTGCCCGGCTCTGTGAGGTAGGATGGATTGATCGTTGGTTGAAAACTGACAAAATAGCGCTCCTCCGGAACAAATTCTTTTACCCAACCTGCCACCTCATTTTTCAGGATGGACGTGTCTAAAATTACTGCGCCGGTTTTTAGATCTCCGCTGATGATCTTAATTGTTTCTTTGATTTCATCGATAGGAATAGCGAGAATGACAATGTCGGCGTCTACAATTGCGTCTTTGATTTTTAAAGTAGTTCTATCTACCGCTCCTAATTCAAGCGCTTTTTTGTTGTTCGTGTCATTGCGGTCATGACCCACTCGTGTAATTTTCTCAGTGTGTTCCTTTAATCCCATACCAATGGAACAACCGGTTCTTTCCAAACCAATGATCGTTAATTGAATAGACACATTTACCTGCCCGTCAGTATTCCAAATAAACCTGAAAAAATTGGATTTATGATTGCCCCTAAAGGGTCAAATCCGATTGTGGGTAAGACGAATAGTAAGACTAAGAGAATCATCGGTCCATATTTATCAAGGTTATCAAAAATTGGTTGGATGGAAGGGGGAACAATTTGGCTTAAGACTTTTCCGCCATCTAGAGGAGCAAGTGGTATCAAGTTAAAAATAGCAAGGATCAAATTAAAAATGATGAAATTTAATAAAATAATACTGAAAAAACTATTTGTCAGTGTAATTAAACCCAGGCGTACAGGAATTGCTGCAATAATCGCCAATACCAGGTTTGATAGGGGGCCGGCTAATGAAACATACAGATAAGCTTTTGAATTACGGCGTTTGAGATTGTATGGGTTTACTGGAACTGGTTTTGCCCAACCAAAGAAGGATAATAAGAAGATTAAGCTGCCGGTTATATCCAGGTGCGCAAGCGGGTTCATCGTCAGGCGGCCATGGAGTTTAGGGGTGTCATCACCAAAATAATTGGCAGTCCAGGCGTGCGCAAACTCATGGATGGGAAAAGCAAAAAGTAACACCAGGATTTTTGTAATGATTGTGGTTGGGGAGAAAATATCCATTTTTCGATGATTATATCATGGGTGGTATAATGCCCCTGTGTTACCGGAGATTGAACTTAACATGGTTTTACGTCTTAAAAAAGCACATCCATGTGGTAGTTTTGAATGGAAGGTGGTTCGGCTTGGCGCTGATATTGGTCTGGTGTGCTGTAAGTGCCAACACAGGGTTTTATTATCTCGTCGTGAGCTTGCCAAAAATTTGAAAAATATCGTCGAAGACAATTCTTCTGGATGATAGAGTCCATGACAAGACCAAAAATCTTGGTTCTTTTTTCCGAGTCTCGCGGCTGGCATTGCAGCGCTTTCGAGGCACTCATGGCAGCACTTGACCTGGAATTACCCGGGTTTTTCAAATGGAAAAGCTCGATAAATTTTGAGAATACATACCGTTTTCTTTATAACTACTTATCTGGTATTTATCCGAATCGGTAAAAATTACTTCCTAGTGGAAATTTTCACCTATGACGAACAATAGTTGACGACGTATACAGGCATTTTTTATTATTTTAAACCACATTGAGTTCCAAGCAATTAAAATTATCAATGTAGGATTAAAGTGTCCATTAATTGCCATCCCAGAAGAAATGAACAAACAAATCTATCTTTGGAACAAGCAAGGTTGAAAATCCCTCATAAGAGATGCGACTTTGATAAAGACATGCCGGAGTTTTTTTACACCCCTGAATTATTAATTACCAAAGGTGGTACTGTAACAAACAGCGATGCTTTTATTGCGGATCGTCATTGATTGTGTTTTCAAAGATGACGGTACATGAAAACCGAAATGTGGTTTATATGTTGAATCAGAAGGTGGCGGGTGGGCTGTGGATGTGAAGGTGATGATATCTCATCTACGGCACTGGTTAGAAGATTCGTAAACATTGTAACTGTCTGGTAAAAAAGCCCAAATATTGGCGAAACTACAAGCAGGCAGATAAATTGCCTGAGCGACTGCCGGTCAGGTGAAAATATCTAAATGAGACGCGTAATCTGAAATAGATCAGTGTATAATCATCTTGTATGCCTATTCTCAATCCACACAGCCTCGAGTTTTTCAGTAAAAGTGCCGATCAAACCAAACGATTAGGTTCACGCTTAGGTGCTTGTCTTTCTGTTGGGGATGTAATTTGTCTGTCAGGTGAGTTGGGAACTGGAAAAACAACTTTTGTGCAAGGATTGAATCAAGGTTGGGGTTCATTAGACCAAGCTACCAGCCCGACCTTTGTGATTATCAATCAATACCGAAGACCAGATGGTCAAGTTTTGCATCATATGGATGCTTACCGGTTATCTGGAGCAATTGACGCAATAAACTTGGACATGGAGCAAGTTGTTTCCAGTGGTGCAGTTGTAATTGAATGGCCGGAATTGATCCGATCTGCACTGCCACAGAATCATTTATGGATTGATTTATTCTGGGTGGAACAATCTCAAAGAAGGATGGTATTCAATCCAAAAGGAACATATTACAAGGAATTACTGCAAGAGTTTCGTAAAAAGGCATTCGGAGGTTAACATATGATATTTGCTCTGGATTCTTCTACCTCATCCGTAGGATTGGCAATATTCGATGGTGTGCAGGTGGTTGGCGAAATGAACTGGCAAACGAAGAATCATCATACGATTGAACTGGCACCTGCCATCCAGAGTTTGATAAAACGAACTGGTGTGCCGTTAAGTGAATTTAAAGTTCTGGCAGTAGCATTGGGACCGGGATCATTTACGAGCTTAAGAATCGGTATGGCGTTGGTAAAAGGGCTTTCGCTATCTCTTCATATCCCTATTATCGGCGTGCCCACACTAGACTTCCTGGCATTTGCTCAACCGGTTCGTAATATTCCCATGCTGGCCATTTTACAAGCCGGTAGGTCGCGGTTTGCGGTAGGAAAATATAAACACAAAGCTGGAAATTGGAATCGAGATGGAGAAAGTTCCATTATGACGATTGATGAACTCGCAGATTCTATTGAAGAACCAACTTATATTTGTGGGGAATTGTCTGCTGAAGATCGACAAATATTGAACCGAAAACGTCGCAATGTCGTATTAAGCCTTCCGGTACAATCAATGAGGCGAGCTTCTTTTTTGGCTTCAATGGCATGGAAAAAATTTAAAGCCAATGATTTTGTTGAGAATCAAAATCTGGCTCCAATTTATTTGCACATCGCCAATCAGATACCGTAGGTTATTGGAGTTTAAGTAACCTTTGAATATACTGATTAGAAAAATGGAATTGGCAGATATTGAGGAAGTTATCGAAATTGATCAGCTTTCGTTTTCGAATCCCTGGCCGAAAAATTCCTTTCGCTACGAAGTTTTGGAAAACAAAAATTCGGCTTGCTGGGTTGCTGAAATAGAGATCTCAAGTATAGTAAAGATTATTGCAATGGCAGTTTTATGGAACATAGTAGATGAGATTCACATTGGTACAATTGCTGTCCATCCAGATCAAAGAAAGCAGGCGATAGGCGTACGCTTCTTGAGACATATTTTGGTAGAAGCCCGAAAAGAGGGCAAGGAGAGGGCTCTCTTAGAGGTACGCCAATCCAATCAGAATGCGCTTAATCTCTATCAAAAATTTGGATTCAGAGTGGATGGCATTCGCAAAAATTATTACCATGATAATGGAGAAAATGCCGTTTTAATGTCTGCGTCTTTGGTGGACAATAAGTATTTGGATAAGTTAACGCCGGAAACAGACCCGATACAGAGAGGTGGGAAACGATGAAAGCGAATGATCAATTGAAGGAACTAGCCATTCAAATATCGGTTTGCTTAAAGTGTGAGTTGCATAAATCTCGTCTGAAAGCTGTTCCAGGTGAAGGTCCGTCTGATGCCCGTATTATGTTTATTGGTGAGGGACCGGGTTTTCATGAGAATCAGCAAGGCAAACCATTTGTTGGTGCGGCAGGCAAGTTTCTTGATGAACTTCTCCAAAATGCAGACCTGAAACGAGATCAAGTATTTATTACCAATGTAGTCAAGTGCCGTCCTCCGGGAAACCGTGATCCGCAAGATGATGAATTAAAAGCTTGCAATACGTATCTGGAAGATCAGATTCAAATCATTAATCCGAGCGTCATTGTCACACTAGGACGTTTCTCAATGGCAAAGTTTTTTGGAAATGTGAAAATCAGCCAGATTCATGGTCAGGCTAAAATGGTGAATGGGCGCTTAATAGTGGCGATGTTTCATCCAGCAGCAGCTCTTCATCAGCCAGCTTTAAAGAGCACAGTCATTGCCGATTTTAAAAAACTACCTCAATATTTACAGACCATGGCTGAAAAACTCCGCCAGGAGGAAATTCCAGTACCTGGAAATGTGCCCAGTACTAAAGCTCCTGAAGATATTACACAACTACCTCTTTTCTAATTCGTTTTATTTATCTTAAAATAAGGGTTTCGAGGAAATAATGGATATTAAACTTGAATTAATAACAAAGTTGGAAAAAAGAAGTGCAATTGTAGCCATTCTGGGAATGGGTTATGTCGGTTTACCACTGGCAGTCGTTTTTGCTGAAGCAGGTTTTACAGTGATCGGTATCGATCCGATTCAAGAAAAAGTTGATCGCCTGAACCGGGGTGAAAGTTATATTTTGGATGTTAGATCAGATCAAGTGAATAAGCTTGTTAAAAGTGGTAAATTAAAAGCAACATCCGATTTTAGTATCTTAAAAGAAGCGGATGCAGTTTCAATTTGTGTTCCCACCCCGTTAAGGAAGACTGGTGACCCTGATCTTTCTTTTATAGTCAATGCCACCGAATCTCTGGCTCAATACATTCATCAAGGCATGGTGATTGTTTTAGAATCGAGTACCTATCCTGGTACCACAAGGGAGATGGTACTACCGAGACTGGAAGAAATTCGAGATCTAACTGTGGGAAAGGATTTCTTCCTGGCATTTTCACCAGAGCGGGTTGATCCAGGAAGGGAGGATTGGACTACCATAAATACTCCTAAGGTAATTGGCGGTATTACAGAAGATTGTTCCTTTGTTTCGGCGAAATGGTACGAACAAGCTCTAAAGAGTGTTGTTCCGGTTTCATCGACAGAAGTAGCAGAGATGGCTAAGCTCCTGGAAAATACATTCCGCATGATAAATATCGGTTTGGTTAATGAATTGGCGATTATGTGTGATCGTTTAAAAGTGGATGTTTGGGAAGTAATTGATGCAGCTGCAACCAAGCCTTTCGGATTTATGAAATTTACTCCTGGTCCGGGGCTAGGAGGTCATTGTATTCCAATCGATCCATTGTACTTATCGTGGAAACTGAAATCAATGAACTACACAGCTCGCTTTATTGAGTTGGCATCCGAAATTAATACAAACATGCCTCGGTTTGTGGTTGGTAAAGTGCAAGACGCCCTTAATGATCAAGGAAAGGCTGTGAAAGGCAGCAGCATACTGATTTTGGGTGTGGCTTACAAGCCTGATATTGATGATATCCGTGAATCACCAGCCCTGGATGTTATTCACTTGCTGGAAGAAAAAGGAGCCGAAGTGAATTATTATGATCCTTATATTCCACATATTTTACATGATGGCTGGGAAATGGAATCAGTCCGAAATTTTAAAGAATCTTTGCAAAATTCGGACTGTGCAGTTATCATCACAAACCATAAACTATTTGATTATGCAGATATTATTGAGAAATCCAAATTGATTGTTGATACGCGCAACGCACTCGGATCAGCCGGGAAAAAGAATCCCAAAGTGGTGAGATTGTAGTCTTCAAACAAATTAATTTATCTTACTGTGGATTTCTTTGAAAGAGATTCAAAAAGATGGTGAAAAATTAGTTTTCGCAATATTTTGTTTCTTGCCAGAATCAAGCCAGTTTTGCAACTTAAACAAAAAATGAAAAATAAGCTTTTATGAAGAGAATCAAAGAGTTCTACCTGGCATTTATTAAGGATCAATCCTTATTAGATGTAGTTCGAAATTCAGGTTATTTGTTGAGCAGCAATACGATCAGCAGTTTGCTTTCTTCGTTGCAAGGGATTCTAGCAGCGATTATTTTAGGACCGGCAAATTATGGGTTCTTAGGATTAATTGTCACTTTTGCTTCAAATGTCAATCGGTTGCTTTCATTTCGAATGGGGGAACTGATTATCAGGTTTGCCGGTGCGTTTTTGCACCAGGGTGAAAAAGAAAAAGCTGGGGCAATCATAAAATCTTCCGCTATAGCCGAATTCTTAACTTCAATTATTGCCTATGGGTTGTTAGTACTTACTGCTCCTTTCGCTGCAAGATATATTCTGAAAAATGAAGAATTAACCCGCTGGATCATTATTTATGGTGTAGCTTTACTGGCAAATTTTTTGACCGAAACATCAACAGCAATTCTACAGTTAGCTGACCGATATAAAACGATTGCAATTTTTAACTTTCTCCAAAATATTGTAACTGCAGTCTGGATTGCAGTTTTGTTTTTCTCAAGTGGAAGTCTGATTCAAGTCTTAACAGCTTATCTGGTCGGAAAATTCATTTATGGGTTTGGTATTTTTTTCTCTAGTTTGCTTAGCCTGAATTCATTAATCGGTATTGGATGGTGGCGGTCATCTATGAAGTTAGTTGAGAATAAAAAAGAGCTGATTAAGTTTGCAATCTCGACAAATTTGAGCGGAACCGTTAATTTACTAATTCGTGATAGTGAAGTATTATGGATGGGATATTTTTGGAATGCTGAAATCGTCGGTTTTTATAAATTTGGGCTGGCTATTATTAATCCGATAATGATGCCGATCAACACCCTGATAACGACAACTTATCCTGAGATCAACAAATTTATTGCACTTCGATTGTGGATTCCGTTAAAGAATTTATTACGAAAGGTAACTCTTTTTGCTCTGGTGTGGACTTCTGGTTGTGCTCTGGGATTGGTCTTATTCGGACCATGGCTGCTCTCGTTTATAAAGGACGGAAAGTATCTTCCTTCGTTAACCGTTACGTTGATTTTACTGGTTGGATATGGAACTGCCAATATTTTTTTCTGGAACCGGAATTTGCTCCTCGCTTTCAATCGCCCCAATGCACCGCTACTTATAATGGCGGGGGTTGGGTTAATAAAGACAATCATTATGATTATGTTCGTCCCTCAATTGGGTTATTTGTTTCAAGCAGGTCTGTTAAGTGCATATTTTGTAATATCAGTAGGCTTAATTTCTTTTTTGGGTTGGTTTCACATTTGCAATTCAGATAAAATGGGTGATATTCCGGTCGGTTAAGTTATGAAAATTGCACTTATTTCCAACAGTACTATCCCATCGACAACTGCAAATAGCATACAGGTTATGAAAGTATGTCAGGCATATAGCCAATTAGGTGCTGAGGTTAAGTTGTTCGTTCCTGGATTAAAACAATATACCTGGGATCCTATCGCTGCACGCTATGGCCTTGAACACGAATTCGATATTCACTGGATAAAATCCAGACAACGTTGGAATCGGTACGACTTTGTATATTCAGCTGTAAAGATGGCAAATAAGTGGGGTGCAGAAATTTTGCATAGCTGGATGCCCCAGATTTCTCTTATCTTACGTACTATTCAAGTGCCTATTTTACTTGAACTGCACGAACTACCTTCAGGAAGGTTGGGATTCATATATCATAAAATTCTGTTTGGCTCAAACCATAGAATTCGGTTTCTTCCCATTACAGAAGCATTATGGCAACGATATATAAACCTTTTTGAGGTAAAAAGAATAAGCAGCGATTATGTAATTGCGCCAGATGGGGTTGATATTGAACGTTATAATCATCTTCCTTCTCAATCCGTGGCTCGAAAGCAGTTAAATCTCAATGATAGTTGGAGTGCACTTTACAGCGGTCATTTATATCCAGGTCGGGGAATGCAATTATTGCAGAAGCTGGCAAAATCTCTTCCTTCAATACAATTTATCTGGGTTGGGGGCAAAGTAGAGGATGTTGAATACTGGCAAATTCAAAATTCAAAAGAAGGAATTTCCAATATTCATATGACCGGTTTTGTCAACAATGAATTTATACCACTTTACCAATCAGCGGGCGATGTTTTACTGATGCCATACGAATCTACTATATCAGGCAGCAGTGGTGGAAACACCGCCGATATTTGCTCGCCGATGAAGATGTTTGAATATATGGCAGCTGGACGACCCATTATTAGTAGTGACTTACCTGTTCTGCGAGAAGTTCTTAACGATATGAATGCCACTTTTTGCAACATGGCAGATGAAGCTCAATGGCGAAAGGTCATACTTGACGTTCAAGAACATCCACAGGAGTATACAGAAAAAATAGAACAGGCAAAAAGTGATGTTAAGCAATATTCATGGATGAATTGCTGCAAGAAAGGGATAAAGGGTATTCTACATGAGTAAGTGGGCTTCAGATTTGGCATTGTCGCTAGTGGTTTCACTCTGTATTTCCCTACTGGTAGTATTTATAGGAAAAATCCCCATTCTTAGTACAATGGTCAGTTTTTTCATACTAGTATTAGTTGGCTTATTTCTTTTAATCCGTTTTTATCGCTTTCTAGGAATGAACAAAACCTTGACTTGGATTATAGTCCTGGCATTTTTTTTGCGAATAGGGTTTGGCATTTTCTCTTCTTACAGTCTGCCAGTTGTTGGGTATGATCAGGAAACGCAAAAAGAGGGCTATTTATTCCGAGACGCATATAATCGTGATACCCAGGCTTGGAAACTGGCAGAATCGAATTCGCCTATCTGGAATGCATTTGGCAATGAGTTTTTTAGTGATCAATATGGTGGATTGTTAGCGATTAGTGCGCTCATTTATCGTTACCTTTCGCCATTATTCCATATGAAATTGCTGATCCTTGTGCTGGCTGTAATTGTCGCCACGATTGGTATTCCCTTTGTCTGGAATATTCCATTGAAGTACCAAAACGGCAGCCTTTTTGCAACATTAGTTTATGCATTTTATCCAGATGCTATCATATTTGGTTCCTCGCAAATGCGCGAACCATTCCTAATGGGGCTTTCCGCAATTCTATTTTGGCTGATGATTTCAAAACGATTATCAACCATTAAAAGGATCATATTTGCGATTATTACTGGTTTGTTGTTATTTGTCCTGTCTACAAAAGCAGCAGTGTTCATCATTTTAATGGCAATTATTTGGGCATTCATGGAAAGCCAGGATCAGAAAAAAAATAAAATACCAGGTCTAGCCCTGTACGCGGGGGGAACCTTTTTAACAATAATTATGGGATTTTTGAGCTGGCGATGGATAATTGAAGCCAGTAAGTGGGATGCTATACTTGCAGTACAGAATTCGGGTTGGGTTCAACTCATTTTTAGCCGCATTCCAGAATCATTTCAGCTTCCATTTTTGACGGTCTATGGCCTACTTCAGCCGGTACTTCCAGCTGCTCTGGTTGAGCCTGCAATTGCATTTTGGAAATCGATCAACATTGTGAGGGCTTTTGGTTGGGCTATATTGGCACCATTTTTAGTTTATAGCCTGGTAATGATTTTCCGGATTCCGAAAAATAACAGACAGAAATGGACTGTACTCATTATATTTGTGATTCTGTGGTTATTACTTTCCTCTTTGCGAGCTGGGGGGGACATGTGGGATAATCCACGTTACCGTCTGGCTTTGCTGGTTCCAATTGCCTGTGTATCAGGATTGAGTTTCAATTATGGTCTGCGACAAAAAGATCACTGGTTTATTCGAATCTTATTGGCAGAACTTATATTCAATCTCTTTTTCTTGCAATGGTATTTAAGTCGCTATTTGAATTTGTTTGGCCGCCTCGATTTCTCAATCATGATTGCCTTGATCGCTTTGTTAATATTTGGAATTTTAGTTCAGGGCATTTTTCATGAAGTAATGCTCAATAAACGTGCAAAACCAAAGCAATTCGTTAATTAGATGCCCGAATCGCTGATTTGGTTTTGAGTTTGAAGAGAAATTGAGTTTTGGTCTATCTTTATCGCAGCCAGGGAGATTCCCAAAATTGACCATAGATAAGGCATCGCAAAACTATCGATGCTAAAACCTTCAAACAAGTAGGCGATTATGGCAATAATAAGAATGTACCCCCAGGTAGCTTTTTTATATTTAACTTTTTTTGTAATCGTATAACCTTTTTGAAAAAGAATATATAACCAGCCTGTAAAAAGAATCAGTCCAATCACACCGGTTTCAGAAAGTAAGCGGGTCCATATGTTCTTGTTGTTGGCTTGATATCCTGCCCGAAAAATTAAATCTCGCGGTTCATCTAATGCCCAGGCAAATGAAGGTATGTATTCTTGAAAGTAAAAGCCATAATTTCCAAGACCAACGCCGATAACAGGATGATCATTGAACATTTCCCAACCAGCCTGCCAATACAAAATTCTTTCAGCGAATAGAAATTCATTGGCAATGGAAAGTAGGCTGCGATCCTGATACGTTTTTGGATTCAGAACCTGTTCCATACGAGAATCGATTTTACTGGAGATGAACAATCCTGTGAGAATAGCAAGCAAATAAAAACCCACTAGAAGTAGTGGTAAAACAATATTCCATCTTTTTTTAGAAAATTTTGGGTGCTTTTTCTTGATAGAGGAAATATACCTTCCATTCAAGACCAGGGCAGCATAGAAAGCGCAAACCAGAAATGATATCCAACCAATGCGGGATTTCGATAAGAATAGTAACAATAGCGAACAGGCCAGAAAAAGGTTTTCAACACTTAATCGCCTGAATTTTCTTTTAAAAAGACTCTGATTACTAAGAGTAAAGCCAAAAAATAGCGGAATATATAGAAGATTCAATTGATTGGCTACCCATGAAGGCTCGTAGGCAAATCCAGAAATTCGCCCTGGAAAAAGACCTCCAGAGGTACTGAACCAACTTTGAGCAGTTTCCATCCATAAAGGAAAATCATTATTCAATTGATAGATGCTAAATTGGAGAATTGACCAGATAAATAAGGGAATAAATCCCAAATAAATGAATCTAATTGTTTGTTGTAATATTTTTTCAGAATTAATAAAATGGAGAGGAAAGACAAAGAAGGAAATACCGATGAGCAATGTAATAAGACTTTCACCAAAACTGGCAAGAAAACTGAAGTCTTTTTGAATTGGGATTGAGTTAAAAATTGAAAGAAAAGTGATCAGGAGAGAATAGATGCCGAATATTAGAAGGGGGTACGTTCCTAAATCGAGAGAATGATTGTAAATATATGGTATAAACCAAAATGACATCAGAACTGCCAGAATAATAATCGCCGGAGCAGCTACCATTTTCGAATGTAATAATTTGCTGGCGAGTGGTAAGCTGGTGAATGGTAGCAGAAATAAAGCGGCATACCAGAGTGGGTTAAGTATCTTCTGGCGCGTCATAATCTCTTTATTTGAATGGTACTAATGGCAATGAGGAATCCCGTCAATGCACCAAAGAGTACCATCAGATTGGTTTGATTGCGTTCTGCCCGTTGAGGGATACCAGAATTCTGACCATCGACCAGAGTGAACCCTTGAAAAATACCATAACTTAATTCCTTTTCGCGATCAAGACCTAATCGGATATCTGGATCTGGCACAGGAATCTCGCACAGATAAGGCGAATTCAATCCAAGAGCAGATTTCTGGATGCAAGTCTCTATTTGTTTCTGAGCATCCATCAATTGTTGGTATCGCTGGGCGTGGAATAAGGCATCCTTGAGTTCTTCCAGGGCTTGTCCTTTCCATTTGGTTGAGAGAAACTTTGCTTGTTCAGGATTTGAACCTTTACACCGAAATAAAATTTCGCTTAGTTGACGTTCTAGAAAACAAATATCTCGAAATTGTTCAGTTCCTATTTGCGGTTGAGGAAGACCATTAATAGTAGAGTTGACAACTTGATCGGATTTAAGGAATGCGAGTAAATTTGAATAGAATTGATCTTGTTCATATTGGGTTAGATGACCCAATCTATAAAAATTGATGGATGCACTAAAAGAGCTGGTTGCGATATAGAACGGTTTCACCAAGGTGCGATTGATGGACCATCCCAAAAGGGCACCAAGTATACTGGTGATTACGAGAACCCACCAAAATTTGATAGCTCTACTTGAAATTGAACTCAAATTTGGATTATCTATTTCCATTTTGACTCGATAAAATTTAGTATATCATAGGCCAATCTCAATGCTCATTCAGGGAAAGACTGAAAATGAACAATAATTCAGTCAATTAAATATACATAATCAAGAAATAAGAAGTCATGCAATCATCATGTACAACACTGAATTAATTGAAATATTTTCTATTTTTTGAGCTTAAAAAGATTTTCCCTTCGCTGCGAATATAACGATTATACTTATTCTTGGTATAATCGAGGGCTGATCAAGGATAAATAGGTGAGGATGTTGGAAAAAAACTTAGTCTATATTTACGATGCAGCAAAACATCCATTTCGACCCTTAGACGAATTTACTCAGGTAATAAAATATCGATTCTTAATTATCCAATTATTGCGTAGGGATATTGTTACGCGCTATAAACGGTCTGTTCTTGGAATCGCATGGACGATGCTTAACCCGCTCGGCACCATGATAGTTTTATCAGTTGCTTTTTCGCAGGTGTTTAAAACCACGGAAGGATACCCTGCTTATGTATTAAGTGGTCTGCTAGCATGGAACTTCTTTTCGCAGGCATCCAATGCCAGTATGGTCAATTTAATTTGGGGTGAAGGTCTTCTTAAGAGAATTTTTTTGCCACGGACATCTTTCGCGCTGGCAGCAATTGGTACAGGATTCGTCAATACAGTGCTTTCAATTGTACCCATGTTGATTGTAATGCTCCTTTTTAACATCCCCATTACGCTGACGATATTTTTTTTACCAGTTCCATTATTCATCCTTGCAATGTTTTCTTTGGGCGTGGGCTTACTGGTTTCTACATTTGCTGTGTACTTCCCGGATGTAGCAGAGATGTATCAGATCGTGCTGACCGCCTGGATGTATTTAACTCCTATTATCTATCCGGAAGAAATTTTGCCAGAAAAAATTAGTTTTCTAGTATCAACATTCAACCCTATGTACAGCATTGTCAAACTTTTCCGTATTCCGCTTTATTTTGGAAGATTACCAGTTTTCTCGGAGTGGTTCTTCCCGTTTGTTATATCTTTCGTCTTTTTGGTCGTGGGATGGTTTGTTTTTGTTTTTCGGTCCAATGAATTTTCTCAGAAATTATAATTTGCCATGGCAGAAAAAATTATCCTCAAAGATATTACCGTAAGCTATAAAATTCCTTCAGAACGAATTTCTACATTTAAAGAATACATCATTAAAAGTTTGCGCCGGCAAATTCATCACCGTCAATTTTATGCGTTAAAAAATATCTCTTTGAAGATAATGGAGGGAGAATCTTTCGGTGTTATTGGTCATAATGGAGCTGGGAAGAGTACCACGCTAAAATTAATTGCGCGTGTGCTGGCACCATCTTTCGGAAGAATTGAAGTACGTGGCAAAGTATCGCCATTGTTGGAAATAGGTGCGGGTTTTCACCCGGAACTCACCGGCCGAGAAAATATTTATCTCAATGGAGCACTTTTGGGCTTTTCCAAACACGACATGGATGAAAAATATGAAAGTATTGTTGAATTTTCAGAATTGGCAAATTTCATTGATGCACCCATGCGGACATATTCTACTGGAATGTGGGCTCGTTTAGGGTTTGCAGTTGCAACAGATACACAACCCGATATACTTTTAGTAGATGAAGTTCTGGCTGTCGGCGATGAGCAATTTCAACAAAAGTGTTTTTCACGCATTGAGAAGTTCCGTCAAAATGGAACGACAATTGTGATGGTAGCCCATAGTATGGAAACAATAGAAGCAAATTGTACTCGTGTTTGTTGGATAAATCATGGTGAAGTTAAATATATTGGAGCACCGAATATAGCCATTAACAATTACAGATCATCACAATGATTGCAAGGAGAATTAATGCAAATTATTAATTTGCGTTTGAAAGATTTAAAGTTGATAAAACCCCACGTCTATAGTGATCAGCGTGGTTATTTTATTGAAGCTTTTAACCAACATTCTTTTTCCAAACATGAGATAGACCTTTCAATTGTCCAAATTAATCAAAGTGGCTCGGCAAGAGGGGTTTTACGTGGCTTGCATTACCAGGTAAATAAATCTCAAGGTAAATTGGTGCGTGTTCTTAGCGGAGAAATATTTGATGTTGCTGTGGATCTACGGCGTTCCTCATTAACTTATGGACAATGGGAAGGCGTCATTCTTAAAGCAGATGAAAAAACGCTGTTATGGGTGCCTTCGGGATTTGCCCATGGATTCCTGGTCTTAAGTTCATGGGCAGATGTTGAATATGGGACAACAGATTTTTATTCCCCTGAAAATGAGCGCACGATTGTTTGGAATGATAAAACTTTAACGATAGATTGGCCTGTTGCGAGAATTGGTACGCCACTTCTCTCCGACAAAGATGCAAAAGGAGTGTTCTTCGATGAAGCAGATAAATTCCTATAGGAAGTTCAATGACGTTTTAGTTACCGGGGGTGCTGGTTTCATCGGATCTAACTTTATTCATTTTCTAACCAAAGCCGAGCCGGATATTCGGATTGTAAACCTGGATTTACTAACCTATGCAGGTCACCTTGAAAGCCTGGCGGATATTAAGGCAGATAAGTATCACTTCATTCGGGGAGATATTTGTGATTCTAAATTAGTTCGAGAAATTTTGGTAGATTATAAAATTGATACGGTGATTCACTTTGCCGCTGAAAGCCATGTTGATCGTTCCATACAAGACCCTGGTGCATTTGTTCAAACGAATATCGTGGGCACGTACACACTGCTCGAAAATTGTCGGCAGGTATGGAATGAAAATGGTGGATTTGAGGGCAATCACTTTCATCATGTTTCAACTGATGAGGTCTTTGGTATGCTATCCAAAGACGATCCTCCTTTTTCGGAGACTACTTCGTATGCTCCCAATTCCCCCTACGCTGCTTCTAAAGCGTCGAGTGATCATTTGGTTCGTTCTTATTTTCGAACCTTTGGTTTTCCTATCACCATCTCCAATTGCTCTAATAACTACGGACCATTTCAATTCCCAGAGAAATTGATCCCATTAATTATTTTAAATGCCATAAATGGCAAAGATCTTCCGATCTATGGTGATGGACAGCAAATTCGCGATTGGTTGTATGTGGAAGACCATTGCGAAGCTATTTACACTGTGATTAAAGAAGGTGGAACAGGAGAGACTTATAATATTGGTGGTGAAAATCAGTATCCTAATCTGGAAATCGTTCAAAAAATTTGCAGAATTCTCGATGATACTTTGATAGATTCACCATACAATCCGCATGAAAAACTAATAAGGTTTGTACCGGATCGTCCTGGTCATGACCTCCGATATGATATCGATATCACCAAGATTCGGACCCGGTTAGAATGGGAACCCAGCAATGATCTTGCTAAAGGTCTAGAAAAAACTATACAATGGTATTTGCAAAGTAAAGAATGGATTGAGAGTGTAACTGGGAACCCGGCCTTTCAAAAGTGGTTAATTACCAATTACGAAAAAAGATAAGGGGTAAAAATGAAAGGAATCATTTTAGCCGGCGGAAAAGGGACGCGTTTATATCCGCTAACGATTGGGATCAGCAAACAATTGTTGCCGATTTACGATAAGCCGATGATTTATTATCCGCTTTCCATGTTGATGCTTGCCGGAATTCGAGAAGTTTTGATTGTCAGTACTCCCGAGGATCTGCCTCAATTCAGGCGAATCCTGGAAGATGGTTCCCAATGGGGAATGCAATTTCAATATGCAGAGCAAGCGCAACCGCGTGGATTAGCGGATGCATTTATCGTGGGCAAAAGCTTTATTGGAAATGATTCGGTCGCTTTAATCCTGGGAGATAACATTTTCTACGGAAGGGGGTTAGGGAAGATTATGACCAATGCGGCTCAAGAAAGAGAAGGTGCAACAATCTTTGCTTATCCAGTTCGCGATCCAGAGAGATATGGTGTGGTTGCATTCGATAGCACCGGTAAAGCCATTTCCATTGAGGAAAAACCTCGTTTGCCGAAATCCACTTATGCAGTACCGGGAATTTACTTCTATGATAATAATGTTGTCAAAATGGCGGAAGAATTACAACCTTCCCCACGCGGTGAGATTGAAATTACTGATATTAATCGCCAATATATGCAGCAAGGTAAATTGTATGTGGAAGTGCTTGGACGCGGAGTAGCCTGGCTGGATGCCGGCAAGCACGATTCTTTATTGCAGGCGTCCACATTTGTACAGACTGTACAGGACCGGCAAGGATTAATGATTTCCTGTCCGGAAGAAATTGCTTATCATAAAGGTTTTATTACGAAGGAAGAGCTCACCAAACAAGTAAATAAATACGCTGGAAACGATTACGGTCGCTATTTGCAGGAACTTGTGGAAAATTTAGAATGACGCTACCGAGAATTCTATTATTGGGGAAGAATGGCCAACTTGGTTGGGAAGCTGAGAGACAGCTATTTTGTATGGGAGAGTTGATAGCATATGATTACCCCCAGATTGATTTCGCAGATCCGCTGAAAATTGTATCATTGCTCGATGAAATACAACCTGATCTTATCTATAACGCGGTTGCATACACTGCTGTGGATCAGGCCGAATCAGAAGTCTCTAAAGCCACATTGATCAACACAACAACTCCAGGAGAAATAGCTGCCTGGTGCAAACGCAATCTTTGTTCATTGATACATTTTTCGACTGACTATGTTTTCGATGGGGCTCTGGGGAGAGATAATCGTGAAGATGATACTCCGCACCCGCTGAATGTGTATGGTCAATCCAAATTGGCGGGCGAGCTTGCCATACTCCAAAGTGAATGTATGGCCATCATTTTTCGTACCAGTTGGGTATATAGTATGCGAGGTGAAAGTTTTGTCATTAAATTTCTATCCTGGGCACGCGATAAAAAAGAATTGAGAGTGGTTGATGACCAGATTGGTAACCCGACTTGGGCTAATATGTTGGCACAATTATCAACCAGTATTTTACCTATTGATAAAGAACTCTTTTCCTCTTTTTTTGATCAAAATAACGGTGTTTATCATTTAGCCGGGGGAGGATCAGCCTCTCGCCTACAATGGTCACAAGAAATTTTGGATAATTTGATAGGCAATTCAACTCTCAAGACTGAGAAACTGGCGGGAGCAAAAACTTATGAATTTCCAGCACCAGCGTGCCGTCCTTTACACTCGGCGTTGAATTGTGAGAAATTTGAAAGATCATTCGGCCGTAGAATCCCGGATTGGAAATTAGGGTTACGATTAGCACTGAAAGAGTCAGTCGCATAGATGTTTGGGAAGTCGAAATTATCTCTGTACCAGGTAAATCCAT
The DNA here is from genome assembly GCA_963749005.1 of uncultured Chloroflexia bacterium. Classification (GTDB taxonomy): domain Bacteria; phylum Chloroflexota; class Anaerolineae; order Anaerolineales; family Anaerolineaceae; genus UBA6170. The sequence continues at coordinate 568,928 of CAVVKI010000006.1, read as the reverse complement.
CAGGCGGGAAAATCTTCGTCGATCGTAAGGTGCAAACCTGGCTCGACTCATTTTCGACTCATGAAGATGGTAAAAAATCCGATCAGGAATGGGCTATCTATCGGCAGATCACGAAAGAAGGTTTTGATGAAGATGAGAGTGTGGCTGAGCCGACAGAAGTGCCCAAAATTTCTTTGGTTGTGGTTTTATTCAATAGCGCTCGGTGGATAGAAAATTTAAACAAGATGTTTGCGTTATTGGCACCCTGGCTGCATGAAGTTCTAGTGGTCGATAATGGCTCAAAGGATAGCTGCTTACAGGGAATTGACACTAATATGGAAATAATTAGAAAGATAACTCTTTCAGATTCTGTTTCTTTCGCAGCGGCTGTAAATCAAGGGGTGAGAGCAGCTCAAGGTGATTTGTTTTTGTTGATCAATCCAGATATATGGATTCCTAGAAGTTCATTGTGGTCCTTGATCCATTTTTATGCGAAACATTCAGATGCAGCCGCAATTGCCCCCAAGTTAATGTTGATGCAAACACCGGGATTTATTAATTCAATCGGCAATCATGTACCATTGTTTCGCTGGGGCTATGATCTTGGTTTGGGACATTTGGACATGGGGCAATTCGATCACATTCGAGAAATTGAAGCAGCCTGCTTTGCCACAGTTCTGATACCACGGGAAAAGTGGGAACTCGTTGGGGAACTGGATGAGGAGTATCCGATGTATTATGAAGATTCGGACTGGTGTTTCCGGGCGAGGGATCAGGGGTTATTGATTTTGATTGATGTTTGTTCAAAAGTTTATCATTTTTTTGGGAGCAATCATGAAGGAAAAAAGATACTCACTGGAAAAAAACTGATAGATGCAAGCTACGGTAGATTGAGATATGTAAAAAAGAATTTATCAAGCACATCTACATTTTTATATCTTACAAGTTATATTCTCTTTGACATTATTTTTTTGATCTTCTCATTATTCCGCCTTCATTCTGAAAATATTGGATTGATTATTAATGCTTGGAAGAAATTATTAAGCGATAATCTTCATTTAGATAGATTGGTGATCAAACAGGTAGCTAATTCAAAAGTTTTACCCGATCAAAAAAAAATTGAAGCTTCGAATACGAGCATTTTTCGAGGTTTACCCGCTATAAAGAAACATGACATTATTTCCTATAAAAAATTTCATTCCAAAGTGGAGAATGTTTGATGAGATTTTTTCCGCGGAAAATTTATCGATGTTTTTGGCGCATTATAATTGTTCTTCTGAAAATAATGACACAAATTGGATTCATTCAACGGATACTAATTTTGAAAAAAGTCCTAGAAATAAAATACTTTAAAATACGCCAAGAAATTTCATTGAATAATTATTATGTGGTCTTTTTAAATTTGACAAATGATAACGTGGAGAAACTCAACTCAACTCTTAAATCTCTTTATCAAATTGAAATTAATAAACTTTTAATATTGTTAATTGATGAAAAGGATTTTTTTAAAAAATATTTTAATATAGGCAAAAAAAAATATGCTGATTGTGTCTCAGTTCATACGTCCGTTAGCACAGCTGTCCTAAAATTAGGTAAGTTTATTGATGAAAATGATGGAGATGTATTCTTTGCTTGGGTAAATCCTGGAGATTTGTTCTCCCCATTAGCGTTTGAAAAATTTGATTCTGCTATGGAAAACAACCAAAAACCAGAAATTATCTACAGTGATTGGGTGCTGGAAGATAGCAAGTTAAGAAAATATTCTGCACTTCTCTTCCCTGATTTTTCATTCGAATTATTATATTCATTTAATTACTTAAGCAATTCTTTTGTGCTATTAAATAAAAAAAATTGGGATAGATACGCCGAATCAATTGTAACTTATGGAGAAGAATACATTTATGGTGTGATTCATTCACTACAAAAAGATATTATTCATATCCCTGAAATTCTCTGTATACGACAAGAACAATATCCGCACATTCCTTCAGAAAAAGCTTTAATAGCAATAAATGAATGCATTCAAGTTGTTGAAAAGAAAGGAAATTATAATCAAATCGTTTTTAACCATAATCCAAAAAAATTTTCAATAATTATCCCAAGCCGTGATGATTTGCAATTATTGGAAAAATGTATACGATCAATTTTGGACTATTCGACAAATGAAGATTTTGAAATAATTTTAGTTTTTGATAAAAATGGTAAAAAACGTTCAGTTAAGAATTCTTCAATTCTGAAATTTGAAAAAATTAAATATATTTATCCGGATCAGGATTTTAATTACTCAGCTTTCAATAATATTGGTGCGGAGGCAGCAATTGGACAATATCTGATTTTCTTAAATGATGATATCGAAGTATTGAACGGAAGGTGGTTAAATGAGATTTCACAGTGGCTAGATCAGCCGGGGATAGGTATTGTTGGCGGGTGCCTTTATTATTCGGATTTATCTATCCAGCATGCTGGAATAGTTGTAGGCTTAATTGGACATGGGGGAAATATTTTTCGGGGGGAAAGAGAATATAAAAAAAATTACCCCTTTGGTAATATAAAATGGTATCGAAATTATTTGGCAGTAACAGGAGCTTGTTTAGCCATACGAAAAGAGCTATTTAATAAAACTGGTCAATTTGATGAGAATTACAAGCTTGTTTATAGCGATGTGGCTTTGTGTGTAGAAGTAAATAAAGCTGGTTATCGAATTCTCTATAATCCATTTGTGGAGATGATCCATCATGAAGGCAAGACCAGAAAACGAAAGGTTGTTTTGGAAGATTGTTTGTTGTTTGAAAAACAATACAAAGACATCCTATTAAATGGAGATAAGTTTTTTAATCCAAATCTGTCATATCTATCGTTCATTCCTAAATTACGTGTTTTTTCAGAAATGTCTCCTCTTGATAGACTGAATAAGTTAAGGAGTTTAAATGAAAAATAAAATCGTAGTTATCTCGAGCGATGTGATTGATGAAAAGATGGCAGGTGTTGGGATTCGTTTTTGGGAAATTTCCAATTCTCTTGCCAACTTTTTTCAAGTTATTTTGTTATGCCCGTTTGGGTCAAATATTAAGTCATCAAAGATTGAGATTATTGAATTTGATTATAAGGAGCAAAATATTCAGGAAATAATCTCAGATGCTGCCGCGATAATTATTTCTGGATTTACCCTCCATTTTCATCCTTACCTCTCCGGGATGAGAATCCCTCTACTTGTAGATTTGTATGTTCCCTTTTTACTGGAAAGCCTAATTTGGCACAAAAATGATGATTTTGATGCTTGGATTTCTAATTACGAAGAATACCTACGCGTACAGAATGAGTTGTTGCGATCAGGAGATTTCTTTTTCTGTGCGAATGAACGACAAAGAGATTTTTGGATCGGTATGTTGTTGGCAAATAAACGAGTTAATCCGCATCAGGTATATGATGATGACACAATAAATAGATTGATATCAATTGTCCCTTATGGATTTCGTAAGGTTGAAATCCATGATAATGAAAGTTACAATATATTTTCAAAATATTCCATCCCAAACGATTCGAAAATTATCATTTGGACAGGTGGAATTTGGGAATGGTTAGATCCTAAAACATTAATTTATGCATTTTCAAATTTGATAAAAAAGGATCCGAATGCAGTTTTGTTTTTTATGGGGTCTGATCACCCGAACTTCGATGACATCAAGATGTCAATAAGCAAGGAAATTAAAGAACTATCTTATAATCTAGGACTTTTGGATAAGAAAATTTTCTTTGGAGACTGGATTCCTTACAATCAAAGATGGCAATATTTAAAATCTGCAAGTGTGAGTGTTTTGACTTTTCGAAATCACATCGAAACCAGATTCTCAAATAGGACCAGATTAATTGATTGTTTAGCAGCCAACCTTCCTTCTGTGATAACTGAAGGAGATTACTTAGGCGGGGAAATGGCCAAACTGGGCCTCGCAGAGACTGTTCCTGCAGAAAATGTGGATGCGCTCGAACGAGCACTGGAAAAAGCGTTAAAAAAGAACAAAAAAGACATCAATGAAAAATACAATTATTACATTTCAAATTTCGAATGGGATAATGTGGTAAAACCCATTGTTGATTTTTGTTTTAGCCCTCATAAAGCAGTTGATAAAGATAAATACCATACAGATTTGGAACGTATGACTCGTGACAAGGATGAGTTTCTACAACAGGTTATCACAGAGAAAGATGAGTTTCTCAAAAAGGTGATCAAGGATAAAGATGAATTTTTAAAACAAGTAATAATTGATAAAGATGGATATTGCGAAAAAGTTATGTTGGAAAAAGATAGGTTTTATCAAAATGAATTAGCACAAGGAAATTTATTTTTAAAAGTCAAAAATATTTTTAAGAAAAAATACGAAACAACTATTTTTTTCAATATATTACGTAAAATAAAGAATATTGTCAGGAAACAACTTTAATGGACATAGTCGCTTCAGTTATTATTCTGAATTTAAATGGAATAGATTACTTAAAAAATAGTCTATATGGTCTTTCTAAACAGACATACCCCTCTGAAAAATTTGAGATTATTATAGTTGACAATGGATCTCAGGATGGCTCGATAGAATTTTTGGAGCAACAATATCCGGATGTCTTTTTGATTAAAAATAGAGAAAATTTAGGATTTGCTTCTGGCAATAATTTGGCCTTTCAGAAGGCGAGAGGAAAATATTTTGTTTTGTTAAACAATGACACTTTTCCCTTAGAAAATTGGCTGAGTGCAATAATCTCTACAGCAGAAAATATGGAGGATGTAGGAATTGTAGCAGGCAAATCCTTACTATATTATGATCAACTAACACTTACCTTAAATTCCACAAGTTTTAAACCTGAAAATGACGCTCGCAATTTGGGGATTATGATTTTCGACGTACAAAGCAGTGCTTGGAAAGGGAATATCCAATATCTATCGGGTTTTTATGGCAAAGAACTGTCAGCTGAAGGTAAATTTCGATGGACAGATGGGAATGCTAAAATCGGAGTTCCCATAGACAAAAATCAATCACCAGCATCTGTTCAAATTGAGATGATACCTAAAAAAAATTTGCATTATAGCGGTCGTAAGTTTTCAGAAGTTCCTGTACAAGTATGGGTCGAAGATTTAAAAATATTTGAAGAAGTTTTAACCATGGATGAGAGAAGAAAAATCTCACTAGTCATTCCCGATACTATTACTGATAAAGCCGAGCCTGTCATTCAAAATGCAGGTTCTTTGGTCAACAAAAATGGGTTTGGGAGAGATCGAGGCGCTTTGGTAAAAATGGGCACCTCATCCTATGAAATCGACCAAGGACAATACGATGAGTTAGAAATTGTGTTTGCAGCCTGTGGTGCAAATATGCTTATAAAACGGGAATTGTTTGAACAAATTGGAGGATTTGAGGATAAATATTTTGCTTATTACGAAGATACAGAATACTCGTGGCGCACATGGCTGAATGGGTGGAAAATCATTTATGAGCCAAAGGCTGTTATTCGGCATATTCATTGTGGAACATCGAAGGAATGGTCACCGCTATTTATTTTTTTGACCGAAAGAAATCGCTTGGCGATGCTAACCAAATATGGAGGATTATTTTTAGTCATCAAAAATAATCTCCACTATTTATTTACGGTGTTAAAAACCATAGTTTTTATCATTGCTCAGAAATATATCAAGAAAAAGAACATTGATGCGGATATTCAGCTGACGAAATTACGATTGAAAGTTATCCTTTCACTTTTATCCTGGTCACCTTCGATTTTTATTTTCCGAATAAAGAATATCGCAAAATTTCTGAGAGTAAAGAATACAATAAATTCATTGATTAGTGATTTTGAGTAGGTTGGAAAACAAATGAAAATCGGCATTTATAATCGATGGTTACATACATTGGGTGGAGGTGAAAAGCATTCTTTGGCGATAGCCAGTTTCCTATCCAATCAAAATGAAGTCGAAGTAATTTCTCATAAAGAAGTACGAAAGAGTGATGCCGAAGAACGATTAAATCTAGACCTGTCTAAAGTTAAGTTTGTTTTTATTCCCGATCTTCCTGTTGAATTTTTACCAGAGATTACGTCATCTTATGATTTATTCATTAACTCATCTTTCATGGATTTCTTTCCTTCCTATTCCAGTAAAAGTCTAAATTTGATTTTTTTTCCAGCGAAAATTGAAGATTTAACGTTTAATAAAATGAAACATCGAATTGGGAGGAGCGTGAAAATTTTTTTTTCAGTTCCTTATATAAAACAAGGTGTCAGGGAAATCATCTTCAAGGATGGATATTTCAATTATCAAGTTGATGATAATTTTTTTATTGAATTGCCTTCACTCAAAAGAACTTCCAGATTGCAAATTTGCTTTTCGACTAAGAATCTTGAAGAATTGGAGGCAATTTTATTAATAAACGGAAAAGAAATCTCTAATCAAATCTGTAAAAATCAAAAAAAAGTTGATTTTGACCTTCAATTAGCGCCTTCCACAAAACGTCAGATCCTAACAATTCAATTTCGCTCGAAAAACGGTGAGCGTGTTCCATGCGATGTATTAATCATCCGTTTCATGTTATTTACTCCTGAATACAATTTTTTTGTTAATTTATTTGAAAAAAGAAATAAAAAAATTGGGTTGCGTTTGTTGCAATTGCCTTTCACGCCCTCAAATATCTTAAACGCCCTAAATTCATATGACCTTACCATTGCTAATTCAGAATTTACAAAATATTGGATTAAAAAATATTGGAATATTGAAAGTTGTTTGCTATATCCATTAATCGATGTTGACCAATTTTCTTCAGGTGTAAAAACCAAGAAAATAATTTCTATAGGACGATTTTTTGCTGGTGGTCATAATAAAAAACATGACGTTATGATCAAAGCCTTTAAAGAAATGGTAGATGATCATCTCGAAGACTGGGAGTTGGTTCTAATTGGCGGATCAACCCCAGGTGAAGAGCACATTCGTTATTTAAAAACTTTAAAACTTGAGTCCGAGAATTATCCTATAAAATTTCTTGTTGATACTCCTTATGCAAAACTAGTTGATTATCTTCAGTGTTCCTCAATATATTGGCATGCGAGTGGTTTTGGAGAAGATGTGACGGTAAATCCTGTAAGGTTCGAGCATTTTGGTATTACCACGGTGGAAGCGATGGCATCGGGAGCAGTGCCTGTTGTAATAAATAAGGGGGGGCAACCTGAGATAATTAACCATGGAAAAAACGGTTATCTTTGGGATGACATAGAACATTTAAAAAAATATACGTACTCACTTATGGAAGATCCGCAACTTTTTGACAGGCTATCCAAACAAGCGCAGGCAGATAGCAAAAAGTACAGCACGGAAGCTTTTGAGAACTCTTTAAAAGAGCTCCTGGTTAGGATTGACATTGATCCAGAATTATAAACACTCTTTTTCAAGCAATTTGTGATAAAAAGGAAGTATCAGTAGTGATTTATTCTTTGTACTGTAGTTCACATAAAGATTTGTCTTATCCTAACTTTTATGCGGCTTGCTAAAAATTGCAAATATTTGCCCCATGAGTAGATCCCAAATCTTTTCATTGCTTTTTTTTCTCGAAGATCTTCAATTGATTGAAAGTGTTCGATCTTGTAACCATTTTTTAGGATCGCTTTATTTGGCTTTGCTAAGAAATACGAAAAGAGTGGGGGAATCCTACCTTGCAAGGTATACTTTTTATCTTCTTCCAAAATTTTTGCCACAAAGATATTCAGCTTTTTTTCTGGTATTGTTTGCAATTTCGGATTATGAGTTAATAATTCATATGCAATCCCGCCTCCGCTGTCGTAGCGCTCAAATATTTTAAAGTAACGCGAAATTGATTCGATAATCAATTCTGAATGGATTGCTTCTGTTGGATCGGTTGCTAACATGGTTGGTAAATGCGGCTTTTTCAAAGGGTTTTTTTTAATCGCATTTGGCAGTGTCCTATTGACTTTGTTAATAAGCTGCCACTGCTTAATCGGATATTGATTTCTATGTGGACCAATATAGTCATAGTTTATTAGTATTCCATCTGCCTTAAGTGCTTTTGCTAGGATAAAGCATATTCTATTAATAAATTGAACATGGTGTAAAGAAGCTACATTAATAATTAAATCAAACTGATTCTGTCTGAAGTCAATTTTATTTACATCAGTAAGAAAATAAGATATCGGTCTATCGTTTTTCTCTGTCTTTGCTATCCTAAGCAAATCCATTGAATAGTCGAACGCTATAATTTTCTTGACAATATTTTTATCTATTAATTCTCTTTCTACCCAGCCGTTCCCACAATTTAAAACCAGACCAATCTCGAATGGTGTTTGTGCAAATCTTTCTAAAAAATCCTCTACCCACCACTTGTTTTTGTCGCCTGTAAAATTCTCACTCATATATTCCAATACAAGCGAAAGATCATTCCAATAATTTCCTTTATAATAAATTTGGCTATTCTTATTCGTTACAGTATTTGATATCATCAACTTCCCAAAAAAAATCTTTCTTAAATCCGAAACAGATATTTTAAAATAATCGAAAATAATTGAGTTTAGAAAAAGTCTTCTGTGTTAATTTACCTAAAAAGAGAAGGTAAAAAAACTTGAATATCAGTCGGCGTTATAATCAATGGTTCGGATGTAGAAATGATTGTTCCATCGTCACTCTTTGCAGTAATGGATATCACATAATTCTTAAAATTAGTCAAGCCGGTCAATTGAAAGTACGTGTTCAATTGTGTATTAATGGGCAGTCCACAAGCTGATTGATCAGGAGGAGTTGATCCTGGAGGGCAGTTGACTGTAATTTCATAATGGTTTACTCCTCCCTCAAGTATTGGCTTTCCATAGGACCAGTAAATACTTGCACTTCCATTTCCGGGAATACCTGAAAGAGGTAAGGGCCAATACTCATCCGCGCCATAATCGGCATAAGCCATATACGGGCGATACTGATCATCAAAATCTATATCAGTGTCACTGCTTGCTGCCATATCTATGGCTGGTAAATCAAGGCGAATATGATAATTTTGGTAAGGCAGTCCGGGTGAAATAAATCTCGGGCTTGTCACGTGTGTCATAGATGCCAAACCTGTAATTGTACCTACAGGCATTGGCGAATTATCAATGTTGGTGTCTTTTGTGTTTCCAGAAAGTAACCCATTTTCAAAATCTAACCTGTTAGAATTTTGAACCAGAATTGCAACCGCACCAACATTGCCGATCACATGATTGGCAACTATGCTGTTTCGTAGAGAAACAGAGGACGATCCAGATAAACGATCTGATAAAACCAACAAGCCCTGGCCAGAAACGAGTCTGGAATCAAGTCTGTTTGCTGTGATGGTAGTATGATCGATCGTTGCGGTTAAGCCTTGAATTTGGATACCACCTCCGCCGCCGCCTAAATTTGCGTCACCAACAGATCCCATAGTTACGGAATTCTCAGCAACAATTGAGTTGTTGATTGTCGAATGAGATATTGGGTTTGAATATGTCGACCAGAGGTATAATCCCCCACCGCCGCCAGGACCGGCATGACCAGAGTCACCATTCCCTCCTTGAGCCGAATTTTCTATTAGTTCAACATTTGATATCGTTGAAGGAGTGCTATTGACAAGTATGCCGCCGCCAGCGCCGAAACCTCCATTTTGACCATTTCCTCCTTTTGCGGAATTGTTTTTTATTTGTGAATCAAAGATAGAGAAAGATTGTGCCAGTTCTACGTGAATTGCCCCTCCAAATGCTCCACCACCATATGTCTGACCATTTCCGCCAATAGTCTGATTCTCAAGGGCGACAACATTACGTAGTTGCCACGAACCACCACCACCTCCAATCGCGGCACCAAGTCCATCTGCATTCAAGCCACCGCTCAAACCTACTCCTACAGAATTGCCAGCTGTGGCGATATTCTGAATAAACGAACTTTCATTTATCATCACATTTGCATTTACAAACAATGCACCAAAAGCCAATCCTCCCCTAAGTGGACCAGTTCCTCCATAAGATTGGTTGTTTTCGAAATTTAATCTCTCTAAAAGATTCGTGGTACCTGGCCGCGACCAATTGATATTAAGACCTGAGCCAGCTGCCGTGCCGCCTGCGTCAGAATTTGTATTTTTTCCAAAGGCTTTATTGCTCTTGAATGTTATGTCTCGTAATGTCACGTTAGCTCCTGCTACCATCATGCCGCCGCCAAGACCACTCGGATCAGTAGTGCTATCAGGTCCACGCACCTGGCAATTTTCGATGGTGAAACCTTCCATCAGAAGGCTTGCAGTAGTTGAGTTATAGCCAATAAAAAAAACACCTCTGTGAGCACTTTGTCCATCAATTATCGTCATATTTTTATGCGAGTTCAGAAGCCTCCCAATTACTTGTTGTGTAACCACCAAGAATAGTCAACGATTTATCAACAATACATGCAACCGCCCTTCCGTCCTTTCCGATATTGTTGTCTACAAGAAAAGGACAGGGATCGTTGGATTGTTTATACGTATATCGTCCGGAGGCAACATAAATAACATTTCCAGATGAAGATTGATTTATTGCATATTGAATTGTTTGGCAAGGTGAGTTTAAATTTGTGCAGTTTCCATTGTCAATACCTGTTGGTGCCACAAAGCGTTCAATTGGCAATTGAGCATTTGCGATGAATGGAACCAAAACACTTGATGAATTTATTGTTAATAGAATTGTAAAGAAAAATAAGCTCTTTTGTAGAAGTTTACTTTTCAAATAGCTGCGAGACATAATATTTGACCTTTCTAGAGGAGGCGATCTGCATGTAAATAAACCTCTTGAGGGTTTATGGGTAGTTCTTCACATAGTTAATTATGATACCTTTTTTCTACCATATTCATAAAATTGATAGAAAAACTCAATTGACAAAAATGCACATACTTGCAATCTCCAAGAAATTATCATACCTCTATGGACGAATATCATTATTACAGAAAAATCGCTACCCGATATTTTATCTTACTAAATTGCAAGGTGAATTTTATATCGTATCTAATTTCTTGTTAACAATATCTCAAATCTGATTATTGAAACGATTACGCACCTTTTTTTTGTAATTTCAAGTCAGAAAAATCCAAAGATCCTTAACATTCTAATGTCTTGCTACTACAATAATGTTTTACTATTTGCCACTCCTCACTTATTATCTTTAATATTGCTGACACTAATCTGAGACACGAAGCCTCATTTGGAAAAACCCCTACAACTCTGGTCTGTCTACGGATCTCATTATTGATTCTTTCCAGGCTATTGGTTGTCCGAATGGATTTACGATGCTCCAATGGAAACCTAAATACAGTAAATCCTTCTGAAAGATTTTCCTATAACCAAGCTGATAATCGAGGAGCTGAGATAGTGTATTTATGAATAGCCGCCTGAAGAAACGCTCTGTCTGCCCGACGATCTGGACCATTGAACATAGCTCCAATATCTGCTGCTAGCTCCATTCTCTTGGCTTGCTTCGGCACAAAAGCTCCCGCATTATGCTGCAAATGAAATTGGCAATGCTGCCATGGCACACTGCCAAAAACCGCTCTTCTAGCTGCTCCCAATCCCGCATGATCATCGCTAATGATTAATTTCACCCTATTTAATCCACGATCTTTTAGCCCTTTCATAAAGTCCTTCCAGCGCATCTCCTGTTCACTAAGTGATACGGAAACCCCTAATATCTGCCTTTCTCCAGCTGGTGTAATGCCTGAAGCACCTAAAACAGCTGCATCCCGTACCTGACCGGTATCTCTTACCTTTTCATAGCTTGCATCTACGTACTGAAAAGTTATTTCACCAAGCGGCCGTTCCAGCCATTCCAGTAATACTTCATCCAGTTGGGCTGTAGCGCGGCTTACTTGCATGGCTGAGATTTCAACTCCACACAGCTGCTCAGTAATTGCTTTTACTTTTCTGGTGGATACTCCCTGAACATACATTTCAGCTAAGGTAGCAATCAATGCTCGTTCGCTACTAAGACCTTTTTCTAATGCCGAGGGATAAAAACTACCTTCACGTACTTGTGGTATCGAAAAGGTGATTTCTCCCAGACGTGTCTTCATCGTTTTTGGTTTAGAGCCATCGGCATGCCCATTGCGTTCTTCTGTCCTTTCATACTCTTCCGCTTGCAGGTATTTTGATCGTTCAGCTTGCATGATGTTATTGATAAGTACTCGCATGAGTTCTGGAACTGCTTCCAATCCTTGCTCTGCATATGCGGTCGAAAAGGTATAATTATTTTGGTGAGTCATTTAATCCTCCATTTTTTGCCGTAGGTACCTTTAGGATACTTCTGACTAACCACTTTTGTTAAGATTTAAGATTTTACAAAAAGAATGTTACACCAACATAATTCTATAAAAAAAACTGTTTGGAAATTGTCAAGTATATGAAAAATCATGAATTAACCTGGGTTTTTTCTGAAACATTTTCGGAGGATACCTTGACGAAATCCGATAATAGAAATGATTAAATGAAAGATTTTGAATGGAAAAATTTGAAAATGTTACCAAATGATTTCTACGATAAAATCAAACCATGACCACCGTTTTGCTTGACGCAACTTCACTTCCCAAAAAACCGGTTGGTGCAGGTGTATATATTACCAACCTGGTTCATGAGCTACTATCAATGAAATCTGACTTTGATTTCAAAGTCCTTGCTCATGAGGATGATTTCACGTTATTTAATCTGAGTGATGACTACCGTTCACACTTTATTTTTTTAGCTGACTATGGCCGCGGTTGGCGAATTTTGGCTGAACAAATCCTTTATCCGCGAATTTGCCAGCAATATCATGCCGATCTTTATCATGGACTTCATTATAGCTTTCCACTATTCAGTAAGACTCCAAAAATTAGTACTATCCATGATCTCTCCTTTTTTATTTATCCAAAAAAGCATAATTTTCTTAAACGTTTTTATTTCCCCTTTTTTATTCAGAAAGCTAAGAATTCTGCTAAACATGTTCTGGTGGTATCAGAATCCACCAAAAATGATTTGATAAAATTTACACAAACCGACTCCGCGAAAATTACAGTCACACCTCTGGGAGTTGACAACAAATTCTTCGATCCGGTGTCTTGGTTAAGTAAAGACACTGTCCGTGAGAAATATGCCTTACCACAGGGATTCATTTTGTTCGTAGGTTTGATTGAACCACGCAAAAATGTTCCGTTATTAATTGAATTGTATTTGCAGTTAATGGAATCCGAACAACCAGACATCGATTTGGTGATTGCGGGTCGTTGGGGTTGGGAGTCTCGTGAATTGCTGGATAGGTATCGGCGGAGTCTGCATTTTTCAAGAATACACTTTCCTGGTTATATCGATGCTGAAGATTTACCTGCTCTTTATCAATCGGCCGCAGTTTTCGTATATCCATCAGATTATGAAGGTTTCGGATTGCCGGTTTTGGAAGCCATGGCATCCGGTACACCGGTGATTACCACGCGGGTATCATCGATGCCGGAATTTGTTGGGGAAGCTGGTTTATTGGTGGAACCTGGTGATAAGGACTCGCTTAAAGCCGCATTAGCGCATGTAATATCAGAAAAAATTATAAGTGAGCGGTTAGGTGTAGCAGGAAAAATAAAGGCACGTGAATATTCGTGGAAAAGAACTGCTGAAAAAACAATCGCTACATATAGTAAGGTTCTTTTTAATCAGGGCGGATGATGGATATTTCTTTTTCAATTGTGACATATAACTCTGGTGAATACTTGATCGAGTGTTTGCGTTCATTGATCACATCGCTTGGTACATCTATCCTATATGAGATTACTGTTGTAGATAACGGTTCGTCTGATCGTGTGACAGATCGAGTGAAAATCGATTTTCCGCAGGTTCATTGGATCCAGAATCTACAAAACCAAGGTTATAGCAAAGCAATGAATCAGGGTTTAAAACGAAGCACAGGCAGATATGTGGTGCAACTTAACCCGGATGTGGTGGTTCATGAGGACACGTTCCAAGAAATTCTTGCCTACATGAACGCCAACCAGGATGTGGGGATTTGTACTCCCAAAGTTCTCAACGGGGATGGCTCATTGCAAAAACAGTGCCACCGCAGTTTTGCGCGCCCTTGGGATGTGCTTTCTTATTTTTTACAACTTGACAAATTGTTCCCTGGCTCTCGGCTTTTTGGTCGTTACCTGCTGAGTTATCTGCCTGAAGATCAGATTGCGGATGTAGAGGCAGTTTCTGGCTCGTGTATGGTTATTCGATCTGAAGTAATTGATCGAATTGGATATCTCGATGAACTATTTTATGCCTATCAGGAAGATACAGATTTCTGCTTCCGAGCGAATGAGAATGGGTGGCGGGTTGTTTATTATCCTTCAGTTAAGATCACTCATTATGGCGGAATGGGTGGTTCTTTAAGTGACCCATATAAATCTATCAATGCCTGGCATAAATCCTATTTTCTTTATTACAGAAAACACCTGAAAAAAGACTACTTTTTCGTGGTAAATTGGGGAATGTACCTGGCTATGGGAGTAAAGCTCCTATTTGCATATTTACGCTTTCTTCTAACCCATGATAAGGTGATCGGTACCAAAAAGCCTTAATGGTTCATTGCAAAGTGGCAAGAACTGCTCTGAAGTCTTCAAGATCATTGCTGTCATTCGCATAGAGATAAGAGTAGATGACGACTGAATTACCATTTCGGGATGCTAATAATTCTGCATTTTTTGAATTTTCATTTCCAAAAGAGATATGGAATAGGTGGCTATTGTCACCAATATTGCTGAAGTCATCTGTTAATGATGATGTCTCAATTTTAAGTTCAGGTAAGTCAATTAATCCAATAAATGAATCAGGATTATTGAGAACAAGATCGAACGTAGCTTTTTCTACTGTTCCTATTGGTTCAAGTTTAATGCAGCTAATAATTTTTGTTTTGTCACTATTCGTGAAGGTCGCGTATTGAGAAATTTTTGCTTCCTGGAAGATATTCTTTATAAAATTGGTCAATTGATTGAGTTGATCACTTTCGTTGCCTAAATTCACATCAATTGGCGCAAACTCATCACTCAGATCGGAGGGAGAAATACAGGAATTGGCTCCTTCAGCAATGGTATCACCTGAATTTACCGCCTCTGTTGGGGTTTGAATATCCACTGGCGGGGTATCACTTAAAAAGGTGGAGAGATTACAACCCAGCGTTACCAATAAAATTAACAATAGAATACTTATCGTAGATAGTTTTTTCATATTACCTCTATTTCTATCTAATTTATATGGTTTCGTATTTATTACAATAGAATATACAAGCTCTGCTGTAGACTAATTTCCTAATCTTGATCTTTCTTCTTCCACAATGGCACTATCCAATTTCTTGAAAAGGGGAAAGGGCTTCTCAAATTTATCGCCGGCTTTTAAGCTGCTGACCTGCCATTTTGAATCGGATTCCCGCGGATGGTAGCGCAAAACATCATGTTGGCCGAGTTCATCTGAACAGGTCACTATGCTTTGTGTCCCAAAGAGGTGATCTTTATGTCCCATGTAGCTGTGTAATCTTTCGCTTGTGAAAGGAATGAATGGGGCGAACATAATTTTCAAAGAATCAATTGCATTCATGGATACATAAATAGCTCGTCCGGCTGCCTGCTTATCAATCTTAACCTGATTCCAGGGTGCAGTAGTGTCGAGGTATTTATTAACTTCTGAGGCAAGCCGCATAGCCTCTTGCAACGCGCTGCGCAAATGTACTGCTTCGATCTCATTCGCCACGGTTTCAAAACCATTTTCAATCGAAGTGAGAAGTTCTTTATCCAGGTCAGTTAATTGACCCGGCTCAGGGATAATACCTTCCCAGTGTTTATAAGCGAAGGAAAGCACGCGATTGGCCAGATTGCCCCAGGTAGCTACTAATTCATCGTTATTGCGATGATAAAAATCATCCCAGTCCCAATCCGCATCTCTCGTTTCCGGCATGGTGACAGTCAGGTAGTATCGTAAAGGATCCGGATCATAGCGGCTTAGAAAATCACGGCCGTAGACAGCCCAATTACGGCTACCAGAAATCTTTTTGCCCTCAAGATTCATAAATTCGTTCGCTGGTACATCATAAGGCAGGACAAGCGGTTTTGGATCTGGCGTATTCATCATTTTATCGAATGTAGTCGATATTCCCAGTAGTTCCGCCGGCCAAATTATTGCGTGGAAGGGAATATTATCTTTCCCTATAAAATAATAGGCTTTGCTTTTTGAGTCTGTCCACCATTCTTTCCAGGCTTCTGGTTTCCCAATTAAAGCGCCGTATTCCACGGCAGCGGATAGATATCCAATCACAGCTTCAAACCAAACATACAAGCATTTTCCGCTTTGACCGTCCAGAGGAACTGGAATGCCCCAATCCAGGTCGCGAGTGATTGGCCTACCGCGCAAGCCATCTGTTTGAATTTGGCCCAAAGACTGTTTTAAGACATTTGGGCGCCAATAGTCTTCTTTTGAGAGCAGAAATGTTCTGATCTCAGGTTCAAGTTTTCCTAAATCCAGGAAATAATGCGTTGTCTCTTTCAGTTCCGGAGTCGATCCATCGATTTTGGATTTGGGGTCAATTAACAGACTGGCTTCCAGCATATTTCCACATTTGTCACATTGGTCGCTGCGGGCATTTTCATAACCGCAAATGTAACATGTGCCTTCCACGTATCGATCAGGCAAAAAACGGGATTGTGCTGGTGAATACCACTGCTTTTGTTCTTCCTGGAACATAAATCCGTTCTGGTTTAAAGCGAGGAATATTTTCTGAGCAACATCAAAGTGATTGGATGTGTGTGTGCTCGTAAAGACATCATAGGTGATTCCTAATTGTTGAAACAAATCAAGGAAGCCTTCATGAAAGTGTTGGTAAATCTCAAGAGGTGTTGAATTTTCAGCGTCTGCGCGAACAGTGATTGGTGTTCCATGCGAATCTGAACCTGAAACCATTAATACTTTGTTGCCTTTTAATCGATGATAGCGTGCGAAGATATCAGCAGGCAGGTAAGATCCTGTCAAATTACCAACGTGGATTTCTGCATTTGCGTATGGCCAGGCAGCGGCTACAAGAATGGTTTCTGTCATTAAAACACCTCGATGTAAATGATGGAAAATTGTATCATGTTTCACTTTTACTGAAATAACTTGTTTATATTCCCCATTTTGGACATCCTGCGATTCGAGCTATCGAAAATCAGCTCTGCTAATGTATAATAATAGTCATAAAATGAAATGAGTGCATATGGCTTCCCTTATTGATCCTAACCTCGCTTTTGTTCTCTTGATCGTTGGATTTGTATTATCCGTACTGGCAATTCTGACCCCGGGAACGGGAGTCGTAGAAATTGCAGGGATATTTGCTCTGGTTGTTGCCGGTTATGGAATAATTTCTACACCCAGCAACCTGTGGGCATTGATATTTATAGTTCCATTTTTGCCTTTGATTTTGATCTATCGAAATCAAAAAAAGAATATCTTCCTTGTTTTGGGAATTCTTTTCTTAAATATCGGTGCATATACCATTTTTAGGGCGGAAGAAGGTGGTTTCTCTGTCTCAGTGGTACTGGGGCTCGTTGTTGCATTAGTGGATGCGCCGATTATCTGGATCATTGTCAAAAGAATCAGCGAGGCTTTAGATCGGGCTCCTGATTTTAACCCGCTGAAAATTCTAGGGATGGTCGGTGAGGCACGTACCAATATTTCACCAGAAGGAACTGCCTACATCGATGGGGAAGAATGGACAGTTCGTTCCGAGCAGAAAATTTTACTTGGCAAGAAAGTAAAAGTAATCGGCAAGGATGGTTTAATCCTGGTTGTCGAACCGTTAATTGAAAAAGAAAGTATGGAGGTCTAAAATGGATTTTTCTGTATTGTATTGTGTGATTGGGGCGGTTATCGTCCTCGGTTTGTTGTTCCTTTGGACGGCGATTAAAATTGTTCCTGAATATCAGAGGCTTGTTGTTTTTCGGCTTGGTCGCTGTGTTGGCGCACGTGGTCCCGGGATTGTTTTTCTAATTCCATTTGTGGACCGTGCTATAAGGGTTGATTTGCGTGAGCAAGTTCGGGAGATCCCGGCACAAACATCCATTACCAGTGACAATGCTCCTATTTCTATCGATTTCCTCTGGTATTACAAAGTGGTTGACCCAATCCAATCTGTTCTACAGGTTGGCAATTTTGAGCTGGCAGCGCAAGGTATCGCCACCACAACATTAAGATCCGTGATTGGTGGAATTATGCTGGATGGAGTTCTTTCTGAAAGAGAGCAAATTAATACTGCCTTGCGGAAACGTTTGGATGAAGTCACTGAGCGCTGGGGTGTGAAAGTTACCAATGTAGAAATTCGCGAGATCATCCCTCCCCGGGAAGTACAAGAATCAATGAACCGCCAGCTTACCGCTGAACGAACCCGCCGTGCTGTCGTGACCGAGTCAATAGGCGCTCGTGAAGCAAACATAAATGTGGCTGGAGGTGAAAAACAAGCAGCTATTTTACGGGCTGAAGGTGAAAAGCAGAGTTCAATTTTGCGGGCAGAAGGCGAATTGCAAGCCCAGCAGTTACGTGCTGAGGGTTATGCAGGTGCTTTGAATAAGATATATGAGGTAGCCCGGAATATTGACAAACAGACTGTCACCTTGCAATACTTTGAGACTTTGAAGAGTATGGCAGCTAGCCCTTCAACTAAATATATCTTCCCACTGGAATTCACTGGTCTGTTATCAGATTTTGTCACCAAAAATAAAACCATAGATTAAATGAATAATTTCTCTACCCTTCCTGGAAAGGTTCCATGAAGGGTAGAGACAAAATAATTAGCCTTAGTGGAAAACATTGCAATTCTCTCAGCAAATATCCGAGACCTGGCCAATTTGCGATCTTTGGAGGAAATAGCTTTTCCAATTGATCGCTGGCCGCTTCTGGATCTCATTGGTGTCCTAACACTACCCAGTGTCATCCGTCTAAAAGCCGAGGTGGACCATGTTTTTGCTGGATTTATTGCAGGAGACGTGCGACAGAGAAAAAAAGAGGCTTGGATTACTACGATCGCGGTTCTTCCTCAATTCAGGCGGTTTGGTGTGGCATACACACTGCTAAAAGAGTGTGAAAAAAGAATGGATGTGCAGAAGATTCTACTAACAGTCCGTAAAAGTAACCAGGAAGCTCTTTCACTTTATAAAAAAAGCGGATATTCTCAAAATAATATCTGGACGAATTACTATATTGATGGTGAAGATGGAATTGTTCTGCAAAAACTCGTTGACTTTATTTGAAATCGTTCGTATTATATAGATAGATATGGTGAATTCTATGAAACGAGTTGATAAGACAATTTGCTTATGAAAAGGCACGCGTTTTGCGTGTCTTTTTCTTAAATTTAAATTACAAAAGGAGAATTTCTAATGGATTATGGGATGATTGGGAAAATAGAAAAAGCGAAACGGTATGCAAGAGAGCGAGATCGTTTTACAGTCAAAAAAATGATTGTGATCGTTGGTGGTGAAAATAATCCGCATGAAGTTCAATACGATGAAGGAAAATGGCTCTGTGATTGTGAATTTTTCCAAAGCCGAGGTCGATGCAGCCATACGATGGCACTAGAGATTATTTTGGAAGATATGGTTGAATCAGAGAAAGTTAATCTCTAAATAGAATTTATTTGTCTAAATAAAAAAAACAGCTTTCGGGCTGTTTTTTTTGTGCGGAGAGAGAGGGATTCGAACCCTCGGTGGCCTGAAAGACCACAACGGTTTTCGAGACCGCCCCATTCAACCACTCTGGCATCTCTCCCATTTAACGCCGCTCATTATAGCAGAGGATGACCTAGATTTCCACAGATTCTCCCCTTTGTGGATAAAAAACATTTTTCATTCCGGCTGAATTGAGTTTTTCTTTCAATGCCATCGCTGCGTCTGATTCTCCATGTACCAAAAAAATATTAGAAATTGTCTCTTGGCTGTGCAGGGCATATTTCACCAGCATATTCTGGCCGGCGTGAGCGGATAATCCTCCAATGGTGGCAATTTCCGCATTAACTTCGAAAATTTGACCAAAAATACGTACCATTTTTTGCCTTTCAGCCAATCTTCTTCCTAATGTCTGCGGGGCTTGATACGATACGATCATGATTGTATTTTTGGGATTCTCAATGTTGTTACGCAAGTGATGAAGTATGCGCCCTGATTCTGCCATTCCTGACGCAGAAATGATTATCATTGGTTCGAATCTATCATTCAGCGCTTTAGATTCTGCAACTGAACGTGTATACGTCAGGTTTGGGTATGCAAGTGCTTTGTGGTTGCCTTTTTCCACAAACTGTTTGGTTTCATCATCAAAAAGGTAAGAATATTTACGGAATATGTCTGTAGCATTCACTGCAAGTGGGCTGTCGACGAAAATTGGAATTGGGGGAATATCTCTATTTGCCAACATTATGTTCAAAAAATATACCAATTCCTGGGTACGCCCAACCGCAAAAGCAGGAATAATTACTTTTCCTCCACGCTCGATCGTTTTCATAACGACCTGGCGAAATTCGACAAATGCCTGCTCGGGGTCACGATGCGGTTTATCTCCATAGGTAGATTCCATGATCAGAATTTGTGAGTCGGTTGGTAAAACAGGGTCTTTTAGTAAAGGCAATTTTTCGCGGCCAATATCGCCCGAAAACCAGACTCTGCTTTTCCTTCCACCTTCATTGATATCGAGAACAATTGCTGCCGAACCAAGTATATGCCCGGCCTCTACAAAGCGGGCTGTTATTCTATCCACAGGCTGGAAGGGCTTTTCATATTCTACAGACCGGAACATGTGCGTCGCTTGAATGGCATCTAGAGTGGTGTAAAGTGGCTCTACTTTGGACAACCCTTTCCGAGCTCTTTTTTTATTAATATACTCAGCATCCGATTCATGAATATGAGCGGAATCTTGCAACATGATCTCAGTCAGTTCACACGTAGCCCTAGTTGCATAGATCGGATTATCAAATCCTTGTTTGACCAAGTTAGGAATATTCCCACTGTGATCGATATGGGCATGGGAAAGTAAAAGCGCGTCAATTTTATGGGGGCTGAACTGAAATTTCTGATTGAACGAATAAAAATCGTCTCTTTTACCCTGGTATAAACCACAGTCTAGTAAAATATTTGCTCCATTTACCTCAATATGAAATTGTGAACCAGTCACGGTTTGGGCAGCACCATTAAAATGAATTTTCATATAATTTACCCTCTGGAAAGTAGATTGATAATCTCTTGTCCGTATTTTGAAAAACGATATGGAATATCACTCATAATTTCGTGAGCCTCAACAAGAGTTTCCGGATTCTTGTGGGCGAAGTTGTCGAGATACTCTTTGGGCAAAATCACGTCAGATTCCACCTTTTTCTCTTCTGCTTTTTCCTTCCGCCAACTTTTTAGCCTTTCATAACGATGTAGATAGGCTTCGTTCGGTCTGGGTTTGTGAGGTCGATAGGTAGGCTCTTTGGCTAATCCGGTCCTAATTGCATTCAGTAACTCGCTCCCGTATCGTTCGATAATTTTGGGAGAAAGTCCGTATACTTCATTCATTTCTGAACGATTACGGGGATTGTTTTGAGCAAGATCAATTAATGTTTTCGTATTGAATACTTTAAAGGGCGGGCTATTTCTATGGGATGCCAATTCTTCGCGCAGTTTACATAATTCAAAAAAGACAGTAGTTTGCTGCGGATTTAATGCGTTCCCTTTGATATATTTCCAAAATTGATCACCATTTCTTTCGATATGATTTGGTTCAACCTTGCTAATACGCGTAAAATCTTCTTCCGCAAGTTCGATTAAATTTTCTTTCTTGAGCTGGTTTCTCAATTTATCCGCCAAATCGATCAAATAGTGGGAATCCATACTGGCATAAACCAACATCTCATCGTTCAATGGTCTTTTGCCCCAATTCGCTCGCTGATATTTTTTATTCACTTCAATATGGTAAAAATCCTGCAATAAATTTGAAAGGCCAATCCCTTGTCTACCCAGAATTCTACTGGCCAACATAGTATCGAATAAATGATTAAATTGAAACCCAAAATCCCTTTTCAGGCAAAGAATATCATATTCAGCTGCATGAAAAACCTTTTCAATTTCTGAAGATGAGAAAATAGGAGCTAATGGTTGGAGATCATGTAAATTTAGCGGATCGATTAAGTAGTCATTTTCCGGTGTGGAAATTTGAATCAGGCATACTTTCTCAATATATGCATAAAGGCTATCAGATTCGGTATCAACCCCGATGGATGATTGGTTTTTAAGATTAAATATCAGCTGTTGTAACTTTGTCTCTGAGTCGACCCAAATAATACTTTTTTTGGCATAATTGTTCATGCAAATGATTATAATCCAAGAAAAGTTTGTATTATGAAGCTGCTCTTCTTGGGATAAAATGTTCTATAATAGGGCAAAGCTGGAGAAATTCCACAAATATCATTAATTGAATGTGTCTGATGGGAGGGGTAATTTTTAATGAATGAAAAAATCCTAATTATTGAAGATGATCAGGCAATTGTACGTGTCTTGAAACGCAGCCTGAGTTACGAAGGTTATCAAGTAGAAGCTGTCTTTGATGGTGAGGGAGGGGTTCAAAAATATCAACAATATCGTCCGGACTTAATTGTCCTTGATTGGATGCTGCCTGGAATGGATGGACTGGAAGTATGTGATCGGATCCGTGCACTGGATGACAAGCTGCCAATTTTGATGTTGACAGCTAAAGATACAACGCATGATCGCGTTCAAGGTTTGGATTCAGGCGTAGATGATTACATGGTCAAACCATTTGAAATTGAAGAATTGAACGCCAGAATTCGTGCCCTCTTGCGTCGCACAAAACCGGAACGATCAATTGTTCTCAGTTACAATGATTTGGAGTTAGATACCAACACGCGCCTTGCAAGCCGAGGTGGACGCACTATTAGCCTGACAGCCAAAGAGTATGATTTACTCGAATTATTCTTACGTCACCCAAGGCAAGTCTTGACTCGGGATGTAATATTTGACCGGGTCTGGGGGTATGATTTTGGTGGTGAAAGCAATGTGCTCGATGTATATATCCGTTATTTGCGGCAAAAAATTGAAGAAAAAGGGGAAGTCCGCCTTTTGCATACAGTGCGAGGGGTGGGCTATGTGATGAGAGATATGCCTTAATGTCTTTGCAATCACGGCTGACCTTGCTCTTTTCTGCCTTGATTGGGACAGTATTGCTCATTTTTGGTTTATTGGTCTATGGATTGGTCAATGTTATTTTGCTTGATCAGATTGACCAACGGCTCACCGTCACTTCGGAACAGATAATATCTACATTGAGTGTCGCACCAAACAACACGCTTGTGGCGCGTTCATTGGCGGAAATCAACGTCGGTGATAATCAATACTTCCAGATCTGGCAAAACGCAAATCAATTGCTTTTTACTCAGCCCCTGGGAAACACAAAACCACTGGATAGTTTTGGTTTACAACAAGGAACTTCTCTTTATCGTAACAGCGACCTTGATGGAAGCCGAATCCGGGTTCTTTCGATTCCACTTGAGACCACCAGAGGGCCATTAGGGGTGCTTCAAGTTGGGTTCGACCTATCTTTAATCGATATTACTTTGAGTACTCTTTTAGGCGTTTTGATAATACTGTTATTTATCGGTATTGTTCTGGCAGCATTTATTACATGGTTCTTAACCAGACAGGCGTTATATCCTCTGGTAAATGTGACTGAATTTGCCCGACAAATTACCGATACAAATAACTTTTCACGCCGCATCCCCCTTCCCGATAAAAATGAAAAAGATGAAGTTTTCCAACTCATCAATTCATTCAATAACACGCTCGAAAGACTTGATCAGATTTTATCTTCACAAAAGCGTTTGATGGCTGATGTTAGCCATGAATTGCGAACACCATTGACCGTAATTAAAGGTGAAATTGCTTTGATGAGAAAATATAAACAAATCGATGATGATGCCATTACTAGCATTGAATCTGAAGTGGATAGATTAACTCGGCTGGTCGGCAATCTGTTATTGATTACTCAGGCAGATACAGGTGATCTACCAATGGATTTCCAATATTTCCAGATTGATGATTTGGTATGCGAGGTGTATCAACACATGCAGACGCTGGCCGGAGACCGTGTGAAAGTTTGCATAGAAAGTGTCGAACCTTTGGAAGTCTATGCTGATAGGGATCGTATTAAACAAGTTCTCTTAAATTTGGTCGGAAACGCAATTCAATATACTCCCCCCGATGGTAAGGTTTGCATTTCTCTAATAAAGGTGGAAGAGACTGTCGAGATAACAATTAAAGATAATGGACCGGGGATTTCAAATGAAGATCTGTTGCATATATTTGACCGCTTCTATCGAGGTGAACGATCCAGGTCTCGAACCCGAAATTCAGGTTTTGGACTTGGGTTATCCATCTCACAATTCATCATACAGCAACATCATGGAGAAATCATTGTAGAATCCAGTCAGGGTGAAGGAACTACATTTCACGTAAATTTACCCATAAGGCAAAATCATCTGTCGATTATGGAAGATAATCTCAACTAGAAATTCTTTCTTATTTCAACGAAGGAAACAATCTCTCAAGAACTTGAGGAGCATATTTAAAAATAGTTTCAGTTGAAAGACTGTTTGAGCGGCAAATTTCTGCATATAAATCTACCGAGCGGCGCGGTTTGCGGATCTGGGTTTCAGTATCCATTGACCATAGCCCAAATCGTTGAGTCCAACCTCGTTCCCACTCGAAATTGTCAACTAATGTCCAATAAAAGTAACCTTTAATCGGGATTATATAATTGGTTGTTCCCCAAAGCTCATAAAGATGTTGAATAATATAACTTGGCCGCAAAGAATCAGATGAGTCTTCTATGCCATTTTCGGTTAAATAAATTGGTTTTTGAAATTTTCTAGCCCAACTGATAGCCCTGTTCATTCCGTGAGGATAATTGGTAATAGATCGGTTCTCACTTAATTCATAACCAACAGGCACTTTGGTTTCATGAAACAATTTTTTATACCGCAGTAAATTAAATTGGATTTTATCTGTAGTGTAATAGTTTACTCCGACAAAATCTTGGGAATTCATTACCTGACGAATCGAGCTTTGCTTAAATGCAAAGTTTAAGTTTCCTGTAGCAATCGCATTGTTAAAAGAATTGTTAAAATTGTTGTACAAAATTGCCGAAACCGTTCGATCCAGAGGGTTAAGTGAATTTTCGGGCATAAAATGGCGATAATTGATTGCCACACCTACCTGAGCTGAAGGTTGAAGCCTATGAATAATATCGTAAGCCTTCGCGTGAGCTTTTAACATATTAAGCATTACTGAATATGCAGATCGTAGATTGCTCTTGCCTGGAGGGAATATCCCTTCGACATACCCTTCAATGGTATACACATTTGGTTCATTGATTGTGATCCAAAGGTTGCAGTATTCCATGAGCGCTTCGACTAATTTTTTTACGAATTTTCCAAAAAATTCAATTACATCCGGGTTTTCCCAACCATCGATCTCAGTCAGCCAGATTGGATCGCTAAAATGATGTAAGGTTACCATGGGACGGATTCCGCGTCGATTGAGATCCTGAAGCATCAAACGATAATGATCAATCGCGTTTTCATCCCAATGTCCAGGTTCTGGTTGAACCCTGCTCCATTCAATTGACAATCTAAGAGAATTTTGAAAAGTTTCTTCTATCCGGTTGAAGTCTTCTTTCCACTTTCCACCCCACCAATTACAAGCCAATCCACTTTTTTGGCTGTTTGCAACCCTACCTTCTTGATTTTCCCATAATGACCAATTTGAATTATTGTTATTCCCTTCGTTTTGATAACTCGAAGTTGCTGTTCCCCAGAGAAAACTCTGGGGAAAATTAAATGTGGCTAATGTCATAAGAAAACTCCCTTAACCAATACGACTACGTTTCAAATTTATCAGCATATTCTTCAATTTTGATTTATAAATAAGACTATGAAATTCTAAACGATTCAAACAAAAAATCAAAATATCGAGGTGAAATTGAAGGAAAACATTGCAAAAAAAGTTGGGGCATTATTAACACAGAAAAATAAGCATCTCGTGACAGCGGAATCATGTACTGGTGGTTTGTTAAGCAATATGATAACGGATATTCCTGGCTCATCGGATTACTATATTGGCGGCGTTAATACGTATTCCTATTCAGCCAAACGCAAGTTACTGCAAGTTCAGGCGGAAACACTGGAAGAATTTGGAGCTGTCAGCAGCGAGACAGTGCGTGAAATGGCCATTGGTGTCAGAAAGCTATTTGTAGATGATGTGCCGTTAAAAGATTTGATCGGAATTTCAATTAGCGGCATTGCTGGTCCTGGTGGTGGTATGCCAGGCAAACCTGTCGGGCTGGTTTGGGTCGGTCTTTCTGCAGAGGAAGGAACCTGGGCATATAAACGAATTTGGGATGGAGACCGAATCCAAAACAAGAAGTACTCTTCAATTTTTGCTCTTGAACTACTGAAAGCATATTTGCTTGGTGAACTTTCTTCAATTCGTGGTGAAATCGAAGAGAAACATATATGAAAGCGGAGCACTCTGCAACAAAATGTGCTCATAATCACAGTTGACGCGAACTTCGGAAAAGGTAGTGCCGCAATATGATTTTTTCTGCACTATAGGCGGTGTTATAATAAAAAAATTCGGATGAATTTAGTAAGAATTCAAAATTCATAAAATTATAAAAAATTAACCCTGCATTAATGTAGTTGTGGAAGAATTAAGGAAGACTATACACCTGCCAAATTTTAGGAGGATTCGTGGAAGAACAAAGTAATATTACCCCTGTGCGCAAAGGGGGGCAGTTAAAATTTTTAGTTGGTGGTGCTTTGATTATTGCGGCAATTATCTTGCTAATCGTGACTAACACAAAAGCCGGTGCTCAATATTTCCTGACGGTTGATGAACTGGAGGGGAGAAAAACGGAAATGGTAAACCGTGATATACGAATATCCGGGGCCGTATTGGGTGAATCAATTGATTACGATGCAGATAATCTCATACTTCGTTTTACAGTTGTTCAAGTTCCTGGTGATAATAAAGAAATAGAAGCATTGGGCGGTCTCGCCGTAGTTTTGCATAACGCAGTCATGGATACCTCGCTAAATCGTTTAGCAGTGATTTACGAAGGTGTAATGCCAGATTTGCTGAGAAATGAAGCTCAGGCGATTATGACTGGCTATATGGATGATGACGGTCTGTTCCATGCTGAGGAGCTGCTTTTAAAATGCCCGACAAAATATGAAGAAGCAATTCCCGATCAGTCCGCAGAAGGATAGATTTCGGTAAAACCTAGGCGATGGAGAGTACATGATAACAAATTTAGGTTATGGATCGCTAATCATTACATTTGGATTAAGTCTATACGGGATTGTGGCAGCCATATACGGAGAGCGAAAGAATCTGTACAGGTACGTTGAAAGTGCCCGAATAGCAATGTTGTTAACTTTTCCTTTATTAACATTAACCGCTCTTAGCATCATTACTTTGTTGGTTACGCAACACTATGAAGTTCAATATGTATACAATGTGACCAGCCAGTCAATGCCTTTTTATCTAAAAGTAACTGCGTTATGGGGTGGACAATCAGGGTCGCTAGTCTTCTGGGCATGGTTGATGTCTGCCTTCGCATCAGCTGTTTCCATCCGTAAATGGAACCGGGATCGTGATTTACTTCCCTGGGTCATTGTTGTGTCACTGGTAACAATGGCATTTTTCCTCTCGATGATCATTTTGTTTGAGAACCCATTCCAGCGTTTCTGGTCTACACCAGGTGGCCAGGAGATGGTTGCCATGTTTCAACCTGCTGGTTCACAATTGATTATTCCTAACGATGGTCGTGGATTAAATCCTTTGTTGCGACATCCTGGTATGGTTATCCACCCGCCGATGCTTTATCTCGGGTTTGTTTCGTTTGTAATTCCATTTGCCTTTGGAATCGCAGCTTTAATTACAGGCCGTAAGGATGACCGCTGGATACGACTGACACGTCGCTGGACCCTGGTTGCTTGGATGTTTCTTTCCATTGGCCTGGTTTTAGGCAGCCGCTGGGCTTATGACGTACTTGGATGGGGAGGATACTGGGCATGGGATCCGGTGGAAAACGCTGCTTTTATGCCCTGGTTGACCGGTACAGCCTTCCTCCACTCTGTGATGATCCAGGAAAAGCGAGGTCTATTTAAACGCTGGAATATGATTCTTGTGATCCTTACTTATGCTCTGGTCATATTTGGTACTTTTCTTACCCGCTCCGGGGTACTTTCGTCAGTGCATGCGTTCGCACAGAGTGCCATTGGTCCGATGTTTTTCGTTTTCATTGGTGTGACTTTTATTATCTCTCTGGCTCTTTTGGTAAAGCGTTGGGGAGACTTGAAATCGGAAGGAGTCATGCATTCCTTGCTATCGAGGGAATCTCTCTTTCTATTAAATAATCTGTTGTTTATTGGTATTCTAGCCGTGGTATTTTGGGGCACGGTATTTCCTCTGATTTCCGAATTGTTCACCGGACAAAAAGTAACAGTAGCTGCGCCTTTTTATGAACGTTCAACAGCTCCATTGTTTGCAGGATTGTTACTCCTAATGGGAATTGCGCCTCTCTCTGCCTGGGGCCATTCGACGTGGAAGACGCTGGGAAAGGCTATCTGGAAACCGGGAGCTCTTTCTCTTCTAGTCTTGATTGGTATGCTCGCATTTGGTATGCGTACATTTGGTGCGCTGCTTGGTTTATGGCTGGCTTCGTTTGCTTTTTTTATTACTATCTATGAATTCTGGCGAGGTATGCAAGCGCGTCATCGCCGTAGTGGCGAAAATTATCTCACTGCGCTGGTACATCTGGCAGCCCGAAATCGCCGTCGTTATGGAGGTTATATCATCCATTTGAGTGTTGTTTTCATGGCAATTGGAATCATCGGCATCGAGGTATTTCAAACTGAGACACAATCAAAATTACAGACCGGTGAAAGTGTCCAATTGGCGGGCTATACTGTAACCTATTTAAGCCTGGACGAATTTGATGTAAATGATGGCCGTAATGTAGCACGGGCAGTTATCAATGTTTCTAAGAACGGAAAGGATTTGGGTCACCTTTATCCGCGGCGTGATTTTTATTATGATAGCCAACAACCGATGACGATACCCGGGGTTCGCAGTACAATTGAAGATGATCTTTACGTAATCTTGGTAAATTGGGAACAAATTTCTGCTGGCAGCGCTACTTTTAAAGTTTTCCATAATCCGCTTATCAATTGGCTCTGGATCGGGGGAATACTCCTAATTTTTGGATCTTTTATTGCTGCTTGGCCGGATGAAGAACGTGGATTGCAATTGGAACGCAAGATCGCCAACCGAAACGCATCCGTCGTGCCAGTTCCAAGTAGTGATTGAAGAGAAGGTGTAATCGGATGGTTTATCAAAAGCCGAATCGTAAAATTGTAATAAATTTCACAAACGTTTCAATAGTATTTCTTTTACTTTTCACTCTTTTTAGCTTTTCACAGGTTAGCGCTCAGTCGACAAATCCTCCTACCGATGATGAAGTCAATGCAATCGCAAAAGAACTTTATTGCCCAGTATGTGAGAATACGCCCCTCGATGTATGTCCGACTCAAGCTTGTGCTCAATGGCGCGATGTAATCCGTGATAAATTAATCGCTGGTTGGAATGAGGAACAAATAAAAGAATACTTTGTCAATCAATATGGCGATCGTGTTCTCGCAGAACCTCCAAGACGTGGTTTGAATTGGTTGGTATATGTGTTGCCTCCATTGGTTTTCATTGGTGGATTGTTTCTGGTCTACAAGAATTTGAGATCTGTTAAAGTATCAAAACCCGCAAAACTAGATTCATACTTGGATGAGGATGATCCTTATCTAAAAGAGTTTGAAGAAGTGTTGCGAATCGTTGAGAAAAAAGAAAAAAATACCTAGGAGAAGTGATGGAGAATCAAACAACCTCGAAAAAGGGCTTATCCCGGGGTGCAATAATTTTGGTTTTTGGCATCTTACTTGGTTTTCTGGCGATATTGGGCTGGGGATTAAGGAATGCACAGGCTGGACCTGTTCAGATTGGTCAAAAAGTGCCAACATTTGATCTAACAACCTTTGATGGAGAGGTAGTCAGTACCTCCGATTTGCAGGGAAAAGTAATTGTTGTCAATTTTTGGGCATCGTGGTGCAAACCATGTGAACAGGAAGCTGCAGACCTTGAGAGTGCCTGGCAAATTTACAATGACACGGATGATGTTTACTTTTTTGGTGTAGCGTATGTCGATATTGAGCCAAAATCTCGAGAGTATGTACAGAAATTCAATATCACCTATCCAAATGGACCTGATTTAAGGACAAAAATATCTACCATGTTTCGCGTGCGTGGTGTTCCGGAAACATATATTATAGATCGGCAAGGGAAATTGGCTGACTTTAAAATTGGGCCATATAGCAGCCTGGGTGAAATTCAAGCAATGATAGACCCAATCATTGCGCAATAGAGGAGCCATTAATGGATTTAGGGTCGATTTTATTAATTTTAGGAATAGCAATTTTTGTTTTATTTTTGGTCTTAAGGCCATTTTTTGAAATTTCAGCCGAGAGGAAATTAATCACAAGTTCAGCAGAAATCAGTGAAAATGACCAACAAAAATCCATTTTACTGGCAGAGCGAGACCGTGTGCTGCGATCACTTCAGGAAATGGAATTTGATTATTCGCTTGGGAAAATTCCTCAAGAAGACTATCCGGACCAGCGTAATATGCTATTGCAGAGGGGTGCCGACGTAATTAAGAAGTTGGATATACTCTCAGGATCCCAACCAGATATTGATGTCATTGCACAGGTTGAATCAGTTATTGAAGAAACCCGTGCAGATGGAATTGAAAAAGAGAGACTAGAGGTTGAAGACGCCGAAATATTGGCACTTGTCGCTGCCCGCCGGAGAGAAAAAGCAGAGAAACCTTCATCTTTTTGTCCTCAATGTGGCAAGCCTGTTACCACATCTGATAAATTTTGTGCAAAATGCGGAAAGACATTGTCCTGAGAACTTGAGAGGAACAACATGACAAAATGCAAAATTGGATTGGCAGGTTTATTTCTCGTTTTGTTTACGACAGCCTGCAGTCTCTCGTTGGCAGCGGATGTTACACCACCACCGAGTTACGAATTGCCAAGCCAACAAGGACAGGTAATCGTAGCCACCAGTGCTCCGTTATTGCCGCCGGACATCGAGAATGGTAAATTGATTTATGAACAGAAATGTATCGAGTGCCATGGGCCGAGCGGGATGGGAGATGGTACCCAGGCTTCTCAATTACCTGTTCCAGCAGCTCCAATCGGAGATTTTCAATTCGCGAGTTCGAAAGCACCTGTCGAATGGTATGAAATCATAACCAATGGAAATATTGAGAAATTTATGCCCGGCTTTCAAAGTCTCAATGACCGCGAGCGCTGGGATGTTGCAGCTTATGCGCTGGCATTATCGATGAATTACGATCACTCAGCAACTCTAGCCACCTTTGAGGCGAATTGTGCAAATTGCCATGCACCCGGAAATGATCTTGGAATTGTTGATTTTTTGGATGCCAGCGCATTGTCTAATCTATCACGCAATCAGATTGCTGAAATCATTCGTCAAGGAAATTCTGCTGGAATGCCAGGTTTTGGAGGTCGCTTCGATGAGCAGATAATTGCCGAGCTGGCTTTTCATGTGCGCTCTTTAGGTTTTCGCAATTTTAAATCGGCAACGGAAAAAAACAACGAACAACCTGCATTGACCGAGACCATTCTTCCTCCAATTGCTTCAACAGAGGTGGAAGGAACAGTTGATAAGGTGTTTACAATTACCGGTTCGGTTGCCAATCTTGACAATATCCAACCGGGACTGGTGGTGACACTTTCAGCATTTGATAGCATGAGCCTTGTTTTTCAGCAAGAGACGAAGGTTGACGAAAATGGTGCATATCGATTCGATGATCTTGAATTGGTTGAAGGACGCGTTTATCAACTTGTGACAATCGTTGATGGTGTTGAATATACTTCGGAGGTGTTACACACTCCATTATTGGATGAAAATGGAGAAGTCTCCCTTTCAATTGCCATAAATTCAACCAGTACTGACGCCAGTGTGCTTGTCGCAGAAAGACTACATGTCTTTTTTGATTTCGTGGGGGTAGATAAGATTCAGGTTGTGGAACTGTATGTGATTAACAATCCCAGTGACAAAACCATTATCTCTGAAGGTGGTGATTTGCCAATAATTAGCTATTCCATACCAGAGGGTGCTGAGAATTTACAGTTCGAGCAGGGATCAATCGGGGCTCGTTTTGTAAAAACCCCATCAGGTTTTGGTGATTTACAAGCTATAGATGCCAATTCTACCAGTCAGGTTTTATTCGCATATGAGATGGCATATCCCAACAAATTGGATTTGAGTTTCACGATGCCCATGCCGGTTCAAGCAGCTGTATTCATGTTACCTTCAAATTCGGTTGAGATTAAAAGCGATCAGTTGATTTTTGATGGGAACCGTTCGGTACAAGGGATGAATATCATAACGTATTCAGCCGCCAATCTGGTTAGTCAGAGCCAATTAAATCTTCAGCTTTCCGGTAAGATTAAGATTTCTTCAGAGGCTTCAGAAAATTCAACGATTGGCTTAATTGTTGGCGGAAGCGTTCTGCTTATTGCGATTGTGGTAGCTTTCTTCTGGTTCCGGTCCAGAATGATAAAAAATAAATTAGTACCGATCGAAAATGAGGAAGAAGACCTGGATGCACTGCTGGATGCGATAATTGCTCTGGATGATTCTTATAAGAATGGTGGGATCCCTGAAAACGCCTATCGTTCCAGACGCGCAGAATTACTTGCCCAAATTAAACATGTCCAAAGGGAAGATTAAAAAGAATTGTCTGCCATCATTGAAGTCCGCAATTTAGTAAAGAGATACGGGCATAAAACCGTTATCAAAAAGATGAATTTTTCAGCATCTGAAGGAGAGTTTGTCGCCTTGTTGGGACCAAATGGTGCCGGGAAGACAACATTTTTGCGGATCTTATCATCACTCGCGAAACCAAATTATGGCAGCATAATGATAAGCGGCTTTCAGCTGCCAACCCAATCGGAGCATGTTCGCCAGCGATTAGGTGTAGTTTCACATCAACCCTTATTATATGGTGATCTCAGTGCTGAAGAAAATCTAAAATTCTACAGTCGTTTGTATGGTTTACACCCCGCGAAAGAAAGGATCGCTGAAATACTAAACCTTGTTGGATTAGAAAAAAGAAAATCAGACCTCGTCCGTACGTATTCTCGGGGAATGCAGCAGCGGCTAGCGATTGGAAGGGCAATCCTGCACGATCCGGAAGTGCTTTTACTGGATGAACCACATACGGGTCTCGATCAAGATGCTTCCAACATACTTGATGGTATTCTTCAACAGGTAGCCATGCGGGGACGAACAGTAGTTATGACATCTCATGATCTTGCCAGGGTAGCCAATCTGGCTTCCAGATTTGATGTACTTTCGAGGGGAAAAATTCAGGCTACTATAAACATCACCGAATTACCACAGCATGGCTTGTTGGAATTTTATCAGGATGTGTTAGCAGCATCAGATGAAAACGTGAGAGTTCATGCAGGCTAAGACATCCTTTTTTAATGCCCTCTACGCTGTCATTTGGAAAGATCTAATGACAGAACTGCGAAGCAAGGAATTGATAAGCGGTATGCTTGTTTTTTCTATGTTGGTTATCTTTATTTTTAATTTTGCCCTCGAAATGGATGCCCGAACACGTAATTCTATTACTGCCGGCATTATTTGGGTAACCCTTATATTTGCAGGAACCATTGGATTGAACCGCTCGATGGCAGTCGAAAAAGACCGCGGTTGTCTGGATGGTCTGCTTTTAGCTCCAGTTGATCGGACTGCGATCTATTTTGGGAAAAGTATTGCCAATTGGATTTTTATGTTGATCGTGGCTGTGATCATTTTACCGGTATACAGCCTGCTTTATAACAATAATGTTATCTCTTTGGGTTTGATCCTGGTTATTTTGTTGGGTTCAGAAGGTTATGTCGCTGTGGGCACGCTGCTTTCCAGCATGGCCGTACAGGCTCGTACGCGCGACATTCTTTTACCCATCCTTTTATTTCCGGTTATTATCCCGATATTAATTGCAGCAGTAAAAGCTTCGAATGGTTTTTTAAATGGGGTGCCTTTTAATGAATTAACTACCTGGATATATTTACTGGTTGCGTATGATGTCATTTTTACATCAGTTGCCTTTATGGTTTTTGATGCGGTTGTTGAAGAATAAATGGAGGTCAGCATATGAAAGACAAACCACGTGCTTTAATTATTTTGGATGGGATAACCATTCTTTTATTCATATTGGCCACAGCCATGGTATTTTTTTATGCCCCATTGGAAAGGGTGATGGGGGCGGTTCAAAAAGTGTTTTATTTTCATGTTGCTGCTGGTTGGGTTGGAATGGTTTCATTCTTTTTCGCTGCATTAGCCGGGATTTTGTTTTTGGTTAAAAAAGATGAAAAATGGGATCTGGTTGGCTACTCGGCGATTGAAATTGGGATTGTTTTCACATTGATCAATGTTATAACAGGCGCCATTTGGGCTCGTCCTATCTGGAATGCATGGTGGACATGGGATCCGCGTTTGACGACGGCAACGATTATGGAATTAGTCTACTTTGCATACCTGATGCTACGGCAAGGCATTGATGATCCCGAAAGAAGAAATCGCTTTGGTGCGGTCTACGCTATCATCGGTTTTTTGAGTGTCCCTTTGACATTTTTCTCCATCCGTATTTTTCGAACAATTCATCCTGTCGTGATCGGTGGAAACGACCCGAGTGCAGTGGGTGCATTTGACATGACCACACTGATGCTGCAAACGCTACTTTTCAGTATCCTGGTTTTCTCGGTCTTATTTGCCGACCTGATGTGGCATCGTATTCGATTGGGTCAATATATGAATCAGGTTGAAGATCTGAAAATGAGATTGCAGGATTAAGAAAAAGAATTCGGGAGATTAATATGGAGCAACCTTTAAATACGATCAACTATTTTATTGCTGGCTTTGTGGTAATTTTCGGTTCTATAGGGATCTATATCGCCAGCCTGGTCATCCGATGGCGTAACCTTAAAAACGAAGATGACATTTTAAAAGAAGTTGATTCCGAGGCAATTCGCTAGATTTTAAAATCGATTGTATGAACGGTGAGAGCAAATAAAAAATCAGATTATTAATCCGCTGGCTTTCGAACCTTCCACACATTCACACAATATATTTTCTGCAGATTGTTAATAAATCTGCCAGCATTCCATAGGCTGTTGTTTGGGGACCGGGATCAGTTTCTGTGATTCCAAGAGCCGGAAGTGCGTCAGTTTCAAATTGGACATAAGAGCTTGTGCCATTAATATTGTAAAAGGGAGAAGTGGCATTCACTTTTTCGGGGCGTACTCTGGCGTATAGAAGATTGTTACCCTTACGAGCGGCTGAACATACAAGCTTCCATTTTTCACCTGCTAGAGCTGCTTCAGTAATCATTTCCGCTGTAATTGCCTGGATACCCTGTCGCTCGACTTCGGTGGGCTTCAGAGGAATACCAAATAAAACTGTGGAAATCGCGGATAGCTTTATAGCTGCATCCCAGCCATCGACATCAAAGGAAGGATCCGATTCCGTAATTCCTATCTTTTGAGCTTCTTGAAGAGCAGCTTCAAAGGTCAATCCAGTTGCCTGTAACTCGAGCAAATAGTTCGTGCAGGAGTTGAGGATGCCTCTCACACTTTTTAATTCAATGGCAGGCAAAGTTTCGCGAAAAAGTGAAAAAATTGGAGCCCCATCCATTACAGTTGATTCGAAATAGAAACCCTTGCCGTGATCTTCTGCCAGACTGGAAAGCTGGTTGTATCCGTAAACAAGTGGTCCTTTATTGGCTGTAATAACGTGTTTTCCGCTATTAATAGCGGTTTTGAGGTATGAAAGAGCAGGTTGTCCATTATATGGGTTTAAAGGCGTGCTTTCTACTAAAAATTGGGAAGAGCAATTGTAAATAAAAGTTTCAACCGAGTCATCAGAAAGCGGGCTTTCTGAAATGATTTTGAGGTTTTGACCATTTTCAGCAATTTCTAATGCTTTGACGAGATTGAGCCCGGCGGAATTAAGGGCTGAACCATGATGGGCTGTATGAATTCCGGTCACGATAATCTCAAGTTGATATTCCTCACTTAAGACCTCGCGTTTGGATCCGATCAATCTTGCAAAAGCTTTGCCTACATTTCCAAAACCCAATAACGCCAGTGAAATCTGTCTCATTTGTCAACTCCTCATATCTAAATTAATGGCCAGGGATAAGGTCTTCGATCCTGGTCCGGATTGGGAAATACCTTTGTATTACACAATAATTGTGCTCGAAGAATGACCATTTGAATTTCGACCGAAGATAACAACTTATTGAATTTCTTTACCATTGATAATCGTTCTTCTGTTAGTTTGTTGATCATACCTGTAATGTCTAGCAACAAATTTTCGGGGATCGGTTGGTTGGCGAATTCCCATATGACTGTGCGGACTTTGTATTCACTATGAAAGCAAACCCCGTGGTCAATCAGCCATATTTTTCCAGTTTCATCCCACAGCAGGTGACCGCCCTTTCGGTCTGCGTTGTTGATAATTAAGTCAAATAAGGCAATTTTCTGAAGTGTGTCCAAATTCCGTTCAGGGAGGTTAAAATAATTGATCGCTGCATTGTGAGGGATAAATAATTGTAGAGAGCCAATCCCGTAAGGTGAGGTTTGCGAGCGGAGTACAGTTGGGGGGACAAAATTCCATCCAAGCAGCAACGAAATTAAGTAAGCTGCAACTTCTCGCCTTATTAATGTGTGCGATGGAAAATCCCACAAGGGCATTTCGCCCCGTTCGGGTTTGTAGATCGCATTCAGTAATATTTCTTTCAACGTACAGGCAACAAATAACGTCGAATTTGATCCTGCTAATGGTTGACCAAGGATATCGATTTCACCTGTTTGCAATGCATGGATAATTGTTTTCTGGTCAAAGCCGAGAATGGTGTTAATGTCGGTTATGTCCATTTTTTTTAGGACAGAAATGACCATCCGGATTGATAGGTTCATGGCAGAGGGGACAGATTGGTCTACCTTTTTGGACCAGGTCCAAACCCCAGTTCGCCAGCGATTTGACTTGTTCGCGTGTACACCAGAAATTAATTGTAGTCAGCCGCCCTTCAAGATCGCCGGCGGTTTCCTCTTCCATTGGTATTTCATGAACAATGACACAAGCCTGGTCAGTGTCGTGGTTATAAGCCAGACTGATCTCACCCACCCGAAACAAGGGGTCAACAGGGGGAGTTATTCTCATTGTATTTTCAGTATATTGACCAGCAGGAGGCTGCAAATCCGGGAAGTTTTTTTCTAGATCTGCCAGGAAATGCAGTATTGAGGCTGCCAGACTTTGCAATTGAATTTTTTCAATAATCAGGGTTATTTCTTCTGTCATGGTGCCACCCTGGATATAAAAAACACGTTGTCCGGGTTTTCCAATTGCATCGCTGGTAATTTTGATACAGGGGTTTAATGATAATTCCATATTTTTCCTACTCTTATTTAAAGTATATCAAACATTATTTTTACCTATTTTGGGGTGTGTAAGGTTCACTTGATCTTCCTGGTCATTCCACTGGGCGTGGAATAATCGAAAATCAAAAGGAAAAAGTTGCCGCCAATTTTCAACCGAATGATTAGTCTTTGAACTCGTGATAATCCATGTCTCCTCTTTCTGCATGTAAATTTCCTCTAATTCCATTTTTTGAAAAAGGTTGCTTGTTTGTAGGGCAACCGCTGGAGCGGGGTCAATCACGTTAACGTCCGGTCCCACAATTTCCTGAATTAATGGAATGACATGTGGGTAATGTGTACAACCCAATACGACGGTATCTATTTTTTTTTCGAGTAGAGGGATCAATGCTTTCTCCAGGATTGCTCTCGTCGTTTTGCCCGAAAAATTGCCTTGCTCGATTTCATTCACCAGCCCAGGACATGTATCTTGATACACGGCAACTCCGTGTGCAAAGCGCTCTACAACCGATGTATATAATTGGCTTTGAAAGGTTGCCGGAGTAGCTAAAACTGCGACCGCTCCTGAACGTGTCTTTTCTGCAGCTGGTTTGATTGCAGGTTCCATCCCTACAAAGGGAACTTGAGGATATAGAGTTCGTAAAAATGATAACGCTGCCGCAGAAGCCGTATTACAGGCAATAACAATTAATTTTGCACCTGCTTGCAGTAAAAAATGTGTGATTGACGTTGAATATTGGCGAACTTGTTCAATTGAACGAGGCCCATAAGGTACATGCATCTGATCACCAAAATAAATCAGATCTTGATGTGGGCAGATCTTTCTGATTTCCTTAAGTACTGAAAGTCCACCGATGCCTGAATCAAACACACCGATCGGGTTTTTCAGCCTGGCGGGCAGATTCGCGATATCATTCTCCATGAGCAGCATTCACAAATGAGCGAAAAAGATTGACCATGGCTGGGGAATTCAGAAGCCATTCAGGGTGCCATTGGACCCCGATAAAATAGGGATGATCCTGGCTTTCAACAGCCTCAATGATGCCGTCGGGAGCGTGTGCACTGGCAGTCAAGGATTGTGCGAGATTCTTAATGGCTTGATGATGTAAGGAGTTAACTTTTAATTCTTCACCATAAAGAATATTAATCAACCGGGAAGATTTTTCAATATGAATATTATGCGCCGCATAATCGCGGGCTATGTTGGGAAACCAATCATGTTTGAGTGGCTGTTTGTATTGACTGGCAATATGAGTGTAAAGATCCCCACCCAGGGCGACATTCATTACTTGTTGTCCCCGGCAGATACCCAGGAGCGGCTTTTTGCTTGCATATGCCAGCCGGACCAGCTCAATTTCGAGATCGTCACGATCTGTCTCGACCTCACTGATTGTTGCATGAGGTTTACCATTAAATTTTTCAACTGCTATATCGCCACCGCCGGTCAACAAAATTGCACTGAATTTTTTTTGTATATCAGCGATATCGGATGGGTCGATGGTAGGCGGGAGGATGACGGGTATGCCACCAGCCAAACGAATTGCCTGGACATATTGATCGATCAGACAAACCCGTAGGATTTGCGAATTGCTCAGGATACGACCGGTAGTGATGGCTATGATTGGTTTCATGAGAATCACCAAATATATCGAATTATACAGAAAAAGGCGCAGTCATTGCGGACTGCACCCTTAATCTTATCATATCTAAAAAAGATTAATTAAATTTTTGTTTTAGTCTGGCGCTCTTACCAGTTCGTTTACGCAGATAATAAAGGCGGGAACGGGTCACTTTGCTGTGACGTTCAATTTCGACTTTATCAATACGAGGCGAGCGGGTGAGAAATGTTCGTTCAACGCCAATTCCATTCGTCGCAACACGACGCACAGTGAAAGTAGAACTGCCGCCATTCTTGTGCTTATAAATTACAGTACCTTTGAAAACCTGAATACGTTCGCGATTTCCTTCGCTGATTTTAACGTGAACATTCACTACATCACCGGTTCGTAATTCGGGAACGTTTGGGTTGACTGGTGCTTCTAAAGATTTTAGGATTTGATCCATTTTTGATATCCTTACCAATGGTTTTTTTTATTCAGTCGGTCGCTATTGTTCTTAAGCGACGTCGGATTATATCATGAGAAT
Organism: uncultured Chloroflexia bacterium; assembly: GCA_963749005.1. Classification (GTDB taxonomy): domain Bacteria; phylum Chloroflexota; class Anaerolineae; order Anaerolineales; family Anaerolineaceae; genus UBA6170. Next base: position 529,147 of record CAVVKI010000006.1, on the reverse strand, counting down.
TTACAGTCGTAAAGCGAAAATCTTGAATGCGAGGATATCATCTGTAATGAAACAAGAGGTAGCAATAGGCATGTGAATGTTAAGATATGAGTGTTCACATTGTCCAGAAATGGCACGGATTTTCGTATTCATTCCATGTGATTGCGAATATTCTCAATTACTGCAGCGGTAATCCCTTTGACAGCTAACAATTCTTCATCACTTGCTAACATAATACCCTCAATGGAACCAAATTGAGTGAGTAGAATTTTCCTACGGGCGGGGCCAATACCAGGAATTTTGTCTAATTGTGAGGCAATTCCAACTTTTGCTCGTTTTTTCCGATGAGCGGTGATAGCAAAACGATGTGCCTCGTCTCGAATACGTTGGATCAAATATAATCCTTGCGAGTGTTTCTCTAATTTTATCGATAGCGGATTACCCGGGATAAACAGCTCTTCCTCCTGCTTGGCGAGACCTGCAATCTCAAATTTACCTTTCAGTCCAAATTCTTCCACAACCTTTTCTGCCCGGCTGAGTTGACCTTTGCCCCCATCTACCAATAATATATCGGGTAAAAGAGCAAAAGATTCGTCTTTCTTCGCTCCAACTTTTTGATTTTCCTGGGAGCTTTGCCAGCGTTTGAACCGACGGGCTAACACTTCCTCCATACTGGCAAAATCATCTGGTCCGGTTACGCTCTTAATATTAAATTTACGATACAGCTTCTTATTCGGCACGCCCTGAGAAAAAACAACCATACTCCCAACAGAGAATGTCCCCTGTGTATTCGAAATATCGTAACATTCAATTCGATTGGGTGGTTCGGACATGTTGAACGCTTTTTGTAAATCAGCCAGCGCTTCTGATTGCTTGTTTGTATCTGCCTCCCATTGTGACCTCAGTGCCTTTAATGTTTCAATTGCATTGTCTTTTGCCAGGCTTAAAAGTTCTCGCCCACTGCCACGGCGTGGCACGCGGATATCTACCTTCTTGCCGCCTCGACGCGTTTTAAGCCATTGGCGGATGATGAAAGCTTCTTCTATTTCGTTTGGCAAAAGCACTTGCGCGGGAATATTAGCGCTCTCAGCGTAAAATTGCTTAAGGAATTCTTCGATGATTTCGTCATCTTTGGCTTCCTCAGTACCTTCAAGAATGAAATACTCGCGGCCAATCAATTTACCGGCACGAATAAAGAAAATCTGCACGCAAGCTTCACCATCTGCACGTGCCATGGCGATAACATCCGAATCTGTCTGATCGTTAGATATTACTTTTTGTTTTTCAACGACCTGATCGATGGCACGTATTTGATCCCGGATGGCGGCTGCTTTTTCATAATGCAGGTTTTCGGCGGCAACTTCCATTTCGCTGCCAAGGCGATTCAAAATGGGTGTAGTTTTCCCTTCTAGAAATTTGCAAAGATCATTAATCATCTGGCGATAGTTCTGTAGACTGATCTTGCCAATACATGGACCGCTGCATAGCTTGATGTCGTAATACAAGCAAGCGCGTAAATCCTGTCCGGTGATAGTCCGGTCGCATGTCAGGTAAGGAAATATTTTACGAATGACATCCAGAGTTTGGTGTACAGCCCACACTGAGGTAAATGGTCCGAAATATCGTGCACCATCATTTTCCATACGACGTGTAACTGTTACTTTTGGAAAGGGGTCATTCCAATGTACTTTGATGTAAGGATAACGTTTATCGTCCTTCAAGCGAATATTGTAAAAAGGACGGTGTTTTTTGATCAAATTCATTTCCAGAATCAATGCTTCCAGCTCGGAATCGACCACGATCCATTCGATATCCTTAACTGCGGCTACCATCTGGCGCGTGCGAGGATGAAGGTCAGCGCTATCATGGAAATATGACCGCACTCTGGACCGTAAACTGATTGCCTTGCCCACATAAATGATATTACCCAGGTCATTTTTCATAATATAACAACCTGGTTTATTGGGTAATGTGTCTAAGATGCCCTGGAGATGATCCGTCATTAAATTCATGGCATTATTATAATGTCATAACACAGCCATCAGCCCGTGGATCACTGCCGCCAACGTAGGTTTTGGTTAGTGGATCACGCAAGATTATTTGACCACGACCAAAGACGGCACGTTCCATGCCAGAAATCAATTGGAGTGTGTGTCCAAACTCAGCTAGTTCTTGAAGCGTATGTGCAGGAATTCCTTGCTCGACCGCCACTGTGGTTTGAGCTTCATCGGGTTGAATACAAAATCGGGGCAGATCAAGCGCTTGTTGTGGGTCAAACCGGTCGACAAATAAAGATAATGCTACTTGCATGTGACCTTGTGGCTGCATGAAGCCGCCCATCACCCCAAATGGGCCTACCAATTCACCATTGGCGGCGTTGGTGACCATAGCCGGAATAATGGTGTGATAAGGTCTTTTGCTCGGAGCCAAAGCATTGGGATGGTTTTCATCCAAAGAGAAATTATGTCCTCGGTTTTGGAGTGTGAAACCATATCCTGCCGGGACAATTCCCGTGCCAAAACCCATATAATTGCTATTAATAAACGAACAGGCATTCCCATCTTGATCAACCACACAAAAATAGACCGTATCGGATATGGCTGGAGGAACGCCATGCTCGATCGATTCAAATCGTTGATGAGGCTTGATTAACGCTGAACGCTGGCGTGCATATTGCTCTGAAAGGTAAAATTGTAATGGGGCAGGGTTAGTTTTCGGATCGGCCACAAAGAAAAATGCATCTGAAAATGCAAGCCGCATAGCTTCTATCTCGAAATGTAAGCGTTGTGAGGATAATGGTGGTAGATTTTGAATGTCGAAATTCTTAAGGATATTGATTGCAATTAATGCGGCGATTCCCTGCCCATTGGGGGGACATTCCCAGATTCTACAGTTGTTCAAATCAATTGAAACAGGCTCTACCCAGGTTGAAGTATGGTCTGCCAGATCGGATTTAGAAAAACACCCTCCGGCTTTGTTGATTGTAGCGATGATCGCATCCGCAATTTCACCCTCGTAAAAAATATCTTTGCCATGGCTGGCTATCAAACCCAGCGTTTTTGCCAAACCTATATTCTTGAAGATTTGACCGGCGCGAGGTGCCTGGCCATTCATTAACATCTCATTTCCATTAAGTGCATTTTTTAGTTGATTTTGCGCTGCACGACCCCAAAAGTAAGCGGTGATTGGGGAAACCGGAAAGCCTTCAATGGCCAGAGAGATCGCCGGTTGGAGTAAATCTGCCAGGTGCTTATTGCCAAAGCGGTCGTTTAAATCCACCCAGGATGCACAAGCACCTGGGACTGTAATTGTATACGGATGAAAGGGAGGTAATTTCGTATAGCCTTCAGATTGGAGCTTGCTCAGGCTTAATGCGACAGGAGCGCGCCCAGATCCATTGAGGGCAAATACCTTCTTTTCATCGACTGAAAAATATAAAACAAACGCATCACCACCAAGGCCGGTTGAAGTAGGTTCACACACATTCAAAGCCGCAGCGACAGCGATGGCAGCAGAAGCGGCGTTACCGCCAGAACGCAGGATATCTAAGCCTGCAGCTGTTGCAAGCGGTTGAGAACTAGCCACCATGCCTTTCTTGCCGTAAACGGGTGAACGACGTGAGGAAAAGTCAAAATCCATAGATTGGTCTACAGAACGCGAATTCCACTACCGCTGGCAGCCTGGCCGACTACCCAAAATGGTTGGTCATTGCTCTTGGCAAGCAGTTGGAATTGTTCAAGTTTAGTGGGTGGGCAGGCGATCAGCAGACCACCTGAAGTTTGCGGGTCAAAAAGAAGCATTTCCATCACTTCCGAAATGTCTTCAGAAAATTTTACAAATTTTGAATAATACATTCGATTGTCAGAGGCACCACCGGCAAAAAAGCCTTTCTCCCCATACTTCAAGGCATGTTTAAGAAATGGGACCTTCTGCGATTCAAAGATCAGCTGAACCCCGGAGGCTTCAGACATCTCGTGAGCGTGTCCTAGCAAGGAAAAACCAGTGATATCTGTGGCGGCTTTCAAACCGAGTGTGACTGCAATTTCTGAAGAGCGATTATTGAGCTTTTCCATCCAACTGATTGCTTCAGCAATATCTTCGCTGGCTGCCTTCTCGCGTTTAATCGCAGTAGTAGTGACACCTATTCCCAATGGTTTGGTAAGAATTAACAGGTCGCCTGCCAGAACACCTGATTTTTTTAAAAGGGAATTTGTTTCAACCATTCCGCACACGATTAATCCATATTTTGGTTCATTGTCCTGAATGGTGTGGCCACCGGCAATAATGACGCCTGCTTCTTTTGCCTTGGTTGCTCCGCCTCGGATAATTTCACTTAATATTTCGCTGGGGAGTTGTGGTGGAAACGCGGCTATGTTTAATGCAAGGAATGGTTTTGCACCCATGGCATAGATATCAGATAAAGCGTTTGCAGCAGCAATCGCTCCATAATCATAGGCATTATCTACCACTGGGGTGAAGAAATCTGTAGTGACAACCAGCGATTGATGTTCATTGATTTTCCAAACGGCAGCATCATCTGGTGGGTCGAAACCCACCAGAAGGTTTGGATAATCTTTGGCTGAAAAGATGCCTGCTAATGGTCGCAACACGTGCGATAGTGTCTCAGCACTTAATTTGCTTGCTCAACCAGCACAATTAGAGAGAGTAGTAAGGCGTATTTCTTTTCCTGTTTCAGCTTTATTGTTCATACTTACTAATTATATGTGAACATAATTTAATTGAAATTGACAGTTCGGCTCCCTTGAAAAGATAAAATTACGGCGCTGCCTCCACCGGGGGAATGACTGGCGCCAAAGTCGTTGTTTGGGTTTCGGAATACATATCTGGCAAAGGGAATATGAAAGGTGCGCTGTTCGGTAATAACATTGTCTGGATTCCCGGTGATAGTTTCGTAATGTATTGGTACGTCAACAAATCTGGGCGGCCTTTTACTGATTCGGCAATTAAGACCAGCGATTTTGCTTCTGCTTCGGCTGAAATGAGTCGTGCTTCGGCTTCACCTTTCGCGCGAATCACCGCTGCATCAGCCAGACCCTGTGCCTCCTGGCGGGCTTGCTCGGCTTCTTGTTTGCGCTGTTCAACAGTAAGTTTTGCCTGTTGCGCCAATTGTTCTGCAATTTGTTTTTGTTCAATAGATGCCGCATACTCATCCGAGAAGGTAATGTTGCGCAGTAAAAAGACATCCATTAACAGACCACTCTTGGCAAGCTGCTCGGACATATTATTACTGATCATGGCAGTTAATTCATCTCGTTTGCTGCTGTAGACTTCTTCGACCCCAAATTGGCTGACGGCATCACGAATAACGGCACGGGCGACCGGTCGGACGAGGCCATCACTGTAGCGATCCTGCCACTCGATATGAACCTTCGTGACTTCTGCGGGATTTATACTGTAAATTACCGATGCATCAACATAAATCTGCTGACCATCAGATGTTCTGGCTGTAATTGAATCATCACCGGAAATCTGACCTTCGGATGGCGCAATCGACATCGTATATGATTGTTTGGATATAAGGTACCGTTTCACATTTTCCAGGCCGGGAATTACCCATTGTAAACCGGGTTGGAGCGCTTGTTCGCGGTAACCCTTGGGTGCAATAGCAGAAATAACCACACCCCGTTCCTGTGGCTCGATGAAAACCATTCCCATCGATAATAGACTAAAAATTATTGATACGAGAAACGCCGTGATAATAACCAGACCACTACGTCTGATTGGGCGATTTTGGCCGGCTCGCAGTAAGGAATAGACCAGAAAACCAAACGTTCCAATCCAAAATACTGTTGCAAAAAGGCGGAAAAAACTTGCGATATTCATAAAACTCCTTCTTATTAGTGCCTGAAAAGGCACCGTTGAAAATTATACTCGATAATAAAACCTGAATTTGAGCCTTTACATATCGTTAACAATTAAGTTCTAACCTGCGATAAAATCAATCCTTGTGATTGTTTGAAAAGGAGCATTCAAAATCCGTATGGAGATTCTGGCATTCTTTGCGCACCCTGATGATGAAACAATATTGGCGGGTGGAACCCTGGCGCTTTTGGCGAGATTTGGACACAATGTACACTACCTGATTGCAACTCGTGGTGAAGGGGGTGAATGTGGTGACCCGCCACTTTGCAACCGGGAAGAATTGGGTCGTTTTCGTGAGGGTGAAAGCAAGGCTGCTATAAAAGCTTTAGGCGGAAAATCTTTGAACTTTATGAATTACGTAGATCCGGTCGTGGGTCCTCATAATGAGTTATTTTCCTTTAGTAATGAAATTGATCCTGTCTTAGCTGCGCTAACGGAAATGATCCAGAAGAATAAAATTGAGATCATTATTTCACATGGCTCTAATGGCGAGTATGGCCATCCTGCACATCGAATGGTTTACTCAGTCGTAGAGACGTATTTTCACCAGAAAGCGCGCAATCTTTATTGGTACACTGCTCAGGCGCATTTTGCATCCTCACTTAAACCCCATCTAACCAACAAGGATGACAATGCTGATTGGGTTGTGGATGTAAGTTCAGTTTTGGATCGTAAGATTAATGCAGCCAGAGCGCATCAAACTCAGCATGCTTTGTTTGTGCGCCGCAAGAAAATTGAGTTAAAAAGAGAAGTTTTTCTCGAAGAAGTTATTGTTGCCGAGGAAAGTTATCGTTTTGCGGCTGGTTCACATGACATCTTGCAGGATTTGTTCTCTAAACAACATATACTAAGAAATGTGGATGACTGTTCTTGTTAGATGTCCATCCAGATTGTGACCGGGCCATCGTTCACCAACATAACCTGCATGTCGGCACCAAATATGCCTTGTTGTGTTTCGATTCCATAAGATTGCAATTGGCTCACAAAGTGTGAAACTAATTGTTTAGCCTCTGCTGGATCACGTGCTTTGATAAATGATGGTCGGTTGCCTTTATTGGTATCAGCATAGAGCGTGAACTGTGAAACGACAATGGCTTTTCCGGCGACGTCGAGGATGGACAAGTTCATTTTATCTTCTGAATCTGAAAAAATGCGTAAATTGGCGATTTTCTTGGCGAGGGTTTTACATTTCTGTTCATCATCATCATTGCCGATCGCCAAGAAGATCAACAAACCCTGCTGAATTTCAGTTGCCACTACCTGTCCTGCGACACTGACTGAAGCGCTTGAGACACGTTGAATCACCGAACGCAAGTTAATCCATTCCAGGTCAGGAACAAAACCATTGAACTTACAAACAGCTTAAGGAAGGCCGATTGCATCGCGGACTTCAGCCATTGTATTTTCGGCGATAATTTTCGCCCGTTTATCACCATCATTAAGAATATCCCAGATGCCCTGTTCATTTCTTGCGAATTCTGCTCTTCTTTGCCGGAACGGTTCCAGATTATTATTGAGGTTATGCGCAAGCAGTTTTTTGCAATCTACACATCCGATCCCAGCGCGGCGGCATTCCACATTGACCATATCCACTTCTTGCAGACTTGAAAATATTTTATGCATAGAAAAAACATTACAGACATCCGGGTTTCCAGGGTCGGAACGCCTTTGACGGGCAGGGTCAGTCACCATCATCATGACTCGTTTGGTTGTTTCCTCAGGTGTACTGGCCATTTCAATATGATTATCAAGACTTTTACTCATCTTTTGTTGACCGTCTATGCCGATAATTTTTGGGAACTCCGTAACTTTCATTTGAGGTTCAATCAAAACATTGGTTTTATAAAGGTAATTAAAACTACGCACAACCTCGCGTGTGAACTCGATATGAGGTGCCTGGTCGACTCCTACCGGTACGGTATCCGCTTTATATAGGATGATATCCGCTGCCATGAGAACTGGATAACCAACCAGACCGTAATTGACATTATTAGGATTCTCGCGAACTTTTTCCTTGAAAGTAGGCAGATCAGTCAACTTTCCTAAAGGAGTAACCATAGAAAGGTAAGTATGTAATTCAGTTACTTCAGGGACATGTGATTGCACAAATATTATTGCTTTTTGTGGGTCCATCCCCGCCGCCAACCAGTCCAGGACCATATTAAGTGTATTGTCTTTCAGATTTTGGGTGGTCTCTAAAGTAGTTAAAGCATGGATATCCACAACACAATAAACACAGTTATAACTATCTTGTAGAGCGGCATAGTTCTTAATCGCTCCTAGATAATTCCCCAGGTGCTGGCGGCCTGTGGGGCGCGCGCCTGAAAAGACTCGTCCTTTTTTTGTGCTCATAGCATGTTCCTTCAAGAAAATAGTGAATTACTTTCTGCAATTGATTTTCAAGATTGTACCATTGAAAGTTTCAAAAAAATTTATCCCATTCTTAATTGTAGTATCAGCATACCCGGACTGAAAAATTTTATTCAGTGACCGAATGAGCAGAAATGAATCCTTCATGTAAATTTGTCAAGAAGATATTTAGGTAGTCCTTTTTTCCAAGGGTGATTTTGTTACCCCGACTTTCGATCTTAATGGCAGCCTTTTGGGTATGAATTTGATCATCAAAATTACTCGCCAGCAATAAACTTAATGCAGCAGAATTATCATATCCAATGCTAATGTCCAAAAGATTATCCAAGTTGGTATCACTGCTTTTTTGACTGATAACGGTTAAGCCGTTTTGTTTAAGTGCAGTAACAAAATCAATATTGATAAATTCTGGGGAGATATAAATAACGTTAAGCCTTGTGTTAGCAATTTCTCCGTAAGCGAGAGAAAGAGCAGCAGCGTCGGATTGCGCGTTGGTGATTGCAACAGCCGGGAAAAATACGATCGGACCATTGACTGGTGCGCATAAACCACACAAAAATCGAACGCCGTTTGAAAATAATTTGTCTATCGAATCTCCTGCCAGGATTTCGTCAGTGACGATGGCACCTGTTCGCCAATCCTCCGAAATTATCGCCGATAGGTATCCAACTGCAAAGACCAGTTCATCTTTAAGATTTAGAATTTGATAAGCATTTTCTGGAAGGTCGAGTTCATTTTGAGATTGAATTATGAATTTCACTTGTGGATGCTGGTTCGCGATTTCAATCCAATTTTCAGTTGCTTGATTGAGGTAGATCAGAAAAACCTTATCAAATTCAATCGAGTCAATTGACTCCGTTACTTGTAATGTCAGTTTGTGTGTGACAGCATAGGTTTGCAGTAGAGTCTGGATATTTTCCATTTCTGCCATATTATTAGGATTATTGTTAACGATTATGACAGAATTGCGTTGAACTTCGGGTGTTACACTTGCCGCTGGAACTCTTGTATCTGTAGATACTTGAGTTGTTGCGGCGGAGGATGTTTCGGTAGCAACAGGAGTTATGGAATTGGTACATCCAGCAACGAGAAGAATACTCAATATAGTGAAGAGTAATTTAATATTGCGGTATATTTTCAATTTTTCTCTTTCCGAATTGTTCTTAAGTTGTCCTATATTATAATGGGTCTATGATAGAAATATCCATTCCCGCGTTACCGATCTTCAAATAATCGCTTTCATTTGCCAATGATACCTACTAATAAGCAGACGACACAAAATAATGAGGCGGAACCCATTCATTTGGGAATTCGTTCCAGTAGTTGGGATCGCCATGATTCCGTGAAACAGGAGCATTTTCTCGTAAAGCTGGATGAGCGTTTTTCGTTAAACTTTGAATATTTGCTGATGAATTGTCTGGTAGCAATCTTTTTAATTGGTGGCTTGTTATCGGGGCAATTGGCTGTCTTTCTATTAGCCTTATTGGTTGCTCCAACACTGACACCGGTATTTGCAGCAAATTTCGCATTTAGTATGGTATCGAGATCGCTACTCAAGAAGGCACTTGGCGCATTTCTTCTAACTTCTGGTATTATCTTTCTGGCTGGATTGTTCGCCGGATTCATTGCCGTTCAATTTTCTGAGTTGCCAAAACCTGTCTGGATTGAATTCCTTGGTTTTTCGTGGGGAAATGCTGCCCTGATAATCGTGGCGTTACTTTTCGCCACAGGAATATTTCTACGAAACCCAATGCAAAGTGTCAGCGTCGCCAACGTAGGTCTTGCTTTTATCTATTATTTGCCGTTGGGAACTGCAGGATATCTAATAACTTCCGGAGAGTCCGGTTTCATCCTATCTTCATTGATAACTTTTTTATTTAATATCGGTTTTGCGATTGCGAGCGGTACTTTACTATTACTGATTTTTGGCGCTAGAAGAAAAAGTAAAGCGGTTCTTATACCGGTGATTTCTGTTGTTCTTATCGTTGTCGGATTGATCATCCTATCCCTGTTCCTAAGACAGGATAAGAATCCACCAATCGTGGTTGAATCTGGCCAGTCAGAGCAGGCAAAGTCTACCCGAACAGCAACCATTCAGCCGACGATTTCCGGAATTACATTGCCCACCTTGATTGCAACTGACATTCTCGAGGAAGGTGGTACTATATTACCGTTGATCACGATTGAGCCTTCACATACACCTACTATCACACTAACGCCTTTGCCGACACCTGTCTGGGCTGAAATTCAAGCTCCAGAATCAAATGGTGCGAATGTTAGGTCAGAACCAGGTTATAAGGGTAAAATTTTGACCTCAATTCTTAACGGCACGCTGGTTCAGGTTTTACCTGAGGTTGAAGTTGTAGATGGAAATACGTGGGTGCATATTCGCCTGCAGGATCAAGCGGAGGGTTGGGTTGTTCGTTCCTTATTGGTATCTTCTACACCCATCGCAGAATGGTAAAGCTAAATTATTGGATGGAGGAATAAATTTATGACGATTCATTTTGGAACCGATGGGTGGCGTGCGGTAATTTCGGATACATTTACTTTCAGCAACTTGCGCCAGCTGACTCAGGCGATTGCTGATGCGGTTGCCTCACCAGCCTGGTTGAATGGCTTTTCAAAAGATTTTCGTCCCGAACAAAAAACAATGGTTGTTGGTTTTGATACAAGATTTCTCTCAGATCGATATGCAGTTGATGTAGCCCGCGTATTGGCTGCCAATGGATTCACGGTTTATCTTGCTCAAGCTGACGCGCCTACACCGGTTATATCTTTTGCCGTCCGACACTATCATGCTGTGGGTGGGATCATGATTACCGCTTCCCATAATGCTCCTCGTTATAATGGAATAAAGTTGAAAGCGGCTTTTGCTGGTTCCGCTTTACCAGATCAGTGTAAGAAAGTGGAAGTATTTCTCAATGATAATGAAGCGCAGGCACGCGGACCTAATTTAATGGATTATAACCAGGCAAAAAACCTGAAATTGATCCAGAGATTTAACCCAATCCCGGAGTATCTTACACATCTGCGCACGTTGATTGATTTTGATAAGATTGCCGAAAACCCACAACGCTTTGTTGTAGACTCGATGTATGGCTCTGGTAGAGGGGTAATCCGCTCAATTTTACAGGGCTGTGGTTGCGAAATTACAGAAATTCGCGGTGAAATGAATCCAGGATTTGGAGGAGTCCATCCAGAACCCATTCAGCGTTACCTGGGTGCTCTGGCTGGTGCTATCAGCACCGGTATGGGGAGTTTTGGATTAGCAACTGATGGAGATGCTGACCGTATTGGAGCGATGGATGAACGTGGAAATTTTGTTGACCCCCATAAAATTATGGCACTTTCGCTTAAATATCTGGTAGAAAGACGCGCTATGAGTGGGGCTGTTGTAAAGACAATTTCAACATCGCGTATGATAGACCGTTTAGCAAAGAAATATGGCTTGCCTGTTTATGAAACACCAGTAGGATTTAATCACATAGCAGATTATATGTTGAAAGAAGATGTTTTAATTGGTGGCGAGGAATCCGGAGGCATTTCATTCAAGGGTCATATTCCTGAAGGGGATGGCATCATCATGGCTTTATTATTGGTTGAAATTATCGCAGATTCAGGTTCAACGCTCTATGATCTGGTGGCAAATCTAATCGCAGAAGTTGGACCGGCTGAATACGAACGTAAGGATATACGTTTGAATTTGCCAGTTTCCAAAGATAAAATGGTGCGCAAGTTAATTGATCAAGCACCTACAGAAATTGGCGGCGAAAAGGTGATTGATATCACCACGTTGGATGGTGTCAAATATTTATTCGCGGACGATTCCTGGCTTTTAATTCGCCCTTCTGGTACGGAACCGGTTTTGAGGGTGTATGCTGAAGGACGCAGTATGGAGATGGTCAAAGAAATGCTCAAATTTGGTGAGGAGATGGCGGCTTCTGTACATTAAAGTTTGATGGGCAAGCCTGCCTATTGAATGGTTATGGTTATCGACTTTCCGATGTCTATTGATCACCTATAAATTGATGATTAATTTTTGAATTGACCAAATAATTAAACCAGTTGTTATCCTAAAACTGGAAATTAAAATAATTACCTTAAAACAAAATTGAGTTTTATAAAACTCAATTTTGTGAAGAGATTATTTAATTTCTGAGTGCAACAGTGGATTTCTATTGGTGATTAATATTCTTTCCAAATTAACTTATTGCGTGTCTGAGAATCGCAACCTACGGGCGAGGATGATGATAAAGAGTAAAACAATGGCAGCACCGAAAAGTAAGGGGAAGCCGATATCTTCAGCAAAACCTGTTTCTGGAAGAGCTGTGGATGTTGCCTGGACAATCGACGTAGAACCGGGGACACTTGTCCCCGCGGTTACAGCGGCGGCCTGAGTTTGGAAAGCTGCTACGGTAGCCGTACGTGCAGCAGGGTCGCTGTTGACGGCAACTGACGTGGCACCTGCTTCCTGCGTGGCGGTTGCAGTGGCTACGGCGACAACGGCAGTGGCAGTAGGAGGTATTGCTGTTTCAGTTGGAGCAGCTTTTTCGGTTTCTATGATAGCGTTATATTCGGCTGTTTGACTGGCAAACATGGCGATTGCAGTATTTTGCTGGTGGATTTGTTCTGCTTGATTTTCCAGGTCAGTAGAGGTCTTTGGGCGATTGAGGAGAACAAAAGCAATCATTGCCAACATAGCAAGGACAACAATACCTCCAAGGACGGCAATTCCAATTATAAAAGGCTTGCTGCCGGAGGCAGGTTGTGGGGTATTCACTGATTCTTCTTGTGGATTATTTTCAGAGAAATCGTTTTCGTCAAAATCGTTTAAATCCATCTTCGTTCTCCTTAAAAAACTATCGTTTTACTTTACTCCAGGATATCCAGATTGGCAAGAGGAATTGACGCCTGTTCTTCATCACTAAACTGTATTATGGCACAAATTGTTCTTACACCGTTAAATAGTGTGACCGAATTATTTACAATCCGTTTGATGATTCCTGCTTTTCCCTGAAAAAGACCTTCATTGACCCGTACGATCAAACCTTCTTCGTATTTATACGCTTCCTGTGGTAATTCAGCTTCAGCCGGCAGAGGGATGATGATTTCAGCTTTTTCATTACGGATAGGATCATAAATGGCTGAAAGAGACACTTCGCGTTTTTCATTTGATTTAAGAAGATCAGAAGCGCGCATGTTCATCGGGACGGGCGTAAAACCATCCACTACTACGATTGGGATTTCAATCTCAAGCGCTGTAGTGATCAGGTCAGGGGACATTGAGGAGAAAATCAATCCGCGAAGATTGAAATCTTTCGCAGCTTTTAAAACATTGATGTTTTTACAGTAGCCGCTCATTACTACCATCCCGCGGTGAGAAACGTCAATCATTTTCGCAGTAATCTCTTCGTCACTTTGCGAAGCTATATGAACTAATACACCTGAATCTGCTTTTTGGTTGCCCCAGGCACATTGTACAAGCACGCCGTTTGTTTCTAAAATCACACCATAGTCGGGCATAATTTCAGAGACATAACTTTCAAAACCAGCAATGAGAGGAGTGGGTGTTTGAGCTTGTTTCAATAAAATCAGACTTCCATTTATTAACAACACCTCTGAATCCTGTTGAGCTTTGATCGTTTTGGCAAATATACCACTAGATTGGGCGATCACAGCTCCTGTTTTGATTTTCGCACCGGTTTCTAATTCGATGGCACGTCTGGCATCCTGTGAGTTGTTAAAGTTCAGCAATTTCTTTACATTAATGGTTTGATATTTCGTTTCCGGAAAGATATCTGCAATTTTTTCAGAGGCATTAACTTTTTGCCCTACTTTGACGACCAGGTTGCTCTCGCCTTTAAATTTGCGAAGTCTACGAATTTTAGTCAATGCCAGTGTGTGAAAAACATCCGGTAACATTTCATCTCTCTTTGTTGCAATATATATACCAAATTAATCGGATAGTTGTAAGCTCCAAATTTTTTGAATCTCTTTTCGTCTCTGAGAATCCTTGGGCAGCATCAATGGTCTACCTCGTGCGTCGATGACTATGCCACAAAGACCACCCTGGATCGGGTACCCTTTTGCAAACGTCTTGATGATTGGATTTAGTTCAATTTTAGATTTTGATTCAAAAACGAGATTGACCATCTGACCATTAGGAACCGGCAGGCGGTAAATCAACCCCTGTTCTATTTTTGTTTCAATTCTGTTTCCATCTTCAAATTCTGTTATTACCATGGCGATTTCTGTACCTGGCTTGGCATTACTCTTGACGGGAATTACTTTTGCCAGAAGTGAAATAGAGGATCCTTCCATAATCTGGATCGGTAAGTATCGGTTAATTGTTGCGGTCGCTCCTAACACAGGCAGTATTCCTTGTTGATCGAGATATAACGTGGCAACTCCATCTGGTACCAAACTGTCTATGATGGTCAGTAAACTATCCCCATAACTAAAGTGATTCCTGAAAATTTCACCACTGACGATGACTTGCTGAATTTCCAATGGGAAATCCGGCCATTTTGTTAACATCTGGCGATATTGATCCTGAATCAAAATTCCTGCCAGAGCTTTTTCTATGGCCAGGTTGCTTTCTGAAGTTGGCACGGTTTTGGGATGAAGAGAAAGGTCCCATAAATAATTCTTTACTTCTTCTTCTGTTACAGGTTCATGAGATTTCTTAACCACATCACCGAAATTCAGCTTTGGTAATAGCGTGCGCAGGTTATGGAAAAAAGAATAATCCGAAGAAAGAAAAGTACTGCGTCCGTCATAACCCGCAGAAGAACTGATTGCCTCATGGCCAAAATCAATATAAAGAACATTCTTCTCTTTATTTTTTGAAAGGAGACTTAAAAACCTGGTCATGATCTGAATGGCATGACTGTATGGTAGTGGAGAGGAAATGCTGCTTAAAGAAAGTTGTGAAAAACCAGCGACTTTCCGACCTAAAATTTCAGCATGCACTCTTGAAATCATATTGTAGGCTGGCAGGAGATTTTCCTTAGTAATCGATGGCCTCAGATTTTGGGTTAACTGGTAATTTGTAATATCTGCAACCGATTCGCGGATTTGTGGTTCGAAATCGGCGTTCCCCGAAAAAATGAGGTATGGTCTTTTATCCTTTGGAATTAATTTAATACAAAAGAGAAGCATATCCAATTGCCGCAACAATGATCGCGCTGCTCCCTCATTTACCCCGCCGGCAATGACCACCATTTCAGGTAATTTATTGGTAAATAAGGCAATGATTTCCTCCAATTTTCTGGAATCGTTCATGCCAATCTGATCAAGATGATTGAGTTGGGTAGACTCTAAAAGTTTGTTCAGGCTTTCCAGTGAAATGGATTCCAACAATCCCATTGAAACAACGCTGACCTGTGAAAGGAACCCAAAGGTGATCACCAGATGATCAATTCCAGAACCATCTGCTTGCATAGGGATAATGAAATTTCCATCTTCATCATAAAAATGGCGGCCTGTAATTTGATGAATACGGTCTATTCCCCGTGCGACACCTTCGCGGATATCATTGAAAGGGGCTTCAGCAGTGGTCGTGGCTTCACTGGAGGCAATTAAATGGTACTTTTCATCCACGATATCAAAAAAGAAAATTTTCGTCATGATCTGATCGATCTTGATCGCTAAAACGGATGAGGTTTCCAAAGATTCTTTCATGAAGGTTATTTGCCTGTTCTAAAAACTCTTTACAAAGGTGATGAGAAAATCAATACGACCGATCAAAGCCATTAATGCCGAGAGGATGACACTTGCGAAAATTGATCCCAATGTAATTCCAATAAACACATTTCCAGCAGATCGAATTGTTCGATATAATTTCGAATCATTATTACTCAGCTTAATGGAAGGTATGGTCGTGAATTGAAAATATAGCAAGGTCAGGATAGAACCAATCAAGACATACAGCCCGAGAAGAAAATTGCCCTGGTTATTATTGGCCAATTGAAAGTAATCACTGGTTGAACCAATCTGAGGGAAAAATGAGCCAAATATCGATCCAAGAATGATGGTTGCTGCGCCGACACCAACCACGATGGCCATTGGGATCGAGCCCCAGCGATTAAAACGGCTCGAAAACTTCGTCAATAAGAGCAGACACAAGATGAATGCTATGCTAATAAATACAATTTGTTGTTGGTCACCGGAAAATATTGGATTGATTAATTTCGGGAGGAAAACCTGGTAAACAAGAATCACGGCTATGTATCCGGTTGTAACACCCACAAAAAGATAAGTTGCAAGTTTAAACAGTGCGTTATCTTTAATAAAATAACTCATTACCATCAGTGTTAAGATGAAGCTAATAATTGACCAGATTAATTGACCTTGTATCATATTCTTACCTGGATTTCAAAAGTTTTGACTTCAATAAAGACTGTGCCAGATACCATAAACCACCAGCAAAGATCAGCAAGATAAAAACGGAGACGCCAGCTTTTTGCATGGTCCATAACGACCAGAGAGAAGAATCTTCATTTTGAATGAGTTGTGCATACGAAGCTGCCCCATATAAGCCGGGTTCCATTCCATCAATCTGGTTAGATTCCAGGTAAGGCATTAACATTGGAACTGCTTGGGCAGCTGCAGCGACGAGCATCACTGTCTGCGGACGATGTAACGTTATTTGCTCGATCCACAGTTTGGCACTATCCGGGTTATCTGTAACCATCAGGACTGCACTGAAGTTTGAGAATGAATCTGGTCCTTCATCTAAGGAACTCGGGTAAATGGTTTTTGAGTTGTCCAAAAGAAAGCCTTGAATCCCAGAAGATCCACCTGGCAAATATCCCAGGTTGGATACCTTTTTATCCAAATCATAACCTGGATTTTTGACGGCGGCAGTCTGAATCAAATTCTCTCCCAGCAATGTGCCATTAGGTGTCGATGAGATTATTGATAGTGTGCTATCCTTGAGCATCAATCTTTCAAAAACACTCCTGGTCATTATTTCCAGCTCTGTTTGCGAAGCACCTTCACTCTCCATTACAACCAAAATTTGGGGGGCTGCGTCTGAATTTAAGATCAACCCATTTATTATGGATGCGAATCGGACGGTTTCTGCTGGAAAGAGGATTGGTTTTTCGATTAATTCGATTTGAGTTAATGACGAAATAACCAGTAATCCAACCAGGAGAATGGGTATGACCAACCGGATGAGGAAACCGCCGATGTTTACATTTGGGCTGTGTTTCGTTTGGACGTCTACTTCCTCAGCAAACAGCTGGTCCAGGATATTTGCCTGGGTCATTTCCTTATCGGAAATGTTTAAAGTACTGGTATACATTGCTGGCGGCGAATAGGTTTGATTGGAATCTTGGGAAGAGAGAACACCTTTCAAACCTGCCAATGGACCAGATTTTTCAATTTGCTTTTTTTCTGTTAATCGCGAAATTGCTGGAACAATAGCTTCAAGGGGACGCATTGCCTTCAACCAGGCGGGTAGTTCACCAGGCTCGATTTGGTTTGTAGAATCGGGGACAAAAGCGTCTTTTGTTTCTTTATCTTCAAAAAAGCTGGTATTGATAAGGTCTTCATTATTCTCAAGCCAGTTAGGCACCTGGTCAAGCTGGAAAGGAGGTTTCGCAATTCCTTCAGTACGGTCGGTTTCAATCTTGCCCGCTTTCTTCCCATCTTTATCATCCAACCCAAGTGTCGTGCTTAATGGCGTTTTGCTTTGTGCCTTTTTTTCATCAAATGTTTCAAGGTTCTTTTTTGGCAAAACCGCGGAAACTGGATTTAAAGTATCTTCGTTACTATCTTCTGTGATCCAATCAGGAAGAATTTCTTCTGGAGCTGGATTATCTTCATTGACAGTTTGTTGATTGATCTCGTCGATCCAATCAGGTTGTGATTCTTCATCTGTTTCCATTGAGTCGACGGGAAGAGAATCCTGGTCAGCAAGCCAGGCGGGAAAACTTTCCTCTTCGCCATTATCCAGGATGGAGATGTCTTCATCATCCTGCGGTTGAATCCAATCCGGGATTTTACTTTCATCTCCACTCTCGAGAACAGGTTCATCACGAGTGCCATACTTTTCTATCCATTCTGCTACGGGATTCTCAGGAGAATCCTCAGTTTTTTTCAGGGACCTGTCTGCTGCTTGTTTTTGTATCCATTCTGGAATAGCGCCACGATTCTTGGGTGTCACTATTTGTGGCTCTTCTGAATTTGAATTTTCGATTTGTGAGAAGCGCGATATCCAATCATCGTCAATTGGCAGGTCAGTTGCATCCTCTGGAGAAATTTTATTGATCAACCCACTATCCGTGCTCAAGTCAGCCGAATAATCGTCAACCTCGGCTTTCCGCAACCGATTAATGAGGTCATCAGCACCAACATTTTCTGGTGAGGTACTTAATGTATCGTTTCGAAAAGAATCAATAAGTTCGTTTGTGCCTTTGGAATCAGGTAGGATAGGATTCTGTAAATTGTGGTTGTCCTGGATGGCTTCAAATTCTTCATCAACGTGTTTACGCTCTCGTACCCGGGCAAGCCAATCAGGAGAATCATCTAAAGAAGAATCCAAACCAGAAGAATTGGAGTCAGATGTTAATGAATCATGAATGTTGCTCTCTGGATTGTTGCGAAAGCTTTCCAGCCAATCGGGTTGATCTGGCTGATCAGCTGAAAATGAAGGGTTCAAGTCAAATCCGCAGTTAATACAAATGGCAGCATCTTCCAGATTCTCTTTTTTGCATAATGGGCAGATTTTTATATTTTTCATGGTTTTAGCCACTATAAGGGCGATCTGCGCCAATTAATACCCGTAATCCGGTTACGATTGCGCCAATTGATATACCTAGAAGAATTCCCCTTGCTCCTGCCAATGGTAAAGAATTGATTATTGCCAGAAAAGGCTTTAGCCACGAAAATTGGATTTCAGTTGAAAAAAAGCCACTGAATGTCAGTAGAAAAATAATGGTGCTGATGCCAAATATGATTGCCATGCCGCTTTTTCGCTTTTGAAATAATTTAAAACAAGCCACTGCCAGGCTGAGGCATAAGAGGGCAAGTAGGCTAGATTCCACGGTGAATATTACAGTGGCTGAGAATTTCGAAAAGAAAGTATTAGCCGGCGAAAAAATTATTCCAGTAAAAAATACACACAAGAAACCAGCCAACAGAATTGCACTATAGAAACTTAGCCGTGGCTCGGAAAAAATCTTATTCCAATGGACGATAATCAGATTTGCAATAGCGATTAAGCTGGCAAAAGCTGCCAGGATTATTGCCAGTTCCAGAGTATATGTTCTAAAGGCAGATAGTATTGTGCCAGGAAAGAAAAAACCGGCCAGTACGACCAATCCAGAAAGAATTGCCAGAATTGTAACTGGGATTGATCTCATACAATACCCACCAATTTTAATAATGCACTCAGAATAAGCGCAAAAATTGCGAGATAGCGTAATAAATCCTGGGTATGGAGAGAGGCATTATTAGTCGAGTTTTCATCAATTAACGAAGGGATGGCATAAAGCTCTTCACCGATCAGTACTTCATCCGCCAGAGCAAACATTGTGGCTTGCCCTGTGAGTGAGTCGGTAGCTGCAAGGCTGTAAATATTTCCACGTAAAGCGGATTCAACCAGTAAGCCTGCTTCTGGACCGTAATGGCCGATAACAGATTGTGTAGCAATGTCTTTTGTCAAAATTGGCATTCCACCAGCCACATAACTATAAGGACTGATTCCAGTTAAGAATGCTCGATTGACGCTATATTTATCGATCGCATTATTCATGCGGTAGGATTTTTTGATAATGTCCTGGCTGAGTAAAGTGAGATCGCCGCTTCCACTGGTAATGATGGGAGGTTTGTCACCAAGGAGACTTTGCTGGGAATATGTTGTCATTGAATCGAGTGCAATCAGAGAAGCAGCACCTTGGGCTTCTTCGATTTTGGACCAGCCCAGAGAAATATGCATGCGTTTTCCCTGTTCGATTGAAAATCCAAATACTTTCTTGAATTCGAGTAGCGCTTTAAGAGGGCGGATGCGCAAGAATTTCTTACGATCCAGCACAGAAAAAAGGACAAGCGCAATTATTGAAAAAATTATGATAAAAAAGGCGAGATTAAATTGAAAGTTATCCATGTGTTTCCAGGTTTTGCAGATAATCGAGGAAATTTTCTGATTCCTTCTTATTTTCCAGAACGGATGCCATAAATGATAAATTATTTCCTGGTAGAAATGGGGCTGAAAGATATAAGATCTGTGCAAATATTATGTTCAAAGGAGCGCCAGCTTCGTAAAGGAATTTGAAGAAACCAACCAATCTTTTTTCGTGCAAGAATCGCGCCCAAAATTCTATTTCTTGCGAGGTTTCAATCATTTTAAAAGTATAGCATAGAAGAAAAAATCAATTTACAACCTGGTTTTCCATAGAAGTTGTCCACCACCATTAAGAGCATAACTCTCAACCCTTTGGTTCATGATCGATTCGCTTTCCCAAAAAGTGCTAATCTGAGAACGATAAGCTGCGATTGCTTTTTTCCAAATATCCAGGTCACTTTTCGATAGAGTGAACTTAATTTCAGTAGCGTTTTCAGGAAGATAATCCTTGAGTTTTTGATCCTCTTTGACAATATAGGGGTAATCCGCATAATACCATTTGTTGGGTAATTTTAAATCTCGGGTGGCAGCTCTCGTAATGCGGTGATCAAGATGATTTCCAATTGATAATGGGGAGACAATGGTCATATCCTCAGTCAGTTTGTTTTCCAATAAATGTGTCACTTCTGTGACGATATGATGCTGATTCCCTGATATTTTCTGATAGAGATCTTCTTCCTGGTTGACCAGTGGTGTGTCAGCTTCAGCAAACCGGTAGATACAATCCGCCAGAGAAAAATGGTGAAAAGTGGCACCTAAAACTCTTAATGAGTTTATATCTTCTCTTCTTCTCTGCCTGGTTGGGTTGGTCATCAATTGCCAGCGTTGATGCAAACTGTTTGCAAATGGAGATAGCCTTCCGGGGAGGGGATCACCAGCGAAAATCGTCCAGATCTCAACCTTATTTTCTTGATTTATGAGGGAATGAACAATACCGCCACAGGAAAGGGCAACATCATCCAGATGGGGTGAAAGGAACACAAAGTGCATGAATTCTCCTCGGATTGAACATGATACAATATTAATATTATCATCCTGTAGGTGAAAAAGGAGAAAAAGATGGGATTTATACAAGATTTATTTGGAATAAAACCATTTCAATCCCACATGCGGCAGGAAGTCGAACGATTGACCACAGAGTTGGTTCGAATTGGCGAAACGGATGATTTTTTATCTGAGCGACCTGGACCTCCTTTTAATCTGCAATGTCGCCATATTCGTTCCCGGGAAATCGGGAAACGATTACACGAAATGGGCGGCCTGCCCCTTATGGAATATGTACATACCCGGGTTAAAAAGAAACTTGGTCAGAAGCTTGTTTCACATCTAGAATATGCCTGGTCAGAAATTGGAAATTGGGTTGCATAAAAAAGCGAGACCACACAAAAAATCTCCAAAATTACCTTTAAAGTGATTCTCATTCAAAGAATGAAATTTCCCCCGTTGAGTAAAAACTGGTGACTTAATGATGTCCTGGATATGTCTTCGCAAAAAATAATCAATTTTGAAAAAATCGTTGAGTCAATCCGTCCGTCGTACGGGGCTATTAATGCGCGTTTAAATGGTGCCCTTGATATTCTACGGATTGCTGCAAGAAATTTTAATATTGCGCGGGCTCCCGAAGCTGCTGCTTCGATGGCGTATTACACTTTTTTTTCGATTTTTCCGCTCATACTGGTGCTGGTTTCTTTTGCGAGTTTTGTCTTAAAATCCCAATTTGTTCAGGATCAAATACTGAGTTTTATAATTGATATTTTCCCCATCAGCCCAGAACTAATTCTCACCAATATTGAAAATGTCCTTTCCAAACGCGGTGCGGTGGGTTTGCTGGCTTTGATTGGGCTTATGTGGTCTGCGTCAAATATGTTTAACACGATTTCATTGAATATCGACCGCGCATGGCCAAATTCTGTAGCTCATAGCTTTATAGAACGGCGTGTGATGGGGTTTGCCATTCTGGTTGGTCTGGCTATTTTGGTGATAATACTTTGGTTTTTGAACGCTTTAATTAAAATTGATTTTATCGATCACTTGATCGTGTTCTTCAAAGTCCCCATTTTAAGCACCAGTCTCTGGGAAATCCTGGCACTCATCGCACCCCGCGCTTTTCGCTTGTTAATGTACTGGATCATGTTCCAGTGGTTGCCAAAAGCGTCTGTTAAACCGATGGAAGCTTTGGTTGGCGCAATGTTCACCCTTGTATCAAGCGAGTTGATCACCTTAGTGATGAATTGGTATCTTAGCAGTCAATGGGTTCGCTATGAATTAATTTACGGTTCTTTGGGGAGAATCATCGCATTATTACTCTGGATATACTTTTCAAGTTTTTTAATTCTGTTTGGTGCACATATAAGTTCAGCAGTGGCTGAAGTGACACGAAAAAAGTCCAAAGTCATGCTTACTGAAATCTAAAATTACAATTGAAGACTTTCAGGTTTTTGAGCGAATAAAATTTACTGTGGTGACGAGCAAGATTATGACAATGATAGCAACACCCCACAGAATGACACCATCCATCAAGCTTTCGTTACTGAAATTCAGGATTCTTAAGTCATTGGATGTTAAACCAATTTCAGGCATATTGCCCTTGTGATATTTATCAATCCCTAAATAGGTTTCTATTGTCGCTCCATCCAGATTAATCATCCATATTTTTTCAAAATCTTTATCCAGAACAATATAAATTTGGTTTTTACCTGGATCAATGATGATTGAAGCGGTCTGTGATTCCCGAGGCTGGGCAGCCTTCAGAACTCTGAACCCATCAAGTAGAGAGAAATCGGAGATATATTTGCGAATTTCTGCTTCTGCTCGTAGTTTTTGTTGGTATGGATGGTAGAAATCATCAATGTTTTCATTATCCGAAAAAGAAGAAGCCAGTGGGCTGAGGATTTGCCAATCCAGCTGCTTTTCTATAATCGCAGGGTATCCAGTGGAAGATTCGATGATGAATGATTTTCCTAACTCGCTGGCAAAAAGTTGATTTGCATGATTTATAACAATTTTGTTATTT
Source organism: uncultured Chloroflexia bacterium (assembly GCA_963749005.1). GTDB lineage: Bacteria > Chloroflexota > Anaerolineae > Anaerolineales > Anaerolineaceae > UBA6170. The sequence continues at coordinate 505,766 of CAVVKI010000006.1, read as the reverse complement.
TCGAGTGATAAAGTATTTGGGTCTGGGACTCTTGATCTTTCATATAGAAGATCGCCAAATTGAGAGACAAAGCCCGCAGGAGTCAGGTAAACAGGGGTGGTTGAATTAAAAAAGTTTTGGTATGTAATAAAAATACCTTGATCGTTAATTCCAGCAATTGTCATATATTCATCGGCGGTAAAGACATCAATAAAAAGGACCTTTTGTTTATTTTCTTCATTAATCCGAAAACGAAGTTCAGCGTTGCTGGTATCCAGATTCATACCGTAATAAGTGTTTTTGGAAAATGCAACGAAACTCAAGCCTGTTTCGCCAATAGATTGGGCGAAAACTGGATGAAATATCAATAAGCTAAGCAGAAAAAATGTGATCAGGAAGATGATTTTTCGATTGAAAAACCCAGTCATGGTAATGAGCTCCTTATTCAATGGGTCTTCACCATCTTACCGCAAAATGGGGTTTGTAACAAGATTGCTACTTGAAAAATTGAACTAATGTTCTATAATATATTAAAATTGTTTTACTCATTGAATTACAAGCGTTGAATTACGGAAATCTCTCAATACTTGAGATTAAGAATGCCACCTAAGGATTTTCCTTAATTGAATGTGGATCGATGATTCTAGAGTTTAATTGAAAATTTATAAACAGATTTTGGATAATTGTGAATTATGGATACTTTTGAAAAGTTAAGTTTGCTCAGTGAGAATATGGATGTGGTGGATCAGTCAAATCCTAACGCACAAAATCCATCTTGTTTTTCAGCAGTGAAAACGCCGCTAAACCCACAAATTGCGTTTGCTCGCTTACCTGGGGGCGGTTTAATGCCGTTACTCAAGACAATGGTGACATCTGTCTGTGAGAAGAATTGCCATTATTGTGCGTTTCGTTCTGGACGTGATACAAAGCGTGCTACATTTTCTCCGGATGAGTTGGCAAATACTTTTCTGAATTTAGTGAACAAGAATATTGTCAAAGGACTTTTCTTGAGTTCAGGGATACTGGCTGGCGGAGTTTATTCTCAGGATAAAATCATCGATACAGGTGAAATATTACGAAAAAAGAAAAAGTTTCAAGGATATTTGCACTTAAAAATTATGCCTGGTGCAGAAAAAGATCAGATCCGACAATTGATGCTTCAAGCAGATCGGGTGTCAATCAATTTGGAAGCGCCAAATCCGGAAAGATTGGAAGCGCTTGCGCCTAAGAAATCTTTTTTTGAAGAGTTGTTCACGCGCCTAAAATGGGTTCAGGAAATATGTTCTGAAGATGTGACTTTTCGAAATTGGCGTCATCGTTGGCCATCACTGACCACTCAATTTGTGGTTGGACCAGCAGGTGAAAGTGATGCCGAACTCATTCGATCCTCACAATATTTATTTTCGGAGTTCAACCTTGCCAGGATTTACTTTATGGCATTTTCACCTGTCAGTGGAACTCCATTTGCTGATTTATCGGCGGAAAACCCGATGAGAGAACACCGGCTTTATCAGTCCTCGTATTTATTACGGGATTACAAATTTTCTTTTGAAGATTTTGAGTTTGATTCGCAGGGAAAATTATCCTTAACTCAGGATCCAAAATGGGTTTGGGCGAAAAAGAACCTTGCTTCCACGCCTTTGGAGATCAATCGGGCTAGTTTGGAGCAATTAATGCGTGTTCCTGGAATTGGAGTGATCAAAGCCCGCAAAATCATTTCATATCGCCAGAGGAATTTAATTCGTAATGAAGATGATCTTAAAAATTTAGGAGTATTCATGAATCTCTCAGGGTCTTTTCTGTTGTTGAACGGTCGCATGCTTACCAGGCAACTGTCTCTTTTCAGTTGAGATCATTGGCATTTTATAAGCTAACAATCCTGCCACAAATGACTTGAGGAATTTTCGAAATCTCCTGAATATGCAGTACAGGTAGTCCATTCGTGAAAAACCAAATTTCTATGTTTTTAAGAACGTTATCTGAAGCTTTTTTCATCTACTCCAGGTTTGATTGAATAAATTATCCAATCCCTAGAAAAGAGCTTTTCTACAGAATATTTGGAATTAATAAGATAATTACTGCTTGCAAGTGGATTTTTTTGAATTGTATAATGGATGCGAGACCAAATCTATTTGTAATGTTGAAAGGTTGGGGAAAATGGCTAAGAAAGACAAACAAAAAGCAAAGAAAGAGAATAAGCAAAGCGTTATTTCCGAAGCGGACGATGCGAGCATGCAGCCGGCTAAGAAATTAAACAACAAAACCTACGAAAAAGAACTACGCAGGATGCAAATTGAATTGGTTAAACTGCAGGAATGGGTAAAGGCTGAAGGATTAAAGGTTGTCATCTTATTCGAAGGCAGAGATGCGGCAGGCAAAGGAGGTGTGATAAAGAGAATCACTGAAAGTCTGAACCCGCGTTCTGTGCGCGTCATCGCGCTTCCTTCTCCAACCGAGCGCGAAAAGACACAATGGTATTTTCAAAGGTACGTTGCCCATTTGCCAGCTGCCGGTGAAATTGTTTTATTCGACCGATCCTGGTACAACCGGGCTGGTGTCGAAAGAGTGATGGGATTTTGTTCCGAAAATGAATATCAAGAATTTTTGCGCTCCGTACCAGAATTCGAACGCATGTTAGCGCGCTCCGGTATTATTTTGATCAAGTATTGGTTTTCTGTTAGCGATGATGAGCAGGAGAAAAGATTCCATGCCCGCATTGAAGATCCCACAAAGCGGTGGAAGCTTAGCCCAATGGATTTGGAATCAAGATCTCGCTGGGTTGAGTATTCAAAAGCAAAAGACACGATGTTTGCCCATACGGATATTAAACAAGCTCCCTGGTATGTAGTCAACGCCAACGATAAGAAACGTGCCCGTTTGAACTGCATTCGTCATCTATTGAGCATAATTTCTTATGAAGACCTGACACCGCCATCCATTGAATTGCCACCACGCCAAATCAATGAAGGCTATGTTCGGCCACCACTCTCGGACCAGACTTTCATACCTGAAATTTATTAGCCCTTAAAATTATGATGGACTGGTCTATAAGCCGCATTCTGTCTTTTGCCTATTCAGCAAATGGATGATCATCTATCTAGGTCATTTGTTACCAAATAACTCGTGCAGCCTACCCGAAGCGTTGAGGAGATGAGCAACCTCCTACTCCGAAGAGTTTTGCTTCTGCTTGGCCTTGCTTCAGATGGGGGTTGCCTATCCGTCACATTACTGTGATCGCCGGTGGTCTCTTACACCACCTTTTCACCATCGCCTTTTCAGGCAGTTATTTTCTGTGGCCCATTCCAGCAGGTCTTCCGAATGGCTTTCCCGCTCCGGGTATTACCCGGCATCTTGCTCGCTGAAGTGCGGACTTTCCTCGATATCAAAGATACCGCGATCACCCGACCAGCCCATCTCTTTCATGATAATACGGTTCGCTGTAAACGTCAATTTGAGGAAATTTACGCCATTACTGGCTAACAATAAATGTTTATTTTGGATTATTATTAGGAAAACCCCTATTTTAGGAAGGAATAAAAAAATGAGAAAACCACTTGTAGCTGGTAATTGGAAAATGCATAAGACCGCCAGTGAAGCGCTTGAATTGGTGGATGAGCTACAGCCAAAGTTGGAAGACCTGAATTCAGTTGAGATTGTTTTTTGTGTTCCGTTCACAGCTCTCTGTAAAGTGGCGGATAAATTGAAAGGGAGTGTGATTGGTCTGGGTGCCCAAAATGTTCACTGGGAAATGCAAGGGGCATTTACGGGAGAAATTTCGGCAGCGATGGTTAAGGAATATGCTCAATATGTGATAATCGGGCATTCTGAGCGGCGCACTTATTTTTGTGAAACCGATGAAACGGTCAATAAGCGCATGCAGGCTGCCTTAACTGCCGGGTTGAATGTGATCGTTTGTGTGGGAGAAACTTTATCAGAGAATGAAAATGGTCGCACAGAAGAGATTATCACCCGTCAAATGCGCATAGCTTTTTCGAATATTGATGGGAGTTCGCTAAAGAATGTTGTAGTCGCCTATGAACCAGTCTGGGCGATTGGTACTGGCTTGGCTTGTGATTCACAAAAAGCGAATGAAGTAATTAAATATACTATTCGAAAACCCTTAGTTGAGATGTATGGGGATGCTGCAGCACGAGAGATGCGTGTTTTATATGGCGGTTCTGTCAAGGGTAGTAATGCAAAAGAATATTTTGTTCAACCAGATATTGATGGTGCTCTGGTGGGTGGTGCTGCTTTGAAACCGGAATTTGTAGAAATTGTTCGCGCTGCTGCATAGTGGAATGGCGTTCTCTGGCAGGATATCTGCTTTTCGTGGTGAGTCTGATTGTATTTATCATTGTCCAAAGACTTTTGCACCGCGAAATTCAGGGCCTTCTGATGATAATATTTCGGAAACCGAGGATTGTTATTGCCCTATTTTCGTTTATTCTGCTTCCAGGAGTTTTTATTCATGAGCTCAGCCATTGGGTAACAGCGATTTTGGTGCGTGTACCGGTATTAAAATTTTCATTGATCCCTGAAGCTGCCAAAAACGGTCAATTGCGAATGGGTTTCGTGCAAACACGCAAATGTGATCCAATCCGGGATTCTTTAATTGGCTTTGCACCGTTTATTTTCGGAATGCTGATCATTGGCTGGATCGGCTCAAGACACCTCGGTTTGAATAGCGTTGTCAGTGCTTTATTTGAGGGTAATGCAGGCAGTACGATTGATTTATTTCTTTCCAGTATTCGCCAGGCTGATTACTGGATCTGGATGTACTTTGCGTTTAGTATTAGTTCAGCTATGCTGCCTTCGTCATCTGACCGGCAATCGTGGAAGCCAATTCTAATTGGTGTTATTATTATGCTATTCGGACTGCTTTTGGTTGGATTAGGTGATTGGTTATTAATCAATGTATCGCCTAAGTTGGCAGAATGGCTGCGATTAATGGCGATTGTACTGGCCAGTTCGACCATAATTCATCTGATCATTTTGTTTCCAACCTGGGCTTCAAGACTGGTAATTTCTCACCTGATGGGAATTAGATTAGTTCGAGTGATCTAGTCGTTTATTGGTTTTATTAGTGGAAGGATGAACATTGTCACAGGATTCATTTGGTCGCACGATTGATTATTTACGCATTTCAGTAACCGACCGCTGTAATTTCCGATGTGTTTATTGTATGCCATCTGAAGGGGTTCAATTTCAAAGTCATGACCAGATCATGCGCTATGAAGAGATTATTGAGGTAGTCAAAGCAGCGGTTGAATTTGGCGTTACAAAAGTGCGTGTAACCGGCGGTGAACCCCTGGTTCGGCCAGGAATTCCAGAATTTATATCCATGTTGCACAATCTGCCTGAAATTAAGGATATTAGCATAACGACCAACGGTTATTTTCTGGGCAAATATGCCAGAGATTTAAAAGCCGCAGGGCTAAATCGCATTAATATCAGTCTGGACACTTTAAAACCCGAGTTGTTTTCAAGAATTACGCGCGGTGGCGATTTCACCAGGGTATGGGAAGGCATACTAACGGCTGAGGAAGTTGGGCTAAGCCCAATAAAAATCAATGCTGTCGCCGTTCGTGGATTAAATGATCTCGAAATACTTGATTTTGCAAATTTGACGAAAGCGCATCCCTGGCATGTTCGTTTCATAGAATTGATGCCTGTCAAGAATCAGGTTCCTTGGGGTGAAGGTTTCCCTGATCCCAAAGATGGATATATCTCTACCTCTGAAATGTTACAAAAATTTGAAGGATTGGGTTTGGCAGAAGCAAGTGCATGGATCGGAAACGGTCCTGCCAAGATTTACCAATTACCTGGTGCATCTGGGTTTGTTGGATTTATTTCTCCATTGGAAGAAGAGCATTTTTGTCGCCGTTGTAATCGCATGCGTCTGACCGCGGATGGAAATTTACGGCCATGTTTGATGAGTGATGAAGAAATTCCGCTTTTAGCAGCTCTGCGAGCAGGGGAAGATGTTGCCCAACTCTTCGCCCGAGCGGTCAATCAAAAGCCGAAGAAACACGATCTTGCACATCAAGTGCAACCGAAAAATCGCACAATGATGCAGATTGGTGGATAATAAAAATGACTTCTGAAAGGAGTCTTTTTTATTAAGCCGTTCCAAACTGGCGATCACCGGCATCACCAAGCCCGGGAACGATATATCCATTTTCATTGAGGTGATCGTCGATTGCACCCAAATAAATTGGTACATCCGGGTGATGTTCTTGCAAGTTAGCAACACCTTCCGGCGCGCCAATAAGCCCGACAAATTTGATACGTTTGACTCCCCAACGTTTAAGAACATCAACAGTGGCAACAGCCGACCCACCAGTCGCTAGCATGGGGTCGAGGACCAGGCAGACGCTGACTGTAGGTTCTGTTGGCAGTTTGTTGTAATATTCAACAGGTTTCAACGTTTTCTCATCCCGGTAAATGCCAATATGCCAGACCTCAGATGAAGGCATTAATTCCCAAAACCCTTCAACCATTCCAAGCCCGGCTCTCAGAATTGGAACCAGTCCAATTTTTTCAGTTAATACTGCACCAGAGCATTTTTTCAAAGGTGTTTGAACTTCAATATCTTTTACTTGTAAATCTGCAGTAGCCTCATAAGTCAATAAACCCGCGAGTTCTCTGACCAATTCTCGGAACTTCTTGGGTTCTGTGTTTACATCACGTAATTTGGATAATTTATGAGCAATCAGGGGATGAGAAGAAATATAAATATTTGACATTCAAATATCTCCATCTGAATTGTTTTGATGCTGTCATTATAGCACCGCTGTTGTACTAATAAAGAATTATCTTAATTCTGGATTAATTGCGATTTTTAAAAAAGACTTACCCGTCAGTGTCAGGGTTTGGGCTGAGATATCAGCCAGATCGGCCACTGGGAATACTGTATCCGCAAGGCTAAACCAGGCAAATTTTTGCACAAGTCGATCCTTGTCACCAGGGTAACCTATATCTTTATCAGTTGCTCCCAATAACCATTTAAATGTTTCCTCCAGGTAATTAACGACTAGTGATGGAGATGACCCGAAATCTGCAGGTAAAAGAATTCCAAACTCGGTGATGGCCAGCGGCTTATTTTGATAACCATTCATGTTCATCCACAGCCGAAATTGGCGAATATTCTCCTTGAATAATTCCAAACTGGCGTGGTCTTCAATATTGTATAGAACACCCCTTTTTTGATTCATTCCAGGGGGGATACCAGCACCCCAACTACCGACTTCTTCTCGTAATATATATGCATGCATTGTCCACCAATCGGCTGGCAATTGATGCTGAAATTTCTGCATGTAGAATGCCAAAACTTCATTTAGGTATTCCAGACGTAAAGGTGTCGCCTGACTGACAGCACCAATTGCAATTTTCGCGGTTGGATCATAACGCTTGATCAAATAATAAAGTTCATGGTAAAAGCTGGCATATTCTTCTGCGGTGATATTGTCCTGAAAGATATTATCAGGTTCATTTCCAATAATCCACGTATGACCCGGATATTCGATCGCAATGGCAATGATATTTGACCTTGATGGCCGGTATCCTTGCGTAGAAAGACGGATCATTTGCCAATATTCTGGGAATTGATCGCTGCTAACAGCGGTGGTTTTCCAATCCAAATACCATCTCGCTTTCAGTTGACTTGCCCAAAACTGGGCATCTGCTTTCGTAGAAAGACCGAATCCAATGCGATTGTCTACATTAATATGGAAATGTCCAATCGTTTCAAAAGATGAAATAAAGATCGTAAGGATCAAAGGAAAAGCAAGAATCATTGAGAAAAAATGTCTTTCTGATTGATCAGTTTTATGCAATTTCTAAATCTCCGTTTTATTTTTTGCGGGTATAATCGAACACATGAGCGATGAAAGAATGATAAGTCCTGAAGCAAAACCGGATGACCGGTTAGATTTTGCACTTCGCCCGACGAGATTGAATGAAATTATCGGTCAGGACCAGGTACGGGAAAATCTTTCTATTTTAATTGAGGCAGCCTGCCAACGGAGTGAATCGCTCGATCACGTTCTTTTTTATGGTCCGCCCGGTTTGGGGAAAACTACCCTTTCACATGTACTGGCCAACGAGATGGGCGTGAACATCCGTATCACTTCAGGACCGGCAATCGAGAAAGCTGGTGATTTGGCGGCAATTCTAACCAACTTAAGAGCTGGCGATATTCTTTTTATCGACGAAATTCACCGGCTTGGACGTGCTATTGAAGAAATATTATATCCCGGGATGGAAGACTTTGCACTGGATATTGTCATAGGAAAAGGTCCTTCAGCAAGGTCGATTCGCCTGAAATTACCAAGATTTACAGTAATCGGGGCAACCACAAGACTTGCGTTGGTTACAGCCCCGTTGAGGGCGCGTTTTGGAGCCGTTTACCGGCTTGATTTTTATGATCTTGCCTCCATGGAGAAGATTGTAGATCGAGCCGCCCACATGATGAGCGTAGTTTGCGACCAGGACGGAGTCAACGAGATAGCGCGGCGGGCCAGAGGGACACCACGCGTGGCTTTGCGATTATTACGGCGTGTACGTGATTATTCCCAGGTGCGTCTGAATGGGGTCATTTCGCGAGATGCTGCCATGGAAGCTCTGGAATTACTGGATGTTGATCGCCTTGGCTTGGATATGATTGATCGGAAGGTGTTGCAGACAGTCATTGAAAAGTACAGTGGCGGACCGGTAGGCTTAAGTACTATCGCAGCCTCGATCAGTGAAGAACCAGAGACAATTATGGACGTGGTTGAGCCATACTTGTTACAGTTGGGGTTCCTTGATCGCACTTCCCAGGGAAGAATTGCAACGCGCATGGCCTACGAACATCTAAATATTCCTTTTCCTGAAGGAATTGACCAGCCGAAACTTTTTTAGAAGGAAGTACTTGAGAACCTCAGATTTTGATTATGATCTGCCTGCAGCACGGATCGCGCAGATACCTATTGAACCGAGACACAATTCACGCTTGTTGGTGATTGAACGTGGTAGTGAACAATTTCTGCATCGCAATTTTCGCGATATCGGTTCTTTTTTTTCCCCTGGTGATTTACTGGTCATCAATAAGACCAAAGTAATTCCAGCCAGGATTTTGGCATTCAAGCCAACTGGTGGGAAGGTCGAGGTGTTATTACTACGCCAGGTTGAAAAGGATACCTGGGAGTGTCTGGTAGGTGGAAAGCGGGTCACCCCAGGCTTAACGCTTAAAATAAATGGTGGACCTTCCCTCTCTGTCTTGCAAAATCTCGAGGGTTCCAAACGATTGATCCGGTTTGACCAGGCTGTGGATCCTTTCCTCGAATCAATTGGAAAAATGCCGCTGCCACCCTACATTCATGAGCCGCTGCGCGACCCTAACCGCTACCAGACGGTATATGCCGAACAAACCGGTTCTGCTGCTGCCCCAACTGCCGGGCTGCACTTTACGAAGGAAATCATGCAAAAATTGACGGATCAAGGTGTATCTTTTTGTGAAATTACACTGCACGTTGGCTTAGACACCTTCGCGCCCGTTAATGAAGATAACCCTCAGGAACACCAGATTCACACTGAATGGTGTGAGATAAACCAGGAAAATGTTGAGTTGATCAATGCAACCCATCGTAATGGCGGTCGTATAATAGCCGTCGGAACAACCAGTGTGAGAACACTCGAAACCGCCGCTTCTTTTTCTAAGCCAGGCGAATTAGTCAGCGCTTTTAGCGGTTCCACAAGTTTATTCATACTTCCGGGTTATCAATTTACGGCGGTTGATGCCATGATTACCAATTTTCATTTACCACGTTCAACCTTGTTGATGTTGGTGAGTGCCTTCGCCGGGCGTGAGCTTATTCTAAAAGCCTATCAGGAAGCGATCAAGCAAGAGTATCGCTTTTATTCCTTTGGTGATGCGATGCTGATTCTTTAAGAAATCGGTGTGGATACATTAATGAGTGATTTATCAAAAATGTCTATTGAAACATTAAATGAAACAATCGTTTCCTGCCGAAAGTGTGAACGCCTTGTAGCCTGGCGTGAGGCGATTGCGGCAAGAAAAACACGTGCATATCAGTCATGGGATTATTGGGGAAAACCAGTGCCAGGGCTTGGTGATATCGATGGCCGGGTATTGGTACTTGGGCTTGCTCCCGGTGCGCATGGGTCCAACCGTACTGGTAGAATGTTTACCGGTGATGGATCCGGAAATTTTCTTTTTCCAGCCCTGCATCGGGCAGGATTTGCAAATCAAGCTCAATCTAATGCTATCGGAGATGGACTGGAAATAAATGATATGTTCATCAGCGCGGTCTGCCGTTGTGTTCCTCCCGATAACAAACCTGCCAGAAGCGAAATTTTGAATTGTATTCCTTACGCCAAGCACGAAATAGAGCTAATGCAAAATCTGAAAATAATTGTGACGCTTGGGTCAATTGCGCATAATGCTATTATTCGCCATTTTGGTGCAATTTACGAATGTCAAACAATTGGCAAATTCAAACATAATGGCTTAACTATTCTCCCGAATATTGGAATTGCCGTACTTTCCTCGTATCACCCCAGCCGCCAAAATACACAAACCGGAAGGCTGACCGTGGCGATGTTCGATGACATCTGGCGGGGTGTCAATGCCTTTCTGGAACGATAACTTTTGACTCACACGGGTTTTTTTATCTACAAAAGGGAGAGATGTTATGAGTAGAAAAACACAGACTATATTTTTTCTGATTGTCGTTTTATTGATTATTATTCTGGTGCCAATCATTGTCCCTGTGCCGCCATTAAACAATATTCAGCCACCTGAGGAAATAAAATATACCAATAGTCAATTTGAAGAAATCAACGGGCTAAATGTTCATTTTATTGAACAAGGATTCGATGGATCGTTGATCCTGTTGCTGCACGGATTTGGTTCGAGTACGTATAGTTGGGAGAAAGTAATTGGTGATTTTTCACAATTCGGAACGGTTATTGCTTTTGATCGTCCTGCGTTCGGATTGACTGAGAGGCCCGTACAATTTGAAAATGATGCAAATAATCCTTATGGTTCACAATTCCAGTTCGAAATTATCAAGCACTTCATGCGTAAATATCAGGCAGAAAAAGTAATCCTGGTAGGCAATTCCGCTGGAGGGACGATTGCGATCCAATTTGCAATGGAATATCCAGCACTTATTGATCGAATGATTCTGGTTGACCCGGCTGTTTACGGTGCCGGTGGAGCTCCAACCTGGATTAAACCACTCCTGAACACATACTTAGCCAATAAATGGGGACCTTACTTTGTAAGAACAATCGAAGATCGTGGGCTGGAGCTATTGAAAATGGCCTGGTACAACCCTGATTTGATCAGTGAAGAAGATCTGAAGAATTATCAAAAACCATTGATGGTAGAAAACTGGGATATTGGCTTGTGGCAATTCACAAAAATAAATGGGGAAAATAATATTGCAGACCGATTGGCAACATTGGAACTACCCGTGTTGGTTATTGCTGGAGCTGAGGACAAGATCATTCCTGTTGCTGATATACGGAAAGCTGCTGAAAATATACCGGCAGCCAGGTATGTGGAGCTGGCAGGCTGCGGTCATGTGCCCCAAGAGGAATGTCCACAGCGGTTCATGCAAGCCATCCAATCGTTTCTGGAAAAAGATAATTAACTTTATGAATGGAGTACATTTCAAACAAAAATAATGTGGTCCCCATAAGGCACATTTTTCTTTCCAGACAGTCAAAAGTGATAGAAAACGTATAAAAAAATAGTAATTCAGCGAGAGCACATAACCTGATGGTTAAGTCTCTTTTTTTCAGTGCAAAGACATGAAGGAGGCTAGGAAACAAATTACGAACGCCTTTATCGTCTTTACGTTCTTTACCTTTTTGGGTTTCACTATTCAGCCTCAACCAACCTTTCTTTCTAGCTGCCTGAGAAGCTAAAAAAACTTTGGATGAGGTAAGTACAAAAGTTTGTTTTAGTAATAGATCTAAATAAGCAAATAAAAAAGAGGCTGTCGACTTCCGGGACAGCCTCTTTTACTTGAATTGTTCTTATTATTTGCGAATTTTCAACGCATCCCAGCCTGCGTAAACTGCTGTTTCGCCCAATTCAGCTTCAATCCGCAAAAGCTGATTGTACTTTGCTACCCGATCCGAGCGGGCAGGTGCGCCGGTTTTGATCTGACCAGTATTAAGCGCCACAGCCAGATCGGCGATAGTGGCATCTTCAGTTTCACCCGAGCGGTGAGAAGTTACTGCCGTCCATCCGGCACGATGGGTAGCTTCAATTGCTTCTAGAGTCTCGGTCAGACTGCCAATCTGGTTCAATTTGATTAAGACGCTATTGGCTGCTTTCATTTCAATGGCGCGTCGAATACGTTCGGGATTCGTTACCAGCAGGTCGTCGCCAACGATTTGCAAGCGATCTCCAACCCTCTCAACAAACATCTTCCAGCCATCCCAGTCATCCTCAGCCAGACCATCTTCAATTGAAACGATCGGATATTGATCAACCCAGTTAATCCAGAAGTCAATCATTTGCTCTGATGTCAATTTTTTGCCTTCCTTGCGTAGATTGTATAGTTTGGTATCAGATTCATATAACTCCGAAGCAGCGGGATCAAGTGCAATTGCTACTTGCTCGCCCGCTTTATAACCTGCTTTTTCGATTGCTTCGAGAATGACTTCGACTGCCTCGACGTTGGCTTTTAATGCTGGTGCGTAGCCGCCTTCATCTCCGACCAATGTGGCATAACCACGAGATTTGAGAACACTCTTGAGTGCGTGGTAAATTTCAGCACCCCAGCGTAATCCTTCGCTGAAGGAGGGGGCACCGAATGGCATTACCATGAATTCTTGTGCATCTGTTGATTGCCAGGCTGTATGCGCACCCCCATTGAGGATATTCATCATCGGTACCGGCAGAACATGGGCGTGTACGCCGCCAATATAACGATAGAGCGGCAAACCCAGAGAATTTGCGGCTGCTTTGGCTACTGCCAGGGAAGTTCCCAGAATGGCATTGGCTCCAAGTTTTGATTTGTTTTCGGTCCCGTCGAGGGCTAATAGCGTCAGATCGATGGCACGTTGTTCAGTCGCATCCCAATCCAGTAAAGCATCGGCGATTTCAGTATTTACATTTTCAACTGCCTTTGCGACCCCTTTACCCGAAAAGCGATCGTTATCACCATCTCTTAATTCTAATGCTTCATGTGAACCAGTTGATGCACCAGAGGGAACGCCAGCTCTTCCCCAGCTACCATCTGCTAATACGACTTCCACTTCCACGGTTGGGTTGCCGCGCGAATCTAATATCTCTTGACCATAAATTGAAACAATCGTTGTATCCATATATTTATCTCTCCATTCTAAAATCAGAAACAAGGTTCTGTTTGTTTATAATTCTTTTACGATTAGTTCATCACCGTTTTCATTTTTTTGAGAAAATTGCCTGGCGGCGTTGACAAACTCAACAAAAAGCGGATGAGGACGATTTGGCCGTGATAGGAATTCCGGATGAAATTGAGTCGCCAACATAAAGGGGTGATCTTTGATTTCTACAATTTCAACCAATCTGCCATCCGGCGACTGCCCACTGAAAATCATTCCTTCCTGCTCGAAATGCTCGCGGTACTTGTTGTTGAACTCGAACCGATGGCGATGTCTTTCTTCAACCAGCGATGTCTGGTAGGCGTTTGCAGCAATTGTGTCAGGATATAAATGGCAGGGGTATAACCCCAGCCGCATGGTGCCGCCTAAATCTGTAATACTTTTTTGTTCAGGTAATAAATCGATTACAGGATGAGCGGTCGTGCGGTCAAACTCAGTCGAATTAGCCTGCTCATCGTTCAAAATGTGACGCCCAAACTCCACGACCATCAATTGCATTCCTAAACATAAACCGAAATATGGTTTTTGATTGACCCGAGCATAACGGGCTGCAATAATTTTGCCCTCAACCCCGCGCGAACCAAAGCCACCGGGAACGATTATACCATCACAGTCCTCCAATGGTTTGAAGTCAACCCGTTTTTCCAGATCAGTGGAGTTAATCCATACCAAATCAAGATCGAGACCTAATGATAGGGCTGCGTGGTGTAAAGCTTCACGAACACTCATGTAAGCATCATGCAATTCTACATATTTGCCCACCAGAGCTATTTTCACCTTTGGGCGGTCTTGCTTTAATTTACTGATCATTTCAGTCCATTCAGACCAATCAGGGGTCTGATGAGCCTCCAATTTTGCTCGTTTTAAGAGATAATCTCCAACCCTTGCTTGTTCGAGGATCAAAGGCACCTCGTAAAGATTGGATGCTGTCACCATCGGGATAACAGCTTCGCGGTCGACATCACAAAAAAGCGAAATTTTTTCGCATAGATCATCTGTAATCGGGAAATCCGATCGAGCAATAATCATATCCGGAGAGATGCCCATTGAACGCAATTCGCGCACAGAATGTTGTGTTGGCTTGGTTTTAAGTTCGCCGGTAGCACCAATCGAGGGTAGCCAGGTCAAATGGATAAAAATTGTGTTGTCACGGCCAAGGTCACTACGTAGTTGGCGGATCGCTTCAAGAAACGGTTGCGATTCAATATCTCCAACGGTTCCTCCTACCTCGATTAAAACAATTTCGGCTTCCATTGTTTTCGCAACAAGACCAATTCTGCGTTTGATTTCATTGGTGATATGTGGAATTACCTGGATCGTACCACCGAGATAATCCCCCCGGCGCTCCTTGCTGATAACTTCGGCATACACCTGGCCGGTAGTCATATTGCAAACCTTTTTTAAACGAATGTCAATAAATCGTTCATAATGACCTAAATCAAGATCGGTTTCTGCACCATCATCGGTCACAAACACTTCGCCATGCTGATATGGGCTCATTGTGCCCGGGTCGACATTAATGTATGGGTCAAGCTTCTGAACAGCGACTTTAAAACCGCGTTCTTTCATCAGCCGACCGATTGCAGCAGCTGTGACACCTTTACCGACTGAACTAACTACACCACCCGTAAAGAAAAAATATTTTGTGTTCATTCTGCCCCTGCTCCCCTTCGGCTATATTCAGGTAGGAGTTTATGTGAAGGATCAATTCCCATTGGTTGATAACTAAAAATTGTATGAAAAAATGTGATCGCATAATCACATGATGTCTTTCTGGATAGTTTACCATAGATGCCAAGCTTGCTATAAAAGAACAAGCCCCACAATTTGTGGGGCTTGTTTATGGGTTACGATTTGCCGGATTATAAACTTGGGTATAAAAAGCGGATGAAATAGACTGTGAATGCGCAGCTCAGCTTGCTTTTTGATCCAGTGTACGAGAAAGAATATCATCTTGAGTCGTGGAAGAGGGTTTTGAAGCCTTCTTTTTTGATTCTTGTTTTTTGTCATTCGCCTTTTCCATTGCGGCGCGAATGGCAATCTCCATCGCAGTCGGTTCTACCTCAGCTACGTCATTCTTGATGTCGAAGTTTAGACCTTCAAAATTAGCATCATCTTTCTTGCGGGGTTTCTTTTCTCTCTTACGTTTAATAGGACGTTCTCGTTTTTGTGATTCTTCTGAGAACGCAAATTCTTGCGTATTAATGATTTCTTCTTTTACAGGTTCCGGTTGCAGAACTTTCATAGAAAGTTTAATTTGTTTTTTCTTGCGATTGAAATCGATAATTTCTGCTTCAATTTCATCGCCTTCTTTCATGATCTCGGATGGTGTTCGAATATAACCATGAGCCATTTCACTGATATGGATTAAGCCAGGTCGCTCAGCGCCAATTTCAACAAAGGCTCCAAAGGTTTCCAAACGGACAACGGTCCCTTTTACAACCAGACCTGATTTAATTTCACGCCACTCCAGTGCAAGTGGTTGTATCATGCTCACCTCAATGCGTTGGTCACGGACACGTTTAATCCAGACTTCTATTTCCTGACCTTCATTGAGAACTTCACCAACATTCAGAATAGGTTCATCTGTGGTTGATGTCATTTGGGAAACATGCAGCATTGCCGGTTTTTCCGCTCCAATATCGATAGCAGCTCCAGCTAAAGTGGTTTTAAGCACTTTACCAGTATATTTCTCCTTCTGCTTTAATTCAGAAATTTGGATGCGGGTATTATCCGCTGTCGTATTTTGTTCCATAAACACTCTCCCAAGATATTTTTCCAGCGGGGATTGATTATAATACCCGCTCAATGAACTGTCAAACCTCAATTGTTTCGCTGGAGAAGGACAAATATGGTTCTATTCAGACTTCAACAGTAATTCAATTGCTTTATTTAGTTGCGAGTCAACTCCAGCAGTCATTTCTTCCTCGGTGATTTCTACAATGAAATCGGGCGTTAATCCTACCGAATTGATTTGTCTTTGATTTGGCGTTAACCAGCGTGCAATTGTAACACGGATCGCGCCTTGATCATCCTGTAAAGTAATCCAATTTTGGACGGATCCTTTACCATAACTCTGTGTCCCAACCAGAGAACCGCGTTCATAATCTTGGATTGCACCGGCTGTGATTTCAGAGGCTGAGGCTGTCCCGCCATTGATAAGGACCACCAATGGTATTTTGGTGGCAATTCCTTTCAATTTTGCGTTGTATTCTATCTTTTCGCCGTCGCCGAATTCTTCGTACATGATAGGGCTTTGGTCAACAAATTCGGAAGAAACTTCTATGGCAGAATTTAAGTATCCACCGCCATTGTTTCGCAGATCGAGAATCAAGCCTACAGGCTTTTTTATTAGCAGATCTTTGAGGAGAGCTGTCAGATCGTCATGTGTTTTTTCGCCGAAATTAATTAATTGCACATAGGCAATATTATTGTCAAGCATTTCACCAGAAACTGAAGGAACTTCAATTTTCTTCCGAGTTATCTCTACTTGCAGTGTTTCATTATCGGCCGGGCGAAAAATGGTTAGTTGTACTTTGGTTCCGGCTGGTCCGATAATTCTTCGTAATACGAGGTCGCCGGCAATACCGGTCATGTCTTCCCCATCGACGGCAATGACCTGATCCTCCGGCTTTAAGCCCTTTTCTTCTGCCGGTGAGCCCGGCATGGGGCTGACAATCGTCAGATAATCACCGGTAACGTCTACCCACGCACCAATCCCTTCATATTCACCTTCTAAAGGAGTGCTTTGTTGGCGATACGCTTCCGGATCCATATAAGAAGTATGCTGGTCACCCAATGAATCAAGCATTCCAGCAATTGCGCCACGCATCATTATGGTTTTATCTACTGGCTGGTCTACATAATCACTTGCTACGTAATCCCAGGCTTGCCAGAATGGTTGAAAAAGCAGATCCAGGTTTTCGGGGTCAGTCGGGGTTGCCTGCGTGGTATTGTTCTGGTTCAATGATGGTAAATTTGTATTGTCATTAACTACCGGAAAGAGCTGACCTACCAGATAGCCGCCAGAAAATGTACCTGCAATAATGATTAAAAATAGAAAAATGGAAACAATAATTTTCCAGGGATTAGGATTTATAGATATCTCCGCAATCTGAGTTTTTATCGCCAGGCGCTGTTTGCTTAAACGCTTTTGTCAGGTTAGCCAACTCATCAAGTTTTTTGTTTTCTTCAAAAAAGGGATTCTGAAGGATTTTGGTGGATTTCTTGATAATATTCAGGGTGGAATTTTCACTCGATTTATTCCTGGCAGTAGAGAACAGCCAAATGTTCAATGTGACAATGAAAATCACCAGGAAAATAATAACAAACCATGCACCAGGTGTAATATTTTGCATTTAATGCCACCCGTCCATAATTTCTGGCAAAAGATCACCCAAATCATCAATCATGACTAACTCGTGTCCGATATGTTGTGATTGAAAGGCTGAATTGTTGATCCAGATTGTTTGAAAACCTATCGATTGGGCAGTAGCAATATTTCTTGAGCTATCGTCAAGGTACAAAACGGTAGTCGGGTCCGAAATAGACAAATTGACCAGGGCAATTTGGAAAGCCTCCACCATTGGCTTACAAAAGGGGTCAACATCCAAAATATCGATGATTTGCTCAAAATAGGGATCAATTTGCAAAGATTTTAACACTCGGTTTGCGTGTAGTCGGTCAGCATTGGTAAAGATCGCTTTTCTTTGTGGCAGTTGTGCCAACAAAACCTTTAAGTTTTTATTGGGTTGAATCAAATCTTCAATAGGAACATCATGAACAAAATTAAGATACTCATTCGTATCAATTTTATGAACAGCCTGGAGTCCTCGCAAAGTCGTTCCATATTTGCGGAAAAAGCCATCTCTCGCTTCTGCGACATCTGAATCAGTATAATTCAATCGTAATTTCATATATTGATCGATTTTTTCACGGATAAGTGACCAAACACCACAATCGGAAGGATAAAGTGTGTCGTCAAGGTCGAAAATGATTGTTTTTATAGTCATTCCGTAATTTTACTCGAATTGATTTTTTAATAGTATCTGTTGTAAAATAGCCATACGGTGATTGATGGAAAATAAAAAGAAAATAATTGCAGTGCTGCGTGAAGAAGTCGCTTCACAAATTGCAGCGGGTGAGGTTATTGAGCGGCCAACTTCGGTTGTGAAAGAATTAGTAGAAAATGCGATCGATGCTGGCGCCCGAGTCATTGATGTTTCGATTGAAGAGGCTGGCAGAAAATCCATAGATATTGTTGATGATGGTTCTGGTATTGAGAATGGTCAACTAAGGCTGGCTGTCACCCGCCATGCAACGTCAAAACTTTCTACAGCTGATCAATTATTTTCGATAAATACACTCGGTTTCCGCGGGGAAGCACTGGCTTCAATAGCGTCGGTCTCACAATTTTCCATTTTATCCCGAACGGAGAATGAATCGATTGGAGCCAAATTATCGATTGAAGGGGGCAAAGAAAAAGCCTTTGAGCGGTTGGGTGCACCGGTAGGCACTAGTATATCTGTAAAGAATTTATTCTTTAGTGTACCTGCCCGTCTTAAATTCCTGAAGTCTGATTCAACTGAAAAACAAAGGATTAGCGCGCTTATGATGCGTTATGGCCTGGCATATCCTCACACACGGTTCAAATTGGAATTTGCAGGTAAAACGGTCTTTCAAACCAATGGAAATGGAGACCGCCGTGAAATCTTGATTCAATTGTATGGATTGGACACGGCAAAAAAAATGTTGGAGGTGCGCCTCGAGGATGGCGATTACAGTGTTCACGGCTATATCAGCCCCGTTGCGATTACGAAATCTAATCGTAAAGATATGAATTTTTTTGCTAATGGGCGCTGGGTCCAAGATGCCTCACTTTCTTCAGCTGTCTTGAAGGCATATCAGACCATGATAATGGTTGGTCGGTTTCCCCTCACTATCCTTTTTCTCAATTTACCGACTGATCAAATTGATGTAAATGTCCACCCAACCAAAGCGGAGGTACGTTTTCAAAGACCGGATGTGATTTTTAGTCTCGTGCAGCGAGCTGTTCGCAGAGCTTTACTGGCGTATAATCCCATCCCACAATTTTCCTCCAGAATTTGGGGGGGTAATGATCATCCTGAGCGGACGGAGAAAACATATTGGTCATCAGAATCATTTGAGGCGCAACAAGAACAAACACCTTCAATTTTTTCTGTATCTGGACAATTGGACGATGTGTCTTCATCTTCCTCACAGCAGGTAATTCCTTCACTACCGCTTTTGCGATTGATTGGCCAAATTGGGGCTACATATATCGTAGCTGAAGGTCCGGATGGATTGTATCTTGTGGATCAACATGCTGCTCACGAACGTGTGCTCTTCGAGAAACTGGTTAACCAAATGTCCTCAAAGATTCCGTCCCAGGCTCTCTTAACACCGGAAGTGATTACCTTGCCTCCTAATCAAGCACAGACACTGGATGGTAAATTAGATATTTTGAACAGAATTGGATTTGATGTACAGGAATTTGGGACAAATAGTTACCAAATACGATCCATTCCTGCCTTATTGTTAGGAATGGATCCAAAAGCTGCACTCTGGGTAGTGGTTGAGGATTTCGAAGATGATGAAACACCTCTTCAAGACAGCGCGGAAGAGCTGATTGCTGCCAGAGTTTGTAAAAGAGCAGCTGTTAAAGCGGGGCAGGTGCTTACGCGACCCGAACAGGAAGTGCTACTGGCAGATCTTGAACATTGTCAGTCTCCCAGAACCTGTCCGCATGGTCGACCGACGATGGTGCATCTTTCGGTTGACCTGCTTGAAAGGCAATTCGGACGAAAAGGAAGTCTGTGAAAATGCTGCTTTCCGTGAAAGCCAGCTGTTGAGAATACATATCTGGAATGAGTTAATTTAATCAAAAGCAGCTTGAATCTTATCCCATACCTGGACAACATCATAGGGCAGAGTTAAAGTAGCTTTGTGATCAAGTTGGGTTGAGGAGAGGGTATTTATGATTAAACCCGCATGATGATCAAGTGCGAGTTCAGGCAATAAATTGACAGGATAAACTTCCAGAGAAGTTCCGACAGCAATGATGAGATCGGCCTGAGAGCAGGCAGTGTATGCTTTCTCCCATGCCTCGATTGGCAACATTTCTTCAAATAAAGTGATATCTGGTTTTAAAATATTTTCACAGCGTGCACACCTGGGGAGTGCACCAGATTCCAAATATTGCTCAATTATTTTATTCAAATAGTTAATATTGGTTTGGCAGTTGGTACAGATGAAGTGCGCCAAAGAACCATGAACCTCAAGTAAGTCAGGTGTCCCAACCCGTTGATGAAGGATATCGATATTTTGAGTAATAATTAATCTTATTACACCCCTATTGGCTAATTTTGCCAGTGCAAAATGCGCTTTATTGGGTTGGGCTGCCAGGATAGATTGCAATAAGGGGCGCAGCCAATTGTAAAATAAGGTCGGGTTTTCCAGGAATGTCGTCAATGATGCCACCCTGAGCGGGTCATCCTTGTGCCATAACCCTGTTCCTTGGGAGCGAAAATCCGGGATATTGGATGGAGTTGAAATTCCTGCGCCGGTAATGACAATGCAGAAATTAGCTTCCCGAATTAGTTGTATGGCTTGTTCTATTTTTTCTTCAAAGATTTCCTGTATTATTTCTTCATCCTTTGAATTACATGGTCTGCAAATCGTTGATATTGTTTGGTTATTAAGTTTTCTGGCTGTACAAGAGTTATTGGCAGGGAGCGGGTGACAGCCTGATAGGCTAGTTCCGGTGTTGGCGGAAGCACAATCGTTGGTATTACCCCCAGTTTATCTTCCACCTGTGCAACTGAAAGCTGTATGTCTGCCCTTGTGCGATTGTTAACCAAAATTTCAATGTGTTTGTTTTTACTGATTCCCTTGTTTCCAAACTCTTTGATCAGGAATTTGGTGCGTTCAATCGGGATAGGCTGAGCTTCGGTTACGACGATGATTTCATTACAAAATTCACACAATTCACTTATCAGATCAATGCTCTCCACACAGAGATCGAGAACCAATATTTGGGTATTTTCTACCAGAATTTTTACCAACTTCACAATTTGTTCTCGGTTTTCATGTTGATTGATCGCCGAAAGCGTGGGAGATGAAAGCAAAAGCTTAACACCAAAATTGCTGTTTACCAGATTTTGCCGTATGAGTGCTTGATCGATATCATCGGGACGTTTCTCCAGGATCCGATTAAGCGCACTATTATCAGCGAGCCCTAATTCTATGCCCCAGGTGCCGCGATTGGGGATGATTTCTGCACAAATGGTATCTGTTTTCGTTTTTTCCTGCAGCGCAATGCCCAGATTAAGCGCGACTGTCGAAGCACCGAGACCACCCTTGGCGGAGAGAACGCCGATTACATGGGCTTTCATGGGGAGGGGGAGAGGACCAGTGCCACGCTTACGACGCGCGAGCAAAGCTTTAATATGTGCAACCAACTCAACTGGGTGGACGGGTTTGATGAGATAATCGTCGACGCCGGCTTCGTATCCGGCTACCTTGTCATCAACTTGACCCTTGGCAGTGAACATTAAAATCGGTGTTTCGTTAAGCTCTGCATCCGCGCGTAGACGTTTGGTTACATTGAAACCGTCTATATCGGGCATCATTACGTCAAGCACAATCAAATCTGGCTTCTCTTTTTTAGCCAGATTGATGCCCAACATGCCGTTGTTTGCTGAAATGATATGGTACCCCTGCCTTTGTAGCATCAGGCCAACTAGACGCAGTGTTTCCAGGTCGTCATCGATAATCAGGATTTTCTCTTCCATATGGGTGAACCTCAATCGAAGCGGAATAAATTCTTTTATTTCTTTTATTATAGGGTGA
Organism: uncultured Chloroflexia bacterium; assembly: GCA_963749005.1. Classification (GTDB taxonomy): domain Bacteria; phylum Chloroflexota; class Anaerolineae; order Anaerolineales; family Anaerolineaceae; genus UBA6170. Next base: position 483,530 of record CAVVKI010000006.1, on the reverse strand, counting down.
TTTTAAAATTGTGTGAAATTATTTTCAACTGGATTTATTGACAAACCTACATGCTATAATCAGCGCAAATGCAGAGTGAGATCCTGAAGAACTTAGAGCGATGTGGGGAAATTGAACCCGGAGAAAAAATAATCGTCGGGGTCTCAGGTGGCGCGGATAGTGTTTTTCTCCTCCACCTTTTAGCAAAACTTCAATTTTCTCTGATTGGTGCGCACTTTAATCACAACCTTCGCGAAAGCGCGGGTCAGGATGCCAACTTTACCAAAGAATTGTGTGCCAATCTCCGGATTCCGTTTGTAGGCGAACAGGGTGATGTTAATTCCTTTGTGCGCTTGACAGGCAAAACGGTTGAAGAAGCTGCCCGCATCCTGCGTTACCGATTTCTGGTTTCCGTAGCACTTAGTAACCAGGCCAACTACATTGCAGTGGCCCACAATGCCGATGATCAGGTCGAAACCATGTTGATGCATTTGATGCGAGGTTCAGGCCTTTCAGGTTTGGTGGGCATGAAGTATGCTACCGTAATTGAAGAATTCCATCCAAGTATAAAAATTATCCGACCAATTCTATCCATCTGGCGGGTAAAGATTGAAGAGTATCTTAAAGTTAATCATCTGGACTTCTGCGTTGATGAGACCAATTTTGACCAGACATACACTCGTAATAATATTCGTCATAAGATTCTGCCGTTTTTATCTCGAGATTACCCTAACCTCCATAATCGTCTTTTCCAAACTGCTGAGATCTTGCGATCCGATATGGAACTTCTGGATGATGTAATTTCCCATAAATGGCAGGAAATGGCGAATATTCGATATCCAGGACTGGTTTGCATTGATAGAGGTTCATTTCGCTTAGAAAATCATGCAGTGCAACGACATTTATTGCGCAGATCTGCTTATTATTTGCAGCCAATAACACGGGATATTTCATTTGAAACGATTGAGAGGGTTAGGGAAGCGATTTCTGATCATCGCTCCGGCAGATTTGATCTTCAAAATAATTTGGTAATCGATTTATTGACCGATCGACTAATCATTACTACAAGTAAATTTGAATACCAGAAATTATTTTTTCCACAATTGGAAGTTGAAGAAATTTACCTGGATAAGCCTGATACATACAGGTTGAGTGAGAATTGGCGAATACGAATGAGTGTAATTATGGAGATGGCAGACATTTCAAAAGAGAATATCCAATCAGATATGGTGGCTGAATTGGATTTTGATCAAATTGGTGCATTTCCTTTACTCGTTCGAAAGTGGGCGAGGGGTGATCGTTTTATGCCACTTGGAATGGCTACGCATTCAGCCAGTATCAGCGATTTCTTCACCAATCAAAAGATTCCAAAACGTGCTCGTCCCCAATGGCCACTTATTTTGAATTCTCAAGGTGAAGTCGTTTGGTTGTGCGGGTTACGTATCGCCCATCCCTATAGAATTACATCCGCAACTCAAAAAATTATCAGGTTTGAATTGGTGAAGACTAACGCTGCTTTATAAAATTTTCCTAAGCCTGTGAGGGCAGCCTGTTGAGCTTCGCACCAATTTCGCGCCATTGGATTTTCGAAATTCCTAATTTCTGGCGGATCAAATCTTTCTCTTCGATAGTATAAAAATCCCGCAGAGCACAAGTCCAGCGGCACATATCGAAAGAAAGATGCTTTTGTAAACCGGCTTCTTTACCAATATCCTCGAGAATATACTCAAGGCGGCGTGGAGACCATGGGAAGAGTTGATCTTTGGGTTGGTATTGAGAGACATACTCCTGATAGACGTGCACCCACTCGTCCGAGACTGAAATTTTACGTTCTTTATAGCGATAGTTGGGGTTATTGTAGCGGACAAAAATGTAAGGGTCGTTTGGAGTTTCAAGATTGAGATGATTTAAAGTAAGTGAAAGACATTCACCTTTTTTTAAGCCTGTCTCTAGCAGTAGTTGAAGTAAAGCCAGGGGACGTGCATCCGGCTTAGCTCCAGTCCTGAATTTGTTGGCTGTATCCATGACCTGTTCAATTTCCTCAGAAGTTAAGACTTCCGGTAAGGGACTGATGACCGATTTCTGTACCACCTTTTCAGCGGGATCGATGGTGATTCTGGCAAACTGCTTCAACCAGCGGAAAAAGGCTTTAATCGAAGTTACTCGCCTAGCCAGACTTTTTGGACTGCAAGGCACAGATCGTCCATTTTCAAGCCACTTTAGAAAATTATTGAGGTCAGAAGTTGTCACGGCACCGATGGTTTTGTCAGGTGGAAAAAAACTAGCCATCAGTTGCAGATCGTTGACAAAGGCTTTGACGGTATAAATAGATTTGTCCTGGTCTTGAAGGTACATTTCCCAGGCTTGAATCGCCGGTAACAGTTGGGTCTGTTGGGTGATATGTAAATCAGAAGATTGTGGGTTGGACATATTTCCTCGCTTGTTGCGTATAGATTAAATACAAGCATACACAGCCTTTGCGAAAATGTCAATCCTCCAAAAATTAGAGACTTATTTTTACCTATGGTGTAAAGGCCGATAGTTGAATTAACTCTGCGATTGCATCATAATTGGGTATCAACACGTTGGCGCCTGATTCGGGCAGCACGTAAGGGCTCACCTGGCCGAGACCGATCTCATAACGCCGCAATTTGGATGGATCTGAGAGGATTGTTGAGGCTAATGGAGCTAATGGGGCGATATCCCCAACCGAAAGATCAGTTTCAACTGCATACGTATAGGCAGCATATAGTTCAGGGATGCGTGTGATTGCATCTAATGACATCAGCTTTGAAAAGATAGAGAAAACTACTTCTTGAGCTCTGCGAGTACGATCGAAATCAGATGTGGAATAACGGGAGCGCACATACCATAATGCGGTATCGCCATTCATGTAATTTGTGCCTGGGTACACAGTGCAAATTTTTTCATACCCGCCCTGGGGCAGCTCGCAATGATCGGACAGATACTGACCAACTTCAACATTAATTCCACCGAGACTATTGACGATACTCTTAAAGCCATCAAAATTAGTCATGATGTAATGATCGGCGGTTACATCAAAATTTTCCTCAAGCGTTGCCTTACTAAGTGCGAACCCGCCATAAGGTTGGGCAACATTTATGCGCTGATTTCCAATCCCAGGAATATAGACATAAAGGTCGCGTGGGAAAGAAATGATTGATGCTGTACCTTCTTTTGGGTATAAAGAAAGCAGCATAAAAACATCCGTTCGGAAGCCACTTCCCACTCGGAAATCTGAACCGAGAATCAAAATATTTACCTGACCGGCTGGCCGCTGAATGGGCGTAGCTGTAAAGGTGGGGGTCGGCGGTGCATCCTCATCCACGATTTCTGGGGTAGGTGTGAAAGTGGGTACAGCTTCCTCCTGTGGTAAGAAGGGAGTCGGTGTAGCAGCTGCGTTCGGATCTTTGGTTACCCAGACAATATTTCGCTCAGGAACGATACTATCGATTAATGCCATATTGGGAAGATTGCAGGCTGTTAATACAAGGATGAAGAGAATTACAAGTGGCACTGACTTACGCATGATTTTGCTTTTAACCTTGTTTATATCCAATTGGTTTGTAAATTTCATATTTCACTCTACTCTACATTCTACCACCGAGTTTTTAAGTTATAAGCCCATTGAGCAAGCCAAAAATTTTGATGAATTTCGGACAAATTAATGGTTGTTAAAAATAATTTCAGGTATATTTTTACTTTCGGAGTAAAGACGATGGCGCGGCAGAAAAGTTCCAGGTTCTAAAAAAAAAGTTACTACCGATGGGAAATCAAAACTTAAAAAAGGTTAATGCTGATAAATCAGTATAGCCCTGGAAAGCCCGGGTAAAGGTTGACAAAAAAACGAAATCCGATACAATTCAATCCGTTCGAGTAATCAGCCGAAGTGGCGGAATTGGCAGACGCGCTACGTTCAGGGCGTAGTGAGCTTACGCTCATGAGGGTTCAAATCCCTCCTTCGGCACAAGAAAACAGGCATATTGTCTGTTTTTTTATTTAAGCTATTTTTTGGATTTCTGAAAAATGGCTGCAATTGTATGGCATGTTTCCTGCAAGATTTGATACAATGGGCTCAATACGAATGGATTAGTGTTTATGAAAAAATCAATTTTTGACACCCGCCGCCTGTTTTTTTATGCCATCATGTTATTGCTATTTTTTCTCTTGATGAATTTAAGTGCCCGTGTGAATGAATTGAACCAACTGTCAGAGCAATATCAAATAATGGATACAAACGTGGCTGAAATGCGGGCTACAAACTTTGTCCTTGAAACCAGAATTGCCTTTGCCGCTTCCGATGCCGCTGTTGATGAGTATGCTCGCGAGCGTGGTTATATGGTTAAACCAGGTGAAGTATTGGTTATCCCGATCTCTCCGGAAAATGTTACCCCAGAACCGATTGTTGAGCCGGTTCGTACCATTGAAATATTACCTAACTGGAAAATATGGTACCAATTATTCTTCGCTGATGTAAATTAATTTGAAGGCAGACGCTTTAGTGCGATAATGGTAAGATCATCACTGGGTGGGTTGCCTTCACGAAATGAAGTTAATTCATCTTCAAAATGAGTCATCAATTCGGTAAGTGAATCTTTACTGCAATTAATCACCATTTGATGCAATCTCTGTGTGCCGAAAATATCTCCAGATATGGAAAAAGTTTCGGTTAACCCATCTGTATAAAGAACGAGAATATCATTGGCATCCATCTCTAATTCATGATTTTGGTACTCAATGTCCGTAACGACCCCCAGAGCCATATTACCTTTCGGAATTTGGATCAATTCACCTGTTGTGGCTTTATATAATAACGGTAGATTATGACCTGCATTGGCATAAATTAGTTTTCCTGTGCGGGTATCCAAAAAAGCAAGAATGGCAGTTACGAATAAGCCACCAGGTGCATCCATATTGAGCAAGTTGTTGACTGATTGTAATACACTACCTGGATCAGACATCGTTTGGCTAAATGCACGGATGAGTGTGCGTGATACGGTCATGTAGAGCGATGCTGCCAACCCTTTATCGGCTACATCTGCTATGACAAGACCGAAAGATGTTGGAGAAAGTGGAATGATGTCATAAAAATCTCCACCCACCTGTAAGGCAGTTTCCCACCTGGTTTGAAAATCCCACCCTTTTATTTCAGGAAGATGATCAGGTAGAAATGTTTTTTGTATTTGTCGGGCAAGTTGAATTTCCTGTTCAAGTTTTTCGCGAATTACATTGTCTAGTCGAAGTTTATGATTTTGGATGGCCAGAGCAATTTCCTGACATACACCTGTCAACAATTCAGTTCTTTTGATGAAATAATGGGAGGCAAGATTATCTTCTCTGGTTAATAGGATTCCTAAAATTTCATTTTTAATGGTGATGGGAAAGGCAATCAACATATGATTGTCTGTCTTTATTTTTTCGGGTTCGAGAATTGGATATGGTTTGATCTGCTGCCACTGGCGGGGATCAACAACCTCATTTGTGAGATATCCTACGGCTGCCTGGTTGGTATTTGCGACAAAACTTAATAATGGCAAATTGCTGCCAGAGTTTTCTTCTTGAAGGGCAACGCGGTCTTCTTCACGATCTGCATAAATTTGCGCAAGACAAAATCCATCCTTATCATCATTTGGCAAGTAAATTGCGCATAGACTCACACCGATTAAGATAGGTAAGAGATTTACAATCGTGTCGAATGTATCGTTAATGGTTCCTTGGCTGACTACCGCCTGGGCGACCTGCAAGAGGACAGCTGTGACATAAGCTTCCTCCTGACGGGCATCGATTAGCTGCATGTTATAAAGAGAAATAGCAGTCTGTTGAGAGATTCCTTGCAGTATTGATAGAGTCTGCGATGAAAACTTTGAGTTGTTACTGACATTGCCCCCATGTACTACTAAAAATGCGCCTAAAATTTCACCACGAACTAACAGAGGTAATAGAACACAGGTATTATCCTGAGGATTCACAGTCAGTCCGTGAGTATGCAATTCTTCTTCTGGCTGCTGAATAAAAACGGGTTTCTTCGTCTGGATAAGTCGAAAAATTGCTGGAATTTCCAGCGTCCACTGGGATTGGATTTTCAGATTAAATCCGTATTGCGATTTAAAGGTAAATAACTGGTCAAAGTTATTCCAAAGGAAGAATGCACATTTCTGCACACCTACCATGAGCGGTGTTAACCTCGCCATTGATTCTAATAAATCCTCAGGAGTAGAGCTGGCCTGGCAAGTTTGAGCCACCTGTAACAAAACTGTTGAGATCCAGGCTTGCTCCTGTGAATCTGAGTACAACCTGGTGTTATGAATGGCGATTGCTGCATAATTTGCAAAAGTGATTGCCATATCCTTGGCTTCAGGTCCATATCGATGGGCCGTATGATGTGCAAGCGACAAAATACCAAAAATAGATTCGCCAACACGCAGTGGTACTGAAATAGACGAATAGTCTGGCGGAAAATCCATAGCGATACCCAGTGGACCAGGATCCCAATTGATTGAACGAATTATTGGTGTGTTTTCACGAATTACGGTTTCCAATATTCTCCAGGAATCAGGATTATCCCGTAAAGTGTTCAGCAATTTGTCTTTTTCCACACTCCAGGTGGCAGCTAACTTTAATGATTCAGGTGTTAACTGCTGATAGCCGTCACTCGAATTCTCGACAAGCCAGATAGCGGAGGCATCACAGGGAAGATTTCGATTTAATTGAGTCAGAATATTTGCTAAAAGCTCATCAAGGGCTGTATTTGCTGAAATCATTCCGATCACGTTACTGAAGGAATCAGCTACCTGGTGCCGCCATATTTCGGAGCGAAAGAGATTTGCATTCCGCAAGGCGGTAGAGATTGAGGAGGCCAGTGCTTCTACAATAAATAGATCGTTTTCATCAAAAGCATCAGCAGCCGGACTCTGGATTTCTAAAATTCCCAGAACTTCATTGGTATATTTCAGGGGCACGACCAGGTGGGAGAGATTCTGTTTTTGACCATCACTCACTTCCTCGAATCGCCCGTCATTCTCAGCATTATTGGTCATAGCGCTGATTCCATTGCGAGCAACCCAAGGAATAATGCCTTTTGGTTCATCAAGGTCAAAATCTTCACCTTCATATATTTCCTGGTTATCTATGGCAACGCCAGTCTGAAAAAAGATGAGACGACGGCCACTATGAACTGTATAGAGGTAGATTTCCTCTTTTTTGAATTGTTTTTTGATCGTAAAGATTATTTTCTGTAGTAATTCATCCAGATCCAGGATCGAATTAATAGCCCCTGAAACCTCAAATATAACCCCAATTTGTTCTGCACGCCGTTGAAGAGCGCTGTAAAGTGAGGCATCCTGAACTGCGATGGCAATACTGTTTGCCAGTGAGCGTAGAACGGTGATATCGTACTCGTGAAAAGAATCAGCCTGATCGCTCTGAATATCAAGGACGCCCAGAATTTTCTTGTCGATCTTGAGAGGAAATGCTGCTTCACTGACTGTCTTAGGAAGTAAATTATATTTTTTATACAACCCTTCCTGAGTAACATCGTTAGCAATCAACTCGCGTCCTGATTTTGCCACAAAACCAACAATACCATCACCCATTTGTACGCTGAATCCGTCTTCTAAATTAGTCTGGTCCTCCAAACTTGAATCAGCTTTTAATTCAAGTGATCTTTTTTTGCCGTTTACAAGAAAGATGGCAACATAATAATAATTAAATGTAGTCTGGATCAGGTGCGTTATGCGCTGACTTAATTCATCCATATCCAGTACGTTCGCGATTTGCTCGCTTACTTTTTGCACCAGTGTGAGTTGGTCCATTCGCCAGTTCTTAATTGTGACCTGACGGATTATTTGCATCGCTACTGCAGCGTGACTCGCCAGACCTTCCAGAAAGGTGATCTCATGCTGATCAAAGCTCGGACCATTCACGCGATTCACCTCCAAAACACCAAGCATATTGTCCTGACTAACCATTGGAATAGCAATCGCTTGTGGCTTTGATGAATTATCGCTTGTGATAAAAGCGGAATTTTGACAATCCTCGAATTGTTTTAATTGCTTTTGGTACGCATATTTGACAAGAGTGGAGGTTTCAGCAGTTGGTAATACGGCAAATTCTGAATCACCTGGAAGCGGAAAATATGGGCTTGAAAGCCATACATATGCGACTGCTCCTAAAAGTTCACTCAATATTTGTTTAATAAGTTCACATTGTTTTTCGATGGAAGGCTGCTCTAAGAGCCTTTCCCCTAACAGGAGGTATTGTTTCCATTCCGGTATGGCTTGCAGGCTTGCAGATAAATTCACGTTAAATCCCTTTTATTTTTGATCATAGTAAGGGTATTTACGTTTTCCGCAAACTGAAAATTAATTTCATCCATCCATTGGCGTATCATATATAGACCAAGACCATTTGATTTGCGTTCCGAGAGCTCTGAGCTGAGATTTGGCTGCGGAATGGAATCCGGATTAAATGAGCGACCGTGATCTTTAACGATTATGGTGAACTTTTCTGGTTGATCCTTGAAACCAATTTCAATATCACCGATAAACTCTCCGCCATAGGCGTGTTCTATGACGTTTGAGCAGGCTTCATCAAGAGCTGTTTCGATGGTATAGATGCTAAATCCATCAAAGCCTGCCTTTTTTGCGGCGGCTTTAATAAAAATACTGATATCCTGAAGACTTTCATAAGTGCCGGGAAAGACTCTAAAGTCCATTGGCTTGTTTTGTTAGAAATTTCCTACAGCTTCAACATCTGTTTTAAATATTTTAAATAATGGAACAAAGCCTGCCAGATCCAGGGCTGCAAGAATATTTTCCGGTATGGCTGCCAGGACTAATTCGCCGCGATTGTAACGCTTACACATTTTCTGTGTAGTGATCAGAACGCGTAAACCGGCACTGGAAATGAACGTTACAGCGCTCATATTGAAAACGATGCGGTAATTACCTTTTTCAATCAATGAAGTGAATTTATTCAACAATTCTGTTGAGTTGGAACTATCAATCCGCCCTTTTACACTTACAATTGCACAGCGCTTAAAATTGACAACTTCAATTTCCATATGTTCGCCTCCATGGGATAAATGGATTTAATCCAGCTATTTAAGGTGAATTTAATTATATCATGCGCTGATTGCAAAAAAAATGAATTCAGAATACAATGACAAAAAATAAATCACTTAAAAATCTACTTAATTTCAATGAAAAAAAATAATAGGAAACCCTATGAGTAAAAAAGAAGATCCTCAAAAGATGATAAATTCCTACAAGCGCCGCCAACAAGTTCTACCTTTTGTGATGTGGGGGCTGGCAGTACTCTTAATACTGGTGGGCGTGATCATATTAATAGTCTGGTTGATCGGACCAAATAAACCGCAAATATCCTTATTTTCCTCAGCGACCCCCACAGCAACTGCAACAAACACTGCCACCCCACCTACTCCTACAGCCACGGCGACGATTACTCCAACAATAACCGAAACCCCGACAGTCACTATTACGCCTACACGATCTGGCCCGGTGGAGTACACCATTCAGGAAGGCGATACTTGTTATGATATCGCAGCAACCTATGAAATTGATATGACGGTTTTGCTTGCCATCAATAATTTTGATGCCGGGTTATGTCTTATTAATCCGGGAGATACAATAATCATTCCTGGTCCAGACCAGGAGCTACCCACTGCTACGCCATGGCCTGCAAATCTCCCGCGAGGAACTAAACTTCCATACGTGGTTCAATTTGGAGATACCTTGGATACCATCGCGGATAAGTTCCTCAGTACTGTGGATGCCATCATGACAGAAAACAAGTTAGAAAATGCAAACCAGATCTTTGCCGGGCAAATACTCAACGTTCCGGTCAATCTGGTAACACCGACTCCAACCAAAGTAGCCACGGTAACACCTGATCCTAACAACTCACCCACGCCATAAAACCAAGACGGTTTCCTTCGGTCTCCTTCTATTTCGGTTGAAGGAGGCCGATGACTTTCTAAAATCTGTTTTGAAAAATTGTCTTTTTCTATTCTTAGTTGGAATATTGTTTCTAAGCGGTTGCCGACCGCTGAAACTAACTCTCCCAGATTCTGCAAATGCAAGCGTAGTTGCTAATTGCGAATTCGTTTATTTAAAACCTACAATAAAACCTTCGAGTTTATTTCTACATTCAATAACAACTGGAATTTCAAGGCAATTAACTACCCCAGAATTGCACATCTTTGATTTTGATGTATCACCAGATGGCTCAGGTGTTCTCTTTAGTGCGGTTAATGATACGAATGGAAGCGATATTTTGTATTTGGATTTTGAAACACAAAGTTCAAAGCTGGTAAAAGCTTGTGGCTCTGAAACATGCTCCAGCCCGCGTTTCACTCCTACTGGGGAGGTTTTCAGTTATTTGCGCGGATCTTTTCCTTTTGAAGCACCCAATTTTGAGAAAGACACTCGCATAGAATTATTTAATCTTCTACAAGTGCAAAACGTCTCCTTTGGAACTGGAAATGTGATTTTTGGAAGGAATGTCCTCTGGTCGCAAGATGGAAAGTATTTGGCTTATTATTCCTTCGAATCCACCTCAATAAGAATAATTGATGTAGAGGGAAATGAAATTCTCAAGCTCAGCGGTACAACGATCGGCAATGCCTATGCATGGAGCAAAGATTTAGACTATTTTTACTTTCTCATTGATGAAATAAGCGTTGATTTACCTCTAACTATCATCGAGCAGGTTTATTTACCTCGAAATCAATTTCAAAGGCTGGCAGTCCAATTACCCCAGGAAGAAACCATTAATGGATTGAAGATTTCTCCTCAAAGGGGTTTGTTTCTTTTTACTGTCAAGACTTCTGCGCTCCTGCCAGGACAAAAAATGGTTATATATGATCCGGGAAAGCAAAGTGTAATTGCTCAAACGAATGACCCAAGCGTCAGCTATGGAAATATAAGCTGGTCCACTGATGGGAAAACAGTACTTTTTCAACGCTATGCTTTTAATCAGACCTCAGCCAAACCGGAAATCGGCATTTGGAATTACGAGCTCGATGAACCTGAAATTACTATATCTGATGCATTTATGCCTAAATGGCTGCCTTGATATTTGATGCCTTTCGCCGCAAATTTTAAAGATTTTTTTCAGGCAATTATGCCCTTTTAATCTTGTTGATTGCCCACTTCAAGTGTTCAACAAGCATTTCGTCGGTTTCATTTCGCAGTGCATCTTCCAGAATTTTCAGATTTCCAGGAATTAGGCTATTTCCCAGGGAAACAATAACATTTCGTTTTAAACCACGCAACTTTGCCCGGTAAAATGGATATTCCCGATAAGTAGTTTTGAATTGATCCTGCTCCATATGCAATAACATATGCGGGTCAAAATTTTTGATTTCATCTGATAAATCGTAAGTATTTTGTATATAAGGATCAGCAAAGCGAATGTTCCATGGACAAACCTGCTGGCAAACATCACAGCCAAATATCCACGCGCCGATCGGTTCTCGCAGATCCGGAGCAATACCAGCACGATTTTCGATGGTCAAATAGGAAATGCACAATCCGGCGTCGATTGTGCGATCAGGAAGAATGCAATGGGTCGGGCAGCTATCAATGCAGCGTGAACAGGTTCCACATAAATCCTGATCGAATGGTAAATCAGGTTGAAAATCGACATTGGTCAAAATTTCAGCCAGAAAAAAATAAGATCCAACCCCAGGGATGAGCAGGCAGGAATTTTTACCTATCCAACCAATACCTCCATTCTTTGCAATCGAACGCTCTAAAAGAGGTCCGGTATCTGTATATGTTCGATACTCTAGCGTTTGAGCAGGGATTAATTCCTGGATTTTTTTCACCAAAAGTTCCAATTTTGCGGGAATACACAAATGATAGTCTTTTTCCCAGGCATAACTCGCGATCATGGTTGTGTCATGTTCAGGGATTTCGATCTGGTGGGATCGATAAGGCATTGCCAGAGAAATGATCGATCTGGCTGAATTCAAGATAAAACTTGGATCTCTTCGCTTTTTAATCGCATCATCTCTGCTGAGGTACTGCAAGTCAGCTGCGTTACCATTTGCAAGCCAGTTTTCATAGATAGGAAAATCAGAAAGTGGCTCAGTAGTACTGAATCCAATATGGGAAAAACCGAGGTTAATGGCCTCGGTTTTTATCATTTGCTTTAGATTGTATCCCGCATTGATGGGCATTTCTTATGAAGTCGGTGTCGCAGATGGCTCAGCTGTGGGGGCTTCCGTTGTGGCTGCCGCTGGCTGCACCGTACTAGTAGGAGAGGCTACGACACCTACCACGAATTTTACATAAAATGTCTGACCGAAATTTGCCTCATCCTCATCGGAAAGAATCCACCAGGATGTATATTCACCACTATTGAGTGGGGCTGTGAATTCAATTGAAATCTCTGTAGACTCATTTGGTTTCACTTCTTTGCCAAGCAAAATTGGGGTTGTAGCACCATAGAGAGAACCAGCCCAATTACGGATCTTGTAGGTTGCTGTCCAGGTTGTGGTGCCAATATTTTTAACCCGCCAGGTCTTAATGAATTTTGATCCAGCTGGAATCACCTGTCCATCCGGGATAGTGACATCACCCAAAAACTCCATTTTATTCGGGTTAGGTGCCACCGTTTGAGAGCCAGTAGTCGGTGGAACAACATTGGTCAACACTAACGTGGCTGAAGCAGTTGGGAGCATTTGGGTGTTGGTTGGTGCCAATGTTGCTGTAGGGGTAGCTGTTGGCATACTTAATGCTGTGCTCGTCAATTTTGCTGCGACTGTGATTGCTGCCTGGGTGAAGATCATATTTGCATCCAGAGTCGGTTCCGGTGTGGCTTTCGGAGAACAGGCAGAAATGAGTAAAACGAGGGTTAAAGCCAGCATTACCAGGGTGGTGCCGGTTTTTTTTCTATTGAATTTCATAATTTTCCTCCAATTTTAGAGTCGTTCTTTATTCATATCGGATGGTGGTTATCATCGATTTTCAAGCATTTCACCAACTTCTGTCAAGGGCTGAACAAAAATCAATCCAAAAAATCACCCATTAAAATGACATTTTGCATGTTTTCCGGGGTTTTTACTGCAGGAAGTTGGTCTGAAAACCCAATTTTTTCTTGAAATTTGAAAAAAGACACTGCACCGGGAAAAATCGAAAACTCATATTTGTAATTATCACCTTCATAATTGAAATAAAGGATGTAATTTCCTTGAGGAAGGTCGCTCAGGACAAGATTTTCCTGATAATAATCATCGCGGTTCACGCTGGATGGTCCGTAGGTTCTGACCATCCAGAGCTGATTCGTTGCTGTATTTTTGATATAAACATCCTGGTACTGGATGTAGGAATAATCTGATTTTCGTACCTGACCAACCAGCACACCCCAACCTTGCGGTGGAGCAAGCCATAATTCAGGGTTTCTAGTACGGTAATAGCTATTAAGAGCCATCCTGACTTCAAAGTGTAAATGTGGACCTGTTGTGAAACCTGTATTGCCCACGATACCAATCTGAGTACCAGTTTCTACTTTTTGACCGACTGTCACGGTTACCTCATCCATATGCGCATAAACTGTCAATAATCGATTGTCCTCCCAACCAAAATCATGCCGGATGGCAACAGCAATTCCATATGGGTCATCCTCATTATAACTTCCATAATATAAACCGTATCCTGTCCAGACCACAGTACCAGCGGCAGCTGCCAGAACAGGTGTCTTTCGAGGTGCGTCGACATCAATTCCGGTATGGACAATATCCGTTCCAGGAAAGAAATATCCATAGCGATAATCGGCCAATGGCCAATTGACCACATCGGCTGCAATCGGACGTGAAAATAAAAAGTGGTCATTGGAGGTCAAACCCCATGGGGTTTGGTAAAGTGGCGGCCGCCAGAATGAAACAGGAGGTGCTCCAGGTGTGGGAAAAACGAATTGCAGAGGTTGTTCTTCGATGATGGTTTCGTTATCTTCTGGATCTGGATTGTTGCTGATTAAAAACACCTGCGAGTCAGCTTGCAAATTGTTGGGTTCTGGTTGGCTGAATGTTTCTTTGACAATTTCTTGTAGGTGCTGATTTGAATAAATCATAATACCACCAAGAATAACCAATGTGATCAACCATATGTAAAAGGCGTAGCAATTTTTCATATCATCCTTCAGGGATCGGAGTCCAGGTTGGCCGGCGGGTTGGAACTGGCGTCTCGGTTGGAACTTCGGTGGCTGTAGGTGACCGGTAGTAACGGATAGTTGCGGTTAAAGAGGGAGTTATTGTTATGGAAGGGATTGGTGTGGGTGAACGTAGTGCTTCTACAGGATATATTTGATTTATGGCTGCATACCAATCTAATCCGCTGCTGAAAACGAATTGGTTAAATCGGGCAGCTGAAAAATAAGTGCGCCAATTGGAAAGGGCTGCAACTCGTTCCCAGCCGAAGGATTGGGCCAAAGCTGTAAAGTCGATCCAATACCCAGCAGGGATTTGTGCGCGTGAGCCGCCACTCTCGTAAGTAGAAGCGTCGCTGGCAAAACGAGAATCCAATTGCCAGGGCATATGCTGCATGGGCATCCCTTGTGATCCGTCTTGATATCTTGTTTTTAAGTAGATACGCCAGAATGTTTGACCGTTTCGCTCTTCTCTTACTACTTGAGTCAGGTCTGCATATATCGTCAGGGGATTAAATTCGAAAGCTCGACCGGTAAATTTCCAATCATTTACAATTCCAGGATTGTCTGGATGGGTAATCGGCACAAAGGCCTGCTCCAAATTTTGTAAAAAATCCCATCCGACCGATTTGGTAGTTTCTTCTCGTAATTTGCTAAACTCACCTGAGACATCCGAAATAAAATAAGGATAGGGCGCTTCAATTTCCTCAATCTTTTGGAGGGTGTGTTTTGTGTCTACAATTTGATCATTTTGTAATGTTTGGAAAACTTTAACTGCATTTGTAGATTGTCGTAAATCTGCGACCACCTGTTGACTTAATGTTGAAAATTCCATCAAACTAAAGCCGTTAACATCAGCGGGTATGAAAGAGGATGGTAAATTAACAGCATTTGCCGATGTAGACCTGGATGTAAGAAAACTCCGGTTGCCATCCAATTGAAGGTAGTAAACCTGATCGAAAGTCCATAACGGGAAATCCCCTTCAGAAAAGACTTGTATGATTTGGTTTGTGGTGGCGCGATTAAATGTTTTTAGTAAAGGATATCCATTTGTATCGGAACTCCAGATGACTGTGTTCCCATCGGGTGACCAGGCTGGGTGGAGGTCAGGCTTTTCTGGATCCAGGCTAATATTCGCAAAACGGTTTTCGATCGAATCCAACCGGGCTACCCAAATCTCTTCTTCTCCGGAGCGTGTGGAGACGAATGCAATCTCTCGGCCATTCGGGGACCAGGCTGGAGAAAAATCCGCATCACCGCCTTCGGTTAATCGAATTGGAGATTGACTGAGATCATCGATTGGCTGGATTTCAATATCAAAATTATTGTCGCGGTAAATCTCATACGCCAGGAATTGACCATCAGGAGACCAACAGGGATGACCTTCATATTCAGGGGAATCAGTCACACGTAATTCAAGTTTGTTGCTGAAATCGTATATATAAATATCCCAATAACCATTCTTGCGGGCACTGTAAGCGATTTTTGTGTTCGTGGGATTTAAAGCTGGATGGATTTCTTCATAATCATTTTCGAATAAACGTGTAAAAGCTAAGTTTCCCGGGCTAAATGCATAAATCTGATATTTGCTGTTGGCGTTTAATGAAAAGAAAAAGAGATTTTCATTCTCATAATCCGTAAAAGAGATTGTTTTATTTTCGTTTGTCGAATTATCCAGGGTTTCGGATGGGGTAATTGGGACAATTCTGGTGTCGGTTGCAGGGATCAGGGTTGAAGAATTGATTCTGGTTTCTACAATTGAGTTTGTATTTTTATTGTTCAGAATTTGAGTATTTAAGACAGCAATAATCAAGGCGATATTTAAGAGTATCAAAATGGCCCAAACCTGGAACGGAACGCGACTTGTAAATGGATTTTGTTGTTTCATAAATTGAATCAGTAGAGACGACCTAATCTATATTGAGGTGATTGTAGCATTAAAAAAATGCGTTTTCGTAGCAATGGCAGTTAACGATTTTGTCAGGCTCAGGGAAATAAGAGCATCGGGTCAATTAAAATGAATGTGTTTGATACCCGCCAGAAACAATAATTTGCCATTTCCTCAATGGTAGCCCGGTTGTCATAATGAGCCATTGAACTGAAGGTTGCATGAGCAGGACCAACCCGTGTTTCGAGATGCAGGTGGGGATTTCCGGACATACCGCTATTACCCACTCTACCAATTTCTTGTGATGGTAAAATTTCGTCCCCCAGAATGTAAGCAGCAGCTGACTCCATATGGCCATATAAAACATAGAGAGATTTATCCGTGGTCCTTGCAACAACACTATCAGGACTGAGTATTGGACAGTTGATATATGCAGTATATGAGATTTGTTGAGGAAATTCCGGATCGCCACCAATTATTTGGACCGCTTCTGAGAGCATGCTCCAGCTTGTCTCAATGATGATTGCGTTTCCATATGGCGGCCTATCATTCAAGACAGCACTCACAACCCCAGGTAATATAGCGACAATCGATTGGTGTTCTATCGAATTAAATTCGCCAAAACGATAAAAAGAAAAGTCGGCACCATGATGACCATCATCCTGACCTGGTCCAGGCTCGCTGAAAGGATTAGATAGGATTTCTGATAACTTGCCCACCTCAATATTTTTCAGGGGGGAAATAGGATCATACGTGGTTGGAGTCTTTGTGGCAATACCTTCTGGATCCAAATGACCAGATGGAATCAAAGAGAATGGTGTATCTGTTGGTTTTTGTGTTGAAATTGCGGTTAATAGAATGCTTCTGGACGGGCTGGGTGTGATCGATGGAAGTTAAGTTGGTAGGAATTCTAAGGTTATTGCCAGCCTGGCAGCTTGCCATCAGTAATGCGGCAAACAAGAAAAACAATTTGTTACGACGAATGTTTGGCAATAAAGATTTTATCCCTTGGTTCGAAGAAGAAAGATCTACTTTTTGGTTTTATTCACTGAAAGGAAATGTTTTCTGATCAATTTGACCATGTTCTTCGTCATACAGGGTCGCTGTAATGGACGGAGATTTATCTTTATAGCCGGAGGGTAGATGCATCGTCAATTCAAAGGCAGAATCAAGCGTTTCGATAATGGTTGTTTCTACCAACAATTCTTCCAGACTATTTTGTATGGCTAGCGAAAGTGACACCGGATGTTCCAGATCCAACAGGGTGACCTTGAGCGTAATTCTGGTTTGATCCGGCCATTGTGAGGCAGTGACCTCACCAATTTTTGGCATTACCTGGTTGACAGATTTGCTATCCGTTTCTTTATCCATGATGTTCCTTGTCTGAGTATTTTTAATCCATTATCTAACCAAAATGGGGAATTACCCAAATCTCAGCTTTTTACCTCTACTTTATCTGACGACCTTCTAAATAAAATCGTTTTTCTTTGGCGGCACCCATCGAAAATGTCTTACGAGGAAGGGCACCATCTAGAATCACCGTCTTGAATAAATCTTCTTTCGCCATCACAGGTAGATAAAACCCGCAATTCCCGGGTAAGCTCCCTAATTGGCAGGTGACATCTGCGCCATGTACATAATCGATTTTGGTGCCTGGTGACTGTGTTAACCATTTATCCAGGAAGCTTTGAAGCTCACCAACCGGTAAATTACTGGTTGGATTGTCAAGCTGGATAACAGAATATTCACCATTACAGATGAAACCTATCTGGAATTTGTCTGTATTGTTCTTATCAACCAATGCAAGCATGGATGATTGATTCATGCCAGTGAGGATTGACATATTTTCACCAAAAAAAACTTTCATATCGTCCAGAAGATTGCCATTACAGTTAAACATTACACGATGTATTGGCTCAAATTCAAGACCCTCACCGTGCACATTCTCAACCTCCACCAGGGCAAATCGCGATGGATCATCCATCCCTACCAGTTTTTTTTTCTTTTCCCAAATTGTTTTTGCGGTTGCCAGGGAATGGTTGCCATCTCCCATTGCAAAGAGCAAAACGCCTTCATTTTCCGAAAGATTGTATTTAAAGTTAAATGCATCCGGGTCTGCCAAGTTTTCAATAGCCTGGGATATCTGGTTCTCAAGCAATTCATTGTTAATGGCGTACCCTCGCAGGTGACCGCTGCCTTCCATCAATTCGAAGTCATAAAGTAACTGCAAATTTCTCCTTTGTCCAATAATCGGCTCTATTACGGTTTTGAGGGGATCATCAATCAACACCAAAATGTGCGGAAATTCAAGGGAAGCTCCTTCGCGAATCCGCACACGGGGCGGAATTCTTTCGATGATCGTACCTTCCGTCGCGCGGATTAAGGTTTGTGACCCTTTAGAAAAATCATATTTTTCAAGGTCCAATGCCAGCATTAATCCAAATCTGGTTTTTCCCGCCACCTGGCGTTCTACCAATATTAATCCCGAAAAATTGTATAGCATACCTTTGGCGAGATAAGCGTCCATCGTTTTTTGAGTCCTAAGGATTCTTTGTTCGATATCAGAGGATTCCAAAAAAACTTCAGGCAGAATCATTTTATAGGTCGATGGTTCATCCCCAATAAAATCCTGCACTTGCTGCCAATAATCGGGTTGTGAGGTAAATTGATCACAGGCGATCACAGACCATCTGGTCATATCGATTCCATTGGCAGGTAGCAGAATATCAGCAATCTGGAAACCTGATTTTTCAAATCTCTTCATTTTCACCTCAGCAGTTGATCGATTGGATTTATTGTAGCGAATTTTTTGGCTTGAATTCACCTTATAGGCTGAGTTAAGATTTCTATCAGTGAAAGCGAGGATTTATGTCAAAAAAAGCTTCCGAGGGGAAGCTGTTTAACACACTTAAAAAAACTTTTTCGTTCGTCAGTACGCCAAATTTACTACATACCAAACATATAGGAAATTCCCAGTAAACCAGGTCCGGTGTGAGTACCAATAACCGGACTTACCTCAGAAATCATTGTCTCGGCCAATTTACCATTGGGGAATTTTGCCTGGATTTTCTCCAACAATTGCGCTGCTTCAGTATATGCATTGGCATGCTGAACAGAAACACGCACTGGATATTGTCCATCCACCTTTTCAAGCAAAAGCTCAACAACGCGATCCAGTGCTTTACTCATCGTACGGACCTTATCAATCGACTCAATCTTTCCTTCACGTAATTCCAGAATTGGTTTGAGATTCAACATGGTTCCGACAAACGCTGCCGCCCCGCCGATACGTCCTCCGCGATGAAGGAATTCTAGTGTTTTGACAGCAAACAAAATGCCACTTTGTTCACGGGCTTTTTCTGCAATTTTCCAGCATTCTTTTAAAGAGGCACCGTTGGCTGCGGCTCGAGCAACCGAAAGAACCTGGAACCCTAGTGCCATTCCGGATGCTTCTGAGTCAAAGATTTCCAGGTTATCCAGTTCAAGTGCTGCATTAGCCTGGATAGCTGAATCGATTGTTCCAGAAAGTTTAGAGGATATGTGGATGCTAAAAATATCATATCCTTCTTCGCGAATTTGATTGTACATATCTATGAATGTTGCCGGGGTGGTTTGGGAGGTACTTGGCATAACTTCAGCCGTTGCGAGTCGCTCATAGAACTCAGTTGGAAGAATATCTACACCATCTCGATATTGTTCTTCGCCCCAGATAACCTGGAGGGGAACAATGCGAATCGGTAATCCACGAAGGATATCTTCTGGTATATAGGCGGTACTATCGGTCACAATCATAACCTGGGACATATTCTCTCCATATTTTTACTATTGATACCTATACTTAACCCGGATATCTCATCGCGGTTACGCCTGAGAAAGGTATTGCCGTATTTTGCACTCAAAATCAGGTTGTTGATGTACTTTCTGGGCTTTCTCTGCACATCATGTGGGAGAGCAAGTGTCATCTCTCTGCGATGTCCTTGACCTTTCGGTACGATCAGGCTAAAATCACGGGCGCACAATGAGCCGAAAAGGCTATTTTTGTAATGGATGAATATGTTTGAGAATTTAACGGAAAGACTTGAAGACGTTTTTAAACAATTGCGCCGGAGAGGTAAACTCTCAGAAGCAGATGTTGACGTTGCTTTAAGAGAAGTCCGCCTGGCATTGCTAGAAGCTGATGTGCATTACAGTGTTGCCAAAACCTTAATCGCACGCATCCGAGAACGGGCGATTGGTGCTGAAGTCTCAAAAGCACTTAATCCAGGCCAACAAGTAATAAAAATTGTCAATGAAGAGTTAATTTTTACCCTTGGAGATCCGTCTCGGATCAACCTGACCGGGCAAAAACCGCATGTTATCATGCTGGTTGGTCTGCAAGGTTCTGGTAAAACCACAGCGGCAGCCAAGTTGGGTAAAAAATTACGATCTCAGGGTGAAAGAGTTTTGTTGGTCGCAGCCGACCCATATCGCCCAGCAGCGATTACCCAGCTGAAAACTCTGGGAGAGCGCATAGATGTGCCGGTCTTCAGTGAAGAAGGCATCAAACCACCACAATTAAGTGCCAATGCGCTTAAATTCGGTCAAAATGGCGGTTATTCTGTACTTATCATTGACACGGCTGGCCGTTCACAATTAGACCAAACCCTGATGGATGAGTTGCAGGCGATCCACCAAAACGTAAACGCAGTTGAAATCCTCCTGGTTGTGGATGCAATGATAGGCCAGGAAGCATTGCATGTAGCAGAAGGTTTTCGCGATGCGATTTCAATCACGGGGCTAGTTCTGGCAAAGATGGATGGTGATTCTCGTGGGGGTGCTGCAATTTCAATCCGCAGTGTGACCGGTGTCCCAATCAAATTCCTCAGTACTGGGGAAGGTCTGGATGCAATGGAGGCGTTTGATCCTTCACGCCTCTCATCTCGCATCCTTGGAATGGGAGACATGATTGGCCTGATTGAGAAGGCGGAAGGTGCCTTTGACCAGAAGGAAGCGGAAAAGCAAGCTGCCCGTATGATGAGCGGAGATTTTTCGCTTGAAGATTTTCTAACACAATTGAAGCAAATAAAAAAAATGGGTTCCATGTCACAAATTTTGGAAATGATGCCTGGCAGTATGGGGCAAATGGCTCGAAATGTGAATCCCCAGGATGCCGAAAGTCAAATGAAACAAACTGAAGCAATTATTTTTTCAATGACCCTGCAAGAACGTCGTAACCCGGATGTTCTGAATGCATCCAGGCGTAGAAGAATTGCCCGTGGCTCAGGTACCGAAGTACAGGATGTCAATCGCCTGATAAAACAATTTCGTGATATAAAGAAACTTATGAAGACTTTTCAAAAATCCGGAGGACGCGGATTACCGCGACTTTTCGGTTAACTGATGTCTGTGGTTGTTTTCAGACGCTCCCTTCAGCGTTCCTCGCAAAACAACCCATACTGCAAGTTAATAAAAATAGGGTAGAATACTGATTATTAAGAAATAGACAGGAGATTAAATAAATGGTTCGCATACGCTTGCGCCGTATTGGCTTAAAAGGACAACCGAGTTATCGTATTATAGTGGCTGATCAAGAAAGCCCTCGTGATGGACGTTTCATTGAAAATATTGGATTTTACAATCCACGTACAGAACCGTCGACTATCAATATTCAGGAAGATCGTGTTTATCATTGGATGAGCAATGGCGCTCAACCAAGTGATAGTGTCGGTCAAATTTTCCGAACAGTTGGCGTCATGGAGCGCTTTGACCGCTTCAAAAAAGGCGAATCTGTTGAAACATTGCTGGGTGAAGCCTCTGAAGTATATAAAAAACATTCAACAACAGTAAAAACAAATCCGCAATAATAATTACTGACACCTTTCGGATCCTGATCGATTTCTGAGAAAGGAATTGTCCATGAAAGAATTAATCGAATACATCGCCCGATCACTGGTGGATGACCCAACCCAGGTATCAGTTAATCAAGAAAAAAGTAGTGGCAAATCACGGATTGAATTACGTGTCGCCAAAGAGGATATGGGCCGCGTAATTGGAAAGAATGGAAGGGTTGCTAATTCCATGCGAGTTCTTTTACGTGTTGCTGCCGCCCGTGAGGGCAAACAAGCTTCTCTGGATGTTATGGAACCGCGATGAGTTCGGATTCAGAGCATCTACAAGAATCTCAAGATATTGATACAGGCTCGCCCGCCATGGACGAGCCTGTATACTTGACGATTGGTATTATCGGAAAACCACATGGTATAAAAGGCGAGACCCTTTTTTTTGTGCGTACGGATTTTCCTGAAAGAATACGTAAAGGTAAATATGTGTTTGTTGGGGAAGATCATGCAACCTATGTTATCGAGAGTGTTCGCAATCATTCGAGGGGATTATTAATTAAGTTTGAAAATTTAGATTCGATTGAAGATCTCGAGCCCTTACGAGGTATGGATGTATTCATTAAAGCGAATACTTTGCCGCCTCTCCCTGAAGGCGAATATTACCACCACCAGCTATTAGGGATTCGTGTATTTGACGAACATGGATTGGAATTAGGCTTGCTCACCGAAATCTTGGAGACTGGGGCTAATGATGTCTATGTTGTCAAACTTGCCGATGGGAGAGAAGAGTTGATCCCCGCTTTACAAAGTCACCTTATTCGAGTGGATATTGCTCAGAAACAAATGGTGGTTAAGGTTCCAAAATATTATCATCAGGATTAATTAATGGATTCACATGTCTATTGGGTAGGATTCAGCCTGGTTAAAGGAATTGGTTCAGTGCGTATGCAGGCACTGGAAGAGTTTTATGGAGATCTTGAGCGTGCCTGGAATGCCCCCTACGATTCACTGCTAGAGACAGGAATACCGGCAAAATTATGCGAGCGAATTGTTCAACTGCGTAAACAAGTTGATCTGGAAAAGTATTGGAACAAGATAATCGCTCAAGGGATTAAAGTAATTACCCGCGATGATGATCTGTATCCTCGATTATTGAGAGAAATTAATCAACCGCCACCGGTATTATATGTGCGTGGTGAACTCAGCCTTGAAGATGAATGGGCAGTTGCGATTGTAGGTACACGTAAATTAACACATTATGGCCGTCAAGCTGCCGAAGAATTTTCCAGGCAGTTAGCTGATCACAATATTACCGTTGTCAGTGGTTTGGCACGTGGTATAGATGCAGTCGCACATAAGGCAGCCCTTGAAGCCGGTGGTCGATCCATTGCAGTGCTTGGGAGTGGCGTGGATCGCATCTATCCACCAGAACATAATGCCCTTGCTGAAAAAATTATGGCACATGGGGCAGTGATCAGTGATTATGCCCCGGGAACCTCACCAGACAGCAGCAATTTTCCACCCCGTAACCGTATCATCTCTGGTCTGTCACGGGCTGTTGTGGTGATTGAGGCTGGCGAAAAAAGTGGTGCATTAATCACAGCAGAATTCGCCTCAGATCAAGGCCGTGATGTTTATGCTTTGCCAGGTCAGATTTTTTCTTTACAGAGTAAAGGCACCAACCGTTTGATTCAGAATGGCGCAAAACCGATTCTGGAGATTCGTGACTTACTGATTGACTTACAGGTTGAACTCATCCAGGAGCATAAACAAATGCGCATGACCTACCCACTGGATATGTTTGAACAAAAAATCTTGAGTCTATTGTCCGATCAACCATTACATGTGGATGAAATTACGCAATTAAGTGAAATGCCGGTCTCGCAGGTTTCTGCATGTCTTTCCATGTTGGAATTAAAAGGTGTATCCAGGCAGATCGGGGGGATGAAATATGTTGCGATCAAGGAAGAAAAAGGGGAATACAACGTATGAATAATTACCCGGATTTCTACGCGGTCATCATGGCTGGAGGCGGTGGTACCCGTCTTTGGCCACTTTCTCGCAAAGCCACCCCAAAACAAGTCGTGAACCTTACTGGTGACAAAACTCTCTTTCAACTTTCGATTGATCGCTTGAAAGGCTTGTTTGCTGATGATCATGTTTTAGTCGTGACAATTGCAGATCAGGTGGAATTGCTAAGAGAACAAGCTCCCCATATTCCCAGTGAAAATTACCTGATTGAACCTTTCCCGCGTGGAACAGCTTCGGTCGTAGGCCTGGCTGCTGCCCACTTAGGTGTGTATCATCCGGAAGCTGTTATGGCGGTATTAACGGCCGATCACTTTATCGAAAATGAAGATGAATTTCGCAATTTATTGGCACAAGCGTTCTTGGCCGCAAAAAAAGGTAAATTGGTCACAATCGGAATTAAACCTACCTATCCGGCTACCGGGTTTGGTTATATTCAGCATGGCCAACCGATCAGCGGGTTTGTTGATGGGCATACATATTCTGTTCAGAAATTTCAGGAAAAACCTGGAGAGGAAGAAGCAAGAACTCTTTATCAGCAATGGTGATCATGACTGGAATTCAGGCATGTTTATTTGGAGTGTACCGACAATTATGGCGGAATTTGAGCGACAAATGCCTGCATTAAACAATATTTTAATCACACTTCAACAAGCGATAAGGGAAAATAAATTAAAGGATGTCATTTTAGAAGAATGGGGAAAAATAAAACCCGAAACAATTGACTATGGGATAATGGAAAAGGCCCATCAAGTTATTGTACTAAGAGCTATAAATTTAGGGTGGAATGATGTCGGTAGTTGGGAGTCTTTATTTGATGTGCTTCCGGTTGATAAGAATGGAACCATTGTCATCGGCGCGAATCATGTGGGTTTTGAATCAGAAAATTCTCTGGTATACTCGCAAACTCCTGAGAAATTGATTGTCACAATTGGGATGAAAGATACAATCATTGTCGAAGCAGGAAATGTAACTCTGGTTTGCCATCGCGATAAAGCCCAGGAAGTAAAAAAGATTGTAAATTATCTTTCGGAAAAAGGTTTGCAATCATATCTGTAGGAGGAAGCGTTTTGGAAGCATATTGTGTAAAGTGTAGAAAAAAACAAGAAATGAAAAATCCCGTGGCAGCATTTAACAAAATTGGTGCCCCGGTTACGAAAGGTGTTTGCCCTGTATGTGGGACTGTTTTGTACCGTACAGGCAGGACCAAAGATCATGATGATTTGCCAGCTCCGAAAGTTGTAAAAAGGGAAGTAAAACGCTCCGGAAAATTGGTGATCGTAGAATCCCCTGCCAAGGCAAAAACCGTTCAACGGTTTTTGGGCAGCAAATATACAGTCCGGGCTTCTGTCGGCCATGTTCGTGATTTGCTCAGGTCAGAATTGTCTGTGGATGTGGATAATAGCTTCACACCAAAATATAGAGTTCCAAACGAAAAAAGAGCGGTTGTGAAAGAACTCAAGCAACTGGCAAAGACGGCGGAGCAAGTTTATCTGGCTACTGACCCTGACCGGGAAGGGGAGGCAATTGCCTGGCACCTCCTGGAAGCGGCAGAAATAGAACCTGCAAGAGCGCATCGAGTGGTTTTTCATGAGATTACAAAACCAGCGATTGAAGAAGCCTTTAATGAACCAAGAGATGTCAATATGGATCTGGTGAATGCTCAGCAAGGACGTCGCATTCTGGACCGATTGGTTGGTTACAGCCTGAGCCCTTTGTTATGGCAAAAAGTACGTAGCCGGCTTTCAGCAGGGAGGGTTCAATCAGTAGCCTTAAGGATGGTTGTTGAACGAGAACGAGAGATTGAAAATTTTGTGCCGGTTGAGTATTGGACAGTTGAAGCTGAGTTGCAGCCATTTGCTTCTAAAAAATCGTTCCGGGCAAGATTGTTTCGCATTGATGACGTTGAGCCGACACTTAACACACGGGAGGAAGTTGAACAATATCTGACCGATTTGGAATCAGCAGACTTCAGTATAAGCAAAGTAAAACATGGTGAGCGCAAACGCAAAGCACCGGCACCTTTCATTACAAGCAGCTTACAACAGGAAGCGTCGCGCCGTTTAGGGTTTACAGCCCGTCGAACAATGGCCCTTGCACAGCAATTATATGAAGGTCTTGATGTTGGCGATGGTGGCAGTACCGGCTTAATTACGTACATGCGAACCGATTCGGTGAATGTCTCAACTGTCGCTCAGGATGAAACGCGCAAATACCTTTTGGGTAAATATGGTAAAGATTATTTGCCAGATGAACCAATTCAACACAAAACTCGTGCGGTAAAAGCACAGGAAGCTCATGAAGCTATTCGTCCCACTTCAGTGATGCGTACGCCAGAAAAGCTGAAAAGTCGATTGAAAACAGACCAATTCAAACTATATCAGTTGATTTGGAAGAGATTTGTCGCTTCACAGATGGCAGCAGCTGTTTTTGATACGCTCACAATAGAAATTCTAGCGAAAAGCGCTGACCACAATTATGATTTTCGATCATCCGGTTCAACTCTTCGTTTTCCAGGTTTCCTGGTCGTTTATGAGGAAGCGAAAGATGATGATAAAGTAAATGGAAATGGAAATGGGAATGATGTCAATTTGCCGGCAAATTTGAGCGATGGGCAAAAGTTAGACCTTGTTCGCATCATCAACGAACAGCACTTTACGCAAGCCCCCCCGCGCTTCACAGAAGCATCCCTCGTTCAGCTGCTGGAAGAATATGGAATTGGAAGGCCATCGACCTACGCGCCAATTCTCTCGACAATCCAGGAACGTGGTTACGTTGAAAGAGAGAAGAAACGGCTATTCCCGACCGAGACAGGAATTATTGTCAATGATTTACTGGTCGATCATTTCAATGAGGTTGTGGATCCGGGGTTTACAGCCGCGATGGAATCAGACCTTGATCTGGTGGCAGCCGGTGAGAAAATTTGGGAAGATGTGATCAGCGATTTTTACAGCCGTTTTTCTGTGCAGCTTGATAAAGCGAAAGAAGAAATGCCTGAAACAAAAACGGAGTTGGAACAGGTCGGACGACAATGTCCGCAATGTGGGCACGATCTTGTTGTACGATTTGGAAGATTTGGAAAATTTATCAGTTGCAGTGACTTTCCAACCTGCCGTTATACCGAACCGCTTCTTGAAAAAATAGGTGTCTCCTGTCCTGATTGTAAGATGGGTGATGTTGTTATCAGGAGAACCCGAAAAGGCCGAATTTTTTATGGCTGTTCCAATTACCCTGAATGTCAATTCACCTCATGGAAGTTACCCATTGCGCAACCCTGCCCTAATTGTGGCGGCTTACTGGTTGTATCGAATAAAAAAGAATATGCATGCGTCAATTGTAGTGAAAATTTTTTGCAGGAGTCTATCGCTCAAATGGATAGCGAGGAGTTGGCATAACATTTGCAACAATTACTGCAGATCGAGAGTAGAATTAAGTTGCATCTATAGTAGCTTTGTTCTACAATGTGTTTATCGCTTCGATATTTGTTAAAACCAACCAGCAGGAGTTGAAGAATGGAAAAAATTCAAGAACTTATTAAAAGACCTTTAATTGCGGCAGCCATTGGCTTCGTTGTCGGATTGATAATCGGTCTGCCCGTTTTGGGATGGGGATTGATGCCGGTTCAATGGAAAGATGCAGATCCATCCTATATGAGGGCGGATATTAAGAGCGATTATTTTTGCATGGTTGCGGATTCATATGCACGCAATGGTGATGCTGCAGTCGCAAAATCGCGATTAGAGGGTTTAGGCTCCTATAGCGAAGCGAAATTGAATTCTCTTTTGCCAAATGATTGTGGTTTAACCTCCGAAGAGATTAATACATTTAAAACCGCACTGGGTGCCGTTTCTGCGCCACTTCCTGGAGTTGAGGTCACACCTGCCACTGGGGAAAAAGAAAAAGACGGGATAAGCCCGTTTTTATTGGTGGGTTTATTCTGCCTTGTTACCCTGGTAATCGGTGGCGCTTTGGCTTATCTGTTTCTGGTACGAAATAAAAGGACAGGTAGCACACCAACGCGAATGCAACCTACATATCCAACAGCAGTCGCAACGCCACAAGAAGGTTCGACTATGGAAGAAGATTCCGGATCAGAACCTCCTGTCGCTCAGTTTATGAGCACATATGTTGCCGGTGATGATCTATACGATGATTCTTTTAGTATCGATTCACCTTCGGGTGAGTTTCTTGGTGAGTGTGGTGTCAGTATTTCAGAGATCATTGGTGTAGGCGAACCCAAAAAAGTAACAGCAATTGAAGCCTGGCTCTTTGACAAGAACGATATTGAAACAGTTACCAAAGTCTTAATGAGTCAGCACGCCTATGATGACCCTGCTCTTTCCCAGCGCCTTGCTTCTAAAGGTGAACCCGTATTAATTCAACCGGGTGGTCGGGTAGTACTGGAATCAGAAACATTGCAGATGGAAGCCAGAGTAGTTGATATTATCTATGCTCAGGGTGCATTACCGGAAGGCAGCGTCATTGACCGCATTACTGTCGAACTGGCAATCTGGCAAAAGTAGACGAAATTTCTATACATAAATAATATAAGTCGGCTTGTTTATTGTAAGCCGACTTTTTTATTTTATTCCTAGACGATCTTTTTAATTTTTAAATTTAATGATCCACCCGGTGTTTCGATCTTTATGGAATCTCCGACTTTGTGACCAATTAAAGCTTTTCCAATCGGTGATTCGTAAGAGATGCGTCCATTGATTGGGTCGGCTTCCTTTGGTCCGACAAGAAAATACTCTTCTTCGGCGTAAGTTTCTTCTTGAACGGTTACTGTGGCCCCAATGTCGATTACATCTCTACTTTTTTCATTCTCATCAATGATCTGGACATTTGATAGAAGTTGTTCAAGTTCCTGAATACGACCTTCGAGAAAACCTTGTTCTTCTTTTGCCTGAATATAATCAGCGTTTTCAGAGAGATCGCCCATTTGGATAGCTTCACGTAGACGATGGGAGAGATCATCGCGTGCGGGACCTTTCAATTGAATTAGCTCTTTTTGTAACTTTTCAAGACCTTCTGCAGTCAAAAATGATGTTTCAGCCATAATTGCCTTTCATGCTGTGTAATGAATATTGATCAGGTGAAATTGTATCATGGGAGAATCATCGGATCGAAAAGTTTGTTATATTCGTCAACAGCGTATCGATCTGTCATTCCGGCGATAAAATCGCAAATTGCTCGCTCCTGCGCACTCTCACCAAATTTTTCTTGTACCTGCAGGGGCAAAATAGCAGGTTCGGCCATATATAGTTGAAATAATTGCGTGAGAAGACGGTCTGCTTTGACTGACATGCGCTGGACCCGGTAATGGCGGTAAAGATTGCTATATAGAAAATCTTTTAATTTGCGATTCCGACGGGTCATGTCTTCACTGAAAACAACGAGATTATAGGGCATTTTCTGCACCTGTTCTACCGATCGGATGGTGTTGTCACGGATAAGTTTTTCAGCACTCGTTAAAACATCATTTATTTCCATTCCAATTAATCGACGGATCATAACATGTCTGGTAAGGTCATCCAATGGGCCGCCTTTATAAGACGCATTTTCCGAGAGAATTTCCCATAGCTCAATTCCAGATAACATTTCTGGTGTGATCAGGCCAGAGCGCAAGCCATCGTCCAGGTCATGTGCTGTATATGCCAATTCATCAGCAACGTTTGCTATTTGTGCCTCTATATTTCCTCTCAGATCCGGGTCAAAGTCTTTTGCGTCGGAGATATCATATTCAGATTCGTGCTTAACCATTCCTTCCAGAACTTCCCAGGAGAGGTTCAACCCGGGAAAATCAGGGTAGCGTTTTTCTAGTTTGGTAACGATTCGAAACGATTGTTTATTATGATCAAAACCACCAGCATCAGTAAGCAAGCGGTTCAAGGTGGTTTCGCCAGAATGTCCAAATGGTGAATGACCTAAATCATGCGCCAGACAAATCGCTTCGACTAAATCTTCGTTTGCTCCTAGCGCACGAGCAAGTGTACGGCCTATCTGTGCTACTTCCAGCGTGTGAGTTAATCTCGTCCGATAATGATCACCCTCATAGTTGATAAAAACCTGGGTTTTATATTCCAAGCGTCGAAATGCGGATGTGTGGATGATGCGATCTCGATCTCGTTGAAATTTTGTTCGGTAGCCAGGTTCATTATCCGGAAACAATCTGCCTTTGGAATTCTTACTATGGACGCCATAAGGGACCAGAATTTTGTCTTCAACTTCTTCCAACATTTCAAGGGTGTATAAAGTCATTTTTTTACTCCTGTCTGATACATGTGCCAATATCTCCATCCAGTAAAGCTGTTTTCATTGCATCTGGATGTTTTGCTGAGAAGATGGTTACTTTTAATTGCGGTTGTTCTTCAATTAATTCCAACATTCTTTTTACTTTGGTGAGCATGCCACCAGTCACATCGATACTATTTGATGCGCCTATGAAAGGCTGAATTTCCGTGAAATTTTGAGGGGTAATGGTTGCAATTCGTCTCTCGTTTATTGGGAAATCGTAAAAAATAGCATCTGTTAAACCGGCCAGCAGAATTTTTTCTGGCTGAAAGTTGCGGGCGAGGTGGAAAAATATATCTTCTGTGGATAAGATCGTTCCCCCCAGTGTATGATCAAAGACCACATCGCCATAAATTACCGGAACGATACCATGTTGTAAGGCATTCCTGAATGGTTCTTCAAAAAAAGAAACAGGTGCCATTTTGTCAGCCATGAATGTGGCTGATGCCGGAATTGCAATATGTGGTATATGGTATTTATCCAACGCAGTCAGCACAATTTGATTCAATGCGCGGGCAGCCTTCCATACTTGCCAAAAGCCATTCCATTCGGCAGGGGTAGATACCCCTTGTCTGGTGTGATATTTATTGGCTACAACATGGCCGAATGATCCAGACCCATGACCAAGCACAAATTTGGTTTGGGGAAACTGTTGAATGATTTGCAGGAATTGATTGGCCAGGTTGCGTATCATCTCAGAATCGGGCGTTTCAGCTTGATCCTTGTTTGTGATGAGCGAGCCGCCCCATTTGATAAAGACCAACTCAGTCATTTTTACTCGCCTTAAGCGTTTCAATAATTGTTTGCGTTGCCCCTGCTTTTATTAAAGCATTTGCGACAAACGTTGCTTTCTCTTGCGGTACCAGTGCAATCATATTTCCCCCTAAGCCGCCACCGCATAATTTTGCACCGTAAGCGTCGTTTAGAAGGGCTTGCTCAATCAATGTTTCCAATTTTGGATGTGACACACCTAACTGCCTTAATAATTCCTGGTTAGTATTTAAATATTGACCGAGCAGGGCTACATCACCCTGCTGAAATGTCAATTCTGCCATCTTTGTGATTTCTCCAATCTTGGAAAACATTGATTCTGTCTTCTTTTGATCCTTAAGCCATAATTTTCGTACCCGATTTACTGCTTCTTTAGTATTACCTCGGATTCCGCTGTTTGCAACGACGATTGTCAAAGGTTTTAGCAGGTCAATTGTCTTATAGGGATGTGATTTGATGAAGTATATAATTTGATTGTGTGCAATAACCGTGTTGTCGATGCCTGAAGGTGTTCCATGGTATTTAATCTCAACCTGATAAGCGAGGTCTGATATTAATTGATTATCTGCCTGATATCCGATAAAGCTTGCCAAGGCTCGAATAAGTGAGACAGATGTGGCTGCGCTGGATCCCAACCCCGAGGCAATTGGAATGGTCGATGAAAGCATGATTCTGCAGGATGGAAAAGATGAAATATGAGCCGCCTGCATGAGACCATTCAAGCATATGACGAAGGGATTGTCAGAGGGCAGTGAAAACAAATTTGTATTCAGATGGATATCTTGAGCAATAATCTGAATTTCATTCGGAGCGCCGAGTGGATTGGCAAATATTTTTGTTTTTGCGTGGATTGTATTTATGGGGAAAGCAATAGCTGGTTGGTTGTAGACCACCGCATGTTCACCAACCAGGATGGACTTTGCCGGGGCAGTTTCGATGGTAGCTGTCATTGATGCTAGAAAAGATAGAAAATAATAAGTATCGAGAGACCGAACAATAAAAATGAAATTTGCAGCGGACGATCCACCAATACCAACTCATCCGGTGCACCACCTTCATTCTTAACTTGAATTAAATAAATGTATCGGAAAATCCCGTACAGCGCGAATGGAATGGTCAACATCATTGCGTGATTTTCAGGTAAATTCGGAGCAGAAAATGTATACAGACTGTAAGCGACAATAGTTGTGGCGGAAACGATTGTGATTAATTGGTCAAGGAAGGGTATTGTGTATCCATCCAGCACCTTGCGCTGGCTGTGATCGTTATTTTGTAAGGTTACCAGCTCTCCTCTTCGTTTTCCTAATCCAAGGAAGAGGGCAAAAAGTGTGGTCACTACATACAACCAGGGTGAAAAACGTTCAACCACCAATAACGAAACACCGGCAGCGACACGTAGAACAAAACCTGCAGCGATGATCATCACATCAATTAAAGCAAAATGTTTCAATTTGAGTGAATAAGCCAAATTAATCAAGAAATAGATGACGAGAATCAGCATAAACCAGGGAGATAAAAAAAAGGCGGCTGCTATAGACCCCAGAATAAGAATGATGGCGATGCCCCAAGCGAGATTGACTGGTAATTTTCCAGCGGCAATTGGCCGATTGCGTTTTTTGGGATGTTTCCGGTCGGCTTCGAGATCGATAATATCATTGATGATATAAACACTGGAGGAAACAAAGCAAAACAAGAAAAAACCCAGCAAGGATTGAAGAAAAGAGTCAATTCTGAATAACTGGCGATCGAAAACAAGGGGGATAAGCACAAAAACGTTTTTTAGCCACTGATGAATACGCAACTCTCTTATGATTGCTTTGACCATAAATTGATCTTATCATAACTCGTTTATTTGCGGATTAATTTCAGACGAGGAAAATAGAGTGTTAGCCAGGGTTAAGGTACAATTTGAAAATGCAAAAAGAAAGGATTGATATTCTCCTGTTCGAACGCGGATTGGTCGAATCCCGCAGCCTGGCGCAGAGAATCGTGATGGCGGGCAGTGTGCGTGTAGATGGTCAACCCGTTGATAAGCCTTCTCAAAAAGTTTCCAGGAATGCCAATATCAGCGTTGATGCCGGCCCTAAATATGTCTCACGTGGAGGCGAGAAATTGGAACCGGCTCTGGAGAAATTTTCTCTTGTTGATCTCAGCAATCAGGTCTGCGTTGATGTAGGCGCGTCGACTGGGGGTTTCACCGATTGTCTGCTGCAACATGGAGCTGAGCGGGTTTATGCAATTGATGTAGGCTATGGAATTTTACATTGGAAATTGAGAAATGACTCGCGTGTTCAGGTACATGAACGCACAAATGCACGATATGTTCAAGATTTTCCAGTGTTAATTGATCTTGTTACCGTGGATGCATCCTTTATTTCTTTGAAAGTTTTATTGCCGGTAATTCGCGGTTGGCTGAAAACCAATGGCAGGGTAATTGCATTGGTCAAACCGCAGTTCGAAGCTGGCCGCAAGGACGCTGCCAAAGGTTCTGGCGTGATTAGAGATCATGATTTACATAAAAAAATCTTGCTAGATATCATCAATTCCGCTGCATTGGAAGGATTTCTGGTTCGAGATTTTATGCAATCACCGATCACCGGACCTAAGGGAAACATTGAGTTCTTACTGGACCTTCAAAAGGCAGAAGAAATTCAGATTATTGATGATCAGCTTTCTGAACGGGTTTTTACTTTTTTTGAAACTGAACCTAAAGAATGAAGTACGTAAACTGAACCGAAAGGCTTTCTGAGGTATACTTCAGTACGCTTATGGAAAGAAAATTAATCCGGAATTTTTGCATTATTGCACATGTAGATCATGGCAAATCGACGCTTGCTGATCGCCTTTTACAATTGACGGATACCATATCCGATCGCGACATGAAAGAGCAGATTTTAGACACCATGGATCTTGAACGTGAAAAGGGTGTCACCATTAAAGCCTCTGCCGTAAGAATGCATTACACGGCCAATAATAGATTGCGATATGAATTAAACTTAATTGATACACCCGGTCATGTTGACTTTAACTATGAAGTCAGCCGTGC
This sequence comes from uncultured Chloroflexia bacterium, assembly GCA_963749005.1. Classification (GTDB taxonomy): domain Bacteria; phylum Chloroflexota; class Anaerolineae; order Anaerolineales; family Anaerolineaceae; genus UBA6170. The sequence continues at coordinate 449,515 of CAVVKI010000006.1, read as the reverse complement.
TTTGTTGGCATGCGAAGGTGCTTTGTTGGTGGTGGATGCATCCCAGGGGATAGAGGCTCAAACACTAGCAAATCTATATCTTGCACTAGAATCTGACCTGATAATTATTCCTGTGATTAATAAGATCGACCTTCCTTCGGCGCAACCCGAGTTAGTTGCACAAGAAATTTCAAATCTATTAGGTATACCTGAAGAGGACATCCTCAAAATTTCTGCTAAATCTGGTATTAATGTTGAAAAAGTATTGGAATCAATTGTCGCGCTTATCCCGCCACCTAAGGGTGAAAACGATTTACCCTTGCGGGCTTTAATCTTTGATTCTCATTATGATTCCTATAAAGGTGTGGTTGCTTATATTCGTATCATGGAAGGCGCAATGGAAGCCGGAGATAATATTCGCATCATGTCTAATGGGCTGGTGCTACGACCGGTTGAGCTTGGTGTTTTTTCACCGGATATGCGCGAGATTAGTGCCTTGCATGATGGAGAGGTGGGTTATATCGCCACCGGTCTGAAATCTGTAGGTGAATGCCGAGTGGGAGATACGGTTACTTTAGCCAAGAATCCAGCACAGAAACCTTTGCCAGGTTATCACCACCCCAAACCGATGGTTTTTGCCGGAATTTACCCCGTTGATGGAGAAGACTACCCTGATTTACGGGACGCACTTGAAAAGTTACAGCTTAATGATGCCTCATTGGATTATGTTCCAGAAACATCACAGGCGCTTAATTTCGGGTTTCGCTGCGGGTTTCTGGGACTGTTTCATATGGAGATCATCCAGGAACGAATTGAACGTGAATATGATCTTGATATTGTCGTTACAGCTCCATCCGTAGAATATGAGGTCGAATTAAAAAGTGGGGAGACCATTCGGATTGATTCACCCGCTCTTTTACCTGGTGAAGATGAAATTATAGAAATACGAGAACCGTGGATGAACCTGCAAATTATTTCACCCACCGATTACTATGGAACTGTAATGGACCTGGTGCGCAAGCGCCGCGGCCTCTTTAAAGACCAGGAATATCCCTCCAGTAACCGTGTACAGCTTAACCTTGAAATTCCTCTTTCTGAATTAATTATCAATTTTTTTGATGAATTAAAATCACGAACACGGGGATATGCTTCGATGGACTATTCCTTTGCTGATTACCGTGTTGAAAACCTGGTCAAGTTGGAAATTTTGGTGGGTGGAGAACCAGTTGACGCGCTTGCAACGATTGTGGATAAAGAAAATGCTTACCATAAAGGGCAGGCAATGGTGACCAAATTAAAAGAACTGATTCCACGCCAGCTCTTTGATGTTGCCATTCAAGCATCCGCAGGTGGAAGAATTATATCTCGGGCAAATGTGAAGGCTTTACGCAAAGACGTTTTGGCAAAATGCTATGGTGGTGACATTTCCCGTAAAAAGAAATTACTGGAAAAGCAAAAACGTGGTAAACGCAGAATGAAAATGGTGGGCAATGTCGAGATTCCACAAGAAGCTTTTATGGCTGTTCTGCGCCTGGAGGATGATTGAGCGATCTTGAAAAAAAACCATCCTCAAAATCAAATACAATTTTCCGCTGGTTACCAGGTTTATTAATCAGCGCCATTGCGATTTACGCTTTGACGAAATTTGTCAATATTGATAGTGCGTTTGCAATTCTCAAACAGACCAATATTCTTTATTTTGTTTTGATGATTCTCTTTACTCTTGGCTTTCTGCTGGTACGGGCGATAGGCTGGCGCGCATTGCTAGGACCTGGTGTCAGTTATGCCCAAACATTTTTGAAACTGAATGAAGGATACTTCATTAATAATATTTTTCCATTTAAGTTAGGTGAAGTCAGCCGGGCAGTATTTATGGGTGCAACGATGAAAGTAAATCCCGGTCAGATTCTTTCCACAATCTTTGTGGAACGGGTTTTTGACCTGTTCATTCTTGCTTTTTTCTTGTTGTTATTGCTGCCTTTTGCAATTGGTTTGGAATGGGTCAGGGGCATTGCCAGTGCAATTCTTGTTTTTGTTTTATTGGCTGCTATTGGGCTCTATATCGTTTCCCGAAATTACAAAGTTGTGCGGGAATGGTTGCGTAAAAATGGCGGACGAGTACCCTTTATAGAAAAAAGGATTCTCCCTTTTGTTTTTGCAATATTGGATGGATTTCAAGCACTACAAAATCCTTCGCAATTAATCAAAGGCTTTTTAGGGATCATTGGCTCCTGGTTAGTCAGCTTTATTCAGTATTCACTGTTACTATTCCTGCTTTTACCCTCGGTAGAAATTTGGTGGGGAGCTTTTGCCAATACTTTGTTAGCCCTTGGAGTGGCGTTACCTTCAGCACCAGCCGGTCTCGGAATTTTTGAATCGTCCATTGTAGCTGCTCTGGGAATTTTCCAAATCGACCAGGAGACAGCATTAGCCTACGCTTTGATCATGCATATAGCTCAATTTGTCGTTACCGGAGCTATTGGAATATTTGCCTTAATTCAGGATGGTTATTCTTTAAGGGGACTGTTTAGCAACCTGCAACAACAAAAAGAAGTGCAAATGCAACACGAAAATCATGGAGGAGAGGATGGCTAAAGAGTTCTTACTGACCGGAGGTGCTGGGTTTATCGGGTCAAATTATGCTAATCGTCTATTATCAAGAGGTGCCAGGCTAATTATCTATGATAATCTCTCCAGACCGGGAACAGAAAAAAATTTGGAATGGCTATATTCTCTTTATGGGCTATCTGCTTTTCAATTTATTCAAAAGGATATTCGCGACCAAGAAGCTTTACAAGTCGCAGCCCGAACCTCCGATGTTATTGTGCACCTTGCAGGGCAGGTGGCAGTCACAACTTCGGTCAATGATCCACGTGAGGATTTCGAAGTAAACGCATTAGGCACATTAAATGTTTTAGAAGCAGCTAGAAATTCATATAAAAGGCCAATTATTCTTTACGCGTCTACCAACAAAGTATATGGTGGTATGGAAGATCTGGTAGTGGAGGAAAAAAAAGATGCCTACTGCTATCGGGATTTACCATTGGGGATTTCTGAATCCAGAAATCTCAATTTCCATTCGCCTTATGGCTGTTCGAAAGGCTGTGGGGACCAATATGTGCACGATTATGCCCGCATCTATGATTTACCGACTGTGGTACTTCGCCAAAGCTGCATTTATGGTCCGCGCCAGTTCGGATTGGAGGACCAGGGGTGGGTGGCCTGGTTTGTGATCGCCTCGATTCTGGGCCGGCCGATTTCAATATATGGAGATGGAAAACAAGTACGCGATCTCCTCTATATCGATGATCTTTTGAACGCCTATGATGCTGTCATTGATCAGATTGATGTTACTGCGGGAAATATATTTAACATTGGCGGTGGTTCCAACAACGTCATGTCGGTGTGGTCTCAATTTGGTCCCATTCTTCAGAGTCTTCTGAAAAAGACAATACCGGTTACATTTGCTAATTGGCGACCAGGCGATCAAAAAATTTATGTGAGTGATATTAGCAAAGCGAATAGAGTATTTGGGTGGCAGCCAGGAATCTCAGTTGAGGCAGGGATAGAGAAATTATTCACCTGGGTAAAGGAAAACCAGCACTTGTTTCAAGGTGGTTGATGAAAATATTAATTGTTTTAACTTATTACCGTCCCCATATATCCGGATTAACTATTTATGCAGAGCTGCTGGCTAATGCTTTTATTGAACGGGGTCATGATGTCACCGTATTAACCAGTCGTCATGAAAAGAACCTGCCTTTGTTGGAAATCCAAAACAAAGTACGTATTGTTCGCGCTCCTGTTCTAATGAGAATTAGCAAAGGGGTGGTTATGCCCACATTTCCAGCCCTGGTGGCTCAGTTGGTCAAGGAGCATGATGTTGTCCAACTGCACTTGCCACAATTTGATTCGGCAGTTGTCTCGCTTATTGCCCGGGTGCTGCGAAAACCAACCATAATCACTTACCATTGTGACTTAATAATGCCGCCAGGATTGATACCATGGCTTGCCAATCAATCTGTTTTGTTTATGAATCATATCGCTGCATTTTTTGCTACACGTTTAGTCACTTACACAAGCGACTATGCTGATCATTCCAGCTTCTTGACCAAGTTCCGTCACAAGTTAGAAATAATCCCGCCACCAGTAGAACTGCCGGAAGTGACCCAGCAACAAATTGAGGATTATCGTAATAAAACGAATCCCTCTGCAAAAGGACCGGTAATTGGTATGGCTGTACGTTTTGCAACAGAAAAAGGGATTGAAGTGATTTTGGATGCAATGCCAGAGATTCTTGCTATCTTTCCAAATGCACAACTTCAATTCTCCGGCCCATATAAAGAAATTCGAGGAGAAGAACAATATATTGATCGATTAATGCCCCGGGTGCACCAACTAGAGAAAAAAGGGAGCTGGTTATTTCTGGGTCCTCAGAGTCATGAGGAAATGGCGCTTTTTTACCCCAATATTGATGTACTCATCCTGCCAAGTTTGAATGCAACCGAAGCATTTGGATTAGTGCAGATTGAAGCCATGATTAGCGGTACACCATCTGTAGCCTCCGCTCTGCCAGGTGTGCGTCAACCCGTTTTGCGCCATAAAATGGGTGAGGTGGTTGCGATTGGGGATTCCAAGGCATTAGCCCAGGCAATCATCAAGATTTTCAACCAACCTGCCAGCTACCAGCAAGATTCACAACAAATTAGATCTACTTACTTGCCGGAAAAAATAGCAACGCGATACGAGCAGCTTGTAAAAGAAATTGTCGCCTGAGTAATTAATATGCGATGATAGAATAATGATTTATCATTAACGATAGGATAGACGAAAGTTAGGCGATCAGGAGGATGAATTTTTCCGAAAGTTGTCGCGAGACTATCTACTTTGAACTCCTCCGAATGACATTTTTTAATTGTGTATTGTTGCATTGACAAATTTGTAATCGAAAAAACCTGCTAAAATCGGTTAAAGTCTACAGAATACCATTATGAATGAACCTTCCGTATTAGACTACGTCAAAGCGAAATTATTCCCCTGGAAATATAATCTGGATCAATGGGATATGGAAGCCATATCCCATTTTTCTGATGCAGAAGACCTGGCGGCGGATATTGATTCAAAAATACTTGATGGTGGCTTACACATGGCTAAAAAGAAGGTTCAGCCTGTATTAAACCTTCCCTGGTATTTATTTTTAGCACTTATTTTTGCATTAATTGCGCAAATATTATTGGAACCCCCGGATCAGCTGCCGTTTGTTGCTGCAATTTTATATCTACTTTCAGCATCTATGGTGGTAATTGCTTTTCTGAAAAAAGATAGTTTGTTCAATCACTTTCCAGAATCAAGTAATCAACCTATCAACACGGAATTAATTAAGAGTCAATATATTGCCTTGATGGTAAGTTTTGCTTCCTTGATTATTGCATTTTTCGCTTTCCACAAAGTTGGTGATAACGATCTGCGCTTTAATTCGCTCAATCTATTTTTCTGGCTGCTCAGTCTGGGCAGTTTTATTTATGCAATGTTTGATTTTCAAGGAATTTCTGGGCTAAAAAAGCGATCAAGGGCACTTATCGAAGAAAAAAAGCTCCATTTGACAATTACTCCCTGGTTTTTCCTGGTAGCAGCCGTTCTGATTCTGGTCGTTTTTTTTCGCTTTTCACAACTCAATCAAATTTTGGGTGAGATGTTTAGTGATCATGCCGAAAAGTTATTGGATGTTTATGATGTCCTTAATGGCGATTATCACGTTTTTTTTGTGCGAAATACCGGGCGGGAATTCTTTCAGTTTTATTGGACAGCACTGATAGCAATTATTTTTAAAACCGGGGTTACCTTTCTAAGTCTGAAATTGGGCACTGCCTCTGCAGGCTTTTTGGCGTTGCCGTTTATTTATAAACTTGGTAAAGAGTTGGGCAATAAGTGGATCGGGCTGCTCGCCTTTTTCTTTGCGGGAATTTCTTATTGGCATAATGTTATTTCAAGAGTCGGCCTACGCTTTCCCCTTTATCCGATGTTTGCCTCCCCCGCTTTATTTTTTCTTGTCCGTGGCCTGCGGCAAAAAAGGCGGAATGACTTTATTTATGCTGGAATTGCAGTTGGTTTAGGTTTGCATGGTTACAGTTCTACACGATTTTTACCTTTTTTAATTCTGGCTGGCATAATCTTGTTTAGCATACATGCCAGAAACAAAGGTCACCGTTTGAATGTGATTTTCTTGCTCACCATCCTGATAATTGCCAGTTTTATCATCTTTCTACCGCTTTTCAAGTTCACATTGATAAACCCGGAAGCGGTTAATTACCGTGCATTAACCCGTTTGGGAACCTTCGAACGCAATTATCCGGAACCTGTCGGTATTATTTTTCTAAAAAATCTTTGGAACGCCGAAACGATGTTTTTTTACTCCAATGGCAATACCTGGGTGCATTCCATCCCATTTCGGCCTGCATTAGATATCGTTAGTGCGGCATTTTTCTTTATTGGCAATCTGATTGTCATTGGTCGTTACGTCCGCCAGCGCAATTGGGAAGATATTTTTCTATTAGTGTCTGTACCCCTTTTAATGATGCCTTCGATCTTATCCCTGGCATTTCCTGAAGAAAACCCGAGCCTCAATCGAACGAGTGGAGCCATTATTCCGGTTTTTATTTTGACAGCGATTGGATTTGAAGGTTTATTTCGCCGGTTCTACAGTATTGCGCGATCAAACTTCCATAAAGTACTTATTGCTGCTGCCGCTGCAGGGTTGTTGATAGGCTCGGCCAGCCTGAATTACGATCTCGTATTTAACCAATTCAACCAGCAATTCATGAAAAATGCCTGGAATTCTTCACAAATTGGCGGTGTCATTCGTGGATTTGCGGATTCAGTTGGGGATGTGGACAATGCCTTTGTAGTACCATCAGCACATTGGGTTGATACTCGCGTGGTTGGCATCGCAGCAGGCTATCCTACCCGAGATTTCGCTTTGTGGCCGGATTCCTTTGCTAAAACAATTGCGATTGAAGACCAAAAATTATTCATTCTCAAACCGGAAAATGGCGATGCCTTAGCACAGTTACAAGCGCTTTACCCATACGGTGCGCTCTATCGCTATGATTCTGGTCGTGAGGGTAAGGATTTCTTTGTTTTTGTTGTTCCTGCAATGGTAGCATCTTCCGGGACAAATTCACCATAGGTCAAATGATGATAACAGAGAAAGATTTACAGGACTCCGGAACAATATTCTCCAGATGGGTAGCTCCATTTTTGATGCTATTAATCCTGGCTGGCAGCGTTTACTTTCGAGTGGCAGGCTTATTTTGGGGAAATTATCAATTCTTGCATCCCGACGAGCGATTTTTAATTGGGGTAACCAACAATTTAACTCGTGTTGAAAGTCTCAGCGAATACTTTAATACCGCGCTATCAACCTTGAACCCGCACAATACCGGCAATGGTTTTTATGTCTATGGTGATCTGCCAATCATTCTGACCCGTTATATATCCAGCTTCTTATTTGACAATGTCAGCTGGAATCAAATAACCCAGGTTGGCCGTGGTCTTTCCGCCATGTTTGATATGGGAAGCGTCTTATTGGTTTTTCTGATCGGCAAAAAGTTGTTCAATTCGAAAATAGGGCTGCTTGCTGCCGCCTTTTCTGGTCTGGCAGTTTTGCAGATTCAACAATCCCACTTCTATACAGTTGACACCTTTTCAGCCTTTTTTACCACTTTGGCTGCTTACCTGGCAGTGGTCATTGTGAAAACGCGATTTATTGCCCGGAATACCGATGAAGAGGAAATTGAACGGATAGGTACGAAAAGGATAAATACGGGTAAGGTTTGGATCCCTTACTTGAAGTTATTGTTAATATCGGCAGTGTTTGGGACCGTGATCGGGATGGCCGCGGCTTCAAAAGTAAATACGGTTTTTGCGGCAGTTTTATTGCCAATCGCATATATTGTTATCTGGAATCGCTATCCTGAACAGGATCCTATTCGTAAAAGTGAATTGATTCTGCGCGATTTGGTGGTAGCTGCAATATTCGCAATTCTGGCTTTTCGTATTTTTCAGCCTTATGCCTTTGCCGGACCCGGCTTTTTTAATTTTCAATTAAATCCAAAATGGTTGAGCAATATAAAAGAGCTAAGCAACCTTTCCAATGGTGACGTGGATTATCCACCTGCCTTGCAATGGGCGCGCAGAGATTTTTTCTTTGCTGCTAAAAATATTACCTTGTGGGGACTTGGGATTCCCTTAAGCATCCCTTTCTGGTCAGGTTTGGCATTCATGGCTTGGCTAATCATGCGGGGGCAATGGCGAAATTATGCTGTCATCTGGTTTTGGGCAGCTGGTTACTTCTTGTGGCAATCAGCAGTAGGCAACCCGATGATGCGCTATCAAATGCCGGTATATCCATTATTCGCACTGATTGCAGCTTGGTTCATTTTTACTCTAGCTACCAATGCTGAAGTAAATAAATTCATGCGAAATTTATTGCGCATAGCCGGTTATTCTCTTGGAATTATAGCTGTGCTTGGCACTGCAATTTGGGCTTACATGTTCACCCGTATTTACATAGAGCCAATGACGCGTGTGGAGGCTTCCCGATGGATTTATGACAATATCCCCGGTCCGATTAACTTGCAACTGGATAAAGCAGGTGTCAGCGCACAAGAGGTAATTTCGGTTCCATATAATTATGAAATTGAAAATTACCTTTCATATAATTCAATTTTTAGTTTGGATGAGGAAGCTCAATTAACCGGCATCGCGCTGGGGAGAGTAATTCGTTCAGATAAATCCAGCAAAAAAGTCTCTGAAATAACCATTTCAATTTTTGATCTTGAAGGCGGCAGCAAACTGCTTACAACCGGAAAACTGGAAAACTCATTTCAACTATCTCAAACTGATATTGGGGTTCATTATACAGTGGACTTGGAACCGGATGTGTTTTTAGCAGGCGACCATAATTACCAACTCGTATTGGATTATGTTGGTAGTGACTCTATCAAAATTCTCGGCAGTGCAGTCGCAGTGGAAAGCACTTGGGATGATCCACTGCCGGTCAGGCTGGATGGGCGGGATCCATTCGGCGGTATCTATCAGGATAAGCTCAATTTTGAAATGTACTTTAAAGACGATCAAGATAAGTTAAACCGTTTTTATTCCACATTAAATCAGACTGAATACATTTTCATGTCGTCGAATCGCCAGTGGGGAACAACCACAAGGGTGCCAGAACGGTATCCCCTGACCACCAAGTTTTACCGCTCTCTGCTCGGCTGCCCTGAGAGTGAAGAGGTGACCTGGTGTTATTCTGTTGCACAACCCGGAGATTTCCAGGGCGAGCTTGGCTTTGAGCTTGTTCAAGTTTTCGATTCTTACCCCCACCTTGGTGATTGGGAAATCAATGACCAATTTGCAGAAGAATCCTTCTCTGTTTACGATCATCCCAAAGTCATGATTTTCAAGAAAACCCCTCAGTACAATTCTTCTAACGTGATGGCAATACTCTCCTCAGTGGATTTGCAGAAAGTACGAAACTTAACCCCGGCAAAATTCCCGGAGTATCCGGCTGACCTGGAATTACCCCCTCAAAACCTTCAAGTGAATCAACAGGGCGGCACCTGGGCACAATTGTTTGATCGTAGCGCACTTATCAACACAAATCCATTCCTAACTATTGTTATCTGGTATTTTTCAATCACGCTTTTCGGATGGCTGCTTTACCCGCTTGTGCGCATAATGCTTTCTGGCTTAGTTGATCGTGGCTTTGCGTTTAGCAAACTGGTCGCCATGCTTTTACTGGCATTGATAATCTGGCTGGCAGGATCAAATGGAATAGCAGTAAGCCGAATATTTATACAGGCTGTAGTTGGCGTTTTGGCGATTATAGGCATCGTTTTCGGAATTATTCAATGGAAAGAAATTGTGGCTGACCTGCGCACAATGAAAGAATATTTTATCTGGGTTGAGATAATTGGCATCTTTCTTTTTGCTCTGTTCCTACTTATACGAGTTGGAAACCCGGATCTCTGGCATCCGGCTAAGGGTGGCGAAAAACCCATGGATTTCGCTTATCTTAACGCTGTGATAAAAAGTACTACTTTCCCACCTTACGATCCATGGTACGCCGGTGGCTATATCAATTATTATTATTATGGTTTTGTGATTGTTGGGATTTGGGTAAAGCTTTTAGGAATCATCCCATCTACTGCCTATAATTTGATTTTGCCGCTTTTGTTTTCTCTCTTAGGGCTGGGTGCTTTTGGATTTATCTGGAATGGTATCACTTTGGCATTCAGAACCACGAAGGGTGACTTACTCACCGGAAAGATCGCATTTTTCAAATTTACTAAATCTTACGCTTTCTTAGGGGGTTTTTTAGGCGTGCTTTTTACGATTTTGATTGGTAATTTAGGAACGCTGAGGATGCTCTGGCAGGGTTTCCAAAAACTGGGTTCATCCAATGGAATTATCGATTCGGCCACGATATTTGAACGTCTTCTCTGGTCAATTAAAGGATTGGTGGAGTTCATATCCGGCGCAAATTTACCCTATTCTGTTGGTGATTGGTATTGGAACCCCAGTCGTGTTTTACCTCAGTCCCCAATTACGGAATTTCCATTTTTTACATTTGTTTATGGTGATTTACATGCTCACATGATTGCTCTTCCGATCACTCTGCTTGTTTTGGGATGGTGTTTGGCTGTGATTTCAAGTCGTTGGAACTTTCATGGCAAGATCTCAGCTTCTGCCCAAAAAGGGCTGGTCGTTGCTTTGGGGGCGATTGTCATCGGGGCATTAAGACCAACCAACACCTGGGACTACCCGACTTATTTGCTCTTAGCCTCCATCGTTCTGGTATACACAATTCTGAAGAATGGTTTTGTCAATTCTGGGAAGGAAGGTAAAGGCATTCAGTTGCGTATGGTGCTGGAAGCCCTTGGCTTTACAATCGCATTGGTCATTTTATCTGCGTTATTCTATAAGCCCTTCAGTGATTGGTACGGCCAGGCGTATAGCGCGATCGAACTCTGGAAGGGAGATCGTTCACCATTCTGGTCATTCTTTACGCACTGGGGCTTTTTCTTTTCTGTGATCACCAGTTGGTTTATGGCGGAAACCTATCAGTGGATGGAAAGCACGCCCTTTTCCTCCTTGCGAAAGTTGCAAAAATATCAGTTTTGGCTCTGGATATTTGTATTTGTGCCTTTACTTTTAATGATTATTTTAATTCTGTTGAAAGTAGCCATTGTCTGGTTGGTACTTCCGTTGGCTGTTTGGGCTGTTGTATTGATATTCCGAAGTGACCAGACTGATTTCGAGCGCTTGATTTTGTTTATGACCGGTACAGCATTGGTTTTAACTTTGTTTGTGGAAGTTTTTGTGTTACGCGGTGATATTGCTCGCATGAATACGGTTTTTAAATTCTATCTTCAGGTCTGGGTCTTTTTAGCACTTTCAGCAGCTTTTGGCGCAGTCTGGTTATGGCGTTTTTTACTGACCCGAAAAGATAGCGTGGGTTTACAATTATGGAAATACACACTTTTATTGATGTTCGCCTTCACTGCCATGTACCCTTTATTGGCTGGAACGGCCAAAATTGATGATCGCATCAGCAGCCGTGCGAAACTCACCCTCGATGGTATGCAATACATGCAGTCTTCATTTTATGTGGATGAAGGCAAAGAATTGGATTTGAGTCAAGATTATGATGCTATTCGCTGGATGCAGGATAATGTGGATGGTTCGCCGGTTATTGTTGAGGGAAATACAGTGGAATATCGCTGGGGCAGCCGCTTTTCGATCTACACCGGTTTAGCCGATGTGATAGGTTGGAACTGGCATCAGCGCCAACAACGGGCCGTCTTGCCTTCCGAGTGGATTACAAAGCGGGTTGACGAGGTTAGGGATTTTTACGAGACCTATGATATTGGCAAAGCTGAGAAATTTTTAGATAAATACAATGTGCGTTACGTTATTGTCGGTCAACTGGAAAGAGCTCTCTACCCCGGTCCTGGGTTACGAAAATTCGAATTGGATAAACAAAATTTGTGGCGCGAAGTGTACCGAAACAAAGAAACGGTTATTCTTGAGGTGATCAAGCAATGATGAGTGAAACCTATGTTTATCATATACTAACCAGGGCAGAGTGGGAAAAATTCAATCTGGAAGAAATCTATCAACCTGCCTCTCTCCAAATAGAGGGGTTCATCCACCTCTCTTATTCTGGTCAGGTTGTCGCTACAGCCAATCGGTTTTACGGCCAGCATCAGAAACTGGTAGTCCTGAAAATTGAACTTCGGAAAATATCCACATTATTAAAAGATGAAGTTTCGGGGCAGGATGGCATCTTCCCCCACTTGTATGGTGGTCTTGAGAAAAGTGCTGTCTGCGATGTCCTCAAGATGGAAAATTCGCCGCAAGGGTTTTTCTGGCAATCCTCGTGAATGAAAATAGCAAATTGAGTGTCAAAAATGGAAAATATGAATAGAATTAACTGGTAATATTCGTCTGAAAGGGTTTTATGCGTACTGAACGAAAACATATTGAACTGGCTGCCTTTTTTCTGATATTTGCGATGGCTGTCTTTTTGCGGTTTTTCAATCTAGGTCGATTACCGTTAGGCGATGCGGAGGCTTTAACTGCACTGCAAGCACTGCAGCTTAGTAAGGGACTGGCACCCCAACCAGTTGGTGATGTCCTATTGACGAATTTGATCGCCGGTTGGATGTTCCTATTTGGCAATGCAGCCTGGGGAGCCAGGCTGTTCAGTGCGCTGGCAGGTTCGATGCTGGTGTTCTTACCTTTCTTATTTCGGCGGCACATCAATTCTACCGTATTAATTGTTGTTGCTTTCTGGATTGCGATCGATCCTGGATTTTTGGCAATGTCGCGACAAATCAATTCAACGGAACTGGCAATTCTGATTGGTGGTTTTGCATTTGTCGCTTTTCTCGAGCGAAAATCAATTTTGGTAGGATTGTGGGGCGCTCTGCTTCTATTAACTGGTAGTACTTTTTGGTTTGGACTGATCCCGCTCGCTTTATCCTTTGCGCTCTTATATTTGCGCATACCTTCGGGTATCGCAAACCGAGTTCGATCTAATTGAGAAACTCAATTGGCTTGACAGACGCAAATTCTTGATCTCCTTTCTATTTACGTTGACTCTGGCTGGTACTTTTGGATTGATCTACCTGTCTCAATTTGGCGGAATTGTGAGCGGGTTTCTTGCTCTTTTCAATTTCCCTCATGAAGGGTATCGACCAGGTTTTGGAGCAATTATTCGCATGCTGCTCCTTTATCAGCTACCCTTGCTCTTTTTTGGTCTGGCTGGTTTGTTCATGATAAGAAAGAAATCAGGCAGGTTATTTCCACCCTTAGTCTTGTATATTGTTTTGGTAATCTTCGAATTAGCCTTTCTCCCTACGATAAGTGTCGCATTTGTTCTTTGGCTGGAAATACCCTTCTTGATTCTGGCTGCCGCATTTCTGGTCCGTGCACTTAAATTGCCGGATGATGATTTCAATTCAATAACCCTGGTCAGTGGGATTGGTATAGCTGTTTTTGGCTTCCTAATATTGATTGCCAATAACTTGTTTAATGGAGCTTTGAACACAAGCCAGACACCTGTTTCAAAGGAGTTCCTCATCATTGCAGGTGGGATTTTGGTGCTGATTGCAATATTTTTAATTGGATGGTCATTATCCTGGCGAGTGGCAGGAAAGAGCTTGTTGGTTATAGGCGTGTTTTATAGCTTTTTGTTTACACTTTCAGCTGGTTGGAATGCATCTGGTTTACGAACACCCTCTGCAAATGAGATGTGGGCTCTCAGTCAGATGCCTAAAGATTCAGATTTGTTATTAGAGACTATTCGCGAGTATTCATTATGGTCAAATGGAAATGAAACGGATGCCGAGATTCTGGTTATTTCTTTTGATTCTCCCTCTTTGGAATGGGAGCTGCGCAATTTTGAAAATGCAAGGTTTGAAAAAAACTCTTTCTCACTCTCTAACCCAGAAATGATCATCACACCAGCCAACCAACAGATCGAGATGCTGGAGAGCTATCGTGGTCAGGATTTCTCTTATTACACTCGTCCAAATTGGACGGTACTTATTTTCAGAGAATGGCATGATTGGATTTTAACGCGGCAGATTCCTGCGAATATGATTGATCGAACGCCTGTAATTTTGTGGGTAAGGAATGATCTTTTTCCTGGAACATGAGTGAAAAGGTTATTGCAATATTGAGGTTTAATTAAAGGAGAAGAATTTGAGTTTTACGATAGCATTGGACGGACCGGCAGCTTCGGGAAAATCAACTTTGGGCGAGCGTTTAGCCAAAACCCTGAATTTTACATATCTGGATACGGGTGTAATGTACCGCGCGGTTACGCTAGCTGCGTTAAATCAATCTGTGGATATCCATGATGAACAGGCAGTATCAGAGATTGCTGAAAAAATGGATCTTGACGTTCGCAAACCTTCGATTGATGATGGCCGCAGTAATGATATAGTCCTGGAAAATATCGATGTCACCTGGGCAATTCGCAGCGCGGATGTGGAGCGCAATGTATCCCGAGTATCCGCGTATGAGCGCGTACGGGCAGCGATGACCAAACAACAACGTCGAATTGGCCAACGTGGCTGCATTGTGATGGTCGGACGTGACATTGGGACCGTAGTTCTGCCTGAGGCTGAAATAAAACTTTATTTGGAGGCATCGGTTGAAGAGCGTGCCCGCCGGAGGTATCTGGAACTCATCAATCGCGGTAAAGTGGTCACTTTTGAGGAGATACTTTCGGATATGGTGAGACGGGATCAATACGATTCCACTCGACTGATTGCTCCTTTAAAGCCGGCGGAAGATGCGATAATCATCAACTCTGATGACATGAATGCGGATCAGGTTTATACATACATTTGTGGAATTATTGCTTCATATTCAACCAAATGATGAATCCGGAATAGTAAATTTCTATCAAATTTTGCAACCAAATTATCAATCAATTATATTCAATCAGGCAGGAAAACTTATGTGTGACACCTTCGTCGTTTTACCAGAGTACACTCAGGACGGTTCCATCATTTTTGGTAAAAACTCAGACCGCGATGTAAATGAACCCCATTATGTTGAGATTATTCCTGAACGGGAATTTCCTGCCGGATCGAATGTGGATTGTACATATGTCACTATTCCACAGGTTGAAAAAACCTATCGAGTTCTTTTATGCCGACCAGTATGGATTTGGGGTGCAGAAATGGGTGTAAATGAATGGGGGGTAGTGATTGGAAATGAGGCAATTTTTTCCAAAATAAAAGCGAATGAAGAACCTGGATTGATCGGAATGGATTACCTCAGGCTTGCACTAGAACGCAGCCAAAGCGCACTCGATGCGGTTAATGTCATCACTGGTCTTTTGGAAATCTATAATCAGAGCGGGAACTGTGGTTTTAGCCATCCGTTTTATTATCACAATAGTTTTCTGATTGCTGACCGTAAAGAAGCCTGGAAACTGGAAACAATAGATCGTGTTTGGGCAGCCAAAAGGATTGAAAAACATGGTTCAATTTCGAATTGTCTCACGATCGGTAGTGATTGGGACCTGGCTTCAGATAACATGATACCCTATGCGATTGATCATAAACTTTACAAAAAGAATATTAGCTTTAATTTCTCAGATGTTTTCTCAGACTGGCTTTACACACGTTTTAGCAATGCGCGTGGTCGCAAAACCTGCACCAGTCAACAAATTCGTGATACTCAAGGTCAATTTAAAGTTTTTGACGCCTTCCAAATTTTACGTACGCATCATGGTGAGGATCAAAAGTTCTCCCCTGGGAAATCGAGCATGAGCAGTGATGTATGTATGCATGCTGGATATGGTCCAATTCGGGTCAGCCAAACGACTGGCTCTTTGGTGACGCGTTCGAAATCTGGCGTTGAAGATATTTGGTTGACCGCATCCGCCGCTCCCTGTCTCAGCCTCTTTTTACCATTAGGATTGGGCCTCAATCAATTATTTGATTTTGTACCAGAAAAAAAGTTTGATAATAATTCGTATTGGTGGAAACACGAAATTCTTCATCGACGGATTTTGCGAAATTACCAGGAGCACATAAGCGAATATTCATCGGCAAGAAATAAGATTGAAAAGGATTTTCAAATTCGTTTTGATAAGGTCAAAGGGCCGGAAGACCATGAAGATTTTTGGGTGGATGTCAAGCGCCAATGCTCTGAATTTTTGGAGGAATGGCTCGAAAAAACACAGCCAACGGGCAAAACAACAAATTCCTGGCTGTATCAAAAAGCCTGGGAAAAGAATAATCTCGATGCGAAAATTAACCTCTGAACCTGGTGATCGCCGTTCCATGTATTCACGATGCTATAATCAATAACAGAGGATTTTTCGATTAATTGATGGGAAATTATCAGACTTTATTTAAGCAAGGTTTCTATTTTGCGAATCCGCAGGATTTTTATTCCATCGCAGGTCTGGTATTCTCTGTCCTGATATTGCTCTTCTTCTTGAATCGAAACTGGGAGAAACTTTCACTTTCTTTTCAACGTGATTGGGTGCTGTACGGCGTACTAGCCGCAATAAGTCCACTGCTAATCTTAATTGGTGGTTTTAAAATTGAGAGTTCTGCGCTGCCCTATCCAAATTTACCCGGGGAAATGCCGCTTGCGATGGTACTTCCATTGGCTGCCATCTCCTGGCAACTCGCTTCAGGTATTTTGGGAATGGGTCCAGCGTTCATTCTGGCTATTATCAGTGGCATTGTCTTAGGCGGATTTCATACTCATAGCTATTTTACTATTCTTGAAATAGCAGGAATGGCTCTGATATTTTCTTATTTTGTGCGCCAAAAATATCGTTCTACATCCTTTCATATGTTACGTGTCCCGCTCGTAGCTGCATTTGCCACGGCAATCATCATATTGCCTTTTTTGACGATCACGCAATTCTTGAATGTTGGTGGTAGCCTGGCTGTGAGACTAGATCATGGATTTTCACAGGCTGTTTCGATCAGTCTGGCTCGAATGGCAGAAATAATCATCGCTGGTTTTATCGTTTCAATCTTATATTGGGTTAAGTCTAGTTTATGGGTAATTCCTCAAAGTTTAGAGCCATCCCCCCTTGAACAGAAAATTGAGAATCGATTTTTATTTAGCGTGTTTCCATTCATAATTTTGATTATCTTCGTTTTAATTATCAGTGATTGGCGACTGGCAGGTGGGGCTGCACGGGATGTGATTGAGGATCGCCTTCGCAATACGGCAGAAGCAACTGCATCTAGCATTCCTTTTTTTATGGAAGCTGGCCAGAACTTAACTTTATCTATGGCGAATATAGAGCTGTTAGAGACTGAAGTTCCACCTTATCAGATGTTGGCTGAGAAATTACGTTCCACCCCATTCTTTTCACAGCTCTATCTTTTTGACGCGGCGGGACAGCCTGTTGATGGTTACCCATTGAGGCAGTTCAACAAGCTCTCCCTCTCCATGGAGGAATTGGCCGGTATTGAGCTGGCCCGCCAGGGTGTTGAAATTCAAACATACACAAATTATTCCCTATCGGACTCGAATTCTGTTCAAATTTCTTTCATGGCAGCTATTAGGAATGAAATCGGGTCAACTGTGGGCGTGCTTCTCGCGCGTACAGACTTCAATACCAATCCTTTTACCTATCCGTCTCTAAATGCATTACAAAAAATTACAGCTGAGAGTGGGTCCGGGCTGATTCTCGATAACAAAAGACGAATCATTTATCAGACTTCATCAAGCGTGAATGATGCCCGTACAACTTATCAAGGACAGCTGCCAGAGAAAAAAGGGATATTTGAAAGTTATTCTCCTCAATCCATACGTCAAATCGTCTATTATCAACCAGTAGTGGGGAGTACCTGGTCGGTGCTGGTCAGTATTCCTGCTCAACAATCGTATGAGCTTGCTCTGCGAATCGCGGGACCATTATTATTGTTTTTAATTGTCATTCTTATCTTGGTATTCGTATTATTACGATTAAGTCTGAAACCGATCGCGAATACCCTGCATACACTGACTGCTCAGGCAAGTATGATCGCTTCCGGTAACTTGGAAACCCCAGTTCGTCTGGGAAGTGAGGATGAATTTGGTCAGTTAGCGGATTCATTTGAACAAATGCGCTTACGTCTGAAAGACCGGCTGGATGAACTTAATCAATTATTAATATCCAGTCAGGCAATTGGTCAAAATCTGGATATCAACCAGTCTTTCCAGATATTATTGCAGGCAGCTCAAAGCAGTGGCGCTACTTATGCCAGAGTTGTTCTAATTAAAGAAGTAGTGACCGATCAACTTGATAAACCTTTTCTGGCTATTGGTCTTGGCGGAGAACAGGATGCTATCCAAGCACTTGACCAGCAGTTGTTTGAAAGCATGATGACTCATGAAAAGTTGGTTGTTCCAAATATGGCAAGAATGCGCCGTATGCTGCCGTCTAGTAATTCTCTTGCTCCGGCTGCCTTGTTGGCGATTGCTCTGCGGCATGAGAATCAGTATTACGGCGTATTGTGGATTGGTTATTCTGCGACACGTTTAATCCCTGAGGAAGAGGTCCGATTTATGGCGACGCTAGCCAGCCAGACGGCAATGGCAGCAGCAAACGCTAAATTGTATGCCACAGCAGAACTTGGACGGCAACGGCTGGAAGCTGTGCTCACATCAACCCCGGAACCTGTCATGGTGTTTGATGAGGCTGATCGATTGTTGCTCATTAATCCAGCGGCCTGCCAGTTGCGCAGTTTGGTGAGCTCTACCACACCAGGACAAAGCCTGGCCGAAGTAGTTTCGAATGAGGAATTGTATAATCTGCTGGCAAATTATACAGAAAATCGTGATTCAACCCGTGAATTGCGTTTGGCAAACCAACGTACCTATTCCATCTCAGTCTCAGCTGTCAATAATAATCAGCGCATGGTTGGAAAGGTTTGCCTTTTACGCGATATTACCGATTTCCGCGAATCTGATGCAATGAAAACAGATGTTCTCTCTTCGGTAAGCCATGATTTGCGGACACCACTGACTTTCATTAAAGGTTATGCCACTATGATGCAAATGGTGGGAGAACTGAACGAGCAACAGCGTGAATATGTAGGCAAAATAGTTTCCGGTGTAGAAAACATGACGAAAACTGTGACGGACATTTTGGATATCGGCAGGATAGAATCCGGCGTTCGTTTGAAAATTGAAAAGATTTCTCCAATTTCAGTTATTGAGCAGGTTGTAAACCTCTTACAACCGGCTGCATTACAAAAGAATATTACCTTCACAATAGATGCAGACCCAAGTGGTGGTGCGTTAATCGATGCCGATGTTGAAATGCTTAATCAAGCAGTTTTCAATCTGATCGAAAACGCAATAAAGTTTACCGGTATGGGGGGGAGAGTTGATATTCAACTGGCATCGACAGATAACACCATTTTATTTGAAGTACGTGATAGCGGTATTGGTGTAGCTCCGCTTGACAGACCGCATATTTTTGATAAATTTTACCGGAGCAACCGACGCGAATCGTATAAGAATCGAGGAACAGGTCTGGGTCTGGCGATTGTCAAATCAATTGCAGAACGCCATCATGGCCGCACCTGGGTGGATAGTAAGCTAGGCAGGGGTTCAAGTTTCTTTCTGGAAATTCCAAAAGACTATACGCCTGACGCAGAGAAAAGTGGTGCTTGAAATTATATAAATTAAACTGTATAATCAAAGATTGATATTAAGGGAATTGTGTTATAATTTGCAATTGCATGTATGCTATTGGATTTGTCGAAAATAAGTAAGCGCAAAGAAAAAAAGCTCTTGCGCTTATCTTTGTTTTATTCTGAAGGGTTCTAACTGAGGAGGCTTTTTAGTGGAAACCAAGAGTCTTGTTGCACTACGGATAAGCCTGGCTTCACCAGAAACGATTCGAAGCTGGTCGTATGGGGAAGTCTTGAAACCGGAAACGATAAACTATCGTCGTTTGCGTCCTGAAAAGGATGGTCTTTTTTGTGAGGCTATTTTTGGCCCCACGCGTGATTACCAGTGTTATTGTGGAAAATATAAAAATCCACGTTACAAGGGGATCGTTTGTGATAAATGCGGTGTTGAAGTAACGCGCTCGGCTGTACGCCGTGAACGAATGGGTCATATTGATCTGGCTGCACCGGTTGCACATATTTGGTATACCCGTCGAATCCCTTCTTATTTGGGGTTGTTATTGGATATTTCACGTCGAAACCTCGACCGCGTCCTCTATTTTGCTCAATATATCGTCACTTATGTGGACGAGGATGCCCGCCAAAAGGCATTGAAGCGACTTGATGACGAGATCAGTGTCTCGGAACGAGAGCAGGCGACGCAAATCAATGCGCGTATTCTGGAAATTAAGCAAGCCAGAGATCGCAGGATTGAAGAATTGCGAAAGCAGCAAAAAGAAATTGAAGATCGGCGCGAAGAACAAATCGCCCAGTCTCTTGCGCCTGTTATGCGCGAAGGTCAGACACTGGAACGTGACTTACAGGATAAGATCGGAACGGTTGCCCGTGCTGATATTTACTTCACAAAAGTAAAAAATACACCGATCGTAAAAGCCGGTGAAACAATCGCAAATCAGCATATCAGTCTGGTCCAAAAAGCTGTTAAGGAACATTTAGACGAACTTGAGAACGAGACTCGCGATCAAATCGTTCGTGAGATTGATCGAATCAAGATGGAAATTGAAGAGATTAAAGCTTCCGCCGATACAGAGATGGAAACTCTCCGCAATCAGCTCGAAGATCAGTCTACCGTCTCGCAGGATCAAAACTCACGCCTGCGTGATGAATTACAAGATTTAAAACCTTTCACTTTCTTGAGCGAAAGCCGGTTCCGCGAATTAAAACAACGCTGGGGACAGGTTTTCCGGGCTGACATGGGTGCGGAAGCATACTTTGATATCCTCAAGCGGATTGATCTGGATAAACTCTCGGAAGAGCTCTGGGTTGAACTAAGAACAACCAAGAGTAAACAAAAGCGGAAAAAAGCCACCACACGCTTGAAAGTGGTTGAAGCGTTTCGGCGTTCGAAAAACCGTCCCGAATGGATGGTTATGACGGTTCTGCCGGTTATCCCTCCCGATTTACGCCCAATGGTTCAATTGGACGGTGGTCGTTTTGCCACCTCCGATCTCAATGATCTTTACCGGCGTGTGATCAACCGCAATAATCGTTTGAAGAGGTTATTGGAGTTAGGTGCTCCGGATGTGATTGTGCGTAACGAAAAACGTATGTTGCAGGAAGCAGTTGATTCGTTAATTGACAATTCTCAACGTGGTAAAGCACTTTCTCGTCGCGGAAGACGTGAACTTAAATCGTTAAGTGATATGTTGAAGGGCAAGAAAGGCCGCTTCCGCCGTAACCTGTTGGGTAAACGTGTGGATTACTCCGGCCGATCAGTAATTGTTGTCGGTCCTTCACTCAAGTTATATCAATGCGGTTTACCCAAGAATATGTCCTTGGAACTCTATCGCCCGTTTGTAATTTCACGCCTGGTTTCTCATGGCTATGCAGCCAACGTAAAGGGTGCCCGCCGCTTCATCGAACGGAATCGTCCGGAAGTTTGGGAAGTACTGGAAGAAGTTATTCGCGAGCGGCCGGTGTTGTTAAATCGTGCACCTACCTTGCATCGCCTTGGTATTCAAGCCTTTGAGCCGATTTTGATTGAAGGGAGCGCAATTCAATTACATCCTCTCGTTACCACTGCTTTCAATGCTGACTTCGACGGTGACCAAATGGCTGTTCACGTGCCTTTATCAGACAAAGCAGTTTGGGAAGCCCGCAACTTGATGCTCTCCTCCAAGAATCTGCTTAAACCTGCCGATGGTGAACCAATCATCAGCCCATCCAAAGATATGGTGCTGGGTGTTTATTACCTTACCATGAAAAACGATCTCAAACACAAGGGCGATGGTCGCATCTTTGCCACCATGGATGAGGCCGACCTGGCTTATTCTCTTGACCAGATTGATGTACATGCGAATGTTAAGTTCGTTGCCGATACCTGGTACGACGAAAATGGTAATCGCATGGAAAACCCTGAGCGAAAAATGATTGATACGACCATGGGTCGTATTCTCTTCAATCGTATTTTGCCGCCCGAAATTCAATATGTCAATAATGTACTCGATAAAGGCGCAGTGAAAGATTTAATTGCACATGCTTACGAAGTGTGTGGCGAAGATGTCACCACAACCGTAGCAGATGATGTCAAAGATATTGGTTTCCAATACGCTATGCGCTCCGGGTCAACCTTAGCAGTTGCTGATATTTCGATGCCAATTGCAAAAGGTGAAATTTTGAGCAAGGCGCAATCAGATGTTGAAAACATTCAACGTTCATTCCGCCGCGGTCTGCTAACCGAACAAGAACGTAACGAACGCGAGATTGAAATCTGGCAGAAAACAACCAAAGAAGTTGCGGCAGCTGTTCGGCAAAATATGGATCCAAATGGTAATTTAAGTACGATGGCCAATTCCGGAGCCACGAAAGGCGGGTTCGGTCCGATCTCGCAGTTAGCAGGTATGCGTGGTTTGATGGCTGATCCATCTGGCCGTATCATTCGCTTACCCATTCAGTCTAACTTCCGTGAAGGCCTGACTGCATTGGAGTACTTCATTTCTACACATGGTGCCCGTAAAGGTCTGGCAGATACAGCTTTGCGTACAGCTGATGCAGGGTATTTGACCCGCCGGTTGGTTGATGTCGCTCAAGATGTAATTATCAACGAGTTTGATTGCGAAACGGAAGAAGGTATTTTTATCCGTCGTTCAGATGATGTTGCCGGTCAATCTCTGGCGACCCGTCTTTATGGACGTGTGGTTGCAAAACGAGTTCTTGATCCGGAAACTGGCGAAGTATTGGCTGAACGTAATGATATTTTGGATCATGAACGCATCCGAAGACTGACGAATCACAATGTTGATGAAGTACTTGTTCGTTCGCCAATGACCTGTGAATTGGAACATGGCATTTGTGCCCAATGTTATGGCATGGACCTTGGCCGAGGAAAGGTTGTCAATTTGGGCTCAGCGGTTGGTATTGTAGCTGCCCAATCTATTGGTGAACCAGGTACTCAGCTAACCTTGCGTACGTTCCACACCGGTGGTGTTGCCGCTGGTGGAGATATCACGACGGGTCTTCCGCGTGTTGAGGAGTTGTTTGAAGCGCGACGTGCACCGAAAGGTGAGGCGGTCATCGCTACTATTTCTGGGATCGCACGTGTCATGCAATCTGATCGTTACAGCGAACAGAGAATTGTCCGTGTAGAACATAGTGAGATCCATTCTGACGTTTACAATGTTCCTGAAGAATGGATGATTGAATTAAAGGACGAAGACGCCATTTCACAGGGTGATACGATCGCCACATCTGGTGAATTGAAATTGGCTGCTCATCACGCCGGTCGTGTACGCATTGAAGACCGTCAGGTGGTAGTTAGCTTTGATGAACGTGAGACTGAAGAATATGAGATTCCGACAACGAGCCGGCTCTTAATCAAAGATGGCGATGAAGTCGAAGCAGGTCAGGCTCTGACCGAAGGTTCACTCAACCCGCACACTGTACTAAAAATCAAGGGTCGCGATGCTTGTATGATGTATCTGATGACAGAAATTCAAAAGGTTTATCGCTCGCAGGGTCAAAACATTAATGACAAGCACTATGAAGTAATTGTGCGTAAAATGCTAGGCCGCGTCCAGGTTATACGTGCTGGTGATTTACCATTCCTGCCGATGGACTTTGTCGAAAGACTGGTCATTAAACGGGTCAATGAAAAGTTGATTTCCGATGGAAAACAGGAAGCTAAATACAATGAGGTATTGCTGGGTGTAACCAAAGCTTCTTTGACGACTGACTTATTCCTATCAGCCGCATCTTTCCAGCATACGATCAAGGTATTGGCTAGCGCGGCTATCGGTGGTGAAGAAGATCCGCTCTTTGGTCTGAAAGAGAATGTCATCATTGGCAAACTGATCCCCGCTGGAACTGGTTTTGTGCATGGTCGCTTTACCGTAGCACCAGAAGAAGTGGTGGAAATTACCGATGTAATTGAAGCTGAGGATGTCATTCCGGCAGCGGATTAGCAAAATTATCCGAAAAAGAGGAGACCTGATTTTGAATGATCAGGTCTCTTTTTTATTAAGAGGGAAAAGTTACACTAAAAAATCCTTTTACTCGTGAAAAAGTTTGCCAGGATTGTGTTTATATTTTTTCAGGAGACTACATTGCTTGTGTCAGGTATGTGTAATGATAAGCAATCTTGTGATTTAGTAAACCTAAGGTATCACTGCCATTCCAGATCACTTTGCCGTTATCTTTACAAATCCAGTTCATATGGCGTGAGCTGCCATTACCGCTGTGGTTGGTAAGCGCAAAAGAAGATTTTGACGACAAACCGCTCAGAAATGTTTCATACCAACCGCGCAAGTTTAGCAGCCCTTGGAGTGTGCGATCAGAGGTGATATGGACAGCATTTTTCGTGTAGATTTCTAAAACTCTATCCGCGTTGTGGCTATTAAGTGCTTCAACCCATTGTTCGGTGATATCCTGTGCTTCACTTTCCGGCTGTGCCCAATTAAATTCAGCGATTGTTTCCCATAATTCTTCCAGAGCTGGCCGGCACTCATCCCAACTAAAGAAATTGGCTGCTGGAAAATTTAGTTTTTTAGATGTCAACAAGAATTCTTTTAAATCCTTGGCGGTTGGAATCCAGGACCCTGCCCGGTAGGTTGGACCGGTTGGGATGACTGGCCGGCTGGGGGTCAATGCTTGAAACTCACGCAGTGTGCGGACCAATTGTGCATCAGGATTGTGGGCTTTTTCCCAGTAAACCTGCGGCATATTGTAGTCGCAATATTCGAGGAAAGTTTTCCATGGTAGCTGCGGATGATAGGCTGGAAATCTGTAAGAACTGAGTGCCATAGGCAGGTCCGGCAAATTTTTTCTGAGAATTTTCATATAAGTTGAAGCAGCATTTTTCTTGCCAGGTTCTTTGTACTCCCACTCTGCATCGATCACATAACCATCCAGGTTGAATCTTTTTAATTGCGAGACCGCGATATTTGCCTCATTGATCGGGTATTCACCATAAACGTAATGCCATCCCCACACCTCTAAACCAGCTGATTTCAATGCCGCAGCAACAGGTTCAATTAAATCCTGTTTTGTTTCGCGGACCACGTTGTAAGGATAAGCTCCGTCCGCAATTTTTATCAATACGTGAGTCATCCCGGCATCCTGGGCAGCTTTCACAATCGCTTTGGGGTCTCCCTTTTCGCAGTCTTTAATTTTCCAAATAAAAAAACCTTTGCCGTTTATGCTCATATTCCATCCAGCAGGTAACGAATTGATAGGATTATTCGCTTAAATTACCTGCAAGATTTATTCCAGAAGCGATCGTTCTCATCGCAGATATAACATTGGTGGTGTGTTGCCACAGTTCAATGCCAAATTCGCGGGTGGTGTTCTCAATTTCGGTGCGATTAGCCCCTGCAGCGAAGGCTTTGTCCTTCCATTTCTTCTTGACCGAAGAAGCTTCCAGATCATAGAGCGAGTGGGAAGGACGAACCATTGCCACTGCCGTAATCAGTCCGGTGATCTCATCACAGGCTGCCAGGGCTTTTTCCATCTGAGTTTGACGAATTACCCCGGTGTGGTCTGCGTGGCTGAGAATGGCTCTGATCCAATGATCTGGAACACCCCTGGCTTTTAAAATTTGCGCTCCATCTTGAGGATGCTGCTCAAGAGTTGGGTGAATCTCCCAATCAAAGTCGTGTAGAAGACCCACATTTCCCCATTCATCGGGGTCCTGATTGTAGTATTCTGCATAAAAACGCATGGCAGCTTCAACTGATAACATGTGGTGGATAAGGTTTTCGTTTTTGACATATTCTTTAACTATTTGTAGGCATGTTTCTCTATCCATTTTGTCTCCGTGGTTATTCCGTAAAAATTGGTAGTGGATCACCTAAAACAGGCAGGGGTTTGGCAAACCAGGCGTCCCAGACAGCCGCGCTGGTGGCGAGGATTTCCCGAAAAACCCAAATACTATAGGAGCGTTGTGAATAACTACGCAAATCTGAGTTGACACCGTATGCTTCGATTTGCATTGCTTGGCATAAGAAAAGTGCCCTTGGCAGGTGGTATTTCTGAGTTACCAGAATTGCCTGATCCACCTTGAAAATGTGTTTGGCTCGATAGCAGGTGTCATAGGTGCGTCTACCAGCGTAATCAAGTACAAGGGCATCAGCAGGGGCACCGAGTTGAAGAGCATATTCTTGCATCGCGCCCGGTTCGTTATATTCTACAAACCGGTTATCGCCGCTTAAAAGCAATTTTTCTACTTTATTTTCTTTTAAAAGCTGTACGGCAGTGGTTACGCGATCCCGCAAAATGGGTGAAGGTGTGCCATCCCGCTGTAAACCTGCACCAAATACAATAGCCACTCGTGCAGGTACAGTTTCATCAACGGAATTAATTTTGAATGAGAAGACAAATTGAATGATCAGCCAGATCAATAGTGGAAAAATAACGCTAATAATCACCAAGATCAGGGAAAATTTAAACAAAAATCGCCAGAATTTTCTCAAATTGGCGCCTCTAATAACCAAGGTGTTGGTACGGGGTAACATTGGCAGCGCGAACAAGTTCGCGTAGTTGGGTGAAGTAGTCATTATCAATGGCGATCATACCCTGAAAATCATAATCTAAAGCGCGGGTCAAAATATCATGTCCATTTTCCGATTCTGATAATTTCAACATGGCTGCTGCAACCTTTTCTACAATATCTGAGGGCATTTTTGTGGCAGCATGAAAGGAAAGACTGGGAATTATTGGTTCTGAACGCCAGATGATAATGATCTGATCGATCACATCAGAAAGATCATTAATGACGGCGGAAGAGGTGCGGGGATCACCAGAGTAAGCAAATACAGCCGCAAAATCACAAATTCCTTTAATGTACAATGCGCGCACAGAGGCGGAATAATTTTGTGTATAAGCTGGAGGTGAAAACTGCACGCCATTGCGTGCTAATAATCCATACGGAATAATCGTACCTGAGAGCGAGGATGGTTCTGTCCAACATGGCCGTTTTCCTTCGAATTGCGTTAGGGCAAATTCCTCTGTTGTTGTGTTTCTATTGGAAGCAGCATCGAAATATTGGACAAATCCTGAAGATTTATTGGCTAAATATTGAGTGCCATATTTGTACAACCCAAAATGATTGCTGACGAAGAGCGGTTTGATCAGGTCACGTTCATAGGCAGCCAGATAAGTGAGTGGTGGCAGCCAGATGAAGTCGATTTCATCCTGACGCAACATTTCAAAAGTCTGTTTCGGGTCATCATAAACTTTATAAGCAAAAACGAATCCCGTTTCATTTTCCAGGAAATCAATCATTTCCAAACCCGCACTTTGAATGTCAATCGCGTTCGATGTGACGATATGACCTATTGTGATCGGATTCTCAAGTGAACCAGGCGGAATACTGGTTTCTTTCGGGATGAAAATATCAGTTGCAGTTGGAGGGATGGAAGTGATCGTTGGAGTGGTTGGTGTTGTTTGGGTGGAACAACTTATCAATGGAAATAGCAAAAGAATCACAAGCGCGCGAAAGCACTGCCTGGTAGTTGGTTGGCTCATTTTTCTCTTTCTGGTTAGTCCCATTATCAAATGCTTATGCTCCTCAACATATTGCCCGTAAATAATGCTTTTGATCGTAAAATAGGCGAGTTGTTTTCCGTACTATCCAAAAAAAAATAGGTCGGATCATTCGTGAATAATAATCCCTATATTATAAAGGATTGATCCCAATTTAGCAGCTGATGAAAGACCCTGTAATTCTACTCATATGGTAATGGCAACCTTAGTTGGCATTTGGAAATTGTTTGGATACTAGTTTGTGTTAATAAACTTGACAAATTATTTCATAATGCTAAAATATGATCATAAATATGGAGAAAATGTGCCTTGATTAGTAATATTTGGCCGAATCCGAATGTACATGTTAAATCACTTAACAAACATCTTGTTTTGGATATGATTCGATTTACACCTGGGGGAATTTCACGGATAGAAGTTGCTCGAAAACTTGGGCTTACTCGGGCTGCTGTTACAGCAATCATTAACGACTTGAATGAAATTGGTATCGTCCGTGAATCACGCACCAACCATAACGGCGGTCGACGTGCTGTGAATTTGGAATTGGTTCCGAGCCAGGGTTATGTTGTCGGTGTGGATATGGGCGCGACACATGTAATGGTTGTTGTGACTGATTATTCATCTAGCGTTTTAAAAGAAAAAGAAATTTCCATCGATATCTCCAAAGGTCCAAAAGTCTGCTTAAGCCAGGTAGACCGCCTGGTGAGGCAAGTGCTAATGGAAGCAGGATTGCAACTTTCCGATATTGGCTCTGTTGGGCTGGGGGTTCCCGGACCGGTGGTGACCGAGCAAGGAGTTGTTTGTGGACCTCCGATTATGCCTGGTTGGGATGAGTATCCTATTCGAACGGCGCTCGAAAACGAGTGGGGATGTTATGTTCACCTGAACAATGATGCTGAGTTAGGTGCATTAGGCGAATGGGCTTATGGCGTTGGCCGAGGGCAACAAAATCTTGCTTATATTAAAGTTGGTACAGGGATTGGTGCCGGATTGATGTTTAAGAGTAATATTTATCAAGGTACAACTGGGTCGGCCGGAGAGATTGGCCACATAACAATCAATGAAAAAGGCCCCCTATGCACATGTGGAAATCACGGTTGTCTGGAAGCATTTGCTGGCGGACAGGCTGTTATCAAAAGAGCATATGAGGAATTAGGTAAAGGAAGAAGATCTCAATTGATTGGATTTGGAGATATTTACCAGATTACGGTTGCTGATATTATTTCGGCAGCCAGAAAAGGGGATGTCCTCGCGCAACAAATTATTGCCGAGGCGGGCAGTTACCTTGGAATTGCCATTTCGAGCCTGGTAAATCTTATCAACCCGAGTATGGTTATCATTGGAGGATCACTTTCACAAAGCGGGGATTTATTACTGAATCCAATCCGATCAACTGTTACAAACAGAAGCTTGCCTGTGGCAGCCAGATCGGTCAAAATTTCTGCATCATTGTTGGGAAAACGAGCTTCAGCTATGGGTGCGGTAGTTCAGGCCCTATCCTATTGTTTACATAAATTTGATACTTAATTTTGAAAGGAGGTGGTTGCCTTTTTCGATTTATTTAATTATGCTAAAAGTAACAAACATTTTTTACGAAAACAAAAATTTATGGAGGAAAATGATGTCTAAGAAGTTTCTAACAATCACAAGTGTTTTATTAATCGCAGTATTCTTGTTAGCTGCTTGTAAACCAGCAGCTACCCCAACAGAAGAAGCGACAATGCCGGTGGAAGCAACCTCTGCACCTGCAGAGCCGACAATGGCCCCCACTATGGCCCCCGAAGTTCCCACAACAGAACCAGCCATGGATAAAACAACCATCACAATTTGGAACCAGTGGGATGGTAAATATCTGGAAGCCATTCAAGCCGCTTTCAAGGATTACGAAGCCGCACATCCTGATGTTGTTATTGACCTTTCCAAGCCGGAAGATGTAAAGAGTGCTCTCACTGTCGCTATCCCAGCCGGTGAAGGACCTGATATCATCGGCTGGGCGAATGATGCCATTGGTGAACAAGCACTCATTGGAAACATTGTTGCGCTCAGTGATTATGGCATTACTGCAGATTTCCTTTCCAGCACCTACGAACCAGCTGCTGTAAATGGCGTTACCTGGATGGGCTCCATTTGGGGTCTACCCGAAACACAGGAAGGAATTGCGCTGATCTACAATAAGGATCTGGTGACCGACGAATATCTTCCTGCTGACCCGCTTGATTTCGAAGGTTTGCTGGCGAGCGCCACAAAATTCAAAGAAGACACGGGTAATCCATTAATTTGTAACCAGGGTTTTGGCGCAAATGATGCTTATCATATGTCTCCTATTTACTTTGGATTTGGCGTACCTGCTTATGTTGATGAAGAAGGCAAAGGATATATGGATACCCCGGAAGCCATTGCGGCTGCTGAGTGGTTGAAAAAACTTTCTGCCGTCTCATTTGCTGAAAACAGCTACGACATCTGTAATGCAGCTCTGGCAGAAGGTAAGGTTGGCATGTGGTGGACTGGCCCATGGGCAGTCGCAGGTATCGAGGAAAGTGGAGTCAATTTTGGCATTTTGCCTTTTGGCCGTCCCTTCGTTGGTATTAAAACCTTGCTTCTTACTACAAATGCTGTATCCCGAGGTAATACCGATATCGCCATTGATGTGATGAAGTACTTTACCAGTGCTGAAGTTCAGAAGAAATTAGCCCTGGTAAACAAAACTATCCCGGCCGCAACAGCTGCTCTGCAAGACCCGGAAGTGGCTGCCTTAACAGCAGTTGTAGGTTATGGAGCCGCTCTTAACCTGGGTGTACCTATGTCCCCATCACCATTCTCATCAGCACAATGGGATCCGGTAGGCAATGCTTCTGCTGCAGTCTGGACCGGTGCGCAGGAACCTGCCGTTGCGATGGCTGATGCACAGGTAGCAATAGAAGAAAAAGTTGCTGGTATGCAGTAATAAATTTCGATTAAGATCTTTTGAAGGGAAGGGTAAAAACTCTTCCCTTCAATCAATTTTAACGGGGAGAAAAGGAGTGCACCATGAGTGGATGGTTGGGTCGGCGGAAGTGGATCACGATCATTTTATTTTTGCTTCCCACAATTATTGCTATTCTTGTTTTCAATGTTTACCCGATTTTACTCAACACCTATATTTCTTTTACCAACCGTAATAAATTCCGGCCAAATCCGAATTGTGATATTGCATTAACAGGTCTTTTGGATCCTTTATGCTGGCCAAGTTTTCGGGAAAATGCGCCTAAAGGGCTCGGTAGCCCGTATGTGCTGCAAGATCCAATTTTAGGAAACTACGATACCTTGATGGGTAAGTTGTTTACCCCGGAAGCATTACTGGCATTGCTTTTCGTTGTTTTGGTATTTGTTCCCATCATTGCTGCCAGTTATTTCAGCAAAAAGCAGGAGAGAAAAATCCAGAAGAAAATTTCTTCGGGAATGATATGGGTGCTTGGTTTTCTCACCGCATTGGCATTATTCTTTGTACTCAACTTACCCAGATCTATCAATGAATTGATGTCCACCGGTGACTTCTTAACCGTCGTATTTCGCACTATCCTTTTTGTGGCTTTGAGGGTGCCATTAACATTCGTGATTGGACTAATGCTGGCCTTAATCCTTAATTCTGACAATCTACCAGGAAAGACTTTCTTTCGCGTAGTTCTTTTTATTCCCTGGGGTGCTTCCTCTGTAGCGATTTTAATGGCGTTGGTCTGGCAATTCCTGTTTCGACAGCAAGGTACCATCAACCAGATTATTTCATTTTTTGGGGGAACCGGTCCGCTCTGGTTGAATAATCCAATTTTAGCATTTGGCGTGGTTGTTCTCGCTGATATCTGGTTCTCCTATCCCTTTTTCATGGTTTCAATCCTGGGGGCATTACAATCCATTCCAAAGGAGCTATATGAAGCCGCCGAAGTGGATGGAGCAAATTGGTGGACTCAACTCTCCAGGATTACGCTGCCCCTGATTCGACCGGCAGTTTTGCCCGCCGCTGTACTTACATCGATAACTGCATTTCAAATGTTTGGAACAGCCTTTGCAATAACAAACGGTGGCCCGGTGCGCGGTGCCAGTGTACCCGGAGCGACAGAATTTGTGATGGTATATGCCTACAAACAGATTTTCCAACAACAAAACTATGGCACAGCGACTGCATTTGCAGTGCTGATATTCATTATGCTGTTTCTGGCAACCCTTTATAGCCTTCGGGTAACCCGTATGACGAAAGGAGCATACGAATGAAAAGAAAATCCAAGCCATGGATCCGTGTAATGCAATATGCAATTCTTATCATTGCCGTTCTGTATGCTTTTTATCCAGTCTGGTTCGCCATTCTGGCTTCTGGACGTCTTGGTGATCGATTGTACACATTAAATCTGGGTGGTATGTTCATTCCAACCCAATGGACATTCGAAAACTATCGGGTTATGTTATTCGAACGCCCATTTCTTACCTGGATGACCAACAGTCTCAAAGTAGCATCAATAACCACTATCGCAAGCCTATTGGTGTGCACCTCTGCGGCTTTTGCTCTCTCTCGATTCCGATTCAAGGGACGCGAATTCTTTCTGGTTTTCTTGCTAGCCATTTCTACATTCCCCGGATTGCTCTCTCTGGTGGCAATTGCGCAGCTTTTAACGGCGTTAGGGTTATATGGCAAACATCTGGGTCTAATCCTGGCATATACATCAGGAACCCTTGTTTTTTCAACCTGGAATTTAAAAGGTTATTTTGACACAATTCCAATTGAGCTTGAGGAATCAGCCATGCTGGATGGCTGTGGTCCAGTGCAAGCTTTCTTATTAATTGCGCTGCCACTGGCCAGACCGGCTTTAGCTGTTACAGCCATTTTGGGTTTCATGGCGGGCTGGGGAGATTTTGTGTTTGCCTCTGTGTTGGTGCCAGCTCCCGATACGATGAAACTGGCTGTTCCTGCCTTATATTCTTTGGCCAACTCTATGAGCGTTCCTTGGGGTTACTTTGCTGCCGGCGCAGTCATTGTAATCATACCGACCATCATTGTTTACCTGTCAATGAATCGCTATTTTGAAGGTGGTCTTACGTTGGGCGGTGTCAAAGGTTAAGAAAATTTAAATGTAAGTATTTAAAGACGAAATATATTCAAATCGAGAACTGTCCAGGCCAGGCTGATATTTAATTCAACTGGCCTGGATTAAAAAAACAATAAATTTGAAGCTCTTCAAAAAAATGAAATCATTGATTAATTCACATCTAAAATTTTCGCTTTTCTTATTGCTGATCATACTTATGCAAATGACTGGCTGTAATGGCAACGCTAATTTGCCTGCAACCCTACCAGCGACTGTTGTACCTGTAACACCTTCAATTCCGACATCAACGCCTTATGATCCCATGCCGCAAGCCAGTGAGGGGTTCTATTGGTGGAATAACGTCATTTTTTACGAGATTTTTGTGCGTAGTTTTTACGACAGTAATGGGGATGGAATCGGTGATCTCAATGGTATTACGCAAAAACTGGATTATCTTAATGATGGCGATCCTGCGACAGATTCCGATTTAGGAATAAATGGTATTTGGTTAATGCCGATATTTCCTGCCTCATCCTATCACGGCTATGACGTTACCGATTATTTTGATGTTAATCCGCAATACGGAAATTTACAAGATCTGCAAACTCTCCTGGCAGAAGCTCATAAACGGGGTATCCGCGTGGTTATTGATTTTGTTATTAACCATACTTCGAGCAAACACCCATGGTTCGTGGATGCGCGATCAGGATCCACGTCGTCGTATCGCGATTGGTACATCTGGTCAGAAGAAAATCCCGGTTACAGCGGTCCTTGGGGAGAGCGGGTTTGGCATTTTAATTATGATAATTCTTATTATTATGGTGTTTTTACAGCCGAAATGCCTGATCTCAATTTTACCAATCCTGAAGTCACTCAGGAAGTATATAAAATCGCTAACTTTTGGATTGAAGAAGTTGGTGTGGATGGTTTTCGTGTAGATGGCGCGCGCCATTTGATTGAAGAGGGTCAGACACAAGCCAACAGCAGCGCTACTTATTCCTGGTTTGAACAGTTTCAATCCGAGATTGACCTGAATAACCCTGATTTCTTAACAGTAGGCGAGGTGTGGGATAACAATTTTTCTGCAGCAAAATATGTAAAGGAGGAAGCATTCGATCTGGTTTTTGATTTTGAACTTTCGGAATCGATTTTGGAAGGGCTCAACCGGGACGACGGCAAAAAGATTGCGAATGCGCTCGAATTTAATAGGAAACTCTTCCCACCTTTACAAAAAGCCAATTTTTTGACCAATCATGATATGAATCGGGTCATGGACACCCTTTTTGAAGATGTGGAAAAAGCGAAATTGGCAGCGATATTGTTGGTAACTTCTCCAGGAGTACCATTTGTCTATTATGGCGAAGAGCTTGGCATGACGGGTTCAAAGCCGGACGAGGATATTCGCAAACCGATGCAGTGGGATTCAAGCGGAAATGGAGGCTTTTCAAGTGGGGCACCCTGGCGACCTCTAAATTCTGCATTTGAATTGGATAATGTTGAGGTGCAAAGAGTAGATCAAGGTTCATTGTTCAATTTGTATCGGCGGTTAATTCACCTGCGTAATGATCATTCTGCATTAAGAACTGGCGAATTCTTTGTGCTCGATTCTCAGGATGCCGGCGTCGTTGCATTTTTACGCCAATCCTCACAGGAAACAATATTGATTGTGATAAATACAGGCAAAAATGAAGTGCCTTTGAGTCTGGATATACCACCTGGAATATTAACGCCAGGTCAATATACTATTTCATCTTTGTTTTCATCTTTTTCGATGATTGATTTTGAAATTGAAGTAGGCGGAAGCAATTTCTTAATCCAAAGCGAGCAAAATCTGCAACCACAGGATTATTTGTTGCTGGACATACTGAAAAATTAAACCATGAGCCCGCGCCTGTTAAATCTTCCCGCGATTCCACGTTGGTGGACCAGAAGTTTTACACTGACCGCCATCGTATTAATCTCTATCCTGCTGCATGGCTGGACGCTCTGGCAGCTGCCGGTTGATTATGACGAACCTGTGTATCTAAAAGCTGGCCAGGATTATGCTAGTTTCATCAAAAATGGAAATCTGGGTCAAATAATCCATTACCAGGAAAACCGTGAACACCCCCCATTGACCAAATTGCTGTATAGTATTCCATTTTTATTGGCGGATAAGCCACCTGGCAGCGACTTTTACTTATACGCAGCTCGCTCAATTTCAGCATTCTTTGGGATTCTGGCCGTTTTCTTTTTGGCCAGGAGAAATTTATGGGCAGGTTTTTTTCTGGCATTTCATTCCATGACCTTGAAATACACCAGTCAAGCCTATCTAGAAGCGATACCCATGCTTATGGCAATTCTGGCAGTCCTTTCACTGGAAAAGGCGGCTCAAGGACGTCGAAAGTACTTCTGGTTATCGGCAGTTTTCTTAGGTTTGGCAGGAGCAGCAAAATATCCATATTTGATCATAGCCTTTGTTTTGTTGTACATGCTGATACGCAAGCAGGAAGTTAATTTTAAGACAATCGCGACTTATTTCTTGATCGCTTTAACAACCTTTATAGTTTTCAACCCGAACTTCTGGATCTCACCACTTGCTGAAATTGTTAATGTTGTCAATTTTCATACCCATTACAGCCAGAGTTTACACGTGCAATTGAGTAATTATGCCTGGTACCAGCCGGTTTTATTTTTGGCCACATCTGTTCCATGGCATCCCCAGGTTTTCTTTTTTCTGACGCTGGACGAATTCGTTTTTTGGATTGCGTTTGTCGGCTTATATTGGGAGGTAAAGGCTGGAAAATGGGAAGCAGT
Source organism: uncultured Chloroflexia bacterium (assembly GCA_963749005.1). Lineage (GTDB taxonomy): Bacteria > Chloroflexota > Anaerolineae > Anaerolineales > Anaerolineaceae > UBA6170. The sequence goes on along the minus strand of CAVVKI010000006.1, from coordinate 413,970 downwards.
CTGGTTGATCGGTGTTTTGATCTTTCTTCTTATATGGCCGACGAAATGGCCGCAATACACTTTAATGTTAACCCCTGCTTTAGCTTTAGTAGCGGGGAATAGTGTCGAGCGGGCTATTGCCTGGATTCGTCCTAAAGAAGATTATTGGAACTATCTGGAAGAAATGCTGCCACAACCACCTCGAATCACCTGGTGGATTCTGATCATATTTGTAGGCGGTTTATTATTAGGCAAGGTTGTATATGAATATCAATTGGCGTATGCCCGCCGAGGTTGGGAAACATACACATCCTTAAACTCCCCGCTGTTAAATGATTTTGTTGCTGATATTAATACGGAAAAAGTGGGGTCAATTGCCATTGCTTCGCGCCAGGGTTTGGAAATCTGGGCGTCCAGTCTCGAAATTCCAATTTGGGGAGAGACTCCGCAATCATATTCTCTGGAGGAATTGGGCTTAGCCGGTCAGCAACTCAGGCAGGTTGCTTATGACGCGGATTCTGACGTTTACTGGGTAGGGTCTGAGAGTGGAATCTCTACTGTAGGTGAAAAAATTACTCATTTTGAAAATGGAGATATTGGATGTAGCATATGTTCTATCAATGATCTGGTAGTGGATTCATTAAGTCAGGTTTGGGTTGCGACGAATGAAGGCGTTTTTCTATATTCCTTCGGATACTGGCACAATTTTACAGCTGAGAATCCTGGACTGCAAAGTGAGGTAGTTCTGAGCATCCTTGTAATGGAAAACGAAGTGCAACCAGCAGTTTGGGCAGGAACATTGGCGGGCATTTCTCATTATGATTACACTTCGAAATCATGGACGAATACAAATTGGGCAGGTAATTTCTTTGGATGGGGCGGGGTTCGAGATCTCATCGCAAGTGATGATGGAAAAATCATTGCCGCTACGTCCGGTGGTGGAATTGCCATTTGGGACAACAGTAGCTGGTTTTTTTATCGCAATAGCAACAGCCCAATGCGCAGCAATACTGTATTATCGCTGACCGAATCAGTGAGCCATGAATTCTGGTTTGGTCTGGGCTACCCAACCGAACCGGGTGGCTATTTATTAAAGCTGGATTCGCAAGGAAAGTGGCAAAACTATTTTCTGAATACTTCCGGATATCAGGAGGGAGAACCTGTTGATATGGAGTTTGATCAATTAGGAAGATTATGGATTGCTACAAATGGGCAGGGAATTCAAACTTATATTTTAAGGGAATAAGAAAAGGAGAGAATAATGAAAAAACTTTCGATATTATCCTGGTTGATGGTACTTGTATTTATCCTAAGCGCTTGCACAAGTCAAGAAACCGAACCTATTTCGACCCATATTGCAAGCCCAGCAGCATCAACAGCGACGCCTGCCCTCACTCCGACAGATGAAGCAAAAAAAGATCTACTTTATTTGAACCTTGTTTGGCATCAGCACCAACCACTCTACTATAAAGATGAAAATGGTGTATATACACGTCCATGGGTAAGAGCGCATGCGACCAAGGATTATTACGATATGGCTGCCATCTTACAGCAATACCCGGATGTAAAAGTTACCATCAACCTGACGCCAGTTCTCATTAAACAACTGGATGATTTTAGCCAAAATGGGGCAATCGATAAATATTGGCAGCTATCTTTGATTCCGCCAGCAGATTTAACGACAGATGAAAAGGTGTTTATTCTGACACGCTTTTTCGATGCCAATTGGGACCATATCATTGCCCGGTTTCCCCGTTACCAGGAGCTACTTGACAAACGTGGTACCGGCGATGAGGAATCGATTAACCAGGCTTTGGCTGCTTTTGGAGACCAGGATTATCTGGATTTACAAATCTGGTTTAACCTGGCATGGTTTGATCCGGACTTACTGGGGCAAGAACCTTTAAGCCAATTGGTGCAAAAGGAACGCAATTACAATGAAACGGAAAAAGCAATATTGTTTTCGGAAGTGGAAAAAGTAATGGCTGATATTATTCCTTTGCACAAGGCTATGCAAGAATCGGGGCAAATTGAAGTTATCACAACGCCATATGCCCACCCAATTCTGCCTTTATTAATTGATAGCAATATAGCCGCCGTTGGCAACCCGAGCGCTGAATTGCCGCAGAAGTTTAGTTATCCACAGGATGCACTTGTTCATTTGCAAAAAAGTGTCGAAATTTACCAAAATCATTTTGGCGTATCTCCACAAGGGTTATGGCCGGGGGAAGGTTCCGTTGCGCAATTAATGGTACCTTTTGTAATTAAAAGTGGATATCAATGGATGGCTACCGGTGAACCTGTATTGGCGAAATCTTTGGGGATTGGTACATTTACCCGGGATGCAAAAGAAACAGTCAAAGAAGCGGATTTACTTTATCGTCCTTATTATGTAACCAACCAGGATGGTGATAAACTAGCGGTATTTTTCCGGGATGGAGTTATTTCAGACAAAATTGGCTTTACTTACTCTGGTGTGTCCGGGAAAGCGGCCGCCAGTGATTTTCTGCAGCGGTTAGAAAATATCAAGGAACAACTCAAGTCAGAGAACGCCAGCGGCCCACATATTGTCAGCGTGATTCTGGATGGTGAAAATGCCTGGGAGAATTATGAAAATGATGGTAAAGAATTTTTTCACGCACTGTACCAGATGCTCAGCGAAAGTGATTCGATTAAAACAATCACACCAAGCGAGTATTTGAAATCATTTCCTGAACAAAATGTGCTCCCAGATCTCTTCCCAGGAGCATGGTTCAGTCCCAATTATGACACCTGGATTGGTGAGCCTGAAGAGAACCAGGCGTGGGAATACCTGCGAAAAACCCGTGAGGTCCTAGCAAAATATGATATTACCCGGGTCAGACAAACCAGCCCGGAAAACCTGGCTGCCGCGCAGGATTTCATGTATCTTGCAGAAGGTTCTGATTGGTTCTGGTGGTATGGTGCGGATCAGGATTCCGGCCAGGATAATTACTTTGATGAAGGTTATCGTGCATTGTTGGGTAATGTGTTTAAATCTCTTGGTGAACCGGTACCTGTATTTGTAGAAACGCCTATTATTCAGGTACGCCCGGTAGCAGCGGAGGTTTCTCCGGATGGACTTTCTACTCCGATTGTAGATGGTATTAATTCCCCAGGGGAATGGGATAAAGCGGGCTCATACCAAAACAAAACAAATCAATCATTAAGTTTGCTTCGATTTTCTCAAGATAGCCAAAACCTCTATTTTTTGCTGGAAGATAGTTCAGAAGCCCAGAAAAATACGTACTCCTTGTATTTTAAATCTCCAAAGATGACAACAGGGTTTCCATACAGTTATTCCACAGAAGGGAAAGGAATATTACTGGGTAGTGCCATGACTCATCTAGTACAGTTGGCCGTCGATGGGGTTACCACTTTCCAGGCGAGTGAAGATGGATGGCAACCAATAGAATCGGTAAGTACTGCGAAGGAGAATGCGGGCATAGTTGAGTTCCAGATTCCGATTTCACTCTTAGGTGAATTGGAGACAGGGGATCAAATTCAATTCTTGCTATTGGATGGTGATAATAATCGTATTCCAAAGAATGGTCCCGGACAGATAGTGGTTCCAGATCTTGGACTTTCCACTCTCATTATGGAAGTACAGGATCCTGAAGGGGATGACCACGGTCCTGGCACTTATACCTATCCGAGCGATGCTGTGTTTCTAAGCAAGGCATTCGATTTGAAAGGGTTTAAGGTTTCTTACGATGACAATAATGTCATTCTCAAAGTTGATTTATTCGGCCCCATCCAAAATCCCTGGGGTTCGCCCAATGGACTTTCCATTCAGACAATTGACATCTACATCGATATTGATCCAGGTGCAGGAAGTGGTGCGCGCAAACTTCTGCCAGGCAGAAACCTTTCATTATCTAAAAATGATGGCTGGGAATACGCTTTATGGATAGAAGGTTGGACCCCACAAATTTTAGCCCCGAACATTGATTCCCTTGAACCCATGCCGATTACGGATGCCGAATACAAGTTGATTGTGGATCCTGCCGGACGATCCGTGAGTGTCAGAATTCCGAAAACATTCTTCCCATCGCAAGATTATGAGAGTTGGGGTTTTGCAGTTATGGTTATGGGTCAGGAAGGTTATCCATCGACAGGGGTTTGGAGAATTCGTGACGTAGAACCAAACAGTGCCCAGTGGCGCTTTGGAGGTGGAGCAAATGACCTTAACCACACTCGTGTGATTGATTTGATTTGGCCTGGCAGTGCAGCGGTTACTCAGGAGGAAATGCTTTCAGATTACACAGGCAGCAGTGCCTCAGCCGGTGAGTTATCAGCAGATGATTATAGCGTTATTGATTTACTCTTGATTGAATGATATACAAAATGATATACAAAGGAAAAAGGTAAACTGATTTTCAGGTATACTTTAGTGCGCTAATTTTTAAGCAAAAGGGCAAAATAATGACTGATATTTCGTTTGTACAACCACGTTCCACGGTTGAAATTCATTTACCAGACGGACGGGTATTGGAAGGTCCGCGAAACACGGCGGTAGGCGAGTTCTTTAAACAACTACCGGAATGGGATAAACCTCAAATTGTAGCAGCTGTTGTCAATGGACTCCTGCGTGAGCTTACCCATCCCATTACGATGGATTCCGAAGCTAAATACATCACCGTTGCGGAAGCGGATGGCGCCAGAATTTATCGGCGGTCCCTGACATTTCTTCTGGAAGCAGCCTTCCAAGCGCTTTACCCAAAAGCCTCTTTGACGATCGACCACGCAGTTGAATTTGGCGGATATTATTGCCATGTATCCGGAATGCCAATGCTCACGGATGAAGAAATAGCAGAGCTCGAACAAAAGATGCGTGATTATGTCGACCAAGATATCCCTTTTCAAAGAAAAGAAGTTCCTTTGAAAGAGGCTATTCAATATTTTTCGGAAATTGGTCAGTTCGATAAAGTACGTCTGTTGAAGTACCGTCAAAAAAAACACCTGGTGCTTTACCAAATGGGTGCCCAGAAGGATTACCACCACGGATATATGGTGCCTTCTACGGGATATCTACAGCTATTTGCTCTTGCGCCAATGGATGATCACGCATTTGTTATCCGTTACCCGCGTAGGCATACACCAGACCGTTTGTTGCCTATGCCCAAGATCCAGTATCTGTTGTCAACTTTTAAGCAATATAGCGAATGGTTGAATCGTCTGGGCGTTGAAAGCGTTGGGGCTTTGAATGATGCGATTCATGAAAGTCGAATTCGCGAACTGATCCTGGTTTCTGAAGCATTACATGAGTTGCGTATAACCGAAATAGCCAGGCGAATAAGCCATAATATTAATAAATCTCGTATTGTCCTTATAGCTGGTCCGAGTTCATCCGGAAAAACAACCTTTTCAAAAAGGCTTTCCGTGCAACTATTGGCTCAGGGCGTATCGCCTTTTCCGCTCGAATTGGATAACTATTTTGTCAATCGCGAATTAACCCCGAAAGACGAAAATGGGGAGTTCGATTTTGAAGCCTTAGGTGCCCTGGATACATTGCTTTTAGAACAGCATTTGAAAGGCTTGATTGCAGGTGAAGAGGTTCAACTGCCGAAATTCAGTTTTCAGCTTGGACGCAGCGAGCCTGGAGATGTTGTGAAATTACAACCGGACCAATTGATTATCCTGGAAGGTATTCACGGTCTGAATCCTAATTTGCTGCGAGAGATATCACCAGACCAGACCTTTCGGATATATATCAGCTGCCTGACCCAACTCAATTTAGACAGGCATAACCGCATTTCGACTACCGATACCCGTTTAATTCGCAGAATCATCAGGGATGCCCGAGAACGTGGTTATTCAGCCAATGAAACCATTCAAAGGTGGGAGTCGGTCCGACGAGGTGAAAAACGGCACATCTTCCCATTCCAACAAAATGCAGATGAAGTTTTTAACTCTGCCCTGGTGTATGAAATGGCAGTATTAAAACGTCTGGCAGAGCCATTGATTAGACAAGTACCTTACGGTACGCCAGCACATATTGAAGCAAAGCGCTTACTGAGCTTTTTAGAATGGTTTTTGCCTTTGGATACTGAATTGATCCCAGACAACTCCATTTTGCAGGAGTTTTTGGGTAATTCAATTTTGAAAGACTTTCGTCTTTGGGAGACCAAGAACCGTAACTTATATTAAATAGCGGTTGTGAATCAGGTATTAATCGGCTCTTGGTATTAAATTTCCGGGCATCATAATTACGCTTGGTTGTATGATTGGATCAGTCAGCATGCATCCACGAAGAAAATACAGGGATTAACTTCTCTTTGATATACAGAATCCAAGGCTCTGTCCTACCAAATTCAAAATAGAAATAAATTGGTAATTTCTCAGCCAGAGCTTTTTGCTTAATGAAAAATTCTTTTTTTATTCACCGCAAAGACGCTGCCATAGGCACGCATAGCGAAGATGCTAAGTAACAAATTTCTTATATATTTACCTTTTCTTTGCGCGTTTGTCTTCCAATATTATGACACTAATTAAGTGGTTTTTGTACCTGCCTGCGTAGTAGTGATTAAATTTAGTTTGCAATATAGAAACAGGGGGAATTTTTTAGTGTGCCGAATATTATTCTTACAGAGACTCTTTTAGCGTTTCAGCCAGGCGCCGGATGCCTTCACGCAGTTTATCTGGTTGAGCATTCGAAAAATTCAAGCGCATTGTGTTCTCACCACCACCATTCGGATGGAAGGAATGACCGGGAACAAAGGCAACCTTTTTTTCCACGGCTTTGTGCAACAATTCCTGGGTGTTGAAACCTTCCGGGAGGGTTGCCCATAGAAATAGGCCACCTTGCGGGTGAGTCCAATGTACTCCTTCCGGCATGTTTTTTTCCAATTCTTCCAGCATGATGTCTCGACGCTCGCGATAAACAGAGACGATTTTTTTGATGTGCTGTTCCAAAAAGCCCCGTCTACCAACTTCGTAAGTCACTAATTGATTGAAGGTGGGGGGTTGTAAATCAGTTCCCTGTTTGGCTGTCACCAGTTTCTGAATTATTTCAGGTGTTGCGACCACCCAGGCAAGCCGTAAACCTGGGGCTAAAATTTTAGAAAAAGTACTCAGATAAATGACATTCCCGTGGTAACAACCGTTATTTCCTCGAAGTTGGTCATCCAGCACCTCTAGGGTAGGCAAATGTTTACCCTCAAAACGAAGCTGACCATACGGGTCGTCTTCAATTATAGGGACACCATAGCGATCAGCCAATTCCACCAGGCGCAGCCGGCGCTCAAGTGGAATAGTCACGCCAGTTGGGTTTTGAAAATTGGGCAACACGTACATAAATTTAGGACCTGCGCGGAGCGCACTTTCAATTTTATCGACTTGCATCCCGTTATCGTCGGATTCCACCGCGACATATTGAGCGTTATAGGCATTCCACGCCTGCAAAGCACCCAGGTAGGTTGGCGATTCGACCAATACCCGGTCACCTGGGTTGATAAATATCTTTCCAATCAGATCCAATGCTTGTTGTGAGCCATTGGTGATCATGATATTATCCGCTGTTACCTTTATTCCGTACTGGTTTGAGTGGCGGGCAATCATCTCTCGTAATGGCAAATAGCCTTCGGTTGTCCCGTATTGCAGAGCTTCCTGCCCATTTTCCTGTAAAACGCGAATACAAGCGTCTTGAAATTCCTGAATAGGGAAAATATCAGGTGCCGGCATTCCACCTGCAAAGGAAATAACATCAGGAAATTGGGTGAATTTTAGCAACTCACGAATGGTTGAGCCTTTCATATTTTGTGTGCGGAGGGCATAACGATGATCCCATAAGGTCTGCATTTGTTTTCTCCTTTTTCTGTTTGTGTTTGGGTTCAATAAAGAAAACTACTTCCCTGGAAGAGGGAAGTAGTTATTAGTGATATTATAATTTTGCAAATCTTGATACGATGGTTGCACTGGATGGAAGCTTGACCCTGTCACCAAATTCAAGCAAATTCGGTTGTTTTCCGATTGTTTCTGGTGATCCCTGGAAAATAAAGATGGGAGCTCCTTCTTCGTTCGCTTTTTCGTCAATGTAAGCCAGGCCAGTCAGAAAGCCATCAGAATCGATTGCACAGCTTGTCACAACACCGATTACCTTGCCTTTTTTATCCAGTACCGGGTCTCCATTGTGCGCCATTCTGACGCCTTTTTCGTCAAAGCGGAATCGTATCACGATTTTTCGCCGACTTTTTTCCCGTTTAAGATAGGCATTGCGCCCAATAAACCAGGGTTTATATGTCTTGATGAAAGAACCGAAATTAGCCTCGGCAACACCTAAATTGAGTTCGCCACCCATTTCATGCCCATATAAGGGTAAGCCTGCCTCTGTTCGCAAAGAGTCGCGAGCGCCCAGACCACAGGGCTTGAGACCTAACGGTTCGCCAACGCGCATCAGATCTTGCCAAAATGCTGGCGCTTGAGCAGGATGCACAAATAATTCAAAGCTCATTTTTTCACCGGTGTAACCTGTTCTTGAAACAACCAGATCGTAGCCGCCTACAATCGCTTCACACAGGTTAGTTCGTTTTAGCTTCATGATCTTCTTGCGGGTGGCTGCATCACAACCCAGCGCTAACAATATTTCGCGGGATTTTGGTCCTTGAAGAGCAATGTCCACACGCATTTCGGCTCCGGCTGATTCGTCTCGAAGATTTCGCAAGACCACAGGTTTACCAAATGATTCTGCCCATGGTTTTTCCAGATCGATTAACACTTCTCCCTTTTTAACCGCATTCAACCAAGCCCAATCTTTGTCATCATTGGAAGCATTCACAACCACCAGGTAGGTTTCATTCTGGCGCCGATACACCAAAAGATCGTCAATTACATCGGCATCGGGCGTCAAAAAATGCGTGTAGCAAGATTCACCGACTTCCAAAAGGCTGATATCGTTTCCACAAACGCTTTCAAGAAAAGCTAAAGCAAATGGACCTTCCGCCTGGTATACACCCATGTGTGAGACATCGAACAAACCAGCTGCCTTGCGCGTGGCATTGTGTTCCTCTGCTACAGAGGTGTACCAAACCGGCATTTCCCAGCCTGCAAATGGAATCATTTTTGCGCCAAGGGCTACATGTGTATCATAAAGGCTGGTACGATTAACGTGGTTTTCGGTGGGTTCATCCCAAATAAACGCAGTTTTTGGTGGAAGGTTTGTATTCGTTTTCGTTTGACCAACAAAGTAGGGTTTGAAATTATCCACTGCTACATTGTCTGCTGAAAGAGTTTGCATGACAGGTGAAAGTTTAATAACGATAGGCCCTGGTAAACGTTTTAGTAAATCATCATCAAATTTCACAAATGCATCTGAAAGATCCCGCAACCAAGTCGCCGCCAGATTCGCTTTTACTGCACTGGTAGCGAAGCGGTAATGCTCCATGGTCACACACGTCAGCGTCCCCTCAATACCCTCGCCATTGGCCATTAATAATGTATTTTGATTATCGCCTTCAGCAAGTTTTTCCACATTGCTGGAAAAAGCGTAGTTCATAAACGGAATCAGGTTCTTACCGCTGATATCATATGCACAGGATTGTGAATTGCATTGATCATCGAGATAGTAAAAATGCGGATAGCCATGCTTTTCGATTGGTAAATCAAATCCTGCCTTTTCTGCCAGATCTCTCACGCGCATTCTAGCTGATTCAAATACCGTAAAATCAACTTTAGCTCGTTGAGTGGGTCCAGAGCGCGAATCAACACTATAAGGTATTGTTGCGTAAAGTAAATCTGCGATGATATCAGCAACGGTTACCATATCGACTTCTTTTAGCCCTCGTTGGGTCATCCAGGGTGTTCCGTAGCGAACGCCGGATGCATTCATTGCTGACACATCTCCTGGTATTGTGTTGCGATTTAATACAAGTCCTGCCAGATCAAGGATTCTTGCGGCCATGTCTCCAGACAAGCGAGTTCCATCCGGACCGACAAAGGTGGAACAATCAATGTTTCCAAGATGGGTATCGGTTCCGCCGAATGGGATGGTTAATCCGCGTTCTATTAAGCGATCAGTCAATACCTGGCAATTAATTACAATCTGATTTTGTAGGTGCTTAAACTGCTCCGTTTGGGTTAGTTTAAACGTAAGTGCCATCGCCGCGATCGCATGCACATGTGGCCCCCCCTGCTCGCCGGGGAAGACAGCGCGATCAAGTTTTCTGGCCATAGTGGCATTATCGGTAATAATACAGGCACCGCGCGGGCCGGTCAATGTCTTGTGGGTCGTAAAAGAGACAACATGGGCAATGCCGATCGGGCTTGGAATGGTAGCAGCCGCCACCAATCCAGCGATGTGGGATATGTCAGCCAGCAAGATCGCGCCAACCGAATCGGCAATTTCTCTAAACTTCTTCCAGTCCGGTACGAATGGATAAGATGAATAGCCGGCAATTATCAATTTCGGATTGTGATCAAGTGCTAATTGTGCCAACGTATCATAATTGATTTTTTTGGTTTCCGGATCAATGTTGTAATGGACAGCATTGTATAGCTTGCCCGAGCGGTTCACGGGCGACCCGTGTGTTAAGTGACCCCCATGTAACAAATTCATTCCAAGAACAGTATCACCGGGGTTAATCAGGTGATAAACGGCGTTATTGGCCGGAGCACCAGAAAGAGGCTGCACATTTACGAATAATTGATCAGGTTTTATCCCATTTGCTGCAAAGGCTTCGGCGCAGCGTCGGCGGGCGAGGGCTTCTACGATATCGACATACTCTACACCTTTGTAATAACGTGGGTCTGAATAACGGCGGTAGTAAGCCAGTTGGTCATCATAATCCAGAATTTCCTGCTCAGACATGGTACGAGTTCGTTCATCGGGATAGCCTTCCGCATAAAGATTTTGAAAAACTGAACCCAGCAATTCTCGTACGGCTGCAGGTGCAGTGCTTTCACTGGGGATCAGTATTAATTTGCGAAGCTGGCGCTCCGCTTCAATTTGCGTCAGCTCAAAAACATCCGGGTCCAAACTGGCCAGGTCGCCACGAAAAAGAAAGTCATCCATTCGATACTCCTTTAAGAAATTTTATTTCAGATTTTATGCAGGGATTCGACCAAAAATATAATAAGGTCAAATCGCCATCTATTGGTATTGATGTAAATCGTAAATTTTCGACGTGTGTCTCCCTTTATTTTAGGAAGGGTTTGTACCTGGGTCAAGTCATAAATGTTACTGTCTTAAATCTTAATTTATAAGGAGAATCCTGGGCAGGTTTTTGTGACCAGGGCACGATGAAAATGTTCTCCTTAAGTGTACAGCACAATTAAATTTACAGAATTTATGATGTAACGTTGCGGATATTCTTTCAATCGCAACCTTCACAACTGCAAAAAATCAAGTTTCGCTTGGCACCAGTTTTGGTTTTGGTATTCATTAGATCTCGAATTGAAGAAAACCGCGACATTTCTATTGATTGGTTCATTCTGGCTTAAGAGGGTAGAACTTCCCGTAAACGCAGGTTAATCCACTCTTCGATAACACGGAAAAACTCTTCACTTTCAATTTCATTGTGCATTTCATGATATAAAAACGGAAATTGGTGATAGGTTATCAGATTTTTTGGTGCATTTTGTGCAAATTGAGCTGTCATTTCAGGGTTGACAAGCTTGTCTTTTCCGCCTTGCAAGAGAAGAAGATTATATTTTAGTTGACCAGCGTTCGCCACCATCCATGCACCTTTGGTGATTAATTCCATACCCAGTCGGGCGGAAATTTGGGGGTGAACCAGAGGGTCTTTGATGTAGCGATCAACAACTGCTTGATCGTGAGAAAGATTATTAACGTCCAGGCCATTGTTGATCAGGGAAGTTGGCATGATTTTGTTTAATAATCTTGCCATAAATAATTTGAGCGGTGGCAAAGGGTCTCCGGAGGCAAGCCCGGGGCTTGTGCAAATTACGCCAGTCACCGGTGATGTTTTTGTCAAAGCGAAATAGAGGACTATAGCTCCACCAAGAGAATGGCCATACAGAAATGTTGGGATTTGTGGAAACTCTTCATTGGCAAAGTCAATCATTCTCTCTACATCGCCACATGCTGTCTCGTATGATGCGACATCCCCACGCTTGCCACTACTTTTGCCATGGCCGCGATGATCGAAAGAATACATAGCAATATTAAGATCATTCAAGAATTTTGCCACATGCTCATAGCGAGCACTATGTTCACCAAGCCCATGAACCAGAATGACTTTCGCTGTTGGTGTACTTTCAGGAAGCCACTTTTGAGAAAAAATAGTATATTGACCTGTCGTCCATTCGAAGGTGGTATGGATTGACATTTATTACCCTCCATTTGCAATTAATCTGTGGTGTTAAGTGTATGCTCAGGTTGAAAAAAGGTCAAATATTATTTGGTTACAACTCATGTAAGTTCTGAAGAAAAAAGAAAATTTCAATTTTCCTTCTAAAACCTGAGAAAAAATATCAATTATTTTCGCTTGATCAAAACTGGTTTAACTTTCTTCACAGAGTTGCCTGATGACAAGAAATACAGTACGTTAAATAATAACGAATTGAATTGGTTGGGGTTATAGTTTATGATCCTTCCAGAAGGCTGAAGTGTGACAGAATCCATTGAAGATGTAATACTTATTAAAAAGGCGGCCGAAGGAGATAATGAATCTTTTGGTATTCTCTATGAACGTTATGTTCGTAGAATCTATAATTATATTTACTATCGGACAGGCAACATGAACGAAGCGGAAGATTTGACAGCCAGGGTATTTCATCGCTCATTCCAGCACATACAAAAATATGATGATCGCGGAGTTCCTTTTTCTGCCTGGCTTTATCGCATCGCGCATAATTTGGTAGCAAATTGGTATCGAGACCGCAGCCGAAAAAAAGAAGTGATTCTGGAAGAGAACATACCTTCCAAATTTCATTTTGATTTCCCGGAAAAGGCATTGGAAAAAAATCAAGAAAACGAACGTCTGCTGATTGCTTTACGAAGGTTACCAGCTGAGCGCCAACAATTGATCATTCTGAAGTTTGTGGAAGGTTTAAGTAATGCAGAAATTGGAACAATTATGAGACGGTCTGAAGGGGCAATAAAAAGTCTTTATCACCGTACTTTAGAATCAGTTCGCAAGGAAGTGGAAAAAATTGATCATCAGGAAAATCCATCTGGCAAAAGCTAATAATTATTGGAGAGAAATTGAACACTCAAAATATTTCTATAAATTTAGAAAATGAACTATCACAAAGATTGAGACCCGTTCAACCTCGATCTGAATTTGTAAATCGTTTGCAGAATAATTTAACCACCCAAAAAAGAATGCAAATCGAAGAACGCAATTATGGTATGGCACTGGTTACAGTTAGTTTTGGTTTATTTATGGGGATATTGACGTTGTGGTTCTTCCGGCGATTAATGTAGTTTGTGTATCAGTCCAAATTCTGCCAGGTGAGTTTTCAGTTCTTCATTAGTCGGTTCTGTGATTGTACGACCGTCTGGAAGAAAAATGGTCGGCACACTGCGAAAGCCATTGTTGATTTGTTTCACCAAAGCTTCCGCTTCTTTATCTTTATCGATATTGATATAATCGTAATCGATGTGGTTCTCATTTAAGATTCTTTTCGCCCGGCGAGTATCCCCACACCATTCAGTTCCGTAGACGATAATTTTCGAATTGGCTGCCATCAAGTAATCCTCTTTTAAAATTTTTTCCAAGATAAAATTAGCACTGGCAATTAAATTTACACCTGCTGGAAGATTATAATTTGCGTCAACTTTCATAAGCAAGTGTTCAAGGTGGGTGTTAAATTCTGCGTCACCTAATCTTAATTCGTAAATTTTTGCAAGTGATTGCAGTGGATTCAAGTACGGTCCAGCCAGCGGTAGATTTTTCGAAATCCATATTTGAGCAGCCTGCCCAGCTGCTTTTCGTGCCGAGACTCGGGCTTTACCTGTTTCGCCATTTTCCTGAAAAGTCTTTGCTTTTTGAAGGTCTGCTTTGATTTGATGGATTTTATTTGGTTGAATCATTTAAGGAATGCAAATAAAAAGAAAAAAGGGTGCCTGAATTTAGACACCCTTTATTCGAAATTAAATAGAACTATGCCCAACCCTGCTTTTTTACGAAATCGGTAATCAAGGGGATATTGACATATTCACCTTTATAAGCTTTGTAAGCCCAATAAAGCATAATAAACCATAATATCCCACCACATCCGAATGTAACTGCTGCGATTATTGGGACGATAATGATCATGATCACACCAACCGCTAATGCTTGTGCATTGTGGGCTTTAATAAATGGTCGATTCTTCTTGTCTTCGAGGAAGAGAAAAATTATCGGGACTAATGGCGCAAAAATGTAAGCCAAGGCTGCCATCAATCGGTCGTCACTGGTTACCTCTCCGGGATTAAATTCACTCATATTTTGTTCTCCTTTGGGAAAAATAATAATTCTTAATGTATTATATGTTGAATTAGAAAATTTTCAACCATAAATACGTTTCAATAATCAATCAGGGATAGCAAAGTAAATCCCGGTTAGTCAGTCTACAAATGTTTTAACATTGGGTTTTCGTAAATGAATATGCATACTCTGTCAAAACGTATCGATTTCTGCTCAGTAACACATTCACATTTTGATTTTGATCCTGTGTTTTCATCTAGTCGCCCCAAGATTATTGGTGAAAATTTCGTTACTACTCCGGTAGCTATTAATATCGGTAAATTTAGGCTGAATATTGAAACACAAAGGTCCAAAGAATGGAGAGGTATTAAAAAATTTGTTTCTTAGCGCACCTCGCTATGCGTGCCTCTGGCAGTGTCTTTGAGGTTAAGAAAAGAGAAATGACTAATGAGAAAAAAGTTCTGGCATAGTAATTTTAAATTTATTCAATGCGACCGTTTTCACAAAGTCGATTTGTAATTTATCATTGCGAATTTTCGGTAATTCGACTGATTTTTTTGATAATCACTCGTTGTATAGTAAAATCGAAAAATGAAAAAACGTATCGTCTTCATGGGGTCTCCTGATTTTTCTTTACCATCTTTAGTGGCTTTGAGTGAAAAACATGAAGTGGTCGGGGTGGTGACTCAGCCAGACCGTCCGGCAGGACGCGGGAAAGTGATGACTCCGCCGCCAGTTAAGTTGCTGGCGGAAACGAAAAGTATCCCCTTTATTCAACCTAACCGGCTTAAAGATGTGGGTGTTTTTGAGCAATTAACTGACTGGGCACCAGATTTAATAGTCGTGGTCGCTTTTGGGCAAATACTGCGTCAAAAAGTGCTTGATTTCCCGAAATATGGGTGTATTAATGTGCACGGTTCTCTGCTACCGCGTTGGCGCGGCGCGGCACCCATGCAAGCAGCAATACTCTATGGAGATCGATTAAGCGGTGTAACAATCATGAAAATGGATGCTGGAATTGACACAGGTGATATTCTTTCACAGCAGGCTATCGTACTGGATGGTGATGAGACCACGGAGACTTTATCTGGAAAACTGGCACAGTTAGGCGCAGATCTTCTACTGGAAACTCTGGATTCCTATCTGAATAGAAAGTTGCTTCCAAAACGGCAGGACGATGCCCTCGCAACCTATGCTCCCCAAATCAAGAAGGAAGATGGCTTGCTGGATCCGAAAAAGAGTGCAAAAGAACTTGAGCGGCAAGTGCGTGCATTTACACCTTGGCCAGGATCCTTTCTGAATGTGGAAAAAGAAAGAATCAAGATTCTCAGCACTGAAGTAAAACCCGATCTTGATCTTGCTGCTGGTGAACGGACTATTCTGGACGGCTACCCCGTTTTAATGACAACAAAAGGTGCATTGCTGATCACCAAATTACAGCCTGCAGGGAAGAAGCCTATGTCTGGCAAGGATTTCTTGTTAGGCTTTAAGAAATGGTGAACAGAAATATTGTGACAAATGGGAGGATAAATATGTATGCCTGAGCGAATTCTTGTGCTTGGAGCGGGGGCGATTGGTTCCTATATTGGCGGCAGCCTGGCTGTTAGCGGCGAAGAGGTTATCTTTTATGATCGGCCGGAAATGAAACAGCGTATTGAAAAAAGCGGCATCACGATACGCCAGATAAATCAATCCCAATCCAGGGTTGAATACCCGTCAATAATCTCAGATATAAATCAAGTGGTAAATACAAACCCCTTTGATTTTGCGTTAATGGCTGTCAAATCATATGATACTGAGAATTTGCTGCAGCAAATAGCTCCTTATAAAAAATATATTCCTCCAATCGTATGTTTACAGAATGGGGTGGAAAATGAAGCCTCAATTCAAGAATTGCTTGGCCGGGACCATGTCATACCCGCATCCGTGACGACTGCTATCGGCAAATCAGAAAATAATACGATTGTGATTGAAAAATTGCGTGGGATAGGAATTAGTTGCGGCTCGCCTATATCAGAAAAAATACAGTCGGCATTCAATCGTGCCGGGCTTAATTGCCGGCTTTATAATGATGCCTGGGCGATGAAGTGGTCAAAAATGATTACAAATTTGACATCAAACGCACTATCAGCTATTTTGGATGTGCCTCCGGGTGAAATCTTAAGGGATAAAGGTCTTTTCCGGGTCGAAATGGGTCAAATACGCGAAGCACTGGCTGTTATGGCCGCTTATCAAATTCCTGTCATTGATTTGCCAAAAACGCCAGTACGATTGTTCGCCTTTGCTGTTAAAAATTTACCTCTATTTGTCAGCCAGCCGCTGCTAATAAACTTCATAGCAAAAGGCAGGGGGGATAAAATGCCTTCTTTTCATATCGACTTACAGAGTGGACGAGGAAAATCTGAAGTAAATTATCTCAATGGGGCAGTTGTCCGATTTGGTGAAAGCAAGAATATTGCAACTCCGATCAATCGTTATTTGACCGAGGTTCTTATGGGAATTACTACCGGAACGATTGCACACGAAGAGTTTCGACATCAACCAGAAAAAATAACCTCCCATTTTTTATAGATTAGTCCATTCATCCAAATCAGATAAATGTGTCAATTTTTTGGCAGATCATTCTGGTTTGATTTACAAATGCTAACCCGGGAATAATTCTATGATCGTAAATCCTCAGTCTATTCTCCATCCCAACCGATTTCTTCAGCGGCGATGAACAAGTCCGTCGCTGAAATTAACCCGAGGAGATTACGGTTTTCATCGACGACCGGCAGGTGGTGAATGTTTTCTTGCTGCATTTTCTGAGAGCATTCTATCAAAGTCCAATCGGGATCGGCAGTTACAATGTTTTTTGTCATAATCTCGCGGATTGTGGTATTGGCAGGGTTACGCTCGCCGGCAATAATTTTATCGCGGATGTCAGTAGTAGTAACGATTCCGAATTCATTTTTAATTGGGTCAATTTGTACGATCAGACTATGAATATCTCTTCGCCGCATTAACGTTAATGCATAGGAGACACTGCTATCCGCATCGATAATGATTACCGGATTACTCATCCAATCGCGAACGATGTGTGCCATAAACCTCCTCAAGAAAGTTTGTTTGATAACCAAGATTTGATGCCATCAATTTATCACAGCCCGTGACAGATTTCAATCACCTGTAAAAGAGGACTCGACAATAATAGTCCGCCGGAAAAAACTTTATCCCGATTGATTCGTTCCCTTTTATTGATCTTAGCTCCACGATTTATTTCTCCTGAATTTTTGAAGGAGATAATAGTTTCTCAAGTTGGTATTCAGAGGTTTGAATTGAATCAAGTAACTTTTGAGAGATTTGGTAAAGGGCTATCACCTCTTCAACGAATGCAGTTGTTGATACTTTTGGATCTGAAGCAATCATAACCGTCTCAATTAAGAAAAGCCAGAAAACAAGATTCTCAAAACGTTCCTTGTTAAACCAGACAGTTCTTTGAAAACGGTTAATGATTAAATATGACTGGATTTCCTGCTTGCTGACTAGTTTACGCAGCCAATTTTCATAACCCTTCGTTTTATAATCGCTATACCAATCCTTCATACCCAGCAAAACATACACTAGATCTGCGAGATCATGTTGTTGCCTGCTGGAAAAACCGTATTGTTGCCCTAAATCATGAATAATATTGGAAAAGCGCCATTCACTAAACCAGCTTTGCGTTTGCAGGTCAGCATTTTGCTCGCTGGCCAAAGCGCCTAAATCATTGATGAAAACAAATATCAACAAAGCCAACCAGTTAGATTCTTTACCAATAAGATTGTTTTGAAGATATTTAATAGCTGTCTCGTACTTTTTGCTGGTTGGGTTGGGGAACAATTTCTCAACCACGGCTAGTGATAAAACAATTTTCAACATCTGGTTTGTTCCGGATAAAACCAGTTCTTTTTTGTTAACACTCCCGGTCAATTTAAAGATACCAGTCGCCAGATTACTGCTTTTTAGAAATGCCTCCTCAAGGATTTCCGGATTGATTTTTATCATGTTTTTCTCAACACGATTATCTAGCAAATAATCAAAATAACCACGGTTCAATATTTCTCGTAATGGTTCATGTATCGGTCTTAGCAACAATTCTTTTAGTGCTTCTTCAATATCAGGAACACCATCTCCATGCAGGTAGTCCATCAAATGTCTGTAAGAACCCCATTCATCATCCTCCAGACCCCGAAAATCCACCAATACAAGGGTTTGGTAGGCGTGCAGGTGAAAATGGATACCGCCAGCTGCAAATTCTTCTTTTGAGCGTATAAATTCAAGACCGGAGCAAATATCTTTGTAAACGATAAAATCAGCATTTGGATCCAATCTGATTGCATTAAATAAACCCAGATCGCTGCCAATTGAGTCATTAAGGGATGGATTTTCCCCTAACACACAGGCAAAATTCACCCAGCCATTGGTCTCGGCATACTTATTGTGATAAACAACCAGTGATGCCTGTCCACCGACAAAATTGGAATAGACAAAGACATCTTCATTGATAACCTGATCCGGCGTGATTAGATCGTAAAATTGGAAGTTTTCAACTTCTGAGAAAATTGGCCGCCGGTGTAGGATGGGAACGATTTGTTGTTCATGCCGTTGAACCAAATTATCATCAATTTGCTCATCCCAATAAGCTTTCTTAAATTCCATTCCATATTTTTCTGCGTATCCTTCAATTTGACCATGACCGAACATTGGTAAGCCGGGTAATGTGATCATGATAGTGCAAATTCCAAAGTATTTATCACCTTTCCCAAATTGTTCAACAGCTGTTTTTTCATCGGGATTGTTCATAAAATTAACGAAGCGTTTTAATATCTGCGGGTCAAATTCAAGTGTGTTCTTAATTAAGCGCCTGTAGTTGGCATTATCTTCATTTCGAAGCATATTCATAAAAGCAGAGTTATAAACCCTGTGCATGCCCAATGAGCGTACAAAATAGCTTTCCATCAACCAGAAAGCCTCGGCCAATAAGAGCGTGTCAGGAGCATCAAGGGCCAATCGGTCAACTACCTCCCGCCAAAATTCATTGGGCATAATTTGATCAAATTGCTCTTTGGTTAAGCCAAATTCCGATCGGGATGGAATTGCGCCACCGCTGCCAGGCTCTGGAAACCAGAGACGTTGATAATGCTTTTTTGCAAGTGTCATGGCAGCATCAAAACGGATGATAGGAAATCTTCGGGCGACAGACAGAATTGTTTGATAGACTGCTTCACGTACCTCAGGAATTAGATAATTCAATTGCGCGGTATCATTCCAGGGCATTGTAGTGCCATCATTCCCGTGGTAAATATATTTGGTTTTTCCATTGTGTTTATCTTGAAATTGGAAAACAACAGCGGCATCACTGCGATCATAATAGTGGTCTTCAATTTTTATTTCTACATCCGCTGAGCTGGAAAGATCGGGACCATTAAAGCGATATGAAGGGAATGGACTGTAATCCAGATGGATAAACCAGTCCGGATGCTCATGCACCCAGTTGGAATCGATGCCCATATGATTGGGAACCATGTCAGAAGCCAGGCGGATTCCGCGCTGCCAGGCACGCTGCTGAAGATTTTTATAAGCTTCTTCACCTCCCAGTTGCCCGGCAATTTGATAACTCGCCAGGGAGTAAGCGGATGCGATCGCTTCCGGGTTTCCACAAAGCCGTTTAATGGTAGCTGATGCTTCACTGCGTTCCCATAAGCCAATCAGCCAGAGTCCGGTAAAACCGCGTCTACTGAGTAAATCCAACTCTTCATCTGGTACGAGGTCAAGCCTATCAATTATGCGGTTATATTTTTTTGCCAGTTGGTCAAGCCATACGAAGGCATTTTTTGCCATCAGCACAAGGCTGGGCATCCAATCACGATCCGGACTGAACTTCTCAAGGTCAAGGTCCCAGGTCTGGTTGTAACTCGGAATAAGTGCTGGCCCAGGACCAGCAAAAACGGCTTTTTCTTCTTCCTGTAAAAAATCCATTCCACTGATCAAGCGATAGATTAGATCACCCAGCAAAGAACCCCAACGTTTCCGAATGTATTCCAATTGACCGGTTATGGAATTCGGTACCGCTCGTGCAGGGGCAAGCAGCAAATCGATTATATTCATCTGGTGTGGACCTGCCGGAGCCTGCTGACTGAAGAATGTATTGATAAGCTTTATGAATTCAGGATAAGCACTTTCATGAGCAAGAACCGTCTCGGGAAAAAGTTCCACGTAATTCTCAAGAGCAGGGTTTTGATTTTCTACCCATAGGAGGATAATTTCCTCCATAATCAGCTCATATTGTTTATTTTTCTTAAGAGTTTTTATGTATTCAGGTAGCGTTTTCTTTTCTTGAAATACTTCACTCGGCGGAAACAAAGAAAGAAACAATTCGATGACACGATCAATTTCTGCTTGGGACATTTCTTCAAGCATAAATTTGTAGGCATCCTCAAAAATATTGCCCTTATTAATTTGTTCTCGATAATTTCTGAAAAGATGATGAAAGATTTCATCCATTAAACCCATCGCATAAATTTCACTGGCACGGGCAGCTTTCTCTGGAAAATTTATGAGATCTCTTTCCTCATTGATCTGAGAAGATAACAATCGGGCAGCATGAAAATTTGAAATTATGACGTTACCATCAGTCTGGAAAATACTCTGATCAAACTTATATTTTTTGCGGGCGTGCCGGGAGATATGAAATTCATAAATAAAATTTTGCATAATTTTCCTCCTGGAGCTGGTGCTTAATTTATTATATCCTTCAATATAATTATCCGGCACCAAAAACATAATTTTTTGATAAGCGATTGCTCCTATTGGTTTTCATTTTCTCTGGGAGATCCAATTTTATGAAGATATGTGCCCTTTCAGGCATTGATTGAAGAATAATTTGAAATTAAAATATAGAAATGATGTTTAGTTCTGCTGGTTCACCTTCCAATTCGCCAAAGACATGTTGTCAAAGTCCGGACTTCGGCAACTCGAATTTCGGGAAAAGTTTCGCTTTTCTGGTGACTTTGCAAAACTTGTAGTTGGTTTAGAACCGAAATCTCAGTTCAGAGTGAAAACAGAAGTTTATTTCACCCCCAATCTGGGCTTCGGGAACTTTTTTGCCTTACATGTGACTTTGCAAAACTTGTAGTGTGTATCGTCCCCGAATCTCAGCTAGGGAGCTGCTTGAAAAGACTTTGCAAATGTGAGATTAAGTTCGGTGTATCAATTTATAGGTGATGGGTTTTGTGGGAACCAATGAATGAGTAAGAGTCAGTTAATCCTCTGCAAAATATGAGTGTAGATATTTGAGCCACTTCCGCCTATGTTTTGTGCCATACCGATGGTGGCATTCTCAACCTGGGTACCTTCCGCTGTATGGCGTAATTGTTCAATTACCTCTACCAACTGATACATGCCGGTTGCGCCTACCGGATGACCGCGTGCTTTCAAGCCACCACGTGTAGCAATGGGTATTTTTCCTGTCGGTAAAATGGAGCCATCCAACGCGAGGGTGGGTCCTTTTCCCCGCTCAGCGAAACCGCTTGCTTCCAGGGATAAGGCTGCCATAATAGAAAAAGCATCGTGCAGTTCGAAAACATCAATATCTTGGGGTCCAATTCCGGCTTGTGAATAAGCTTTCTTGCTGGAAATTTCAGCTGCTTTAAGCCAGAGTGGATCTTTACGATCATGAATGGCAATTGAATCAGTTGCCCCTGCAGAACCGATGACCTTGATGATGGGGAATGGAGAATTGATATCTAATTTTTCCAATGGAACCATCACGATCGCAGCTGACCCATCCCCAATGGCGGACGCGTCCATTAAGTTGATGGGATCTGCAACCATACCGGCATTAAGATACTGTTTTTCAGTAATCGGTTTTCGGAAGCGTGCAAATGGATTATGCACCGCATTTGCATGCGCATTGATTGAAAAAGGCGCGAAATCACTTTTCTGCCAGCCATATTCATGCATATAACGCCGCATGATCAATGCGTTTAAGGCAACAAATGAAACTCCCTGGGCGAGCTCCCAATCCGCATCGGCGGCTGTGGCTAGTTCTGCTGTAATTTCAGCCCCAGGCGAATCGGTCATTTTTTCTACTCCAACTGCTACTGCTGATTCTATAGCGCCAGAGGAAACTGCCAGTAATGCAGCGCGAAAAGCTGCTGCGCCTGATGAACAGGCTGATTCCAGTTTCAACGCTTCGGCATAGCGTAAACCGACCCAATCTGCGATATAAGCTCCCAATTGTTGTTGATGATTGGCGGATCCAGACATCATATTCCCAACAAAAAGTGATTCGACCTGGTTGATACCTGAATCCTGTAAGGCAGCTAAAACAGCATCGCCAGCCAGTTCACGCAAGGACTTGTTCCAGTGTTCATCAACTTTTGTCTGTCCAATTCCGATCACAGCTACTGCTCGCATGTACCTTTTCCTTTCAAACCGCATTTAGCTGAATTATACGGTAACAATCTATCAAGAACTATCAAGTTGAGGTAGCTTTGGATAATACGCACTCATGTATAATGACTTATTGAAATTTAATGTTCAGCGAAAAGCTGAAAAAGCGAAAAGCCTTTCCTTACAACACGTTACCAATCTGTGGATTACGATCTGACAAAACTTTTATGATCCTATACATCCTTGTTAATTAATGAAATGGCTGGGATTATTAAAAACTTGATGCTTTTTACAAGAATCTTTATGAGACTTCGGCGACATTCATGGCAATTTATATTTTCACTCCTGGTGAATCTTGCAGCGATTATTTCTGCTTGTACTACTCCAGCGGATGTTATTCAGAATTTGCCCCCAGAGTCTTGGAAAACACCCGTGGAAACAGCGGCTATTCAATTCTTGACGCCAACCCAGTCGCAAACGACAAGAGACAATCCTGAAAACCAGTTCCCCTTGTGGTGGTTTTCTCCTGAGATTAAGAGTGAGATTTCAGATATGATCTCTGAAGAAAATGATTTGCAGTCGACTTTGGAAAAATCCAGGGCTGACTATTGGATAGACCTAATTCCCAGCGGGGAGACCGCTGAAAATCTAATTTTTCTGAAAATGTTTGTGCTCAGCGTCCCTTTTCAACGCTATGAAGCCGATATTTCCACTAAGGATTTTTTCAATTTACTATTCCAAGCGGATGCTGAGGGAGGGGAGAATAAAGTCTGGATTGGAGTGCAGGATATTCCCTATCTTCAAATGATGTATCCGGCCATCGACCAAGATCGCCTTATCCGGTCAAAGGATTACCCTGAGGAGTGCAGTGTTGTACGTTGTTATCGCATATCCTCTTTTGAGGATATTACACCCGAGTGGCGTGTTCTGGCGATTGACGAGAATTATCCTTTCCATAAAACATTTGATATTAATCTGTATCCATTGGTTCTTCGTCTTGGGTACACTATAAACCCGCAAAGAGCAACAAATCATTTGCACCCGGAGAGGATAGCAAGCATCTCAAATTTTCAACCGGATCAAATAACTTCCGTCTTAATTAGTGGTACCACTGCTCTGGTACGTAACACTGCTTTGCAAATGGAGGAACAGGGGATTGAATTTCCGGCACAAAATCTGGGCGAATTATTGAGGTCGGCGGATATAACCCATATATCGAATGAGGTTCCATTTTACAGTGCCTGCCCACCGGCAAAACCACTTCGTAAAGAAATGCGTTTCTGCAGCGACCCGGATTATATTGGCTTATTAACTTCCTTTGGAACTGACGTGATAGAGTTAACCGGAAATCATCTATTGGATTGGGGTCCGCAAGCATTTACTGAAACGCTGGATTTATATGACAGAAATAGCCTGGCTTATTATGGTGGTGGTAGAAATGTGGAGGACGCTAGCAAACCATTGGTCATGTCTGTAAATGGTAATCGGTTTGCTTTCCTGGGTTGTAATGTTGCTGGTCCTGTCAATGATTGGGCGACTACAAACCGTCCCGGGGCAAATCAATGCATACCAGAGCAATTAGTAGCAGAAATCAAAACGCTGAAAGCGCAGGGTTACATCCCAATCGTCACAATACAACATTACGAAGTGGAAGACTTTGCACCACTCACACAGGTGAAAAAGGACTTCTGGGCGTACGCGCAAGCAGGCGCTGCCATCGTGAGCGGTAGTCAGGCACATTTTCCGCAAGGGTTTGATTTTGTTGATCAAACCTTTATTCATTACGGTGTGGGAAATTTATTTTTTGATCAAATGGACAACTGGCTGCGTAAGGCCACCCTGGATATACATTATTTTTATGAAGGTCGTTACATAAATTCGGAAATCATTGGTATCATCAATGAGAATTTTGGCCAACCTAGATTGATGACAACGACCGAAGCAAATCAATTTTTTGCGAAAATGTATCAATACAGTTTTTATTATCAAGGCACTGCTAAATGAGAATGCGCATGGTAATTATTTTGATGGTTCTAATGTTCTTAGGTGCTGGTTGCGCTTCGCAAAATGAGCTTTCTGAAACGCCGGATAAAATCCAGGTGACTGATCCAGCTATCGTTGTACCGGCAACGGCTACCCCTTTCTTACCATTAGCATCACCATCTCCGCCGGAATCCGTAAGAAATCTCATAGTCAACATTCCGGAATACTGGGATTTTAATGATTTGATTGTGATCAGAGGGGAGACTATTGATATCACAACCACAGCGACAGATCCAGATTGTCAGTTATCTGCGAAAGGGTTTACAAAGGCGGCAGGTGAGGTTGTTTTAAGTGTGGTGAAGCAATTTACCACAACCCAGGATGGGCTGTCGATGGAAGAGCTACGTGATCTTGTTGACACTAATGTGAGTGGATCGCAAGTGCGCTTATTCGTTGAGGAAAACATATTCGAATTTGCAGAAACGAAAATTGCCCTGAATGATGGCAATTTGTTCCAGGGAAGCACGGATGAGCTGATCGATTTCCTTTATAAAAATACAGACCATTATGCCATTATCCCGTTTGATATGGCCGTGCCAGCTTTAAAAGTATTGTCTGTGGATGGTCAATCGCCCTATGATCAAGATTTTAATCCACAAACCTATCCTCTCAGTGTTCCTGTAGGGTATGCTTGCAAGCGACCTGAAGATCAAGCCAGGCTGGATTCCCTGGTTCAGTCATTTGTAAGCAACCGTGATCCTGAGAAATTCACTTCAGTACTGGTGACAGGGACAACAGCATTGACCCGTGCTATAGGCGCGAAAATGGAGCTAAATGGGATGAGTTATCCTGGTGAGCTGATAAAATTCTGGTTTGATCAGGCAGATATCGCTCATGTTTCCAATGAAGTTTCTTTTAATGATAATTGTCCGCCGGCAGACCCATTCCAGAAAGATTTACTGTTTTGCAGCCGGCCAGAATATGTGCAACTATTCTCCTACATGGGTGTAGATATTGTTGAATTATCAGGAAATCACCTTGCAGATAAGGGAGTTCCAGCGCTCGAAAATACATTTTCTGTCCTGCAGGAGCTGGAAATTCCTTTTTATGCAGCCGGTCATAATCGTGAAGAGGCTGAGCAGGCAATCCGATTTGATATTAACGGCAATAAGTTCTCATTTCTCGGGTGTAACCAGGCTGGTCCAACTTTTGTCTGGTTGACAGACACCCGCTCCGGGGTTTTGGCATGCGATATGGATAGAATGGCGGAATTGGTTCAGATGGAAGTTGATGCCGGTTACTTACCGATAGTGACTTTCCAGTATGGTGAATCCTATCAGTTTGAGGCTTTTCCTTATCAGAAAAGAGACTTCCGACAAATGGCAGCCGCGGGTGCAGTCATTGTTAGCGGCAGTCAGGCGCATTTGCCGATGTCAATGGAAATATATGAGGGTAGTTTCATCCATTATGGCTTGGGAAATCTATTTTTTGATCAAATGGACATTCCCGTGGTTGGAACGCGTCGGGAATTCTTAGACCGCCATATTTTCTATAATGGAAAGTATTTGGGCGTGCAACTTCTGACTGCCATGCTGGAAGATTACTCACAGCCACGACCCATGACAAAATCGGAGCGAGACAGTTTATTGTTGGATGCTTTTGAATACTTCCAGATAATAAAGGGAAAATAAAAATGAAATCTAAAATATTTGATATCAGCGTTCCAATTTCAACCGATTTGCCTGTTTGGCCGGGGGATCCAGATGTGGAAATTAACCTGGAAAGCACGATAAGCCAGGGATCTACCGTAAACATCAGTTCGACAAAACTGGGCTTGCATACCGGTACTCACATCGATGCGCCTTTTCATTTTTTACAAGGGGGGGCAAAAATTGATCAGATTGAACTGGAACGATTTATTGGTCCGGTCATGGTAATTGAAGTTGAAGATTCTGTTGGTTTAATTAGGGAAGAAAATTTGAAGAGATTAAATTTCGATGTCTGGCCAGAGCGAATTTTATTTAAGACCAGGAATTCATCGTTCTGGCAAAAAAGACCGCATTTTTTTCAAGAGGATTTTTGTGCTCTGGATCTATCTGCCGCTAAATTCCTGGTTGAAAAATCGGTCAAATTGGTTGGAATAGATTATCTTTCGATTGCACCGTTTGCTGATCCACAACCTGTGCACCGGAAACTTTTAAGTAATGAAATCATAATTCTTGAAAGTATTAACCTGGAAGCGATTGAACCCGGTCAATATAAGTTGGTGTGCCTCCCCTTAAGATTTGTCGGCACCGAAGCTGCCCTGGCGCGAGCAATTTTAATTGATGATTGCTAACTTTCTTTTTTTGGTTTGATTGAAAAGTGAACAGGTTGAAATAATTGGGGGTTTACACGGTTGATGCTATCTTCTGGAATAGTAAGCAATGCTTGATACACTACGTCGGCATCGACCCTAAGTTTTTCAACATCCAATCCCAGGCAGATATCAGGAAATAGTTTTAGCCATTTTTGTGCGCGTTCAATCATAATTTTACCCCCGCGATAATTTCCATTGAGAATATGATAATATGCGACGCCAACTTGTAGGATACCGCGATACAATTCTCGAACTGGACTGCGTTCAGCCCGCCAGGCAAGCTCTAATTCTTCATGCGCTTCAAAATATTTACTTTCATTAAAAAGTTTGATTCCTTTAAGTGCCAAAGGATGAATCGGGGGTGAATTATTTTCAGTCACCATATTTCTTTTTCTCCCTGCTTGAGAATCCATTCAAAAAATTCCATTTCGCGTGTAAGAATCCCTATAACATCCTATCAATATATGTTAAGATAGGCAATGGTAATAAATAACAATTATCAGGAGAATTCGTGTGATTGATATTGATGACTATGAAGAGTTTGAAAATTTAAGTCAGGACGAAATTTACGACCTTTGTGTTCAAACGAACTTTTGGACCTGGTCGGTTCAGAAAGATGTGAGACCATTGGCGATCGACCATGCCAAAGGCGTCTATTTTTGGGATGTGCATGGAAAAAAATACCTGGACTTTAATTCCATGGTCATGTGTGTGAATATTGGACATGAAGATGAACGGGTTATTCAGGCGATGGTGAAACAGGCGTATGATTTGCCGTTTTCTGGACCCAGAATGGCTTCTCGCCCGCGAGCGCTATTAGGAAAAATGCTAAAGACAATTCTTCCAGAGCAGCTCGACCATTTTTTGTATACGCTGGGCGGCGCGGATGCGAATGAGAATGCGATTAAGTTAGCACGCGCATATACAGGTAAATTTAAAATCCTTGCCCGCTATCGCTCTTATCATGGAGCTACCTATGGGGCTGTTGCTTTAACCGGTGACCCCCGCCGGCTGGCGTGGGAACCATCCGTCATGATGGGCGTAGTACATTTTCTCGACCCTTATCGCTATCGCTCAACATTTCTTAAAAATCAGTGTGATATTACCGAAGAGGAATTTTCGCGTTTTTATCTTGACCATCTGGAAGAAATTATCATGTACGAAGGTCCCCAGACAATTGCAGCCATTATTCTAGAAACAGTTACAGGAACAAATGGGGTAATCATTCCGCCGGCTGGTTATCTGTCAGGCGTACGCGAAATATGTGACCGCTATGGAATTGTCATGATTTGCGATGAAGTAATGAGTGGCTTTGGCCGCACAGGAAAATGGTTTGCATTTGAGCATTGGAATATTATTCCTGATATTGTCACCATGGCGAAGGGACTCTCGTCCGGTTATGCGCCGCTTGGCGCAGTAGCGATGCGTAAGGAAATTGCGCAGGCATTTAATAACAAGGTTTATCAGGGCGGTTTGACCTATAATGGCCATGCTGTATCCCTGATGGCAGCTTATGCCGTCATAAAGGTGATGAAGCAAGATCATCTGGTAGAACGTGCTGCAAAAATGGGTGATCTTTTAAAAAGCCTTATGAAAGATATGTATGATCGCCACCCTTCCGTCGGTGCGGTACGGTCAATCGGTCTTTTTGGTGCTATCGAGATTGTCAAAGACCGGGACACAAAAGAGCCAATGGCTCCTTACGACAGCTCCAGCCCGGTGATGGATAAATTGCGTAAGTTCATATTGGAGCAAGGGGTTTTTATTTATACACACTGGCATACACTTTTGATTGTTCCTCCCTTGATTATTACTGAGGAGCAATTATGCGCAGGGTTTGAGGTGATCGACCAGGCTTTGTATATCACAGATAAGGAAGCCTTTATAAGTCTGTAACTTTTTTAATCTGCTAAGCATCAATATAAGAATGAATACCTTCTTAAGGAGAAATAAATGGATTTGAATTTTGAAAATTTGATCAATAATGAAGAAAAAGAAGATCAAAAGATAGAAAATGTCATCATTCTCGGTGCAGGTCCAGCTGGTCTTTCGGCCGCTTTATATGCCGCACGCGCGGAGTTATCCCCATTGGTTTTAACAGGTATGTCACTGGGTGGTCAGGCTTCACTCACAAATACAATTGAAAATTATCCCGGTTTTCCCGATGGTGTGGGCGGAAGTGAGCTAGGTGAATTGTTTCAAAAACAGGCAGAGCGTTTTGGTGCGCGACTTGAATTTGATGTGGTAACCGAAGTCGATTTAATAAGCAGTCCATTTGTCATTAAAACGTATGGCCAACAATTTAAAACCAGGTCTTTAATCATCAGTACGGGAGCCAACCCGAACTACTTGAATGTTCCCGGAGAGAAAGAATTAACCGGAAAAGGTGTTTCTTATTGTGGAACGTGTGATGGCTGGTTTTTTAAGGGCAAGAAAGTAGTTGTAATTGGGGGTGGCGATAGTGCCCTGGAAGAAGGAATTTTCCTGACCCGCTTTGCTACTTCAGTCACGGTTATTCATCGTCGTGATCAATTACGAGCGGGTAAGATTTTGCAATCTCGTGCCATGGAAAACCCAAAAATCTCCTTTATCTGGGACTCGATTGTAAAAGAGATTCAAGGGGAGAAAGAAGTAAAGTCTGTTGTACTTGAGAATTTGAAAAGTGGTGAGAGCTCTGTTCTGGAAACAGATGGGGTTTTCATCTTTATCGGCCATACTCCTAATACGGGTATGTTCAAAGAATTTTTGGATATGGATTCCGAGGGATTCTTAATAGCCGATGAAAATATGCACACCGATAAGCCTGGCGTCTTCGCTGCCGGTGAGGTGATGGATCCCCACTATAAGCAGGTTGTCGTCTCCGCCGGTATGGGAGCTGCTGCGGCAATCGAAGCCACCCGTTATCTTGAAACATTGGAACTATAAATAAAAGAGGTGTCCAAAAATGGGCACCTCTTTTTGATTCAAGACACTTTTCGCTTTTTATAAATCACGGGGTGGGTGAAGCAATTGCGTTTGCCCACCAGATAAAAGTGCGGGGAGCGCTGACTGTCCCAGCCGGTTCATAAACTGGTTGCCCATCTTCACCGGTTCTAACCTGGCGTACCGGTACAATTGTCCAGCGGATGACGTGTGGGATGGTATCATTTGGTCGAAAAGTCGTTGGAACGATAAATTTCGTATCGGTGACATATTGGATTAATTTACGACCTTCTCCTTCGGTAACATCTTCCACCATAACGGCATACGCTTCGTTTTCACGGAGGGTACCCACGGAAGCCCATTGCAAAGTGATCGTATCGTTTGCAGCCGTAAAGGGAGCTCCATCAACAGGCAGCAGCAGACTGGGCGGAGCATAAGGGGGAGGCAAGGTCGCTGTCGGTGTAGGACCGGCGGTTGGTAAGCGTTCGCATAGCGGAATTGATAAGTTTTGACCTTCAAAGACTACATCTCCCGGCAATGAGTTCCAATCTTTAATGGATTCAATCGAAACATTGTAGTTTCGTGCGATTGAACTAAGCGTATCGCCTGAGACTACTGTATAGGTAATTTTTGTACAGGCTGCCTCGGTCGAATCGACAGCACTCAGCGTCGCAGTTGGCTGCGGTGAGGGTGTTGGCGTGGGTTGAGGGATGAGCAGAGTAGCGCCTACCTGCAAATTATCACAACTGGAAGATAGATTGTTGCGCGTGATGATGCTATTAACCGTTACATTGAATAAATAGGCAATCGAGAGACAATCGTCATTCGTTTGAACTTTATACTCAATATCTGGCAATGGTGTGATCGTGGGTTCCAGTGTAGGGGTTAATGTGGTGGTTGGTGTTACGGTTACCGTCGCGGTGGTTGTTACAGTTACCGTAGCAGTAGGCTCCACAACCATTCCAGTTTGATTGAGGAATGCATAGACGACACCGGCACCGATTGCCAGAAGAACAATAATCATGCCAATGAAGAGTGGCAAGTTAAGCGTGATGGCGGGCATCTTTGGACTTTGAACTTCTTTTTTCTTTTCCGGTGTTTCTTCAATACCTTGCAAATTTGTCCCACATACCAGGCAACGGGTCGCGTTAGCACTTACACGCGAACCACAGACAGGGCAAGTGGTATTTTTTTTGGTTTTATTATCAATAGTCATACAATATCCTTATTTTTTCTATGCTTAAGGATTTACCATCCTGGCAGCCGATTATAACACGCAGGAATTTTCATAAACGTTACCAATTGATTTTTGAACACATTAAAAAATTGTGATATCCTCAATATTCTATGAAAGAACACAGTGTTTATATTCATATCCCGTTTTGTGAAAAACGGTGCTCATATTGCGATTTTAACACATATGAAGGTATTAATCACTTAATTTCAGGCTATGTAGACGCTCTTTCGCGTGAAATTATCTTTATAGGGCAATTCTTAAATGGTTCTGTACCGATTCATACCATATTTTTTGGTGGAGGAACGCCTTCATTGTTGCTCCCAGACCAATTTAAGTTGATTTTGGATTGTCTTTCGAAAACCTTCGATCTCTCATCTATTACTGAAATCAGTCTGGAAGCGAATCCTGGCACTGTAGATCTGGATTATCTGAGGGAATTACACCACCTTGGATTTTCGAGGATCAGTTTTGGGGTCCAGTCTGTTGATACAGCTGAATTACATTTATTACGGCGAATTCATTCCAATCAAGATTCACTGAATGCCATTGAATGGGCGAAAAAGGCAGGATTTGAAAATATCAATGTGGATTTGATCTATGGTTTGCCAAGTCAAACGAAAGAAACCTGGATGAATTCCGTCCGTCAGGTTTTGGCTTGGAATATCCAGCATTTATCCATGTATGCATTGGGGGTTGAAGAGGGAACCCCGTTGGCAAATTGGATCGATAAAGGGTTGATTGCAAATACGGATGATGATGCGAGTGTAGACATGTACGATGCTGCGGTTGTTTTGTTGAGAAATCATGGGTTTATTGCGTATGAAATTTCTAATTTTGCGAAAGATACAATAAATCAAAATTATCTTTGCCGACACAATCTCCAATATTGGCACAATTTGCCCTATATTGGTCTGGGTGCGGGCGCACATGGGTTTATCGAACAGAAACGAACCGAGAATATTAAAGGGGTTCCAGCCTATATAAAAGCACTTTCCAGGTTAAGTGACGTTGAGAGCGACAATATTAGCCCGGTCATCGCAAATATCATTGAAATAGATCGGTTTACTGAAATGCAGGAGAGTATGATGCTGGGACTGCGCCTGCTGCAGGAAGGTGTTTCAATCCCTCAATTCAAAGAGCGATTCGATGCTTCTCCTTTAGATGTTTTTGAAAAAGAGATTTCCATATTAACAAAAAAGAACCTGATTGAAATTAAACAAAATGAATTCATTCGGCTTGTTACCAGCAAGGCAATGGTCAGCAACCAGGTTTTTCGATATTTCGTTTGAGAAACGGATTAAATAACCGTTACCTCGGTCCCAAACCCTCTTTTTTCGACAGTCACAGAATCGGATGGTGGTATTGCCCAGCGAAAGAGCCATTTCGCTTCTTCTGTTTTCATATTGACACAGCCCCGGCTCATTTGTAATCCGAAGTTGTGATGCCAATAGGTTCCATGGAAGGCTACACCTGTTGTCGGCTCAAAAAAGCAAGCCCAAGGGACGCCAGGGAGTTCGTAGGCAAATATGTCGGCTGTTAATTGGCCATTGCCCATATGTTTTGATGCCATTTTCGATTGGATATTGAATTTTCCTTTGGGAGTATCGGTTGGAATTCCATTGGGATCCGGATTGCAATTCGGCACGCCGGAGGAAACATAGGTCTCAAAAATTAACTCATCATTCTCGAAAGCACGCAAGCGCTGATGGGCAATTGAAACTTCCAATTTCTTCTTGTGATGGGGAAGTTCAGGTGAAATGGGTTCCATTTCCTCAGCTGTGATGATACGCATATGCTCAGCAGGTACATCGTATTCAACTTCAAGCAGCTCATCTTTTAATTTGTACCAAGGCTGACCATCCGGACCATCTTCGATGCCTGTGATCCAATGAACTGACTGATAGTAGAGGCGGTAAACTGGATCCCAGTATTTGTTGGCTATGTTTCGCATTGTTTGCGTGTAAGGAACTGTGACCTCAGCTAATAAACCTTCCGGGGGAAAAACAGAGGCAATCGGGTTATAACGTACCTGTACTTTTTGCAGATAGGCACTATGCATGTATCCACTCCAAACCCGATACCAGCGTGGGTTATAGCCAGGACCATCCTCTGAAACAACTTCATCGTAAACGTTGACAAGTTCATCACGGGTACGCTGGTAAAGAATTTTGCTTTCGTCCGATGGTTCTGCATAAACACTGACCGAGTCACTGCAAACCCTGGCGATACTGTTGGCAAATTGTTCATCCTCTGAACGAAAATAAGGCCGAAATGCCTGCGTGGTAAAGGCAGCTGCACCAATCAGTGTACTTTGCAAAAATTCTCGGCGTGTAAGTGGTTTTTTGAACATATTGTTATTATACCAAATTAGATAAATTCACTCCAATTTATTTGTGATCATGCTGTTTAGAAAATCAATTCATTGGAGATTGAAAAGTAATTTTACGCCAAAGGTGCAATTTGTGAAGTGTTGCATTCAGGTTAATTAAAGCAATTATTCCTAATGACTAAGGCAGAGATCTTTGCCATTATTTTAAGTCTCTTATGATCACCACAAAGACACTGCCAGAGGCACGCATCGCGAGGGCGCTAAGAAACAAATTTTTAAAAATAACTTTTTGTATTTTTTTTGTCTTTGCGGATCAACATTCAATTGCCATCAATCTGTTTTTCTGCTTTCCTGGGCAGTAATAACTATTCTTCTAAAATGTAACTTTCTTTAGAAATTCACTTATTTCGAATGGATTTAGGTGAAGTCTTCAGGATAAGTGACATTTTACAATTTATTGATGGAAAGTAATTAAATGCAGATAATTTCAGTAATAAAGGTAAACAAATATTGTGTCTTTTCAAAAATGATGGGTAGGGAATTGTTTGAGCAGATACATAATTCACTTTCACCCAAAGGAAGGTACAAAAAATGGAATTCGAAAATAAAGTTGTTGTTGTAACCGGGGCTGGCTCAGGGATCGGCAAAGCAACGGCACAGGCATTTGCAAAAGCGCGTGCAAACCTGGTTGTTGCTGATATTGATGGAAACCGGGTGGATGACCTGGTGGCAGAACTAAAAGCGGGTGGGACGAAGGTTGTCGGAATCCAGAGTGATGTCTCCAAAGAGGATGATTGCAAGAAACTAATTGACTCAGCAACCCAGAACTTCGGACGTTTGGATATCCTGGTCAATAATGCTGGAATCATGGATCGATTTTTACCCGTCGGCGAACTTGATAATGCAACCTGGGAGAAAGTATTGGCAGTCAACTTAAATAGCGTCTTTTTTACAACAAGATTGGCAATTCCGATCATGATGGAACAGGGCGCGGGTGTTATTGTCAATCTGACATCCGCAGCCGGTTTGGGTGGCGGCTTTGCCGGTGCAGCGTACACTGCCTCAAAACATGGGGTGGTAGGATTGACAAAAAGCACGGCAGTAATGTATGGAAAAAAGGGAATTCGATGTGTTGCCATTGCTCCTGGTGCAGTCAATACTGGTATACCTTTAGGTGGTAACCCATCCGAATATGGCTATGGTGTTCTTCAAGCAGGTATGGGCACAATCCCGCGGGTAGGTGAGCCGGCAGAGCTAGCCAACATAATTTTGATGGTTGCTTCTGATAAAGCCAGTTTTATTAATGGCGCGATTCTACCAGTTGATGGTGGTTGGTTGGCACAAGGGTAATCGTAATTTTCTGAAATAATTTGTTGGTTAGTTGATCAAGCAGGAGGTAATGAGAAAAGAGTTCTGAGGAATGAGTGAAAACCAAAGGCGAAAAATGTCTATCTATCATCCAGATTCGACTTCAAATGTAAATTAATGTTCCTGAATAAGAATCAGCTGTTCGTTTTTGCTCGTTGTTCCCTTAGCGGAGATTAGCGGGTTTCCATGAAGTTATGGTTGGCATTAAAGTATGCCGCAACATATTTGCTACGCTCGGATTGGGGGTTCAATGGTTTAACCTCTTTGCGGATCATTTAATAAATAAATTATATAGCACCCGACATAAAAAAACTTACCGGCTTTTACGCGATTCGATTCCATGCAAAGCAATTGGCAATTCTTATGATTGGTTTTCCCGCCGACGTATCACCAGATCGTACATATTTATCTCCCCCAAGAGACCTTTGTCGGGGCGAAAGGATTTGAACCTTCGACCTCTTGCACCCCATGCAAGCACGCTAGCCGGACTGCGCCACGCCCCGATTTCCGATGGTAATTATAGTCATAGATGAGATATTTGGCAACCCTGAATTTATTGCTGGATAACATTCCTAGCTGACCAATGCTTGGTTTTCCGGATGTAAACTTAATCCGATCATACTTATTTGAGTTAAGGATCAAAAACAAACAGGATTAACTATTCATTTTGCGCATAGGCATAGAACGTGGGGATAAATTGTATCCGATCTTCGTTTTCCATGTCACGTTGATAAGGTGATCCTGGATGTGATTTTTTTTCTTCTGACGCCAGTTTCTGCAAGTCATCTGCCAGAACCAGTTCTTCCAGTTGATTATGCTCTGCAATTTGATCCGGATTATGATGGGCACCAATGATGCCCCAGGTAGCATTGGAAAACCCTGCCCGTCTCATATTCTGAGCCAATTGGCGGCCAATGCTGAGGTTAATGCCTTGCTTAGATAAGGATTGATTTTGTTGAAGCCCAATTTGTGAGTAAGTTTCCGGAAAATCAATGCGACTGTTGTAATCGGGTTCGGCGAAGCAGGCAACCCAGCCTCCTCGCCGCGTGATTCGTTTCATTTCTCGCAACAGGTTAATCGGTTGCTGCAACCACAGTAAGAGATAATGACAATAGACTAATTCAAAGCTGTTTTTCGCAAAAGGTATTTTGTATCCATCCGCATTGAGCAACTCAAAGCTTGGCTGACTTTTTTGATGGAACCGCAGAGAGGGCAGATGAATATCAAGCCCCACAAACAACCCAGATTCTTTCCCATAAAAAGAATCGAGCACTGCGCCTGTGCCGCTGCCAATTTCAAGGATTCTGGATTTTTCTGATAAATTGATCTCTCTGCGTATTAATGAGCGTGCTTCGGCAGTCCAACCTGCTTGTTGAACGAAACGAGCGTGCCAGTCGTCTAAATTCAACTTCGTTCTTTTACCTGCTGCCTGGCTTTATCCCAGATGGCAGCCCAATCATCAGCGATCATATTTCCCAGTACCTCGTTGATTCCCTGGGCTGGTAAAACGTCACCATCAGGCTCAATATACAACCAGCCTATGCCGGCTCCTTCTGGTATTTCGTTTACCTTTTGCGTTTCCAAAGCAACAGGGTTATATTGTGAATAGGGAACTGGAAGATTCCAGATAAAGTTATAGCCCAATTCTGCACTGCGGTCACGCAAGTATTTGGTTTTTTCCAGTAAATTGATTGAGCTGCTAGAGAGGGAGATGTTTTCCAACCCGAATTCTTTTAATTCGATCAATGCCTTTTCGATCATTTCAACATTTTCTTCATTAACGGTCAGGTGAACAGTTACGTGAATATCTTCGTCCAAAGCGTTCTTTATGGCTTTAATTGCAGATTCTTGGCGTAGATCAAAGGTGATTTGCAGATGGTCGAGACCGGCGTTTAAAAGCTGATCCAGGTAATCCTTGTTGGTAAGTTTTAACCCATCCGTAATTAAGCCAGTTACTTGACCAAGATCCTGCGAAAATTGCAGTAGATCAACCAGATCCGTTCTGGTCGTAGGTTCGCCACCCGTAAAGACCAGATGAGGAATTCCGGCATTCCAGGCTTTCGAAGCAATGGATTTCCACTCTTCGGTGGTCAACTCACGTTCGACACGTTTTTGGGGAGAAATGCCTTCTCCAATTCCTGAAGAGATGTTGTAAGTGAGTGCACAATCGAGTCTGTAGGGAGCACTCAGCTCATGATCAAACGGTTTCTCGCGCTCAATATCCAGATAAGTTACCGGATCTAGATCGGGCATATTGATCAATGTTTCAATTCTTTCAAAAAAAGACTCATAATCACGTTGTGCGTCTAAATAGGATGTTTGGTAGCGGTCAATAAACGACTGCAAAACCTTATCTTCAGGGGTTTGTTTGATAAAGTGGTAGGCAAACTCTGTTGCAGTTTGATTGAGATGCAGAACGGTGCTGGCGTTGATGATCAAAATGCCTTCTGAATTTGCATCAATACGAAGATGCAAACGAAAGGGATGTTCGCTTTCTGGAGGCGCGGAATAGCTATAGAACCCTGGAGATAAAGGCTTAGCCTTTTCGAAGAAAACCGCTTTGATCTTATCCATAATTGCAGACATTTGTTCCTCCTCGAATCAAGTGATTATTCAATTTCGTTATATGTTAAGGGGCATCCGCCCCCGCATTCTCTCTGGTAATCGCAACCTCCGCATTTGGAAGGCAGGTTCTTTCTGTTACGCAACTGAAGAGCGAGATCATGATTCCAGATTGAATCCCAGGGATCGTGAAGAATGTTGCCGAGTGTTTGATAATAGGATTGGCATGGCAAAACGGCTCCATCCGGCTCAATACACATGTTGTACAGCGCGGCTGAGCAACCCTTGACCCCCAGCTCGTTGGTAATAGGGTTGAATTTGCAATACTCGGTCGGGGTGTACCAAATCAGTTTTTGATTATTGGCAGTTGTTTTTTCGCGGGCAATATCCAAAATCGCACCTAATTCTTGCTCTCGTAAACCTGTACCAACGTCCCGTCCTTTTCCAGAATAAATAAGCGCGTTCAGGCCTACTGTGGGAACATTCAACTCTGCCAGAAAATCCAATGTCGCAGGGATGGTTGCAATGTTGGTGGTCAGCATGGTGGTATTGGTCATCATATAGATTTCTTCTGCCACCACATTTTTGATTCCTGCGGTGGTTTTTAGCCAGGCTCCCTGCTGGTTAACCATTTCATCATGAATGGCTGGATCAACCGATTCAAGCGTAATTTGAATATGATCCAGACCGGCATCTACCAATTTACGAAGATAATCACGGTTCGCTAGTTTGCGCCCGTTGGTGTTGATACCAGCAATTTGGCCTTTCTTTTGTGCATAGTCAACTAAAATACTCAAATCATCCCTTAAAGTTGGTTCGCCACCGGTAAAAACAATGTGTGGGATGCCAATATCCCATAAATGGTCAATGATTCTTATCCATTCCTTCGTTTCCAATTCAGGGTGATTGCGGCTGCGGGCATTATAACAATGGGTGCAGTCATTATTGCAGCGATAGGTGACAGCCAGGTCCATCCGGTATGGTGCGCTGGGGGTATGACTGAACGGTAAATCTAAATCAAGATCCAAATCACAGATGACGCAAGATTGATCCGGGTCTGCAATGACAGATATTTGATTGATAAACGATGCAGTATCAAAGGAGGCTTGTTCGCGAGAAACCGTAAAATTCTTTTTCAAAGATTGAACAATTTGAGGTTCTCTCTCTCCATTAAGATACCAGAAAGCCATTGCACTCGCGCTTGGATTGAGATGGTAAGCACGGGCAGCATTGACCATTAATAAACCATTGCCATCGTTTTCTACTCGTAGATGTATTCTATTTTTACTTTCCTCCTGCTGGTTGGCAAAGTGATAGATACCTGCTGCGGGAACCTTCTGAAATTCTCTTTTCTTTAATTTTCCCAACCAGACGGGAATACTCATTATCGACCGCCTCCAGCACAGGCACATGCACAGCCCGCGCATGCACATGCACAGGCACATGAACTGCCGCCACCACCTCCGCTACGCCCACCCGTAGAACGCCCGGATGTGGTTTTGGGTATTGGATTGGTTTTATTGGTAATTGCACCTGTAAATTTAGAGATATCTCCGACCACACCAGCCGAAAATGCCTGAACGCCATTGGTGATCGAAGCGGCAAAGTCCGAGCCTGGCAGGTTGGGTAAATTAATGGTTGTTTTTCCGGAACCAGTTGAAGGGGTAACGGAGGGGCGAATTCCGCCGCTGCTGCTGCTAACCGGTCGCACCCCGGGGTCATAGCGCCACCACCATGTCGGCAGAATGACAGGACCTGAGCCGAAGGTATCGCGTGTGCGATCATCATATTTACGATCGAGCATGGTCCAATCCATATTTTCTTCGTATTTTTCAGATTTGACTTCCGGTGTTTGCGCTGCTTCAACCTGGTTCCAGGCACGTTCCATAATATCCTTGTAATACTCCACTGATTCTTTGCGACTGAAACCTTTCATTTTTTTCGAAACGCCATTGATCAGATCGGTCATCATGGTTTGTAAAGCCAGTCTTTGCGCTTTTGATTCGAGTAGCATGGCATCCAAAAATTGCTTTTCATAAAGTTGTAATCCGGCTGGAGCCGGGGATACAGCCTTAATTTTTAGAGGTTCTTTGGTTATTACCTCGGCTGCTTCTTTTTTAAGAGTAGAGAATAAAATCATGGTTAAGATTTTATCCATCGGCTGTTCCATAAGTATGCCGGCTTCTACAGCGGTCAAGCCGCGTTTGATGCCCTGACCTTCCAATGCAATTTTTGGAGGCAGGTATTTCAATTTTCGTTTTTTGGCACCAATTGTTGCGGAATAAACTGTCAAGATGAAGAAGCCCAGAAAACCGAGGCACATCAGGGCAGGACAAATTGCATCCGAATTAATACTGATGGCGGGTGGAGTAACGATTTGTGTCTCAGGCAGATCACGCGAAGGAAAACTGGCACCAAATGTATATTCACTATGCACATCGGCGTCGGCTGACTGCCAGCGATAATAAACACCACCCACGTTGTCATATCCACTTTCTGGTTGATCAGACCCAGGCCAATTTTTGGGTGTATGGTAACGCGGCTCATCCGAAGCTAATCCGGTTGGCAGATAAAGCGTTATCGTCATATCCGTCTTGCCGGTTATATATTGACTACCAAAATAGCTGGGTATAAATTCAAAACTGGCATAGGGTTGATCCGCTTCAACATCGGAAGGGTATAAGGACTTGTTGATTGTACCGACGTATACATGAAGTTGACCTCGTCCACCAGGTGGAATTGCATTTGCACCCAAACCGATAGCAACACCGATATCAACATAATCTGAACGGCTGATATCTGTTAATGGAATACCATCAATTTCGGCATTTATACTATCCATTACATAGTTATTGTTTGGAAGACCAATATCAACGTAGTCAATTGGACCTCCACTGGGTTGGTTGACCAGGTCCATCGTGTATTCTACAGAAAGTGAACCATCCTCATTAACAATTACATCAACCAGTTGGCGCTCAACAGCGAAATAGTAGTCCTGTGCGGAAACAATCGATGAGTTTCCTGCCAGCAGCGCTAAAATCAAAAGCATTGAAAGGATTCTTAATTTGTTAATCATCGTTTTCCCTCCCATGAACTACTGCTACCATTTTGGTTCTTCAGTAATTTGATAAGTTGTATTACAGAATGGACAGGT
This sequence comes from uncultured Chloroflexia bacterium, assembly GCA_963749005.1. Lineage (GTDB taxonomy): Bacteria > Chloroflexota > Anaerolineae > Anaerolineales > Anaerolineaceae > UBA6170. The sequence continues at coordinate 373,275 of CAVVKI010000006.1, read as the reverse complement.
CACCATTGGTGCACCGTTCACCATCGAAATCGCATCCGAGGTGAGTGCACCCCCGCAGGATTGGCACTTTAATGAGTCAAGTGAAACATTTCCCGGTAAATCGATATTCAGCGTGACGTTATTGGTTTGCTTTTGCGCCTCTTTCGATTTTTTCGTAACAAAAAAAATGATGATAAAACCTATCCCTACGGAGATCAAACCAACAATGAGACTGCTGGTTTGTCCCTGTGGGCTGAATGCGCTCCAGATAAACAAGACGCCAAATCCAATTAAAATTGCTGCTGCAATGTAACTGATGGTTTTCATACTTTTCTCCGTTGTAAATTATTCACAATTGGGTGAGCGATATATTTGTTTGAATATTTGATAAGATCGACTAGAATTATTTTATCAAAAAATAAATTAATTGGTCGCTGGTTTGCCTGGTAATTTAAATTTGAAGGAAAAATGAGTCATGGATAGGGAAAATTATACACGTCAGGATTACTTGAATTTAGTAAGGGAAATCAATAATCATAATTACTTATATCATGTTCTGGATCAGCCGGTGATCAGTGATGCCGAGTTCGACCGGTTATTAAAAGAACTGCGGATTATCGAGCAGCAACACCTTGAATGGATTGTTTCCGAATCCCCATCGCAACGTGTTGGCGCAATTCCAATTTCAAAATTTAACAAAGTAAATCATCCTGAGTCAATATTAAGCCTGGCAAATGCTTTTAATGAAATGGATCTGATCGCATGGCGTGACCGAATAGGCCGCCTTGATCAACGAGTTGCCTCAACCAGTTACGTGCTTGAACCGAAAATTGATGGCTTGACTGTTGTCCTGCAATACCAGGATGGCGTTTTTTCACTTGGCGCAACGCGTGGTAATGGTGAAATTGGGGAGGATATCAGTAGTAATATCCGTACCATCAAATCCATACCAATGCAAATACCAATTCATGAAACTGTCAGAGATATTCCTGTCAACTTGATTGTTCGCGGTGAAGTGTATATAACCCTCACGGATTTTGAGCAGCTTAATCAAAAAATGTTGGAAAATGGAGAAAAGGAATACCTTAATCCTCGCAACACAGCGGCAGGTTCATTACGGCAGTTGGATCCACGATTAACAGCTGAGAGACCATTGCGTCTGTTAACTTATGCAATCGTGCAATCTTCCGGTCCAGCAATTAACACTCAATGGGAAACACTGAATTTTTTAAGAGAAGTTGGATTTCCGGTTGCACGAGAAGCCGTTTTTTGTAAGGATTTCGATGAAGTGCTTGAACAGGTAAAGCATTGGGGCGATTTGCGTGATCGATTGGATTATGAGATCGATGGTGTGGTCATAAAAATTAATGATCTGGAATTAGCAAGTGACCTGGGGATTGTCGGAAAGGACCCGCGCGGAGCGATTGCCTTAAAATTCCCGGCCAGGGAAGAAATTACAAAAATGAATGCGATTGGGGTAAATGTCGGTCGTACAGGTGTTTTGACCCCTTACGCGATTCTGGAACCGGTCGAAATTGGTGGCGTTATTGTTAAACAGGCTACACTGCATAACTTTGATTATGTCAGTGAAAAAGATATCCGAGTGGGTGATCGTGTACTGGTTAAGCGTGCTGGTGATGTGATTCCCTATGTAATCGGTCCGATTTTGCAATCCAGAACGGGCAAAGAGGAAGTATATTTGCCCCCGGAAAATTGCCCGGTCTGTGGTCAGCCGGCTGAAAAGTTACCAGGGGAGGTTTCTGTTTTCTGTGTTAATGCCGCCTGCCCGGCTCAACTGGTCAGGAATATAGAATATTTTGTCTCACGGGGGGCAATGGATATTGTCGGGATGGGTATAAAGATCGTGGAGCAATTGGTGGCTGATCAATTGTTAAAAGATGTGGCAGATTTGTATGGTCTTAAACTGGAAGACTTATTGCCTTTGGAGGGATTTGCCCAGAAAAAAGCTGAAAATTTGATTCTGGCGATCGAAAATTCAAAGCATCAATCGCTAGCACGCTTAATCACAGCACTGGGTATTCGCGGTGTTGGCGAGGTGATGGGTGTCGAGTTAGCGAAAAATTATAGAGATTTGGAACAACTTTCTCAAGCTAACGAAGCCAGCCTGATGCAAATTGAAGGTGTCGGTCCTAACATTGCCGAACAGATCGTCGATTGGTTTTCACGGTCAAACAACCAGTATATTTTGAATAAGCTGAAGACGTATGGAGTCTGGCCAATTGCTGCATTAGGGAATGCACCGTCAGGAAACCTTCCATTAAGTAGTATGGTATTTGTGGTGACAGGAACGCTTGAAAATTTCTCAAGGACTGAGATCAAGGAATTTATTGAGAAAAATGGCGGGAAAGTTACCGGGAGTGTCAGTAAAAGCACAACTTACGTTGTGGCAGGCGAGAACCCCGGCTCTAAGCTTGATAAAGCGCGCGAATTAGGAATAGAGATCATTAATGAAAGTCAATTAAGTGCTATGGTTACTGATTCATGAATTCCATCAAACTCAAACCGAAGAAAGATAAAGCTATCAGACACCGTCATCCCTGGGTTTTTTCCGGAGCGATTGACACTGTTTTTGGATTACCAGAAAATGGTGAGACTATTCAGATACTGGATTCGAATAATCAATTTCTAGCGCTTGGCTCCTTTAGTCCCCATTCCCAAATCAGGTCGCGGGTCTGGTCTTTTCGCAAGGAACCGATTGACCAGCAGTTTTTTTGCCAGCGCATCCAAAATAGTATTCAAAAACGAGATAAATATCGAAGTGAGTGCAATGATACTGCCTGGCGATTGGTTCATGGTGAATCGGATCTAATTCCAGGATTGGTGGTAGATCAATATAACGACATATTGGTTGTGCAATTTCTCTCCAGCGGGGTTGAGTATCATCGGGAAGAAATTCTGGCTGCATTGAAAGAAGTGACCAGGCTCGATTCTATATATGAGCGCTCGGATGTGGATGTTCGCCGCCTCGAGGGTTTGCAAGAACGCAGTGGTCTGGTTTGTGGAAATGTGCCGCAGGAATTGACAATTACTGAAGGTAGCCATAATTTTCTGGTGCAGGTAGCAGCCGGACAAAAGACGGGTTTTTATTTGGATCAGCGTGTCAACAGGAAAATTGTGGCAGGTTTTTGTAAACAAAAAGAAGTATTAAATGTCTTTGCATATACGGGAGGGTTCAGCGTTTATGCTGCTGCTACGCACAAAGCAGCCCACGTCGTCTCGGTCGATAGTAGTTCCTGCGCCATTCAGGTCGCCAGGAGAAATTTTCTTTTGAATGGTCTGGATGATTTAACTGCGGAATGGGTGGTTGATGACGCATTTCAATATCTGCGCAAGTTACGCAATCAACAGCGCCGATTTGACGTGATTATTTTGGACCCACCCAAGTTCGCGACTACAGCGAAACAGGTGGAAAAAGCGGCGAGGGGATACAAAGATATCAATATGCTGGCGTTTCAACTACTGCGGCCCGGCGGTATTCTGGCGACCTTTTCCTGTTCGGGTGGATTAAGTGAGTCGCTTTTTCAAAAAATAGTAGCCGATGCGGCTCTGGATGGAGGGGTAGATGCGCTAATTCTGGAACGCCTGCAACAAGGTCCGGATCACCCGATCGGCTTGAATTTTCCGGAAGGTGCCTATTTAAAAGGGCTCATTTGTACGCGTGATTAAAAAAAAACGGCTGAGTGCAAGTCAACCGTTTAGTGGAGATGGCGGGAATTGAACCCGCGTCCGAAAGAATAGATCAGCGGACATCTACAAGTTTAGTTAGTTCATCATTTCGTATCCAGATCAGCGAACCAACAAAACTGAACTGGTACTATCAGCTTGAGCCCGAAAGCTCTCTTTCGGCCAGAACACTGCAGGCTGACCGGCACCCTAATCTTGTGACGCCCACTTTACCACCGATTAGGGGACGGGGTAGGCGGACGTGGATCTCGTAAGACCCATTCGGCTACTACTTACTCACTAAGCAGCGAGGGGCATAGCAGCGTACGTGTTTGTGCGATTGGCACTTGTTTTGTGTACTGAGTTTACGAGGTCGGTACCTCTCGACTTGCCGTCCGGGATCAGCCTCCTCCGTCGAAGCCTGTCATCCCCGATATCAATATTATATCATGTAAGTATAATAAATTGGTGATAAACTTGCTTAATATTGCGTGTAGGTATAGTCTTCTGTTGGTTAATAGTAAGATTGTACATATATTATACAAAGTCTTGCTCAATAGTGGTCTTCCATCATAAAATCTGAAATTATGTCAAACGAAAAAATATTTCTGGAATTTAAATCACTCTCAAAATCTTATCTTGATGGAGCTCGCCAAAAACGCGTCGTCTTAGACAGTATAGATGAGCGCTTTTTTGAAGGGGAGATTATCGGCATTGTCGGTAAAAGTGGCAGTGGCAAAAGCACATTGCTAAATCTCATTTCCGGGATCGACCAGGCAACTTCAGGAGATATCGAATTATATGGAAAAAACACCACCGGTATGAATGAGCGACAATTAACCTCCTTGCGTAGAAATCAAATTGGTTTTATTTTTCAGTTTTTCAACCTCTTGCCCACATTAACTGTATGGGAGAATGTTTGCCTACCACTTGAATTAAAAAATATGCTCACACCTCAAGATTTTCAGCGAGCTGAATCCTTTCTAGATGAGGTTGGGATGTTTGATCGAAAGAATGAGTTTCCAGATAAATTATCGGGTGGGGAGCAGCAGCGGGTCGCTATCGCCCGTGCCCTGGTGCATAATCCCAGTTTGATTTTGGCTGATGAGCCAACCGGTAATTTGGATGAACAAAATGCCGGCATCATCATGAAGCTCCTCATTCGGCTTACGAAACAAAATGGCAATAATATGATTTTTGTTACGCATAGTAAGGATGCATCAATGTATGCTGACCGGGTTTTTACGATTATGCACGGGAAACTGGTTCGGCAATAGGCTGCTCCTATGAAATTGTGGCGGTTCAGTCTCAGATACCTGGCCAGAAATTATTGGCAAACAATATTGCTGGTTATTGGGATTATGTTAGGCGTGGCAGTCGTTGTTGCAATTGATTTTTCGAATGCCAGCGCAAAAATCGCGCTTGATCTCAGCACGCAAAGTCTGGTTGGAAAAAGCACTCATCAGATTATTGCAGCGAACGGGGGCATTGAGGAAACTGTCTTTGTAAAATTAAAAAATGAACGCAAGCTGGAGTATGGGTCGCCAGTTGTCGAAGGTTACATAACTGTTCCTGCCTGGCAAGATCGCGCCCTGCTTTTAATGGGCATTGATCCGATCCTGGATTACCAGATTCGTGATATCTACGGCAAGAAGACAGAGGTTCTGCCCCAATTAATTAATTCTTTTTCGCAACCCCTTCAGGTGATTCTTTCAAAAGATTTGGCTGCACAATATAGTCTCTCTTTAGGTCAAAAATTGAGTGTTGAGTTTGAAGGAAAACAATTTAATCTCGAAATTGTTGGATTGGCCGCCAGCCAAGACCCTTTAGCTCAGCAATCATTAAATGGTTTGATCATCATGGATATCGGCTCAGCTCAGGAACTATTAAATCGCCAGGGTTTGCTGGATCGAATTGATGTCCGTTTGACGGGAGATCAAGAAATTATTACGCTAAGAGATTTCTTCCTGAAGGCATATTCTTAATCCCAAGCAATCAGCAAAGCGTACAGGTAAATCAGATGGTCTCTGCCTTTCAACTCAATTTAACTGCATTAAGTCTTTTAGCACTTGTTGTGGGTATGTTCCTTATCTATAACACCATGACCTTTTCGGTTGTTCAAAGAAGGGAATTAATTGGTTATTACCGAAGTTTTGGTTTTTATCGTCGTGAAATTTTTCTCATGATTGTATTTGAGGCATTAATTATTGCAATTCTTGGCACGGCAGGCGGTCTGGTACTTGGAATTTTACTTGGGCAGCAAACGGTCGGTCTCATTTTACAGACGATCAATGACCTTTATTTTGTTACAACCGTAAAGGAAGTTGGCTTACCCATCATTTCCCTTGTAAAAGGCCTGATCCTTGGGATCGTGGCAACTGTAGCAGTCTCGCTGCCACCGGCCTGGGAGGCTACTCGTGTTACACCTCGGAATGCAATCATACGCTCAGGTCTCGAACAGAAAACGAATACGTCCATTAACCGCCTGTTGATATTGGCTTTCATTTTGTTGATCGCAGCATTTATTTTGCTTGCTTTACCCATATTTTCAAGCCTCTGGTGGGCATTTACTGCTACATTCTTTATTGTTGTAGCTTTTTCATTATTATCATCGGTGGTATTAAAATTCGTTCTACCGGTTATTGCACAGATTTTTAAACGTGTATTTGGTTTGATTGCAGGAATGGCTGTTCGCGAATTACATCGTTCACTCAGCCGAACAGCAATCGCCATTTCATCTTTGATGGTCGCCATTTCGGTCACGATGGGCATGACGATCATGATAGAAAGCTTCCGCAATACAGTCGACATCTGGCTAAAAGAAACCCTAGTGGGTAATATCTATATTTCCGTGCCCAACCAATTCAGTAACCAATCAAATGCGGTGATTGACCCATTGGTTGTCACCCAAATTCTTGGGTACCCGGAAATTGCCAGCTGGAATTCTCTGGCGACAACTTATCAAAATACACCTTCAGGAGAAATTCAGCTTAATGTGATTTCCAATGAGAAGATTGCATCTGAGCGATTGTTCATCTCCTCGTCAATGGAAGAAAGAAATATTTGGTCTGCCATGCAAAATGGAGCGGTATTGTTATCAGAACCGCTTGCCAATAGACTTGAATTGACCGCTGGGGATGTTTTTCAATTGAATTCGAGTAGTGGTCCTGTTTTTCTTTCGGTAGCTGGTGTTTTTTATGATTATGCCTCGAACCAGGGTCATTTGTTGATCGCCAGGGATTTTTACGAACGCCACTGGGTGGCGGCAGGTATTACCGCACTCTCTCTGGATGTGCGCAAAGGTGTTGATGTATCTACTGTGGTTAATGAATTAATTCGATTAAATCAATCACAGCTGCAAAAGCTTGTTATCCGTGATAATAAAACCTTGCAACGAGATGCCTTAAGTGTGTTTGATCGGACATTCCGAATAACGGGAGCGCTGCGTTTTATTGCGACGGTTATTTCGATTATTGGGATTGTGAGTGCCGTTCTCTTGATCCTTTACGATCGAAAGCGTGAATTTGGTATTCTCAAGGCAATCGGTTTAAACGCGTCTGAAATTTGGCGTCTGATCCTGATAGAAACCGGATTAATGGGTTTCTTCGCTGGTATCTTTGCCATTCCCACCGGTTACGTCGTGTCTTTGATCCTGGTCTATATCATTAATTTACGCTCCTTTGGCTGGACTATTCAATTTCAATTCGATTGGGTTACGATCCTGCAGACATTGTTGTTAGCCTGGGTAGCTTCATTAGCGGCTGGTATATTTCCGATCCTGACCATCAATAAAATGCAGATCATTGAGGTGATCCGAAATGAGTAGGAAGACCACTGGAATCATAATTTTTTTATTAATTCTGATCATGCTGGCGGCCGCATTGTTTCGTAAGCCAATTGATTCTAATGTTTCTAAGCTAGATGAAGGAATTACTTTCTTACCTGTGGCAACTGACGGAGTTTATGTGGTTGCCGATGAAAAGTGGAATTTTATTTTCCCTCGCGATCTGGGTGCCCACCCTCAATTCCAAACCGAATGGTGGTATTACACCGGTAATTTATTTGATCAAGATGGCCGCCAGTTTGGATACCAGCTGACATTCTTCCGGCGTGCCTTGCGATCCGATCCCCTGATAGGACGGACATCCAACTGGGCAACGAACCAGGTTTATCTTGCTCATTTTACACTTACAGATGTTCTACAGAAACAACATTATCAAAAAGAAACCATCGCAAGAGGTGCCTTAGGATTGGCAGGTGTAGAATCTTCACCAAATTTTCAGGTGAATTTATTCGATTGGACCATTCGCCAAACTGATCAATCACAATACGAACTAAAAGCAGCGGGCGAAGATTATTCTATTCAACTTCTGCTGCAAGATGAGAAAGGGATCATCCTGAATGGCGATGAAGGTTTAAGTCAGAAAGGTGCTCAGATCGGAAATGCCTCTTATTATTTTAGCCAGACTCGCTTGTGGTCAACAGGAACGGTAACCATCAAGGGTCTGGAATATCCTGTTACGGGATATAGTTGGATGGATCATGAATTTGGAAGCAGCGCACTCGGATCTTCTCAGATCGGTTGGGATTGGTTCTCGCTTCAGATGGATAATAATCGGGAATTGATGATCTTTCAAATTAGAGAAGAGGATGGCAGTATCAGTTCCACGTCTGGAGGTACGCTCATTGCCGAAGATGGCTCATCCACGATACTCAATCTATTGGATTTTAAAATTCAAGTTCTGCAAAATTGGGAAACGGACGACGGTTTTTTATATCCAAATAAATGGCGGGTCGTATCCAAAACGCAAGACTTCGATTTGCTTGTAACACCAGTCATGGATGATCAGGAAAATCATTTCTTCTTTCGGTACTGGGAAGGCGCTGTTCGTATTGAGGGCATATTTCAGGGACAAAATGTGGCTGGATATGGCTATGTGGAATTGACCGGTTATGCCGAAAGCATGCAAGGTGTTTTTTAATGAGGTAAAAAGAATGCCAATTTTTAGGGATATGGAAAAAATTTCGTGAGGACTTAATTTAATAAAGGGTGTTTAAACCTTTAAGCATTCACCTGTTTTTTATGAAGAAATTTTTCACCCTACCTGTGGGCGGGACAGGGCTCGAACCTGCGACCTCATGTGTGTAAAACATGTGCTCTAACCAACTGAGCTACCCGCCCATTACGATAAGCGAATTATAATGCCTGGCTTGCCAATCGACAACCTTTAATGTCTAATTATGTTTGTATCAACTTAATTTGTATGCAGGAGATCTATTTTTATGAAAATTGTGCGCTATTGGTTAGAAAATAAAATTCAAACTGGGTGGTACTACGATGGTCGGGTTGGACCGATTGAGGGCGATATTTATTCTGAATTCCGCCGTTTGGAGGTCAGTTTAGCACTCGAAAAAGTGAAACTGGCCGCCCCAGTTGCCCCGGGGAAGATCATTTGTGTTGGTCGTAATTACGGTGCACATGCAGCTGAGCATGGTGTCGAAGTACCACAAATCCCATTACTTTTCATGAAGCCTGCGAGTGCCGTTATTGGACCGGGGGATGCCATCATTTTACCTCCGCAGTCTTCTCAAGTTGAGTATGAGGCTGAATTAGCGGTTGTTATAGGTAAGACAGGACGTTGGATTGGCACTGACGAGGTACCAGACCATATTTTGGGTTTCACTATTGCCAATGATGTCACTGCCAGAGATTTACAAAGAACGGATGGGCAGTGGACGCGAGCCAAAGGCTTTGATTCCTTTTGTCCATTAGGACCCTGGATAGACACTGACTTGAATCCCGTTGACAGTCTCATCACCTGTAAAATAAATGGAGAAGTACGGCAGATGGGAACAACACGCGATATGATATTTCCAGTCTCGCATTTGATATCATTTGTTTCGAGTGTAATGACATTGGTACCGGGTGACGTAATTTTGACCGGAACTCCCGCAGGTGTTGGTGTTATTAATAGCGGTGACGAAATTGAAATTGAAATTGAAGAACTAGGAATCTTAAGAAATATTGTTGTCAAGGAATAATTCTCAACAAATTGTCAAACAAACCTTATATACCTATTGATTTTGGTTTGTAAATCGGTTAGAATTTGGTTAGTATTTTAAAGAACGCAATTTTTAATTTTTTTAACAATCAAATATTTTTTTGGAAGCAAAGACGCGAATGTCAATTGGTCGCTTATCTGATTATTCAGAAGCATTCGTCGAGCTAAATAGCGAAACCGGCCCTATTTACAGGTCGGTTTTTTTTATTGCGAGGTTGTAGTGGATTCATCATCGATTCAGATAAAAAGCAAGGGCATAGATTTAGATACCCGCCACGAATCAAACAAACGTGTGCTAGTTATTGATGATGATTTTGACACAGTCAATTTGATTAAACATATTCTTATTCTGGCGGATTTTGATGTAGCCAGTGCCCAGAGTGGAATGGAAACAATGCAAATTCTTTCCAGGGTTAAACCGGATGCGATTTTGTTGGATTTGATGATGCCTGAAATGGATGGTAAAACTACGTTACAAGGTATCCGTGCTTTAACCGACACGCCTGTCCTTATTGTTTCAGCACTAACTAACAAAGAATCGATTGTTGATCTTCTCAATAGCGGCAGTGATGATTACATCACCAAGCCTTTTGACAGAGCAGAAATCATTGCCCGTATTCATGCCCAGATCCGTCGGGCAAACAAAAAATCCTTTTTTGATGGAGTCTCTATTCCTGAAATCGATTTAATTTTTGATTTTTCCAATTTGTCCATTCTTTTCAGAGGTAAATCGGTTCTTCTTTCTCCCAAGGAATTATTGGTTTTCCAGGTTTTAGTACAGAACATTCCAAATGTTGCCACTTATCAGCAAATTGCCCAACGATTATGGGGCAGTTACCAACATCAAAGCAAAAATCGCATTAAATATCTGATTCATAGTATTCGTAAAAAATTTGCAGCGGTTGATCCTGACATCGAAATCCTGAATACCGTTGATCGCATTGGCTATCGCATTCGCACAGAATAACTTTATTGGAGGTAATTATGAACAAAAAATATCAACCCGCTTTAAAAATTATCAACAGGATCTTCTATATAATGGGTATTTCGCTCATCGCATTCGCTATCCTGTTATCTTCGGTCAATTTTCCGGTAAGTGCAGATGAATGGGATAATGCAGATCTCATATTTGAGGGAGGTTGTCAGGGAGAATGCTGGCATCTGAATGCAAAAATCTGTAATCGAGGTTCAGGATCCATGGCATTGCCAGGAATTTATGAGGTTTATCTTTCTGTAAACGGAGATCCTCATAATGGTTCACTTGTCACCACTGGTTCATTTCCTGCTTTAGCAACGGGAACCTGTTCGATATTAAGTTTTTCTCCTAATATGATCAATGGAAATTATGCCTTCAAAGCATATCAGACATCTGGTCATCCAGGACCTGCTGTGGTTTGGAGTGACACTTGTTCTGTAACTTGTGTTTTTCCAACCACAACCAGTTTACCCACTATTACAACGACACCAACAAGTAAATTCACACAAACGAATACGCCTACTTTTACTGCTACAGTACCCTCAACAGCAACACCGACTGAGGTAGCTACAATGACAAACACTGCGACGGCGACGTTAACTGCGACCAGTCCTGCAACATCCACTGTGACGCCTACAAATACCGTCACCAGTCCTGCGACTGCTACAACAACACCGCAGGATCCCACGCCCACATCAACGGCAACCAGCACGTCTGAAGTGCCAACTGCCACACTAACCAATACGCCGGAAATTCTTACAGCGACACCTGAACAGCCGACGGCAACTCCGCAAGATCCAACACCGACGCCTGAACAGCCGACGGCAACTCCGCAAGATCCAACACCGACACCTGAGCAGCCGACGGCAACTCCGCAAGAGCCTTCGCCGACACCAGAACAACCAACGGCAACCCCCCAGGAGCCTACGTCTACACCTCAGGGATTTACGGCAACACCTCAGGATCCGACACCATCTCCTCAAGGACCAACTCCAACCGGTGTGGTAACAACCCAAGCGCCAACTTTGCCGCCCCCTCCGATATCTGATACACCAAGTGTCTTAATTCCGGTGACTGGCGTAGATCTGAGTCGGGCTGGAAGCGTAAATAGAATTCAGGATACGATGCTTAATCTTGGTCTAGGGTTTCTTGGTTTTGCATTCGTTTTCACTGGCATTCGTCGCCGACTAGGATTGTAATAAATTCGAAGCACAAAATTGGTTTGAGGGGAAACTCCCCTCAAACCATTTGTTTTGTATTTTAATAGACAAAGAAAACATTTTTTGTTTTTCTGGATGGAAAATTACTTTTATCATGAGAGCTGTTGAGATTTCTTTATGAAAAGCAGGCTTTATTTTGGCATTGGTCTCTTACTCATTTTGATTGCGCTTGGAAATAGCCTGTTAAGCATGGAGAATGTTAACCAATATCTTCTGAAATACTGGCAGACTAAAGAAGCGCTGGTTTCAAATTCGCCCTCACCAGCTCATTCCACACAAAACGTTGAGCAAAGTCAGGTTTCATCGAATTCAAATATTGACTTAAATAGAGAATTTTCGGCTCAAACGCCTGCGATCATTGTTACAGAAACTGAGCAAGGTTTTCTTCCAGTTCAGATAGAAAAAAAATTAGAACGACGGGAATTAGAGAATAAAAGTCAACAAATTGATCCTATGCGGCTCATTATTAAATCAATTGAATTAGATGCACCAATTCAGCCGGCAGAGAAGAAAGAATTAACAATTTCGGGTAAAACATATAATCAATGGTCTGCGCCGGATTTGTTTGCGGTTGGGTGGCAATTTGATAGCGTTGGTCTCGGCGTAAAGGGCAATACTGTCCTCAATGGGCATCATAACGTTTTTGGAAAAGTCTTTGAGAATCTTGACAAATTGGAAACTGGTGATCGAATTCAGATTGATGGATCAGATGGATCATCTTTCTATTATATTGTTACCAATGTTATGATTCTCCCGGAAAGAGATGTTGATTTCGAGCAAAGATTGGATAATGCCAGATGGATCATGCCTTCTTCAGATGAAAGAATCACATTGATCACATGTTGGCCTTATTATTCAAATACACATCGCTTAATTATCGTTGCTATGCCGGTCATTGAAATGAATACGGAATTAATTCAGTAAATTCATCCATTACTTTTCAATTAATAGCGATTGGCAGCAGTTTTTCAGACTTATCGTATCCTTCAAATGATAATGGTATAATTTTTTTAATTCGGATTGTGTACTTTCATTTTAAGGAGAATAATTTTATGTCTGGGCATTCAAAATGGTCAACAATTAAACGAAAAAAAGGCGCTGCCGATGCTAAAAGAGGGAAAGTTTTTACCAGAGTCGCACGTGAAATCGTGATGGCTTCAAAAGAAGGTGGCAGTGATGTGAATTCTAATGTGCGCCTGAGGTTGGCTATTGATAAAGCAAAAGACGTAAATATGCCCAAGGAAAACATCGAACGTGCCATTAAAAGGGGAAGCGGGGAATCAAAAGAAGGAAGTTATGAAGAAGCAATGTATGAAGGATACGGTCCGCATGGAATTGCTTTAATAATCGAATGTGTCACTGAAAATAGAAATCGAACGGTTGCCGATGTGCGCCATATTCTTAATCGCGCTAATGGCACAATGGGTGAACAAGGCTCAGTCTCATGGCAGTTCCACCGCGCATCCTATTTCTCGTTCCCTGCCGAAAATCTGGATTTTGACACTGTTTTCGAATTAGCTCTTGATAGTGGCGCGGATGATATTTCCAATGAAGACGACTACTTTGAGGTAATTGGTCCGGTGGAAAGTTATAAGATTTTAAACGATGCTCTCCGGAATGCGAAAATTCACCTTGAAGATAATGAGTTACGTATGCTGCCGAATCAAGAAATTGAGTTAGCAGTGGATGAAACTGTACAGGTATTAAAGGTGATAGAAGCGTTGGAAGAATTAGATGATGTGGTCAATGTGTTTTCTAATCTGAAAATCTCGGATGAAGCCATGGAGGCGATGGAGTAATTCCTCCAATTCATGTGCATCTTGGGAATTGATCCTGGAACTGCGTCAACAGGTTTTGGAATTATTAATGAAAATCACTCCGGACTGGAAGCGATTCAATTTGGAGTAATCTCTACACCTGCAAATATGGCAATGGGTGAACGGTTGATCTTAATTTACGATCAAATGATTGAAATTATCGATAATTTTCATCCCGAATCATGCGCGGTTGAGAAGCTTTTTTTCCGGAGAAATGTTACCACAGCAATTTCTGTTGGTCAGGCACGTGGAGTTGTTCTTTTAGCTTTAGCTCAGAAGCATATTACCATAGCAGAATACACACCCATGCAAATAAAATTAGCTGTAGCTGGTTATGGGGGAGCTGAAAAAAAGCAAGTGCAGTTTATGGTTCAATCACTTTTGAATCTGAAGAATGTACCAAAGCCGGATGATGCTGCTGACGCACTCGCGATAGCCATCACACATGCTCACAGTAAAAAAATAATGGATTTGTATGAGTGATTTGATCACAAGCAATTCCAATCCTCGCATTAAAAACATTCGCAAATTGCTTGATCGTAAGCACAGGGAGAAGCAGCAATTGTTCTTGGTTGAAGGTGTGCGCATTGTGGGTGAGGCAATAGCCGAAAACTGGCCTATTGAGGAGGCAATCATCTCTCCAGAATTGGTGGGCGATGGTTATGCTCGTAACATTGTGTCACAATTTTATGAAAAAAAAGTTAATACCATTATGGTAGATAGGACTGTGTTTGCATCCATTTCAAAAAAAGATGGTCCCAAAGGGTTAGCCGCAGTTCTCAATCAACGCTGGTTTCCAATCGATTCGATTCTTAAGGAACCTGGTTTGTGGATCGCTCTGGATCGGGTACAAGACCCTGGTAATCTCGGGACAATTATGCGTACTGCTGATGCAGTCGGTGCAAAGGGGATTATTTTAGTCGATGATTGTACTGACCCTTATGATCCAGGCTCAATTCGCAGCAGCATGGGTGCCATTTTTACGATGCGATTAATCAAGAGTAGCACTGTAAGTTTTCAAAATTTTGTAAAGCGGAGCCAGTTATTTGTTATCGGTTCCAGTGATTCTGCCGCGCAAGACTACCGTTCGGCCAAATACGAGGGTGAATTAATTCTTTTAATGGGTAGTGAGCGCCAGGGACTCTCAAATGAATTGCAGGATTTATGCAATCAACTGGTCGCCATTCCGATGGTTGGCAAAAGCGATTCTCTCAACCTTGCGATTGCCACCTCAGTTCTCCTCTATGAGATTTATAATAGGAACCATCCAATTAGGGAGGGTGAATGATCGCTTCGATTCAAGGTAAAGTGATTAAAAAAGGGAATGATCATCTGGTGATTTCAGTTGCAGGGATCGGGTTCCAGATATTTACTACCCACGAGGTAGTTGATAATGCTCAACCAGGAGAAACCCTCTTTTTGTTTTCTCAATTAATTGTTCGGGAGGACTCGCTGACACTGTATGGTTTTGTAGATGAGCAGGAGAAGGTATATTTTAACCTTCTTTTGGGAGTGAGTGGGGTGGGTCCACGTCTTGCAATTTCAATCTTAAGCACTCTTTCAATTGATACCATAAATCGCTCCGTACTTGCTGAACAGGCTGAAATATTTAATCGCGTGCCTGGTGTCGGAAGAAAGACAGCCCAGAAAATCATTATCCATTTACAGGGCAAGATTCAGGAAACAGCTGGCGAAAAGTCACCTGTTAGTGGTCTGAAAGAAACAGATATTGAGGTGCTGGATGCCCTGACCGCCCTGGGATACAGTATTATTGAAGCCCAGGCAGCAATTCAAAGCATCCCGCGCGATACAAAAGATTCTGTTGAAGAGAGACTCTTAGCTGCCTTAAAATATTTCTCATAGTTAGTTGCCTGGCGTAATTTTCTAAATTCAATCTTGCTAGACTTTTTTACGCCTTTCAGGTATGATTTTAACGTTAAGTTTTAACATCCTTGCTGAAAAAAAGAAAAATCTGAGAGGGTAATTCGTGGAAGATTCAATACAATTGTTAAAATCATTAACAGAAGCACAAGGTGTTTCAGGCTATGAAAAGCCCGTACGCGAAATAATTGAAGAGCATTTTATATCCCTTGGAACAATTCATCGAGACCAAATTGGCAGCATCGTTGTCGAAAAAAAAGGAACCAGTGCAGCACCCAGAATAATGCTAGCAGGGCACATGGATGAGATTGGTTTCATGGTGAAATATATTTCCAAGGAAGGTTACATTCGCTTCATCCCGCTAGGTGGTTGGTTTGATCAAGTCTTATTAGGGCAGCGGGTCGTCATCAGCACCAGCCAGGGGGATGTAAAGGGTGTAATCGGGGTGAAACCGCCCCACCTTCTTTCCGCCGAAGAGCGAAAAAAAGTGGTCGAAAAAAGTGACATGTATATTGACATTGGCGCAATTTCTCGGCAGGAAGTTGACGAAGCAGGTGTCCGTGTAGGGGACCCAATTATTCCAGATGCGCAATTTGAGGTGTTGCATAACGGGAAGAGTTTATTAGGGAAAGCATTTGATGACAGGGTCGGCGTGGGTATTATGATTGATGTACTTAATGATCTACAGAATGTCGACCATCCTAACACGATTTTTGCAGCAGCAACTGTTATGGAAGAAGTGGGTCTACGTGGTGCAACAACCACAGTAGATTTAATTAAACCTGACATTGCTATTATTTTGGAGGCTGATATCGCCGGTGATGTTCCAGGTGTGAAACCGGAGGAGACCGAAATAAAATTAGGAAGCGGTCCTGGAATTCTTTTCTATGATGTTCGCATGATCCCAAACCTGAAACTACGCGATTTTGTCCTTGAAGTAGCAGAAGAGAGTAATATTCCCACACAAATATCGATGATTACCGGTGGGGCTACTGATGGAGGCGCAATTCATCTTTATAAAACTGGCGTGCCTACGATTGTAGTTACCGTACCGGCTCGTCATATCCATTCGCATAGCTCAATTATTCATTATGATGATTACGTTCATGCCCGCCAGCTTGTTTTTGAATTAGTCTTGCGTTTTGATGAAGAACAAATTTCAAAAATAAGGTACTAATCCACGGAGGATTGATGAGTCACTTAACAAATTCATTTACGAGAGAGTTCATTAATAAAATAGAACAATTTGAACCCGGTTTTGAGTTGCGTAGTATTGGTGAGGTTACTGAAGCCGGTGATGGTATCGCGCAAGTCAACGGTTTGTCCGAGATACGTTCTCAAGAACTTGTGCAATTTGAGAATGGCGTCATGGGAGTGGCATTCAACCTCGAGAAAGACAGCGTTGGTGTAATTATTCTGGGCGATTATGCTAAGGTTTCTGAAGGAATGAAAGTTTATTCCACTGGGCGAATTTCCTCAGTTCCGGTAGGTAATGGTCTTCTTGGGCGCGTAATCAACGCTCTTGGTGAACCATTAGATGGAAAAGGACCGATTACTTTTTCTGAGTTTCGACCGATTGAACGAATTGCGCCTGGCGTCATTGAACGTCAGGATGTGGATTCACCGGTTCAGACCGGTATTATTGCGATTGATGCGCCTATCCCCATTGGTCGCGGTCAGCGCCAATTGATTATTGGAGACCGCCAGACCGGTAAAACAGCCATTGCAATTGATACAATAATCAATCAAACTGACAAGGATCTCATTTGTATTTACGTTTCGATCGGACAAAAAAAATCAGCTGTTGCCCGCACAATTGCTCTCCTTGAAAGATATGGGGCGATGGAAAACACGATCGTTGTCATGGCTGCTGCAGATGAATCCGCTGCATTACAATACATAGCGCCATATTCAGGCTGCACCATCGGCGAATTTTTTATGGAATCAGGCCGAGATGCACTGGTTGTATATGATGATTTGAGTAAACATGCCTGGGCATACCGTCAGGTTTCATTATTACTGCGCAGACCTCCAGGACGTGAAGCATACCCGGGAGATTTATTCTATTTACATTCACGGTTGCTGGAACGTGCAGCCCGTCTGGCAGCTGATTATGTTATTCTCCCCAAAAAAGATTCTGATGGTGATTTTAAATTGCCACCAGAATTTGAAGGTGAGATTTTTAAAGGTCCTCAATCAAGGGAATTGGCAGAAAAAGCATTAAAGAGTTACCCAGAAATGGATCAATTTGTGGTTACCAAGGTAAAAGGAACCGGTGGCTCATTAACTGCGTTACCAATTATCGAGACCTTGCTAGGCGATGTATCTGCATATGTTCCTACCAATGTAATTTCGATTACAGATGGGCAAATTTACCTTGAAGCAGCGCTATTTAACGCTGGTATCCGACCTGCGATCAATGTGGGAATTTCTGTTTCGCGCGTGGGGGGTTCAGCACAAACAAAAGCGATGAAACAAGTAGCCAACCGTCTGCGATTAGATTTAGCAAGTTTTCGTGACCTGGCTGCCTTTGCCCAATTTGGCGCGGATCTTGATAAAGCTACACAAGACCAGCTCAATCGTGGTTTGCGTCTACAGGAGATTCTCAAGCAGCCGCAATATGAACCTATGGAATTAAAGAATCAAGTGATGATTTTATTTGCTGGTGTAAATGGTTATGCTGACAAGGTTCCTGTCGAACAAATCAAAGATTACCAGAATGGATTGTTGCGTTATCTGGAAGTCACACATCCGGAAATTGGACGATCCATCCATACTGAAAAAAGAATTACTTCCGAGAATGAAAATAGGCTGCGTGAGGCTATCCAAATATTCAATTCAACCTGGAAATTATGAGAGATAACTGATTATGACATCTGCTCTTGAAATGCGCGTTCGAATAAAAAGTATCAAAAACCTGTCTCAGGTTACGCGCGCGTTGCAAACTGTCAGTGCCAGCAAAGTACGAAAATCGATGCAGGCAGTCAAAGCAACGACACCCTACGCCGAAAAGGCCTGGAAAGTGGTTGTTCACCTCGGGCGACAATCAGACCATCAAAGTCTACATCCTTTGTTAGCCTCGCGCATGGAAATTAAGAATACGCTGGTAATTTTAATAACAAGTGATCGCGGTCTGGCCGGTTCTTATAATGTGAATATTGTTCGAAAAACTTTGCAAAAATTTTTAGATTATTCCAATCCAGTCGCTTATGTTGCTGTAGGGAAGAAAGGGCGCGATCTGCTTTCCCGCCAAAAACAAAGAATCTTGGCCGATTTTGACAAATTGCCAACATCACCGCGATTCAGTGATGTCTCCGCAATCGGCTGGTTGGCGGTGGATGAATTTCTTGATGGGAATTATGATGAGGTATTCGTGGCGTACACCCATTTTGAGACCATGCTTAAACAAAGTCTCGAAATTCGCAAAATACTTCCTCTGGACGTTGAATTTGGCAACCCAACTGAAGAGGGATACAACGTCACTCATCACAAAACAAACGCCGTATTTACATACGAACCGGGTCAATCAGAAGTTTTAGATACACTCGTGCCCAGATTTACAGCCTTACAGATATATCAATCAATTTTATCTGCCCAGGCGAGCGAGAATGCTGCCCGAATGATTGCCATGCAAAATGCGACTGAGAATGCAACAGAACTGATATCCATTTTACAAATGCAATACAATAAAGCCCGACAGCAAAGCATTACCAATGAAATGTTGGATATTGCTGGTGGTGCAGAAGCATTAAATGCAAAATAAGTGAAGCTTTAATCTATACCTGAACAATACCTTCGTTGGAGGATGGAAATGGAACAAGAGAACGGAAAAGTAATTCAAGTACAAGGTGGGGTAGTTGATATCCAATTCCCGGGCACAAATCTACCGGTTTTGTATGAAGCTTTGGAGATTCCACTAGATGAAGGTGGCGTATTGGTTTTGGAAGTTCAAAAGCAACTGCCCAATAACTGGGTACGTTGTATCTCAATGGGTTCAACGGATGGATTGCAACGGGGTGCAGAATGTGTACGTACCTTTAAATCAATTATGGTACCTGTTGGACCTGAGATTTTGGGACGGATTTTTAACGTGCTTGGTGAACCGGTCGATAATAAAGGCAAAGTGGAAACGAATTTAAAATATCCGATTCACCGTGCAGCCCCAAAATTTGCAGATCAATCTACCAAGGTGGAAGTGTTTGAAACGGGATTGAAAGTTGTCGATCTGATTGCTCCTTTTACAAAAGGAGGAAAAACCGGAATCTTCGGGGGTGCAGGTGTTGGAAAAACGGTCATCATAATGGAATTAATTCGCACCATCGCCACCGTTCACCAGGGGAATTCTGTGTTTGCTGGTGTGGGAGAACGTACTCGTGAAGGAACACAGCTCTATCGTGAAATGATGGAGTCTGGTGTAATGAAAGACACGGTAATGGTATTTGGACAAATGAATGAACCCTCAGGTGTTCGCCTGCGTGTAGCATTGACCGCTCTTTCTATGGCTGAGTATTTCCGTGACCAGGGAAAGGACGTTCTACTTTTTATTGATAACATTTTTCGCTTCACCCTTTCGGGCTCGGAAGTCTCAGCACTGCTAGGCCGCATGCCTTCTGCTGTGGGCTATCAACCGACATTGGCAACGGAAATGGGAGAACTTCAGGAACGAATTACATCTACACGTAACGGTTCGATCACTTCCATGCAAGCTGTTTATGTGCCTGCAGATGATTACTCTGATCCAGCCCCTGTAGCAACTTTCACCCATCTCGATGCCACGATCGCATTGGAGAGATCCATAGCAGAAAAATCGATTTATCCAGCAGTGGATCCTTTGGCCTCTACCTCACGGATTCTTGACCCCAAAATTGTAGGTGAAGATCATTACAACACAGCCAGGGAAGTTCAAAGGGTGTTACAAAGATATAAGGATCTTCAAGATATCATTGCGATTTTGGGTATCGATGAGCTTGGGGAAGATGACAAACTGACTGTGTCACGAGCGCGTAAGATAGAGCGATTTTTCTCGCAACCGATGTTTGTGGCGGAACAATTTACTGGAATCGAAGGTAGGTATGTTCCTCTCAAAGAAACCATACGCGGTTTTCGTGAAATATTGGATGGCAAGCATGATAGTTTGCCAGAACAAGCTTTTTACATGGTCGGGTCTATTGATGATGTTGTCGCCAGAGCAGAACAAATGAAACTTGCAGGATAGATAAATGCCAATACGATGTGAAATAGTTTCTCAAGATCGAGTGGTGTATAGCGGTGACGCTTCCATGGTCATCGTTCCTGGGGCAGATGGTGTGATGGGTATACTTCCCCACCACTCACCTCTATTGACGACACTTGCATTTGGAGTTATTACGGTTGTTACCAATAATGAACGTGATTATTTCACAGTAGCAGGTGGTATTGTTGAAGTTCAACCAGATCAGGTCACAATCCTGGCTGATGCAGCCGAAAATGTAGAAGAAATTGATATTTCTCGGGCTGAAACAGCAAAATCCAGAGCTGAAAATATGTTAGGCGAGCAACGCTCCCTTACTCCTGAGGATATGGAAGCGTTACGTAACAGCTTGCGTAGATCTTCTCTTCGCCTGGATGCTATCAGGAAGTTTAGAAAAGGGAAAGATTTTCAACGGTTCCGTGGATAGTCCGTCTTATTTTCTCCAGACAATTGAAAGGTGATTACAAAAAGAATGGCAGTTTTCTCTAGAGAGTTGGGAATCGACCTCGGAACAATGAATACTGTGATTGTTGAAGGCAGTCAGGTTATTTTAATGGAGCCGACAGTTGCAGCAGTGCTTGTAAATGAGCGTAAAATGGTGGAATGGGGTCAGTCTGCGCGCGACATGCTGGGCAGGGTTTCCGAATCAATTGAGGTAATCCGCCCGCTTCAACATGGAGTCATCGCTGAATATAGTGTCACTGAGCTATTAATGTCTGAAATGATTCGTAAAGTTGGTGGTTCACGATTCTTAAGCTCACGTAAAATAGCTGTTACCACACCTTATGGGGTGACCTCGGTAGAACGGCGCGCTGTAGAAGCTGTAGCGCTTACATCTTCGCGTGAGGTTTATATCGTTTCTCAACCAGTGGCGGCTGCATTAGGGGTGGATTTACCAATTGGCACGCCGACTGGAAATATGATCATCAGTTTAGGTGGTGGGACTCATCAGGCTGCCGTTATGGCTATGTGGGATATTGTCTCCGGTGAGACAGCGAAATCCGGTGGACTGGCTTTCGATGACGCGATCGCAACTTATATCCGCAAAAAATTCGGAGTGATCATTGGTCAACCCACAGCAGAAAAATTGAAAATATCTATCGGTTCTGCCATTCAAAGTGAAGATCAGCGCAATATGGAAATTCAGGGACAGGATCAGGTAACCGGATTACCTAAACCAGTTAATATTACCCGGGATGATATTGTTGACGCACTCTCAACTCCGCTTAATGATCTGGTCTCTATGATTCGACATGTTCTTGAAAAAACGCCGCCTGAATTAATTTCGGATATCATCGATCGAGGGGTTGCATTATGTGGGGGCGGGGCAATGTTAACGGGTATTGATAAATACTTGACCAAAGCCTTAGGAATT
Source organism: uncultured Chloroflexia bacterium (assembly GCA_963749005.1). GTDB lineage: Bacteria > Chloroflexota > Anaerolineae > Anaerolineales > Anaerolineaceae > UBA6170. The sequence goes on along the minus strand of CAVVKI010000006.1, from coordinate 351,051 downwards.
CCTGCCTACCTTGTTGACAACCCGATGACATGTACTGCTGAGGGAGCTTCCAGAGCCCTCTCTATGAAGAACGTTTTGAAACGTTCTTTGATGCGTGTCTAATACTTTCTGGCTGAAAGTATCTATAAATCGGATTGAGTTTTCAGGCGTTCTATTTTAAATAGTACGTCATATGTTGCAATTCAATAATTGGATCGATATATTGAATTTGAATTTCTGCGGGGACTTTGAGAATAACCGGCGCATAATTCAGAATTGATTGTATTCCTGCTCGAACAAGTTTATCAGCAACATCTTGCGCGTGCTCTGTATCAACTGTTATCATGGCAACCGGAATTTTATGTTTTCGGATCATTTTTTCCAGGTCAGCAATATCCAAAATTTCAAAACCAGCGACAGATTGTCCGATTTTGGCTGGATCTGTATCAAAAATGCATTTGATTTCAAATCCGTGATGATTGAATCCCTGAAAATTGACAATTGCATGACCTAAAAAGCCAACTCCAATCAACGCCATGTTCCAAACCCGATTGACGTTTAAAATATCTTCGAGACAATCAATCAGGTAGGTAATGGAGTAACCTGTACCTTGTTTGCCAAATTCTCCAAAGTGAGATAAATCTTTGCGGATCTGGGCAGCAGAAATACCTAGTTTGAAACCTAAATCTTTGGAAGATGTATTAACCTCACCGGCCTTAGCCAGCCTTTTCAACATTTGTAAGTAAAGGGGCAGACGGGCTACAACAATATCAGGTACCTGGCTATTTTCCATTTTTTGATTCCGTTCAATTGGATGAATTTGATAGCATATGTTAAATTTATCACAAAAATGTCATTTTTCAATTGATTATATACATTTATTGTTTGAACGCTCTATACTTTATAGTAAATTAAAACAACCACCATAGATTCTTGTGGTCGTTTTAATTTATTTAATAATATTCTAATCTCTGCGGGAACCAGTTAACAAAAACACATAGTAGAGTAATGTTGAAATCGCTTGAATTGCGCCGGCTACATATGTCAGGGCTGCTGCATCAAGGACACTTTTAATACCCCGTGATTCTTCCTGATAGATCATACCCGAGTTTGAAAGCCAGGCTTTGGCTCGATTACTCGCGTTAAATTCCACCGGCAGAGTGACCAATGCAAACAAAGCTGTTGCCCCGAAGAGGATTACCCCAGCCCAGGCAAGACTTTGCCAATTTAATAACAATCCACCTATAAAGATAATTGGACCCAACCAGCTGCCAAGTTGAACACTGGGTACCATTGCAGAACGGATTTTCAGCGCAAAATAGTCTTCACCATCCTGCATTGCGTGTCCGGCTTCATGGGCAGCAACACCGGCTGAAGCAACGCTATTGCCACGAAAAATTTCAGGACTTAATCGCAGTGTTTTTGAACGTGGATCATAATGATCGGACATAAACCCCTTTGTTTCTTCGATTTTTACTTCATTAAGTCCATTTGAGTCCAGCATTCTTCTCGCAACCTGCGCGCCGGTATAGCCAGTTGTAGTTCTCACCTGGGAATATTTTTTTAACGCGCCTTTAACTTTAATTTGTGCCCAAAATCCCAATAATAGAGCCGGAAGGCTGAAAAGTAGATACAAACCATAGCCACCAAACCCAATCATTTAATTTGCCTCTTTCTTATCATAGTACTCATCCTACTGAGTATAGTGAAGGATTATTAAGATAATTTAATAAATTTATATATTCTTTATAAATATTTTGTGCGCCCGCCGAGACTCGAACTCGGACCTCTGCCTTCGGAGGGCAACGTGATGTCCATTTCACTACGGGCGCATACCACAAATTAACCTGTTTATTTTACCATGCCACTCATGAAATAACATGGCAAAGGATTATTTATTAATCAGAATTAATGCAAACATTTTTACTTTCGATCTATACTTTAACCGGAGAAGAGGATGCTAATTGCATCTCGATCTGGTCTTTTTAACAACTGCTTTCCCAAGTGAGTGGTGAAAAAAACCTGATTGCCGCCATCTTCGAATTTACCAATGAGACTGCAATTGATGCCGGCGTCATGGAGGTATTTAATCATAGCTTTCGTGAAATTGGGGTCAACTGCAGCAATGAGAGCACCTGATGAAATTGTTTCAAGTGGGTCGATTTTGAAATGATCGCATATTTTTTTTGAAAGCGGCGAGATTTGATCAATTTTCGGTTCGAGGCGAATCGATTTATTGGCTGCGATTGCAAATTCACAAAGGGCTGCAGCCAAACCGCCTTCGGTAGGGTCGTGCATGGCATGAACCCCACCAAAGGTCAGTGCCATTCGGGCCGGTTTATAAACCGAGATACCAGGATCAAATAGATATTGTTTTGCTTCATTTACCTCGGCTTCACTCAGAAAAGTAGCCAGTTCAGATTCAAGCTCGTGTGCTAAAATAGCCGTAGTTTCAATGGCCAGATCTTTTATCAGAATAACATCATCACCAGTTTGAATAAAATAAGGGGAGATGAAATCATCCTTATTTACTTCACCCAGTAATGTTGCCGATATGATCGGGCGGTCTAAATTATGTGTGATTTCAGTGTGCCCGCCTACAAAAGAAATGCCGGATTCCTGGCAGGCAGCAAAAAGTTGTGCGGCAATATTATTGACCAGATGTTCACTGGTTTTATTTTCCGGTAAAAGAATTGTAGCAGTCATCCATTTCGGTGTTGCACCTGTAGTGACGATGTCATTTTGGTTGATCTGAACTGCGTACCATCCGATGTTTTCTGTTGCAAAAGTTATTGGATCTGTTTTCACGACCAAGTATTTTGTGCCCACGTCAATAACGGCGCAATCCATACCAGTTCCTGGACCAACAATTACACGTGAATCGAGAATTGGTGCTAATTTGACTATTCGATCGGCAATTTCCGGAGGTAGTTTTCCTACCGGCAAAATTTCCATTTTGTCCTCCAATACCCACCCTAATAAATAAAATCCCGTATGTCATACTTACTGATATGAGGGGTTCCGCGTGCCGAAAAAGACAAACCGTTGGCTATTTCTTCGCCCTGTTTCAAACGCTCATCCTGGTTCAAAAGAATTAAGTTCGCCTGATATGCTTTTATTGCGTATTCAGAGCCTTCATTTTCGACCAGTTCCGAGAAATATATAATATCGTCTGCATCCAGACCCATCTTATTTATGAGTTGAATTGTATCTTCTATATGCGCTTTTTCAAATTGCTTACCACCCGCACCGGTAAGAATAATAATCGCCACAGCAAGACCTGCGGCTTTGATAGCTTTTACAGCCAGAAGCACGTCTTCTGATTTGCCGGGTTTTTGTAAAAACAACAATAAATTATTGTTTCCACTTTCCAAACCTATATAAACACGCTTTAGACCTTTACGTGACAACGATTTAAAATCCTGAACGGTCTTTTTTTCTCCACTGAAGCCGTCTAAAAATGCGAATAAACCACCCATTCCTTCTACATCGAAGTGTTTGTGAACAATCTCTAATCGAGAAAGCAACAATTGCATAGGAACTGCCAGGGCATTAGCGCTACCCAGAAATATCGTTCGCCTGAGATTCAGGCTGGCTTTCAGGTAGTTCTTAACTGCAAGAATATGCTCCTCAAATTGAAGTTCATTTTTTATCCGAAAAGGTTGCTCTTTGTAAAAGCTGCAGAAGGTGCATGTATTAAACGAACACCCTTCCGTTAATTGAAGAACGAGCGACATATACTGATCGGGAGGTAAAATACCAACCGGTTTATAAACTTCTTGAAACTTTTTGACATCCGCAATGTAAAATTCAATCGTAAGAACAGACAATTTTAGGATTTCCATAGCGATCTCATTCGGGATTGCAGTCGCGGTGACTAATTTTTGGTGGATGATCCCATGATACAAATCAGAACATGCTTGATGAGCAGTCATCAACAAGTGATCTCTTTCCAGCGGTAATAAATAGCGACGGTGCAATATTTCTCTACCGGAATTCCACTTTGCTACAATGGTGCCGTTCAAACCCCGTCGATAGGAAACCCCATCTATTAATGCGGTCCAAAGTCGGCCAGATTTATCAAAGCTATAAACCGTCGTAGTACTGCTTCTTTCCAGACTGATTGTAAGGCTGACTGGTTTTGTGCTGATTGTTATTGAATTTTCATTTAAAATTCCAAAAATAACCATGTGTGACTGCTTTTATTATGAGTTAGTATTTAATCAATAAGCCGGTCTCATATTTTCCTTTATAATAAGCAAAAACTAAAGGATCATATGCAAATTTATTTTATCAGACACGCACAATCTGAAAACAATCATCTTTATGATATCAACGGGCCTGGGTCAGGGCGAAGTGAGGATCCAGATTTAACAAAAAAGGGAGAAAAACAACTTAAATACTTGCAGCGATTTCTTTCTAAAAAAACAGATCTTCCCCTATCCTTAAACGGGAAAGATTATCAAAATCGTACAGGTTTTCGTTTCACACATCTCTATGCCAGTCCGATGGTACGCGCAGTCAAAACCGGGTGGGCTGTGGCAAACCAATTCAATTTGCCCTTACAACTCTGGATTGATTTACATGAAGGGGGTGGAATTTTTCTGAATAATGAGGAGGAAGAAACAGGCAATTTGCCTGGAAAAACCTCAGAATATTTTATTGAAAATTTCCCCGGAATTCTTTTGGACAAGGAGATTTCGCAACAAGGATGGTGGAACAAACCGTTTGAACCTTGGGAAGGTCGTCCATTACGTGCTGAGCGTGTTTGGGAGTTTTTATTGACTCAACATGGTCCAGATGACAGAATAGCTCTTTTCAGTCATGGAGGATTTTACAATCACTGGCTCTCCGTGATTCTTGGTTCAGTTTTCGTGGATAAATTTTCATTAAAAGAGAAGGTTTTCTTTGAATTAAACAACACGGGTATCACCCGCATTGATGTGGATAACGAGGAAAATAAATTCAGGATTTACTACAATAATAAAATTGATTTCTTGCCAGACGACTTGATTACTTGAAAAATTTGAGATTTGTGGTTAGTGATTCATTTAAAATGAAATGATATCCACCTTGTTTCTATCAGATTTGAATGCAATCAGGAAAAATGCTGAAAAACATGTATCTTCTCACTTTCCAGCCTGCCCGGTATAATAATAAAATGCTAATGATATTTCTCGAGAAAAGCAGGAGGTGAATTCTACGGAATGTAACGATAAAAAAGGTTAGGATAGCGCATGGACCATTACCCAATGGTTGACGAGGAAGAAGGTTCCCCAAAGCGATTTGGGGTTAACCAGGAAGCAAAAGCGTTGCTACGCCTCCCGGGAAAATCGAAAGTTCAGCGGATGCCTTCCAAGTGAAAATCACTTGTACCTACACCTTAATTTAATAGAATCTCTATTCAATTTGCTATTTATTTGGAGTAGGCATATGTGTGGAATTGTTGGTTATATCGGTGATCGTGATGCGACCCCGATCATTATTAACGGATTGAAAAAATTGGAATACCGTGGATATGACTCTGCGGGAATTGCGGTTTTGCAAAATGGAAAGATTGAAATTCGGCGCGATGCAGGTAAGCTTAATAAATTAACCGCTATTGTCGAGATGCAGCCACTCAATGGGCATCTTGCGATTGGTCATACACGATGGGCGACTCATGGAATGCCGACGGCAGTTAACGCCCATCCTCACATTGGAAGCAATGGCGAGGTAGTCGTTGTCCACAATGGTATTGTCGAAAATTATCTTGAACTTAAAGAGGAGCTTCTTCTTGAAGGGGTAACTTTTAAATCTGAGACGGATACGGAAACGATTGTCCATCTGATAGAGCTTTACCTGACCAGTGGATTGAGTTTTGAACAGGCTACTCTGGCTACATTGAAGCGACTTAAAGGGGCTCATGGCATTGTTACATTTACTACTCGTGAGCCTGACAAAATTATTGCTGCCCGTATTGGAAATGCGGGAGGGGTAGTTGTGGGATTGGGAGAAAATGAGAATTACATCGCATCGGATATACCTGCGATTCTTGAACATACGCGCCGGATGATATTTCTTGAATCTGAAGAATTTGTAATACTTACCCGTGAGAAAGTAATTATTAAAGATTTCTCAGGCAAAATAATTCAGCCTGAAATTCAGGTTATTTCGTGGGATCCAGTATCAGCCGAAAAAGGTGAATATCGCCATTTCATGCATAAAGAAATCCATGAGCAGGTACGTTCTCTGACAGACACGTTAGCTGGTCGAGTTGATTTCGAAAAAGGCTTAATTCTATTACCGCAGCTCAACCTGACGCCAGAATTAGCCCGATCCATTAATCGTATCATTATTACTGCATGTGGTACTGCTGCTTATGCGGGAATGGTCGGAAAATTCCTAATCGAGCACATCGCCCGAATCCCGGTTGAGGTGGATATTGCGTCAGAATTCCGTTACCGCAATCCTGTCATTGATGAGAATACAGTTGTGATTGCGATCAGCCAATCCGGAGAAACTGCAGACACACTGGCTGCGATGGAACTCGCCAAAAGAAAAGGCGCGACACTTTGGTCAATAGTCAATGTGCTCGGGTCACAGGCTATGCGTATCTCAGATGGATTTATATCTATGCAGACTGGTCCAGAAATTAGCGTCGCCTCCACCAAGGCTTTTTCTGCACCAATAGTGGATTTATACATGGCTGCTATTTTACTGGCTGATATGCGTGGAGTGATATCAATTGCCGAAAGAAAAGATTTGGTAGCAGATCTGCGGCTTGTCCCGGCTCTGGTCGGGCAGGTCCTTGATCTGGACGAGACAATCTTAAATATTGCGAAAGAATTTAAGTTTATGCGCAATGCCCTTTACATTGGCCGTGGTATCAACATGCCAATTGCATACGAAGGTGCTCTCAAGTTGAAGGAGATCTCCTATATCCATGCAGAAGCTTATCCTGCCGGTGAGATGAAACATGGCCCGATTGCATTAGTGGACCGCGATTTACCTGTCTTGGCAATTGCTCCGCTAGACCCCTGGTACGACAAAATGGTCAGCCAGATTGAGCAAGCGAAAGCCCGTGGAGGTACAGTTTTGGTTGTCTCCACGGAAGGAGATGAACGAATCAAGGAAATCGCAGACCACATTTTCTGGATACCGAAGACCCCCTGGTTGTTAAGCCCAGTGATTACTGTGATCCCATTACAGTTGTTTGCGTATCATATAGCAGCATTGCGAGGTTTGGATGTTGATCAACCCCGTAACCTTGCCAAATCAGTTACCGTAGAGTAGCCATTTGATTATTGGTTACGTGAAACCCAGCTTTCCATGTTCTCTGGCCGTTGAAATGAGGAGAGACTATCCAGGAGTCGCTTGGGTTCGTTTTCCGTTACCATCAATACTTTATGCTGATCATAAATGAACTTCTCGTTGAGGGCATGGTTGACCAGGGTAATTAGCGGGTCATAATAACCAAGTGTGTTTAATAAGCCAATTGGTTTGTGATGGATACCGATCTGAGCCCAGGTTAAAGTCTCAAATAATTCATCAAACGTTCCGAACCCTCCGGGCAGGGCGATAAATGCGTCTGCCATTTCGCTCATCCTGGCTTTACGTAATTGGATGTGATTAACTACTTCCAGCTGACTCAGATGAGCGTGGATAAGTTGTGGTTGGTTGAGGTTATCCGGAACGATCCCAATGACAATACCCCCTGCTTCTAATGCGCCGTCTGCTACTGCACCCATCAATCCTGTTTTACCTGCGCCATAAACGATCTCGATTTCGTTTTCTGCCAGCAATTTCCCGGTCTGGTAGGCAGCCTGATAATACTCAGAGCGCAGCCCATCTGCGGATCCGCAGTAGACACAAATTCTATTTATTTTATTTCTTACGATTATCAAATTATCCTCATCTGTGTTTTTGGATCAATATTTTAAGGTACTGCCACCAATAAATTCTCGAATAACAGAATCATTGGGTATTAAAGATTCATCTGATAGTGATGGGATATCTTCCAGTGCAGCCAGTGTCCTTTTTGCCCGGAAAAAGGCGTCAGTTTTTAATGGATCAAATTCAAAACTCGTGATCCATTTCTTAAAATCTTCAACCAGCCGGGTTTTATAGAATGACAACTCATATGGCATGGCTGAGTTTATGATGTAATCTGAATTGGATATAAACGGAATGATGTTGCGCATTTCACTTGCGCGAACATAATGCCAGTGCATAAGCGTCTTAGTAGGGTCATAAGAGCGGTGCGTAGCATCTCTCAGCATGCGGCGCATCAGACGGATATCCGTCCAGCGAATATATTCTCCAAAGGAAGTTTTCATTTGCAGCAATGGTTCGAGATAGAGCTTAAATTTTTGATCATCGCTGACACTATCCGTCATCGGTGGGTATAGCCCGTGGAGACTATCAATCAGAATGATTTCGTTTTCTGCCAGATGCATGGGTGTGCTCACCCCGCTGCGTGTGCCTGTCTTAAAATCATAATATGGAACCTGAATTTCTTTGCCGGCAATCAATTGCGATAAGTGCTGATTGATTAACTCCAAATCGAGCGCTTGCGGAGTTTCAAAGTCATAATCTCCAAACTCATCTTTTGGGTGCATTTCCAGATTAAAGAAGTAGTTATCAACATTTAAAGTAGTTAATTTGAGGCCGATATGTTCGAGGCGTTGACCAAGTTTGATCGTGCTTGTTGTTTTACCAGAAGACGAAGGACCGGTAATGATGACAATTTTCAGATTGTTTTTATTAAGAGCAACCATTTCAGCAGCATTTTCAATATCTTCCTCATATTTTTGTTCACTGGCTGTGATAATCTCTGAAATTTCACCTTTTTCAATTCTGCGGGTGAGACCAGAAGTTGTATTCAAGTCCTGTTCGATCGCCCAATCCAGCACATGCCAGATTTTAGCCCAGGGGATATTCACAGATGGACGCGAGGCTAATTCTGCCCGCTCCTGCCTCTTCTTTGCGCGATCATCGCGATAAAGAATATAGGCTTTGGCAACTTTAACATCGCCATTCTCAATTAATACTTTTTCAACAGTATCTTGAATATCTTCAATACTGGGAATGAGGTCTGGAGAATAATTCCTTTCCAGATCAGCAACTACAAGATCGCTGACCTTCTGTGATCTTTCCAAATCACGATCTCCAACTGCTACCGAGGCTCGATAAATTGCGTTGGTAATCCGCTCTGGAGTAAAAGGAACAGCTGCGCCGCTGCGCTTCAGAACCTGTGTAATTTTGCTCATTTGATCACCATATTAGTTCTATTCTACTCAATTTATCTGAAAACTCAATCTGGGGGAGGAATTCTATTATTGGTATGGTCAATATCCATCCGAAATTTGCAATTATGATATCCCAATACGGAATGAATGTGGATACATGGATGATTGGTAATTTCCGAAATTAATCTTAAATCGATTTTACAGAAATCAGGGTATTTTTCAAGCAAAAGACGGTATGGACAGTTGTTGATAATTAACTCCGGTCCAAGTGCATGGGATTCCCAGCGTGCCTGGTATTTGCGTTCATTCAGTGCCTTAATAAGAAGGTTTAAGCGCCGAATTAAAGGGAAATATGGCTCAATATCCAATTTCTTGTATAACGCGGTGTAAAGCTCATTAATCACCGTTTCGAATTGATTGGTATTTTCAAATAGCAGCTCTACAATTTCAACATAGTTGTCTGGAAGTTGGGTGGGATTCATCGTAAACCGTCGCGCAGGTCTCCCCCGTGAAAAATTCGTGTCCGGAGCTACTTCGATGATTTTTGTCTGTTCAATAAGAAATTTCAGGTGGTGACGGATATCTGCTTTGGTGACGTTTATCTGCTGGCTCAATTCCATGACAGTCGCTGGCTTGTGATTTGACAAAAAATTGATAATTTCTGAACTCGTTGTTTTAGTCATTTTAATATTCTACATCAATTAAGAAAATATAATTTTGCTTAATTGAATATTGACACCTGCCTCGTAGAGGTTACAATCAGATAGTTATCAATAAAAATATCCCTTTATTGGAGGACATCCCATGCCAGAAGAAGGATTAAATAAACCCGGTGTTGAAATACCTGTGGAAATGCAGCATCAGGTTGCCATTACAACGCTCGATCGCATATACAACTGGAGCCGCTCAAAATCACTCTGGCCGATGATGTTTGGGCTGGCTTGTTGTGCAATTGAAATGATGATTACCGCTTCCAGCCGTTTTGATTTTTCCAGGTTTGGTATGGAGGTCATGCGTCCCAGCCCACGGCAGGCAGATGTAATGCTGGTTTCAGGCACAGTCACAAAAAAGATGATCCCGCAAATAGTACGCTTGTACAACCAGATGCCAGAACCAAAGTATGTTCTAGCGATGGGCGCTTGCGCTTCAGGAGGTGGCCCTTTCAAAGAAGGATACAATGTCGTTTCCGGGGTCGATAAATTTATCCCAGTTGATATATACGTACCAGGCTGCCCGCCTACCCCCCAGGCACTATTACATGGATTAATTACATTGACAAAAAAAATCGAAAAGGAAAGGTTAAGTGAGGCAGAATGGTATAAAAAAGATTTTTACGAGGAAATTCCAGTCCCCATTCTTGGACCAGATTTAATTGATCCTCGGAAAATTGATTTGATCAAGAAAGTCAATGAAAAACAAACAGATAATCTGGAAAAGTCTCAAACTTCTGAGGAGGCTTTATGAGTGATCCAATTCTTGTTTCAACCATTCCAGATTTCGATCTTCTCTTTCCCGATTTTGTTCGTAAAGATGATCGTCCCGGATATTCTGGTTTTATCATTCAGAGCCAATCGTTGCTCGAGTTTGCGAAAATTGTCCGTGATGATTGGAGCTATGATTTCCTAACTTCAGTCACCGCTGTAGATTATTATCCTGAAGGCTTTGAGGTCGTTTATCATTTGTTCCGTTCCCTCGGTGGCGGCATTTTAACTTTAAAAGTTGAACTCCCAAGAGAGAACCCCAAAATCGATTCTCTTTTTGAAATTTTCCCCGGCAGTGAATTACAGGAACGCGAAGTCTATGACATGTATGGCATTATCTTCATTGATCATCCTGACTTGCGAAGAATTTTAATGTGGGAAGGTTTTGCCGGCTGGCCATTACGTAAGGATTGGAAAGAAGCCTATTTCGAAGAAGAAAGTAAGCCATTTTCTTCGCGCTGGCCTAATGGTGAAGCCGAAAGGGTCGAAACGACCAATCCATTCCATGCTAATCTCAAATATCCGTCTGGTTTTGACCCGGAAAAATGGGAGCCTGAAGGAGAAGATGCACTCTACATGGGTTTGAAAAAAAGCGGGCAGCAAGATGGTTTGGATACAGATCTCATGGTCGTCAATTTAGGCCCTCAACATCCTTCTACCCATGGCGTTTTCCGAATGGCAGCGCTTGTGGATGGTGAGACGGTTGTGGATCTTAAGCCGGCGGTTGGATATTTGCACCGAAACCATGAGAAAATTGGCGAGAGAAATACGTATTTACAGAACATGCCATTTACGGATCGAATTGATTACATAAATTCAATGAGTAATAATTTTGGTTATGCTCTGACGGTGGAAAAATTAATGGGGATCAAACCCCCTGAGCGTGCGGAATACATTCGCGTTATCATGGCAGAGCTCTCCCGTATTCAGAGCCATTTTATGGTGACCGGATTTTTGCTGAATGATTTAGGTGCTTTTTTCACTCCTGCCTTATATGCTCTCAAAGAAAGAGAATTAATTCTGGATATTTTCGAAGAAGTTTCAGGGTCGCGAATGATGTGCAACTATTTCCGCTTTGGTGGGTTAGCACGCGACTTACCAGAAGGTGTGCTTCAAAAAATACGTGATCTTGTCTTCAATCGACTCCCGCGCAAAATCGATGAGATGGACGAACTGCTAACTGAAAATGAAATCGTGACAGCGCGCTGCAAAGGTATTGGTGTTTTGAGTGCAGAAAGGGCAATTGCGCTTTCTGCTGTCGGCCCAATATTACGAGCTTCTGGGGTTCCTTATGATATCCGTCGAGCCGACCCTTACAGCATATATGATCGCTTCGATTTCGATGTAATTGTGCGTTACCATGGTGATATCTTCGACCGCTACCTGGTGCGGATTGAGGAAGTTCGCGAAAGCATTCGCATCTTGCAACAAGCAATCAACCAGATTCCCGAAGGATCAATTTTTGAAGGAAAATCACAATACCAGGTAAAAGTACCACCAGGAGAAAGTTATGGAAGAGTCGAAGGTCCGCGCGGAGAACTGGGTTTTTACGTTGTCTCAAATGGACAACCCAACCCTGTGCGTTATCACGTTCGTGCGCCATCTTTCATTAATTTGACTGGCTTACAGGAGATGTGTAGGAATGAAAAGATCGCCGATGTCGTTGCGATTCTTGGATCGATCGACATTGTTTTGGGTGAAGTAGACCGCTAATTTCAGGAGGAAATATGGGCTTTAAAGGCATTCTCAGAGGCCTGGGCATAACTTTTAAACATTTTTTCGAGACTTACAGCGAAGACCTGAAACAGGGACCAGATCGTTATAAAACTGCGCAGGGCATTCAAGATCGGCTTTCAGCAGATACGAAAGGCATTTTTACTGTTCAATATCCAGAAGAGAAAATACCAGTTCCAGAGGCTTTTCGTTATATCCCGTTTTTGGTGTTTGATGAAACTGACGACGGAGAGCGTGACATCCGCTGCACATCTTGTGGAATTTGTGCTAAGGTATGTCCACCGCAATGTATTTGGATTACTCGTTCTGTTAATCCGGAAACGGGAAAACCTGTCCCTAAGCCCGAGAAATTCTTCATCGACATTGATATCTGTATGAATTGTGGACTATGTGCAGAGTATTGTCCTTTCGAGGCTATTCGCATGGACCATGATTATGAGATTGCCAGTTTTGAAAGGTTGAGCCATCACATTTATGATCTGGAAAAATTGTTGAAATCGGCTTCTTACTACGCAAGAATTCACCCCACTCAGTATGCAGAAGAAGAAATGGCGAGATTAGAAAAAGAAGCCAAAAAGGCAGCCGCTCGAGCGGCTAAAACTACGTAAAAGAAGGGAATGTAAAATATCATGTATAATTCGGATACGGAAGTAATATTCCCCTTACGCGCAGTACCTTTTTTAAAAGGATTACGTGGTCCAGAGTGGGACCAGTTGATAGATTTTATATTAAGTGACCAGGTAAAACAGCAAGAACAATTAGCCTTTATATTAATGGTTGTAAGGCTGGTTGGATGTTCAGGATGTAATGCTGATTCTTTTCGAGCTATGCGCGGATGTACAAAATGCGCACAGCAATCAATCAAACGTTACCGTGGAGAAGATCAGGATTTGATAAAGTTATACGAGAAAACAAAACAAGAAATTCAAACTAATACCCACGTTGGGTAGTTGATACCCATCAATTTGAAAGGATTTTAGCGAATTATGACTACAAAGTTTACCAAAGAGGATGTCCTGAAAGCATTATCTACAGTTCAGGAACCGGAATTACACAAAGATCTCGTCACGCTTAATATGATTCAGGACCTTAACATTGAAAGTGGTATCGTTAATTTTAAAATCGTTTTAACAACACCTGCCTGCCCTTTGAAGGGAAGAATTGAAAAAGAGGCACGAGAAGCTGTTATGAAAGTGAAAGGTGTTGAGACTGTAAAAATTACTTTTGATGCAAATATCGTTTCTGATGGACGCGCTCGGGGAAACATGTCGATGAATGTGAAAAACGTTATTGCTGTAGCCTCTGGAAAAGGTGGTGTTGGTAAATCCACTGTGGCAGTAAATATTGCTGTGGCTCTGGCGCAGCACGGTGCACAGGTTGGCCTCTTAGATGCAGATATTTATGGTCCTAATATCCCGACTATGATGGGTGTAGATCATTTACCTCCATTTCAACGCGATAAAATTATTCCGGCTGAGACCTATGGCGTTAAGATGATGAGCATTGGCTTTATGGTTAAACCTGGTCAGCCTTTAATCTGGCGTGGCCCCATGCTGCACTCTGCAATTCGTCAATTTTTGTCTGATGTTTTATGGGGTGATCTCGATTACCTGGTAATTGATTTGCCCCCTGGGACCGGGGATGCCCAATTGAGTTTGGCGCAATCCATTCCTATTTCGGGTGGTGTTATTGTCACACTACCGCAAGATGTGTCGGTTGAAGATGCATCGCGCGGGTTGTATATGTTCAAACAACTTGATATCCCAATTTTGGGTGTAATTGAAAACATGAGTTATCTTGAATTACCGGATGGAACGCGTATGGAAATATTTGGAGCAGGTGGTGGTCAAAGGTTAGCCAATGAAGCCAATACCGATTTCCTGGGAATGGTGCCAATGGATTCTGAAGTGCGAGTTGGCGGTGATTCAGGAAAACCAATCGTAGTAACCAACCCGGATTCGAAACCTGCGGTGGCAATGCGTGAGATTGCAGAGAAAATTGCTGCCAAATTAAGCGTGTCGGCAATCGAAAATCAGGTAGGTATCCAGGTGGAAATGGTAGACTAAGCAATGGAAAATACGGCTGTGAATATTGTTTGCATACGGTTTACCAAAATTGGCAAGCTTTATAACTTTGATGCCGGAAATATTGAAAATGTTAATGTGGGTGATTGGGTCGTTGTGGAAACCTCACGCGGATGGCAGCTTGGCGAAGTTGCTCAAATTCTAGGCGAAGTTCCCGGTAGTGAAGATGGTTCCTGGAAAAAAGTGGATCGTTTGGCTACTCCTGAGGATCTTGAGCTCAGAAAATCCCTTGAAAGTCAAGAAGAAGAACTTATTGAAACGACCAAACGCTCTATTGGTGAGCACAATTTTGAAGGCGTCAAGGTAGTTTCAGTCGAAATAAGTCTTGATTCATCTCGGGTTACCATCCTCTACAGTTATGAGGGCGAAAATAAGGTTGATCTTCGTTTTGTTAAATATGATGTCACCCGTATTGTTCGTAATGCGCAAGTGGAATTACGCCAGGTTGGACCGCGCGATGTGGCCAAAATTTTTGGAGGTATGGGCGCGTGTGGTCTCCCTACTCGCTGTTGCTCCAAATTCTTAACTGATTTCAGTTCAATCTCAATTCGAATGGCAAAAGAACAGGGCATTTCTCTGACACCTGCTGAAATTACCGGCATGTGTGGGCGCCTGCGTTGTTGTTTAATTTATGAATATGAAATGTACGCAGAGAACAGGCGCTTGTTACCAAAACGCAATAAACGAGTGATGACACCTGTTGGAGAAGGGAAAGTGGTCGACTTGCTGCCCTTGAAATTAGCGGTTGTTGTAGACATTCCTCAGATCGGCAGGCGCGAATTCAACAACGCTGATATCGAAATTTACGACCCAGCCATTCATGATCAGATGACAACTACAGTAAAAGCTGCTAATGCGGCACCTGTAGAAGAAATTCCTATTGTGCAATATCCAGAACAGCGAAAAAGTCCCGAACCACGTCCTTTTCAAGAACCTCAGAAGAAGACGGAAACGAAAGAAAGAAGCAGCGCTCCATCCGGGAATCGGCGGCCAAAGCGGCGCAAGAGAAGATCCGGCCCACGAGAACAAAACGAGTAAGGTCAAAAAGATGGGTAAAGGTGTTCCCTTAAGAGATTATCTGGTAGAAAAAAGGCGCTTTTTCCATCAGCACCCCGAACTTGGGTTTCAAGAATTCGGAAGCGCACAAGTCATTCAGTCTGAGCTTGAATCGCTAGGTTATGAAATTAAAAGTGGTATTGCAAGTACCGGTGTGATTGGCATATGTCGAGCGGATGAAAAAGACCCAGTAATTTTATTGCGTTTTGATATGGATGCTTTGCCTATAGCCGAAGAAAATGATCTGGAATTTAAATCTAAAAATAATGGTGTAATGCATGCTTGTGGTCATGATGCCCATATGAGTATAGGATTAGGCATCGCACGAGAATATATGGCACTTGAAAACAAACCTCCGTTGACTCTTGTGCTGCTTTTTCAGCCTGCCGAAGAAGGCCTTGGTGGAGCAAAAGCGATGATTGTTGAAGGCATACTCATTGATCCCACTCCGGACTATACGCTTGCAATTCATGTTTGGAATGAAAAGGAAGTTGGTTGGGCAGCTATTACGCCGGGTGTTTTTATGGCTGGTGCTGATACTTTTACCATTCAAATAGTTGGCAAGGGCGGGCATGGTGCTTTACCGCAGGATACGGTTGACCCCATACTTGCTGCGGTACAAGTTGTGCAGAGTATACAATCAATTGTAAGCCGCAATTTATCACCCCTTGAAAATGGGGTAGTAAGCACATGTAGCATTCATGGTGGCAGCGCATTCAATGTTATTCCCTCAATAGTGGAATTAAAGGGTACGATACGATATTTCCAGGATCAAACCCGCAAAATAATTCACCGCCGGTTGCAGGAAATTGCCACAGGTGTGGCTACAGCATTTGGATGCGAAGCAAAAGTATCTTTACATGAGATTACACCGGCAGTTGTCAATAATCCCTCAGTGGTTAATTGGTTAATGACTGAGACAGTTGCAAAATTTCCTCAATTAAAAGTGGATTCTGATTATCGCTCACTGGTTTCTGAGGATTACGCTCTCTTTTTAAATCTAATCCCCGGTTGTTTTATGTTTTTTGGTTCAGGTGTGCGAGATGAAAAACTTCGCTTTGGCCACCACCACCCAAAATTTGATATCGATGAAAATGTGATGCCTCTAGCCGTCTCCTTTTTAATTCAGTCAGTGAAAGATTTGGCGCACAATTTACCAAAGCGATGAACGACACAAATTAATACTGACTTTATTCATGTATATGGTTACACACATCTATTGACGAGCGCGCTGCCAGAGTGCTATACTGATTCAAATATTAATCATCAGATTAATAAGATAATACCAATGGGCCAGTTTCTGAAATGATGGGAATACAACACAACTCTTCAAATATTTTATCTGGATTTTTGCAACATCTTGCTAAGAGTGCTGGTAGGGGAGAGGATCGTTTGCCTTCTCTTGCCGTTTTGAGTAAAGAATTAGGTATTTCGATTGCCAGCTTGCGTGAGCAATTGGAAATCGCACGGGTACTTGGATTTGTCGAAATAAAACCCAAGACAGGCATCCGTTGGTTGCCATATCAGTTTGCTCCCTCAGTGCTCGTCTCATGCGCATATGCTATTGAATTATCGAGCGGATATTTTGACCAATTTCGAGATTTGAGAAATCACCTCGAATCTGCATATTTTCTTGAGGCAGTCAAACAATTAACAAAAAACGAAATAGGACAACTATTGGAAATAGTTGATGCGGCTGAGTATAAAATTGAGAGCTATCCGCCTGTACTTCCCCACATAGAGCATCGCGATCTTCACTTATTGCTATTCTCGCATGTTGAGAATGTCTTTTTAAATGGTATCCTCGAAGTGTATTGGGAAATTTACGAAAGTCAGGGCTATTCCATCGTTAATAATCACCAATATTTGAAGAGTGTATGGGGTTATCATCGTCAAGTATGCGAAGCAATAAAAATTCAAGATTTTGACCTGGCCTTCCAGCTCTTTAGAGAACACAAAGAATTAATTCGTTGGAGTCCCAAAGTTGAAAATGCTTATCAATTTGAATAATTTCAAGATTTAATCAGGAGTGCTTATGACACAGGAAGAAAAGCAAGAGATGATCAAGGAAATCCCCATTCCCGAGAGAGTTATCAATAATTTTGTCATCACATTTGGGACTGTAAATGGATCTGGTAGCGCTACTGCCAATACGATGATTTTGCGAGCATTATTTGACATGGGAATCCCTGTTTCAGGTAAAAACATCTTTCCATCCAATATCCAGGGTTTGCCAACTTGGTACACCTTGCGATTAAGTAAGGACGGATATCTTGCTCGTGTGGAAGAAGATGATATTGTAGTTGCTATGAATCCAGCCACCATGCGTAAGGAATTGGAATCGCTGGTTCCTGGGGGAGTTCTTTTTTACCCGGATGATCTCAAGTTTGAGATAACTCGTGATGATATCGTTCTATACCCGATGCCAATCAAGAAGATAACCAAAGAAGCTGATGTTTCCGTTTCTTTACGTGATTATGTCGCCAATATGGTTTATGTTGGTGTTTTGACCGAGATGCTTGGCATCGAGATGGAATCAATTCGCAAAGCATTGAATTTTCATTTTCAGGAAAAAGAGAAACCTGTCAGGATCAATTTAAGTATCATCGAGGCGGCTGCTCAGTGGGCACGCGAGAATCTTAAAAAAATTGATCGTTATTATGTCGAAAGAATGGATCGTACCCACGGATTTATTATGACTGATGGGAATACTGCCGGTGCATTGGGTTCATTGTATGGCGGCGTAGAATTTACTGCCTGGTATCCCATCACACCTGCTTCCAGCCTTGCAGAGTTTATCCATGAATACGCACCTGTCCTACGACGTGACAAAGAGTCTGGTAAGGACACTGTCGTGATCGTCCAGGCTGAAGATGAGCTTGCAGCCATTGGAATGGCGGTGGGTGCTGGCTGGGCTGGCTTACGCGCGATGACGTCAACCTCTGGGCCGGGCATCAGCCTCATGACGGAATATCTTGGGTTGGCTTACTATTCTGAAGTGCCGGTTGTCGTTTGGGACGTACAGCGCGTTGGCCCAAGTACCGGTTTGCCAACCCGGACAGCCCAAGGAGACTTAACTTTTGCACATTTCCTGGGTCATGGAGACACCGATTTTATTCTTCTTTTCCCTGGGTCTGTAAGTGAGTGTTTCGAGTTTGGTTGGAAGTCCTTTGATATCGCTGAGCGATTGCAAACTCCGGTAATGGTCTTATCCGATCTTGATTTAGGTATGAATGAATGGATGGCACCCCAATTTGATTATCCGAATCAGCCAATGGATCGCGGAAAAATTTTGTGGGAAGAAGACTTACAAAATTTCCTGGATAAGCACGGTGTATCTTACGGTCGTTATAAGGATATAGATAATGACACAATTCCGTACCGAACCTTGCCTGGAAATCAGCACCCCAATGCTCCTTATTTCACCAGGGGAACCGGGCATGATGAAAACGCAAATTACACGGAAGATAGCGAAATCTGGCTCGCAAGCATGGATCGCTTAAAAAGAAAGTTTAAAAATGCCGTCAAATTTACACCCAAACCAGAAATTGTGGAACATGACTCACACATAGGAATCATCACCAGTGGGTCTGCCAGTTTTCCAGTTTTGGAGGCGCAGGATATTCTCGCTCAGAGAGGATTGAAGACAGATTATATGCGCATCCGCTCTTTACCCATGCATGATGAAGTCAAAGATTTCATTAATAGGCATGAATATTGTTATATTGTGGAGTTAAATCGAGATGGTCAGTTACACCAAATTATTTCAGTAAACATGTATGATACCTGTCTTGATTTACGAAAAGTAGCCAAAGTGGATGGAATGCCTCTTTCGGCAAAATGGATTGTGAATGAGATCCTTAAAATCGAGGAGGTAAAAAATGGCGTTAGCAGATAGTCGTGTAAATGTTAACCTGGCTGGACTTTCACGCAATGATTATAAAGGGTTACCAAGCACCCTATGTCAGGGTTGCGGGCATAATTCTATTTCAAGTCAAATTGTCGCGGCTTGTTATGAATTAAATATTCGACCAGAAAAAATCGTGAAGTTCAGCGGAATTGGTTGTTCCTCAAAAAGCCCTACATATTTTCTGAATCGTTCATTTGGATTCAATGGATTGCATGGTCGTATGCCATCTTTGGCATTAGGTGCCATGTTTGCTGATACATCCTTACGCGGACTTGGGGTAAGTGGTGACGGTGATACTGCCTCCATTGGCATGGGGCAGTTCAAACACCTTGCCCGTAGAAATACGCCCATGGTCTACATTGTTGAAAACAATGGTGTATACGGTCTCACAAAAGGTCAATTTTCAGCGACGGCTGAAGAGGGTCTTGAATTAAAGCGGCAAGGGATCAACACCTATTTGCCTGTTGATATTTGTATGGAAGCATTGGTAACCAACGCATCTTTTGTCGCACGTGGTTTCGCCGGCGACCCTAAACAGTTGAAAACCTTATTAAAAGCCGCCCTTGTGCACGTCGGCCTTTCTGTGATTGACATCATCAGCCCCTGTGTTACTTTTCATAATAAGGAAAACTCATTCCATTCTTACCAGTGGGGCAAAGATCACGAAGTGCAGCTGCATGATATTACTTTTGTGCCGGCTCGAGATGAAATCACATTGGAAGATTTTGAACCTGGTACGACGAAAGAAGTAACCATGCATGATGGGTCACTTATCATCTTGAAGAAGTTGGAAAAGGATTATGATCCAACCAACCGTTTTGAGGCTTTGCGTGTATTGGAAGAAGCTGACCAAAATAATACTTTGTTGACGGGTTTGTTATATTTGAAACCAAACGCAAAGACGTTATTTGATCGCTATAATCTACCGGAAACGCCATTGAACCGACTGACACCAGATCAAATTCGTCCGTCAAGAGAATCATTGGCAGATATCAATAAGATGTTATTCTTGCAAGATTAAGATCGAAAAAGAAAAGAATTAAGGTGTGATTTTTTGCCGCCTGGAGTCGCGGATCCATTCGCTCCAGGAACCGGCATATAACCTGGCATTTTCTTTTCCGACTTGTGCAAGTGCCAAAAGGTCGAGGCAGGATGTTACTCCCGAGCCGCAATAAAGGATGATGTTTTCATCCTGGAGAGCACGCTTACTGAAATTATAAAGGCTCATTAATTGTTGTGGTGGTAGAAAAAAGCCTTCCGAATCCAGGTTAGACTGGTGGAATACATTTTCAGCATTTGGGATGTGTCCAGCGATTGTATCGATCGGTTCTTCAATACCGGCAAAACGGTTTGCAGCGCGGGCATCAATCAAAACGTAATCAGGATTTGTGATGATTACTTCAACCTCGTCGGCCGTGGCGAGGTATTTTTCGGAAAACTCACCGCGAAAAATGGTGCGTGTGTTCATATTCTGTCCACTTTCCACCGGAAACCCTGCCTTTTCCCAGGCTGTGAATCCGCCGTTGAGGAGGTAGACATTGTCATGCCCATAGGAGCGTAATAACCACCACAATCTTGCTGCATATGCGCCGAAGGAAGTATCATAAACTACAACAATTTTTCTTGAATCAATTCCCGCATTGGATAAAAAATTGATAAAACTGGCGTGAAGAGGCAATGGATGGCGACCAGTATTTGGTGTAATGGGGCTGGAAAGATCTCGATCGAGATGGGCGTATATGGCACCTGGTATGTGTGCACGTAAATAGTCAGCCTGGCCCCATTCTGGATCGGCAAGATCAAAACGACAATCCACCAACACCAGGTGTGGGTCTGAAAGCCGTTGCTGTAATTCTTGTGAGTCAATTAAATAGTTTGGCATAAGATACTCCGATGGTTAAGAAGTTGCTTCGCATTTTTCCTGAAGTTCGAATTTTTGGAAAGGGGTCAAAACAATTTCCGTAAGATTGTTGTTTAATTGTCAGCATTTTCGAGAACCTGACCATTTTCATGCGCAAGAGAACGAGTGCTGGTCGCCAAATTCCATTAAGCTTTAATTGTATGCAAGAGCAGGAAGTTGGGAGGACGCATTTCCCCGATCGGGAGATAGGATACGAATATGACTTGTTCATCTGGCAAAATGGGGGTGGTGGCAATGATAGCCTCTTCAACCAGTGCTAACATATCTTCTATGGTCGTAGCATGTGGCACCATATATGGTGTCACACCCCAATATAAAGAAAGGTTCCGATAGGTGCTAGTTTCTGGTGTAAACGCCAGAATGGGTACTTCAGGATGTACTTTTGACATGAGATGAGCAGTTTTGCCTGAACGTGTAAGAACAGCGATAAAACGGACATTCCTTTCGGATGCCAGATCACCAGCCGCTCTGGTCAATGCAACCGCATCATCATCGGTTGGTTGTAGAGGTAACCGTCCTCGGAAACCCCACGTTTGATAATTAGCTTCGGCTTCTTTAATAATTGAATCCATCATCATCACTGTTTGCACTGGATACTTCCCGACTGCCGTCTCGCCGGACAACATGACAGCATCAGATCCATCCAGAATAGCATTAGCCACATCGGATGCCTCTGCGCGGGTAGGACGTGGATTATTGATCATTGAATCGAGCATCTGGGTGGCGGTGATAACCAGTTTTGCTTTGCGGTAAGCAGCATCGATGATTTTCTTCTGAATGATCGGAACAGTTGCAGGGGATGTTTCAACTCCAAGGTCGCCGCGTGCTACCATTACCCCATCAGCAGCTTCTAAAATTTCATCCAGATTTTCAATTGCCTGCGGCCGTTCTAATTTTGCTATTACCGGTGGGGGAATACGATGGGTACATAATTTTGCGATTGCATTTTTGACTTCAATAACGTCACTTGAATCGCTGACAAAGGAGATAGCAATTGCATCGACACCATTTTGGAGCCCAAATTCCAAATCCTGGCGGTCTTTATCCGTAAAGCCCGGGATTTTTAAATCGGTTCCTGGCAAATTCACACCTTTATGTGAGCTGATTTTCCCACCAAGAATTACCTTTGTAATTACTGTCGAATTCTGCACTTCAATCACTTCTAGTTCCAGGTTACCATCATCCATGAGAATGCGGTTGCCGCTTTTAACAGCGTGAGCCAGATTAGGGACGGCCATCGGCAAAATCACCAGCGATGGTTCGCTGTCTAAATCTTTATTTTCATCTTCGATTGGTCGAAGCCCTACAAGTTGTCCCTTAACCAAGAGGATTCCTTCGGGAGGCAGTTTTCCAACACGCAGTTTTGGTCCTTGCAAATCTTGCAAAATTGTTACTGGTTTATTGACTTCTATTGAGATTTCCCGAATGGTTTCTATTCTTTTCTTGTGCTCATCGAATGATCCATGCGAAAAATTCAATCTAGCAATATCCATACCGGCCAGGATCAGCTGTTTGAGAATATCACGATCATCGCTGCTAGGTCCTAATGTTGCAACAATTTTTGCTCGCCTCTCCATCTTCACTTCCTTCTTTTTCCACTTTCTTTGATTACTGAAGGGTTAATTTATGGCATCATTAAAGTTTCAGCAATGATTGGGAGAGCCCAATCGATGGTACCTTGATCAATAATTAAAGGTGGTGCAAAGCGGATGACATTTTCATGTGTTTCTTTTGCAAGAATTCCTTTATCTTTCAAAACCTCGCAGAATCTCCTTGCACCACCAGCCTCGCGATTAAGTTCAACGCCAATAAAGAGACCCTTTCCACGAATTTGCTTAATATGTGGGCTCGGAATCTCTTCGAGATGGTCTTTGAAATATGCACCAAGTACTTCAGAGTTCTCAACCAGTTTTTCTTCGCGAATAACTTTTAGAGCTGCTCTTGCAATGGCAGCACCAAGAGGATTTCCCCCAAAGGTAGAACCATGTTCGCCGGGTTGAAAAAGGCTCATGATTTTTTTATCGGCCAAAACCGCAGACACCGGGTAAAAGCCGCCGGAAAGGGCTTTACCGACGATGACGATATCCGGGCGAACTTCTTCATGCTGGCAGGCAAACATTTTACCCGTACGTCCCAAACCAGTTTGGATTTCATCTGCAACGAAGAGAATATCGTGTTCTTCACAAAGCTGCTTAACTTGTTTTAAATATCCCTCAGGGGGGATAACCACGCCAGCCTCTCCTTGAATGGGTTCCAGCATAACGGCAGCCGTGTTTGGATTAATAGCAGCTTGCAACGAAGAGATATCGCCGTATTTTACATTCACAAATCCAGGCGTGAAGGGACCAAATTCTTTTTTATAAAATTCATCACTTGAAAACGAGATAATTGAAATTGTGCGACCGTGGAAATTTCCATCGGCGACAATGATTTCGCATTGATAGTGGGGGATATTTTTGACTGTATAAGCCCATTTTCGTACCAACTTTAATGCGGTTTCTACTGCTTCCGCGCCACTATTCATCGGTAGTGACATTTCGTAACCGCTCATTTCAGACAACTCTTTATAGAACAGAGGCAGTTGGGCATTACGAAAAGCACGAGAAGTGAGAGTTACTTTTTTTGCCTGTTCCATCATTGCGTCGAGAATGGCAGGGTGGACATGCCCCTGATTCAACGCTGAGTACGCGCTCAGACAGTCGAGATATCGATTGCCTTCAATATCGTAAACCCATACCCCTTCACCACGCTCGATCACTACATCCAATGGGTGGTAGTTATGAGCGCCATATTCGTTTTCCAGAGTAATATAATCTGATGATTTCATGCTTGATCCTTTTTAAGTAGATTAACAATAACAGCTTTTTGTGCGTGTAGTCTATTATGCGCCTGTGGAAACAATCGTGAATGGTTGCCATCAGCAACCTCATCTGTAATTTCCTGTCCGCGGTGGGCTGGTAGGCAGTGAAGTACGATTGCATCGCTTTCTGCCCGATTAACCAGTTTCTCATTTACCTGGTATGGAGGAAATACAGCTTCTCGCTTCCTTGCTTCTTCTTCCTGTCCCATCGATGTCCACGTATCTGTATAAATAACTTGTGCGTGCGCTACTGCCTGTAAAGGGTCCGGATTATATGTGATCTTGCTGCCGGTAGTTTTTGCAATTTGTTTGCCAATATCAATGGCTGGCAGGGGTATTTGATAATCCTGGGGACCGCTGTGGATGAAGTTTGCACCTAGCTTTGCGCAAATGTGCATCAGAGAAACCGCGACATTATTTCCATCCCCAATAAAGACCACATTGAGATCTCTCATACTTCCAAATTCCTCGATAATCGTTAAAGCGTCCGCCATAGCCTGACAGGGATGGTTATAATCACTCAACCCATTGATTACTGGAATTTCAGCCCATTGCGCTAGTTGCAGCACATGATCATGTTCGAATACACGTGCCATGATAATATCTACATAGCCAGAGATGACACGGGCAACATCTGCAATTGATTCACGTTTCCCCAAACCGATCTCAGCCGGGGATAAATAGAGCGCATCACCCCCTAAATGACGCATAGCCATATCAAAACTTACTCGCGTTCGTAAGCTTGGTTTTTGGAAGATCATCGCCATTGCTTTATTCTTCAAAATTGGGGAATTTCCGCCTGATTTCCATTCTTTTTTCAAACGAATTGCCAGAGATAATATATCCTGCAATTCCTCTGACGAAAAATCCGCAATTGCAATAAAATCCTTTTTCATAGATTCTCCTGATATATGATGAGATAATTGAGGCATAGCGAGTATATCATATGGAGGGGGTCAAGTTGAGAAAATGTAGGGGGGCTCTGGAGGTCACAGCAGATGCAAAAAAGGGTGACAAATAAAGTAAAATCAGTTTATCTTTTTTCTGCGGAGTACAACTTAATGAATAAACGCCTGTCTCGTTATGGTTTATTTGTACTGATTTATAATGTTTTTGTGATTTTATTTGGGGCGTATGTGCGCGCTTCAGGTTCCGGTGCAGGTTGCGGAGCACATTGGCCAACCTGTCAGGGTGTTGCTATCCCTATCAACCCCATCACTGAAACGATTATCGAGTTTACTCACCGGGTTACCAGTGGATTTGCATTAATTTTTGTTGCACTGCTGGTTATATTTATCTTCCGTAGCATTAAAGTGAAGAGTAAAATTAAAAATGCTGCCGTTTTGGCATTGATTTTCACGTTGTTGGAAGCTCTTATCGGTGCAGGTTTGGTTTTATTTGAACTTGTTGGAGATAACGATTTAATTGCACGTGCAATCATTATTGCTTTACATCTGATCAACACGTTTATGTTATTGGCAAGTCTTGTTTTCGTCTATGAGTGGCTTCGTAGTACGGAGCCGCGTAAAATGACTTTCCCAAAAGGCTCAGTTTTTTGGTTGATCTCGTTAACGGTCAGTGTCTTTATACTGGCAGCCAGCGGGGCGATTACTGCACTGGGTGATACTCTTTTCCCTTCTGCCAGCCTATTGGAAGGAATTCGTCAGGATAGTGATCCCGGGGTTCATTTTTTAATTCAATTACGTGTTTACCACCCATTGATTGCAATTTTGGTCGGGTTGGGTATATTTTTTTCCTTACGCTATTTGGCGCGGATCTCAAGTAATGCGAAGTTAAATCGTTACAGCCTTTACCTTCAAGTTCTTTTTCTGATCCAGATCTTTTTAGGCGGTCTCAATGTCATTTTGTTGGCTCCAATCTGGATGCAAATTATTCACCTTTTATTTGCAGACTTGATCTGGTTGACTTATGTAGTCGTTTTAAATCAAGTTGCTTTCACTTCGGATTCTGCTTTATCTTCTTAATTGCATTCGAAATCATCCAATCAACTACGTTATAAGTGCGGCGGCCGAAGATATTTGTTGCAAGGTAGATTAATTTACTTTCAAGTCCAGGGATAATCACATATTTGTGACGGGCAATACCATCCAGAATCTCGCTGGCAACTTTTTCAGCGCTCATGGTGCCAGCAGATGCAGACAATTCCTTTGTTATCTTTGGCTTAAAGCGATTGTCGTATTCAAGTTGCGGGGTATCTGTATCAGGAGGGTAGACAATCGCGACATGTATGCCATCTAACTTTAGTTCACTTCGCAAGGCGTCGGTAAATCCACGTACCGCAAATTTGGAGGCTCCATAAGCGCTATATCCATAAATGCCCAGGATAGCCGCCATACTGGAAATGTTAACAATAGTTGACCCCTTTCTAAATAATAGGAATAAGGCTTTTATTGTATTAACCGTTCCAAAATAATTTATCTCCATCATCCAATGGAACTTATCGATGTCCATGGATTCAAATTCTCCTGGCTCAGTTACACCAGCTGAGTTAATCAGAAAATCGAGTTGAAAATTATGAGATGTGTAGTATTGCAAAACATCCTCAAAATCGGTAAGTTTAGAAACATCTGCCACAAAATAGTTGCGGTCATTCTTAAGATCCAGACTTTCACTGGCCGCTAATAGTTTGCTTTCATCCCTGGCTAAGAGCCAGACATTTGAGCCGGCTTCTGTAAATAAGCGAGCCAGAGCTAAACCAATACCAGACGATCCACCAGTGATCAGAACATTTTTGCCTTTAAAATTGATTTTCATAAAGTCTTCCTGTTTCAGTGATTACAATTGCCACAATTTCCAGAGCTGCAAGACCCACAACCACCAGAAGAGCTTAAATTTCTGTTTTTCGTATCAGAATGTGTGTTTACACGCGAAAGCGCTCTTTTTGTGTTGGTAGAACTGCATTTTGTACAGACTATCTCCTGATCTGCCTGAGAAAATGACCGCATTTTATCAAACTTATGATTACAAATTTGACACACGTATTCATAAATAGGCATGATCTGAGTACCTCGATTGCGAAAAACTTTCAAATTCCAGTAAATTATAAACCGCTATCCCGAATGCAATGGCGACGTTCAGAGATCCTTTTAATCCAACCATCGGAATATGCAGTTGTAAATCACTCAATGCCAGTACTTCGGGATCGATTCCTATGATTTCATTTCCAAGAATAAGCACTGTTTTCTGATCCTCAGGTTTTATTTTGATTTCCTGAATATTTTGGGAAGTCTCGGTTTTTTCAAGCGCCCAGATCCGTTTTCCATCCTGCTTGAGTTGTTTGATAAGGTCGAGACTGTTGCGATGTATTTCATACGGGATAGAGTTTTGAGCGCCCAATGCGGTTTTATGAACTTTAGTATTGGTTGGAGCTGGCGTTATGCCGCATAGATGGATTTTAGAAATACCCGCACCGTCAGCTGTACGAAAAATAGCCCCAACATTAAAAGTTGATCTGATATTGTCCAGCACAATTTCAACGGATCCATGATGAGAAAACCCGGGATTTTGCGCATGTGAATCCTGGTTCAATTTAATTTCCTGGACAATCATTGTAACCGTTTTGCATTTTGGGCAGAGTATTCCAATGCCTGAATCTTCTGGTGCAGGAAACCGTAAATTACAGATTGGGTTCGTACACAGCCGGATAAAATAAGTGTTGATTGGTCGTTTATTCATTATTTTGTGATAAGAGCCCCGGATCGAGAACTGTTTTAAGACGGGTAATACGGGTTTTATTTAGTGGAATACCCAGCTCATCCAGCACTTCCTCGGGTCTGCCCGTAGCGCTTTCTCGCGCGGCGAGAGTCATAAGCAATATTGGCTTGTGATCTTCCTCAGCCAGCGATAGTGCTTCGATTAATGGACGTAAATCATATTTCTTCCCGCGTCGTTCACGGTTTATGGATGTTGAGTCCCAAATTTGCCGAGATTGCATTTGCATCTTTTCATATGATTGCTCTTCTAGAAACTCTATTCGATATTGGGTGGCAATTGTTTGGACTTGCAACGATGGCTGGGACTCCAGAATCTCATTAATCATCTTAATCTCAAATCCAGGAGGCATTTTTCCCAGAAGAAGATCTAGAATTTCATCACATCCCAGGTTCTCGTTCAGTTCAAAGTCAAGGATCTCGTCCTCACTTAGGAATCCAAGTGGTAATGGACAGGCGAGTTGGATCTTAGGTTGAGGGTGATACCCCTGACTGTAAGCTACGGGCAATTTTGCCCGCCGGAATGTTCTCTCCCAGGATTTATGTACGTCAAGATTACTCGTGTAGCGCATTAATTCGTTTTTTGTGTACGCCAATCGGTAACGAAATCTCATTCAGCCCTCACACGGATTTTTACTTCAGGGCATTTCCAGGATATGCCGGGATTTTCCTGACGAATGTCTTTGAAGGTTTGAATGATGCCACATGCGTAACACTGTTCTCGGCAATCACTTCGTAATTCTAGTTTCAAACTATTTTGATATTCTTCAAACAGATAAGATTTATTGACACCCGGGTTGATATGCTCCCAGGGAAAAATTTCGTCGGTAAATCTTGTTCTTTGGGTATAAAAATCAGGAGAAATACCTGCAGCATCGAATGCCGACATCCAGATATCATAATTCTGGTGGTCCTGCCAGGCATCGAATCTGGCACCATTTTGCCAGGCAAGTTCAATCACTTGCCCCAAACGACGGTCTCCCCTTGATAACCATGCTTCCAACATCGTCTCGCGTGGGTCTGTCCAATTAAGTTTCAACCCGGGTCCACGCAGTTCATTTCGTAAGAGTGTCTGCTTCTCATTGATCGTCTGCTGATCATCACAAGCGACCCATTGAAATGGTGTGTGGGGTTTGGGCACGAATGTCGAAACCCCTGCGTGAACTTTAGCTCGCTTTCCAACAGTTTTATAGCCTTCTGCCAAAACTTTCTTGCATAGCTGGGCAATGGCTGCTACATCTTCGATCGTCTCACTGGGATGACCAATCATAAAATAGAGTTTAATGGTAAGCCAGCCACGTTTGAAAATTTCCCGAGCGGTAGAGAGCAATTGCTCCTCAGATATTGGTTTATTAATGATTTTCCTCATCCTATCCGTAGCTGCTTCTGGCGCAAGGGTAAAGCCACCCTGGCGTGACTCTTTTAATTTCTCCATCAAATCGATGGAAAAGGTCTCGATACGCAAAGAAGGTAATGAAACGGTCAAATTTTTTCCTGTGAAATGCTCCCCAATCCGATCAACCAGTTCCACAATATTCGTGTAGTCACTTGAAGAGAGCGAAAGAAGGGCAATTTCCTCAAAACCAGTGTTGTCGAGCGCTTCTTCTATTCCAGCAATGATTTCTTCAACGCTTCTTTCGCGAACAGGGCGGTTAACCATACCGGCATGGCAAAAACGGCAGCCACGGGTACAGCCGCGCATAATTTCAATAGCAATTCGGTTATGTACCACGCCAATGGAAGGAACAATAAATTTCTTTGGGATATAAGCTAATTTTCCAAGAATTCGTTTGGTAACTTTTTTGGGAACTAATTGGTTGGCATATTGTATTTCTTGTAATGTTCCATCAGGCTGATAAATAGGTGAATAAAGTGAAGGAACATAAACCCCCTCAATTTTTGAGAGACGCAGTAACAATCCGTTTTTATCCTCCTGGGATTCGCGCCAATTTTCGTATTCATCAATCACATCGAGGATAATCTCTTCACCTTCCCCTAGTAGAAAGGCATCAAAAAAATGCGCCACAGGTTCAGGGTTGTATGTTGCATGCCCTCCTGCAACGACTAAAGGATATTCGCTGCCGCGTTCATTTGCATGCAGAGGGATGTTAGCTAAGTTGAGAATGTTGAGAGCGTTGGTGTATAAAGTCTCGTATGGTAAAGAAAAGCCGAGCAAGTCAAAATCCAGCAGAGCTTTTTTTGATTCCAAAGAAAACAATGGGATGTTGTTTTTTCGCAACTGTTCTTCCATGTCAATCCAGGGCGAATAGGCACGCTCGGCTAACATATTTTCCTGAGCGTTAATTTGTTCATATAAGACCTGAATACCCAGGTTGGAAAGCCCTAAATCGTAAATATCCGGGAAAATCAGTGCAATTTTGGTTTGAACTTCGTCCCAATCTTTCTTTATTGAATTATATTCACCGCCAACGTACCTTCCAGGTTTTTCCACAAGAGGGAGTATTTGTTCCAATTGTTTTTCGAGACCACTAAAATTCTTCAATTCATCTCCTCAAATACCAATAAATAAAAGCAACCAACAGGTTTGCTGTAACAATCCTTTCAGCAGACCCAATTCTACTGTATTTTTTTGATTTACCGATTTGTCAAAATATGATTGCAGTTTGGGAAGGCTATTTATAAGTCTTATTGATGTCTAGTCTTAGAAACTTGTTAAAACACTCCCTTGACCGCTCCGCCATCTACACTAAGCATAACCCCGGTCAGATACGAAGCAGCTGGTGATGCCAGAAAAACAGCTACGCGCGCAAACTCTTGCGGTTCGGCAACTCTCCCGAGGGCGATTTTAGATTCCTGTTCTTTTCGCTCTATCTGGGGAGTGGTGTTATTTAGAACTGACCTATTTTCAAAGAGGGTTGCAAGTCTTTCGGTATTAGTTGAGCCCGGCAGGATCGAATTTACGCGGATGTTTTCATTACCCAACTCTAAAGCAAGCGTTTTTGTCAATCCGATGGTGGCAGCCCGAATAGAATTAGATAAGACAAGGTTTTCAATCGGCTGTTTTACAGAGGAGGATGTAATCGTCAGGATGGAAGGGTAATTTGATTTGCGTAAGAGGGGTAAATGTGCCCTTATCAGGCGCATATGACAGAGGAAGGATAATTCAATCGCTTCCTGCCATTGCTGGTCAGATAAGCTCTCAATTGTGCCAGGCGGGGGACCACCAGCATTTGTAATTAAAATGTCTAATTTGCCAAAATTATTTCCGATAAATGTAGCCGCATTTGTCGCAAAATCCGGATCGATAACATCGCCCACAAAAATCGTGGGTGACTTTTTGGTGGAGATTTCCAGCTTTTCCCTGGCCAAATTTAAGTTTTGCTCAGATCTTGAATTGATGATTACCGTGGCATGTTCACCTAATAAGACTTCAGCACAGGCAAATCCGAGGCCGCGGCTCGATCCGGTAATAAAAGCAATTTTGTTGGTTAATCCAAGATCCATAATCTTTCCTAAAGTATTTCCAAAACTTCTTTCTCAATATCAAGCTGTGGATATTGATAGCTAATGAATTTTCGAATTTCTTCCAACTGTTGCTGACCGGTTTTTTGGTTCTGTACCAGCCAGGCGAAACTCACCACTGTAGTTTGCCAGATATCTTGATGGTCAGTCTCCAGTATGGAAATATTAAATTGATCACTCATTCGCTTAATCATCGATTTTAACACACCTCGTTTTTCTTTTAAGGAGTGTGAATCGGGAAGGTGCATTTTTAACTGTAAATAATAGATGAGCATAAAATATCTCTGATGGTAAACCTTAAATCTGACAAATCTATTTTAATATAAATTTCTATCTTGCAGAAACAATTTGCATTCGGTACAATCCCTATCTGAATCAATTCAAAGGATTGAAAATGGATACTGAACAGCGCTATCAGGAAGAGTTAGATTTCTTATATAGTTTTATTGATCACAGCATGACCAGAAACTTGCGTAATGCAGCTGAAAATTTCAATTTAACCAGGATGTATCAATTCATGGAGCTCTTGGGTAACCCTCAATCTTCTTATCATACAATCCATGTAGCCGGGACAAAAGGAAAAGGTTCAACTGCGGCGTTAATTGCCAACGCGCTTTTTGAGGCAGGCAATAACGTTGGCTTTTATACATCACCGCACTTGAGTGATTATTGTGAGCGCATTCAAGTCAATCACAACAATCTTTCTCATGCTGAATTTATTGAGTTAATGGCGTTAATCAAATCTTCAATTCCAAAGGTTGAAGGGATAACAACCTTTGAACTGACCACTGCTTTAGCTTTTCTCTTCTTCAAAAAGAAGCATGTAGAATTTGCGGTGGTGGAAGTTGGTCTTGGGGGCAGACTGGATGCTACCAACATAGTCGATCCTATGGTATCGGTAATTACTTCGCTCTCGCTTGACCATGTGAATGTATTAGGGGATACGTTGGCGCAAATTGCTTTTGAAAAAGCTGGCATTATAAAGGCTGGCAGACCAGTGGTAATTTCTCCTCAGAAAGAGGAAGCTCGCCGAGTTCTCTATCGAATTGCAGAAGAAAGAAATTCTCCTTTGATTGAGGTCGGACGGGATTTCTTGTATGCTGCCGGCGCACATAATCTGGAAGGTCAGAATTTTATGGTTTGGCCAAAAGAAGAGCAAGCTGCGGTCAATCGTTATATTGAAAGTGGCGGCCGGGATGAATGGTCACCCAAGCGATTCCACATTCCTTTATTGGGATTTCATCAAATTCAGAATGCTGCCACAGCTTATTCAGCCCTTGAATTAATGAAAAAGATGGGTGTAGAAATTACGGATGATCATATTTACCATGGATTTTCGAATGTTGTCTGGCCAGGGAGATTTGAAATTCTGACGAAAAGGCCATTAATCGTGGTTGATTCGGCTCATAATCGCGAATCTGCGCTACGTCTGCGGCAGGCAGTGGATGATTATTTTCCTGGAAAAGCGGTTACATTGGTTTTTGGGGCTTCTGAAGATAAAGATATTGAGGGAATGCTGGTGGAATTACTACCGCGAGTCAATAACGTGGTGGCTACCAAATCCAATCACCCGAGAGCTATGGAACCTGAAAAGATCATTGATTATGTGTTAAAATTCGGTAAGCGGGGGTTTGCCACAGAGTCGATCGAGGCTGGATTAGAAAAAGCTTTGATATTGGCTGGCAATGAATCTCTAATTCTAGTTACCGGCAGCTTGTTTGTTGCTGCCGCAATGCGCGACGTTTGGACGAGTAAACAATCGGATCTTAATTTGACCCAGATAACAAGAAGGTAAATGCATGCGAAATGATAGTTGGCTATCAAGAGAGAATAATGGTTCTTCATTTGGAATGAATCAGCGGACTGATGAGCTGTATGAAATCTCCAATATGGAAGAAGATGACGAAGGAATTTTTGAGTGTTCTGCCATTATCTTAAGAGATCTGGTTGTTTTTCCGCGTATGGTGACCCCGATTTTTGTTACTGAAGGCGTAAATGAATATGCCATAAAGGATGCACAAAAAAAGTTCGAAACCGCGATCGCTCTATTTGTGGATGAAGACCTTTCGACCGAATTCGTCACAGAATTTCTGCCTGTTGCTACAGAAGTAGCTATTGGGAGACTATTGGAGATGCCTGATGGGAACCATTCTGCACTGATGCAGGGTAGGCGAAGGGTTGAGTTCATAGAAATCACCCAGCAGGATCCTTATTTCAAGGTGAAAGTAAAAGTAATTAAAGAGAGCGAGAAACTTGATCGTCATATTAAAGCGTTAATGCGAACCACACAAGAATTATTTGAGAATTGTGTTCAACTTGATCATAGCATTCCGGATGAAGCTCAACTGTTTGCGATGAACATTGCGGAACCTGGTTGGTTAGCAGATATGATTGCATCAGCAATCTCATTACCATTGGAAGATCGCCAAAAGTTGTTAATATCCAGCGATCCGAAAAGTCGATTGAAATTAATTAACCAATATTTGGCTCAGGAATTGGATGTATTACAGCTTGAAGATGAAATTCAAACCAAGGTGCAAAGTGAAGTCGATAAGTCTCAACGAGAATATTACCTGCGCGAGCAATTGAAAGCAATTCAAGGTGAATTGGGTGAAAATGATCTCTATTTTGCTGAGATTTCGGAAATACGAACAAAAATTGAAGAAAACGGCTTGAGTGATGAGGCAAAGGCTCAGGCTTTAAAAGAAGTAGAACGTCTCTCTCAAATGCCTTTGATGGCACCCGAGACAGGGATGGTGCGTACATATCTTGATTGGCTCCTCGATCTGCCCTGGAAGGATGCCACAATTGACGATTTAGATGTAGGCCATGTCAATCAGGTTCTTGAGAAGAATCATTTTGGTCTGGGGAAAGTCAAGGACCGCATTTTGGAATATATCGCAGTTCAGAAATTAAAGCCTGAGGATTCGAAACAGCCAATTTTATGTTTTGTTGGGGCACCAGGAACAGGTAAGACATCGCTGGGGAGGTCGATCGCAGAAGCGCTTGGCAGGAAGTTTGTAAGGGTGTCTTTGGGTGGGGTGCGTGATGAAGCTGAAATTCGTGGCCACAGGCGCACTTACATTGGCGCATTGCCCGGAAGAATTCTGCAAACAATGAAGAAGGCTGGTACGACCAACCCGCTCTTCATGTTGGATGAAATTGATAAGTTAGGTGCAGATTTTCGTGGTGATCCATCGGCTGCCTTGCTGGAAGTATTGGATCCAGAACAAAACAATGAATTTTCAGACCATTACCTGGAAGTTGATTACGATCTCTCCAAGGTAATGTTTATTACGACTGCCAATTCATTAATGTCAATTCCAGCAGCGTTGCTTGATCGCATGGAAGTAATTGAGTTCTCCAGTTACCTGGAAGATGAAAAAATTACCATCAGCAAGCAGTTTTTAATTCCGCGGCAGCAACATGAGACTGGGATTGAGTCTCTGGGTGTAATATTTAACGAAAATGCGCTTAAATTGATTATCCGAAACTACACCTATGAAGCTGGAGTTCGTAATTTGGAACGGGAAATTGGAAAAATTTGTCGAAAAATCGCACGGATGAAAACAGAGGATAAATCTTTTCCTCACAGAATCGATGAAAAAGTTGTTGAGAAAATCCTTGGCCCTCAGCAATATTTTGAAATGGAAGCTGAGACGGAGGATGAAATTGGTGTCGCTACCGCCATGGCCTGGACGGAGAATGGGGGTGATATCATGCCTGTTGAAGTTCTTATCCTGGAAGGGAAAGGAAATCTGCAAATCACAGGCCAAATTGGTGAGGTGATGCAGGAATTTGCGCAGGCTGCCATGTCGTTCATGAAATCGCGGGCAAAGGCTTTCGAAGTCGACAGCGATTTATTTGAAGATGTTGATGTTCATATCCACATTCCTGAAGGCGGAATACCCAAGGATGGTCCCAGCGCAGGCGTAACCATTGCCTGTGCAATCATCTCTGCGTTTACTGAAAGAAAACTTCGCCGCGACATTGCCATGACGGGCGAGCTGACTTTGCGTGGTCGTATCCTACCGGTTGGTGGTATTCGTGAAAAAATTCTAGCTGCCCATCGTGCCGGAATTACGACGATCATTATTCCGAAGAAAAACGAAAAAGATTTAGAAGAATTAAATAAAAAGGTAAAAGCGAAGATTAATATAATTGCGGTCACTCATATTGATGAGGTGATTGATGTTGCTTTGCTTGCCCCTGACGAAAAAGTGGTTAAGAGCAGGGCGAAAATCAAGAAAGAAAATATAAAAGGGAAGAACGAAATAGACCCAGATAAGAAAGAAGAATAAGTATATTATTCTTGGTGGGGGTCTTGATTTTTTGGATTTTCAGGCATTAATGTTTCGATCCCATTACGCACCTGATTTAACAATCTGCTTAATTCGTGTTCCAGATCCTTCAGAGAACTTACGACATATTGATCTGCGTCTTTACGCGTCACTTCTATGTCTTTTCGGGCTTGATCGATAATCGAACCTGCTCGTGTCTGGGCACTTTGAATAATCGCATCTTTCTCCACAAGCTGATCAGCCTTCTCACGTGCTAATTGAATCGTTCGGTTGGCCTCCTCTTGCGTCTGTGCTAATAGACGATCGCGTTGAGCAAGTAATTGTTGGGCGCGTTTGATTTCGTCGGGAATGGAAACACGCATCTGGTCAATAATACTCAGCATTTTTTCCTCATCAACAACAACCTTGCGCATCATCGGCAGCGGTCGGCTTTCGTTGAATAATTCTTCCAGACGGTCTACCAGGTGTAAAATATCCATATCAATCTCCTTGTCGGAATAAGCTGAATATCAGATAAGTCATTTTAATCTCTTAAGTAAGTTAAGGGAACCACAGTTTGATCTTCCCCCAATTCAAAAAAACGTTTTTCTAGCACCTCTTGTACAATCTTCGGGACCATGCCTTGAATATTACCACCGAGAGAAGCAATTTCCCTGACTGTGGTAGACGAAAGAAAGGTATGGCGATCACTTGTGATCAGGGCAACAATTTCGATGTCTGGTGCAAGATGATGATTGGCCAGAGTCATCCGAAATTCGTGTTCAAAATCTGAAAAAACACGCAATCCCCTCACGATTACCTTAGCTTGAATCTTTCTGGCATATTCAACTGTCAACCCGCTGTAGCCGGTGACTTCAATATTCTCAATGTGCTTGAGGGATTCGCGTGTCAGATAAAGTCTTTCCTCTGGTGCGAGAAGTAAGTTTTTTAAAGGTTTATCATACACAGCGACCGTTAATTTAGAAAATAGTTTAGCAGCTCGTTCAGCAATATCAATGTGACCCATATGAACAGGATCAAAAGTGCCGGGAAATAATGCGTTAATCATATAAATTTAAATCTCCAATCAATTCATTCCAGAAATATGTAAGTTTTTTCTTCATTTCTATATGTTCAACGTTCTGTAAATATGGATCGTCTTCGAAAACAGATTCAGCATAACTTCTCGCTTTTTCTATTAATTCTACATTCATTATATTCTGAAGTGTTAAATCTTTAAAGCCAGATTGGCGATAACCTAAAAAATCGCCAGGACCGCGTTGTTGCAGGTCAATATCGGCTAATTTAAAGCCGTCATTTGTTTTCTGTAACGCGGTCAAGCGTTCATTTGCCAGAGAATCTTCCGTTTCCGGAATTAAGAAACAGACTGATTGATGACTCCCACGACCAATTCGTCCCCGAAGCTGATGTAGTTGTGCAAGTCCAAATCGATTCGCGCCTTCGATAACCATCACCGAGGCATTGGGAACATCCACCCCTACTTCGATAACAGTGGTAGACACCAGAATGTTGTAGTGGCCCTGGTGAAATTTATTCATCACGCTTTCTTTTTCAGCAGGCTTCATTCTTCCATGTAAAAGTGCGAGGTTCAACCCTGGAAAAATTTTACTTTTTAGTCGTTTGAACTCATTTACAGCCCCAAATGCAATTTTTTGTTGATCTTCTTCATCCAACTCCACATATGGATAGACGATAAATGCTTGCTGATCTCGTAAGACTTTTTCTTTGATAAGTTTGTAAATATGATCGCGATCTTTTGGAGAAATAATATGGGTTAAAATCTCCTGCCTGCCAGGCGGCATTTCATTCATGACTGACAAATCCAGATCTCCATAGATCGTTAAGGCAAGCGATCGCGGGATAGGGGTTGCGGTCATTGCCAATAAATGAGCTCGTGGGCCTTTCTCACTCAAGCGTTTACGTTGATCCACCCCGAACCGATGTTGTTCGTCAATCACTGCCAGCTGCAAATTTTTGAATGTGATTGGATCTTCTATTAAAGAATGTGTTCCTATTAATAATTTGATCTCGCCAGATTGCAGCTCTTTTCGGATGACTTCTTTTTCAGATTCTGGGGTATCCCCTACCAGTAAGCGGATTTGAGGTGGAGAAAGTAATTTATTTTCATTAAAAAAATTGAGGGCATTTTTGTAATGTTGTTCAGCCAAAATCCCTGTCGGAGCCATGATAGTGCATTGTGCATCTTTGTTGGTGAAAACAAATGCGGCTGCAAGTAAAGCCACAATGGTTTTCCCGGACCCCACATCGCCTTGCAGTAGACGATTCATCGGTGATCCGGAAGCTAAATCCTTTTTGATAGCGTTCAAAGTTTTTAATTGTGAATTAGTCAGTGGGAAAGGGATAAATC
This sequence comes from uncultured Chloroflexia bacterium, assembly GCA_963749005.1. GTDB lineage: Bacteria > Chloroflexota > Anaerolineae > Anaerolineales > Anaerolineaceae > UBA6170. The sequence continues at coordinate 312,913 of CAVVKI010000006.1, read as the reverse complement.
CAGTAAGAGTATTTTGATAGGAATCAGTGACCAGGTATTGGTCTGCCTGTTTTTGGTTCCAGGCTTTTTTCTGTGCCAGGACACCCATCTGCAGGAAAAAGATCTGGTCAAACGAAAGCCTTTCCATGGCAGCTTGTACTGTCTCTAAGTCTTTGGGTTGATGTAATGTTCGTATAGCTTTCTGAAGATCCATTAATCCAGGCGTCAAATATGAGTTTGTTGGCAGGTAGTCTTGAATCTGATTACCCCAAATTTCCAGGGTGTTTTGAATTATTTTATGGAAAGTTTTTTGTGAGAACCCCACTGGCAAACGATAAATGGGTGATATTCCCTGGATCGAATCGAAATCTCCATCCAGAATATCCCACTCGGGCGAATTGAGGGTGAATCGCCCCAGATACATGTCAACTTTTCCCTTAATCGAAAGGCGCATTTCTTTTTTTATTTGAAATTGAAGGTAAGGTTGATTGAAAAAGGATAAACGCATTGACCCACTACCATCTTCAATAACAACTTCGGTGATCTGAATTTTGTGATTTTTCCCCGTTCGAGCGGAAATACTTTTCACCGTAGCAATGATAGTGACTTGGTCCCCAAATTCAAGTTGATTGATGGTGCTCAATTTGCTGTAATCGTTGTACTTTCGTGGAAAATGATAAAGTAAATCCTCGATTGAGAAAATGTTTGCTTCCTGTAGCATTTTTTCACGTGATTTTCCAATGGATGGAATTGATGTAAGTGCAGACGTAGTCTCCAGGTTTAGCATTTTTTTTGCTGAAATATTACTTTTAATACTGGGAGGCGTTTCTAATTTTTGTTGTTTTTCTTCCGCAATCCTTTTTTTGTGAGTGGTTGCGGAATTACTCGAATATTTTAAAGGTAATGTTTCGAGATCATTAGAATTTTGGAGCAAGTCCTTGATTTGTGAAATTAATTGGTGCCTTTGTTCAATGGGCGTAACGCTGTATTTCTTTAGGATTTCAATAATTGCCCGGATTCCATCATCGGCTTTCTTCTCTTTTTGGGCATCTTGTTCCCAGGTCGTTGCTAATTTCCCCAGACCACCGAAAACTGCACGATCGTCAAATTCACGCTTAACTTCCAGTGCCAATATTTTTTGTAGTTTTTCGAAAGCGTCTTGCATAGCCTGGAGAAATCTATTTACCCGGAAAGAGAGTAAGGTTTTTCAACCACAATTAACCCTACTGATTTTGGACCGAACATGGTGGCGTGAAAGGGGTTCAAACGATGTTCACTGAAGGGGGTCTCAGGAAAAAATTCCTGGACAAATTGTCGTAACAATCTGTTGTCAAGTCCCTGAGAATTTGTGCCTTTCAAAAGTGAGATATGTGTAAGAGAATCGAATTCTTCAATGAATTCTTGAAAGAAATCTTGTGCATTTCGAAAATTTCTAACTTTACAAAGTGCATTTAGATTACCTTCCTCCATTGAAAAAATGGGATATAGGTTTAGCAATTCACCTACTGTGGCTTGATGAAACTCAATGGCTCCGTTATTGTGGAAATATGAAAGGCAGGGGGAACAAATTAAGGTATAAACATGGGGCACCAATTGGCGGACCTGTCGATCTGCTTCTATCAGATTAGCACCTTTGGCGATTATTTCCGCTCCATGCTGAACGAGAATTCCAAGACCAGCTGAAAAGGTTTGGGAATTGATGACCTGGATGGCAGTACCGGCTTGTATTAGCTTAATGGCTTCAATCGCATTTTGATATGCGGCGGATAGATCAGCAGAACTTAATATCACCAGGATTTCATTGAATGTTCGTAATAAAGAGCTGAAAAATTCAGCTAAACTTTCAGGAGTGGGAATGATCAGTTTAGGATCATCAATTGAGCGTGTGGATAAAGGAAAATCACTGGTGCGTACATCCAATCCCTCATTGTGACGAATTCCGTTCAAAACAATATCGAAAGGTAAAATTCGGACGAGATTTTTCCCTGCGAAATTTGGATTTGGAAATTGGGCTGTAGAATCTGTGACGATGGCGATGTCAGGCATGTTCATTCAATCGATATGATAAATTGATAATGTGGTTGCCCACCCGCATGTAATTCCACTTCCATTTGCGGGTATTTCTTCTGGACGTTTTCTATGATTGTATCCACATCATCTTTTGAGATATTTAACCCATAGAAAAATGTAAATCTTTCTTTCTCAGAAAGATCAACTTTATCGAGAAGTGCTAAACAAGCAGAATTCACCGAATTTGCGGCACACACTAATTGGGAATTCAACAACGCGATCGCTTCGCCTTCTTTAACATCTACATCATTAATGGTTACCGACCTGGTAGCCACTGTAATTTCACCGGTGTCCACTTCAGTCAATGCTTCTTCCATTTCCTCGAATACGTCACTCAAATCACTATAAGGGTCCAACCGCAACATGGCTGCCAACCCTTGTGGAACTGTATTGCTCGCTAGAACTTCAACCTGCTTTACGGTTGATTGCTTCGCGGCAGTTGCAGCCAGGAAGATGTTCTTATTATTTGGGAGTATGATGATTTTATCCGTTGGAAGATCCTCAAACGCGTGCAGGATCTCCTCGGTACTCGGATTCATTGTTTGACCACCCTCAACAATGGCTGCAGCTCCAAGACTGGCAAAGATTTTTGAGAGACCTTTACCTGGAGAAACAACAACAACGGCTATTTGTCCTGGTTCCACCTGAGCCAGAGATAGCGGTTGATTGGATTCTTTACCTTTATTCTCCATTTGATCCAGGAGATTTTCAATATAAACTTTCGTTATTGTCCCAGTGGTCATTGTGTAGTCGATCGGGGCGTAACGGTTTTCCGTTGCTACATGAATATGCATGCGATAAATACCGTCACCTTCACCAACTTGAATCGATGTGCCTAATTCTTCCAAATCTGCATAAAACTTTTCAAGCTTGAATGTTTGTGAAGGTCGAAAATCAATTACTACTTCAAAATCCTGGCCAGGTTCAATGTTTTCCATATCATTACCTTCCATTAGCGCAAGAGGTTGAACCATTATAGCGGTTGAAGTGTCTAAAGATTCACCTCGAAGGAATTTTAAAAACCCTTCAATAATAAAGAAAAGACCTTTGCCACCAGAATCGACCACGCCGGCTTGTTTTAAGATGGGTAACAACTCTGGAGTATGCAAAACAGACACATCGGCTGCGCGAACAAGAATTTCCAGGATTTTATCGATCTCTGGTTGCTCTATGATATTTTCGCTCGCGGTTGCGATATCTTTCATCACAGTTAGAATGGTGCCCTCAACCGGTCTGACAACTCCTTTATAGGCAGTAATTTTTGCTTCGACTAATGCTTTAGTCAGGATAGCGGAGTCCATTTTTTCCAAACTATCCAATCCACGTGCAAAACCGCGCCAGATTTGTGAAAGGATTACGCCGGAGTTACCTCTGGCTCCCATGAGGGCTCCTTGTGCGACAGCATGGGCAATCTTGCCGATGTTATTTTCGTCAGAATTTTGAATTTCATTGTAGGCGGCTTGCATGGTAAGGACCATATTCGTGCCTGTGTCTCCATCGGGAACCGGGAAAACATTTAACGAATTAACGAGTTGTTGGTTCGTCTTCAACCAGGTTAATGCCGCAGCAATCATGGCTTTGAATGTTTGACCGTCAATGGCAAGAGCATCTTTGTAAACAGTATTTATCATGTTTCTCCTAGAAAACCAGGCTTTCAGCCAGGGAAATAGTAAACTTAGTCAGTATCACTGATTCTTAATGCCCGAATATGGACATTAACTCTCTCGACTGGAATGCCAACGATCTTTTCGACACGATATTGAACATTGCTGCTAACAGATTCTGCTACCATTTTTATTCGTGTGCCATATTCAACAACGATATATAGGTCGATTTCAATTTTCTGGCCATCAAAATCAACTTCAACACCCAGAGTTGGGTCTTTAACCAGTACATGGGCAATACCTTCTGCAAAGTTCTTTGCAGCCAGTCCTACCACGCCATATGATTCAATGGCTGATTGGTAGGCTATTGTAGCTATTGCTCGGTGTGAGACATATACATTTCCCATAGGATTTCGGTTTTCCTTCATATAATTTTTCCCCTATTAATAAACCCAATTCTTGTATAAAGTTATGGGGTGTGGTAAAATACGCGTTTGCTGTGCAGTGCAACCGCCGGCTAATTCTAAGCACTCATAGTTGAAAGGATCCTTATTATGGCGAAGTGTGAAAAATGTGGAAAGACTACAACTTTTGGGCATAATCGCAGTTTTTCCATGCGAGCGACCAATCGTAAATTCCGACCAAACTTGCAGCAAGTTTCTGTATTTGAAAACGGACGTAAGATCCGCAAAGTATTGTGCACACGCTGCATTCGCACAATTGTTAAAACGGCCAAATAATTTCTGGTTGTTTTCATTGCAAAATTCACGGCTTCGGCCGTGGTTTTTGTTTAAATTAAGCATTGTCTCTGAGTGCATCTACACCTGCTTTAATGCCCTGAGGGTAACCGAATATGGCGGTGGCTGCAACAATGATATCAGCGCCGGCAGAAACAACGGCGGATATAGTCTCTTCATTTATTCCACCATCCACCTCAATCATAACATTTAAATTTTTCTCCTCAATTTTGTTTCGCACTGTTCTAATCTTTTCCAACATTTCTGGTATAAATTTTTGACCCGAAAACCCTGGATTAACTGTCATGACCAAAACATGGTCTACGAAAGGCAGTAATGAATCCACCGTATGGGGAGATGTACCGGGATTCAAGACAACGCCCGCAGCCACATTTAACGCACGGATTTCTTGAAGCGTGCGTGCTATGTTGGGATTGTTTTCAACGTGGATGCTTAACCTGTTTGCACCAGATTGAGCAAACGCCTCAATATGTTTTTCCGGATGATTGATCATGAGATGGACGTCAAGCGGCATTCCGGTTGCTTTTTTACAGAAAGGTAGAATTAACGGTCCAACTGTAATATTGGGTACAAAAGACCCGTCCATAACGTCAATGTGCAGCCAATCAACACCTGCAGAATGCACTTGTTGTAAATCCTGTTCGAGATTTAAGAAGTTTGCTGAAATTATAGAAGATGACAGTATCATTAAAGTCCTATTAACGTGTGGAAGTCAGTGAAAACCATACAAACAGCCAGAAAGGAATCAAGCCACCGGCCAGTAAAAACGCAAAGAGGGCTAAAGCCGTTGTGCTCCAATCAAAGCCCTGTTTATTATTGGATTCCAAATATTGCTCTTCTTTTGAATAAGGATCATGATAGGGTTCAACAAAAGATTTGATTGGCTGATTATTTTCCCGATAATTTTCAGCAGCGTTGGGGATTTTTTCCTCATAATTTTGCAAGACGCGGCTAAATTGTTCAGCGGATCGGTAACGACCGGATGGTTCTTTTGAGATCACTTTAAGAATGATTTGTTCCAATTCTGATGGAATTTGTGGATTAATTCTTGAAGGCGGAACAGGCGCTGCTTCTTTGTGTAGGCGGGTTAATTCAGTTGCATCCTTTGAATAAAAGGGTAGCCTGCCTGTCACCATTTCATAATAGACTATTCCTAAAGAATAAACATCGGATGCCGGGGAAGGAGGTTCTCCGCTGGATTGCTCTGGTGATAAATATTGAGGTGATCCCCAGACGATTGCATTTCTCTCGTCCGGTCTTATAGTGGCAAGAGCTCGTGAAATTCCAAAATCTGTTACTTTCAGGTGTCCATCAGGGGTTACCAACATATTGTGTGGTTTGACATCACAGTGAACAAGGCCGGCGCGATGCGCATAGCCAATCCCGGCAGCTGCCTGAATCATTAAGTCACTCGCCTCAGAGATCGGGATAACTGTTTTTTCTCGAATCAATGACTTAAGGTTTGCCCCCGGGACATATTCCATAATGATGAACAAGCGGTCGCCATCCAAGCCAAAATCGTGCACTGTGACAATATTGGGATGTGAGAGATTGGCTGCTAATTTGGCTTCCTGATGAAATCTTTTTCTGAAATCTTCGTCCTTTGAAAAATCAGGTCGTAATATTTTGACAGCCACGAATCTTTCCAGATTTAAGTCTTTCGCACGATAAACAACAGCCATCCCCCCTGAACCCAATGTTTGCAAGAGTTGGTAGCGATTGGCTAGAATTGGAACGGCTGAAATCGAAGAATTTTCCATATTAAATTCGTCAAAATTATAACATAACGCCTTATAAGCCCCAATGTAATCATGTAACGATCTAATGAGATCTGACCAGGATTGGTAAATTGGGAATTATATTAGGCTAAAATTTTGCTAATGCTACTTTATCCGCTACTTTTACTTTCAAAAATATATTAACCCTTTATAATGGCTTGTAGATGAGACGATGCATGGATTTCGATAATGACGAACTGGCTTAGAGAAAACCGTTCTGGAAATATATCGTTGAGTATGCACAAAAGATCCCAAGTAATTCGTTAAAAATTTAGAAAGCTGAATGAAAATATCTATTAATTGCCATTGGCAATAGTTTTAATCTCGCAGGAGTAAAAATTTCTTATGAATCGACGGTGGGTGTTGATCTTATTATTTCTTTTTGTAGCCTTATCCATCCTAGCTATTACGTACATGGCACTATACCTTTTTGCAAAAGAATCGAACTCACCTGCACAGGTTGCAGTAATTGCCGAAATTGAAGCACCCACCGCTACTGAAATTATTCGAGCAACTTTTGAGCCGACGATCACACCTATTCCAACATTTTCTCCACAAGATCTGTTAGAGATTCATGTTGGCGGATATGCGCAGATTAACGGAACCGATGGAGATGGTTTGAGCATACGCTCTGGTCCGGCGACAACCTTTGCTGTAAATTTTGTCGGTTTGGATGCTGAATTATTCAAAGTTGTCGATGGTCCATTGGAAGCCGATGGATATACATGGTGGAAAGTGGAAGCACCATATGATTCCTCGCGCAATGGTTGGTGTGTACAAAATTATTTAAACTTGGTGACATCACCGCAGGAGTAATAATGAAACCTACAAATATTAAAGTCCATAAAAATGAAAAACGGGTAGCCGTCCGCTGGGAGGATGGGCATGATAGCAGTTATTCCTTTCAATTGTTGCGGGCAGGCTGTCCTTGCGCTACCTGTAGAGGAGGTCATGAAAATATGGGGCCGGAACCGGACCCCAGAATTTTCAAAATCACCTTGCCAGAGTCGAATGCAACGGAATTGGTGAATCTGGAACTGGTTGGTAGTTATGCAATGACAATTTCATGGAAGGATGGTCACAATTTTGGGATTTTCACCTGGCAATATTTGCGGGCGATGTGTCCTTGCGATGAATGTAGAAACAAACCTGGTTATTATGAAGTCAGGTCCTGATTCGGGATAATTTAGGAAATCAATATTTTCTTTGATGCTTTTTATAATATATTTACGCTGAAATTATTTGGATTTCACGCGAATTTTACCCCTGGCGTATTTGCTTTTCACTCCATTGAAGTTTATAATCAGCTAATATTCTCAAAAAAGCAATCTTTTTTTATTTGGTCATCAATGCAGGAGGGCTAGCTGGATACTCAGCGGATTACGTCTGGTTTCGATGGTGTCGGATCTAGTGCAGTAAAACAGTTACAACCAGGAATTACACTTGTAAATCGTTATCAGGTTCAAGATGTGGTTGGTGTTGGCGGAATGGGATCGGTTTACCGCGCACGTGACTTACATTTCCCAAATGTAATGAAATTAGTTGCTGTTAAAGAAATGATCAATAATGCACCAGATCCCTTGGTGCGTCAGACGATTGTGCAAAATTTCGAACGTGAAGCAAATATTCTCGTCACTTTGAATCACACGGCCATCCCTCAAATTTATGACTTTTTCTCCCGGGATGACCGCTCATATCTTGTGCTGGAATTTATTCAAGGAAAAGATTTAGAAGCAATTTTAACGGACGCCAATTCTCCATTACAGGAAGAAAGAGTAATTGCTTGGGCTATTGAGCTGTGCGATGTGCTCGATTTTCTGCACTCACATAAGCCAGAACCAATTATTTTTCGTGATATGAAGCCTAGCAATGTCATGGTAAATCCACAAGGGCGTTCCATTCTGGTTGATTTCGGTATTGCCAAGAATTTCCGTACAGGCCAAAAAGGTACAATGATTGGAACGGAAGGCTATTCACCCCCTGAACAATATCGGGGTGATGCTACGCCTGTGGCAGATATCTACGCCCTGGGTGCCACATTGCATCATTTATTGACCAATCGCGATCCCCGCCTGGAAGCCCCTTTTTCATTTTCAGAACGACCAATCCGCTCTATCAATCCTCGCATTTCCTTAGAGCTTGAGACTGTCATTAACACATCCCTCCAATACGATCCTGCTGATCGTTTTCAGACGGCTAATGATATGAAGGAAGCCCTTCTTTCCGTAGCAAAGAAAACTGGCGCTTTGACTCGAATATCAGTTTCTCCAATCATTAAAGACCAGGCAATTAAACCAGTCTGGACATTTAAATGTGAAGATGAAATTCGCGGGTCCGTTTGTTATGAAAATGGCAAAATTTATTGTGGTTGTTATGATAACAATCTTTATTCATTGGATGCATCATCTGGAGAATTCCTGTGGAAATTCCCAACTCAGGGTGGTTTGGTTGGCAAACCAATTGTTGATGAAGGATTGGTTTTTATCGGTAGTGAAGATAAAAGCTTGTATGCCATTTCGACCCGCACAGGTAAACAATCCTGGTCATTTCAAGCTGATGGCCCGATAAGAAGTTCCCCGAAGATTGCAGAACAACATATTTTCTTTGGTGCGGACGATGGTTATCTATACGCTGTGAATTTGATGTCCAATCGACTCACCTGGCGCGTGGACGGGGGATCCGCTATCCGGACTTCACCATTTATCAGCAAGGATTTTGCTTTTACGGGAACAGAATTGGGAGATTTTTTCAGCGTAGATTTTCGTGGCCAAGTTAAATGGCGTTTCAAGGCTAAGCGGGCGATCACTTCATCCCCTATTGTAGAAGATGGGATCGTATTCTTCGCCTCTCTTGATTCTCAATTTTATGCCCTGGATGCAAAATCTGGTTGGATCGTCTGGCGCTTTAGAATGGGAAAAGGATCAATTTCATCGCCGGCAAAATCAGATTTTAACGTTGTGTTCGGTAGCGCTGATAACCATATTTATTGTCTGGAAGCCAATAATTCGAAAGAGATCTGGAAATTTAAAACGGAACATCAGGTCAGCGGTTCCCCTGCGATTTATAATAATGCCGTATATTGTGGCACAGCCGACGGCACGATGTATTGTATTGAACTTAAGAACGGTCAAATGCGCTGGCGATTTAATAGTGATGGTCCGATTACTGGCGCACCTGTGGTTGTAAATAACATTCTTTATTTTGGTTCGAGTGATCACTTTATTTACGCACTTTATGCCTGAGAAAGTTGCTAGGATTAATCAATGCTAGATTCTATTAAAAAAATTTTTCAAAAAGAAAAAAAAACCACAATAACCAATGTTGAAACCGCACCTCTGGCGGAAGATCAACTACGGTCTGTTACCAGAGAATCAGTTTCAATCAATCCACCGCACTTTCTGGTGGGTAGTGGTCAGTCAGTCGGCCGCCAGCGTGATCACAATGAAGATACGTTGTATTGGTTCAATGCTTCTTTTGCAAATGGCGTGAATGATATTCCATTTGGTCTTTTCATCGTGGCCGATGGGATGGGTGGGCATCAACATGGGGAAGTTGCCAGTAGTGCTGCGGTTCGTGCACTTGGTGAACACATTTTCCGCAAATTGTATAGTGCTGTTCTGGGCAATTCCCAAGAAATGCCTGCTGAGAGTATTCAGGAAATTATGGAAAGCGGCATAAAAGCAGCCCAAAATGCGGTTATAACCAAAGCACCCGGGGGAGGAACAACCCTCACGTCTGCCTTGATTTTGGGCGAGCAGGTGACAATAGCGCATGTCGGTGATTCCAGATTATATTATATATATCCTGATGGGCGCATGGAAACCATGACAAAAGATCATTCTTTGGTGAAGCGCTTGGTGGATCTTGGCCAAATTACTGAAGAGGAAGCAAAAACACATCCCAACAAGAATGTGCTTTACCGTGCTCTTGGGCAGGCAGAACCTTTCCGTCCGGATATACAAACTACACCTATCCCCAAGCCTGGTTACATTTTAATTTGCAGCGATGGCCTTTGGGGGTTAGTTGATGATGAGGACATGTTCAGGATCATCACCGCAGAGTCGAACCCTTCATTGGCATGCCGGAATCTGGTGGATGCCGCAAACCAGGCTGGTGGACCTGATAATATCACCGCTATTCTGATCAAATTAAACTAGGGGACTGTTAGAATGGATTTTTATAATTATCTAGAACTTCCAGTAGATGCTTCAGCAGATGATATCCGGAAAGCCTATTTTGACGCTGCGAAGATATATCATCCTGATAGAAACCCATCAGCTGCAGATACTGAGAAGTTTTTGAAAATCCAAAATGCCTACGAAACGCTAATTGATCAAAAGAAACGACGAATCTATGATGAGAAAATTCCTGAAGAGGATAAAAACAGGAAAAGCGTTCAGATCAATGCATTTTATAGCCGTAGTGTCCTGCCTCTTATTGAAGGAGATCAGGTTTTTTATTTATTATTGGATATTTTTCCTACAAAAACAGACCTGCCCAGTTTACTGCCTCCAGTAAACGTTTGCATCGTTATTGATAAATCAACATCGATGCAAGGCGACTTGCTGGAAAAAATAAAATACGAAGCAGTCAATTTCCTCAAATTACTGCGGGCGGATGATACCATTTCGATCGTCGTATTCAGCGATTTCGCGGATATTATTCTCACACCTACAAAGAATAGTGAGTCAGCGATTGCGCTGGCCCGTATCCAGTCAATTCAGGCATCCGGGGCAACTGAGATATACAAAGGGTTGTATGAGGGAGTGGAACAACTACGCAGCATTCCTTCAAATGATCAGATCAAACAACTTATTCTTATTACTGATGGGCATACCTATGGGGATGAGCATGCGTGCATCCAATTAATTCAAGAGGCGACAGAAGAAGGGATTTCCTTCCAGGCTATTGGCATCGGGGAAGATTGGAATGACCAGTTTCTGGATGAACTGGCAAGAATCTCAGGAGGAGAAACCCAATTCGTCACGTCTGCTCAGGAAATGTACAATACACTGACGGAAAAAATTAAACAATCAGGAATTCAATTCGCAAGAAATGTCAAAATTGAATTTGAAACCAGTCCATTTGTAAAGTTGAATTATGCGTTCCGATTGAGTCCGGATCTATCTTCTTTGGATTTAGGCAATAATGTTTTGTTAGGAAATCTATTGCTAGGGAAACATTTACGGGTAATTTTTGAATTCCACATCGATGAGCTTCTACCATCAATGACCGAATTACGAATGTTAACTGGATCCATTAAAATGGATATACCGTCTAATCCAATCAAAAAAACTCGCATGTATTTTGATTTTAAACGACCAATCAGTACTACTATCGACCGCGCATTACCCCCAGCAGCCATCATTGATGCCATGTCACACCTGACCCTATACCGAATCCAGGAAAAAGCCAGAGATGAAGTGAAAGAGGGGAACATCCAAAACGCCACCCGTCACTTACATCATGTCGCCACTCACTTGCTGGCTAAAGGCGATCGTAAGCTGGCTCGAACTATACTGGAAGAAGCACAGAACCTACAAACGCAAAAAAATTACTCGGAAATTGGCGAGAAACGTATTAAATACGGAACCCGATCTTTACTCATGTTACCTGAACCGGAGAGTACATAATATGATCATTTGTCCAAATTGTCATCACAAAGAGTTTCCCGGCGCGTTGTTTTGCAGTGAATGCGGGGCAAGATTAATTTCATTGGATTATTTAACGACACAATCCATTCAAAAAACAACCAGTGATATGCTGGATCAGTCAAAGTTGGGGTCTTCGCCAGATACTTTGAAAAATGATACAAATGCTCAGAAGCCCGAACAGAATGCAGAATTGGCGTTATTTGTGATCGATAGCAAACAAACTTTGCAATTGGCCGGTAGAACTGAATTTACATTGGGTCGAGTTGCAGAGGGGCAGCCAATTTTGCCAGATGTAGACTTCTCTCCTTTTGAAGCTTATTCCCAGGGCGTTTCTCGATTACACGCTGCACTGAAAGTGCATCGTGATCGGGTTGCAATTATGGATTTGGGTTCTTCCAATGGAACCCGCGTAAATGGCCAGAAAATAGTTCCCCATGTCGATTATCCCGTCAATCAAGGTGATATCATTGCGTTAGGGAAATTGAAGATACAGGTTGTCCTGCGTTAAGGAGGAAAAAATGATCACGGTGATCGTCCATATTAACAATGAAGATCCGGTTCTAGGAGAGATGGATGAGCTCCCTAAAACAGATGACCAGATCGTCATAGTAAAGAATCCACGAAAAAAAGATGGTAAAGACATACATTATTTAGAACCAGCTGTAACTATTGTGGTTTTTCCAATGCATAGAGTAAATTTTGTTGAAATAATGCCGACAGGTGAAGAAGAGGATATTATTTCATTTGTTCGGGAGTAGATAACATGGACGATCATTTTAAGAACAAAATAATTTTAGTAGTTGACGATGAAGAGCGGATGGCTCGTTTCATTCGTTTGAATCTGGAACACGATGGTTTTCAAGTTGTAGAAGCTTATCGCGGGATGCAGGCCATGCAAGCCTATCGAGATTCGCTGCCGGATTTGATTTTATTGGATATTATGTTGCCAGACATTGATGGATTTGAAGTCCTAAGTATGCTGCGTGAAATTAGTAATGTGCCTGTCATCATGTTAACCGCAAAAGGTGAAGAAGATGATCGGGTTCGCGGTCTTGAATTAGGCGCGGATGATTACATAACGAAACCTTTCAGTCCGCGCGAATTGGTCAGCCGCGTCCGGGCAGTATTGCGAAGAACAGAAAGTGGTACAGCAGAAGCGTCAGACGTAATCGAAGTTGATGATCGTTTGAAGTTGGATTTCTCAAAGCGGGAAATTTGGCTGAACAATGAATTGGTGAAATTGCGCCCCACCGAGTATCGCTTACTGTTTCACCTGGTGAAGAATGCCGGTTGGGTTTTGACCTATGATCAATTACTATCACGGGTGTGGGGTTATGAATATCGTGATGAACCACATTATGTTCGCTTGTACGTAAATTACCTGCGTCAAAAACTGGAAGAAGATCCATCAAAACCAAAATACATCCTCACGGAGCGTGGAGTTGGTTATCGATTTGTGGATTATAAGCGTCAGTCACCTTAGATTAATTGGTATGTAAATATTGAGAGTTATATCCATGAAATATGGTATACTCATGGGGAGTATATAAAGCGTAAAAATAAAGGAGAAATATATGATTTCAGAACCTATTCATGTTACAGATGCAGCGTTTGAAAAAACAGTTTTACAATCCGAACTACCTGTGATTGTCGATTTTTGGGCACCCTGGTGCGGTCCGTGCCGCATGGTAGCACCGGTGTTGGATAAATTAGCCAAAGAACTTAGTGGCAAGATTGTAATAGCCAAAGTTAATACTGATGAGAATCCTGAATGGGCTACAAAATTTGGTGTCCAAGGAATACCGACCATGCTTTTTGTCAGTAAAGGAAAAATTGCCCATCGCCAGGTCGGTGCGCTTCCTGAAGGAATGCTTCGGGATGTTCTTGACCAATTTATGAGTGTAATTGAGGACGAAAAGAAAACTGCTTAGTTTACTTTACCAAAAGAAATTAATTTATAAAAAGACATGCCGGGATAGACTGGCATGTCTTTTTTCTCTTTAAATCTGAACGAAAAAATGGTCTATGTGTTATGAAACTCAATCTTTTAGACGATTAATATTTGCACCTAAATTCTTAAATTTTAACTCTACATTTTCATAGCCACGGTCGATCTGACGAACATTTCGAACAGTTGACGTTCCTTTGGCGGATAATGCTGCCAAGAGTAATGCCATTCCTGCGCGTATATCCGGGCTTTCAAGATTTTCACCATATAACTGAGATGGTCCTTGAACAATACAGCGATGAGGGTCGCATAAAACAATTTGTGCGCCCATTCCTACCAGTTTGTCAGTGAAATACATACGAGAAGGGTACATCCAATCATGAAAGAGCATCGATCCCTTTGATTGAGTGGCAACCACAATCGCAATACTCATCAAATCGGTTGGAAATGATGGCCAGGGCATCACGCTTATCTCTGGAATGGCATTGCCCAGATCAGGTTCAATCAATAGTGGTTGATCGGCAGGAACGAAAATATCATCACCTTGATTCTCCCATTCCACACCGATTCGTTGAAAAACCAGTTTTATCATATCGAGATAATCAACTCCAGCATTGCGTATGGTAATTTCTCCCCGTGTGACAGCAGCTGCTCCGACAAAACTAATCACTTCCAGGTAGTCCGGCCCGACTGTAAACTCACAGCCATGAAGTTTTGGAACGCCATGGATTTGAAGAGTATTAGAGCCGATATTATCAATTTTCGCACCCATTTTTGTGAGAAAATGACAGAGCTCCTGGATGTGCGGCTCAGATGCGGCATTTCGTATGACTGACTCCCCTTCGGCGGTCACACAAGCCATAATTGCGTTCTCTGTGGCTGTTACGCTGGCTTCGTCCAGTAAAATCTCCGCACCTTTTAATTTCTTGGCTTTGAAATGAAAAATACGATCATAAGTAACTTCTGCACCTAACTTCTTCAAGGCTAATATGTGCGTATCAACCCGGCGGCGACCAATTACATCTCCTCCGGGAGGAGGCAAAATCATTTCTCCACTGCGGGCAACCATTGGTCCGGCTAATAATATTGATGCGCGAATCTTCTTGCACAAATCTGGATCCAGGTCGGCAAATCGAACATCTTTTGCGTGGATCGTCCAGGTGTTTTTCTCATTCTGCGTGATTTCGACACCAAGGCTTTCTATTAAATTCTTCATCGCCAGAACATCTAAAATTTGCGGCATATTGTGTAAAATAACCGGTTCATCGGTGAGCAGGCAGGCTGCCAATAGTGGCAATGCAGCATTTTTATTTCCAGAAGGAGTAATCTCCCCATTGAGCTGAACGCCACCCTCAATGACAAACTTTTCCATTTTTACCTCCAAATATATTGCCTCATCCTATCAATAAAAGAGGGAAACCATGTGTTGTGAGTTGGTTTCTCCCAATTCAATGACAGAGATCCCCTTAATTTAGTGGATTTAATTTTAATTAATTATAACGTGAAAAAAAGTTGCACGATCCTGAATTCATTGCAAGCTTGAATTTAAACGAATTCTTTCCGAAGCGAATCGATAGAGGTTATCGGCTCTGAACACGTATTATTGAAACAGACATATACAGTTGATTGATTGGCTAGACATTTTTTTCCCTTAAGAATTGGAATTGTTGTTTTGGCAATTTCTGCTTCATTTGAAATTAAGAAAACCTTTTCAGGGTGTTTATGGGTTATGATGAAATTTTCCAACAAAAGGGAACTTTCTGAGTCACTTGCACATTTTACAAGGACAATATAACCAACCGCATTAATCGCGCGTGTAAGAGTTTTCAGCCAAAAAGAGGTGGAAAGTGGAGCTTGATCAACTATGCCCAGGATGTGTTTATGAGAGGTTGTAACGATTTGCTCGTATTTATTTTCTTCTCGAAAGACATTTAATCTTTGCATTGCAAATATGGCAGCTGACCAGCCCGACGGCACGACCGAATCTTCCAGGGTTTGCGGTCTGGTTATCAGAGTGGAGTCATCTTCGCGACAATCAAAGAACTGATCGCCATCCCAAAAGATATTTACCATTTTGTCGCATAATGATATGGCTTGTTTCAACCAATCCTCATTCATTGTCACCATAAACAAATCAATCAATGCATTGATTAAAAGAGAATAATCATTCAAGAATGCCCGACTTCGAACGTGTCCTTCGCGATATGCATGGTAAAGATGCTGATCAACCACCATTTTTCTGAGAATAAAATTTGCTGCATTGATGGCAACGGAAAGATAGTCTTGATCTGCCAATATTCGGCTAGCTATTGCAAATGTGGATATCGCCATGCAATTCCAATCTACCAGAATTTTATCGTCAGTCGCCGGCCGTGTTCGCTGAACTTGTTTTGCTTTTAACTTTTCGAGAATTTCCTGTGGAACATGATTTTCTTTTCTCCGCAGTATGATTTGCCCCTCAAAATTCCCATGAATTGAGATTTCGAAGTATTGATTGAGCTTTTCCCATTCCGTATTCGGGAAGAGATTGAGAAGTGCATCATATTGCCAGGTATAAAATAGACCTTCCTCTCCTTCCGAATCGGCGTCAAGACTGGACCAGAAGCCGCCGGTCGGAGAAATCAACTCTGACTGCATGAAGCGGAGTGTTTCCTCTGCGATTCTCAAATAATCATGGTTTTTGAAAATAGAACCAGCATTCAAGTAAACTTGCGTAAGGAGAGCATTATCGTATAACATTTTTTCAAAATGGGGGATTAACCATTGTTCATCAGTACTATAACGATGAAATCCTCCGCGAAGCAGGTCATAAAAACCACCCGCTACCATGGCATCTAAAGTGGATTCCACCTGTTTTTGTTGGGTGGATGTCAAATCAATAAATTCATCCAGCAGGAAAAGAAGTGTCAGGGGATGAGGAAACTTGGGTTTGCTCCCCCAGCCACCATGTTTGGCATCTATTTGATCAAATATCGTTTGGATGCTTTTCCCCAATATATTTTGAATAGTATCTGGCTTGGAATTTTGTAATTCTACTGTTTTTTGAAGGCGATTTTTTATCTGCAAACCATATTCAATTAATTGATTTGCATTTTCATTCCAGGCTTGGACCACGCTTTCAAGCACTTGTAAAAAAGCAGGCATCCCATAGCGTGTCTGGGGTGGAAAGTAAGTTCCAGCATAAAATGGTGTTAAATCTGGCGTGAGAAAAACACTCATCGGCCAACCGCCACTGCCGGTCATATTAACCAGTGCATCCATGTAGATCTTATCAATGTCAGGTCTTTCTTCACGATCTACTTTGATGGAGATAAAATTAGTATTCAAGAAATCGGCCACATCTTGGTTCATGAAGGATTCTTGTTCCATCACATGGCACCAATGACAGGCAGAATAACCAATGGAAAGAAAAATAGGCTTCGCTTCTTTTTTTGCGCGTAACATGGCTATTTCAGACCATGGATACCAATCAACAGGATTATCGGCGTGCGCCAGTAAATACGGTGAAATTTCTTGTATGAGATGATTCATAAAACCATTTTAGAGTAATGGGGTTATAAAGATGGTTGTATGTCAAAGGTTCTCGTTCAAATTTGTCAGATTTATCCAAATTGTTTTATTTTGCATGTATACTAAAACAAATTTTTAATAAGAAATTATAGAGGGCAAAATGGTCGAAGTAAAAGTCTTAGATTTATCATCAAAAAAGCAAAAAAATGAATTCATCATGTTCCCCTTCACACTGTATCAGGATGTTCCACAGTGGGTCCCTCCATTTATCGGTGATGTGAAAATCATGCTGGATCGTAAGAAGCACCCTTTTCACGAGCATTCTGATGCGGAATTCTTTACCGCACATCAAGACGGTAAACTTGTTGCACGTCTGGCAGTGATGGAGAATAAACCCTTCAATAAAGTTCACGAGGTTAAGAAAGCCCAATTCTATTTATTCGATTGTATTAATGACCAGGAAGTGGCAAATGCAATTTTTGAACAAGGTTTCGAGTGGGCACGTAAACGTGGATTGGATACTCTGGTTGGACCGAAAGGTTTCAGTGCTTTTGATGGGTATGGGATTCAAATCGAGGGATATGAGCATCGTCAAATGATGACAATGATGAATTATAACTTCCCATATTACCGTACTCTGGTTGAAAATTTAGGGTTTGAAAAAGAAGTTGATTTTGTCTCTTGTGCAATTGATTCTTCGAATTTTAATTTACCGGATAAAGCGCAATTGGTTGCCGAAAAAGTTCGCGAAAGGGGCAAGTTTAAGGTGGAAAGTTTTGCTACCAAAAAGGAGCTTAAAAAGCGTGCGATGGCAATTGGCGAGGCATACAACAAAACATTTGTCAACAACTGGGAATATTACCCATTTACCGAGAGAGAAGTTAAATTTATCGCGGACAATATCATGGTGGTTGCGGATCCGAAATTAATTAAAATTATTACCTACAATGATGAGGTGATTGGATTTTTGTTAGCTTTCCCTGATATTTCTGAGGCGTTGCAGCGCATGAAAGGACGAATCACTCCCTGGGGAATCATTGATTTGATGCGAGAATTTAAGAAAACACGCATCGTTTCATTAAATGGCGCTGGTGTTTTGCCTGAATATCAAGGACGTGGTGGGAATGTTTTAATGTATGATGAAATGGCAAATACTTTCAAAGATTATGATCAGTATGATTTTGGAGAACTCACCCAGGTTGCTGAAACAGCCGTACAGATGAGGAAAGATTTAATCAGTATGGGTGGAAAAGCGTATAAAAATCACCGTGTGTATCATAAATATTTGTAATATTTACTCATATAAAGCCATCTTTATTTGTGAAAAAGGTGGCTTTTAATTTCCCATATATATCTTCCAAAGCTACCGCACAGTACAAACAGGTGAATGGGATCAACATTATATAATAACGCTGAAAGGGGACCTGGAACATTAATAACAACTCAGCGGTAAAAATTGCAAATACTGATACCAACAAATATTGAGTTAAGCTTTTTAAGCGTAAACTGATAACGAGACCATAAACAACTAGAAGAAAATTAAGAGAGCCGATGGTTAAATTTCTACCCAAGCCTTGGTTAATTGGGTTGTGAAAATAAGATTCGACTGATGCTAATTGAGCAGCTTGATAATTTGCAACGTCAGCACTCATTGGGGGAACCACAAAAAGCTGGCCAATTAGTGCGGTTGCTTTTTGTGATAACGATGTCACAATAAACCCAGGGGATGCGCTCGAAATAACTTCTACCTGAGAATAAGTGAGCTGCGATCGTTCCTTCCACATGGCTCTGGTTGCTGCAAAAGGATCATTCCAGATAACCGGATTCACCGCATAAAAAAAAGCGATAAATACGATGCTAAATAGAAATGTCTGTAAGAAGATATGTTTAAAATGCCGGCGTTGCTTCGTGATGAGAACGATTAAAGCAAATATTACAAGGACTACCATACTCTGTTTGGTATTAAATGCCATAGAAACAGGCACAGAGGATAAAAAGAACCATCGTTTGGGCAAACTAAATATCAAGAAAAGACTTAATATCAAAAAAAATAGTAGACCTCCTTCAGCCATTGCCCGACGACCATGCAGGAGGATCAATGAGTTCGAGAAAAACAAAACTGATGCAAGTAATGAAATTGGACCAGAGAATAATTTCCTTAGCAGCAAAAAAAAGATAATAAAGGAAGCTGGTAAGAGAATTGCAATGCTTATTCTGGAAACCATCAGTAGTTTTTGGTTGGGTAAAGAAACTGAATTTTCCTGCCACGTTAGCGACCAATTCCAGTCCTTGCCCAGGCTGGGTGAATTGGTAAGAACACGAGCGGCACCGATCCAGTATCTTGTAAAAGGTGCGTCAAGTAAACGATATTTCTGAATTTGTGAATCTTGATCGGTTGGATCGTATGCCATCGATTTTGAATCCCCTGAAAGGATTTTATCAAAATCAGAGCTCATAAAGATCTGTGTGGCTTCATCAGGGTGAAATGGGACAGACGATATTCCTGTAAAATAAAGAATGCACCAAATCACAAAAAAAGATCCGGAAAGAAGATAAATAGAATTTTGTTTCATGAAAGTAGCTGAAAAGATATTTAACCGTCTCATTGAAAAACCACTTTACGCAACTCTGGTATTGTTGGGATTATTTGGTGCCTATCGGGCTACGCTATTAATTCTACACGCATTTCCTTTTAATTCCGACGAAGCCATCGTAGGATTAATGGCCAGGCACATCTTAAACGGTGAACGCCCATTATTTTTCTATGGCCAATCTTATATGGGCAGCCTGGATGCTTTTTTAGTTGCCATGGGATTTCAAGTATTTGGCGAAAGTGTGATTACGATTCGTTTGATCCAGTCACTACTATTTTTCTTGACTGTAATCACGGTCTATCTTTTTGTCATCATAGCCTTTCATAATCGAAAGATAGCTTTTTTTAGTGGAATCTCATTAATCTTTGCCCCCGTCAACCTTGTTCTTTACAGCACAGTTTCCCTCGGTGGCTATGGTGAAGCACTCTTAATTGGGTCTTCATCGCTGCTGGTTTCAGCAGTAATTATTGAAAAATCTGTCGGTTCTGAAAAGTTCAATAAATCCATATTTTTCTTTTTTGCTTTATTAGGCGGTCTGACCGGTTTGGGACTCTGGGTAAATGCCCTAAGCCTCACTTTTTGCGTTCCTGCAACTCTGGCGGTATTAACCTACTTGTTTCGCTACCAGTTTCCGATATTTAAATCTCGCAAAATTTTTGGAATCATTGCAGCATTTCTTGGTGGGCTAATTGTTGGTTCTTATTATTGGTGGTTTTCATTAATTTCGAGTGATAATTTGAGCTTTTTTACCGAATTGACCGGAAGTGCGGTTGCAGTAGAAAGAACAGGTTATCTGGGGCAGATCGGCCAACATTTTGTGTCATATATACTGTTTGGTCCCACTATAATCCTTGGGTTACGTCCGCCATGGGATGTAAAAATCATAATGCCATATTTTGCTCCCGTAGTTGTTTTCTTTTGGGGGCTCGTTTTTTATCAAATGGTGCGAAAGTGGAGCGAGATATCAAAAAGATGCAGATTGTTTTTATCGATTCTCATTGGTGTGGGAGTCTTTCAATTTTTGGGTTTTGTTTTCTCATCTTTTGGGGTTGATCCCTCAGGACGTTATTTCCTGCCACTTTTCATACCGATGGCAATCTTTGCTGCCCATGGACTCACTAGTTTCAAAAGCTCGCAATTCGTAGCTATTTTATTCTGTTTGGTTTTAGTGTTCAACACACTTGGTGCATTTTCTCTTGCGCTCAAGCCTCCTCATCTGACAACACAATTCTATGCACCTACACGAGTTAAATCCGCGGATATGCCGGAGTTGATAAGGTTCCTGGAGCAGAATGGAGAATTCGGCGGGTATTCCAATTATTGGGTAAGTTATCCACTGGCCTTTTTAACCAATGAGAAGATAATCGCCGTACCCGAATTGCCATATCATAATGATTTGCGCTTCACAAGCCGAGATAACCGGATTCCGTCATATAATTCCAAATTAGTAGACGAAGAAAGCGTCTTTTATATCACAACGAATAATCCCCAACTTGACCAATTACTCAGGCAAAAGTTTCTCGACCATCGAGTTGAATATCTTTTCAAAGAAGTGGGCGATTTCCATATCTTCTATAACCTATCACAGAAAATTTCTCCAGAACAGTTGGGGCTATATGAATTCTACAAATAAAGATAACAAACATGAAAGAATGGAATTATTTGTTGGTGTGATCATATTCTTGTGTATTTTCTTTGCTGCATTACGGGTTCCGCTTGATAGTGATTTTTTTTGGCATATCAACGCCGGAGCGACCAGCCTGGCTCAAAAAACACCGCTGCTACACGATCCATTTTCTTTCACACGCTCTGGCTCAGAATGGGTGAACCATAGTTGGTTGGCGCAAATTATCTTTTATCTTGTATTTCGTTGGTTTTCTTTTCGAGGGGTTATGGTCTTTGTTGCTATCCTGGCGACCTCGACAATGATTTTGATTTATGTGCAGATGCGCGGCAGCGCACTCATGCGCTCATTCTTAATGATACTTGCCTTGCTAATCTCAGCTCTGGTTTGGTCACCAAGGCCACAACTTTTCACTTTACTTTGTTTTTCGCTGCTGATTATGCTGGTCAGGAATTATGAACAAAATCAATCAAGGAAAAACTTTTTTCGGATTGTTATTTTGTTCATCATTTGGTCGAACTTACATGCCGGTTTTTCAATTGGAATTGCCTACCTGGGTTTGTTCTTTTTTGGCAAGCTCATGGACGCTTTTTGGGACAAAGGTTTAAAAAAGCTAAATCGTCGTCAATTAGTAGGTTTCTTGAGTCTTTTTACGATTTCTGCACTGGCTGTTTGCATTAATCCCAATGGGCTGAATATTTGGAAGGTTCAATTTGAGACCGTTTCAATCAATTCATTGCAATTGTATATTGATGAATGGGCTTCTCCCAATTTTCATGATCTTAATCAGCAACCATATCTATGGACATGGTTAATCTTTGTGTTCAGCCTGGCGATTAGTGATCGACGTTTGCAGTTTAAGAAATTGCTGCCAATTTTGTTTTTCGGTGCATTGGGTTTTCTCACTAAACGAAATTTTGCGCCTTTCGCAATCATTATTTTTCCGGTATTAAGTGCCCTGATTGTTGATATTTATGAGAAAAATGTTAAAGTTTGGCTGGAAGAACCATCAAAATCTAAATTATCTCGATTCGTAAAGATTGAACCTAAGCCAGTTATTCAAAAGTTGATCAACCTTTCATTTGCGGGATTGCTGATGTTTGTTGTGGCTGGAAAGTTGATCTATCTCGGCGATCCCGTTGTGATCAATGCTTATGAATACAAGTTGTTACCCAAACAAGCTTACGAGACCATTGCAGCAAAGGGAATTCCGGATGGCAATGTATTAAATTCTTATAATTGGGGCGGCTATTTAAATTGGAAAAACACGGATATTAAGGTATTCGTAGATGGCCGCACGGATTTATTTGGTGATGTAATCATTGAAGATTGGTTGGAAATGGTTTCGGCAGGAGATAATTGGCAAGAATTGTTCGAAAAATATGATATTCATTGGACTTTCTTGGAAAAAGGATCGCCAATCAATAAAATTTTGATCGATAACGGGTGGCTTATTTATTATGAAGATGATAGGGTAACCATTTTGACAAAAGATTAAGTGGCAAGAAAAGCCATTTCATCCAGATTTTTACGATCCTGGTATACCGGAAAATTCTCTCGCCAATCTAAAATATCGGCGGTTTCAATCGTTACCGTTCCAATTGTGTCGGCAGCATCTTGTAAGTTCAGCAAGGATTCGCCTAAATGATTTACGATCATGCTCTGACCACCGAACAAAGTATTACCATTTTTCCCCACAATATTGGCGGCAATCACAAAAGATTGATTTTCAATTGCACGGGCAAGGAGAAGGCTATGAAAATGGGAAATTCTTTTTTGTGGCCATTGCGCGGGAAGAAGGTAAATCATGGCACCGTTTGAGCTCATAAACCGGAATAATTCGGGAAAACGCAGATCATAACAGATTGCTAACCCAAACGGGATTCCGAACAGGTTAATGGTGCGGATGGTATTGCCAGAAATAAACCATTCTTTTTCCTGCATGGATTTAATCAGGTGGATTTTGTCATAATATGCCCTATTTAGTTGATTTGGAGCAATGACAGTTAATCGGTTAGCAAACCCCGAATCAATCCGCCTGGATATAAAGCTGCCGGTGATTATCAGGTTTCTGCTCTGAGAAATCTCCTGTAATTTTGTAATCAATGCCTCATTGAAATCCGCTGCTCGTTCTAATTCCGCTGTAAAACCTGTCGACCACAATTCAGGCAGTAAAAGTAAATGGTTTTTACGCGGCGGCAATCCATCAATGAGATATAATAATTTATCCACATTCTTTTGGAAACTATTCTGGTCTATCGTCAATTGGGCTACTGAGACATCAATTTTCATAATTTTACCGTTTGTAAAAATGAGAAAGGATAATCAATTTGCGGCGATCCAAATCTGATGGCATTGGTCGTTTTTTTCTCGTCCTATTCTTTATCATTATAATGGCTGCTCTAGTTTGGGGTAACAATTTGTATGCCTCAAAGAATCCGGGGGGAAATGATTTTCTGGTTCATTGGGTAGGGGCACAGAAATTTGTTTACGAAGGAATCAGCCCTTATTCAAATGCTACAGCATTGGCGATTCAAACCATGGTTTACGGGAGGGCTGCCAAAGCCAATGAGCATGAACTTCGGGTAGCGTATCCTTTATTTTCCTTCTTTTTATTTTTACCTTTCGCGCTGATAAAAAATTATATTCTGGCAAGAGCGTTTTGGATGACCTTGCTGGAAATCGCTTTAATTATGTCTGTTGTTGTGGGTGTACGCCTTGTGCAGTGGCGGCCGGGGAAATTGATACTGGTTGCTTTAATCTCATTCAGTTTATTCTGGTATCACGGTTTGCGCGCTTTGATCAATGGGAATGCTATTGTTCTCATTCTCCTATGTTTTACGCTCAGTCTTTATGCAATACAACTGAAACAAGATGAACTGGCCGGTATTTTATTAGCGTTAACAACGATAAAGCCCCAGGTAGGTTTTGCGTTTATTATTTTTCTTATATTTTGGTCTTTAATAAATAAGCGGTACATGATAATTTTTTGGTTTCTGGGTAGCATTCTGATTTTAATCGTGCTCGCCCTGTTTTTAATTCCGGATTGGCCGTTACAATTCCTGCAAGAAGTTTTACGCTATCCAGGATACAATCCGCCTGGTACTCCGGCTACCGCGTTGGGAGCATTAATGCCAGGAGCAGGCAGACAAATAGGGTTGGCAATATCGGTATTCAGCGGATTGATTCTTGTAGTAGAAGCCTGGGTAGCAAGGAGGTCTGCCGGCATTGAATTTATGTGGATAAGTTCTCTGACATTGGTATTTGGGCAGTGGTTGAATGTCCAGACGGATCCCGGCAATTTTATCATTATGTTTCCAGCAATTTTGGTCATCTTTCGATTAGTTGAGGATAGGTGGAAAAACAAAGGCAATCTGATTAACCTCGCAATATTGGTACTTGTTTTTGTGGTGCCCTGGCTGCTTTTCTTGCGAACGATCTCGGTAGAATACCAGCCCATTCAAAGTCCGATTATGTTTTTTCCGGTGCCTATTCTTCTATTCTTAGGGTTGTATTGGGTGAGATGGTGGGCGAAGAATCCAATAAAGTACATAATTTCAAACTAATCATCAAAAGTGAGAAGATTATAGTGCCAGCACTGATTGTGCTTGGTACAATATTGCGATTATTTCGCATAGCCACAAGAGAAATTGCGTATGATGATGCCTTCAGTTATTTCTTATCTTTAAAAGATTACAAAACGATTATCGAAGGTACTGTCGCAGATACAATGCCGCCTTTGTATTACTTCAGCCTTCACATATTTACGCTTGTAAACCATGAAATCTGGTTTTTGCGAATATTGAATGTAGTCGTGTCGATAGCAATTTTTATAGTACTTTATTTGTTTGTGCGCGAAATGTTTGGAAAGGAGTGTGGTTATTTAACCCTTTTACTGACGATCACCTCACCTTTTTTGATCTACCATTCGCAGGAATTGCGAATGTACAATTTATTGCTGTTAGGACAGCTGGGTTATTTATTTGGGTTATTCATGCTATCTAAAAATCCTGATAAATTCTTGAAATACTTTTTAATCACAGTATTTTTTGGAACCATGGCGGTATATTCTCATAATCTCGCAATTTTAGGTTTACTTATCTGCAACCTGATATTTTTCTTAAAATTTGAAAAGAAAAATATATTTCGCCAGATATTTATATTGGCAACAGTAATAAGTTTATTTTTACCCTGGGCTATCTATTTGCCGCAGCAGATTGCTAAAGTACAAACTGCATTTTGGACACCCAGACCGGGAATACTGGAGATAATACAGTCCGTTGTCACCTTGTTTGGCTTTGCACCAATGCCAATTTATTGGATGGCGCTTGTAATCATCTTAATGACCCAAATATTTGCAATTGTTATGCTGTGGATTTTTCACCAAAAGAATACTTTGCTTTTTATCCTCATCGGAATCGGATTTGGGATCCCGGTTTTACTTTTAATCACTTCTTATTTGACCAGACCCGTTTTTGTTCCACGAATTTTCATTTTGAGCACGGTAATTGCATATATTTTGATAAGCAGGTTTGTCAGCGCTAACATACAGAAAGTAATTGGAAAAGTTGTATTGGTTTCGATGTTGTTGGTGTCTGTTATTTCACTGCCTTATTATTACAAGTATGAATCATTTCCCAGATCTTCTTTTCGTGAAGCCGTAAATTATTTAGAATCAAACATGGACAAAAAAGCCGCAATCCTTCACGAAAATAAATTGAGTTTCTTCCCCATGTATTTTTATAACTCAGATTTGGATCAAAGCTATCTAGGCGATCCAAAAGGAAGCGCCAATGACACCCTCGCACCACAATCTCAAAAAGCATTGGGATTTGTTGCATGGGATGGAATCAGGGAATCCGCTCTCCCGCAAGAATTATTTTTTGTTACATTTCTGCAAAGCGAATATGAATATGAGCAAAGTGGACAAACCAATCCTAATTTGAAAAAATTAAAAGAATATTATGTTCACGAAGAATTGCCAATAATAATTGGTGATATAAAAATCTATCATTTTGAGCAATTACAATGAGCAGGAAAAAATATTTGTTCCTATTTTTAATTGGGCTCTTCGTATTTTCCGCAAATTTTTTCTTTCAAAAGACAGGTGGGTACCTTGATTCGCAATATTATTTTCTCGGTGGAAAAGCTATCTCAGAAGGCACCACATCAGCTCCTTTAGTATGGAATTATCTTGATGACCCACAGATATTACCGCACCCGCTATTTACCTATTGGATGCCGCTTCCATCCATTATCTCAGCGCTTTCAATGTTCATATTTCAATCACAAACATTTTTTACTGGACGGATTTTATTCTGGATTCTTAGTGCTTTTGCTGTCCCATTAACGTCATTACTGGCGATGAACATTTTTAATAATAAATTTACTGCATTCATATCATCCATGTTGGTAATATTTTCTGGATTATATTTCAAATTTTTATCGATCCCTGAAAGTGTCAGCATCTATATTGTTTTTGGAGCTTTGTTTTTCTTTTTTTCTGAGAAACTGGTATATTCTACCCGCACCCAACTTGGATTGGTTGCTTTGGTAACAGGAGTTATTGCCGGACTACTTCATCTTTCTCGGGTAGATGGGTTGATCTTTATCAGTTTGATTGTTTTCGCTTTGATTTTGAAACTTTTCCTCTCAAAACAACTCACAAAAAAAGAGCGATTCCAAATAATTAAATACATTTTTATTTTACTTATTGGCTACCTGGCTGTAACGGGGTGGCTTTATTACCGAAATTTTCAGCTATTCGGAGCCTTATTATCACCGGCTTCATCACGTGCATTCTGGCTGACAGAATATAATGACACGTTTATTTTTCCCCCCGAATTATTAAATTATACTTATTGGTTTGAAAATGGTTTCCCGCAGAAGCTGTCGCAAATTTGGGAGGCTTTAAAATTAAATACTGGAAATTTACTGGCAGTGCAGTTAGGTGTGATTGGGATACCGTTAATAGCCTTTTCTTTGCGAAATCATTGGAGATCCAAGAAACTCTTATTGCCGTTTATGTATTTCCTGATTATATTTTTCGTGATGACCATAATTTTTTCATTGGCTGGTGGCAGAGGGGGGTATATCCATGCCATGGCCGCAATACAAATCTTTTTTTGGATTCTAATAGCTGATGGTCTGAGCCGGTTCATTCAATGGGGTATCAATCACCGTGGTTGGGAATTGAAACGAAGTAGAGTGATGTTTGGCTCGGCTCTTATTATATTTGCATTCATACTTACTACAATTTTTTATTATAAGGGTGTCATTTCGGCTGGTTGGGACCAGGAAGTCGCTGAATTTCGAGCTATTGAATCAGTCATAGAAACCCGGTTGAATACTAAAGAAGATGTAATCATGATCAATAACCCAGTTGCCTACAATCTGGCAACAGATCGGTGGAGTGTGGTAATCCCCAACGCCAATTGGGAAAATTTATCCAAATTAATTGACCGATTTGATGTCCGTTATGTTGTATTAGATGAGAATCTTCCTGTCCAGCTTAATAATCCAAAAATTTGGCAAGAAAAATTAAATCTTAAACCATTGACTAACTTGACGGATGGCAAGGTGTTATATGCTGTCCCATAAATCGAAAGCATATTTCGGGAAGATTTTACATTCGAAGATATTTTGGATTTTATTGGGAGCATTAATTTTTCAGGGGTTCTATCTTTTTTTGACCTTGGATCTGTGGATTGGTTTTCCACTCGATGACGCCTGGATACATCAAACTTATGCCCGCAACCTGGCTACTCATCTGCGCTGGGAATTTGTCCCAGGGCAGCTCTCTGGTGGGTCTACTTCCCCTTTGTGGACATTGCTGCTAGTTCCAGGGCATTGGTTACCTTCGCAATTTTTTCTTGGATGGACTTTTCTTATTTCTTTGTGTCTTTTTGTAGGATCCGGCTATCTATTTGATGAGATTACCGAACGACTGACGGGCAAAAGATTTAGATTGCCTTTGTTTGGTTTATTATTTATTTCCGAATGGCATTTGGTGTGGGCTGCCAATTCCGGCATGGAGACTATATTATTAACCTTTTTATTTCTTCTGTTGATTTTTTGGATAATATCGAATCAGCAATATTCCTGGAGGTTTGCTTTATTTTGTGCATTGTTAATCTGGGTTCGACCGGATGCGGTTACATTTATAGGTGTGTTCGGTCTGCAATTTTTGGATGACTTATTTCGAAAAAAAGTAGCCATTAGCCAGTGCTTAAAACTGATTTCGCTGTTTGCTATAAGTATTTTAATGTATGGTTTGTTCAACTATTTTGTAACCGGATCTTTCTTTCCCAATACTTTTTATGCGAAACAGTCTGAATATGCTGCCTTGTATCAGACCCCATTATTGCAGAGAATTGGGAATATATTGCTAATCCCTCTAACTGGCGTCGGCGCATTGCTTCTGCCCGCCTGGATATATCAAGTTTTTGATTGGATTCGCAATAAGCAAATCAAGTATCTCTCTTTTGTTATCTGGATGCTTTCTTTTGCTTTGCTTTACGCTCTGAGATTACCAGTAACCTATCAACATGGACGCTATTTTATTCCACTTATTCCTATATACCTTCTCGTTGGAATCTTTGGATTTATTCACCTATTAGCCGTGGTAAAGGAGCGATTTTTCACGGCAATTATGTTAAGTTGGAAGATATCACTTGGAATCATTGCTTTCATTTTCTTGTTATTAGGAGCAAATGCATATTCGCAGGATGTTGCTATTATCGAATCTGAGATGGTCTCCGCATCGCAATGGATATCAGATAATACAAATTCCACAGCAATTATTGCAGCACATGATATCGGTGCATTGGGTTTTTATTCTGATCGCCAGATCATCGATCTGGCAGGATTGATTTCACCGGATGTGATCCCAATCATATCCAATGAAGAAAGGCTGCGCCATTATCTTGATGAGAAGAATGTTAATTATTTGATGACTTTTCCAGATTGGTACACAACTTTACAAAGAGGTAAGAAAGTTGTTTATGCGGGTGATGCTCCCTATGTAATTGAAGCTGGTGGCAGGCACATGACCGTTTATGATTGGCAGGATTGAATTTTGGCATTCTGCAATACACTATGCTAAAATTACCTGTATTGAGGCTGATCTTAACCATCTTTGATAGAAATTGGTAAAGGAGTTTTTTTATGGCGGATCATGAAAATTTACTGGAAAAATTTATGGTTGAGATAGAATCTGACCTTGAGCAATCGCAGCGGACTTTGAAAGAGGTAGACATGATGCTGGATCAAAGTCAGGCTGAACTGACCAAGTTGACCCAACGGAATACGCAGGTCACCTCACATTTACAATTGATTCAATCACAATTTGAATCAATGCCGCGTGATGATATAAAACTCGCTTACAATTCTGCGCTAGATACACAGCAGCGCATGCTGGTGATGCGAAGCCAACTGGAAAAACTTCAGTCGGATCAGTCAAATTTAAAAAAACGGATATCGTTGTACGATCGTTTCAAGGGCATTGTTTCAGATAATGATATTCCGGAGAAAAGTGGAAAAGGTCCTGGCAGTAGTGGCGGGGCAGCCATGCTTGAAATGATGATAAATTCACAAGAAACAGAACGACAAAGGCTATCACGCCAAATGCATGATGGTCCAGCGCAGGCCTTATCCAATTTCATCGTACAGGCAGAAATTGCTTCACGTTTATTTGAAATTGACAAAGAAAAAGCAAAATATGAAATGGAAAACCTCAAAAATTCTGCTATGGGCACATTTCAAAAAGTACGTAATTTCATTGCGGAATTGCGCCCAATGATGCTTGATGATTTGGGTTTAATTCCAACGATGCGAAAATATAGCGAAATTTTCCGAGAACAACAGGGGGTTGAAGTCAATATTTCCGTGAAAGGCACAGAACGGCGGTTTGAACCCTTTATTGAGATCATGATTTTTCGAGCCATGCAAGAATTAATGGGTAATGCTGTTCGTCATAACCAGGACCAGCCCGTAAAGATTCAATTGACTGTGCAGATGATTCTTGATGACAATTTTGTAAAAATGATTGTATCTGACAATGGGAAGGGCTTTGATCCGAGTCAAGCTGCTACATTCAGCGGATTAGGATTGAAGGTGATCAAGGAGCGAGTTGAAATACTCGGTGGTTATGTCGACCTCGATTCAGCCGTTGGACAGGGTTGCCGGATAACCATTCAATTACCCATTACTGCTCAAGCCGCAGTACCGAACTAACGCAATTAATATTTTCTGAGGAGATATTTTTTTATGTCAAAGACAATTGGTATTCTTACGGGTGGGGGTGATGTTCCTGGCCTCAATCCGGCAATTAAATCTGTGGTTACCGGCGCTATGGAAATGGGTTACAAGGTGTATGGAATTCGTAAAGGTTGGGGAGGTCTTTTACACTACGATTTGGACGAACCATCCACACATGAATACTATATCAAAGAGCTTACATACAATGATGTACGCATTATTGACCGTACTGGTGGTACTTTCTTACACACATCACGAACAAATCCCCAGCGAGTTTCAAGCGAAGATATTCCAGGCTTTTTGGCGGGATCAAAATGGGGTAAACCTGTCAAAGGATTGGAAGGATATACTGACTTTACCGATCATACATTGAATGTCTTGAGTCACCTTGGGATTAACGCCCTTGTATCAATTGGCGGAGATGATACGCTCAGTTTCGCAGTCAGACTTCACAAGGAAGGATTTCCAGTAATAGGAATCCCAAAAACGATGGATAATGATGTCTTCGGGACTGATTATTGTATCGGCTTTTCCACGGCAATTACGCGCAGCGTTGAATTTATCACTAATTTGCGCACTTCCATAGGTTCGCATGAGAGAATTGGCATTGTTGAATTGTTCGGTCGCAATTCTGGTGAAACCAGCCTGATCAGTGGTTATCTGGCTTATGTAGACCGGGTATTAATCCCGGAAGTGCCATTTTCTATTGACCGGCTTTGCAGTTTTATTTTGGATGACAAACGTGCAAATCCTTCAAATTATGCGATCATGACGATTTCTGAAGGGGCTATCATCGATGGTCTGGATGTGATTGAATCCGGGGAAGAAGATGCTTACGGTCACAAGAAACTTGGCGGAGTTGGAATTCTTTTATCCGAGCAACTGAGAAAATTGACCGGCGTAAATACAATGTATCAACAGCTTGGATATTTAATGCGGTCTGGTGCACCTGATTCTTTAGATCGCATGGTAGCCATGTCATTTGGCAATCTTGTTTCACAATTATTGAGACGTAATGAAATGGGTAAACTGGTTGCATTGCATGGTGGAAAATATACCACTGTACCGATTGATATGGTTTTAGCCGGTCGAAAAAGGGTTGATGTTCCTGCTTTTTATGATATGGATACCTATAAACCAAAAATTAAGGACTTCATGGGTGTGCCCATGTTCTTAAGCTAAAACAACGCGTAATATCGTGGCAAAAAAAGACTTTCTTCTTCGATGAATAAAAGCGATCAAGGATACAATGCGAATCGATTTCATGTAATCGTACGAACTCTCATATTTATTTTCCATGGTGGTCGGGTTCTTCTGTTGCAAGGTGCGCCAGATAAAAAGATCTGGACCGGGAAGTTCAATGGCATCGGTGGTCATCTCGAGAAAGGGGAAGATATTCTGTCTTCTGCCAGACGTGAGTTGCGAGAGGAAACCGGACTCAACAATATTGAATTAAAGCTTCGTGGAAATATATTGATTGACAGCGGCAATCAGGCGGGGATAATGCTATTTGTATTTCGAGGCGATGCCCCATCAGAAGAAGTGGTGAGCAGCTCAGAAGGTCCTTTGAAGTGGATAGCAATGGATGAGCTAGAGAATATTGATCTGGTTGAAGATTTAAGAGAATTGATTCCCAGAGTATTTGCAGAAGATGCAGTCTATTTTTCTGGCTATTACTACTTTGTGGAGGATGAACTTCATATGAATTTCGAAAGTGAATAATTTATTTTATACAGGGTTGGAAAAATTTCCCGGAAATCAAGACTTACTGTTCACTTTTCTTTTGGAAAAAAAGCAATAGTGTACTACCGTATTTTCTGCGGTCAAAAAGTTGAAGATGTTCGGAAGTGATATCTTCTTCTTCAATGGGGTGTATTTGAACGATAATCCAACCATTTTCGTGTAGCCAATCAATATTATCTTCCAGTATGTGAAGAGTTTTTATCCACATACTTTTATATTGCGGTGGCGCAATAAAAATATAATCAAATGATTGATCGGGGTTATTTTTTAAATAAATGAGGCTATCGGTTTTTATGACTTTTGCTTTATCGGATAAGTGGGTATGTTCTAAATTTTCTTTAATTGTTCTGAGGGCTATCGCATTCAATTCCAGAATCCTTACATAACGGGCACCACGGCTGAGAGCCTCGATACTGACACTTCCAGTACCTCCGAAAAGATCCAGGAATTGAGAACCGGCGATATCATTTCCAAGAATATTAAACAAGGATTCCTTGACCCGATCAGTAATGGGTCTTGTACTATCTCCGGGAACGGATTTGATCCGCATACCCTTGGCAGACCCGGATATTATTCGAAGTGTACTCATTCTTTTTTATTCACTAATAGTGCGTGTGATTAGATCATTTATAATTTTATCGCTATTTTCCTGAAGGTCGAAAAAGCCTGAATCTGCTTTAGACGATCGCAAGCGGAGCGCTAGTGGAGCGACAGTGATTAAATCATTCAATGTGACGGTATTATTTTTGTTTGCCGCGGCATGGGCTTTGGCTGCTTCGAATAATGCGATCTCGGTTCTAAGAGATTCGATCTTGAGTTCCTGAATTATCTTTATCCCAATTTTTGCGATTTCAATGGGCAAAATAACTTTTGTGATTTCTCTTCTTGCTTCTTCAAGTTCCTTTTTTGCAAATTCGGTTTCTTCTTTATACTGTTGTTGAAAAACCACCGGATTCTTACGAAACTGAATTGATTGTAAATAAGCTTGATAGCGGTCATTATCATCCTGAAGACCTCTCGTTAGGATTCGTAAACCAAATCGGTCTAAAATTTGTGGTTTCAGGGTGCCTTCGTCGGGGTTCATTGATCCAACCAGGATAAATCTGGATTTATAAGTTGCGGATACGGTTCCGCGTCGTATTGTGAATTTTCCCATGGCTGCCGCATCTAAAATGGCATTGATAATTTCATTACTCAGCAAGTTTATTTCGTCTATGAATAAAATATTCTGATCAGCCAGTGAGAGGATTCCACGTTTGAGACGCATGCGACTGTGTGAAAGTTGACGTTTGTCCAGCCCGCCGATAACATTGTTAAGTTTGGCATTTAATGGGAGTTCAACCAGATGGACTTTTTCTTTTGTCGAAAGTGAAATGCCATTCGCAAATTTCTCAGCACATTCCGGACATACCGCATCCAACCCGCCTGCTTCGATATCTTCTTCCAGGCACCCATAAAAACAGCGGCTGACTTTATTCTCAGGTAACAGATCAGTTAATCCTTGAATGGCAGTGCTCTTGCCTGTTCCACGCGGACCTAGTAAAAGAACCCCACCAATTTGTGGATTAATGAGTGCTAATGTGAGAGCCAGTTTCATTTCATATTGACCGACTATCGCCAGAAATGGATAATGAATGGGTTGTGCAAGCCCAGAATCTTCGTCATGATCCATTGGATGAACATGTTTTCCGGATACTTTATCGATCAGGTCCTGTAAGGACCTGAATTCAGGTGGTTTGACATCCTGATTTATTTTTGAGAGTGGAGAAGATCCGTGAATAGGGTTATTAGACATCATTATAGGTCCAGTAGCGATTAGCAAAAAAATTCCAGAACATTACAATGAGAATCAAGAGTGCCAGGGTGATGTTATGGCCAAGAATCTGAGGTGAAAGGAAAAAGTCAGAGTTGACAATTTGAGCGCTTAACCGCAATATCACATTTTCTATTGGTGTGAATAGGATAACACGAATGATCAATCCAACAACGCTTACAAGGACAAACTGAGAAAGTTGGCTGCTGAAACTTTTAAGGCGTGAATCAGGGTATGTCCAGTATCGATTCAAGAAAAAATTGGATAAAACGGCCGCGATAAAACTTATCACACTGGCAAACAAAGCTGGAATAGGCGTCAAATTTGTGAATAGATTAAATATACCGAAATCGATCACCGCTCCAATTGCTCCAACCAGGCCAAATTTTAAAAAGCGTGTACGCTCTTTGTGGTCTGTCAGGACACTCATAAACCCAATTTATCCTGGAAATACGGAATCGTTTTCGCCAGACCCATTTCAAGGGAGTAATTTGGAAGCCAATTGAGGATTTCCGTTGCACGGGAGATATCCGGTTTGCGTCTTTCCGGGTCATTCCCGAGGCGCATGTTGCGGATATGGGTGATGCCAGATGGATTTTTGGTCATTTTGTTGATCTTTTCAGCCAATTCAATCATGGTCATTTCGGTTGGATTACCGATGTTGACGGGATCGTGAGTTTCCGATAGAAGTAACTTATAGATTCCTTGAATCAGATCCTCAACGAAACAAAAGCTACGCGTCTGAAAACCCTCTCCATAAACTGTCAGTTCTTCCTGACGCAAAGCCTGTTGGATGAAATTAGGAATTACGCGACCGTCATCCAGTCGCATGCGTGGACCGTAGGTATTAAAAATCCGGACAATCTTCGTATTAATTCCATGAAATCGATGATAAGACATGGTTAAAGCTTCCGCAAAACGTTTGGCTTCATCATACATGGAGCGCGGTCCGGTCGGGTCAACATGACCGAAATAGCTTTCTTTTTGAGGGTGCTCCTCTGGATCCCCGTAAATTTCACTTGTGGATGCTAATAAAAAGGTGGCATTGTTTGCCTTGGCCACACCAAGAGCATTATGGGTACCTAACGCACCAGCCTTCATTGTTTGGATTGGCAGATTGGGGTACCCATAGGGAGAATTCTTATTTGGGCTGGCTGGAGATGCGAAATGCATTACGGCATCAATTTTCCCGGCGACAAAAATAAAATTTGAGACATCGTGACGAATAAAAGAAAATTTTGGATTCCCAGCCAAATGAGCAATATTCTGGGGATCACCGGTTAAAAAATTATCCATTCCGATGACTTCATTGCCATTGGCTAGCAGCAAATCGCACAAGTGAGATCCTAAAAAGCCTGCTGCGCCTGTGATTAATACTTTCATCGTTCCTCCTCTACTTCCAATCCATTTTTGTTATCAATCCATCTCCGGTAATTTGTTCCGATTGGTTGTCACCAGTATTCACAAGCCAGATATTACCTTTGTAAATTATTCCAATCTGACAGGCATCTTGTGCTTCACATGGTGCCCAGCTAATTTCCTGGGGGGGTAATCCATTTGTATCCGAAGTTGGGAATAAAACACGAACATTGGATCCATCGCGGTCCATGACCATTGCACGATAATTACTTGTTTCGCTGTTTTCGGGAAAAATCGCCTGTAGAAAAACTATATCATGACGATTATCACTTTTGAGAGGAGAAGCACTCGGATATGCAAACATGCCAACATTTTTTATGCTATTCAAGGTCATGTTGGTTTTAATCATCGTTGTTTTTAAGTCAAAGAAAGGCGAGGATTCTGGATTTGAAAATGAAGGATCACTCAGATGATCAATCCAGTATAGAAAGCTGCTGTCCGGAGACCAGGCAAGAGGTGAAACCCACGCCCACTCGCTCTGGGTTTGAAAGGGAACGATATTTTGCAATACAAGCAGTTTTTCTGCATTGAAGTCTACCAAACCAATTGAATCGGGTCGCGAAAAAGCGAGATTCTTTCCATCAGGGCTGTACAAAAAATCTGTTCCCCACCAGCCATAGATTCCACCTGAATTGCTTTCGATCAATTCTTGTTTTTTCAACATGCGGCCATTAGCGCCCAAAGTCAAGCGAATCAGGTTATTATTTGCTTGCCAACCTGGAGCGACCTGTCGTTTTTCAACCGTGGATACGAGTACCGCGAGGGCAAAACCTGGCATCCATTCAGCAAAATGAATAACGTTATCAGTTTTTAAATAGACAGGTTCGGCATCCTCCTTATTTAAATTGACCACCCACAGCTCATTGATCGCCTCAGGATCAGTACTCGTTCGTGTAAAGAGGAGCCATTCACCGTCCTCTGAAAGGGAAAATATGCGGCCATCCAAATCGCCGCTTGTGATCAATGGGATGCGATTGGCCGTATCGGTCTCCATCATCCAGGCGTTTCCAGCAACAATGTAAACGAGCCGGCCAGATATTTCGATAGGCTGAAACGGAGCTTGCACTCCAACCATGATTATTTCGGGACGTGGAAGGATTGAATCAACTTGTTTTACAATCGTCCTCGAGATCAGCTCTCCATTCTCGAATAAATTGCGATAAGTGATTTCTCGAAGTCCATTAATACCAGTTTGCACAAGTACATTTTGACGCTCTGGCAGGGATTCATTGCGTACAGTCTGTTGTTCGTAGGGAATGACTATTTCTTCTGATTCAAATTTTTCTTCAATCCTGGTAATAGTAATGGTTGCAGATTCAGTCAGAACAGTGAATAAAGGGGGTGTAATTTGATCGAAGCTGGTCAGGTTTATGTTCTCAGATGCCAGCACGGATTGCACTGTAGTGCCCACTTCTGCCTCGGTAGTAGCCACTTCACCAGATTGGTTAATTACAACTTCAATCTTGGGGATGGAGACTTGCGGGGAGCAAGCTGAAATCACCAGGGTAAATAGAAAGAATATCCTGGTCAGATTTTTTTGGATGAAAACCATTAGCGGTCGAAAACTCGTTATCTGCATAGAAATGTCATTATCAAGTATAATTTTTCGAGATAATTACAACTTGGCAATTATAGCATGACTGAAAATTCGATTACACAAACAACCAGTGATATTGAGAATTCCATCGAGGCAATCCTTTTTGCATCTGGAATTCCGGTTTCAAGCAACCAGTTATCTGATGCATTAAAATGTAGTGTACATGAAATTGAATCGGCGCTATCTTCACTGGAATATGATTTGGCACAAGGGCGTGGAATTCGTTTGCAAAGATTCGGCGGAAAGGTTCAGTTGACCACTGGACCTGAATTTTCCTCGGATATCGAGACTTTTCTCGGTTTGGAGGCGACTTCAAAATTATCTCGAGCAGCGCTCGAAACACTTTCGATCATTGCTTACCGCAACCCGATCACCAGACCGGGGATCGATTCAATTCGTGGGGTCAACAGTGATGCGGTATTGAAAAGTCTGTTGATAAAAGGTTTGATTGAAGAGGTCGGCCGGACAGAAGGTCCCGGCAGACCGATTTTGTATGCTGTTACTTCACTTTTTCTTCAGCATTTCGGATTGGGTTCAATGGATGACCTCCCTGAATTGGATATTGAAGAACCCATAAAAAATAATGGATTACTAAAGGATTAATAAATGGCTGAAGAAAGATTGCAAAAAATACTGGCACGAGTTGGCTACGGGTCTCGGCGGGCAAACGAAGAATTGATAACCGCTGGCCGCGTTAAAGTAAATAATGTTGTGGCCGCACTTGGTAGCAAAGCGGATATTAGTATTGATGATATTGAAGTAGATGGGAGCCTCATACCGAAACCAGAGAAGTTGGTATATATTGCTCTAAATAAGCCACGCATGGTTCTTTCAGACCAGGCGGTAGGTGATCCACGTAAGAATGTACGCGATTTGATAGATTTACCTGGTCACCTTTTCAATGTCGGCCGCCTGGATCTGGAAAGTGAAGGCTTAATGCTTTTGACTAATGATGGTGAATTGACGAACAGGCTTACTCATCCACGATATGGTCACGATAAAGAATATCAGGTGTTGGTTGCCAGCCGTCCGGATGACGAACAGCTTGAAACCTGGCGCAGAGGTGTTGTTTTGGAAGATGGGTTTCGAACAGCCCCGGCAAGAGTAAGCCTTTCCCGAGTTCATGGAAAAGGGGCTTGGTTAACTGTGGTTATGAAGGAAGGACATAAACGCCAGATTCGTGAGATCGGCCGTGCGATTGGGTTGCCGATCGTCAAACTTATTCGCGTACGCATTGCCACTGTGTTACTGGGGAATTTAAAATCCGGAGAATGGCGATATTTAAGCGATGAGGAAATCAAGGAACTCAAGCTGTATGCATTTGAAAAGACATCATCAGCAAGCAAAAAAACAGCCAGGCCGCGAAAATTCAAGTCAAATGAAAAAACTAGCGATCGAAATCAAAATAATAAGCGAAAAAACAG
The DNA here is from genome assembly GCA_963749005.1 of uncultured Chloroflexia bacterium. Taxonomy (GTDB): domain Bacteria; phylum Chloroflexota; class Anaerolineae; order Anaerolineales; family Anaerolineaceae; genus UBA6170. The sequence goes on along the minus strand of CAVVKI010000006.1, from coordinate 274,140 downwards.
GTAGTTTTAGTCTTAAGATTTAATTTCTGATTTGATTGCTTCAAGGATGTCAGGTGAAATTTCTGTTTGTGTTTTGGCACCTTTTCGGATTTTTTCTTTTAATTTATCGAGAGGAAGAATAAAAATCGCATCGTTTTCTGATTTTCCCTCGATAGTTGTGTTTTTATTTAACAAAACCAGAGCGCCCTGGAGAACAAAATCCTCAGAAACTCCTTTTGTCTTTAAAAACTTTTCAAGGTCTTTCTTATGTACTTCGAGCTCTTTATCTGGCCGGGAGAAGGCTTCTCTTGATAAAAATCGATTTAGAAAAGATCCCCCTTTGCGCACCCAGGTCTTTTTCTTTTCATCATAAATTATTTTTCCATCTACAAATGACGGAATCAACGACCATATACCTGTTTGTCCAATCAGTAGGTGTGGAACTGGCAGCTCATAATGATAAAGCGTAAATCGATCGTCCAAACCTTTCAGTGATTTGTCAAGCAATTCATCTGGCCGAGGAGAACGACCATAGCGAGAAGTCAGGTGATTACTGACAGAGGATGCAATTACACCCAAAATCATGACGCCAAAATACAAGGAAACGAGATTCTGATTTGAGAAGATCGTAGGTGTAAAGATGGCATAGACACCCAAAACTAAAAATCCTATGCTTAGCCACCGTAAGATTGAACCGATTTTTCCATACCGGTTGACCATTTTTTGATCAATAATAATTTTCATTTCGGGTTACTCATTTCAATTTGTTTTTCAATGGCTTCCTGGATGGCGGAAAGCAAATTTACCTGGACGTCGTTGTTAGCAGCTTTAATGCCGTTATAAATTGCTTTGGCATCTGATTTTCCATGCCCAATGAACACCAGGCCGTTGACGCCTAACAGACGTGCTGCGCCAACTTCAGATGGATCCATCATTTTCTTAATTCGCATGAAGGCTGGTCGGACAAGTAAGCCACCGATTTTCGTTAAAAACCCTGCCTGGATATCTTCTTTTATAATATCGGTCATCATTTTTCCGACTGCTTCGCTTGTTTTAAGAAGAATGTTTCCAGTAAAACCATCAGCAATTATGACATCTGCTGCACCCGCAAACATTTCCTTCGGTTCTACGTTGCCAATGAAATTGATTGGCGCAGCTTTCATAAATGGTTTTGAATCTTTTATTAATTGATTGCCCTTCATATCTTCTTCACCATTTGCCAACATGGCTACCCTTGGAGAAGAAATACCAAGCACCTTCTCTGCAAATATGGACCCGATAATCGCGAATTGCACAAAGAAATCCGGACGGCAATCGGCATTTGCGCCAATATCCATAACTACGCAATTACCTTTGCGAGTAGGAAAGACTGCAGTCAAAGCGGGTCGTTGAATGCCCTTCATTCTTTTTAATATTGAAATCGCATTAAAAAGAGCTCCGCCAGTATTTCCGGCAGTAACAAAAGCCTGACCTTTGCCTTCTTTTAACATTTTGAGCCCAACCGCCATCGAATTATTAGGTTTGGAACGAGTTGCTTCAACGGGCTTATCAGTCATTTCGAGAACATCATCTGCGTTTTCGATCGTCACCTGAAGATGATCGATGTTTTTTTCTTGCAATAACGGTAGCAAGATATCTTTTTTACCCACTAGAACGATGTCGATTCCCAGTTCTCTGGCTGCCATTAAGCTGCCTTCAATTTCAGGAATTGGGTAATTATCACTTCCCATTGCATCTAGAATTATTGTCATGATTTCTCCTATAATATAGAAATTCTAATTCGTGGAATATGGATTATTGTTTTTGCAATCAGAAGTCCGAAAAACTAGAAACACTGGTGTTTTTTCTTAGATTACGCGGAAAGATTTTCAGACGTTTGATTTCGGACGTGTGATTTCTTGACAGGAATATATTAGAGATTATAATATGCAAGCATTTGCGCTGGTGCTGGAATTGGCAGACAGGCATGGTTGAGGGCCATGTGCCGAAAGGCGTGGGGGTTCAACTCCCCCCCAGCGCACAAATCAAAATAATTAACAAAAATCAGCTCGTCCTCTCGGTAATGTACAACGCCATATTTTCCAGGGCGCTAACAAATAAGCCGGGAGGAAAAATTGTTAAGGCCGAAATGCTCTTTTGTATGTGGGTATTGGCGATATCAATGGCCTGTTCAATTACTTCACTATTTCGAATGTTTTCGATTAAAGGATTGATCAAGCTCGCTGTCGGAGCACATTGGAATCTAAAGAAATCTTTTACAAATAATTCGTCTGGATTCTTTTCAAAGTATAACAGGGAGGGCAGGGTGATTAACCCCTGACGCAAATCGCCACCAACAGGTTTTCCCAATTGATCCTGATTGGCAGTGAAATCCAGAATGTCATCAATGATTTGAAAAGCCAGCCCTAACTGGAAGCCATATTGTTGTAAGGCGTTTTGGGTTTTTTCATCTGCGTTTGCAATCATTGCAGCTGCTAAAGACGATGTCTCAAATAGGGAAGCAGTTTTTGCATAAATTCGGCGGTAGTATTGCTCAATGTCTGGTTGACACCTGTTGGCAAATAATTGTTCAATCTCGCCATTGACAATTGTGCTGAGAGTATTGGCGAATAATTTCATCACCGGAATGGAATTGGCTTCCGCTGCCAGGTTGGCTGCTTTGGCAAAGAGAAAGTCACCGGTTAACACGGTAGCAGCCGGAGACCATTTTGAATTTAAAGTGGCAATGCCGCGCCGTAATAAGGAACCATCGATTAGATCGTCATGTACGAGGGTTGCCGTGTGTAATAGCTCGATGGCTGCTGATAATGTTATGAGTGAATCTGTGTCACCATTTAACATTTTTCCTGCCAGCAGTGTGATGTTCGGCCGGATTCGCTTTCCCCCGGATATGATCAAATGATCCAGGGCCGCTTGAAGATCCGGATGGTGATCATGCGCCTGCTCACGCATCCGATTTTCAACGGAAATGATTTCTTCTTCTACAATGCTCTGAAATGAAAACTTTTTTTCCAATCAAGTCTCCCATGCAAACAATCTGTTTGCGTTATTTGTGGTTGCCTGTGCTATTAATTTTATCTGTATATTACGAATTTGGGCAATTTTTTCAGCAATTAGATTGATGAATTTAGGATGGTTTCTTTTTCCTCGATACGGATGCGGCGTTAAATAAGGCGCGTCGGTTTCTAATACGATGTGATCGATATCCAGGCGTAGCGCAAGTTCGCGTTTTTCAGCAGCGTTTTTGTACGTAACCGGTCCACCAATCCCTATCATCATACCAAGATTGGCAGTAAGGGTGCCTTGTTCCGAATTACCTTCAAAGGCATGAAAAACACCATAGATTGAATTTTGATCATCTTTTGACTTATTGGAAACCCATTCTTCAATAATTTTTATTAAGTCTAATAATGATTCACGACTATGCAAAATGACGGGCAATTTTTTCTCATTCGCGATGGAAAGCTGTTCTTCCAGGATATTTTTTTGAACCGTGACGGAACAATCATTCCAGTAGTAATCCAATCCAATTTCCCCAATGGCTACGACTTTGGGGTGAGAGGCCATCTCTAAAAGGGTGTTTCTTGAATTTGTATTCCAACTGAGACCATCGTTTGGGTGAACCCCAACGGATGCGAATAAATGCGAATATTTTTCTGCCAATTGAATAGCCAAAAGACTGGAGGGTATATCAGTTCCAGGAACGACAATTTTTGTTATGCCTTCTTGTAACGATTGTTCCACCACCAATTCCAGATCGGTGGAAAATTGGCGGGTGTTAAGATGACAATGGGTGTCGATCAATTCCATTAACCAATACCAGCTATCTTGAGTCCATCCGCTAATATAGCCTGGACACATTCTTCGCGGGTCGTTTCGCAATATACACGCAGAATTGGTTCTGTTCCAGAAAGACGAATCAGCAACCAACCGCCATCCTCAAGGTTGAACTTAAAACCATCGGTTGTGTCTATACTGACCACCCTTAAACCCCCGATAGTAGTGGGGTTTGCAGATAAAATTTGTTGTCTTTTTTCTTCCGCATTGCCTGTAAAGCGGGAATCAATGCGGTCATAGAAATGTGGACCGACCAGTTCAAATAAATCCTTTAATAACTGAGAAGGTTTTTTCCCAGTTTTAACCATATAGTCCAGCATAAATAAGCCGGCTAAAATACCATCGCGTTCAGGTACATTTCCACGGAAAGCGTAACCGCCAGATTCTTCCCCGCCGATCATTGCATCGGTTTCTATCATTTTGGGGGCAACATATTTAAAACCAACACCTGTTTCGTAAACTGGCACATTATAGATCTTACCGAGCTTATTCAGCATGCTTGTGGTAGAGAGTGTTTTGACAATGGCACCGTTTTGCTTGCGAATCTCAAGCAAGTAATAGGCTAAAAGGGCGTAAGCTTGCAATTGGTTAATAAAAACCCCATTTTCATCCCCAATTCCGAGACGATCGGCATCACCATCGTTAATAATTAACACATCAGCATTTTGTGCAACTACTTCTTTAAGCCCTACATCAATATTCGGTGGAATTGGTTCCGGTCTACGCATTTCGGGAAAAATCGGATTGCGGTCAGCGTGGATCTCAAGGATCTGAATATTTCCTCCTGAGAGAATTTCTGAAAACCAACCGGCTCCATTTCCCCACATAGGATCGTAAACCACTTTCAAGTTTGCTTTTCTAATGGAATCTATATCCACAAGCTTATGCAGGTGTTGAATGTAATCCTGTTTTGGATCGACTAGAATGATACTGCCGTCCTCCAAACCAATCTGGTAAGGTTTGGTCGAAATATTGGAGACATTATCCGGTATAAGTGATTCAATTTCTTTCAGTCCATCCGGTGCAATGGCACCCCCATTTTGATCACGAACTTTAAAGCCGTTATCTTGCGGGGGATTATGCGAGGCGGTGATATTTATAGCTCCAATCGCTTTTTTCAGGGTTACAAGAAAAGAAATCACGGGAGTAGGGGTGGCACGATCCGTTAGAAAAACTTTAAAATTATTACCCGTTAGGACCTCGCTGGCAGCTTTTGCAAATCGCTCAGATTGAAAACGGCGATCATAACCGACAACAACCCATTGATTCTGATATCCCAACCGTGTAAAGTAATCTGCCAACCCTTGCGTGCAACGACGCACATTTTCAAATGTATATTCTGCAGCAATTTCAGCCCGCCATCCATCGGTTCCAAACTTAATTTTTGTTACCATAATTCTCCCTGCTTGTGAATTTCTTAGCATTCCTCCCAATTATATCAATAACCTGAGGAGAGGAGGAACTTCTGTAATTCGTTGACGCTCGAAAATCGAATTATAATGATGATCATACTCGCATTTCTTGAGAGGAAAAATGAACGCTATTCCTGGATTACTCTTGATCGTACTCTTTTCTGGACTGATCGGTTTTGGATTCCATCTTTGGAAGGGTGGAAGTTTATTTCGAATGCTCTTCTTTTTCTTATTTTCGTTAATTGGGTTTGCAATTGGCCAGTGGATCGGGAGTATTTTGAATTCAACTTTTTTTGTAATCGGTTGGGTTCAGGCAGGTCTTGGAATCGTTTTCTCTATCATTTTCACGATCCTGGCAATCTGGCTTAGTAAAATAGATCTTGAAGCGATAAAATAATGGAGTATTACTATGTGGAATATTAGCGGTAAAATCGCGCAAGAAGGCGATCTGGTTCAATTGGTTGGCTTAAGACATAAAAGTTTTATTCTGAATATAAAAATTGACGGTGAGTTGCATACTCACCGTGGAATTGTAAGGCATAACGATCTGATCGGTTTACCTTACGGCAGTAAAATTTACAGCCATAATGGAGCTCCTTTCTTTCTGGTGATACCGTCTATTGCAGAAGTCCTATTGGATCTCAAACGGTCAACTCAGATTCTATATCCTAAAGACATTGGTTTTATATTGATCAATATGGGTATCGGACCTGGTCAACATGTTATGGAGGCTGGCACAGGTTCCGGCGGCATGACAACTGCCCTGGCTTTTGCAGTAGGGAAAGAAGGCAGGGTTACGTCCTATGAACAGCGGGTAGAGTTTCAAAATCTGGCACGTAAGAATCTTACGAAGTTGGGTTTAGCGGACAGAGTGGATTTTAAAATTGGAGATATTGCCAATGGTTTTGAAGAACAGAATATAGACGCATTTTTCCTTGATGTGCAAAATCCCTATGATTATATTGAGCAGGTTAGAGCAGCACTAAAGCCGGGTGGTTTTTTTGGTAGTCTTGTTCCTACTGCCAATCAGGTTTCGCGTCTTCTGGTCGCCTTACGAGTCAATAAATTTGCTTTTATTGATGTAGTCGAAGTTTTACTGCGTTATTATAAACCTGAGCCGGAACGTTTGCGACCGACGGATCGCATGGTAGCGCACACCGGTTATTTGGTATTTGGGAGACCAATGATTTCGGATGCAGAATTGGAAGAACCGCTGGATGCAGGACCAGAAGAAGTGCGAGATCCTTCTGAAATGGAACGAGCTGGCGAGTAGCTTTATGGAAATTGAAAAATCCGCACTGAAAGCTCATAAATGCTCGGATTTGGATATTGGTCGGATTCAAAAAAGGTTACATTGCTATCTTCGTCATAATTCGACAGTTGTAGCGAAAAGTGATGTGCAGTACCAAAAAGCTGCTGTTTTAATATTGTTGGTTTGTATAGACGGGGAATGGAACTTGCTTTTTACCAGGCGGTCGGACACTTTGAAAAATCATAAGGGGCAGGTGTCTTTTCCTGGCGGAGCGATGGAGGCAGGGGATAAAGATGAAATCGATACTGCTATACGCGAGACCACTGAGGAAATCGGCATAATGCCGCAATCTATTCAAGTATTGGGTACAATGTCTGAATTCTTGACCACCTCAAATTTTCTGTTAACTCCTGTGGTTGCACTTCTTGATTGGCCAATTGAGTTTTCGATTTCAGAACAAGAAGTCAGTAAAGTTTTTATGATACCCATAGAATGGTTAATGGATTCAAATAACTGGGAAGAAAAGCTATATACGCATCCAAGTGGCTGGTATGGATCGGTAATATTTTTTAACACGTATGCGGGTGAGTTGCTATGGGGAATATCCGCGAAAATTACTGTGGAGTTAATTCAACACATTTTATTATAAAAAAAGGCGAGTCGCTAGTGACTCGCCTTTTGATTCGTTGTCGAAATTAAAATTCTTCGTCTTCAGATTTACCTTTTTCAATGACTTCAGGTTCTTCTGAAACTTCTTCTTCAAGTTCTTCCTCAGCCTCTTCAGCGCCGGTAGTACTGAATGATGTGAATACGATAGTTTCTTCCGGGTCGGTCAAAATCGTCAGTCCATCCGGTGCAACAATTTCCTTCACCAGGATAGAATCTCCAATTTCCTTTAAACCAGTTACATCGACTAAGAATTTTTCTGGTAAATCCTGTGGCAAGGCTTCGACTTCGATCTCAGTCAAACCGCTGACTAAAATGGCATTATATTCCTTGACAGCAGGAGCATCGCCTTCCAGTTGAATTGTGACAGTTGTGCGAAGTTTTTCTGTCAGGGAAACTTCTTGAAAATCCACGTGGATGTATTCATCCCGAATGTAATCCATTTGTTTTTCACGGACGATGACGGGGTGGGCTTTGCCGCCTAATTGAATTTCGATCAGACTAGATGAGGTTAACCCGGCCAGACTTTTGGAAGCTTCTCGAAAATCAAGTGTAATGGGTTGGGCTTCAATTTTATGACCATAAATCACGGCCGGTAGTTTTCCCTGTCTGCGAAGTTGGCGGACCTGCTTTCCTATCAATGTTCTCTTTTCTGCATTAATGACTATCTTACTCATATAAACCTTCCTTGAGCGCCTCTCACCCGCGCGGGTTACCCTCGCTCGTTATGAATTTTAGTAACATCCAATTTTATCATCGATTATCCCATCGTCAAGAAATAAGTTGTGTTGTGTGAATTTTCATCTGATCTGGCAACCTGTAAAAGTTCACAGAAATTGTTCAGTGAAAATCTCACTTTATGAGATGCTGATATGATGTTAATAAGAAGGCAAAAAGAAATAAACTTATACGCTAAAGGTTCTTTTCTTAATTCTTGAATAGCTAGAAACCTTCACAATGTTAACAATTCGATCTGCTGTATATGGTAAAATTTCAGCAAAAATGAGCGTATACCTCACAACATTGTGTCAGCATAGTAGACGAATTTTTATTAGCTTTTTGCGCATCCAGTTGCTTTGTTTATCTTTATTGTTACTGATTCTTAATAGTTGTATTCCTCCAAAAACATTTTCATCGAGCGGTATTCAAACGCAAGCACCTTCTTCGATGTCATCTGTCGTGATTATTGATGAAACTGCACATCGAAAAATCATGGATAAAAATTTTCTGAAAATTTCGGAAATTCAAGGTTCTGCACATATTTCTCCATACAATCGCAAGACGGTCAGTGACATTTTTGGTGTTGTTACGGTTAAACGGGCAGATGGTTTTTATATGCAATCGCGGGATTCAGATGACGATGAAAAGACCTCGGAGGGAATATTCGTCTTCTTAAAAAAGCCACCATTACTTGAGATCGGCGATTGGGTTTTGGTGAGCGGCAAAATAGGTGAATTTTACCCGGGAGGTTTGGATACCGGGAATTTATCGATTACGGAGATTGAAATGCCGAAAGTAATTCGGGCATCAAGTGGACACTCTGTTCCACCACCTATTATTATTGGCAATGGAGGCAGGATTCCCCCAGCACTGATAATCGATGATGATCAAAAAAAACAATTTGACCTTGCCGATGGGTTGGATTTTTTCGAAAGTCTGGAAGGCATGCTGGTACAGGTCAATGACGCTATTTGCGTGGGAGCAACAACAGCCTATAATGAATTCGCAATTTTGGCTGATCGAGGGGAGTTTGCGAGCGGTGCAAATTTACGCGGAGGGATTACAATCACAGAAAATGATTTCAATCCCGAACGAATTCTCGTTGATGACGGTCTGGCTGCGTTGCCAACTGTAGAAGTGGGTGATCGATTTCCGGATCCCATCGTAGGCGTAATCGATTATAGTTTTGGAAACTACAAGCTGCAACCACTGAAGAAGATGAAGGTTGAACATAAAAGCTTACCCCTGAACGAAGCGGAACCAGCCGATGACAATCAATTAGCAGTGGCAACTTTCAATGTAGAGAATTCTGAGTGCCGAGGATCCCGACTCACGATTTGATAAGCTGGCTGAAATTATCGTTGAACATCTCAAATCCCCGGATATTATAGGATTGCAAGAGGTGCAGGATAACAACGGTGCGCTCGATGACAAAGAAACACGAGCAAACCTGACGCTTGGAAAGATCTCCGAGTTTATAAAAAAGGCGGGTGGTCCAACCTACCAATTTTTTGATGTCCCTCCGGAAAGAAACAAAGATGGCGGTCAGCCTGGTGGAAATATCCGTGTTGCCTTTTTATTCCGAACAGACCATGGATTGAGTTACACAGGGTTATCTTCAGGAAGTGTAAATGAATTGGCCAGGTTTGAAATAGCGAATGGGGTGCTACAACTCGCTTCAAACCCCGCCCGTGTTGATCCTCTCAATTATGTTTTTGTGGATAGTCGCAAATCCCTGGCTGCAGAATTCATGTATAATGGGCAAAGGATCTTTATCATCAATAATCATTGGAATTCGAAAGGCGGCGACACACCCTTATTTGGTAGTTCGCAACCCCCCGTTCTTGTTTCAGAGAATCAACGGATTGGCCAGGCTCGAAGTATTGCTAAATTTGTTGATCAAGGCATTAAACTAGATAAAAATATTAATCTGGTTGTTTTGGGAGATTTGAATGATTTTTATTTTTCTAAACCTGTACAAGAATTAGAAAAAGTCGGGATGATTAACTTGTTTTTTAATTTGCCAATTGAAGAGCGATATACTTATAATTATGAAGGAAATTCCCAAAACCTTGATAATGTACTCGTTTCTCCCCATCTTAATATGCATATAAAACAATTTGAAGTAATTCACATTAATTCTGAATATTCTTATCTTAATCGTTTTTCTGATCATGATCCGATCAGATTTGTTATACAGTTTAATTGACCCACGAAGGAGGAATATTGACAGCCACCAGCCTAAAAACCAATTCCGGAAAATATTCCTCAAAGCGACGCATTTTAAAAGAAAATCTTACTGCCTACCTTTTTATATTTCCAGCTTTTTTGGTGATTGGCGTTTTTGGCTTATTTCCAATCGGTTATTCCGTTTATATGAGTCTTTATCAATGGCGTGTACGACAGGGTGATTTCATTGGCCTACAAAACTATACCGACATTCTTGGCGATGGAACCGGGCTTCTAATATTTCTACTTGGTTTCGGATTGCTGGTTCTGGCATATTTTTTGTGGAATAGCGCTTTTAAAAATGGTTCAATGCTGGCAAGGTCGGGGAAATTAATTGCAGCGATCATTTTAATTGGTGCTGGTATTGTTATTTCACTCGGATGGAAGCAAATGATTGCCGGCGGAGATGATGATTTTCTAAATTCAATGATTGTGACTGTCTTTTATGCTTTGGGAAGTGTTCCTTTGCAATTGGCTCTGGCGCTTATCCTCGCCTATATTCTGTTTCAAAACATTCGCGGGAAGGAATTATTTCGCATGATCTTTTTCCTTCCTTATGTCACACCGGTGGTTACAACAGCTGTTGTTTTCCGAATCATATTTAGCCCACGCGAGACTTCACTTGCAAATATTCTGATTGGAAAGCTGGGGATTGAACCGCTTAAATGGTTATTTGAACCGAAAACGGTTACTGAATTATTGTTGGGTCTGAAAGATTTGAACGGATTATTAGCTGGACCAAGTCTGGCATTGATCACGATCATTCTTTTCGGTGTGTGGACATTTGTTGGCTACAATACGGTTATTTTTTTGGCAGGACTTGGGGGAATATCAACAGAAATTTACGAAGCGGCAGAGATTGATGGTGCTAATTCATGGGATCTTTTCCGTTATGTGACTGTACCCTTACTATCCCCAATTACCTTTTATTTATTCTTAATTTCATTTATTGGCACGTTCAAAGCTTTTAATCACATTTATGTGATGAAAGTTCCCAATGCTCAAAAGACAGTTGTAACTGCCAGCGTACATATTTTTCAGAAATTTTATACTGAGAACAATTTTTCTGCAGCAGCCACTGAAGCTATTATCTTATTTTTGATTATTCTAGGGCTAACATTTGCACAGAATAAGATCCTGGGAGAGCGGGTGTTCTATGGCTAGTATTCAAAAAAATATAAGTTCATCTTACACCTTGCGAAAAGAAAAAAGCCAAAACTTTTTCTCGCGTCACATGGGCAGAGCCATCCTTTATCTATTATTAATATTTGGTGCTGCACTTGCCCTTTTACCCTTTTATTGGATGATCTCAACCTCATTAATGAGTCTGGGTGAGACAATTAATCGAAAATGGTTACCGGCGGTCCCTCAATTTATCAATTATGTGAACGCCTGGCAAGAAGCAGATTTCGCCAAGTATTTTATCAATAGCGTTATCATCACCTTTACCACGATCGCAGGCATTATGACGACTTCAACGCTGGCGGGTTATGCCTTTGGTCGTATAAAATTTTTTGGGCGTGACGTTTTATTTGCCATTCTATTAAGCACCTTAATGATTCCAGAGTCCATCACACTTCTGCCAAACTTGATGTTAATACGGGGGAACATATTTCCTTTGCCGGGCGGCTCCTGGATGAATACTTTGCAGGGCTTGACCGTTCCTTTTATGGCCAATGCTTTCAGCATCTTTTTATTAAGACAGTTCTTCGCCCAAATCCCCAATGAGTTGTGGGACGCTGCCCGTATTGATGGCAGCGGTCATTTTCGTTTCCTGATTCAAATTGTCTTGCCAATCAGCAAAGCGCCGCTCATGACCGTATTATTATTTGCTTTTACCGGGTCGTGGAATGCTTTTGCTTGGCCACTGTTAGTTACCACTCGCAATACCTGGCGTCCGATCATGGTTGGTTTGTGGACTTTTGTTTCTGAAGCAGGTCCGGAAACACATCTATTGATGGCTGGTGCAGTGATTTCGCTGCTTCCTATCCTTGTTGTTTATTTCATTACCCAAAAGCAATTCACAGAAGGAATTGCAACTACGGGATTAAAAGGATAAAATTACTTTATGGGTACCGGAGATTTCTCCGATATTACTTTATCAGAACCTAGTAGGAGGATATGATGAGAAAACGTATCTATGGTGTGCTCGCTGTCTTACTGGTGGCCGTTATGTTCCTGGCTGCCTGTAAACCCGCTGCAGAAACACCACCCCCCGCCGAACCCACTGCATCTGTAGTGGAACAGGCAACTGTCCCCCCTGGATTCGATTGGGAAGCAGTCGACCCCAGTGGCCAGGAAGTAATTTTTTGGCATCAACATTCTAAAGAACGTGAAACAGCGTTAATGGAGATTGTTGACGAATTCAACACAACCAATGAATACGGTATTACGGTTGTTGCTGAATATCAAGGATCATATGGCGACATTTTCAATAAGATGTTAGGCGTCCTGAATTCGCCGGATGCGCCAGATCTGGTTGTTGCTTATCAAAATCAGGCTGCGACTTATCAATTATCCGATGCTCTGTTTGACATGAATCAATTGTTAGACAGTCCAAAATGGGGTATTTCCAAAGAAGACCAGGCAGATTTCTTCCCCGGTTTCTTCGCACAGGATGTCTTCCCCAATTTTGAAAACAAACGTTTGGGCTTCCCTCCAAATCGTTCCATGGAAGTTATGTATTACAACATGGATTGGTTAAAAGAGCTTGGGTTTGACGCTGCCCCCACCACACCTGAGCAATTCAAGGAAATGGCTTGTAAAGCTGCGGAACAACCGTTCAGCAAAGCCACTGTTGATGGTGCCAATGGTTATGAATTGAGCATTGATGCCTCTCGTTGGGCTTCCTGGACATTTGCATTTGGTGGAGACATCTATGACTACAATGCAGCCCAGTATACCTACGACAGTGAAGGTTCCAAACAGGCAATGGCCTTTATCAAAGATTTGATTGATAATGGTTGTGCCAAACAGGTAACTGAAGCTTATGGCGATCAGACTGACTTTGGAAATGGTTCTCTGCTCTTCTCAGTTGGCTCCAGCTCTGGTTTACCTTATTACGGCAAAGCCGTCGATGAAGGTGCCCAATTTGAGTGGAGTGTAGCTGCCATCCCGCATACCACACCAGACCCGGTCATGAATGTGTATGGTGCAAGTGTCAGTATCCCGCTCACAACACCAGAACGCGAATTAGCAGCCTGGTTGTTTGTCAAGTACTACACAACCCCAGAAGTACAGGCAAAATGGGCAACAGTATCGCAATACTTCCCAGTACGTCAAAGTGTTGTTGATGGGCTTGGCGATCTATTTGCGACCGTTCCTGGTTATCAAACCGCTTTTGAGATGTTGAAATACAGCCATTTCGAACCTCCAGTACCCGGATATGATTTTGTTCGAAATGCTGTTTCTGAAGCAATGGCTGCCATTGTGGATGGCGCTGAAGTTGATGCGACCGTATCAGCTCTTAATACCGATGCCAATGAACAACTGGCCGAGCAGCTTTCACAATCTTCTGCTCCGCCTCCTCCGCCACCCACACCTGTACCAACTGAAATCGTCTACGAGACCTGTGGTACTGCAGACAAACCGTGTGTAATTACCTTTGTGCCATCAGCTGAAGTAGGCAAGATTACTACTGCTGGTCAAGGAATTGCAGATTGGTTAGCTGCCGAAACCGGGCTCAATTATCAAATTGAAGTGGGTACAAGTTTTGCCGCTTCCATTGAAGCAATGGGCGCTAAAAAAGCACAGATTGGTTTCTTAAACACTTTCTCTGTACTTCTCGCCGATGCCAAATATGGCATTGATCCTGCTCTTGCTACCGTCCGTAAACTTGCTGTCAATGAACTCAGCCCCGATAAGGATCTGGAAGGCACTTTGCAACCCTATTATCGTGGTCAGTTCTTAACACAAGCCGATTCCGGGATTACAACGATTGCGGATTTGAAAGGTAAAACCTTCTGCTTTGTGGATCCTAATTCAACTTCAGGCTATATTATTCCTAATATTGTCTTGAAAGCGAATGGAATTGATGCGGAAGCCGGAGATTTGACGGCAACCTTTGCAGGGTCTCACCCCAATGTTGGTGTGGCAGTCTACAAGGGTGACTGTGATGCTGGTGTGACATATATCGATATCCGTACCGACGGCGCGGCCAAGTTATATGAAACCTATCCCGACATTATGGAAAAAGTAGTTGTATTCTATACAACTGATCCTATTCCCAATGACGGAATTCAATTCATTCCGAATTTTGATCCTGCTCTAAGAGCACAGATAGTTGCAGCCTTCTTGAAACTTTCAGAAGACGAAGCTGGCAAACAATTGTTAAAGGACCTCTACAGCATCAATGGCCTGGTTGAAATTCAACCGGATTTCTACGATGCGTTTGCGAAAACCATGATTGATGCAGGGGTTGATCCTGCCACCTTGGTTAAGTAAATTGGTTTGAGACTGGCAGGTCTGATTTTAGACCTGCCAGTTTTTTTTTAGAAAATATTGGCGAGCAATTATTATTTTTTATTTGAAATTATCTACCTGGAAAAATTATGCTAAAAATTGAAAATTTAACGAAAACATATCCAAATGGCACTCAAGCTTTGAATGGTGTCAGCTTTGAGGTTGAGGAAGGCGAATTCCTGGCTGTTATTGGGTTGAGTGGATCCGGTAAATCCACCTTGTTGCGCTGTATTAATCGCCTGATTGAACCTACCTCAGGTAGCATAATTTGGAATGACGTTGATATAACCGCAGCAACTGGAAAAGAAATTCGAAACATCCGCCGGCAAATCGGTATGATTTTTCAGCAATTTAATCTAGTCAAACGATCCTCCGTCAAAACAAACGTTCTTTCAGGTCGCTTGGGATATGTTCCGACATTGCCAAGTTTATTTCACGTTTTTTCAAAAGCGGATAATGAGCGTGTTAAGAAAACACTGGATATGGTCGGCTTGGCTGATAAAATTGATGTCCGCGCAGATTCTCTTTCAGGTGGCCAACAACAGCGGGTAGGAATTGCCAGAGCGTTAATGCAAGAACCAAAAATGATTCTTGCCGATGAACCGGTAGCCTCATTGGACCCTGTTTTGGCGCACTCAATTCTCAAATACCTGGAAAAATTGAATAAAGAATATGGAATGACGGTGATTTGCAGTTTGCATTTTCTGGATTTAGTACACCGCTATGCGACTCGGGCGATCGCATTAAACGAGGGTTACCTGGTTTTTGAAGGTTTGCCAAAAGAAATCGACGATGCGCAATTTAAACAAATTTATGGCAAAGAAGCGGAAAGAATTGAAATTGTCTGATTCCTCTACTATTCGCAGAAAATGAGAATTTATCTATGTCATCTGGTCAAAATGCTAATCCCGATAATAAATTAATTAATCAAATAATCCCTTTTTCTTCAATAATAGTACCAGGCTCTGCGCAAATTCTGTTAAAGAATTTTTGGCGTGGTTTTAGCATACTAATTTTTACAATTGTGTCAGGTTACCTGGTTTTTTGGGGATATGATAAATTTGATATTGGCAAGATCCAATTAAGCAATGAAGTGTCAACCAGCTGGTTATTGTTGCCACTTTTATTTTTTTATATTTGGAATATTTTTGATGCCTTCTTAATCGCTAAAAATCGAAAATCATCTGCGATCCTGGCGTTTTTAAGTGTGGCAGTCATTCTTTATTTCATCGGGTGGTCTGTGACCGGCGTGAAATTAGAACGTCTCGTTGAGCGATTTGACGATGCAAAATCGGTAATGAACAAATTGGTTAACCCTGATTTCTTTTCAACATACGAGGGTGAAAATATCGTAATTTGCAGTTGGGATTGTCTCTGGGATTATTCGATTGCGAAGATAAATGGTGATCAAGCACCGGAAGTATTTTTAAGTAGCAATGTTGGCCAAATTTTTGGACAAAAAGGAACAGTGACAGCTTCCTCCTGGGCAGTTTTGTTTGGAAAGGCTACAAAGAATCAGCGGGTTCCAGGGTTTGAAACCGGAAAAATTGTGGAAACAATTGCCATTGGTTTATTGGCAACACTTTTTTCAACTATTTTAGCAATACCGGTAAGTTTCCTGGCAGCCCACAATATCATGAGTAGGGTTCCAGGCGGACAGGTCATTTATTATATTTCACGTACTTTGCTAAATTTTGTGCGCGCGATTGATACGGTGGTTTGGGGCCTGATCATCATCGTTTGGGTAGGATTAGGTTCGTTTGCGGGTGTAATCGCGCTTACGATTTATTCCATCGCCGCATTAGGCAAGCTCTTTTCAGAGGAAATCGAACATATAGATTCCGGTCCGGTCGAAGCAATCGAAGCAACAGGTGGAAACTTTTTTCACATTGTCCGATATGCTGTAATTCCCCAAGTGATACCTTCGTTTCTCTCTTTCACTTTATTACGATGGGATATCAATATGCGATCGGCTACGGTGATTGGTTTTGTAGCCGGTGGAGGAATTGGCTTCTTCGTACTTGAGACCATCAGAATGGGTGGCTATCAGCAATACGCTGCAGCATTATGGGCGATTGCAGTTGTAATCATTGTGGTAGATTATGTCAGCAGTAAATGGAGATTTGCGATTCTTAAGGATCAACCCAAGACTGTCGATAAGTTGCCTGTTTGGAAAAAAATACGCAATGTTGTTTTTGTATTAATAGGCGTCGTTGTATTTCTCTATTCCTGGGAAATCACCAATATTGACATCGCAAAATTGCTAGATCCTGGACCAACTTTTGGCCGTTTATTAAAAGACTTTATCACCATTGATTTATCTGCAAAGGTCATCGATAATGTTTTAAGAGAGTTAATCATTACAACCATGCAAGCCCTTTTGGCGACAACTCTGGGTGGATTAATCGCCATACCATTTAGTTTCCTGGCTGCAAAAAATCTAACAGGAAAGAGCAAGTTTTCCTCCTGGATATTCTATATTACCCGGTCTGTTTTTAATATCCTGCGATCCATAGAAGCGTTACTATATGTCGCCATCTTTGTTTATTGGGTTGGGATTGGTCCTTTTGCGGGTATGCTAGCTCTGGCAGTTACGACATTTGCTTTAATGGGTAAGCTTTTTTCGGAAGCAATTGAGAATATCGATTCCGGACCAATTGAGGCCATTAATGCCACTGGTGGAAATAAATTACAGGGGATTGTATATGCAATTGTTCCACAAATCGTACCCCCATTCCTATCATACTTAATTTATCAATGGGATATCAATATTCGCATGGCAACAATTATTGGGTTTGCCGGTGGGGGTGGAATTGGGTTGATGCTCTCAACCTTCTTCGGGAGCCTTCAATATCATAAAGCTGGAACTGTTATTGCTGCGATCGTAATTATTATTGCTGCTATGGATTTCTCGAGCGCAAAAATTCGAGAGAAATTCGTATAAGCGTAAGAATTTGTTATAACCTGGTCACAAAAACTGGCTGGTTGAAGGGAATTAATTTATTTCCAGCAATTCTTTGAGCTTAGCGATTGTTTGGCTGGTAGATTTGTGCTTAATCGTCATTAATCCTAACGTTTGAGCGACCTCGATATTTTCGTTGAGATCGTCTATGAAAATTGTTTGTTGTGGTTCTACGTCCAATTTATTCAACAAAACCTTATAAATCTCAGGTGAGGGTTTAGCCATTTTAACTTCGTAAGAATAAATCGATTGGTGAAAGTAACTGGACAAATTGTATTTTTCATCGAGGCGTTCTCTGGTTGTGTCCATTGCATTTGATAGCAACCCAAGTTTGTAATTGTGTTTTAATGAAGAAATAAACGCAAGCATTTCTTTGTCGATATCATCTCCACCCCAAAATAAATTTTGAAAATTACGGTAATCCCCATCTGGATCTCCCAATGTCCTTAGTACTGCGAGAAAGTGGTCTTGATCCGAAATTTCCCCAGCGAAAGATTTTAAGGCAGAATCGGAAAAATATACGAGCTTTTCTAATTCTTGCGAAGAAAGATTGTATTTCTTAGCTAGCATTAAACGTGGTTTTTGATTATAAGTTTTTACAAGAACTTCTCCCATGTCGAAAATAAGCGCTTTATAAAAAGTCGTTTTCATGTTTGGCTCCCAAAATTTTGATTTAAATAATTATAAAGGAACTCAGCCTAAGGATGAGAATTTGAGAATCAGAGTAATTTTCCTATTTGTAAAAAGTCACTCTTCTTTGTCCTAATTTGTAAATAGGCAAAGTGGATGTGTGGAATTAAGAAAATTAAATGAGAAATAGATAGTTTCTATCAGCATTAAACAATGTGTTCTGAATTAGAAATAGATTACTTTAGGAAGATATACTGACCAATCAAATAAATATGCGTATAGCCATTTATCCCAAATCTCGTTATGCCTTTATAATTACTAAAAAATGGAAACACAATCGGGCAGTATAACATCTAAAAGCATTGGAACCGGCGGCAGTGCAGACCTGGCATTTGCAATTGTTGTACTGGCGTCTTATTTTGCTATGTTCAGCGCTCTAAAAAACCCAAATATTTTCCGACTAATTGTCATGGTTTTGTTGGGTATAGCTTATATTTTCATTGGTATTTATGGTTATAGTTTCTGTCTGCGAAAGAATAGAAGTCAACTGACCATACTTTATTTCTTTGTTCAAGTGATTTTAGGTTCATTAATTGTCTTCTTAGGCCAGGGGTCGGGATTTTCAGCGATTTTGCTATTACCACTGGCTGGCCATGCCGTGGTACTGACATCCGGTTATTGGCTATATTTTTTAAATGGAGTCATTGTATTAGGGTATGTTTTTGCAGTACGTGTATATTCAGGCAGTTGGTCAGATGTCATGTCAACTTTACCCGCCATTATTGCTGGCTTGATATATATAATGATTTTTACACAAATGGCTTTAGATGAGGAAAATTCACGTCAAAAAGCCGAGAAAATTTATGAAGAACTTGAAGTAGCCAATATCCGATTGTTGAAATACGCAAATGAGATAGAAGAAATGGCAACCATTCAAGAGCGTAACCGGCTCGCACGTGAGATTCATGATGGACTTGGGCATTATTTGACAACAATACTCATTCAATTACAGGCTGCTGAAGCTGTCCTGCCAAAGGATCGACAAAAAGCTTTGGAGTCAATTCAAAAAGCTCGTAGCCAGTCAAAGCTTGCTCTAATCGACGTGCGTCAGTCCGTATCAGCCTTTCGATTTGACGATCTTAAGCCAGAAGAAGTTGACCAGATGCTTTTACGAGCTTTGAAACCCTGTGAGTGGGTTGGAATTCAATCTACCTATCACGAAATTGGCGAAAAAAAGTCTCTCTCTGGTATTATTTTATCCACACTCTTTCGCATAGCACAAGAAACTGTTAATAACACCTGTAAATATTCCGGCGCGAAAAACTATACTTTCACTGTGAATTATTCGCAGGAAGACAAAATGAAAATATTTATTGATGATGACGGTGGGGGCACTGACAACTTTGATGGCGGATTTGGGTTATTAGGACTGCGAGAAAGAATAGAATTATTGAATGGGGAGCTTATGATTAAGTCTAAAAAAGATGAGGGCTTCCATTTGGAGATAGTATTACCTTATGAATAAACCAATTAAATTACTGATCGTAGACGACCAGGAACTCTTCAGAGAAGGACTCGTTACTTTACTTTCACTTCAAATGGATTTTGAAGTAGTAGGACAGGCATCAAATGGAGAAGAAGCCTTATTGCAAATTGCGCGTAATAACCCTGATGTTGTTCTCCTGGATTTGCGCATGCCGATTATGGGAGGCGTAGATTGCACAAAGCGCATCGCCAGCCAATTTCGTGATGTTAAAGTGATTGTTTTGACAACCTTTGATGAAGACGAATTGGTCTTTAACGCCTTGCATGCTGGCGCTCACGGATATTTATTAAAAGACGTTTCTCCAGAAAAGCTTTTTGAGGCAATTCGAGCTGCCCAACGAGGCGAATATTATCTTCCACCATCTATAACAGCGAAAGTAATGGCAGAGTTTACCAAATTACCTCGCACCCAAAAAAGAGAAGTCGATGCTTCTTTTGAAAATCTCTCCAGGAGAGAAATTGAAATATTAAAAATGGTCTCTGTTGGGTTGAGTAATAAGGAGATCGCAGCTCAACTTGTGATTGCAGAGGGGACGGTTAAGAACCATTTGACGAGTATCTTTAATAAATTGGGAGCACGAGATCGAATGCATGCTGTGCTCCTTGGTAAAGAATACGGCATCTTATAGGTCTGGATTTTTTCTTAAAAATGATTGTTTGTGATGTTGCCAATGTTGGGAATTAAAGAGTTTTTCAATAAAAATAATTACTTGGGGTTGATTTTGCTCGCCATGATTTTATTGGGATCCGCATTTATATTTCGGGCTTTCCTTCTTAATAACTATTTAATCTTTTTGATCGTAATAATTCTTGGCATTGGGTGTGGTTTGTACGCCTGGAGAAAAGAGATTGAAGCGGTCTATATTTTTGCAGTCTATCTCGGCACCGTACTGACCCCCCTAAATTACCTATACTTTACTGAAAACGATCACACAAACTTGACAAAAATCGCTTTTCTCCTGATATTTTTCAATCTTGGTTTTCTTCTTATAAATCTTTTTTCTTATCAAAAGCAGAATAAAGTTCATTTTTGGTTCTTCCCTATTTTTATGGTAAATACAGGAGTTAGCTTTGTTTTCTTGTTCTCTGGTCATCGCCTGCTCGATTACTTTTTTTATATCGGAGTTGCAACTGGAATCGCACTATTAGGCAGTGGTTTGTATTGGAGACTATTTGGTTTAGTGATCCCAGGAAGTTTATTAATTGGTAGTTCCGCAGGTGTATTTTTTGCCTGGCAGTTTACAACTCAGGAAAATGCATTGGTTAAGACAGGAATCATGCTGGTCTGGATGGCACTGGGTTGGGGTCTGGTAACGGTATTTTCCAGAGTAAGAACACTGAA
Organism: uncultured Chloroflexia bacterium; assembly: GCA_963749005.1. Classification (GTDB taxonomy): domain Bacteria; phylum Chloroflexota; class Anaerolineae; order Anaerolineales; family Anaerolineaceae; genus UBA6170. The sequence goes on along the minus strand of CAVVKI010000006.1, from coordinate 253,105 downwards.
GTTTCTTTGGTGGCCGCTTATCCCTGGAGGAATTTTTGCGATGGTGGGGTGGGGGTTATATATTGGCGGGAATCCGGAAAGCGCAGTTGGATTTATTGGAAACACTGGTTCGATAGGTTTATTGATTTTTGGTATTTACATTTTGCTGCTAAGACGAGGAATTCACCGGTAAATATAGACAATGGGTGTATAATAGAACGTTTGTAAAATTTGTCATAGATTATTAAAGGTGATTAATGCAGCAAGAAAGAAAAGAAATTCGAAATATTGCGATTATCGCACATGTTGACCATGGTAAAACTACTCTTCTGGATGCTATGTTGAAGCAAACCCATACATTTGCTGACCATCAAATAGTGGCTGAACGGGTGATGGATTCAAATGATCTTGAACGGGAACGTGGTATCACGATCCTCTCAAAGAACACTTCTGTCAAGTATATTGATCCTGATGAAGGCAATCAATATCTAATTAACATCATTGATACACCCGGGCATGCTGATTTTGGTGGTGAAGTTGAACGAGTTTTAAATATGGTTGATGGTGTTTTATTATTGGTTGATGCGGCAGAAGGGCCAATGCCACAAACGCGATTTGTGTTAAAAAAAGCACTGGCGCGTGGTTTAAAAGCTATTGTTGTTATCAATAAAATAGACAGAAAGGATGCAGAACCTCAGCGAGCGCTGAATGAAACATTTGATCTCTTTATTGAATTAGGCGCGACAGAAGAACAAACTAATTTTCCGGTTGTTTATACCAGAGCAGTTCAAGGGGAAGCTGGGTTTTCAATTGATTCAATGGAAACTTCGCTAGTTGCTCTATTTAAGACAATCGTCAAGGAAGTTCCTGGACCGAATGTAGATAGTGATGCCCCATTCCAAATGTTAGTTGCCAATCTTGGTTACGATGACCATATTGGCTCGACCTGTCTGGGACGTGTTTTTGCTGGTACTGTGAAAGAGGGATCTGAAATTGCGCATATCACCCTCGAAAATGAAATAAAACTTGAAAAGGTAAAATATCTGTTTGTTTTTGAAGGATTAAAAAAAGCACGTGTCAAGCAAGTTGAAGCTGGTGACATAGCCTTCATAGCGGGCATTCCAGATTTGCGGATAGGTGAAACCCTGGCAGATAAAGATGATCCGGTTGCACTTCCGCGCATTTCTGTTGAAGAACCAACGGTTAAAATGAGCTTTGAAGTTAATAATTCACCCTTTTCTGGCAGATCGGGAAAGTATTTGACAACTCGCCAAATTAAAGACAGATTGCAACGCGAAACAAGGAATAATGTGGCGTTACGTGTCACTGAAACCGAATTTGCAGATCGTTTCACGGTTTCTGGTCGGGGAGAACTTCATCTTGCTATCCTGATCGAGACAATGCGTAGAGAAGGTTTTGAGTTTCAAGTATCAAGACCGGAAGTCATTTTTAAGAATGGTGAAGACGGCCAATTGCTAGAGCCATTTGAAGAGGTGATTGTCGAAACGGTCCCTGACTCAGTGGGGGCTGTAATCGAATTATTTGGTACCCGAAAGGGTAAATTGCTGAGCATGGAAAATGAGTTGGATGGTGTGGTTCTGCGATATCTAATTCCAACCCGTGGTTTGCTTGGTTTGAGACAACATTTTTTAACCACAACTCGTGGCCAGGGAGTTCTGCACACCAATTTTTCGGATTATATGGATTTCGCAGGGGATGTTCCAACGAGAAATACCAGCTCACTGGTTGCATGGGAAACAGGTACAACCAGTACATACGGCCTTAAAAATGCAGAAGAACGAGGAACTTTATTTATTGGCGCTGGAGTGGATGTTTATGAAGGCATGGTCTTTGGGGAGTCATTTAACGAGAGTGATATTACCGTAAATGTTTGCAAAAAAAAGCATTTAACAAATATGCGCTCTTCCAATAAAGACCTCGAATATCGCTTATCAACACCACATACACTCTCTCTGGATGAAGCGCTTGAATTTCTAGCTGACGACGAGCTGCTTGAAATTACCCCTGATGTTTTTCGTATTCGCAAAAGAATATTAAATACAGAAGAGCGTGGCAAGAATCAGAAAAATAAAAGCCAGGTTGTTGACTCCGAATAATTTGTAAAATTATTTGATTCCCAATGAATAATTATCAACCGAAACCAAATCATCTCAAGAGAAAGATAGTTAAGTTTTTGGGAAGGGTTCTGGTACGTTTATTAACCAGGTTTGAATTATCAGGGGTTGATAATTTGCCAACCGCTGGTGCTTATATCATGGCTGGTAATCATGTGGCAGCCATGGAATCAATTCTAATGGTTTGTTTCGCGCCAAAAATGATTGAGATACTTGGTTCTGGAGACATTCCCCTTGATCCAAAATTAGCACGCTTTGCAAACCTATACGGGTTCATACCCATAAATCGAGGAGAAATTGACCAAAAGGGTTTAAATGCAGCTCTGACAGTGTTGAGAGATGGTGGTGTGTTAGGTGTTTTTCCAGAAGGGGGCATCTGGGAGAATACCCTGAAGAAACCAAAACCAGGAATCTGCTGGCTCAGTCTGAAATCATCAGCTCCTATTATTCCGATTGGCTTTATTGGTATGAGGTCTGCTCTGGGAAATGCACTCAAATTCAAATTCCCGACCATAAAAATGGTTATTGGAAAGCCGGTTTCCACAAATGACTTTTATACTGAGGCTTTACCAATGAAAGACTCTCTCTTGCGCGGGGCGAAATTTGTTATGGACCGTATCGCCGATCTTTTGCCAGAAGACGAAAAATCAGGTAATACAAGTATGGACGCAAGTGGCAATAAGCTGATATTTGAAGAATTGCATATTGATAGCGGTTACGTCAAAGCCTTAGAATTTTGCAACATGGAAAGTTTTACAAAAATAATCGAGCATCCAGTCATAATGGATGTATTTCTGCGGAACCTGCGTTTACCAGTTAAGCCATTGATGGTTCGTGAACAATTTATCAACGCTGAACAGGTTTTGAAAGCTTGTCTGGCGATTAAAGAAGTTTTATCCGAAAAGCCAGGATTTTTAACTTATCGCTTTGGTATTGATGAAGGTTTGAGAATGAATAATAGTGTGACTATTTTATGCGACCACCTGGAAAAATCAAAATCAGATAACATACAAATTAAAATTCACAGGGAATAAACGATTCTCGCAGAAATTAAACTGCTCGCCCTGCCACTATTCCACTTACGAATGCCCAATGAAGATTATAGCCACCACAAGGACCAATCACATCCAGAATTTCTCCGGCGAAGAAGAGTCCCTGGGTAATTTTTGATTCCAGATTTTTGGGATTGATGTTGCTGGAAGACACAGCACCGGTTGAAACTTGAGCAAATTGAAATCCTCTGGTGCCGGTAATTTTTTCGCTGAAAACCAGATATCCCGAAATTTTAAGTGCCATGCTGTCAGGGGATTTTGAAAAATCATAACCAGATAGTTTCGCATTCTCTGAAATTTGATCGATTAATTTGAGCGGGTAAATGGGTAAGAGTAGAGTGTCTAAAGACAAAATATTTGTACTTTGGGTTGAATTGAACGAACCAATCAATTGTTTTGTCGCAGTATTCGTAAAATCAAACTGCAGTTTAAGCTCGGATTCACCCTCGTTAATATAGTGGCTTATATTCATTGCGCCAGGTCCATTAACTCCCCATTCAGTGAAGATGATATTCCCAAAAGATGAAACCACAGGGCGACCTTTTTTTTCGATTGTTAATCGTGCATCCAAACGCACTCCGGATAGATGCCTTGAAAATTTCTTGGTGGTTTTAATCGGGGCCAGAGCTGGGCGTGCTGAAATTGTATTGTGTCCCATTTTCGCAAGCGTGAGAAGGAGCTTATCGGATGCATTTAATTGCGGATGTGCACAACCACCAGATGCTACGATCAAGCGGTCAAAATTGCGCGGCTTTTCATTCTCAAAGAATAAAGTAAATTTTCCTTTTGTTGCAAGGATATCCGTCACATTACAAGAGCTCTTAATCTCAATCCTGTTAATTTCCAGCAATTTTGCAAGATATTCTGCTACATTTTTGGCTGAGTTAGAGATTGGGTAGCACCAGCCGTCGTCTGTTTGATAGATATAAATTCCATTCTGATTGAGATAGGAATGTAAGAACTCGTAATCAAATTCGCGAATTATTTCTTCATATGAAAATTTTTCTATAGATGCATAAGCACTTGCAGCCACATTTACATTGGTTAGGTTACCTCTACCAGCACCTGTAGCGGCCAGTTTTCTACCTGGAGACGGGTTAGAGTCGATAATTGTGACATGTTCGTGACGCTTTGATGCCTCCAGGGCGGCAAATATGCCGGCAGGACCTGCGCCGATAATTCCGATATTCATGGACTAATCCTCTAATAAAAATCTAATCCGGATGCTTAATTTCAACACAAAATATATGATAATATTATCCTATTATCGGTAAAATTAATATTAAGGTGCTCTGTACATGAAAAAAGATCTTCGTACTATTCGCCAATCTCTTTTTTCAAGTGTTTTAGCGGAAGTGATTGACAAAATAACTTACAATCAATTGCAGTTGAAAAATATCCCGGAAAGTTTTCGGTATCCAACTCCTGATATCAATAAAAAGTATGTCCTTTATTCTCATATTCCCTTTTGTGAAAGCCTTTGTCCGTATTGCTCGTTCAACCGTTTTGTGTTTAACGAAGAGAAAACACGGAGATATTTTTCTGCACTGCGCGAGGAAATCAGAATGCTGGCCGATAAAGGGTACGATTTCGTCACGATGTATATTGGTGGAGGAACACCAACGGTTCTAGTTGATGAATTAACGCAAACGATTGATCTGGCAAAAAGCCTTTTTTCAATTCATGATGTCTCATGCGAGACTAATCCAAACCACCTTACACGTGAAATTCTTAGCGAATTGGTTGGTAGAGTTGACCGCTTATCGGTAGGTGTTCAAAGTTTTGATGATCATCTCTTGAAGCAAATGAGCCGCTATGAAAAATTTGGATCAGGCGATCAAATTCTGGAGATTATCCAAATGGCGGTTGGAATTTTGCCATCGTTAAACGTCGATATGATCTTTAACCTCCCGGACCAAACCCCAGAAATGTTGAGGAAAGATCTTGAATATGTAATTCGCTCTGGGGCAGAACAAACAACCTTTTACCCTTTGATGAGTGCTCCTTCCGTAAAGAAAGCAATGGACAGAACCCTTGGAAATATTGATCGTAATAGAGAATTTGAGTATTTCCAAATCATCACTGAAGGTTTGGAAAAAGCGTATAAACCTGCCTCAGCCTGGACTTTTTCACGTCACGATGTAAAGATGATTGACGAATATATCGTTCAATATGAAGAATATATTGGCACAGGTTCTGGCGCTTTTAGCTACATGAACGGTAATTTATTGGTAAATACATTTTCCCTAGGTAAATACGAGCAAAAAATTAACAGTGGGAACATGCCAGTTTATGCGTATAAATCGTTTTCAAAACGAGATCGAATGCGTTATCGTTTTATGATGGAGTTATTTGACCTTAATCTCGATAAGCAAAAATTTAAACAAGATTATGGCGTTTCCGCTGAGATTGGCCTCTTACCTGAAATAACATTCATGCGATTGGCCGGAGCATTCGCAAAAAGCACCAACGAAAAAATTTCCTTAAATCAAAATAGTCGCTATTTGTTGGTTGTCATGATGCGAGAGTTCTTTGCCAATGTCAATATTCTGCGTGATCAAGCGCGAAAAGCTTTGCCGCAGGAAGAACGCTTAATGTGCGTGGTAAATGATAAGCTCTACCATAACGAATTCGTGTAGTTAAACGGATAATTCACTTTTGATTAACTATTCCACCCTATTTATTTTGATGAATAGGGTGGTTTTTTTTTGTAAGGGTTAGAGAAGAAACCGCGGATTGGTTCGTTGGTAGATTGTGAGATCGAAAGTGCTGTGATATCCCTCGATATGGTGATAATGGGCTGCTTACCAGGGTGATTTGGGTCATAGCAAAATAAGTATGTTATGGCACTGTCTATGTCATAACCGGTGATCAATAATTGATGATTATTCGTTAAATCTTCAAATTTAGATGAACGAATAATCACCAGAGGGCAGGGGATGCCCGCATCTATGGACTGGATCACGACCGACAACTGTTTTGTGATTGTATTGATGAATAATAAATTATCATTTTGAAAATTACGAGAAAGGAGTGAAAAATAATTGATCAATGGCATGCTGTTAAGCTGTCGTTTCCAGAGATGGTGGATGAATGCTTCTTGCGCTTCTTTATTTTCCGGATTTACAGTGGGCAAATTCACTTTACTAAAGAAATGGTCCAAGGCACTAAAAACCATGCCGCCGCACAAGCCATAGATAGAATTTTTAACAGCCAGGCGAACAAAAATGTTCAACCAATTCTTCTCAAACCGGTTTGGGAATGGATAACCATGGATTTCTGAATCAAACTCAGTTTTTTTATTCATTCAGCACCATCTTGTTGAGTGTAATCATTCAAAAATATCTTTATAGCCACGATCCAATTCGTCATCATTGATGTGAGCGTAGCGCTGGGTAACAGCAATATTTGTATGTCTGGCAAGAGATTGTGCTAATTTTAGGTTGCCTGATGCTTGTAAAATGCGGGTAACGAAGTAATGCCGAAATGAATGCGGCGTGATTGTTCCTGCAGCCGCTTGCCCGAGAAATTCAACAACACGGGCGGTGACAATATTCCGACCTGTGGTTGTCGTAATCGGTGTTACTTTCTTTCCCGCTCCTTTATCATGCCGGGCGAAAATTGGCAATGCGCTCAATGAAATACCAGTGGCTCCATCCAATTCTGCGCGTAGGTTAACATATTCTTTGATTTTTTGGATACTACGCTCCGAAAACCGCACGACAGCCTCACGATTTCCCTTTCCGATCACGACCGCTCGCAATTCATACCAGTTAATATCACCACGCCGCAGTTTACAAGCTTCATGAACTCGCAATCCGGTATCTGCCAGGCAGAAGAGAAAGGCACGGTCGCGATAATTGATTAATCGCTCGGCTTCACTTTCTGTAGAGAGATTTTTTAATTGGTCTGCCTTTTCTAAAACCAAATCAATTTCATTTTTTGGGAACTGGGGCAGTCTAACACCTGCTTTACGGGAACGCTGTTTTATCAATAATTGGATCCGCACCAGGTTGATATCAGCTAATTTTTCGGCAGTGATGTATTCGAAGAAAGCTTTTACCGCCGTCAAATAAAGCCGCTCAGTAGCCGGTGACTGGTATTTCAGGAATGCTATAAAAGCAGCAAAATGTTCATCAGTTATAAACGACACATCCGAAGCAGCAATATCGACCTTTTTTTCCGCCAACATTTTTAGAAACAGGTTTAACCCATTGCGATATGTCTTGTAAGTATTTTCACTACGTGCGAATTGAATGGTTTGCAAATATTGGTTACTGGCCTCATGTATTGATTGGGTTGAATTCATAAAACAATTATACAGAAGAGTGTGAAAGATAGGTATTTTATGTACTTATCAGCTCACTGCGCATAGGTGAGAGGTACTTCTTAGAATTTTCTGGATCCAAAATTTTTCGATTTGAATAAATTATTCCTATAAAGCATCTAAACCATGCTTATTTTATTCGGCACGGTTTTGAGTATGAGATACTTGAGCAAAGGCGTTATATGTCATCACGCTAAGGTAATCCGTTCGTGTATATGCTTATGATAATATAACTTATCGAAACCATAAAATGGTTTTCTTTTTATTTGTCTCCCCTGCCAGTTAAATGTAGCATTTCTTGAGAAATTTTGTACCATAATTTCAATTGATTACTCTCTATACCAGACAAAAAGTTAACTTAACCATCCTTTTTCATCCTTGAAATTGAGAATTAATCCCACAAAATTAATATTTGTTTTCACTATATCAGCAGAATCCAAATTTTAGATTCCCATATATTCTGAACGTAAACGAACTACTTATTATTTCTATGATAATAATCAGGTTCAGAAGTAATCTAAGGAAATTACTCTAACCCTCTTAATCGATATGTATGGAAAGCTAATTTGAATCTCGGATTAATTGTTTATCCCCCACCCCACTTATGGGCGTATTGTAAGGTTATAGAAATACCCGGGATTTTCTATTATAGAATAAGTATTCTAATAAGTGGTGGTAACTAATTGGCAATCAGTTTCCAATCAATTATCTTTCACTAAAAGTTCTTAGACGTATAAGAAGTGTTATGAAAATGTCATTATTAATTGTATTATTAGGCAAAAAGTTTCATAATTATTCATTGAAAGAATTATTTTCAGCGAATAATTAATTTGCGAGTTTTATAAATAACCTATGGACGAATAACTATAGCCAATCTCTAGGACTATCAAAAAAATATCTTCTATTTGCATGAGGAGTTCACTTATGGATGCATTGATGCAAAATAAAAAACTGGAAGGTGGTGATTTTTTCAAAGTGGGCAGCAATGATGTGCTCATCATTCTGCTCCATGGGCTTACAGCGACAACGGTTGAAGTTAGACCCCTTGCGAATGCACTACATTTGCAGGGATTCTCCGTTGCTGCTCCCCTTCTACCTGGTCATAATACTACGCCGGTTGATTTGAATTCACGTAAGTGGTATGAATGGACCGATACCGTTTCAAACTTAATAAATTCTAACTCTGAAATTTATCCCAATATTTTCATCGGTGGAGAATCAATGGGAGGATTGGTGACCCTCTACATGGCGAGCAAATTTCCACAACTTCAAGGGATATTGCTTTACTCGCCAGCTATTAGAATAAAGAATATTTTTCTTTCAAGCCTCATTCGAATTTTTAAGAAATTTATTCCTAAGAAAAGTTATGAACAAGATGACGTTGTGAATGAGGGCGAGTTCCCCTGGAAGGGTTACCGTGTAAACCCTACTTCTGCAGTTTATCAATTATATAAATTACAAAAGGAAGTAAGAAAACGGTTAGTGCTTATTCATCAACCAACAATCATCTTTCAAGGTAAACTGGATACAACCATTGATCCAAGTGGTGCCAGTTTGATTTATGATAATATCAACTCACCCTATAAAGAATTAATCGTCCTTGAAAACTCAGGTCATTGTGTTGTTCTCGAAAAGGAACATAATTTTGTCTTTGAAAAATCGATTGAATTTATTAACAAGCAACTCGCGCTTCAGAAGTAACTTGTGTGAGCAATTATTCAGCCTAATTAAGTTATAATAGATCAACACTATTATTTGAACCTTAATATGGAGAACTTATGACAACCTCATCTTCAAAAACTGGAAAGACAACGATTGCACCGGAAGTGCTGGTGTCGATCGCAAAGTTAACTGCCCTATCCGTTGATGGCGTTAGCAGACTTGCCTCCATACATTCTGAAGTGAATCGCTTCTTCAAACGTGGTGTCAGTGAAGGCATAAAGATTAATGTTGATGACGGTACGGTTTATGCAGATATTTACGTTATTTTGAAGAGAGATTACAACGTTCGTGAAGTCAGTCACACGATTCAAAACAAAGTCTCCAGAGCAATCTCCGAAATGGTTGGTATGGATGTTGGAAAGATCAATATTCATGTTGAAGATATAGAACTTTCTATTCCAGAAAGTTAACTTAATTGTGAAAGCACGAACAAGAGCCCGTGGAATTGCTTTACAAGTCTTATACGAATACGATCTATCCGGTCATGCTCCATTAATTTCACTCGCAAACCGGCTTGAAGAAGAACCAATTGAAGAGAAACTGGTCGAATTTACAACCAAAATCGTCACCAGTATTGTTCCAATCGTTCATAAATTGGATGATTTGATTGCTGTCCACGCTCCTGAATGGCCAATGGACCAGCTTGCAGTAATTGATCGTAACATATTGCGGATTGCGTTATGGGAATTTGCCATCGAAGAATGCACGCCTGTCAAGGTGGCCATTAACGAAGCGATTGAGCTGGCAAAGGTTTATGGTTCGGATGCAACACCTCGCTTTGTGAACGGCGTTCTTGGCAGCCTTGCAAATAAACAAAATGAGATTACTCAAAAAATAAATTCGGATTTTTAAATTAATATTTACTAAGGCTACTGACATGAAAATTCAAAAATTTTGTTTTTTACCCGCTCTTATCGTCTTTTTTCTGCTTAGCTTCAGTGCTTGTGTACCTATTCTGCAGAATGATACTACTGTGGAGAGTCCGAATGTGCAGCAATATACTCAAGATGTTTCCCTGGCTGAAAGCCGTTTCTTTTTGCAAATTCCCGAGCCGGTAACAGAGGATCTCGTTATAGAACTGATCGATGATGTGACTGGTATAGAGCTTAATCCTACCCGCTATTCGCTTCAGAAGATTGATGATACCCACTATGGCGTCATTATTCCTTTGAGAATTGGCGCTGTCATCAAATATCGTTATTATCGCAGTGCAGGGCTTCCTGTTTATGAGACGAATAGAGAAAACCAGGTAATCGATTATCGAGCGGCATACATTGACGGTGCCCGAGATTTTTCTGATATTCTTACCAATTGGGCAGATCGGCAATTCGCATATGAATATGGACGGCTGAAAGGTCAAATTGTAAATGGCAGCACCAATGCTCCTTTACCCAACTTATTGGTCATATCTGCCGGAATCCATGTATTTACTGATTCGAGTGGCGTTTTTGTCATAGAAAATTTACCACCAGGTAAGCATAATTTCGTCGCATTATCGACCGATGGCGAATATCAGATTTTCCAACAGGAAGCTATGATTGCCTCTTTACAGACAACGCCGGCTTTATTAAAGGTCGCTCCCAGTGATTTTGTTAATGTGACCTTTTTAGCCAAAGTGCCGTCGGAATCGATCAAAGAACCTTTGCGCATAATCGGTAATACATATCAGTTAGGAAATGTATTTGGAAATGTGTTTAATGGCGAGAGCGCAATTGCTTCACGTGCGCCATCTCTCAACCGCCTTCCAGATGGCAGGTATTCAATCACACTCAATCTGCCGGTTGGGTTTAATCTTATTTATAAATACACACTTGGGAATGGTTTTTGGAACACTGAGTTAACTTCGGAGGATCAATTCTTAACTCGCAGTATTATTATTCCAAATGAAGATATATTGATTGATGACTTTATTTCTTCGTTTCAATCAACGAATACCTTTCCGATTATATTTAATATTGAAGTCCCGGAAAACACTCCGACCGCAGATACAATTTCAATACAATTTTTTGGTTACGGTTGGGGGTCACCTATCCCTTTGACCAAACAGGAAACCAATACCCACACGTACACCTTATATGGTCCGTTTAACATGATTGACCAGTTGAAGTATCGAATTTGTCGCAATGATAGTTGTCAGGTGGGAGATGAGACACAGCTCTCAACAGTTGAAATTTCAGACTGGGTTGTTAAAAAGACTAACGCAGAACAAACAATTAATGTTAAAGTTGATTCCTGGCCGGGGTTACAGGTCAATGCACCTGCTACCGAGATTATAGCTACGACGATCAATGCACGCCCCCCTGGATTTGTTACTGCTTTTCAAGCATCTGATCAATACAGTGTATTCCAACCAATTTACAGTCAGGCTGCGTTTCAAACTATGCGCGAAGCAAATGCAAATAAGGTTATTCTCCCCGTAGTTTGGACTTTACAATCACTCGATCCAGTTATTCTTTCACCAGTGGTCGGTAGGAACCCTCTCTGGAAAGATTTGATAGTTTTGATCAAAAAAGCCCAGTCGGCAGGCTTGCAAGTGGTATTAACGCCTAAAATAGACCTTACTCCAGCTGCACTGGCTGTTCTTTCCCAAAATGAGCTCTCTGCCAGTTTGAATGCTTCTCTGGAGGAAGAGTATCAACGATTAATAACATACGTAGCAGATTTAGCTCAGTTTACTGAAGTGAGCGCTGTCGCGCTCGATTCCTATTATAGTCTTGATGAATCCTCTTCGGCCAATAGTAATTTAAATTATGTATTTGAGCGATCACTCAATGCCAATCTTGAAATAGTCAAACAAAAATTCAAAGGTGAGCTCTCTGCATCCATGCGTATTGAAAACGATAGGATTGATTCAAATACAGTGAAAGACTTAAATTTCCTGCTAGTAGATGCAACCTGGGATCTTGGTGAAAATGGAGACGATCCAAATGTTTTTCTGACCAAATTTCAGGAGATTCTTTCTAAAAATGTTGCGGATTTGCATGAAAAATCTGAAAAACCAATCATTATTCGTTTGAATTACCCTTCTATAACTGGAGCGTTTAATGGCTGTGTGCCGGTGGATGATCATTGTTTGGATTTTGAGCTGGTAAATCAACAGGGTTTTAATTTGCAGGAGATGGCGGGTGTCAATCTTACAATACAATCCCAAATCTATCAGGCTGCTCTATCTGCGATTAATGATATTGATTGGATTCAGGGCGTAATTTCGTCGGGCTATAATCTTCAGATTGGGGTTCAGGATGGTAGTAGTTCTGTCAGAGCGAAACCAGCCGGTGACGTGCTCTGGTACTGGTTCCCACGTTTAACAGGTGTCGTGGAATAAATATTAAATAAGTATTATTCAAATTGGTTGTGACGAAGCGTAGATCACGATCACAGTCGCGATGATAATGAATGGCGCATAAGGGATGGCAGTAAACGCTTTATAACGTTTGAATAATACAGAAACCAATAAGAATAAACCACTAAAAACACCACCCAATAAAATAGCGAAAAACAATATCAGTGCTATTCGCGGCCACCCGATCAGAATACCGATAACCAAACTGAGGGATACATCTCCAAATCCAAGCGCAATCTCTTCAATCTCTTCACCTCTTCTCTTAGACATCCAACGGGAGAAGAGGATGCCTAACAGATAAAGAGCGTACATAAAACCAAAGCCAGTTGCGGCTCCGAGGGTGGTATCAAGCCAACCATTTAGATAGATTCCAATCGCTATAAAAACTATTCCGCCAATAATGCTAATTGGATTCATAATAAGACGGTGTTCGATGTCAATGATTAAAACCAATGCTAAATAAGTAAATATGAAAATAGTTAACCATCTCCCAGAATAATCCGGTGGAAAAAATACAACAATGAGCATGACAGCAGCAGAGATAAAAGGCGTCAATAATCGCCGAAGTGATGGCTTGACACCACATTCCTTACACGGCGCAAATCGAATATAATGATAGATATCGAACGTTTGTCCGCAATTGCTGCAGGCAAGGTTGACAATCAGTTTACGATGAAAAGGCAATGTATCTGCCAAATGGTTCAGAATCGTTCCTATGAGGAACCCTGTTGTCAAAATCAGAAATATGGAAAAAACATACATTAATAGTTTCCTCTTTAGATCATATTTAGACTTAATTATATAACTCATTGAAAAATGCTAATTCAGAATACTCCACACATCCCATTTGTCGAAAACTGGTTGGAAAAGAACCATAATCGCGAAAATGTCACCCACATTCACACAAAACCAGAATTCTCCGGAAAATTTTGCAATTATCCGGACAGTTTGGATTTAAGACTGATTCAGGCCTTGCAAGAAATTGGCATTGAGCGTCTCTACAGTCATCAATATGATTGCTATCAAGAAATAATGGCTGGAAAGAATGTTTTGATCAATACCGGCACAGCTAGTGGAAAAACGATGGCATTCTTTCTGCCCATACTCAACAGAAAAATTAAAAATGATGGTGCAGGTAATGCTTTATTTATTTATCCCACCAAGGCGCTTGCCTATGATCAATTGCAGCAATTTCAGTTGATCCTGGACAAGTTACAAAAAACGAATGGGCGTTCAAGTGTAGAAACTCCTTGTTTTGTATATGATGGAGATACCCCTCAATCAAAACGAACTTCAATACGAAAGAAAGCTTCGTTGATATTGACGAATCCCGATATGATCCATTATTCATTCCTACCCTTTCACACACAATGGGAACGATTTTTCAGCGAATTAAGATATGTGGTCATCGATGAAATTCACTCTTATCGCGGTGTTTTTGGATCACATGTTGCGAATGTAATCAGGCGCTTAAAACGGATTGCAACGTTTTACGGTCGCAACCTCCAATTCATTTCCACGACAGCCACTATCGGAAACCCACAAGAGTTTGTTGAGAGATTATTAGAAGAACCGATCACTTTAGTCCAGGGAAATAGTGCTCCACAGGGGAAAAAATCTATCCTGTTTTATAATCCCCCGATTGAAAACCCGCATCTGGGATTGCGAAAAAGTGCCTTCGCGGAATCCAATCGGATTGCGCTGGAATTTGCCGATCAGAATTTACAAACTCTCGTTTTCCAGATATCACGGCGAAGTGTGGAGATGAGTCTTAAACTTGTGCAGGATCGCTTTGGGAAGAAATTATCGTCCATTCAAGCATATCGCAGCGGCTATCTAGCGGATGAGCGGAGAGATTTGGAAGCAAAATTGCGAAGTGGTTCGATTAAACTGTTATTTACAACCAATGCACTCGAATTAGGCATGGATATTGGTGGCATGCAGAATGTCATTTTATGTGGTTATCCTGGTTCGATATCTTCCACATTACAACAAATCGGGCGTTCTGGCCGCAAGAATGAATATTCGTCAGCATATTTTATTGCCAATTCATCTCCTATTGATCAATTTCTGGTGAATCATCCCGAGTTTGTGCTATTAAGAAATCCAGAATCGGCACTAATTGATTCCAATAATCAACTCATTCTCCTTCAACATTTACGTGCAGCCGCGAGTGAGCTCAGTTTTGAAACTGGAGATTGTTTTGGTGTCTTAAGCTGGGAAATCATTCGACCGCTCTTGGATATTATTGTAGCCGAAGGGAGTCTTCATTTGATCGATGGACGATATTATTGGGTTGGAAGCCAGGTTCCAACACAAGACATCAGCATTCGAAATATGAATGGCGGCGTCATTAAATTGGTTGATGAAAAATCAAATCGGGTGATCGGGCAGGTGGATTACAGCAGCAGCCTCTGGATGGTACATGCTGGCGCTGTTTATATGCACCAGGGCGAAGAATATCTGGTGAAGGAATTGAATCTCGAAGAGGGTTTGGCTGTTCTGGAAAATAAACAATATCCCTTTTACACACAAGCAAAACGAGATACGAAGATTAAACTAATTAATACACTAGCCTCCAGACCTGTAGAAGATGTCATCGCTCACTTCGGAAATATCGAAGTGACTAACAAAATCGTCGCCTTTGATGAAATATTGTGGCAAAATAACCAGAAAATTGCGACCAGGCCACTAATATTGCCCGAAATAAAGCTGACAACGCAAGCTGTTTGGTTTGGGTTAAGTGAAGCAATTGTTGATCGGTTGAGAGAAAGAAAATTGTGGTTATCGAATGTTAACGATTATGGCTCGGACTGGGAAAAAACCAGGGCACTTGTACTCACAAGAGATGCCAACACTTGTCAGAGTTGTGGTACGGACGGGAAACAAACAATGTTGCACATCCACCATATAAAACCCTTTCGTTTGTTTGATTCGATCAAAGATGCCAATCAATTAGCAAACCTTGTAACCCTTTGTCAGCCATGTCACCGCCGGGTTGAAGCAAATGTTAGGGTTCGATCCGGGTTAGGTGGCCTAAAATACCTGGTTCGAAATATGGCTCCTCTTTATTTGATGTGCGACTTTCAAGATATCGAGGTTTTTAGCGATCCTTCTTCGGATTTATGTGGTGGGCAACCCTTGTTCTTGATGCATGAAAATATCCCCTTTGGGATTGGATTAATGGAACACATGCACGCCATTCTAGGGACATTTCTTTCAGAAATTGTTCAGCAGATTAAAGAGTGCCCATGTTCCAATGGTTGTCCTTCTTGTGTTGGGCCTGAAACAGAGTTAGGTTATGGAGGAAAACTAGAAACGCTGGTGCTGATAAAGGAAATCTTAGGTTTACATAATGAATGACGAATTAGAGCGCAAAATTAAGGAGCTTGGGCTCCATTTTGGCGCAAACAATCTTCGACCTGTCAAAAAAAGCTATCAGGCAGATCATTTCTTCAAAGATGGGCAGGTGGACGTAAACCGATTGGGTTCGTTTTTTTACATAGATAAAATTTTTGAAAGAAATTACCAACATGGAGAAATTGCGTTTACTGAAATATTTAATGACCTTTCAGATTTTTCACTCCCAGACATAACCTCCAATCTACAATGGCAGGAATGTGTCTTTCTTGATACAGAAACGACTGGACTATCACAATCGGCAGGCACATTTGCATTTATGGTTGGCGTGGCAAAAATTGTCGATGATCATCTTCTTTTGAGACAGTATTTTCTCAAAAGTCCATCAGAAGAAGCAGCCATGCTGCATGATCTGGAAAACTTTCTATTTGGAATCAAAAATATTGTATCCTACAATGGAATTGGATTCGATGTTCCAATCCTTCGACACCGCTATATCCTGCACAAAATGTACTCACCCTTTGTTAACTACGAACACCTTGACCTGTTAAAGTATTCAAGAGCATTATGGCGTTACCAATTTGAAGACCGTTCGTTAAAAAGTATTGAAGCAAAAATACTTAAATATGCCCGCACAAGCGAAGAAATTCCTGGATGGATGGCCCCTGAAATTTATCGTACTTTTCTCAAAACCGGTAATTTCAGTGAAATGTCCGGAGTATTTTATCATAATGCCATGGATGTAGTTTCGCTCTTTGCTTTGCTTTACCATTACATTCGTATTCTGAATGCAAATGTGGCGGATAGCAGCGATTTTGAAACGATTAATTTTGCTATGGCACGACTACACGAAAAAAACAACAATATTGATCTTTCCATCCGCTTTTATCAAGAAGCGCTTGATCAACCTGATTTGTCAATCGCTGTTAAATTACGGGTCATTAAACAGTTAAGCCATATTTATAAAAGAATTGGCAATTTTCAGGAAGCTGTTTTATTATGGGAGATAGGCAGTGAGCTTAACGATATCTATTGCATGATTGAGCTGGCTAAATATTTTGAACATAAAGCGCGCAGTTATCAACAAGCCATTTACTGGGTAGAAAAAGGATTGCAAACCATCTCGCTTTCAAATGATTTTGGACTTTACCAGGAGTTATCATATCGTCAGCGAAGAATTTTACAGAAAATGGAGAAAAATGTCTGAATATAAATTGGTTTATCGTGCATATGGTTTATTGGATGCGACATCAATCGAACTTTTATTGAAGTCTTTTGAAATTCCTGCAGAAATAATCCAGGAAAGCCTGGGCGTGACTTATGGATTAACACTCGGAAAATTGGGATCCGCCAATGTATATGTTCCTGAAGAAAATCTAGCTGAAGCCAGCCGCATCCTCGAGATGATGGAATCCGGTGAGCTTGAAGTGCCAACAGTCGATCAGATTGATGAAGCAGAATCTGGCATTCCTCTTGAAGAAGAAGAATCCCCTGATGAATAAAAAACCATGCTAAATTAATTCAAATTGTTTATCAAATTGCTCTTCAAATAATTTCATTATTTTTATTGTGATCGGACCAGGTTTCCCGTCTCCAATGATCACAGAATCAATTTTAACTAATGGCATAACCATACGACTGGTGCTTGTGATAAACGCTTCATCAATATGGGATATCTCATCATAATTGACAGAGTTTAATATAATTTCAAAGCCGCTCTCAACGGCTGATTCTAGTATGATATTACGGGTTACGCCATGCAAAACACCTTCACCGGCAGTAAAGATTACCCCATTTTCAACAGCAAAAAAATTACTGGATAAACCCTCCAGAATTTTACCCTGCTTATTGATTATCAAAGATTCCTCTAAATTATATGTCCTCAAATAATCTTTCTCTCCACGTGAAAGCTCAATGAAGCTAGTCTGTTTTGCAACTGGATTTTTTCTGGAAAGGCAATTCGTTTTGACAGCTACACCTTTCTGGTAGGCAGCTATATCACTGTGTTTTAATTCCTCGATCAAAATATAACAGAATTGCGGTTCTGAGAAGGGAATATGCAAACGAACGCGCTTTTCTTCACCCGGGAGAGGCTGCAATAAGGTTCTTAGAATTGGCCTAAGTTGATTGATATTGTAGGTAAAATCGCTCCCATTCAAGCCAAAACTTTCTACAAGCCTAGAGAGGTGGGCAGAAAGCTGAAGCGCATATTTAGATTCTCGCGTTCGCAAGGTTGTGTAAACTCCATTTGCAAAACTATTGGATATCTCATCAATTGAAATCAGAGGGCGATCCCAAGTAAATTTTTGGATTTCGTTTTGAATAAAGTCGTAACGCCAGTAGGGAAAATGTGACATATAACTCTTTTCTAATTGTCCTGAGTAGAATTTAATTCGCTGGGTCTTATCAAATTCAATTCCTGCAAGTCGTCCTTTGTATCCACGTCCAGTGCGAAGAATGGATCATTAATTAAAATTTTCAAAGGCGGAAATTGCTTGAATAATTGTCTGCCTCCAGCATCACCATTTAATTCAAGCATATATTGAAAGGTATGTTTCGAGAACAAAACGGGGTGTCGTATCATTCCATCGAACTCATGAGTAATGACATCTGCATTCTTCAGCGCAAATTCCTGAAGAATGTTGATGACCATACCTGCGTTTATTTGGGGTTGGTCAACCAAAAGAAAAATTATTGCATCGGTTTCAGTATTTACATTTTGTATGGCTTTCTTAACTGAGCTCGCCTGGCCAGTTCGCCACTCTTCATTTCGTATTACGGTACAGTCGAATCCTCTTAACTCAGATTCTACCTGGTCACGCATGAGCACCGGTGATGACCATCAGTTGGTCCAATGGAATTGTCCGCATTTTTTCAGCGATAGTGCGTATGAATGTTTTCCCCTGCCAAATGGCCATTTGTTTTGGCATATTAAACCGTTTTGCTTCCCCAGCCGCTAGAATTGCACAGGCTATGTTGCCAAAGTGCGCATGAATTGAAATTTTCTGTATTTTCGTATCGCAGGATGTTACCAGTACTCGATCAAAAAATGGTTTACACCGAAGTGCGAGATCATAGATCACCTGTTTATTGACAATGAGATCAGCCTGGTTTAGAAATAGAATTCTCACTGCTTGCGATGGAATACCTTTAAGTCCTCCATCGGGAGAGCTTAAGTAGCGAAATAAATCGTCTGCTGTAATTTCTTCCCCCATTTTTTTATTTATTACGTTGGCAAATAGCTGTGGCCGGTGAATGAATTCTTCGCTGATTGGTTTTCCCAATCCACTCAGCCCAACCACCACACACACCTTCGAGACAAAAGAAGGAATTTGAGGCTCATGATCGGCCGGTGATTTAATGGGTTTATTTCGAGAGCCATCAGCTTCAATAAAAAGGGGCAGTGCATTGGAAAAACAAAATGAGGATATTGGTTTTAAATCTTCTGGGGTAAACCCTGCTAATTTATTAGGTTCCAGCGGATCAATTCCCGAGCTGATCAACGTGATTCCAAATTTTCCTTTTACCAAAGATTGAGAAAGTTTATCAGGGTTGTCAATAACAATATGCTGGTTGACATATTCTGCTTGTGCAACTGTTAAGTGAGTGGACGTGGTAATGATTGATTTTCGGTACAATTCATTCAGAATTGAAAAGATTAATGTGGATTTTCCACCACTGCCAACCCAGGCAACCTGATCCAATTGCTCAAAAATATTGAGAGACGCTAATTCCATATATGAAACCGGCCTGTTGTCAGGATGGCTTCCATAACGCCGCCTGCAATTGCCAAAGATTTTTCAGAAACAAATGAATGCAATTTCTCATGGAAACGCGGATCAATATCACCAATTTTTAATCCTTGGGTCACATGGATTCCATCATGCATTAGGCCACGAAGTGTCCCATTTATAGGCGCTTTGACAGGAGTATTATCAATAAAGGCGACAATATCATTTTCTGTAATCAACGTTCCCAATTCAAGTCCAGAATGAATGACACCTTCTATTGGTGCTCTTATCACCCTTTCAAATTCATGACCTGCGATTTTACCTGGCTTGCGGGTATCTGATTCCGGTGAGCCTTCCAGAATGACCCTGCCTAAGAAGTGTCCTCGATTCGTTTCTATGGCAGCGTGACAGTTTTTCATAGCGGTAAACCCTGGTCCGAGACCTATTATGAAGGGGCTTACGGAGAGCTGATAAGGTACCGCTATTTTGAGCATGCGAGCATCAACAATAATTTCATATGATGATAATTGAACCGAATCTGGGTCTGGTTCAACGATCACAGGAATAATCCTCTGTTCAAGCAACAGCCTTGCTTCGTTATGGTTCGCAACCTTCTGGCTTAATATATCCTCGACCTGCATTGTCCCGAGATAAATTGCGTTCGCAAACGCAACCGTTCGACGTAATACAAGTGGTAGCGGAATTTCAGCAATCACAACACGTAATCCAGCCTTGTGAAGTCTGAGTGCAACCCCACTCCCCAGGTCGCCACCGCCACGAACAAGAACACGTACCATCTTAATCTACCTTTAAATTACAACAATTTGATTGAAGTGCTGAACTTAAACATCATCTTCAACCTTACCTAATCCTCGTAGAACTCTTTCTGGGGTGAGCGGAAATTCATCAAACCAGACTCCAGTTGCTGCGTGAACCGCCGCTGCAACTGCTGGTGCGAAAGGTATGTATGGCATTTCACCTACCCCTCTTGCACCCCAGGGACCATTCGGATCAGGGTACTCGAGAACAATGGAATCGATTCTTTCCGGAATATCAAGCGCAGTTGGGATTAGATATGTTGATAACTGCGAGGTCTTCACCTGCCCATTTTCTTGAATAAAGTTCTCTAGAATTGTGTAACCTGCAGCTTGAACTATTGCTCCCTCCATTTGTCCTACAACTTGCTGAGGATTAATTGCCCGTCCAACATCATCTGCACAGACTACATCAATCAGATCGATCTGACCTGTCTCGATGTCAACATCCACAGTTACTGATTCGGCAACATATCCGTAAGCAAAATTTGGGTCGCATGCGCCAGTTTCTTTGTCATATGGGGTTGTTCCTGGTGGTACATAGCGAAAAAGCCCTATCGCTGGTCTTTCTTCATTAATCCACTTTTCTTTTGCCAGCCGAGCTGCGCCAATAATAGAATTACCCGCCATAAATGTCATTCGTGAAGCGGAAACACTACCAGAGCTCCTGGTTGTATCTGTATCTGAATTTGTTAAAGTTACCTTATCAATTGGCACACCAATTGCCTCAGCAGCCATTTGACGGAATATTGTATGAGAACCCTGTCCGACTTCAGCACCAGCGTGTTTCAAAATGATTTTTTCCATCTCACTAGCGCCATGAATTTCGACCGTAGCCCAACATTCCTCAGGTGCCCCAAAAGAAAATCCAATATTTTTGTAACCACATGCGTAGCCAATTCCACGTATTTTTGTTTCGCTTAAATTTGTATTTTTTACCGTTCTTTGCCAGCCATTTTCTGTCTCTTGCCAGCCGGATTTTTGTGCACAAACTTGAACGACTTCTGGCAAGCTCACTCCAGCTGGCATTCTTGAACCGACTGAGAGGTAGGAACCCTCCTTAAGTAGATTTCTCATCCGTATTTCTACTGGATCAAGACCTAATCTTTCGGCTAATTTATTCATTTGCATTTCAGCAGAAAAAGCGGCCTGCGGACCGCCAAATCCTCGGAAAGCCCCGCCAGGTGTGTTATTGGTATATATACTGTAAGAATCAACCATAACATTGGGTATTTCGTAAGGTCCACTGCACATCAGAGTAGCATTACCCTGCACTTTGGTTGAGGTGTAAGCATAAGCACCAGCATCGGCATACACTTCCATCTTTGCCGCTATTAACTTGCCCTCGCGAGTTGCTCCCCATTTCGAATGAATTTCATACGCGTGGCGCTTATGGTGGCCAATGATTGATTCTTCTCGCGACCAGATAATTTTTACTGCTTTCTTGATACCTGAAGCAGCAAGTTTATGCACAGCCAAAGCAAGGACTATTTGCACAGACATATCTTCTCGTCCGCCAAAAGCACCACCAATTGCTGGATAAATTACCCGAATTTTTTCCAGAGGAAGATTTAATGCATGTGAAATTTCCTTCTGGTCCTCGTGAGCCCATTGACCCCCTACAACAACAGTTATGTTATCTGATTCATCAAAATATGCCAGGCCGGCTTCAGGTTGAAGGTAGGCATGTTCCTGGATTGGTGTATTGTAAGTGCCTTCCACGATGACATCCGCTTTTTCAAAAGCCTTTTCAACTTCGCCCTGTCGAATTTTATAATGCAGGAGAATGTTAAAGTCTTTATCAGGGTGAATTAACTGCGCACCAGGTTTGAGAGCATCTCGAAAATTTGAAATTATGGGAAGATTTTCATATTCGACATCGATAAGATCCCTAGCTGCTCTCGCTTGAACTTCCGTCTCTGCAACAACACATGCGATTTGATCAGTGAAGCTACGTACAATATGTCCGTATTGATTATTTGATCCCGGACCGCATAAAACTGGTTGATCTGGCATGATCAGACCATAGGAATTGTTGGGAACATCAGATGCAGTTAATATGGTCACAACGCCTGGGTATTGCTGCGCTTTTGAGATATCGATATGTTTAACCAGGGCGTGTGCACGTTTTGAAAAAAGGACCTTCATGTGCAATTGGCCACTGATATTGATATCCCCGGGATATAATGCCTCCCCACGGACTTTTGATCTAGCATCTACCCGGATCTGGCTCTTTCCTATTTCCATATTTAATCCTTTTTATCTCTTGTATTTTCGGCCAGTATATCGGACTGATGGCACATCGGTTGGTCCGTAGCGGGAAGGTGCGGTGATTCGGTAAATAAAAAATGTAATCAATTGGAATACTAGAAATATTAATAACGAGATAACAAGTGTGATAAATAATTTAATCAAAATGTATGGATCTTTTCCGGAAACAATTAGATCTCTCGGAATTGGTAACCAGCGGTTCTGTGCATTCAGATCCAGTAGTAATATTGACGCAGCGTATCCCATAATGGGCGTAAGCACCATCATCGCAAAACCAATACCACGCCAAATAGGGTGGGTTGGATGTCGTTTAGACCCGGCAACATCACGCAGGGTATTTTGGGGATCGGGAGTTTCAAACCTTGCCATTGGATATCTCCTTATGATTCGTAAAATCTGCTGCCTTTTCGATTGCTGAAATTATTTTATAGTATCCTGTGCAGCGACAGAGGTTTCCTGAAATTGCATAGCGGATCTCCTGTTGGGATGGAGTGGCTTTTTCTTGCAGCAATTTGGCAGCTGACATGATAAAACCTGGGGTACAGTATCCGCATTGGACAGCACCTTCTTCTATAAAAGCTTGTTGAACAATATGGTTTTCGCCGTTGACTGTCAATCCTTCTATCGTAATGATTTCAGCTTTGTGCGCCCTACCAGCGGGAACGAGACAAGCCATTACAGCTTTACCATCCAGAAAAACGGTGCAAGAACCACATTCACCCTCTGCGCAACCTTCTTTTGTGCCTATCATACCCATATCTTCTCTTAAGAAGCGTAACAGACTTTTCTCAACTCCGCCCTGAGTGGTAAATTTTTTGCCATTTATTGTAGTCTCAATTTCGCAATAACTTGGGGTAAATTCGACTTTTTCAATTTCTGTTTCCGCATGGGGAGTTGCCAACACAATCGGATTTTCAGGCAGGGATTCCTGGGATTCGAAATTCTTTATTGCCAGCAAGGTTTTTTTCGTGAGAACTTTCACCATAGTTTTACGATAAGCTGCTGATCCACGGATATCTGAAATTGGTCTGGAAGATTCTAATGCTAATTTTGCTGCTATCTGTATGGTTTCTTCATCCAACCTTTTCCCTAAAAGAAATTTTTCTGCTTCGTCTGCATGTATGATCACTGGAGCAACGGCACCAAGCGTAATTTTCGCATCCTGGATTATCCCATCAACGAATTGGAGAATAGTAGTGATATTTACCAGGGAGATCGCTTGTGCTTTTCGCAAAGCGAATTTAATAAAGTAACCAGTCTGATTTTTTTCGAGGGCCGGGAAAATGATTTCAGTCATCATTTCTTCCGGTTGCATAACGGTTCGACGTACGCCTAGATAAAAATCTTGGAGTGGCACTGTTCTAGTCGAGTGTTGCGATTGTAAAACAACGCGCGCATTCATTGCCATTAATGGTGAGATGGTATCGTTGGCTGGTGATGCGGTGACCAGATTTCCAACAATAGTTCCTCTGTTCCGAATTTGTGGGGATCCTACCTCCCAACAGGCTTGAACAAGCGGATAAGCAAATTCGCGCAGAATCTTTGAAGCAACGCAATCATTATGTGTTGTCAAAAATCCCATATGGATATTTTTGTCATTATCAATGGAAATGAAATTTTTGTTATGAATCCTGGAAACATCGATGACTGTTGCCACTTCTTTACGAAGTCCGCGTTCAAATTCCAGCATTAAATCTGTCGCCCCCGCAATTAGTCTGGCTTGTTTTCCAAAGCGCATCAGATGTTCAAGTGTTTCTTCAACAGATGTGGTTGCAATGTAATTTTTCCACATTCCAAAATCCTTCCTGGTAAATAATTAACTTTCTTCAGGTTACTTTTCTAATGCAATTATTGAGTTTTAACTGATATTTTGCAATAACCAATTATAAATTCATTTTTTGTAATTCAGTCCAAACTCGCTCCGGAGTGGCAGGTATGGTTGACAAACTCACTCCACAAGCATCAAGAATAGCATTCCCCACTGCAGGAGCTACTCCATCCAGCGGAATTTCTGCGACTGCCTTAAGACCAAAAGGATGCGAAGGTTCAAAGGTTTGTACAAATATGGTTTCAAGTTCTGGCATCTCATCTGCCCGGAAAATGTGATAATCGATCAAATCTTTTTCGCGGGCATTACCTCTTTCATCGTAGAGCATTTCTTCACAGACCGCGTAACCCAACGCCTGTACCATTCCGCCTTCAATCTGACCAGAAGCAGTAATCGGGTTGACAATAATTCCAGAGTCGACAGCCATTACCAATTTTTCTACCCGAACCTGCCCTGTTTCAATGTCAACTACAACTTGGGCAAATTGAGCAGCGAAAGGCGGTGGTGAAGATGGCGACATAAATGAACCAACCGCCATGATCTGTTCCTGGTTTTGGTGGTGTAACGAATCATAAGCAATGTCAATTAACGTTACGTATTGTCCCTCTGGTGTAACTACTTTCCGATCGATTAATTCGAGGTCGTTAAAATCAATCTCAATACCAGGGTTTTTATCTTCCAGCAAAATAACGGCTCGTTTTTTTATCGTATCAGCTATCTGATCGGCAGCACGTATCACTGCACCACCTGAAATATAAGTTGTTGAACTGGCGTATGCCCCTACATCAAATGGAGTGAAATCAGTATCAGAACTGTAGACAATAATATCTTCCACTTCAACGCCGAGAACCTCGGCTGCCATCTGTGCCAGGACGGTATCACTTCCAGTTCCAAGATCCGTAGCTCCCACCAGTAGATTAAATGATGCGTCATCATTCATCTTCAGGCTGGCTCCACCCATATCTAGGTATGGTATGGCTGTACCTTGCATAACCAGGGCAACACCAATTCCTCTGCGTAAATGCGATTCCCCTTCAACTTGATGCCATTGTGTATTTCCGTATTTTTGATCCCAACCGATAGCGGCTTTTCCCTGTTGGACACATTCAGTTAACCCAACAGTATGAATGATCTCAGGTTTTGGTTCTCGCCCCTCGCTCCAAGCGGTACTGAATGGATGTAATTCACCTTCCCGCAATGCATTTTTTAATCGAAATTCGAGAGGGTCAAGGTTTAATTTTCTTGCGATCATTTCCATCTGACGTTCAATTGGCCAGTAACCTTGTGGGACACCATATCCGCGATAGGCACCGGAGGGAGGCGTATTGGTATAAACGACATCAGCATAAAAGCGAATATTGGGGTTTAGGCGGTACTTTCCATCGCCTACGTACAACGCCATCGCTTTATGACCTGTGTTGCCTGTGACAGTCAATGCATGACAACCATAAGCACCCGTGTCACTCAAAGCATACATTTCGTTAGCGGTGATTGTGCCATCTTTTCTTACGCCTGTTTTTAACCTGATTTTCATTGGGTGTCTGGAGCGTGAGGAGACGAATTCATCTTCACGTGTGTACTCGTATAAAACCGGCTTACCTGTAGCGATTGTTAAATGAGCTGCTACGTCTTCGATTAAAACTTCTTGCTTTCCTCCAAAACCACCACCTACTCGTGGTTTGATAATACGTATTCGTTTAACCGGCAGCCCGAGAACTGGGGCAAGAATTCTTCGGGCATGGAAAGGAACCTGGGTGCTGGATTGTATAATAAGCCTATCATCAGGATCCCAGTACGAAAGCACAACATGCGGTTCGATATGTGCTTGTTGTACTTTTGGCACTTCATATTCTTCTTCAAAAACAAAATCCGCTTCTGAAAAACCGATTTTAACATCCCCGATGTCAATGCGGATTTCCGCTGCCAGATTTCGCTTTGGATCTGAATCAGCAAAATTTACAAATTCAGGCTCATCATGGATAACTGGTGCCCCTGCTCTCATTGCATCTCTCGAATCAATAATTGGTTGCAGAGGCTCATATTCTACTTTAATGAGTTCTAAGGCTTGATTGGCTATGGCTTCACTCTCAGCTGCAACAAAGGCTACCCTATCCCCAACGAAGCGAACCTTATGATCTAAAGAAAATGCATCCAATGGACCGGGTATCGGATCCGATTGACCGGCAGTTGAATAAACTACCCTGGGAATGTCATGATGGGTTAAGATACACGCAACTCCAGGGAGTTTTAAAGCCTCACTCACATCAATATTCTTGATAAGGGCATGTGCCTCGGTGCTGAAAAGCACTTTTGCAATTAATACATCTCTTCCGGCAAAATCTGCGACAAAGGATGGCTTCCCTTGAACAAGTTTTTGTGCATCCACTTTTTTAGCAGGTTTTCCTATTTTTGTGGTTTTCTTGTCCAGAATAACCGTTGTTTGGATTTTTGGCATAACTTGAGTGGAGATAGAGCTATTTCCGTTGCCAGGTTGATCACTACTTGAGGGAAATTCATCTTTTAACGAAAAGAATTGGCCTACTGTTGATTCTCCTATGGGTGTAAGATCTTCACCACGTAAATAAGCTGCTGCTCGTAAACCTGCCTGGACAGGTTTTACATATCCTGTGCAGCGACACAGAACACCTGCTAAAGCATCTCGAATTTCTTCTTCAGTTGGATCTTGGTTTTTTTCAAGGAGAGATTGAATTGCCAGTACCATGGCTGGGGTGCAATAACCACATTGAATAGCACCACTTTCGATAAAAGCTTTCTGAATAAGACTTAAACCTTTCGTCTTCATCCAGCCTTGTTCCGGGTTATCTCCAACTGATTCAATCGTTACAATAGAGTGACCTAATGCCTGCGCGGCCAACATGTTGCAGGTATTTACAGGCCTGTTATCGAAAAGAATGGTACAGGCACCACACTCACCAGATTGACAGCCACCATCTTTAACACCAATAAAACCATTAGACCGCAGAAGCATTAATAAAGTATCTCCAGCTTGGAAATCCAGTTCTTTGTCGACGTTGTTGATACAAAATGTAGCTCTCACTAGAGAATTCCTTTCAATAGTCGTTCGAGCAAGGTCAGACTGTTTTTAAAGTAGTAATTATAAGAAATAAATTTGTTGCTATAATGGCTATGCGCATTTAATAAATAGTCTTTAACGCGACTGGCTGCACCTTCTTTTTCAAATAGATCGAGAACATGTATGTGCTGATTAAAGCCAGTCAAAACAATTCGAAGACTGTCGTCTTTACGTTGATTAATAAATACCCCTACCAAAGCAACATCATCAGGCGTTCTCGAGATAACATCCCAATTTACATTTACTTTATCTTCAATTGAGATCGCCTGGATAAAACCGTCTTTTGAAAGACTTTCCGGTGTGTTGAATGTCTGTAAAGATATGTATTGATTTGTAGGGAACACATTGATTTTTACCCCAGCAGCGTAGAGCCATCCCTGAACAATCGAAAAACCATCATTCAAACAAAGGTGACCAGCGACGGTAACAGAATTACGCAAATTTATTTTCATTTCGCGTCGTATGGCCAATTTTAAAGAATTTGTTACCAAGTCACTACCTATAAGCGCTTGAAATGTGGCTGAGGCACCAATAATTAAGCGATCTCCTTCCGCGTGAATTGAATTTAATTCCAGACCCTGTAAATCAACCACAGAAGTAATTCCTTGCTGATGTTGGCTAATAAATGTGCCACCACCAACCGGCCGAAAACCTGCTTTTATCTTTTGGAGAGCATCATTTTTTGTTGTGGCTCGATAATATTCTTGGATCATACTTTTTCCTTACCAAAATAAAGTGATTAATTCGCTATTAGCTTCACTTTTGAGAGAATGTTTCAATTAGTTTTTTTACACTTCCACCAACAGGATACAATATCGGGCAGGTGCAACCGTTCTTTATATATTCTGCTACTTTTTGCCGTGCTTCTATTGGAGTTCCAGAGGCTGTAATTTTCAATATCAGCTCTTCTGGAACCAGGTGTTTCGCCATTTTAATCTGTTCATGCGTGGCAGGCCACCCCAATATCGATTGAATCTCAGCGACCACGTCTGCAGAAACACCAGAAGCTTTGGCAATATGCGGTTGTTGTGCCAAATACTGTGTTAATAATTCCCGAGTGGAATCAATCGCAAGATCGTGATCATCATCGACTGAACAAACTACCAATTGCGGTCTATCAATATCCTCAAGAGTCCGTCCTGCTTTCTTCGCTCCTCTTTCCAGAAGTTCGAGTGCCTTCAGATTGTATTCCGGCGGCACACAATAATTTAGGACAGCGCCATCGGCAATCTCTCCAGTCATTTCCATCATCCTGTCACCGGTTGCCCCAATCATGATTGGAATATTTCGTGGCTCTCTACGACCATGAACAACATCCAATTCAATATCCTTAACATGCACAAACTCTCCATCAAATGATACACGTTCAAGATTTAATAGTCTTTTCATTACTGATACGGTTTCACGCATGGCAGTTAATGGCTTACTGCGATCAATACCGACATTTTTTGCAAGAGGATCCCACCACGCCCCTATGCCACAGATAATCCGATCTGGTGCCAGATCATCGAGCGTCAGGTAAGTTGCAGCAAGTAGACCAATATTGCGGGTCCAGTTGTTGATTACTCCGGATCCAATCTTTATTTTATTGGTAACCGCTGCATAGGCTGCCATCGGCACGATTGCATCACGTACCAACCGGCTTTCTGCTTGCCAGACAGCTTCAAACCCATGGAGTTCCGCATATTGGACATAATCGAGGCCATCGCGCAAATCATGCGAATCTTGTAAATATAAAGCAACTCTTTCAAACATTGTTCACTCCTCTATTCGTATCAACTTCTACCAATCCCATGGATTGGTAAGTAAGCATTTTTTGGTATAGATTCAGATCCTCCGGTAAATCAATATCCAGACCAGTTGAGCTCATTTGAACCACCTCGATTAATGCATTTTTTCGTTGTGCCTGTCGAACATGGCGTTCAAAAGATCCCGGGCCAAAACTACACTCAATTAAGTCAACGGGCGAAAGCAGCAACATATTCGTTCCATTCATGTGCCGATCAGGGGTGATTACCATCATCGGGCTGGAAATCAGCTTTGCTAAAATTGATCTTAATTCCCCACTCGTAATTAAAGGTAAGTCAGCCGGTAAGATAAGTATGGATTGAACTGAATATGCTTTTGCAATAACCATAGCCCTTTTTAGGGCAAGATTTAACCCTGGCTCTCCATCTTCCTGGATTGTTTTTGCCCCATAAGATCTGGCAAGAGTTAACGCACCAGGATCACGGCTGATTACTAAAACTTCATCAATCGTCTCAATTTCTCTTAAAATGCTTAAAGTATTCTCCAGCATGTTAAAATTCAAGAGCGTTCTTTCATCTTCTGTTAAAACATTGGACAGTCGCGATTTTGATCTTCGTAAAGGCTTTACAGGGATGATTACCCACAAGCTCATTAATTCACTCCAGATACCAAAGCTTTATAGGAAAGGTTTTATATTTGTCTGACATATTTATTATACAATAATGCAAACTATTAACGAAATAAATCCATATTTTCTTCCCGAATTAATTCTTGCAGGGAAGATTCACTTAGCTCATTTAGTTTATAAGGGAACCCGCGAACTGCCACTATCGGCCTGCCTTCATCAGCCTGCCCCATAATGAGAGAAGCCGCAGCCGACAATTCGTCTACGGCGGCAATTTCGGTTATCTTGAGTTGATAATTGTTACGATCTTTTTTCCCACGCAAATCAATTACTGCTGGTATACCGCTAAAACCGATGCTTATTCCAACCACACCATTTCGCCAAGCGCGACCATGAGAGTCAATGATCAAAACTCCCACTTGTTTCCCAATGATATCGAATAAATTCTTCAGGATTTGTTTGGCTGATAAATCTGGATTCTCAGGCAGTAGTAGCACATAATTTTCTGCGAGCGCGCCATCTTTACTGATGTTGGAGTGGTCAATCCCGGCATTTGCACAGATGAAGCCCAATTTATGCTGGACAATCATCATCCCTCCTCGGGTGCGTAAGACCCGTTTTGATTCTCGCAGAATTAATTCAATTAAACGAACGTCTTTATCAACGTATTGAGCATATTTCTTCGCCTGATGTGAAGGCTTGACCGTGTTGAGATCTACCCACCGCCCTTCCGACTTAGACACAATTTTTTGTGCCAGGACAATTACATCTCCATTTTTCCAGTGCCATTTATTCAGCAATGCAGCATTAGAAATTACATCAGCCAGGTTATCGCCTTGTGAAATCTCCGCTACGTTTTCAAAAGCTTCCAGAACAAGCTTCATATTTATTTAATACCAGTTATTCGAATTCCGGCACTTTGCACACCATATTTTTTGTTCAAACCAATTAATATTGATGTTAGACCTTCCACAACCATTGAATTTTCCAATGGTCCGGCATCCCAGCCAATTAGCCCTGCTTCTTCCACAAGCTGGATAATTTCTTCACGTGTAGCTTTGGAATTCCCCGTTACCAGTACATCACACAGGATTTCATCATTTGCCATAAGATGTTCATAAGAGATATTCTGAAAAGCAGCGCCAATTCTTACATCATTCCCTAAAATTTGACTTGCTTCCATAGTGGCACTTCCAGCCGTTGGCATTTGAACTCTGGAAACCTTTGGAGGAACCAATGGGACAGTGACATCAATCACCAATTTGTTCTCAACTACACCTTTAATTAATTCACACATCGCGGCATGTGCAGAATAAGGAACTGTTAAAACGACAACATCGGCTTGCTGAGCAGCTTCTAAATTATCCATGCCAAAAACATTAACTAATTTTGAGTCCATTTCCAATATATCCTCTGCAGCAGAGACAGCCTTTTCCTGCAATCGTGACCCAATGATTATTTTATGACCAGCCAATGCCCACCGGTAACCCAACCCTTTACCTTCCTTACCTGTTCCACCCAGAATTGCTATCGTTAATGAATCCATTTTTTTTCGTTCCTATCTTATTAAAATTGGTTTTTGTAATTTGCCCAAACTGCAACCGATTGTTCCAACGCATGCTTCATGATTTCACGCTCATCAATCGATACAAATGACCTATTATGATAGAGAATTTTTCCTGCAACAATCGTTGAGCTAACCATTGAATGATGCATTCCAAATAGAATATGCCAGGGTAAATTAGCTTCATTCAAAGGTGTAAAAGGCTTGTAATCGACAAATATTATATCTGCCTGGGATCCTTCAGAAATAGTACCGATTGGCAAACCAAATTGCTGGGAAGCGAGATGGGCGTTCTGATAAACAGCCATGTCCACAACAGTATTCCCATTCATTCGGCGGGGATCTCTATTGACCAGTTTATGGACAAGATACGCAGTTTTCCACTCATCCCACATTGTATTGGAAAAACCATCATTTCCCAGGCACACTTTTACACCAAGGCGCATCAGGGATTCCACATCCGCAATTCCTACAGCGTTATTCATGTTCGAGCGTGGCTGATGAGTAACCCAGGTTCCACTTTCTGCCAACAACTGCGCCTCTTTTGCATCAATATGCACAGCATGAGCGACGATTGAGCGGTTCCCAAGTATTTTGTAGTTTTGCAAACGATCGACCACTCGCATGTTTGATTTACGGAGACTGTCATATTCATCCACTGGATGCTCGGCAGCATGAATATGAAAACCCACTCCATCAGGTTTATTGTTTCGTGCTTTTTCTAGAGTACGATCCGACAAGGTCAAGCTGGCATGCAAACCAAAACTAGATGCCAGTCTACCATCCAAGTTATTTCCATCCTGGGTCTCCTTTATAAAACGCACATTTTCCCGGATTCCTCGATCGGCTCCTTCTAAACCATTTCGATCTGTTACTTCATAACAAAGAGAAGCTCTAATCCCTGATTCTGCTACAACTTTCGCAATTACATCCAGAGAGCCGGATATAAAATTTGGCGAAGCATGATGGTCAAAAAGCGTCGTTGTTCCATGCCGAATAGCATCCAAAATGCTAACCCAGGCTGAATAATAGACACCTTTCTCATCAAGCGCTTTATCAAGGTTCCACCATAAATCACGGAGTATTTCTGGAAATGCTTCCGGACTTTCACCTGGTATAGCCAACCCTCTGGAATACGCACTATAAAAATGGGTGTGCGCACAAATCAAACCGGGCATTACAAATTGAAACTGCGCATCGACGCGCTCTTCATTCGGAAATTCTTCGAGTAGATTTGTTTGTTTATCAATTCTTTGGATTTTGTTCCCGTTAATCAGTAAAGCATAATCTTCTAAAATTTGGTTTGTGTTTGTCCAGGTGATAATTTTTCCGTTTGTAATTATCATATCTTGCTCCTCGGGCTCTATATCCAACTTTCCAATTGTAATGCATGCGCAAGGTTAGATCAAACATGGAATTTATTTTTATTTATCGGTTTAATCCTTTATAATCCTTTTTGAAAATGAATTTTTAGGAGAAATAAATGTCTCAACGTAACGACGCTTTAAATTACGCAGAAAATAATTACGGTAAATTTCAACAAAACCTGGTTGAGTTTTTAAAAATACCATCCATTTCCACATCCTCTGAAAGCCAAAATGCAATTAATTTAGCAGCTTTATTTGTGGAAAATTTTTTACACACTATTGGCGTTCAGAACACAAAAATTCTGGCAACTGCAGGTCACCCGGTGGTCTATGGATTTTATGGATCATCGAACGAAAACGCACCAACAGTCTTAGTCTATGGTCATTATGATGTCCAACCGCCAGATCCTGTAGAACTTTGGGAAACATTGCCATTCGCACCGGAACAGCGAGGAGAATATTTATATGGCCGGGGCTCATCCGATATGAAAGGACAAATCTCAGCCAGTCTAGCTGCGGTCGAGTCAATTCTTCAAACGGGAGATTCGCCTGTCAACATTAAATTTATATTTGAAGGTGAGGAAGAGATTGGATCACCAAATTTGCCGGCTGCTCTCGTCAAATATGCCGATTTATTCCGCAGTGATGTGGTTCTCAATCCAGATTCGGGTATGATATCACCTGATACCCCAACCATTGTATATGGGCTACGTGGACTGGCTTATTTTGAATTAAGAATTTTTGGTCCCAGTCACGATCTGCATTCTGGTCTATTCGGTGGAATTGTGCAGAACCCTGCACAGGTATTATGTGACCTTATCTCCGCAATGAAGAATCAAGAAGGTATCGTCCAACTGGAAGGATTCTATAATGATGTGGTTGATCTTTCGGAAAATGAAAAACTTGAGCTCTCACGACTGCCAATCACTGATTCGGATTTATTGGAACAAACTGGTGTGCGAAAATTATGGGGCGAGAAAGGCTTCACCTCTATCGAACGTACTGGTGCCAGGCCTACACTGGATGTGAATGGTTTACTATCAGGATTTACCGGGGAAGGATCGAAAACCGTGATTCCAGCCTGGGCGATGGCAAAAATATCGATGCGTCTGGTCCCTAACCAGGACCCAGACAAAGTCCACCAACAATTAATTGCATTTATCAACCAGAATATACCAGAAACAGTTACCTGGGATTTAAAGAAGTTTGCTGGCGGTCAGGCATCAATTGCGAACACGCAACAACCAGGTGTTAAGGCGTTGGCTAAAGCCCTCGAATCGGTTTGGGGTATTAAGCCTGTGTTTAAACGAGAAGGCGGATCGATTCCTATCGTTAGTGCCATGCAGAAAGCAATTGGAACAGATTCAGTTTTGACCGGATTCGGTTTGCCCAATGACAACATTCACTCGCCAAACGAACGTCTACACCTGCCAACCTGGAAAAAAGGCATTCTGGCGTTGATCCAATTTTTCTACAACTTTGCAGATTCAGATGAAAACTGAAGAATTGAAACTCCCATCCTATGGTGGTCAGGCACTTATCGAAGGTGTTCTGATGCGAGGGAGTAAGTATTTAGCAGCTGCATTTCGTAAACCAGATGGTGAAATAGTTGTCCTGACAGAAGAGTTGAGCAGTTTCTACCAAGGTAATTTGAAAAAGATTCCTTTCCTGCGGGGATTAATAGTCCTGTGGGATGCATTAGGTCTTGGCACCAAATATTTGACAATGTCAGCCAATTATCAAACCGAAGATGAAGCCGAGAAAATCGATGGTGGCGCGTTAACGCTAACACTGATTGGTTCACTTGCTGTGGCAATATTACTTTTTTTCTTGGGTCCTGCATTATTAAGCAAGGTTGTTCAAAATTGGGTCGGCTTTTCCTCAGTCGGTCAGAATTTGGTTGAAGGTGTGATTCGGCTGTCCCTCGTTATTATTTACATTTGGGCAATTGGGAAAATGCAGGATATTGCTCAGGTATTTCGTTACCATGGGGCAGAACATAAAACTATTAATGCTTTTGAGGATAGCTGCCCACTGATGCCTGCCAATGTGAAGAAATATGCCTTACAGCATCCTCGTTGTGGAACAGGTTTTATTTTGTATGTTGTCATAATTTCCGTCATCGTATTTACCTTAATTGGCGATACGAGTTGGCTGGTTCTTATTCTATCCAGAATCGTGTTGATTCCATTTATTGCTATGATCGCATATGAATATATCCGCT
Source organism: uncultured Chloroflexia bacterium (assembly GCA_963749005.1). GTDB lineage: Bacteria > Chloroflexota > Anaerolineae > Anaerolineales > Anaerolineaceae > UBA6170. The sequence goes on along the minus strand of CAVVKI010000006.1, from coordinate 217,919 downwards.
GGACGGCCGATCATTTGGATAACCCAATAATGAAAATTCTGGCAAGCCCAGGAATGGCCCTCCAAAAATTGACAACCAATGAACCGGATGAAAATATTCTGGAGGTTTCAATCGCTGCATTCAATGCTATGTACGCACTCGAAAATCCGACTGTACCATCTTAATACCAGGCGTTCTCCTTTTTCTCGTGAATTAACGAAGAGATTAAGCTGGTTTTGCATGGCAGGTCAAATGAATGGGTAGAAAAAGTTTAGAAAATTTTCTGTACAGATGAAAACCTCTGTAAGTAAATGAGTATCGAAACTCGAATATTAATTGTGATTCCAGAACAGGTTTTGGTTCTGCCAGGAAATTGACATTTTAAAAGTAACGATTTCTAATCATCAAAATATAATTTGGCTTCTTATTTACTTTTTTAATTAAAGCCAGCCAACCATCAGTTCAGTCACCCATCAGTTCTTGACAAGTAAATTACATAAAATATACTTATATGATGGATGCTAAAAAGTATTTTGGAATAGCCTATGGAATTTTAATTGGCTTGATTATGGCTGCCCTGATATTGTTAATTAACAAACCACGTAGCAGTGATTCTATTACTCTCGTTCCACCACCTGAACCCATTCCCATTAAAGTAAATATCACTGGTGCGGTTATCAAGCCAGGTGTATATGAACTTAAAAAAGGTAGTCGCCTGAATGACCTATTGGAATTAGCAGGTGGGGTGACAATTGATGATTTAACTTTCTATAATCTCGCCGCCGAACTCTATGATGGCCAACATGTTCACATCGAATCACAACCCCTGATTGAAAATAAATCGCCTTTAATTGACCGAAAAGTGAATATAAATGAAGCAGATATCCAAATTCTTATGTCACTGCCAGGAATTGGTGAAACAAAAGCTGCGGAAATCATTAAGTATCGAGATGAGAATGGTTTTTTCGAGGAAATCGAGGATATACTTAATGTTCCTGGAATTGGGGACTACACCTTTCGTTTAATTAAAGATCTTATTGCGACTAATCAAATTTTCGACTAGATGGGATAAAAAAATAATGCAACTCAAACAACAACTTTCTGAGACATTGAAAAAAGCTATGAAAGATAACAATGCAGACATCAAACGTGTTGTGCGCTTAATTATGGCTGCCATCAAAAATAGTGAGATAGATAGCGGTGAACAATTATCTGAACAAGAAATCATATCAATTTTGCATAAGGAGATAAAGGTGCGCCATGAATCGATTGAAGGCGCTGAAAAAAACCAGCGAGGCGATCTAATCAAGCAATACCAACAAGAAATCGACTTTATTAATCAATTTCTTCCAAAGCCTTTATCCGAGTCCGAGTTGCGCCTTATTATTTCCGATACCATCACTGAGTTGAATGCAAATGGTATCGCAGATATGGGAAAAGTGATGAAAGAATTACTTCCTAGAATTGCAGGCAGAGCGCCGGGTAATCAGGTCAGCCACCTGGTGAAAGAAATTTTAAGTCAATAAATGACTACCCAAACTGCCAGTAAGATTCTTGATAAGAAATCACGGCTTTTTCGATTTCTAATTTTGATTCTCGCTGGTGCTGCTTCGCTTGGGGCTTTATTATTACCACTGGCTTCACGACCAGGAAATTACCAGATCCAACTCGGAAGTGTAGCTACACAAGACTATCAGGCACCTCGCAGAATTACTTATATATCTGAAGCAATGACAGAACAGCGGATTAAAGCAGCCGAAGGAGCGGTGGCAAATGTTTATTTGCCAGTCGACCCTGCCATTGCTCGCTTTCAGATTGATCGGTTGCGAAAGGCTTTGGATTACGTCAATCTTATTCGCAACGATATTATTACCAGCGAAGCACAAAAAATTGAAGATCTTTCCAAATTAAACGATATTCAATTGAGCAAAGATTTAGCCTCCAGGTTGATAAATATAGAAGAGAGCGATTGGCAATTAATACAACGCGAATCCATCTCTGTTTTAGAACAAATCATGCGCGCCTCAATTCGTGACACCCAGGTTAGCGAAGCCCAATCTAGAATTCCATCATTAATAAGCTATACATTCAACGAAGATAACGCCTTAATCATTCAAGCAATTACATCTCCTTTCGTTGTACCCAATTCGCTTTTCAGTCCGGAATCTACAGATGCCGCCATAATGGAAGCGATTAATTCAATTCCGCCAGTAGAAAAATCCTTCGTTAGCGGGGAAATCATCGTTCGTCGAGGCCAAATTATCGATCCAATAGCGTATGAAGCTTTAACCAACTTTAATATGATCTCACCCACCGATCAAGGTAAAGAGATTTTTGCAGCCACAATATTTTCACTTACCTTTATTCTCGTGACCGGGTTTTACTTTACCAAACGCAAAAATATCACGGATTCTGTTCGCCAACTCTTGATTCTAGCCATATCCTTTCTTTTTTTCCTTTTCCTTGCCAAATATTTAATCCCCAATCGCACAATCATCCCCTATTTATTTCCGGTAGCAGGCTTCTCCTTTGCCATAAGTGCCCTATTTGGTTTTGAGGCATCATCGTTCTTAACACTGATACTGGCAGGTTTCATTGCATATGGCACCGGTGATTTTTATGGGATGATCATTTTTTATCTGATTCCGTCACTGGCAGGCAATCTTCTGCTCGGCCAGGGTCGCCGAATTTCCCTGTTTTTTGCTGCAGGAGGTCTCACAGGGCTAACCGGGGCAGCGATTATTTTTTCCTTGCGCCTCCTGGAAGGATCAACGGATTGGATCGGGCTGCTTACATTGGTGTTGGCTTCATTTTTCAACGGAATGGCATCTGCATCCATTGGTCTTTTATTACAATTTCTCATTTCTCAATTTTTGGGAATCACTACCGCAATACAATTATTAGAACTGGCACGTCCTGACCATCCTTTATTGCAATTAATTTTGAAAAATTCGCCTGGCTCCTACCAGCATTCCTTGCAGGTTTCCAACCTGGCAGAACAAGCTGCCAAGGAAATTGGTGCTGACCAGCTTTTAACACGAGTAGGTGCTATTTACCATGATGTGGGCAAAGCGATGAACCCATCATTTTTCATTGAGAACCAGGTCACTGGCGCTATCGATTCGCATGACGATGTCGATCCCTATATGAGTTCTGCGACAGTCATCCAGCATGTGTTGGATGGGGTTGAGCTGGCTCGAAAATATCATTTACCAGAAAGAATCATCGATTTCATGCGTGAACATCATGGAACGCTCATGACACGATATTTTTATGTCAAAGCGGTTGAACAAAATGATGATAACGAAGAAGGTGTGGATAAATCGCTCTTCCAATACCCCGGACCAAAACCTCAATCAAAGGAAACAGCCCTATTGATGCTGGCGGATGGCTGCGAAGCGCGTGCTCGCGCAGAAAAACCCACAAGTATGGAAGAATTAAAAACAGTTGTACAGAAGGTGATCGATTATTGTCAACAAGAAGGGCAATTAGAAGATACGGAACTAACAATGCGTGATCTTAACATCATCAAATATTCCTTTGCCAACACTTTGATTAACACATACCACCCCCGCATCCGCTACCCGGAACTTAAAAGATAAAAAGGAATAGCCATGCCTCACCTTCTGGTAGATATTAACAATCCCCATAAATATACGATCGATATCATCCCATCAGATATTATCAAGATCGTGCTAGAAAACGTAAATTATCAAAAAGATACTGAGGTTTCGCTCTCATTTGTAAATAATGAAGAAATATCAGAATTATATGAACAATATTTTGGCTATGCGCATTTTACTGATGTGCTTTCATTCCCGTCAGACGAAATTAACCCCGAAAATGGTCACATCCACCTTGGTGACATCATAATCGCTTACCCCTTTGTCGTTAGGCAGGCAGAAACACTCGCTAACGATTTGTCGTCAGAGACTACTCTCTTGCTAATCCATGGAACTTTGCATCTATTAGGATATGACCACGATCAGCTTGACAACAAAAAAGAGATGTGGGCTATCCAAAAGAAAATCCTGGAGATACTCCAGGTTCAGATTGTGAATATCCCGGAATGAAATCCTATCTTCTAGAAAGGATCAGGTCTTTTGGCCCAGCATTTTCGGGTGTTTACTCGCTCATTCGATTGGAAAAAAACGCTCTCATTCACTTGACCGCTACGGTATTTGCCATTGTCATTGGTTTTTTGCTGAACCTGACATTTTCTGAGTGGCTGTGGATCGTTCTTTCCATAACTCTAGTGTGGATTACAGAGTTGCTCAATACCGCCATTGAGACACTCTCAGATTTGGTGAATCCTGAGTTTCATCCCCAAATAAAAATAATAAAGGATCTTTCTGCAGGTGCCGTTTTGTTGTCAGCTCTATTTGCCATCATTGCAGCCCTTTTCATTTTTCTTCCCAGGCTTTTTCCTTGAGGCAAATTTACAGATACTCACGTAAATTGTGTTCTACTGCATACGCCGCTGCTTCCGCTCTGTTGGAAACGCCTAACTTTGAAAGTATACTGCTAACGTAATTTCGAACGGTCCCTTCTCCTAAAAAGAGAGCTTTTGCAATCTCACGGTTTGTTTTTCCCTCTGAAACCAGCACCAGTACATGTTTTTCCTGCTGACTTAGATTAACGAATGCAGAAGCTTCTTCCTCCTTCACGGCACGTCTTACTTCCTGAAAAACGCGCTGTGTAACAGCGGGGTCGAGAGCAGCTTCACCGCGGCCGACCTGCTCGATGGCACGGACAAGATCCTCACCACCAATTTGTTTTAATACATAACCAGAAGCACCAGCTCTTATTGCAGAAAAAAGCATTTCGTCTTCGGCATACGAAGTCAACATAACTACTTTAATATCAGGGTAATTTCTTGTGATTTCTTCACAAGCTTCAATGCCAGATGTACCCGGCAAACGAATATCCATTAAGACAACATCAGGCAAAAGACGCGAAACTTTCTCTAATGCTTCCTTCGCGGTTCCCGCTTCCCCTACTACATCAAACTGGGGGTGACGATCAAGCAGCGATTTCAATCCCAACCGAACGACTTCATGGTCATCTACTAAAATAATTCTTTGTTTTGACATTCTATGAAATCTCCTTAATTAAGAACTAAAGTCACCGGGCAATGATCAGAGCCAAACACATCATTATGAATTTCTACATCTTTAACGCGTGGCATCAATGCATCACTGACCAAAAAATAATCCAATCGCCATCCGATATTGCGTTCCCGTGCTTTAAAACGGTAAGTCCACCATGTATATTCTACTCGGTCTGGATATATTTCTCGATAGGCATCTTTGAAACCGCTGGCAAGATACTTGCTCACCCAGGCTCGTTCTTCCGGCATAAAACCGCTGGTCTTAACGTTTTCTTTAGGATTCGCCAGGTCAATTTCATTATGAGCGGTATTAAAATCACCCGTAATAATAATATTTTCCCCCTGGGCATGCAACTGATTACATTCATCTAGCAAAGCGGAATAAAATGCCAATTTGAAATCCAGACGATCCTGCCCACGTTGACCATTGGGAAAATAAATATTGTATAGATAAAAATCGTCAAACTTATGACGAATCACTCGACCTTCATGATCAAATTCTTCAATTCCAAGTCCGAGACGTGTTTCAGCTGCTTTATGCTTACTGAAGGAAAGCACTCCACTATAACCAGCTTTTTTGGCAGAGTTCCAGGTCGTAATATTATTTGGTAAGTTCTGATATTCTTCTGGAATTTGCTCCTGGAATGCTTTTATTTCCTGCAGACAAAGGACATCGCAATCGTGTACAAGTGCCCAATCGTAGAAACCTTTATTCAAGGCTGCTCTCATCCCATTCACATTCCATGTGGTAATTTTCATTCAATAACTCTTTTCTTTAGCTGTGGTAAACTATGATAATTCATTCCTTTGATTGTACCAATTGGAGTCATAAATGCACAAGACAATTGTCTATATTGAAGACGATTTGGAAATGATCGAACTGGTAAAGTTGATCCTTGATAAGCGCGGTTATGAACTCATTGGCGTGATTGGTGGTAGAAAAGGAATTGACACCATTATTGATAAAAAACCTGATCTCATTCTTTTGGATTTGATGATGCCGGATGTAGATGGATGGGAGGTTTATCAACAAATTAAATCGAATGATTCTTTGAAGTCAATACCTGTTATTATCATTACCGCCAAAGCCCAGCCTATTGATCGCGTCCTCGGACTTGAGATTGCAAAAGTTGATGAATATCTTACCAAACCATTTAAACCTCAGGAATTGATCAACAGTATTGAGCATCATTTACCCCAGCCCAGCGGATGAAAATAAAATAGCAATATGCAAAAAGCCAATATATATCAAAGAATTGAAAAGTCTACTCACGAAGATAATAAAACACTTGTGGCAGAAATTTGTGATGATTTTTTTTCGAGATTTAAAGGTTATATGTTCAAGCAAGTAATTGGTGAGGATGAAGCATTATTGTTTCAAAATAACAACGAATCGAAAATTGACGCTGCTATTCATATGTTTTTTATGAATTTTGATCTGGCAGTATTTTGGTTAGATAAAAATAACAAAATTGTGGACAAAACATTGGCAAAAAAGTGGCATCCACTTTATTATCCTGGATACGCAGCGAAGGCTATTATCGAGACTCATCCGACGAAACTTGGACTGTTTGATGTGGGAGACCAATTAACCATTGAAATTCTTTAGAGCTTTTTTCATTTTTTGTTTTCTTTTTTCCTGGTTCCCTGCAATACCACATGTAATTGCTCAATCTGAACCACCCAAGCTTCCAATTTATATTGTCCAACCCGGCGATAGTCTGAACCTGATTGCACTCAAGTTTAATGTCAGTGCAGAGGACATTGTCGCTGTCAACAGTTTACCGGATCCAAATATTTTGCAGGTCAATACACAACTTGTCATACCCGGTATCGCTGGTGCAGAGGGTTTGCTTTCGTTTGAACCAATAAAACTTGGCGAAACTCCTCTCCAGATAGCGAGACAATATAATCTCCCCATTGAATCACTCTATAAATTAAATCGCATCACTACCCCCTCTGAATTTTTCCTGGGAGCGAACATCATTCTGGTTAATGAGGAATCTGAAAGCTCCCAGCGTCAATTGTACAAAATGCAAGCAGGTGAAACTTTGCTAGAGGCTGCTATCAAGCAAGGGCAAAGCCCCTGGCAAATAACATTTGAAAACCAGAACAGTTACCCCTGGCAAGTTATTCCAAACGAACAAATCGTAACGCTCAAACAGAACATCGCAACTTCCACTGACGAAATTATCTCGGTCGATAATTTACCATTAAAACAAGGAAAGACCAGTACTATTTTTATTCGTGCAGAGGTCACTAACCCTTCCGCGTCACTGGACGGTATGCTCATCGACTTCTACAATTTAGATGGCCAATCTGTAGCGATTTTCGGAGTTCATGCGTTAAAAGATCCGGGTTTATATCCTTTTCATCTCGAATATCAAACCTCGATTGGAGAAATTATTTCGGTCGACCAATTGATATTAATCCAGTCTGGTTTTTACCCTAAAGACCCACCATTATCTGTAGATCCAGCCACCCTTGATGATGCTTCAAATCAAAAAGAAGAGGACATCGTCAATCAAATTTACAGCCGGCATTCAGGAGTAAAACTCTGGGACGATGTTTTCCAATGGCCTACTGATGATCCCTGCATCAGATCCGGTTTCGGTAATCGACGTTCCTATAATGGGGGTCCTTATGACCGCTATCATACCGGTCTGGATTTAGGCGTATGCCTGAATTTTAATGTGTATGCACCAGCTGATGGAATCGTTGTATTCAGCGGTCCATTGGATATCCGTGGAAATGCAACCATCATTGACCATGGTCTTGGTGTATTTTCCGGGTTCTGGCATCAATCCAAAACCTTTGTTGAAGCAGGACAACCGGTAAAAGCGCACGAATTAATCGGCGAGATTGGCAGCACAGGGAGATCAACCGGTCCACACCTTCATTGGGAAATGGTCGCAAATGGTATATCTGTCAATCCTATTGATTGGCTTGAAACCGCATTCCCCTAAAAAATAAAATTCAGCCAAAAGGTAAGGTATAATTTACCTCAGCCGCACCAAAAGGAAAGAAAGAAGAGATGGTAGTACCGATTATAACGAAAGACAAATACTGGGAAAACTTTGAAGTCATCAACAAAGATATTGAATTTCTTTACAATAAGCTTTTTGAATTAGAAACACCACTAAATACCTCCGATTTGGTTCAATTATTAATAAACGAACGAATCGCAATTGAAAAAGACAAAATTGAGAAATTAAATAGTCTTAAAGGTGATATTTATTTACCAAAAGATGATTATGAAATAGGTCAAAAAATAACGTTCCCGTCTCTTAAATCTTCTCAAGGGGAAGTGATCGCCAAACGTGTTGGAAATAATTCCGAGTTGGGGGATTTTTCTGTCATTGAAATCGAATTTTCAAATGGCGAGAAAAAGCTTTTCGCTAGTTCTTTAGAAAAGCATGAAATGAACAATATCATCCTTTCGCCAGACAGCAATTCAGCTTTTGATTTCGAGACAATTTATAATAATTTTAAGAGACCAATTTCAAAATTATTGAATGACCAATTAGAAGAAAACGACGATCTGGTTCAAATTGCCGGGTATTGGTTCCCAAGATCACTTCTAGTCGATATTAATGCCGGTTACTTGAATCTTTCGGAAGCTGTTCTGGAAGTTGCCGATGGTGGTCCACTTTCTACAGAATCTATTTTGGATCAAATTGATTTGCCGACCGATTCAAACCCGATCTTGACTGAGTTTTCTTTAAATTATGCGTTGCAGGAAGATGAACGTTTTGATGAAGTGGGTATCGCTGGTGAAACCCTCTGGTTTTTACACCGTCTGGAGCCCGAATACGTACGAAACCTGCCGAAATATCTGGTGAGTGAATCACACACGGACTTTGATTCCAGTTACTACAAGGCAAAACTGCAGCAAATTAACGCCGATGTTTTTGATGACCTTGAAACTGAAGATGAAATTGAAGAGTGTTTTTCCGATGTGATCGTTAGTATCATTTATCCTCACTGGCGGGCAGGCACATTACCACTTTCAAATTGTCTTGAAAGTCTTTTCCCTACAGCGTACGAGGCACCTCGAATTCGCTTCACATTTATAGATAGTGAAACCAATGAAAAATTTGCCGGATGGGTAATTCGTGCAAACCGATATGTTTATGGTTTACAAGATTGGTATCAGAAAAATGATGTTTTGCCTGGAAGTCTCATTCATATTAAACAGGGCAAGAATCCGGGTGAAGTTTATCTTTCAATTGGTAAGAAGCGTCCTACACGAGAATGGGTACGGACCGGAAGCACCGATGCTGAAGATAAAATCACGTTTAAAATGTTGAAACAACTGATCAGCACTGAGTTTGACGAAAGAATGATTATCGCAATTCCAAAGCCGGAACAATTTGACAAACTCTGGCAGAAGTATGAAAGCTATCCTTTACTCAAACTGGTGCCGATAATTTTTCGAGAATTAGCAAAACTCAACCCGCAGGGACGTGTGCACGCCAAAGAATTGTATTCTGCTATCAACTGTGTGCGCAGGATATCACCCAGCTACACGCTGCATTTGTTGGAAAAAACCGAGGAAATAGAACACCTCGGTGACATGTATTTTCGCATTAAAATATTATAGGATTTGTTTAGGATCGCTTGATGAGTAACGGAAAAAAATTCAGCCTGATAAAACCAACAATAACCACCCCGTTTCATATCGATTTTGATTGGTGGAAATCTCATGACCATAACTGGCGCGTATACTTGCGTTCGTGTTTGTGTCTTGCTCATCAACAGGAATTTTTTGAACAACAAAACATTGACCCGATTGATTCTGTCGACACTATAAGTGGAGAAGTAACGGTTGTGGATGGTCTTGAATACATTCTTTTAAACCATTGTGCTAAACAAGACGATTTTTTAACTGATTACACGACAATTGTTAATGCAGTTTTTCGAATCTTTCTTTCGAATGGAAATACGCCCTTATCAGCCACACAATTAAGTAGTATAACTGGAAAACCCGCTGAGACAATCCTGCGAACACTAACCGGTTTAGAAGTGTATAAAGGAATCAGGCCAGTTCCAATAAAATAATGCAATGCCCCTGTAGCTCAATGGACAGAGCACCGGACTTCTAATCCGATGGTTGAGGGTTCGAGTCCCCCCAGGGGCGCTCTTTTCTTAAAATTTGCGTAAGTTTAATTTTAATCAAATTGGGGATTTATGCACGGACAAATCAATAATGGGAAAATCCATTAATTTTAAGGACGTCTTTTCATGGATTTTAACTACATCCTTAAAATTGTTAATTGCTTTATCCACCAGCTTTATATGTTAGCCGTAATATGATAAAGTAATTATAAGATCATTATTGAAATGGTAGTCAGAAATGCAAATTAGCCTTAAGAAAATTTCGGAGAGAAGCACCAGTAGTTTGAATCAAGATAAAAATTCGTCCAGGAATTTTACCAGTCAACAAAATTGGCGATTATATTCTCAAAATCAACAATGGGTCCCTGCCACAGATGTATTCGAAACTAATCACCAGATGATTATTCGACTGGAAATTGCAGGCATGCGAGAAGATGCTTTTGAGATAGTTTTTGACAAAAATATTCTGGCAATTTCAGGTAGCAGGATAGATTCATTTGAGGATATTCGTGTGTTTCATCAAATGGAAATTGGTTTTGGAGAATTTTTTATCGCATTGGAAATTAATATCGCACTTAATCTGGAGACTGCCGAAGCAACTTACGAAAATGGTTATCTGATCATTAACGTTGACAAAGCAAAGCCAAAATCAATCAAAATTGAAAAATAGTTTGATATAAATCATGGAAAATAACAAAGAAAAAGAAATAAATGTAAATATGGAAAAAAAAGGTGACCAAAAGGCGCCCGTACTGATTGAAACAGATTCACCTGAGGAAATAATTGAAGAATTGCCAAGAAATCTACCAATCCTCCCATTGAGAGGTTTGGTAGTTTATCCCAAAACAGCCATTCCATTAACGGTTGGGCAACCACGTTCTATCAAACTAATCGATGATGTGATGGCTGCAGACCGACTCATCGGGGTGGTAACCACGACCAGCATTGATAATGAAAATCCAAAACCGGATGAACTTTATCATGTTGGGACTGTCGCTACCATCCATCGAATGTTCCGTGCGCCTGATGGAACGATTCGTCTTGTCATTCAAGGATTATCGAGATTTCGAATTTTGGAGTTCACCCAGGAAGAACCTTATATCCGTGCAATCGTGGAGGATTTTCCTGAACACTTACCAGATTCAATCGAAATTGAAGCACTTACCAGAAATGTACAGGATCAATTTCAACATATCACTGAAATGATTCCATCCATCCCCAATGAATTGGTGGCATCCGTTTCATCACTCGTTGACCCACTTCAAACCGTTTATACAATTGCTAATTTTCAAAAAATGGAGATACAAGATTTGCAGGAACTTTTGGAACTTGACTCAACCGAAGAAAAACTAAAGAAATTGGTGAACATACTCACCCGCGAGAGCGAGGTGCTTGAGTTGGGCCAAAAAATACAGAACGAAGCGCGCGAGGAAATTGATAAGGTTCAAAGAGAATATTTTTTACGCGAGCAGTTAAAAGCAATCCAAAAAGAATTGGGTGAAAACGATGAACAGGCACAGGACATCGCTGAATTTCGGGTCAAAATCGATTCGGCTGCCATGCCAGAAGAAGCAGATAAATTGGCACGCAGGGAACTAGACCGGCTTTCAAGGCTGCCCACAGCGGCAGCAGAGTACGGAGTTATTCGTACTTTCATTGAATGGCTGGTCTCACTTCCCTGGAATGAAGCCAACAAAGATAATCTTGATATCCCGCATGCTCGTAGCGTGCTGGATAGTGACCATTATGGGCTTCAAGATGTAAAAGAAAGAATCCTGGAATTTCTAGCCGTTAGAAAATTACGTCGAGACCGGGTAGATTTATTTGAGGAAAGCAATCCAGATGAAATACATCGCAATAGGGAAGGAGTGATTCTTTGCTTTGTGGGACCACCGGGTGTGGGGAAAACATCACTTGGCAAATCAATTGCCAGAGCACTGGGACGAAAATTCATTCGAATCTCTTTAGGCGGCTTACGAGATGAAGCAGAAATTCGCGGGCACCGCCGGACCTATATTGGCGCAATGCCCGGAAGAATCATTCAATCGCTGCGCCGCATTGAATCAAAGAATCCTGTCTTTATGCTTGATGAAATTGACAAATTGAGCTCAGACTTTCGAGGAGACCCCTCCTCTGCTTTATTGGAAGTTCTCGATCCAGAACAGAATTTTGAATTTCGTGATAATTATCTTGAAGTTCCTTTCGATCTGTCCCAGGTTATCTTTATCACGACCGCCAATCAATTGGAAACGATCCCTCTCCCACTCCTTGACCGTATGGAAACCATTCGCATTTCTGGCTATACTGACAGAGAAAAACTACATATCGCGGAAAGATATCTGATTCCACGCCAATTGCGTGAAAATAGTCTGGGCATCTCAGAAGTAACCTTTAGTGAAGATGGGATACTCACAGTCATTCATCAATACACAAGGGAATCCGGTGTTCGTAATTTAGAACGTGAGATCGGAACTGTTTGCCGTAAGATTGCTACTCTTATCACTGAGGGAAAATTTAACAATGAAATCATCGATAGCGCGCGAGTTGTCGATCTATTAGGAAAGCCCAGGTTCCAGGAGATTGAAGAGATCATTCATCGAACCTCACTTCCTGGTGTTGCCACCGGTCTTGCCTGGACTCCGGTTGGAGGAGATATTCTCTTTATTGAAGCAACCAGTATGCCAGGAACGAAAACCTTCCTGGTCACAGGATCAATCGGCAAAGTGATGCAGGAATCAGCCCAAACCGCACTTTCGCTTGTTCGTTCAATGTCTGCCGACATAGGTATCGATCCGGAGATTTTCAACAATCAGGATATCCATTTACATGTACCGGCTGGTGCTCAACCGAAAGACGGCCCCTCAGCTGGCGTAACAATGGCGACAGCTTTAGCATCTTTATTCACAGGACGACCAGTGAAGTCACAAATCGCGATGACTGGTGAAATCTCACTCAAAGGACAGGTTTTACCAGTTGGCGGAATCAAGGAAAAGCTGCTTGCAGCGCATAGAGCAAAAGTAAAAACTGTAATCATGCCAGTACAAAATAAAGCCGATTTAGATGAATTACCAGAAGAAGTGCGCAAGGAAATTGGAGTTGTGTTTGTCGATAATATAAAAGAAGTTTTAGAAATTGCTTTAGAGCCCAAATCTGAGTAAAAACATTGATGAATAAAATTTCAGCCAAAATATTAATAATCGATGACGATACCACGATGACAAAATTGCTGTCAACTCTCTTTGAAATCGAAAAGTTCAGGGTTTTTAATATAAATCCTACACAATTTACTGCTATCATAGAACAGGTAGAAAAAATTCAACCTCATATCATTATCATGGATATCCACTTGAACGGTAAAAATGGGATCGAAATACTAAAGGATATAAAGTTAAATAATAAAACCATGAATACCAAAGTCATCATCTCATCAGGAGATAACCAATTAGAAGCAGCCATAAGTGCCGGTGCAGAAAGTTTTTTCCTGAAACCCTACATGCCCAGCGATTTACTCGCCAGCATTCATTCCTTATTAGAACCTAACGGAGAAGAACTTGTCAAATAATACACATAATTCAACAGCAGCCTGGTACTGTATTGATTTTCATAATCACACACCAGCTTCAACAGATTATCAGCAACCTGAAGTAAAAATGATTGAGATATTACAGCGAGCTGAAGCACGCGGTCTTGATATCATCGCCATCACCGACCACAACACGGTCGCAGGTTACCGAAAAATGATGGAGGAGATTCGCCAACTAAATCTATTGAAGGGTTTGAACCGCTTGATGCCCGAAGAAAAAAGACAGCTAGACGAATACGACAGGTTATTTGCCAAAATGCTGGTTTTACCGGGGTTTGAATTTACAGCAACATTCGGTTTTCATATCCTGGCTATTTTTTCACCTGAAAAATCTGTTCGTGAAATCGAGCATCTGCTTCTAACTTTGAATATATCCCCCAACTTACTTGATGAAGGGTCCCAGACGGTGGGAGCTACCAGTGATGCACTGGCTGCTTATCGATTAATCCGTCAGGCTGGTGGACTGGTGATAGCTGCCCACGCCAATTCTTCCAACGGTGTGGCTATGCGCGGTTTTAATTTTGGCGGACAAACGAAAATTGCCTATACGCAAGATCCAAACCTTAATGCACTTGAGGTTACAGACCTTGAGCAAAAAGGTACGCGCACGACTGCCACTTTTTTCAACGGGACAAAACCCGAATATCCTCGCAGGATGCATTGTATTCAGGGTTCCGATTCACATCGGTTGACCACTGATCCCACCCGTCGGAAAAATTTGGGCGTTGGAGACCGGACAACGGATATATTTCTGAAGGAAAGGGACTTTCAGTCAATTTTGGACGTCTTTAATAGCAACGACTTTTCAAAAACCCGGCCCCATCGAACGAACTCTGAACCTTCATATAATTTTGTAAATACAGCCCAGGAAGAAGGTGCGAACATAATTCAGGATTTCCACGAAAGCATGACCATCCGCGGAGGTAAGCTATACGCAATTTTAGCAGATATTTGCGCTTTCTCCAACACAAATGGTGGAACTTTATTTGTTGGGTTAAGTTCAGAAGTAAAAAAAGGAATTGCCGGACTGACAGAAGTTGAAAAAAATATTACCCTGCTCGAGAAAGAAATCTCTAACCGCCTCAGCCCACCGTTAACCTGCAAAATTGATACACATGAATTAAATGGTAAAAAGATCATTCGAATCCTGGTTCCACGCGGAGATGATCCACCCTACTCTTTGGATGATTACAAAATATATATTCGTGAAGAGGCCGAAACCAACCTGGCTGTCAGAGATGAAATTGTCAATCTGGTAATGCGCGGTAAACATCTTGCACAAAGTCAAAAAGTTGAGTCCCCGGAGGCAGTCGCTATTACAACCCCAGAACCAGCCAAGCCGCACACCAATGATGAAAAGACCAGCATCGATCCCCAAACTGGCATCGAGCTTTTCCGACCTGAAGAACGTAATGGTGTGCGTTACTTTACCGTGCGTGATTTAAGAAATGGAAATATGGTCAATAACGTGACTCAAACTTCGGCCCGTCGATTATGGCAATATGCTATTAAAAAATATAACGATATGATCGACGAGGACAAGCAACCAAAAATAAAATGGTTGGGAAATTTTGGTTTATGGCGAAAGTATAAAGCCCGCAACCTGGACATCTATGATCTGGTTTATAAGGAAGGCGATCAATTACGTTATTTCTTTGGCGTCACCTCCATCGGTTTGCATGGCAACTGGAAAATTCTGACAGGGGAAAAAGAAGATTAATGTCTTCTATCCGCGCTTCAATATTGACAATATCGGATAGGGCTTTTTCTGGCATTCGCGCCGATCTATCTGGACCAGCCATTAGTAAATTATTAAAAACCGAAGGGTACTTAATAATAAATTCAGCTATCGTGCCGGACGAAAAAGATACGATTGCTCGACAAATATTGCAATGGGTTGATGAAAATCAGACTGAATTAATTTTCACCACAGGTGGAACCGGTTTTGCACCCAGAGACGTAACTCCTGAAGCGACTAAATCCATCATTGACCGGGAAACTCCTGGCATTTCGGAATATATTCGCTTTAAAAGTGCTGAAATTACACCACATGCCAGCTTATCTCGAGCGATAAGTGGTATCTGCAAAAATTGCCTGATCGTTAATTTACCCGGAAGTCCAAAAGCCGCTTGCGAAAGTATAAAATTTATATTGCCGATTCTGCCACACGCCATTGAGTTACTTAACGATGACCCTGGTTCAGAACAAAATCACTAATTTCAAGCTTCTTAAGCTTACATAAATATTGTTCGTAATTTTTCGCTGATATTATCCCCGTATTGGATGACTACATTCGGAAAAGGCATAGTTGCAGACATAGGAATCCCCTGTCCATCTAATAGCTCCGCTCCAAAAGAGGTATTATCCAGAGAAATCATGACTGGATTGAGCCTTTTTCGCATTAAAATCTCTACACCAATCCGACTTTGAAGATAAGACCCAGCTGTTACCAGGAAAACTGTACTGCCGCGAGGGATTTGTGAGGACATCGATTCAATCAAACCAGCTAATGGCAAATCCCCCTCTCCTTCCAGGAAGGACAGTGTATCCAAAATTTTGCCAAATTGTCGCTCTCCTTTTTCACTCGCCAAAACGATCATGCGGGTATCCGCACAGGCTAAGCCGACTGCTTTTTCCGTCCTTGAATAAAAATTGGCGAGGGTGGCACAAATGCTAATCGCGTATTCGAATGTCCTTGCTGGTAGACGAAATTGATCCTGATCTCTCCATGCCCAAAATGAATCCATGGCAGGATTTTTTAATTCCAAATCCTCTCCGAAATGTGACTTACTATAAGCGTCCAGCAAAATCCAGATATCACCTTGGGGATCCTGCTCAAATTCTTTCACCATAAAACGATTTCGTTTGGCACTACTACGCCAATGGATACGGTTTAATGGGTCACCTGGCTGATAATCACGCACACCAGCAGCGATCGAAGTAGCATCAAGGCTTTTTTGGCGGACTGTTTCACCACCAATAAACAAACCGGGTTGCTGCCGGACCATTTCAACATTTTCAAAATAAGGTAAAACGACCAGGGTTTTTTCACTTTCAAATAGCTTTTCAGAAAGGAACATGCCGAAGGGATCACCCGACCTGAGGAGAGTCGGACTTAAGTTATAAGATCCTCGTTTAATTAAGAGTGTCCGAGAAACATAAAACCGATCCTGGCGGGGACTGATTTGTGAAAGAACCTTTGAGCCAGAATTGCCTGGTAAAGCGCTCAAATCCTCTATTTCCACCCATAGACGCCATAATTTCGATTGATTAACAACATCAAAACGTTCCTCGAACATGTTACCAACAGGCAACCGCAGTACCCGTTGCCTCCTTTTGACTGCAATCCTTCGGGTGGCGAAATAAGTCCAGAAGAAACTTACTAAAATTAATAATGTAGCCAGAACAGCGAGTCTATAAAAAACAAGGCGCGATTCAGGGAAATTTGAAAAACGACCAGCATACCAGGCGACAGAAATAGATGCAAGAACGATGGCTAAGAAAATCCAAAAGGTTTTACGAATCTGCATGCTGTTAATTGGGATTAAAATCACCACCCGGGACTGAAACCGAATTAATGACTTCAGTAACAATTTGATCAGGTGAAAGATTCCGTAAGCGAGCCGCCGGCTGAATGATCATTCGGTGACTCATCACAAAACTCGCCAGGAGTTTAACATCATCTGGTAAAACATAATCTCTCCCTAAAACAGCCGCACGAGCCTGACTCGTGCGATAAAGCCCCAGACTTCCACGGGGGCTGACCCCCAGATAGACATCCGGATGAACTCTGGTAGCTCTGGTTAGTTCTACTATGTATTTTTTCACCGCAGGAGATATATAAACTTTTTTGATCGCCTCTTGCATCAACTTAATTTCTTCTTCACTGGAAACGACCTCCATTGTTTCAATCGGGTGTTGAATTTTTTGTAAATCAAGGATCTGCATTTCATCATTAAAACCCGGGTAGCCAATCTTAATCTTCATTATAAATCGATCCAATTGTGCTTCCGGTAGCGGAAAAGTTCCCTCATACTCGATAGGATTTTGCGTGGCCAGCACCATAAATGGTTTTGGAAGAATGTAAGTAATGCCATCGACGGAAATCTGCCGTTCCTCCATAGCCTCTAATAATGCCGATTGAGTCTTCGGTGTAGCCCTGTTGATTTCATCAGCCAGTACAATTTGGCTGAGTAAAGGTCCAGCCCTGAATTCAAATTCACGTGTATTTTGATTGAATATGGATACTCCAGTGATATCACTGGGCAGCATATCCGGTGTAAATTGAATTCTGGAGAATTCGCAGCCAAGGGATTTTGCCAGACTTTTTGCCAGCATTGTCTTTCCAACGCCCGGCACGTCATCAATCAGCAAATGGCCCTGGCTTAAAAGTGCTATGACGACGTTATCAAGAACACCTCTTTTCCCAACGATCACTTTTTCCAGGTTTTCAATTAACTTGTCATTAAACGCAATCACGTCAATTTTAGAATCTACCATACGTTTTCCTCAAAAATCATTAACTTTTTTCCGATTTACGCAGCCAGATATATACGAAAAGTATTATTAAAGCAGTTGATATTGAGATAATTGCTCCAATCAAGAATGAATCAGGCGCGTAAACTAATTTGACAGTATGCGTTCCAGCCGGCAAACTTAATCCCTGAAATAAAAAGTCAGCTTTTAAGATTTCTAGCTTTTCTCCATTTTCAAGAGTTGCTTTCCATCCGGGGTACCAGGTTTGCCGAACTACTAACCAACCCGGATTGGCACTGTTATAGTCGATCAATAACTGGGATCCGATCTGAGATATTTCCAGCAGTACCGCTCCGTCTGATTTTGGTTGTCCAGCTTGTATAGATTCTTGCACACCTGCATTCAAAAAAATACAACTTTTTTCAGAATTCGTTGAGTGGTTGTATAAGATTGACGACAGGATTTCGTTTGCAAACAAGCTGACCTGACAGTCATACCATTGGACCAATCCTTCTGACTGAAGTGGCAAGAATCTAATACCTGTAGGTAGAGAAGGGTCCAACAGCAACACATCAGTTACACCAAAATACTGCAGTATTGTATTCCTCCCATTTTCGTCCAATGTATTCAACCAGTACATAAACCGATTATAACTATTTGGTACAAACGGGTCGAAATTGTTTACATATTTGATTTTATCTCCCAATAAATTTGTGTTTGGGAGCAATAAAGGAAACATGTTTTCCGTTTGATCCAATAGCTGAAAGCGATCGAAACGAAAATATCGATTGAATTTTAAGAACTCTTCTGTTTTTTGATCCATATACACCAAAGTTTCTAAATTCTTTTTGGTGAATACTCGCTCCATTTGTTCAAAATAACTTTTCTCGACAAAATGTCCATACGGAAAATTAATCAGGATAAGATCAACAACAAAAAACGCGAGCAGACCGAATTCGAACAATTTTTTATTATTATTCCCAGTCACCGAATGGAGTATAGTGAAGATGCTGAAGATGATAACAATAGCTCCACTATAGATTATTGATTGTCGCAGTTCGAGCGGAAGACCACCTGCGAACTGACTCGATATGATCCCGACAATCAGAACGGCTAAACCTCCAACACTGATTAAACCAACCTTCCGTATATTGAAATTATTCGATTGCCAATAATCAAAAGCAAATGCACTTATCACGGTAAAAGAAAGCGAAAATATTAATAAAAATCGGCTGGGAGCTTGAAAAATACTCATGAGCGGGATGTATTTATAAAAAAACGGAAAAAGGAAGAAATTTTTACCCATTGCCAGCATAAGTGAACCTATAGCTAGAACGGCAAAAACAAATGAATATTTGATTCTTGGGTCTTTAAACAATTTCTCCCGCCTGCGAATTATTAAGAATACCAAAATAAGAATTAGGAATAATGCTACAATTCCATGATAAATCTGATCCTCCCAAAACGTTCCACCGCCAAAAAATCGATTTAACCCAGGGTTTCCAAAAAAATTACCAAAAAACAGACTAATGATTCGCAATGGCCAGAACGAAAAATTGACTGCATAGTCATAGCCTACTTCAGTGCTACGCTGTGATTGTAGTAAATATTCGAATGTAGGGATCAGTTGAATGGATGCCAGAGCAACAGCAAGAATAATTGCTGCAATAAAATTGTACATTGCACGTAGCGTTAATTTCCATGGCTTTCTTAATGGGAACACAATCAATATCGCTGCTGTGATGATGGTATAAAAACTGGTTTGTGCATGTCCACTGAGTAATTGCATGGTCACTAAAAATGCTAAAAAGAAAATCTTTCGCAGATCATAACTTTTTGTATTCTCTTTAATTTCTAATACGGCGTATAAAATCCAGGAAACCCAGGCGAAGGACCATACCATACTGATAAACGAAACTCTTCCTATGAGATAGCCGGAAAAGATCCACAAAAAACCACCTAGAAACTGCCCCATCTCTGAACAGTTCAGTTTCTTTAAGAAATTCCTCATTCCAATTGCAGCGATTAGCAGATGGATTACAAACAGGAAAGTAAACCCTGAAGCCAAGCCTGCCACGCCTGCAACCATCTTGAAAATGTATAAGCTCCAATTCAAAGGATACAAAAGCGCTGATTGATAATTTGCAAATAAAGGGGCACCAAAGCCATTCCATGGATTCCAGAGAGGAAATTGGCCAGAATTTAAGCTTTCAATTGCCACATTCATCCAGGGAATGAATTGTAGAGTAGTTGTTCCCCAATACAAAACTTTGCCACTTATGAGAACAGGAGTATAAATCAATATAATAGTGGTTGCCAAAGTTATCACAACTCTGTTTTTACGCCAGAAAGATATCACAAATCACCTGATGAAATTATTTTATAAACAGAAAAATCTCCATTTTCAAATAATAATTCAGAATTTTGAAACCACCACGCTGTTCTTTCGACGTAAGCGGTTTGAGGAAATATGATGTAACGTATTTGAAATTGGTTAAAAAAGGACTGACTACTTTCCAGATTAACTTGACTGAAAAAATTGTCTACAAAAACCTGAATCTCCGCTAGATTTTTGCTTTCCGGACCATGCCCGGTAACTACGCGGACCGGTATGTATGCCGGTAAAATGTTACTCACATCATAGGGAGCCAGAACGACGTCCTTAAGCAAACAATCATTTCCAATGGCATTCATACTTTCAATCAGAGAACGTGGTTGGAACATAGGTGGGGTAGGAATTAATAAAGAAGAAACTGCGCCACTATAAAAAAAGATCGTAGAGAGAGAAATAGCGATGATAGCTAATGTTCGAAATGCGTGTTTCTTGATTCTGCCCATCACAACGGCGATGAAAATTGAAAGAATAACCCAATATCCATCTGAAAGCCGACGCTGAAGGTTGATTGGGAGATAGACCAGAACGGGTAACAAAAAAAACCATGACAATAAAAATACTTTCTCCCGTATTGAAGGCCTCATTTTCCACAACACCAGAATGACACATCCAAAACCAATGCTATAAGCCCACAGGTAATCTAGTGGTGGTGGCGATTTGATAATATTCTGCCCTTCCCAGGCGTTCAGGTATGGGTCAAATAAAAACATATATGCGTTGTACAGGAAAAATGGAAGCGGAACCATATAAAAATAAAAAATTTCCCCAATATGCTTTCGCAAAGAAGCTCGATGGTTCAGAATTAAGTCAACCGTCTTCCATACAGTCACAATCAACCATGCCAGCGGAATATTTAATGGTTGGAACAAGCCACTCAAGAATAAATAAAACCCGGAGACGATTTTTCGGTTTATTCTTAAAAAATCAAGCCCGGGCTTGAGAAGCATGCGCATGGCACGCAACATAAAGCCTCTTGCAAAAAGGAGATGGGGCAATCCGAAGAATGACAAAAATCCAAATGCTTCCGGAGAATAAAATTCTAAGGGGAGCTTTCCCGAAAGGATGATAACGAACCAACCCAATCCCCCACCGATACTGGAAACGATCACAGCAATTTTGACATGCTGGTCTGAATTTAGAAAGATTTTCGCAAAGTTGTATGTTTCGAAAACCAGAAACAAAATTCCCAACCATCGAAAAATCTGGAAAATGGCAATTAACTGTATATGAATGTCCGGCTGGGAGGCTAATTTGCCCAACATTATGTATGGAAGGAAAGCCAAAAATCCGTTTTGGGGATAAGCACTGTATGGGGTTCGAAACAGCCAGTCTCCATTTGAACCGCTTAACATTTTCGCCAGGTAAGAATTACCATCTTCTATCCCAAATAGAAATCCACTGAACTGAACTGTAGAATTGCGAGTGAGAGCAAACCCAATTACCAAAGGAATCGTCGTCAAAACGATTATTAAAATGGACCATTTCAACAGCCAAAGACGATCTTCAGCTTTTACGTCCAAGCCGGACCTCCCGCATAATCAGAATTATTACGACCAATAAACCAAAGAACTGGAGAATAAACCCGTAAGCTACCAAACCTGGTTGATACACAAATCGGATATCGTGATCTCCGGGGGGTACTTCAACCGCGCGGAATATTCCTTCCTGCAAGACAGTTGTTTCCAAACCATCGAGATAAGCAGTCCAACCCGGGTAAAATATCTCATGCAGCACCAATTTTCCGCCACCGCTGGTATGTAACTGGATGATATTCGGCTCGTATCGGATGAGATCAATTTCTGATTGCCCATTCTCAAAATATCCAACATCCATCTTGTTTTCTAACTGGTAAAGATATTTGGTATCAATTATTTTTCCAGAGGGAAGATCGCGGCAATGGTCCATAGAAAAATCCGCGACGATATATGCAACGTTTAGCTTGGCTAACTTTTCCATATCAGGACAAAATTGGCGGTTATCAAGCGAAGGTTTCCCATGATCGAAGGGCGGTAGGGTCACACTGTAACCATTTACGGGAATCCCAGTGGCCAGCTCAAAATATTCTACATAGCCTGAGATCTGCATAGGATCAATTCCATTGATTTGATTTACCTGCCAAAAAGCCCCTTCTTCCTGACCTATGCTATAGCTGGGTGTATAAATCCGGGCAAATGCGGGTAATTCTGCTAATAGTTCCATTAAAGCAGGTTTGTCATTAAGCATGTCATTTGTTTTAACCACGCGTAGATTGAGGATATTCACACCTAACAAATCTACAAATAGCAATACTCCCAGCAGCAAAGGGATAACTCTACCCGGGATTTTGTGGTGTAAAACCAGTCCGATCACAACTGTTCCAAAAACGAAAAATACAATACTCCAAATAATTGTCCAATTCAAGCTTGATGTTGCTAAATAGACTCCGAGGGTGAACAATAAAACAAAGGCGGTTACCGGCACAATGAAGAAGAAACGGTCAAATCGATACCTGACTGGAAGTGATATCAGATAATCGAATACAAAGGCAGAAATCATCGCAAAAGAAAAAATTGAAACGAACAAAAATCGACTTGGGACTCTCAAGAGTGAAATTCCTGGAATTTCAAACAAATATTTCAAGATTGGAACCTGGCTTCCAAATGAAAGCAGCAATGCAACACCTGCTGCCGCATACCAGAATCGGATTGAGCTATTCTCTTTATAAAGAAATAGACCAAGAATCACCACTAGGACAACTATGGCAGATGGATAAACGACCCATTCTGCAAAACCCGCTGAATCCGGAATAAAGAATGCGAATAGATTGGACAATGTCAAGGCATAAACCGACCGTTCCGACATCGATAGCGAGGTACGACTGGAATATTTCACTAGCTCAATCAATGGCAACCACATCGCACTTGAAGTGATAACGCCGGTTAAGCAAGTAATCGTCAGAGTTCGCAATTTGGTATTGAACGTGCTTTCTTGCTTCACCACATAGGCTAGCCATAATAATCCCAGAGGAATGCTCCAGCGAGGATCAGCAGTGATAATAAAACCAAGAACAATTCCTGATAACAACCGATAAATTCGAACATTACCAGAATCAATTTTTTTTGTAAAATAAAAAATCCATGGAGTCCAAAATATCGCGAACAATAGACTCAAGTGGCCAGCCGCAAAATGGGCATAAATTTTAGAGGAAAGAATAAATGCAAAAGACCCAAAGAGCGCAGCCGCCATTGAACGGCCTTCTTCTCGTAAAAAAAGGTACACCCCAATAGCTGCAGAAAGAAGGTGCAAAATAAAAATAATATTTATACCTGTAGGTAGCCTAAAGAGAATTGCGATCCATCCCCAGATATATGCCAGGCCTGAAAGCGGGTTAGCTGAAAAGGGATATCCAGATTGAATTAAACCTGACCACAAAGGGATTTGATGATCGTTTTTGATACCGTCTTGAATATGCAACCAATTTGGATAATGAGTAATCGGGATATCTGAGTATAAAGAATTCAGTGAAAAGAAAAAATCTTTAATGTGAAACAAAAAGAAGACAACTGATAGAAAAAAACTAAGTGCAAAGACCATAATTAAAATCTTCTTAGTCATTGGAGACCTTATAGATTTGTACATTCTTATCTTCGTACACAACTGGAAAAGAATCCAGAATTAATGGTCTTGAAAATGAACGCTCCTCACGTCCATAGAAAATATAGTCAACTTGCCAGATTTTAAGTTGACTCAATGCGTTATCTGGGTTTTCATTTGATAAAAATTTATTCAATTGGGCCAGGTTTTTTGTAGCATTTACAGTCTCGAAAGGATGCCCATAGACAGTTTTGATTGGAGATAATGAAGGCAACAACAATCCTGTTCGCGGACCCGCCAGCACAACTGTACCAGGAGTGGTTGCGTTCTTCAGCCAGTTGGCTGGAGCAGCGAGGTATTCCGGATAAAATAGACTTTCATTCCTGGCGCTTATTGCGGTAAAAGCTCCTGACAATATAAAAATTGTTGTAGGTACTGCCAAAAAAGTAAAAGCTGCCTTAATCCTGATTTTGTTTTTTTCCTTCCAATCTGGATTGAGATTCATATAACGGTTTAAGAATAAGAAAAATAAACTTACTGCTGGCACATAATAGGCGACCAGAAATCTTCGTTGCAGATTGAGTGGTAGATATAAGAGGATGATTACCGAAACCAGCCAAATTAATAGCGTTTTTTCAATCGATGTCAGGTGAACTTTACCTTTTCTATTGATCAAAAAATAAAGTATTGGTAATCCAATGATAAAAGGAGAGAATGAAAACAGAAAATTTATTACCGATGGTGCCGGTGTGATATTTTGAGCGTTCCATCCATTCAGAATTGGGTCATTCTTGACAATCATGAATTGATACAAAACCAGGGGAAGGCTTCCCACGGCTGCCATAAACAAATGGATTATTGCCACCTTTTTATAATCTTTTCTTTTAATAAAGACCTGACCAAATAGAATTATTAACATAATTACAACAGAAAAAGGAGAAATCACTGCTAATAATAACCCGATTAAAAAAAATGCACCTTTATGCCGCCAAAGGCTGTCATCCCGAAATGACAGAATTAGCACGGAAAGTATCAATGCAAAACTTAACGAAAAATGAGGGTTTGATATAGCTGATAGAAGCGGATAGGCTTCAGCCACCCAGAAATCAGCTGGTAAGTTGCCTGAGAACATATATAGCCAACCCATTCCGCCTCCCAGCAACAAGATGGCTAACAAGAAAAACTTTCCAAATCTACCTGAAATTTCTAGTAGATCGACAAATTTTTTCACCACAAAAAACATAAAAATAGCAGAAAGAATTCTTGCAATATGAAACATGAACATCACGGATAAGTGCAATAATTGGGCTAAATGTCCCAATAAAAGGTAAAAACTGAATAAATAGGCTTGTCCGTTTTTCTGTGCTGTATAGGGTAATTGAAACGACCATCCTCCGCTATATCCCTGCTGCATCTTTGCCAGATAGCTATTACCGTCAATCGGATTCAATAGAAATCCATTGAAAATACTTTCTTCGCTATTTAACAGAAAACCAAACATAAATGGGAGAATAAGAATAGCTAACCATAATAAAAAAAGGATCACTTTATTGCGGCTCATTGAATTGGAGTATACATGAACTACCTAAAAATCTCAATTTTTGAATTCAATTCATTTAGTTCACTTGCCTGGAATCTTGACCCCATCTATAATCAACCACATGAGCCAACGTGGATTTTTATATAGCCTTCAATTAATCGATTCTCAAATCGATAAAAAACTCGATCGCATCGGTGTAATCGAGAAAAGTTTGCGCGATAATGATATCGTGAATGCTGCCAAAAAGTTAAAGGAAGATTCCGAAAAAAAGGTTTCCAAAAAAAAATCAGAAATTCGCGTAATAGAAGATCAAACGAATTCAATCATTCAAAAAAAGAAACAAAGTGAAAATGATTTGTACGGTGGTAAGATCCGTAACCCGAAAGAATTGCAATCCATACAGGAAGAAATCTCATCACTTAAAAAGCGCATTTCTCAATTAGAAGATGAATTATTCAATTTAATGGTTGAAACTGAATCTTTGGAAGAAGAATTGGGGAAAGCAGACGCCATATTGAAAGATAGACTGTCGACCAGATCTTCACAGGTTATGCAGCTTGAAAGGGAAAAGGCACAATTAATTTCTGAAATAAATGTTTTGAATATTGAAAAACAACCGATCGAATCTCATATTGATCCGGAGCTTTTTGCGAAATACCAGCATCTAAGAAAAATAAAAAATCGATTGGCGGTCGTTGTCGTGGAAGAGAACGCCTGCACAGGTTGTGGAAATAGTATTACCTTGGCAGAGATACAAAAGATTAAGTCGCCCATTGATGAGTATTATTGTCAAGTATGTAAACGCATTCTGTATTACGGTTAAAAACAATGCTTAATTTTTTAAATTTTTTTCAGCTTGAAAGAGTTTCTTTCTTTATTGGCTTTGCAGCCGCAACACTTTTCTGGTGGTTATTTATTAAATTCCGTAATTGGTGGCCGGATATCATTTCGTCCCTGAGAAAGTTGCGTGAAAATTTACGACGAAACCAAACTTCAGGGGTGGTAATCGCACTTCGCAAAGATGTTTTAAAGCGCTCCCAAACGAATCACATTGGGGCAAATCTCTTCAGCTTGCAAGAAATTTTTGTAGAGCCAGCATTTCTTATCCCACCACATTTGACTGTTGAGGTCGAGAAATCACTTTTTCAAAATGAAGCAGCCTTTCTTGTCCCGTACACACCAGATTTACCAATTCTAAGCCGCAATTTTTCTGTCCCGAAAATTACAATTAACAAAGCCGTACAAAAATTCGACCGAATTGCGATCAATGGATTACCTGGAACAGGGAAATCCTCCGCTCTTGCATTTTTAGCGAGTTGTATGGCAGAAAAAAATGCGGCTTGTGGAAATATCAGCGGCAAAATTCCTTTTTACTTCCATGTTCATGATACGGGAATATCAAGTTTGAGCAACCAAGATCTGGCAGGCGTGATCTACAAAGCGATTTCTTCTTATCTCCCCGTTTCTCAGTTACCAAAATTAAGCAAATTCATCAACTTCGAGATGAGCTCAGGCAATGCGGTTATTCTCCTCGATGGTCTCGATGAATTATCTGAAAATGATTCCCGAAAGTTCATTCAATGGCTACAATATGCCCTTACAGAATACCCTCAGATTCAATGGGTAATAACAACATCACCCTATTATCATGATGGTCTTGAAAAATTAAACTTTGTGATACTACCAATTTCTGCCATGTCAAATGCAGATGTCATATTACTTCGTGAGAAATGGGTATCTCTTTGGTACCAACATATATTTCGTACAGATACAGAAAATCATAACTATCTCAAAAAAGAATTACTTCTAAATTGGGCAGGCGCAACACCTCCTGGATATACTCCCTTGGAACATACACTTTATATCTGGGGAGCACTTTCCGGTGATTTACGTGGGAGTGACACGCTATCTATTTATGAGAGCTACTTTTCTCGAATATTTCAAGCAGGTTACTCTCCAGATGCCCTGGCGGCTTTCGCCTATCCCTTTATCGAAGAGGGGTCAACTGCGTTACCATCCAAAAAAATTGAAGGGAGTCTTTCTGAACCATTACTCGATTGGGGGGTTATAAGCCGCAGGAATGATTACCTTGCATTCAATCATATTGATTTGCTCGCCTTCCTCGCAAGTATGTATCCCAAGGTGAAACTCACCAGCGAAAGGATTGAATTAGTCGTCCGAAATAGCATCGAATCGACCTACATTGGGTTTCTGGCAGCGCGAAATGCTCAGCCTCAATGGTTTGTCGATAACCTGAAACTCGACCAGGCACCTTTGTATTACAATCTAACCTTGGTATTTCCATGGTTGCGTCATGTGCCTATCAAAACTCCCTGGCGATCTGATTTGTTCAAGTTATTGATTCAAATAATCCAGAACCCGATTACTCCGACTGGAATTAAGATGCGCCTATTATCCGCTTTCGCCTATGCGAATGATCCATCACTAAATGTATTTTGTAAGCAGCTTCTAACTCAATCTGATGATAACTACAAAATTCTGGCACTTTTATTAATCGGAAGCGTCGGGATTGACAACTCATTGAACAATGAAATTATTAGTTCACTTCCTCGCTCCTCCCCGCAAATACAAAAATACGCTGCGTTGGCATTATCCGTATTTGAAGATGATCAAAGCTATCATGCTCTGGCTACCCTCCTCCTTAATGCAGACGAAGATGTTCGCAAATTAGTAGCCGAATGTCTTTCAAATATGAAATTGCAAGGTGTTGACATTTTGAAGGATGCTATCACGCTTGAGGATATTTCTGTCCGCCGCTCAGCCATCTTTGGTTTAGTCCACATAAATGCATTGTGGGCATATGAGTTATTAGGAAAATTGTCAATTGATGACTCTCAATGGGTAGTGCGAAATGTTGCGCATCAGGCAGTTGAATTTTTAGACACCAACTCTCAATCAACTCCTGGAATCGTGCCCCCGATATATGAAAGAGAATGGTTGATCCAATTCGCTGCAAATCAGAATTTGGGTATTTCACCAGATGCAAACTCCACTCCAATTTTGATCAAAGCAATGACATCTGGTTCCGATATCGAGAAAATGAATGCGATGGCAGCCTTGCCATTGGTATTTGAAGGAAACCCGGATTTAAACTTGATCAGGATGGTTTATGACGCCAACAAGCAAGTTTCTGAAATGAGTGCAAATATGATTTGGCGCATATTCCAGGCAGGTGCAGAAATCCCCCTCGACCAGGCTGCCTTACTTAGCTAACGGCTGCGCTCGTTAATATCTTATTGAGTTTCTCGGGATCAAAACCATTTATTGTAACGATTAATTTATCGCTCTTGCCAATAATTAATTCAATCTGTTTCTTTTTAACATTTGTTAAGCGCAATACTTCTTCGATAATCAGTTGATTGCGCAAGTCATCCGATGAACCAGATGGATAATAAAATTCGATAAGCCCGTTTTTTAGAATCTTTCCGAATCCCAAATGAGTCAAGCTATGCAGGCATTTTACTGCCACAGCTGCACCTCCGGAAGGACTTCCGAACTTTTCAGGCAGTTTCATGCTAGGAGCCAACTTGTATGAGCAGTGAAACCAATAATGTTTCAATTACTCGAACTAATAAAACAAGCACTATTGGGCTGAAGTCAAATCCGCCTAAGGGAGGAACAACCTTTCTAATGGGATTTAAGAGAGGGTTAATGAGACCGTCAATTGTCCGCCGGATAGGATGGAATGGAGAGACAAAATAACTCATAACAATTGCAATGATGATTAACCACGTGTAAACACTGGCTGCAATTTGAATAACCTGCACGAAAAAAGCTAACATGAATAAAAACCTCTACGTATCGGATTCGCTGCGAAGTCCCATGATTTCTGTCCCTACCCTGATAAAGGTAGCACCTTCCAAAATTGCATCCTCATAATCCTGGCTGGTCCCCATCGAAAGTTCATGTAGATCCAATCCCGGAAATTGCGAAGCCAGGTATTCTCTCAAACGTCGCAGACGATCAAAGTATACCCTGTTTTTTCCCGATGTCTCTGTAAAAGGGGGCATCGTCATCAAACCCATTATATGAATTCCGTTTAAGTCGGAAAGCTCATTAAAATCGCTCAACAAGCCTGACCAACTCTTTTCATCCCAGGCTGGAAAACCGAATTTATCTTCTTCACCAGAAACATTGTATTGAATCAGCACCTTCAATGACGAACGCTTTTCCGATACAATGCGTTTGTCTAATTTCCGAGCTAATCCAACACTATCCAGGGCATGGAAGTAATTAAAGCCACTCAAAATTAGAGGGATTTTGCGACTTTGAAGATGACCAATCATGTGCCAGCGGACTGATTCCACTTCTCGAGGATCAAGTTCAGTCCATTTTTTGATTGTATCTTCTGGATAATTTTCACCAATATGTTTTGCGCCAGCTTGAATCGCTGCTGAAATTTTTGAAGCAGGGTGTCCTTTTGTTACGACAATTAAGTTCACTTGAGCGGATAGCCGTGAAGCCTTTTTGCATGAATCTTCAATTCTTCTATTCGTGAATTGAAGTCGGTCTGCAATTGAAACAGAATTATGAAGAGATACCATTTTCCTCATTTCAAACCTATTAAAACGCCAAACCTCCCGGAGATACGCCCTTCTACACGGTAAGAGTACCAGTCGTCAACTTTACATGCAGTGCAAATACCAGCTATCTCAATTTTATTTACACCCATTTGTTCTAATAATAGCCGATTTGCTTGCCAAAGATCAAAGTATGTTTTTCCATTTTGCACATGAATAACATCTTTACTCATTTCAGACAGGTTTTCTCTAACCTGATCGACAACATTCTTCCCAACCTCGTAGTGATCTTTGCCAATCGAAGGTCCGATGCCTGCGATGATGTCCACTGCATTAGAGCCAAATTCTTTTTGCATCAATTGGATCGTTTTTTGCGTTACACGTTTAATAGTTCCCTGCCAGCCTGCATGAGCCAGGCCAATCGCCTTCTGAACAGGATCAAAAAATAGAATAGGTACACAATCTGCAAAACGCATTAACAAAGTCACATCCCTGCAGTTGGTGACAATACCATCTGCCGGTTGATGCTTTTCCCCTGCTGGTCTGGCCCTCTCCGTGTTAATCACATCATTACCATGAACTTGCCAGACATCGAATACGGTCTCAACGGGACGGTTCAAAAAATCGAAAATTCTTTTACGATTCTCAATCACATTCTCCCGAGAATCGCCGCTTGTCCCTCCCAGATTTAAGCTTTGATATGGATGCGCGCTTATCCCTCCATGTCTGCTAAATATGGCATGATCAAGAACTAAATCAGGAAAGGAAGAAAATCGTAAACCTCTGATTCCGCCAAAAGATTCCGATATCATTTAGAATCAAGATCAAAAAATTTATAACGCTGATATTCAATTTTTTCAAGCAAAATTGTTTTTGTTTCCAGCATACTTTCTTCAATAAGCGGGAAGAGATACCAGGCGGTTGTAAGTCCAAACAACGTGCCAGTGATCGTACGAAGTAGAGGGTTGCTTTCCCTGAGTGGAATCCAAGAAGGCATGCTTGACACTAAACTTGGGAGCTGTGAAGCGCCATCCAATCCAATGGGAATTAAACCAATCACCAGCCAGATGTACCAGGGCAATGATTTCAGCCTGCGTCCACTGATAATGAAAACCAAAGTGAATAAAAGCATACTGGCGTAAATTGCCGTATCACGCTCACACAAGGCAACTTTGTAGCCGACAATTTCATTACCAATAAATTTTTGTGCCTGGCGCACATCTATTTCAGTTTGTCCACTGATGTCTTCATAATTCAAAATGCCATCGAGACCCGCAATTTCACGTGGGTAAAATGCTTGTTCTCCGAACAAAAACCAGGAACGGAATGCCAATTGGTGGCACAAAGGTTTATAAATCGTGTAGATCACCTTAGCTGGTAAGTCTGCTCCATTTCTGGCGAGCACCGGTGCAAGGAAAGGTAAACCCACATATAAAGTCAGGAATAAAGTGATCAACCAGATATAGTATTTACTCAACCAGAGCGAAATTTTATCTAGCCGCGAGAAGTTTCTGCCCTTTTCTATTCGTTTTTGAAAATGTTTGTCATCCAATTCCAGAAGTTGCTTTTCACGATCGATTGCTGCCTGTATGGTCATCGCTAGTTTTCGTTCTTCAATTAAACCTTGCAGGGTATAAGGTCCGATTTTTACTACGGGGATTTCGCGACCATATTTATTAAGCAGGTCACTTTTTCCTTCAATATCAATTGTAACCAGTTCAAATTGAAATTCTGTTTTCAATCTATTTAGCGAATCAATAGTTTTTTTACAGGGTTCACAATCGGATTTCGAATAAACAATAACGCTAATCAATTTTCCTCACAGACTAATGAGCTACAATCCCAAATCGACAAAAAGTCCAAAGCGATTTAATTGCTCCAGCACACCAAAGAAAAGCATTCCGCCAACAATAATTAAAATGATTCCCATTGCAATTTCAATGTAATGCATCGCTTTACCATACCGTTGCAAAATTCTGGTCACCCACCCGATACCAAGGGCGGCAAGTAGAAAAGGTATTGCAAGACCGGCCGAATATGCAGATAATAGTTTCACACCCTCGGCAATTGAACCACCATTGACTGCCAGTGTCAAAATCGCACTTAAAACCGGCCCCACACAAGGTGACCATCCAGCGGAAAAGAAAATGCCCATTAAGAATGAGGAGAGATAATTTCGGCCTCTATTGATGGTTGATTGGGCGCGTGCATCATATTCGAGAAACGGAATTCGCAAGATTCCGGTTAAATGCAAACCAAAGATAATAACTACAATACCCCCAATTTTCGCCAGAATTTCACGAATTGAATAAAGCAATCCACCAATTGCAGATGCAGCAACTCCCAAAGATATAAATATGAGACTGAAACCAAGAACAAATGCCAATCCATGTGAAAATGTCTCTAACTTTTTATATGCATTTTGATTGGCTTTAAGCGCCGCGATCGACTGACCACTCAAATAGCTGATATATGCAGGTACCAGCGAAAATACGCATGGTGACAAAAATGAGGCTAATCCGGCCAGAAAAGCAAGTCCTAATGAAACTGACATAGTTAAATTAATATTCCTTTATATCGATAGTTGTTCCACCGGGCATAGAAATGGAAATATCTCCAGGATCCAATGGGACATGTGGGTTTGTCCAACGGAAAACCCATTTTGCATCTTCCGGCCTGGCATTAATACAACCATGTGAACGTGGCGTCCCATAATCGTTGTGCCAAAATGTTGAGTGCACGGCAACACCTTCACCAGTGAAGAGACTTGTCCAGGCAATGCCTGGTAAATCGTAGCCAACACCTGTGGATCCGCCGCTCATGTGAACCGATATCAATTTACGCCAGATCGGGTGGGGACCTATCGGTGTTCCCCACTCTTCCACAAATTCACCGGATGAATTCCATTTAGCTCCAGAGGAAATCTGACAAAAATACACTTCGCGATCGTCTTCATAGCAAGAAAGCAATTGGCGTTTTGGGGTAACATCAATCACAATCTTTTTATTTTCTACATCCGGGGAAATCGGCGCTAATTCCTCCTC
Source organism: uncultured Chloroflexia bacterium (assembly GCA_963749005.1). Classification (GTDB taxonomy): domain Bacteria; phylum Chloroflexota; class Anaerolineae; order Anaerolineales; family Anaerolineaceae; genus UBA6170. The sequence continues at coordinate 184,560 of CAVVKI010000006.1, read as the reverse complement.
ATTCAACGGCCGCAAAGCAACGGCATCTGCCCAAAAAATATCACCGTAGCCAAAACGCTCATTAAGCCGGTAACGAACCTTGCCATCCTGTCCAACGCGCATATCATCTGCCCAAATCACCTGGCTAAAATACAGGCGAGGATAAAGCGTTTCTTTTAACGCCGGGGATCGTGGTGGGGGGTTATCTTGATAAAGATCAATAAATGGAGTGGTTACTTCCACCCACATTCCTGTACCAAGTGAAGATTGAGGGAGGGTGTCTACAGGCGTATTAAGAGTATTCCCGACAGGTTGAACGGAGGGGGCATAGAGATAGCCATCCGGTGTTTCTACCCAGCGAGCGCTAATTCGACCACCGGGTACTTCACCTACAACTTCTCGCAACCAGACTACGATTGCATCTTCGTAGAGTACGCCAACTGATTCCGCATTAACGGATGGGCGCTTACGAAGGTCAACTTTACCCACACAAACACGGCCTAATTTCTCTGCATCCGGCCATTCTACTAATTGAGCAGCTACTGACAAATACGGCTGAAGCATGTAAGCTCCGCCAGCCAATAAAACACCTTTCAGTAATTCGCGACGAGTAAATTTTTTTGTATACCAATGCATGTCAGTAAGATAATCTCATATCGGTCTGCTGTCAACTCCTAATCAGAAGAACTACCGGTTCAAACTGATTTGAAAATATTAATTCTTTTACAAAATCAATTTCAGGTCCCCAAAGTGCATCCCCGGCTTGATAGGGGACTTTTTCACGAATAATCCCATACGCCAGTGCTGTGCCTTTGCCAAGGCTTGCCTGAGACAAGTGCTTTTTACGCAAATCGATAGCCCTTGCCGCAGTGTAAAGCTCTATCGCTATCACATGAAAAGCATTTTGAATGATCTGATAAGTATGGCGGGCCGCCGTCATCGCATTGGCATTATGATCTTCCTGTTCGCCACTGGTAGGGAGCGAATGTACACTATCCGGGTTGGCAAGCATCGCGTTTTCCAGTACCAGACTGGCAGCCGTGTACTGTGGCATCATCAATCCAGAGTTCAAGCCAGCGGCTTCATCAGAATCAACCAGCATGGGCGGCAGACCTGCATTTAGATTAGCGTCAGTCATACGGTTAATCCGCCTTTCCGATATTGCCGCCACTTCCGCCAGAGCAATACTTAGAAAATCCATAGCCATCCCAACCGGTTCACCATGAAAATTACCACCAGAAATTGCTCGATCGGGTTCAAACAGCAAAGGGTTATCAGTCGCAGCATTAATTTCACGCTGAATCAATAAATTGACATATTCAAGTGTATCCCTTGCAATTCCCTGTACTTGCGGAGCACATCGTAATGAATACGCATCCTGAACCCGTCCTGCGGCATTTATTAATTGAGAATCCTTGATCAGATTGCGGACATTTTCTGCTACACGCATTTGGCCAATTTGCCCTCGGGCTGCATGAATGCGATGATCGAAGGCGTCACTACAACCCAACATTGCCTCAAGGCTCATGGCGAGTGAAATCTCAGCCAGATCAAGAATTTTTTCAGCATCATGTACACACAGTGCGGCGATCGCTGCCGAAAATGTAGCGCCATTATTTATCGCCAAACCCTCCTTAGGACCAAGGATTAATCGATCTATGCTCACTGCCTGCATGGCTGCTTTCCCGCTCATCAAGTCACCACCATATTCAGCCAATCCCGACTCAGATTCCAAATCTTTCTCATCGGTTGTGAATACAAGTGCCAAATGTGAAAGTGGGCTTAAATCTCCTGATGATCCTAGTGATCCCTGCGAAGGGATAACAGGAGAAAGATCTTTATTTACCATTTCTAACAATGTTGCCACCACTTCACGACGGACACCGGAAAAGCCCTTAGTCAGCGTGTTGGCTCTAACCAGCATGGCCGCTCGGACGATTTCCTTTGGCAAAGGCGTACCTGTTCCAACAGCATGACTCAAAATGAGGTTGCGGCTTAATCGAGCCGAATCCTTTGAATCTATCTGGGTATCTGCAAAAATTCCAAACCCGGTATTGACCCCGTAAACAGCTGTTCCGCTTTGCAGAATTCTTTCCTTAAGATTATAGGAGTTGTTAATATTAATCTCACCTTGTTTAGAAATAGAAACTTTTTCGTAATTTCTTGCTACATTAACGATTTCATTTATTGAAAGATGGTGTCCATCGATTTTTATCATTTTCCTGCCTTTTTAAAGAGGAGAAATCCCAAAATAACTGACATGACTGGCACGGTCAGGTTATCTAAATCATATGCCGGAATTGATTCGACAACCGTGGCAAAGAAATTAATGATTACAAGATTTATGAGAATTTTTTCGAATGAAAACCCAAAATTATATATTTGGTTGAAAATCAAACCAATAGCAAAAGAAAATAGAAGTCCACCAAAAAACATAGCCAGACTACCCGCGATAGACTTCGTCTTTGACCATGGGAGATTACGGGTCTTATAACGTCGGCCTATGACATCCGCCAAGCCATCTCCTCCACATAAAATCATTAACGCCGTGATTCCAACGATTGATTCTCGCCAAAATAAAATGGTGGCAGCAACAAACACAAGCCCATAAATCAAAGGACCTTTGAGAATCTCTTTTCGGTTACCAGACCTTGAAAGGGCATCAACCGACGATTGATCTTTGATAATACCAATTCCAATAAGGAAAAATTGGATTGTGATTAGTAACGGAATAACTGCAGCTAGATATCGTGAAAAATTTGATTCCGGAAACATAAGCCAGCAAAGCACAAAAATTGGTCCTGTACCAATATGAACTAATTTTCGGCTCAACTTATTGGAAATTATATTCTTGCCGGCGAGAAAGTTATTAAACCGCAGCCATGCTACTGAAGCAACCGCTGTCACCACAAATGCAACCCACATTGACATACAACCTCACTCTTTATTCGAGCTTTTTTGAAGATCGCATTACTTCCCGTTCTTGATCTCGTTTTGCAATGCTTTCACGTTTGTCATACAACTTTTTACCCTTTGCGGTTGCAATTTCCAACTTTGCGCGACCATATTTTAAATAAAGTGACACGGGAATAATTGTTACACCTTTTAGGCGAACCATGTTATATAACTTTAGAATTTCTTTCTTATGTAGGAGAAGTCGTCTCTTGCGCTTGGGGTCATGATTAAATATGCTAGCTGCATCATAAGGAGCGATATGGGCATTTACAAGCCACGCCTGATTATTCTCTATTTGGATGAAAGCTTCACTAATACTAATCTGTCCTGCCCGAATCGATTTAATCTCACTACCTTTTAATTCAAGACCAGCCTCATAACGATCAAGTAAAAAATATTCAAAAGATGCCTTGCGATTTCTGGCAAGAATTTTCACATTTTCCATATCCTTGATTTTAACACATCAAGCTTTAAAATTGATGGTGCATAGAGATCTATTTTTGGCGACAATAAAGTATGAATATATAAAAAGATGGTAAATTGAGAATGGAGAATCGAACTTTTATCATAGAACATTAATTAAGATTATCAGGTAAACCCTCCAGTCACTTCTTTCAAAGAATTGAAATATCATTAAGCTCAGAGGTAACTGGAAATTTAGTCAATCAAACTGAGTTCACACATAACAGTAAATAAATCAAATCCAAAAGGCTACCGGATGGAAAAAACCCCTTACAACACAGTCGATGAGCAATTTCTTTTTAGAATTTATCCACAAAAAGCACAGACAATGAAAAAGGTATTTGTTCTTTTACACGGCTGGACCGGAAACGAGGATTCAATGTCAGTCTTCCTCAAGAGCATTCCTGATGATGCCATTGCCATACTTCCACGAGGTATTCATCTGATTCAGGAAAATCATTATGGCTGGATAAATGTAGCAGATTCCAAAAACCATAACTTTGAAGCTTTTCGTAAGCTAAGTGTTCGTTTACGTGATTCCCTAAATAAAGTAATACGGGATCTGACTGATCAAAAATTTGTTTGTTTGAATTTGATCGGTTTTAGCCAGGGTGCAGCGCTCAGTCTGGTATACAGTCTCCAATATCCAGACGAAGTGGAAAAGACCGCAATTCTTTCCGGATTCCTGCCCAAAGGTTTCCCAAAAAATGGACACGCATTAGACATCCAGAATAAATTTTACATCGCTCATGGTACGCAAGACACACTGGTAGATTTTCAACGCGCGCAGGAAATCCAAAAATACTTAATCGCCCGGGGAGCAAGTGTTCAATTCTGCCAGGCGGATATTGGCCACAAAGTCAGCCCTGCCTGTCTTTCCAGCTTGAAAACCTTTTTTGAATAAAACTAACGTACATAAAATATCGAAAATAAAGCCAGCAATAAACCAACCACCCCCAGAACAACAATTACCAGCCCCATCGGAATACCACCCGGTATTTGGTTTAGTGGGAGGGATTCAAACGTAGGAATTATAATGGGAGCAGACTCGGTGAAAGTCGGCAATCTAGTTGGCTGTTCAGTGATCACAAATTGAGCTGCTAATGTGGGGTCTATCGTGGCAGTATATTGCGGGGTGGGGCTGGAGGGGGGTTCCAAAATAGGCAACGGACCTGGATCCGTGACATACAATGAAAATACCCACGCCTTGCCGCCCGGAGTACCCGGATAAAGAATCTGGATCCACTCACCGCCTGGAGAAATACCTACTGCTTCTACCAATTGACCGACTAAAAGGACTCCCACCTTGGAATATAGAACATTCGGACCTGATCGTACATTTATGGATGGTTCGTTTTGACTTGGTCGAACCGTCACCATCGGTCCTGTAGCAGTCCCAGTGACAGTTGGAATTGAGATCGTCGGTATTTGCCAGTTGGGAGAAGCAGATACCGTATTTGCTACATTGTAAATTAGAACTACTGTGATAAACAGGAAGGCTAAAATAAGCAGTAAATACTTCTTTTTCACGAATACTCCTAAAATTTCTACTTTTTTACGGTTCTGATTATAATATATTGTTATGACGCCAAAAACTTTTCACGGAAAAATCACTCCGGCAGATATTGCTGCATCTTTATACACCCATTTTCACCGAGGGAATCTTCGAGTACAACAAATTGTTGATGGGAAAAACATTCTGGTTCAAATCGCTACACGCGATCAAACTCAATCGGGTGGTAAAACTGGAATCAGTATTTCTCTCCAAAAAGTTGAAGATGGTGTAATGGTCAGCATTGGTCGGCAGGCCTGGATGGGTGTTGCTTCCAGCCTGGGAATCACGGCTTTTTCCGTGTTTCGCAACCCATTAAATTTATTGGGCAGAATCGATGATATCGCCCAGGACATCGAGAACATTCAACTTCGCGACGCGATCTGGGATGTAATTGAAATAACGGCCACAAACATGGGCGCAGGTTTTGAATTATCCGAACGGTTACGCCGTTACGTCTGTACCTATTGTGATACACCCAACCAGCCAGGGCAATCACACTGCATTGCTTGTGGTGCCCCACTCGGTTCCATCCAACAAAAGACGTGCCTGAATTGTGGTTTTGTTACCGCGCAGGATGAAATTTTCTGTCCAAATTGTAAGAAGACCCTGTAAATTTTATAGTTCGGGGTTCCGCCACTTTCGATTTGAGCTTTGAATAAATTGATCAGCTCCTTGCGGTCCCCAGGTGCCAGATTCATAAACCGGTAAATATTTGGTTTTGGCAGCATTCCAACCTTCAAACAAACGATCGGTAAATGACCATTGAGTAATAACCTCATCAGAGCGGGTGAACAGGGTGGCATCGCCATAGAGTGCGTCCTGAATCAAACGTACATAAGCCTCCGGTGTTTTCTGATGAAAAGACAATTCATAATCAAAATCCATTTCGACTGGAGCTATCTCATTTATAGGCCCTGGCAACTTAGCCCCAAAAGTAAGATGGATTCCCTCATCAGGTTGTAATCTCAGAACAAGAACGTTTGGCGCATCACCTGCCATGTTCTGCCAGTTAAACAAAGGTAGGGGTACCTGCTTAAATTGAATAGCTATTTCAGTCATGCGCACTGGTAACCGCTTACCAGACCTGACATAATACGGCACACCTGACCAGCGCCAGTTGTCAATAAACATCCTTGCAGCAAGATAGGTTTCGGTAGTTGAATCTGATGCAACTCCATCTTCATCCTTATACCCCTTGGCTCGTTCCTTACCAATATATCCCGATGCATATTGCGCTCGAAAAGTATTTAAGACCACTTCTTGATGATCATAGGGCCGCAATGCGCGTAAAACTTTAACCTTTTCATCCCGGACACAATCTGCGGAAAAGGCTACAGGTGCTTCCATTGCAGTCAAGGCTAAAAGCTGCATCATATGGTTCTGAAACATATCTCGAACGACACCGGCCGTTTCATAGTAGCCAGCGCGGGTACCCACGCCAACTGTCTCGGCAACCGTGATCTGAACATGATCCACATATTGACGATTCCAAAGCGGCTCAAAGATACCATTTGCAAATCGTAGTACCAAGATATTTTGAACTGTTTCTTTACCAAGATAATGGTCAATCCGGTAAACCTGATTCTCCTGAAAGACTTGATGAACCAACTTCTCTAATTGTCTCGCAGTCTCCAGATTGCTGCCATAAGGTTTCTCAACAACAATTCTTGTCCAGCCCTTCAAATTATGATTGAGATTATTCTCTCCAATTTTTTCTATGATCGTCTCATAAGAATCAGGTGGTGTTGCCAAATAATATAAAACGTTGCGAACATCCGTTTCTTCTAAAATCCTGGCAAGTTCTTGATAACCCCCCTCTTCATCAAAAGAGGATCTAATATAACGCACCCTGGCAAAAATACTGGCGAATTCTTCCTCGCTTAAATCATCGGTAGAATGCTCAGATATTGCGTCAAAAAAAACATCTCGGAGTTTCTCATCGCTCCAATCCCGACGTGCAAATCCAATAATTAATAAATCAGCGGGGATCCTTTTTGCCTGGATAAGCTCATAAATCGCAGGAATCAATTTTCTATGGGTTAAATCACCGGTTACGCCAAAAATTACAAAGGCAGTGTTATTAAGGTTTTCCATTGCTAATGAATTGTTTGTCATTTTATTCCACAACCTATTTTCTAGAATGACTAATTTTAGAAGAACCACAATATAAATACAAGGATCAGGATAAATATAATATAAAATGATATTCTAAGCACGGCAAGGTTATATGCTTTCCTTTCATACGTGAGCATTGGAGGAAAAATGCGCGAAAACCCCATGCATATATTTTCAAGTTCTCAATTTCCGCAACTGGCAACAGAAATTGCCGGTTTACTCCGGGTTGATCTTGGCATAGCTACAACTACATTTTTACCTGATTCCGAAATTCACGTGATTCTGAATGAGGTAGTCCGTGGTCATGATATTTATTACATTCAAACACTAACAAGACCAGTAAATGAAGCCATTATGGAACTTTTACTCTATATAGACGCTTTTCGAAGGGCAAGTGCAAACAAGATTAATATCATGCTCCCTTATTTTCCGTATGCACGCCAGGAAAGAATGTCGCATGGACGTGAATCAATCAGTGCCCGCGTGATCGCAGATTTGATCGAATCCATGGGGGCTAACAGGATCTCCTTTATTGATATACACAATCCGGCTATACAGGGTTTCTTTAAAATTCCGGTTGACCCAATCAGTGCTATCGGTGTTCTGTGCGACTTTTTGCAAACCTTCGACCTGAGCAACTCAATAATCGTAAGCCCCGATGTTGGCAGAACTCCACTCGCCGCCAGATATGCAGAGCGACTGGGTTTACCTATGGCAGTACTGCACAAAAGACGGGATTCTTTTTCTGAGACGAGAACGGTCCACATGGTTGGTGAAATCTGTGGGAAACGGCCGATTATCATTGACGATATGATCGCCGGTGGGAGCGTTTTGAAGCAGATCGATTTTTTGTTCGAAAACGGGGTTGATCAGCCGGTCTGGTTTTCGATCACGCATCCAATTCTATTAGACAATGCGATTGATAGAATTGCCGCCGATGATCGCATTGAGAAAGTTATCGTCACCAACACTCTCCCGTTGCCCGATAAAGCAAAAGGGTGTGCAAAAATTGTACAAGTCTCCATCGCACCGCTTTTAGCGGAAATTATTCGACGAATCTATATTGGAGAAAGCATTTCGAACCAGTTAATTCTATCGTAATTTACTTTTCCCAGTAAAATAATAAAGAACGGCGACTTAAAAAGTAGAAAGGAAAGCAAAATGGTTACCATTTTTGCAGATACAACATCCAGCATTCCCGTAGATGAAGCTAGGAGTCTGGATATTGAATACTTACCGCAAATTATTATTTTTGGCGAGGATACTTACCGCGATGATACTGAACTGGATTCAGCTACATTTATCAAAAAACTGGTTGCATCTGCAACCTTACCAAAAACGTCTGCACCCCCTCCACAGATGTACGAACCACTATTTGAAAAGCATATCCAGGCTGGTGACGATATTATTGTGTTAACACCCTCCGCGAAAGTAAGCGGTACATTTCGAAGCGCAGAAACAGCCGCACAAGACTTCTCGTCTGACCAAATCACCGTTATTGACACCTTGAATATTGGTGCAAGTTTTGCTTCCATCGTAAAAGAAGCAGCAAAAATGGCAAGAAAAGGTGAGACTTCCGAAAAAATCATACAGCTAATCAATCATATGATCGAAAGAGAACGCAACATTTTTGTGGTGGATACGCTCGAATATCTTTTTAAAGGAGGTCGGATTGGGGGTGCAAAAATGCTTTTTGGCAGTTTACTACAAGTAAAGCCGCTATTAGCCTTAAAAAAGGGGCAGGTAGAAGCCGTCGAAAGCCAGCGAACGAAAAAGAAAGCGCTCAACCGGATGATGGAACTTATCATGGAAGAATGTCCACCAAAAAATAGTAGTTTTTTGAGCATTCAGCATGGTGCAGCTTTGGCAGAAGCTGAAATACTGGCTACACAGCTAAAAGGAGCCTTAAATCTTAATGAAGTACCAGTGTATAATCTTCCGCCAGCCTTTTTAGTACACTCAGGACCTGGTGTGCTCGGTGCCAGTTATTTTGTGGATTAATATTTTCTACAAAATATCAAGATTAATAAAGAGGCTGTCCCTTAGGCTTTTGGGACAGCCTCTTTCCTTCGCAATTACGAAAGTTTAAATTGAAGAAGCGATTTAATCTTTTCCTGTCGCAAGCACTTCCATAGCAACAGGCTTTTTACTTTGCAGGAAAGCCCATGTGATGACCGCAAATAAGATTGCCACCACAATCCAGCCTCCCAGCCCCAGTTCTTGATATTTTACAATAACTGGTGCAGCCAACAAACTTACCAGGTTTACAACCTTGATCATTGGGTTAAGTGCCGGTCCGGCGGTATCTTTCAAAGGATCACCAACCGTATCACCCACTACGCCAGCCTTGTGACGCTCAGAACCCTTGCCTGTATTCGCCTCAAGGTTACGAGGTTCGTCTTCAATCGATTTCTTGGCATTATCCCAGGCACCACCTGTATTGGACATAAATACAGCCAACAGCTGACCACTTAAAATCACACCAGCCAGGAAACCGCCCAAAGCTTCAACCTGTAATACCAATCCAACCAGCAAAGGAATAACAATTGCCAGCAAAGCAATCGGCACCAATTCTTTTTGTGCAGAGCGAGTAGAAATACCCACCACACGGGCATAATCAGGTTTTAAGGTTCCTTCCATAATTCCAGGAATGCGGAATTGCTTCCGTACTTCATCAACTACCTGACCGGCAGCCCGGCTGACAGCCCGAATATTTAATGAGCTGAATAACCAGGGCATGGCACCGCCCAATAATAGGCCAATGAACACGGTTGTTTCTGATAGCCGGATCGATTCGAGAGGCGGCAGTCCCAATTGAGCCTGTACGCGCGACACGTCGGTTATATATGAAGCAAATAGGCTGACCGCCGCGATTACTGCAGAAGCAATCGCCACCCCCTTGGTTATGGCTTTAGTGGTGTTTCCAACTGCATCCAAATCAGCCATGATCTGCCGGGCAGCAATAGTTTCAGGATCATCCATCCCTTGCCATGACATTTCACCAATACCATTGGCATTATCAGAAATTGGGCCGTAAGAATCCATTGCCACGTTATTTCCGGTATGGCTTAACATGCCTATACCAATCATTGATACTGCATATAAAACATATACCGGCGGGTCATTTTGGAATAAGAGAAATGCCAGAATGAAGGAAACGGCGATGACCACTGTCGCCCAAACACTCGATTCCATACCCACCGATAAACCGGAGAGGATTAATGTTGCACTGCCAGTATCTGCTGATTTTACAATTTCCTTTACCGGTGCTTTACGTGTGGCTGTAAAGTAAGAAGTCAATGGATTAAACACAACTGCCAATCCTACACCAATTGTGGTCAACATGCCAAAACGCCAATCTCCGGCATAAAGTAAAGCAACAACAAATGCCCAAATAATTGTGTTGACACTGGATACCTCATAAGAACGAAACATGGCTTCTTCAGCATCATGTGCGCGCAAGAACTTGATCGGAATATTTTCCCAAATCGGAACGGTGAATGTTCCCATAATTGAACTCAACACACCAATACCGCGAATAATCAACGGATAAACGATCCACTTGAGTTCGCCCGTTAACTGAACAAGTGTGATACCAAGGATCAATGCTGAAACGATGGTGACTTCATAGCTTTCAAAGATGTCCGCAGCCATACCGGCGCAATCACCGACATTGTCACCGACCAAATCTGCGATAACAGCCGCGTTGCGAGGATCATCCTCTGGGATATCCTGTTCAACTTTTCCTACCAGATCAGCACCAACATCGGCAGCTTTCGTATAAATACCGCCGCCAACGCGCATAAATAGCGCAACCAGCGTTCCACCAAAACCAAAACCAAGCAAAGCATCAGGAGCAGCTTTACCAAAGATCATAAAGATGATTGTGCCACCCAGTAAGCCCAGGCCATCCGTTAACATGCCTGTGAATGTTCCAGAATAATACGCAATGGAGAGCGATTCGTTAAGACTTCGCCTCGCCGCGGACGCCGCACGCACAGAGGCTTGAATCGCCATACGCATACCCATCTGGCCAACCAGAATCGAAAAGGTTGCTCCAACAATAAATGCAATCGAACGCCCAATCGCAATAATAAGTTGCACATTGCGTCCACTAAATTCTTCTTGGGCCTCAAAACTTGGTTGCACCACATACACACTGAAAAATAGTGCCACTGTTAATAGTGCAATCGCAGGAACAATCGTCTTCAATTGTTGGGTTAAATAACTGTTAGCGCCAATTCGAATGGCATTCCACACTTCTTGCATCTTGGCGGTACCTTTGTCTTTTTTCAGTACTTTTGCCCGCAACCAATACGCATATAACAAACTAATCAAAGCGACCAGAATAATTCCAAGCATGGAGATCTGTTCAAAACTGTTAAATCCATGCCTGGCTAAACCAAGTATATTCATCTTCCCTCCTAATTAAGAAGACTTAAAAAAATTGGATGTTTACGATGGTTATTACTGCATTGATAGATTTTACTTATTCAAAATGAAATGTCAAATGAATATGCGATCGCAATTTTTAATAAAAATTATCCTATTCAGGATGTTAAGAAATTTTAACATTAATATTGCATAAGAATCAATAAAAGTTATTGACTTTCATCATTCGATATTGTAATATCAACCAGATCAACTTTTTATAGGCATATGGAAAACGAGCTGATTGTTTAAGCTCGTTTATTTGTATAAATAATAATTGAATACATCCAATTGGGATGATCTATTGAAAATGAAACAAAAAAAGTGTATGCTGATGAAGCATGCTCTCACCCAAAATTGTATCGAGACTTGCATTTAAGGAAACGAGGATCTCTTATTAAATATGGATAAATTTATCAGCGATGTTGACGAAGAAAATGATGAAAGTATGGTTTACCCTGCAATCGCAAGGTTGGTTGAATTAGGCCGCCAAAAATCTTATATCACGATCGACGACATCCTTCATTTTTTCCCTGAAGCGGAACAAGACGTAGAACAGCTCGAGGAAGCCTTTGCAGCCTTAATGAGTGCAGGCATTCCTTATATTGAAGATGAAACCCCGCTCGATGGGCCAGTCGAAGATGACCTAGAAACTGAGCAGGAAGAAAAGGATGACGAGGAGTCAGCCAAACTTTCACTTGACGATCTGGAAAATATTGACACTGACGATACAATCGGGCTATATCTGAAGGAAGTAAGTCGTGTGCCTTTATTGACTGCCGAAGAGGAAGTTGAACTGGCGCAACGGATTGAGCGCGGCCGATTGGCACGCGAGGAATTGGCCAAAGGAAATGCCACCGAAAATAGACGCCATGAATTACGGCGTTTGATTGAGGATGGATGGGATGGCCGTGAACACCTGATTACGGCCAACTCAAGATTAGTCATTAGCGTTGCCAAGAAATATATGGGCCGTGGCGTGCCATTTTTGGATTTAATTCAAGAAGGCAATATCGGGCTCATTCGTGCCACCAAAAAGTTCGATTATCGACGCGGTCACAAATTTTCCACTTATGCCACCTGGTGGATTCGCCAGGCAGTCACACGAGCCATTGCCGATCAAGGCAGAACCATTCGTGTACCAGTCCACATGGGTGATCAAATTAATAAACTCTTACGAATTCAGCACCAACTCACCCAACGCCTTGGACGTGAACCAAGCGTGGAAGAACTGGCTGAAGCCCTGGATGTACCGCCGAAAAAAGTCGAAAACATGATCCAGGTTGCCAGACGGCCTCTATCCCTTGAGACTCCAACAGATGACGAGGAGGACTCTGTTCTCGGCGATTTCATCGAAGACGATGAAGCGCCTCCCCCCGATGATATGGCAACTTATAATTTACTAAAGGAACATCTTGAGGAAGTTCTCAATGGCTTACCTCCACGTGAAGTCAGAATCCTTCAATTAAGGTACGGCTTGCTGGATGGGCAGGCATACACACTCGAAGAAGTGGGCAGAAAAATGGGTGTCACGCGTGAAAGAGTCCGTCAAATAGAAGCACAGGCTTTGAGCAGACTGCGACACCCGGTAATCCGACGTAAATTAAGAGACTATTTAGGCGAATAATAATTTTGATGTAAAATTAGCGTGCTGTAACAGGCACGCTTTTTTTTATTCAATTTATCCGATATACTTATTAAATAATTTTTAAAGCGCTTTGTTTTGGAGGAAGAATGGCAAAAATTTCCTTGCGTGAATACATTCGAGAAATTGAAGCCCTGATCGACCGAGGTGATACCCAAAAAGCCATTGCACATTGCAAACATCTTTTAAGGTTCTATCCCAAGCACATCGATACGTACAGACTTTTTGGGAAGTCCTTACTGGAGATGCAAAAGTATGCAGATGCCTCAGATATTTTTCAACGAGTTCTATCATCCGTTCCTGATGATTTTATCTCCCAAATTGGAATGAGTATTATCAAAGAAGATGAGAACAATTTAGACGCAGCAATATGGCACCTCGAAAGAGCATTTGAAATTCAACCTTCTAATAAAGCAGTCCAGGACGAATTAAAACGCTTATATTCCAGTCGGGATGGAGTTGTGCCAACGAAAATTCGCTTAACCCGCGGTGCTTTAGTTCGTATGTATGCCAGAGGCGAACTCTATGCACAGGCTATTGCAGAAATCAAAGCCGCTTTGATTGAAGATCCCAATCGGGTTGATCTTGAGGTTATTCTGGCGCGGCTTTATTACCTATTAGGTCACAAACTGGAAGCGACTGAAACCGCCAGCAAATTAATCTCGCGCTTGCCTTATTGTTATGAAGCCAATCGGATATTAGCTGAAATTCTTCCGGGTACTTCTCGAGAAGATGACGCTCAAATATTTAAAAAACGCGTAATTGACCTGGATCCATATTTTGAATTTGTTACCGAATCAATACCGAATCCTATTGATATAGCAGACGCAAAGGTCATGGTTGAATATTTGGATTGGGACCCAACCATGGCAGAATCAGATGAGCCCGATTGGGCGAAATCAATCGGACTGGAGTGGGAAACTACCGAAAAAATTGCAGACACCCCATTGAATAACTGGCTGTCTTCTGAAATGGACCTTACGAAACCGCGCGTAGAAACCACATCCTCTAAATATATTGAATTGGAAGAAGAGCAAGAACTGGATGAAACATATGATTCGGATGATCAGACAAATCAAGTGGATGAAGAATTAACAATCATTCCTGAAAATAAATCACCCAAATCTGTATTACTCAATGTGACAGAAGAGGAAACCATTCCCACATGGATGAAGGATGTCGGCTGGGAAGTGAGTGAAGACGCGAATCCCGAAATTGAAAAAGGATTCAATTTAGAAGTTGATACACCCATTGCTGATGAGGAGGAAGATAGTACAGCCGAAATTGAGCCAGGGATTATTCCGGATTGGGTTAAACAACTGGCCCCTCCTGAAGAATTACGGGCGGAAGGCATCATAGATGAGGAAGATCAATTAATTGACGACAAGAATTTCGAAAAATTGTTTTCTTCTACACAAGCTGGAAGCGAAGAAGAGGAAGACTTCTTTAATAATCTGAGTAAATCACAAGATTGGATGAAGGAATTTGAAAATGAGAGCGATGAGCTAACGCGTCGCGAGGAAGCAGAAGGTAACAGTGATTTACCTGCTTACAGCCTGGAACCATCAGAAGAACAAAATAAATCTGAAATTATTGAGGATCAAAAAGAACCATTGGAAGACATTCATATTACTTTTTCTGAAGATGAATTGTCTGAGGAAGATTCAGAAACCATGCCATCTGCTAAAGATGTATTTGCAATGGAAGTTTCAGAAACCTTGCCGCCAATGGATGAAGAATTAGTGGAAAAAATCTCTGAAACTCAACCACCAGATGTAGATGAATCATCTCAGCCAGTTGCTGACCTGGAATCGAATTGGTTTAAAGACTTTATTCCCGCCGAAGATCAAGTGGTGAGCGCTGAAGAAGAAGACATTGAAGATAAAAGCTTTTTAAGCTTTCTTCCAGATATTGGTGATGAGGAAGGGTCGGAGCTAGAAGTAACCCGGGAAACAGAAGGTGATTTCTCCTGGTTAAACGCATTGCAAAGCTCTGTTGCTGAGGAAGACACGGTTGATGAAAATGAAGATTCAATCCAGGAAGAATTACAAACTGAGAGTTCCAGCGCTGATGAAGAAATGGAGTTTACCGATATTTTTAATTTGATTGATTCATCCCTGAAAGAATCTGACAGCGATTCAGCAGAAGTTGATCTTTCCAGCTTGCCTCTGGAGGAAAAGACCCCGGATTGGGTGGAATCCTTGATGGAAAACATTCCTGAACAACAGCCGGAAGATGCAGTAACAAAAAAGATCGATTTTCCCTCCTTCGAATCCGAATCGCCAATTAATGCTGATTCTGAATCCATTATTGAGGACTCGTCTTCAGAAGAAATTGAATCTGCATTTTCATGGATGGAAGGCCTGGCAGCCAAACACAAAGGTGCAGATGAACCTCTATTCTCCACCTCAGAATCAAAAGCAACCACCCCGCCAGATTGGCTTAAGGAGTTGCAGGAAGAGCCAATTGAGGAAGAACCTGATCCATTCATGGAAACAGGCAAAGAGTTACAACCCGACATACTCGATGATGATTTAACACCATCCTGGCTTAAAGCTTTACAAGAGGAGTCCCCGGAGGAAGATGAGATTGCCTCAGAACCTTCTCCGAAAAAAGAGCCATCTCCGGCTGAGGATGTGGTTGAGGCAAGTGAATTGGAAGCGGAGGTAGAATCCTTTACTGCCCTAGAGGAAGAAGCTGCCCAGAGTGAAGATGAGTTTGTCGCTGAAATTGAACAAGAGAGCGAAGAAGTTCCGCCTGGTGTAGAAATGGAAGATGAAATGCTCAGCCAGCCGGATGAATTATTTCAGGCAGATGAGATCATTCCTCAAGAACAAGCTGAAGAACTATCAGAGAAAACAGACCTCGAACAAATCGCTGCTGATCGAGAGGACATAAAGGATTTCGAACCCGAACAAGTTGCTACTGAACAGGAAGATATTGAGGAATTTGAGCCTGATCTACTTGCTGCTGAACAAGAAGGCATAAGAGATTTTGAACCTGAACTAATTGCTGCTGAAGAAGACATAAAAGATGTTGAGCCCGATCAGATAGCTGCTGTAGAAGAAGAATTTGATGATTTCGTGCTTGATCAAACTATATTTGAAACTGAAGAATTATCCAAAGTTGAAGAGCCAATTCTTACTGCTCAACAGGCAACCGAAGCAGTTTCAACTCCTATTGAATCAGGCAATATGGAAAAATTTGTATCCGCCAGGCAGTTCCTTCAAAAAGGAAAGGTAGAGGACGCGGTCAGTCTTTACAATGAATTGATACAATCCCAATCGGCACTGGATGAGATCATCGTTGAATTGAAAGAATCGCTTGACCACCATTTCCCGATTGATATTTCTCTATGGCAGACTTTGGGAGACGCTTACGTGAGAAAAAACCAACTTCAGAATGCATTGGATGCATACACAAAAGCTGAAGAATTAATATCCTGATTGATGGAGTAATTGCATGGAGCAAACATTAGTTCTAGTGAAACCCGATGGAGTTCAACGGGGGCTTATCGGTCAAATTATAGCGCGCCTTGAACAAAGAGGTCTTAAACTTATTGCAGCGAAATTCATCCAGGTTCCTGATGCGCTGGCAAGAGAACATTATGCAATTCATGTTGATAAACCTTTCTATGAAGGTTTAATTAACTATATTACAGCTGCCCCGGTAATGGCTATGGTTTGGGAAGGTGAGAATTGTGTCAGCGCTGTTCGGCAGACAATGGGTTCTACTGATCCAGTCAAGGCTGCTCCAGGCACGATCCGGCATGACTTTGCCTTATTAATTTCCCGCAATCTGACTCATGCATCTGATTCTCCTGAAAACGCGCAGAATGAAATTGCTCTATGGTTTGGAAAAGGCGAAATTATCTCCTGGAAAAGGTTAAACGAGGATTGGATTACCGGCGATAATTAATTCTTTTTAAAAACAACTCTCTATCGAACCCTACAATTTTATTGATAACTCGCTTGTCGCCTCCCGCCAATTTTCTTGATGTTTTTATTGTTACTAGTCAGGCAGATAGAAATACCCCTAAATTTGGGTCTGAATATTGGAACACAAACGCCCAAAGGACAAATAAACACAATCATTCTTGTTCCAAACGAGATACAAGATGATTGCTGTTTAGCGCAACATATTGAAGCCAATCAATCATTGCCTGGATTTGGCGAATCCGGTATTGGAATATCAAACTTTGATATGTACTATGGTTGGGTTCTTCAGCGAATGAAATTTGATCTAGCCAGGATTCGCATTCGACTTTTTGATTATCTATAAGAGACAATCCTTTTTGTAAATCAAGTTTCATGGCAAAAAACAATTTCGCCAGGAATTCCTGTCGCATTTCACGACCATGAATTACCGGTTTTTCAATCCATGAAAGGATAAACTTTTTCCCTTCATCCGTCAGAGAGTATTCTTTCCGAGCTGGATATGGATCTCCTTCAAGTATTCTTTGATCCAAATAACCCTCTTGAAAGAATTTGTCTAAATATCCATAGAAGAGGCTTTGTTTTATTCGCCAAATTCCTTTAAACTCCACACTTTGAGACATGTGTTTATATAGTTCATATCCATGATATGGTTTTTCAAGAAAAAAACCAAGAATCGCAAAACTTAATGTATTTACTTCTTTATTTCTCGGGCTCATACCATCCTATTATATGCCAAACTAGAATCACAAAGGCGATCACAAATCTTGATCCATGATGATCTATACGCATATTATAGCGATGCTTCGGATAAATAACCGGTGTTTCGTTTTTTCAAATCGCACCCGACATACTTCTTTGCTTGATAAAATGTGACTAAATCACCACGATAACTCTAAACATCGGTTCATGAGATGTTTCAGATACGAAGTATAATGAGATCAATTAACCCTTTTGGAGGAAGAATTGAAATTTCCCAGTCCTTTTTTTCGCTGGCGACCACATCCATGGCACGGCCTGGAATCTGGCCCAAATCCGCCTAAACTGGTTCATGCGTATATCGAGATATCCCCATTTGACCTCGTAAAATACGAGGTTGATAAAGAGACAGGTTATTTACGGGTCGATCGACCACAGAGGAGTTCTTCGATTCCTCCGACGCTATACGGCTTTATTCCAAGAACCTATTGCGGCAGCCGGATTGGCAAACTTTCTCCTCAATCAACCCGTGGTGATGGCGATCCACTTGATATCTGTGTAATCAGTGAGCGACCCATTACCAAGACCGAAATCATTCTTAACGCACGTGTCGTTGGTGGCATTCAATTGATCGACGATGGTGAAGCAGATGACAAAATTATCGCAGTCCTCTATAACGATAGTTTTTGGCAGGATGTGAACGATTTACCCGACCTGCCCAAAGCCATGATTGACCGCTTACAACACTATTTTAGTACATACAAACTAATTCCCGGCAAAGAGAAGTCAACTTATATTGCCGGCATATATAACGCAGAAAAGGCATTTGAGGTTGTAGAGGCGGCATTGCTTGATTATGAAGAAACTTATGGAGAGTAGCTATTTATTTACTCTCCATAAGAAATATTTTTTTACTCGATAATTGTCTTTTCAATCCCACTCTCTGCGGCAGGATATTTCATATCTAAAGATTCCAATGTATCGATAATCACGTTGGAGATTATCAGATTCCGATACCAATTTCGATCTGCCGGGACAATATACCAGGGAGCATCTTCGGTGCTGGTTTTTTCCAGCACATCTTCATAAGCTTTCTGATATAAATCCCATAATGCGCGTTCTTTGAGATCTCCACTTGAAAATTTCCATTGTTTTTCTGGGATATCAATACGCTCCTGGAGTCTTTCTTTCTGTTCATCTTTGGATATATGCAGGAAGAATTTCAAAATAACTGTGCCCTCATCACTGAGTAGTTTTTCAAAAGCATTGATTTGATCAAAACGACGTTTCCAAACTTTTTCTGGTACTAACTCGTGTACGCGCACTACCAGCACATCTTCGTAATGACTGCGATTAAAAATAACAATTTCACCTTTTGCGGGAGTTTGTTTATGAATGCGCCACAGATAATCATGATCTAATTCGATTGCGGATGGAGCTTTAAAACTGGCTACCCTCACACCAGATGGGTTGACTCCTTCAAATACGGAACGGATGACACCATCCTTGCCACCAGTATCCATACCTTGCAAAACTATTAAAACGCGCCTCTTTCTTTCTGCATAGAGTAATTCCTGCAGTTTCTCAAGATGTTCATTCAGTTCACTTAAATGGGTTTTTGCGGATTTTTTATCCCCCTCCCATGCCGATGTTTCATGAGTATCCCATTCTCTCAAGTCTACTTTTTGATTTGGTTCAATCTGATATTTTTTGAATAATTTCTTCACCTTAAGACTCCTTTCGTTTCAGATTCATGTAAATTCTAGCAAAAAATTAAATTTATCGAAAATTTATCAATGTGATCAAATCGAATTACTTTTCAGGACCCTTATTGATTTCAAATCCAAGTTGAATCCAGCAATTCATCCCACCTGCCATGCTGGTAACATCATTAAAACCCGCGTCTCTGAGTATATCGCGACCTGTTGCACTTCGATTCCCGGATCGGCAGACTACAACAATTGGCTCATCGCCTTGCAATTCATCCAATCTGTCTGGCAATTCTCCAAGTGGAATTAATGTTGACCCGGGGATATGACCAGATTCATATTCTTCAGGCTGGCGAACATCCAGTATATAACCTTGGGACAAATAGTAATCATGTGTTTCTTCTACCGATATTTCCAGCCCCATAGGAGCAGTCGTAACAGGAGTTTTCTGATTAATCACAAAAAAAGCACCAATGATAATAATTAATGCAAGTGCTATAATCCACAATGTCTGGTTTCTCTGTTTACTATTTTTTTTACTTACCATTTTCTTATTCATTTCACCTCCGTATAGTTAATCCTAATGATAAAGTGTAAATAATACATTTTAAACATTAAAACCGGTTAATAATATTTTAAGTGACCAGGATAAACAAACTGCCCAAGTTAGGAGAATATTACTTTGTTCATAAATCTTATCATTCCTGATGACGATCGCGAAAATTTAAGCCATGAATGGAGAAATAAAAACTTCTCGATCCGTATTCCGGAAGATTTGTCTTCTGACGAAATCAATGCAGTATTTTACGCGGCTAAAGAAAACTTATTGACAAATACAGGCAATCCACTGCAAGAATCCAAACAGTTAAATGATGTCATCGTCTACACGATCGAAGAAGTTTCCATTCCTAATGCGCAGATACTCGAACTATCTCACTTTTACACCTTTAATAAGTGGGTTTCCATTCGATCCGGTGTGTATGACCGTTATTTGCATCTCAATAGCAGTCACTATTCCGGTAGAATTACAGATTTTTATAATGATGGCGAGCAAGATATTTTTTTCATAAAGTGGAGTAAAGATTCGTTAGAAAGAATACCTGCAACAAAACTCCAACACCTTTTTCGTAATTACATTTCACCTTTTGGCTCCTATGTTTTTCCGGATTTAATTCTCCCCTTGATACATTCTGAAGAACTGCTCGAATTTGAACAGAAACAATTGGAAATTTACCGCGCTTATTTACCGGTAAAATTTGAAGATAATTTTCGAGTTGTTTTTGGTGAGACATCTTATAATCGGAAAAAACCAAACTATATAATTTGGGAAGATTTCTTTCAAAAATTCTTACAAGCTGAAGGAATTGTCCATTGCAAGTACAAACATGCACAAGATTCTAGGCTTGTCGACGTAGCTGGGGCGGATGAAAAGGTTGGTGTCTGGGTTGAATTGTTATCAGAGGGAAAAACAAACATTATCCCATTGGCTGATGTTCAGGAAGTCCAATCAAGCGTAAATATTGAAAATGTTTTTCAATTTTACCTGCATTGGGTAAATTATTTCTGTTTTTAACGATATTATTTCAGTACTTCTCAAGTAGGTAGAAAAACAGGGCAGTTGATGCTAAATATTGAATCACGAGATGTAAAAGAACCCATAGACACGAAAGGCGTCTGTTATTTTGTTGCTTAGCCACCTTTGCGTCATTGTTGTGAACAAAAGAGACTTAAACATTAGGCAAAGTCCACTTACTGCGTAAATGCAGTTCTAATAATCGTTATTCCGAAAGAAAGCTTATATTTATTTATAAGATAAACAGCTGGTCATATTCTTTTTTTGATTTACAATATTACACATGTCTATTTTGAAACCCTTTCGACTGGGTGATAACTGGATCGCCAATCCAATCTTCTTGGCACCCATGGATGGCTATACAGATTATCCTTTTCGTTCGATCTGTAAAAAATTGGGGGCTGGGGTACTTATTTCCGAGTTCATTAATGGGCTTGATATTGTTAACCAGCATCCATTTCTCCCCCAAAAAGTCTATTTTCATGAGAATGAGCGCCCATTCGGGTATCAGATATTTGATGATTCACCAGAAAGACTGCTATTGGCTGCTCGCTATTTAAGAAAATTCAATCCTGATTTTATTGATGTCAACCTGGGATGTTCCGCCCGAAATGTCACCAATCGAGGGGCCGGTGCTGGTTTATTAAAAGATCCAATAAAAATTGCCGAAATTTTTTCAATCCTTGTAAAGAACATTGATCTACCCATAACAGCAAAAATTCGCCTGGGTTGGGATGAAAATAGTCTTAATTTTCTAGAAATCTCCCGCATTATTGAAAATGAAGGTGCTCAAATGATTGCCGTTCATGCACGAACGAAAAATCAAGGCTATTCAGGCAAAGCCAATTGGGAGGCAATTAGCGAAATTCAAAGTCAGCGCGCCATTCCAATTATTGCGAATGGAGATATTCGAACACCCACAGATATCAAAAATATAATCGCTCAAACTAAGTGTGAGGGCATTATGATCGGGAGAGGAGCGTTATCGAACCCATGGATTTTTCAGCAAAATAATCTGACTGATATCCCGTCAGAACAAAAATATCAAGTCTTTCAGCAACACCTGGAAGCTATGCTTTCTTTTTACGGATTCCGTAGTGGATTAATCCTCATTCGCAAACACCTGCATAGTTATATAAATGCCGAAAACCTGACCCGTTCGCAGAGGGTAGAGTTATTCACCCAGACTGATTCTAGCAAGCTTATGGATTTAGCGCGAAACTATATAATGAATTATCAATTTAGCCCTGGTCTAAATTCTCCATTCTAGCAAGATCAAGTGTTTCAATTGCATGCCTTAAGTGGGGAATGACAATACTGCCGCCCACAACCAGTCCGATATTCAATGCCTCAATGATCTCCTCATTCAGCAAACCCAGGCTAACGCATTGCAGGATGTGGAAGTCAATACAATCATTACAGCGCAAGACAGTTGAAGCAACCAATCCGCATAATTCTTTGGTTTTTGCATCCAGAGCACCAGGCTTGTAGGCGCTTGCATCCAGGTTGAAGAAGCGTTTTATTCCTAAATTGTTAGTCTCAAGAATTCTCTTGTTCATCTTCAATCGATGGTTTTGAAATTCAGTAATACGATTATTCATGTTTGCCCAATTTATTTTAGCTGATCCATAAGTTGTTATAAATTTAAAGGAATAATATTTACTGCCAGTTTGATAATCTTTTTGATTCTAATTTAAATATTCTGCGTGCAATCGCCAATGTGGCAGCATAAGTTGAATCCATCCCAAAATAAGACAACGTCCCAGCACCTAAATTCTTTCCTTTGCTTAAGGGTGTATCGGAAGCATAATGAACGACACCCAGATCAAAGGGAATGCCATATAAATTAACAATTTCATTAATTGGATGTCTCGTAGGGCGGTACATCTCATAAATTGCGGATAAGAAAGGTCCGGCTTCCATTTCAATATCAGAATAACCTTCCCGGTAGAACACATCAGCCAGTTTCCCATTTTGCAAAAAAGTTCCAAGGACTGTTACGGCTTTTTGATTATCCAACACAGTCCCATAAACCAGATCAGTCACTAGATCCTTTGCCGAAAATGCGTTTTTGAAGAGATATGTATTCTGTGAATGTTCATCATGCACAACATTCGGCAACATAACATCACCCATTACCCCGTTTAAGGTTGCCGCTTTTCCCATGATATAAACGCCTAAAATTGGATTCGCGTGCTCAGCTATTTTCGCAAGAATGTTATAGGCAGCCAAACCCAATGGATAATCAATATTCAAAATCAGAGCATCACTTTCTCTCAATTTTTCCAGGTCTGGGATATTCATTAAACGCGGATCAAGTCTATCAGGATTAATCTTATTTAATTCTATGACCTGTGCGTCCACATCAAAATAATGTGTGCTGGCTATGCGTAATATACCTGCTTCTTCTTCGTCTTTTTGCTGAGCTTGGAGTAGAGCCTCGCCCCCATCAACCTGCTGCATTTTTTTCAGTACATAATATAAAAAGTTCTCTAAACTTGCTGCTTCTTTACCGGAGATAATTTGTTCCCATTCGCGTAAAAGCTGACCGTTTTCTTTGGTGTGTAAAAAATTCTCGATTTCCTTTCGATGAGATTGTGTAAAACCTGTCAGTACATTCGAAAGGGAGTGCGTATTGCTCGATATGAAATATATTGGACGTTTTAATAATTCAGGCGATTGCCCCTCAATGTTTTCCCACCACGACCGGGTAGCACGCCAATATTCGCTTAGCGGTCCCCCAAGAAGATTTACTCTCAGTTCCGATTTTTTGTTCTGAATCAATTTTAACTTCGAAACAAAATTCATACCCCAGATGATTTGCAACCTTCGCAAATCGTCATCTTCCAAATTGAGCCATTTTGCCAACTGCGAAAACGCCTCAGAATCTGTGACAACTGATCCGAGATCAAAGTTTTCCGGTATATTATTTAAAAAGAAGTGAAGTTTATTCCATTCAATCTGATAAGCGGTCAAAACAGGAATGACATCTTCAATGTCAGAACGGCTGGCAATAAAACAAGCTAATTTTCCTTTTCCATCGAAAAAACACCTTCTCCGGCGTGCCACTGCACTCACCTGCTGCCAATCTTCCACATTGGAAAATCCATGCTGTTTAAATACTTCAGCACTTTGACCAATTATTACTACGCGCACTTCGCTGATACAATCCGGGAGCCTGAGCAGGCTGTAAATAAAGGCTGAAGTGTCAGGGTTTCGCGTCCGTGCATTTGGATGCAACAAAGAAACCATTCCTGCATGTACTTCTTCAAGCGTTTTAATCTGTATTTCAGTTGTAGAACGCAATAATGAATATAATGTGCGTAGATACAGGTCAATTTCTTCCGTTGCAGTTTTTGGTACAGTTCTTTCCATCGTCCCTCATTTTTCTCTTATAACTCAATTATAACGATTATTCCCTGCATATCAAAAGAACCTTATCCTGTCTAAAGATTTCAGAGCAAAAAGACCTTTATAATTAAGATCATCTAAACCCGGGATTGAGCCCATGACATCAGTAAAAGTTGAACAAATATCTTCACCTGAATCCTTTATCTTATTATCCGCTTCAATTGGTACAGATTTCAACAATTGTGAGCAAAAGGATTTTTATCAAGTCCTCTATAAAAACCTGCAAAAAGTTTTAACGTATTTTCAGGCAGAACGAGTGATTCTGTATATCTTTGACCCTGCTATCAACCTATCTGTAATCGAAGTTAAAAATAAACAAGCTCCCTCACACTCAGAATGGAAAAAAGTAGATTTTAGCATTCGTCTCCCATGGATTTTTACACAATTAAACGACAACAGCGTGGTTATTGCCAGTGATATTCTTTCAGATTTAGTGAGCGCCCATAACGACAGACAAATATTGGAATTTGAAAATATTCAGTCCGCTATTTGGATTCCCCTTCAAAACTATTGCCAGTGTATCGCTTGTCTGGAAATGGCTACTTTTTCCAAAAAGCCATTCTGGAAAAATTTTCCCCAGGCTTATTTTTCAAATCTGGCAGCCTTATTTGCTGCTTTCCTCGATCGCAAACGTAACGAAGATGAGAATGATGAACTTTATAAGTCTTTCGAACAATCCATACAAGCAAAAAATAATGAGCTCACGACAATATTAAATATTCAGAAGGTATTGACGTCGGAGCTTCATATTAAACAAGTGATTCAATTAGTATCTGATGAAATACGGAGACTAACTAACTCTAAATTTAGTAGTGTCTGTCTTCTTAAGAATGGAAGAATGACATTACAGGTAATATCCGGGAAATTGAGTAATAAACTTTCCGCAGATTGCGAAATTCCACTATTATTTGAATTGTCTGAACAGTCTTTAAAATCCGGCTCAGCTTTACGGATTAAGGACGAGCAACATCTGCCAGAGGTTTATAGGGAGGCGTTGCGTTTAACCAAAACAAATTCTTTGCTGGTCATGCCTTTGGTCTCAGGCACCAATCTGATCGGAATGATTTCAATAACTGATAAGGAGGATAGCCCGCTAAATTTTGAAGAAGAACGATTGTTGAAAATGTTTGCAAATATTGCCATTATTGCTGTGGAAAATGCTCGTAGCTATCAAGAAGAACAAAACCGGCGGGAAGAAGCAGAAAAGGGGAAAAAGGTTGCCGAAGCACTGCGTGATATTTTGAGGGTTCTTAATTCTAATACGGCAATTGAAAAAATCCTGGATTATATTGCGGTCCAGTCTCGTGATCTTTTACAAGCTACCTCTACCATGATCCGCAAGATTGATTACGAAAAAGGTACAGTTTTTACGGAAGCATCCAGCAACTTGCCAGGTAAATTTGACGTTATTAAAGAAATACCTTTCTACCCCGGAGGTTCGGAGCGCATTCTAAAAGAGAATATTCCAGTAGCCGTCTCGAATTTGCAGGAAAGTCTTGGCCGATACTTGCGTGATCCGGAAGAATTATCCAATCCACAAAGAAATTGGGTAAAAGTACTGCTTGAATATTATAAAAGTCATCTGATTATTCCCTTGATTATTAATGACGATCTTTATGGCACATTAACTTTTTATTTTAGTCAGGTCACGAACTTTTCAGAAGAAGATTTACACATAGCCATGACCCTCGGCACCCAGGTCTCACTTGCCATTGAGAATGCACGATTACGAAAACAGGAAAAGGAAATTGCCATTGCTTCCGAAAGAAATCGACTCGCCAGAGATTTGCACGATGCAGTCACTCAGACCCTTTTTTCTGCCACATTGATCGCTGAGGTTTTACCGCGAGTATGGACTAAAAATCAGGATGAAGGATTACGTCGACTTGATGAATTACGCCAATTGACTCGCGGTGCTTTGGCTGAAATGCGCACATTGTTGCTTGAATTACGACCATCAGCATTGCAAGATGCGTCATTTAAAGAATTGTTAACTCAATTGAGTGAAGCATTTAACGGGAGATCAAGGTTACCTGTAGATCTTCAGATAGAAACACAGTCGGAATTACCAATTGATGTAAAAATTGCATTTTACCGCATTACTCAGGAGGCACTTAACAACATTGCCAAACATGCCAACGCAACGTGTGTTCAAATAACGTACAGGGAAATTGACGAGATTTTTTCTGTTTCAATCAAAGATGATGGGATCGGAATGGAAATCCTTGACGCTCCCTCCAATCACCTTGGGTTGGGAATTATGCGTGAAAGAGCTCAATCCATTGGTGCAGAATTAGAAATAAATAGCCAGGCAAAAAATGGAACCGAAATTAAATTATTATGGAGGAAAGATATTATCCCAAAATAGCAATCAAACCAACCCCATTTTCTCTGCAATGAAGGCAGCTACCAAATCAGCCCCATTTTGGAAATTCTTCTGACTATCAACAGTCAACATAACTGATGATAGCATGTTGAACCAGGAGCCATTTTCAAATTCTTTAAGACTTATTTGTTTTCCTTTCATATTTTTTGCTATGAAAGCTGCCAGATAAGTCGATTCGCGAAAATTCTCCCGGCCAATATACATAAATGGAACACCAGCTGAAAATACTTCCGCAATCGTGCTATACCCTACTTTCCCAATCACCATATCGCTTGCATGAACCAGGTCGGGATGGAAGAAATGGTGGTCGTGGGGTAACAGAATATAATTTCCAGTCCGGTAGGGAGATGTCACGTTTTGGGATGGAATGGTTATGATCCAATCCTTCAGATTTTCATTTAATTGATACTGATTGGCGTTAATCGAAATCCCACCCATTGTAATTAACAACAAGCGGGCTGAATTGCTAATACCCAGTCTGTTGCGGGTAGCTCGCCTGCTTTTCCGCTGCTTACGATAGATTGGAGATACAAGGAGATGTCTTGAATCACGCCTGCAAATAGGTTCGGTTTGAATGTGGTATGTCGCTGACTCAAAAATCTCACTCAGGTAATTTTTATACCCATCAAATTTCTTCGAGTAAGATATGTAAGGCTCATATATCCAGTCCCAGGTAAAATTTTCAATGAGTAATGAAGGCAGGCAAGCGCTTTCTGCAACCAGCAATCCAAGTGGAGAAATATCACAAATGATTAAATCAACCCCATTTTTTTTGATCAACTGTACGATTTCAATCAATTTGGCGGATGAAATAGGATAGAAGCTTTCAAGTTCTTTTAAGGTTAAGTCCAGATCTTCATGAAAAGGGTCTGCCTGGACAAGACCTACATCCGACTGAAGAGGGTGCAGTTTTATGTTTTGCTCGAAACCCGACAGCGAATTCTTAAAAAACCTTTCAGGGATCTTGCTGAAGATATGAATTTGAGCAGGCTCGTATTTTTGGAGGGCTTCAATCACAGCACAAGCGCGAGCTGCATGGCCAAATCCATGCTCAGATATGAAATACGCGATTGTTTTCATACGGAATCGAGTTATCGTTTATAAGAAACTGACTGCACAACTAGAAATCTGCATTAATATCCAATGGCTCGCCCAGCTCGAAAGGCAGGCGCACATTCATGCGACGAATCCTGTCTGTATCTTTTTCAATCACCCGCAATACTACCACGCTCATATCATCGTTAGGTTGATTCTGATCCAGCCTTAAGGCATGCGATAATAATGCATCAGCGATATATTGTGCAGAAGGCTGCTGTTCATCCAAATATGCTTCTATCATCGAACATATATCAAGTGAATGGCCAAATCGTTCCCCAGCAAGGTAAATACCATCCGTGTACATAACGACAGTCACGCCTGCATTCAAAGAGATTTCCGTGATTGCCGGGCGAATATTACGTGCATTGCCAATTTGTTGGCTTTCGCTGGAAATACATTCAATATGATTTTCCTGGGAAACAAAAACCGGTGTGGGGTTATTACGCGTAATTACCAAGGTCTGTGTTTGTAAATCTGCAGATAGAATATTCAGATATACCGAACTTTGACCTCCGCGTTCCATAAAAAGAAAATCAGAAGCAGCTCGCGCTGCAGCTCCATCCCGTATCCCATCGGAGATTAAATTCATTACTTTGCGTACAACCAGCGACGAAATGCTTTTTGCTGTCCGGCCAGATGATTTTGCATCCGCCAATACGCAGGATACCCCACCCATAGGACGTTCAACAATTTCAAGCGTGTCACCACTTTCACTAGAATCATATTTAATTGCCTTTGCAACCGCTAATTGAATTTCCATAGATTAGATTTTAATGCATAATTCAAAATTTTGGCAATCAACGCGTAAAGTTGATATATTCGATAAAAATTAATGTTCTACCTGCAATGGAAATTCTCTCAACGAGGGAATTTTCAAGTAATCCGGGATAAATCGGATTCATATCAGATTTTCTTTGTGCAGAAAGATTGAACCCTGTTAAGCGGTATAGCCTCCTATAAAATATATCGATCAGATTTTTTCGATTGAATTCAATCCCGATCAGGCAAATAAAACGACCGTCAGGATATAAGACCCTATTAATTTCAGAATGAAAATCTTTATCAAAAACATATTCTGAAGGAAACGTGCTGAGAATCACATTGAAAGAACTCGACTTGATGGGTATGGATTTAACATTCGCTCTCGCTAATTTTGGATTTTTTTGCTTTTGCGTCAATTTCTTTTTGGTAATTCTTGCCATCTGCATGCTCTCATCAATTCCAATTGAAAAAAAGCCCCGCTCTGCAAGAGATAGCTGCAATACACCCGTTCCGAACCCCACTTCCAGGACACGCTCCCCGGGAGTTACAAACTGTTGGATTTCCTTACACCAATCAAACCAATCTCCACCAGAGACGATCCGCGCAATCGGATTATATGCAAATGCGAAAGAATGATATAAATATTTGTAAAATAAAATCATTGCCTTAGAAATCAGTTTTAGCACATTTCCTATTATAAGCAATCGCGTCTACAATCATAATAATCACATACTTTTTTCATAAATGTTTGTTTTCCAGATAAATTTAGTAATAAAATTGATCCTGGTTCATTGAACGTATAGCTTCTTGCCAATGAAAGGCGCTTCTTTGTATTTGTCACCTCCATTGAAACCTGCAGAATTTTCAGAACAGAGCTTCATCCGAGCCATCATTGATGATTCTTTTCCGGTCAATAGTTTTCTGCCCCCAGAGCGGGAGCTGGCCGCTCAATTAGGCGTAACCCGTCCAAACTCGCGGGAAGCACTTCAGCGAATGGCTCGCGGTGACTGGTTGGAAATTCACCTGGGCAAAGCCACTCACGTAAAGGATTATTGGAAAGAAGGTAATTTGAATGTCCTCTTTTCACTATCTGCGATTAGTGGATACTTACCTGAGCATTTTATTGTCCATCTCCTGCAAATCCGCGCATTGTTATGTCCAACTTATACCCGTCTGGCAGTCCTGCGAAATTCAACAGGGTTAGTGGATTTTCTCATTTCGCCACCTCCCTTTCAAGACAGTCCTGCGACCTTCAGTACTTTCGACGTGGCACTCCACGCTAAATTGACAATCCTTTCCGGCAATCTGGTATTCGCTCTAATTTTAAATGGATTGCATGAATTGATTGATATTCAGTCTCAGGCATATTTCGTGCCGGGAGTGACCCCTGTATCTTCAAACCAATTTTACGATGAACTCTGCGGGGCAGCCTTTGCTTATGATCCACAAAGCGATTACGATATTGCCGAACAGGTTATGCAGGACTGCATTCAACATTGGAAGAATTATGTGAATAAATAATTAAGGAATATTGCAATGGAAGATGAGTATATTTTATCGATAGACAATGGCACCCAAAGTGTGCGGGCGATGATTTTCGACCCCAAAGGAAATCTTATTTCAAAGACCCGCGTCCCAATTACTGAATATAAGTCTCCCCAACCAGGAATGACGGAAATTGACCCCATCATTTTCTGGAAATCCATTTGCGAAGCTTGCAATCAGCTCTGGCAACAAATTGATTTTCCTAAATCCTTAATTCGCGCTGTGGCTGTTACCACCCAACGATCCACATTAATTAATCTTGATAAAAATGGAGAGCCATTACGACCCGCTATCGTTTGGCTGGATCAACGGCAGACGGAAGGGCTTAAACATGTATCAGGATTATGGGGTTTTGCCTTTCTTCTCTCTGGCATGCGGGATACGGTTGCTTATTTACAAGCTGAGGCTGAATGTAATTGGATAAGAACACACCAACCTGAAATCTGGCAAAAGACAGCAAAGTATCTTTTATTATCCGGCTATCTAACATACAAATTTATAGGCGAGTATAAAGATTCAATCGGAAGTCAAGTTGCTTATATTCCATTCGATTACAAACGACAAACATGGTCTGGTAAATTTGATTGGAAATGGCAGGCAGTTCCAATGGACAAAGAAATTTTACCTGAGCTTGTTCCTTCCGCATCTATTCTAGGATACATAAGCCAGAAAGCAAGTGAGGAGACAGGAATACCAGCCGGTTTGCCTTTAATCGCATCTGCTGCCGATAAAGCCTGCGAAGTAATAGGCTCCGGTTGTATTGACCCTCACATTGCTTGTTTGAGTTATGGAACAACTGCGACAATCAACACAACGCATAAAAAATACACGGAAGTTATTCCCCTAATCCCTCCATACCCCTCCGCTATCCCAGGTTACTACAATCTTGAATTGCAGATATTTCGAGGGTTTTGGATGGTAAGCTGGTTTAAAAGAGAATTTGGCCATAGTGAGCAACGCCTGGCAGCTGAACGCGGGGTAGAAACAGAAGAACTTTTTGATGATTTGGTAAATTCTGTGCCAGCAGGTTCGATGGGATTAACTTTACAGCCATTCTGGTCGCCCGGTTTAAAGACGCCGGGGCCGGAAGCAAAAGGAGCAATCATTGGATTCGGCGATGTTCATACCCGCGCCCATTTTTACCGTTCGATTCTCGAAGGACTGGCCTATGCGCTAAGGGAAGGTGCAGAACGGACCACCAAAAAGAGCGGAATCCCTATTACAGAAATAAGAGTAGCTGGAGGCGGCAGTCAAAGTGATGCAGCCATGCAAATAACTGCAGACGTATTTGGACTGCCCGTCGCACGACCGCACATATATGAAGCGTCAGGGTTAGGTGCGGCTATCGTAGCAGCGGTCGGTGTCGGAATTTACACAAATTTTCAAGACGCTATTAATATGATGACCCGCACAAGCACGGAATTTACACCAAATAAGGAAACGCATAAAATTTATAACGAGATGTACCATCAGGTATACACACCTCTCTATGGACGTTTGAAACCCCTTTACAAAAAAATACGCTCCATTACTGGTTATCCGCCAAAATGAAGACCTAATAATTTTTAAATTGCTCATTTTCTTGACAATTCAAAATCACTTCTTTAGAATGAACTTAATTAAGGTGAATAAAAAGAGACCCGTGTAACAGGCACCGAAGGGGCAAACAAAGACTCAGGCAAAGTCTAAGTGAAACTCTCAGGTAAAAGGATTTATTCACTCTACCCCTCCTGAACGCAAAAACGAGCTAACATGTCGAACAGGAAAAAGTGGCAAACACTATCTGGCCATAATTCTTATAAACCCGCATGGAAATAGGAGAAATATAATGGAAAACCCGCAAGGATTAAAATATACAAAGACAGATGAATGGGTAAAAGTAGATGGTAAAGTTGCAACAATTGGCGTATCTGACTATGCGCAATCACAACTTTCGGACATCGTTTATCTTGAATTTCTGGTAGAACCAGATGATGATATTAATAAAGGCACTTCAATTGTAACCTTAGAATCTGTTAAGGCTGCTGCAGATGTTAACTCTCCCGTTTCAGGTAAAGTGGTCGCTTTAAACGATTCGCTTGGAGACGAATTTGAAGCAATTAATACTGACCCATTTGGAAAAGCATGGATGATTAAGGTGGAAATGTCGGACCCGACTGAATTGGACAGTATGTTTTCAGCAGATGAATATAGCACCTATTGCGAAGACAGGGAGCACTAATGTTCATTCCCCATTCTGATTCAGATAAATCAGAGATGCTTAAAAAAATCGGTCTGGAAAGAATTGAAGATCTCTTTCTAGATGTTCCGGAAAAGTATCGTTTTCCCGATTTAAATCTTCCCGAAGCGGTATCTGAAATGGAGGCATTACAAAACCTCAAAGACTTTGCAGAGGTCAATTTCTCGACAGAGGATATGCTTTGTTTTTTAGGTGCAGGTGCTTATAACCATTATATTCCAGCTGCAGTTGACAGCATTATCACACGCGGTGAGTTTCTTACCGCCTATACACCCTACCAACCAGAAGTTTCTCAAGGAACATTACAAGCTATCTTTGAATATCAATCATTGATTGCAGCCCTCACCGGCATGGAAGTCAGTAACGCCTCTCATTATGATGGCGCTACAGCAGCTGCTGAAGCTTGCGTTCTGGCATATCATCACTTCCGAGGAAAACGCAACAAATTTGTGATCTCAAAAGGGCTGCACCCTCATTATCGTCAGACGATCCAGACATATTTTCAAGGTTATGAAAAACTGAGGATTGTCGGTTATGAAAATGAGATACCTTTACCCGACGATGACGATTTGCTTAATATGGTTGATTTTGACACGGCCATTGTTTATGTCCAATACCCTGATTTTTTTGGTAGAGTACGTGATTATACGAAATTTGTGGACCAGGTACATGCAAAAGGCGCACTTGTTGCATTTTCCGTAAACCCTATCGCACTTGGAATACTCAAACCACCTGGAGAATTTGGTGCCGATATCGTTACCGGTGAAGGACAGCCACTCGGTATCCCCCTCTCTTTTGGGGGACCTTACCTGGGAATATTTGCGACCCAAAAGCAATTTGTTCGTAAATTGGCCGGCCGTTTGGTTGGCGAAACTGTCGATAAAGAAGGGCGTAAAGGGTATGTGTTGACCCTGACCGCCCGTGAGCAGCACATTCGCCGCGAGAAAGCCACATCGAATATTTGTACAAACCAGGGTTTAATTGCTCTCGCTGCTACTGTATACCTTTCATTGTTAGGTAAACATGGATTAAAACAGGTTGCTAAATTAAATTTTGATAAAGCACACTATGCTGCTGCCCAATTTGGTCAACAAGCCAACTTTGAAATAATCACAAAGGGACCCTTTTTCAATGAATTCGTTATAAAATGCCCCCTTCCGGTAGAGGAGATAAACGCATTGTTGCTCGATTACGATATTCTCGGCGGATATGATTTATCCAGAGATTATCCCGAATTGGAGAATCACATGTTAGTTGCGGTGACAGAAGCTCTCTCTAAAGATGAAATTGATTACTTTGTAAATTCTTTGCAGGAGGTTTGTCATGGCTGAGGCAACTATTTTCGAGATTTCATCTCCAGGACGAATCGGCGTAAAATTTCCAAAAACTGATGTTCCTTTTTACGAATTGCCTTCAGAACTGGAACGAAAAGATCTTCCGCTACCTGAGGTCGCCGAATTAGACGTTGTGCGCCATTTTACGCGTCTTTCCAAACTAAATTACAGTATTGATTCTGGCTTTTATCCTCTTGGATCTTGCACGATGAAATACAATCCAAGGATCAATGAAGTCACTGCCAGGTTAGCTGGATTTTCAAAGACGCACCCATTCCAACCGATTGACACTGTCCAGGGCAACCTGGCTTTAATGTACGAGCTACAAGAGTGGCTGGCAGAAATTAGCGGTTTTGCTGGTGTAACTCTCCAACCGGCTGCCGGTGCACATGGAGAGTATGTGGGTGTCATGGCCATCCGCGCATATCATGATGATCGCGGTGATAAAAAACGGACGAAAATGATCATTCCAGATTCAGCGCATGGCACAAATCCAGCGAGCTCATCAATGAGTGGATTTGATGTAGTTCATTGTGCAACCGATGAACGCGGTAATGTTGATATTGAATCATTGAAATCTGTCTGCGACGATACCATCGCTGGCTTGATGCTTACCAATCCGAACACTCTTGGTTTGTTTGAACAGGGAATCGGCGAGGTGATAGAAATCGTTCATCAAGCCGGTGGTCTTGTCTATGGAGATGGCGCAAACCTGAACGCGTTGCTCGGAATTGTCAGACCAGGTGATCTTGGAATCGATATCATGCATTTCAATTTGCATAAGACCTTCTCCACCCCTCATGGTGGTGGAGGTCCAGGCTCCGGACCAGTCGGCGTCGCAAGTCATCTGTTGGATTTCCTGCCCTGTCCTATAGTTGGTATCCTGGAACCTGCCAGTGGTGATTTCCCTCCATTCTATGGATTTATCGAACCTGCTAAGAGCATTGGCCGAATGAAAGCTTTCTACGGTCATTTTGGGATGATGGTACGCGCTTATACATACATTAGTATGTACGGCAAGGAAGGTCTTCGTCAAATCGCTGAGGGTGCTGTTTTAAACGCCAATTACCTGATGTCTTTAGTAAGTGATCGTTACAAATTGGCTTATCAGCGAATTTGTATGCATGAATTTGTGGTTGAAGGACACTGGCCTAACGCTCCGGAAGTTCATGCACTCGATATTTCCAAAAGATTGATGGATTATAACTTCCACCCACCGACAAATTATTTTCCATTGATCGTCCCTGAGGCGCTCATGATTGAGCCCACTGAAACTGAGAATAAAGAAACCCTTGAAAAATTTGCGGATGCGCTTATCAAAATCGCTGATGAAGCCGTCAACGATCCCCAACTTCTCAAGGATGCACCTCACAATACACCGATCGGCAGGTTGGATGAGGTTAAGGCAGCCAAAGACCTGGTCTTATGCTGCTGGATTCCAGAGACAGAAACCTAACAAAATTCGCAAGAAAATCATAAAGGAGGTTATCAGATTTGATAGCCTCCTTTATTTATCCGAATTTTCTGTTGTAAAATCACATTGTTCTTGTATAGTTAATGTGAGTAAAAGGAGGTGTTATGAATTTTCTTGTTAAGGAGGATGGTCAAGGCCTGCTGGAATATGGTCTTGTTATCATCATTGTGGCCGTGATGATAATCGCGCTCTTATTTTTTTTCGGCGAACGAGTCGGCCTCATGTTCAGCAACATCGTTAATTTAATTTGATATCATTTTTTTATCGAAAAGACCTCATAAATTTTCTTATGAGGTCTTTTTTTATCTGTTAGAATGGATTGCTGAAAAGGTTTAGGATCTGTATGGAAAAAGTGATTAGGCTATCCAATCTTGATAAACGTGATTTTACCGGAACCGAATATTACCCTGGAACTGAGGGAAATCCGTTTGATTCTATTTTGCGTATCTTTAACAATATCAATAAGGTCAATCCAATTTTTTTCTTCCTTGGAATAGCCATAGTTTCCTTTTTAATTACTTTCTTAAATATTCGCAATGGGATATTTCTCCTGCTCTTTGCAACATTGGACTGGCTGATAATTGCATTTTTGCCAAAATTAAAAATCACATTTGGCCCCTCACAATCACAGGTTTTTCTTCTTTTGTTAATGCGTGTGCCATTTATATGGTTACCTTATCCATATAATTTAATTCTGCAAGTTATTGGGTCGATCCTGGTTTTGATTGGGTTTATATATGAGCCTTCACAATTAATCGTTAAACGACATGAATTGTTGGTTCGAGCGGGTAATCCCTTTGAAGAAATTCATTTTGTACAAATGGGTGACATTCATTTGGAAAGACCCGGTATGCGTGAGAAAAAATTACTGATTACGTTGAAATCTTTACGACCCTCTTTTATCTTATTCACAGGTGATTTTCTCAACCTTTCTAATAATGAGGATGATGATGCAATCGAAAAAGTTAGTAAATTATTTACGGAAATCAATGAGATATCCAGTACATTTTTTGTATCAGGCAGCCCCGCGGTAGATCTGGACGATAGCTTGAAAGAAATAATTACAAAAACTAAAGCAACTTCATTAATCAACAAAGTCCAATCACTCCATCTCAATAATGTCGAAATCCAGCTCATTGGTCTGGATTGTACTCACAAACCTTCCAAAGATATTGCCAATCTTGCAGATTTATCATCGAAGAAAGCTGCAGTTAATATTCTCATGTATCATTCCCCGGACCTCGTATTTGAATTAAGAGAAGAAGATGAGATCGATTTAATGCTTTCTGGTCATACGCATGGTGGTCAGGTTCGCATTCCACTCGTTGGAGCAATTTTCACCGGTTCACTCTATGGTAGAAAATTACAGTCAGGCTTATATCTGATGGGTAAAACGGTGCTATCCATTACGCGCGGAATCGGGTTTGAAGGTATGGGTGCACCACGTGTACGTTTTTTTTGCAAACCAGAAATAATCCACTGGACAATTAAGTTCAAGCCTGCGCCCTCCCTACCAACTCATGTTTCACAGTAGGGCTTACCACCGGATTTTAGAACAAAGGTTTTGAAATCACCTTCTAGATTCAGGCTAATTAAATTATGAATCCATTTAGTCTGATGTAAATTAAAACAAACTGGGGAAATGAAATCTGAAATAATTTCCTCTAGAAATAAACGAAAAATTTCTATATCAATTAATTATTATCATTACTTAGCCAAAGCTTATTTCTCAAAATTTGATTCTCATCTATTCACCGCAAAGACGATGCCAGAGGCACGCATAGCTAGAGCGTTAAGAAACTTATTTCATAAATATTAATCCGTTCTTTGGATGCATATATTCCAATATTCAAACCCAATTTTATGGTATTTCTACCTGTCTGAATCGTAGCTAATTATTATGAATAAGGAAGCTTAACAGAAAAACGCCTGAAGAAAATCAGGCGTTTGAAAATTAACATTTAATCAGGATTTAAGTTGATTGGTGACAACCGTAAGAACCGCATCAATCGCATCGGATAACTTATCTGCATCTCTTCCGCCCGCCTGGGCCAAAGTTGCTCGTCCGCCTCCCCCACCGCCGACAATCTCGGATAGTTTTTTGACGATACTTCCAGCATTTAATCCTCGTCCAACCAGATCCTCAGTTACAGCCACAATAATCATTGGTTTATTGTTTTGAATGCTACCCAAAACGACCACACCGCTTTTGTATCGCGAACGGAACCTGTCGGTCAGCGATCGCAGCGTATCAGAATCAGCTTCCGGAATTTGTTTGGCAAGAACTACAAAATCAGACACCTTCTCAACGTCATCCATTTGACTGATAAACGCCTGACCGACCAACATCTGCCGGAACCGATTGGTCTCATTTTTTTCAGCTTCAAGGTCAGATTGTAATAAAGATACCCTTTCCACCAAATGGTTGACAGGACTGTTAAGTTGTGAAGTCAGGTTTTTTACCACCTGAGATTGGTATTGAATATATTTGTAAGCTTCCCGACCAGTAATGGCTTCAATTCTTCGAATTCCGGCCGCGGTGCTGCCTTCACTGATAATAACAAAAGTACCGATATCTCCCGTCTCATCCACATGAGTTCCACCGCATAGCTCGTAAGAGATAGCATCCTCATCTCCAATGGATATTGTGCGCACAATTTCCCCATATTTTTCACCAAAAAGAGCCATTGCCCCTTCCGACATAGCTTCGTTAATTGGTTTCTCTGCGATAGTCAGAGGCAAGTCTGCAAGAATGACTTCATTAACACCTGTCTCAATCTTTTCCAATTCTTCTTCACTTAATGGTGCAGGGTGAGTAAAATCAAAACGCAGGCGATCTGGTGCTACTAAAGATCCGGCTTGACGAGCGTGACTTCCAAGAACTTTATGCAGTACAGCGTGCAATAAATGGGTGGCGGTATGATTGCGCATGATATCTTTACGACGAACGCGATCAACCGACGCAACAACTTCATCATTCACCGAAAAACTCCCCCGTTTGACATATCCACGGTGAACAATAATACCGGCTGCGGGTTTTCGTACCACCTGTACATCCACCTCACAATCACATCCATCAGCACAAGAAATTACACCTGTGTCAGAAACTTGACCGCCCGATTCTATGTAAAAACAAGTTTGGGGCAATACAATTTCTACCAGATCTCCTTCGGAGACATTCTCAACTTGTACCCCGCCTTTAATTAATGCCAGAATTTTTCCCTTCACTTGATTTTGCGAGTACGGATCGTACTTCACTCCAGAAGCCGGCAAAAGTTTTCGCAATTGAAGGTCTTCAAAAATAGAACGGTAGATTTCCACGTCGTCGGCTTCAAAAATACCAAAAACCTTTCCCGCACCAGAATCTACCCGATGTTGATCCATAGCCTTTTTGAATCCAGCTTCATCAATATCAAATCCATTTTCGCGGGCAATGTCCCGCGTAATCTCAAAAGGTAATCCATGTGTCGCGTATAAATCAAAGGCACCTTCTCCACTGATTGTATTGCTTCCCGCCGATTTCAAAGACACGAAGAGGTCGTCTAAGTAAGTTAAACCGGATTGCAAAGTCCTGGCAAAACGTACTTCCTCCCTGGATAAATTTTCCAGGATGGTTTGTTGATTTTTTAATAATTCAGGATAAGCCTCCCCATAATTATTAATGACAACCTGGGCAATTTTCGCAAGAAATGGATCCGTGATACCCAGCTTTCCCGCGAAACGGGCTGCTCGTCGAATAATCATACGACAAATATAATTCCTCCCGGTATTACCAGGTACAACACCATCTGCAATTAAGAAAGTTGCTGCACGGGCATGGTCCGCGATTACACGATATGGTGTGAAGTTTTTTTCAACTTCATGATCACCTTCTTTGGTTAAGAGCTGTACCGCCTGAATCAAAGGGTATAACAAATCTGTCTTGTAATTTGAGTTTACATTTTGCAACACGGAAACTATTCGTTCAAAACCCATACCGGTATCTACATGAGTTTGAGGAAGAGGCTCAAGAATATCCTCGTTGATGCGATTATATTGAATAAAAACATTATTCCACAACTCTAAAAAACGATTGCAATCGCCATTTACGCGGCAAACATGACCTGGAAAATCTTGTTTATCACAAAATTCAATTCCACGGTCGATATGAATTTCTGAACATGGTCCACAGGGCCCTGTTTCTGCCATCTCCCAAAAATTTTCTTTACGACCAAAAAATAATATATGATCTTTCCGAAATTCAGGCTGTTCTTCCCACAATTTAAAGGCATCATCGTCAGAAGGTATTACACCCTGTTCGTCTTTAAAAACTGTGACCCATAACAAATCCGGATCTAATTGCCATTGTCCGGTTAACAATTGCCATGCCCATGTAATTGCTTCCTTCTTGTAATAATCCCCAAAGGACCAGTTACCTAGCATTTCGAAAAAAGTGTGGTGCCAATCGTCCCTGCCCACATCATCAAGATCATTGTGCTTTCCAGCTACGCGCATACATTTTTGTGAATTTACTGCACGGGTATAAGGCCGTTTGTCAATCCCTAGAAAAACATCTTTGAATTGAACCATACCTGCATTCGTGAAAAGTAAGGTTGCATCACCTCCCGGTACTAGTGAAGATGATGGTACATACGTATGACCATGTTCCTGAAAGAATTCGATAAAGTCCCTTCGAATCTGATTTCCTGTAAGAAAATTTTCCATTGGTGCTCCTAATTAAAAAATCATGGGCAAAAAGATTTCGCCCATGATTATAAGCTATCAAACTAGCGCTTGCAACAAATGTGTTACTTTGAGACAACCATCTTAATCATCTTGCCTTTCGAATCAATGGTGACGCGGGCTGTGTGTGTATACTTTTTGCGTCCTAATTGTACC
Source organism: uncultured Chloroflexia bacterium (assembly GCA_963749005.1). GTDB lineage: Bacteria > Chloroflexota > Anaerolineae > Anaerolineales > Anaerolineaceae > UBA6170. The sequence goes on along the minus strand of CAVVKI010000006.1, from coordinate 144,375 downwards.
AAATTCTGCAAGGTAACAACGTACTTACCTTTTATCAAGCGGATGTTTTCGTTACTCGAGGGCAAACCTTTGTAGTTACTATCCACCCCAATCTGCATTTTATTTAATTTGACAGTAGCCTGTTCTATTCCAGGCAAGTAAGGTTTAAGCTTTAATTTAACTTGTGCGATTACATCATCATCAATATTAATTTTTGAACCGGTATCTGCCTCCAGATCGCAGATTGTCTTCACTTTCGCTGGTCTACTCACAATTGGTGCACGCTTATTCGCCAAATTATTTGGTTCGTAAGCAAAGAAAGGATCACCATAATAGATGAATTGGATCAAAGTCTTTTGATCCTCTCCATCGAGATACCCCTGTCGATTCGTCATTTCCTGTACCAGACTAATTTTTGCGCGCATCAAGGCATCACCCGTGATATTACCTTCACGAATATTTTTCCAGAATAAGTTGGCTAACAAATCTGCTGCGATCAATGGTGCTGAAATTGACCCATAGGATGTACACGTAGATCCAATAATGACCGGCACGCCCAAAGAAAGATACTTCAACCCGATGGAGTTGCTTTCGTACTTGTTAAATAAATGACCACCATAGCAAGCCTCTGTAAACACAATTTTCGGAGCCCGGCCATTAGCTTCGAGGTCATTTGGTGCCAATGCGAGCGGGTAATCCACACCGCTTGGATCGAGGAAATCACGCTGGCCATACCATTCGCCGTGATCTTGAAGACCATGTAAATTAAAATATACAAGATCACTATTGACCAGATCACTCTGCTTGAGATATTGGTTTTTAAGGGCTGGAGAAATAAAAACCTTTTTTGTTTCAGTAATGGGTCTGAAAGTAGCGTATGACGATAATTTCCAAACAGAAGCTGAATAACCGATTCCTGATAGATTGGGCGGTCGTAAAAATGCTGAAAATGATTGAAATATACGCTCCCACATCATTCGAATCGATTTCGGTTGCGAGTGATACTTAACCATAGCCCGTAATTGTTGAATCAAGAGTTCCTGCATCAGTCCCATTCTCTCCAACAATTCTTCCGACAGGCCAATCTGGAACAAAATAGTTGCTATCCAGATTGGAATACGGGTTATCTGATAGAATGTCATCATCAACATCATCGGTTGGGTTAGGCAAGCGATGAAAAGGAATGACTTCATCATTTCCAATGATGAGTAGAGCACCGATTTTTTCTCCTCTTTTCAAAAGCGAGTTGTCTAACTCCAAAAGGCTGTTTTTAATTTTCCATGGATCGATCACGTTCAATACTGTTGTGTTAAATTTCGTTTGAAATTGTGGGTCATCCGGAATAAACAATACTGAATCCCAGCCAGGTTTACTTTGAACAAGGAGCTGAATTTGGCGTAGCGTCTGAAATATAATCTGGTAAGTTTGTTCACCATATTGTTTCACTAAGCCCGTTTTCGTGGTCAGTATGACATACACTGGAAAACGCCCATCCAATTTTACGTTTGTGTCTTTTTTAATTTTATTGGCAATTCGGGTAAATTCCTTCGAAACTTGTTTGCCAGTTTCAGAGCGAATGAAAGATTTACGCTTACTCCTGGAGGAAATTTCATCGAATTGGTCAAAGTTGATGGCGTAATTGGTATTCGGATCACCCACAGGCAATTTATTCCACCCAAGGTCAAACGCAACCTCATTGGGAATTTGCATATCAAGAGCAAATTCCAACTTATCTGGCCAAAGCGGTAGAAAAACATGCTGATCTCCCCACCATCGACGCGCAACCTGCCCGGCAACATCCTGGGCTACACATTCATGTAAGAGATTGACAGCCCGTTCTTCATCACCCATTTCAAGCAATTCTTCTGCCAGAATCATTTTGAATTGTATCGCTTCAGACCAGGTTTGATGATAAAGCTCTGCTAACTTTTGGACTGTGTTTGTATCTTGGTTTAAATATACAGTTTTCAAGTGATAGATGTTAATCAAAGCGTTGTCATGTTTCAAAGAAAGTATCCGGAATACCATTTGAGAAGCATCATCCACTTTATCCTGTCGAATTGCCTTTTGAACAGCATGCAGTGCCGGACTCCATGCAGGTAACATATTCTTTGGAACCCCTTTACCGCCAAGCGCAAACTGACAGGCTTGACAGAGCTGTTTTTCGCTTTCGCTCATCGGCAATTTGCTTAAGAACTCATAAGCCTCGAGAAATTCAGGGTCATTCTTGATTAAAGATCTGGCTAGCTCTGTTGCCTGTTGCCAATTTTTTTCCGCTGCAAAAAATTTTGCGAGATAGAGCTTAATTCCAAGGTCTCCTGGATAAGCCCCCAGCCATTTTAATGCTGCTTGCCGGCCAAATACATTTTTTTGATGGCTTAGCGCAGACCCCAAAATTTGGATGAGTGTACCGCGCGAGATTGTCAGCTGCGAATTTTTGTAATCTTCCAACATGTTATTTAGCCTCCAGAGGAGAATGTACGAAATTAAGAGCGATCACTCCTGCCAATTGTCTGCGAATATTGGTATCCTTTGGTGATAATTTGGCAGCCATACGCAACATTTTTTCGGCACCTTGATAATCTTTCACTTCCTTCATAATTTGGCCTGTCTTAAAATATGGCCGTGCATCGTTACTATCGCGAATAATCGCTTCCTGATAAGCATCTAATGCACTTGGATAATTCTGCTGATCAAAGTAGATATCTCCAATTTGCAAGCATGAAACTACATCTTCTTTATTGATAGCGGCCGCCTTGCTGTAGTATTCAAGAGCCTGATCCAAATGACCCTGTTGCCTGAGCAAGCCTCCCAAAAGCATCAAAATTCCTGGTTGTTCCATGTTGACGCGGAGTGATTTTTTAGCATTTTCCTCTGCAGCCTGGAAATCTTCCAGATCGTTATAAATCAAGGCCAACAAGGAATGTGATTCCCAATCTTCACTATTTTGTACAGACATGTTCGAAACAATATGGAGAGCTTCCACCAGCTTGCCAATTTCTCGCGAATTCCATGCCATTGACATAAGTAATTGATGGTTTTCCGGACTGGCTATCAAGGCTTTTTCCGCCATGCGTATTGCTTCCTGAAATTTGTTCTGTTTTTCTAAAATGGAAATCATTAGCAGTTGCCCATCGATATTTTCAGGAACCTTTTGAATAACTTGATACGCATTTTGTTTCGCCTTTTCGTATTGCTTCATTACGAGAAATACATTTCCTTCATGAAGAATAGCGAGCTCGTTTTCTCCATCAAAGCCCCTGGCTGTTTGTACTGCGCTCAAAGCCGCATCCAAATTTCCTTCCAGCAAGAATGCCCTTGATTGATAAAGATAATAATCAAAGGTGGCAGAAATATCTTTCTTATAAGACTCGAGTGTCCTTAATACATCTATAGACCTTCCATTATTGAGTAGAGTTTCCAGATAAGGGAAAATAACTTCTTTAATGGACGGAGCCTCCTGGATAATTTTTTCCCATTCAGTCATTGCCTTTTCGCTTTCACCCATGCAATCAAGCAAACGAGCCTTCTCAATTTTCCAGCTTTCCTCGTCACTCCAGGTTTGCAACGCTCTATTGTTGTATTCGAGGGCATTTTCAAAATTATTTAGTTGTCTAAAACAATAAGCCAAAGCCATATTTATTAAAGGATTGGAATTTGTTTCAACTTCTGCTAACAAATTTATGACCTTATGAGGCGCATCAACCAATTGATGTTTTGCAATTGTCAAAAGGTCATCTGCTTGTAATTTTGAAGATAAGACTATTTCATCCACATCCGACTCTTTGCCAAGAACCATCAAGCGATCAATCAAGATGTACTTGACTGATAGAATTGTTTCCGTGTTTACTATCTGAGAAATAATTTCTGTTGTGTCATTACTTTTATTAAGTTCAACCAATTTAATGAAATTCTTTATCAGTTCAGTCTCACTTTGTTGTGACATCTTTTTGTGTAGTTGTGTGATAAGCTGCTCATCGCGACCCTGTTTTTCTAATTGAAGAACACGATGAGTTTTGATTTTCAAAGTTGAGAATAGATCGGCAAAATTCCTGGTGGAACTCAATATCAGCAAATTAAAGAAAGAGGATTCAATTTCACATCCAGTAAATTTACTCCATTCATCCACCAATGCGGAAGCAATCTTGAATTCGTAAAGATCGAGCGCACATAAAATAGCCAGGCGATATGCCAGATTGCCCCAGGTCTGTGAAAGTAAGACATTGACATTATCGCTGCCAAATGAATAACTAGCATCTTTCAATTGATCATAAAATACCAGAAAAGCAGTTCTTGCACTTTGAAAATCACTTTCGGCAATCATATTGAGCACAGCCAAACAATCCGATAAAGGATTTTCGAATTGTATTTCAACATTTAGTTTTGGCAGGTTTGTCCCCTGAAATCGATCCATCAAATAATCAAAAGCCTGTTTGATTGGCACAAAAACTTCATCGTTATTTTTCATACTTTCGTTATCCAGGTAAGACAGATAATTGAATGCGGTTTCGTAATCATTCAATTGCAACGAAATATCCGCTGCAAAAAGCTTATAAGCTGATACTGTTGGCTGTAGCTGAATTACCTGGTTGATGCTTCTCATGCTTTTTTCAAATTCATTCGCTTTGATTGCACATCTTGCCAACTTTGTTAGCGTAAGTTCGCTTTCTTCCATCATTTGGATCCATGCCATGGGAACGAAGAAATCGTTATTATTTTTGATTCGCAGATATTCACTTAACTTCTTTTTAGACAGTAAAGATTGGTCGAAAGCATTCAGTGCCGAAGAAAATTGCCCCAAACCCATCAACACCTCCGCCTGCATTGCAAATGTTGCGGTAAATGTATAGTTTTGAGAAATCAATCTTTGAATTTGATCCAGCGATTCGTGCCATTTGCCAGTCGACAAACCAAGATAAATAAATTCCAATTGATTTTCGAGTGTTAATGGTGTCAGTGTTAACAATCCCTTCTTGTAGGATTTATAAGCATTCTCGAGATTTCCAAGACGTAAGAAGGTGGTGGTCAACTTCCTGAGAATTGGATATTCAGTGATCGGCTGCTTTAAAAGTGATTCGAGAGTAGAATTTGCAGCCTGAACATTGCCCACAATCACGTATTCGCTAGCTAATTGAATTGCCAATTCCGGGTTTTCATTACTGAGCAAATTAGCATTTTCCAGAGCTTTGATCACTTCATCATTCTTAGCTAATTTTTTCATGAATGCGGCATACCAGGTTAAGTTGCGGACATCTGTTGCGCAGAGATTATAGGATTCCATCGCGGTCTGAGCGGCTTCATCGTTCAGTGCTGCCAGGAGATAGGCTTCAGCCAAAACATGCTTGATTCCGATATGGGTAGAATTTCGTGATACCGCGTCCTTCAACATGACCAAACCCATTTCAATTTCATCCAGCGCAATTTTTACCATACCTAAACCTGCAGCTATTCGCCAGGACCAATCAAAAAGGTCAAACTCCCGGTTTTGACTGCTATCCACTAAATCTAAATAAATCGAATGAGCTGCTGGAAATTCGTTTAGCAAATACAGAACTTCTGCTAATAAGATATGTGCGTATGACTTCTTTTCACCTTTGCGATGTAAATATCCCTGCAGCACCTTTTGGGCTGTTAATAAATATTCCATTGAAATTGCGTTCTTCTCCGTAAGAGAAAACTGGTTTTCACTATCGTTTAAAAGGGCTTTTGCATATTGCAGTAACCACTCAGGTTTTGCTTTCTCATCATTTGAAATAGCTGTCGCATACGCTGCCAATGCCTGCTCGCGATTGTCACTTTCCAGACAGCGTTGCGCATCTAAAAATGCCAATTCAGGATGGTCACACCATTTTAGTCTGGCTTTGAAAAGATACTTCTGGCTTTCATCCAGGTGGCCAAGTTCTTTTAAAGTTATGATCAAATCGACGAAGTAGTTTTCATCTTCACCATTAAGTGCTATCGCCTTACGCAAATATGGTAAGGCTTCTGCAAATAAGTTTTGATGCAAACAAATTCTTGCTAGCGCGTAATGGATTTCATCCGATTCAGGCACAGCCAGTACAGCAGATCGTAAAGTGGCTATCGCTTCATTGAAATCACCTTGCTGCTCGTGGATCTCAGCTACCGTTAACCATGCTTCTGCGTTTTCAGCGTTTCCTTTCAAAGCCTCCTGCAAGGAAATTTTTGCTAAATCAGTTTCACCTTCTAAAAACTGAATTTTCCCTTTTATTGAATGCACAAGAGCTTCTTCCATTCCCTGACTTGCCAATTGTTCGCATAAGGCTTTCGCTTCGCTGATTTTTCCAGCATTGCAAGCCGCGTTAGCATATTCAAACCAGTCATTTTGATCTAAGTTACCCTTACGTTCAGCTGCCTGCCACTCTGAATATAAAGTTCCCCAATCTTTCTTTTGAACCAGGAGTTTCATTAATTTTTTTTGTATTTGGATATTCTCAGGTTCGATGACACTATTCACTTTGTATTTTTCATATTGTGATTCTGCATTCGTATATTGGTCGATGTTATCCACTATGATTTTAGAAATAAGGGGGTCGTTTTTTGAAATTGAATCGAGAAACAATAAATATGCTTCAATCTGATCAGGAAGCTCAAGTCTTTTTAGCGAGTCGATCAATTTTTTGTGGTCTATTTTTTGTAATAATTCAATCTCATCTATAGCTGGCCAGTTATTTTTGCGATCCTGTAACCATAGTTGAAAGTCTCTCAATCCCAGTTCTTTGGCCCTGTTTTCTTCTCCCTTTTCTTTAAGTGCAATCGAGGAAATCAATTTTTGAATTATCACATGTGGTGAAAGAAGAAGGTTTTTTTCTAGATTATTATTCGCTTTTCCATTTTTTAAACTAACATATTCAATTTGACCATCCACACTAATAAAATCATTTGACTCAATTCCGCCAAATGATTCATCAGATTGGATAAAAAGTAAATCGATGAAATTTTCTAATCTGCCAGTTATTTCTTTGGCAGCTTTAAAATGCGCATTAGCCTGGTGGTTGGATTTTTCGAGGATATTTTTATAACCGGACAAAACATGTTCCTGGATTTTTTCCTCAATTGCTTTAAAAGATGAGAAAATATTTTTGTCAGTTTCAAACTGATACTGGTCAGGCTGACGCAAAACTTTTGATAGCTCAGCTACCATGAAACCGAGCTGAGTTGGGAAGGACTGATACCAGGTGATTTGTTTGGCGGTGGTGCTTTTTTCCACCAGACTTTTTATTATGTTCGCCTTTTCATTCTTTTCCATCAATTGAACCGAAATTATGTGGTTAATCAGTGAGATGGCAATGTTCTCATCTTTATCTGCAGCAATTGCTTGTAGAAATTCTGTCGAATTATCTAAAAAACTATATAAAATAGCCAAAGGTGTCCGCCAGCAATGGTAAAAAGTGGAACGCGATTCAAAACGCTGGAGACCTAACTCGCTAAGAATCCCACGCCAATCATTAGTCTTTAGTCCACGCTCATACAGTGCCAGTGCCAGTAAAGTTGCTTGCTTTAAATCTTGAACTTTTGATGAACCGCTACGAATTGATTCAAACAAGCTGACTGCCTGTTTCAGGTAAAGTTTTTCAGAAATAGGTCTTGCAAGAATTTGAGATGATAAACCAAAATGGATCAACGAAATTTCGCCTAAATTCCAACTTTCCACATCCGTACCAATTGTATCGACGATTTTTTGAATGCTTGGTAATTCAATAAAAGCGTCCCAGATAATTGAATCAAGCCGAAATGATTCAAAGAGCTTCTTCTGATCAGTCTGCGAGATTTTTTCGTCAAAAAAGTGGAAAAATGATGTCGATTTCATATAAACTCCTGTAAACGCTTAAGCAAACTGCAATAACAAATAAAATGATCCACCCATCAGTAGGGCACCCATAATCACTAGGAAAACACCTACACCGGCGGAGGTTTGGACGAGCTGGTTAAGAGATTCAATCAATACTGAAGCGTTTCCCACTAATCCAGCCATCTCTTCAGCTATACCTTTTTGGACAATTTTTTTTGTCTCATTAGCAATTTTCGTGATCCCGACTCCAAAAACTCTGGAGACCAGAATATACATTCCAATCAGGAAGGTCAAAGCACCCACCGCCAGAAGTACAAGTCCTAATTTGTATAATAATTCTGCAGACATAATGAAAAAACCTCCTGAAATGATGATTCAAGAGGTAAGATGCAAGATCAGTGCCAGGCTCTAATTTTTATTGCGGGTAATCGTGTAAGGTAAGTCCTGCAAATCAATAATGCCAGTGTCATTGGATATCATTGCGAATTCCAAAATATGATCCAATTCGCGAACGTTACCTGGCCAATTATAAGCAATAATTGCTTCGAGAGCTCGCGGTGTTATGTCTTCAATATTCAGTCCACGCAAACCATTATTTTTCTTGATCAGAAACCCGACCAGCTCGGGAATGTCTTCTCTGCGCTCGCGTAAGGGAGGAATACTGAGATCTACTACTTTCAATCGATAATAAAGGTCTTCACGAAACTCGTTTTTCGCAATCATGTCCAGAAGGTTTCGGTTAGAAGCCGCAATTATTTGAACATCCACATGGATTTCCTGGTTACCACCTAAACGCCGAAATGTCTGAGTTTCAATTGCGCGTAATAGTTTTGCCTGGATATCCATTCCCATTGAAGAAATCTCATCCAGGAATAGAACACCCTCATCGGCGGTTTCCATTAATCCCAGTTTTCTCTTTTCAGCACTGGTAAAGGAGTTAGCTTCATGTCCGAAAAGCTCGGATTCCAGCATTGTACTTTGGATCGCGCCACAATTGATGGCTATGAACATTTTATCTCTTCGTGGACCAGATTGAAAAATATATTGTGCAAGAATATCTTTCCCCACGCCCGTTTCACCGGATATTAACACATTTGCCGACGCCATAGCAGCACGTTGGGCCAGATTGTAGACCTGTTGAAGTTCCTTGTTATTGCTTGGGACAAATTTGAAATTCTTCTTTTGAATATCTTGAAAAAGAAAAAGTTGGCGACGCATGCGCACCAATTCTACAGCTCTCTTAATTGTCAACTCGAGACGTTCTAATGTTATCGGTTTGGTTATATAATCCAGCGCACCGTTTTTCATTGCATCCACAGCGATTTCAATATCCGGTACACCAGTGATTAAGATAATAGGTGGGTTATTTGGAAAAGAAGATGCCTCATAAAGCAGTGTCGGTCCAAAACCATCTGGTAATTGGACATCCAGCAGCACAAGATCCGCATTTCCTTTTCTGAGCTCTTCCCGTGCAGCGGTTAAAGTACCCGCTCCAATTACCTCGTAATCCATCGAGGTTAGAAAGTCCTCCAATGCAGAGCGTGCATTTACTTCATCATCAACTACCAATACGGTAATGCCCATTTATATTTCTCCCTGTTTTATGGGTAAGTATACAGCAAAAATCGTTCCGCCACCCGCGTATGATTCCACTGAAATACTTCCGCGATGGGCGGTAATAATGCGTTTACTTATTGCCAAGCCCAGCCCAGTGCCGGTTTTTTTGGTGGTAATAAATGGTTCGAAAACATGACCGGTAACTTCTTCCGGAATACCGGGACCACTATCGGTGACCTTTATTTCAATTTGAGGGTGATTCGATATTGTTTGAATTTCCTGGATGATGATTCCCAATGTACCATTGGGTTGTTGCGACATCGCTTCCACAGCATTGCTGATTAAATTCGTAAAAACCTGCTCTAATAAACGCGGGTCGGCAGAAATCTCAGCCAATTTTTCTGGTTTTTGAACGTAATCAACCACACCAACCCTCATCATCCTGGGTTTCCAGCGGTCAACAACTCTTTGAACCAGAAAGCCAACGTCGATTACTTCAAATTGAGGATCAAATGGTTTTGAAAATGAAAGTATTCCTTCCATCTGGTGCGTAAGGCGTTCACAATCCTGATTCATGCGGTCAACAAGATCCTTCTTTTTGGGATCTTCAGCAAAGGTTCGCGAGAGGATTTGTAAGCCCATAGAAATATTATTAATCGGATTACGGACTTCATGTGCAAACACAGCCAAAAATTCACCCAAAACGGCTCTCTGTTCAAGTTGTTGTGCTCGTACCCTGAATTCTTCGTTTTCGCTCACATCTCGCAAATAAATAAGAAGTGCATAAAGTTCGTCGTTGTGAATTACAGGAATAATCTTAAGATCAACCGGTATTGCATCACCATCGCGACGATGAATCTGGACAATACCCAAACGTTGAAGATAATTTTCCTGCCTGCTCGATTCCATCAATGGCATTAAATTATCAGGTCCAATTAGTATATTTTCGATTGGATGTCCAATTATTTCTCGCATTTGGTAACCAAGCATTAACTCTGCGCTTGGGTTGAGAAACCAGATACTCAGATCCGTATTCAAGACAAGAATTCCATCCTGTATTTGATTAATTATTTCAGATTGGACTGTCAGCTTCCATTCATCTTTGTTAATTTTTGTCCGCAAATTCGTAACAAGAACAAAATATTGAAATAGAGATGAAAGGGTTGCACTAAAAACATCCATAATTGCAACCATAAATTTCGAAGGTTGTTTCTTTTCATGTCCAACAATTAATAAGGCTGAAGCGGTTTTCCCAGGTCCCATGGCTGAAGTCGCCACATAAGTAAGGTTTAAGATTCGGGCAGTTTTATGGATTTCCGTGTACATTCGCTGCCCTGGAGACCATACCGTAGTGCTTTGGTCTAATCGCAACTCATTTGTCGATATCACCAAAGGAAATTGATGAACTGGTTTTGCTGAAACTAATAATCCTAACTCCGGATATTCACTTTTTGCTTGATAAATATAGACATGGCTGGTCTCGAAGAACTCAGCTATTACATCTACAGCTTCTTGAAAAGCATTCTCAAGTGTCTCAGATTCAATTAATCTGAGAAGCGTCTGCGTTACTTTGAAAAGATTTTCCTGCCAGCTGTATTGCTGCTCCAAAAATTGTTGTTCAGGTATGATTTGATATGCGTAAAGATTATTGACTTCATCAAGTACATATTCACGCATAAAAACTGCGCGCTGATTTTTGTTTCGTGTGATCAATTCCGCTGCGACAGGGTCTTTTCGCGAAAACTGTTGAGAATTTTCAATGATAACAATCTCATCAAAAGGTACAGCCATCAATTCAGCCGGAGAAAATGCTGTAAATTTATTAAATTCACTATTTGAATGCAATATCTGACCATTTAAGTGATTTACAATTACAGCCGGTTCATCAATGATATTTAACAAATTACGATAAACCACAGCGTTTTCCTCCTGTGGTTTACCGGCAAGTAAATTTTTTATCCAATTAGAATTGCTTGATGTCATTTTCTCCTATAGGGATTGGCGTAAGTGCGCCGGTAATATCCCTTCAATCGCTCGATACTTCGCCACAGTTCTTCTGGCTACCCGGATTCCTCTCTCATCCAAACGCTTTTGGATCTCTGTATCACTTAAAGGCTTAGTCTCGGCTGAAATTATTTCACGTAATATCGTTCGGGCAGATAAGCTGCGATCAAAAAATGCTGCCATTGGGACAATCTTACGATTAGGTAATTGTACCGATTTTCCAGAAACTGCGCGCGAAATAGTCGATTCGTGTACACCTAACTCTTCTGCCAGACTTGCTCTGGTTATTGGTTCCAGAAATTTTTCGCCTTTCGAAAGATAAGAGCGCTGAATAACTACCAGACGGGTCATAAGGCGTTGCATCGTGTGGTTCCTTTGCTGCAGGCACTTCACAAATAACGAGGCACGGTCCATATCACCGCGCATGGCGTCTTTTGAATCACCCTCGGATTCCTTAATTGCTTTTTTATAGAGAGAACTAACCTGCAGCGAACCTCCAAATGGCATAATAATTTCAACAACCATTTGCGATTTTGGATCATCATTCATAAATCCAATAATTACGTCGGGTTGCTGGTACACACTCGTTTCCTGGCTGCTGGGGTTGCGAACATTTCCCCAATGAGAACGACCTGGAAAAGGATTAAGGTTCTCGCTGATAAATTCGGCAATCTTTTCTACCCTTTGCACACCAATTCCGATGCTTTTCGCTATTTCAGCGTATTGGCGGCGGCTTAAATAATCAAGGAAATCCTCCACAATTTCAAAGGCATATTCAGGTACGACACCTGCTTCTGACAAAACCTCCAATTGGACTTTCATTGCTTGTTTCGGACCGGTTGATCCGACCCCAATTGGTTCTGCCAGTTGGATAATGCGTTGAATTTCTTCCACATCACTTGTAGGAATATGAAAATAGCGCGCCACTTCCATTAAGGATACTGTCAGAAATCCATCATCGTCCAAATTGGTCAACAAATGTACGGCAATCAATTGTTGATTCTTTGTCATTTCGGTAGCAATTTGGCGAAGAACATAGGTAGTTAGATCTTCGGTAACGGGTGAAATTGGCTCATCCGGATATTCCTGATCGCTGAAATCACGTTTCGGGAAGAAATCATCCATTGGTGAAATATACACAACAGGCTCGCTTGGATCACTTGTGGTTGGCCGTGAGCATAATGGACAGCTTCCATCAGGCGGTAAGACCCTATGACAGTGCGGGCATCTACGCTCCTCCACTATTTCCAGTGCCGGGTTTGAAGATAATTCCGAATCAATTTGTTGTTTTAACTCAAATGCATTTAAGCTCAACAAGGTCATTGTTTGTGCTAAATGTGCTGTCGTATGACTATGTTTTAAAACCTGGCGTTGATATATCATGGAGACCTCTCTTGAAAAGTATAGCTTGACAAGTCTTATGTTGCAAGTTATATGCCAGAGGAATTTTATGAGGTAAAATTTTTTGTATGTCAACCAAAGTAAATCATGTAAAAATCATTGGTGCCGGATTGGCGGGAAGTGAAGCCGCCTGGCAGTTAGCCCAAAAAGGAATCCCAGTCCAACTTTACGAGATGCGTCCAGGAGTTCCTACTGGTGCACATGAAACCGACAATTTCGCGGAACTGGTATGTTCTAACTCCCTCGGATCAAACCTATTCAATCGGGCGTCTGGATTACTTAAAAGCGAACTACGTACACTTGGATCTTTACTGGTGGAGATAGCTGATCAAACAGCCATACCAGCCGGTGGTGCACTGGCAGTTGACCGGATCTCTTTCTCGGAAATAGTGACCAAAAGAATATCAAATCACCCATTAATTCAAGTAATCCGTCAGGAAGTAATCGAAATACCTCAAGGTCCAGTCATCATTTCTTCAGGTCCGCTAACGTCTTCCAAGCTAAGCCAGCAAATTAGCAAGTTCTTTGGCCAGGAGAATTTATTTTTCTTTGATGCGATTGCCCCCATTATATACGGCGCCAGTATCGATTCTAAGATCGCTTTTCGGGCTTCGCGCTATGATCATAGTGAGGATGAAGGAGGCGATTATATAAATTGCCCATTCTCTCAAAGCGAATATTATTCTTTTGTAAATGATCTTGTGAAGGCTGAACGAATTCAATTAAAAACATTTGAAGATGAAATTATAAATGGCGTAACAGCAGGCTCGGCTAACTTTTTTGAAGGTTGTCTACCTATTGAAGTACTGGCAAGTCGTGGGGAAGAAGCACTGGCATATGGTCCCTTGCGACCGGTCGGGTTACGGGATCCGCGCAGTGGCAGACGGCCACATGCTGTTTTACAATTACGGCAGGATAACCTGGCGGGTGATCTCTATAATATGGTAGGTTTCCAAACCAACCTGACATTTGCAGAACAAAGAAGGATTTTCCGGCAAATCCCTGGACTTGCCAAAGCAGAATTTGCTCGCTTCGGGCAAATGCATCGCAATACCTTCATCGCTTCACCCATGCTTCTCGAACCTTCATTAGTTTCTAAAAAAAGAGATGATCTTTTTTTTGCCGGCCAAATCACTGGCGTTGAAGGTTACGTTGGTAACATTGCCACTGGTCTGATTGCTGCGAGAAACATGGCCAGATACTTATCATCTAAAGAACTACTCACATACCCTGTGACTACAATGATTGGCGCATTACTAAACTACATTACAAAGGCTGCATTGAAAGATTTTCAACCCATGAAAGCAAATTTTGGGATTATGCCACCATTAGAAATCAAAATAAAAACCAAGAATGAGCGCTACCAGCAATATAGCCAGAGGGCATTAACCGACTTAATCGCTTACAACAAAAATAAGGGAGAGATCAGTCAATGAACAAAAAAAGTAATACTGTTTTGGGAATCATCATCCTGATAACTGCCATGATATTTGTGTACATTAATGGCAAAAAACCTGACCAGAATCTTTCCTTCGATGGGAAAAATGCATTAAAATTTGCGGAAACGCAGCTAAACTTTGGCGATCGAATCCCGGGGAGCTTAGCCCACCAACAGACGGTTGAATTCATCCAAAGCCAATTAACTGACTTTGGCTGGCAAACCCAATTACAAGAAGAAGATCTTGGATTCTACAAAATCAAGAATATCGTTGCACAGCGAGATACACAACAGAATGATCCTTGGATCATTCTGGCTGCGCATTATGATTCCCGATTCTTTGCAGATCAAGACCAAAATCCTCAAAACCGGCTGCTCCCTGTTCCAGGTGCAAATGATGGTGCTTCTGGTGTGGCAGTCTTATTGGAATTAGCAAGAGTGCTCCCACCTAATTTGGAAAAGAATGTTTGGCTGGTTTTCTTTGACGCAGAAGATCAAGGAAGAATTGATGAGTGGGATTGGATCCTTGGATCCACTAGTTTTGTCAATCAATTAGACGGCCAACCGGATAAGGTAGTCATAATCGATATGATTGGGGATTTGGATTTAAATATATTTTATGAACGGAATTCCAATACATCAATTCGGGAAGAAATATGGGATACTGCTGCCCAATTAGGCTATCAAGCCATGTTTATCCCAACTGAAAAATATAGTATGCTGGATGACCACTCTCCTTTCCTGAATGCCAACATACCTGCAATTGATATTATCGATTTTGACTATCCCTACTGGCATACTCGCAGCGATAATATCGCAAATATATCTGCCGAAAGCCTGCATGTTGTAGGTGACACACTCTACAACTGGTTATTAATTCCCTGATTTGATGGAAATTAATGCTGAATTCGGCTAAACTTGTTTGGATATGAAATCAGCAGAAATATTTTCCTCTTTGAAGTCAAAATGGGTCACGCAAGTCCGGGCAAAGCTGACAAATCAATCTGCCTTGACCGATGATCTTACGGATCAATTTATAAAATTATTTACTCAACTCGAAATTAGCCTGCAAACAAGCAGTTTAGATGGCTTGAAGGACTTATTGCATAGTTGGTCATCATCACTGACTGAATCTGATCTCAAAGGCGATGAGCACGCTCTTGCCAAAATTACACAGGACCTGGCGGCTATTACTCAAATGATAATCCTTGAAAATATCCAGCCACAAGAAGCTGTCGAATTAATGAGAGATATTTTTCCAATCCTCGCCAATGCGCAGGAAATAGCAATGCAGAACGAAATCTCGGCTCAGACGAATTATTATCGTAAAAAATTAAATGAGATTCAGGAGGATCACGAAAGAAACGAGCGTAGTAAAACAGGTTTTATTACCATTGCTGCCCACGAACTAAAAACTCCTCTGACGATCATTGAAGGCTATACTTCCATGCTGGCAACAAATCTGCAAAAGAATCAGTCTTCAGAATCAAATGCGGAAATATTGGATGGCATTCAGAAGGGAACCATCAGGTTAAAGAATTTAATCGATGACATGATAGATGTTTCGTTAATTGAAAATGATATGCTTGTTTTAAATTATCAGCGCGTATGGATAAATAGAATTGTGGAAGCAATAATATTCGAGATCGAAAGAAATGTGTCTGAGCGTAAACTAAAAATCGAGATTTTACCTTTTTCTGGTTATGATAGGGCAATCAAAGCAGATCCTGAAAGGCTCTTGCAAGTCTTTCGAAATGTAATATCGAATGCGATTAAGTACACCCCTGACGGTGGCAATATTCAAATACATGGTCGTCTATTGCCTGGTTTTCTTGAGACAACCATCACGGATAACGGAATTGGCATAGATATTGAAGATCAAATCAAGATCTTTAATAAATTTTCACATGTTGGTAGTTCTTCTTTACATTCCAGCGGAAAGATCAAGTTTAAGGGTGGTGGTCCTGGCCTGGGTCTGTACATTGCAAAAGGGATTGTTGAAAAACACGGTGGTACCATGTGGGTTGATTCCAGTGGCTATGATGAGCAGAAGTTACCAGGCACATCCGTCCATATTTTACTGCCTGCTTCTTGAGTAATATTTTTATTCTACACATGAAAAGGAAAAAATGGATAAAAGCAGTTTTTTTGTACCTGCAGATCGCATCTCTGATTTCAAACCCTATTTTTTTGCCTCACTAGCAAAAAAATTAAACCACCTGCAACATGAGGGCGTGGATGTAATTAGAATAGATATGGGTTCGCCTGACCTCAAGCCGCCTGATTTTATTATCGAACGATTATGTAAACAGGCATATCAACCGCAAGTTCACGGTTATTCCGCGAATGGAGGTACTGCAAATATTCGCCAGGCAATCGCTACATATTATCAGAATCGTTTCAACATTAATTTGGATTTGAATAGCGAAGCAATTGCCTTAATTGGATCAAAAGAAGGGCTTTTTAACCTTTCCCAAATAATGATCAATCCGGGAGACCTGGTGCTGGTTCCCGACCCTGGTTACCCGGTATACAGCGCGGGTACACTGATTGCCGGCGGCGATATATACAAAATGCCATTGAAAGCTGAAAACAATTTTCTTCCTGACTTTTCTCAAATTCCAGATGAAATATCAAGAAGAGCACGCTTAATGTGGTTAAACTACCCTAACAATCCGACCGGTGCCGTTGCTCCATTGGAATTTTTTAAATCAGCTGTAGATTTTGCCAGGAAAAATGAAATTATCATTGCACATGATGCTCCTTATGTTGATATTTGTTTTAATAACTATCAAGCGCCCAGTATCCTTCAAGTTCCAGGATCCAGAGATATCGCCGTGGAATTTAATTCACTATCAAAAACTTATAACATGGCTGGATGGCGTGTTGGAATGGCGGTTGGAAATGCCGAAATAATTCGTTATCTTTCTATTTTTAAAAGTCAAATTGATTCCTCACACTTTATCCCTATCCTGGATGCAGCCGCTCTGGCATTGACCGCAGATCAGAGCTGGTTGGCAGAAAGGAACAAAATTTACGAAACCAGACGGGATATTGTTATTGAAGGATTAAGAAAAGTCGGCTTTCAGGTAGAAACACCCCCTGCGGCAATTTACGTTTGGGCGAAACTTCCGCAAGGAGTTAATGACAGCATGACTTTTTGTGATCAAATGCTGGAAAACGTTGGCGTAAGCACCACACCAGGGTTGGTCTACGGTGAATTCGGAGAGGGTTACATCCGCGTTTCTCTTGGAACTGCAACCGAACGGATCAGTGAAGCTATGGAACGTATCGTCAAGTGGATGAAAATATGAAGGAAACATAACATGAAAAAAGAAACAAACCCAACAAGAATGGCAAAGGAAAAGACAATTTTGGTGGGTGTTGATATATATAACCAGCAATCCTGGCTCTCTTTCGATGACTCCCTTGCTGAATTAGCACTGCTCTCTTTCACAGCCGGTTTGGAAATTGTCGGTGAACTCACTCAGAGTCTTTCGAGACCATATGGAGATACGTACATTGGTTCGGGCAAAGTGGATGAATTGAAAGCGCTGGTTCAGGAAACTAACGCCGATGTGGTGGTGTTTGACAACGAACTTTCTCCCCGCCACCAACGCGAATTGGAAAAACTCATGGGTGAAGATGTTCATATTATTGACCGTACTGCCCTTATATTAGATATCTTCGCTCAGCATGCCAGTACACGTGAAGGTATTTTACAAGTAGAGTTAGCCCAATATGAATACCGCCTACCACGTCTCACCCGTGCCTGGACTCATCTTGCAAGGCAGGCTGGTGGTGGTGCAGGCCGAACTGGAAGTGTTGGTGGGGTCGGCTTACGAGGTCCCGGTGAGACCCAACTTGAAGTTGACCGACGCGAAATTCGCAAAAAAATCTCCACGTTGAAAACAGAAATTGAAAAAATCCGCTCACATCGCGGTCGCTATCGTGCTCAACGAAAGAGGAGTCAAATTCCTACCGTAGCTCTTGTTGGCTACACGAATGCAGGAAAGTCGACATTACTTAATCTGCTCTCGGATGCAGATGTTCTCGTTGCAGACAAGCTTTTTGCAACCCTGGATCCAACCACCCGCCGCGTGAAACTTCCTGAAGGTCATATTTGTCTTTTTACCGATACCGTTGGATTTATTCAGAAATTACCGACAGAACTCGTGGCAGCCTTCCGCGCCACGCTGGAAGAAATAACAGAAGCAGATTTACTTTTACATATTGTAGATATTTCCCATCCTTCCGCGCTCTCCCAATGGCAATCTGTTAATGACACTCTTTCTGAATTAGATGCCCACGATATTCCAACGATTACTGTCCTGAATAAAATTGATAATTTATCCAATCCTGAAATAACACAAACTATCCCGGGTGCGATTTCGATATCTGCACTGAAAAACATTGGGGTTGAAGAACTTCTGGACGCCATTGAAAAAGAACTATTTTTTAGTTTTATTCCAGTGCTGGTAAGACTGCCTTACCAGGAAGGAAAATTAATTTCATTAATGTACGAACAAGGCAAAGTGGAAAGTTCAGATCACCAAAAGAGTGGCGTCGTTGTCAACGGAAGTATCCCTGTCAGGCATCTGCCAATCTACGAACCTTATTTTATTACCCCTGAAGAAATGGAAGAACTACCGGATGAAATGGAAATGGACGAAAATGAAGAATAGCTTTTCTAAATTTCTCGATCAAGCATCTAATTTTCTTTCTCAAAAAAAAGGCTTTTTGCCAATGGCAGGCATGATGCTGATTTTTTTAAATTTAATCATTGCCGTCATTTCTGATGGGTGGCTTGCCAATACAAACTTTTTTCTTCACCTGGGAGTAATTATCGCAATTTTTGGGTTCTTAATTGCCTGGGCACTGTGATAAAAAAACCTCCGAGTAAACGGAGGTTTTTTAGCTTAGCTTAGCTTTTCTTTTCTTTTTCGACCTGAATTACTTCTCTTCCCTGATATTGCCCACAGCTTGGACAAACAGTGTGAGGCAGTCTCATTTCACCGCAATTGCTACATTGAACAAGATTGGCAGTCTGCAGACTGTCATGTGCTCGGCGGCGATCCCGGCGGCCTTTGGATAATTTACGTTTTGGCAGTGGACCCATTTATCTATCTCCTATCTGAATATTTCCAGTTATTTTTTTTATAAAGCCGACACATTATACCCGTTGCTAATTACTTCGTCAAGATATTTTTCTTCGCTTCGGCTAACTGCTCTTCAACTCTGAATCGGGCTGTCCCACCCACTGTTCTTTTGCGCGCAATGCTGTTTTCTGCTGTAAACAACTGAGTCAGATCAATATTCATGCCAGGTAGTAGTTGACCCCATTCCTGATCGGATAAATGGGCAAGATCTTTCCCATGATCATAAGCATGACGAACAGCTTTACCCGATAATGCGTGCGCCTCACGGAAGGGAATTCCCGATTCAACCAGTAAATCCGCAAGATCCGTAGCAAATGTAGCCGGGTCCACGGCAGCCAGCATTTTTTCAGAGTTAATTTCTAGGGTCGATATCGCTTTGGTCAGGACGATCAGGATGGATTCCAGCATGTCATATGCCCGAAAAACTGACAATTTATCCTCCTGCAAATCTTTGTCATATGTTGACGGTAGAGATTTTAATGTGGACAACAATCCGGTTAGAATTCCAATCATCGTTCCTGATTTCGCTCGTGCTAATTCAAACACATCTGCATTTTTTTTCTGGGGCATTAGACTTGAGCCCGTGGAAAACGCATCAGTCAACATAAAATAACCAAATTCTGCAGTCGAGAAAAGAATTGTTTGCTCTGCCAATCTGGAAATATGTTGGCAACAGAGGACAATATCAAAAAGAAATTGAACTGCAAAATCTCGATCTGAAACAGAATCGATACTATTTTGACCTACTTCATGAAACCCAAGATCGTGCGCCAATTCCTGGCGATCGATATCAAACCCACTTCCTGACACAGCTCCGCTTCCTAAAGGCAAAGTAGCACACATATCCAATGTAAAATCCAACCGTTTTAGATCTCGGTCCATCGGCCAAAACCAGGATAACCACCAGTGTGAAAGCAAAATTGGTTGGGCTCGTTGTAAATGAGTATATGAAGGCATGACTATTCCAAGATCTCTTTCAGCCAGACTGATGATTGCTTTTTGGAAACTGGAAATACGTGATTTTAATACGGGTATGGTGTCCATTATCCACAGGCGAAAATCTGTAACCACCTGATCGTTACGACTTCTGCCTGTATGAATCTTCCCTGCTGCCGAACCAATTAATTCATACAATCTTCTTTCCACGGCTGAGTGAATATCCTCATCGCCTGAGGAAATCAGAAAATCCCCATGTAGAAACTCATCCTGAATTTGGTTGAGACCTGTCTCAATCTCACCGAATTCTTTTTCACTTAATACACCAACAGCCAGTAACTGTCTGGCCCAACTAATACTGGCACGGATATCCTGCGCTGCCATCCGTTTGTCGAATGTGATCGAAGCATTAAAACGCCAGGCATCCTCATCCATCGCCTCCGAAAACCTACCTCCCCATAGACTCATCTGGTCTCCTTTCAATCCCGTTTAAATCGCGAGTAATCTGGCTTTGGCATTTTCATACCGGATACCGGCAAACCATTCATCGCCATGACTTTCAACGGTAATCCAAAAATATTGATGAATCCCTGGGCATCGGATTGATCATAAACATCTTCCTGTCCAAACGTTGCGAAATCCTCACGATAAAGAGAGAATTCACTTTTTCGTCCAACTGGAATAATATTTCCTTTATAAAGCTTCAGTCGAACCGTACCGGTAACCGGTCCCTGGGTAGCATCTACAAAAGCTGCCAATGATTCGCGCAGCGGCGAAAACCACATGCCATCATAAACCAGTTCCGCATATTTGAGTGCTGCTAGATCCTTGAATTGGATTGTTTGCCGATCCAAAACTAATGATTCGAGCTCTCGATGGGCGGCGTAAAGAATGGTCCCACCGGGTGTTTCATAAACTCCATGAGATTTCATACCAACCAAACGACCTTCTACCATATCAACCCGTCCGATACCGTGTCTTCCACCAATACTATTTAGTTTTTCCAATAATTTTGCTGGAGAATACTTCTCACCGTTAATCGAAATCGGGGTTCCGGAATCAAATGTGATATCTACAACTTCTGCTGCCTCCGGAGCAGATTCTGGAGAGACAGAAATTTTATACATCTCCTCCTCCGGCTCCTTCCAGGGGTCTTCCAGCAATCCGCCTTCATGTGAAAGGTGAAAAATATTGCGATCGCGGCTGTAAATCGATTTTCGAGAGGAGTTTACCGGTACATTATGGGCTGCTGCGTATTCCAGCGCATCTTCACGTGAACGTATATCCCACTCTCGCCAGGGAGCTATTACCTGCAGTCTCGGATCAAGAGCTGTAAAGGTTAATTCGAAACGCACCTGGTCATTGCCTTTACCGGTTGCCCCATGTGATAAAGCATCAGCGCCTACCTGGTGCGCAACATCAATCATGTGTTTAGCAATTAACGGCCTCGCCATGGATGTGCCTAATAAATATTTGCGCTCATATATAGCACCAGCCCGGATGGTAGGAAAGATAAAATCCTCCACCAATTCTTCCTTCATATCATGAATAATCAATTGGCTGGCTCCCGAAGCGATTGCTTTTGCCTCCAAACCTGAAAGCTCATCTCCTTGACCAACATCCGCACAAAAACAAATCACTTCGCATCCGTAATTTTCTTTCAACCAGGGAACGATGACGGATGTATCTAAACCACCTGAATAGGCTAAAACCACTTTTTTTACTTCACTTTTATTCATCATGAATCCTCACTCCTTGAAATTAAAAATAAAATAGCCTCCCGAAAAAGAAGGCTATGTTTTGAAAATGACTGTTATTAGTGATTAATAAACGTCTAGATGCCCATCTCTTCGGAAATCCGAATGTTGGTTAAGACGAGCGCGACGCAATGAAAAAACAAATCTATTGTTCATGGACTACTAACTTTACCCGTGCCATTTCTTCCTGTCAAGCAAAAATTGAAAATTCATTTCAATTAGTTTCCATCAAACTCAGGTCGTACAATTACATGCCGATGATCTTCCTGTTGAGAGCTGGTCAGACGCATCAGGCACGCATGCTTCACCCATGCGTGCCTGATGCTCCCGTGCACCTACTCATATCCTCCTAAACGGAGTATAATCCGACCGTTAAATAACACGTCCACGGACAATTTTGGATTGGAGGCTTATATCTGATGAAGCGACGTTATATTAATTTGATCCTGATCCTGGTGCTTTTGGCAGCAGTCATTTGGATTGATCTCCCATCAACAACCAAATTACCTCTGGTAAACAAATCGATTGCGACCGTACTCGGTTTGGATTTGCGTGGAGGTATGCAAGTTATTTTGAAGGCAGAGATTCCCGAAGGCACAGAGGTTGCAAGTGATGCTCTTCAGGTTGCCAGACAGATTTTAGAAAATCGATCCAGTGGACTGGGGGTCAATGAGGTTGTTTTTCAGGTAGCAGGATCTGACCGAATTGTTGGCGAATTTCCTGGTCTTACAAACACCGAAGATGTAATCAACGCCATCAAACAAGTTGGCGTACTGGAATTCGTGGATTTAGGCGCAAATGATTGGAATTATTTCGCCGGACAGGAAGTTAAAACAGATTTCACGCTGACAGATAAAGTTCAAACCGTCCCGCTCCCACCATCTGATGGCAGCACACCAGCAGAGCCTCCGGTGTTTCATACCATTATGACGGGTAATGATCTTGTGTCAGTGGTAGTCGATAGCCCTATTTCAGGCAGTTATCAAATTAATTTCGAACTTACTTCCGCTGGCGCACAGATTTTCGGCGATTATACTAAGAACAACGTCGGAAAAATCCTCGCTATTGTCCTGGATAATAAAATCATTTCCGCACCCGTTATCAATTCTGCCATCACTGAAGGCAGCGGAACAATTCAGGGTAAGTTCACTTATGATGAAGCTAATGCTCTGGCTGTACAATTACGATATGGTTCACTTCCCATTCCGTTGAGTGTGGAGCAAATTCGCATTATCGGACCGACCCTTGGCTCTGATTCTCTCAGTAAAAGTTTGCTGGCAGGTCTGGTTGGTCTTTTGCTTGTAGCAGCCTTCATGATCATTTTCTACCGTGTACCGGGAATTGCCGCTGTTTTTGCAATTTTAATTTACGCATTAATCACCTTCGCATTATTCAGATTGATACCGGTAACGCTTACATTACCTGGTATTGCTGGTTTGATTCTTTCTACCGGAAGTGCACTCGATGCCAATATTCTTATCTTCGAGCGCCTGAAAGAAGAGTTGCGTAATGGACGCACTTTATTCCAGGCCATTGAACTTGGCTGGAAGCGTGCCTGGCCATCTATTCGCGATTCAAACATTGCAACCATTATCACAAGCCTTATCCTCTTCTGGTTTGGCTCCACATTCGGTGCCAGCTTCGTCAAGGGTTTTGCAATTACTCTGGCTCTGGGTGTTATCGTCAGTTTATTCTCGGCAATCGTGGTGACGCGTACTTTCCTCGCCATTGCGCTTGACCTCATTAAACATCCTGAAAATCACCTCAAGTGGTTTGGTATATAGGAGGTAGGCAGACATGAATATTTTAGGTAAACGCTACATCTTTTTCACAATTTCCGTCCTTTTTATTCTGGTCGGGTTGACAATCATCGCTTTCGACGGATTACCGCTGGCAGTTGATTTCAAAGGTGGTTCACTCCTTGAAGTTGAATTTCCAAATATTACTTTACCGGATACCGAGCAGGTCAAGCTAATTTATGACAATTACCAATTTAACGAAGTTTCGGTTCAAACTGCGTTGAATGCGGATGGAGAACGTACCATCCTTGTGATTCGGTCGCCTTTCATGGATGAACCCACTAAGAATGCCATAACCAGGGATCTGCAAAGTAGTGTTGATGCCTCAGGTTTGGTCGTCAACCGTTTTGAGAGTGTTGGTCCCATTATTGCTCAGCAGGTTGCCCAACGGGCAGCCATTGCGGTAGGTATCGCTGCGCTGGCAGTTGTGATCTACATCACGTTCGCTTTTCGCGGCATTCCCCACGCATTTCGTTATGGAATTTGTGGAATCAGCGCCATGCTGCACGATGTTCTGGTCGTGATCAGTCTGGCTGCCATAGGAGGCAAGCTATTTGGATGGCAGGTCGATTCGATGTTCCTGACCGCGCTCCTGACCGTTATTGGGTTCTCAGTACAAGATAAAATTGTAGTTTTTGACCGAATTCGTGAAAATAGTGTTATTTTTAGAAAATTGGAATTCGAGAAACTGGTTAATCACTCCATCGTGCAGACTCTGCAACGTTCTATAAATACTCAATTAATGACGGTTGAGTTTATGCTTTTGGCACTAGCCTTGTTCGGTGGTGTCACTTTGCGGGAATTCGCCGTGCTGCTTTTAGTCGGTCTTTTCAGTGGTACCTATTCCTCAATTTTTGTAGCAGCACCAATTCTTGTGGTTTGGGAAAACAAAGAATGGCGCACATGGTTCAAAAAGACCAACAAATCAGTTGCTTAAAATCGTGGTGGTCCAATAAAGATGGATTACAAGTCATCTGAAATATCTTATCAATGACTATTGGAAAGAAGCAAAGATTTTGCGATAATTATGCAGAATCTTTGTTTTTTTATAAAAATATAACCAGCATTAATGGAGAGGTTTGATGCGAAAAGAAGTCGTATTAATCACCGGAGCAAATGGCGAAATTGGTCACGGTTTAATTTCTCATTTTTACAATCATGAAAAAGTTCATATCCTGGCTCTGGATGTGATGCCGCTGGATAAAGAACTGCAGAAAATGTGTGATCGGTTTATTCAGGGCGATATACTTGACGGCATGCTCCTCGGTAGACTGGTGGCAGAATACGAAATACGCGCTATTTATCATCTTGCTTCAATACTTTCAACCAAAGCTGAATACAACCCTGAAACAGCGCATAAAGTCAATGTCGAAGGGACACTCAATCTTTTACGCCTTGCGGTAGAGCAAGCCGCCTGGCAGGGAAAACCGGTGAAATTTCTTTATCCAAGTTCCATAGCAGCGTATGGCTTGCCCGATCTCGAAACAAAAAACAAATCCGGTAAGATAACTGAAGATGAATGGTGCCACCCGACGACCATGTATGGCTGCAATAAACTTTACTGCGAACATCTTGGGCGTTATTACACAAAATTTTATCGGCGGTTGGCTGCCGATAGCGTTCAAAGCGGCATTGATTTTAGAGCCCTCCGCTTTCCTGGCTTGATTTCCGCTAGCACGACACCAACTGGGGGCACCAGCGATTATGGACCTGAGATGTTACACTATGCCGCTATGGGTATCCCCTATCAATGTTTCGTCCGCGAGGACACAAAACTACCATTTATGGTCATGCCCGATGCAATTAAATCCCTACTTCTCCTGGAACACGCCTCTCGTGAGAATTTGAAACAGCTTGTATACAATGTCACCAGCTTCAATCCAAGTGCCGGGCAGTTCAGAGAAATTGTGTTGGCAGCTTTTCCGAATGCGGTAATTGATTTTGTTCCTGATCTGTCACGACAGGGAATTGTAGATTCATGGCCGGCAGACGTGGATGACAGCGCTGCACAAAGAGACTGGGGTTGGAAGCCTGATTTCAATCAAGAACGGGCATTTGCTGAGTATCTCATACCAGCAGTAAAATCCAAGTATTCCTGACACTTGAATTTCTGAAAGTAAGTCAATCTTGTAAAATTTTTATAAAAATCTAATGAAAGCAATTTATGATTAAGATCATAAATCCATATTTTGGAGGACGCCAATGGCACAGAACCATAAATTTAAAGCAGAAACAAGACAACTACTCAACATTCTCATTCATTCATTGTATACCGAAAAAGACATCTTCCTCCGTGAATTAATCTCAAACGCATCCGATGCTCTTTCCCGATTGAATTATGAAACACTAACCAACAAAGAATACTATCAGCCTGATTTGCCGGTTAAGATAACGATCCGCACTGACAGTGAAAATAAGACCCTGACTATTAGTGATACCGGTATTGGCATGAACCAGGTTGAAATGGTCGAAAATCTTGGTACGATTGCGCATTCCGGTGCTAAAGCATTTCTGGAAGCTGCCAACGAAGCCCAGGATGTTGATCTATCAAGCATCATAGGTCAATTTGGCGTTGGTTTTTACTCGGCATTTATGGTAGCAGAAAATATCGAAGTGGTCTCAAGATCTTTCCGATTAGAAGATGAAGCGGCGAAATGGGTTTCTGACGGTGGCGATAAATACCAAATATCGGCTGCGGAAAAAGAAAATCGGGGAACTGATGTTATCCTGCATTTAAAAGAGGACGCTCAGGAATTCCTCGAAGAATACAGACTACGGCAAATAATTAAGCGCCATTCGGATTACATTCCTTTCCCAATTTATCTGAATGATGAAGAAGAACAGGTTAACCGCCAAACAGCACTATGGCGGCAACAGCCCCATCAGGTGAAAGCTGAGGAATATAACGAGTTTTACAAACAATTCACCTATGATTTTAATGATCCCCTCTCTTATTTACATCTCTCCATTGATGCCCCCATTCAACTCTTTGCGCTGCTATTTATTCCATCGACCGCGGAACCACATATTTTTTCTGATCGCAAGGATTATGGGCTAAAGCTTTACGCACGTAAAGTGCTCATCCAAGAATTTACCCGTGAACTTTTGCCGGAATTTCTGCGGTTTGTGCAAGGCGTTGTCGATTCAGAAGATATCCCTTTGAATGTCTCCAGAGAATCATTTCAATCCAGCAAGATAATTACGCAATTAAAAAATGTTGTCACTTCGAAAGTGATCGACCACTTAAACTCGATGAGCAATAAAGAGCCGGAAAAATATGAAAAATTCTGGAAAGAATTTGGCATATTTATCAAAGAAGGAATGGCGACCAGCCCGGAACATATGGATCAATTAACCAATCTGGTACGTTTCCAGACACTGGAAAAGGGAACCCAATTATCATCCTTCAAGGATTACAGCTCTACTTTCAAAGAAGGGCAAAATAAAATTTATTACATTATAGGGGAAGATTTATCTTCTCTTCGAAATTCTCCCCATTTGGAAGTATTCAAGAAAAGAGAGATAGATGTAATTCTCTTTGCTGATCCGGTTGATCCTTTCATGATGATTAATTTAAATAAATTTGAGGATTTCGATCTGATCAATGTGACATCAGCCGATCTGGAATTACCTGAACTGGATCCAGAAAAAAGCGAGATTAACGAGGACCAACCAGCCGCCGAAAACATCAATGAAACACTGACTTTTTTCAAGACTATTCTCGAAAACAAAGTAAAAGAAGTGCATATCACTGAACAATTGGTCAATTCACCAGCACGCCTGGTTGATATAAAAGGGAGTCCGAGCCCAGAAATCCAAAAAGCATATCGTTATCTGCAAAAAGATATGGATACCCCAGAAAAAATCCTCGAAATCAATCCACACCACCCAATCATCATCCAACTTTCAAAAATTAGCGGTATAAGTCCACTTCGAACGACTATTGTCGAGCAGATTTACGAAAATGCCCTTATTGCTGAAGGAATCCAACCCGAGACTTATACGATGGTAAATCGTATTAATGAGTTAATGTTGGCTGCTTTGAAGAATGAAGGATGATTACCACAGGTGGTGATGAAAATACCGTGGAATTGTGTGTTTCTACACGCTTATTTTTTAGCAAAAGGGTTTATCATTGAGGGATATTTGGTAAAATCAATTGGATTTTCGGTTTATGGTAAGGTGTACACAGGTTACAATGCAAGGTGATTAAATTAGAAACATGATATTAAGACCAATAAAATCCTCCTCGGCAAAAAACCTCAGGGGGTATTTTATTGTAAATTGTGAAATATTTGGTACCTATTATTGGTAGCAAAAAATACAAAAAGTACCAAAACAAAATTTTATCTGAAATTATTAGGAGATGAGAGAATGGATAGTTCAAAGTTAGATGGATTGATGCGGCCAAAATCGATCGCAATAGTCGGTGCATCCACTGACCCAACAAAAATTGGTTATACAGTTGTCGATAACATCATTAAGGGCGGATATGAAGGCAAAATCTACCCTATAAACCCCAATGCAGTTGAATTGCTAGGTTTGAAGGTGTATGGATCTTTATTGGATGTTCCGGGTGAAATTGATGCTGCAGTTGTAACTGTCCCAGCAAAATATGTAGTATCCGTCGTAGAAGAAGCTGGAAAAAAGGGTGTCAAGGGGCTGATCATTATCACCTCCGGTTTTGCAGAATCAGGTAATAAAGAGTTAGAACAAGAAATTGTCGCTAAGGCGCAAGAATATGGCGTGCGAATTCTCGGACCAAATATCGTCGGCACCCTCTCCAACGCGGAAAAATTAAATGCCTCGTTTGCTCCCATATTGCCACTGCCCGGCAAAGGTGCACTTGTCTCTCAAAGTGGAGCCCTATTAATCGCTCTGGATATGGCCACTTTTACGCGTCACGTTGGTCTGGAAAAACTAATTTCGATCGGCAATATGTCTGATGTCGATTTCGCCGATCTGGTTGAATGGCTGGATCAGGATGAAGCAACCAGCTGTATTTCCTTATACATTGAAGGCTTCAAAGATGGCCGGAAATTTATGGAAGTTGCCAAAAAAGCTAAGAAACCAGTCATCGCATTAAAAGCCGGCGTTTCAGCGCACGGTGCTGCGGCTGCCGCTTCTCACACGGGCTCACTGGCTGGAGCTGCAAAAGTTTATGGCGCTGCTTTCCAGCAAGCAGGGGTCGTACAGGCTACTGACTTAAATAATCTATTTGATCTTTCACTGGCGTTATCCTTACAACCTCCCATGCGGGGTGATAACCTGGTGATTATCACCAACGGCGGCGGGGTTGGTGTTCTGGCAACAGATGCTGCCGAACGATATGGACTTCCCTTAAAATTCGTCCCGAAAGATGTTCAGGATGAACTCAAGAAACATATGCCCGCTTTCGGTTCTGCCAAGAATCCCGTCGATTTGACCGGAATGGCCGGGTATGATTGGTATCACGATTCTGTCAAATTTGCATTCGCACATTCCTGGACAGAAGGAATGGTGGTCCTTTATTGTGAAACTGCCATGACCGATCCGATGGATATCGCCAAAGGGATCAAGAGCGCGATTGATGAAGCGAATGTCAAGGGCAAACCTGTGACGGTTTCCTTTGTCGGTGGCGAAAAATCAGAAAAAGCAATGCAATGGCTGGTCGAGAACAATATTCCTGCGTTTGGCGCTCCTGATCTTGCCGTGCACGCAATTTCTGCCTTGCGCGAATATGCCCGCATGAAGGAAATTGTTTCCGAATCCGATGAACAAATGATCACCGTCAATAAAGAACTGGCATTAAAAGTAATCCAGAATGCGCGTGATGATAACCGCGATGCTTTAACAGAGATCGAGGCCAAGCAGGTATTTTCCGCCTATGGCCTGCCGACAACGACCACCCTGCTAGCCCGATCAGAAGAGGAAGCTGTTAAATTAGCCAAAGAAGTTGGTTTCCCAATTGTTATGAAGATCGTTTCTCCTGATATCTTGCACAAATCCGATGCAGGCGGCGTCAAAGTTAACATTAAAGACGAAGCATCCTGCCGTGATGCTTTTAATACCATTATGAAAAACGCAAATGAATACAAAGCAGGTGCAAATATCCATGGCATCGCCATTCAGGAAATGGCACCGTGGGGAACAGAAGTAATTCTTGGGTCAGTAAATGATGCCACTTTCGGGCCTACCATGATGTTTGGTCTGGGCGGTATTTTTGTAGAAGTTTTGAAAGATGTAACCTTCCGTGTCGCACCTGTTTCCAAAAAATCTGCACTGCGTATGATTGATGAAATCCGTGGTGCCCCAATTTTAGCTGGTGTTCGTGGTGAAGAACCGCGTGACCGTGAAGTGCTGGCAGAAACGATCAGCCGCTATGCCCAAATGATTGTGGATTTGAAAGAAGATGTCAGCGAATCAGATGCAAACCCGGTATTGGTTTATGCTGAAGGCAAGGGCTTAAAAGTTGTTGATGCACGTATTATCCTTAAGAAAAAATAATCTGAAAAGTTAGCCTAAAAAAGAAGCTGCTTATCACAAAAAGCAGCTTCTTTTTATTTGATTAGTTTTCGCCAGGCTCCTTGCCAGGGTTCACCTATGCGATTTTTCGCGGCTATTTTTATATTTTGAAATTTTAGAGCAATTTTCGTAGAAAGTATCGCCACACCTGCCCAATCCTCTTTAAGAACATATTCTTTCATCTGGCTTGCATATTGTTCAGTCCATTCCCAGTCCAGGCGAAATCGATCCGCCTTAAGCCAGTATCCCCGTTTCTCCCATGCGACGACCGAAACATCAACTGTGTCGTAGATTTCCTTCAGTGAAATTGCGATATAAGCTGCCAAATCCTTACTCAATTGATTGGGTTCAGTCTGGGTCATTAATTCGCGAATCGCTTTTACAATCCCCTTCGATTTTTGCGTCCGCTCTTTCCCACTACTATCTGGATTTATTACACGAGACAATTTCTCCTCCAGCTAATCTGAATATTTGTCCTAAGCGCTTCATTATATCTGATTATTGACGCTCGAATAGGTTGCGCTTATAATTCGGAGGTGAAGGGGAAGTGCTGGAATTGGCAGACAGGCATGACTTAGGATCATGTGCCGAAAGGCGTGAGGGTTCAAGTCCCTCTTTCCCCACAACAAAATTTATTTATAAAGGATTAAACATTGAAGATTGAAACCACCCCCCAGGAAAACCATCAGATAAAAATCATTGCTGAATTTGAATCTGAAGTTTTTGAATCTTATAAGAAACGTGCTGCAAGAAAAATTGCGAAAAAAGTAAAGATTTCTGGTTTTCGTCCAGGGAAAGCACCGTATGAAATCATCCTCCGCCATGTGGGCGAAGGTGCAATTAATGAAGAGGCCATTGAGATATTGATCGATGACCAATATGCCAAAGTATTAGAAGAAGCTGCGATTGAACCCGCCGGTCCGGGTGCATTGGAAGAAGTCATCAGCATTGAACCTCCAAAATTCTCTTTTCTGGTTCCTTTGAAACCCGAAGTTGAAATTGGTGATTATGCCAGTATCCGAGTGGATTACTCACCAGAACCAGTCGCTAAAGAGGAAATTGATGAATTTATTAATCGAATGCAAAAAAATTATGCGACGGCCGAACCTGTAGAACGCCCAATCGAAAAAGGCGACCTGGTGTATTACAAGCTTACCGCGCGCGAGGTAAATAGCCTGGAAGAAACAGATGCACTCATTGATGATCGTCCATTCCAGGTAATCATTGGGGATAACCTTAACAGTAAAGAGTATCCCTTTGAAGGGTTTGATGAAAACCTGATCGGTATGTCTGAGGGTGATGAGAAAACAATTGAACATGCCTTCCCGGAAGATATTGATGAAGCAGATTTTAAAGAAAAAAATATCAAATTCATAATCACCATTCAATCTGTGAAATCACTCGTACTTCCAGAGCTGAATGATGAATTTGCAGTTTCACTCGGACATTTCGAGAGTTTTGAAGATTTAGTAAATGGCGTCAAAGAACAGCTTGAATCCAACAAAAATCAGGAATATGAAGACAAATATTATACAGATGTGTTGGCAAAGATCGCTGAACAGGCTAGTGTTAAGTATCCACCTTTTATGGTGGAGGATGAAATCAACCACATTCTCACTTCCATAGAAAGCGATCTTAAACAACAGAATTTGGATTTTGAGACGTATTTGAAACTTTTGAAGACAGATCGTGAACAATACATTGAAGATAATGTACGCCCGGCAGCAGAAAAACGATTAAAAAATTCCCTTATCGTCGAGAAATTTGCCCAGTCTGAAAAAATTGAGATAGGCAGAGATGATATGGATAGTATCATGAACGAAACTTCACAAATGTTGCAAATGAATTCAGAAGCCAAAGGAAAGAAGGGTCGATATACAAAAGAACAGATTAATTCATTCACCCTGGGTGCTATGAATTGTTTGTATAGCGAAAAAACGATGGATCGATTGAAAAAAATTGCCTCTGGTGAACTCGAAAAAGAAGAGCTGGAGAAAGCGAACGCTGAATTAGCTGCTGATAATTCTGAAACCACTGGGATTTTAGAACCAGCCCAGGATGATTCGGAAAAAGTTATCACAACAACAGACAAACCAAAGAAAAAGCGCACCCCAAAGAAAGCCGCTTTAGTTTCTGAAACGAAAGAAGCTGAAGAAAACGTATCTGAAACAAAAGAACCAACTGAAAAAAAGACAAAAAGGAAACCAAAGAATGACACAGAATAATCATGATTTTTCATCAGTGATCCCCATGGTAATCGAATCCAATGGCCGTGGCGAGAGAGCTTATGATATATTTTCACTCTTATTAAAAAATCGCATCATCTTGCTGGGAACCCCAATTAATGACCAGGTTGCCAATGTGATCGTTGCACAATTGCTTTTCTTAAGCCGCGAAGATCCTGAGGCAGGCATCCAGATATACATTAACTCGCCTGGTGGCCAAATTTATGCGGGCCTGGCAATTTATGACACAATGAAAATGATCCCAAACAAAATCTCGACCGTTGCTGTTGGCATGACCGCTTCATTTGGGACAGTTCTTTTGGCTGCTGGTGAAAAAGGACAACGGTATTCTTTACCCCATGCAACCATCCATATGCACCAACCTCTGGGCGGCGCACAGGGTCAGGCTTCCGATATTGAAATTCAAGCCAAAGAAATTTTGCGGCTGAAAGCCCGCCTCAACGAGATAATGGCGGAAAGCACCGGCCAAACAATTGAGGTGATTGAGCATGATACCGAGCGTGATTACTATCTCGACGCCAAACAGGCTGTAGATTACGGTCTGGTTGATCGTGTTCTCGAATCACCAGTCAAGAAATAGGCTTTTCTAAAATGAAGGATGTGAGCCGGATAGTGAACGCTATCCGGTTTCATTATTAACAATGGCAAAACAAAAAATTGATACATTAATATTCGATATGGACGGGGTTCTGTGGAAAGAAAACAAGCCTCTAGTTGATTTATCCTCTCTATTTAAACTTCTTGAGGAAAGAAAAATCAAATATGGTTTTGCCACAAATAACAGCACAAAAACCCCTCACGATTACCAAACAAAATTATCCAGTTTTGATGTTCAGGTTTCACCAAAACAGATAGTCACTTCAGGTTTGAACCTGGCAAAACGCTTGAAAAACAAATATCCTGATGGCGGACCACTCTTTATCGTAGGAGAGTCTGGTCTGGTCGAAATTTTTGAAGACCACGGTTTTTATCACCAACAAAATTCTGTTTTAGCAATCGTTGGTGGAATGAAACGAAGCCTCGATTTTGACTGCTTAGCCCAGGCAACGCTTTTATTGAATCAAGGTATTGATTTCTACTTCACCAATATGGATCCGTCATTTCCTACACCGGCAGGCAACATTCCCGGTGCCGGCGCTCTGCTTGCCTTTCTTGAGACAGCCAGCCAGCGCAAAGCTGTTGTAACTGGTAAACCCGATCCCTCCATGATAAAACTTGCAATGAATAATCTTGAATCAAATAATTCGACCACATTGGTCATCGGTGATCGTTTGGAAACTGATATTCTTGGGGGCAAAAATGCCGGCTGCCGAACTGCGTTGGTGTTAACTGGAATTTCCATCCTGGAGGATATAATAAGAATGAATATCGTCCCCAACATGATCAGTATTGATATCGTTGACCTGATCAACAATCTAACTTCCAATGATTGGTATCTTAATGAGTAATAGTAATAACGCAGAACTTTTTTATGATATGTCATTCAGTAAATTAGAAGCTGTCCTCGCAACCTGGAATCAGCCTTCTTTTCGAGCTCATCAAATATGGCAAGGTGTGTATAAAAAATTATGGCACAATCCCGATCAATTCACCATGTTGCCAAAAACATTACGAGAAAAACTTTTCAGCTATTATTCCTTTTCTTCATTGACACCCAATAAAGTCATCACATCACCGGATCAGGAAACAGTGAAAACACTTTTTATTCTACCGGATGACTTTGCCATTGAAGCAGTATTAATGAAATACGAAAATCGCAGAACCCTCTGTATTTCCACTCAAGCGGGATGCGCCATGGGGTGTGTTTTTTGTGCCACCGGGCAAATGGGATTTAAACGGCACCTTAGTTCCGGTGAAATTATTGAACAAGTGCTTTATTATGCCCGAATGCTCGATGAAGAAGGTGAAAAGGTCACCAACATCGTATTAATGGGCATGGGAGAGCCCTTTCACAACTATGAAGCTACCCTCAAAGCAATCGATCAACTTAACGATGCAAGTGGGTTTGGGCTCGGCGCACGTCGCTTTACGATATCTACCGTTGGCCTTGTACCAATGATTCGCAAATTCGCTGATGAAGAGCGGCAAATTAATCTTGCGATCAGTCTGCATGCCACTACCAATGAAGAGCGCACATCGATGCTGCCAATCAATAAAAAATATTCAATTGAACAGGTTTTGGAAGCCTGCCGCTATTATGTATCCAAAACAAACAGAAGAATCACATTTGAATGGGCATTAATTGATGGAAAAAATGACAGCGAAGCCACTGCCAAACATCTTGCTCATCTTTTGCACGGCTTACTCTGTCATGTTAATGTCATACCGCTCAACCCAACCAGCCAATCGCTCTATCAACCCAGCAGTAAGGAACAGACCAGATTATTTCAACAAACACTGGAAAATGCAGGCATTCCCTGCACCATTCGTTTGCGCCGGGGAATAGAAATTCAGGCTGGTTGCGGACAGTTGGCAACACGATACGCGTAGCATCCCTCAAAATGGTTGTGATATAATCCCGCAGCATGGCAGATATCTTAAACAAATGGATAAAAGGTCTCGAAAAAACTCGTAAGGTCACTTTTGGTCGCCTGGCGACGATGTTCGGCGCGACCGAAATCACAATTGAGACATGGGATGAATTGGAAGCTCTGCTAATTCAGGCAGATCTTGGCATTGAAACGACTCAACAGGTAATTACAAATTTAATTAATCAAGTTGATCGCAGTGGGGCAACCAGAACGAGCGAGTTACGCGAATTGCTCAAACATGAATTTCTGACTCGTTTGGATGAGCCTATTTTCCCTGATTTTTCAAAACTTAAACCCGCTGTTGTGTTGGTAGTGGGCGTGAACGGTTCAGGGAAAACCACGACACTGGCAAAATTAGGGAAACAACAAAAGGATGAAGGCAAAAAGGTTCTCTTTGCAGCTGCAGATACTTACCGTGCGGCAGCAGTCGAACAATTACAAGTCTGGGGTGATCGTCTTAGTATTCCAGTCATCAAAGGGCAGGCAGGTGCAGATCCTGGAGCTGTTGCGTACGATGCCATTCAGGCAGGCGTAGCCCGACAAATGGATATTGTTTACGTGGATACAGCCGGCAGATTACATACCCGTTTCAACCTGATGGAAGAGCTCAAAAAAGTAGACCGAGTAATTTCAAAATCTTACCCGGGAGCACCGCACGCAACCTGGCTCGTTCTGGATGCCACCACCGGGCAAAATGCGCTCCTGCAAGCCCGCGCTTTTAAGGAAGCTGTAAATATAGACGGTGTTGTAATTACCAAGCTGGATAGTTCAGCACGCGGTGGAATGATATTCGCAATTCAGCGCGAGTTAAAAGTCCCCATTCTCTACGTTGGCTTGGGCGAAAAACCAGAAGACTTGCAGGTGTTCAACCGCCAAAGTTTTATCGAAGGATTAATACAATAAAATTGGAGATTTAAATGCAAGATATGATTGATCAGTTGGTGCAATATCAGGCCAAAATAAAAGATCTTCTGGTGCATCTTTGACTTACCAGAAAAAGAAGCTACATTAGCAAGGCTGGAAAAAGAGTCTGAAAACCCTGCTCTATGGGAAGATCGTGAGCGGGCACAAAAGATATTAAAAAAAATCGTAGGCTTGAGAGATGAAATCAAAGGCTGGCAGGATTTTTCCGATCGGGTAACTTCCGCACTCGAACTTGTCGAAATGGCTGATGAAAGCATGCGGCCAGAGCTCGAAATTGAATTGTCTGGTATTGAAAAGGAAATGGATCAACGCGAGCTGAAGACATTGCTCTCTGGGCGATATGACCATGGTAATGCGCTACTAACTGTTCATGCCGGTGCCGGCGGCACAGATTCACAGGATTGGGCTGAAATGCTCGAACGAATGTATTTGCGTTGGGCAGACAAAAATGGCTATTCAGCTGAGATTCTTGACCGCTCTGCAGGTGAAGAGGCAGGCGTGAAGAGTGTAACCATTGCGATAGATGGACGTTACGCATACGGGTACATGAAATCTGAAAAAGGTGTTCATCGTCTGGTAAGGCTTTCTCCCTTCGATTCTGCGCACAGACGTCACACCTCATTTGCCCAGGTCGAAATACTTCCGGAAATCAGCGAAGACGATGATGAGATTTCGATTCCAAGTGATGACGTTCGCATTGATGTCTTCAAATCATCGGGGGCCGGCGGACAAAATGTTCAGAAAAACTCCACTGCTATTCGTCTGCTGCATATCCCCACCGGCATCATTGTCACCTGCCAGAATGAACGTTCAATGATACAAAATCGGGAAAATGCATTCCGTGTGCTTAGAGCCAGGCTCTTGGAGATCCGGCGCGAGGAACAAGAAAAAGAACTGGCTGGTCTGCGAGGGGCATACCAAAAAGCTGAATGGGGCAGTCAAATCAGGTCTTATGTTTTACACCCTTATCAACTGGTCAAAGACCATCGCACGGATTTCGAAGTAGGCAACGTCAACGCAGTGCTGGATGGCGAGTTGGATGATTTCATCCAGGATTATTTGCGCAATAGTACGTAAAAATAAAGATATTTTCGATCAGGTTGAATGGTTCGTAGAAAACTATAAACAAAGTATTCACTTTTGAGGAAGTTAACTCTAATCCAGCACTTCAGCCAGGTTGATTAAGGACTTATCAATTTCCTTTTTCGTATTGACCACGATCTCCAATGGTGTCCACTTAATTTGAGAGTTGACCCAGCCGGTCAATACACCTGTAGTCCCGGATACCATCGCATCTACAGCACCAGCTCCCAGCCGGCTCCCTAGAATACGGTCGTATGCCGAAGGGGTACCACCTCTTTGAATGTGACCAAGAATGGCTACGCGCAAATCAAACCCCAACCGATCATGATGTTCTTTAAAATACGCAGATAATTTTTCCGCGTTATATTCCGCCCCTTCTGCAACAATTACGATGGCATGTGCCTTGCCCTTTTCGTATGACCGACTCAAAGATTCAGCCACCACCTCCGGGGAAATTTTTACTTCGGGAATGATGACGGCCTCTGCGCCGCCAGCCAGGGCGGTCATTAATGCCAGATAGCCGCAATCTCTGCCCATCACTTCTAGCAAGAAAGCGCGCTGATGGGAAGAAGCTGTTACTTTCAAACGATCGACAGCCTCAAGCGCGATATTCAGGGCGGTATCAACCCCAATCGTGATATCCGAACCGTAAAGGTCATTATCGATGGTGGACGCAATACCCACTACCGGGAAATTTAACTTAGTTAACATATAAGAACCGGTCTGTGAACCATTCCCGCCTATTACAAAGAGTCCGTCAATCCCATTTGAGTTTAAAGAGCGGATTGCTTTTCGCTGACCCTCGATTGTCTTAAATTCAATTGAGCGGGCACTACCCAGCATTGTGCCTCCTTTTTGCATGATCCCACCCACATCGCGGGCGCCCAGCGCGGTAAAGTTTCCGACAATCAAACCGGCATATCCATTGCGAACGCCAAACATTTCCCAACCATTCGAAATACCGCAGCGTACGACAGCCCGAATGGCAGCATTCATACCTGGTGCGTCACCACCACTGGTTAACACAGCATATCTCTTCATTTAACCCTCCAACATTTTTTCCATATCTTTGATTGTAAGGTATGTCTTCTCAAAATAAGGAGGCTGCTGATTTGCTTCATAATATCCCTACCTTATTATTTTCTACGAAAATTTTACCATATTCATCTGTCATCGGTAACACCAGCTAAAGAACGCGATAATAACAAAATTGTTGTGACACAGACCAGAAGAATTCATGAAAATCTTCAGTATCAAAACCTGCCAATTTTCCTTATCATTGAAATTACCAAATAAACAACCTGTTGAAACCTCTTCAATTAACCAGAAAGAATGGATATGGAAGATCGTCGTATTCATGAACACCCTATTCTCTCCATCCCCGAACGAGAAGCTGTTAGCTTCATCTGGAAAAATCAAACATTCAAAGCCCTAAAAAATGAAACGATATCAGCAGCGCTCATTGCAAACGACGTGATGGTATTTGGACACCATCACAAGGATGGTTCACCTCAGGGACTCTTTTGTGCAAACGGACAATGTTCTCAGTGCATGGTGATCGCGGATGGCAAACCAGTCAAATCTTGCATGGAGAGAATAAGAGACGGTATGATAATAGAACCCGCCGAAGGACTGAGCGAACTGCCCGTAACCTTTGGCAATCCTGCTGTCTCCTCAATCCGGGAGCTCGAAATACCTGTTCTGATCATTGGCGGCGGTCCGGCTGGTCTCTCGGCTGCGATTGAGTTGGGAAAAATCGGAATTGAAGTCATTTTAGTCGACGACAAGGATCGGTTGGGAGGAAAACTCGTTTTTCAGACGCACCGTTTCTTTGGTTCTACCCAGGCTGTCTATGCCGGCACCCGGGGAATAGACATTGCCACGCGCCTGGAGCAGGATGTTCGCAAATATCCCTCGGTTCAGATCTGGTCAAACAGCCCTGCTCTGGCTGTCTTCTCGGACCAGAAGGTGGGAATTAGCTGCGAAGGGCGCGAATACGTGCTGGTGAGACCGCAAGTTCTTCTGGTGGCTGCCGGCGCACGGGAAAAATTCCTTAATTTCAAAGGCAATACGCTGCCGGGCGTTTATGGTGCTGGTGCATTTCAAACGCTGGTAAATCGTGATCTGGTCAGACCTGCTCAAAAGTTATTCATCGTCGGCGGCGGCAATGTTGGTTTGATTGCCGGGTATCATGCCCTACAGGCAGAGATCGGTGTGGTGGGTCTGGTGGAAGCGTTGCCTGAATGTGGTGGATATAAAGTCCATAAGGACAAATTGGTGCGCATGGGCGTCCCGATTTATACCTCCCACACCATTCTAAGTGCCAATGGCAGCGGCAGGGTCGAATCAGTCAGCATCGCTCAGGTTGATGACAACTTCCAGCCTGTGCCGGGTTCAGAAAAATCGTTCGCCTGTGATAGTGTCTTGATTGCCGTTGGGCTTGATCCGGTTAATGAGTTTTTCGGCAAGGGTATAAAGTATGGTATTTCCACCTTTATAGCCGGAGATGCTGAAGAAATTGCCGAAGCCAGCGCGGCTATTTTCGCTGGTAAAATTCGCGGGTGTGAAATTGCCAGGTCCCTGGGGCATAATGATCTGGAAATTCCATCTTCCTGGATACGTACCTCTGAAATCTTGAAATCTAAGCCCGGTCTGGTTGTTAATGAAGGGGAACCAGAATACCGCGAAGGGGTTATGCCGGTCATTCATTGCAACCAGGAGATTCCCTGCAATCCGTGTGCATCGCTCTGCCCGCATGGATTGATCTTTATTGATTCAAAAGATATCCGCCAGATTCCCACATTTTTAGGTGATGGATATTGTTGTGAGGTATGTGAACAATGCATTGTCGGTTGTCCAGGGTTGGCAATTACCATTGTCGATTACCGCAAAGATGCGCTTAACCCAACCATCTCTATTCCATACGAGTTCAGCCGCGAGCCGATCGAAGCGAAGGATAAAGTCACCGCCATGGACACTGAGGGCAAATCCTTTGGTGAATTTGAAGTCATTTCCATTCATACTCCTCTCAACAGTGATCATACCTCCGTTGTTGAAATTTCTGCTCCACGTGAAATCGCTGCCAAAATCGCCGGAATTCGCATACAGGAAAAATCGATTTCAGAGCCTTTGGACGGATACATCCCGCATATCGAAGATGACATCATCGTCTGTCGCTGTGAACGAGTGATGGCCGGTGAAATCCGTCAACTCATTCGCAGTGGTTACCGCGATTTTAATGAAATTAAAACGGTTACACGTGCCGGGATGGGTTCCTGTGGCGGTAAAACCTGCACCGCCATCATTAAACGGATCTTTCGTGAAGAAGGAATTTCCGATGAAGATGTGACAGATCAGACCAAAAGACCGCTGCTGATGGAAATTCCGCTGGGTATGTTTGCCGGCATCAAGAACGGGGATATTTAGAAATGAACACCAAGAGAAAGACGTACGATGTCATCATCATTGGGGCGGGTTCAATTGGTGTACCAGCCGCATTTTTCTTGTCTCAGGCTGGTGTGAAAACACTTGTAGTTGACCAGTTTTCCAGTGTGGGACAGGGTTCAAGCAAACGGGCGATTGGCGGCATTCGAGCCACCCATTCAGACCCAGCCAAAATCAACCTTTGCATGCGATCCCTTGAAATCTTCTCAAATTGGAAGGAGATGTACGGAAGCGATATCGATTGGGTTCAAGGCGGGTATTCATTTGTTGCTTACCGGCCACAAGAAGAGCTGACACTTAAGAACTTGTTGAATATCCAGAAAAAACTTGGTTTGAACATCAATTGGCTGGAACCTCACCAATTGCTGGATATTGTTCCGGATCTTAACCCCAGCAACCTGATCGGCGGAACGTACTCACCCGAAGATGGCTCTGCCTCTCCCTTGCTGGCCACACACGCCTTTTATGCGGAAGCATGTGCCCAAGGTGCAGAATTTCATTTCGATGAAATCGTGCAGAAGATTGAGACATGCAATGACAAAATTGTGGCAGTACATACCGATAAAGGAATCTATGGATGTGCAATTGTTATCAACGCGGCCGGACCGTGGGCGCAACAAATCGGCGCATTAGTTGGCATGCCTGTTCCAGTTCAACCTGATTCGCATGAAGCAGCCATCACCGAATCTGTCGCTCATTTCCTGAAACCAATGATCGTGGATATTCGCCCATGCCCCGGTTCTTCAAATTTTTATTTTTACCAAAATCGAAGCGGGCAGATCATCTTCTGCATCACCCCCAGCCCAAATATTTGGGGCTATTCCGTAGAAGAAACCAGCCAGTTCTTACCAATGGTTGCCAGACGTATGGTTGAAGTGATGCCGCGTCTTCAGAATATACGCGTAAGACGCACCTGGCGTGGTTTATACCCGATGACACCGGACGGCAATCCAATTGTAGGATATTCCCCTGAGATTGAAGGATTTCTGCTGGCAGCCGGCACTTGTGGTCAAGGTTTTATGCTCGGACCGGGATTGGGTGAGCTGCTTACACGCATTGTAATGAAAACCACAACCACAGCTGATGCAGAAACGCTAAAATCGCTCTCCCCGCAGCGCGCATTTTCCAGCCATGAAATGCTTCGGTAGAGGCGAAACCATGGAAAATTATTTCCTGAAGGATATAAAGGATGGGTCCACACAGCGCGAACACACCCTAATGCTATTAAGAAATCTTCCAAAAGGTTTTGAATTAAACCCCGCATAAATCGATCATGTAAGAGATTATCACTTCCGATTTTCACTAAGTACTTATAAAGACCATCGTGCAAGGAGACATTGTAGAGTGGGCAAGTGCGTTCGGAAGGTATTATAGATGCAATACCAGCCAACATAATAATGAATTGGCATCCTGAATGCCCAACATTTTTTCCCTGCCACCCATTAGACAATCCACGATTAATTATCCAACAGATTATTCCCTCTGCCTCATTTCCAATTTTTGACTGATTCGGCTACAATTGGACGGTGACGAAACCAGGGACGCAGGGAATTTATGATAAAAGCATTTATTTTTGATTTTGATGGATTAATTCTGGATACAGAAACTGCGTGCTATGACGCCTGGCAGGAAATTTATGCAGCTTATGGCACCATCCTGCCGCTTGAGAAATGGCTACTCTGCATTGGTACATCAGATGATGTCTGCGACCCGCTCGGGTTGCTATCTGCGGCAACCGGTTTGGATATTGATCAGCAGGTTGTGCGCAAAACTCATGCACAAAGTTACCGGGCGAAAACACGCTTGTTACCACTTAAACCGGGTATCCTCGACTACCTTCAATGGGCACGCGCCAATGACATTCGCACCGCGATTGCCTCTTCGTCTTCACGAGCCTGGGTCGTCCCCCATTTGGAGGAAACCGGAATCCTCCCCTACTTTGATGTGGTACGAACCAAAGATGAAGTAAAGGCGGTCAAACCAGACCCGGAATTGTTCTTATCCGCCAAATCCATGCTTAATCTGGCAGATTACGAAGCTGTAATTTTCGAGGATTCATATAATGGTATCATTGCCGGTAACCTGGCAAAACTCTTTACCGTCGCAATACCAAATCCAATGACCAAAAATATGGACTTATCGGCAGCTGATAGAATCATTAGCGGTTTAGATACAATCTCACCTCCAAATTTGCTGAAAATGCTTGAAAATGGCGCGTAAGCCAACATCATCATCTATCCAGGTCATTGAAAGATAAAATGAATGAAAATTGAAACCCTGATGGAAATCCTTCCCGACAATTACAATTTCATGGACCGTGACATGGTCATGAAAGCGTATCGATTTGCCGAGACGGCTCACGAAGGGCAGACGCGCGTATCAGGTGAACCATACATCACCCACTCTGTGGCCGTGGCAGCCATCCTGGCCGAATTGAAAGTACCTCCGGCGGTGGTGATTGCGGGTCTATTACATGACACGGTGGAAGACACGCCGGTAACACTATTGGATTTGAAAAACAACTTCGGTGAAGAGATTACCCGCCTGGTAGATGGTGTAACCAAATTGACCAATTTGCCGCGGGTTTCGCGCGGGGAAGCAGTCCTGCAAGCAGACCAGGTGCAGGGAATGGAAATCAATGAAGACGAAGAAGATGAGTTAATTGAGCAGCCACGTGATAGGAAACACGATCTCACCAATGAAACGTTGCGTAAGGTGTTTCTGGCCATGGGCGACGATATACGCGTAGTATTGATCAAACTGGCGGACCGGCTGCACAACATGCGCACCCTGGGATATATGCCCGAATC
The DNA here is from genome assembly GCA_963749005.1 of uncultured Chloroflexia bacterium. Classification (GTDB taxonomy): domain Bacteria; phylum Chloroflexota; class Anaerolineae; order Anaerolineales; family Anaerolineaceae; genus UBA6170. Next base: position 100,993 of record CAVVKI010000006.1, on the reverse strand, counting down.
CAAACGCCTGCGCATCGCACAGGAGACGCTCGATATTTTTGCACCACTGGCCAATCGCCTTGGAATCTGGCAGGTCAAATGGGAGCTGGAAGACCTCGGTTTTCGCTATGTCAACCCGGAAAAATACAAGGAAATCGCCAATAACCTGGCTTTACGCCGCAAAGACCGCGAATTTGAAATCCAACAAATAGAAGAAAATCTGGTCAAAATTTTGAATGAAGCTGGCATCAAAGTCGATATTAGCGGCCGTTCCAAGCACATCTATTCTATCTATCGAAAAATGCAGGAAAAAGGCAAACCGTTTGATATGCTGATGGATCTGCGCGGCGTACGTTTGATGGTGGCCGATATCCCCAGCTGCTATGCCGCTCTGGGCGTCATTCACACCCATTGGCGGCCCATCCCACATGAATTTGACGATTACATTGCCGCCCCAAAGGATAATTTCTACCAGAGTCTGCATACTGCTATTTTCTATGAAGATGGCAAGCCGCTGGAGGTTCAAATCCGCACCCTCGAAATGCATCAGAGTGCGGAATATGGAATTGCTGCTCACTGGCGTTATAAAGAACGTGGTCCGCGCGACCAGACCTATGAACAACGCATAAACTGGTTCCGGCGCTTGATGGAATGGCGCCAGGAAGTTGAGGATGCCACCGAATTTGTGGATGGCATGAAGAGCGATGTCTTCCAGGACCGCGTGTATGTCTTCACCCCGCGCGGCGATATCATTGATCTGCCATCCGGCGCAACTCCAATCGATTTTGCCTATCATGTACATACCGAGATCGGCCACCGCTGCCGCGGCGCAAAGATCAACGGCAAACTCGTATCCCTCGATTATGCACTTAAGACCGGCGACCAGGTTGAGATTCTAACTTCGAAACAAGGTGGTCCCAGCCGGGATTGGCTCAATTCGAACCTTGGGTTGGTTAAAACCCAGCGCGGTCGTTCGAAAATCCGTAACTGGTTCAAAAAACAGGATCGCAATCAGAATGCCACCCAGGGCAAAATAATGTTCGAACGTGAAATCAAGCGGCTGGGATTAAAGAATGTAGAGATCGATGAGCTGGCCAAGGCTTACGAATTCCGCAATCTCGATGATTTTCATGTCGCCATCGGCTGTGGGGATCTCTCCATCGGCCGCATCATTAACAACCTGATCGCCAGTGAAGAATCGCCGGAAGATCCGCTATTATTCACCAAACCATCCAAAGAGCAGCCGCTTAGCGGAGATTCGGTCACTGTACTGGGCTTGAAGGGACTGCTAACCGTTCTAGCCCGCTGCTGCAAACCTGCCCCCGGCGATGATATTGTGGGCTACATTACCCGCGGACGGGGTGCTACCATCCACAGGGCGGATTGCCCCAATATTCTGCGCATGGTCGACCGCGAACGGATCGTCAAGGTCTCGTGGGGCGAGCTGCAAAAAACCTACCCGGTCGCTATTGAAGTGAAAGCCTATGACCGCCAGGGTTTGATGGGCGATATTTCGAATGTTCTTAGTAATGAGGGTGGAAATTTAGTTGACATTCAGCTAAAAGTGACTCATAATCTTGCCACCATCAAGTTGATGGTCGAAGTGAGCGATATCTCACAGCTCAGCCGCCTGCTAACCCGCATCGAAAACCTGCCCAACGTAATGGAAGCGTACCGGCTGCGATCGACCTAGGAGTAATTTCGCCAAAAATGTCAAACAGTCCATTGCTCTCCGTCTCAGAAGCCAGAAACCGCATTCTCAACCAATTTGAGCCCAAAAATCCAATCCGGATTCTGGTGCGCGATGCGGTGGGTTGTGTCCTGGCAGCCGACATCCACTCTCCGATGGAATCCCCGCCCTTTGATAACTCGAGTATGGATGGATTTGCAATCCAATCAAAGGATAGTGCCCTGACCAATCAGACGCAACCGGTATCTCTGACAGTAGTCGGTGATATTCCAGCCGGCAAACGACCACATGTGGCGGTACAGAGCGGCCAGGCCGCGCGCATCATGACCGGCGCTCAACTTCCCGTGGGAGCAGACGCAGTCATACCCGTCGAGCTGACCAGTTTTTCTGACCGTTACAATCAAGCCGAGCTGCCAGCCAGTGTGGAAATTTATCAACCCATCCAGGCCGGTGAAAATGTCCGTCCGGCTGGTCAGGATATCCAGAAAGGCCAGCTGGTCTTCAGCACCGGTCATTATCTAAAACCGCATGACCTGGGCTTTTTGGCCGGCATGGGAATATTTGAAATCAGCACCTATTCTAAGCCTAGAATCGCCCTGTTTTCATCCGGTGATGAATTGGTTCCACCTGGCCAGGCATTGGGTGAGGGTCAAGTCTACGATATTAACTCCCTCTCGATTGCCACGCTCTTGCGTAGTTTTGGTGCGGAGGTAATTGAGCTTGGGGTGGCTGCCGATACGTACGCATCCGTGCAAGCCCTGCTGCGACAGGCTGTTGACCGGCATGTAGACATAATTGTCAGCACAGCTGGAGTGAGCATGGGTGCCTTTGATTTTGTTAAACGAGTCGTGGAGGATAACGGCTCGTTAAACTTCTGGAAGGTCAATATGCGCCCGGGTAAACCGCTCACCTTCGGCAGCTACACATCGCAATCCATTCCCTTTATCGGCCTGCCCGGCAACCCGGTCTCCGCTTATGTTGGCAGCCGCATCTTCATCCGCCCGATCATTTATAAGCTATTGGGTAAATCCCCTCTTGAAAAATTCAAAGAAATTGAGCTGGGGGAGGATATCGAATCGGATGGCCGAGAAAGTTATTTGAGAGTGCGAATTGACGAAAAAAACGGCCGCTGTCTGGCTACTCTTGCCCAACACCAGGGTTCCGGCAACATGTACTCTTTGGTATGTGCAAATGCTTTACTGATTATTCCGGCTGGGGTAAAATCGCTGGCTAAAGGAAGTCGAGCAAAAACCATCTCGATTTGATTAAACAAAATGATAAAAAAACTGATCATCATCGTTTCCATTCTGGGCTTTATTGATGCAACCTATTTGTTGATCATCAAACTTACATCCATAAAAGCATTGTGCGTGCCCGGCCTGGGTGATTGCTGGTCGGTCAACACCAGTGCTTACAGTGAATGGAACGGCATTCCCATCTCAGTATTCGGCATGCTTGCCTACATAGCCATCTTGCTGATTACGACTTTTGGCAGCCAAATTGAATTCTTCAAACCTTACGGACCCATTTTTACACTCGGAATTGCGCTGAGTGGCTTTATTTTTTCCATTTACTTGACATACTTGCAAATTGCTGTTATTAAAGCCATTTGTCCTTTCTGTATTATTTCTGCAACCACGATGAGCACTGTTTTTGTACTTTCCATCATACAATTTTTGAAAAATCCTGAAACAAAAAATGAGAAACAGAAAAACGAAAAATAGACTAGGAGGAAATGTATATGCCCAAAATTCGATGTCATTATGAGGACTGTGGATTTTTAGATGAAGGTTTCTGTTCAGCCGCATTGGTAGAGATCGACCCCGATAAAGGTTGTATCACCTACGTGCCATCAGCAGACTCGATTCCCGAAGAATCCTGGGACAATGATGAGGATGAAGAATTGGAAGAATGGGGGGAATTGGGTAGCCTGGAAGAAGAAGATGAAGACGATTGGTTGGAAGAGGACGAAGAGTATTAGAAACGGCAGGGTCCGAATTTTCTGATTGGAATATAAAAAAGTGGCTGTGCAAACGGCCGCTTTTTTTTGAATTAGCGTGTAGTGCAAAGTGAGTATAAACGAGCCACCTGATTTTTTAATAATCACGAATGCAACGAAAAAACAGATGAAACGAATGAAGAGAATAATTTATGGAGATCCCGGTGCAGAGTCCGACTTCGAATTGTCGTTCAAATCGTCCCTGGCCGAGATTGAGTGACTTTCTGGAAACTTCTCATTTTGAGCACAAGACCGATCGTCAGTACTCTCAAGCTCAAATTGGGGTGAAAACTTAAAACCCCAGAAGTAATTCGAAGAACTTATTTACTTACAGTGAGATTCTCGGAAAAATTATATAATCCAGAAAAAAGCTGCCCGGATTCTTCGGGCAGCTTTTTTTCAATTTTAGGGAAAATAAACGATTGTTTATCCTTCAATTGGTCGGTTCTGCTGGGCTAATGAAACCATTCCGCTCAGCCCACCCAGATTCATGGTATCGACCGCACTGGATGGTACAATCACCAGTGCGCCTTTATCTTTTAGCCCTTCAAATAGCATATTCATTGCCCGAAGATGCAGAGCGGTTGGGTTGTTAATATAAGCTTGTGATGCTTCTGCAAAACTGTGGGCAACCTGCATTTCGGCTTCTCCTAGAATAACCCGCGACTGTCGTTCTCGTTCAGCTTGCGCCTGCTGAGACATTGCATCTTCCAGTCCCTGGGGAATGATCACATCACGGATCTCCACACTCTGCACGGAGACCCCCCAAGGGGTTGTACGTTCGTCGATGATTTTCTGTAACTGCTCATCCATCACTGCACGACCTACCAGGATTTCCGCTAACGTCATTTGACCAATGATCTCCCGAAGGGCAGTCTGCGCAGCCCACGCAATGGCGACGCGGTAGTTTTCGACTTCCAGGGCAGCTTTTTCGGCATCCCACACCACCCAAAAGAGGACAGCATCCACATCTACCGGGACTGTATCTTTGGTGAGCGTTTTTTCGGCGTTAAGGGGGTAACCATTACACGGTGGTCAATCCAGACAGGTGTTGCATCGATAATCGGGATAATCCAAAACATACCAGGACCTTTGAGACCCTTAAAGCGACCCAGGCGAAGAACAATTGCTTTCTCCCATTGTTGCGCCACTTTAAGCGCGAAAAGAAAGTACAATGCGAGCAGAGACCAAAGGATCATGAAAGTTGCTTTGATCCAATCTTGAAATATATTATCCATCAGTACGGCAGCAAGGATACCAATCAGTAAAAATATAGTAAACAACGCGCTAGCTACACCACTGATCCGCGTCACATCCTGTGGTTTGGCCGTTGGAACCTTTGATTGTCCGAATTGTGAATCATCCTCTGTTTGATTTTGTGTTTGAATTAATTTACGATACCTTGCCATTTTCTTTTTCTACCTCCAATATTCATAAACCGTAAGTGTTATTTGTTGACTATCCAATTTTCCAGCTGCTGCAGGACAACTTGTTTAATTTCTTCCCCTGAGGAACCAGATTCGATTGCCTCGCGCACAAATTTTTGGGCTAATCCAGCCAACTTTTCTGACGGGAAGTTGGGAGCCTTCGGGTGTGGTTGTGTGTCATCAGCGACTCTATCCCAGATATATGTGCCGCGACCTCGTTGTGTTGAAATTAACTTTTGTTCGTCAAGAAGACGATAAGCACGCGCAACAGTGCTGAAGTTGATACGCAGATCAATCGCCATTTCTCTGACCGTTGGCAATTGATCACCCGGTTTTAATATCCTGTCGACGACCATTTTCTCAATCTGCCGGACGATTTGCAGATAAAGCGGTTCGTCTGATCGAAAATCCAGACTTATCCGCGCTTCTAAAATATTCAATAAAGCTCCTTTCTTATTGTTTCATTGTTCTTTTGTGTTATTGTTTCTTTGTTTTATTGTATCGCGCATTTCGATAATGTCAAGAGGATATTTGGGTTACATAAGGTGAGGGATAGTTATTCAACCATACCGTGCAGAGGTCAGGCGTGCAGTATTCCATATAAATGAATTTAACTATGCCTTGTAAACGTCGTAAATGGCTTATTGGGCTTCAATGTTTTCAGCGATTCCGCGTATTGGTAGGGCTGCCGAAGACACGCATAGCGACCAGGCCCCTACGATATCAAACACATTGATATCTTAGGCGGGGATAAAATAAATCTGTGCATGGCTTAGGCATGATGTTATATAGTACAACGTCAGCAACGATACCCTTATTATTGTCACAATTCGCGGTTAAACTCCAGCCTACAGGAGACTCACTTTTTATTTTCAAGGAAATATTTTAATCATCGATCGCAAGTCCAGGAGGGAAGCCATGTCCGTACCGCAGATCATCATTGACTCCGTCCATTAATTCACCAAGATCCGTGAAGCGTATCGCGCTGGGAATTATCATAAAGCCCAATGTGATAGGGATTTCTGATCCCATTGTTTGCAGTCCATCACGCTCGTCTGTTTAGCCGCCCTCACGCCCAGAATCCTACTGGTCATTCTCCAAAGAGTTAAAAATTCCATCCGGGTAATATCGCAGGATACCTGCGCGTAACCGTGTTGGGCATTTGCGTTTTCCGTGCCATGTTTTCGTGTGGAGTCATTTAATACAAAGGATCAGGTTTGACTGCCTTGCCCACTCTACGTTTAGACGAACCTGATTTCTCCCCCCATATAACCAAAATGGCGGCCATGCGACCGCCACATCTGTAGGCTGGGGGTAGAGGACTCGAACCTCTACTGGCTGATCCAGAGTCAGCTGTCCTACCATTAGACGAACCCCCAATAACGGTCATAGTTTATCATAAGCAACAGCAGTTGTACAGAGAAAACAGTTGCCTGATGGCTTGTTGATTTGGTGGTTAGTCGGTTAGTTGATTAGTTGATTTGGGGATTGTTGCTTAGTTTATTTGGAAACTGTTGATTAAATGGTTTGTCTTTTTGTTGATTAGTGTTTGATGGATTTGCCTTTCCGAATTCTGAAACCCAACCCAACAAATTCACCAATTCACAAACATCTAGTTAACCAATTCACAAACAACTAGTTTACTAATCCACAAATCAACTATCATTACTCCCCTCCAACAAAGCTATCGCGATTTTAAGACGCTCAATCACCTTCTCCCGCCCAATAATAGCCATACTCTCGAACAATGGCGGGCTGACTAGCAGACCCGTGACAGCTACACGCAAAATGCCGAAGACCTGACCGGGTTTTAAGCCAGTTTTTTCCACCAACTCACGCAGCGGGGGTTCGACATGGTCCACCTCAACATCCGGAGCTGCTTCCAGCACGTCCAGGATTTTGCGCGCAATTTCCAGAGTGCCGGCGAGGTCCATCTTCTTGGCAATCAATTGCTCCACAATCGGGAAAACGCGTTCCTCAAAGAAGAAAGCTGCCAGAGGCAGGGCATCATCGAGGGTCACCAGGCGCTCTTGAATGATGGGCGTGATTTTTCGCAGCACCGCCTCATCCACCTGGTAGCCAGCTTTCTCGAAAAAGGGTTTCAAGCGACTGGCCAAATCAGCGACTGCCAGGCTGCGGATGTGCATACCGTTGAAATGATCCAGCTTGCTGAAGTTGATGGCAGCCGGGGATGGGTTGAGCTTCTGGATGCTGAATTTCTCCACCAGGTCTGGCAGGGTGAAAAACTCGGTGTGATCGTCGTAACTCCAGCCCATCAGTGCAATCCAGTTGATGACGGCTTCCGGTAAATAACCCAATTCCAGCAGATCTTTGATAAAGATCGATTTACCATCCTCAATTAAGTCTGCCGCCTCACGTTTGCTCATTTTTCCCTTGCCAGAGGGCTTCAGGAACACGCTCAGGTGAATCCATTTAGGTTCCTGCCAGCCAAAGGCACGGTGGATGAGGGCATGCAGTGGAAAGGTCGGCAGCCATTCCGAGCCGCGAAATACATGGCTGATCTGCATCAGATGGTCGTCCACCACTGCAGCCAGGTGATAGAGAGCAAAACCATCGCTTTTTACAAGGATGATGTCATCCAGCAGTTGATTCTCAATGACCATTTCTCCACGCAGCTCATCAACCACGCGGGTCACGCCATCTTCTGGCGTCTTAAAACGGATGACATGCGCTTCACCGTCAGCAATACGAGCATCTGCTTCGGCGAGCGATAGATGGCGGCAGGTGCCGTCGTAGTGTGTATTCTCTTTGTTGGCGATTTGTGTTTCACGGACACTTTTCAGCCGCTCTGCTGTGCAGAAACAGTAGAAGGCATGCCCGCTCTCCACTAATTGTCGCGCGTGGCGGAGGTAAATTTCCTTCCGTTCGGTTTGGCGATAGGGTCCGAAATCACCACCCACCTGGGGTCCTTCATCCCAATGCAGCCCAAGCCAGCGCAAACCGGCATACAACTCTTCTTCAGCTCCTTCGATGGTGCGCTTTTGGTCAGTATCTTCAAGGCGCAGAATGAATTGCCCCCCGCTCTGGCGTGAAAGCAGGTAATCATAGAGCGCGGTTCGGGCACTGCCAAAGTGCATGTGTCCGGTTGGGGACGGGGCAAAACGAGTGCGGGTAGATTTTTCCATGGTGATGGTCTCCATTTCAGGTGTTGAGATGTCTATGCGCAGAAACGCTTTCTACAAACCCGATTCCCAACAGGAGCGAAGCCAGTGAACTGCCCCCGTAACTGATGAAGGGCAGGGTCAAGCCGGTGACCGGGATTACATTCAGATTCACGCCAATATTAACGGCAATCTGGAAGAAGATGAGTGTGCCGACCCCATATGCAATCAGAGAGCCAAACAGTTCTGAAGCGGTTTGGCCGATCCGGAAGCAGCGCACCACCACGAAGAACAGCAATGCGATCACGACCACAGTGCCGACAAAGCCAAATTCATTGGCCATGGCCGAAAAAATGAAATCGGTGTGACGTACTTTCAAAAAGCGTAACTGCACCTGACTGCCATGCCCATAGCCCATGCCTAACAGCCCGCCGGATCCGATGGATATCTTGGCCTGTTCCACATTAAAATTATCACCGTAACTGGCATTGGGGTCCGGGAAAATGAAGTTAAGCACACGTTCTTGCTGGTAATCAGCCAGCATGGGGAAGGCAACCAGGACGACAGCAATGCCAACCACAGCGAAAATGGCCAGATACTTTAGCGGCAAACCGGAGAAAAAGAGCAGCGCAAACCAGATGAAGAAGATAACAATTGACATGCTCAAATTTGGCTGCAAAAAGATCCAGACCACCACCCCGGCTGTTAATAGGAACCCTTTTAGAATCCATTGCAGGTTCTTGGGGTCAAATTGGGTCTTGCTGAAGTAATCTGCCAGAATCACAATCATGATGATTTTGACCAATTCGGAAGGCTGAATCAGGATCACACCGGTATCGAACCAGCGCGCAGAGCCATAAACTGCCGTACCAATCACATAAATGGCGATCAGCAGCAGTACGGAAACTGCGTATAGGATGCGAGTGATGGAAGAAAAGTAGCGGTAATCGATCATGGAAACGAGCAGAAGCACCACCATCCCAGCAATGACGAAAATCACCTGGCGCGAGACCGACCCGGCTATATCGGCGTTCCCGGCGATGGCTGATTGAATCATGGCGATGCCAAAAATGCACAGAATCACTACACTACCAAAAAGCAGGTAATCAAATTGCTGCCAGAATTCGCGTTTAATCATAATTCACAAAATTAGTTAGCGGCTGCGTTTACGCGTTGGTGCCAGTAAGGGGATATCGGCAATCAAACGCTGCTCACGGCCATCCTGAGTCATATCGATGCGGACCGAATCCGGATCGATTTCAACGTATTTCGAAATGACTTCCAAAAGCTCATTCTTCATACGATCCAATAAACCGGGTGTGATGTCGGTGCGGTCATGAATAAGCACCAGTTTGAGGCGTTCTTTGGCGGATGAGGCACTGGCCGGTTTTTTGCCCAGTAAACGCTCGAGGAAATTATCCATTATTCTCCTCCCAGTTTGATCATTCTCGTCAAACGATTGAAGAAACCACCTTTTTCTTCCAAATCCATAAAGGGTACGTCATTGCCAATCAAACGGTTGGCAATATTGCGGAACGCCTGTCCAGCCTTCGATTTATCTGTTAATGTGACTGGTTGCCCGCGGTTGGAGCTGATCACGACTGTTTCATCCTCAGGAATAATACCAATCATATCGATGGCCAGCAGTTCGATAACATCATCCGAATTCAACATATCGCCCCGCCGGGTTAGATTGGTATTGACCCGATTCAAAATCAAGCGCGCGGGACCCTTCTCCTCTGCCTCGATCAATCCGACAATCCGATCTGCATCTCGCACGGCAGATACTTCCGGGTTGGTTACTACGATGACAATATCCGCCGGAGCTAATACATTACGGAAGCCACGTTCAATTCCAGCTGGTGAATCAATGATGATCCAGTCCACTTCCGGACGCAATTCATCACACAAGCGCACCATGTCACTGGGTGTGACTGCGCTTTTATCGCGGGTTTGGGCAGCCGGGATCAGATACAGTTCCGGCAGGCGTTTATCGCGGATCATAGCCTGCTTCAAGCGGCAGCGTCCCTCAATTACATCTACCAGATCGTACACAATGCGATTTTCCAAACCCAGAATTACGTCCAGGTTACGTAAACCAATATCTCCGTCAATACAAACAACTTTCTGGTCGAGCTGGGCAAGTGCCACTGCCAGATTGGCGGTGGTGGTTGTCTTGCCAACTCCCCCTTTTCCCGATGTAATAGTTACTACCTTGCCACTCATACCAGTGTTTACCTCGTTTTTGGATTCCATGATTCTGCAACAACCTGATTGGCATTGATATACGCCATTTCTGGTTGTGGTTTTCCTTTGCGCTTGGGGGATACAGCGATAAGTTCAGCTATACGCAATTGGGTTGGCGATAGATCGAGCGCACAGACCACAGCAGTGATTCCTCCATCGGCACCGGCGTGTACAATGCCACGACAGCGTCCCCAGACAATCACACTCCCGCCAGCCACAATCTCCCCGCCGGGGTTGACATCGCCAAGAACAATCACGTGCCCCAGCGATTTGACCTTCATCCCGGAACGGATCGTCTTTTCGACCAGAATTGCATTTTCACCGGCCAGAGGATCATCGCTCCTTCTTTCCATCTGATCAATTTTCTGCAAATTAATTTGGGTAGCCAGTCCTAACATCTGTGCTGTTTCCATCGTGATGGCCGATTTTGAAAGCACGGCCCACAAACTGGTATCCAGGTCACACAGTACGTCACGAAGTTTACCCAATTCTGCGGCAGATAATATGCGGTTGCCAACATCAAAAGCCAGGCGAGCTCCGAGGAAAAACTTGACGTTTTGTTGGATGTACTCCAACAGTTCTTGCTGAATTTCAAGCCATTCCCCCGGTCCCACAATAATTAATAGACCTTCGCGAATTCCTTTGATTTGAAATGCTGAATTATGAATTTTCTCCATGATGGTTCTTTCGCGATTAATAAGTGGGAATTATAGCATGAAGGCAAAACGCCTACGGAGTGCTTTCAATCCCCAGGTCTATATTCTTTAGCTCAAAATAGGCAGTTAACACATCCCGTACAATTGGTCCTGCAACCACAGAGCCTTCATCGCCATTGTAAACAAAGGCCAAGACCACAATTTCGGGGTCATCATATGGAGCATATCCGACATACCAGGCGTGCGCAGGCCAGTTGCCAGGGTTACAGATGTCTTTTTTCTTGGCAATGTCATCACAATATTCAGCGGTTCCGGTTTTACCCGCACTTTCATAGGTCACATTTCTAAAAATTTTTGTAGCCGTGCCATTGACAACAACCTCGCGCATTCCTTCTTTTGCCTTTTGAATAACCCAGGGTTCCACTGCAATCTTCTCATCTGTTTGCAGAAAATTCTCATCATAGAGGTGAATAACTTGTTCCTTGGTAATGTCGCGCACTTGGACGGGTGTAAACGGCTTGATCACCTTGCCTTCCGAATCCAATATTTCTTTTATCAGAGTAGGTTTCATGTAGATTCCATCGTTGGCCAGGGTAGCAAATGATACCAGCACCTGAATCGGAGTCGCAAGAACATAACCCTGCCCGATGGTCGATATGTAGGTGTCTCCGGTAGACCATGTTTCGCCGATATAGATACGCTTCCAGGTTGGGTCGGGGATGAGACCATCCGCCTCACCTGGTAATTCGATCCCGGTCAGCTCGCCATAACCGAGCGCTTTAGCGTACTCTCCAATCCGCCAGATTCCAAGTCCCTGCGGAACTTCATCACCGTATCCACCACCAACTTTATAGAAATAAACATCACAAGATTCGGCCACGCCGCGAATAAAATCGACATCGCCATGACCCGCGCCGGTAGATTTGTAAATATAACAGACATAATCGCGCGCTCTTCCGGGATCATTGGGGGTAAATTTCTCTAAAATAGTGATCCGCCCCGGGTCAAACAATTGATCTTCAGGACGAACCACATCCTCATTCAAGATTCCAATCGCGGTCGCCATCTTAAAAACTGATCCGGGTGGATGCTCAGCCGAGATAGCATGATTAAAAAGGGGCTTACGCGGGTCAATTTGCAACTGATTGAAGTAATCTGCCGGGATAACACGTGCCAGACGGTTGTTTTCAAAAGTGGGGTGCGAAACCAGCGATAGGATTTCACCCGTTCTGGGATCCATGGCAATCACCACACCGACACTGTAACGTTCTTCACCTCTGACCAAATTTTCGGCAGCCATTGTATTGATCAAAGCAGTCTTGGCAGCGGACTGTAAACGAGTATCAATAGTCAGCTTGATGCTATTTCCAGGAATCGGGTCGACCGGCACTTCCACATCCCGGATTGTTTTTCCGGCACCATCCACTTCAACAACGCGCTCGCCATTTATACCTATTAATTGATCGTCTAATTCAGCCTCAACACCGGCATAACCCACTTTATCGCGGTCAGCAATAAAACCTTGTTCTTCATAAAGTTCGACCACGCTGGCTGGGATTGGGCCAAGAAACCCTACCACTTCAGCGGTCAATTCACCGGTCGGATAATCACGCACGGGGACGATCTCAATATCGACGCCTGGCCAGGTACTTGTTCTTTCACGAATGATCATGGCAATATCGGATGGGATATTGCATGTGATTCGCACCGGATTAAAAGGCGCATTGGTATCGCCAATATACACAATCTGTTTGATACCAAAATCCGTATAACAAGGCGTGAAATTGCGTACAGTTTCTTCGTTAATTTCGCCCGCATCCACCGGAACAGCAATCAATTCAGAAAGTTCGCGATAAATTCGCTGTACATCCGCATTTGGGAATTCCAGATCTAGACCCGGCAAGTTGGCCGGTGTGATAACAACGTTGTAGGATGCGGTATTGCGCGCAAGAACATAGCCATTGCGATCATATAGAATGCCGCGCTGAGTCGGAATACTGATGGACTTAATGCGATTTTCCTCAGCCTGGGCTGCGTAAACCTCACCCTCAACGATTTGCATATTAAAAAGACGGTAAACGTAAAACAAAAGAACCGCGACCATTACGGTGAATACAAAGATAACCCTCCAACGGTCTACTCTCTTTTTCTCAGTTCCAAGTTGGTTCATATTTCCTCCAGACCTGGGTACACCAGCCTTCTAATCTCGGACACAACAAAATAGACCGGTAAGGTAGCGATGATATTTATCATCATGCTGGGCAAAATTAAGGTTTGAAAACTGCTTTGAAATTCGATTCTAAAGCCTAAAAACTGATAGTAAACAGCCTGGAAGGCAAGATGGATAAACATGAACACCAGACTGGCAAAAAACATGGAGACAAGTGGAATTTGGGGTAACCTCTCTTTCAGGAAGAGAGAAAAGTAGACCGCAGCAGCATAAACAGCCACCGTAATCCAGAATGGCTCTGCTGAAATAAAACCGATGATTAACCCTGCCAAAATTGAAAACAACATATTATCGATCTTCGAGATCTCTGGTTGAAGACCCAGAGCAACGATTACCAATAATAAGAGATCTGCCTTGCCAGCTTGAATTTTAAATTGGCTGAAAATGGCCATTTGCAGCATGGTGGCCGCAAAAATGAAGAGTGCGATAAGAATCCTTTTCACGTTATTGCGCTTGAGCCGGTACGAGTGGTGTGATATCCACTGGTCTGAAATTCTTGATAATCAACACAGCCTGGAGTTGGGTAAAATCAACGACCGGCTGAACAGCTGCCGACTGGAAAAGATCGTTTTCCAGCTTGCGAATGGAGATCACCTGCCCAATTAATAAATCCTCGGGGTAATTTCCGCCCAGGCCGGATGTAAGTACCATTTCGCCGGTTTCCATCACCACATCCTGGGGTACCATCTCCAAACTGATTTCGCCTGTGATTGAACCCTGCGTTTGGGCATCAATCTTTTGGGTTTGCAATTTCACGTTCACAATGGCACCCGGATCGGTTATTAATTGAATTCGAGCTGCGCCGGCAATGACGGCATCAATTCTGCCAACCAGACCGGATTGAGTCACAACCGGCATACCTTTTCGTATGCCATCATCCGAACCTTTATCAATGATTAAGTAATGCAAGAATGGACTGGGATCACGACCAATGACAATTGCGGCTACCGGCTGCATTTGCGGATTATCACTGGCGAATCCCAGTAATGCACCCAGACTCTGTGACTGGTTAAGCTCTTGCTGCAGGGTGATGATTTGCGATTGCAGGCGATCAACCTCATTTTCCAGCTCGATATTGCGCATGCGCAACTCGGTTTCATCCTGCGGCGAATTAATGATCTGATAAATTGCGATATAACGATTGGAGAGCCAGGCCTGTGCAATCACGACGGGGCGAGAAAGCGTTGTCAGAATCGGACCCAGGTATCCGCCTAATGCTAACAAAATTAAGGCAACAGTGACCAAAAGGATGGTGATTGTTTTCCACGAATTTGCTATTGTAATTTTCATTACCTGTTTTTTGTCATCAAAATCGATTGATGGCGGAAATTAATCAAGAACGACCAGAAGTTTTTCGTAGCGGTCAAGATCTTCAAGCACTATGCCAGCTCCGCGGGCCACGCATGTCAGAGGATCTTCAGCTACCCAAACACGTAAGTTCAGTTCATCAGACAATCGTTCTTTCAATCCCAGAATTAATGCCCCACCACCAGCCAGACAGATACCATTTTCCAGCAAATCAGCCACAATTTCAGGTGGAACTTCATCCAATGCATCTTTAATTGTATCAACAATAACCTGTACCGAAGAACTGACCGCTTCACGGATTTCAACCGAGGATACTTCCAATTCCTCCGGTAAGCCGGTCACCAGGTTTCTGCCACGCACATGCATGGTCTTCTCGGTTGGCAGCGGGTATGCTGATCCAATCGACAATTTTACCTGCTCGGCCATACGTTCGCCGATCAGGAGATTGTATTTATTGCGAATATACGTAATGATGTCCTGGTCAAGCTCATCGCCAGCCACCCTCAACGAACGGGATACAACCAACCCACTCATCGAAATGACAGCCACCTCGGTTGTACCACCACCAATATCAACCACCATGCTACCTATAACATCCGTCACCGGTAGTCCAGCACCCAGTGCGGCTGCCATTGGTTCCTCAATGAGGTAGGTTTCACGCGCACCAGATTCCATAGCAGCGTCATAGACAGCTTTTTTCTCCACTTCAGTCGCGCCGGAAGGGATTCCAATAACCACTCTTGGCCGTGGAAGTGGAACAAGGGTTTGTTGGTGTGCTTTACTCAAAAAGTATTCAATCAGCGCCTTGGTAATTTCGTATTCTGAAATAACGCCGTCGCGTAATGGGCGAATTGCCAGATGTGAAATCGGCGTTCGACCGACCATTTCTTTGGCCTGCAAGCCAATTTTTTCAGGTATGCGTGTTTTCTTGTCAACGACAACCCAGGAAGGCTCGTTAATAACAATTCCCTTGCCACGCACGTTTACTAATGTGTTTGCAGTGCCAAGATCAATGCCGATGTCAAGCGAAAAAAGACCGAATAACCAGCTTAAAGGTCTGAAAGCCAAATTGTAAGCTCCTGGAATAGAATGAAGTAGCCTAACTTGAAATTATACCATAAGGGCAAATTATGCTTCGCGATTTTGCTATGCGCCGCCCAGCTGGTTCCCAAGTAAAAAGCCGCCATAAGCGAACAAGAGCATCTTCATAATTTTTCCCAGCGCACAAAAAAACATAAATCTTACAACTGGCATTTTCAAGCCACCAGCCATGATTCCGGCAACATCAAAGAGCGGATTTGGAATGAAGGCCATTACCATAATGGTAATTTCCCCATACTTTCGCATCCAATTTTCAAGGCGATCATACAGGGCGACCTTTTCAATCACGCGTTGGCCGCTGAATCCGGCTAGATAACCGGATAACTCGCCCAAAGTGGCACCTAACCCGGCCGCTAAAGCCACCCCAATCGGGTGGAAAACGGCACCCATGGCCGTTGTGATTAAGACGCCCGGTACCGGCAAAATCAAAGAGGCGTTGGTAAGCAGAGAAGCCAGGAAAATGCCTGGATACCCAAACCCCTCAAGATCTTTTACACGGTCGCGGAAGATGAATAAGACCACAGTTAGAATAATGACAAACAGTAATGTCATTATCCGGAGGATAGGCTTATTTCTTTGCTCCGGTCTAGGACCTGTTTCAGGAAATAGATTTGGATTGGACATTATTTCCCTGGTTTAATAAGGCCTCTACCCGCGAGATAACCATATCCAGTGCCACCTGGTTACGCCCTCCTTCAGGTATGATAATGTCTGCATAGCGTTTAGAGGGTTCGACAAAATCCATGTGCATGGGTCGCACCGTCCGATGATATTGACTGATAACGCTTTCCATCGTACGACCACGCTCGGCAATATCACGCTCCAGGCGGCGAATGAAGCGAATATCATCATCGGTATCAACAAAGATCTTGACATCAAACAGGCCGCGCAGCCTGGCCTCTGCAAAAATGAGAATACCTTCAACGACCACAATTAATTGGGGCTCAATCGTCCTGGTATTTGCAGTGCGAACATGTTTGGTAAAGTCATAAATGGGTAGTTCAATCGGTTGCCATTGTTTCAACTGCTCAATGTGTGTAATCAACAATTCAGTTTCAAGTGAATCCGGATGGTCAAAATTAACAAGTTGTCGGGCGGCTTCTGAAAGTGAACTCAAATCTCGGTAGTATGCATCATGAGGCAGATAGGCAATGCGGTTTCCCCCTACACTTTTTAAGATTGCATTTGATACTGTTGTCTTGCCAGAGCCTGACCCTCCGGCGATTGCTATGACGAGAGGAGTTGATGAATGGGGCATAATGAAATTATAATCTACTTTATAATTAGGTCAGGGTGAGACAATTCAGATCTGCTTCCCTGCAAAGGAAAGAGAAACAGGGTCTTCATGCTGGAAATTTCGCAAAATCCATTTTTCTGGGCAGTTATCAGTCTCTTTGGCATTCTTGGGGCAACAACTGCAGTAAATACAAAATATGGAAAACGATTCCGTTGGTTTGGTATTACTTTTGCCTTTTTATTTACGATCGGTCGTTTGATGATGGTTTTACCCTTTATTCCACAACCGCGCTTTGCACTCAGTCTATGGTTAACAATTTTTGCCATCTTACTGGGTATTATTTCACTCTTCTTTATCCTGCCTGGCTTTAAAAATCAACCCTTAATCTTTTCACAAAAAAACGTCAAATTAAAAACCACCGGGATTAATGGCATAGTCAGACACCCCTTTTACCTGGGAGAACTGCTTTTTACCGCATCAATATCCATGCTTTTCCACTCCATCATCGGCCTGGCTTTTATTCCCATTTGGTGGGCAGCATTTATTCTGCATATCATCCACGAAGAAGAGCGCATGGAACTGGAATTGGGACCATATTACCTGGAATATAAACGTCATGTTCGTGGACGAATCATCCCAATTCCTCCTTTCGAACTCAACCCTTCCATAGATCAATACCCTTTTAAGAACCTTGTCTTTAAAGGCGGAGGTATTAAGGGGGTAGCTTATTTAGGTGTTATCCGCGCACTGGAGGAATTTGATGTCCTTCCGCGAATCGAGCGAATTGGCGGGTCATCTGCCGGTGCCATCACGGCGACCATCATCAGTTTTAATCTGAAGTACAAAGATACTCAAACCATTATGGATTCTTTGAATTACCAGATGGTACCTCAATTAATTAGTGAGAATGATAGTAAAGATCACATCTGGCTGCCAAGATTTATTGGCAAAGAGGTAACAAAGCTCGCTGCGGATGTGGAGGCAGTACAGCGAATCATCAGCAAATACGGTTGGTATTCAAGCGAATACTTTTATGAGTGGCTGAAAAAAATCATCGCTGAGCAATGTGATGGAAATGCTCAGGCAACTTTTCAAGATTTTAAGAATTATGGATTTAAAGATCTCTTTATTGTCGGTACGAATGCCTCTCAAATTAATAGCCAAATTTATTCATTTGAATCGACTCCCAACGTGGCAGTTGTTGATGCTGTTCGAATTTCCATGTCAATCCCGTTTTATTTTGAAACCCTTCAATATGATGGTGAAAAATTCGGCAAAGGTGATTTTCATGTTGATGGAGGTGTCTTACTTAATTATCCCATCCAATTATTTGACGAACCGCGCTATTCCACCGAAAATATCTGGTTTAAAGGCGGCATTAATTGGGAAACTCTCGGATTTTATCTCTACGCGAATCATATTGCAAAAGACGACTCGCCAAAGATTCACTCTTTCAAGGATTATATTTCCAGGATTTATGAATGTTATGACATGAGCTACCAGATTTCACAGATTGATCATAATCCGATTGACCAACATCGCTCGGTGAAGATCAATACAGGTAACGTCCATGCAACTGATTTTTACCTAGAACCCGGCGATGCAGATTATCAGGCATTGGTTAGCTCGGGATATGAATTTACCCGGAGATTCTTAAAGGATTACCAGCATCCTTCGATACGCACCAACTGGTAATAAAAACTTGAGCCACCGAAGGGATTCGAACCCTTGACCTGACGTTTACGAAACGCCTGCTCTACCAACTGAGCCACGGTGGCGAGATGATATCCAGAATATGAAAAACCGAATTTATCGGGCCAATCTTACCATGATTCAATCTGTTATGATAGGAAATACCATATCCAAACCGCAGAAAAGACTAACTTTCCAATAGTAAAATTCAATTTTTTTAGACGAGAATCACAATATTGCTGCTCACATTTTACACAAACAATGAAATATATATACGACCTTGAATCTCTACACGAAGAACTGACGAAAGCCTTCAAAGTTTGGTAACATTATCACACAACCATACCTTCTAACCAGGAAATCAGAAAAAAAATGATTAACATTGCTATGCTTTCATACCATACCTGTCCCCTGGCTACACTTGGTGGAAAAGATACCGGCGGCATGAATGTCTATGTCCACCAATTGACACGCCACCTTGGGCAGCAGGGCATCCATGTGGATGTTTTTACCCGTTCGCAGGATGAACATGTTCCGCATGTTCTGCATGATCTTGGTTATGGCAATCGTGTGGTTCATATCCCAGCTGGACCTGAAGTGCCTTTGCCAAAAAAAGAATTGGTACGCTATATTCCAAAATTTGCCAACGGCATCATTCAATTTTGTGAAGATAAAGGAATACAATATGATCTCATCCATAGTCATTACTGGATGTCCGGTATTGCTGCTATCAATCTTCAGGAAATTTGGCATATTCCCTTCATCCAAATGTTTCATACATTAGGACTGATGAAGAATCGCATCGCACAATCGCCAGCCGAAATTGAGGGAGATTACCGTATCGATGGTGAGCGAAAAGTGATCCGACATGCCCAACGATTGATCGCCGCAACCCTGGCAGAAAAATCTCAACTTGAATTCCTTTATGATGCGCCTAGCTCAAAAATTGCTGTTGTTCCGCCGGGAGTTGACACTTCACGTTTTTATCCTATCCCAAAAGATGAAGCCAAAGAAGTGATTGGGGTTCCCCAATCCAGCCATATGATCCTGTTTGTCGGTCGGATTGAGCCACTGAAAGGTATAGATTTATTAATCAAAGCCATCGCTTCAATTCAAAAGAATGGGGATCTGGAATGTTGCCCGCACTCTCTGGCTATTATTGGCGGAGAACCACAGGCTTCACCGGAGGAAATGAATGCTGAAATGGCAAGACTACAAGATATGGTTGAAAACCTTGGGATCAATAACCTGGTTCTGTTTCTTGGAAAACAAGACCAGAAAATGCTGCCTTACTATTATTCCGCGTCCGAAGTAGTTGTTATGCCCTCTCATTACGAATCATTTGGTATGGTTGCGCTGGAAGCGATGGCCTGTGGCACACCGGTTGTAGCATCCCAAGTGGGTGGTCTCGGGTTTTTGGTCAGAGACGGTGAAACCGGTTTTGTGGTACCCGGGAATGATGTTGAAAAGCTGGCGCAGTATTTGGTGAAATTAATAAAAGATCAGCAGCTGCAGGCGAAATTGGGCAATCAGAGTGCGGCATACGCTCGCAATTATGCCTGGAGCATCATCAGTGAGAAAATAATCGAAGTTTATCATCAGGAATTGAAAAGCAAAAAAGTAGTACCTGAACCAAATCAATCATAGTTCCCAACGTTTTTACGTCCTTTTTTCATTCGTGATGCTTTCTGAATAATATCGCGGCCATACTTCACTTTTAAGGAATCAATCACAGAAAGCAATTTTCTTTCTTTATCATCCTCTGTTTCCCATAATGACAGCTGAATTGTTTCTGGGCTCAGTTGGGTTACACCCACCCCAATTAAACGCAATGGCGTATGTGCATCCCAATTCTGTGAAAAGATCTGGCATGCCTGGTCGTAAATGATTCCATCTTGATTAAATGGTTGCACCAGTTTTTTCTGACGCGTAAATGTGCGGAAATCATAATAACGGAATTTTACACGAACCGACTGGGCAATCAATTTTTTAGATCGCAGCCTGAAGCCAATTTTTTCGCTTATGATCTTTATTTCAGCCAGAAGAACATCTTGATCAACCACATCGCGGTTAAAGGTCACTTCCTGGCTGATCGATTTAACCTCATCGTATGATTCGACTTCGCTAGTATCAATACCAAGTGCACGACGCATTAAAAACCCACCGTTCTTACCAAACAGTTCAATTAGTGTTTGCTCAGAAAGGGAAGCAAGCTGACCGATGGTCTTAACACCAATATTATTCAAGCGATCTGCCGTTTTCGGTCCGACACCCCACAACATGCCTACCGGTAAAGGAGCCATAAAATCCGCCTCAAATCCAGGCTCTACTACCTGTATTGCGCCTGGATACGAAATTCCTTTACTTTTCATTTTCCCAAAATCATTGGCAATCTTGGCAACCAATTTACTGTTTGCTACGCCAAAAGATGCAGAAAGTCCGGTCATTCCCTTTATTTGTGTTTGTAAATCATGGGCTATCTGATAACCAGGCATGGCTAAATCAGTAACATCCAGAAAAGCCTCGTCAATTGAGACCTGCTCCATCATAGGTGTTAACTCTGCCAGTATCGCCATTACAGAGCGTGAAATTTGGCTGTATTCGCCGTGACGGGAGGAAACCATAATTAACTTGGGGCACAATTTGATCGCTTGAGCCGTTGGCATTGCCGATCGAACACCATATCGGCGGGCGGCATAAGAACTGGAAGCAATCACCCCTCGCTGATCCGGATTGCCCCCAACAGCGAAAGGTTTATTTTTCAAAGCCGGATTGTTGAGCTCTTCGACGGCGCAAAAAAAAGCATCCAGATCCATATGAATGATTTTTCGTATTCTACTGCTTGTGTGAACTCTTTTATTCAACAATTCCTGTTCCTAAGAAATACCTTCTGGTATTAAATTTTCAAACGGATTAATCTCATTCGCAATCGCCAGATAATATCCTGTAAAATAGCCGAAGATAGTCAAATTCCAAATTTGGTGTAAGAAATTATCTCCTTGAGCAGACACTACATCCGTACCAATGCCAGAGGCTAATAAATGATTATGGAACTGATCTACTCGTTCAATAGCCTCTTCTGTCAGTAAATTAGATTTTAGGAAGACAAACATCGTCCTCGACAATACAATTTCTGGAAAGACAACCCCATTCCAGAGAGATCTTTCCCTGGAGTTTACTACTTCATGAAAAACGCAGGTTTTGGCAATATTCCGAAAATAGGTGCACCATAACCTGGCAACCCCTTCAAATTTTTCTGGATATGCAAAGACCACCAAACGGTCCATCAATTGGCCAGCTAGACGTTTAGCTGGGTTTTGGGTAGTAATGGTGTATTTTCCTAATTTTTCTACCAGTGCCTGTGAATCGGCTCGTAAGCTTTCTAGCAAGCGGTTCGCATCGTGAACCAAACCTGCCTTCTGTAGTACACGAAAATAAATTGCAGTTGAAAAAGCGAGACCCTTATGCGTCGCGTGGTTATTTTCGGGTATCCAAAAATAATTAATCTTCGGTGATTTTATGACCTGACGATTTGCATCCTCTGATATGAAAATGATATGGTGGTTCTGATCAATAAAATTGGCAAGGGTCTCCTGAATTTTATCTCCTCGGTCACTTTCAAAAAGTATTATCAAAGAAGCGACGGAAATAAACTCATCGTTTAACTGATCAATAGACATGGTTCTTATATTTAAATCGTAATTGGAATTAATATACCCTGAAAACAAATCAACAATATTAAGAAAATCTTGTTGACCTGAAAAAATGATGGATTTTACTTCGGTTAACTTTACGTCAGGGAAATTCTCAAAAGCTCGCCAGAATTCAGCCATTTGCCCTGGTAGTGCCACCAGGGTGCTGTAAAAAGAATTGGGATCGAAAGTGTCATAAATTAATGGATCTTCAAAATTCAAATTTCGCCTCCAAAATTAAGTAGTCCTTCTCGATTTTTAATATAAATCTACTTATATTTATCATTGAAAAATTAGACTTAACTGGTTATATTTAAACACCCATGGGAAATCATAGTCATGACTAATTTTACCTCGGACCAACCACTCATGTTTGATAACGGCATCTGGAAAGATGTCCATCAACCGGCTCCACAAGAAATTTCTGTTGATCTACACGTGAATGGCAAATTTTGGCTGACATTTTTATGTTCGCCTTTTCAAATTGAAATGCTGGCAGTTGGTTTTTTGTTCAACGAACACATTATCACGAATAAAACAGATCTAGCATTGGTACACTTATGTGAAAGCAAATCCACACTGGATATCTGGTTGAACTTTTCCGTGGAAAAGCCCGAAAA
Organism: uncultured Chloroflexia bacterium; assembly: GCA_963749005.1. GTDB lineage: Bacteria > Chloroflexota > Anaerolineae > Anaerolineales > Anaerolineaceae > UBA6170. The sequence goes on along the minus strand of CAVVKI010000006.1, from coordinate 77,993 downwards.
CTGGGTCAAAACCAGCGGTTGCACTGGAGGACAAACTTCAAATTCCGCTTTTAATGAACCGATCTCACCATGCGAAGAACTTATCTGCCCGAAAATCATTCTCGAGCAAGTACAAAAATTACTCACCTCCCAGGAACAGTACCGCCAGACCAGAGGAATCCATTGCACCATTCTGACCGATGGAATGCAAAACAATTTAAAAGCGGAAGATATTGGTCGCCATAATACCCTTGATAAATTAGCCGGACAAATTCTTTTTGATGAAACCAGCTGGATGCGCAAAATTCTGGTTACCACAGGCCGTATTAGTTCCGAGATGCTGCAAAAATCTGCGCGTCTGGGTGCTGCATTCGTTGTTTCCCGTACAAGTCCGACTCAGGCTTCCATTCGGACTGCTGATGAACTACAAATTTGTCTGATAGGATATGCTCGCAGAAATCAATTCATTATTTATTCCCATCCTGAAAAGATCGCAACGACCGTTGATCTCAATGAAAAAATAACCATTTTTTGTTAAACTAGTATTTCACATGTAAATACGGCATCGCTATTCGATATAAAATTGACCTAGAACCATCCATCCTATAAATAAATACTCTTTCGAAAAATATCTATTGATATTACTATTGGCCACACTTCACAGAGGAGAAGACATGAATAAGTTAGATCTGACACCCATTCAAAATATCCTCATTCAGGTTGAACCCAAAGACCGCACAAATCTTCTGCCAGTATTGCATGCCACGCAGGATGTTTTTGGGTATGTCCCCGAAGAAGCGGCAGCTGAAATTGCCAGAGCACTTTTCATTCCATTAGCTGATGTGTTTGGTGTAATTGACTTCTATTCCTTACTATACGCACATCCGGTCGGCAAAACGGTTGTGCATGTCTGCAATGATCCAGCCTGTTCAATGGCTGGTGCAGATACGGTGCTGAAAATGATTTCCAGGGAATTAACATACGCCGGTGATGCCAGCAAGCGAGCTATGTACACGATCGAAGTGGCACCCTGCCTTGGGTTGTGCGAACATGCGCCGGCTTTGTTGGTCAAAGGGGAAGCAGTTAAGGCGGATAAATTCTCAAGTTTTGATGATCTGTTTACGGCACCAAGCAAACATCTCAATACGATTGTGGATGGGGATATTCGGTGGCTAACACGCAATTGCGGCCGTGGAGAAAGCGTCGGTTTGGACGGCTACTTGTCTAATGGCGGGTATAACGCTTTACAAACAGCTTTGGAAATGTCACCTGGAGAAGTAATTGAACAGGTTAAGGCAGCTGGTCTGGTAGGTCGCGGTGGAGCCGCATTTCCTACTGGTTTAAAATGGGAAGGCGCTGCTTCTTCAACTGATTTAACGAGATATGTTGTTTGTAATGGAGATGAGGCGGAACCAGGTACGTTCAAAGACCGCATTCTGATGGAAGATGATCCGCATCAAATTATCGAAGGCATGATTATTTGTGCATACGCAATCTCTGCTCAAAAAGGTTATTTTTATGTTCGCGGTGAATACCTGAATGCCTTCAATCAAGTTCAAGCCGCTCTTGAAGATGCCCGTTCTTCTGGTTATTTGGGCGAGAATATTTGTGGTTCCAATTTTTCGTTTGATATTGAGCTCCGTCGAGGGGCTGGTGCCTATGTTTGTGGTGAAGAGACGGCGTTATTTGAGTTTATAGAGGGTAAGCGCGGTTTTCCACGGATAAAACCGCCTTTTCCAACGCAAGAAGGACTATTTGGTAAACCAACTGTAATCAACAATGTCGAATCCCTTGCCAATGTTTCGCTCATACTAAATATCGGTGCTGATGCCTATCGTGGAATTGGCACGCCTAATTCGCCCGGACCAAAACTCTTCTGTTTATCAGGAGATGTCAGCCGGCCTGGTTTATATGAAGTGCCCTTCGGCGTTACATTGCGGCATCTGATTGAAGATCTGGCAGGGGGAATGAAAGATGGGATTCCCATGCAAGCCGCATTAATCGGTGGGGCTGCCGGGGCACTTGCTTCTCCCGACCAACTGGATACAAAGTTGTCATTTGAGGATTTAAGAAATGCTGGTTTACCACTTGGCTCTGGCGTTATAACGGTCTTTAATCAAAATCGGGATTTAAGAGACGTTCTATTAAAGCTGGCCGCCTTCTTTGCTGAAGAATCGTGTGGGAAATGTTTCCCCTGTCAGATCGGTACTCAACGCCAAAAGGAGATCATGGAACGCATCAAAGCTGGCAACCCGGACGAGCGAGATAAAAAAAGGCTTTCCGACTTGATTGCCACCATGACAGATGCCTCACTGTGTGGCTTAGGGCAAACAGCCGGTTCCGCCATCAGAAGTGCTTTGACGAAATGGCCATATCTCTTCACTCCTTCGGTGTCAAATTCCAACGTACAAGCTGGAGGCTCAAATGAATGAACTAATTCACCTAACAATCGACCAGCAACTTGTCTCAATACCTGCTGGCACTACGATTTTGAAAGCCGCCCAGGAAAATGGAATGACCATACCGACAATTTGTTTTCATGAATCCTGTACCGCGAATGCTCTCTGTCGAATCTGCGTCGTGGAAGTGACCGGAGCTCGTACCTTAATTCCAGCTTGTGTGGCAAAAGTCTCCGAAGGGATGGTAGTTGAAACACAGTCGGAACGGGTGCGCCTGTCGCGTAAGACGATTCTTGAAATGATGGCTTCAACAACCGATCTCAGTCAATCGCCGGAGATTCTTGAAATGTGTACAGAGTATGGTGTAGAAAATGATCGTTTCCCAGATGCAACACCCCGCCAGCCAGCGATTATTGATGATAATTCAATGTTCATCCGAGATTATGCAAAATGCATTTTATGCTGGCGCTGTGTCCAGGTCTGTGCCAGCGATGCTCAGTATGCTTTTGCCATTAACTTTAAAGAACGTGGATACAATACTCAAATAGCTACCTTTTTTGACAAACCTTTACCAGAAACCAGTTGCGTTTTTTGCGGACAATGTATTGGTGTATGCCCAACAAATGCTTTAAAACCAAAAAAAGAATGGCTTTTAGAGCAGGGGATGGAACCCGAGTCCATAATGAGCCTGACCCGTCAGGAACGCAGGAAACGGGCACGTTAATTCTCCCGCATAAGATTGGAGTCGATATGATCAGTCCAACACAAACAAAAGTGGTTTCAACCACCTGTCCTTTCTGTGGTGTAGGTTGTAATTTGGAACTGCACATACAGGATGATTTCATCTACAAAGTCACCTCACCATTTGATTCTATTGTCAACCATGGAAACTTGTGTGTTAAAGGCCGCTTTGGCACCGATTTTGTTTATAACAAAAAAAGGATTACGACACCATTAATTCGAAAAACACCCCAGAAACCTGGCGCAAGAACCCAGGCATTCGATCTGAATGAATGGCGGGTTGCCAGCTGGGATGAAGCTCTGGAACTGGTTGCGGATCGTTTGGTGAATATTTATCAAGTGGAGGGTGGAGACGCATTGGCTGTCTACTGCTGTGCAAAAGCAACCAATGAGGATAATTATTTGCTTCAAAAGTTTTTCCGAACTCTCTTCCGCACCAATAATGTCGATCACTGTACAAGACTCTGTCATGCTGGTAGTGTCGTAGGGCTGCAAAAGGCGATTGGCTCGGCAGCCATGTCAAATACGGCTGCTGAAGTGATGGATACAGATGTATTTATTATCACTGGCTCAAACACAACCGAAACACATCCAATTATTGCCTTGCAAATGAAAGCAGCTGTAGAAAAACGCGGCGCAAAAATAATCGTGGTCGACCCCCGTAGAGTGGAAATGGTCAATTACGCAACACTCTGGCTTCCAGAAAAGCCAGGTACGGATGTGGCCGTATTTTCTGGAATTGCCCATGTGATCCTTAAAGAAGGACTCTTTGATCAACAATTCATCGAAGAACGCACAGAATTTTTTGAAGAATTCAGAGATAGCATGGAAAAATTTACACCCGAATACGTAGAATCCGTTTCGGGCGTAGACCGGCAGTTAATTATCGATGCTGCCAGGCTCTTTGGCAACGCAGAAAAAGGAGCCATTTATTGGGCATTGGGAATTTCACAATCTACACACGGCACAGACAACGCTCTCAGCCTGATCAACCTGGCATTATTAACCGGTAACCTGGGACGTTATGGCACCGGGTTAAATCCGCTGCGCGGTCAAAATAATGTTCAGGGTGCATCCGATAGCGGTGCAATGCCGTGGCATTATCCTGGTTATCAGGAAGTTGATGATGAAACTGTAGCTCAAAAATTTGAAGACGCCTGGAACATTGAACCAGGTGGCCTCAATCGCAACCTCGGCTTAACAACCACCGAAATATTATCGCATGTCCATCCTGGTGGAGTACGCTCGCTTTATATCATGGGTGAAAACCCCATGATGTCAGAACCAAACTTGAACCAGGCTCACAAACACATGCAGCAGTTAGAATTTATTGTCGCTCAAGATCTCTTCATTAATGAATCTGGGGCTTATGCAGACGTATTCTTGCCGGCAGTATCATTCGCCGAAAAAGACGGTACCTTCACTAACACAGACCGTCGCGTGCAGATTGTTCGTCAGGCTATCCCTCCGCGAGGGAACTCCCGAGCAGATTGGCAGATTATTTGCGACCTCGCCAAGCGAATTGAACTAAGATTGGCAAGACAGAACAGTGCCTATTGGGATTACACGCATCCATCAGAAGTTCTGGAAGAAATGGGAAATCTGGTACCCTCCTACAAAGGGGTGAATTACGAACGAATCCAAAAAGTCGGGTTGCAAACACCGGTTCCGGATGAGAATCACCCCGGCACACCTTTTTTATACAAAGAAAGTTTTCCATTAGGAAGAGCTAAATTTTATGGTTTGAATTATTTTCCAATTGATGAGCAGCCCGATCATGAATTTCCGCTGATCCTTAATACTGGCAGGGTGCTTGAACACTGGCATGGAGGCACGTTAACCCGTAACTCCTGGTTGGATGATTTATACCCGGAGGCAACAGTGGAAATCAACCCTGTGGATGCTGGCTGGCAGGAAATACGCACAAGTGATGCGATCAAAGTAACATCCCGCCGCGGAGTAATCGTTCTGCGCGCAATTGTGACCGAAAAGACAATTCCAGGCGTCATCTTCATTCCATTTCACTTCGCCGAGGCAGCTGCAAATCTATTGACCAACGACGCATTGGATCCTGAAGCGAAAATTCCAGAGTTTAAAGCCTGTGCAGTAAAAATTGAAAAGGTTTCACTGGAAGAACTTCCCAGTCAGGATCTTTACCAACCACGTGGCAGATATTAGTTATCAATAACTCCTAATTGACATTTATGGAATTAAATTATGCAACAACAGCCAGTTTGACTGCACAGATTTTGTATTCCGGAATCTTTGCCACTGGGTCCAGGGCGGAGATGGTCAGTAAGTTCGCATTCTGTGACTGAGGAAAATGAAAATTAGCAAAGATCAAACCTTGGGCTACCCGATCACTGATAATCGCCTTTGCTGTCATCTCACCACGTCGAGAGGAAACCTTAATCATCCGATCATTCTCAATTCCGTAAAGAGCAGAATCTTCTGGGCTGATTTCAATTAACGCTTGCGGGTATAACTCCAATAATGCGGTTGTTCGACGAGTCATTTCACCACCATGCCAATGGTATAAAACGCGCCCGGTTGTTAATGTGAAAGGATATTCATGGTCTGGCAGTTCTCTGGCCGGAATATGTTCTGTGGGATGAAATATACCCTTTCCATTAGAGAATGAGTTAACATGCAAAATGGGTGTACCGGTATGATTTTTGTCCTTGACGGGCCAGTGTAGTTGTTCTCCAGCATCCAATCTGGCAAAGGATACTCCCTGGTAAGATGGTGTTAAGGCAGCAATTTCATCCATAATTTGCGCAGGGTGCTGGTAATCCCAGGTTGATAATTCTCCTATGTAAGTTCGTTCTTCTATTTCAATAATCGCTCTTGCCAATTCTTGAAGAATTACCCAATCCGGTTTACTTTCACCTCTTGTTGAAATCGCCTGGCGCACGCGCTGCACCCTGCGTTCCGTATTTGTGAATGTTCCATCCTTTTCAGCAAAAGTTACTCCTGGCAGCAAGATATCCGCGACTTCTGAGGTTTCGGTAGGAAAGATTTCCTGTAATATGACCAATTCACAATTTTGAAGGCAAGCTTTGGCATGGTTAAGATCCGGTTCTGTCATCAAGGGATCCTCAGCCATAATATATAAAGCTTTAAGAATTCCCTCTCCAGCTTTCGAAATCATTTCCGTTACCGTCAAACCTGGCAGGTGTTTCATCCTGGGTTCGGTTTCTACGTCCATGGATCCCAGATGCCAGGCCTGTTCAAATTTCAATCGAGCTGTCGGGTCAATAACTTTTTGATAACCCGGGAATACATCTGGTAATGCACCCAGATCGCAAGCGCCTTGAACATTATTTTGACCTCTTAAGGGATTTACGCCACCGCCGGGAATCCCCATATTCCCGAGCAGCATCTGTAAGTTTGCCAGAGTAAACACATTTAAAACGCCGGTCGTATGTTGGGTAATCCCCATCGCCCAGAATACGGCCATTGGATGATTTTCAGCCATAATCGCGGCAGCTTGATACAACAATTCCACGGGTACACCGGTAATTTGAGAAACAATTTCAGGAGTGTAGGTCTCGACAACTTCAGCGAATTCATCATAATTGAGGCAACGGTCTTCAATGAATTTTGTATTTTGCCTACCTTTTTTTATTAAAATGTGCATTAACCCATTTAATAAAGGGATATCAGTACCCGGACGATGTTGCAAATGAATGCTGGCGAACTCAGTAATATCGATCTTACGAGGATCAGCCACTATTAATTTTGTTTTTTTCTGCAAAACCGCTTGCCTTATTTTTGAACCAAAAACAGGGTGTTGTTCGGTTATATTTGACCCAATGATGAAAATCGCACTGGCATGATCATATATATCCTGCATTGTATTACTCATTGCCCCAGACCCGAAAGCAGTTGCCAGACCGGCTACAGTCGATGAATGACACAATCGGGCACAATGGTCGATGTTATGGGTGCCAATGACCTGGCGTGCAAATTTATTCATCAAATAGTTTTCTTCGTTGGTGCACTTGGCTGAAGAAAGTAAGCCGATAGCGTCTGAGCCAAATCCCTGTTTGATTGCCACTATTTTCTTTGCGATCAAGAAATAAGCTGTATCCCAATCAATTTCAACCCAGGGACTGCTGCTGACATAAGCCGGCTTTATACCATCCGCTAGGAGATACTTGCGTACCATCGGTTTTAACAAACGCTCAGGATGATGAATATAATCAAATCCGTAACGCCCTTTTACGCATAAATGCAAGCCATTTACCTTCGCTTCGGGGTTAGAAGTAATGCGAACAACTTCGTCGTTATGGATGTTCAGATCAAAGTTACATCCTACACCACAATAGGCACATGTTGTCATCACTTTTTTATCAATTGCAAGACCATCGTCAATTAATCGGTCCTGTAAGGCTCCTGTCGGACAATAGACAGCACAAGCTCCGCATGATTCACAACGTGCTTCTAATAACGGGACCCCATCCCCAGCAGATAGATGGGTTTCAATTCCACGCTCAACCAGCCCCCATACAAATCTTCCCTGAATTTCGGCACAAGCCCGAATACATCGTGTACAAAGAATGCATTGGTTTAAATCAACACGAATAACCGGATTGGGATCTGAATCAGGCACAAAATGAGGTTCTCGCTTCTGAAATTTCTTGGTATCAATATGAAATTCCTCCGCCAGTTTCAATAATTCATTATCAGCAACAGCCGGCTTAGTCTGGTAGTAATTTGAAAAAAGGAGTTCCAAAATACGCTGTCGGGCAGTGTAGATTTCTTCATTGTCCGTAACAACAACCATGCCCTCGCAGACTGGTAGAGTACACGCAGCCAGTGGAGTTCTCGCTCCTTTGATCTGAACATTACACAATCGACACCCACCGTAAGGAGTGAGGTCCTTATGATAGCAAAGGGTTGGTATATAGATTTCATTTTGTCTGGCCGCTTCAAGCACGGTCAATCCAGATTCGACGGATACCAGGCGATCATTGATCGTTAAATTAATCATTAATTTCTCCAGAGAGATTCTTTATTACAGTTAATGGCATTACGATACTCTCTCCACGGCAGTAAATAAACATACATTCTGGCAAATTCCGCACTTTATGCATATTTCAGGGTCAATTACGTGCGGTTCTTTCTTGATACCCTCAATTGCTGTCACAGGACAGTTACGAGCACAAACCATGCAGCCGGTGCATTGATTTTCTATAATCTCATAACGGATCAAAGCTCGACAAATATTTGCCGGGCACTTCTTATCAAAAATATGGGATTCATACTCGGAACGGAAATGACGCAAGGTGCTATCCACTGGATTTGGCGCACCCTGACCCAAACCACACAGACTGTTTAATCGAGTTACTTCACTTAATTTTTCTAGAGTTTCAATATCACCCGCTTCGCCTTTACCCTCACAAATATCGGTCAGGATTTGTAACATTTGATAGGTACCCAATCGACAAGGTGTACATTTTCCACAACTTTCTTCCTGGATAAAGTCCATGAAGAAGCGGGCAATATCAACCATGCAGGTGTCCTCATCCATTACGATCATTCCACCGGAACCCATGATTGACCCGACTGCAGATAAATTTTCATAATCCACAATGGTATCTAGGAATTGAGCTGGCAAGCAGCCGCCCATCGGACCACCAGTCTGTATGGCTTTAAATTGCTTATTATTCTTGATACCACCACCTACTTCGTAAACGATTTCACGAAGTGTTAATCCGAAAGGTATTTCAATCAAACCGGTATGATTGACATCACCCGCCAACGCAAATGTTTTTGTTCCTTTGCTACCCGAGGTGCCGATACCTGCATACCATTCAGCACCATTTAAAATAATCTGAGGAACATTGGCAAAGGTCTCAACATTGTTAATATTGGTTGGCTGGCCCCACAACCCGCTTACAGCCGGGAATGGTGGCCGAGGACGTGGTTCACCGCGGAATCCTTCAATGGAGGCCATCAAAGCCGTTTCTTCTCCGCACACAAATGCACCCGCTCCCATGCGTACTTCCACATCAAAACGAAAATCACTACCCAAGACTGACTTACCCAACAAGCCATATTGATTCGCATCTTCAATTGCTTTTCGCATCATTTTGACTGCCTTAGGGTATTCAGCCCGACAATAAATAAAACCGCGTTCTGCGCCAATGGCAAAGCCTGCAATGGCCATTCCCTCCAGAACGGCATGTGGGTCATCCTCCAGTACTTTGCAATTCATAAATGCACCAGGATCACCTTCGTCGGCATTGCATATTATGTATTTAGGTGATCCCTGACTATTCCTCGCCAATTCCCATTTTCGCCCGGTAGGAAAACCTGCGCCCCCCCGGCCACGTAAACCCGAATTTTTGATGACCTGAATCACCTCTTCAGGTCGGTATTTTTGCAGACACTGCAGCAAAGCCAGGTAGCCCTTTTCACCAATATAATCCTCTATTTTCTCAGGATCAATTCGGCCATAATTTTTCAAAACGATACGCACTTCTTTTTCTGTGGGAGCGCTTATCTCAGCTCCTTCAGTGAAATTTGGTTCTTTTTTGATTTGTTTGTGGACCGTAGTATATAGATTTTGGAGCTCTTGAAAATCTTTTAAGATGGGCATCATTCTACCTGCTTCTTACGGTGCAAGTCTTTTATCAAACGAGTCATTTTTTGTGGAGTGACTTTTCCGTGCATTTCCTCGTTAACCATCACAACCGGAGCTTGGCTGCAAGCGCCGACACAGCGACAAACCTCGAGAGTTATCTCGCCATCCGCGGTTGTCTCCCCTACGCTGATTTCCAGTTCATTTTGTAATTTGTCAATCAACTGGGATGTACCACCGACGTAACAGGCGGTGCCCATACACAACTTCACTGTCTGACTCCCACGAGGTATTGATGTAAAAAAGGAATAAAATGACACTACGCCATGAATTGTGCTGAGCGGTACGCCCAGTACACGGCCGACATACCGCTGAACATCATTGGGAATGTATCCAATCTTTTCCTGGATTTCATTCAAAACCACCATCGTTGATCCAGGTTGATTCTGGTTTCGAACCAAAATATCATCAATAGCGGATTTCTTTAGTTTGTCTTTTAGCGGAGATATATTTTCCGGATGAGACATGCTCGCTCCAGCGAATATGAAATGAATTGGTTTTGATGATATAGCAACACTAATCTAATAATACTATAAATTAGATATTATTACACCATAAATAACAGATGAATTGCTTCCAAATTGGAGGAAAAAATGTCAGAAAAATTTGACTACTTTTTTCCTTTTGGTAAGTTGTCCATTAATTCGAGAAACTCCACCCATTCTTCATTGAAAAAATGTAAGGTGACATTATTTAATTCTAAATGATAAGTCGTTTCACCATCCGGCTCTTCTGCCTGCCAAACCATATAATTTGTAGTTTCACACAATGTATTTGTCATCGGATCATTTGTAGCCATAATTTTGCTCCTTTTGATTTTCTTGATCTATTCTTTTCTTTCAGAAACTTTCTTCCTCACAACCACCAGCGTTGATAAAAACCAAGTCCAAAATTTCTTCAGAAAAGCCATTATACCTTTCAACCAACCCGGGGTAACAGGTTCTCGTGGAATTCTGCTTTTAATTTCCGACCAGGGGTCCATATCAAACATTTTGTAGTAAACATACTGAGCAATTAATTGCGCTGTAGCAAGCACTGGCGCTGAAAGTATAACCCCGATAATTCCAAAAATTCGACCAAAGACAATGGCTGCAATCATCACCCCGGCTGGATGAACTCTGAGGGCATCTCCCATCAATCGCGGAACGACAAGATTATCCAAAATGACATCTGTCATCCAGGCGACACCAATCACAATTAATGCATAAGGAAACTGGGCTAACCCAAAGATAGTGGAATCCTGGAATAAAACCACTAAACCATACGTCGTCCAGGCAATGACGGGACCAATGTAAGGAACAAACCGCGCCAGACCCGCAACCATGGCAAGACCAAAGAAAAAATTTACACCCAAAGAACCCAGCAGTATTGAATAGATCACGATCGTGATCAGGATTATTGTCAGTTGACCACGTAAAAAAGCATTCCAAATTCTACCTAATTCAATTCCTATATTATCGACGTCTTCGTTATAACCTGGTATTGTCAGATGGAAAATCTTACCCGGCGAACCTTTTGATTCTGAGAGGATGAAGTATGAAATCAATAATGAAAAAAAGATCCATCCGATCGTAGTTGCGGTCCCTGCAGCCAATGATCCAACCAGGGTTCCCAACCTCCCAATGATTGGCTGCACCATTCCTAAAATTTGATTACCCCATTGCGCAAGGTCAAACTGTTGAAGACTAATTTCAAAAGTGCCAAATTTAATCTGGAACTGAGATATTTCCTCCAGGTAGGTTGGCAGATTCTTGATTTCGGTCTGGATAAATTTAATCAAACTGGATAATTGTTCAAAAACCGCAAAACCGCCCAATGTAATCAAGCCAATAAGAATGATGAACAATAACAAATAAATCACAGTGACAGAAATCTTCCAGGAAAATTTGAGCCGGTTCTTCAGAAAGTTGGCTACGGGATTGAACAAATATGCCAACATAAATGAAATCATTAGTGGCACAAATACCGAATTAAATCGAAATAACAGCAAAGCAAATATTGCGGTAATGATTAACGCAACTACCAGCTTGGTGGTATTTGACCAGGGTGGAGAATTCTCTTCATTTGGTTTTGCCATCTTATTCCATATTATTTTAACAACTAATTTTAAGAAAAACAACAAAGCTCCGAAGGTAATGAGCTTTGTTGTCAGTTTTTAACCTTGAAAATTTAAGGACAAGAACCTGCGCCAAACAATGAGTTCATCAATCCAGGCGCAATGTCACAATAAAGATTCATCGAATCGATAATTAATACAACAGCCACACAGGCACAAATAGCTACAAGAATAATGATCAGAATGATAATCCACAGCTTACTTTTTTTCTTTGGCGGTAATGGAGGCCTATTCGACGTCGAAGGTACCTGACCGGCAAATGGAGGAGCAGAAGGAATGGGAGGGGTTGAATGAAGTGGGGTCATGGGTGGTGTTGGCAATGGAGCTGAAAACTCAGCATAAATAGGGAAGTCAGGTGGTGATTGTACATTGACAAACGTTTGCCCGCCACCAGAAGAAGGCATAGCTACACGTGTTGCATCAGGATCCACTTCCGATACCTCAAAAACTAAAGTTGTAGTATCACCCAGAGCAATCTCCTCCCCGGGGACTAATGCATGTGATCCGGTAATTCGCTGGCCATTTACGAATGTGCCATTGGTTGAACCCAGATCTTCGATGACAAAACCTGAACCCAGAATGTATATTTTTGCATGCCGGCGAGAGACTTCTGTATCATTGATTACAATCTCACAGCCTAAATCTCGCCCAATGTACATTTCTGTAAGATCAATCGGAAAGGTTTGCCCAGGATTTGCTCCTTTGCGTGTAACAAGTTGGTAGTTGGATCCCATCTTTTCCTCCTGAATATTTTTTACCTTCCACAAGTTTACAAACCTTCTGAGTCAATGTCAACTATTTTCGCTCAGAAAAACCTGGCATCAAACGTTGCAGATGACGATAGCCGAGAACTTGAATTCCTTTCCTTCGAATAAATGATCCTAAGGATTCATCACGGAAGACTTCATAATCCCCAACCCGTGCTTGCCAATCCGGCGTAATTTGCCGTATTTCTGGTGTATCAATTGCCGGATGGATGATAAAGTGTGTTAAACCAGGCTGCAGCTCATTGAATGTGTTTTTTGTTTTTTCAAGACGATTACTCGCATCCTCGAGAGGCATCGAACGAATATGATCAAATAATGGAATTCCCAGATCTTCCAGGTTCGCCACCATTCGGACAGCTTCTATTGCTGAATCAGTATCCAAACCCGTTGCCTTCCACCCTTCTTCATCCAACCGAAACATCATGACGGCAAGTTTATTGGTGATTGCCAACTCAATGTAAGTTTGCATCAATTTAGGATGAGCAACTGTGCCCATATGGGTATCAATATGTGAAGGCAGAAAATCGTCAGAACACATCTTTGAAATTTGCATTGCCAATTCTTCCCTGGCAAACGCCGGATCGAGATGATCTTGAGCCTCCTTAGAAGATGCATAGAAATACCCTTCTTGATCGATCATTCCACTGACCATATCTCTGGTTGAAATTGGTCCCCAACGATATTCACTCCACTCACTGGTAAGTGTAAGATGAACTCCTAAATCGATTTGCGGAAATTTCGTGGTCAGGTTTTTGGCAGCCAGGAACCAGGGACAGGGAACCATGACAGCTCCAGAAGAAATTATCCCCACATGATGTAGATCTTCAAAAGCTTTGACCGATGCCTGACACATCCCAATATCATCAGTATGAATGACAACAACACGATCATTATCAGAAAAACCCAGCCGCTTTAATACAGGGTTTGGATACAAGATATACCTCCATTCGATGTCCTTATTATAGAGGCAGAACGGTGCAATGTGTGCACTATTAAATAAAAAAACCCCACCATGCCGTGTGCTGCGAAGTTTTGAACCTGCAAACGCAGGTAGGTGCCCGCTTCAAAGTTTCCGCCTTGGCCTAAGCCTATCGCGTATGCCCTGAAATTTGAGCTCCATTTTTGGGGTGTTGGCTCAAAACCGGATGTGCTGCATCACGAACACAGTAGGGTATCTATCTTATACCATAAGTTATTTGAGTTTACCAGATTATTTTTTTGAAATTTGTATTCCACTATGGAGTTTACGGTTTGGTTGGTTTGAATTTTCTCATTTTTTTGGCGAATTGGTTTAAAAACCTGACTGAAGGGGAACACGGCAGTTCGTTTCTTTTGATTAGTAAATGAACTGATAATCATATAGACTTAATGTTGATTTTAAATCTGTACAGCCAGCTTTCCTTGACCAGGTAATTGTGAATACTTATACTTAATTAAAACACAAAGGGATTTAAGATGAAAAAATTGCAATGTATAACTACCCTGCTCCTGCTGGTGCTGGTTTTACCAGCTTGTTCTAGCTCAAAAGAAATAAGTATCAAATCTGGTTGGGCCAGACCTGGAATTGCCGGTAATACAACTGCAGCTTACTTCGTGATGTCCAATCCACTGAATGATGCTGACAAATTACTGTCCGCGCAAAGTAATGTTGCCAATGCAACCGAGATTCATCTCAGTTCAATGGTTGATGGCATCATGTCCATGCAAGAGCAGGATTATGTCGAAATTCCTGCCAACAGCGAGGTTGAATTTAAACCGCAAGGTTACCATATCATGTTTATCGGTTTAAAAAAGGATCTGGTTGTAGGAGATCAGATTGAATTAAAATTGAATTTCGAAAAAGCAGGAGCAATTACCATAACAGTCCCTGTCCAAGAACCTCAGTGATGAAATCATCAGTCAGAGCCTTTTTCGCAATTCAGCTTCCTCAAGTAGTAAAAGTAAAAATAAAAACCAGCTGTGCTGCCATTCAACAGGATATTTCAAGCATTAACCTCAAGTGGGTAAATCCGGAAAATCTCCACATCACCCTAAAGTTTCTGGGGGAAATCGATCTGCAATTGGTGGGAATGTATTCAAAACTGGTAAACGATCGCGTTGGAAGGTTGAAAGCATTTGAGCTTGAAATAATGGGGATGGGAGTTTTTCCACAGATAAAAAAAGCGCGTGTCCTCTGGGTTGGATGCAACAATTGCGATTCATTGCTACAAATATCGAAAATGCTGGAAGAAATAGGGTCCAACCTTGGATTACCCCTTGAAACAAAAAAATTCTCAGCCCACATAACCATTGCGCGTATTAAATTTCCACTGACCCCAGGAGAGGCAAACATCCTGGGAAATCATTTAACCGCTAACGAACATCTTTCTTTTGGAAGTTGGAAGGTAAACAATTTCAGTTTCTTCAAAAGTGAGTTGAGATCTAGCGGTCCCATCTATACCCTCCTCAACACTTTCAAATTGGCTTAACTTTATCTGTCCTCAATTCCGTGTTAAAATCACTCAATAAACTATTAAAAAGAGGTGAAAGCTGAGCGAATTAGACATAGCAAAATTTGTAGTAGATACTCTGGACGAAAAAAAGGGGGAAGACATCCTACTACTTGACGTAAAAGGAATTGCATCGTTTGCAGATTATTTTGTTTTTTGCACAGGAACCAGTGACCGGATGCTCGATGCGCTGGCAAAAAGTGTTAAAGAAGAAGTCAAAAGTAAACATCAGTTAAACGGAACCATTGAAGGCAATGCCTCCAGTGGTTGGGTTTTGTTAGACATCGGGGATGTCATTGTTCATTTATTCTCACCCGAACAACGAGATTATTACAAGCTAGAAGAACTATGGAGCGGCGGAAAAGTACTGGTGAAATTGCAATAGATATATCCACAGTCTGCCTAAAGCAAGGAATCTACGGTCAGAGCCAAAAAGATGAACGCCAGATACATGCTTGAGTATCGATACATTTTATAGGCTACTTTGTTTCCCTCTACTGTGAGAACTCGCCAGGCTGTATGCAATAACCACAACCCCAATGCGATAGCAGCTACAAGGTAGATACTCCCACCAAGGTCAAAAAACGGCATAACAAGCGTGAGGATCACCAATTGGATGGTGTAAATAAATATCTGTAGGCGAGTTGTCTTTTCACCATTGATAACCGGCAACATCGGGACTTTGGCGCGAGCATAATCATTCTTACGAACCAATGCCAGAGCCCAAAAATGAGGTGGAGTCCATAGGAAAACTAGGGCGAATAAAAATAACGACGGAATATTGAGACTTCCCGTAGCAGCTGCCCAACCAACCAAGGGTGGAATTGCGCCAGCGCCGCCGCCAATAACTATATTTTGTACTGTTGCGTGTTTAAGCCAGAGACTGTACAGAAACACGTAGTAAATCATCCCAATCATGGCCAAAATGGCAGCCAGCATGTTGACAAAACTAGCATAGATAAAGAATGAAATGACGATTTCCGCTGCACCTAAGGCGAGGGCTTCAGAGGGCATTAAGCGACCAGAAGGTAAAGGCCGTTTTGCTGTGCGCTGCATGGAAAGATCAATTTCACGATCAATGTATTGATTGATAGCAGAGGAGCCACCAGCAGCAAGCGCACCAGCAAGCATCGTCCAAAAGGTTAATGAAAGTGAAGGTAACCTGCCTACCGAAACTACCATGCCTGAGTAGGTGGTTACGAGTAATAATAAAACAATAATCGGTTTGTTAAGTAGATAGAAATCCTTCAGTCTGCCCCTATCATTAAAAATTGTCTTGCGATGAGCCACTTCTGTCGGGGTTTCATACCTGGAGGCTATCAAGGCAAAAATAAGCCATACGAGATAGCCGCTTGAACTGATTGCATGCAGGGTTACAAGATCCAGGGGAAAATTACGAACAACCTGTTGCGCCCCGACCACAATTTGTCCGATCAGCATGGTGAAGGCAGATGTCACTGATATAAGCATGAAATAGGAAGACCGGTAGTATTTCCAGGTAAGGTTAAGGACCATAATCGATACAACAATCAAGATTGCTGTCAATAAACGATGGACAAGTGCCAGATATCCCAATGGTTCAAGCGCGCCAATACTATTACAAAATGGGTATCCAATGCAAAACTTGCCCGCATCTGTTACAGAAACAATGACGCCCATTATCAAGACAAGCAAGGAAAAGAGCGACCAGGAAATGAACACCCAATGGATTTTTTTTGAGATGGCAGCAACTTTTTTACGAAAAACAAATAAACCAAGCCAAAAAGAGGATGAAAATATGGCCGCCATGCCAATCAAATTGCTGATGATGTCCTTGTTGGTCACCTCAGATCTGGAAACTGCCCATCCTGCAATAACCAGACTGATAGTGAAGATCCCCAGTAAAGCTAATCTTATGTTATAGAGATTCTTCTTCCATCCAAGATAAATGGTTGCAATTCCAGCAAATAATACTGCCAGGCTGAGGAAAGAAATAATGAGGAATGCCAAGTTATTGCTCTCCCCTAACATTGAAACTAGATTACTGCACCATCCTCCAGTTTGACAAACGAAAGGAAAATCATAGTTTCTTATGATTGTTAAAAGAATAACTTGTATAAAAATCAAGATCAACGAGGTCATTTGTAATCTAAAAACGAGTATATTATTTCTTAGAATTGGTTTAATAATCTTCATCAATAATCTCTTTCTGTTCGGTTGGTTTCTGTAGCATTTTTCTTAAAAAGAATGGATACCCTCCAGCCAATAATGCGGCAAAGAAAAACCACTGTGCGGCGTAGCCCATATGAGGTCCTTCACTAATTTCAATTTCATTCGGAACGGGAATGGGAAGTTCGTTTTCCGCCTGTTCTGTTAATTGAATATAGATCGGAAGAACTTCTCGGCTCTCGCGTTTTTGCAATTTCTGCAAATTGACGATCAACCAAAATCGCGAATCTGATGGTTTATCCTTATCCGGGTCAATACCATACGAATTCTTTTCCTGTGACAAACGGATTACACCCGAAATCTGGAGGTCATCCTGCGAATTAAGGTTAATTTCATCCATAGAATCCATGACATCCAAACTGACCCAACCGCGATCAACATATACAACTTTCCCGCTATCCCCTAGCAGGAATGGTGTCAAGACGCGGTAACCAGGTCGGTTTTGATATGCTTGATTTTGTAAATAAACTTCCCCACCAAAATCGTAACGACCATTTGCATAGGCTTGTCGATATTCTGACTCAAGCAGGATAGGATTTTCAGAATCTTCATTTACGTTAAGAGCTGGTAATTTTAATTGTTGCAAATAATGAGCATTGAAACTTCGACGCCATGCTAAGCGGTCTAATTGCCAGAGTCCAAGGCGAATAAGGACCAGCACACCAGCAATAGCGAGAAGAGTAGTTAGGACCATCTTCCATTGGTGTTTATTTTTCATCTATGTTTTGACCATTTTCGCTTACAGACTCGATTGGCTTAAGCACAATCGAGAATAGAAACAGAAGCACACTGGAAGGCAAACCAATCGCAAGAACACCCTGTGCACGTGTAGCAGAATTTGTCTTTTGGCGAATGTCCAACCCCAGTGATTTGTTTGGCTGGAAAGAACATGAGATCGAATATTTCTGTTGTTCTCCCAAATCGAGAGTTCCAGAAGACCCCGCCGGGACCCAGACAGGTCCAAGCTGATGACTGACATTATCGTCGTTTTTTACAATAATGCGATCGCCTTCATAAAAAACCATATTTTCTGGAATTGAAGGAACAGACAATCCTTCTTCAATTCGCTCAGCCGTTCCCAATGGAATTTCGAGAACAAAATCTTTATTTTGTGGTGGTTTTCCTTGATTGAGGATATAAAAACTACCTTCACTGATCAAAAAACCCATTCCAAAACTCACCAGGAGAGATAACCCTATCCTGAGTAAGTACCTAGTTATGTTGGATCTCATGAAGAATTACCTTGCTTGAGAAGATATTTCAAATCGGAGACGATATCCTCTACCGGTGTATCAAAAAGGTATGTCACACTTAATTGTCCCTTCTGGTCAATTAAATATAGGCGTGATGTATGGTCTACCAGGTAAGTAGTAGAGCTATTGTTGTCTTGAATCGCATGGTAGACACCATAACCACTCCAAATTGGCTCGAGTTGGGCTTCTTCTCCGGTCAAGCCAAAAAATGATTCATCAAATGACTTCAAATATTTGGCTAATTGCTCCTGTGTATCGCGTTGCGGATCGACTGTAACAAAAACAAAAGTAACCTGGTCTGCCTTCTCTCCCAACTGTTTCTTAATTTGGAGCAAATCAAAAAGAGTAGTCGGACAAACATCGGGGCAAAAGGTGTATCCGAAAAATAGGAGGACTATCTTTCCTCGTTGTTCCTGAAGATGAAACACCTCTCCATGTGATGATGGCAAATCGATTGCAGGCGCTTTTACTGGCGGATCAATGACTGACCCTGCCATAACATGCGGGCGAGCCATAAAAATCGCCGAGCCGACCCCAATAATTGCAATAATAATTACCAACAAAATTACAAGTTTGTTATTCATTTTTTTTAAGTTTTAAGTTCCCATTAAGTAGAGCACCGGATAGACAATGATCCAAACAACATCGACGAAATGCCAATAATTAGCCGCAGCCTCTACCATATAGTGTTTTTCCGCGCTAAATTTATCTTTCGTGCCATTGCGTAAAGTAACCAACAGAAAAATTACGCCAGTCAGTACATGAAATGCATGCATACCTGTAAGCATGTAGAAAACAGCTCCTTGAGCACCATCGGAAGGACCAAAATGAGCGTCAGCCCACTCAACACCGACTACGCCAATCAAAAAAGCTATCCCCAACAGGATGGTTAGCAGCAACGAGCGAATGAAGCCCTTTTTATTCCCTTGCGAAATCATCACTTCTGCTCTGTTCATAAAGAAACTGCTGATCAATAAAACCGCAGTAACCAGTAACCCCAGCGATTGATTCAAATCGAACTTTTGGTTACCCAGCAAATAAAAACGGCTGATGATCAATCCACCAAACATGAACATATCGGAAATAAAGAAAAGCCATAGGCCTAACCGGTTTGTCGCAATTTTCCTCTGGTACTCGTGTATTGAACTTTCCAAAGCTGTCATTACGAGTCTCCTTCATCCGAGCGAAAAACCCGGTAGATGTGCATGAAATATTGCAAAACGAGCACCAATTTAATTAACGCAGTTGTCCAGAGCAAAATCTGAGGCACTTCGTTGATGGCTAAGAAATATTCAATAATTGTCAACACTGCCAGAATTGCGAATACAACAATTCCACGTCGCAAAGGCTGCATGGTTTTCATATTACTCCCTCACTATCAGAATTTGAGTTCTCTTCCAACTCCACGTACTTGCTTCCTTTCAGACCGTAATCATAAGGATTACCTACCAGCTTAAATTGGAGGCCCTCGTAATTGTGCGCAGGTGCAGGCGATGGCAGGATTGACCATTCTGGTGAGCGAGATTTCCATATATTACCAACTGCCGGTTCACCCTTTTTCGCACTGACAAAGAGGTTAATAAAGAAAATCAGTACTGATAATGCAATTAAGAAACCAGCAATGGTTATCAGAAGTTGAGTGAAATCAAATCCAAGATTTGGGTCATAATCCGCTATTCTACGGCGCATGCCAAGCAAACCGATCCGCATTTGACCGAAAGTCATCAAAAGAAATGATGGAGTCATTAAATAAAAATGAATTTTTCCTAATACCTCATTCAACTTACGTCCTGTGATTTTGGGATACCAATAATAAATGGCAGCAAATATTGGGAAAATAAAACCCCCAAACATGGTGTCATGGAAATGGCCCACAATGAAATAAGTATCATGTAAATGTAAATCAGTGGATACTGTACCCAGAGGCGGTCCAGTTAACCCGCCCAATAAGAACACAAGAATTGCGCCAAGAGCAAACAACATCGGCACAGGAAAACGGATCTTGCCCTGCCAAATTGTCGCTGCCCAGCTAAAAAACTTTACACCTGTGGGAACCGCCACAAGCAATGAGCTATACATGAAAGGGACACGCAAGTAGTCTTCGATGCCAGCTGTAAACATGTGATGCCCCCATACCAAAAATCCCACCAACGCTATCCCCATTGAAGACATAGCTACCCATTTGTAGCCAAATAGAGGTTTTCGTACAAACACTGGCAGCAGTTCACTGATTACACCCAGACCGGGTAACACGAATATGTAGACTGCTGGATGGGAATAAAACCAAAACAGATGTTGAAAAAGAATAGGGTTTCCTCCATTAGCTGGAGTGAAAAATGACATACCTAGCAAACGTTCAAACATCACCAACTGAAAAGAAAGGCCAATTAATTGGGTTGCTGTCATGGCCATAAACGAAGTTGACAAGATCGACCAAACCAAGATCGGCATGCGAAATAAATTCATACCCTTATGACGCATTTTTATAATTGTCGCAACCAGATTTAATGAACCCAGAATTGACGACCACCCAGCAATATAAACCCCCAGAAAAAACATCTGGATGCCCATGGGACCGCGCACACTATTTGGAGGATAACCAGTCCAACCCGTTTCGAAACCTCCAAAAAACATCGCACTTAGTAATATTGCCGAAGCCGGGATGGCAATCCAGAAAGAAAACGCATTCAAACGCGGGAAAGCCATATCCTCTGCGCCTATCAGTAATGGCACCAAATAATTTCCTAAGGCAGAAATTCCGGTCAGAATTGAAATAATTAAGACCATTCCGTGAAGACCAACCAGCGTATTAAATTGAACAAAATTTAGAATTTGCAAGCCTGAATCTGCTAGCTCAAGGCGGAAAATCAGCGCCAAAGAGCCACCGACGGTTAAAAGAACCATCGAAAGAACGCCATATTGAATACCGATTACTTTGTGATCCAGAGTAAACTCAAAATAGCGACGAATTCCAGCAAACGACTTTACTTTGTGGGCTTCAGGCATTTCATCCCCCATCGCAGCCTTCCACCAGTCACGCAAAGAGCCATTTCCAATCAGGAAAAAAATTGCACCAATCAAACCTCCAACAACAATTGTTGGTTCTGTTTTCCAGGGCAGTCCCATGAGAGTCCTGATTCCAAAAAATAAAGCCGCACCAAGCAGACTACCAAAAATTTGGAAGACAAAACCGCGAATGATGCCAATTGAGAAAATTTTCTTCATAGTTTATCCTCGCCTTATTGCAATGATTTAATGAATGCGATCATGTAAGCCAATTCTTCTTCATCGAATAAATCGAGATATATCGAAGGCATCACATTTGCAGGGTACCCAGCTACAATCTGCGCATTGGGTTTAATAATTGCATTTTTTAAATAAACCTCATCCACATTAACAGTTGTACCATCTTCAAGTGTCTGTGTCGTTCCAAACAAACCCAACCAGGTAGGACCAACACCGTCCGCCCCGTCCAAAGAATGGCAGCCAACACACCCATTTTGGCTCACGAGTTTTTCGCCTTTGGCAACCGGATCCTGGGGAACAGAACTAAGTTCACCATCTACCCAATCTTGAAACTCAGTTTCACTCAGAACCTTAACAGGACTGTTCATATATGCATGGGCACCACCACATAGTTCCGCACAGCGGACGGTGTAATCACCTTCAATTGTCGGAGTAAAATACAATTCCTTTACAAAATTTTCACCTGGCAATACATCTTGTTTCACCCGAAATTCCGGCACCCAGAATGAGTGGATTACATCAACTGATGTCATGGACAACTTCACTTGACGATCTACAGGTAAGAATAAAGTATCTGTCTTAATCTCAAAATCCGGATAATCGAAAGACCAGTACCACTGACCTGCCGTTACATTAACATTTAGTGCTTTGGGTTCGATAACCCTTGTTTCAGCTAAAGATTGTGCCCCTAAAAACGAGAAGAATATTACTGTTGCGAGGGGAATTAATGTCCACACAATTTCAAGTTTATTCGAACCTGTTATAAATTTTCCATCTGTTTCGTCATCACCACGGCGACGAAAGACAAACAAACTGTATACCACTATGACAGTGATCAGCGAGAAAAGGAAAGAGATGATCCAGAAGTGCGTATTAAACAGTCTATCGATGATAGTTGCCTGCAAACTTGCTTCGATCGGTAAAAGGCCAACCGATTGTAACAACAAATTGATAAGAAAAGTAAAAATTACGACAAGTACGGATACAATCGCCAGATGTTTCATATGTTTTTTTTCCTACTCTTTAAAGGCTTCTTTTCTCAATTTACTCGTATTCACCCTCCCGGATGTCCAATAATATATTACTATAACCACCATATATGTCAAAATATTTGTAAAACACTACGAAGTTAAATTAACACTATTTTTTGAATCAAAACAGGCTGTTTTCGAAGCAGCCTGTTCTGACTTTAGATCCTAAAAACAATTTATTTCAAAGAGTCTACGTAGGCAACAATCTGCCAGATTTCATCTTCTGATAAAACACTCTTATGGGCTGGCATGGAGGAATTATAAGGATCCATAGCGCCACCTTCAGAAATCCGATAGAACTCATAATCATCACCTTCGGAAATTACTGTCAGATCAGCTGCTGGAGGTGTCAAAGCCTGACCAGCAGGTCCATCGCCTTTGCCACTCACCCCGTGACATGAAGCACACTGCGCTTCATAAAGGACTTTGCCGGCAGCAACCGAAGCAGCATCGCCGCTATGCGGGTTTGTTTTTCCGGCATATTCTGTAGGAATATCAGATTTCGGTTCACCGGCTTCTGCCCCACCGCCACACGCAGTCAACAAGATTGCACTCAAAATAAACACAAACAAAACGATCATTAAGGGTCTCTTCATATTTAACCTCCTGGGTATATGGAAAATCACTTTCTAGGCAGAATTATATGCCCATCATTTATTAAAACAACCTTAATATATAAGCTTTGCGGATGATTTCCCCTTGAATTGAATTTTCTCTTTTCATTCAGCCTTTTGCGAAACATTAAAATTGGAAACAATTGAATATGCGTAGTTATTTTTCTATATGATTGTTATAAATTGGGCTGTATGTAGGAAAGATGTCACTATCCTTGATCATCATTATCTATTTAAATAGTTTATATTACTGTTATCTTAACAATTGAGGTGAAAAATGTTGAAAATCAGCCGCAGGTTGGATTATGGACTCCAATTGATGGTAGCCCTGGCAAAAGAAAATGGAAACCAACCGAAGCCTACTGCAAAATTATCCCAATCACTTAATATTCCTCTTCCTTTTCTACACCAGATCGGTCATACATTAATGCAATCAGGTTTAATAAAAGCTTCTCCAGGTCCGCGTGGAGGTTTGAAATTAAATGTGGCAGCAAAAGATGTTTCTATCCTGCGAATCGCAGAAATTTTGGAAGGTCCGATCTGTCTAAATGACTGTCTGGAAACAGAGGATGAGTGTGCGCATGATGGCAACTGTTCAGCAAAAGACATGTGGTCCGTTATGCAAAACCAGATTCTGGATTACCTGGGTGGCGTCAGCCTGGATGACCTGGCAAAGAAAGAGCTTTCTGAACATTTAGAACATTTATTGCCCAAATAATGATTTTACCAAGTTTCAGAATATAAAAAAGATGTGTTTGATTCAAAATACACATCTTTTTTTAAATCATGTTCTTGGGTATTTACTTAAGGGCGGCGAGCACCTGGGTACTATGCCCTTTTGGTTTTACATTTTCAAAGACTTCCACAATTTTTCCCTCAGGATCAATTAAAAACGTCGTGCGTTTCACGCCAAAATATTTTTTGCCATACATGTTTTTTTCTCCCCAAACACCATACAGATCACAAACTTGATGATCAACATCAGAAAGAATGGTAAAAGGCAAATCGTATTTTTGCTTGAACTTTGTATGTGATTTCTCAGTGTCGGGACTCACGCCCAAAATCGTGACTTCGGCATCTCGATAGACTGAATAATCATCGCGGAATTCACAAGCCTCTGCTGTGCAGCCAGGTGTATCATCTTTTGGATAAAAATATAAAACAACAGCTCTACCTTTGTAATCCGAAAGGCGATGCGGGGACCCGTTTTCATCATTAAGTAAAAAATCTGGGGCAGATTGGTTTTTTTGAATAGCCATATATTCCTCCATATTCTTTATTCTAGCATTGGCTCTCCCATGGAGGATATATCATATCCATCCAAAGCCTGTATAGATTCACGGAATTCAGTACTTTCAATAGCTTCAAAAAAAGGTTCGAACAATTCTGATTGGCTGAATTCTTTTGGAATGATGAAATCATAGCGTTCTTTGAAGAGGGGAATAAAATCTAGACTAAGAGCGCTGGCAGCTGCCGCAACACCCAAACCTGCATCTGCGCGCTTACTGGTAACTGAAGCAGCCACTGAGAGATGAGTGAACTCTTCATGATCATAACCCTGGATTTGCTCCGGATTTACCCCGAGATGTCCAAGATAATAGTCCAGCAAAATTCGAGTTCCTGCTCCACGCTGACGATTGACGAATTGTACGTCTGGGCGCTCAAGATCTTGAAGGGAGAGAATTTGTTTTGGATTTCCCTTTTGAACCATAAGACCTTGTTCACGGTAAACCCAATTTATCACATCTACCTCAACGCCTAACTCAGTCAGATACTTGCGAATGTAAGCAAAGTTATACGTACCATCTTTAGGATTTAGAAGGTGCGAGCCAGCCATATGAGATTCTTTTCGCCGTAATGAAATCAACCCCCCCAAACTACCTACATTGGCCGAAACGAGCCGCCGCTTTTTTGTTGCCAGGTACTCTGCCAACAAATCGATTGTGAGATCATGAGAGCCAATCACCATGATCGTGTTATCGATATCACGACGCGGTTTATTCAAGTGGATACGGATCTTATCACCTGCGTCCAGTCCTTGAACCCCACGCGGGAGAATGGTAAAGCCATCCGCTCTGACCATTGACGTAATGACGCCGGCGCCGCGAGATAGCGGTGCAGCCAGGTATTGATCGTGGATTTTAGCAGCGACGACTCGCACATAATCATCATCACCAGCAGGTGAGGTAATTTTTTTGGTGATCAATGCATCAATTTCTTCATACTCATTTTGGTCTTTGCCACTCCACATTTGAATAAGTGGTTTCACAAAGAGCTCACCGGTCATTGCGGCAGATACCGGGTAGCCAGGAACGCCAATAATAGGCACATGCCTGCCACGTTCGGATTGAATCATTCCTAAAATAACCGGGTGCCCAGGGCGGACCGCTATGCCATGCACGTATAATTCCCCCAGAGTTTCTACCACTCGAGATGAGAAATCTTCCGCACCGGCGGATGAGCCGGCATTCAGCAGAATCAGGTCTGCGGTATCAGCCGCCTCACTGACATTTTTACAAATCTGTTCAAATTGATCAATTGTGATTGGGAATCGGGTTACCCTTGCACCCCATTCTTTTGCTTGTGCTCCCAAAACAACTGAATTGTATTCAATAATATCACCACTTTTGACATGCGATCCGATCGGCACCAATTCGCTGCCCGTTGGTAAAATAGCAATCACAGGTAAACGATAGACTGTCAGATAACTATGACCACTAGCCGCCGCAGCTCCCAAATCCACCGGTCGCAATATTTTTCCTACAGGCAAAACCAACTCTGTTGCAATAATATCTTCGCCAATCGGACGGACATTCGTATAAGGAGGCAAAGAAGCCCGAACTCGAATTGCATACGGATTACGGATATCCTCATTGATAATTCCGTTTTCATCCAATGCTTCCGAGTTTTCAATTGCCACAACACAATTTGCCCAATCCGGAAGAACATCGCCAGTATCAAGATAAACAGCTTCTTCCGGTACCAGCAAACTAACCGGATTTGTAGCCATTGCTCCTTCGGATTTTTTCGAGATTAATGCAAATCCATCCATAGCTGAAGCATGATAATGAGGTGATGAGATCTTTGCCCAGACTGGATCTGCTAGAACACGTCCTACTGCTTGTTCATCAATTGGGATTATTTCCGACCCTAAGGGTTTATTTAAATCATATTCCTGTAAAGCCTGTGAGAATCGTTCCTTTGCTTGACTTAATGGTATATCGTGTAAGTATAGTGCCATTCGAGCTCCCTTAAACAATGAGTACTTCCACTTCCGTGTTGGCCGAATAACCTGTAACATCTGGCGGAATACGCAAAAAACCATCCGCCTTGATAATGGAGAAGATCAGGTTGCTTTTGTAAAAAATGGGTTCAATTCGGTAATGTCGATGATCTGCCTGATCAATTATCCTAACCGGGATCCAATCTTCACGACCAGAACTTGATGCCAGATTAATCGTTAATTCTCCTTTAATTTTATTTTCTCTGTAAGGAGAAGTTTGCCCGGAAAGTTTTCTGATCAGAGGTACAACGAAAATATTGGCGATGACGTAGGCTGACACCGGATTTCCAGGCAGCCCGATCACAGCTTTTCCATCACATACTGCCAAAATAGTGGGTTTCCCGGGACGAACATTAACCCCATGAATAAGGACACCCGGCTCACCCAATTCATGAATAATTTCTGCGGTTAGATCACGTACACTTGCTGAGGATCCAGCAGTAATTATTACCACATCGTTCTCTTGAATTGCCTGGCGGGCAATTCCTGAGAAGATATCCTTATCATCGGGTGCAATTCCATATATGCGAGGTTCACCACCATATTGCTGGATCAACGAACCCAATGAATATGAATTTACATCACGAACTTGACCCTGGAGAATCTCTTTATGGGGGTCAGTAACCTCATCACCGCTCGAGATAACGCCTACCTTTAATTTTCTGTAAACTTCAACATCCGTGATTCCCAATGACATCAACGCGCCAATGTCACCGGGGCGTAATTTCCAACCACTTTCAAAAATCAATGAACCGGCTTTTACATCTTCTCCAGCCAGGATCATGTTTTCATGATGACCCACCGCTCTTGAAACTTCAATTTCTCCAGGCAAGGTCACCTGGGTATTTTCGATCATAACTACCGCATCCGTGTTTTTCGGTAACATACCGCCGGTATGAATTATAACCGCCTCACCCTTATTGACTTCCAAATTTGTTGGCTGGCCCATCTTGACTTCGCCAGTCACCGTGAAAAAGGACGGGAGACTTTCTGACGCCCCAAAAGAATCGTTGCTGCGTAACGCGTATCCATCTACTGTGCTGCGATTAAACGCAGGTAGGCTTTCTGGTGCAAATACATCCACCGAAACAACATATCCCAGAGCTGACGCGCTTTCAATAACTTCACTGGACAATTGAAAGGAATCAAAATATGCAAAAAATTCTTTACGAGCAGCTTCCGGAGATTTAAGCTGTAAAAATGATTTCATCGCTTAACCAACCCACAAATTGAATATTAAAAAATAAGCCAGGACACCTACAGTTGCCCAGGCAACAAATTTTAGAAATAACCAACGTGGTTTTTCGCCACTTTGAATTCTTGAAAGCTCCCAAAATTGTAATAATGAAAATGGGAAGGCAATCATAGCTGGCAGTAACAAGCGTGAAGGTAAACCAATAACTGCTCCCAGACCATAGGTCAGGAAAAATAAAAGCAGAAAAATGTTATGCAAATTCATGCCAGATTTCCAGCCGACCATAGTCATCAAGGTGCGATGACCACTTTTCAAATCCTCATAGTAATGTTCCAGAGACAATGCCAGGAAAATAGCGATCACCAGGAAAAAAATAGGGAAAGTGATCAACAACAATGACCTGTGAACTTCTCCCAGCTGCAATACCACTGCAAAAGCTGGCGTAAGGACCGCCAAATTGAACGCGTCTAACAAATCTCTGTAACCTTTATTGCGCCAATCAAATGGGCTCATGACAAAGACCACATTGATTACAAAAAATAAGGCTAGAAACAGCCAAATTTCTAGTTCACGCTTACCAAGAAAAAACAGGAGCACAGTGATGCCCGCGCCAGTTGCCAGGAAAGCCAAACTGGTTTGAAAGAAAAGGTTTTTCAATTTTAGTTGGAGAGATCGGTCGAGGGTTTCATTTGGTATTGAATAGTAATGAATGCTGGCCAGAAATTCTGAGCTCAGGTAAAAAAGAATAACCACTGCCAATCCTAACCAGAAAATCAATCCATCCAAGTATTTCCCCAGATATGAGATAAAGGCACCCCCAAACATGTAACTAATTATTAAAGACACCAATACAGGGATGTTAACTGCTTCAATTATTTTTTTAGAAATGCTGTTTTTTTCTTCCATAAATGAATTATCTTCCTTCTTACTGTCATGATTTTTTGAGAAAGAAAGAATAAATTTTTAAACAGGCAAGTTATCAAATATCCTTTTTCAAATGTTGCAACTGCCTTCATTTCTGCAGAAAATAATCATTTTTTATTATTATCAATTGATCCACGGTTGCCAAAATAGATATTTATACTAGCATGACTGTTATTCTACCCTATCTTTATTGGATTGAATCTGCCTGTAGCAACTTGTTA
Source organism: uncultured Chloroflexia bacterium (assembly GCA_963749005.1). Taxonomy (GTDB): domain Bacteria; phylum Chloroflexota; class Anaerolineae; order Anaerolineales; family Anaerolineaceae; genus UBA6170. The sequence goes on along the minus strand of CAVVKI010000006.1, from coordinate 48,878 downwards.
TCTGAGAATTTGTTTATTGAAAAATTTTTACCGCCAAGCTTAATTACTATTTATCTTATTTTTTTTGACAATAACCATATCAACATAAATTTCACTGAGAAAGTTAGCTGGTTGTTATTTTTGGCGTGATCGATTCAAAAGTTTGGCAATCTAAATTACGAGCAATCCAGCAATGGTTCATAAACCTGTTTTGCATATTATAAAACTCAAATTTTTACCCTTACTCTAAATCTCGCAGGCTACTACCCATGTCAATTTTTGAAATACTTAATTTATGAGCAATGAAGAATGTTAACGATGAAAGAAGTTGGATACAAAAAACCATACATTGGCGGGTCGCTCGGCCAGGCGGCGCATGAAATATGGAAACCAATGTACTCCATAAGGAATATATAATCGCAATGGGAATTCTGTTTTGACATATTTTTCCTGAAGATCCTTGCGAATGCCATACAGCATCTGAATTTCCATCGCATTTGAATCTGCATCGAATTGATTGGCAAGGTTAATCGCATGCTGAATTCGACGATCATCATGCGTTCCCAGACCTATGAAAGATGGATAAATACCCTCCCGATCCGGATGGTAGGATTTCACCTGCGGTCCACTCAAAACCATCTCAACCAAATCATCGAAGTTTTTATCCACATCACTCTTTTGCTTAAAAGCAATAGAATAAGGTTCTTTATAAGCACCCTTGACAAGGCGCAGTGTGATTCCATTTATTAGCAAGGTTTCAATGTCCGTTGCAGAACGGAACAAATAGCTCTGAATAACAATGCCCACCCCCGAGTGAATAGAATGAGCCCAATACAAAAGTTGTAAGGTTTCATCCGTGATCGTTGAATCCTCCATATCGATACGAATAAAGATTTTCGTTTCTTTCGCAACCTCCAGAATTCGCTTCAGATTTTGTTTGCACATTTCAAAATCCAAAACAAGTCCGATTTGAGAAAGCTTTATGGACACATTGGAAATAACATTATTCTGGTGAATAGCAACAATAAGTCGAACAATCTCATCCGTCGCAGCTTCCGCGAGAGAAAGTGACTCGGTTTGTTCACCTAGATGATCCAACGTGGCGACATATCCCTCTGCGTTGACTCTTTTTACGACCGCAATCGCATCATCCAGAGTGGTCCCGGCAACAAAGCGCGAAGCTACTTTCCATGCATATGACCAGTTTGTAAAAATCGATCGCATCCATTTGGATTTTGAAAGAAAAATAAAAAAAGCGCGCATCATACATCTCCCATTTTTAGATAATCCCATCCTCAACAATTTTCCTTGCAACCATTTTTGGGGGAAATAAATGTCATTACTTAGCGATTTATTTTGATGATACTAACAACTGGGATAAAATAATTATATCCATGAGAAATAAAAATTCACCGAAAAGCAAATCCTTGGTCAGCTCAATAATCACAAACTTGTGCTTATTCATTATTGCACTTTTATTGTTATTTTTAATAAACATCAATTCTCTTAATTCTTTTTGGATTCTGAGTTTGGCGATTTTATTATTCATTTTAGCCTTGTTCCTTTCACTTGTCTTTCTCAATCAATTTGTTTTTCCACTAAAAAACGGTAAACAACGTTTACTATCAATCACTAGTTTATTCAGGTTCCTTATTGGCATTTCCACCAGAGTTCTTATTGTGCGCGATGGTATGGCCGTTAAACCAATTAAATTAACCAGTAAAAATTCTGATATTTCAATTTGGCTGGATTCAGCCAGTGCAGCGGTAATCGCAGACAAGTTTGGAAACCATAAAGTACTGGGCAGAGGATTCTGGTTTCTCCTTCGCGAAGAGCGAATTCTGGAAATCGTTAGTTTGAAAAAGAAAACCCAAACTGTTGGACCACTCCCTGGAGAATTTCCATTTCGACCAAAAATGGTTGATGAAACAAGTGAATCTTATGATCTGCGAATGAGGCGTAAAGAAGAAACAATTACCCTTACTCGAGATGGTTGTGAAATTTGCGCTTCGATATCCTTCGATTTTCAGATTGATACGAGCAATGGTAAAGATCAGGGCGGATTTTTGATGGATTCTAATTCTGTTTGGAAAGCAATCAAATATTCCCAAACACGAATCAGGAACTCTCAATCAAAATTATGGGATCGTTCAGATTGGACAATACTGCCAGGGATACTTGTTGTAAAAATCTGGAAAGACATTTCCAGTCAGCTATCCTTAGCGGAGATTAAGGGTAATGTTGCTGATAATTCCGACTCGATAATCCCAATCGGGGAACAAATCCAAAATCGATTGACCCGGGCAACTTACCAGATTGGAACCATTGATAATGGATGCAAAATAAAGAGAATTCCCAGCCCGGAATTCCGGGTTTTACAAGAATCTGGTGTCCGAGTGCTGAATGTTACAATTTCAAAAATCAATATTCCGGATGGTTTCGCAGCGAAACTGGAAGAAGAATGGCGCAAAAGCAAAAAACAGGAAGGTGAATCGATACGGAAAGAAATGGCCGAAGAACTGAACGCTTTGGATCGGGAAGCCAGGAAGCAGGCATTGCTGGACTTTTCCTACGCACTGGCAAGATTTTCAAGCAACCCGCTGGATGGGCAATCTCAACCCAACCTAGATCACCTCTCAGTAAATTTAAAAGGCATCCTTTATTTAATTCGGCATGATCCGCAACTTACGCAATCTTTGGAAAAAGACTATCAGCTATTAACAAATCTTTATGAGTTCATCATCCAAACACGAAGTGAATTGAATGAATAAAACGTCGGCTAAATCCTTCCATCAAGGGCGAAATAGTGAGGGACATCATATTAGTGACTTGATATTAAACCAAATTTTCAAGATTGATTCTTTGCATGGTCGCATCCGTTTACTTTTAATTACGATTTTTCTAGTTTTGATCTGGATTGCTTTTGCAAATTTTTTCTACAACATAACCCCCCCACAAAATCCTCTTGCATTCAGCCAAATTCTGACAGGCAGTCCTCTCCTGGCAAGAATTTTTCATTACTTACAATTTTTCTTTTCCTTCAACACAATTATTTTTATTTCAATTATTTATCTGGCCTGGAAAACTGCTCTTGCGATCAACACCTCATATATGACTTATAGTTATGATTTACAAAGTGCGGAAAAGGCTAAAAAAAGACTTCTACGATCCGCATTTGCTATCGGAAAATTAGATCAGATTGGTATTGAAGATGGTCAATATTTTTCTCATTCTGAAAACGCTTTTACGAGATTTCTGGGTGGTCCAACACTGGTAAAAATTGAAAAAGAAAATGCAGTCATATTTGAACAGCTGGATGGCGAACCGATGATCATTTCGCCTGATTTTCCAGCCCGTCTGGAGATTGATGGATTTGCAAGACCGATAAAAATATTTGATGTTCGTGAACACAGCGCGGTTTTCGATGTATATGGCTGCTCAAAGGACGGAATTCCGTTAGTCATCAAAAATATAAAAGTAATTTATTCAATTCAACGCAATCTAAATGCTGGCACTGTTCAACCGCAGTTGGACAGCCTGGACCACTTCTATTGGATGGCATTCCAGATCGTTGATAACCCCTGGCAAAAGTTCTTTTTAGATGAATTCAATAAAGAATTTACAAACTTCATCAGTCAAAGGAAACTGGAAGATATCATTTCACTGCAGAAGGGCGGTTCTTCAAACCACGATTTATATAATTTCCAATTGCTGATGCAGCGGAATTTAGAACACTTTTCTACTCATAGTTGTTACAAACCTACCTGCTCAATTACTATCCAATATCGATATCGTTTGATGAAGAATAGAAATAATCTGCGGGCGAAACATTACCGGTTTAATATGAAACTTATGCCTCAGAAATCGCTTTTCAGATTTGCCAAATCCTCCACTCCAAAAATGGCAATCTCGATTGCAGATTCTCTTTTTCAGGAATTTCGCGAAGTATTCAATCGCAAAATGAAAAAATTTCGCCTTTCATTTGATTGGATTGAAAATGGATCATTATATTTGCCTGCAACGATTAATCAAGGAGATCTTTGGCGGGAATTATTCGAAATACAAAGCATGAAAGAATTTAAAGTATCGGGCGTAATGCAAAAATTTCTGTATTTGAGAAAATTAACCTATCTTTCCAAAAAGATACAGATATATAAAACCTACAACATCGTAAAAAATGGGAGGTTCACTCTTCCCTCCAAAACGGATACAAAACTTTTGCAAGAAGCATTCTTTTCTGAAATAAAGTATGGACAGAGATTATATCTGAGAAGGTTCGGAAAGGTGCCATCGAAAATTCAGAACATGCTTACGAATCAAAAATCCATACCTGATGAAAAGCAAAAATAAAAAATAACAAGGATAAAAACAATGACTAAATTATCAACTTTCATACAAATTGCACCTCAAGTAGCGCGTGCGATCCAATCAGGACAGGCGGTGGTTGCGTTTGAATCGGCGGTTATAACCCACGGATTGCCATTTCCCACAAATCTTGAACTCGCTATGGAAATGGAAGAGATTGCCAGAAATGCCAATGTCACCCCGGCAACCATAGCCTTGCTAGATGGCAAAGTTCTGATAGGGGTGGAGGAAACTCAACTCTCAATTCTGGCAAGAAGCGCTGAAAGGCACAAAATCAGTACGAAGGATCTGACTATATCATTGCAGAAAAAATGGACTGGCGGAACTACAGTTGCAGCAACTGTGCTCCTTTCCAAACTTGTAGGGATATCCGTATTTGCAACGGGTGGAATTGGTGGCGTTCACCGAAATTCGAATTTCGATGTTTCGAATGACCTGTATGAGCTTTCTAAACAGCGGGCAGTTGTGGTATGTAGCGGAGCAAAATCCATATTAGACATCTCCGCAACACTGGAATTTCTTGAGACAATGGGCGTACCTGTATTCGGATATCGCACAAATAATTTCCCCGAGTTCTATTCTCATGGGGATGGTGAATTCTCGGTTGAGCAGATTGATTCCCCAAACGCAATCGCTCAGGTTTACAATCAACAATGCAACCTTGGCTTGCCCGCCGCCATCCTGATTGCCAATCCTGTGCCTCTTGAATATGCAATCGAAAAGCCGAGAATGGAAGAGAATATTCAGGCTGCACTGGATGACGCAACCAGACTCGGGATCAATGGCCCCGAGATTACCCCATTTATGTTATCCAGGATAGCCGAGATAAGTGAGGGAAGGACATTACAGGCTAATCTGGCGTTATTAAGAAATAATGCCAGCCTGGCATGTGAAATTGCAAGAGAAATAGCGTTTACCAATACTCGAAGAAAAGTGAGTGTATAAGCCAACACACGAACGCTAATTTGTTACAAGCGGAGTGGGTGTCTGAGATGGCCAACGGGTATCGCTTGGTCTTGGAGTTCGTGTTACCGTTGCAGTGTTCGTACGGGTTGGTGTTCTCGTTATGGTAGGTGTTAGCGTCCGTGTCGGGGTAAGGGTTCTGGTAGGTGTAAAAGAAGCCGTTTGAGTTGGCAGGGGAGTACGAGTTGTAGTCGCTGTTGGCGACTTGCTGGCAGTCGCAGTCGGGCTTACGGTGAAAGTTGCTGTCGGTGGATCGCCGATGACTGTAAAGCGGGTCGAAACTTTAAACTCGTATCCAATAAAAATTTGCACCTCATAAACACCTGGCATCCAATCAATGGGTGCGAGAGAGCAATCAGAGTATCCATAGCCGCCCGTACTCCCGTCCCAGGGTTTCGTCTCATAACATATGATCTGCCTGTCATCCACCCTGCTCCAAACAGAAGTCCATTGATTGCCGGTCACCATATTAATATAACTAAAGGTGGCGTACAAAGTACCTAGGGGTTGATCGAATTCAACATTCGAATTAATTGGCTGCAGATCCTCACCAATTTCTTTTGATATCACCAGTGGGCTGAAAACTGCTTCCGGATTAGGGACCACTGTACTTTGAAACTCTGCTTGAATGGTTACTGGTACCTCAGGGGTGGGACTTACTAGAGGTGTTTCGGTAATGGTCGCGGTTAGTGTAATTGTGGGCGTTAAGGTAATAGTGGGTGTTATTGTTAAGGTTGGCGTGAGCGTGATGGTTGGGCTTGGCGGGAAAATTAAGTATATAGCCGGCTCCGCGTATTGGTTAAAAAAAACTGCGGAAGCAATTAACAAGACTACTAAAATGAGCAAGCGAATTGATTTTAACTGTAAATGACGCCGCTTACGATAAAAAGGCATTTTTTTGGCTGAATTAAAATTTCGAAATATTAATAATACACTTGCCAACACGCCGACAATTGCCAAAAAAAATGCTGTTTGTACTGCCGTTTTAATATCGAGTTCCAAATAATTGACCTTCTGATTTAATCTTCTTGATTATACCGCGTTCAAAATGTTTGAACCTTGTAGCAATTGCTTAAACAATTCATCAACGGTAAAATCTGCTATACACATTATGGCGATAAATCCTGATACCATCCTGAATGAAAGATACAGAATTGTAAAAATACTCGGAAAGGGGGGGATGAGTTCTGTTTATCACGCTGTCGATGAGAACATAGGCGTTCCCGTTGCCGTAAAGGCAAACTTAATGTTAACAGATGATTATTCACGCCAATTTCAACGCGAGGCTAGCATTCTGGCAACCTTACGTCATCCTAACTTACCACGAGTGAGTGACTATTTTTTCATACCCGGTCAGGGTCAATATCTGGTCATGGATTTCATCGAAGGAGAAGATTTACGCGAAAGAATTGAACGTCTTGACCAATTGCCCGAACGCGAAGTTATCATTATGGGAGCATCAATCTGCGATGCTCTTATGTATTTACACAAACGTCAACCACCTGTTATACACCGCGATATTAAACCAGGCAATATCAAGATCACCCCCGAAGGCCACGTCGTACTGGTCGATTTCGGTCTGGTCAAGTTATTAGAAAATAACCAGCAAACCACAACTGGTGCCCGTGCCATGACGCCTGGATACTCACCACCAGAACAATATGGTACAGGCCGTACAGATGAACGGTCTGATATTTATTCACTGGGAGCCACCCTGTATGCAGCCCTGACTGGTGCGGTGCCCGAGGATGGTCTTTCACGTCTGACAGGTAAAGAAAAATTGACCCCATTGCGAAAAAAGCGCAGCAATGTAAGTGAAAGGCTGGCTGTGATCTTAGAAAAAGCACTGGAAATTGATCCTGAGAAACGCTATCAAAGCGCACAGGATTTCCGAGTGGCTCTGCTGGACGCTGGTAATATGACCACCATCCCGGTAGAAAATGGTCTGGTTACCCCGCCTCCCAGACGTCAAAATGATATGCCGGTTATCCATACCGGTATTTCACAGCCTCTCGTCAGTGTACCCCTCAGTCGTCCCCTCAATGATAATCACAATCGTCATTTCCCGTGGTGGCTAATGGCAATTATCTTATTGGTGCTGATTTCAACTGCCTGGGAACTACAAACTGGAACTCTTTCAAAATTGTTGGGTTTTAATTCAAGCACGCCAAATATTGAACCTTTAGGAACCGATAATCCAATTGTAATTGTGGATGATACTTCAACGCTCGTTCTCAATACCCCCTCTCAAAATTCACCTACATTATCCACACAAACAGTCGCAGTGATTGCAGCGAACCCAACACCAATGGGCGCGGGGGGAGGACTAATCGCTTACGCATCGAATGAAAATGATGAAGTTATGCAAATCTGGTCCTATAACATCCTTGAAGAGACTCGTCAGAAAATCACCTCCCTGGTTGATGGAGCCTGTCAGCCGACATGGTCACCTGATGGCAAAAAAATCGCATTCATCTCACCCTGCCCAAACAAACGGGAATTATATGAAGGCGCAAGAATTTATGCTTTCAGTTTGGACAATATGGAAGAAATTACACCCCTCCCAATTCCAATTGATCCCTCTGGCGATTTTGACCCTGCCTGGTCACCAGAGGGAAATCTGCTCGTTTTTGCATCGCTACGACCAGGAAACGATCCTGAATCGAAAGAACGCCTGGTTCATCTCTTCACTTTCAATCTGGCAACCAATGAGTTAAAAGAGATCACCGATACACGCTGGAGAGATCGCCAACCTACCTGGTCCCCCGACGGGACTTCACTGGCGTTTGTCAGAAAAGTGAGTTCCACCGAAATTTGGCAGTCAAATCCGGATGGGGCAAACGCTCAGCGATTTTCCGGGTCAACAAACTCCAACGATAATTATCCCGTTTATTCGAGAGATGGAAAGATCATCTTCTTTACTCAACAAAGTGTAAATGGTGGTCTGCCTTATTTTTCGGGAAAACGGCTCGCTGATGCAGGATTGGCACTGGAATTCCGTATACCACCATCAGGCCAACCCGATTTAAGTCCCGCAGCTGAGATGGATGTTTCTCCTGACGGCCAATGGTTTGTATTTGAACGCTGGCTGGATGGGGAAAATCATGATCTTTACCTGGCTACAATCAATGGTGCCAATGTTAAATTGCTCATTAATAGCCCCAGTTTTGAGTTTGGTGCTACCTGGCAACCTGCGCTGATACCCTGATTGTTATTTAGAATTTTTGTAAATACTTAGCCAGAGCTTATTTCCCATTGTTTAATTCTCTTTGATAAACTGCAAAGACGCTGCCTGAGGCACGTATAGCGAGAGCGCGAAGAAAAATACTTCTGAACGCCTTAAGCGTCTTTACGTTCTCTGGGAGTTTTTGTTCCTTTATTCAGACCCCAATTTGGTGGTGGTACTACTTGCCAGAGTAGTAACGAATTTTCTCACTACAAACTTTAATCAAGTGACTGCACGGTCCGCTTTCGCCCCAGCTTGCGCATTATCGAAAGAACAATCGGAATGATGTTTTGATAGAGAAGAAAAGCACTTTTCCGCAAAATCATATCCCAGGCTCCAATTGTACGCACAAGTTCACCGCCAAGCCCAACTTTAAAACGGTAAACACCATACATCGAGTCAGATTCATCCAGATTGGTCGGCGCACCCCACAGATCGTAGATCGTTGCGCCCTTAGCTTTTGCAAGCTTGATTGCTTCCCATTGTAATAAATATGTAGGCATAAAATTACGATGTTGATCGGAAGACATGCCATATATATAATAAGCAATTCCACCAAAATAATACATCACCAGTGCAGCAATTGGTTTCGTGTCAAATTCTGCCAGCAAAATGGTACACATACCTGCACGTGTAAACTTTTTCCAGACGTCAAGATAGTATGTCTGTGACCTTATGATGAACTGATCGCGAATTGAAGTTTCGGCGTATAAACGATAGACAGTTTCAAAATCTTCGTTTACGGCTATGCGAATTTTTATATCTTTCTTTTCAGCCAATCGAATATTGTAGCGGGTTTTTTGTTTCATTCCAGCTAGAATTTCTTCTTCGCCAGGCTGTAAGTCAATCCACATGGTATTTTGGAACTGGATTTGACTATCCGAAAAATGCCAGCCAATGTTCTTCAACTGAGATTCAACCTTCTCATGATTCCTGTACAGGCTTTCAAACCTTGAAAAGTAAATAGGATTTTCGAGATAGATTTCCGGGTCGATCTTGATGAAGATCGCTTTCCGCATGCGACTAAAATCCGCAATATCTTTGAGGACTATATTCACCAATGTCGAGTTGCTCCAATCCAGAAGTGGGCCTTTAGGACTATAGTGGATTGGCATACGAATGGGAAAAAAGCGAGGAAGGGTTTGACGTTCAAGGACCATGGCACCCGCGACAATTTGACCTGCCTTAGCCTTCCAGGTTAAATAGTAAGCTTTCCACCCGTTGCTGGCTTTAATAGAAGCCCAGATATTGGTTTGCAAAAAGTGAGCTTGTGGTAAATCAGGTAATATAATCTCCCACTCTTCTGCCGAGCAATTCATCATGATGAATTCAGGCATAAAAATGGATTCCAATCAAAAATTTAAATCTGAACCTACCTGCAAATTCGCCCAGAATGGCAAGAGAAAAGAATTTACCAATAAATAAATTCATATAACACTGCGCCTTTCGGTATAGAACCTGTACATTGAGTATAAGAATGGGTTATAGACACGATCAAAGGCATTCATATATCGTCTTATTTGTCCTCCAAAACCGCGTTTAAAGCGGTAGACTCCCCACAATCCTTCTGATTTACCAGAGAAATTTTCTTCTAAATATGTCTCTTCGTAATCTGGTATTCCCCAAAGATCATAGCTCTTACACCCTTTTTCTGCTGCCCATTGCATCGCGTGAAATTGGAGCAAGTAGGTTGGCATTCGATTTCTCTCTGTATCATTGGAAGCACCATAAAAATACCAGGCTCGCTCACCTGCTGAAAAGACCATTAAGCCCGCCAGCGGCAGGTCTTTGTAATAAGCCATAAAAAGCGCGATATTATCTTGAGGCTGAAAATACTCAAATGCTTTTTTATAGTACTCTTTTGAATGAATTCCAAAATTATCCCGATTGCCAGTAGAAATCATAATTTCATAAAAAGTATTAATATCATCACTCTGACGGATATCTATCCCTTTTTTCTTTGCCAGGCGAATGTTATAGCGTGTTTTTTGTTTCATTCGCTCTAACCATTCCTCAGATGTTCCTTGCAGGTCGACAACAATCGTTCGAATAGGTTGTATTGATGGCGCAGATTTAAATTTCACATCTTCAGAAAAAAGTGATGACTCTTCTCCCTCAAAAAGATCTGGCTCCACTTTAAGAAAGATCGATTTTTTTTGTTTACAAATCAGATCGATTGATTCCCAAAACTTGCTGTCTGCCTTTCCGACAGGACCTTTGGGCAAATACGCAATGGTCAACCCGAAAAATAATTTCCGAAAAAGGATCTGTGCCCCTGCAGTTTGTTTCTCATTGATACAGCGAAATGGCATCCATCCAAAATTATTTTTGAGTTGTCCCCAGGCTGATTGTTGTAATACATGGAAATTGTTTCTTTTTAATAACCAATTGGACCATTCTGTCTCAGACACAATTTTCATAAGATTAATTAATTGAAATAAGATCCTCAGGGGGAGTCATTCGTACCTGCGCACCTGGTATATTCTCATCGAATGCCGTGATGATGCCTGAAATATCACCTTTATTGGCCAATTCCAATAGATTTGCGATAAATTGATCAATATCGACAGCCAACAATTCTTCTCCGCTAGCCAAATGATAAATGTCAGGGTGATCTGTACGATGGAATGTAAAACCCTGATCCCATAGATCTTCACTTAATTTTTCACCCGGACGAGAACCCGTAAAAGTAATTTCCACATCCCGGCCAGGTTCCAGCCCAGAAAGGCGAATTAAATCCTCCGCCAGGTCTACAATTCGCACCTGATCGCCCATATTGAGCACGAAGGTTTCGCCACCTTTTCCCATTCCGGCTGCTTGCAAAACAAGGTAAACCGCTTCTGGAATCGTCATAAAGTATCGTTTCATATCCGGGTGGGTAATGGTTATTGGACCACCCTTTGCAATTTGGCGTTTGAATAAAGGCACAACGCTACCGCGGCTGCCCAATACATTCCCAAACCGAACGACACAAAAAGCTTTATTGGTTTTTTTCGCAGCATTCAACACTAGCATTTCCGCAATTCGCTTGGTGGCACCCATAACATTTCTTGGTCGAACTGCTTTATCAGTGGAAATCATCACCAGGCGTTCTACATCGCTCGCTTCAGCAACTTCAACCAGATTTTTAGTTCCTAAAATATTATTCTTGACTGCCTCTTCACTGTTTAACTCCATCAATGGCACATGTTTGTGCGCAGCCGTGTGAAAAACAACATCAGGCCGGTGTCGTTTAAAGATAATTTGCAATCGGTTTTTATCCCGCATGTCTGCGATTATCGGGGTCAGGGATAATCCGGAAAAACTCTCTTTCAAATCTAAAACAGCTTCAAAAACACTATTCTCGCCGTGTCCAACCAGAATTAACTCAGAAGGACCCCATCTGGCAATTTGGCGACAGAGTTCTTTTCCAATTGAGCCACCAGCCCCGGTAACCAACACTACTTTACCACTAATAGTTGCTCCGATGAGTTCATCATTCATATGAGCAGGTTGCCGTCGTAAAAGGTCGGCAATATCAACTTCACGTAAGCGACTGACCGAAACCGTACCTCCAAGCAATTCGTACATACCCGGCATTGTACGAAAGGGGGTACTCTTAACACGACAGATATCTGCAACCAACCTTACTATTCGGCCGGGTGCACTAGGAATAGCGATCAGAACCTCATCTATTTGCATTGTATCCAGGGTTTTCGAAAGATCATTGATGTTTCCGACAACAGGGACACCATAAATTTGTTGTTTTAATTTAGCCGGGTTATCGTCCAGAAAACCAACAGGTACGAAATTCATCTGTGGATTCTTTTGCATTTCCCGCACTACCAGAGCCCCTGCATCACCGGCACCCACAATCAAGATCCGCCTATTCTTACCTGCTTTTACAGGAGCTGCTCCCGTCACAAAATTATCACTGATAACTCGGGAGGAAAACCGCAAGCCGCCCGCCAATAATATAGAAAGAATCCAGTCAATCGCCAGGATTGTGCGCGGGAATCCGATAAAAAACCCCAATGATAAGAAGGAAATCATCGTCGCTGATACAACTGCAGAAGCTGCCGTGACAGCGATTATGATTAATTTTAATTCCTGCACACTGGCATACATCCACATACGGCGGTAAAGACCGAAAAAGTAGTAAATGAGTGGTTTAATGACCAGTGATACTCCCAACATCCAGTAGGCACTGGGAAGGTATTGGAAGAACTGCGCACCCAGCTCAAAGCGTAAGGCATAACTACCAAGTACAGAAATAAAAATAAGGATCAAATCGCCAAGCAATATATATTTGTTACGTAAGTTAGGTCGATTGCGCATCTAGCGTCCTCGTAACCCTATAACGGACCCCACCGTCTGAAATAGAATTGATATATCCAGCAATAAATTGCGATGTTTAATATAATACAAGTCATATTCCAGTTTGGTAGCATTATCTTCAATGGTTGAAGCATAACCAAAATTTACTTGAGCCCACCCTGTCAAACCAGGTTTGACAAATAATCTGGCACGATAAAAAGGAATGATTTCTTTTAATTCGTCAATAATCATCGGCCGTTCAGATCTCGGACCAACCAAACTCATCTCACCTTTGAGGATATTAAAGAATTGTGGCAATTCATCAAGATGACTCCTTCTCAAAAAGCGGCCAAAGGCTGTGATACGATCATCATTCTCTTGTGCTGGTTGCGCTTGACCATCTTTCTCTGCATCGATTTTCATCGATCTAAATTTTATGATGTTGAATTCCTCACTGTTTTTTCCCATACGGATTTGTTTGTAGATAATCGGACCTTTGCCGCTTATTACTATTCCCAAGGATATAAACGGGAATAAGGTAAGAAGAACAATTACCCCGATCATACCTCCAAGTATATCGAATAAGCGTTTGCCGAATTCATAAAATCGATTGACGTGCATTTGATCGACAAAACTACGCAATAACCAGTCACTTTGAAGCAAATAAATGGGGATTCTACCCATTAATTCTTCGTAAATTACCGGCATTGTTGTCACATCGACCCCATTTTCCTCCGCCGTAATGACAGAATCCAATAAGGCCGGTGAGAGATTTCCGGAGATGGCGAAGACAACATCAGAAATTTTTTCTTCTTCTATAACCTTCAATAATTCATCACTGCATCCAATCACCTTATATCCCATGAATTCTTTGCTTTTCTTGGTTTGATCGTCGTCAATGAGACCAACCAGATGAAAGGGAATCGGATAACTATTTTTTACAATTCGCACAAGTGTAGAGCCCGAATTTCCAGCGCCTACAATGATCACCCGGCGCATAAAGGCAGGAGCTGTAAAAACGGCGATGTAAATCAATCGCCAGATCAGGGTCAGTATTGTAGAACCAATAAAGAAAAGTGCCACGCCAAGTCGTGGAAGAGAATTAGGCTCTGCTAGAAAGAAAATAAAGAGATAAAGAATTCCACTCAGCAATGTCGACATTGCAATCCCACTTATAGTCGCAGATATTTTCTCGGCGCGGCGATGATCATATAAACCTGAGAGCAGGATTACCCACAGAATGGGTAAAAAGAAATACCAGATTGGAGGTCGTTCAAGGATGAACTGCCATGAAAATTTCAGCCATTCTTCTGGTTTGACTGACCAAAGAATCAACGCTATCAATAAAGCCAGTACGGCACTGACGATGTCTCCAATGATAAGAATTACCTTACGCTCCTCCGGTCGCAAACGCCAGGTTAGTTTATTTTTGATTCCTGAACCAGCCATAAGTTCTAATTATAACCTTTGTTTCTACTCACCAAGCTGACAATAAATCCTGCTCCCCATGCTATATGCATAACAAAGATCGAGATTGGAATACCAACCATCAGACGGTAATCTGATTCTTTCTTTGCTGGTCTTAAACTTGCAAAAAAAAGTATCAGGAAATATAGAACAAGGATTGCAGCCAGGGTAACAAAGCCATATAGGAAAAAAATGCTTGCGATGGCTAAAACGAAAATCGTCATGACGAACAACGGCGGGAGGGCCTGGCGTAGACGAATTGTCTCCGGGTATCTACGCAACATTTTTAGTTTCCAATATCCATACCGCCAGTATTGTAGCAGGAGGTCTTTCAATGTGCCTCGTGCGTGATATTCCGACTTTATCTTCGGGTCGTAGTAGATCCTTCCGCCATTTCGAAGAATACGGGTATTGAGTTCATAATCTTCATTGGTCAACAAAGTCTCGTCGAAATACCCAATCTCATCAAAAAGTTGGCGATAAAATGCGCCAAAAGGTACTGTCTCAACAAATCCCGCATCAAGTGAATATCGATAACGGGCATCACCTACACCCAGTGGATGAGATGCTGCAGCCGCAATTGACTTCGCCATCCAGGTATCCCTGCCGGGTTGAATCAACCACAGTCCACCCACATTCGTAATGTTTTCTTTTTGCAAGTTTTCTACACAATAACGAATATAATCGCGATCCGGAATTGTATGGGCATCCATGCGAATTATGATCTCGCCCTTACTATTTTTGATTGCCAAATTTAAGGCTGAAGGAATATTACGTTGAGGATTATTAACAACCTTTATCGGCAATTTGCTAAACATTTTTCGACTTATTTCAATCTGATCAAGCGTTCCATCTGTTGAGTTGCCATCTGAAATCACCACTTCGATCAATCCAATCGAATAAGATTGATTGGCAATGGCTTTGATTACATTCTGAATATGTTTCTCTTCATTCAAACATGGAATGATGACTGATACAGACTTCTCCATCAGGTTCCTTACCTTTAATTACTATTACCAAATCATTAATCGTTAAATAATAAATCGATTATTCCTGACCATCGAGAGCAATTGCCTCAATTTCAACAGATGCACCTTTTGGTAAAGCACCCACCTGGAATGCTGAACGAGCAGGCGGTTCATCCGCGAAGAATTCCGCATAGATACAGTTCATTTTTCCAAAATCGTTAATATCCCTGAGAAAAACTGTGGTTTTGACGACGTTCGCCAGATCTGAACCGGCTTCTTTCAAAGCTGCCCGCATATTCTCAAGTGCTTTCCTGGTCTCAGGTTCAATCCCACCCAAAACGAGATCCCCTTTTTCGGGGTCTATTCCCAACTGTCCGGAAATAAATATAAAACCTGAGGCTTTGATGGCTAAAGAATAGGGTCCAATTGCCTTTGGTGCTTGATCAGATTTAACAACAACTTTTTTCACCTTTTTTTCCCTTAAGTTTCAAGTAGTTTGATTTTTTACTGGAAAACATATTGTACTCTTTGGATTTTAATAATGGAGCGTTTTTTCATCACGCACAATTCTTTTTCGAAACACCCAGTATGACCAGATTTGATATCCAATGACAACTGGTACAAATATCAATGCAATGATAGACATCACTTTCAAAGTATATGGACTGGAGGCACTATTGTAGATCGTCAGACTTAATGCAGAATTTATACTGGATACCAACACACGGGGGTAAAGGATAATAAATATTGTGCTGGCAGAAAAAAAGATCACCAAACTGTTGATAAAAAATGCCCAATTTACATATCTGTTCGTTATCAACCAACCAACAGCCAGTAATGAAAGTATCGCTGCAATCGGCATAAAACCCGGATTTACTCCCAGTATTTGTAAAATATCAGTGAAAAAATAAGTACCAATTACAAAAACGACAACGACCACCAGGTTGGGCAGCCAGATTTTTTTTGCAATTTGAACAGCTTTTTCTGAAAGATCCTCATCGAGTTTTAACGAAAGAAATATTGCTCCGTGCATCATGAATCCGATCAACGTCACCAATCCACCAACCAGCGAATATAAGCTAATTAAATCCCAGAAATTCCCAACATATTGAAAATTTTCTGCAATCGGGACGCCGCGGATAAAATTCGTGAAGGCAACACCCCACAAAAAGGCAGGGATTAAACTTCCAGCAAAAATTGTCCAATCCCAAAACTTTCTCCACTGAGGGTTGTCATGCTTACTGCGAAATTCAAAAGCTACTCCACGGAGAATTAAAGCAATCAGCATGAGGAATAATGCCAGGTAAAACCCACTAAACAAGGTCGCATACCATTGTGGAAAGGCTGCGAACATGGCACCACCTGCTGTAATTAACCAGACTTCATTGCCGTCCCAATGTGGACCAATTGCATTTATGACCATTCTTCTTTCTATATCTTCTTTTGCCAGAAAAGGCAATAAGATGCCTACGCCCAGATCAAAACCTTCCAAAATAAAATATCCGATAAAAAGGATTGCAATGAGTAAAAACCAAATTGTATTTAAAGCCATTTCACTCCCCGCCTTCCCAAAAATCAATAGAATCGACAGCTGCCAATTCAGGCTGAACGAGGTTCTTGGCAAATTTCTTCAGAAGGAAAATATCAACACCCATTAAAGCACCATAAACAAGGGTAAACCCGATCAATGAAACAAGAAGCATACCAACGGTAACATTGGGGGATACCGCATCCTTCGTTTTCAAATATCCGTAGACAACCCATGGCTGGCGCCCAATTTCGGTCATTATCCATCCGAAGGAGTTTGCCAGGTATGGTAATGCGATCGCAAATGGCAAAAATTTTGTCCATTTATATTGAAATGGATTCTTATTCCGGATAATAAAGAAAAGTAAAAGTGTGAAGATAAATAACATCAAAAAACCTGATCCCACCATGATACGAAACGACCAGTACAATATGGTGATGGGCGGAATATAATCTCCTGGACCATATTGTTGAACAAATCTAGCCTGCAGATCATTAATTCCCTCAACCCTGCCCGTAAACTGATTATATGAAAGCAAGCTCAACACAGCAGGAATCCTGACAGAAATTACATCTTGCTTATTTGCTTCATCAACAATCGTGAAGATGGAAAATGATGCCGGATCTTCAGAATCCCACAAAGCCTCGGCAGCCGCCATCTTCATTGGTTGAGTTTGAACCATATGCTGCCCCTGACTGTGGCCAACCAGAACAACCAGAAATACGGAAAGAAATCCGAATAATGTAGAGAGGCGTAGTGACTTCATAAAGAAATCCTCACGATTTTTTTTAAATAAATGATATGCGCTAATTCCGGCCATAAACATTGCGCCTGTGGTGAACCCGCTGAATAATGTATGCGGAAATTGAACCCATACATTCGGATTTGAAATCAAAGCCCCGAAATCATTCATGATTAAACGGCCATTTTCTTCCACAAACCCCATTGGAGCTTGCATAAAAGAGTTTGCAACTAATATCCAGAAAGCGGAAATAACTGACCCAAATGCAACCAACCAGATAGACAGAAGGTGGATTTTTTTGGGCAGTTTATCCCAACCAAATAACCAAACACCGAGGAAGGTAGATTCAAGAAAGAAGGCCAATAATGCTTCAATAGCCAACGGTGCCCCAAAAATATCACCGACATAACGAGAATACTCTGACCAATTCATTCCAAATTGAAATTCCTGGACAATTCCGGTTACCACTCCCATTGCAAAATTTATTGCAAATAGTTTTCCCCAAAATTTGGTCATTTCTTTATAAATTTCATTTTTTGTTTGCTGGTAAATCGTCTCCAAAATGGCAACCAAAACCGCCAAACCGATTGTTAATGGTACAAAGAAAAAATGATATATCGTGGTTAATGCAAATTGCCAGCGAGATAAAGAAATTATTAGGTTTTCCACTAGCAAAACTCCTTGCCTTAATGCAGAGGCGAAAACGATTTGGAAAAAATCAATTGAATTTTCTATAGATTAAGCTAGATTTATGTGCATTCTATCACAAACTACGTCTGGTTATGCGATGGGAAGGGTAAAGAAAAATGAGCTCCCCCTTCCCACTTCACTTTCCACCCAAATTCGTCCACCGTGAGACTCGATCAAATGCTTGGAGATTGACAACCCCAGTCCAGTTCCCCCACTGGAGCGAGCGCGGTCAATTTTATAAAATCTTTCAAAAATTCTCTGCAAAGATTCCGGTTCAATGCCTACACCATTATCTTCAATCTTAAATACCACCCTTCCACGGTCGGAATATGCCGATATATTGATTCTTCCGCCTGGACGCGTGAATTTAATGGAATTATGAATTAAGTTAACAAACACTTGACCGATTCGATCAGGGTCAGCAGTTACTTTCGGCAAATTTGATGGATAAGTTGAGAGGAGAGACAGCCCGGAACGCTCTGCTTGAACCTGCATACGTTCTACCACTTTTTCAATGATCGAGCTGGGATCTATCAATTGCGTTTTCAATGGTACCCGTCCGGATTCAATCTTGGAAAGTTCCAATAATTCCTGTACCATCTGAGTTAAATTGTCAATTTCAATTTCCATTCTTCCCAGGAAACGGCGAGCTGCCGGCGGATCTTCCAATGCCCCTTCCTGAAGGGTTTCTGTCAAGGCTTTAATGGATGCCAGTGGAGTTCTGAGCTCATGCGAGACATTGCTGACAAAATCACTGCGTACCTTTTCCAGTTTCCTTAACCTGGTTAAATCTTGCATAACAATCAAAACGCCGCCAGGAAAAACATCTTCTAAAGGTGTCGCGATACCCTGAACAAAAAGCTTGCTGGGCGTTATTTCAAGTGTGGTTGATTTTTGCTTTCGGGAATCCAGGCATTCTTTCCATAATTCCACTAACTGATGATTCCTGATCACTTCAACCAGTGATTTTCCTTCAGCCCCATTTTTCCTGACATTGAATATTTTCTCAGCTGCAGGATTGCTTAACTGTACAATGCCGTTTCCATCCACAATGATCACTGCATCAGTCATATGAGTCAACACCGCATTTAATGTGCTTCGTTCCAGTTTAAAACCTTCAATTTGAGCATTCAACTTATTTACAAGGGTAATAAAGACATTACTAATTTTTCCAATTTCATCACGCCTGCTAATGAGAAACCTGGTCTCATAGTCACCTTTTTCTAACTGACCAACGTCCTTAACCAGTTGTTTGAGCGGATCCATTGTATAACGCGTTAGATAAAACGCAATAAGAATCGCAATAATGGCAGTGATCGCAGCTGTTAATAATATTGTGTTCTGAAGACTATTCATTTGCCTATCCAAAGTCTCCAGCGTAATGGCAGTGCGCGAAACGGCTACAATTTGGCCAGAATCATAAATTGGAACGGCTACATACAGCATATTTTCCAGGAGAGAATCGCTTTTGCGGATATCAGTCCCAATAGAACCATTCAACGCAGCAATAACTTCACGCCGATAACTATGATTTGATGAATTTATGATATCGCTATCAGAATCTGCCAGTACTTGACCATCGGGTTTAATGATGGTCACTCGTAGTTTCATCAAACTTTTACCTTCAATTGCAATACGTTGAATTTCTGATTGGGGAGAATTGTTAATAAGGGACGGAAGTACCTGAGCTGCTATCACCCTGGCATTACTTTCCAAGGATGTGGAGGTCGAGTCAAGATACGCATTACGAACAAAGTGGGTGAAAAAAATACTGAGACCTGTTATGACCAGCACGATCAACACAACATACGGAATGGCAATGCGGTTTATGAGTGAATTACGCATCAATCAACCTTCGAAGCGATAACCCGCACCTCTCACTGTGATAATTCGTTGTGGATTTCCGGGATCATTTTCCACTTTTTCGCGCAACCAGCGTACGTGTACATCAACTGTGCGACTATCCCCAACATAGTCCCATCCCCAAACACTTTCCAGGATTTGGTCGCGCGAAATTACCTGATTTTTATGTTTGGCCATGTAAAATAGCAATTCATATTCCTTGGGTTTGATATTAATTATTTGATCATCACGACGCACTTCGCGCCGGCCAACATCGATACGCAGGTTGCCAAAATCATAAATCATTCTATCGGCCACTTCACTATGCGTTGCGCTGATTTCTTCACGTATTATTCGTACTCGCCGCAGCATGGCTTTTACCCTTGCAACTAACTCCCGCATGCTGAAAGGTTTTGTAAGATAATCATCCGCCCCAACTTCAAGCCCAACAACACGGTCAATTTCATCGTCACGGGCCGTTAACATCAATACAGGAGTGCTCATCTCATTGCGCAAGATGCGGCAAACCTCAAATCCATCCATTCCTGGCAGCATAATATCCAGCAAAATCAAATCCGGTTTCAATCTGCGGGCAGCCTCGAGTGCAGAAGGTCCGTCTCCTACAGTCTCTACTTCATAACCTTGTTTTGTTAGATTATATGCAAGAGTCTCCTGTAATGAGACTTCATCTTCAACTACCAGAATTTTTTCTGCCATGGCTATCTCCCAAGAGTTTGACCTGAATTTCTTCAGCTGTAAGCATCATTTCACATTTTTTAATTTTACAATGATCCTTCCCAACTTTATTGTTAACATTTGCTAAGGCAATGTTAACAATTGATGATATACGAAACCACATTTCATAGGCGTTCTTCTCCCTGAGATGAAAGACTATATGTCAACCCATCATAGTTTCAATAATTATTGGCTTATGCTGTTCCAATGACTTATTTGCTGAAAAACTTGCTTGGGTCACGTTCCAAATGCTCGCAAATGAAGTTGGCGAAGCTGAAGCATTTTGAATACTTTTTACAAATTCCCGCCAGGCATTCTGGTGGCCTTTGTCCTGCCGATATCGAGAGCGAATAATGCGATTATGTCCATTTTCTGTCAAACTAAGCCTGCGAAAATCTTCCATCCTGGCTACTTTGCCGGCACAAAACACTTCCAAATATTCCTTCGGAACACTCTTATCTCCATTGGCCAGATAATCAACTATACAAACTGACCCATCCTGCATATTGAAAATCATTGTCACGTTGTCGTCCTGATATTTACCTGAGTTTGGCAGAGCGAATGTTTGAACATCAAGCGGGATCGTGTCTGCCAGATAAAAAAGTATATCGATAAAATGGCAGGCTTCCCCAATTATTCGGCCCCCACCAATACTTGGGTCATGCAGCCAATGGTTGAGGGGTAGATATCCAGCATTGACCCGGTAATAGATATGAACCGGTTCTGAGTGGTTTCCGAAAAACTGTTTAATTTGCTGAATCATGGGTGAAAAACGACGATTGAACCCGACCATTAACTTTGTTTCAGCTCTGCTCATTTCATCAGCAACCATGTTCAGAGATGCCTCATTGATTGATAAAGGCTTTTCACAATAAACATGTTTCTTTGCTCGTAATGCAGAAATTACCTGTCTTGGATGATCCTTATGAGGAGTTAATAAAACAACAGTATTAATTGCCTCATCGCTTAATAATTGTTCTTCATCAGTACAGGCGTAGCGATAATGAAATTTTTTCGCGAAATGACGCGCATTTAATCCTTTTGCACTGCATAGCGCTATTTTTTCGGAGGTTTTATCTTTATCCAAAATTGGTAGGAAAACCGCGCCAGCATATAAACCTGCTCCTAATACTCCCAATCGGATCGTACTTCTCGGACCACTAGCATTAGGAAATAACTCAACTTTTGAGTGTTCCCGTTCCTTCGCTGCTAAATCAGCAGGAGGGTAAACGAGAACCACCCCCATGAAAGGCGTTTTATTCTTACCGGTGATGGTATCGTAGGCGAGCACCCCATCTTCAATTGGAAAACGGTGGCTGATGAGCTCTTTTACGCTAATTTTTCCGGATTCCATTAACTTAATTACAGCACCTAGATTGCGGCCTTCCGTCCAACGTACATAGCCAAAGGGATAATCTTTACCGTGTTCTTCATATTCTTTATCATAGCGCCCGGGACCGTATGATCGGGAGATAAGAAAACTTAACTCTTTTTCATAATAAATTTTTCTTGGAATCTGCAATCCTGTAGCACCAATCGCCACTACAACACCGCGATCGCGAGCAAGAATTCCGGCCAATTCTACCGGGTCAGATGATTTACTATCAGCGCAAATGAAAACAGAATCAAACCCATGACCTTCTGTAAACGATTGACCATGAGATTCGGCATTCAGCCGATCCACTGCGTAAAAACCACGATCCACGGCAAATTTTACCCGGTCAGTGTCAAGATCGACACCAAAAACACTGCATCCAGCCGCGACGGCAATATCGGTTAACATCATCCCAAGCAAACCCAGACCAATAATTGCGATTCTGTCACCAATCTGCGGGTTGGCTAGTCGAAATCCCTGTAAAGAAATTGCCCCCAGTGTGGCAAAGGCAGCTTCTTCAAAACTTAACGTTTCAGAAAACGGAACCAGCAAATTCTTAGGAATTAACACAAACTCCGAGTGTGTAGCAAATCCCCCACCTGTACACGCGACTCTCATCCCGGGATGAAACCCTGTGACGCCTTCACCTACCTGCTTAACTATTCCAGCCGATGAATAACCCAACGCCATCGGTTGATCAAGACGATTAAAAGCAGCAGAGATCGTTGTCAAAACTCCTTCTCGTTTGGCCTTATCGACCACCTGTTTGACAAGATCAGGACGTGAGCGTGCTTTCCCTATCAGGTTTTTTTCAGCAAAAGATACAATCATGCGCTCTGTCCCGGCAGAGATAACGGATGCCTGATTGTGCACCAGCACATACCCCGCCTGCACCCTGGGCACAGGGATATCAACAACCTCGGCTTTTCCATCCCGCATGTTTTGAAGTAATTGTTTCATGATGCCGCCTTAGAAAAATGGTACAGATTTATCAATTGTATCAACAATTTTTATCTGTACCATTTTGTTTAGTAATTTTATTTTTTACTTGGCGAAATCAACCGCTCTTGTTTCTCTTATTACAGTGACTTTGATTTGACCAGGGTATTGCATATTTTCTTCGATCTGCTTAGCAACATCACGGGCAATCCGTAAGGCATCCAAATCATCTATATCATCGGGACGCACAATAATGCGAACTTCTCGACCAGCTTGAATAGCATAACTCTGGGCGACACCTTTGAATGAATTGGCAATGTCTTCCAATGCGCGCAGGCGTTTAATATATTGTTCAAGATCTTCTCTTCGCGCGCCGGGTCGTGCACCGGAGATGGCATCAGCAGCTTCCACAATTACTGCTTCGAGACTCTCCTGTTCAATTTCGTGATGGTGTGAGGCAATTGCGTTGACAACCCGTGGGTTGACACCATATCGGCGGGCAAACTCAGCACCGATCATGGCATGTGTACCTTCTGTGTTATGGTCCATGGCCTTTCCAAGATCATGTAAAAGGCCTGCTGCCTTGACAATCTCCACGTCTGCTCCTAATTCAGAAGCAATTACAGAGCCCAATCTGGACACCTCAACAGCATGTGAAAGTTGATTTTGACCATAAGATGTACGATATTTTAATCTTCCCAGTACCTTTAATATCTCAGGTCTCAAGATGGATACACCAGCATCATAAGCTGCCTGCTCCCCTGCCTCTTCAATTGTTTTTTCAACTTCTTTTTGTTTATCTTCGAGCACCTTTTCAATATGAGCTGGGTGAATACGACCATCCAGAATGAGGAAATCCAGAGAACGTTTAGCAATTTCTCGACGGACGGGGTCAAAGCATGAAATTGTGACAGCTTCGGGTGTGTCATCGACAATTACATCCACCCCGGCAGCCTGTTCAAACGCTCTGATGTTTCTACCGTTTCGCCCGACAATACGACCTTTCATCTCTTCGTTCGGCAAAGTCACAACCGAAGTTGTTACATCATTTACGTGTTCGGAAGCAACACGCTGAATAGCATCGGCGATAATTTCCCGCGCTCTTTTATCACCTTCCGCACGAGCTTCAGCCTCGATTGAACGGATAATTCTGGCCATGTCGCTGCGCCCTTCCTTCTCGGCTTCTTGTAACAATACCTGACGGGCTTCTTCGACACTCATTTGTGCAATTTTTTGTAGTTCACCCAATTGTTGGGCATACATTTTTTCAATTTCATTTGTGCGCTTATCGAGCGCACTCTGGCGTTTGTTAATCAACTGATCGCGCTGTTCCATTCGCTCCAGACGAGTATCCATATCCGCACGCCGTTTCGATTGCCGTTCTTCCTCGCGCGATACTTCGTTCCGTCGTCTGGCTACCTCATCTTCTGCATTTTTTAAAATTGCAATGGCTTTATCTTTTGCGTCTATTTCAATTGTTTTCGCATTTTCTTTGGCAGCGACAATAATTGCATCGGATTGATTCTGCTTTTCGACCTTTAACTGTCTGGCAAATTTCTTGTCAAGCAAATACCAAATCAGACCGATGACTGCCAGGTCACCAATAACAAATATTGAAAATAATAGTATTACGTTATTCCCCATTCTTCACCTCGTTTTCCGATTTCTCATAGTTGATTTTTGTCTGGATAGTTGTTTCCCATAACTCCGCCAAAATTGGTGCAGTGATTGAGTAGGAAAAACCCCGTCTTCCAAGGTAACCGGCCAGGCGTCGATAAAATTGATCACGCTCGCAATTCTTTACTTTTGGTAAATACTTAATTGCGGCTGCCATGGCTAATTTTTCTTCGGTATCGGTTTCATCCAGGATGGAGGAAATTGTTTCCTCGCTTATTTTCTTATTGCGAAGTTCCCATCGCAAAACACGATGGCTCCGCGGCCGAAATGTATTTCTATTCTCGACCCACATATCTGCAAATTGGTGATCATTAACGAACTCTTTTTCCACCAATCTGTTATGTACCATTTCAATTATTTGTTCGGAATATTCGTATTTTCGTAATCGTTCAGAAACTTCAGCAGCTGACCGTGGTTTGTAGGACAAAAACTTTAATGCCCGTAAATACGCAACTTCGACATCATCTTCTGAGGATAACCGCGATATCTGTTCTTCGGTTAACTCCTGACCGACTGTCAGCCAGGCGGCCGTGATGCGCGTTAAACCAAAAACATACTCCCCATCAAGATAGATGCTTACCCTGTTTTGGTCTTTCTTTTGAACTTTTATCGCGCTTATTTTCCGAGTCATCAGCTGCCACAATTTAATAATTTTGGCTTTTGGTGATTGGAAAAAACAAACTCAAAAAAATGAATTAGAAAATTAACGGCAATACATATTTGATTTAATAATCAACGTCTCAACGGTAGGTTGGATTCTATAATACGATAGCTTCATTGATATTATCCGTATTTTCATATAAACAATTTTTCGATTGTTCTTTATTTTTTGTAAACTCCCTCAGATACCACGAAAAGAGAGAAAACGATTCCAAATCAATCCAAAAAACCAAACTTATTCTAAGTAGATAGTATAAAAAAAATTTATAAATTTATTATACCTGATTATTGTTAAGAAATTCAAATTAATTTCCTGACCTTCATAGGTCGTTTTCGATTCCTTTATAAAGCGAAAAGTAGCGGCCTTTTTCTAGCATTAAGGAATGATGATCACCTTCTTCCACAATTGTGCCATTTTCGAAAACAAGAATTTTGTCAAAATAGTCCATTTGAACGAATTGATGAGTTATCCAAATACAAGCGTTATCTTTAATTTTTTCCCGTAAGTTATCTCTCATCTCTCCTTGCAATACAGGGTCTAAATTTTTTAATGGCTCGTCAAGCAGATAAATCTCACTGTCACGCAGCAGCATGCGGCCGATTTCAATCCGCTCCCTTTCACCCGCCGAGAGGTTGCGTCCGCTTTCTTCAATTAGCCCATCATTTATCTCTCCCAACCGATCAGATAACCCGACTTTCCTGATGACCTTCGTTAAAGTTTGGAGATCAGCCTTCTCATTTGCCAGGAGAAGGTTCCCAGATGCAGATGTGGAAAATATATAGGGTTGGCTATCAATGAATCCTGTCTTTGCCAAAATTAAGCTTCGCGATATGTCTTGAAAATCAATTCCGGCAAATTTGATCTGCCCCTGATAATTAGTTAATAAACCAAGTAATACATCGATGAAAGTACTTTTGCCTGACCCATTTTTTCCAACAATCGCAATTTTTTGTCCGTCTTCAATTTTTAATGAAATGACTTGAAGAGCAGCTCGTGTCGTATTCGCATAATGATAGGACACGTGATCAAATTCGATTGGAAACATTTGTAATTCAGCTATTTTCAATGATTGGGACGAAGATGGTAATTCTTTGTCCAATTGATTTATCCTATCGATTGCGAGAAAAATGCTCCCAAATAGATTGGTGGAAGCGGACAAATTTTGAATAATCTCAAAACTGGCCAAAATCATCAAATAAAATACTGCCAGGAGAGTACTATCAATTTGTTTATGTGCCGGCATATAGCAACCCACAATCAACACTGATAAAGCCGTCAATTGAGTTGCTATGAAGCTTAAATTGCCAAAAACGGATTGTGATACTCTCTGACGCCACTGAAAATTAGCCATTTTTCGCTCATATTTTACTTGCTCCTCGAAAATAATTGACTCCTGGCGATAAAAAAGTGATTCTTGAAATGTTCCCAGAAAATCCATTAAGTATTGCTGGTAATCTATTCGAGCGTTGAGCACACTTTGGCTGGTTTGCCTGGCTAAAACAGCAGACAGATAAGGCAGCATGATGCCTGCCAGGAACAACCCGACTAGCAAGACAAGTACGATTTCCATTGAATATATACCCAGAAAAATACTCAAAAACACAGTCACGAGAATTGCCGAAGCCAGTGGCAAAATAAATCGTACAAATAAGTTCTCCAGCACGTCAATATCCTGAACAAACAAACTCAAAAGCGATGCGCTGCTAAAACGAGTCAAGCCCAACGGATATTTTTGACTCAGCCTGCGAAAAACGTGTTCGCGAATTCTTGCTAGAATTTGCAAATTCAAGCGGTGAGAAAGCAATCTTTCCAGATAGCGAAATACCGCCCGGCTGATACCAAAAAAACGCACACCAACGATAGCGATTTGCAACTCAGCAATCGAAGGCTGGAACCCTGCCTGGATGATTAGATAGGCTGAGGTTCCCATTAATCCTATTGCGCTAATAATTGTTAAAGCGCTCAACAAAATGGAAACCACCACCCACCCAACTAACCCTTTTGTAATCAAGCGCAGGAGACGCATCAGTCGATTTCCCCAAAGTTAGCACGGTAAAAAGTTGCATAATTTTTATCGTTGGCTACCAATTCTTTATGATTTCCCAAGGCGGCGATTTCTCCATCTCGTATAAAAACAATCAGGTTGGAACTTCGTATCGTTTTCAAACGATGAGCAATTGTGATAACTGTGACTGTATGGGAAAGTTCTGCCATGCAATCCATGATGATTTGCTCAGATTCTGGATCCAGGGAAGAAGTCGGTTCATCTAAAAGTATTAAAGGCACTTTTCTCAGCAAAACGCGTGCAAATCCTATCCTTTGTCTTTCGCCGCTGCTCAAGTTATAGCCATACTCAGAGATAAGTGTGTCAATTCCTGACGGAAGGGCTATGATGGTACCCAGCAAACCTACCTGTTCCAGTGCTGCAAATAGATCGGCCTCAGCAGCCAAAGGATTTGCAACCTGCAAATTCTGACGAATACTATCATTTAACAGCAGCATGTTTTGCGGTAACCAGGCAATCTGGTCTCGCCAGGCTGTCAAAGAATACTCATTAATATCCTTTCCATCCAGAAGAATCACACCTTGATCTGGCTGCAGAAATCGCAGGATCAATTGAAAGATGGTCGATTTACCTGAACCGCTCGGTCCCACGATTGCAATTCTTGAACTGAGGTCAAATTTTAAATTAATATTGCGCAATATCTGGCGCTGGTTTTCAAAACTGACAGAGACATTTTTTATTTCCATCAATTTTGCTTTTTGAATTTCCACTGGCTCAGTAGCAGCCAGGTTTACTGTGTTTGTTGGAGAACTCATTAAGGAAAAAATATTTTTTGCTGCCGCTGCCCCATTCATGGCTGCGTGAAAACGTAAACCCAGATTGCGGAGCGGCAGATATATCTCAGGTGTTATTAATAGAATCAAAAATGCATTTTCGAAACCAAGCCGCCCCTGCAACAGCCGAATTCCGATTTGAACCGCAATGACCGCAGTGGCAATTGTGCTCAATAATTCCAGTGTAAATGCTGAGAGAAATGTGACTCTCAAAACCGCCATAGTAGCAGCTTGATAATCCTGGGCTGCTTTATGAATTCGTTTGAAATGCCTTTCAATCTGATTAAGAACAATGAGGGTTTTAATTCCTCGGATGGAGTCTATAAAGAAGGAAGTCATCGCGTGCAAGATATCCAATTGCCTGTCATATTTTTCTTGAGCAAACCTACCGATCAAAACCATAAAAAATGGGATCAACGGTACAGTGATCACGTAAATTAATGCGCTGAGTAGATCAAGCGGGAAAACGAAAAATAACATGGTCATCGGGATAAAAAAGGCCAGGTATACCTGTGAAAGAAATTGGCTGAAATAGTGATCAATCGCTTCGACATCATCAACGAACAATGATTGCACATCGCCCGAATCACGGCCTTGAAGATTTTCACTCCGCAACAAGTGCTGGCTTAACATGGCTCGGATTTCAGATTTAATTTTAATCGCCAGGCGTTGGGATGCTAGATTTTCAGTCAATGTTAAGACTGCTCGCAAACCAACCAACAACGCGATGGACATTAAAATTTGGACAGGTTCATATTGAAGAGGTTTGACAAAAATGAGTAGATTGAAGAAATGGGCAATCAATTTCAGCTGAAAAATCAGAACAATTGCACTCAATTCTGCACTGAGAATAGCCAATGCAAACAGCCAGGGAAAATTGAGGACGAAGCGAGCCAATCTCATATCCAAGATCATGTTTTCATTCTAATTGATAATCTTCTAGAAACCCTGCCGAGGTTTTCGCATTAGAATGTCAGCCGCAATTATTCAAATTTTAATAAGTGCAGGATATCCTGATAGGCTGCGTAGAATATCTCATCCATAATTTCGTTAGCGACTTCGTAAGGACCGCCAAAGGAGCCGTCCTGAAACACTTTGCGAGTTTCTTGCGCCCCAAGCAGCCCCTGATATTTGGGCGGGTTTTTCTTCTTTTTAGGAAGTTCTGCTACTTTTGTAAAAGGGAATGCTTCCAACCAGGAGGCATGAAAAGGCTTAAGATCATTCTTTACTGCAATCTGTTCTATGCTATGGGATTCCCACCATGAGTACCAGACCGTCTTTAATCCCTGCAACTGGTTCGCCAGTTCTACCAATCTTCCTCTGGCAGGTTCATTGCCGCTGTGACCATTGAGGATAACAATTCGGCGGAAACCATAGCCATACAAGCTACGGATCATGTCTTCGACAACATCCAGGAAAGTCGCTGTGCGCAGGCTGATCGTACCGGGATACGCGAGAAAATAAGGTGACACACCAAAATTGAGCGGAGGCGCAACCACCACATTTGTCTCCTGACTGACTGCGTCTGCCAGGGCGAGCGGAATTTTCACATCTGTCAACAGACTCAGGTAGCCATGTTGTTCGGTGGCACCCATCACCAGCAGGATACGATCTTCATTTTGCAAATATTTTTCGACATCCATCCAATTTAATTCTTCCAAACGCATACAAGCCTCCAGGAAAATGATGACCAGGGATTAAATTGATTTTATCTGAAAAAAACGATTGGGCTTTTAAATAAAAAAAGTGGACCCAGAGGGATTCGAACCCTCGGCCTCCTCAATGCCATTGAGGCGCGCTCCCAACTGCGCTATGGGCCCAATTCTTCGTTGTTAATCCCGTAATACTCTATCGAGGTTGCACCTCAGTGGACCTGGAGGGATTCGAACCCTCGGCCTCTTCAGTGCGATTGAAGCGCGCTCCCAACTGCGCTACAGGCCCTCTTTTCGGGTTTTGAAATTCTACACGGAAGGGTTTGAAGTGTCAAGGGCGCGCTTGGCCGCTGTGCATGCTTCGCGCGCGAGGTTGTAGCTGAGGCCAAAGGTCCGCAGCGCGAGCGGGTGGCTGGTAGCGGGTGGCTGGTAGCTGGTAGCGTGTGGCTGGTAGCTGGTAGAGGGAAGTGGATAGCTGGTAGCGAGACTATATTTTTCGTCAATCATTACTTATTACTTATTACTCTTTACTAATTAACCGTTACTTTTTTCTTGCTGCTACCAAAATCCATTTTTATCCATGTCACTGGAAGTGACTGCAGCGATAAGCGCTTTGGGATATAATTTTTATACAGATTTTAACCCAGGAGGGAAAATGAACATTCCTCGATTCGACCGATTACTTTCGTTAATGAAAAAACACCAGTTTGAATTTATCGCCATTAACCCCGGATTCAATTTAAACTATTTGACCGGATTAAATTTCCATTTAATGGAACGCCCGATTGTGCTTTTCATCCGCCAGGATGGGAAGAGTGCTCTGGTTTTACCAGCCCTGGAAGTAACCCGGGCGGAA
The DNA here is from genome assembly GCA_963749005.1 of uncultured Chloroflexia bacterium. Taxonomy (GTDB): domain Bacteria; phylum Chloroflexota; class Anaerolineae; order Anaerolineales; family Anaerolineaceae; genus UBA6170. The sequence continues at coordinate 18,079 of CAVVKI010000006.1, read as the reverse complement.
AAAGCTGCAGCGTGTGATCACTTATTCTCTTATCCGGACGACCCTGCCGAGTGGAATAACGCCTTTCAAGCTGCTGCAAATATTCTTGGAATTTCGAAAACATCCATTGGGGTAGAACCCAATAAGTTTCGTTTCCTTGAAATGGAATTTGTCCAAAACAGTGCGCCATCTGCAAAAATCATCTCAGCTGCGCATGTTTTTTCAGATCTACGCCTTTTTAAAGACCAGCAAGAGATTGCATACATGCAAGAAGCTGCCCGAATTGCCGAAGCTGGTCTGCGGCAGACTTTACCTTTGCTTAAAATTGGCATCAATGAAATAGAAATCGCTGCTGAATTGAACCTGCAATGTCTTCGGGCTGGTGCACAAGATGAATTTCCCTTTCAACCAATTGTGGCTTCCGGACCAAATAGTGCCGATCCACATGCCGTACCAGGCGAGCGGAAAATTATTGCAGGTGATATTCTACTTTTTGACTGGGGTGTTCGTTATAAAGGTTACGCCTCCGATATTACTCGCTGTTTTTCGATTGCAACCATAGACCCTCAAATGGGCAAGATTGCCGAAATTGTCAAAATGGCGAATGAAGCCGGACGCATCGCTGCGCGACCCAATCTTCAGGCGGGTGATGTTGATAATGCTACACGAAAAGTGATTGCTCAAGCCGGATTTGCTGATTACTTTACCCACCGCACAGGCCATGGTTTGGGGATGGATGCCCATGAAGACCCTTATATTTTCAATGAAAACAAACAAATCTTACAACCCGGGATGGTTTTTACCATTGAACCAGGCATATATATCCCCGGCAAGGGCGGCATTCGCATTGAAGATGATGTAGTCATCACTGATAAAGGAAGCTACAGCCTGACTGGCATGCCACGCGACCTTAAAGTAATTGCATAAAATGAATCCCATCTCTCAGCTCATTCCGCTTAGGGAAGCTTTCTACCTGCCAGACTACAAAACAGACAGCCTTACGCTGCACGGTTCCAACGGAGAACCCCTAGAAATGTGCTGGTTGGAAATTCATGAGCCGCAGCCTTAAATTCGTTACATTTTCCATGTTTGCATGGGGGATGGGCGAAGGCATGTTTCTTCTCTTCCAACCGATCTACCTTCAGAAGCTGGGGGCTGAGCCAATTTTGATTGGGGTGGTGCTGGGTGGAGTTGGTTTGATGACAGCTCTGGTGCAAATTCCATCCGGTTACATTTCTGATCGCTATGGCACCCGCCCGATTATGTTGGCATCCTGGGTGATGGGTACCCTGGCTGCCTGGGGAATGGCTTTATCCCCCAATTTAAAATTTTTCATCCCTGCTTTTTTGATCTATGGATTGACCGGTTCGATTATGGCACCCATGAATGCCTATATTACCTCAGTGCGTGGAAATTGGAGTGCGGAACGCTCCCTTACGTTTACCGGAGCCGCATATCATCTTGGAACTGTTATTGGTCCAACCCTGGGCGGTTTTCTGGGACAAAAGTACGAATTGCGAATTCTGTACGTGATTGCTGCCTCAGTTTTCGTCTTGTCAACCATCCTGATTTTCTTTATCCAAAAACCGGATACTGAATTACATCTGGCTCCTGGAAGTGTCAGGGGCATTTTCAAGAACCGGCTTTTTATGCGTATGGTCATTCTAGCCAGTATGGGTTTGTTTTTCATGATCTTCACGCAGTCTTTCACGCCGGTTTTTCTGGAAGAAATTCGCAATATCAATTTGCAACAAATCGGTTTCCTTGGCACCATCGGCGGTCTTGGCAACGTAGCCCTCGCCCTCATCCTGGGACATTTGCCTGCACGCATTGGCTACTTACTCAGTTTTCCATTTGTATTCTTATTTCCAATTCTGATTGTCAAAGGTACAGGCATGCCCTGGTATGGAATGGCCTATTTCCTATTCGGTGGATACCGGCTGGCACGCAGCTTAATCTTGGCTTTCAGCCGCCAATTTATTCACAGCCGCGAGACAGGCATCGCCTACGGCGTTATCGAGACGGCCAACGGGGTAGCTACAATTTTAGCGCCGCTAATCTGTGGAATCATATATAATCAAAATCCGGAACATATTTATCTGGTCGCGGTGATTGGTTTAGGCATCACTTTTGCACTTAACCTGATCTGGCTTCCCAAGAATATTTATCAAAAAGAAGGCATATGAGTATCCAGGTACACAGTTTTACCCTCGGCCCAATCCAAAATAACACCTATTTGCTCACTGCGCCGGATCAAAAACAGGCTGCCATCATTGATCCAGCTTTCGATAGCGAGCAGGTCTGGCAATTCTGTCAGAAAGAAGGGCTGGAGATCAGTGACATATTTTGTACACACGCCCATTTTGACCATATTGCCGGAATTAACCAATTAATCCCGCACTTTTCTTCGGTGCCTCGTATTTGGCTTCATCCCGACGACTTGCCTTTGTGGCAAGCTAACGGCGGTGCCAAAAGCTTCGGTATCCCTTTCGAAATTGCCGCGCAACCATCCGATATGTTCAGCGATCAGCAGCATCTCAGCTTTGGTGGTGAAGATGTGACCGTTTTCCTGACCCCCGGTCATACCCGCGGACACGTGGTCCTGTACTTGCAAGCATTAGATATCGTTTTCAGCGGTGATCTCATCTTCCGGCAGAGCGTTGGTCGTACCGATTTACCCGGGGGAAATCACCTGCAGTTGCTAAAAAGTATCGATACCTGCATCAAGTCGCTCCCCGAGCAGACCCGCATTTTAAGCGGGCATGGACCAGAAACCACAGTCGCATACGAGAAAAAATACAACCCATTCTTATGAGCACACCAACAGAAAAGAATAAACCAGGATCCGCCTTCACCCTCACGCAATTATTGCCGCTGGTTTATATCGCCGGGCGATTGCTGCTCTTCCTGGCTCTGATGCCAGGTGACTTGCATGGATTTGGGGATTTTCAAGTCTATTTTGCTTCAGCTGCACTACCCGGTTTACCTTACTTTCACTATTGGTCTGAATACCCCCCCATTTTCGCCTGGCTGGTTGAATTTGTCTACTGGCTTTCGCAGGGCAACCAGTTTCTGTTTGATTTTCTCTTTTTTCTGGTGCTGACACTGGCCGGCGCAGCCAGCATCTGGCTGGTGGCGCAGATCTGCAACCAGCTCGGCTTTAGTGAACACGAAACCAATCTCAGGACTATCATCTACTTTGCCCTGTTGGCCTTTACAGCCTACACCTGGTGGTACTTTGATCCCATTCCGGTGGCGATCATGCTGGCGACCATCTACAGTTTATTAAAAGGAAAAGAAACCAACAGCGGCATCTGGCTTGGCCTGGGAATTCTTGCCAAGTGGTTTCCTTTATTACTGTTGCCGGCCGTGTTTCGATTTAAGAAGCTGAGATCCTTCCTGAAAATCAGTGCCATTGCGATTGGCATCACGATATTGGTGTGGGGGGTTCACCTGATCCTATCCCCAACAATGACCTGGGCGTCCTTACAGTCGCAGCCGTCCAGATCTTCGTGGCAGACAATCTGGGCCTTGATTGACGGCAACCTGACCACCGGTGCCTTCGTGCCGATGGAAGAAAGAATCTGGCCGGAGGCAGCTACATTTCCACGTGGTAACCCTGCAATGATTCCAAGTTGGGCATCCCTATTGATCTTTGGAAGTATTGGTTTATACCTCTTACTAAAATCCAGGACAGGTGATTCTCAAGCACTGATTCCAATAATCGGAATCACCTGGTCGCTCTTTCTTTTATGGTCTCCCGGCTGGAGCCCGCAGTGGATTCTTTACCTTTTCCCGCTGATTTTGGTTACCCTACCTTTTAACTCCATGCTCATTTTCTTATTCTCAATAAGTTTGATCACAATTACTGAATGGCCTTTCTTGCTCTCACATCACTTTTTCCTGGGCTTGTGGTTGATCGTTCCCATCCGCATATTGTTGCTGATTGGCATGATATTGCAATGGATACCTTTATCCAGACAAGACCGGAAACTCCCCATTCAATCGTCATCGTACTAACAATTTTGCAAGCAAACAACCTATTCTTAATCAAATAATTACAATTCAACCCACGAACAAATTGTGTCGTAAGGGCGGAGCATGGATATTTCATCAAATAAAAATCCAGAATGAATAAAATTCATTTTTCGAATAGCGGAAAGCGAATGATTCAGGGAACACTGATAATTTCCATTATTTGGTTGTTGACTCTGATAATTGGCTACACGCATGCTATTATTGATTTACAAATCATTTTGTTCGCAGCCGGTTTATGGACAGTCCTTGGGCTTTTCTGGATCTTGTTCGGACAAAAAGTTCAAACACCGTTTAAACTACCGTTCATCGTCTGGATTTGTGCGTACATACTGACAGTAGTCTTTTCAATTGACCCAAGGCGTTCTGCCGGTCAAATGCTGATCATGAGTACCTCAATCTTTTTATTTTTATTGGTGTACGATCTTGTTTACCGGGGTTGGCCAGCGAAATTCTTTATTTACGGACTGATGCTGGCCAGTTTAATCATCACTTTCGCAGGTCTTTTTGAATTCGCAAACTGGTATCGCAACTGGCTGCACATTAATCCGGGAGATTGGCTGCCAGGGATTACTTTCCGCCCGGCCGCTGCCAATGTACTGGCCCCTTTTAACTATTTTTCAGGCATATTTTCCCTTTACTACCTCTATAAAAACCGGAAAAAGTTACACAAAATAGCATTTTTGCTAATTTTCTTATTGTCGAATGCGATGCTTTTTATCACCTCTTCACGAGGAGGTTGGCTGGGAGCTGCTGCCGGTTATGGCTTGATTCTGCTTCTAATCGGAGTTCGTGAGAAAAGCAGAATTCAAAAGGTCTGGAATCAATTAAAAGCAAAACCGATCCTGCTTTCTTCAGGAATCATAATCCTGGCTGCAATTCTTTTAGGAGCTGGCTTTATTCTTTATAAACAAGCAATTCACCCTACCCATGGGTCTATCCTCAATTCGCGTAAATTATTCTGGCAGATTGCCCTGAAAACCTTCTTTGAAAAACCAATTTTTGGCCAGGGGCAATTTACCTATGGTACTGCCTTTTTAAAAAGTACTTCAGTCCCACCTGATCTAATCTGGGTGCATGCGCATAACAGCTACCTGAATTTACTGGCCGAAATGGGCATCAGCGGTCTGATCGCCTTTCTATTCTTGACGATCTCAATCCTGCGAGCTTTCATCGCGAAATTGAAAATTTGTTTTCACCACAATGATGTGATAATGTTCCCCGCTGCTGCTTTCCTATCAGCCTTCGCCATCCATACTTTTTTTGACTCGCTGCATATGGAACCGGCCCTTATATGGACTCTGGTAATTTTGCTGGCTGCAGTTTTGGCAACACCAAAAGAGGCACCGCTGACTGAAATTAAAATGGTAAGATGGCAAAATTTGTGGGTGATGTTACCTTTACTGGCTTCCTGGTATTTCATCTGGATCATTTATCCATTTCACCAAGGGGTGTCGCTTGCAAATCAAAATCAGTGGGAGCAGGCAAAAGACAATTTTGAAATGGCCATTCTACGTGACCCGGGTTCTGCACTCGCACACCAACAATTAGCTCTGGCTGACTCCGTGCTGGTATCGCAAGGAAATTCAGAAAATCTTAGTGAAGCAATTATCGAACTTAAAAAAACGATTGCAATTGAACCAGGTTGGGCACTCAATTATGCCAATCTGTCTGCGTTATTAGCAGCCGCTGGCGACTTTAAGGAGGCACAATCAACAGTTGAATTGGCTGTAGATCTCGCACCCAGAGTTGCAATGTACCACATAGCGCTCGGGAGATATGCGGAAGATAATCAGGATTTTAATACCGCCGAAAATTCATTCCTGACCGCAATGGATCTCGAGCCATCCTGGTATGGTGGCGATTTTTGGTCTGAGTCGACATTTCGTCAGGACATTCAAAAAAAGTGGTTGGACAATAACCCAGCAAAAGCAAGAATTACCTTTGCAGATGCCAAAGCCAACCTTGAAAACAACCCGCAATCCACATGGGCTTATAACCAGCTCGCCTCGGCATATATTGTTGAAGGAGACCTGGAAAAAGCCAAATCTCTGCTTGAAAATGCGAGTCTGGCGTACAGCGGGCACGTCGCAGAATCGATTGAAACAACCTGGCTGCAAGCAGAGCTGCTGGCCGCGCAGGGAAATATAGAAGGCGCATCGGTTCTAGGTGAAAAGGCCATTAATAATTATCAGGCGTATGGAATTTACGGTCCCGGCAGCTTTGGCTTGCTTTATTATGCCCCACGCATGTTCCGCATGCCGGCCATGGCGTTGGAGATTGTGCCACAGATGATCAAGCCACTCACACCGCAAATCTGGGTGGAGAGAGAAAAGCAGTTACAATACTGGCAGGAAAAACAATAAATGCAGGCATCCCGCACCATCATTGATTCAAAAAATAACTGGAAAATCCTCAATCTTGCCGACCTGTGGCATTATCGTGAGTTGTTCTGGTTCCTTGTCTGGCGCGATATTAAGGTCCGCTACAAGCAGACGGTTCTGGGGGCTACCTGGGCAGTTTTGCAGCCGATTCTGACCATGATCATTTTCAGCGTCGTCTTTGGCAAACTGGCCGGTCTGCCATCCGATGGTGTGCCTTACCCTATCTTCACCTTCGCCGCTTTGCTACCCTGGCAATTGTTCGCCTTTGCACTGACCAACAGCAGCAACAGTCTGGTCAATGAAAAGAACCTGATCACCAAGGTTTACTTTCCGCGCATCATCATTCCGGCCAGCTCGATCATCGCCGGTTTGTTGGATTTCATGATTGCCCTGATGATTTTCTTCATCTTGATGATTGTCTACAAGATCACTATCACCTGGCGGCTATTGCTCATCCCATTATTTGTAATCGTAGCAGTGGTGACCGCGCTTTCAGTTGGCCTATGGTTGACCACCCTCAATGTCAAGTACCGCGATATTCGCTATGTCATTCCCTTCCTGACGCAGGTCTGGATGTATGCCACCCCGATTGCCTACTCTTCCTCGCTCATCCCTCAAAAATGGATCTGGCTGTACAGCCTCAACCCGATGGTGGGTGTGGTCGATGGCTTCCGCTGGATGATGATCGGGCAGCAGGTTCAATTCCCTGCTTATTTCTTTATATCGTTGTTGGCGGTGGCCGTTCTGCTGGTAACTGGATTTCTGTACTTCAAAAGCCACCGAAGACACCTTTGCGGATGTGATCTGATGAGTGACGTTGCCATTCGAATCGAGAATCTGGGTAAAAAATACAGAATTGGAGCCAATCAGGCACGCTACCAGACAATTCGTGAAAGCCTATCCAATGCTTTACAAAATGCCTTCCAAAAAAGAAAATCGGAAGAAGAAAACACCATTTGGGCTTTGAGAGATATCAACCTGGAGGTGAAACAAGGCGAGGTGCTTGGGATCATTGGCCGCAATGGTGCCGGTAAGAGTACCTTGCTCAAAATTTTGGCGCGTATCACCAAACCCACCACCGGTCGCGTTGAGTTAAATGGTCGCGTTGGCTCTCTATTGGAAGTCGGCACCGGTTTTCACCCGGAACTGACCGGCCGTGAAAACATTTTTCTGAGCGGCGCAATCCTGGGCATGCACCGTCAGGAGATCAACCGCAAATTTGATGAGATTGTGGCATTCTCCGAGATTGAAAAGTTCCTGGATACACAGGTCAAACACTACTCGAGTGGCATGTACATGCGCCTGGCCTTCGCCGTCGCAGCTCATCTGGAACCGGAGATCCTACTGGTGGATGAAGTCCTGGCAGTTGGTGATGCCGAGTTTCAAAAGAAATGCCTTGGTAAAATGGGAGATGTGGCGCACGAGGGTAGGACTGTGCTGTTTGTAAGCCATAATATGGCGGCTGTTGAAAATCTCTGCCAAACATCAATATTAATCGATAATGGAATTATTAAATCTGTATCACAAACCAAGAAGGTAATTGGTTTATATCTAACTCACCTTAACGAAAATATTGTTAAATTTGATGGCTCAGAACACGAAAATGAGATCATTAAGGTTAAAGACATCAGGATTGTCAATAAGGACGGAGAAAATGTAAATAAAATAAATTTTGATTGTAATTTTTCTTTACTATTTAGATTAATAATTAGCGATGTTATTCCGAAAATTTATTTATCTTTACACATTATTAATGATAGAAACGAAACAGTATTATTCTGGAGAGATTTCGAATCAAATGAAAATAGGAAATATCTAAGACTTCCAGGGGTATACGAAAACGAAATAAGTTTTTGTCCGACCTTGGTACCAGGTCAATATCATATTAGTATCCATGTATCTGAATTTTTTCCAGCGAAGCTAATATACGAATACAATTATGCAATCGCTTTTGAAATAGTTGATTTAAATAGCATAAATTTGAAAAATGGTTTTCCATGGCGGGGATTGATTTATCAAAAACCAAATTGGAAAAGCAACAAGGTTTCATCTCAAATCCCCAACGAATGAACAAAATCCGATTAATTATTGACCACATGTTATTTTTAATCTCTCCAAATGCATTAATAAATGCACAAAATTTTCGTAAGCTTAAGAATATTCATAAGGGAGAAAGGTGTTTTGTCCTCGGGAATGGACCGAGTCTCGCTCGAACAAATCTTAGTTTATTAACCGAAGAATATGTGTTTGGTTTGAATCGAATTTATTTACATTCAGACTTCCTTTCTCTTAAAAAATTATTCTATGTATCAGTAAATTCGCTACTTATTGACCAGTGCTACAAAGAAATAAATCAAATAAATAAACCAAAATTCTTAAGTTGGTACAAACGAAATTTATTCGTTGAATCAATTAATCCTATATACTATATCCGTGATCCTTATTTAACCATCTTTCCAAGATTCTCATCAGTCCCTTATTTTGTTAGTTGGGAAGGAGCTACTGTAACCTATGTCGCTCTTCAAATTGCTTATTATTTGGGTTTTTCGCAAGTGATTTTGTTGGGAGTGGATCACAATTTTGCGACAAAAGGAGAACCTCATAAAAAAGTAATTTCTAAAGGGCAAGATATGGATCATTTTTCTAAAGACTATTTTGGTAAGGGGTTTGTTTGGCAATTACCAGACCTTGATAAATCAGAATATTCATATTTACTTGCAAAAAATAAGTTTGAGAAACATGGCCGGAAAATAGTCGATGCAACCATTGATGGTAAACTAACTATTTTTGATAAAATCGATTTTACCGTACTCTTCAACCAAAAATATTAATATTCGAATTAGATCCAAAAATAAATAAATGAGTGATTCGTCCGATATCGAAAGATTTTAAAATCATTCAGGTCCACTTTACTCCAAAAGTCACCATTAAAACTTAATTACTGATTCTTCATATCTACTTGAATTTACCAAATTCGCTACAAGAGACTTAACTTAAATTCTGAGCAAGAAAAATTTAATCAGGTTCGCAAAATAAGTGCAATTGGTAATTTCTAATATGTTGTTAATTGTTGAATGAGGAGAAATTCTGAAAATTTGCATTAAGAATTGGAGCATTACAAACAAAATCGGTAATTTTGATTTATTGTCTATTTGGGATAAAAAAGTTAGGCTCTCCCAATTAGATTATTAAAACGGCTTGTGAAAACAACTGGAAACCAAATTGCTCAAATCCAAAACAATTCCCGGATGGTGGACCTCCTACGATGTCTGGGTTTTAATTAATAGAATATCGCAGAAATAGTCTTATTATGAAAAAATAATATAAGCCATAAAAATTTAATAAACCAACAGGAGGTGTTTCCCTGCATCTAATGCAAATATTTCGATTACGTGCAAAAAAGTAAGATTTTGTCTGATAAATAAGTCAAACTTTCCACCAGAGAGCCGTATAGATACTAAATTTCTTTCAAAGGAAAAATAAATTTTATAATTTTGTCTATTTCAATAATTTCTTACGAACCCAAGAATAAGCCTGTAATATTTTCCGAAAATTGCCGCTTAGCTGGTTATTATTATTGTAAAGTATAGATTTGGTTACTTGTAAATTTTATATACCGAATTTATATAATAAAGCTGCAGAATCTGAATTTTTTGGAATGCAATACTGGACAAAAATCACATGGGGAGTTAAAAGTAACAATTAGAAATTCCAATAACTACATTCTTTATACAAATGTTTCAAATAGAAGTAAAAATTTCAATTTAATTTGGATTAGAAACCGTCTTAATGAAAGATCCAGGGTACGGGTTAGATGACATCGGAAGCAATTTAATTTCTATTTTTGGATAAAAATAGAAATTAATCTCGAAAGCATAAATTGTTGCGATGTATCAAACGATATCAAGAGTAATCCAGCCATTGCTGTCGAAGCGAGAAAAGGATTATTAAGAATGCCGATGAGAATTATTGGAAAAGAGTAAGGCTGAAAATATGGTGAAAGTAATGGAGATGAAAACATTGCCAATCCCTTATCCTTATGTTTAATCGCGGTGATCAACATCACCATGCCAAAGGGTAAAGAAAATGGCCACATGGTTTTTCCATTTTCAAACACCATCGACCGAGATTTAGTGAAATAAATACCGAAAATTAAAAATGATAATAAAAAAGTGACTGCCACTGGACTAAAAATTTTTACAACCTTTTTCACTCCCCCGTTTTTTAATGCCTCTACAAACCAGTATATAGCTAAAAAAACTCCAATTTGAGGTTTTAGTAATACAAAAAACAAACCAAATTGAGCTGGTAACAAAAAACCAATAGCAACGAGCCAATCAATGTTAACTTGTAAAGCAGTGTAGAGAGTTTGCGGAAGCAGGAAATAAGCGATGACCAAGTACCACCTTACATTCAACTTATTTAGAACGAATCCTAATGAAAAGAGTGAAAATGCGGAATATAATGCATTTCCTATTCGTTCTGGTAATAGAACAAACGGTATTATAGGAAGTAATGCCCATGGTGGATTATAAAAATGTTGAATCTGATATGGATTACGTAAATTTACTAAATTTAGCACTGCGGGTCTGAAAATTTCTGACCAATGATGCCGTACCGGCACGAAGAAATAAATTAAACTAGAAATCAATGTAAAGAACGCAATTAACAAAAATACTTGTAGTTTTTTCATTCAAAATCTCACCCTTTTTACAACCAACTATTTATCTTGAAGATCATCCTCATTCTCACAAAACCTTCAACGAGAATTCCAAGCTTTGAGTGTGCTTTAATTTAGGCATGACTTTTTGTGAGAATATCTAATCTTATGGGAATTGCATTTTCAAATAATAATTGCAAAGATTTAATTTTTGTCGTGTTATTTTTTATAGAAAATAACTTAGGCTGAATTACATAGTGGCCAAATAAAATGACTTTCATAAAAAATAATGTAGCTGAGTTTCAATTTTACTTTATGATTAAAATAATAATACTATGATAGATAATTTATGAAATTCTCAATTATTACACCTTCCTTAAACCAAAGCGAATATATTGAGAGAACAATTCAATCTGTCTTGTCACAAAAATATGTTGAGGTTGAATACTTCATCATTGATGGTGGTTCAAATGATCTAACGATGAACATAATCCACAAATATACTAGTAAGGTTTCAAAAATAATTATCGAAAAAGATTCTGGGCAAGCTGATGCCATAAATAAAGGGTTGAGGCTTTCAACTGGTGAAATAATTGGGTGGCTAAACTCAGACGACACATACAAACCAAATACATTAAAGATTATTTCTGATATCTTTTATCAAAACCCAGAAGTTGAATTTATTTATGGGAATTCAGATTTTATTAACGAGAAGGATGAATATATCCAAAATTATCCATCATTTCAAATAAGGAATGACAAAAGTAAATATATGTTTTGGAAAGGATGGCCAATCCCACAACCTTCCACATTTTTTAGAAGAGGGGTTTTTGAAAAGATTGGTTTCTTGAATGAAAACTTGAAATATGCAATAGATTTTGAATATTTCTTAAGAATATCTCTCAAAATTCAAAGTTAGAATTTTATCCTTATGTTTTTTCTAATTACAGAATTCATTCAGACTCAAAAACGAATGATTGGGAAATGTCGAAGCCAAACTTCTATAAGGAATGCTTTCAAGTAGTTCGGGAATATCTTTCTCCCACAACTTTTTCAAATTTCACTTTCTGGACTTCTTGGTATTATTATAAAATAAAAACACTCTCAGAAAAAGAATAATTAGATATCCCTAATCCAAAGCGAATATGCCAACTATCATTTTTATAACCCATTTCGAACCTTCATATAATGGTCACGGTGGCAACCATAGATCCTATCAATTAATGCATGACTTTCAGCATTATTTTCCTGACCATAAATTAGACTATTATTTTTGCCGCTTTTTTCATATGAAATTAGATCACTTTTGTTACGAGTTTTCTGAAAAACATTTTAATTTCCTTACCAGATTCCTTATCCAAATAATCAATGTATTTTCTTCATTATTTTTTTGCGGAAACATTTCATACGTATTGAAATTTCAATCAGTGATTGAAAAACAAGCCTGGAAGATTAAATTTCTCAGCTGATCTTAAAGAGTTACATAAAATACTCAAATTTCAAGAGGTCAGTTTCTGTGTAATCGATCATCCTTACTATTATTATTTAGTTGACAAACTTAAAGCAAAAACAAATAAAAATAGTTAGTGCTTTTCATAATTTGGAATCTCTGGACAACTTCAAAACAAACAACAATAACTATCAGATTCACTTGACCCCTAGCATTTCATTTGAACAGAAAATGAATATTTTAACGAAATGTGATTTTTGTCTGACGATTTCAAAAATAGAAGACACAATTTGTAAAGGGATTGGAATAAACTCACATTTATACCCATATTTGCCTGAAGGAAAAATTTTACAGGATTTGCAATTAATTTCTTCAAACAGGGATTGTGCGAACAAATCTAGAATGATGGCAATAATTTCTACATATGATCATCAACCTTCAAGAGAAGGAGTAATTCAATTTATTAATCAAATAAAGTATCAGTTTAATCAAGTATCTAAAATAGATAAGATCCTTATTGTGGGAAAAAATTCCGAAAAATACTCAGAATACCTAAATATTGATAGCAGAATTCAATGTCTGGGATGGGTCTCACAAGAAGAATTGATAGATCTCCTTTCAGACACTATGGCTATGATTATTCCCCAGACAATTGGGTTTGGGGCTCTTACAAAAATTTCTGAATTTGTCCTGGCGAATATACCAATAATAGTTTCACAATACCCCACCAGAGCGATGAATCTTCGCCAAATGTCTTCATAGTTAATGGTTGTGAAAATGACTGGATGAGTACAATAAATAAAGTTGCGGGTGACTTTGAAACAAAATCGATCGACTCAAAAGATTCTAGCCTGGCGTTTTAAAAGAAAAATTTATTCAGCAGCAAACTATAAATGAATTAAAAATGACTCCAAAAATTAGTATTATCACTTCAATATACAGAGGTGAATCATACATTGATAGTTTTTTATCGTCAGTTTTTAATCAAACTGTTTTAGAGGAAATTGAATTAATAGTTGTTTTGAATGAAGGATCAGGCATTGAGAAAGAAACACTAAGAAAATTTGAAAAGAATGCCGGTGTATTATGTAATTTCATTTACATCGACGAAAAAAAGTTGCAATTTCTGCGTCATGGAATCGTGGTATAGGATTTGCTAGGGGAAAATACTTAGCATTTTGGAATGTTGATGATTGCAGGGTTGAAAATTCTCTTGAAAATCAGTCGAGATTCTTAGATGAGAATCCAGAAATATGTATGACATACGGTGATTTTATCGAAAAATCATCTCCACAAGTTAAGAGTCACTACTTTTCATACACCAGACTTTAAAAAATCCATCTTTCAACGTCGTTTTGCTTGTGGTGGTGCATTTCTTTTGTTTAGGAAAGATATATTTTATCAATGTGGGTATTTTGACGAACAACTTATAATTACGTCGGATTTTGACTAAGTTATCGAAATACCGTAAATGCCGGGGAAAATTTTGTAAAAACACCTGGCATTTTGGGTATTTTCCTGAATGATTTCAGTGGTTTAAGCACGAGATTAAAACGACGACACTCTTGAAATAGAGCAAAATCTAATTCATAAACGATATGGCAATTTTGATAAGATCAGATAAGTGGGAATATTTGAAAAGAACAGAAAATTATGATGCTTTAAATTCTACTTTCTTTGTCGGGGAAAAAATCCCTTTGTCTGAATATGAAATGATTGTGAAAAAAAGTTCAGATTACTCAATTTTCGTTTTATTTCAGTTCACAGTTAAAACTTTTTTCCGGATCGGTCTAAAAAAGATCGGTATTTGGAAAATTACTCTAGATATTAGAGATCGAATTTTGAAGTATAAGTCCTAATTCAGTGAAAATTTTATATTTGACATCATTAGGTGATCCAATTAAGGAGGCGGTGCATCGCAGGTTGTAAACTTCTTAGCACACGAATTCAAAAATATGGGGAACAAAATTGAAATTGTATCCTCTTGTGCTTTCAAAAAGAATCGGTCTTTTGAACAGATAATATCAAAATCCACGAAATCTTTCCTTTAATCTTTATTGGATCGCGAATAAGGAAGCCCAACCCTTATTAAGAAAAATTATATGGCAGCTTATTGACGTGTGGAATCCTTTTACTTATCTTGCTATAAAAAGGATACTTCAACTCGAATCTCCTGACATTGTCCATTTTCATAAAATTAGAGGTTTTTCTCCCTCCGTATGGCAAAGTGCGAAAGATGCAAATATCCAGAAAATCATTCATACTACACATGATTTTGAATTAATAAGTCCTCAAGGGCTACTCGAAGGTCGCATTGGAAAAATGGCTATAAAACGCACATTTCCAATAAATCTTTATCAGAAAATTAGGGCGGATTCATCATTAAATGTTTCAGAATACATTAGTCCCAGCGATTATCTTCGTTAAAAATCATTCTAACTTTAACTTTTTCCGTAAATCTAAGAAAGTATTGTAATACCTAATTCCCATGAGTTATCCATAGAACGAAAGTAAGCCAAAATAAATTAGCCGCTTTTCCCACCAATTTGAAGCTACCGTTAAAGTTACTATTTATCGGAAGAATAGTGAGAGAAAAAGGGATCTTTACTTTATGTGAGTGCGTGTTAAATTTGGTTAACCATGGGAGAAAAATAGTATTGGATGTAGTCGGGGAATGGTACCCCTAACAAATGAGTTGAGAAATTCGTTCAATGATCAACTACAATTTTCTTTCATGGATATAAAGAAGGTGAAGAGAAATATTCTTTTTTTCGAAACTGCGATCTGGTCATAGTTCCTTCTGTAGTACCAGAAAGCTTCGGTATTGTAATAACTGAAGCATTTGCTTTTGGGAAGCCAGTGATTGGCTCCAAAATTGGAGCTATTCCAGAGCTTATAAAAGAAAACTATAATGGATATTTGGTTGAGCCTAATAACTCCAATTTGTTAGAAGAAGTTATCCTTAAAAGTATATAACAATCGAAGCTTGTTATCTGAAATGCATAATAATTGTTTTCTCAGTGCGGAAAATTACTGCCTTGAGACTTTTATTGAAAAACACCAGCAAATATACGATGAGTGAAATAAGAGTTTTGAATGTGCAGGATATCAGATTCTATCTCTCGACAATACATTGTTGCTTAGTACAAACGCAATTTAAAACGAGATATAAAGTCAATTATCAGCAATGTCAATATTCAAGCGTTTGAACATCTCGCATTTGAAAACAAATGGTTTCGAGACTTTCTAAACAATCTAGATCTGTCTTCTGTGACGGATATGGTGTCGTTCTTGCTTCCAAAATATTAGGAAACTCCGTTAACCCACCGCAATACACCCCCAGATTGGATTGATAGTCTGCCCGGAAGTCGCATCTGAAACAAAGGATCTCTTGCTTTTATCGGCGGAAAAGATGGCATCAGCCAATCGGCTGCTGCAGAATTAATTTCCCGGCATCCCGGATTAAAAATCCACTTACACCCACCACGGTTATTTCAACAAAACACCCGGTCAATCCCGAAAATGAGGCCGTCATTGTAGCAATCAATGCTGTCCACCCTGACATCCTTCTGGTCGGATTTGGGATGCCCATGCAAGAAAAATGGATCATGGAAAATTTTGATCGCCTGGATGTGAAAGTCTTCCTCCCGGTCGGCGCTGCCTTCGATTACATCTCCGGCAATGTGCGCCGTGCACCACGATGGATGACAGATCACGGTCTGGAGTGGCTGGGACGTCTTGATCATCGAACCACGCCGGTTGTGGAAGCGCTATTTAATTGGCAATCCGCTTTTCTTCTACCGTGTATTGAAACAAAAATTCGGTCTGCTTGAAGTTTCCGGACGAACCCAATGCTTAGACGCTTCTCGACCAACTTCGCGGTCTTTTCCATCTTCCTGGATTGGGTCCTGATCACGCTCTCCCTGTATCTCTCGATCTTCCTGCGCAACCTGGCTAACCGCCTGACGTTCGTCAATCCCCTGCCGGCACTTTCCCAAATCCCGATCGAGCTGTACCTGATCTTCCCCTTCCTGTGGGTCGTGACCCTGCTGTCTTTAACATCTACGACGGGCGCAAGAATTTCCGTGTGATCGACGAATATGGCAGCCTGACTCTGGCCGCTTTCCTGGCAAGTGTCACATCGGCTGGCGTTTTATATCTAACCTACCGCGATCTCTCCCGTTTTCAGTTCGGGCTTTTTGCCTTGCTGGCATTTTTCCTTTTGCTTCTGTGGCGTGGCATTGTACGTGTGACCATTCATCGCCGCCATTCACGCAAAATGGAAATGCGCAATGTTTTGATTCTGGGGGCAGGCACGGCTGGCCGCAAGATTGGCGATCAGATCAGCAAGGAGAGCATGTTTGGCCTGCGTGTGGTCGGCTACCTGGATGACAACCCAAAGAAGGTCAAAGAATCGGACGTGGTTGGCAACCTTGATATCGCCCGCGAAATCGTGCGATCGTCCCGTATTGATGATGTGGTCATCGCCCTGCCAATGTCGGCACACCAGCGCTTGAATCAGATTGTTTCGGACCTGCACGATCTGCCGGTGCGGGTATGGGTCATCCCGGACTATTTTTCGCTGACCCTGCACAAGGCTGGTGTCTTCGATTTCGCCGGCATCCCGATGCTCGATTTGCGTGCTCCGGCACTCAATGAATATCAGCGCATGACCAAGCGCAGCTTCGATTTAATTTTGACGGTGCTTTGTTTTCCCTTCTGGTTGCTGGCAATGGCGCTTATCTCCCTCGCCATTCGCCTGGATTCACCTGGATCCGCAATTTTCAAACAAAAGCGGGTTGGCGAAAACGGGCAGATCTTTACCATGTTAAAATTCCGCACGATGCGGATAAATGCTGAAGAACAACGCCGCATGGTGGAAAAAAGAGATGAAAACGGCAATCGCATTCTCAAACAGCGTGACGATCCGCGCGTAACCCGTGTCGGCAGGTTATTACGCAAGACCAGTCTGGATGAGATTCCGCAGCTGCTGAATGTGCTGGATGGCAGCATGAGCCTGGTCGGTCCGCGCCCCGAGCTGCCGGATTTTGTGGATGAGTACAAACCCTGGCAGCGCAAACGTTTTGCTGTACCGCAAGGCATGACCGGTTGGTGGCAGGTCAATGGTCGCAGCGATCGTCCGATGCACCTGCACACGGAAGATGACCTGTATTATGTCCAGAATTATTCCATCTGGCTGGATTTGCAGATTCTGGCGAGAACTTTCTGGGTGGTCCTGCGTCGCAAGGGCGCTTATTGAAAGTAGAATTTCTGGCGATAGATCGGACGTATTTGTAGGGTGGGTTCCCGCTTGAAGGCACCAATGACCAAATTTTCAAACATAGCCACACCAGCACCAAAACTTGAATTGCCTTCAAATTAATCGATTGTTAGCGACTGTCTCCTTTGGCTCCAAAATTTTGCCGTTTACCAATCTAAATAATTTGTTTTTGGTCGAGACATATACCAAACCTGACCCATCCCCGGCACGTGCTTCGCGCGCGCAAGTGGAAGGGTAAAAAATAGTAAGTATTTACAGAAACAGGCTGAAATAACACTCAGCCTGTTTTT
>CAVVKI010000005.1:0-1461639 GCA_963749005.1 uncultured Chloroflexia bacterium | reverse complement strand
TTGCAAACGAACAGATCGGTTTGTTTGAGGATGGCGTCTGGCAGATTGCGCTGCATGAAGAAGAACTCTTAACAGATATTCTAGAGGTTCTGCAAATTCATCTCAGTGTGGATATGTCAGCCCTGGATCAGGTTGCAGAGTTTTCCGCGCCAAAAAACTACTGCTCTTATTGGATGGTTTTGAGCATGTTCAGGATCAGGCGACCGTGCTGGCAAACTTGCTGAACGCTGCGCCTGGCCTGGTAGTGCTGGTAACCTCCCGTCAAAGGCTTAACCTGCAGAATGAGCATGTCTTTCCATTGAATGGTCTCGAAATTCCACCCGCAGACACTCACACCCTGGAAGAGGCGCAAAAGTACAGCGCAGCTGCTCTTTTCATGGTGCATGCAGCCCGCCTTCATCCTCAGCAAGTCTGGCAGGCAGCGGATTTTGCGGCGATGGCGAAAATATGTCGTCTGTTGAATGGTTTGCCACTAGGCCTGGAACTGGCGGCGGCTGCATCCTGGTCAAGCACTTTGGAGGACATCGCCGATGAATTAGGTCGTAATCTGGATTTTATAGATAGTCGGTGTGCGGATGCTTCGCCTCGTCACCGCAGCCTGCGGGCAGTCTTCAATCATCCTGGGAAGACTCTCAATCAGGCACAGCAGAGTAGATCTTAACGGCCCTGCTGTATTCACGGGAAGTTTTCGGCTGGCAGATGCAGCCGCTGTTTTGCAATCACCTCCGGCTGTATTCCTGGAACTGCTTGATCGCTCCTTATTACGCAAAGATGAATATGGCAGGTTGGCCATTCCAGAGCCGATCTACCCGTATGTTCTGGAACTGTTTTTGCAATCACCTGAATCTGCAAAGGGGGTTTACCAGCAGCAAGCGGAGTATTACACAACGCTCTTTGAAAAATATGCCAGTCAATTATCAGATAGCCAGATAACAAAGGCTATGCAGGTTCTGGTGCCCTGAGCTTGGCAATTGTACCCATGCCTGGTTGTGGGCAATTAATCAAGGTGGCATTTCAGCTTCTCAATCGCTTACTTCAGCCTTTGCACACTTTGTTGCATACCCGCAGTGAATTTCACCCGCTCGATTGATTCATTAAAAGAGACTGGTTGTGCAACTCGATATTGAAGGTGTTGAAGCTCAACAGCTATTGGCTCGCACACATATTCGTCTGGGGATGGACTACCTGCGACTGGGCTGGTCTACCCGTGCAGAAAGAATTCTGATTATCGGATTGCAGAGCACTCGCGGCTTTAACCTCCAATCTGATGTAATTGTAGGTCTGGACGCCCTCGGCTACCTGCTACCATAAACAGGCCAGGCAGGATGAAGCCCGCCAATTAGCGCAGGAGGTGCTGACACTTGCCGAGCAGCACGCTGATTTTTTGGCACAGAAAAATGCGCTTTTCCTGCTGGCGGAAATCGAATTTCGTCTCGGTCACCTGGCAGCTGCGGAAACATTAACGAAGGAATGTTTACAGGCGGCACGCAAGAGCGGAAATCCGTTGGCGCGTTAACGGTTCCCTTCGGCAACTCGAGGCGATTATGCCTGTTATGCTGAAAATTACGAAATTGCCCTGGCTAACTTCACAGAATGCCTGAAGATTTCACAAACTTTTGGCAGTCAACTACACCAGGCTGTTCATCTCAACAATATTGGCACAGTGCAGCACATGCGCCAAAACTTCCCGCAAGCACTGGAAAGTTATCAATCAAGTTGTGGCCACCTGCCGGAATATCGGATATCTCGAGGGCGAAGCACTGGCGCTGGGCAATATCGGTGAAATCAAGGTGCAGCAATCCTCTTTTGGGGATGCCATACAGTATTTTGAGAACGCATTGGACATTGCCCGTCAGATCGAGAACCCGCGAAACATCGCAGTGGCTTTGAAAGTAACCTCGGTGAAATGAATGGCTCGATGAAACGCGCAATAAAGCCCGCCAATATTTTTCTAGAGGCCTGCAGGTAGCCTGGGAGAGCCAGGTTATATCACAAACCCTTGAAGCGTTGACTGGTTTGGGAATTTAGCCGCTGGAGGAGGGGGATTCGCCGCCGGCAAGGAAGTGCCCTCGAAATGGTCAGCAGCCATCCATCGACGGAACCGGATGATCGAATTCGAGCCCAACAAGCTCTCGGCGCTGCAGTGCAAGAAGTGGGGCAGGAAACGAGCCTTGAGGAAATTGTTGCCGCGCTGCTGTCGAACAAAAAATGAGCTGGTAGAATTTGACAGGAGACAGAAAACGGGGGTTTGAAAATTAAGCATTGATGGTTCGGCAACACCTTACAGGTACGTAAGAAGATAACATTTTATTACTATAATTAGTAAGCCTCTGCTAATAACGAGTAACTATGTTTAAAAAGGGACATATGAAATCCGATTCTCGTGCTTCAGGATTTAAAAAAGAGTTTTGGTGAGTTTCAGGCAGTCAAAGGAATTACCTTCCAGATTGAAACCGGCGAGATATTTGGTTTGCTCGGTCCGAATGGTGCTGGCAAAACGACTACCATCTCGATGCTTTCGACATTGTTTGCGCCCACATCCGGGGATGCCACGATCGGAGGGTATTCGATCGTGCGCGAGCCGATGGCCGTTGAAAATTGATCGGTATTGTGCCTCAAAAGAACTAGCGCTTTATGAAGATTTGAGTGCGCGCGAGAATCTTTCAATTCCTGGGGTGAGATGTATGATCTGAGCGGCAAAGAATTGAAAAGGCGTATTGAAGAAGTATTGGAACAGATTGGCCTGGTGGAGCATGCTAACCAGCGAGTGAAAACTTTTTCCGGGGGTATGAAACGGCGGGTAAATATCGGGGTCGGCTTACTGCATAGACCAAGCTTGTTGTTCATGGATGAGCCAACGGTGGGGATTGATCCTCAATCACGAAGATCAATTCTGGATTGGTCAGGGATCTTGACTGCTAGGGTATGACGGTGCTTTATACCACCCATTATATGGAAGAAGCACAGGAGCTTGCCCATCGCGTGGGTATTATTCATCATGGTGAGTTGATCGCTCTGGGTACCCAGGCAGAACTAACTCGTCAGATGGATGAATTTGAATTACTGGTATTGTATCTGGGACCGTTCGATGATGTTGCCGGGTTGGCAGAGTTGCTTCGCAGCCTGGAGGGTGTAATGCGCGTGGATGAAATCGATCATACACTGACCTTGCTGACTTTGGATGCCAATTCAGATCTGGCACCGGCAGTGAGCCAGGCGGAAGATCATATTAAAATTTATTCGGTTAGCATCCATGAGCCAAACCTGGAAGCAGTATTTTTGCACCTGACCGGTCGCGCTCTGCGGGATTAAGGAGCCATCGCATTAAACGACTTTAATTCTTGGTATGAAAGATTTGAAACTTGCTGTCTGGGGCAGCTATTATTTTTAATGCTGCTCCATCCTTTGCGCTGACTCTGGGTCTGGGTCTGGTTACAGGTGGTTTTTCTTCAGCGAATAGTGGTGGTATTAGCCAGATACCAATGGTACTGGTTAACCATGATGAAGGGCTCCTGGGTCAGGAGTTGCTGAATGTTTTTCTCTCACCTGGTTTGTCTGAAGTAGTTGAGGTAGACCTGTTGACAGATGCAGACGCAGCCCGCAAACAAGTGGATGCAAATGAAATTGCCGCTTTGACCTCGATCCCAACCGGCTTTACCGCCAGTGTAATTCCTGACCCGATCACAGGCAATGTGGGAGTGAAGAAGGATATCACTTTATATGCCAACCCGTCCCGCCCAACTTCTGGCGGTGTCCATTCAATCGATTGTGGAGCAGTTTCTCAATGAGGTTGAGGTGCGAAGCGCAGCCTGGACAAGTGCCACCATTACCCAGTTGATCAGGAGCGGGAGAATTCAACCGCAGAGAGCCGCCCAAACTGCACAGCTGCTTGCACAGGAAGCAGCACCGGAACGGCAGGTAATTTTGCGGGGGGTGCTTGAGCAAAACGCACCACAGCAGTTTAATGTTATGGCTTATATGGCCCCCGGTATGGCGCTGATGTTTTTAATGTTTACGGTCAGTAACGGTGGCCGCAGTTTACTGGTGGAAAAAACCCAAGGCACTTTGCCACGTCTGTTGGTGACTCCGCTTAAGATGAACCAGGTATTGTTGGGAAAGATGACTGGTACTTTTATGACTGGCAGCCTGCAAATGCTTATCTTAATTCTGACGAGTTCGCTATTATTCCGGTTACAATGGGGCCAGCCGGTGGCGATCATTGTTTTGGTGCTTTCCGCAGTGGTTGGGGCGATTGGGTGGGGTATGGTGCTGACAGCTCTGGTCGAACCCCGGCTCAAGCATCCAACTTTGGAATGACAACCACTTTAATTTTTGGTGTCTTGGGAGGTAGTTTTTTTGAACTGAGTTTTTTACCTAAATGGCTGCAAGTATTTAGCAAGGTTACGCCAAATGCCTGGGCATCGAAGGTTTTATTATCCTGGCAACTGGCGGAGGGATAGAGGAAATAATGCCTGATGTGATCGGTTTGCTGGTCGATGGGGGCGGTCTTGTTAGCTGTTTCGCGTCTTCTCGTTCAAACGCCAGGGCGGCTTCCAAGCATGAAGAAAATATTGGCGATCTTTCAAAAAGACACGAAGATCCGTTTTTCAACACCCTGGGAATGGCTCTTCTTCTTAATTTTGCCGGGTCTTTTTCACCTTTATTTTGGCGGGTGGTACTACCGGCTCTGTGGATAGTCGTGTACGCATGGTTGTGGTTGACCAGGCTGTTTCACCTTTTTCTGATCGGTTAATCTGACGAATTAAGCAAAAGTGACACCTTGCGGGTTGAGCTGCTTGGTATGGCACAAGCTGAGATCTGTTTTGAAAAGCTGGAAGTTTCAAGTTTATTAGTCATCCCGGCAGATTTTATGCAGGATGGCTTGCAAGATGGTCACCTTTCAGTTGAGTTACGCCAGCAGCCAAATAACCTCGACAGCCTGGCAGCCTATCAGGCAGTGCAAGCTGCGGTGAATTGCATCAGCGACACGCTGGGTGTTGCCGAACAAAGCACCAGCATTGCAGAAGATCTGCAGCCGTTCGCCAGCGCTGCTGACCGTCAGGTTTATTACGAAGAATCTTTGCAAACAGCCAGGGATGTAATTAACTGGGTGCACCAGACCGCTTCACAGTAACACTTGGCGAAACAGTGGACGAAATTGATTACGACCCGCGTGCCAATTCATCTGCCGGGCAAATGATCACCTGGGTATTTATTCCACTATTTGGGGATCTCTTCCCTGTTTGCCTACGAGCGCGAGAAAGGCACCTTGCGCCGTATTCTGGTTTCCCCGACCAGCCGGGCAACTTTTTTACTGGGAACAATTATCACTGCGGTTATTTGGGCATTGGTGCAGATGCTGTTGTTGATCTTATTTGGCATCTTTGCCATGAAATTGCCGTGGGGACAATCACCTCTGGCTCTCGCTTTGGTGTTGACCGTTCTGGCATTGGCAGCGGCAGCGATTGGGGTGGCGATGGGTGCATTCATCAAAAGTGAGGGTCAAGCGCAGGGTTTGAGCATTATGCTGGGGATGGTGATGGGTTTGCTAGGTGGCTGTTGGTATCCGATTGAATTATTCCCGGCAGTGGTGCAGCAGGCGGTCAAGATTTTCGCCAACCCGTCTGGGCGATGGAGGGCACGCTCGATATCGTTTTACGTCAGCAAGGTCTGCGGGAAGTTCTACCAGAAGCAGGGGTTCTGCTCGGGTTTGCGCTAGTATTTCTTATATTATAGGGATAGTAGGTCTCAATTACAGAGGCGGGATGGAAGTGAAATAATAATTTAATGATTTAACGATTGTTCTCTCTTTATTCTCTCAGTTCGCCCACCTAAAATGTTACCCACCGATTACTACCACAACAACAATAACAACAACAATGATCACAATGACTGCTATTATCCAGGGTTTGAGACGGAGTGGAGCAGTTTCGCTTGCAGGGCGTTCAGGTCTGGTAACGAGCTCGCGGCGGCAGTAATAGCAAAAAATAGCTTCCTCCGGCAGAGATTTTCCACAATAACGACAGGTATTTTGAGTGGTATCTTCCATAATAAGTATTGTACCCGTTGAATTCAGTTTTGCCGGCAGCAGTATTTTCATTTCATGAGTCACCGATCCTTCACGATGATATTAATCAGGATATGGCCATATATAATTAAACAAATCACGTTCGGAATTCTCAAAGGCAGGTACCCATGCGTAAAAATAAGAGGCTGCTAATCTTCTTTATCATTTTCGATGTTATTGTGATTGCACTCTTAGCTGCTTACCTGTTTTCTTTTCAGGAAACACGCAGCCTGGATGATGCCAGCCGGGCAGGTCTGCCAGGGCAATTTGTCCCGTTGGAAGATGGTGTTACGCATTACGAGCTTGTCGGTCCGGCTGATGGGCCGCTGGTGGTATTGGTACCTGGATTTTCCGTTCCCTACTACGTTTGGGACCCAACAGTGGCGGGGTTGACGGCGGCCGGTTTTCAGGTTTTACGCTATGACCTGTTTGGTCGCGGTTATTCCGATCGGCCGCAAGTAGACTATACCCTTGAGTTATTTGTGCGCCAGTTGGACCAGTTGACAGAAGTGGTGACCACAAATAAACCGTTCCACCTGGTGGGGCTCTCGATGGGTGGACCGATAGTGGCTGCCTATACCAATCGCAATCCCGAGCACATTCTCAGCCTGACGTTGATCGCGCCAGAGACGTTACCAGTGACCCCCAAAACCATCTTTCCGATGAATGTGCCACTTTTAGGTGAGTGGGTCATGAAAGTCTATATGGTGCCTTTTTACCTGCCCCAGTCGCAAGAAGCGGATGCCTTCAACCCGGCAGTGCTGCCTGATTGGGAGAGACGCTATCGCCTGCAAATGCAATACAAGGGATTTCGCAGGGCACTGCTTTCCACTATCCGCCATCTGCCGGAGATGAATGCCCTGGAGGAATACCAGCAACTTTCTCAAAGCAAGATCCCAATCCTGTTAATTTGGGGCGAAGAAGACCAGAGCGTCACATACGAAGCGATCAACGAGGCCAGACTAGTTTTACCTCATGCTGAATATCTCCAGCTGACACAGGCTGGTCATCTGCCGCATTTCGAAAAAGCGGAAGTGGTCAATTCTACTCTGGAGCAGTTTTTCAACCAGTAAGGGGTAATCTTTAGACCTTAAGTGGTGGTCCTAACAACTCCATACCGTGGGCCTGCCATAAAGCTGGATCCTGGGCAGGCATGGCATTTGTGCGAGTGACCTCGCGGAAAAAAGCTTCCATCTTTCCGGCGGGCAGGAACGCTATCAGAATCCGGCCAGGTTTCTGGAGCGGGCTGCCACTAAATGCCCACACATGCGGAACCTGGCGGGGTGCCAGCACGGAATCCCCTGGCTTAAGCAGCATTTTTTGACTGCCAATCTCAAAAAGGAATTCGCCTTGCAGGCTATAAAACCACTCATCCTGATTGAAGTGCAGGTGACGGGCTGGGCCACCCGTTGCATGGAATTCATTTTCAATGACCAGCAAGCCTTCCTCACCGCCTTGAATTAATTTAAAGGATATGGTGCTGATGCCCAGACTGCGCGCCTGGTCTTCGCTATCCTTACCGGAGGGAAGTAGATGGAAGGGTATATTTTGTGTTTGATTCTCTTTGGAGTTTTTCAAAAAAGTCCTCTTTTGAACTATGCGGATTCTAATTTCGGATTGATGAAACTACTGTCACCGATAATAATGAATAGCAGGTCATCTGCTCAATGTAGTGCGTGAATTAGGCAAAAACAATATTTTGTATAAATGCTTAGGTTGGAAAATGTGGAAGAACATGCATGTGAATCGAATTGATAAGATTATACAAAGTTTTTACAAGAAGTCTTTATGGTGTGAAATTTGTTACAATGGAGTTAACTTTAAGATCAAAAGGTGAATACAATGACAACTCCTCCCATGGTTTCCGGCGGTTTGCCGGTATTAGGGCATGCATTAGAAATGATGCGCGATCGTGCTTCCTTGTTCAAACGTGGTTTTGACGAAAAAGGCGATATATTTACCATTAAACTCGGCCCGCAAAAGGCAGTGGTGGTGACCGGCGCTGAACACAACAAACTGGTTTACACTCAGACAGACAAAGCGCTCAATATGAACGATGCTTACACTTTTTTAAAGGCAGCTCTGGGCGAAGTACTGTTCATTGCCGGACCGGAAACGTATGCCAATCAGCGCCCCTTGGTGCAAGAGATTTTCAAGCGCGAACGCATGGCCGGCTATGTAACTGCTATGAACCAGGAAGTACAGCGCTGGTTGGATACACTGGGGCAGAGCGGCGAACTCGACCTCACGGCAGAAATGCTGCGACTGACACAGTACGTGGCGGGAGCAGCCTTGATTGGTGAGGATTTTCGTTCTGAGTTGGGTGAAGAATTCTGGCAGCAGTATGGTGTCATCAGTAGTTCACTTGACCCGATCTTGCCGCCGCATTTACCCCTGCCGAAATTTCGGCGCAGGGATAAAGCCAATGCCCAAATAAAAGCAACATTTCATGCCGTGATCGCTCGCCGGCGGGCAGCACCACAGCAATATGATGACTTGATTTCCACTTTACTGTCTACCCCGCAAAAAGACGGTTCCGACATGGATGAGGATACGATTGTCAATATGTTTACCGGCTTGCTATTTGCCGGACATGAAACCACTGCCGGTCAGGCGGCCTGGCTTTTGGTACTTTTGCTGCAACATCCTGAGTATAAGAGACTGGTGGAAGAAGAAGTCAATCAGGAAGCCCGAAGCGATAAACTCATTGACGAACAGGTCTTGCGCAATTTGAAACATGTCTATTACGCAATCGATGAGACCACCCGCATGCGCCCCTCTGCAGACCTGCAAATGCGTACGGTTAATCATGATTTTGCGATTGGTGAGTATACTCTGCCACAGGGCTGGCGCGTGATTGTCAATGCCACCAATTCTCATTTCCTGCCGGAAGTCTTCGACGAACCATATTCTTTTGATCCCTTACGCTGGTCGCCGGAACGCGGTGAGGGCAAGAACCCGTTTGCGATCGTTGGTTTTGGCGGCGGCATTCACAAATGCAGCGGCATGAATTTTGCGCGCAATGAGATGGCGATCATTACAGCCCGTATGCTCCAGCAGTTTGATTGGGAACTGTTGAGTGAAGATATCCGAATTGTGCAGGGCAACGGGGCAAACCATCCCTCACAGGTCAAAGTACGCTACCAGCGCAAGGTCTGAGTTGGCTAACGAACTTTACCGTTCGTCCGCAAATCCCTTTCCCAGGCAGCCAGGTCTATGGGCGCGGTAAAATCGATTGTCAGCGGCGTGACTGACACCATTTCGTCGAAAATTACCGTGTGAATGTCCGAATCGGGTGGGACATCTTCAGGGTTTACTTTAATTTGATAGGTTAAGCGACTGGGCTCATCCCACTCGAACTGCGGATCAAAACCGGGTTCATAATACATATGACGAGCCAAACGAGTCATACGCCAATCGGTATCATGGGTTGCCGCGGCGGGGATTTCAATTTTAAGTAAGTCAACCTGCTCAGGCAGGCGGTGATCCAGGATGATTTGGGCAAACTTGGCGGTAAAGAAGGCGGCAGCGTCAAAGCTGACATCCGGGTTGAACTTGTCGAAGTCGGAGATATCCCGTAACTGCAGGGAGGAAGCCAGGGTAGGAATACTGAAGGAAGCGGCTTCCAGCGCAGCGCCGATTGTTCCGGAAACCGTGATACCTGTTCCAAAATTTTCGCCATAGTTGATGCCCGAAACGACCAGATCTGGTTTTCGGTCGAGTACTTGAACCAGGGCGCGTGCCACGCATTGTGCCGGCGAACCGCCCACAGCGTAGGCGGGCAGGTCGAGGTCGTCGAAGCAGCAAGTAATTTTCTCAATGCGGCCATCTGATGTGAGGGGGTGACTGCGGCCGCTGGCCGATGATTGGTCACGCGGTGCCACCAGGATCACTTCCCCCAGCGGTGCCAGGTAGCGGGCAGCAGCATGGATGCCTGGTGATTTGATGCCGTCATCATTGGTCAGCAGGATTAATGGTTTTTTGTCGCTCATGTTCATTTCCCTCAAGTGTATTTAATCTTCATTTATATCATAAAAGGGGTAGCGAGTTGCTGCAATTCTCTCAGAATTAAAAAATAATGGTAATGGTTTTCTACTTATTGCGCAAAAACGCATTTCACGCAGGATGTCTATCTTTCATTACCATGTTTAAAATTACCGGTTAATTTTGCCATCAAAAGTTGTGCCCCTTTTGAGTCAAGTGCGGTAATCTTCTCTATAAATTGCTGTGCTTCTTTACCCTTTAATGCTTTAATTTGTTTTCCCTGCCAAAAAAGAAACACCTTTTTGCTTTTGGTGATTTGGAAACGAAAGGGTTCTTCTTCCAGCTTATCCCGATGGTCAATTTCAGGCATGCCTTACCTCGTAGAAAGAATAAGCGAGATGGAGGGTGAATAATATACGCTTCTTTAATAAAGTACCCTCCCTCTAGCGTATTCCTTTTCATTTATATCATGAAAATAGGGGGAGGCACTAATCGTAGCGAAGCCGCTATACATGCTGTTCGTTCTGCCAACAATATTGGCTATACTGATGCGTATTACAACAGTAACGATATTAAAGGTGGCTGCATGGCAAAGAAAACAAAAAATCGCGGGAATTCGTTCAACCCGGCTCTGGGTGTGGTCTTGCTGGGTGTTGTGCTGCTGGTAATTGCCGGCGTTGTGCTGATTACGCAAGGACAAAACCGCAATAATCAGCCAGTAGCGACCGTAGCGGTTCAGACCAATGATATCCCTTATCCAGAGGTGCCGCGGGTCTCGTTGGCGGATGCAAAGGCCGCTTTTGATGCAGGCAACGCTGTTTTTGTAGACGTGCGCAGTGCCAGCGATTATGCCAGTGAGCATATCAGCGGCGCATTGTCGATCCCTGAATCCGAAATGCCAACCCGCTTGACTGAACTCAACCCTCAGGATTGGATTATCACCTACTGCACCTGACCGGCTGAACAGACCAGTGCCCGTGTGGCACAATACCTTTTGGCCAATGGTTTTCAAAAAGTAACCCCCATTTTGGGTAGTTTCCAGGCCTGGCAAGCGGCAGGTTATCCACTGGAATAATAAGCGCTGTAATTTGAAAAGTGAATGCGTCGATGATTTTTGAATTATTGTCACTACTCACCACCAGGTTTGGTGAAGACTTTTCAGCCTGGGTGTGGCGTGGATTGCCCCGACACTGCCAACCTGCTGATTTTGCCTGTCATCGACAATAAACCCATAAAGACTCGTAAAACACTATCTGTCATAGTTGATGTAAAATCAACCTATTGTTTTTTCAAATGGTAGGTGCTTCATCGTGAACAAAGCCAACGCAGAAACGAGTAGGTTGAAACAGAATAATAAATGGCTTGTGCTGCTAGCCATAGGAATCGGCACGTTTATGTCCGCCCTGGATGGCAGCGTGGTCAATGTCTCTTTGCCGAGCATAACGGCTAGTTTTAATAGCCATGTCAGCACGACAGAGTGGATTGTGACCGTTTATCTGCTGGTGGTGAGCTGCCTGTTGCTCGCATTTGGTCGTTTGGGCGATATCCAGGGACACAAACGGGTTTATATCAGCGGTTTTATCATCTTTGGAGCCAGTTCGCTTTTATGCGCATTTGCCAGTACACCGTGGATGCTGATTGGGTCGCGGGGAATTCAGGCTATTGGCGCTGCCATGCTTTCAGCCAATTCGCCCGCCATTCTGACTGGTAACTTTCCCGGCAGTCAGCGTGGGCAAGCGCTTGGATTGCAGGCTACCCTGACCTATCTGGGTCTTTCCGTTGGCCCATCCTTGGGTGGTTGGATGACACAGCATTTTGGCTGGCAGTCGGTGTTTTTAATCAACCTGCCTGTTTCGCTGCTGGCGTTGTTCTTCAGCCTTCGTTTTATCCCTGAAGATCGGCAACGCGGCCAGCGCGAGGACTTCGATTGGCGCGGGGCGTTGATCTTCATGAGCGGCCTGGTACTCTTAATTTTTGTACTCAATCGCGGGCAGGAATGGGGTTGGTTGACTGTGCGATCGGCGGGATTATTTGCGCTGTCGATGTTGATTCTATCTTTGTTTGTGAAGTTTGAAAAACGAGTTAGATCGCCCTTGCTGGATATGAGTTTGTTTCAGGAACGTACGTTCCTGTTTTCAACCCTGAGCGCTTTTCTCAACTATGCCAGTTTGTTTGGCATCATTTTCTTAATGCCTTTTTATCTGATAGAAGGCAGAGGTTTTCCGCCAGGGCAAGCCGGGCTCATTTTGACTGCCCAACCGATCATGATGGCGCTGGTTGCGCCTTTCAGCGGCTACTTTTCTGATCGGGTCAGCCCACGCTGGCTGGCATCAATCGGGATGGTGATCTTAAGCTTGGGCTTATGGCGGCTTTCAACTCTTACCGAATTTTCTGCTATTTCTGAAATTGTCGTTGCATTGATGGTCACCGGTTTTGGCACAGGTATGTTCATATCACCTAACAATAATGTCCTGCTAGGTTCTGCTCCCAAACAAAGACAGGGGATTGCCTCAGGTATTTTGGCCACAGCCCGAAATGTGGGCATGGTTTCCGGAATTGGTTTCATTGCTGCTATCTACACCACTATTTTGCGGCATGGTCCGCTTGGCAGCCAGGCAGCCAATATTTTTCCGGCCATTCAGTGGAGTTTTCGAGCCGGTGCGCTGCTGGCTGGTGTAGGAATATTTACTTCTTTTCTGCGCGGATCGATGGAAAAAACCCTGGAAGTATAAACCAGTTATATATTGAGATTTGCAGATCACAGAAATACTCAAACGCCAAAGATTCCTGACAGCAAAAACACAAATATGGAGCCAATGATAATTCCCAGGGCAGTGGTGTGATGATGACCGAACTCGCGTGCGGTCGGAATCAACTCATCAAGGGTGATAAAGACCATTACCCCGCCGGCAAAGGCCAAAGCTGCCGGTATAAAGTTATCAAACCTGTTCAGAAAGACGCCAGCCAGTAAAGCGCCAATCGGTTCAGCCAGACCGGAAGCAGTTGCTACTCGGAAAGCATCCCATTTACAAACACCGCTTGAGCGCAGCGGCAAGGCTGTGGCGATACCTTCGGGAATATTGTGCAGCAGGATAGCCATGGCGATAAACAGGCCGTATTCGGGTGTATGGGCATAGCCAGCGCCAACGGCAATTCCTTCAGGAATGTTATGAATGGTAATTCCAATTGCCAATAGGAGACCTGTTTTGAGCATTTTACGGTTGGTGATCTGGTTCCGCTGCCGGATACGGTGCATGCCCTGGCGTCCCCATCGTTGAAACCCATTCCCGCCGCAATCCTGGCGCCACCCATCCTGGAAAGAAGGCGCATCCGGGTTGGAATCACGGCGGATCTCTCGTACTCCAAAACGAATATGGGGAGCGAAAAAATCCAGAGCGAACATAAACAAAGCTCCCGCCGCAAAACCAATTGTTGCTGTTTGGTAACCTGCTAATTCCCAGGCTTCGTTAACCAACTCAAGAAATGACAAACAAATCATTACACCAGCGGTGATCCCCATCAAGAAACCATAACTGCGCCGACTTGGTGTGCGCGTAACGGCTATCAGACCGCCCAGGCTGGTACCCATGCCGGCGATTAAGCTTAGAAGGAGAATATTGAGGAGAGGGCTGGATGAAAACATGAAGATCCTTTTATGATGTTAGTGAACGATCTTAAGAAGATTGGTCTGGCTTGCCAGCCTGACAGGCAGGGCAGAGACCGTGAATTAAGAGGCTCATGCTATCCATCGTGAGATTTTCGGATTCGCATAATTCACGGGTGAGTTTGACAATTTTCTTAGAACGCAGCTCGATGACAATCCCGCAGCGAGAACAGGTGAAATGGAAATGGGGTTTCGCGGGAACTTTTTCAAAATGGCCATGATCCTGACCGAGGTCATGTTCTTGGACCAGGCCAATTTTTTTAAAGGCTGCCAGGTTTCTGTAAACAGTAGCCAGGCTGATCTTTGGATCTTGCTGCTTGGCAATCGTGAACAGCGATTCAGCATCCAGGTGTTGCTGGCTCGATTCCAGAATCGCAAGCAGAAGCCTGCGTTGGGGTGTGAGCTTGTATCCAAATTCTTGTAGAGTGCTTAGCGAGTTATTTTTCATAGGGTTTAATTGAAAATGAGAATTATTCTCAATTGTAATCTATTTTTATAAATTGTAAAGTAAAAATGAGATTAATATTTTTGTAAAAGAAATTCGATCAGTATTTACTCAATAAGTCAACTCAGGAAACCTTGTTCAAATTCCTGCAGCAGCCATTGATGCTTGTGTGCCTTATAGCGAAAAGTTGCAAATCCAGCATCACCAAAAGAAAAGAATGTGCCAGATTGATTAACTGCTGGGGAAATACCCATTATCATACGCATGGCGGCATTCAGTATCATGCCATGGCTAACCACCAGGTATCTCCCCGCGCCACGGCGAATCAATGCTTCGACAGCCTGAGCGGAGCGAATGTGCAATTGCCATCCACTCTCACCACTCACGCAAAAAGGCTCATAAGGATTGCGAAATGCAGGGGTAGGATAAAGTCTTTCGGCTTCTTCGAAAGACATCTTTGCCAGAGGGCCGTTATCCATCTCCATCCATTCATCGAGCAACTCGAGCGGGGCGGGGATAATACTGGCAACAATTTCTGCACTTGTTCTGGCCCGCTGCAATGGACTGCCAATGATTAAATCAAAAAATTTACCTTCGCGCTGCCAGCCGATTGCCCGTTGACTTAATTGTTGTCTGCCCCTTTCGGTGAGGGGCGAATCGTATCTTCCTTCGTGAACACCTTCATCATCAGCCAGGGAGCGGCCATGGCGGAGGAGGGTTAGAAAAATTGGTTCTGGCATATTGTTTCTCCAAGGTTTGATGAATTGATATCAAAAATTTTAAAGCAAAGAAAGCAAAATGGCAACTTCTACATGAATTGACCTTTCGACCAGTGGAAAACTCGCCGGATGACGGGAGGAATGCTCAAAGGGACGCTTTATACTGGAAATACCTTAAAATGATTAATTGGATACGAGCATGATGATGACCAATAATAAAATACGCACTTTTCTAAGTGAAGACATACCAGCGTTGATGCGCCTGCAGGAAAATTACGCTTATCGCTTCAGTGGCGCTAAAATAATGTCGTCGGAAGTATATGGGTCACCGGCTTTTCATAACGGAGAAGATGTTTTCTGTTTATTTCATCCGAATGGGCAGTTACTGGCATATGCCGCTATATATCCGAAACTTGCGCCTCCAGGAAGTGACCAGGCGCATGTCGTTTGGGCGGAAATTAAAGCAGATCCCATCCTAACAGAAGTGTCGTCCATCAAGAACCAATTATTCGACTGCTTGATTCGCCGGTTGAAGTATCTGACGGAAGAGCAGCCAGATCACCCTGGCGAGTTGTGCTTTCAGTATTTTCCTCAAGAAGAACCCGCAATTGATTATGTCATCGGTAAAGGCGCGCGGCTTGAAAAAACGGTGTATCAAATGGAACGATCGTTGAAACAGCCCATATTAGATGTCAGAAGCCCGCAAGGAATTGAAATCAGGTCCTGGAGGATGGAAAGTACGCCTGAACAAGCAATGTATGTTCAGGCCCGTAATGAGTGTTTTCCGGAAGCCCCGATCCGGCTGGATGAGTGGATTTATTTCATGCAATCGACGGAATGGGCTTTGGGGACGCAGATCGCGGCGTTTGAGGGCCAGCTGTTGGTAGGTAGTCTGACAGCTTATTGGAATGAGGTGGTCGACCCGGAGATTGGTTACAGTGAGGATATATTTGTCCGCCCGGCCTGGCGTGGACGCAAAATTGCTCCAGCCATGATCTGTGCTGCATTAAGGTATCTGCAGGAACATGGCTTGCGCATTGCCCAATTGGAAGTACGCGCGAGCAATCGCAACGCAATCGACCTGTATGAAGTATTGGGGTATGAAGTGAAGGAAGAAAGCGGAATATATGTCATTCGCTCGGGTTAAATTTGATGCGGCACAAGAGTGATCGCTTATGACAGATCAAGATGCATCGCTTTTATTGATCGTCTGTGAGTTTATTAAACCAAATTGGGAATAAGCAAAGGACGCGTAGCAATGTCCCTTTGCTTTTTGGGTTTATTGGGCACCTTACGTTGCTAAAGCATTTCCCCGAAGCAGCTGAAGTTGCGCCGTCGTCGTATTGGTTGGACGTCTGGTGGTTTCTTCGCTATCCCGCCCTTGCCGGTAACGCCAACCATTAGGCATTTTGAGGAATATAAAAAAGTCTCCACTGAAAAACACTCGTTATTCATATCTTCACCCGCTATTTCTATGTAAACCTGGCTGGAAAAAACATTTCCAACATCCGATTTTATGAAATGGATCGCTTAATATGCTGCAAAATGGGGAAGGTATGCTAAAGTCAAGTAAGTTCAAACACAATCATCATCCCTCTGGGGTAAAAATGTTGGCAAAATTTATTCGACGTGTAATCCGGGTATGAACCAAATTTAAATTCAGCCTAACAAAAAACGAGGGCTTGTCTAATGAAACAGTCAATTGTACACATTGCAATCGTTGTCAGAGATTATGATGAAGCTCTTGAGTTTTATGTAAATAAATTAAACTTTGTTCTGATTGAAGATACCTATCAACCGGAACAGCAAAAACGTTGGGTAGTAGTTTCTCCACCAGGTTCTATTGGAACAACTTTACTACTAGCCAAAGCCTCCAAACCGGAACAGGAGCTATTTGTCGGGAATCAGTCCGGCGGAAGGGTTTTCTTATTTCTTAATACGGATGATTTCTGGCGAGATTACAACCGTATGATTGAGATAGGAATAAAATTTGTACGGGAACCCAAAAAAGCTGATTACGGATTGGTCGCAGTGTTTGAAGATCTTTATGGAAACCTTTGGGATTTACTCCAGCTAAATCATGATCATCCGATTGTGAAAAGAATGAAGTAATAAACAATAATTATTAATTCTTATACAAACGAATAAAAGGCAATAAGTCTTTTTTTATTAACTATCTATAAAAGGTATTCTGAATTGCCTTTGTTATTTAATACCGGACCACCTTAATTTTGTTTATATTAAGGAAATCAACAACTGCTCACCAGTTCAAACTACCTGCTGCATTGAATAAGCATCAAGCGAACGAAAACCATCCATATAATTATTATCAAGACATCTTAATTTACTGAAACACAACAAGCAAAAACCAAGAGACGGTTCTACGCGTCCCTTGGTTTTTGGGTATATCAGGCACCCTTACGTTGTTAAAATAGTTCGACTAGGCGGCTGGAGGTGCGCCGGCGGTGGCGTTGGTGCGGCTGCGTTCGATGGATTGCAGTGCCAGGTAGTTTTCACCGAATTTCTTGATGTTATCCATCTCGATATCGTATTGATCGTAATGGCGTTCTTCATCATTGACCAGATCTTCGAATAGTTTCTTGGTATTCGAATCGGCGTTTTGGGCACATTCGTTGGCAAAACGGTTGTAATCCATGACGCTGGTCTCTTCCATGTGCTGGGCGAGAGTTAACATTGCTCCGACATCATGGATTTTTTGAACGAGCTGCGAGGCTTCCATTTCCACTTCGCCCTTCAAGAAAAGATTGCGTTCAGCCAGGCGCTCGACGTGTACCATTTCTTCCATCGCAGTTTTGAGGAACAAAGATGCCAGCAGGTCATACCCTTGGTCATCGCAGTGAAAATGAAAATACATATACTGGTGAACAGCCGTCATCTCATCGGCAATGGCTTTATTTAAAAGTTCAATACTTTTTTCATGCATATTACACCTCTCATAAAGAATATTGTATCTTTTTGTTTTTTTGGTCTGTAATTTTAAAGAGACAAGTTGATACTTCTATTATAGGTGATTTTTGTTTGGTACCTGTTGTCAGGTGATCTTTATCCAGTCGGAATGTGAGTTGTGTTCAATAAAGTGAGCACTTCTCAGGCGTTGCTGCTGCGTATTTATACCATTCGAAGTGGTTGTAGGCAGACAATTTAGCATTTATGGTAATTACTCGGCCAGAGCACTTTGCCTTAAGTTGATGTCGCTTTTGTTCACCGCAAAGACGCTACCAGAGGCACGCATAGCGAGGGCGCGAAGAAACAAATTTCTAAACGCCTTTCGCATCTTCGCGTAGGACATTCAACAACTTGATTACCCTTCAATCTCCATCCGGTCCACCTGAACTTGCGAACCATTGTAATCAGGTACGTTGCTGAACAATGTGCCATACAGATGCACAATCTTGCCACTGTCGCGCAACGATTCAATTTGATCTAATACGGCCTGGTCTAAAGAATCAATTCCAAAGTTGATAAAGGTGTGCCCCAAATCCTGTCGCTCGAAATAATCATCATATTGAGCGCCGGATTCTGTGGTCTTGATGATGCCCCACCAATCAGAAAATT
Organism: uncultured Chloroflexia bacterium; assembly: GCA_963749005.1. GTDB lineage: Bacteria > Chloroflexota > Anaerolineae > Anaerolineales > Anaerolineaceae > UBA6170. Next base: position 1,443,184 of record CAVVKI010000005.1, on the reverse strand, counting down.
CTTCTGTTGTGCCTGGTTGCATAAAACCGCCTATGCCATTCACTGGGGTGCTACTTCCTCCCCCTGGACCGCCACCACTTCCTTCTTTGGTTGCCTCAATGCTCAAAGCAGGTGTTGGGTTATTTTGTGCCGTAGGACCACATTCTCCCCGGAAATAATCCCACTCGTCACAGGTATTGCCATCAGGAAAAATACATACCCCGTTTTGGCTGCCATCGGCAGCAATGTTAATTTCGTGTTTGTTTCCATTTTCCGTGCAATAGACCGAGGCGGGATTTGGTATTCCTGCCTGAGGGATGTCTGCCTCAGTCGGTTCAGGTACCTGGATTTGACGCGATGTGCAGGCTGTCATTGCCATTACAATCATTGTGAATACAAATACTTTTTTCATTTTTTCCTTCTTTCTGTTGTTTTTAATTTTGAAATTAATATTTATTTTTTGTTCCCCATGACTTTGCCCATGTCTCGTTGGTTCCGAAGATAGTAGCAAAGCCGAATGTGGTTCAATATTCAACGAGACGTGTTCCATAACCGAAATGTTCCATAATAATTACACAATTGCATTAATAATCACAATTACTGCGTACATAATTTCAAATTCAACTTAATAGACCATTGGAACTATTCTTTTTGTCCGTTTTATATAATCCAAGTAGTCTTTTCCTAATTGCTCGATCATAAAACTCTCCTCTACTTTTATACGGTACAGGTAACCAAGCGAAATAGGGATCATCATGACAAGAATGGACAACCAATTGGAGATTGAAGTTGAAATCCCAAGGAAAATAATTAATTGTCCAAGGTATCCTGGATGCCGGATGAATTTGTACAAGCCTGTTTCAATTATTTTATGGTTCTCCACTTTTGCAACGGAATAAGTAAAGTATTGATTCAGAGTCAGGATGGAAAAAATTCTTATCATGAAACCTATTACCACCAAGGTCATGCCGATTGCAAAAAAAAAGTTCCAATCATAAATTCTGCCTATTTTTGTTGCACCGATTGAAAATGACAGTGCATAACCTAATGTAATGAGGACATATAACCACCACAGACTGCCTTTATCACTCGAAGCTGTAACATTGCTTTTGCTTCTCTGTCTCAAATTCATGAACAATTCAAAGAATCCGTACAAGTACGAGATGGCGATAATTATTATTATTTTCATATCCATGTTCTCTCTCCTTTTTTATGCCTAATTTACTTTTGCAGGTGGGCTGTCACCTGGCGTTATGCTCCACTTTAATTACGACTTTTCCCCTGGGATGAACTTTCTCAAAATACCAGAAGGCCTCAGCCGTTTTACTTAACCAATAACTCCCATCGACAACCGGCACGATCTTCCCGGTTTCAAGAAGTTCTCTTAAAAAGATCAGATCTTTTTGACTTTGCACCAGTGAAGCGATATATGTTTTCTGCCCCCGCGGATCGGAATTTCTATTCTTGTTGCCCGCTGCCTGGATAAGTTGCAACATTGAGCCACCGGCGGCGACTAGGATTCCTTCAGGTTTTAATGCGCGGAGATAATCTGAAATCGGATGATATCCGTTCACAGCCAGAATCAGGTCGTACTGCTGCCCGTTTTTGGTGAAATCTTCTTTTGTGTAATCGATGACATGGTCTGCACCAAGCGAGTGCACCATCTCCAGATTCCGCGTGCTGGACACTGCGGTGACTTCTGCTCCGAAGCCTTTGGCAATCTGAACCGCAAAAGTTCCCACACCACCAGAGGCACCGTTGATTAATACTTTCTGTCCCGGCTGTATGTTTCCATAGTTGCGCAGACCCTGCAAGGCAGTCATCGCCGCCAGGGGTACAGCCGCGGACTGCTCGAATGTCAGATTGCCAGGTTTCAGGGTGATGAGATTTTCCCTGGCGCACACAAACTCGGCAAAGGTGCCCTTGCCGGTTGAACTCGGTAAGAATCCAAAGACTTCATCACCTAGCTTGAAATTTTTGACGTTACCACCGATTGCCTCCACTCGCCCGGCCACATCGGCTCCGAGGATCTTGTTTTTAGGACGGAATAGACCACCAGGCATCAGTCGCATAAAAAACGGATTTGCCCGCAGCATGCGTAGGTCACGCGAATTGATTGACGCGGAATGAATTTTGATCAGCACCTCATCCGCTTGCGGAAAAGGTTTCTCCACCTCCCGAAGCTGAAGTACATCCGGTGAACCGTACCTGGGGCAGATAATTGCTTTCATATTTCGACCTTTTTATTATGCTTATCAAATAAATAGCCAATCGCCAATCCAAGGGCCAGAAACCTTGGCACATTCATTCCTGTGTCGAGCAGCAGGTAGATGGAGGCATGAGCCGGGTCTCCCCGGGCAGAAAGGACTTCGATAATGACCATTGCACTGAAGCAGAGGATCAATGCTTTGAATATGGGATTCTTGCCGGGGATCCTATCAAAGAAACGCAGCAAGACAAAACTGACGCAAAATGCGATCACCAGTCCGCCAGCCAACGCTTCAACCAGGGCAACCGGCAGCGAAGAGATCGAGAACGCGGCTTTATAGGCTGAGGCAATTGGAGAAACTGCCATTACGAAGTCAGTGATCCAGAAGGCTGCGCCTCCTGCTGCCACCAATAAAAGCAGTTTCTTTGAGAACTCGCGAGAAGCCTGCACTTTGCTTTGACCTGTTACCCTGGTTTGCATGGCTGTTTACTTATTCCAACCCGGCTGGGCTGGCCGAGACTACAGATGATTTGATTTCCCTGTACTGCCTTTTACAAAGATATCCTATCGCGATACCAAGAGCTGTGATGCGGATCAGGTTAAATACTGTTCCGATGATGAAGTACCGCGCGACGTTACCTGTCGCAAAAAAACTTGAGGGACCCCCAAGCACGATCGTGACGATGACCAGCACAAGTGAGCTCATGAGGACTGATTTAAGGATCGGATCTTTCCCCGGGATCCTTTCATAGAAACGCAGCAATGGATAACTGACCCACAATCCAATAATCAAACCGCCGATTAGGGACTCCAGCAACATCGGGTAATAAGAAATCGACATGGCAGCCCTGTATTCCGCCGCAATAGGGGTGCGCGAGATCGCGAAGTTCGCCAGCCAGAAAGCCAGGCCTCCTACCAGAGTCAGCACCAATACCTTTTTCAAGATTCCTTTTTTATTTATCATCTTTACTCTTTTCTTTATTCCGGATTCACGGACAATTGAGGTTTTACAGCCTTGATGGCAAGCCATAATGCCAGTGAGACTTCAGCGATGAAACTGACCACGGTGCAGGGATAAGCGATGATTGCGAGGTCAGGGAGGATCAAGCGCTGGCAGACATAAACGAATTGGCAGATGCCATCCGCGATCAACAGCATGCCCAGTACCTGTGGAAGGAACTTGGATTTTAGGACCAGGTAACCGAGCGGAAAGAGCCATACCCCGTAAGGCACCTGGGCTATAACGCCCCCGGTTTTGTATAAACCGAAGAAAAACACCGCCAGCGCTTGCAGTTGATCCGGTTGGAACGCTTTGATGGCTTCTGTTCCGTTTACGATCACCAGGCTGGCAAAAAGGCAAAGCGAGCTGAAAAACCAGACCGCAAAACCGGCAACATTGAATAACAGGAAAAGCAACGCCAGGTCTTTGTTCACCGGTTTCAACAGTACATAGAGAGCCCATGCAGCTATTAGGAAAAAAACGACCGAGAAGAGGTTGATGACAAAACCGATGCGAAACTGCGTCGCATGGGTTAGGATGTGATCAATCGTGACCGGGGCTTCCACGAACACGAATTTCCCGAATAGATTGGCTACGACCGAGGTGACGACGTATAGCAGGTAAAACAGTCCGGCGGTTCTGGCGATTTTAGTGATTGAATTCATTTTTTACTCCTTTTTTGAAATTGATAAATCGAAATTATCCGGCTTGCCTGGACAAACCGAGATAAGGGGCATTCCCAGATCACGCACTTTTTTGAGCAATCCATGCAATGCAGCCTGATCAACCACAGGACCGGTGATTAGGGTGTCGCCGTTATCTTCCAGCGTAATGGTCAGACCTTCAAACCAGTCTATCCACTGAGAATCGAGTTGACCCTTGATCCTGATCCTGTAGATTGTGGGCTGCGATGAATCAGGTCGAGGTTGAGGTGTATATCCCATTGATAAGTTTCCTTTGTGACAAGTAATATTTTTTGGTGGCAATTGCCTGGTACCACGCTACTATACCTGCGCCAGAGGGTAATCGATAGACACTTTGGTGTGGTGCGGAGTGTTGTTTTGGAAAAAAAAGCTAGTTCAGTCGGGTGACCCTAATTGCTTTTTAGTTTCACTTCCTTTTCGCGTTGACACCCTCCATAATACTAAAAGGCTCTCAACTCCTACGAGTTGAGAGCCTTTTACCTTAAGCAACATAGGGTTGAATTAGAAGTTACCCTTCTACATCTTTTCCATAAAGGTCAGCAATTGCCTTAGGATTGAATCCTTTAGCGATCAACCATACCGCCAGAACCATTTCCTGTAAGGCGATAGGAGCTGCCAGGGGAATGTAACTGGTAATACGGTTGCCGCTGAATAAGGCCAACACGCAAGCCACCAGCATCAGGATGATCGCGACGATACCGAAGCCCGACAACCAGCGGGGAATGAGTCGTGATTGGAATAACACGTAGTAGTACATAAATGCACCCAGGCAGAAGGCGAACACCGCCAACAGCGCGGCGTGGTCGCGAATACTAACCAACAAATTACCAATCGCTTGAAGTGACGTACGATCGGCAGCTGCCGCAGTTGTGAACTGCTGACCGAGTGTCAGCAGGGACATCAGGCTCATGAGTCCGACCATGTAAAAGACCGTCTCAATGGTTCTGGAGACGACGGATCCAAGAGCCAGACCCTCATTCCACTTCTTCAAAACCGGATACATGACGACGGCAATGCCGGCACATGCGAGGTAGCCGATGATCGAAAGTAACACTCCTCCGGCCGCCTGGATTGGATGTGCGGAGACCCGGGTGAGGAAATCCGTACCAGTCACATCAGGTAAGAGAGGCCTAGCCAGGATGGGACCCATTAAGGTCGCAATGATAAAAATCACGCCTGTAATGACCGCAATCTTACGATATGAAGGTTGCCCTTTTGAATCTAATCCGTTCGTCGATTTGCTTGTGTTCATTTATTTCTCCTTTTTAAACCATATGAATGAGTTTTACTATTTGACGTCTGACACATCTGCTGTGTCGCCGCTGAGGGTTGCAACACTTGATGGACGTCCAACCAGTTTGAGCTGCCTTGCTTGTGCAACGTTACTATACCTGTGCCAGTGCGTCACATATAGACACTTTGGTGTGTGGAATGGTGTTGTTTTCAGAGAACCAATTTTGTGTTCCTTCGGATACCCTCAATTTCTTTTTGATTTCCATATTCCTTTCGAAACGATCTCCTCCTTAAAATGAAATGATCCCTAACTCTGAGAGTTGAGAGCATTTCATCTTTAATAAATATGGGGTGGATTGGCAGTTACTCTTCTACATCCTCAAAATAATGGTCAGCAATTTATCTGTCCCGATGACTAAAAGTTCACACAAGGTACTCACTGAAAAAATAGAACTGTTTTTCTGTAAGTTTATTCTTAGTAAATGACTTGCTCACAATACTATTAGGAATAATAGTAGAAATACAATTATTGCAATGGTGATTTTTCCAAGTCCGAGAAGTGTGGAAATTCTCGCTTCATCCTGTTGTGCGAATCCACCAAATACCAGAGAAAAAAATCGTGAAAACATTTGAAAAAACACAATAGGATAAGCGTAAATCGTATTATATTTTTCTATTAGCAGCCAAAAAGAAGTGATAAAAGTATCGTAAATGCAGGTCCACCAGTGCTAATATATACCTCTTGATTTGCGTTTAAGTAGTACCCGCTTTGTGGTCAAACACAATTTAGAGAATAGACCATTTTGTTACCTAACATTTCTCCAACAATCCAGTGTCCAAATTCGTGGAAAATATACGAAAAATAAGCGACTGGAATGAACATCCACATGAATTTTAGACTTAGTTTACTCTTAGTCTCTATTGCCATTTTATCTCCTTGAATTTAGTTCAAGTTAGCACTTCATTTTAAAAATCTTTACCAGTTTCTCCTCCAGCAATTTATCTCTCACGGGTTGCTCGTTTTCCTTTTTTGAAACCTTTTATGAGTAACCAAATTGTAAATGGCAGTTCTGCCAGAAAAGCTAATCCAGCAATCTGTCCCGGCATATTTGGAAAGAGAGTGTAGATCAGAAAATCTGACACATACCCTATACCGGCAATCACCATTAACACGCCAAAAATCTTTGGTGTGAAACCGGATTTATAGATGAGATAACCGAGCGGCAGCAGCCAGATGGAGAGGATTTGGGAAGACTTATCGCCAAACCGTTGCAGGTTTAGAAAAAACCATATTTGCGCATGCCATTGGTCAGTTGAAAAGAAAGTTGAATATCCTGGGTTGCTCAACAACAAGGGGGCAGCATATTGGAAGAGCAGGATGACCATCCCGATTACAATCGCAGCGAGCGCAATGACAATCATCACCAGGGATAGGTCCTGGTTTACCGGTCGAAATATCTTGTAGAGAGCCAGCATCAGTAGAATAAATACAATAAAACGGACCAGGCTGATAACAAAAATAAAACGGAATATTAATCCATAAGTGATGATATTGCTGATCGTTGTGTTTATATCCCCGGGAATGACGAATAAGCTTTGGTTCAAGATCTCACAGGTGATGCCTGCCAGGATAACGAGGAAGTATAAAAATCCTGTCAAACGGGCGAGTTTGTCGGGTAATTCAGTAACTTTTATGTTGGTCATCAAATGCATTCTCCTTACTTGGTTTTAATTGAGTTAACAGCGAGCGGTTGAGGTTGGTCTGTATTTATCCCCGGTTGTAGCTCACTGCCACGGTGGAGATTTTTTGGACCCCAGATAATAAGAACCGCAAGTGCCATCAACACATAGGGTGTCATTTCCAGCCAGTTGTAAGGTATCGAACGGGTGATACCTGTTGAATTAACCTGTACTGTGTAAGTGTAAAGCCAGTGGAAAAGGATGGCAGCCCAGAGGCTATTGCGTGTATTGTTGTTTATCCAGGTCATTAAGATTGAAATTGAAACAATCCCGACCAGGAACCCTATGAATGGGGTATGGAGCTCATGTTGAGATGTTCCGATCAAAAAAAAAAGAGTGGGAGGTGCCACAACGCCCAGACCACCCCAACGATGATGGAAGATGCCAATGCACTCCATTTTTGCTGCAATTTGATCAGCAGATAACCGCGCCAGCCATACTCTTCTGATAACGGTCCAAGCAAAATCAATGGGAGCAAACTCGGCAATTGTGAAAGATAAAGAGTAAGATTAAATGGATTTCCAAGCAACCAGTTGATCAGAATCACCCCAAACGCTCCCAGGACTACCACAATGGCAATTGTGAAATACCACCGGAGCCCGAGGTTGAATTGAAATGTCCGCTTGAGAAAACTTTTAAGTCCTTCGTTGCCCACGAAAAGTCTGACAAGCATCAACGCTACCAGGGTAGGAGTAAACCCTCCAGTGATAAAGAGGATGATCGCCCAAAGCGGTCCTCGAGTGTTATCAACAAAATTGATCGCGGGAATTTGAAAGAGAGCAAAGGGTCCCCAGAAAACAAAATAGGAAAGTCCCAGGGTGAGGAATGCAAAGAGAAAGGCTTCGCTTATTGGATTTCTTTTTTTCATATTTAGTTCATTCCAAAAATTCTCTTAGTATTCTCGGGCTACGGAACGTATAAACTTCCGGCCGCCTAGTAGGATGACCCTACAGCAAGGATGGAATAGCTCCAAACATAACGGGAAAAAAGGTCGGACATACTGAGGAACGCAAACCTGGCCGTTACCAGTTCCAAACTGAAATTGAAGGAAAAGTGGAATAGCAAAACGATCAAAAAGTTGCGCGAGGATTGGCTGTAGATCCAGGCGACAATGATCGAGTAACAGATGATGACCCATCAGAACTGCCATTCCGGGATACCTGTGGGTGATAACAAATGAAGGATGGAATGCCAGCCAGCGACCAATATACCAAGCAAGAGCGCGGATACAAGCGAGCCATACCTTTCTTCCAGCTTCGGCAGGGCATAGCCCCGCCACCCCAGTTCTTCTCCGGATGCACCCGGTACCGTATGAAAAATGACCATGGAAAGAATCACTGACCAGCGAAAACTGGTTTTTACCAGGAGCGGTATCCCCTCAAGGCGTGAACGGATCGCGGCAGTGAAAAGTGCGATAATTATTGGCAGAATTCCAAAAAATACCAGAGGGTTGAAACCCTCCACTTTTTCCAATCAGTGAAGAGTACGATAATGCCTTTTTTCCTTTGGATTTCCACATGATGAGGATAGCTGCCAAGCTCGGGGTCCAGCTGGCAATAGCCACAAAGACCTGCATCATTGTTTCCGGAATGTGAACAAACTGCTTAATGAGTTCCAATGAGCAACCGGGAAAAAAAGGAGAAATATGCAAAAACGAAGAATAGTATTAACTGATGTTTTTGAATCAACTTGGACTTGCTTGTTGGATCAGGGTTCATAGTTTTTCTCGATTCGAAATCGTTGTCATGTTTCTGCATATTTCTTTCGGTCTATTCAGTCATTGATCGGTTTAGCATCTGAAACAAGTTTGCCATTATGGCTGATGCGTCTCATCCAGCTTTTTCACTGCGCCAAGATTAAAACCTTTAATGATCAGCCACGCGCCCATAACCAGTTCCTGGATGGCCAACGGCATCTCAAAGACCATCCCGAAGCCAGGATCAACATGGAGGAGATGTAGAATTGCATTGGCGAGATAGGGGATCACGCCGATCAAACCCCAAATGGCCAACCATCTCGGGATTAACCGGGTGCGGTAGAAGGAGGTATATAAACAGGTTGCCCCGATGAGAAAGGCGAATGTGCCAAACGGGGTTTTGAGATTCATGAACTGATATAAGACATTGCTCATGGATTGCAATGCTGTTGAACCAGTCCCGGCAGCCAAATATTCGCCTCCAAGGGCGACCATGGTTAACATGCCCAGGACGGATACAAAATAAGAGGTTCCCTCCAGCGCTCCACGGAAAAGCACCAGGCCAAGAGCCAGTTCTTCACTGTCTTTTTTGAAGACCGGGTAGAGGAAGAGCGTCATCGCCATTAGAGAGACGCCCATCATGAAGGTGAAAATTGCCCCGACGGTTAAATTGGTGGATTCGGCAGCAGCCAATCCCAGCATATCCACCCCGGCAAGAGACGTACCAGAGATGAGTGAGACAAGCACTTTCCCGCCAGCTATGCCACCCAAGACTCCGAAGACCGTCCCCAGCAGGTAGAGGGTACCTGCCATTACTGAATTAATTCTGTATTTTTTCATTTTCTTAACCTTTTTTTCTAAATAGATATATTTATGCAGCTGAAACTTCTTATGTTTTCTGAGGCTTGCTGCGCAGCAGAACGATTCCAAGCCAGATAAACCACAAGACCTGGGTCAGGCCAAATACTCCGACCAGTGAAATGGATAACATCGGGACAAGGGAGATAATACCCACCGTACCAACCAACAATCCAAGGATATTCAGTCCTTTGGGAAGACTGCCAGAACGAAGCGCAGTAATACTTACCAGGAGAGCCCAAATTCCGCCCATGATTTCGCCATTCGCGTTGCCCAGACCATTTGCAACCGACTCAATTGTCTGCCAGGACAAGGCGGCTTGCACCGGGTCTTTGGCATAGAGAGCCACAACAGGGGCGATCCCGGCGTTCACCACCATTCCGCTGGCAACGAGCGATCCAGCCCAGATGATACCCACCGCTGTTGCCACCCGCATCATCGCCGGTGCCCCAAACTGCAAGCGTTCGTGTAATGCCAGTGCCAGGATAACGAGGAAAAAACCAAAGAATACGTATGCGAGCAGGTTGGTCGAGAAGATGACCATTTGTTTATCAACCAGCAAATCCACTTTCTGTATCATGTCGGTGATACTTGGGTAATCCAAAACCACGAGAAAGATCGCCATTACGACCAGGTAGGCTACGGCCATGTAAAGCGCGGCGAAGCCGCCAAATTTCTGTAAAGATTTCATTTTATTTTCTCCTTATTGATCAATTTTGATTTTGTTTTAGTTAAGAATTGAAGCGTTTGACAGGTTATTCTTCCGGATTGCGCCATTTCAACGCGTTCAAGACAATCAGAAATAGACCCGCAATTTCTATCACGGTATAAAAGATATATGTGGGAGAGGGAACTCCGAGGTACAATGAGCCGATTTGCACCAGGATAAATAGTGAAGCCGCGATGATGTTCACCAGGCGATTGGCGCGATACTTTAGTACCCAGGACAGGACGATCATTAAGAATGGAATCTCGAACATCGCTGCGGTTCCCAACAAGAACCCTTCAGTAATTTTTACGGTTCCATCAGCTGTGTATCCTTTCATGTGCATTGCTAAAACTCCCGGCTCTAAAGTTGAGAGGGTATCACAGTAGATAAGATTTACTGAAAAAAACACCCATAATAGGACTTGTAAGATCTTTGGGTTCATTTTGATTGTCTTTATATTTGTATTCATTTCTTCTCCTTATTTATTTGAATGAGTATTTCAATTTGTGGTTACAGTGGTTGTAAGTAATATCAAAACTGCTTTTCCCTTTTCACTCCTTTACTAGACCGGCAGGGACTTTCTCCAAACCCACTTCCTTATTGAGAAAACTTCGCTTGATGGTCGAAGAAATCCACTTTCTGTGGAAAACCAGATGAACGACGATGCCCATCAACCAGCAGATGGCAAGAACCACGTGCACACGGGAAAAAATACTCACCTGGGATTGGCTCTTCTGTAGGAACCAGCCAAAGATGCCAAAAACGCTGGTGGCAAGGAAACAAATCCAAATAATTCGATTCAACACTCGGTTGGCTTTGATCTTGCGGGGCAGGGAAGAGATAGGTCGATTTCTGAACGCTTTCAGCCACTCTTTATGCCAGGCCACGTGAATTACGATGCCTGCGATACTTACCAGGCTGGGGTAAGTATGAATGGTTTGCCAGAGGTGGCGGTTAAGCCCAAGGAAAGAAGCTGCGGATTTTAGTGGAATGACCAGCCAGAGAATAAATCCTGAAAAAATGGTCAACAAAAAAGTCACAAAAAGACCCAAATCCAGCCGAAAGTTCGGTTCAGTCCGTTTCATATGAAAAGTCCTAGATAACCATGGAGATCAGTTGAATCCCATAGGGGATCATAGAAATAGCCATCAGGACAGAAGCGCAGACATTTATGATCTCCATACCATCCGGTACAGCCACAAACATCACACCGATGAGAAATAAAACACTCTGCCAGGCAGCGATCACATGTCCCTGTAGCAGACCGATTGCCTGGATCGCGAATCCTAAAGGCAGGAGGATCATGCCCCAAAGGAGCATCATCCACCCCTTTTTGCTGAAAATGGCCTGGAGCCCCGGCATCATCGAAGAGAAATCCTCATCTGAAACAATATCGAGTGCACTCATGGTCAGACAAAAAGCCCCTTTATCGGCTGCCAGGAGGAGCGCCCCCAGGACGGCAAGTACGCCGCCAACCAAACCAGCCCAGGCGCCTTTCCCCTGGCTTAAAACGTGCATGAATTGAACAGCTGCAACCACAAGGAGACCCGTGCACAGCAGAACCAGGGCGTGCCCGAAATGCAGCCTCTTATTACGCCGCGCCCGCCGTATAATCCCTTCAGGTTGAAGCATGCGAGGTTTCAATAACCCCGGATGGGCTGAAAATGCAAAAACAAAGATCAGAGGGAAGAGAATGAATGCTGCCCCGGTGCCAATTTGAACAACCTGCGAGAGTAAATTTTGGTTCATTGTGTAACTCCTTACTGCAACCTGGTTTTGGTTTGATTTCCACTTTTTTAAATTATTTTTGGAATCTGCCTGCTGCAGTGCTACTATACCTGCGCCAGAGCGTCACAAATAGACACTTTGGTGTGAGGGAAAGTGTTGTTTTAGATTATTGAAAGGTGAAGTGGTGGAGGGGGATGTTTAGATAAAGCCCAGCTCGCGAGCACGGGCTATGGCTTCAGTCCGGCGATTTACCTGCAGTTTTTCAAATATGCGGCGGTTGTGACCCTTGACAGTATCCAAAGCAAGGAAAAGACGTTTGCCAATTTCCTGGTTCGAGAGTCCCTGGCTGATGAGCTGCAGCACTTCCAGCTCGCGGGGGCTCAATGGTTCGATCAACCCAGATTGCTGGTTTATTGATTTCGATGTCTGCACCTCAGCAGGGGAAGCAAAAGCAGCCAGGATCTTCTCCACATACGCCATCAATCGTTGATCTTGCTCCTCAGGATGCTGTTCTATCCAGGATTTAAGATCCTGGAGCATCAGCCGCATCGCTTCGCCTGCGTCAACGAAGAGACGGATGAATCCTCCAGGCTTTGCCATGGTGAGTGATTCTTTTAGAGCCTGCCGCGTTGATTCGTTTTCACCCAGGGCGTGAAGCGCAAGCGCCTGCAGCACGATCGTCACAAGCAACTGATCATCCAACCTTTTCTCTTCCATTTTCTGACGATGTGGCACGATGATGGCAAGCGCAGCAGCGGGGTTGCCCCGGGCGATGAGTACCTCGGCGCGGACGAGCCAGCGATCCTCATTTTGGACCACTTGAGCAGCAGTATCCGTATCGCCTTTGTGCAGGCAGAGCAAAGCCCGGGCAGCGCCAATATCCGGCATTCGGACGATGTAATCATATTGACGCGCGTGTTGTTCTGCCTTGGTGAGAAATTGGTCTGCGCTGACTGGATCTTTCCGGGAGATTTTTAACCTGGCGAGGAACAGCTCACTCGATATCAACCTGTCAATCACCTGTTCACAAAGGCGCGCCAATTGATGACTCTGTTCAGCGTACTTTTCAGCCATCTCCAGGTCATTCCAAGCGTAATAAATCCGGGCCAGGCCTATGTACGCGAGAGTGGCAAACGGAGGAGGATTCTCTCCGCTCATCTTTATCACCTTCTGGTAAGTTTCAAAAGCCTGGTGAAGCTGGTTTCTCAATTCGTGTATCTGCCCCAGGCGGATTGTTGCCATCAAAACGATTTCATCATTTCCGGCAGCCTGGGCGAGAGATAATGCTTCCTTATAGGCTAACTCAGCCGCATCCCGGTCTCCTAGGATATAACGAGCAAATCCAATAAATAGGGTAACTTCAGAACGGTAAGTTATGTTGTTGGGATGCAGAAACTCCATTGCGCGATGCGCGTAAACAAGGGTGTCTTCTGCCTGATACCGGGTTGCGGCGATCGCAGTCCTTGCGTATGCAATTTTCCCCACCAAATTTCGTGCCCACTCATCCATCTCAGCGTTAGGCGGGATTTTGGATGCCAGGGCGGCTTCAGTTGCCTGGAGTTTCTTTTCGACACCTATTATCTGATAGTTTGCTATCAACATTGCAGCCTGTTTCCACCACAAGGAGGGTTTTGAATTTAACACGATCAAGGGCAGCGATTCCAGCCAGTTCAAAATTGTCACTGGTACACCGGGATGATTAATTGGCATCTGTTTGTGTTCCATAAGCCTTTCGGCACGTTCAATATCATTGGCTGCAGCTGCTTGTTTAAAAGCATCCAGGATCAACTCATTTTTTTCATACCATTCGCTGGCCTGGATATGCAGTTTGGCAATTCCTTCAACAGACAGTTTCTGCTCCAGCCGCTTGAGCAACAAGTCTCCAAAGAGGTGATGATAACGATACCAGCAACGATCGCTGTCCAGAGGGACAATGAACAGATTAGCGTGCTCAAGATATTCCAGTGTTTGCTGCCCGGATGGGAAACTTCCGGATAGAAGGGCATCACACAGCGGTCCGCACAGGCGGTCAAGGATGGAGGTTCGCAGAAGAAAGATTTGAACCTGTTCTACCTGCCGTTCCAGCACTTCTTCCATCAGGTAATCTAAAACAAAACGATGGCTGCCGGTGAAGGAACGAATGAAATCACCGGTTTTAAGTAGCCCATGCATGGAGAGGGCTGCCATCTGCAGCCCAGCAATCCAGCCCTCTGTACGGGTCTCCAATGCGGCGATATCTTCAGACGAGAGGCTCAGGCTCATCACCTGGTTGAGGAAATCAGCGGCTTCCGTTGGAGAAAAGCGCAAATCAGCGGCGCGCAGCTCGGTCAATTGACCCCTGGCACGCAAGCGGGCAAGAGGCAGGGAAGGATCTTCCCGCGAGGCGATGAGTAAATGCATCTGCGGTGGCAGATACTCGATCAGGAATTTAACCGCCTGGTCGACCTCTTTAAATTCAACCGAATGGTAATCATCGAGGACAATAATAAAATTGGCGGAGATGGAGGTGATTTCGTTTATCAGATCAGTTAAGACCGCTTCCAGTTGCGGTGGTTCGCGGGATTTGAGAGCTACTAGTAGCCCCTCTCCGATACCCGTCTTAATCAACTGTAACGCCATGATGAGATAGGAAAAGAAACGGGATGGATTGGTATCACTCTGATCAAGAGATAACCATCCCACCGGTCTGCCGCAGCCAGCAATCCATTCACTGATCAGGGTGGTCTTGCCAAACCCCGCTGGGGCGGAGATAAGAGTCAACTTGCGTTCTGCAGCCAGCCCTTCATTCAACCGCGCAATCAGACCCGGGCGGGGGACAATGGCCGTCCGGATCGGCGGGATGTAAAGTTTGGTGAGGAGCAGTGAGTTGGGCATTCTGAAAATAATTATACATCGCGCCTAATTGGAGAGCTGACTATTATCAAAGAAAACATTAAAAAGCATTTACGAACCTAAGTAAAAGGGATGATATACACATATCAATCACCTATATAAACTCCCTGTGGGGCAGTTGCGTGCCGGGTAAGGGTGCTTCTCTACCAGCGTTCGTCGGTTATTATCAAGACATCTTAATTTACTGAAACACAACAAGCAAAAACCAAGAGACGGTTCTACGCGTCCCTTGGTTTTTGGGTATATCAGGCACCCTTACGTTGTTAAAATAGTTCGACTAGGCGGCTGGAGGTGCGCCGGCGGTGGCGTTGGTGCGGCTGCGTTCGATGGATTGCAGTGCCAGGTAGTTTTCACCGAATTTCTTGATGTTATCCATCTCGATATCGTATTGATCGTAATGGCGTTCTTCATCATTGACCAGATCTTCGAATAGTTTCTTGGTATTCGAATCGGCGTTTTGGGCACATTCGTTGGCAAAACGGTTGTAATCCATGACGCTGGTCTCTTCCATGTGCTGGGCGAGAGTTAACATTGCTCCGACATCATGGATTTTTTGAACGAGCTGCGAGGCTTCCATTTCCACTTCGCCCTTCAAGAAAAGATTGCGTTCAGCCAGGCGCTCGACGTGTACCATTTCTTCCATCGCAGTTTTGAGGAACAAAGATGCCAGCAGGTCATACCCTTGGTCATCGCAGTGAAAATGAAAATACATATACTGGTGAACAGCCGTCATCTCATCGGCAATGGCTTTATTTAAAAGTTCAATACTTTTTTCGTGCATATTACACCTCTTATTTAGAATTTTGTGTTCAGTTATTTTTTCTGATCGAAATTAATCTGAGACAAGTTAATACTTCCATTATAGGGGAATTTTGGTCAGAATCCCAAACTTGGTGATCTTTATCCGCGCGAAAAGTAAATTGTGTTTACCAAAGTGTTTATTGTTACCGGGTTTAGGGCAGCGCAGTGCCAACCACTCCCTGTTTACTCCTCTTCCAATTGGTCAACAATGCACCCACGGCCGCAATCAACAGAGTGAGAATACGTCGTGTTGAAAGGTTCTCACCCAGAAAGATCCATGACAAAAAAGCAACTTGAATCAGCATAGTGTTGTTAATAATGCTCGATTCGACTGCCGGCAGGATCTGCAGGGTTTTGTTCCAAATGTTGAAACAAAAAAGAATTGCTTTAAAGCAATTCTGGATGGATTTGTTTGTGATATTTTGAACTTATCCTATTAGACTCCTGTCAGGACAATTTTTATATGAAAAACAATTATTGTTTTGGTGGAATTCTAGCCCTTAAAAGCTCATTGATCTGGGCTATTCCTCAAATTGTCCATTTTTTCCGTTTTTCTCCCGAAATAGTATCGGCTTCGATTGTTGAATTCGCTCGAATGATTCATCGGAATACCAGTGAGCACTATCTGGCAATAGGTTCAAGTGTGGACAAAATAAATTTAGCAAATGCTAGAGAACTGTCTGCTCAATTTTTGCAAAAAGCTACCCAGAAAAATTTATCTGTGGCCTTTTTTTATGTATCCACAGAACAGATTTATCTAATTACAAGCTAATAGAAAATTGCCAGATTCTCATTTGGAGAGGCTAAGGAGGAATAAATAAGAAGAAGATTTTTTCAGCTCAACAGACAATTATTAAATTTTTACCTTTCGCGAAATCTAAGCCTGTAACCACCCATTTTTCCAATAGAGGAGATGAGAAATGAGAAGATTATGTTCTTTTTTTGCGATATTGCTTATCGCAGTATTTGTGTTATCGGCATGTACATCTGTTTCACCGACGGAGTCAGCCGGAGTAGTAGCTGAACAAAAACCAACTGACCCACCCATAGAACCTTCAGCCACAGTGCAAGCTGCGACGATAACGGAGAATGTCCCCTCCACCGAAGAAATAGCTAATGCGACAGCTGTTCCAGAATCTGTTGTGGCGGGAATCTGGGATCAAGAATACATCTCAAAAGTGCCTCCGATCCTGATGATAGAACCTTACTATAAGATTTTTGGTCAATCGCAGGTGGCGGTTCCCTATTATTATGAAGAAGCCGTCAAATTAGCTGGGCACTCGTGTGGTGCGACAACCGGTGCATGGATAATAACCAAAAAAGCTTTGGAAGTGCTATATCCCAATGGAGAAATTCCGGTTCGCGGTCAAATTGCAGTGCAAGCTCCTGGGGCGGAAGATGAATGGTATACCGGTGTATTTGGCGATATTATTGCATTCGTCACCGGCGCAGCGCCCAAAACCGGCTTCATTGGAGCTGAGTTTGGGGAGGCAAATGATCTTTTTGTCCGTCAAAATAAAATGGTCTATCCAGAAGAACCAACCGGCACACTTCCTCCAAAAATGGAATGGATTTTTAGCCGCGTTGATACGGGCAAAAAAGTAGGGGTTAATTTCAACCTGGCTATAATTACTCCAATCGCAACAGAAGAGCGTCAGGCAATGGGTGCAAAACTAGCAAAAGGCGGTGGAACCGAAGAAGAAGCCAGAGACTACCAAGAATATTGGAATGCCCGAGCATTATTTGTTCTAGAAAATGCTGATATGGATGGGTTTTTTAATGTAACCCTTTACGATGAAGGGTTGGCCGATACACCGCCTTCCATTGTTTCCGATGTAGGTTCGGTGTCTCCCGAAGATTTTTCCTGGGACCAGGCTTATATTACAGAGGTCGCTCCCATTATGATGATAGAACCCTATTTTAAGATCTTTGGGCAATCACAGGAACCGGTTCCATATTATTATGAAGAGGCTGTAAAATTGGCCGGACATTCTTGTGGAGCAATAACGGGAGCGTGGACAATTACTAAGAAAGCTCTTGAAGTTCTATATCCAGATGGTGAAATCCCGGTGCGGGGACAAATTGCAGTGGAAGCTCCAGGTGCCGAGGATGAATGGTTTGTAGGTGTGTTTGGCGATGTGATTGCGTTTGTGACTGGCGCATCCCCTCGCACCGGTTTTATTGGGGCGGAGTTTGGGAAGTCAGATAATGTCTTCATTCGCCAGAATAAAATGGTATACACGCATGAACCAACCAAACAACTTCCGCCCATGCGTGAGTGGGTTTTCACCCGATTGGATACAGGCGTAAAGGTGGGAATAAAATTCAATCTGGTGGTCATCACCCCTCTTCCAACGCCAGGCCGGGTAGCCATGGGTAAAAAGCTGGCTGCCGGTGAGGCTTCTGCAGAGGACGCTTTAGATTATTACAAATATTGGAACGATAGAGCTGAATATGTATTATTAAACGAAGACATGGATGGATTCTTTTCTGTAAAAATTTACGAATAACTTCAAAAATTGAATAGGTAAGAAAAAACACAAACCGGCATGGTCTTTTCCAGGTTGGTTTGTGTTTTTCCTTCTATGTTGAAATTTTTACTGTAAAAAAAAGAAAAAGGTAAGCCCTAAATAGAATTTAAAAATCTCATTCTTAAATTCTGTAAATCCAATTTACTCCGACCTGTCCTATGACTGATGGTACCTTCTGGTTTATTCTTTACAAACTTTATCTATTGATTAATAAAAAGAAGCGATTTTTGAAAGAGGTTTTTTAGTAATTAGAGGTACTTGGGCATCTTCTGCCGGATAACCGGTTACAAGCAGTAAAAATGGTTTTTCGTTTTCCGGCCGCCGCAGAATTCCATTCAAGAAACCCATCGGGCTAGGTGTATGGGTGAGCGTTGCAAGTCCGGCGTAGTGTAAGGCGGTAATCAGCATGCCGGTGGCAATACCTACCGATTCCTGGACATAATAATTTTTGACCGGCATGCCGTCAGGGTCGAGCGAGGTCTTCTGACTGAAGATGATGATCAGGTAAGGCGCTATTTCCAGGTAAGGCTTTTCAGCATCTGTGCCAAAAGGTTCAAGTGCCTGCAGCCACTCTTGTGAAGCACGTCGTTGATAGAATTCTTGCTCTTCCTTTTCAGCACCCAGGCGGATCTCGTGTTTTACAGCCGGGTCACTGACTACAGCGAAGTGCCAGGGTTGCAAGTTGGCTCCATTTGGCGCGCTGCCTGCCGCTAGCAGGCAGTCTTTAATGATCGTAAGATCCACAGCTTGGGATGAGAACTGGCGGATGGTGCGTCTGCGTATGAGCATCTCGCGGAATTCATGTGCCCGCTGGCGCATTTCGCTGGGCGGGTAGGAAATATAACTTTCCAATGGTTGGTGTGGATAGGGTTTCATCCGAGACACTCCCTTTCAGCTGGAAGCATGTTTATGATTTATTCGCTAGTTTGTTTTTACTGTATTTTGGGATTATATTTAATCGATTGTCGAGTGTTGGGAGTGATACATGCCGAATGAGTAAAGAGACGGGGGAAGGAAATGCTAAATAGGATAACCGCCCATTCTGCCTTACCATTGCGCTTAATAACCTGAATACTCATCGGTAAGCCTCCCCACTCGCTGCAACTTTCAAAACGATAATATCCAATTCGTCTTTTTGAATTTCATATAGTACTCGCCAATCCCCTATTCTTAATCGATAACCAGATCTTCCCTGCAATTTCTTTGCATTTGGGATTGAGGCGTAAGGATTATGTGCGATGTGCTCCAATTTTTCTCAATTCAATCTTACTCACTGGCGTCATGAGTTGGGATCTGCCAATCATTTGGTTCCATAAAACCAGCCGGTGGGGCACCCAGTGCTTGAATCAGGCGCGCCCAGTAGTTGACCTGAGCGCCAGTCGTCGCCAGGATGACAATCTCACGTTCTGTAAAATTGTTTTTCATGGCTGCCATAAAATCAAGTGGAAAATGAAGAGGCGTGGAGGAGATATGACGGGCATATTCCAGTGCCAATCGTTCCCGCCCGGAAAAAGAATCCACTCCGGCGGGGTCCTGGAGACCTTGAATGGCGGCCAGTTCTGCCTGGGTGATGTCGTACTGTTGAAAGTGGCTGCTATTCATATCAATACAAAAAGGGCAGGTAGCACTGAACGATGCCTGCATGCGCACCAATTTTAGCAAGCGTGCACTCAGATCGCCATCCGGGTGGGCAACCAGAGCTTCCATCACGCCAGAAGAAAAAGCAGCTTTTGGGTACCAGGCTAGCAGACGGGGTGGCAGCAATTCCTTACCTGTCACTCGTTTGGTGAACCATAAGCCCAACCGCAGCCAAATTGGTAAGCGCTTTGGCGGGGCAATCAAGGCAGGTGAATAATTGTCAACCTTGGTCAATTAATGCCTGACGCTGCTGCATGAAATATTGAATTTCCTGAACCTGTTGAATTTGTTGCTGCTCCAGGCTGTGTTTTAATTGGGCAACGTGTTCTTTAAGAGCCCTGGTCTGCTCAAGTCCTCGTAAAATCTTGGATTGCACCAACCAGTCAAAGACCAGGCCGTCCAGGAAAAGATCACCAAAGTATTCGAGTGGGGCGACGTCAAAGGAAATCTCTTCATATTGACTGACATCCTTCAGCTCGCGCAGAAAGGCGTTAAGCTGGCTCTGGACTTGCTCACTAGCCTGGCGGGCATCATCCATGTGATCGTGTTTGACAATCGTGGAGAGTAAATCGCCACCCAGCAGATCCCAGTTGCCCCACGATCGGGCGCTCTCAAGCGAATCCAGGACGGTTTCCAGGCCGCTGAGTACCCTGGCACCAGCCTGAATGGCTTCCTGCAGTTCTTTCTGCATGATTGTTACACGTGCGAGTTGAAGATCGTTTTCCAGCAACTTCTCACCTGTCGGCGTACTGCCGGCTCGCAAGAACTCAGCCTTTTGGGAAAGGAGTTGTTGGTACTCATCCTCCACAGTTTTAAGTGGTGCAATTTGCTTAATAAGATGTTCCCGATCCTGACGCAGTGCTTCAATCTGACGTTGGGCTGTACGTGTTTGTAGTTGGGCCTGTAAAAATTCCTGGCGTTCTTTCTGCGTTTGCTCTTCCTTGCTGCCTAAAATGGAGGCAAATAAAGCGCGCAAACTGAGCCCTTCAAGCTGCTTCAAATCGCGTTCTTCCTTAGCCATTACCTGTTTGAGCGCTTGCAGGCGGGCTTCTTCGGCTGCCAATTTTTCTTCAACAGACCGCAAATCGTCTTCCAGTTTACCCAGCCACATCTGTTTTTCACTTACTTCACGAAATTTCTGGCTTAAATCTAACATGGTCACCTCCCGCTGATGAATGAGATCCAGCATTGATACGTTAATTCTACCTGAATTAAGTTCAAGGAAAAGGGCGTAGAGAACCATATCCTCAGGAGCGATTTACCATGCTAGTTGCCCATCTTCTTACCGGTATGCCACTCAGTTTTGTATTGAAAGACGGGCTGGCTGAGTAGTTCCTGTTTTTAATTAAAAATCATCGAACCCGAATCAAATTTAATGAGTAACACTAATGAATTTTCCAGTGGATCAACCAGGAATCCATCCACTTCCCCCAGGGAATTCAGGAAATCACCTTCTTGCGAATTCTGGCAAGCCTTTTTGGTCGATCCAATCGGTCCGAAGGCCAGCTTGTTATCTATCATCGTAAACTGCCCAAAGAAATTGTTACAATCCGTTGTGCCATTCAGGCTGCCATCTTTTTGAAATGTGATGGTGAAAGAATCAGGTCTTTGAGGAACCATGATTGTGCCATCATTCATAACGGTTTTGACCCATTTCCATTCGCGCTCACTTATTTGGGAAAGCACATTCACCTCCACCAGGGTACCGTCATTAATTTTCAGATATTTTGAAACGCCCACGGAAGGCTGGGTAGTGAAAGGTTCTGTTGGTAAGCGATCGGCATAATTTACGATAACCATTTCATCTTCGATAAGCGTAGATTGAGGAGCAATGCGATCACCTAATAAAACGGCATTGGTACCCACATATCCATTTTCAATATTCAATGCAGCCACGGCATAGAAGAAAACGCCGCTGCCAGCGCCGCCTTGCGTGAGAAGAAAGGCAACATCTTCGGTACCATCGCCGTCCAGGTCGCCATGTGCATCATTCCCAAAATAGGTATAAGTAATCATTTCTTTTGAATCTGGTGCAGCGGGCATTTCGGCAGACCCTTCCACCAGGTTGACTTCTTTGCCATCCACCTGGATGGTTATATTTTTGAAATCTGAAATGTCAGTAATGATTGGCAGGGTTGCGATTGGGGTAACTGTTTGGGTAGGGGGAAGAGTGATCGCTGTGGTTGGAGTAGCTAAGGGAGATTTGGAGGTATTGACGGAAATGAGCCTGGTTATAGCAATTAGAATGCCAGCCAAGACTATCATTGCGATTACATAAATTGCGGGTGCTTTTTTCATTAAAATTATTCCTTTAAAGTTTTTTCAAATAAGTATCTAAAGACGTAGAATCAAGTGATAAAGTTCCATTGCAATATATTATGTAGCTTGACACCGAAAATCACATTAGCCCTCGGGAGGGTTTTACCAGCATTCACCTGCTATTTTATTGTTCTACTTTTCAAACAGTGATTTCAAGCCCACCCTCCCGGAGGCATAGTAGACTACAAACGTCATTCCGAAAATCTGCGGGAGGATCCGTGGCGGGCAGCGGTTTAAGGCGCGATAGTGTGCACGGCAGATTAATTCGCACAACCATTTCCTCCCGAGGATTCGGTCATGAGAGCCGAAAGTCACAAGAACCCTCGGGAGGGTTTTGCCAGCATTCACCTGCTATTTTATTGTTCTTCTTTTCGAACAGTGCTTTCAAGCCCACCCTCCCGAGCATGTAGACTGCATACGTCATTCCAGAAATCTCCGGAGGATCATAGTGGTCATCAGTTTAAGGCGCGAAAGGTGCAGGTAATCAACAATCTTACGCAAATAAACTACAGCAAGAAGGTTAATCTCGATAAACGGTTTATACAATCGATTGCGCTTGCTATTGGCGAATGGATGCCCACTGTTTCTGCAGTTTAATTTTCGCACTTTCCCATATAATTAATGTCAGCTCATTCTACCAAAAGGAATAGTATGCAAAAACCTACGAAAATACGTACCCCCATCGCAGCCAGTACCTGGTTCGTGATTGCACTCTTATCCCTTTCCGGCCAGGTTGCCTGGGGGGTTGAAAACGCCTGGTTTAACACTTTCGTCTTTGATATCCTCACCCCGGATCCGCGCCCGATAGCCTGGATGGTGGCGATTAGCGCGGTGGTTGCCACAGTGACGACACTCTTAATGGGTACGTTGAGCGATCGAACCTTCACCAGATTTGGGAGACGGCGACCCTATATTCTCTTTGGATATATCATCTGGGGTATTGTCACGGCTTTGTTCCCGCAAGTCTCGCTGGTGCGGCCAATCGGTCTGGCGATTGTTTTGGTGGTGGTTGCGGATGCCGTTATGACTTTCTTTGGATCGATGGCAAACGATGCCAACTTCAGTGCATGGACGACTGACATCACGGATACAACCAACCGCGGCCGTGTGGAAGGGTTGATCCAGATGAGTATCTTCCTTTCTTTCATAATCACAACTGCCCTGGCCGGCATGGTCATTGAAAAATTTGGATACTTCGTCTTCTTTTATGGCCTGGGTGGCTTTGTAACGCTGACCGGTTTGATTGGTGGTTTGCTGATGAAGGAACCTGTTCCTACACAGACGGAACTTGACAGGAAGCAGCCACCCTACTGGCGCGTTATCCTGGATACTTTCAGCGCCCAAATTGTGAGAGAAAATAAGGTGCTTTTCCTGCTTTTCCTCTCAATTTTGGTAAACGGAATTGCCTACCAGATCACATTTCCCTATCTTCTTATTTATATCGAACATTATCTCGGTTATGACAAAGGCATGATGGGGTTAATCATGGGCGCGGTTTTGATCATAACGGCAATCGCAAGTATACCGATTGGCATGCTGGTGGACCGGATTCCAAGGCTGGGCTTTATGCTGTGGATGGCATGTCTTTCAGCTGTGTCAGCGCTTGTGTTTGCATTTGCACGCGGTACGGCATTTCTGATTGTGGCTGGTGTATTTCAGACTGTGGTGATGGCCTCATATGGCATTGTGGCTGGCGCCTGGTTAAAAGACCTTTATCCGACGGAAAGCCGCGGCCAGTTTCAGGGCGTGCGCATGATCTTTGTTGTCATGATCCCAATGGTAATCGGACCGGCAATTGGATCTTTTTTGATCGGACGATTTGGAATAGCGACTACCCTTAATGGCGAAGCCGGATTTACACCTACGCCGGTGCTGTTTTATGTCTCTGCCTTTGTCAACCTGTTTGCCGTTCCACCTTTATGGCGAATTGCCAAAAAGCATGGGCAGACGGTTATGACGGGTGAAAAATGAGCGAGTGGAAGATTGCTGGAAATAGAATCCGTACCCGCTGGGCTGAGGATGTAAGTCCCAATTGTCCGCTGCCGGAGTATCCCCGCCCGCAACTTGTGCGTTCGCAATGGCAGAATTTGAATGGGTTATGGCAATATACCATTCAACCCAAAGATCTGCAGTCTGATGAAATTGGTGAATTTGACGGTCAGATTCTGGTTCCCTTCGCTATTGAATCCGCACTTTCAGGCGTTGGCCATCCGCTGCTGCCAGATCAGCGTCTATGGTACCGGCGTAAATTTCACATACCGCAAGAATGGACCGGAAAGACCGTTCGGTTGCACTTCGGGGCTGTTGATTGGGAAACGAATGTGTGGTGTAATGGCAGCTGGCTTGGCAGTCACAGGGGTGGTTTTGATCCATTCTATTTCGATCTGGAAGGCTGTCTTTTGCCATCGCAGGAGAATGAGATCTTGGTGTCCGTCTGGGATCCCTCCAGTGCAGGCCGGCAGGAGCGGGGAAAGCAAACCCTTAAACCCGGTTTCGTCTTTTATAGTGCAGTCTCCGGCATCTGGCAGACTGTTTGGTTGGAACCTCTGCCCGCCCGCTGGATTGAAAATATCCATTTGAAGAGTGATATTCACAATAAGACGGTCTCGCTGAAGGCTGAAGTGACTGGCGAGACTGTTGGTTTGACATTGCAGATCGTACTAAAAGATGGTGATCTGCCTATCGCCGATCAAAATGCACCTGTGCTTGAAGATCAGACGATTGAGATCAAAGAAGCCAGGTTATGGTCACCAAAAGATCCACAGCTTTATGATCTGGAGTTGAGCCTGTGGGATGGCGAGGTTTTACTGGACAGCGTCGTTTCTTATTGCGCCATGCGTGAGATTTGTCTGGAGACGGATGATTTGGGAGTGGCGCGGATGATGCTGAATGGTGAGCCTGTCTTTCAATATGGTGCACTTGATCAGGGTTACTGGCCGGATGGTCTCTACACTGCCCCAACCGAGGAAGCTCTCTTGTTTGATATTCAATTTGCAAAAGGTCTTGGGCTGAATATGCTGCGCAAACATATCAAGGTAGAGCCAGCCCGCTGGTATTATCATTGCGATCGCCTGGGTATGTTGGTCTGGCAGGATATGCCGAGCGGTGGAATTGTGCCAGGTTGGGGGCTGTTAGCTTGGGGTGCTTTTTTTAATCAGACCCTCAAAGATGACCGTCTCTACCAACGTTTTGGTCGTGAACCAGCAGATGTGCGGGCTAATTATTGGCACGAGTTAGAGGCCATGGTAGCTGCGCTCGATCATTTTGTCTGCATTGTGGTATGGGTGCCTTTCAATGAAGCCTGGGGTCAATTTGATGCCGTGGCGGTCGCAAATTGGCTGCAGAAGCATGATCCCACCCGTCTGGTGGATGCTGCCTCGGGCTGGTTTGATCAGGGCAATAGTGATATTCATTCGATTCATAAGTATGTAGGCCCAAAAATGCCGCCGGTGGAATCCGAGCGGGCGATTGCGCTTTCGGAGTTTGGCGGATTGGGTTTAAAGATAGAAGGACATCTCTGGCAGGAAAAGAAATTATTTGCTTACAAAACAGTTAATGATAAAGACCGCCTGACGGCCTGGTATTTGGAGCTTGTGGATCGGTTGGTTGCGCTTAAACATGCCGGGTTGAGTGCTGCTATTTATACGGAACTGAGCGATGTGGAATATGAAATTAATGGCTACTTAACCTATGACCGCGCCGTGATGAAGATGGATTCTGAACAATTACAGGCAGCTCATCGCAGATTGATTGATAGCTAGGGTTACAATTATGCCGCAGCCAGGGCATGTGGTTTGGGCTCACCTCGCAAGAAAAAACGCCAATATAGAAAGATGGAAATTGCATAAATAATGAGTGTAATGGCAAACGCCGGTCGAAAACCATAGTTGACCTGAATCCAGCCGCTGATCATCGGGCTGAAAGCCCAGCCAAAGGTGTTAGCCATGCTCACCAGGCTGGCAACTGTCGCCCTGGCTTGAGGTTCCACCTCCTCCATCACGAAGGTCTGGTACACCGGTCCGCTCATGTTCATCAGCGCCAGCCGGAAAAAATATGCGCCTGCGCTGAGCCAGAACCAGGGTGAAAACCCGAGCAGGAATAGGAATGGGATTGAAAGCCCCTGGGTGATAACAACCAAACGGATTTTGCCAACGCGATCTGCCAGGGCGGGTGCGATTAACAAACCAATACCCATAGAAAGCGAACCCCAGGCAAATATGGTGCCAATTACAGGGTCTGGCTGTTGGTGTTGGACGCGAAAGAAGACATTCATGAAGGGCATGATCAGACCTGCCCCAATCGAGGTGACCAGCATCGGCAGCACCAGTCGACCCAGTTGACCGGCATGATCTTTAATATACCCGAAGGTAGCAATGGAAGAACGCTGACCTGCCAGAAGATTCGTTTTGCGAAAAAGCGTGAGCGGGATGATCCCGAAAGCGGAGACGATGGCAGTCACGACCAATGCGGAACCATAAGCCTGAGCGCTGATGGCATCTACCTGTAAATAGCTGCCGGTCCAGGATGGCAGGTATCCGCCAATCCAATTGCCAACAAAGCCGGCTGCCATCTGCAAGCCCGAGCTGAAGCTGAAGAGGTATGTACGTTCTTTATCCCCGCTGTTTTCCATTAAAAAGGGACCCATCGTGACGGAAGAAAGGCTCATGCCCAAACCCATGACAATGTTCGTAAAGATAAACAGGATCGGGCTGGGGAAGATAACCATCACCACCACAGCCAGGCTGACCACGCTGGCACTGCTGATTAAGGATTTTTTCCTTCCCAGCCGATCTGCCAGGTAGCCCATCGGCAGCGCTGCAATCAAAGCGGTCAGGTTGTTGACGGTGATCAGAGTGCCTAAAAGGGCTTCGTTGTATCCCAGGCTGAGGATAAAGAAATTGAAGATCAAGCGACGGACACCCATGGCAGCCCCGAACACAATGGCATGCAAAAGGTACATACGCGCGTTCCAGCGGAAAGCACGCAACCGGTCAAGGTAAGTTGAAAGGATTCTGGAAAATCTCAGGCGTAAAACAGCTATGAAGAACCTCCTGTTTTTTGGGGCAGCGAGAAGAAGGTCAGGTTATGATGGGTCTTCCTTACTCAAATACTGATCGAGTTGCTGGATGGTTCTGGCAACCCCATCTTTGCGAATTGCGTAACATCGCTCCCCACCTTCAGAGATCAGGATCTGCACCAGCCCGGCCAGGCGCAGGATATTGAGATGGTGAATGACGGTTGGTGGGCGCAGACGTAAGAGTTGCGCCAGGTTGGTTGGTGTCTGTGAAGATTGATTGAGGTAGTGTGCGATTCGTAAGCGGGTTGGGTCAGAAAGGGCTTTCAAGGCACCGACGAGCGCATCCGGGACATACTGCCCGGGAATTAAATTTTGATCATCCGAACGACAACCATAGACGAGCCATAGTTGAGAGGGCTGCGGGTTATGCAGAAAGACAAGTGGGCTACTCCAATAAGAAGGGATCAATACCAGTTGCTCGATTTTTTCGAAAGCCTCATAGGAAACACCACGTGAGAGGATGTTAAGCAATTCGTCAGGCGGCAATGTGGAGGCCAGATGTTTGCCTTCATTCAGTCCTTGCTGAATAAATGGCAAAATGCGGCATTCTTCCTCTTCGAAAAATACCTCAAAATAGAGCTGGCAAGCCGTCAAAAACTGTTCACCGAAGGATAATGGATCGACGAGAGCCTGGGCAAAATGTAGGAGGGCTTTTTGCTTGACGGGTATGGTCCTTTTTTGAAAAAATCCCCTTAAGCTCTCCAGATCTGAAAGCTGGTAGGTTTGATTGTTCCGAATGCGTTCAGCGGTTTCGCGGGCAAGCGCGGATCCGTCTCGTTGCTGAAGCAGAATGTTCAATCGATTGGCTGCCGGGATAGCAGCCAGATTTTTGAGCGAAGAACGGGCGTCTTTCGGCTGCCAATCCGGTTGATTAAGCCAGCCAAATGGGATGGAGAAGGTAGCCAGAGTTAGTTGAAGAAATTCACGCTGTGGGGCCGGTAATCGGGACCGCACCCCGGCAGCCCAGGAAGCTCGTAAACCAAAACGATCCGGTTGATGTAAAACGAAGAGACTGATAAAGAAATCGTAAGCTGTACCAAATTGCCAGATGAGATCAGTCAAAATGAATACCCCTCTAAAAAATTCATGCCAGGTTGAGCGGAGCGAACAGAGTACAAAAAGAGAGTGCAATGTTCATGATGAAGGCGTCGATGCGTGCAGTAATGAGGGCTTCGCTCCGCTCAACCATCCAATGGATTCTGGCATGAATAAATGTATTAGATAATGATCTAACGGTTAGATAATAATCTAATAGGGGCAGATTGTCAATGTGTGAGGGTGCGGGAATTAGTTAGTTAGTTGATTAGATGGTTAGTTGATTGGTTTGTTAGGTGATTAGTTGAAGGGTTGATCGGGAAGTCGGGCGCTTGATTTCAGTCTGTTTAGAAATGACTCAGAATTGGGTATGTTTCTTGCTATAATCGAGGATACTCTCAGGAAAAGACTATGAAAAAATTTCAAAATAGATATCTATTCGTAATCCTATTACTTCTGGCAATGCTGGGTGCGATCTGCCAGCCTGTAGTTGCCAATTATGCGGCTCAAGAGGAACCACCCTATCGCTATTACTTTCCGCTCATATTTTCTAATAGCGCAACACCACCGGCTTATTTCACGACATCCTGGTATATGACCCCGCAAAATGTAAGCCAAACTTTTCAAATGGGCTGTCAGGCAGGAGCACAGACAGTGCAGATACCTGGAACTCAGGATTCCCTGGTGATTCTGGATTACGGACAGCCGTGGGGAGATGGCATTCAATATGGCACCCTGCTGCTGCGAGAGCCGGCTTACGAGTTAAATAGCACCAATGACATCATCATTTACACAAAGAACTACATTAACGGTTACATGGCTTGCAGTGATGGGGTTTCAAAGATTGATGTGGGTATTGGAACCACCAATTTTGCCTATTATATCAATGGCGTCTGTACCCAGGCAAGTTGGTACTGTACTGAAGATCGGGCGTATGCACATGGCAGCGCCTGGGCTGAGATGGTGCGGACGGTCTACAACTGGGTCATCAGCAGCGGCTACGGGGCACGCGTGAGAGTCTCCGGAGCGACCGATATTGAGTTAGCCTGGAATTACGCAACCATCAGCCGCAAGTGGGTGGAAGGCTTTGACGCGCATGACAATAACCAGGTTATTTTTTATGAATATGGCACCTGCGATGGCTGCCCGACCCGCCTTTCACCTAACAGCAATCCGGATCTTTATTATGACTGGACCTTTCCTAACGTTCATTATGTTGCCTGGCGGGCTGCCCCGGCCTGGCCAATTCCTGAAATTTATGCCAATAGCGGAATTAATGCTCGTCAATGGGCTTATCTGAGTAAATGGGGTACCGAGCAGGGATACTCACGCATGCAATTCTTAAGCGCCTTTACGCAATTTCAGGCCTGCCTTTCATCGCCGGGAGATACGCTTTGCCCGTTGTTGGATAACACGCCTCAGGAAGCCTGGAATCAGCTTTTTTTCGAAACGAATTATTGGCCACAAACTGCTTTGCCCGCGATTCCATGGATGACGGATATCGATTGGCCATGAGGAGCTGAATGATGAAAAATAAATCGTTGTTTGCTTTATTAGGCAGTCTTTCAGTCGTGGTGTTGATCTTATTGCTGAATATGAGTTTGGTGTGGGGAGCCAATTTGCCCTTGCAGCGCACACCAGCCGGCGTGCTGGCCGAACAGGTGCAAGCTCTGCAATCTTCCCTGCAACAAGTAGACAACCCCCAGGAAAAGATTATGCTGCAAGAAAAGTTGGAAGCTCAACAATTTGCATTAAATGTACAGGCAGTAGCGCAAGCTCAGCCCCCCCTTTCTTTAGAGGCTGTTTGCGCCAATCGAGTGCCGCTGCCACAGCAAAAAGCATTGATGGAGCAAGGTGTGTTGCCTGTGCGCGAAGATTTTCTGGTTGCACAAGGGCTAAAAATCAGTAATATGTTCCGCGGCGAGCTGAATGGCACCGTGGTGGAGGTCTATGCCGGCAGCGTTATGGACGATCCCAACCAGGGTCTTGTCATCCTGGCAATTGATTCGCTTAGTGTCTGGCTGAAGGTCTTCGACCCAATGGCGTCCGGTTCCCTGCAGGTTATTGAGGCAAACGGATTGCGTTTAACGCTGCAAACAAAAGCGGGAGATAACAGGCTTTATTTCGATATCCCTGCCCAGCAATTTGTGGATTCAGTGGATGCGGTTGTTCCGGCGATGGATTTGCCTGTTGCAAAAGACCTGTTAGTGGATCCTTGCCTGGGAAAATAGGCAGTCTTAAATATACAATATGGTGCGTTCGTGCAGCGCGACGCACCCTACGACTCACTTCTACAGGGCTGCCGTGGTGCTTCGCACCATGCAGCCCCTACCCGCCACCCGCTACCAGCCACTCGCAATCCCCATTTGCCGGATAATTTTCAATCACGTATAATTCTTCATACAGGAAAGAATTATGCTCCTTTTGACAACAATAGTAGTTTTATATACTTTGCTTTTATTGGGGTTCGGCTATTTTTGCAGCCGTTTATTTTGGCGTAAGAAACTCTCTCTGGATTTCTTTGCTACCTTCTGGCTGGGGTTTTGTGTCTTAATTGCTGTTTTACAGGTCTGGCATTTTTTCCTGCCAATCAACGATTGGCTATTTGCCATCATTTCTTTTCTGGCTTTTGTGGGTGTATTCATGCGTGTTAAAGAGGGCTTGCCAGGGTTCAAGCGTATCTATATTTTGTATGCGGCTGGCATGCTTGTTGCGCTAGTTCTGCTGCTGAATCACACGCTTTTTACGGAACCGAGCTATGATCACGGTCTCTATCATTTGCAAACGGTTAAGTGGTTCAACCAATTCGCGCTTGTGCCCGGTCTGGGAAACTTACAGCACCGCCTTGCTTTCAATAGCAGCCAATACTTGTACGCTGCTTTCTTAAATAGTTCTATTTTTGCAGGCTACAGTTACTATGTTGCCAATGTGATGCTGCTTACCATGTTACTGCTTCAATCACTTTGTGCTCTGTGGATTTGGGTTGCCAAACGCTCCACTACCTCAGTAGTGATATCGAGGGTTTTGCTGATTCCGGTCATTATCTGGCAAGCGGGCGCGCAGCCTCTTGCAGGTTACTCTGCCGATTTGACCGTATTTATTTTGCAGGTACTTGTTTTCACCGTGTTATTGGAGCTTTATCAGACTGAGATTGAATCGAAGCGCCGGCAAACACTCTTTATCCAGTTACTCTTTCTAGCTGCCACTGGAATTACGATCAAATTAAGCTTCGCGGTCTATGGAGTTTTGTCAGTGATGCTTGCTATCTGGGCAGGATACAGACAACCCAGCCGGACACTCAAATTAGGATGGCGCATTATTGTGCAATTGGCGCTGACCCTGTTCTGGATTCTGCCATGGTTAGTCCGCAATCTCTATTTAAGTGGTTATTTACTGTACCCTAGCAGGTTGATCAGGGTAAATTTACCGTGGACGATGCCGCCATATTTGGTGGATGGTCTCCAGGCGGGCATTTCCTTGTGGGCGCGAACCTACTCCGCTCAAATTGTCTACACTGCTGATCTGAGCTGGCTGCTGGAATGGTTCAGGCGATTTGTGTTTGAGGCGCGACTGGCTTTGATGATGGGCATGTTATTGATGATCGCACTGATTATTTTGTCTTTCAAGAATAAATTCAGTCGAAAGGCTATGCTGAAATACGGGTCTTTGCTTTTGATATTATCGGCTTCTTTAATGTATTGGTTCTTAAGCGCTCCCACTTACCGCTTCTCGGGTGCCATCATCTGGTTGTGGTTATTCACCATATTTTTGGCTTTACTGGCATGGATCCAAAGCAACTTTTCCGAGGAGTCGGCCTGGCGGGTTGCACTGCTGGGCTTGATCCTGCTGCTTTTCTGGCTGCCGAATGATCTTTCCCGCAACATCAGTCCTTCACGATTTCTGTTAGTGCCCCCTGAAAATATTTTGCTTGCCCAGCAGCAACAAATGGCGGCCGCCGAAACAATAGAGACTGAGAGTGGTTTGCAGATAAACGTACCCCGCATCGGTGAATCGTGTTGGGATCTTCCACTGCCGTGTACCACACCAAATGATTTCATGAAAAATCTAAAGCTGATCGACCCGCTCGATATGGGTAAGGGGTACATGGTAGGGGATAGCGAGTAGGCGTGCTGCGCGTGAGTGAGTGGGGAGAAATGACACGAAGGGTTTCTTTGTTAAGATCGAGATAATTATGCCGGATAAAATAAACCGCAATAGTGCTAACGGTCCCCTTTAATAAATCAATTATTGAATTTTTCTAAGAGTTGAGGGGTTTCTAACAATTCTGAGGCCATCAGCCATGCTCGGGGAAGGCTCGGATTCGAGGAGAAAGTCCCTTAGAGGTCAATATTCTTGCACTTTGCACGCCCTCCCGAGGTCTCATGTGGCTTTTATCACACTTCCGGAAATCATCGGTAGGAAGATAAAGCTTGATTTAATGTCTTTTGCAAGATCAATAACGAACCTATCCTGGTTTTAGACATATAAATTAAAAAAGAACAAACAAGCTATGATTGATAACCCGAAATAAGGATATCGATGATCAAAATGAGGGGGGTAAGGTCGTCTGAGATTAACTGGAATCATCCTCTGACGCCCAATTGTTAGCTTGTTTGTGCAGGTTTTCCAACTGCTGCCAGTGATTCTCGGTCACCAGGTGGCCTTGCTTTGTTATTTGAATCTGGGTGTTTGGTTTCTTCGCAATAAATTGTTTTTCAGTGGTAAGCAAGCCCGCCTCAGCCAGTTTCGATAGGTGTACCGAAAGGTTGCCACTGGTCAGTCCGGTCAGGCGCTGCAGGGCAAGAAAATCAGCGCTTTGACACGCGTTCAACGCGGTTAAAATGGAAAGGCGAGCTGGTTCATGAAGCAGTTTGTCAAGCGCTGCGATCTCCTCAAAGACTGAGCTCATTTTCCCTCCAGGTGGGAAGGCAGCGAATTGACAAAGTAGAAGTGAGTGATCAAGCCGCTCAAGAGTACAAAAATGCCATAAAAAAATGAAAGTGTCAGTAAATTGTTTTTTAGACCAAAGAGTTGCCACCATTGCGGAAAACCTGCCAGGGGAAGGAAGGTCAAAAGTAGAAAAATGACAGCTAGTATAAGAGTGGCAGTAAAAAGCCTTGGAATTGCCTGGTAATAATGGAAGGCATTGGTTGCAATAGCGATGGCAAAGATAAGGCTGAGGAAACTAAAATTGAAACGACCAGTTGAGTCTATAAAAAAAGCACTTAATGCAAGGATTGCAGCCGCCAGTTGAAGCATGATCTCGGTTGAGGTTGACGGTCGTTTAATACGCCCGTATGTACGTTTGTAATAACGGTCAACCAATACATATAGAAATATACAGACTGGCATGGCTGTAAGCGGTAATGTGAGGTTGGATGAGGAGCCGGATTGCTGGTTTGCCCAAAGACTTACGATAATCATGGCCAGAGCAAATGGGATAACCCGCAGCCCCTGCAGTTGGGCATAATTTCGGGTAATAAATCGCGTTTGTTTGACTGTTTCCATCACACCCTCTCTCAAATCACTTTATAAATAATACTACTTTGTAGTATAAAGTAATTTGTAATTTTGTCAAGGAGCAATTTTCTAAAGTGTTTTCTGCGGGTCTGTCATAGTGATTTACAAGGAAAGGTAATCTTAATCTCATTTAAAACTAACCATCAAATTAACATGCAAAACAAAATCAAACATTTGGCATCAATTTGAAAAGCCAGGTATGCACGAAGAGATGGCTGAAATATCTCACGGCGTTGGAGAAACTGGTACCAATAGCAAGGGATCGAGAGCGTAGACAGTCAGGTCCTGAAAATTGACTGTCAGGGCGGAATCTCCGCCCGAGCGGGCAAAAAAGCCAATCTGACCGTTGCGGAAGATGGGGTCCTTGACTGAGAAGAGGTAGGAGTCGTTGATGATGAGGCGCATCTCGCTGCCGGAAGCCCAGATCTCAATGCTCGTATCGACGGCGGCACCTGCAACGATGTTGGCTGGTGTCCAATCCTGCAGGGGTATGGTTTTCCATGGCGAGTAGCGCAGTTAAGCAATTTCCATCTTTGTAACCCAGATTGCTTTGTCTGGCTAAAACCCTCCTCGCAATGACAGTAGGGAGCGTCGCTGACGCACCAAAAGACGCATTCGCAGGTGTGTATCCCGCAGTAAGTAAAAAAGTTACAGCAACTGTTCGAGGAGTTCGATCATTTCTTGATCCCCACCTGCTGGTGGGCGCCAATCCACCCGCTGCACTTTAACTTCCTGTTCCTCCAGGCTGTGTGCGAAACTGCTCAATCCCAGGTTAATAACCCGTAAAGGTTCATTTAATAAATTACCTGTCTCAGTTTTCATTTTGACCTCCGGATCATTTCTGCACAAAATTTTGCTGCCTGTGCACTACTTTCAAAAACATGCACACCTGCATTATGAAGCAACTGCTTTTGCATGGGCAGATCCTGCGGGTCGTTATCAGTTCCACAGATGGAAGCGACAACGGTAAGTTGATCTCCCCTTTTTTGTGCTGCGGATTGGGCTATCTGCACAGCGTCTATTAGTTCGCCGACAGGATCCATGGAGGCGTTATATCCTAGGACAAAATCCAACAGCAGAATCCCGGTGGAGGGGTCTTCGCCTTCTTTGATGATTCGCTTTGCCCTTTGGCTGCCATTAATCATTGGATGGGGTCGGCCAACTAAAAAGAATTCATCACCCATATCTACAATCGTATGTCCGTGACTTAAAATTAGGGTTTTCAAGCACCAGCTGCTTATTGAGGGCAGCATTTGAGTAAACAATTATGCCAGCATCACGCAGGATTTGTTGGGCTTGATAACTGAAGGTCCCACCGGCAAAAATGCCACGCAAGAACTTACCTGGGGGAAGTTGCGGAAAGTTTGTTTGTTGGGAAATAGGACGGGTGAAAGTGGTACTCTCGGCAATAGCAGAAATTGCCAGATTAACGGCTTCATCCAGCAAATCTGCGCGTTGGAAATGAATACCCTCGCCCTCGAGATGGGAATCGAGCCCTAAAAAGCAACAAATCACGGGTTTTTGGCAGGTTTTGATACGTTCCAAGAC
The DNA here is from genome assembly GCA_963749005.1 of uncultured Chloroflexia bacterium. Classification (GTDB taxonomy): domain Bacteria; phylum Chloroflexota; class Anaerolineae; order Anaerolineales; family Anaerolineaceae; genus UBA6170. The sequence continues at coordinate 1,407,967 of CAVVKI010000005.1, read as the reverse complement.
GCGAGCCAACGTATTCAGACCAGGGGGTTTTGATATGATGGTGATTGCTTTTGTGGCTGGATCTTGCTCTAATAATCCCAATGCAGCCAGGGTTGTTATTCCCCCAACTTGGTCAGAAAGATCTCGGCCGCCTGTTCCTATTCCATGTGAAATTCCGTATCCGGCAGTATGCACCAGGCAGCTAAATTCCTGCAGCCCGGTGCCAGATGCTGCGATTACGCCGATATTTCCACGCCGGACCACATTGGCAAAGCCAATCCCTACGCCACCGATCAGGCTGGTACCGCAATCCGGTCCCATCACCAGCAGACCCTTCGCACTCCCAAGGGTTTTCAAGGTAATTTCATCCTCAAGGCTGACATTGTCGCTAAAGAGAAAGACATTCAAGCCTGCCTTCAAGCTCTTTTTGGTTTCATGGGCGGCAAATTCGCCAGGGACAGAGATGACCACCAGATTCGATTCGGGTTGGGCTTGCACGCCATCTTCGAGGGTGTGAATATCGAGGCTGGTTCTGCCAGTGGTAACTTCTTGCAGCCAATCATCCAGGTGTGCGAAAACTCCATCGACAATCTCTTGTGAGGCAGCAGAAATGGCAATCACCAGGTCGTTAGCGCTGGTCTTTTTGACCTGTTCACTTTCAAATCCAAGGTCAAAGAGTACTTCTTTATTCGCGTCAGAACCCATTAATACAGCAGTTTGTTGAATACCATCCAAATGAGAAATTCGGTCATTCACCCCCATCAGGAACATGGAATCAAAATATTGGTTTTTTCGAATGAGAATACCGGTAATCATGATTGACTCCTATCTTTCAAGACTGGTATTTACGGCTGAATGCAATTAATGCCTTCTTAAAGCATTCCATTGGCGCACGTACTAATCCAGCTCCAATTTTTGGATAGCCAGGATCCTTATGGGCAATGGCGGTATCAATGATGGGTGCGCTGTTGGTCTGGATCACTTTACGAATGTCAATACCTGTTGGTGAGCCTTCGAAACCAAAGATAGGCATCTTATAGACCGGGTGGGTTCCAATGGTGATGGTTTTCATCTCTCTAGTGTAAGCCAGGGCTTCTTCCGGCGTTCCCCCAACCAGGCTGAGAATACCGGTTGCTCCTCCCAGTACAAAACCGCCCCAGCCCACTGTCTCGGTAATAGCGGAATCACCCATGTCGAATCCCGCATCCTTTTCCGAAAAGCCTGGTACATAGACCCCATCAACGAAGGGCGCAGTGGCGGTAAACCAGGTGTCACCCAAGCCGCTGACCCGGATGCCAAACTCAACACCGTTGCGACACATGGCAGTTACCATGGTGCTGTAATCCTCGTCACGGGCAGGATCGGCGAGGGCTTTTCCGGCTGCCATGGCAAGCCCCAGGAAGATTAGATTGTGATTTTTGAGGAGATAGAGAGTGGAAATGAGCTGGCTAGGAGGTAAATTTGCTTTGGCGAGGCCAATCGCCATGGCGTTTCCAAATAGCGCCGATGAAGCACTGTGGCGGTTATGCAGTTCGTCTCCCATTTGCAAGGCTTGTGCAATAATTGGTTTGAGTGGCAGCTCACCTTCGGCTCTCAGGGCTGCCCGCAATGCGGGGGCAAAAAGAGCCCTCCAGGAGCGCAAGCCATCCAACGCCTTTTCGCTGAAGTCGCCGAATTGCTGCATCCCTTCCACCTGCCGGCAAAACGCCTTGTTCCCGAAGGTTTTGTTTTCAACGACGTAGACCCAGGAGCTAGCGGAAATCGTGCCAGCCATAGGGCCGACTGCCTGGTGATGGTGATTGGGTTCCAGTTTGATTTTCCCGGATTCGAGAAGTTGGATAGCGGATTCTTTTGAATCAGCCCAACCTGCAAAGATAACCTCCCCAATGACTGCACCTTTCTGTGCGCCCCCCATTTTGTCCCAAGTGATAGGTGGTCCTGAATGAAGCACCATATAGTCTTCCATACCAGGAATGACTTCGCTCGCGGGGGCGAGGTCAGTAAGTACCGGATCTCCATTGGCCAGTTTCGAAAAAGAAGCCTGGTTAGCCAGTTCGATTTTTTGCTTGATTTCCATGACATCCTCCATACTAGATTGTCCCTCTTGTTTGTCGGTGATGCAAATCGTCACCAACAAACAAGAGGGTGCCTCCCGTTAAATTCTTCCGGAGGTGATTGACCACCCCCGGAAGAGAAAGATTAACAGAGACTATTTTGGACTGCCAAGCACACCCTCGACAAACCAATCAACACTGCTCATGGCGTCATCAGTCAGCACTTCACCTTCGTTAATCCTTACAGTGCCATCTTGGTCCTTGATAGGACCGGCGAATGTAACGATAGTGCCTGCTTCTAAACCTGCCTGTACTTCTGCCACTTTATCGATTACCTCCTGAGGTACTTCAGGACCGTAAGGGGCAATTGCCATGCAGCCGTCGCTTAAGCCACAGCGCAGGAAGATCGGTTCCCAGGTCCCATCGAGGACGGTGGAGGCCAACCATGTGAATTTTCCACCGAGTGTGAAGCCAGAACCGGTGATCCACAATTCCGGGGCGAACTGCTGTGCTGCCAGGTTTTGATATCCGATCGAATAAACGCCACGTGATTCGGCAGTTGAGACGATTGTTTGTGGTGAATCTACATGCATGGTGATTACGTCTGCATCCTGGTTGATGAGAGAATTAGTTGTATCTGCCTCTTTGGCGCTATCGCCCCAGCCGAAAGTGTAAGCCACAATTACTTTTACATCGGGGTTGACTGATTGTGCACCAAGCGTATAGGCATTCACAAACACATCTGTCCAGGCCAGCGGGAAGGCTGCCACGAAACCAAGCGTATTGGTTTCTGTCATCATTCCGGCTGCCACACCCATCATATACCAAACATCCGGTGGTTTACCAAAGATATTGGCAAAGTTTGCGCCCATCTCCCAGCCACCTACGTGCTCAAAAATTACATCTGGATACTTTTTGGAAAGTTCCAGGGCAGGATATTGGTGTGCGTAGGCTGTTGCGAAAATCATTCCTGCGCCTTCCGTAATCATATTTTCAATGGTCGTGGTTGCACCTGCCTCATCATAGACATTTTCTGCCTCAAGTAACTTAACACAGGGAATATTTTCCTGAATTGCGGAAACAGCATCATGCATGGCCTGGTTATAACCGGAATCCATCATAGGTCCGCCATACGTTGCGCCAACGATTAGACAAACCTCCTCTTCAACCGGTGCTTCGGTAGGCGCTGCCGTAGGTGCTTCGGTTGGGGCTTCCGTTGGTGCATCTGTTGGGGCTGCTACAACTGTATCTGTAACCACGGCAACTTCGGTGGGAGGTGTAGTGGTTTCAGTGGGTGCACAGGCCGAAAGAACAAACATGAAAACCAAGATGACGGCTAGTATTCCTTTTATTTTCTTCATTTCACTCTCCTTATTGAATAATTTTTAAAGTAGGTTTGACAATTAAACGGGTTTGCCGATAGACCTCCTTTCGAAAAGAAGTTGTTATTCTGTACCTTGATAAACACGTCCGAGGGTGGCTGGGGCTGAATATTTACGAGTTCCGCCCCAGATGATCAGAACGGCAAGGGTAAGCACAAAGGGAATCATATCCAGCAGAAAAGGAGAAATACTCACCCCGCTCACCTGCAAAAGTAGTTGAAACGCGACCGCTCCGCTGAAAACCAACACGCCAGAAATGGCGCGCAGAGGATGCCACTTGGAGAAGATGACCAGGGCTACCACGATAAAGCCCCGTCCACCGGTCATGTACTCAGCCCAATTCATTGTAAAGGCGATGGATAAATGAGCTGCCCCCAACCCTGCCAACAGACCCCCAACAAAGAGAGCTTGAAACTTAATCAAGCCCGGGTTTCTGCCAGAGGCAAAGGTGGTTTCTACATTTTCTCCTGCCGCCCGCAAACCCAACCCCCAACGCGTGCGGTAAAGCAGCCACCAGATTAAAATGGTGATCGGAATGACGAGATAAATTAACAAATCAAACCTGAAAAGCGATGAAAAACGGCGAGGCAGTTCTTCCATCCCAGGTAACATGTAACGAGGCAAGCTGGTGATCATTTTGCCAATGAATGGTTTGCCAATCAAAGAACTTAATCCGTATCCAAAAAACATGACTGCCAACCCGCTGGCTAACTGGTTGGCACGGCGGGAAATGACCAGATATCCAAAAACAAGATTCACTAACCCGCCAGCTAACATGGCAGCCAAAACCCCCAGAAAAGGATTGCCGGTTAAAACTGTCACCCCGTACCCACTGGCAGCACTGATAAGCAGAACGCCTTCCAGACCGAGATTGACGATACCGGAACGTTCTGTAACGACTTCTCCGAGTGTGGCGTAGAGTAGCGATGTGCCTGAAAAAATGGTACTGGATAAAACACCGAGTAATGCAAGCAAGCTCATGCAGTTTTTCCTTTGCGAATGATTGAAAGCGAGGGCTTTGCCAGAACGACAAAGAGCGTAAATGCAAGTAGGAGATTGATGACCGCATAGGGCAGGCCAATGGTGATCTGCAGCATGTTACCACCAGTCAAAATGATGGAAACCATAAACGCCATCAATAGAATGCCGATGGGATCGCCACCAGCCAACCAGCTGATCAAGAACCCCATATATCCATAACCGGGTGAAAAGTTTGGAATCAACAAACCATAAAAGCCGGAAACCTGCGCCATTCCTGCCAGGCCAGCAATACCCCCACTAATGGAGAATACGACCAGCATGTAAGCAGCCACCGGAATTCCATTTCGACGAGCAGCCTGGACATTGCCGCCAATCGTGCGCATTTCCAAACCCCAGCGGGTCTTTTTCATAACGAACCAGAACACAAGCAGCGCTACCAGCCCAAATATGATCCCGAGGTGAATACGCGTTCCAAAGAATGCCGGCAGCCTGGCTGCTTCCACAAAATTGGGGGTCATGTTGGTCTCACGCGGGGAATGCCAGTATCCAAAGACAAGCAGTCCGGCGATTTTGGGGGCGATGGAATTCATCAGTAAGGTGGTGATAGTCTCATTGACCAGGCCGATCGATTTGAGATAAGCTGGCAAAAGAGCCCAAAGTGCACCCCCAAGGAAACCCAGGATTACCATTATCGGTAGTAAAATGATTCCCGGGAGCTGGGGAAAAGCCAGAGCCGCGAAAGTGGCAAAAATTGCGCCCAGGTAAAGCTCGCCCTCTCCGCCGACATTGATCATGCCGATGCGGGCTGGCAGCGCCACTGCCATCGCGGTCAAGAGGATCGGAATCATGGAGACGATCACCTCTGAAAAGCTGTTGAAGCTCCCAAAGGTTGCTTTAAAGAGATCAGCATAAGATGTGAGGGGATTTTTGCCCGTAATTAGCAGGATGATGGCGAAAAGTAAAAGTGCCAAAAGAATGGTGAGACTGTAACGCGCTACAGCTTGTATAAATTTGGATTGACCGAAAGAAATGCGAGGTCTGGATTCAGTGCGTGGGTTCATGGGCTTCATTTGATCCTGTCATCAGGTAACCTACCTGGTAAAAATCTGTTTCTTCCGGTTTAAATTCACCAACGATCCGGCCTTCATAAAGAACAATAATGCGGTCGCTCAGCATAAATAATTCATCCAGATCTTCTGAGATGAGCAGCACGGCAGCACCTTCATTCCGCGCACGCATCAATTCCTGACGTGCAACCAACGCGCTCTGGACATCCAGCCCACGTGTCAGGTAGGAGGCAATGATCAATTTTGGCGTTTTCATCATTTCGCGAGCGATGATTAACCGTTGCAGGTTCCCACCCGATAATGCTTTCGCAGGGGTAAAATGCGAAAAAGTAAAACCAAACTTCTGCAAGGATTTCTGCGTATCTTCGCGGACAAGCTGCCAGTTCATACTCCACCCGCCCTGCAAGGAATATTCGCGGGCGCGCGTAATTGCCATATTTTCCATCACGGACATGAAGGGGACGGTCGCCATGGTGAGCGGATTTTCCGGAATGAAGCCGAGCCCAAACCGGCGGATTTTTCCGGTTGAAGCATGCGAATAATCCTCGCCCTCAAGTAACTTCTTTCCGATGACAATCTTTTCCATTCCAAGAACGACATCACACAGTTCTTTCTGCCCATTGCCAGAAACCCCGGCAACACCCACAATTTCACCTGGAAATATACTGAGTTGAAGACCACTTAGTTTCACAGCTGAGCCTTCCGCGCTGGTGGAAAGGTTTTCAAGCTGCAATATTGGACTGGCCGATGGAATCGCCTCTGACCGTGTTATCTGAGAGGTGAGTTGTTTATCAAACATGAGTTGGATCAAGCGGTCTTCACTTGCTTCAGCCTTAGAAAGTGTTCCAGCAACCTGGCCGGATCGCAACACGGTGATGAAATCCGCACTATCCAGAACTTCTTTAAGCTTATGCGCAATAAGGACGATGGCATAGCCATTTTCTTTCAACAATTTTAAAACCTTGAATAAGCCTTCCACTTCGTGTGGAGCCAGAACACGCGTAGGCTCATCAAGAATTAAGATTTGGGCATCAGAGAGCAAAAGTTTGAGAATCTCAACCTTCTGTTGTTCTCCGATAGAAAGGTCTGCTACCAGATCATCTGGGTTAACCTCGAGTCCGAAATTCTGGGAATAATTAAGAATACCGTTTTTTTAAATTTACCCGGTTATATACTGGCGCAAGATCCTTCAAGAACAAAGCGATGTTTTCCAGAACTGTCATGGCGGGGATGAGATTAAGGACCTGAAACACCATTCCGATATTTATGCGGCGTGCATCGGCAGGGGTCTGAATGGTTACTTGTTGACCTTCGTGTAAAATTTGACCTTCATCCAGTTTATAAAAACCGTATAGAATTTTCATCAAAGTACTCTTTCCGGCGCCGTTTTCCCCGAGTAAGGCATGAATTTGGGAGGGATAGATGCGCAGATCGATATGATCATTCGCAAGAACACCGGGAAAGCGTTTGGTGATACCCTGCAGCTCGATTATTGGTTGTGGCTCACTTAAGATTATTGCCAAGGAAGTCTCTTCCTCCTCTACTCTGGTTTTTTTGCTTGGGGTATATTTCATCATAAATAAAAAAGACCAGCGCGGTAAGCGCAGAAAATAGGGGTTTTTAGAAGGCAGCTTGCGTAGTTTAATGCTGGATTAACCTGCATAACCCCGTATTTACTACGGGGTTGGTGATCCGGTCGGCCGGTAAGATTAACTAAGATTGTGGTCGCGCGCGTAGCGGAGCAAATCAACCCGGCTTCTGATTCCGAGTTTGTCGGTCAGGTTGGCGCGGTGTCCTTCGACAGTACGAATGCTGATGGTTAATTCTTCCGCCACTTGTTTATTGGTATAGCCTTGGACAATTAGTTTCAGAATTTCCTGCTCGCGGGTGGTCAATACCTCCTCTGAGGGGGAGGTTGATTGGGGTTTGACCTGTTCAGGCTGCAAAAGGAAGCGAACCATCTTGGGATGGATATAAAAATCTCCCTTGTTCACTGTTCGAATGGCGGCAATCAATTCAGATTCAGCTGCGTGTTTAAGGATATAGCCGGCTGCACCAAGGCGAATAACCTCCCTTAATAAGGCCTCATCCTCATGAACGGTCAATATCAGGATCTCAGGCGAGGATCCCCCTTTTTTTAGTTCGCGCACCACTTCGATACCATCTTTATCCGGCATGCTGATATCTAAAACCAGGACATCTGGCAAAGTCTGGGAAACTTTTTCGATCGCTTCCAGGCCGCCAGTTGCTTCACCGATCAATTCGAGGTCTCGTTCGGCATTAATCAGGCTGCGCAGACCCGCCCTGATTATGGCATGGTCATCCGCAATTATGACTTTAATGGTCATTCGGTACCTCAACCTGAATCATGGTTCCTTTGCCGAGCGTGCTTTCAATGGCAAATTTTCCGCCCAGCATTTCCACTCTTTCACGCATTCCAAACAATCCTAGATGCTGGGGTCCGGCGACTTTTTCCGGAGTGAAACCAACGCCGTCATCTTCCACAATCACATTCAGCCGGTTCTTGCGTTGACTTCAGAATGACATCAACCCGCGACGCATGCGCATGCAACAAGACATTGGTTAACGATTCCTGGACAATTCGGAAAATGGCGGTTTCTACCTCTAGTGGATGCCTTTTTTCGGTCAAACCAACAGTATCAAACTGAATATCCAGGTTATGCTGACGGCTAAAATCGGTGATGTATTGCTCAAGCGCAGTGACAAGACCTAAGTGGTCCAAAGAAGCCGGTCTGAGGCGAACAGCCATATCGTGCAAGTTGCTTAATACATCGGAAGCAATACGCTTTAGTTCATGCACATACTGGCGTATCAGGGCAGGATCCTCCGCATCGCGTTCCAACAACCCGAGTTGGACCATCATGGCGGATATGATCTGACCGGATTCGTCATGCAGTTCTCGAGAGAGGTTGAGTTTTTCGGTTTCCTGCACTTCCATTAATCGTTGGGAAAGCAAATGCAAGCGTTCATTTCCACTTTTGACTTGATCAAGAAGCCAGGTATTTTGTATGGCAACCGCTGCCAGATTGGTATAAGAATCCAATAAAATTTTACGTTCTGGGTTAAAAAATGAAGATCATCGCTGACAAGTGCAAGATTTCCGATGAGACTGCCAGCGATCGTTAATGGAAAGACTGTAAAGACCCAGGCTTGTTTGTGAAGGGTGAACTGTATTTCCTTAAAGGTGTGATCCGGTTTGACTTCTCTTTCATGCCGGATCAATTCTTGTATGATCCCAACCTGGGGACGATCAATGCCATAAGGGGCAATAAATGTCTTGGAAAGTTCCGTGCCGATCTCAAGTTCAATCCATGAGCCAGAAAGACCAAACTTTTCAACCGCAAAACGGCAAACAGTTTCATATACGATGCCTGTTTCAAAGATTCCCAGAAAGGTTTGGGAAGAATTGTTCAGCATGGCAAGATCATTCACCTGACGTCGCAAGGCTTCTTCGGCTGCCCGGCGCTGTGAGGTGGTGGCAGCCAGGGTTAACGCCGTCAACGAGACCACACCCATAAATGTTTGCAAAAGGATTAAGGATTCGTTGAGTGTGTTGCGCACCAGCGGTCCCGAGCCAATGGCGGTGCTATAGATAGCAATTCCGGAAACGAGAGCGACGGCATTGACCGCCCCCAATTGTGTGAAACGGAGGGAGATATAAATGACAAATGGAAAAATTACGTAAATCATCGCTTCATGCACAACCTGACCATCTGGCTGATTGGTGAAAACATAAGCTGTAACGAGCAGTAACAAAGAAAAAATAAGCAATCCTTCCATAGCTTTTTTTGACCGGAAATTCAATGGCCAGTTGGTTGCCCACACCAACAAAAGTGGGGCGATTACCAGTGCACCTAAAAAATCGCCGATCCACCAGGTTAGCCAAATGGTCCAGATATAGGGCAGGATGTCATTACCCACCAGCAGCAATGTGATGATACCGGTGGTGGCAGAAATGGTGGTTGCCAGTGCGCCCAATACACCCAGACCGATCACATCCTGCACACGCTCCATTTTGTTCCGAAAATGGATGAAGCGCTGGAGAAGAAGGACGATCACAACCGCTTCGATCGTGTTCCCGACGGCAAGCCCAATAGAGACATTAAAAGTGTTGTTGTCGAATAGAAACCCAAATAAGACGCCCAGCGTGATGCCCGGCCAGTAACGAATCCCAAAGAGAAGCAGTGCTGCAATGGCAATACCTGTCGGCGGCCAGACAGGTGAAGTATTGGGCTGCGCATTAGCCATTAATAAACCCAGGCGGGCAGCCAAGTGATAAACCGCACCCAGCAGAATCAAGCCAGCGATGTACCGAAGCCACGTGAATGGATTTTTCTGATTGTTCATGCCAGTTGAATTATATATTAATTGGAATGCTTGTGAAGCATGAAAAGGAATGGGTAGTGGGTAGCCTGTTGAGGGCGGATTGTCTGGGACGCCCTTCCTAACAGCTAACCAGAAGCCTGGACACCTGCCAACGATAAGCACCACAATAAGGTAACCTGTTATATAAGATCGATTATTCAAAAGTCAAATTCCAGAACAGTCTGAAAGTTCTACTCTCTGTGATCTTGGTGCCTCAATTAACCGTTATGATCAACCCTGAAAATTGTCAGGTTATTTGGAAGTAATTATCTTGCAGGTGGATTATTAAAATAGCCCAGAAAGAAAGGAAAATAGGGAAATACACTATGAATTCTGATTCAAATCATGAAAAGGACGAAAAACCAAAAACCAATTTTAGCGCAGTCGGAATTGCGCTCGGAGTGGGAGGTGGTCTTGCAATTGGGACTGCCACCGGAAACCCTGGCGCAGGTTTGGCGATCGGCATCGCACTTGGGGTTGCTGTCGGATCTGCCTTGCAAAACAAGAAGTAAATAACTATGAATTCTATGAAAGCGGTGATCTGGAAAAAATACGGCCAGCCAGAAGGCATGGTTCTCAAAACGGTGGAGAAGCCTATTCAGGGGGAAAATGAAATTTTGGTGAAAATCCATGCAACCACTGTAACTGCGGGTGATTGCGAGATGCGCAGGCTGGAACTTCCCCTCATGTTATCATTCCCGATGCGATTGTACGCAGGTCTCGTCAGACCTAAGCGGATCCTCATCCTTGGGCAGGAATTGGCAGGAGAGGTGGTAGCGGTAGGTTCACAGGTGAAGACCTGGAAAAAAGGGGATCAGGTTTTCGGCACCACCGGCTTCAGGTTCGGTGCTTACGCTCAATTTATATGTCTACCGGCGGATCCCGGTGATGCGCAAGGGGTTTTGGCAAGCAAACCGATCAATGTGACGTATGAAGAAGCTGCTTGCATACCGACAGCTGGATTGGAAGCCTTACATTTTTTCCGTAGTGCAAATATTCAATCTGGAAAAAAAGTTTTAATTATCGGCGGCGGTGGCAGTATTGGTACGTTTACAATCCAACTGGCTACCCTGTTTGGTGCGCAAGTGACTGCGGTTGATATCACTGAAAAAATGGAGATGATGCGTGCACTGGGTGCTGTACGAGTGATTGATTACACAAAAGAAAATTACATTAAGGAAAGAGAAACATACGATCTCATCATTGATCTTGTGGGCCGTAGTTCTGTTCGTCGTCGTCTCAAATTATTAAAATCCGATGGCACTTATTTCATCGCCTTTGCGAGTTTGTCTCACATCCTACTTGGAAAGTTGATCTCCTTGACCAGTAAAAAGAAAATAAAAGTCGAATCGTCTAAACAAAGGAAAGAAGATTTGGAATATCTTAAAGACCTGATTGAATTGAGTAAGATAAATCCGGTTGTTGGCTGTAGCTTTCCATTGGAGGAGATGGTGGCGGCACACCGTTTTGCCGAAAGCGGGCAAAAAATTGGCAATATCGTTATCAAGGTCGAGCACTCAAGTTCGGCTTAATCCAAACTAAACCAAGGGGTTTACCCTTTAGCATTTGAAAAAGGCGACCTGGCATTTTTTCAATGGTACCCATTACGCGGCGCATTCTTCATATTTCATTCTTAACATCTTCTTTCCAGTAAGGGCACGGCTATCAGAGGCATGCATAGCGGCGGTGCCCCTACGGGGATTGTGGATTCGTAAACATCATTGGTGAGAAGCTATGGGGAGGAATATGGCTAACCTTCTGCAAAATAGCCGACGGACCGCGTTACCTCCGGGAGGGATGAAATAAATACGACCCTCCCGAAGGCGCAATGGACTTCACAGTTCCTGGCCGGAATCTTCGGGAGGAACATGGCAAACCTCCCGGAGTTTCATGTAGATCGTATGCCGTCACACAAACCTCCGGGAGGGATGAAAAAAATAGAACCCTCCCGAAGGCGCATTTGACTTCACAGTTCCTGGCCGGAATCTTCGGGAGGATACGGCAACCCTCCCGAAGGCAGATTTGACTATATTGGCTATTGACTTATGGCGTTGGAGAGGGAGTCACCAGTTGCAATGGATCGAGAGCGTAGACAGTCAGGTCCTGAAAATTGACTGTCAGGGCGGAATCTCCGCCCGAGCGGGCAAAAAAGCCAATCTGACCGTTGCGGAAGATGGGGTCCTTGACTGAGAAGAGGTAGGAGTCGTTGATGATGAGGCGCATCTCGCTGCCGGAAGCCCAGATCTCAATGCTCGTATCGACGGCGGCACCTGCAACGATGTTGGCTGGTGTCCAATCCTGCAGGGGTATGGTTTGACTGTTGCGAATACGTTCTGCGCGTGCTTCACCCTGGCAATTTATCAGAAAGCGATAGTAATCCCATTCTGAAAGAGAGCGGATGAGGATGCCATAGGCGTCATTTCCGCGGCAGAGCGACATATTGGCTGTCATCTGCAGATCAAAATCTTCGAATACCGGACCGGGCAGGAAGGTGATCAGGGAACTCTTTGGCTGTTGCACAGCCAATATGAGCGATTGATCCACCTGGGCAATATTACCGGCAGCAAAGCTGCCGCTGAGCCATATATTCTGGTCTGAAAAGCCATTTTCTAATACAATCTGGCCGATTCCTGGCGCCATGATCGCGGTTGGCAAGACTTCACGGGTAGGAATGGGGGTTGCCGTTTCTGTGGGTGGGAACCAGACGATTGTTTCGGTAATGGTAGCTGTAATGCTGGCAGTGACGCTGGGAGGGATGGGTGTGGGCGAAGGCAGCATGCTGCTGCAAGCAAACATACCCCCGGCGGCTAAAACTGAGAGAGTGCAGGAAATGAGCTTATTCACGCGGGACTGTGATGACTTGAGAGCGTTCCGGTCCGACGGAGATCATGGACACCGGCAGGCTCACCATTTTTTCAATAAAGCGGACATAATCACGAGCAGCCTGCGGCAGTTCATGCCATTCGTGCATTCCCCCCAGTTTCTCATTCCAGGCTGGCAGCGTGTTGTATTTGGGGATGAACTGCTGCAGATCTGATACGCCCATGGGAGGTTGTTCTACATGGTTGCCGTCTTTGGTCTGGTAAGCCGTACAGATTTGCACGGCTGGTAGGCCGCTGAAGCACATCCATTTTGGTCAGCACCAGCTCTGTTAAACCATTGATGCGAACTGCGTAGCGCAGCAGAACACCGTCCAACCAACCAACACGGCGCGGGCGACCGGTGGTGGTGCCAAATTCATCCCAGGGGTTTGCGCCTGTGCCGCGTAGCAACTCTGCCATTTCGCCATCGACTTCGGTGGGGAAGGGACCGGACCCTACCCGTGACTGAAAGGCCTTGGTTGCGCCAATTACTGCGGAAACAGGTTGAATGCCGATCCCCAGCCCGGTGAAAACACCGGTAGCAGCTACGTTCGAACTGGTTACAAAGGGATAGCTGCCGTGATCGAGATCTAACAGGACTCCCTGAGCACCTTCTGCCAGGACGTTTTTATTGTCGCGTAAAGCCTGATCCAGAAGGGTGCCGGTATCGGTGATGTAAGCCTGCAGGAGACTTGCCTGTTCTATTAATTTCATGATTAAATCCGGTATGTGCAAGGGTTCTGAATCATACTGGGTCTTAAGTGTACGGTTAACCTGATCGAAGTGTGCCTGCAGCTTCTGGTTAAGATCAGCAGAATCGAGCAAATCCAGCATGCGCAGACCGCTGCGGGTGGCTTTGTCGGTATAAGCAGGTCCGATTCCACGCCCGGTTGTGCCGATTTTGCTGTTACCCCGGGCAACCTCCCGGGCTTTATCCAGAGCGATGTGTCCGGGGGTGATCAGGTGTGCGCCGAAGCTTAGTTTGAGACGCTGGGGATTGATTTCAATGCCTGCATTGCGCAGCATCTCGATTTCGACCAGCAGCGATTGGGGGTTGATGACGAGACCATTGCCCAGAACGCCGATCGTGTGTGGGTGAATGATACCGGAAGGTACAAGATGGAGCTTAAATGTGTTTGAAGCAACCGTAACGGTGTGGCCGGCATTATCGCCGCCATTGAAACGGGCGACATAATCAGATTGGGCTGAAAGAAGATCCACAATGCGACCTTTGCCCTCATCTCCCCATTGTGTTCCGACCAAAATTTTTAATGGCATGCTGGTACTCCTATTACGGTTGCGATCTGGATGAGATTAATTATACTGCGATTGGAGAAGAAATTTTCACGGAGCGCAAGCCAGCCGTAGTGGTCCCTTATGATATAATCGCCACTGATGAAAAAGCGTGTTTTCCTGTATTTGGCTGCGATTTTGCTGCTCAGTTCACTGGCTCTTTTCCGTTCTGGAATGCCGGTCACGGCCAATTCCAATGCTCAAGTTTACTACTATACACCGACGGCGCAACCCGATGGCCGCATTCTCTATACAGTGAAAGAGAACGATACCTGTATCAGTATTTCGCTATTAAATAATATCAGCGAAGATCAGCTGCGCTTGTTGAACAATATTCAGGGCGATGGTTGCCTGTTTTTACGGGTTGGTCAGCAGTTATTACTTGGCATGGTTGCACCCGAACCTACTCCCGGGGTTGAGGTTACGGCGACATCGGTGCTCCCATCACCGACACCATTTAATGGCAGTGGTGAGCTGTGTGTATTGTTATTCAACGACATCAATGGCAATGCTTTTATTGATGATGATACGGTTGAGCTGCCGCTGGCCGGCGGTGCTATCAGCGTCAATGACCGCGGTGGGCGGGTTGCAATCAATGAGACCACTTCAAGCGACGGGGAGAGCTGCTTTAGCGACCTGCCCGAGGATGTTTATTCAATCACAATCGCTGTGCCGGAAGGATTCAATGCCACAATGCGCACCAGCGTTGATGTTAAATTGATTGCCGGCGACATTACGTCAGTCGATTTTGGCGCTCAAATCAGCGCGGCAGCCGAACCTGATGCAGCTGATCTTGCTTCTGAAAATCGCTCGCCGTTATTAGGTATATTAGGCGGATTGGTACTGGTTTTTGGGATCGGTTTTGGCGTTTACGCATTGGCTTTACAGCGAAAATAGGCAGCGGTCAAAATCTAGTCACGTGTTCGCTGCTCTTGCCAGATATCGCCCTGGTTGTGATAACCTGCCTGCTCCCAAAAGCCAAGCTGGTCTTCACTGAGAAATTCCAGACCACGTAACCACTTGGCACCCTTCCAAAGGTAAGGCGTTTCCAGGTCATCCCGAGTAGTGATGGCACCGACCACTGCTCGCAGCGGAAAACCATGTTCCGGTGTCAATGGTGCGCCATTATAATGCGTCGCAAGCAGGAAGTTATCTTGCAGCATCACCTTCAAGGGCAAGTTGGTCGTGTAACCAAATTCAGCATGTTGAAGCACATAGACAGCCCCGCTTTTGATTTTCAGGAGACCAAGGTCGATCAGGGTGGCGAGTGTTATCCCTTCCCAGAGGGAATCGAATAAACTCCAACGTGTCACGCAGTGAAGGTCCAATTGAATGGCGGTACGCGGAATTTGGTTGAACTCCTGCCAGGTGAGTGAGAAGGTTTCTTCTAAAAGCCCCCAGAACTTTAAATCCCAATTGGCGAGATCTGTTTGCGGGATGGGTCCATAATGCAGGACGGGAAAACGCGCTGTCAGTGATTGGCCAGGGGGTAATCGTCCGGCTGCACGCATTTTATCTTCTTCCGCTTTGCGTTTGATTGGATTAAACATAGGTTTTTCCTCGCTGGATATTATAGTTGAGATTCTAAGATAGAGTAAGTTTGTGAAACATATAAAAAACACAAAAATGGTTGGGCATACGGCGACCACCATTTGACCCCTATACATGATTATTTATCAGAACATTCCAGATAAAAACCTCACACCCGGCCCTTCTCCACTTGAGGAAAGTGGAGAAGGGTGCCCCGATAGGGGTGGGGTGAGGCATAGTGGGAACAGATGGTTCGATCCTTCGCCCCTACTCCGTTGTCTCCCATTCCCTTCACCTTGGGTCGGTTCCGTACTATAACCCGAATCTCAGCAAGGATTTTGTCAATTGTCATCAATGAATAATAACCATGCTCGAACCACACATGCTGATCAACCCTTCATTCCTTAGCGACTCGTTACTTATTACTTATATATTATTACTTTCAATAACTCCCGCTATATTTACGGATAAGCACCATTGGTTGGCTGAGGAACAGGGGTGGAGACACCGGGATAGCCACCTGTTGTCGGGGTTGGTTGGGGTGGATAACCTTCACCAGGAGTTGCGCTGGGCAGCGGGGTGATTTGTGAGGTAGGTGATGTGCGAACTCCCGGTTGGGTGGGGTTCGGTGTTCGAGTGGGCAGTAAGGCGGTCTCAGTTAGCTGCTGTTCAGAAGGCGTGCCAAATTGCACCCATGAAGTCGGCGTTGGCTCCAGGCCACTGTTGGTCAGGCTGATATCGCTGACGTAATCCAGGGCACCCCGGCATCCCTCACTTAAATTACTTGAGACTGTTTCCCAGTCAAGATAAGAATGGCTGCGGTAAGCTTTGTTGATAGCGTCGCTCAAACAGCCCGGGCCGGCATTGTAATTGACCAGGGTGAAGCGCCAGAGATCTTCAAAGGTACTTACCTGGCCCGGGTCTTGATTGGTGTAATTGCGAATGATACGCCCAACTTGTTCACAATTAGCCAGCATTCCTTCGCCGAAAATGCGCACGCTGAAGTTGGCCTGTGACATGTCAATACCGACCGCACATTCCGGGCAGGTTGAATTTACCTTGCGCACCAAAGCGCCACGCAACATGGTATGATCTTCACTATCCAGGTTACCAAAACCAAGATCACAGCGGTCCTGTGCGAGGACAAGTGGGCAAAACTGACTGAAGAAGCTGGGATTCCACAAAAGGACAGTATCTGCGCCGTTCTCAGTCAATTGCCCCAGACCAGCTTCGCGGTAGGTGGAATAAATTCCCGGCCAGAACTGGCTTTCACGACTGAATACATTTTTCAACAGCTGCGCGGGGACACCTGTTTCGATGGCAGTATCAAAAATCTGCTGATCGAAGTAATTTTGCCACTCCACTACCTGTTGATAGGCCGCCTGGATGCCGCAGGCATTGGCGGTTTGGTCGGTCTCCAGCCCGTTATTGGGGCATTCAAACGCATCCACTTCGCCAGAGGAAATGAGCATGCCCGCCAGGTAGTAGAAAGAGATGGTTGTGTAGAGGTCATCGGGTTGGTCGGGTGTTAACAACCAGGGTGGCGGACCGCCAATATCAGGGAAAACCTGCCATGTTTCGGTACAACTCGCCGGTTGAACACCACGCCACTGGCTGGAGAGTACATCGACGTACCACAACTGTGAATCGCCGGATATCCCATCCGGTGCCATAAAATCACCCCAGGGTACCAAGCGAACCATGGCGCTGTAAATGATGCTGGAATCCCCAAATGATGAATCCGCCCAAAACTCCACTTTGACCCCAGTATTACCGGTGGGTTTTAGCGGAATGGAGCAGATATCTCCCGGACAACTAAATGGTTCACCATCAATACTCCCCTGGATGCGAATAATGGCTTCATTGGCGAGCGGTTCTTCCCCGATGAACATCAGACTGGGTAAGTTCATGCAGGTATTCTGCGGGGTGGATAGCTCACAATCTGCCAGAGCCAGCCAGATTTGAGGCAGGGGCAGCTCCACCTCCAATTCTCGCTGACTTGGGTAGGATTGAAAATAATTCATGTACAAACCGGGGCATTGCTGGATATCGCCCCCATTGTCTTCATATGTGCATGGTTTGGTGTTGACCCACTCTTTTTCGAGTGCAGAACCGCACCAGGTCTTGACTTCATCCGCGGTTGGCAGGCCTTCGTGATCGATCAGAAAACGGCAGGTGATGTCGTCATTTTTCCAGCGAACCAACCACCATTCATGAGCAGTGTAATCTATGGTAATGATCGTTTTCCGAACATATTCCTCAGGAGGTTCTTCTTCTTCTGCCCGCACGATTCCAGGCCCCTGTAAAAACTGAATTAACAGTGGCAAAATAAGCGTCAAGACGAAAATGAGTTTAAGGGTCTTACGCAACTTTACTCCACGTGGATTGAATCATGCATGTGTTCCATAGTGTAGCACACTCCGAGCGAGTCGAAAATATACGAAATTGATATTAACCTAAAAAGACTATGCCAGATTCGGCTATGTTATGAGGTATGCAATAACGAGACCAGCATTGGTACCAGATAGGATCAGGGGTAGGCTGCATTTGTTACAGTGATATTTGGCGGATAACCTTCTAAAGTTGAGGTGGGTGTAAGGGTCGGGCCGCCAGGTGTGATGGTCAGCGTTGGTGATGTGGTCAAGGTAGGCGTGCTGGATGGGGTAATTGTCAGGGTGGGCGAAGCTGTCAGGGTATTGGTGGGGGTGGGCGAGATCGTCATTTGATATTCGAGAGTTAATATAAAATCGGATGACTGCACCGGCAGCAATGTGAAATCAAGTGCTTGCTGTACCATTTGAATCAGACGGTTCCCACGTGGCAGGAGTACTGTGGTTTTCACATCCCCGGGCAGATCCCATGTGGAAAACATTTCAAAGCCTGGTTGAAAATAACCAAAACGATCGGCTTGACCCAAACGCAGCGCGAGGGGTATATTTGCCAACAATTCGGGCAGGGTGAGGTTGCTCTCAACCACGCTTTTGTAAGTCTGATAAATGTTGTTGAGATCAACCAGTTTACCGCCCTGCACCATACGCGAAAACAGCTTCCAGACGACCTGCTGCTGCCTTTCGGCCTGGTCACGGATATCCCAACCGTCTCGGTAAGAGACATAACACAGAACATCACCACCCCGTAAATGAACACTGCCGGCGGGAATACCGCCGCAAACATCGTAGTAATCACGAAAAACATCTATATCCAGCCCATCCAATTCTTCAATGAACCAGGCAAAATCATCAAAATGGACGAGGGCGTACTCATCCGGACGGATGCCAAAATTATATTGAATGGTGTCAGCCAGCATGTCAAAACCGCCGACTGCGTAGGCAATATTCAAACGCTGCATGGTATATCCGGGAATGTAGACAAAGAGCTCGGGTGGCAGGGATAGCAAAGCCACCTTGGCCAGGCGCGGGTTATAAAAAGCGAGCATGATGGCATCGGTATGACTGACATAGGGTGAAGGTTTATTTGAGCCGAGTAAAACCAACACACGCAGGTCGGCCGGGATAATTAAGTCGTTAATCGGGTCAGGAATCGCTGTGACTGCGGCCATTCGAGGGGTTGCATACCCTCTGGGAGGCGCAGGTTTGGTGCTTTGGGGAGAAGGAAAGGCTTGCGGTTTTTGCGGGCTGGAAGTTGGACTGGGTGATGGTGACATTGCACCGGCTGTAGGTGTGGTTAATGGGGCTGCCAGAGAGCAGCCGGCAACCAGGATCAGGAATAAAGCCAGCCACAAGATTAGCAGCCAAATTCTGTTTTGCGGTCGGTTGGATTGAGATCGTTTACTGGGTGGCATAGGTCACAAGTTTAATAGTGCAAAGGTTCTCTCGCTCAAGCCAACAGCAAATGGCACGCGAACGATGATTAGTGATCTTCATTATGCCATTTAATACGCTATTTTGGCAATATCTGGATTAACAGCTACTGGCGCGATTTGAACATCGCGCCAGCTCGTGACAACGGTGGAGTGAGGGCTACCACCAGTTTACCTAAATTAAATTACCTACGGTTATTGTATAATTGGTGCCTTTCCCCTGCAACGGCCAGTTGCATGGAGTTTCTATCGCTTCATTGACCATTCTTTTCCTGGACAAATGACCAGTTTACCCGACAGGTAATTAAGCAGTGATTAGTTCTTCTCGAGGCGGATCCAGCCTAAATTTCTTCCAGGCAATCGGTACGACGACCAGTAGGGCAACTGTTGGCAGGATGAAAGGCAAACGCGGGTTGAAACGCTCATATAAATATGCACCGATGTAAGGTGCAGGTAGTGCAATAACGCCTACGCTGGTGGAGAATAGACCAAAGGCAATTCCGCGAAGCTTTTCTGGTACCGCTTTGGAAATCAAAGCACTGTAAGCGGGGCCCATCATTGCATTACCAAGCCCGAACATCGCCCAGGAAATGGCCATTGAAACGAAATTATTTGCCAGCAGAAAGGTAACCAGGGAAATCGAAAGGACGATCATGCCGCCGGCGATGGCAAAATGTTCCCCCTTTTTATCAGAAAGCCAACCGGTGAACGTCATTAAAGACATGACTACAATCGAAGAAATGGAGTTCAATACGCCAATCTGGGTGTTGCTAATACCGATCTCGTTTTTCATATAAATGGGCAGTAATTGGCCGACCATATTGAAATTGATATCAATGATGCCATCCGAAATTAATATCCAGGTGGCGACGCCACCGGCCAGGAGTAATGCGATCATAGCGCTGATGCTGGATTTGAGATTCTGCCAGCTAGGTTTGGTCACACTGCCCTCGCTTCGGTTTGCGCAATTTGAAAAATTTTTCTGGCGACTGTCAGCGTGGACGGCCATGCTGATGCGTAAAATGGTGGCCAGCAAGAAGAAAACACCAGCGACCAGGAACATTATGCGGTAACTATAATTGTCAGAAAGCCAGCCACCCAGTGGTGGACCAAGAACACCGACGATTGCGAAGACGGCATCCGAAAAACCGTAAATTTTGCCACGATTGGAGTCATCTGACTGTTCAGCGATGAATGCTCTGTAGCTGGGTGCAACAAATGATCGCCCTATCGCGCCGGTGGCCATCGCCAATAAACCCCATTCCCAGCTAGGGGCAACCAGAAAGATAATGAAGGTGAACATACTTGCCAGGCTGCCAATGGCCACAGCTTTTAAACGACCGATTGAATCCGAAAGCCAGCCTCCGAAAATTTGAAAAAGCAAAGGCAAGACAGCTGCAATGGTGAAGAAAAGCCCGACTTGACGGATGTCTGCCCCCAGATGCTGCAGATAGAGTGGCAGGAGTGGGTCGTACATTGAGGAGGCGATATTTGCGAGAATCATGCCTCCTAAAAACCACTTCAATGTGCGCGGAAAAAGATTTCCGAATCCATACAGTTGCTTCAATGTCGCTCTCCTTGCTCGGATGGAATTTTCGATCGTAATAATTCTGATCTAAAAACAAAAATTCTGCATCGGAAAAAGGGTGGGGGTTATCATCAGCCAAAGGAACAGGTTATTTAAAATTTTCCTGTGAAAATGAAGACAGGGGTGCATGGGTTAGTTTATCAAACCTGGGTTTTTATTGAAATTTGAGTTTTTTTGTTCGTCAAGGGGTAAACAGTTTCTCATCCTCTGACAACTAGTTCCTTTGACCAGATTAAAGAAGAACAAATTGACAATTTTCTTTTTCCTAGCCTCAAAAAAACATTTCCATCTTTTCACCCTGACGAATAAGTTCATCCTGCTCTGTAGAGCTGAGGGGGGTGAAATTCTGGCAGGCATTCAGTACCATTGGCAAAACGGTGATGTCACCGGCTGTGCAGATACCGGTCACAGGCTGCGAAAGCGCAAAGTTGACACATTGCTGGATGGTCTCCTGCTCGGAGAAGGGCTGGTACCAGGTGATGTGCGTTTGCGGCTGATCTTTCCAGGGGCCTTTAGCAATCGACTTAATGATCATGGTACCCACATTGCGTTCCTGGCAGGTCTGCAAGAGTTGTTCTGCAGCTTCACGGTAATCCGGGCGGGCATAAAGGGCGTAATTGAGCGGGAAAAGAACCGAATCGAAGTCGTAGCGGTTCAAAGCCTCACGAAAGATTTGCGGTGATTGCATGCCATGTCCGGTGATACCCACATAATTGGTTAGCCCTTCCTTTTTCATTTTATCCAGTGTGGCCAGAACCCCGCCAGGTTTTGTGGCTTCATCCAGTTCTTCCCAATTGGTGATGGCATGAATCTGATAAAGATCGAAGTTTTCGATCTGCAACAGCCTGAGGGATCGTTGCATTTCATGCCAGCTGCCTTCATCCGTTCGTTCCATTGTTTTGCAGCCAACGAAGATCTGGCTGCGGATTTCAGGCATAAAAGGTCCCAACCGTTCCTCGGCTACACCGTAAGAAGGGGCGATATCAAAATGATTGATACCCGCCTCCAAAACCTGTTGCAGGACCGTCCCGGTCTGGCGAGGAGTAATATCCCAAAATGCGGCGGCACCAAAAATCGCGACGGTAGATGGATGGCCAGTGCGGCCAAAAATTCTCTTTTCCATTATTAAACCTCCGGAGCTTCCAAATTAAGGGGAGGAGGTCTTCTAACCTCATCGAATTCCCCATGCAGACAATTTAACCAAAAATGTAATCCATTGACTTTGTGACAGGCTGCGAAGAAAAGCCAGATTTCTATCGTTCATTTGTGTTTGCAGCCAGGTAACTATAAATCATTATAGTGTAAATTTTTATGGGGATCTACAGGTTTACATACATGCAGGCATAGCATAGCGAGTATAATCCCTACCAGGATGAAAAAGATGCAAATATTACAGCTGAAAGATATAAAAGCCGTTCTCTGGGATCTGGATGGTACTCTGTTGGATAATGTTGATTTACACTGGCAGGCCTGGCAGCGGATTCTGGGGGAGTATGGCATGCCACTTTCCCGCGAGTCGTTTTTGCCGACTTTTGGCTTGCGCAATGACTTTCTGATTCCGATGTGGTTGGGGAAGAAAATCCCTTCAACTGAAGTGGAGCAGATTGGAAACCAAAAAGAAGAAATTTATCGAGGGCTTCTTCAGCAAGCCCCATTGACTCTGATGCCCGGCGCTGAAACGCTGCTTGACCTGTTTCAAAGGCAGGGTTGGCAGCAAGCGATTGCATCCATGACTACGAATGAAAATCTGGCCACCATATTAGATCGGCTGCCAATCCATTCCTATTTTGAGGTGCTGGTAACAGGCGAACAGGTGCAAAATGGAAAGCCAGCCCCGGATATTTTTCTCTCAGCTGCACGTCAGTTGGGTTTAGCAGCGCAGCAATGCATGGTGATTGAAGATTTGCCGATGGGCATTGCAGCAGCCCAGGCAGGAGGTATGCTGGCAGTTGGGATTGGTCCAGCCTTTAAGACCGGCATCGGAGATCTGCTTCTGCCAGACCTGGAAGCACTTGCGGAGACGTTTCAGACCTTGCTGAATTAATAAAGCGAAATACTCATCCACGGGGTTCAATTGCTGAGTGCCCAACGATCGTGACCGAACTATGCCTCGCCCAGAAATCGATTAGCCATTGGAGCTTTACGCATAAACCCCATGATTTTCCCAGATGCTTTTGATCGGAGGCAATTGTTGGGCATTTGTGCATTCCTTCTGCACAATGGGTGGGCTAAATTTGCAATTGGAGGATCCGGTGTACGGGACTTTCCCAACCGACGGGGATGAAATTGTAAGTTGGCGTGTATGCTGATAATGTTCGTCGTTTATTTCTATGAACGAGGGGTATTAAAGGAAAATAATCGAAGTTACGTACGGTAGTAAGGCCAAAAAAGCCAATACCGGACTACCGCGTCTTTCTGCGTTACGACTATCCCAACTGAAGAGGAAGAGTGCAAGCAAAAACGCAAGCAAGCCACCAACGAATAAAATGAGAATAGAGCCCCACGGCGAGAAATCTGCTCCGGTGCCCATCGCTAAACCACGGAAGGCATTCATTGCATGGGTAGCGGGTAAAAGCTGGGCTAGTTTTGTAGCTGCTTCAGGCAGCATACTAAAGGGGAGCATCAAGCCACCCAGGATCATGGAAGGGACGAATATCAGCTGAGACCAGAGGATTGTTGTGCGAGAATTCGGTGAGACGATGCCGATCAATACACTTAAGGATGCGCTGGCGAAAGCCATAGCCAAAAAAATCAGGGTGAAATTCAACCAATGAATGGGTAAGGGTGCATCAAAGAGAAGAGGAGCTGTCGTGGTTATGATGATGGCCAGAATGATCAAATGGAGTGTGGTGGTAAGAACAGGAATAACAATAATAGAAATCGAGGGAATTCCATTGATTTTGTAACTTCGAAAAATGCCATTCTCGCGTGCATTCACTAAAGGGTCCGGTATTGCGAGCATGGTAGCAGCCAGCACGCCAAATACGATCATGGCCGGGATGATATCCTGGCGAAAGAGGGGATTGATACCTGTCATGATAAAACCCATCAGTAAATAAAACCCAAGCGGAAAGAGATAATTCATTAACAACAACTGTTTGTTTCGAATTCCAGCGCGGAATTCAAAGGAAAAATGGTGGATAAAGGCTGTCATTGATCACCTTCCGAATTAGTAATTTCCAGGAAACGATCTTCGAGTGATGGCCTTTCGACTCGCAGATCAATGAGGACATCCTGGTTGTTTTGAATCGCAGTGATAAGCGCTGAAACCGTTGTGCCGATATCAGAGCTGAAAAAAATCTGATATTCCTCCTGGTTGAATTGCTGCCGAACCGCGGGAAAAGAGAATTGAGATTTCAGGAGACTCGACTCTTGTGTCCGCACGGATATTTTCGTCAAGCCGGCTCCGGTGGCAGTAATTTCGAGCGGTGTACCGACAGTTACGATTCGGCCATTCAGCAAAATAGCTACCCGATCTGATAGTTGTTCTGCTTCAGCCATATCGTGTGTTGCCAGGATGATGGTAGCACCTTTTGCTTGAAATTCGCGCATCATCTCGTGTAGCTCATAGCGTGTGGCTACATCCAGTCCGGCTGTGGGTTCGTCCAAAAATAGGACAGGAGGTTCATGTACGGTGGCCAGAGCCAGGGCGAGCCTCCGTTGTTGCCCGGTGGAGAGCTCAAAGAACTGGTTGTTTTGTTTGCTTTGCAAACCCAAACGATCAAGTAAGTCAAAGCGGGGTTTGACATTGTGATAAGCGCAGAAAAATTTTATGGCTTCCCGCGGTGTGATGCTCTCGGGTAATCCAGCTGATTGAAGTTGTACGCCGATTTTGTTTTTCAGCATGCGGAATTCACTGGCTGGATCGAGCCCGCCTACCCGCAGAATCCCATGGGTGGGTTGGCGTAACCCCTCCAAACACTCAAGTGTACTGGTTTTCCCAGCCCCATTTGGCCCAAGGAGTCCAAAAATTTCACCCGACTTTACTTCAAAACTGATATCGTGAACAGCAACGAAGCTGCCGTACGACTTTGTAAAATTACGCACTTCTATGACAGTAGTATTCATTATTTATCCCTGGGTTTATGCTGAATGAACAAAAAATGCATAGCGCCTGTAAGATGATGGCTAGACATTGGAAAGAAAATCTATTTTATTATAGCGACATCTAGAAGGTTCTGCCCTATTCAAGCGATGGGAATCTGCCTGGAGGAGTGGATAGTATCTTTGGGAGTTGTCAGATACAATTTAGTATGGTTAATTTTGATTCGATGTTCACTGGTCTGCGCAATGTGGCTCAATTTCAATCTTTGAAGGACGAGGATTTGCGCCAGATATTGGCA
Source organism: uncultured Chloroflexia bacterium (assembly GCA_963749005.1). Taxonomy (GTDB): domain Bacteria; phylum Chloroflexota; class Anaerolineae; order Anaerolineales; family Anaerolineaceae; genus UBA6170. Next base: position 1,382,683 of record CAVVKI010000005.1, on the reverse strand, counting down.
GCCGGACATGTACAAAATTACACCACCGGGGAAATGATTTTCAACCAGGATGAACCCTGCGCTGGCATGTTTGTTCTGATCAGAGGACGGGTCAATCTTTGTAAGCTGGGACCGCAAGGGCAGGAGAATATTCTGGCAACCATTCAGCCGATTATAATGTTCAATGAGGTGACGGTGCTGGACGGTGGTAAAAACCCGGTCACAGCCTTCGCCACCCATGAGAGCGTTCTCTGGAAAATTTCCTGCGAGAAATTTCAGCAATTGCTGGAACGCTATCCTGCTATCGGCATCAGCCTGCTGCGGGTTATGGCAGCTCGCAACCGGCGGCTGATTGAACATTATGAAGATCTCTCATATCGTAATGTCGAAAGCCGGGTGGCAAAATTGTTATTAGATCTAAGTGGTAATGGAAGCAAAGAAATTGCTCGCAGGGAACACCCCATTGAGGAAATGGCAGCTCAGATTGCTACAGTTGGACCGGTCATCAGCCGCACATTGACATCTTTTAAAGAACAGGGATGGATTCACACGTCAAGAAGTGTGATCACGGTAGTAGATGCGGAAGAACTTGCCCGGGCGGCGCGCATGAACCTGAACTTTCTAGAGTGATCTTCTGTCTACTGGCCAACAGAATTCTTCTCTGTGACTTTGTTAGTTGAAGCACTTATTTTATGGAGCAATGAATTCAGGTTGGATTGTTTATTTGAAAAAAACCTCCCGAGGACTCAGGCAACTTCGGAGTCAATTGACTGAATCCTCAGTAGGCTAGGATTCAAAGGGTTGTGCATAAGAAATACTCAGCGTGTTTACTTAGGAATCAAATGGAATGCGGCCAATCAAGTCTTTTTTGGTAAACGGACCTTTTGCAGCGATTAGTTCGCGGGCTGTTGTTATCATCTTCCAGACATTCCAAAGTAAGACTCCGCGCACCTGGCCCTGGTTCAGATAGTACACTACGCCCTGTTTAAAAGGCTCCTTCCAATCACTGATGATCTCAGCGCTTGGATCCAGTTCGCCGACTGCTTCATAGCCAAGATCAAAGAGATCGGAATAGAAATATGGCAGATACTGGTAGGCTTGTGATTCTCCGGTCATATTCGCTCCAGCCATCTGACCCATAGTGAGAGCATTATCCTCATGCTCAACGGTCCTCCATTTTGCCAGGGTGTTGTTGTAAAAGGTGGCTGCATCTCCGGCTGCGTAGACATCGGGATGTGAGGTACGTAAATACTGGTCAACTACAATTGCTTTTTCGACTTTTAGGCCAGCGATTTTGGCCAGGTCAGTGTTGGGCAAAATACCCAGACCTGCAACTACACCACCAGCTTCGAACACTTTACCTGATTCTGTTTTTATTCTATACTTTCCACCATCATTCGTCAGGCCATTGACTGACTGTCCGGTGAGAATCTCCACGCCTTTTTCGCGGTAATAATCATTCAAGAAACTGGAAAGATCGGTTGGAAAAAGGCGCGCGCTGATGCCCTCTTCGGGAAAAATCATGGTCACTTTTTTGCCATTCATATTAAGAGCGGCTGCGATTTCAGAGCCGATAAATCCGCCACCGATGACGACAAAATTATCATTATTTTCACTGGCTTCCCGCAAGTTGCGATAATCCGCCAGATTACGATAATAATTGACCCCTTCTACATCAAAGGGAAATTTACGCGGCGTGCCGCCGGTCGCAATCAACAATTTATCAAATAAATGCCAGTCTCCCCGATCATCCTTTACTTTCTTTTCGTTGAGATCAAGACCAGTAATGATGCGTCCAAGATGCAGCTGTGCACCGGTGTTCTGGGTTTTGCGGTAGATCTTTTCAACTGGCTTGCCTTTCCACAGTCCTTTGGAAAGTGTTGGACGTGTATATGGTGGGTCAAGTTCATTCCCAAAAATTGCTACGCTTCCGCCCGGGTCACGCTCAGAAATGGCACGAGCTGCAGCATCGGCAGCCATGCCGCCCCCGATGATCAGGTATTTGTATTTGTCCATTCAATTTCCTCCTTCAGATAGTAAATTAGAGGCAAAAGGGCTGGAGGATCGAATTTGATGAGGTTTTTTTGCAGTCCTTCAACCCGCTGTGGTTACCTTTGCTACTATCTTAAAGGAAAAGTGAGATAATTCAACCGGTTGAATAAAGATTTAGCCAGTGATGACTGCTTTGAATGTGGTCAACTCAGGAATTTGGACTGATTTATAAAGACATTCCAACGCAAAGGAAAGAAGATGTATGTTATATCAGCCTTTGATGCTGCGGGACATCATTTCGAGCAGCCGTTTTTGATTGACGATCCGGTATTCTGTGCGGGTGATATCAATAATGCCATCATCGGCAAAGCGGTGTAAAAATCGGCAGACCATCTCGCGCGTTGAGCCAATGCGCGCAGCCATTTCATCAAGGGTAAGACTGCGCAGAATAGCGCCTTCTTTGGCATCCTGGCCCGTATCAAAGAGTAATTTTGCCAGCCGGCCGGCTACTGGCTGGAAAGCCATTTCTTCGAGAATCTCACTGGCACGTGCCATTTTATCGATCATCAGACGCGAAAGTTCCCAGGAAAACTGGCCGTTTTCTACTAAGATTGGATGTAGACTTTCGGATGACCAAAGATAAAGGCGGGAATTTTCTGCAGCTACCAGGGATACTGGCATCTGGCGTTGTGGGTAAAAGAAAGCCAGTCCCCAGAAGATATCACCGGTGACAAATGTCGTTACCACCAGGCTGCGGCCTTCAAGCGAGTATTTCAAGGCATGTACTGCACCGGCTTTCACCATGAACAAATACGGCCAAACCTCACCCGCAGCCTTGATCACTGTCCCTTTTGGATACTTCTGCGAAATCGCGATCTGGCTGGCCAATTCTAATTTGGCTGGCGGTAAAACGCCAAAGACAGGATTGTTCTGGAGAATTTCGATGGTGGTTTTCATTTGGTCCCTCCTCTTTAATATAGCAGATAACCGCGAAGTTCAGAACAAAATAAAGCAATCGCTTTAACAATTGCCTTAAGTTAATTTATTCACAAGTGATTTATGTTACAAGGCAATCGTAGGAATAATTTAAGCTGGGCTTTTATTGATGAGAAATAATGGAGAAATTATATGAGAAAAGTTTCCTTATGGCTTTTGATTGTGCTGACGCTGACTCTATCTGCTTGTAAACCTGCCAGCCCATTGTGTGATGAGGGCTCAATCCAATATCGATCTTCGGATGAATTAATTGCGCTGGGAACATCAGGTGTGGGTATTGATGGTTCTGGCGACTCTGCGCAGGAGTTGGAGATCAACGGACGCATTGTCCAGTTCGATCAGGTAATACATGGACCCTTGTGTAACAATCACCTGGCTGGCACTGTATACATCGCCTGTGATATTGAAATTGCTGACTGGAAAGATAAACCAAATTTTCTGGATGGTTGTGATTTCGAAGTCAGTCCTGGATCGGTGGTGTATGTGGCAGCCCACAAGAATGCTGCCTATTACCAGGGCTGCGATTTTTGCCATGTGAGCCATGCTACAGCGGCACCTTAAGTAGATGCCGTAATCTATTGTCTTAAGGCAATGTTCGTCAAACGACATTGTGATAATTTGAACTAAGTAACATTATTAATTATGGGAAGGATGGTGCAATATGCAAAGAAACAATAAGTTAGGGGGAATATTGGCTCTAATTGGGGCCGTGATTGGTGTGGTGGGACATTATGTTCTCTTCTTTCAGTGGTACGTGGCCGGTATGTCGGCGGAATCAGCAGAACCGGGGTGTGAGATTCTCTTGAAATTCCTTCATCCGGGATTGGCTGATCTGGGTTTACTTGGATCCGCGCTGTTAGCCGTCAGCGCCTATGGATTTTTCAGTAAAAAAGGTTGGGCTTTCCTCCTGTCGCAGATCGGCATGGTTTGTGCCCTGTTAGCAACCTGGTTTATAAATGTGCCCTTTATGGCAGCCAGCCTGCCCCCCATCTACTTTACGCTCTTTTTCCCTTATTTGCTGATTTATTTCCTGCTTTTACGCTCGGTGGAGCATGTTTCCTGGAGCCGTAGTCTCCTGGGTCTGTCTTTTGGTCTGGCATATATCCTATGTTTTATGAATGGGGTCTCCAGCACCAGCCGCATCATCACCGTGGGTGCGCCTGTTTTTGCATTAGTGGATGCATTGCACTGGGTGGCTATGTTTGGTTGGGCAGTGATTGCAGTAGGGGTAGTAATGACCCCCAAAGAATGGATGCGCGTGGTCGGACTCGTTGCAGCAGTTCTGGAATTGATTGTTGGTATACCGCTGGCTTTTGTGACGGGTGCGGAATTAGGTCGTTTTTCTCTGTTTGCATTGGCTCCAATCGCATGTCTGGTGCTATTGGTCATCCTGGTTTGGCCAGGACTGTGGCAAAAATGGAGCGGAGCTGGATAAAATAAAATTCATTTTAAACTGGACCGACTTTGATTTATTGGTAGTGAAGGGAGCGAACCTTCACAATATTTCAACCAGGCTGTCATCTATCTCCTCTTGCTGTTTTTCAGAGAGCGACCGGCAATAGAGAATTGTTTTCATGATTATGTGATGGGTTTCTTCAATAATCAGCCCTCCTCCCTCTTCACTTAACTTATGTTAAGGACATTGACAGCCTGGTTTGTTATCATGTGTAAAAATGCACAAACAGGCATTATCACTTACCCATGGCAGGAGATTGTATGCGAGTAATGAAAAAACGGTTTAAATTCCTTTTTCAATCTACCAAGGGACTGGTCCTGATGGGGATTGCCTTCTGTGCGCTGATTTCAGCCTTTTTTGGTTTGTTGTCAGGGCCAATGGCTGATTTTGGTGTGAAAGATGTGATTGTACGTATCTTCGGCATCAACTTGATTGAAGCCGAACGCGAAGGGCGCTTAATTATTCTGTACCACACGATCGCCATGATTGTGGTGTCCATTGAAACGTACATAATCACTGACCTGGTGGCGATGAAAGAAAATCAACGGGTTGCCATTAATAGCACCATTACCGTTGGTTACCTGGCAGTCATTATCGGTGGATTGCCTTTTGCTTATTGGGGACACAACTGGCCGCTGCATGGTCTTTACATTGCCGGGTTGGCGTTGATCTTTTTCTCAGGTTGTTATCTGGCGTATGCCCTCTGGCCATGGCGCAATGAATACAAGGTTAAAGATAAGGCTTATGCGCATACCCGAGCAGGATACTCATTGGAACGAATTGCCTTTTTTGCCATGGCGATGACAACGCTGGCTTCGGCCTTGTTTGGTGCGGTGCCAGGTTCGTATTATGGTAATGGTTTTGAGACCTTTTTGGCTGAAAATGTAGTGCGTGACCCTGTGAAACCAACACTTGATCTTTCGATCATTGGGCACTTGCATATCATGCTGGCCTTGATTGCGATTGCCGCTACACTCATCATCTGCCGCTGGATGGACTTCAAAGGCATCTGGCACAAGTTGGCCATGCCATTAATGATCATCGGTTCAATTGTGTTGGCGATGGGAACCTGGCTGGTAGTTCCGTTTGAAACCGCAGCGCACTTCATTATATATGGGGGATCTACCCTGGCAATGCTTGGAGCGTTATTCCTGGTTATCTATTCCTGGGGCAAATTGATTCGCGAAGGGCTGGCACGCAAAGGTTTGAAAAAAGGCAATTTTTTCCAGGCAGTTGCTGCTTTGGTGAGTGATCCGGTCAAATTTGGCCCAACCTGGCAAATGGTATTTATGAATTTCACTGTCAGTTTTGTAGGAATTTTTGTGGCTGTCAAATTGGATGAGATCTTCCGCCAATGGCAATTTATGGATGAGCGCTTGATTCTGACGGGTCACTGGCATATCCTTGCCACGCTGACAGCCACTATTCTTCTGTTTTATTACGTCGATTTTGCGGGCTTGAAAGGGAATGCACGCCAATGGTTCGGCTGGGGTTTAATCCTCTCATCAAACCTGGCATTTGGGGCAGTCACTGTTTATGAGATGAAACGCTTGTTTGTGGATGAAGCCGTGCAACAGCCGGTGGTCAAAATTACAACTTTGCTGGGAGATATCGGCTTGATCACGGTGCTGGTTGTGCTGGCAGCCGTGATGGTTTGGCGGCTGATTGATCTGTTTAAGAAGAGGGGACGTTGGAGCAAAGAAATTGACGAACGTCTTGCAAAAAATCAGGAGGTGAAACCATGAAACGTCAATTCTTATACCTGATGGTTGCACTCTTTTTGTTGACAGCCTGCCAACCCGTTGATTTTGACGCACCTGCGCCTGTTTATGAAACCACTATCGATAGTACTGCCTGGGCTAACATACCCGCAGGTCCTTTTTTTGATGGGCAATTCAATCATAATGCCAGTATTGACAATGATTATGAGATGATGGTTACTTTGGTGACGAATACTCAATATATTGATTATTTGAATGCAGCTTTTGCGGATGGTTCCATCAAGCTAGTGGATGAGCAAATCGTTGGTTTTTATGAAGGGGATCCCTTCAACAATGGCCGTCACGAAGAGGAAGTCCCCGCAGGTGACTATATTTATGTTCCGGTCGATAAACGAGCCGGTCTGCGTTATCAGTTTGACGGTAAACAATTTTCGGTAAAAGAAAGTTGGGAAGATCATCCGATGACATTTGTTTCCTGGTTTGGAGCTAAGGCTTATTGTGAGTATTATGGCGGCAGGTTACCAACAGAGCAGGAATGGGAGAAAGGTGCCCGTGGAACCGATATCCGTCCTTACCCCTGGGGTTTTGAGCTCGCACGCAATAACGCTAACTTCATTAACAGTCGTGATCCTTTTGAGGATATGAGTAAATTTGGCTCCCGCACCACACCGGTCGGCTTCTATAATGGTAACTCTTACAATGGTTACCAGACTCTCGATTCTGCCAGCCCGTATGGGTTATATGATATGGCAGGCAATGTCTGGCAATGGACGAATAATGTGTACGACCTGCAGCATTATCGCTATATGCGCGGGGGCAGCAAGGATTTGTATGAAAGCAATTTGCGGGTATGGATAAAAAATAATGCGCGCCCAACTTATATCAGCCCGGCAATCGGGTTCCGGTGTGTCCGGTAGAGGAAAGGCTCCATGGTCTTTATTCGGATGAAGTTGAAATTGTATTGGAAACTGATTAAAAGCCTGCAGACCGGTTTGCTTTTGGCGACCGGTCTGGCTGGCTATATGTCCGCCCGCTGTCCAATTTTTAATGCGCCCCAGTTATTGGCGGTTGCCGCCAGCCTCTTCCTGGCGATTAGCGGCAGCACCATTTTGAACATGTGGTTTGACCGCGATATTGATGCGCGCATGCTGCGTACCTGCATGCGGCCTTTAGCCAGTGGACAGGTCAGCAGCAGGGAAGCGCTGGCACTGGGACTCATACTTTCAGTAAGCGGAGTTGGCTGGTCATTGGTAATCGACCCGTTGTACGGTTTGATCGTCGCAGCAGGCTTATTCCTGGATGTAATTGTCTATACCATCTGGTTAAAGCGTAAGACAGCCTGGTCCATTATTTGGGGTGGATTTTCTGGTGGAATGCCAATTCTGGCAGGTAGAACACTGGCTATGGGAGGTATGGATTGGGTAGCGGTCACGTTAGCGCTGGGAATTTTGTTCTGGATTCCAACGCATATTATGACATTCAATATTCGCAGTGCGGCTGATTACTTGTCTGCCGGTATCCCCACCTTCGTATCCCGCTATAATATTGCTGTAACTCGTAAGATCATTGTTATTTGCAGCATTCTGGCAGCCATGATGATGGCCTTAGCAGCCGTTGGAATTGGCATGCAAGTTGGTTACCTGCGACTTTTGGCTGTCCTTTCCAGTGGACTGGTTATTCTTTCTATAAACAGTCTGCTGAAACCATCAGAAAAACTCAATTTTGGTTTGTTTAAGTATGCCTCATTGTACATGTTGAGCTCGATGATATTAATGATGCTGGCATGAAAAACCTGGGTCTCGCCAATCGCCCGTTACTTTTACTGATGGTCTTGTTGGCGGCTTACGAAGTGACAGTGGCTGGAAAAAGCAGCCAGGCACTGGCAACCTGGGCATATACTGTTGCATTCGGTGTGCTGGTAGTAGCCGGGTTGGTTTTGATTATATTGGGGAATGAGGTCCTGGAAAAGCCAGCGGTTGTCATTATTAGCTCCGCCATCCCCTTAGCCCTTTCCCTGGGTCTGGTGGTGGATTTCTTACCTGACTGGCAAACCTCGTACACCATTTTTGTCCTGGTGGGATTTGCGCTGATTGTTTTCTCGCGTCTTCAATCTCCACACCGCTATCGAATTCCATTATTGGCCTTTGTGCATGCGGTGGCAGGTTTGGTTATTTTTCTACTGCCGATCATTGTCGTACTTAATGGAACGGTTCCACAGGCATGGTTTGTGTTAATCAGTATTGGCGCAGCCTTCATTGGTTTAGCAGGATTGCTGCTAACACTTCTGCGCAGCGGCCGGCAACTTCTAAGCCAGGACGTAATTTTTAGCGTTCTCCCTGCAATATTATTACTGATGACAGCGGCATTTGTGGCAGGTTTTCAGGTGCTATAAAAAGAGAAATCTATGAAAGAATTCTTACTCCGATTTAATCCCGCTCTCAAGAAACAATGGCTGCATTTGCTCGCTGGTCTGATGTGGGCTTGCGTAGGTATAATGCTGGTCTTGTTTACCACTCCCTGGCTACGACCTCTCACGCCTATCATTCGAATTCCCGTTTTACTGGCAGGGATAATCCTGGCGACAGCTATTCAACTGTGGGGGTTCGGTCCGATGGCAAAGAAGAATATCGCTCGAATTGAAGCCAAAGTCAGAGAAAAAATCTGTATATTCGCCTTTCAAAAATGGACCACTTATCCGCTGGTTCTGTTTATGGTCAGTCTGGGCATTTACTTACGGAAGTATTCCGCTTTTCCAAAACCCATGTTAGCTATTCTTTATCTTGGAATCGGCGGGGGTTTGCTATTGGCCAGTGGGCAATATTTCAGATTTATTTATCATAAGTAGGGCAGGAAGAATTAAGAATTTGCATCCAATTGGAAAATTATCTTATGGAGGTTTAAATGTCTGGTAGAAAAAGTTGGGCGAAAGTATTGCGTATCATTGGTATCATCTTTATGAGCATTACAGCCGTGTTTACACTCATGGCCGGGATTGGCACGACTTGTGTAGCCGTTGCTGCGGCAAGTTTTGGCGAGAGCATGGCTCCAATTGCCCCTTACCAATGGGTGTACGTGCTGTTTGTGCTCTTTACAACAGCCGTGGGCGTAATGATGGTGCGTGCGACCATCATGATGATTAAGAGCAAAGAAAAAGCGTTCCGTTATTCAATTCTCTCCCTGGTGTTGGGGATAGTGATTGGTGTTATTCATATGGTCGTGTCGCGTGCCTTACGAGGTAAATCGATGCCGACTGACGGTGTGGTCTATGTGACCGTGCTTACACTCGTATTGCTAATGATTTACCGGATTCCAGCGCTCTGGAAGGAAATCGATTTTTCCAGACCAGGTGGTAAAAATGACAACAGAAATGCGGCGGCATTTACCTTGGTACTGAGCGGGGCAGTGATGTTAACTGCGCCAATATGGGGCGCAGCCACGCACACATTTATTCCCGGCGGTGTGAATTGGGCGAATGCATGGCCGCTGACGATGAACCTGGCTGGTAGTTTATTATGCCTGCTGGGGTTGAGCGTGATTATCTTCGGCGTGTTGAAAAGCCGGGTTGCCACCTCGATTCTGCAGATAGATCCTTTACACGCTCAAAACTGACGAATATCGGCTTCAATTCAATCTCAGATTGCAAACCAAAATCAGCTGAATAAGCGCGCGAACCAGGAACTTATCCCTGCTCGTCTGGGTGGTGGAGAGATGATTTCGCCGGTTTGACCGTTGATTAAAATCTGCAGTTGTATCTGTTCGATTGTCAGGATGCCGCTCCATACAGGCAGAAGAATCAATTTATACTGTTCAACTGTCATGCGGGTGGAGTTGATGTTGGTATCCCGCACAGGACGCTGGGAATATTGTTTGATCAGCTCACGTTCGCGCTCGAGCGCATATTCACGTGCCTGTAGTGCAGCGTCGCCGGCATTGATCCGGTAGGTTTCGGCAGACCAGTTGGCTAGATAACCATAATCGAAGGAGACCAGTTGTTGAAGGTCATAACTGGGGAGCAGAAATTCAATCCACTCGGGGAAATTGCGGGTAGCGGGCACCAGGATATCATCATAAAAGAGGGCTTTTTGATCCTTTCGAGGTTTCCATTCCTTATTTTCATATACCTCAACCACCCAGGAAATATATCCACCGACATCGAATGTCCAGGCTGGAATGTACATCCCCTGCAGGGCGGAGACTTGCGGACGGGCTGAGTCATTGTTTTCTTCCAGCCAGTTACGGACCAGACCAACTGCTTCATGTTGAGAAACGTAGAATGGAATCAGGCTGTGCGGCAGAACAATCGGGCGCGATTCGATCTGCTCGATTTTATAGTTGGATTGACAAAAAGGGCACTGCCAGGTGAGCTGGCGGGGGGAATTATGAATTCTACGGCACAACCCTGGCAGCGAACAACCTGGGTGTTGACGGAATTCGAATGACCTTTGGCGGTAGCGAGGGCAATCATAAAGTTCTCATCACTACGGGCGAAGTTGGCGGACTCGCGTTGACCGCGAACGTCACAAGATTCGCAGATTAACCCCTGACCATCCGGGGTAAAGGTCATGCGCCCACCGCACTGGGGACAGATGAAACGATGCGCACTGAAGTTATTGACATGGCCAGCTTGCTGGCCGGGAAGACGGTCGGGGTCAACAAGATCCTCGGTTTTCAAATCACCATTCAGAATGGCCAGTTCACGGCGGGCACGACCTTCTACCGGATCGTTGTCGAGCATGGTTTCCAGCAACTTGCGCCGGGCTGCGGTTTCAGAGGTGACAAGGAAGAGATAATAGAGGGCATTATTACGATCGTAAATGGGGGGATCTTGGCTGAGGTACCATTCCAGGAAAAAACGCGCTTCCTTGGCTTCACCGGCTTTGGCAGCGGCTATTCCACGCACCAACAAGTCGCGCGAGGCGTAGAGATTTTCAGTCATTACCGCAACCTTGCAAACCGTCCAGGCTATTGGGGAGGGTGAACCAAAAAGTTGCGCCTTTACCAGATCCAGCGCTGGAATCGACACCAATTTCACCGCCATGGGCTACGATCACGCGTCGTGAAATGGAAAGGCCAAGACCTGTGCTTTTTTCCCCACCGGTAGGACGGGCTGAAAGGCGGGCAAAATCCTGAAAGAGACGTTCGCGGTCCTGTTCAGTAATCCCAGGTCCTTGATCTTCAACCTCCACACGCCAGCAAATGTCGCCCTGGAAAGCCCGAACTCGTACAAGGCTGGCTCGTGGAGAATACTTGACTGCATTGGAAATGAGATTATCCAGCACCTGGCGTATTCGGATGGGGTCGGCCAGAACGATCCCGGGGGGGACCGGTTCCAGAATAACTTGCGTCGATTTTTTAGCTGCCAGACGAGTATTCCGGCGCACTGATTCCTCCAGCAAATCAGACATTTCACGAGAGATAAGATCGAGCTCTAATTTACCAGCTTCAATGCGGGTAACATCCAGTAAATCGTTGAGCAACCCGAGCATGTGTTGGGTCTGAATACGAATATCATTCAGAAACTCACTTTTTTCATCGGTGTTAAGTTCAATATATTCAGTCATTAATAAATCTGTAACACTCTGGATACTCGCGATGGGGCTGCGCAGGTCATGTGCGGCAATTCCCATGAAGGTATTCTGCATTTCCATCAGCCGGCGCATTTCTTGATATTGCTGTTCTACTTTTTCTTTTTGTTGGGCGAGTTCACTCACCAGGCGTCCTTTTTCCACAATGACAGAAAGCTGTCCTGCTATTTGCAGATAAATTTCCACATGCTGGTTAATATAGGTGTTTTTGGTCAGGCTTGAAAAGAAGATAAAGCCGACTGGCACGCTGTTCGCGATCAACGGACAGGTCAGAGAAGACTGAATTCCTTCATTGAGGATCAAACGGGTTGAATCAGATTGGGGTTTGGCAGCATAATAGGATTCGAGATCATTTATTATGCGCGGCGTGCCGCTGTTCAGAATCTGTTGCAAGCTGCTTCCGGCCATTTTCCCGATGTAATCCTGACCGAGATAAATTGCAGGATATTCAGTTTTTGCCCAATGAGCGCGTAACGTGCGGCCTTCATCCTCCAAAAGAGCGAATCCAACACGATCATAAGGAATGAAATCCCGAAAATCGTTATAGACTTGTACGAGGATTTCTTCCAATAAAATGCCGGAATTAATATGGCTGGTGAGCCGGTTCAGGTTCTGCAATTCACGGTAACGCAATTCTAAGGTACGGGCGAGCTCTTGCAGCGCCTGGCCTAAACGACCGACATCATCAATTGAAGATGCGGGGATTGTAATATCGAAGTTGCCGCGTTTTAACTCTTCTGCTGCCTGAATGTAATTGGCAATACGTTCATCAATGGATATGCCAGAAGTCATTCAATCTGCCTTTCCTGGGGAATTATTATGATTGTACCAAAAGAAAGCCATTTGCAAGTTGAAAGTGGGCGGGACAGGTTTTCTGAACAGGTAGCTCTCCAATTCAGGAACGATTGTTGCAAGTATAGCGTCATAAACCTGTGGCGTTAATTCAAATTCGAGAAAGGGAAGCGAAATGAAAGCTATACGAGTATTTATTCTTATTGTTTGTTATGGCATATTGTTGAGTGCTTGTAATTTGCCTCTGGGTCCAAATTCACCTGGAAAGGGTTACCCGACAGAAGTCATACAGACCCTTGAGCCGATTATTTTTCCGACTGAAACACGTTCTGTTGTCATTGTAGAAATTCCGTCTGCTACTGCACCCGCAACCACAGCCGAGGCGACGCTGCTCCCTGAAACAAGCGCCACAGCCTATGTCCCTTTTACGATTAATTCTTTTGTGGATGGCCTTAATGTGCGTACCAATCCCGGGTATCTCTTTCCTATCCGGGGTATGGTTCAGTCTGATACCCCCCTGACAGTACTTGGTCGTTCGCCGGGAGATGAATGGTTTTATATCCAGACGCCTGATAAGATCAATGGGTGGGTTTTCAACAAACTATTTTCAGAGGATGAACGACTGCTGCAAGCGCCGTTGGTTGAACCAGGTGAGGTGCAGATTGTGCGTGGTTTGCTATTGGATGCGGCCGGAAAACCAGTAAACGGAGTTCAATTCGCGCTGACCCAGGGTGCTGGCAATAATGCGCCTCGCAATGATGCCAATACAGATGAAAATGGCGTCTTCCTGGCTTTTATGCCTTTGAATACCAGCGGCCAGTGGATGGTGTCCTATGTAGCTATCTCGTGCGACAGTAATGTGATGGATGCCAACTGTGTTTCCAATGGCACAGTTTTCCCTACTTCACGTGAAATCAACCTGCCAAGCGAAGAGGTGTTGACCTTCACCTGGAGATAATGGATAGATCGTTGCTACTTTTTTCCTGTCTATGGTTTGGATAAGAACAGCCAACTCTTAAACCTTAGAAAATTTGATTTTTTCCATTACAATCAAAGCCACTTGAATCGGATTGAAAATGGAAGAAAACAAAGTCAGTACTCGCAAACAGATTACCCGCACAATAATATTAATCGTTATCCTCGGACTGGCCGTTCATTTCCTCTTGCCTTATGTCAAATCTTTCAGGCAATCTTTCCAGATTATCAGTCATATGGATCTGCGTTTCGTAGTGTTGGCATTGGTAGCACTGTCTATTAGTTATCTCGGTGTGGGCTATAGTATGCATTCCCTGGCAAGAATTTATGGACGAAGATTGAGTGTCGTGAGAGGCTCCATCATTTTTACCGCTGCCGCCAGTATTGGCCTGGTAGCCGGAGGAATATTTGGGACGATTGTTGCCATTGCTCGTTGGACGCACAAAGAGGGCATGGATATTAAGACTGCCAGTGTACTGGGAATACTCCCGTCTTACTTGAATACAGCCTTTATAACCTTTCTTTCACTTTTTAGTATCTTTCATCTGCTGCTGGTGGATGAACTCTCAACGCTGGAACTGGTCATTTTTTTGGTGATACTGATCCTGCTGATGGTAGTAATTATGCTCACCCTGTGGGCATACCAGCATCAAGAAGCATTTTTATCCAGGGTTCATGCCCTTACGATGTGGTTCCAGCGGCGCTTTCACAGATCGAAAGGCAGCGAGGTGAGTGAAGGGAAATTGCGCCAGTCTTTTTTGGCGCTATCGGAATTGCGAAATGGCAAATGGCACCTGCCTTTGATTGGCGCGTTGGTGTATGTGCTCTTTGATAACATTGTCCTTTATCTCGTGTTTTGGGCGGCTCACCAGCCAATTTCGATTGTGAAGGTATTTACCGGCTATGGTCTTCCCTTGTTGATGGGAAAAGCCGCTTTTATTCTGCCGGGAGGGTTGGGTATTGTAGAAGCTACCATGGCAGGTATTTTCAGCAGTTTTGGCGTGCCCGCTGCCAGCGCTTTTGCCGTGACGCTGGTGTACCGCTTCATGTCTTTCTGGGGCACAACTATTTTGGGATTCTTCATGATGGTGTACCTGGCTCATACGGCAGGTAATGTCGCGGATTAACTGATGGCTCAAATTTTGTCGTTCTGCAAATAGAAATCCCAAACCTATTCTGGGCTTCGGAAAGTCATTCACCCGATTGGATAATTTTTAACCAGCAGAAATCCATTCCGCTCACCGAATCTCAGCCAGGAAATCCACATTCGGCATGAACTCAAAATAGAAGCTTGCTAATGCGCGCCTTTGGCGGATTGTGGTAGGAGCAATGCCTGGTTCGCGAAGATACATGTCTGGAATCATATTTGCTGGCTCAGATTCGGCGTGGGGAAAAGACCGGGGACGGGGGATGGAAGGCTGAGCATTATTTATAATACGGACGAAGGATCGGTTATTTGAAGACATTACATATCCTTATGTCTAGTATCCGATCTTTCGCCACTACATGTGTTGGATCAATCCACAACCTGAGATTGCGGCAGAGGTGTAGTTTGTTCCTGGTCAGCACCCCGTTTTATCCTATAGCAATTCCTCGCCATTAAGCTGTGCGTGTACTTCGATCTCGGTTTGTCCCTGGAGCGCTTTCTCAGTGAAGCACATCTGGCGTGCAAGGCGAATCAAATCGGCTATCTTGTCTGATTCTTCCTCACTCTCCATGCTGATTTGAATTTCAAAACCATCGCAAAAGCCCTCAGCATCGCCTCTTAAGACCGAACCCTGTTCATGAAATTTGGCAGTTACGATCACCCTCTCATTTTTAATTTGCATTTTCTTCTTTGCCGCAACCTGCGACAGATGTGAGATCAGTCAAAGAGCCATGCCGGAGACGAAATATGTTAACGGCGTGGGTGCGGTACCTTCCCCGCCTGGCATATAATTGCCTTCGTCGCTTATAAAAGCATAGGTGCGGCCAGTTTCCGGTTGACCGGCAATAACTTGTTTGCGCCATTTTTCAATGGAACTGGCGTTTGCTTCTACCTTAATACCGCGAAATTCCTTTGGTTGGGAAGTCTGTTTTGCGTTCATAATCATGCTCCTAGTTGTTTTTTCATCGGTTGGCAGGGAAGGCTACCATTCGGAAAACAAAGGGTGCTGCGAATTCCTGTTGAACGTTTATAGCCCATGCGCTGGTAAAAATCTACGCTATAAAGTGGGGCAGCTAACTTGATATTGTTTATGTTATTTTTCATTACCAGCTGCTCGAACTCTTCCACTAATTTCCGGCCTGTATTTTGAAAAAAGTAGAAATCGTGGATACACAATGTCAAAATGCGTTCTTGCGTGGCCCGTAAGACGGCAGAGACCTGGCCGGTTTCTTCTTCAGCAACGAAAATGATTGGCGCCTGGATGAGAATAGCAATTTGTTGCTGATGAGCAGGTTCAGATGAGTGTGCATTATAAAAAGGTCCCAGGTAAGCCGGATATTCAACACGCTCAATCTTCTCCAGGTTGTACCTGGAGAAACATTCGGCGATCAAAATCCCAACGTGGGTGGAATCTTGTTCCTGATAAGGGCGAATCTGAATCATGGATGACTCCGCTTGAATAAGGAGCAGTGCTTGACACTGATTATATAAAAATATGGTTGATTATGAAAGCGATTTCTAAACGCATTTGTTCAATCTGTTTGCTGCCCTAATTTAAAATTGGCGTGCTTATGCTAAAATTCTATATCGTTGGGATGTCAATTCCTGTTCTCCTATTTATCGAAAGAAAATTAAGAGGTGTAATGATGGACCAATTCCCCTTATATTTTGGGCTGGCGTGCGGTGGTTTCTTTTTCCTTATTGTCCTTGCAGCCGGGGTTGGTCTGTTGATCTTTGCCAGCCGAAGTAAGAAAAAAGCTGATTTGAGTCAGGGCTGGCCGAGTGTGACCGGAAAAGTTCTGGCAACCAGCGTGCGGGAGAGTCGCAATAACGAAGAGGATCGCGTCACGGTGTCATATTACCCGGAAGTTGTTTACCAGTACGAAGTTGGTGGAAGAGACTATTCAAGCAAACGGATCAATTTTGGCGGATTGATCGCTCAGAAAAACGCGGAAGTCGTTAAGAAGGTGCTGGAGCAATACCCAGTGGGCTCGACGCTCTTAGTATATTACGATGCTCAGAACCCGGCTGAGGCTGTCATTGAGCGTACTTCCGGCGGCGCAAAATGGGCGTTAGTGGTCGGAATCCTGGGGCTTGTGATTGCGGGTTGTATCGGATTGGTTTTGCTGATCAGCTTGTTATTAAATTTGGGGTAGGAATTAAGTAATGAGTAATTTGGAATGAGTAATGAGTGATGAGTAAAGAATGATGAGTGATGAGTGATGTTCTGGTCTCAAGGAATTTGAATTCTAGGGATTAAAAAGCGCGGTGCAAAGTGAAAATAAAAAAAATGGTGGCAAGAATTAATCATATTATCCATTAATTTACCATTTTATGAATTATAAACAGAAACCGTTCAAAGAGATTACCTGAGGCGGTTTATAGATATTAGAGAGAGACGAGCGTGTTGCTATAAGGGATTAAAGAAGGTTACTTCTTATCTTTTTTCTTTTTATCCTTTTTGTCTTTCTTGTCTTTTTTGTCTTTTTTCTTGTCTTTATCCTTGTCTTTGTCTTTTCCCACGAGTTGCTCCTTTCAAAGATGAAGTGAATATAACCAAGATATCACAAATTTAAAAAAGATCAAAATTTAACAGGAGGTTTTAAGCTCAAAAGGCTAATTTCAGTGCCTGCATTATAATGATCTTTCACCTTATGAAGGAGTCGTATATGAGAAGCACGGTCTTGGTGGGAATCTTCGCTGCTTTGGCAACCGGCATTGCAATCGGCATTCAAGCCACTTTTAGCAGTCGCGGGGGTCAGATTATTGGAGCTACGCGCACCGGTGTGTTGACCAACCTGGGTAGCGGCATTTTTGCGTTGATTTTTATCGCTATTACTTTAATTTGGCGCACAGTCGAGTGGCGGCAGTTACCCGGAGCGACGGTGAGCATGCTGCTTTTTTCAGGGGGATTGGGAGTTTTGATTGTGATTGGCGCTGCGTATGCAATGGGGACTGTTGGCGTGACCGCCGGCATGGCCTCCCTGATTCTGGGGCAATTATTGATCTCAACTGTGGTTGATTCGCTCGGCTGGAGCGGGCAAGGGCCGATTCCACTCACCTGGCAACGTATCGCAGGCCTGTTCGTGATGGCGCTGGCGGTCTGGCTGTTGGTGCCGAGTAAGAAGTAAGAAATAAGAAGTAATGAGTTCGAAGTAAACATGCTTTTTTCTCTTTACACATTACGCATTACATATTATTTTGATTACGGTAGAATTATTAAATGGAAAGCACGCCAAACAGTGACAATTTCTCTTTGGAAATACTCAACCAGGACTGGTTAGGAAATGAACCGGAGCAATTTGATTTATGTTCCCACGGTCAATTGCACCTTATTTTTGGTAATGAGACAATTTTGGATGGTCGTGAAACCTACGGGTTGAGTGAAAGTGCTCTGGCTCTCCTGCGCACCCTGGCCCGTGACCATAACGCTGATTCCCCACTGGCAGAAAAGCTGATCTTTCATGGGTGTGGCACGATTCTTATGTTGGGCTGTCCGATCGGGGTCGATTGGGACGTGCAGCATACTGGGAATCAAGTATTGTTAAGCAATATCCGCCGCTGGGATTGGCCGGATGCGGATCGCCCGACGCTATTTCCCGGTTTGCAGGTCACTTTGTCGGAGGATGCTTACCGCAAAGTGGTGATCGCCTTCGCAGAACAGGTGCGACAATTTTTCAGTGGAAAAGAAAAAGTGTTCATTGATGAGTCGGATGAGGTATCTTACCAAAAATTTTGGCAAGAGATCGATCGCTATTTTGAGGAGTAACAAGAAAATCACCAGCAGAGGGAAATCCGCGAACCCGGACCACGATAAAACCCAACAGAAAAAGCAATATGATCAGGGTCGTGGCGATCAAGTACATTACACCCAGCAATAAAGACGGACCCATTATCAGGAAAAAAGCCAGCGGGTGGCGGTCGGCTCTGGGGTGTAACGCAATGACAGCAGAGATGAACGGGGACTAATTTCCTTCGGCACTTCACGCTCCTTTCGTCATCACGATTATTGCATTTGTTCTTCCATTCTACAAATAACGCTCTCCGCTATCAAGGGGTGTATGTTAAAATTAGGAGCGTTTCAATGGAGAAGAAGAAGGATCCATGCATAAATCTAGTACAGAGTTGCGGTGGCAAGGTCTAACACATCCATTCACGTGGGTGGTAGTAGCTGTGCTGGTCGTAAATGATCTGCTGTTAAAGCCACATTTTCCTTCATGGATCAGTGGCAAACTCAGTGATCTGGCCTTGGTCTATTTAATAAGTTTACTGGCATACATTTTGCTGCATGAATGCTTTCCTAGTCGCAGTTCAGGTCTGTCAATCTTAACAGGTAGTCTCCCGGCTTTTTTATTATTTGGGGTAGGAAAAATATTTCCACCCGTCAATGAATGGGTTGTCAATCTGCAGCAACGCCTACTGCCTTTTGACAGTCATTTTCTCCTTGATCCCAGCGATGCGCTGGCACTGTTGATGATCATCCCGGCGATAATAGTGTGGTTAAGAAGTCGCAATGCCCCTCCTGTGCGTGCCTGGCGCATTGTGGTTTTGCCTTTGATGATGGTGGCTGTGTTGGGCGATGCTGCCGCGCCGCAGTATGGCATCGGCTGCCTTCAAACACTTGATGATGGCAGCATCGTTGCATATTCACCGTATCAATATACTGCATATTTCAGCCGCGATGGTGGTTTCAGCTGGGATGAAAATGACCAGCAGGAACTTATTTTTAAAGAATGCTCGATCCCCTATCATCTTGCGGACGAGGTTATTAATTATCCTCTTCAGGATGGGCATGTGTTGCGCTTTGAGCTCAATCAAAACATTCAGGAGTCGGCGGATGGTGGTCAAACCTGGAAATTGGTCTACGACCTGCAGCCGCCCTCGCAGGCGAAAATATCATTCTTGAAACGAAAATTAAGCAGTTACGAGATCTTAAGCGGTCCTCTGGCGGTTTTGGAAGATTCTCGGCATGGAACAGTGGTAGCTGCTATGGGCGTTGAGGGAGTGCTATTACGTACTCAAAATGGCGGCTGGGAGGCGATTCAAGTAGGAAAGTATGCTCCTTTTGACGACCCGAAGTTGCGAGGGACTGACGATTTTTTCTCGCTAATATGGGTGGAGTTACTACTATCCCTTTTGGGTGGCGTATTTCTCGTCAGCCTATATTCTTTACGCTGGACGAAAAAGTGGTGGCGTATAGGTAAGGTCATCGCTGCCTGGCTCGGTTGGTCTCTGATCATGGTGATGTCACCAGCGCTGGCGGATAGTTATCTTTGGGGTGCGATCGTTGGATTTGGGGTCCCGGTTACCATTGTTTGGGCAATTTTCTGCGTGCTGGATGATTTGCTCTCCTGGAGAAAGAAAAAGGAAATTCCACGCAGACGCATCTGGCTGAGCGCTGCGACAGCCGCGCTACTCGGGATGCTGCCGTTTGTCCTGTGGGCGGCAGACTTTATTCATAGTTATACCGTCGCCCAGGTGATTGTTTTTGGATTGGCCCTCATTTTCGGAATTGTTGGTACAATATGGAGCGGAAATGCGCCAAGCATGGAGGAGATAAATGACAAACCCTGAATGGTTGATCCATATTCGTAAAGAATTGGAAAAAATTACCGGACAAGTAGCTATAGAAATATGGCCGACTCCGGATGGAAGGTGCTATTTTAACTATCGCCTGGAACATGTGCGCCAGGTAGAGCGCGATGCGCGCTGGCTACTGCAAGCGGTGGGTGGCGATGAAGATATTATTCTGGCTTCTGTCTGGCTGCATGATCGTTACCAACCACAATTGGCCAAGCCGGATCATCACGCCGTGCTTGCGGCTGATTGGGTGCGCGATCATCTGGGGGAAACGGGTTTTCCAGTGGAGAAAATTGAGGCGGTAGCTTATGCGGTCGAAAGGCATTCGAGTCCAGTCAAGACTTTGCCAGACGATGCACACGAAGCACGCGTCTTATGGGATGCTGATAAACTTACCAAGTTAGGACCGTTGGCGTTTGTGAACATGGTAGCTGTCATGCCGGCATTCCCGGAACATGCCATGAACTATGGCGAGATTGTGCGTATGGCTAAAGACGAACTTGCGCGTCGTAAGGAGCTGGTGGATTTATTCTATTTTCCGGTTTCTCGTGAGCGAGCCGCCCAGCGTATCACTGCCCAGGAATTGTTTGTTCACCAAATGCGCAAAGATCTGGCCGGCGTTTAAATAATTTCAGGTTTTTTGCATGTATCTCTTCAGCGTTGAGAAAATAACTCCATGCAGGCATTAAATTTAACATCCTTATCTG
The DNA here is from genome assembly GCA_963749005.1 of uncultured Chloroflexia bacterium. Classification (GTDB taxonomy): domain Bacteria; phylum Chloroflexota; class Anaerolineae; order Anaerolineales; family Anaerolineaceae; genus UBA6170. The sequence goes on along the minus strand of CAVVKI010000005.1, from coordinate 1,361,753 downwards.
CCGCCATCGAACAGCAGAACCGGGAAAACCCTGTCAGCGGTGTGATCAATGTCAGTCAGGCTGAGAAACCCATTTTCAGCCAGGCTTATGGTTATGCAAACCGCAGTGAGGGGCTTCCAAACCGCCTCAATACGCGTTTTGGGATTGCATCGGGTGGCAAATTAATTACGGCAACTGCGATCGCAATGCTGGCAGAACAAAAACTTGTTGCATTTGACCAGCCATTGCTGGATTTTTTATCCGGTGAGCTGCCCTGGGTTGACAGCCGGGTGACGCTTCGCCAGCTATTGAGTCACACCAGTGGGATTGCTGATTATTTCGATGAAAACTTACTGGATGATTATGAGGATTACTGGCAGAATTTAGCCCCGCGCCATTTTTATCACATGCGCAATGCGCAAGATTTCATTCCGCTGGTTGAACACTCGGTTATGCAGTTTACACCGGGTGAGAAATTCTCCTATAACAATATGGCTTTTGTTTTGCTGGGACTGGTGATTGAGCGGGTTACAGGCTGTCGTTTTCAACAATTTATTGAGGAAAAGGTTTTTGGTCCGGCCTGGATGCGCTCTTCGGGATATTTTTTCAACAATCAGTTACCGCAGCACACGGCATTGGGTTATGTTGATCAAAAGGATGGCGGTTGGCATACCAACCAGTTTTCTATTCCCATTACTGGGCATGGTGATGGCGGAGTTTATACTACGGCGGCTGATTTTGGCCGTTTTTGGAAAGCCCTATTTGAATTGCGCTATTTTGGCGAAACCATGCTGGCCGAGGTGTTGACTCCCCAGATCAAAGTCAGCCAGGATGGAGAAACCCAGTACGGTCTGGGAGTCTGGATCAACGATATTGCTCCTGTGCGTTGTTATTACGTCACCGGAGAAGACCCGGGAGTCAATTTTTACTCGGCTGTATACCCGCACCTGCAATTGCAGATCACATTGTTGGGCAACACGAATGATGCCATCTGGCCGATGAGCAGAATGATTCGGGCAGCGATTTTTGACCTGTAGTTGCTGAACTTTAATTGCCTGGCTTTGGGGCGATGTCCTGGCGCAGGGATTTAAAACCGGCGATCAGGTAGACTGCAGCGGCGAAAAAAGTCATTATGGAACTTGCCATGAAGCGGAAGCGTACGTCAGGTGCCTGGAAGATAGCAGCCAGAGCCGAAAAAACAAGCGGGGATGCAAACTGACCCAGGTAGAGGGAACTGTTAATAATGCCCAGTGCCGGGGCATTCAATTTGGCGGGCACCCGGTTGGATGTTTCGACAAAGATGGTCGGCATCAGTGTGCCGACTCCCAGACCAGCAATAAACATAGCAACAATTACTAAGACCAAATTTTGTGCCATAACCATCAATCCCAGACCGGAAGCAAGTGCCAGCAAACCCAATAAATGAGTGAAATGCTTCAGGCGCGAGCGTATCGACCCAAAGCGCAGACCGATTAGAAAAGCGGAGAGGTTCATAGCAGCAATAACCAGCCCGCTCTGGGCAGAGTTGCCGATATCAGTCTCCTGTAAGAAAAGGGCGGCACGGGTAGGCAGCAGGTAGAAAACGACCATTAACAAGAAAGTAAGTACACCCAGACCGTAGACCGCGCGCGGTAATTTTTGGGAGCTATAGCGCGTGTTGCCATTGGCAGGTGGTTCTGGCAAGTAGAATGCGACCAGCAAGGCGACGGGCAGACTGATCAGATAGGCAGCGAAGGCCAAGCGCCAGTTAAATACTGCCAGCCAGCCGGAAATAAGCGGCATGATGATGCCACTGAGAGTGGCCATGGCTGAAGATAGGCCCATGGTGCTGGCACGTTCCTGTCCTTGATAGAAATCAGCGATGAGCGATAAAGACAATGGTGCGACGATTCCGTTACCAATGCCCAGCAATGCACGGGTTACCAGCAACATTGGAAAAGAGTTCACCAGTGAACCACCCAAACCGCCGATGATATAGAGGATGAGGCCCACGGCCAGAAGTTGACGCTGGCGAAAGCGCAAGGTCAAGCGCCCGGTCAGGAGGCTGACAGGGATGACCAGTAAGGGCGGAAGGGTTAATATCATCTGGATTGCCAGGTCGCTGGTGCCGGGAAAAGCGATCTGGATTTCTGCCAGGGCAGGCGAGACTGCTGCGCCGGAGAGAACCGATAAGAAGGAAAGTGAAAGAATGGCGGGCTTGAGCATTTTGGCATGGGACATAGTCTTGTATTATAGCGGAAAGCTATGGTTATCATTGCTGGTAAAACAAAAAAGGCAGGTGAGTAGATTTCGATTGGTAAAATCGGGAATTCAAACCAAGCGCTGATGTGATAATAATTGAATCATTCTTAACCGGTCAAATGTAGTGGCGAAGGATAGGAAACATTAGAAAATGATCTGCGATGTAGTTCGACGTGCGATCCTTCTCCAGAATTTTTGATGGATTCCTGGAGTTGGGGTACTCCTTTCGGTCACGTACTTATATCCAATATCGTTTCCTCTGTAACTTTTTTCAAAGAAAACCATCTATTGAGTATAGAAACTTAAAACAGGAGAGATAATTACCATGGAAATGATCGTAGATTTTCCCAGTGGGGCACGAGTGGATGCCCATTTTGGCCCATACACAATTAGCACCGACCAACCTCCAATGGGCGGCGGTGAGGGGGCTTTCCCGACCCCATTTGCCACATTTTTGGCTTCTTTGGTAACATGTGCCGGCATTTATGTGCTGGGTTTTTGTCGCCAACGCGGGTTGGATACAAGTGGTATTCGTTTAATTCAACGTGTCCGTTCAAACCCGATGTCGGGTATGTTGTCTGATGTGGAGATCGAAATTCAGGTGCCACCCACCTTTCCGGAAAAATACTACAGTGCGCTGGTACGCTCTGCTGAACAATGTGCTGTGAAAAAACATATGGAGAATCCACCTCAATTCAATGTTCACACTGAGGTTGTGAACAAAGAGTTATCTTCCAACTAAGTAAAACATCGTACCGCCGGAATTGGAATGCAACCCCTTGCGGCGTAGCTAATTATCAAGGTTGAAACGAAAAATCACCCTAACCAGAGGTATGAGATTTCCTCATAAGTTTCCAGGCAGGATGGGGTGATTTTTCGTAAATATTTGGCTTATACCGCCATCGCTCATACAAGTGGCTTATTTTGATGTATGAATTGTTGGAGCTGTGCAGCGGTTGATTTTGGCTCTTCAAGCATTAACATGTGTCCATTTTGATAGAAGGTTACCAGGTTTGCGTTGCTCAATTTATTCGCCAGGAATGTGGCAGCTGAATAGGGTACTATGGGGTCATCGGACCCGGCTAGAACCAGAGCAGGGGTTTTAATGCTACTCAGGTCGGCACGCATATCAAAAACAGTACATGCGCGCAGATCGGCATACCATAAACTGGAACGACCATCCCACATTGATTTGGCAGCCTGCTGAAACCATTGTTTCTTGCCGCTGCGAGGAGCGATCAGGTTTTGCATCTCCTGACGGCCAAGCTCCGCTGTTTTATTGGAGCGAAAAGATTCAACCATCGTAGCCGGAAGAGAAAAGCTGGCTGCGCTGGCAATTAATCCCAATCCAAGAACATGCTCAGGATGGTCCAAACTGAACTGTAGTGCAATGGCTGCCCCCATCGAATGGCCAACCAGGAAGACCCGATACCAACCCGCTGCAGAGAGAAAATCAAACAATATCTGACTGTATGATCTGATGTCATGGAAGCCTGCTCCGGCTGATTTGCCATGGCCGGGCAAATCGAGTGCCACTGTATGGTAGCCTGGAAGACGCCGAATTTCAGCAGGCCAGCAAAGATGATTGCTTCCGGCGCCGTGAATCAATAATACCGGCAGATGAAAAGCCCCCTGGCTAATATGTTGACTGTAATAAATATTCGAAAGAGAGGGCATGTTTGTTTACTTAAGAACAGGTTTCAGGCATTTTGCAAATCAATTGCTCCACGCTGGATGCGTTCCCCGGCATCATTGCTGAGTGGGATGAATACTTGAACGCGTGTGCCTCTACCGGGAAGAGAGTCGATATGTAGCAAGCCGTTGATCAATTGAGTTCTTTCCTGTAAGTTTACCATGCCCAGACTGCCGCGATGTGAATAGTCGCTGCTGACCCGTTCCAGATCAAAGCCGGTTCCATTATCCAAAATTTCCAAGAGGGCTATTTCTGCATCTTGAGAACTGGCTCTTAAACGCACCCAAATCAAGCGAGCGTTGGCATGCTTACGGGCGTTGTTGACTGCCTCTTCGACCAGGTAGAATACGACGGTCTGTTTTGAAATATCCAATTGTTGGATGATTTTGGAATCTGTTTCCAGTTTAACTTTTTGTTTATAGGTCGTGTAGGTTTTGTCTGCAATGGCATGTAACGCGGCATCGAGGCCATCGCTCTCAAGCACCAATGGGCGCATCGTGAAGAGCATATGCCGGATTTCGTTGGTGGTTCGTCGGGCAAGTTCTTCAATTTTTCTTAGCTCCGGTTCCACCTCGCCTGGAGATTGAGTGAGCATTTTGCGAACAATTTCCAGACGCATGGCAATGGCAGACACGGACTGGGTGGGACCATCATGTAAATCGCGAGCCAGCTTATTGCGGGCTTCCTCCTGAGTCTCCAAAATGTGTTCATTTTCGCTCTGTAATTGTTGGTAAAGGCGCGCATTTTGAATAGCGATGATTGCCTGGCGACTGATCATCTGTAAGAGCTCCAGGCGTTCAGGTGTAAAGAATAAGGGGTCCGCATGGCCAAAGATCATGACACCGTAGGAATCCAGACCACGGGCAAGCGGCAGACAGACAGCGCTTGTACAGGACAATAAGGCAGAGACACGCCCAAGTTCCGGGTCGGTTTGGATCTCATTTGTGCTTTGTGCCTCGCCGGTTGAAAGGGTGGCAAATAAAATACCGGCACTGGCTGGAAACGAGCGCTTCATATCAGCTGGTGAAAAGCCGCGTGCGTTAGCAATGACCAGCTTTTCATCAGCAAATAATAGAACCGCGCTGGGCATATGGACAGTGTCGTTTTCATTCTCCAGCAATGCGGACTGGCTGAGGTCCAGCGTGGAATTGAGCACCACGCGATAATTGAGGGTGGAACTTAATGTTTCAATCAGTTGATAAAAAGCCTGGATGCGGCTGCGTTCCTGAATTTGGGCTTTCTTTTCCATTTCCCGGCGATGGTTGACCTGATTGTAGTAGTTCTTCCGCAGTCCGCTCATCAACTTCAGACTGCCAAAGCCCAGGATGACTGCCAGGATAAAATTGTAAGCCAGTAAGATGGTCAATGGCAACCAGAGCAAGCTGAAATCAGTGCGAGTGAGATAGGTCCAGCCAACCTGGATCATACTGATGATGACGGCAACAATCAAGCTGCCGCGCCATTCATAATAAATGGCAGCAGAAAGAATTGCGAGAACGGCTACCCAACTTATCGGGCTGGTGATACCGCCCGCCAGGCTGAAAAAGAGTGTAACAACCAGGCAATCGATGGCTAGATTGATTAGCCGGTGGATTGGCATACGCCGGTTTAACATCGCCAGGATTGATAACACCACATTCCAGAGCGCGATGACGATCAAGATAACGCTCAAATACCAGACCAAATTCTGGGTAGTGGCCAGCGCCAGGGTCAAACCCAGTAGGCTGAACCAGCGCAGCGATATAGCGAACCAATCAGCCAGATAGGGAAAATCAGCTTTTCTCACATTTTCAATCATACCTGATTCCAGAGCGGGTTACGAATCTTGACCACGAAAAAAGAGCATTTGAAACCGAAATGTTAAGGGAATGTAAGCCCTGTTGGAATGGGAAGCTTAAGGTGTGTGACTGCTTAGTTCGGAAGTTTTGAGATTATTGCCAAATCTATTGATGTAGTTATTGAAGAACAAGCCAGAAAAAGAAGGTGGGGTGGCGTCGCAAAATTTAATGTTGAGTAAAGACAGCCAAAAAAAGGTCCAAAAAAAGGGCTATTGACAAAATATTGAGAGGGGTTATAATGGAAAATAATTATTTTTTCATCTGTAAAAAATAATTATTTTCCGAACTTTCAACCCACTTCAATCACAATTCATAAAAAAAGAACTACAACATGAACCAACAATTGTCTGGCAGTAACATCAATTTAGTCAAAGCTCACAATATTCAGGTTGTTTTGTTGTGCCTTTTAAATGAAGAGTGTCTCTCTCGTGTTCAATTAGCCCGGCGTACGGGGCTTTCTAATACCACCATTACCAACCTGGTGGCGCAATTAATTGAAGAAGGCATTATTGTCGAAGAAAGTGACAACAGCCAACAGAGTATGAAAATTCGCCCGGTCGGCCGGCCACGCACCGCCATCCGCCTTGAGCCAAATGCACGCTATGTGGTCGGTATTCATATTGGAGTGGGCACCTTTCGGGCGGCATTGACCAATTTGCGGGATGAGATTATAGATAATCGCACCCATGAATTCAATACCCGCCAACCGGCAGAAGAAGTTATGGGGCAAATGGTGAGCTGTATTGAGGGCTTACTCTCCAGAAATAACGTTGATCGGGTACATGTGCTCGGTATTGGTGTCGGAGCTTCCGGTCTGGTTGATTTCTCAAGTGGTGTCAATATATTGGCTTCCAATCTGGGCTGGCGAAAAGTTGAAGTACGCCATTATCTGCAGGAAAAACTCAGGCTGCCGGTTGTGGTCGATAACAATGTGCGTGCAATGGCTATTGGCGAAACGTATTTTGGGGCTGGCCGCACATCTGATTCATTGGCATTTGTATATGGGCGTGTTGGTGTCGGTGCCGGGTTGACCTTCAAAGGGGAAATTTATCGGGGAGCAACGATGGGTGCAGGTGAAATTGGCCATACCGTTATGCTTCTACATGGGGGCGAACCCTGTCATTGCGGCAATAGCGGTTGTCTCGAGACCTTGGTCTCGGAGGCGGCCATCTTACGCCAGGCTGAGAATATAGCACGTCAGAACCCGGAAGGTGTTTTGGCAGGACTGATGTCCAATCATGAGACCCAGCCGATTGAACGGGTTTTTAAGGCTGCCAGTGAGGGAGATGAGGAAGTTCGCCAAATGCTGGAAGAACGCGGGGAGTTTTTAGGCGTTGCTCTGGTAAATGTAGTCAACCTTTTCAACCCGGAATTAATCCTACTGGGGGTATCTTCTCTCAGGGGCAGGAATTTTTCCTCGAACCGGCTATAAAGGTAGTTCGCAAAATGTCATTTGGCCGGATGGGAGAACGTGTGAAAATTCAAGCAACTTCTTTTGGGTGGAAGGCTGGTGTGATTGGCGCAGCAGCCCTGGCTTTGATTACATTTTTCTATCAGGCGGAGAGCTTATGAATCCATACCGGATTGTATTTCTGCCCTTGGTTCGCAATACATTTGATTTGCAGCTGGCTAAAGAGATGATCGATCAAGCGCGGCAGGCATTACACAAAATTGATATTGTGCTGCTTGAACCATCCACGGTGGTTGAAAACATGGCCAGCGCGGCACAGGCAGCAGAGTTTGTACAAGAATCCAGTGTCGATCTGGTATTGATCTTCCAGGCCACATTTGCCGATAGCAGCCTGGCGGTGACAATCACTGAAAACTGCTCAACCCCCATTTTTCTATGGGCAGTGCCAGAACCATGGTCCGGGGAGCGCCTTCGTCTTAATTCGTTATGTGGCATCAACCTGGCTGGGCATGCCCTGGGTTTACGAAATCGAAGATATTCATACGGCTATGGCTTGCCAGATGATCCGCAAATTATGGTGAAGATATGCACACAGGCTGCCGCCGGGCAGCTATTGCGCCGCCTGAAAAATGCTCGACTCGGTATTGTTGGTGAACATCCAGCAGGATTTGACTCCTGCCACCTGGATCAAGCTGGTTTGCGTGAAGTTTTTGGTGTGGAAGTCGAGCAGATCGATCTAAAGAATTTTTTTGATCAGGTACGTGCTGTCCCTCTTGAAGTAGTCGCTACTACCCGTCAAGCACTGGATCTCAAACTAAAGAACCTGGCGGATCTGGAACAGGATCCACTGCTTGGGTCTCTGGCAGTATTCAATGCACTTAAAGTTCTGGCTATCGAGAACAAATTGGACGGACTGGCAGTGCGCTGCTGGCCAGAGTTTTTTACCGGACTGGGTTGTGCGGCATGTGGGGCCATGTCGATGTTGAGTGATGGCTTTGAAAGTGGAACACCAATCCCCTGTAGCTGTGAGGCAGATATCAATGGGACGCTAACGCAATTAATTTTGCAGTGGCTTTCAGATCAACCTGCGTTTGGAACGGACATGGTCGGTGTGGACGTGGAAAAGGATCAGATTGCACTCTGGCATTGCGGACTTGCACCTCTAAGCATGGCAGATCCGGCACAACCGGCACGAGGTGGCATTCACTCCAATCGAAAATTGCCGCTGGTGATGGATTTTGCACTAAAACCCGGTCGTGTGACTGTTGCGCGTATCAGCCAGGCAGGCGGCAGACTGCATCTAATCGTCGGTAAAGGTGAGATACTGGCTGAACCAAAGCCGTTTAGTGGTACGGCGGGGGTGATGCGATTGAATTGTCGCGCTGAGAAATTCCTGGACCTGCTAATTGGCCATGGTTTGGAACACCACGTATCCATGACGTATGGTGACTATGTAGATGTGTTAATAGCGTTCGCAGACTTAATCAATTTACCGGTAGTTGAACTCATATAAAAGGAGGTGATATCGACTGTAAATCTCGGTTGTACATAAGGATCTAAAGATCACTATAAATTCTTTCAAAAAAGTAGATTGAGGAGAAACAATGAAAGTAACAAAAATATTTATCATAATTGTAACCCTGGCTCTGTTGATTGGTGCCTGTACTCCTGCACCGACCGCAGCGCCTGCACCGACCGATATGCCGGCCCCCACGGAAGCCATGCCCGAACCGACAGCGGTTCCAGCAGCTACCGATGTGCCAGCCCCTACGGAGGTTGTGATGGAACCGGTGGAAATACGCTTCACTTATTATGCTGACGGTGTTGAAGCAGATGTAATGCAGCCCCTAATTGATAAATTTATGGCTGAAAACCCGGATATCACCGTTGTATTGGATGTGGTTCCTTACAAGACCATCGACGAGCAATTACCCGTTCAGGTGGAAACCGGGGAAGGACCGGATCTAGCTCGCATCACCAATTTTGGTGCATACAAGGGAAAATTATTGGATTTGCGTCCGTACATGGCAGATGCTGCCTATTATGAAGACAATTTCCCCAAACCGATTCTGGAAGCCTTAGACTATGGTGGATACCCGGATGCCCTTACCATTACCGGACCTTTTGTAAATAAGACTTTGTTTGATCAAGCTGGAATTGAAATTCCTGGCGAAGGAACTACGTGGCAGGAATGGACCGACATTACCAAGCAAGTTGCTGATGCGACAGGATCGCAATATGCGATCTCCATTGATCGCACAGGTCATCGTTTTGCGGGACCAGCCATGAGCATGGGCGCAACTCTGACCGATGCGGAAGGCAATTTCACCGTGGATACCCCCGGATTCCGTTCGTTCGCTGAGATAGTAAAAGGCTGGCATGATAATGGCTTGAACTCCAGTGGAAGTTTGGTTGAGCGCAGAACCTGTCAATAGCTGTATTGGTCCTTTTAAATCCGGCCAATTGGTCATGTGCATGTCTGGTTCGTGGCAGATCAACGGTCTTGTAAATGATGTGGGCGATGCATTTGATTGGATTGTTGTTCCCAACCCGACGGGCGACGGTGGTTCGACTGGTATCGCTGGTGGGTCTGCTGTGGTTGTCTTTGCAGATACCAAGTACCCTGAAGCATCTGCACGTCTGGTAGAGTTCTTAATTCAGGCTGAAAATTACAGTGAATTCTCAGCCGGGACACTATCCCTGCCCGCTCAAAAGACTGTTGCGTCCGATGGTGTGGCCTTCAAATCTGAGAATCCTTTTGTTTTAGATGCCTTGAAAGCATATACAGCTGAAGTGGCAAAATTAACAGACCAGGCTGCGGGATTGAATGTTAATCCCTATGCGTTTGCATATTATCGCAATAGTGCTAATCGCATAGCACAATATCTAAGTGGCGAATTGACCCTGGATGATATGTTGCTCAATCTCCAGAAAGATATTGACGCCGCAATTGCGGAAGCCAAGAAATAACCTTCCATCTTCATCAGGGTGCTGACCTGAATGGCCAGCACCCTGCTCCAAGGAGGTACTGTCCCTATGGTGAACTCCGAAATGGTCCGTTTTAAGAAAAGCATCGGTCAATTTTTTGGCTCTTTCTATGATGGGTTTGTTTCCCTACTCGATTTAATATTCGGAACAATTCAGAAAATTATTGGCGTAAAGGGAATGCCCTATATTTTTGTGTTACCAAACCTGTTAATATTTGGTATTTTTATTCTTTTTCCAATGTTATTGAATTTTGTTTATGCTTTCACAGGCGGTTCCGCGTTTTTTCCTGGCGAGCGGCCATGGGTAGGTACGGATAACTTTGGGCGTTTACTGGCTTGTGAGAACTACCTGGTACCTAACAGCTGCACAGAAGATTTGTTCTGGCGAGCAGTTGGAAACACATTTAGCTATGTTTTCTTCCAGGTCGGCTTGATGGTCCTATTTGCCCTGATCACAGCACTTATTTTGAATCGCAAAATCAAAGCGCGCGGTTTCTTTCGGGCAGTCTTTTTCTATCCAGTACTGCTTTCCCCAATCGTGGTTGCGCTTATCTGGAAATGGATTTTACAGGAGAATGGTTTGTTTAACGGGATCCTTATCAACCTCGGATTCGATCGTATCCCATTCCTGGTGAACGCCCAGTGGGCTCAATTCTGGGTGGTAATGATCAGCATCTGGGCTTTCATGGGTTTTTATACGCTTATTTTGCTGGCCGGGCTGCAGTCAATACCAGCTGATCTTTATGAGGCAGCTTCGATAGATGGTGCTAACCCCTGGCAGTCGTTTGTGACGATTACGATGCCGTTGTTGACACCTGTCATGGCTGTGGTGTTGGTGCTTTCGTTAATCAGAGCCGTGCAGGTATTCGATATTGTCTTTGCTTTCACTGGAGGCGGTCCGGGGACTGCCACGCTTTACCTTGTTCAGTATATCTATAATTACGGTTTTTCCAGCCCGAATAAGCAATTTGGATTGGCAGCGGCTGCCTCGCTCTTAATGGCAGCTGTGCTGGTCGTGCTTACTGTCATTCAGTTGGCAGTGCGTAAGGAGGAGAATTAAGATGGGAAAAGTGACCCGTTTCTTTACCCGCACCCGTGGCCGCAAGCGCTTGACGTGGAGTGATGGCATCTCCTATGGTTACCTGATTTTCGGTGTAATTATCATGTTTGGACCAGTAATTTGGCTCGTGTTTTCCTCATTCAAGACTCCGGGTGAGATCGCTAAATTTCCCCCACGCTTCTTACCTTACAAACAAGAGACCATGATGGTAAGCGGGTATGAAGAGCCGCTGCCACTATATAAAATCACTTTTGAAGATGGATCAAGCCGTACTCTGGCGCAGGTACGTCGGATCGGTTTGGAATCGCAGCTTGTCGATCCGGCCAATCCTGAAGAAATCATTAAAGTCAACATTAATCAGCGCGAGCCGGTTGAAAAAGTAAATTTTGGGTTGGATAATTTCAAAGAAGGAATTGAAAGTTTTGATTTTGGGCTCTACTTGTGGAATAGCGTTGTTGTAACCCTGGTAGCGACCATCCTGACCTTGCTAGTTAATTCCATGGCGGCATTTGCCTTGAGTAAGTACAAATTTCGTGGCAGGCAGTTCATTTTCATGGTCATGATCAGTACCCTTATGGTTCCCCTATCGGTAGTGTTGGTGCCGGTGTTTCTGGTGATTACCAATGTTGGTTGGAATAATAATTTGCTGGGAATTATTGTGCCGGCTGCAGCTACGCCAACTGGTGTGTTCCTTTTACGCCAATATATGCTTACGATACCTGATGAATTGATTGATGCAGCTCGTATAGATGGTGCCAGCGAGTGGCGTATCTATTCGCAGGTGATCATTCCATTGGCAAAACCCGCACTTGCCGTTTTAACGATATTCTCTGTTATGTGGCGATGGAATGACTTCTTGTGGCCATTGGTGGTGCTCAGCCGCAGTGAATACTTTACTTTGCAAGTGGGTCTGGCATCATTCCAGGGTGAGTTGAATGTGCAGTGGAATCTAATTCTGGCAATGACAGTTCTGACATTGCTGCCCATTACAGTTGTATTTGGATTTCTGCAAAAATACATAACAACCGGCATTGCCACAACCGGGATGAAGTAAAGAAAAAGTGTTAACAGGACTTATTTTTGATGCTATAGGAGCGGAACTTATTTATGATACTTCACCATGAGGGCATAATTCTACAGCAGGGCTACGAAACCCTGGAATCTGTCTCCATCAAACAAAAAACTGAAACGCGTGTCATTTTCACGACTCTTGCCGGTGATCTTGAGATTAGCTGCTTTGCGGAAAACATTTTACGTCTGAGACATGCCGCACCCAACCAGCAACCAGATTATGGTATTTTGGACAGTGATTCCAAAGACCTTGGATTGCAGATTGAAGGTTTACAAGGGGGATACCGGGTTAAATGCGGGCAGACAGCCCTTGATCTTTTAAGTAACCCCATGCGTATCCGCTTTTGGCAAGGTGAAAAGTTATTGCTTCAATCAGCGACTGACAGAGCTATCACTGGCCAGATACGCATGGCACCATTTGCGCGCCGGACAGATTCTTGGCTGGTTTCACTGGATTTGTCAAATGAAGAACCAGTCTATGGGCTAGGTGAAAAATGGGCGGCTTTGAATCGTCGAGGGCAATTGATCCAAAGTTGGAATGAGGATGCCACCACTGTCAATTCAGAAATTTCATATAAAAATACACCATTCGCCTGGAGCCCGGAAGGCTGGGGTTTGTTCACCCATACACCCTCTAAGGTAAATCATGGGGTCGGATATCCGCAATGGTCTCACCGTAGTTACATTTTGCAGGTATTTGATAAAGAGTTAGATCTCTTCTTCATCGCAGCGGATTCGCCTGCCAGGATGATTGAGTATTATACAGCGCTGACAGGCCGCTCTGCATTGCCTCCTCGCTGGAGTTATGGTATGTGGATGTCAAGAGCTTATTATCAGAGTGCAGAAATTGCTCTGGATGTGGCTGATACACTGCGTCTGCACCAAATCCCGTGTGATGTGCTTCTGCTGGATGGGCGTGCCTGGCATACCATGGAGGATCGCTTTGACTTTCAATGGGACGCGCACCGTTACCCTAACCCGTCTGGTTTTGTACAGAGATTGCGAAAATTGGGAATTCGAACTAATCTGTGGGAATATTCTTATATTTCTACACAAAACCCTTTATTTAATGAGCTGTCTGAAAAAGGTTACCTCCTTAAAAATATGGATGGAACTCCATATGTCCATCGCTGGTTCCCCTGGCCATACGACAAGAGCTGGCCGCACTTGATGCCCAGCGGCATTATCGATTTCACAAATCCGGATGCCTATGCCTGGTACCGAGATCAGCACGAACAACTGTTTGAGATCGGTGTCAGTGTCATGAAAACTGATTATGGGGAAGCCGTGCCGGCCGATGTGGTTGCTTTTAACGGCGATCGTGGCACCCGGCTGCATAATGTCTACACCCATCTTTATAACCGCTGTGTATTTGAGGCTGCCGAAAAGTTCAGTCAGGATGAACCGATGGTATGGGGACGGGCAGCCTGGGCAGGCGGACAACGCTACCCCATTCAATGGGGTGGTGATCCGCAGTCGGATTGGGAAGGGTTGGCTGCCAGTATCCGTGGGGGACAAGCCTGGGGTTTGAGTGGAGGACCTTTTTATGCCCATGATATTGGCGGCTTTGCAATTGGGAACCCAAGTCCTGAACTCTATATTCGCTGGGCGCAAGCGGGCATTATGTGTTCTCATACCCGTTTTCATGGTCTCGGTGAACGCGAACCCTGGGTCTATGGGGAAGAAGCTGAACAGATTGTGCGCAAGTGGCTTCAATGGCGTTACCAGATGATTCCCTACCTGCAAGGATGTGCCTTACAGGCTGCCCGGACCGGTTTACCTGTTATGCGGGCGATGGTGCTGGCTTTTCCACAGGATCGTATCGCCTGGCAATTTGATCAACAATACCTATTAGGACCCTCATTGCTGGTAGCCCCGGTTGTAAATCCAGGTGGAAAAGTGCGTTATTATTTGCCGACCGGTCGCTGGTACGCGTTTAACACACAAAGTTGGGTAGAAGGTCCCGGGCTATTTGAGGAGACAATGACTCTTGATCACATCCCTGTGTTTGGTAGGGATGGCAGTATTCTGCCACTAGGACCGGTGGTACAGCATACCGGCGAGTTAAAGCCCGACCTGGATCTGACAGAGATCTGGGTGTTTGGAAAACCACAGGTAGGAATGCAACTTCCTGGACTCAATATTTCCATTTCTGTTTCCGGAGAGATTGAAAATCTTCCCGATGACGTAATCATCAAACGTTTTTAAAAAGGAGATTATGATGAAATTTTTTCTTGATAGCGCCCACATAGAAGAGATCTCTTACGCATTGGACGCGTTTAATATCGATGGTGTCACCACCAACCCGCGCCATGTACAGGTTTCTGGCAAGCCCTTTCTGACGGTAATTCAAGAGATTGCCCGCCTGGTTGAAGGAACTGATAAAACGGTTTCTGTTGAAGTGAACCCTCATTTTATGACCTACGCTGAAATGATGCCCGAAGCAGAAAAACTGGCTGCCATGTCACCAAATTTCGTTATCAAACTGCAATGTGTAGAACCAGCCTTCAAAGTGATGGAAGCATTGGCACGTAAGGGTATCCGGGTCAATTGTACCTTGATCTTCTCGGCCATGCAGGCGTTACAAGCCATGCGCTCAGGAGCGTTTTATATCTCACCTTTTATTGGTTGGAAGGAAAGCAACGGTGAGGAAATTCAGGGCTTTGTTGACGATGTTGTCACCATTCGTAATAATTATGGTTTCACATCGGAAATCATTGTGGCAGCGGTGCGCAACGCCCGTCAGGTGATTGATTCTGCAGTATTGGGGGCGGATATTGTCACAGCTGGGTTGGCTGTCTATCAGGAAGGTTTTCAGCATCCATACACACAGGATGGCATCCAAAAGTTTACCCGTTTTTGGGATAATACCCCTTATGAATAAGGGCAATACAATTTCGCGCTGCTCTCATTGCAGCACAAAAAAATGATAGGAGAATGAAATGAAAAAAGGGATCTTGGTTCACGAAAGCAGTGATGATGTTGGGGTGGCGGTGATGGATTTAACAAGAGGTGATGAGATTGATGTGGTAACTTTGGAAGGCCAGGCAGTAAAAAAGGTTGTTATGATCACCGATGTCCCACTCGGTCATAAGGTCGCCATGAACGACCTTAATACGGATCAACACGTAATCGAATACGGCCGGGCGATTGCCTATGCCGTTGCGCCAATTAAAGTTGGTGAGCATGTTCACATCCATAATATAAAAAGTCTGCGCTGGGCCGCCAGTAAATCGCAGGTTTTGGAAAAGTAGGAGAAAAAAATGGCTGCATTAAAAGATTTTCTGTTAACTGGGTATCGTCGTGAAAATGGCCGGGTAGGCATCCGAAACCATGTATTAATCCTCTCGGTGGATGATATTTCCAATGCTGCGGTGGAAGGAGTTGCCAATCTGATCCGCGGAACGGTAGCCTTACCTCATCCCTATGGGCGCTTGCAATTTGGAGCAGATCTGGAATTAACCTTCAATACATTGATTGGCACAGGACGCAACCCTAATGTGGCTGCCGTAATTGTGATTGGTATTGAGCCGAAATGGACTGATTATATTGTCAAGGGTATTGCGGAAACAGGTAAACCAGTGGCCGGGTTTAGTATCGAGCGCTATGGTGATTTGAAAACGATAGAAATGGCTGCCCGCAAGGCTAAAGAATTTGTGCACTTCGCTACTGAATTGGCGCGTGTGCCAGTAGAGTGGGAAGAAATACTTGTTTCGACCAAGTGTGGTGAATCGGACACTACCAGCGGTCTGGCATCAAACCCGACCGTTGGTCGGGTGTATGAGTGGTTGGCGGATAATGGTAACACTTTGATCTTCGGGGAAACTACTGAGGTAACCGGAGCCGAAGATAAGATTATGGAACAGTGCGCTACACCGCAAATTGCTGCCCAGTTCAAAGCTGCCTTTGATAACTACCAGGACCTGGTCGAATCCCAGGGTGTAAGCTTATTGGGAACGCAACCAACTGAAGGAAATATTCGCGGTGGCCTTTCCACAATTGAAGAAAAAGCACTGGGAAATGTGGAAAAAATGGGACGGTGTAAGGTGGTTTCTTTTCTGGAACCTGCAGAAGAGCCCAAAACACCTGGCTTGCATTTCATGGATTCCTCGAGTGCAGCTGCTGAAATGGTGACTTTGTGTTGTGCTGCCGGTGCTGTAGTGCATTTGTTCACTACAGGTCAGGGTAATATTATTGGCAATAAAATTGAACCTGTTATTAAACTTTCAGCCAATCCTCTGACAGTCGAAACCATGTCTGAGCATATCGATGTTGACATTTCTGGCTTACTGCGCTTTGAATATAACCTGGATGGCGCTGCTGAAAGAACCATTGCAATGCTGGCGCGTACTATCAATGGCCGATTGACCAGCGCGGAGACACTGCATCACGATGAATTTGTAATAACGAAGCTTTATCGCAGTGCCTGAGTAAGTATATAGGGGAGGATGGGGTAAAATCACGCAAAATTTCTGATCATTTCCCCGTCTCTCCGTTTTGTTTTCACACCAGACAGAAGAGCTGTAAAGGAACCACTTTGGTTTTCAGGTAAGTTTGTCAGGGTGTAGTTTAAACTTGGATTAGAGATTTTGCACGAGCAACAAAAAGGAATGTATGTAGGTATGACGGCATTGTTATCTGAATGGCGAAAAATAGGTAAAGAAATCGGTCCTGTCTGGTCAGGCTTGCACTTAGTTCTCGGAGTGGCTATTGCGAGCCGCTTCCTGCATGGGTTGATGGGTGGCGAGACTCTCAGTAAATCCATTAGTGAGATTCTCATTGCTGTTTTGTTGGGGCTTTATCTACGCAATGTGATTGGCGTAGGAGATCGGAGTAAGGCTGGGATAAAATTTGCCATTCAGCGTGTTTTGCGCTTTGGTATCATCTTGTTGGGATTGCGATTAAGCTTGCAGGATGTGGCTGCCACAGGAGTAAAAGCGTTGTTGTTGGTCACAATTTGTATCTCTATAGCGCTTCTGCTTGCGTTTTACGCGGGCAAGCTGTTTAAAGTGCCGCCGCGGTTGGCTGCTTTGATTGGTGTTGGAACAGCAATTTGTGGCAATACAGCCATTGTGGCCACAGCACCTGTGCTGGATGCCAGTGATGAAGAAGTAAGCTTTGCAGTAGCGACCATAACATTATTTGGGTTATTGGCAGTCCTTCTTTACCCGCTAATTGGTCATCTGATCGGTCTGACTGACCGAAGCTTCGGGCTATGGGCAGGCACGGCCGTCAACGATACTTCCCAGGTAGTGGCAGTAGGGGCAATATTCAGCGAAGCGGCTTTAAATGTGGCTACTGTCGTTAAACTGACCCGTAATACCATAATGGCGCCCCTTATTGTTCTGTTTGGGATTTTTTATGGACGCAGAAAAGATACTCAACCAGATGACAAAACAATCACGGCAACTCGTATGGATTGGAAAAAGCTTGTACCTGGATTTGTGATTGGTTTCCTGCTAATGTCACTGTTGAGAACTGTTGGTGTGGCTGTGGGCGTTTTACCCCAGAATGTTTCTGATCCTGGAACTCTAGTCGCAGCCGCAGCCTTTTTAAAAGGAATGGATGGTATCTCTAAGTTTGCTATTTTGATGGCTCTGGCCGGTGTAGGGTTAAATACAGATCTCAACTCACTACGCCGGATTGGGCTGAAACCATTGATTGTCGGTACGTGTGTGGCTGTTGTCTTGGCAGTGGTCAGCTTGAGTTTGATTCTGTTTACACCGTTGGGGGCTTGATCTATGAAAATTGAGGTGCCTTTCGGGAGGTCTTCACAAACAGCAATAATACCTGATCGGCATTCAGTTGTATTGGTTGACCCGGTGAAGGTACCTGGTGCCAAGGACGTGAATGCAGTGGTGACAGGGGCTCTGGATGTATTGTTGGGTGATGTGAATTGGAAGGACTTTCGGGGAGTTAGTTCAGTTGCAATCGCCATCAATGATAATACACGGCCCGTTCCCCATGTTCATTTATTGCCGCCATTGATGGATCATTTGGCTGAGTTGGGTATTACTGACCGCCAGATTACCTTTTATATCGCCGGAGGCACCCATGAACCAATGTCTAAAAATGAATTCCCTGATGTTTTACCGTCGGAAATTATTTCCCGTTATCGGGTGGTTGCTCATACAGCATCCAATATAGAGAGTTTGACATCTCTTGGCAAAAGTACTGCGGGAACTGAAATACTGATCAATTCGAGCTTTTATAATTCCGGGTTGAAAATTGTGGTTGGCAATATTGAACCTCACCAATTTGCCGGTTTTTCCGGTGGGGTAAAGACCGCTGCAATAGGGCTGGCTGGAATGGATACGATTAACCATAATCATTCATTGTTGAGAAATCCTTTTGCGCAATTGGGCGAATATGATCGCAATCCACTGCGACAGGATATTGAAGCAATTGGAAAACAAGTAGGAGTACACCTTGCACTGAATGCCATTCTCAATCATGAAAAAGCAATTGTGCATGTCCTGGCTGGTGATCCGGTAGCTGTTATGCAGGCGGGAGTTAAACTTTCGCGGCAGGTTTGTCAGGTGAAGGTCCCGGAAATCTTTGACCTGGTAGTGTCCTCACCAGGCGGGCATCCTAAGGATATTAACCTTTACCAGGCGCAAAAAGGACTGGCCCATGCAGCCATGATAACAAAAACAGGCGGGACGATCATTCTGGTAGCAGCCTGCCCGGAAGGCAGTGGATCTCGCCATTATGAAGAATGGATGCAAGGAAAACGCAGCCATACGCAAGTGATTAAAAGTTTTTTCTCCAGCGAATTTCGGGTAGGACCGCATAAAGGCTATCTGATTGCCCGCGATGCTGAACGCTGCCGGCTGCTATTTTGTTCTGAAATGGAAACAGAACTGGCTAAAAGCCTGCTCCTTAACCCAGTTGGCGACTTGCAAAGTGCACTTGACCTTGCTTTGCGTGGTATTGATAAGCCTGTTCAAATCGGAGTCATGATGCATGCATCGACAACAATCCCGGATGTAATTCGATGATCGAACCAGTTATTGATATCCGGGCAGAAACGTCTGAGCGCAGGCAGCATTTACTCGCCTTGCTGGAAAAGTACAATGCTGACTGTTTGATTCTGCGCCGAGTGAGTAGTTTCGCATGGGCGACAGCCGGGCTCAGTTCGTTTGTTAATACGGCTGCCACAGAAGGTGCTGCATCACTTGTGGTAACTCGTGATGGCGCTTTTCTGGTGACCAATAATATCGAGGCGATGCGCCTGCAAGCAGAAGGCAATCTGGGGCAACAGCCCTGGGAGATGATTATTTCACCATGGTACAACCCGCTGGAGGGATTAATAAAGCTGATATCCGGTAAACGCTTGATTGCAGATGTGCCTTTTGACGGATCTCAGGATATCGGTGGAGAAATAAGCCGCCTGCGTGCCAATCTGAGCGCTACCGAAGGGGAGCGTATGCGTTACCTGGGTCGCATATGTGCAGAGATCATGAGCAACGCAGTTCATGATATCCATCCGGGGATGAGTGAATATGAATTGGCAGCTATCGTTGGCAAAGAAGCGCAGAAGCGAGGGGTTCAGCCAATCGTCAATCTTGTGGGTTGTGATGAGCGAATTTACCGCTTCCGACACCCTCTGCCGACCGAAAGAGTAATGGAGCGTTATGCTCTGTTGGTGCTAAGCGGGCGATGGCGTGGATTGGTCTGCTCTATTTCACGTTTGGTGCATTTTGGTGAAATCCCGGTCGGTTTAAGAAAGATTATTGGACATACGGCACAAGTAAACGCCCAAATGGTTGCAGCGAGTCGTCCGGGAAAAACACTGAATCAAATTTTCGTGCAAGGGCAATCAGCGTATCGTGCTTGCGGATATCCTGAAGAGTGGCAAGCGCATCACCAGGGAGGTGCTGTGGGTTACGAGCCGCGTGAGTACCTTGCAACACCTTCTTCGACAGACCTGGTAAAAGCTGGGCAGGCGTATGCCTGGAACCCGACTATTGCCGGGGCAAAAATGGAAGATACAATTTTGATTGGAGACGAGGGAAATGAAATCCTGACGCAAACTCCATATTGGCCAGTGGAATGGATTGAGGTAGCCGGTTATCCTCAGGCAATTCCGTGTGCATTGGCTCTACAATTGGATGATTAAGAACGATTAATAATGGTAAAACGAAATGGAGGTAAAGGTCGATGATTGGACAATCTGAGAAAATACTGCGAATTAACCTCTCCAATGGATCTATTGAAACTGAAATACTTGCTGACGAATTTTACAAACTTTACCCGGGAGGGAAAGCATTAGCCGGGTATATCCTTCTGAACGAGATGTCGGCCAATACGCCAGTCTTTGCTCCCGAAAATGTGCTGGTGATTGCAAATGGCCTGTTGACCGGAGCCCCGGTATCAACAGCAACTCGTTACGTCGTTTCGGCACGTTCACCTTTGACCAATGGCTATGGAGAATCGGAGGCAGCTGGTTTCTGGGGTCCAGAATTGAAAATGGCCGGGTATGAAGCCATTGTTGTGAAAGGTCGAGCCGAACAACCGGTTTATATATGGATTCAGGGAGATCAAGTAAAAATTCGTCCTGCAGAGCATCTCTGGGGAAAGCAGACAGCCGAGGTGCAAGAGTTAATTCGCAAAGAACTGGGGGATGAAAAGATCCGTGTATTGCAAATAGGACCGGCCGGAGAAAACCTGGTGCGGTACGCCGGTATCACCAATGATCTACGTCATTTTAATGGACGCAACGGTATGGGGGCGGTAATGGGTTCCAAGAATTTGCGCGCCATTGCCGTACGTGGCAATCAGCGTTATCAAAGCAAAGCGCACGACCCGGATTCTTTGCTGGAGTTGGGACGAAAGTTGGCTAAAAGTGTGCGTGAAAATCCTCTAAGTTGGGACCTGCAACAACGCGGCACCCCCGGTATTGTTGAGCCGCTTAACAAAGGTGGAATCTTACCCACGCGTAACTTCCGGCAAGGGGTATTTGAAAATGTGGATTCAATTAAGTGGGAAGTATATGAGAAGGAATTATTAACTGCCCGTAAAAGTTGCTATGCCTGTGCCGTACGTTGTAAACGCGAAGTTAGCCTGGATGGCGAGGTATCGCGCTATGGTGGACCAGAATATGAGACGATTGGTGCCTTTGGACCAAATTGTGCAGTAGGTGATCTGCAAGTTATAGCCCATGCGAATGAGTTATGTAATGCTTACATGCTGGATAGCATCTCGACTGGTGCCACCATTGCTTTTGCGATGGAGTGCTTTGAACACGGTTTGATCAACCTGGAGGATACTGGCGGATTGGATTTACGCTTTGGCAATGGTGAAGCCATGTTGGTCATGATTGAGAAAATTGCGTTACGCCAGGGATTGGGCGACCTGCTGGCTGAGGGTAGTTTGCGGGCTGCAGAAGCAATTGGGGGAGAGGCAAGCTTTTTTGCAATGCAGGTGAAGGGTCAGGAACTGGCCATGCATGAGGCTCGTGGAAAATATAATGTAGGTATGGGTTATGCAATCTCTGAGATTGGGGCTGATCACCTTGTTGTGGCCCATGATCCTGCTCTGGCAAACCCAGAATCGATCACCTTTAAAAGCGCTATTCCGCTCGGGATTGAGGAGGCGCAACCTGTTCGTAGCCTGAGTGCTGAGAAGATGAAACATTTTTATATTCTCGAAAAATGGGGTAGTTTTGAAAAGGTTGTTGGTTTTTGTTTTTTTGGACCGGCACCGCGCTCTTTCATTCACCCGGATGACGTGCTATTGGCGGTCAATGCGGCCACTGGTTGGAACCTGGATATCGCCGGTCTTCTCAAAATTGGTGAACGTGCCACCAATATGGCACGCATTTTCAATCTTCGTGAAGGATTCTCTCGAAAGGATGATACATTACCAGAACGTATTTTCCAGGGTCTCGAAAATGGACCTTTGCAAGGCGAACCTTATCCTCGCCACGAATTTCAAGAAGCCCTTACCACCCTGTATGCTCTCAAGGGTTGGCATCCTCAATCGGGAATTCCTACTTACGAGCGATTGAGGACGTTATCTCTGGAATGGGCAGAGGAATTGTTGCCGGAGAAAGCTAAATGAAGCTGCATGCTGGTGGTTACCTGACTTTCTATCTACCGAAAAGACAAAGCCCGATGGAGGTGCATCTGGATCAGCCAATTCTTCTGATTGAGATATTGCAGAAATATCGAATTCCACAATCGGAAGTCCAGCTAGTGTCGGTTAATGGCCTGCAAGTGGATTTGGAAACTGCGTTAGTGGTGGATCTCGATGAGGTGCAGATCATCTCTGGTGTGGATGGCGGTTAACGGAACTTTTAAATATCCTGGTCAGGGCAATGAATGGGGACGATTACGCCACGAAATTGTATGGCGCAGTTACGATCAAGATGACGCTCAAATACCAGACCAAATTCTGGGTAGTTGCGAGCGCCAGGGTCAAACCCAGTAGGCTGAACCAGCGCAGCGATATTGCGAACCAATCAGCCAGATAGGGAAAATCAGCTTTTCTCACATTTTCAAGCATACTTGATTCCAGGAGCGGGTTACGAATCACAGGTGAAAAAATCAATGCAGGCAATAATCATACGGCATTCTATGATCTTTTGAGAAGTTGTTTTATGCGTGCTACACTGGAACGAATTAAATTTCAAACACTAGAAATTGCGAAAAGGCTAAGTAACACTGGGTTTTGAAATTTCCAGATTCTCATTATTAATTCTCATCGTTTTTCAGGAGCCAACACATGATCATAGAAGTACCGTATGGCCACACTACCCAGAGCGCAGCTATTTCGGATGATTTCACCGTAGAGTTGATAGACCCGCCGCAAGTGAACGCGACTGGCGTTGCGTCGCAATTAATCCAGCAGGCACTGGCAAATTTGTTGGGTGGAGTAAGCTGGGAGACATTCCGGGGAGTAGAATCGGTGGCAATCGCAATCAACGACAAGACACGCCCGGTACCGCATCATTTGCTCTTACCCCCTTTGTTGGAAAGGCTGGCAGCCCTAGATATCCAGGACAGCAACATTTCTTTTTATATTGCAACGGGGACACATGCTGCCATGACTGCCGGGGAATTCGCTGTTGTTTTGCCAGATAACATTCTTTCGCGCTACCATGTCATTTCGCATAACGTCAACGACGTGGATTCACTGGTTGATCTTGGCCAAACAACGTTGGGTACCCGGATTATGTCAAACGCCGCCTATGTAAATTCAGCGCTGAAAATCGTGGTGGGAAATATTGAGCCACACCAGTTTGCTGGGTTTTCCGGAGGTGTTAAAACTGCGGCTATTGGTCTCTCTGGCATAGAAACCATCAACCATAACCACTCACTTTTACTGGACCCGCTGTCCTGCTTGGGAGGTTATGCAACGAATCCACTTCGCCAGGATATCGAAGAAATCGGGAAAAAGATTGGCATTCAGGTGGCATTAAATGCGGTTCTAAATCAGGAGCGGGAAATTATCCACGTTCTGGCTGGCGATCCAGTAGCTGTAATGCAAAGCGGGATACCGTTATCGCGCCTGGTCTGCCAGGTTGCACTACCCGAACAATATGATCTGGTGATAGCTTCCCCTGGCGGGCATCCCAAGGATATCAACCTATATCAATCTCAAAAAGGATTTGCTCATGCAGCGATGGTTACAAAACGGGGTGGAAGTATTATTCTGGTGGCAGCCTGCCCCGAAGGTACAGGCAGCCGCCATTACGAAGAATGGATGAAAGGCAAGACATCCTATCGTGAAGTGATTAAGAGCTTTTGCAGCAGTGATTTTCAGAT
Source organism: uncultured Chloroflexia bacterium (assembly GCA_963749005.1). Lineage (GTDB taxonomy): Bacteria > Chloroflexota > Anaerolineae > Anaerolineales > Anaerolineaceae > UBA6170. The sequence continues at coordinate 1,337,702 of CAVVKI010000005.1, read as the reverse complement.
TGGTCCGCACAAAGCCTATCAGATTGCACGTGATGCCTCGAAAGTTCAATTCTATTTTTGTTCCGAAATGGATTCTGATCTGGCACAAAGATTATTACTCAACCCAACAATAAATTTGCAGACAGCAGTGAACCTCGCTTTACAGGGGGCAAATTCTGACATACGAATTGGTGTTATGAAGCATGCTTCGTCGACAATTCCATTGGCTCAGGCTTTCGAAAAGATATAATATTTTCCAACTATCCGCAATAAGAGAAGTGGTCTGTCGATGATCGTTTTTCGCTGGTGACTTTGAATAGATCGTTATACATATAATCTTCTGTTTTCGACCATGAAATTGGAGGTATTTCAGGCTGCTTTATGCTAGAATGCCTTAACCATCTTTTGCCATGGAGAATGTTATGAGTGAACTTTTTGATACATTAAAAAGTTTCTTTTTCAACGACGAATGGTTTTATATTGAAGTCGATGATCGTCCCTTGCTGCGCTTAAATCACTGGGGAGAGAATGGAAGATTTTCCTGTCAGGCAGAAATCAATGAGACACAGCAGATTTTTTACTTTTATAGTTATTTCCCGGTCAATGTTCCCACAGAAAAACGAAGCCAGGTTTCGGAGCTAATTACTCGGATCAACTATGGCATGCGGGTTGGAAATTTTGAACAGGATTATGAAGATGGTGAGGTACGCTTTAAAACCAGCATCGATGTTGAAAATGTGGATCTTTCGCACGCATTGGTATCCAACCATGTCTATACCAATGTGTGGACTATGGACCGCTATCTGCCGGCTTTATTTGCGGTAATTTATGGCAATATCACCCCACTTGAGGCAGCAAACCAGATTGAGGAGTAATAATGGATTTAATGGAAGGAATCTTAACAAGAAGAAGTATTCGAAAATTTACAGACCAGGTGGTAACACCAGGTCAGGTTGAGCAGATATTACGCGCGGCCATGTATGCCCCCTCAGGGATGAATATGCAATCGTGGCAATTTGTGGTCATCAACGAAAGAGAATTATTGGAAGGTATTCCGAATATACATCCGTATGCAGGCATGGCTCCTCAGGCTGCCCTGGCTATTGTAGTCTGCGGAGATGAGACCATTCAGCCCTCCGAACCGCGCTGGGCGATTAACTGCAGCACGGCCAGCCTCAATATTATGTTGGCGGCTCATGCGCTTGGATTAGGGTCTGTGTGGTGTGGGTTGTATCCCGATAAAACCCGCCAACAGGGAATGAAAAATCTGTTAAAATTACCCGATCATATCCATCCTTTTTCATTGTTGCCGATCGGTTATCCAGACGAATCTCCGGATCCTGGAGAACGATTTAAGATGGAGAGAGTTCACAATAACCGCTGGTAGGGAGTACGTATGACAAAAGAGCGTGCCATTTTAGGGGCTGTTCGCGAATATCGTTTTCAAGGCAGCGAGCTTTGGGTGGATTGTGGTGACCCGCATATGCGGGTTACTTTTTTGAAACCGGAACTGGTGCGGGTTCGGATTGTGCCCGGGGGTGATTTTGCTGCGCGGCGTTCCTGGGATGTGGCCAAACCGGATTCAGACTTTAATGTGGTTCCGTTGGAATTGCAACAAACTCAGCACGCTCTATTCTTGCATAGTTCTGCGTTTACTGTGCGGGTGGATAAGGACACAGCCTGGGTCGAAATGCTGACTCCCGATGGGAAAAGCTTTTTTACGGATTCCAAATCCCCGGTGTGGGAAGATGACTGCTTTTGGTTTACCAAACGCATGGAAGAAAACGAGCACTATTACGGATTCGGTGAGCGCGGTGGTCGGATGGAAAAGCATGGTCAAAGCATGCGTAACTGGGCTAGAGACCCTAATCAACCCCATGGTGCCTTTGTTGACCCGATGTATATGGCTATTCCTGTGTACTTAGCCTTACGCCCTGGCAATGCCTATGGGGTCTTTGTAAACTGTAGTGAAGATTCAACTTTTGACCTCAGCCACACCGGTGAGCTGCGCTTCTCGGCTAATGGCGAAGAATTGGACGTTTACATTGCTTATGGGCCACAACCAATGGATGTGCTCTCACATATGACAGATTTGTTGGGCAAGATGCCGCTGCCACCCCGCTGGGCACTTGGATTCCACCAAAGTCGCTGGAGCTATGGATCTCAAGAAGAAGTTCGTCGTATTGCTGAAACGTTTCGCAAAAAGGAGATACCCTGTGATGCGATCCATCTCGACATCGATTACATGGATGGTTACCGCGTTTTTACCTGGAACAAAGATATTTTTCCCGATCCGGAACAATTAAATCTTGATCTGCAAAAAATGGGTTTTCACAGTGTCGCTATTTTAGACCCGGGTGTCAAGGTGGATAAAAAATATGTCACTTATGAAGACGGCGTCGAAAAAGGTGTTTTTGTACGCAATGCCAAGGGTCAGTTGGTCAGCGGATATGTCTGGCCTGACGAAGCAGTCTTTCCGGATTTTAGCCGTCAGGATGTACGCAAATGGTGGGGCAAGTGGCAAAACCGATTGGCGGCCAGTGGGGTCAGTGGTTTTTGGAATGATATGAATGAACCGGCTGTATTTGAAAAACCCTTTAGTCAGGGCGGCGGTGAAGTGGGGACGCTGCCTTTGGATGCAATTCAGGGGTCTAGCGGAGAGGAAACAACCCACGCAGTATTACATAATCTGTACGGATCGCAAATGGCTCAGGCTTCCTACGAAGCCATGCAGGCTTATAAACCCAACCAGCGCTCGTTTCACCTTTGCCGCTCCGGATTTGCCGGCATTCAGCGCTGGACTGCATCCTGGATGGGAGATAATGGCTCGTGTTGGGAGCACCTTGATATGTCGCTTGGCCAGTTGATCAATATGGGGCTTTCGGCAGTGCCTTTTGTTGGTGTAGATATCGGCGGCTTTTTTGGGAACGCCACCCCGGAATTGTTCGCACGATGGGTGCAAATTGGCGCCCTTTACCCTTTCAGCCGCGCGCATAGTTGTTCAGGTACAGATGCGCATGAACCCTGGGTGTTCGGAAAAGAGGTAGAAGAAATTGCGCGCGAATATATTTCCCTGCGTTATCGCCTGCTGCCTTATCTTTATTCTGTGTTTCAAAGAGCCAGTGAGCGCGGCTATCCAATTTGGCGCGCATTATTCTTACATTATCCTCAAGATGAGCTCACCTATCATATTGCTGATCAGGTGTTAATTGGTAAATACTTGATGGCTGCACCGATAACCCGCCCGGGACAAGTGGCTCGTCAGGTCTATTTGCCGGAAGGTTTATGGTACGACTGGTGGGAAGGCACGGCTTATGAAGGCGGGCGTACCATCCTGGCGGATGCACCCTTGCAGAAAATGCCTTTGTATGCCAGAGCAGGTGCTATCATTCCAGTGGGTCCGGCTTTGCAACACAGTATGGAAAAGACTGACAATTCGCTTACTCTGTTATGTTTCCCGGGGGCGAGCGGCAGTTTCCGATTATATGAAGATGATGGCCTCACATTGAACTATCGCAGCGGTCAACATTGCACGACAAGCTTTCAAATCGAATCAGACGAAAAGAGCGTCCGGCTTATGATTGCTGCACGGCAGGGTGACTATCTGGTTGCCGACCGAAAATTGATTGTTGTTTTAAGAGACGGCCGCCAATATCAGCAAAAAGAGGTGCTGGATCAGGGCCTGGAAATGGAAATTAGTTTCGACCGGCTCTAAAAAGGAGAATAGAATGACCAAAGATTTTGAAACACCTGGCTGGGTCCACGATGCTGTTTTCTACCAGATATTTCCAGATCGGTTTGCCAGATCCCGCCGCGTTCAGAAAGCAGGTAATCTTGAAGAGTGGCTGAGCCCGCCGACACCTCACGGTTACAAAGGGGGAGATCTGCTGGGTGTTTATGAAAAATTGGATTATCTGCAAGATCTTGGCATAAACGCAATTTACCTCAACCCGATATTCCAATCAGCCAGTAATCATCGCTATCATACGCATGACTATATGAAGGTCGACCCGATGTTAGGTGGCGATAAAGCTCTGAAAAAGTTATTGCGGGCAGCCCACCAACGCAACATACGGGTGGTGCTGGATGGGGTTTTTAACCATGCTTCGCGTGGATTTTTTCAATTCAATGACATTCTGGAAAATGGCTCTCAATCTGCCTATGTAGATTGGTTTGATATCCATGATTATCCACTGAATGCCTATCAGGGCAAGCCCAACTATCGCTGCTGGTGGAATCTACCGGCACTGCCAGAGTTCAATACGGATAATCCGCAGGTGCGCGAATATATTTTTTCAGTGGCACGATATTGGGTTGAAATGGGTATTGATGGCTGGCGCCTGGATGTACCTGGTGAGATTGACGATGACAGTTTCTGGCAGGAATTTCGCCGGATAGTTAAAAGAACCAATCCAGATGCATACATAACAGGTGAAATCGCAGGTGACGCTACTCGCTGGCTGGCTGGAGATCAGTTTGATGCCGTTATGAATTACTTGTTAACCTATGGCATCTGGCTCTACTTTGGCGGCAAGGAAATCAAACCCACCTTGCTGGGTGAGTGGCTCAATCATGTTCCGGGCATGGGTGTTCTGGACCTGGCAGGCTTTGCGAGTTATGTGGAAGGCCTGCTGGTGAAGTATCCGGAACCCGCTATGCAGGCGCAATTTAACTTACTCGATAGTCATGATACTGCGCGCTGTTTGACGATATTTAATGGGCGGAAAGAACTGCTTTTGCTGGCTGTTTTGTTCTATATGACCTATCCAGGTGCGCCTTCTGTCTATTATGGTGATGAAATTGGAATGGAAGGCGGGCTGGATCCGGATTGTCGGCGGGCGTTCCCTTGGAATAGCGAGTTATGGGATTCGGCCATTCTGGGTTTTTACCAGAAATGCATCAGTTTGCGGCACGCGCATCCGGCATTGCGCAGCGGTGATTTTAAGACCGTGTATGCTATGGATGATGTCATGGTCTACATACGCAGGTTGGAACAGGATCAGGTGCTGGTGGCTTTCAATCGCAGCGATCAGACCCGTCATTTAGATGTGCCGGTGGCCGAAATTTTTGCCGATGGCAGCGTATTGAAGCACGAATTATCGAACGGTGTCCTGGCTGTGCGGGATGGGATGGTGCAGGAACTGTCATTAGCACCGTATAGCGGCGTGGTGATGAGCAAGGTGTGAAAGCTGCCAGGTGAATTCTCATTTTTACACTCTCATTTTGGATTGAATCTAATAGCCATCATCGAAAATGGTCTTGAAAAGGGCGAAGGATCTCACAATTTTCCCATTTTGGATTAGTGAGTTTTTTCTTCGATCCTTCGCTCCATCTTTTTGGTTAAATTGAATATTCCTGGTCTTTCAAATTATCTGAATTTATTCAATACAACAGAATAAATTATTTCTCATTCCTGAATATCTCACTGCCCAATCGACCAGGATCAAATCTCTTCCATCCGCTCATGGGCAAGGCCATCTGACTAATTAATCATCACCTTTAGCCTTGAGCGAAAAGCGTACTCGCTCGGAGCACCTGCACTTCTTTTGGTCGCCGGTTTTCGGTTATTGCAGCTATGAAAGTGGAAACCGGGGTTGGGTCCGCATGTTGAGCCCGGCTCGCGAATGATTTTCAACAGACCGCGCACTACAAACCTGGATTCGGGATATCAGGCATAGCTTGTTAGCACATTACCCTTAAAAAAGGGCAAAACCAAATTTCTACTATAAATCGATACTATGCGCATCCATTGCACAACGATAAGTTACAATTCGCCTGCTTTGCGGATCAGCCAGGAACAAGTGAATTGACTAGAAATTTCCCATTCGAAATGTGACGGAAATTCACTTCACAAGATGGCGCGCCAGGGGTGATCATAGCGTAATGGCTCCCGTATTATTCCTTTTCTTGACCGAATGACCTTATGGCGTTAAGCTTGTGAATATTCTAACAATCTGGAGGGACGAATGAATAAATCTATGGAAAGCCTGGCAGCTGCTTTTGCAGGGGAATCTCAGGCAAATCGTAAATATCTGGCGTTTGCTGAAGCTGCGGATAAAGAAGGCCATGCCCAAATTGCTAAATTATTCCGTGCGGCAGCTCATGCCGAAACTGTACACGCGATGACTCACTTGAAAACGATGGGCGGGGTAAAATCTACCCTGGAAAATCTACAGGAAGCCATCTCGGGTGAGAATTACGAGGTTATGAACATGTACCCCGAATTCATTCAATATGCCGAACAGGAAAACGAAAAACGTGCCCTTTCCAGCTTTAAGAAAGCTTACGAAGTGGAAAAGGTACACGAAGCCCTTTATCGCAAGGCTCTGGAAGGCCTGGAGGCAGGCAGTGACGAAGGGGAATCCTATGATTATTACGTTTGTCCGGTTTGTGGTTTCACCCATGCCCGTACCGCTCCCGAAAAATGCCCGGTGTGCGGTGTGCCTGCCGCTAAGTTTGAGAAGATTGGGTGAGAGTAAGAGAAGTTTTGTAGGGTGCGGTGGGCAGCGCGGACGCATTCTACGGGTAAATTTTCACTCACGCGGGATTAGGAGTGTTAGGCACAGGTCTTTTCCTGGTCTTGGTTTTATCTGAAGGAAATGCAAAGAAAGAAACATCATTAAAGGAGATACCCATCCTAAATTTATTGCGTGTTAAAGGTATTAGCAAGCAGGAAAAAGGGTATGGACTGTCAGCCTACCTTCCCGCTAAAAAGATTATACGTGTGTAGAATGTTGCGGGGGGCGTAACTTATAATTAGTAATAATAAATTACAATGAGGTTTTTTCTATGGAAAATGTGAATATGGATGGGAAAGTAGTCCTGGTCACCGGCGCGACCGGTGGAATTGGCAAGATAACAGCGCTGGAACTGGCAAAAATGGGGGCAACAGTTGTCCTGGTTGGACGCAACCCAACCAAAACCGCCAGCGTGGTGGCTGAATTTCAACAAATTTTGGCGGGCGAAGGTAAGGTTGATTCCATTATTGGGGACCTTTCTTCACTGACCGATATCAGAAAGGTGGCTGAGACATTTCTGAGCAAGTATGATCGCCTGGATGTTTTGGTCAATAATGCCGGTGGATTTTTTGCACAGAGACTGGAAAGTGTTGATGGTTACGAGATGACATTTGCCCTCAACCATCTCAATTACTTCCTCTTGACAAGGCTATTGTTGGATGTGCTTAAAAAGAGTGCGCCGGCTCGAATTGTGAACGTATCATCTGGCGCTCACGTTGGTCAAAGTGTCAATTTTGATGATCTTCAACGCAAACAAAAATACAGCAGCTGGAAGGTCTACGGCGAATTGAAGTTGATGAATATTCTCTTCACCCGCTCCCTGGCTAAACGACTTGAGGGCAGTGGCGTAACCGTCAACGCTCTCCATCCAGGTTTTGTGGCTACCTCCTTTGGACACGGAAAAGGGATTATGGATTTCTTTATCAAAATTTCCCAAAAGCTGATCGCGATTTCTCCACAGGAAGGTGCCCAAACCAGCATTTTCCTGGCATCTTCACCCACAGTGGAAGGAGTGACTGGCAAGTATTTCAGCAAAAGTCAGGAACAAAAACCCTCAGTCCAGGCAATGGATGATCAAGCAGCCGAGAAATTGTGGCAATTAAGTGAGGAAATCGTCCGGCAGAAATCGAAATAGACATCCTTCTACCTGCCTGGAGGAGTTTTCTCGTGCGGAGCAAGAAAATCGTATTTGATTTTCTTGCTTGCTTCAGCCCTGTAAAGATAGTTGATTAAACTCTGTCCGGAGTGTACCTCATTGAGCGGGCTCTCAGGCTTAGGCCAATGCATTGCTTCATATAACTTGAAGCGATGTAAATCATAAGTTGCTTTGAGAAGCTCACCATATGCGCCAGCAGCTTGCAAGATGGATTGGTAGAATATTGTTGCCAAGACGATGGCAATCACCAGCGTCCAGGGTATTAAGAATGACCATAGCGCAAACAATAGTGTCCAGATGAAGGTCTGTACGGCACGATCAAGGTTATGGCGGGCGCGACCAATTTCCTGCTGCGTGGAGAGGGGTAATAATAGCCATAAGCGCGGCCAGGAGATGTTTATTTCGAGACCATAATGGATGTGGGCATACTCTTCAGACGAGCGTAAGAGATTGCCAAGCCGGGTTGGTAAGCGCCAGTTTTCATCGACCGGAAAATTTGACAGGTCGGCATCCAGGAGCGCATACTCTCTTAACTGGGCAGCAGTCAATTCATTGGCAGCCTTGCGCTGTGCCAGCCAATTCCAGCGCTCTTCTTTTTCTTTAACTTTCCGATTTATGGCTGATACCCGACCGTTGGCAAGCCCGACCAGCGGTCCGCGCCAATAACCCTGCAATAACCGCAATATAGGTACGCTAAATTGGGTAACGATGGTCGTTGAGATGGTCAGAATGCCAAGCCCGGCGATGATGGCAGCAACCCCTTCAGCAGGGTTCCAAGATGCAACCATATCCATGATTGGCTGCCAGCCATACCGTAATGCGTAAAATAAGAAGCCACCCGACCAAAATGCAAATGCTGGTGCCATCACTCTTACCTGCCATTCCTGGGCTAAATTTTCGGTGAGTTTTTCCCAAAATTTTGAAAACATACTTCCCTCTGCTTATCTGCTCGATTCACCTTCATCGGCGGCAGAAATCAAATCAACATCGTGGTGGGGACATCGCAGTACCTGGCGGGCATTACGGCGGTAGCGTTGATAATGCTGTGGCTCGAGTGGGCAAACCATTAACTGTCCCGGGTCGATCGCAAAGAGATCTCCAGTCAAAGAGAATGTATCACCACCGAGCGGCCGGACATACCATTTGACCTCTTGATCCAGTTTTTTGCTGAATTGTTCCCGCACCAGCGGGTATTCATCGATCCGTTCTACCGCTTTTCGGATCGCTTGCTGGCGTAGGTCTGGCTCGCTGGCACGACTGAGATGTTGACCCAGGCTGGCATTTAAACGTCGGGCTTCCTTGGATTCCAGGGTAGCATTGATGTCATCTCGCAACTCGCGAATTACTTGTAAAAGCTGCTCATCGCGATTGGGGTCTGCTTTGTCGAATTGTTTATTTTTAAATTTGATCGGCATTTTTTTGCTTTCTGTTTGCCCTGAGTTTTTTGGAGGGTTATTACCACCAGATCCGAAACCAGCTTTCGCCAGTGGCAGAGCCACCCGGGGTGGTAACCAGTGCACTGATGAGAACCACATCCCGCGCAGAATAATCGCCTATCAGGAGCTCGAAAGTGGAGAGCCCGGAGGAATTGCTTTCCGGCAGGCGAAAAAAGAAGTCTCTGCCATCCGGCATGGTGGCAGTCACCCCTATAACCGCTCCGGAAACGGGTTGTTGAAACTGGTCTTTAACGACTACATGCACGGTCTGGTTGCTATTTGCTGTCACAATTGCATTGGCAACAAAGACACTGACTTGAGGCACGCGGAGAATGCCAGCCGGGAGCGTATTGAGATCGGGATGCATGTAAGCAGGGTCGTTGACAAATTGATCGAAATAGCGACGGCCAAGATCGCCTGGGACAACGCGCTGACCGGCTTCTTTTTCAGGATGCCATTCGAGAATACCGTTCTGAAAGTACTGCACCAGGAAACCAGCTGTATTAATTTCTGCGTCTGCCAGGGGTAAGCCCAGATGAAGCATGCCATCATTGGACTGGTAGAACTGCCAGAACGCATAACAGACACTGAATGCATTCTCAAAGCGTTTGCAGACAGCGGGATCATACGGGATGCCTGCTTCTTTATAATTGTCAGGCTCATAGAGGTATTCTCCGAGTGGGGCAGCAACAACACCACCAGTGCCTTCATTACCCTCGATCAGATCAAAGCGGGCTTTTTCGAAGTACTGTACGCGCTGATTGGTGGTCGCATCGTTGAATTCAATTGAAATGGGGTTGCCGAATAACAACTCAGGATTCGCACTACTGAGATAGTATTGCAGGAAGGGTCCGCTGACCCATTGGCCCGGGTTGCCAATGAATTGCTGCGATTGGTTTTGTGCCTGCGCGCCGACAGCCATCGCGGCAATAATAAGGACTACGAGAACTGTTGAAATAAAACGGCGGAATAAGGGCATCATTTAATGATTATACGAGAGGAAACAAGAGAAAACAACGTGAGTCGCGTGACGGACTTGGCCACCTAACATTTTAAATAGTCACACGCAGACGCAGAGGGGAAAGAGAACTTGGGCGAATCAACGAATTGAGTGAATGACTTCAATCGTTTTCCCCTTCACAGCGGACAAGGTTCGCAAAATTCTGAATCAGCCCTGAGCGGATATCAAAATTTATTGAATTGTTCAGCGCGCTGAGCGAACGTACCTTGCAGGTTTGACCGAGTCGGAAAGGGAAAGTAACAAATGTAGATGAATGGTTGATCAGGGATTGATTTCCCATCATTATGCCTAATTTCTGGAATGCAGGTTTCATCCATCGTGAGACAGGTATAATAAGAGCAAAGCCACACCATTAGAATCTGGAGATGAAACTGGATGGATCGAAAAATTCGGGTGTTAATTGCAAAACCAGGCCTGGATGGGCATGACCGCGGTGCTAAATTGATCGCCCGGGCTTTACGTGATGCGGGGATGGAGGTAATCTACACAGGTCTGCGGCAATCACCGGAGATGATTACCACAGCTGCCTTGCAGGAAGATGTGGATGTAATCGGCCTTTCGATTCTTTCCGGCGCACATATGGGACTGGTCCCGCGCATCATGGATCGGATGAAAGTGGAAGGACTGGATGATGTACAGGTATTTGTGGGTGGCATCATTCCGGAAGAAGATATGCCAGCTCTGTTAGCGATGGGTGTCACGGCCGTCTACGGACCGGGTACTGCCACGCAACAGGTGATCGATGATGTACGCCGATTCGTGATCGAAACTGCAAAGGATTAAAATCTTTGGTCCGCTCAGTGGATGTTCAGCAGGTTCTGGCAGGTGACAGGCGAGCGTTGGCCCGCGCTCTGAGTGAGGTTGAAAACGACTCGCTGTCAGGCAGAGAATTGCAGGATGCGCTTTTTCCCCACAGCGGGCGTGCGCATTTAGTGGGGGTTACCGGATCTCCCGGTGCGGGTAAATCTTCACTGGTCAATCAGCTTGCTCTTCATATACGAAAGCAAGGGCAACGGGTTGGAATCCTGGCAGTTGACCCGTCGAGCCCATTCACGGGCGGGGCAATTCTGGGTGATCGCGTGCGGATGCGAGATATTGCCGGGGATGAGGGAGTATTTATCCGATCAATGGCTACCCGTGGAACCCTGGGAGGTCTGGCGCGTAAGACGGCAGCTATGGCGCAGATTCTTGACGCTGCCGGGTTTGATCTGATTCTGATCGAGACGGTCGGCGCCGGCCAGTCCGAGGTAGATATTGCCCGACTGGCACATACAACCATTGTAGTGGAAGCGCCTGGTATGGGTGATGACATTCAGGCTATCAAGGCTGGAATTTTGGAGATAGCGGATATTTTGGTAGTGAATAAAGCTGATCGACCACTGGTTGAAATGACCCGCCGAGCGCTTCAATCCAACCTGGAGCTGGCTCATCCACAACAGATTGGCAAACAGGAACAGATGCATCACCACACTCTGGCTTTTAAACCCATCACAATCACTGAAGCGGTAGAGGTAAAGAAAGAGGCCTGGTTTCCTCCCATTCTGAGTACTGTTTCAACAGAGGGCAAAGGAATTGAGCCGGTTGTTAAAGCTATCCAGGAACACTGTATTTATTTAAAGCAGTCAGGACAATGGCAGCAGCGAGAAGCCGCCCGTTTGCAGGAAGAATTAAACGACCTTATTCTGGAATATTTTGCCTCGCAATGGCGAAGCAAGATGGATACAGAGCAGATTGCGGCGGTTGTGAAGGGTCTGCTGGCGAGAGAATTCTCGCCCCTGCAGGCGATGGATAAGCTAATAAACGCTTCGTGAGTGGGTAATGGGTAGCACTTCAAGTGATACCTCCTGCGGGCTTAATCAACAGCATACGATTCCCGAGGAATCCGCGGGAGGGTCATTGTGGTGAATTGTTGGGCAATACGGACAGGGCAGCCGCGAGGACAGCCCCTACGAGCCGCCTGCTGCTTTCCGGATGACAGCGGTCATTTGAGGGTGCAGTACCGGGTTGGCTGCCAGCACATCGGTGGGTGATGTCAGGATGAATGGGCTGCCATCCAGGGCGGTAACCACTGCACCGGCTTCGCGGGCGATCAACACGCCGGCTGCCAGATCCCATGACTTAAGCCCCGGTTCCCAGAATCCATCCAGGCGTCCGCAGGCTACAGAACACATATCGAGAGCAGCCGATCCCAGGCGGCGGACTCCCTGCGCACTCCGCGCAAAATTGGTGAAATGATCCAGGTTTGCACCACTTTCGTGGACGTGATAAGGGAAGCCAGTCGCAACCAGAGCGTCTATGAGCTGGGCAGCCTGGGCTGGCTTAATCGGTTTGCCATTCAATGTAGCTCCCTGTCCGGCTTCAGCGCTGAAGCATTCATCGGCCAGTGGGTCGTAGACTACTCCCATTTTGATCTCATCATTGACTGCATAGGCAATGGAGACCGTGAACATGGGTATTCCATGTACAAAATTTGAGGTTCCGTCCAGTGGATCAAGATACCAGACCAGATGGGAGAGGTTGCCGGCATAGGTGCCACCCTCTTCGCCAATGATGGTGTGATGAGGGTATTTTTGGTGTATTTGGGAAACGAGCAATTCTTCTGATTGACGGTCAATTTCTGTTACCAGATCGATGCTGCTCTTATGGGTTACCTGGCGGACATTTCCAAAACCCTTACGAAGAATTTCGCCTGCCTGGCGAGCCAGTTGTTCGATTTCAGTTAATGTAGGCTGCATATATACATTCCGTTTTCTGCTGGGGGTAGTGTCCTATTCTATGCCATGCAAGGGTTTTTGGGTAGTGCTGCGGTAAAAACCTTTACGTAATCTGGGGGAACGTTGTCAAAATTATAGGAACGTATGGTCTCTGTATAAAAGGTTTTTTGCGATTATTTTCATCCGACCTGATATAATATATAAGGAAATTGTGATTATCATAATCTAAATTTCTTTATGGAAAAAGCATCTGAGTAATTGGAGGTTTTTATGTTCGTCAATCGAGTTTCTGAGCTTGAACTGCTGGAAAAACATTTTACTTCGGGCAAAGCCGAATTGTTTGTACTTTATGGTCGCCGGCGAGTTGGCAAGACAGAGCTTTTGGCTCGTTTTTGCGAAGGTAAACGGTCGATTTTCTTTGTTTCAGATCTGGGTTCAGAAATATCACTGAGGACATCACTATCAGCGGCGGTCAACATGACATTATTTGGTCCTAACCAGATGAATGCCGTTTACTCCACTTGGGAAGATTTGTTAAACGCAGTAGCCCAAGCTGCTCAGAGTGAGCGGTTGGTGTTGGTGTTGGACGAATTCCCTTACCTTGTGACGGCATACCCACCTTTGGCGACCATTCTCCAGCGAGTATGGGACCAGATCTTAAAGAATAGTCAGATCATGCTTGTTCTGTGTGGTTCTTACATAGGTATGATGGAAGAGACTATTTTAGGTTATCAAGCACCTCTTTACGGCAGAAGGACGGCGCAATATCTTCTAGAGCCATTGCAGTTCAAAGATGCCCGCTTATTTTACCCATCATTTGATTTGGAAGATCAGATACGCGCCTATGCGGTCTATGGCGGTACACCCGCTTATTTACATACCATCCAACCTAAACAGACACTAAGGGAAAATATTCTGGAAGGAATTCTCACCAGAGGGTCGTTTCTTTATGATGAAGTGCGTTTTGTGCTCCAACAAGAATTACGTGAGCCCCGCAATTACTTTGCGATTTTGCAAGCCATTGCAATGGGTAAAACTCGCTTGAATGAGATCAAACAGGCTACTGGAATTGAAGGCGCTACAGCTTACCTGGACACCTTACAACAGCTTCACCTGGTAGAAAGAATTGTTCCAGTTACCGAATCACACCCTCATAAGAGCCGCCGGGGGATCTACCGGTTAAAAGATCATTATCTGCGCTTCTGGTTTCGTTATGTTCATCCGAACCGCTCGCAGCTTGAACTCGGGGGGGCAAAATTGATTTTGGATCATGAAGTGATGGCCACCATCGACCATTTTGCCAGCCTGACATTTGAAGAAGTCTGCCAGCAATTCCTCTGGCAGAGTGGATTTTCTGAGAAACTAGCTTTTCTGCCCACTCATATTGGCAACTGGTGGAAGGCTAACGAAGAGATCGATCTGATTGTGGTGGGCAAGCGGTACGCGATTCTTGTGGAATGCAAGTGGAGCTTCAAACGGGTGGGGATTGATATTCTGGCAGACCTGGAGCGGAAGGCGCAACTTGTTAAGCACGAGCTTGATCAAAGACAAATCCAATTTGCGTTATGTTCTCGCTCTGGTTTCACACCCCAATTAATTGATAATACACAACAGCGGCAAGATGTGACTTTATTCAATTTGCCGGAAATTGTCGGGTGAAAATCCACGTACACAAGATTTCTTACACAATCCCCTGCCACCTGGCACGAGGAACAAGCCACATACAACCAGCCACAGACCCTTCTGTCACCTGGCACAAGCTATCTATAATTCTTCCGGAAAAACCCTCTACAATGAAATGCGTTGATCTACCCGTTTTTCTACACTGAATTTAAATGTGGGATTTTGAATTAAATCCCCAGCTGGCAAAGGATATGAAACAAACTTTTCGTTTTTTTAGCTTCTTGGGTGTATTAATCACTATTTTGCTCATTGGTTATACGATTGAGATCGTACTGGCAAACCCGATTGTCAACAGACAGGTTGCAGAGGAGGCAAGCCTGGCCGAACCTGCCATCACAGTTACCCAAACGGTGCCTTTGAAAACCACAGCGACGCCTTTCTTGCCAAATACAGCCACACCCATCCCCCCGACTGCTACCGTGATTCCCGCTACACCCACGCCCACCCGCTTGTCGGCAGCGCTTTGGAAAAGTTGGCCTGTTGTTCCTGAAACGGTGTCTGAGGCGTTGAAAGCAGTTTACCGGCGTGGGCTGGCCGCTGGAAATGTGCCCACTCACTTTTCGATCCTGGGCGATTGCCAGAGTGAACCGGATGAGTTCCTGGGGGTTTATGATCGTGACCAAGCGGCAGTCTTAGCGCTGGAGCCGGCTTTGCAAACTACGATCAATCATTTTCAAGGTTCCTTTGACCGCTACAGCCCTACCGTTAAAAGCGGTACAACCGAAGGCGCACTCTTGTTCGCTCTCTGGAATGAAAACCGCGATGGCCAATGTCTGGCGGGCGAAATCCCGATCGATTGTGAGCTGCGTGTGCACAAGCCGGTGATTGCCTTCATCCATGTTGGCACACACTGGGAAACACGTAATGAGCACTATCTGACGATCATCATTGAGAAATTGCTGGACAATGGTACCGTGCCGGTTTTGGTCACCAAAGCTGACAACCTCGAATTTGATGAGCGTATTAACCAGACTCTGGCCAAACTAGCTGAACAATATGACCTGCCATTGTGGAATTTTTGGTCAAGTGTGCAGCAACTCAACAATCATGGCCTCGTCTATGGCAGCGGAATGTATTTAAGCCGCGAAGCCAAAGAAATTCACCGTCTGGATGCCGTACAGGCACTGGACTTTGTCTGGCGCACTCTGAACGAATAGGATCTTCTTAGCGCTGGAGACCTGAGGGTTCCTGCCAGGTATCCGTCAGCATGCGACCCATACAGACGCCGTTCATGCTGGCCTGCATCAATCCGCGGGTCAAACCGGCTCCATCGCCGAGCACGTGCAAATTCTTGATGTTGGTCTCAAAATTGTGATCAACCACCAGCTTGTTCGAATAGAATTTAACTTCAACTCCGTAAATGAGGGTTGCATCGGAAGCAATACCGGGCATGATGAACTCCAGGGCTTCCAGGGTCTCGATAATGTCGATCATGATACGGTACGGCAGCACCAGGCTTAAGTCTCCCGCGACCGCGTCTTTGAGGGTTGGTTGGACGATGTTCTTTGCCAGTCGTGCCTGAGTGGTGCGGCGGCCGCGTTTGAGATCGCCATAACGCTGGACGAGCACCTTCCCGCCTGAGAGCATGTTGCCGAGCTCGGCAATGTAGTGGCCGTATTCAATCGGCGTTTTAAATGGTTCGGTGAATGTTTTCGAAACCAGAAGTGCGAAATTGGTGTTGTTGGTTTTTAAAGCCTGGTCTTTGTAGCTGTGCCCGTTGACGACGGCCAGCTTGCCATATTTTTCTTCGGCTACCACACCTTTGGGGTTCCAGCAAAATGTACGCACCCGGTCTTCAAAGGTTCTGGTGTAATATACCAGCTTGGCTTCGTAAAGGCTGTTATCGATCTCAGCCGTGATGTTGGCATCTGTTTCGATCCTTACACCGATATCGACCTGGCCGACGCGCGTCTGGATACCATATTTTCGGCAAATCTGGCTGAGCCATTCACTACCTTCGCGGCCAATACCGGCAATCACCTTGCCAGCCCGGATGTTGTGATCATCGGCTGTAATGACACCATTAATCATCATGGAACCATTATCTGCCGGCGTGACCAATAGGTCCTCAACGACCGTATTAAAGCACATTTCAATCTGTAATTCTTCGAGGGCTCTTTGTATGCGGGAATAAATATCATACGCTTTTTCAGTACCCATATGCCGGACACCCGATTCGACCAATTTGAGGTGTGCCTGGGCAGCTTTGCGCCGAATTTGATCGATGACGGGGGTCATTTCCAGGCCATGCACGATTGGATCAGCACCGAAGTGGACATAGAGGTCATCGGTATAGCGTAGAATCTGGCGAAAGGCTTCCGGTCCGATGTAGCGAATCAGTTCCCCGCCCACCTCGCCGTCATTGCTGATCGAAAGTTTGCCATCACTGAAGCTGCCGCTGCCGGAAAACCCGGTAGTAATCGCGCAGGGTTCGCAATCGGCACATACGCCGGTGATGCGCTTTGGGCATTTTCGTTTTTCAATTGATTTGCCCTTTTCAATGATTAGAATGGACAGATCAGGTTTTTTCTTCTTGGCTTCAAAGGCAGTGAAAATGCCGCTTGGTCCCGCGCCAATAATGAGAATATCATAATAATCGAGTTGTGGTTTCAAAGGATTTGCCTTGTTAGTGGAAAAATGGAAGAGGAAGATGTTCCCTCCACGATTCTATCATGGAGGAGAGAAAAAAAGAGCTATCGATGAAAGATGCTCAATCCGGCCGGTAAGGGGGAACGGTTTTAATCTGCAGGTTGATATCTTCTGATGCTTGCCTGGTAATTTTCTGCCATACGTACCGCAGCAAACTGGTGTAAAAGGTCAGGCTAGAAGTCGTACTGTACAATTTACCGCTTTTTCCATCCGTTGCACTGGAGGCAATCCAGACTGCTTTCTGAGCAGCTTCGGCTGGATGGCGTGCCAGCAATCGAATAATGAACGGGAAAGATTTCAAACGTTCCTGCGAGCCTTCAATTACTTCGACATGGGTCAGTAAATCGGTCAGCATCATGCCGGGGTTGAAGGCAAAGATACCAATACCAGGGTTACTGATCTCGGCGGCTAATGACATGCTGAATGATCGCAACCATGCTTTGCTGGAGCTGTATGCACTCTGGAAGGGTTCCGGCCCTTTATAGCCACGACCAAGAATATTGATCAGTTTCCCTTCACCTTGTTTTAGAAAATAACTCATCGCAACCTGGCTGCCATGGTATGCCCCGTGAATGTTGGTATTGAGGATGGCGGTAAACTCAGCAGGATCCATCAGCATTGCCGGTCCATAGGGTCCGCTAATTCCAGCGTTGTTGATCCATACCTGGTAGCCCCCGAAGGCAGCGATGGCAGCCGCGGAGAGGACTTGCACCTGTTGCATGCTGGTCACATCAGCTGCAATCCCGGCAGCCCGGTCAGATGGTTGACCGGGAAAGGCAAGTTGTTGCAAGGCGGTATCGACAGCGGATTGACTGCGGGAACTGATGAAGACCCTGCCGCCAGATTGCAGGGCTGCTCTGGCAATTTCAAAACCAAATCCGCGCGTTCCGCCGGTGATGACGATCGTTTTTCCACTTAAATCGACCATATTTTATCCTTTACTGGCTGTTTGTGGGTGGTAAGGTTGATAACGTGGATTGACACGCCGCAGGAGACGGTATGCGAATGTCTCAAATCCGAAAGAAGGCCAATAATTTGCTGCTTGTAGATTTGTGGTACGCCAATCGGTGAACACAGTCTGGTAATGCTGTTGGCGTGCGATATTAAGGATCTGATTGAAAAGGACCCGTCCGATACCTTTTTCTCGATACGAGGGGTGTACGGCAGCTGCAGCAAAGTGGGCAGCTGTTGGTACCCCCAACAAGTGTTCTGCGCCGCAATCTACAGTGTAGAGTACCACATAGGCGACAATTTCTTCTTCATCCAGCACAACCCAGGTAGTACACTCCGGGTCAGAGGCAAGCTTGGCATATTCTGGCAAAATAATTTCAAGGTGTTGTTGAGGTACCGGTTCCCACACTGGGGCGCTATTGAGATGCGCTGCAATCCAATGTCCGCGCTCAAAAAGCTGAGCGGCGTCCCCTGGTAAAACAGCTCGCATAGTCAATCCCTTCCGCAAGGAAGGAAGTGGGCGCGTCTGGGAGAGAGACGTTACTGCGTAAGCCTGTTCCTGACCAAAGGTAAGCGAGTAACCGGCTGACAGCCATTGCGGAATAGCAGGGCAAACGAGGTAATGAGCGAGGATCCCATCTTGAATCCATTGGTTACCTGCGGCTGCGTACAAGTTGCGGATGGTATCATATGGCTCAGAATCATTCATCGCCATGCCCCCGAAAGGCACCCAGCAATGTTGCCCGAAGAAGGGATTATCTGCATATGAGCCAAACAGAAAGGCAATCAATTGACCACCCTTTATCATGGCCACTCCGTGACTCTCCGTCTGAGAAATTTGAGATTGCAGAAAGAGATATGTGACTTCTGTCTCACTGATTCGGTGCGGCAATAAGGGAAACTGCTCCAATAAGCGCTGATTCTGGTGGGAAAGAAGCTGGGTGGCATCTTTCAGGTGTTGAGTAGTTAACGGTTCAAATAAGAATTTTTCCATAGACATTCCTAATTCTACTGGATTATGAAAGTTCTTGGATAATCCAAGGTTAACTGTGGTAATCAGTGCCCATTATCCACCTAAATTGAATTTCCCAACTGCGCCCGGGTTGCCTTGCCAGCTGAGTTAAGAAAATTATTCGAGGCGTGGAGGGATTATTAATTTACGCATGAAATTTGTGCCTTCCCCGGCAGCCTCTCGCTCGGCGCAAGCATTTGGGAATATATCGCAACTGGCCCTCTCGCAGGAATTTTCCTTTGAAACACAACGCTTTACATGCGAAAAAGAAAGTTCGAAAAAGGTCATTCACAGCTGAGGAGGGAAATTTTGAAAATGCTATAATGACTTTGTGTCAGAAATTCAATTAATAAAAATAACTGAAAGAAAGCTGCTTTTATGGCTTCTTACGTAAATAAGACTTCACATTTTTTAGATACCATGGGATTGAAAAGGACTTGAAAAATGAACTATAAACTATTGGGAAAAACCGGGGTGCAGGTGTCAGAATTGTGTTTTGGGACGATGTCCTTCGGCGGCGATGCCGATCAAGAAATGTCGGAGCTCCTTTACCGGCGCACGCGTGAGGCGGGTATTAATTTTTACGACTGCGCCAATACCTATTCTGGGGGTAAGGCTGAAGAATTGCTGGGTAAATTTATGGCTGCCGAGCGGGATCAATTGGTGATTACCAGCAAAGTTTATTTCCCGACTGGCAGTGATGTAAACCAGCGGGGTGCCAGTCGTCGCAATATTCTTTTGCAGGTGGAAAAAAGTCTGCAGCGCCTGGGCACCGACCGGATTGACGTTTATTTTATTCACCATTTTGATGAACTGACTCCGTTGGAGGAGACTGCACGTGCCCTGGATGACCTGGTCAAGCAAGGCAAGATTCTCTACCCGGCTGTCAGCAATTTTGCCGCCTGGCAAATTATGAAAGCACTGGGAATTTCGGAGCGGGAACACCTGGCTGGCTTTCAGATTGTGCAGCCGATGTACAATCTGGTAAAAAGGCAGGCGGAGGTAGAAATTCTACCGATGGCTCTCTCTGAAGGGCTGGGGGTGATACCTTATAGCCCGTTGGGTGGTGGTCTTTTGACCGGCAAGTATGGCGCTGCGCCTGAGGGTGTCTCGGGACGACTGGTGGAAAACAAGATGTATAACACGCGGTTCGGCGAGGGCTGGATGTTTGAAACCGCACAAAAGTTTGCTCAGTTTGCACAGGCAGGAGGCTATGACCCGGCTGCGCTGGCAGTCGCCTGGGTGGCGGCTCACCCGGCAGTGACAGCACCGATAATCGGCGCTCGTAATGTGGAGCAGTTGCAGGGCTCTCTCATGTCCGTGGATATCGATATGACGGCCGAGTTGTATGAGCGGATCTCGTATCTATCTCCTCAACCGGATCTGGCGACGGATCGGAGTGAGGAGCGCTCGAAGACTGTCTGGTACAAGTAAATTAATATTAATTGGCGGGTTTCAAAACTTGCCCTGCAGAGTGAGAGACGTGACAGGAAGTAAGCATCACGCTCGCTAGCCTGTGTTTAATGGCTCAGTTCGGATTGGGGCTTATAAAACTTATTTAACCCGAAGCCGAGTTGGGAAATTGCTTTTAGGTGAGTTTAATTCTCCCATTCTATTTCTTGTTACCGCCCCAATCTCGGCTTTAAACTGTTTGTGCGATTCGAGGCTTTGTGGAATTTTGAGAAATTCGGTAACCGAATCGTTCCAGGCCGAGATTGAGTCCCTGAATCTCGGCTAGAGGTGATTTGCGAAAGCGGAGTTCGCCCTGTTTGTCGACGATGTGTGAACGCTGCCACAGGTGACTAAGCGTCTAACCACCTATCCAACTAATCAACAAGCCAACCAATCAACCAACTAACCAATCAACA
This sequence comes from uncultured Chloroflexia bacterium, assembly GCA_963749005.1. Taxonomy (GTDB): domain Bacteria; phylum Chloroflexota; class Anaerolineae; order Anaerolineales; family Anaerolineaceae; genus UBA6170. The sequence continues at coordinate 1,316,715 of CAVVKI010000005.1, read as the reverse complement.
AGCCAACCAATCAACAAACAACCAATCAACTTATCTACCCATCAACTCTTCCCCACCACTAAGATGTGCTCCGCAGGAAACTCCACACCCGGTGTAATGATCTCTATCTCTTCCTGCCAGCGCTCATGGTCCACGCTAATGGTTTCGTTGTGGAGAACCTGCAACCCATTTTGCTGGAACATGGCAGCAAACTCGTTTTCCGTGAAGTATTGGTAGCTTTCCAGGCGCTCGCGTTCCCAAAGCGGTTTGCCCAAAAAGATGAGCTTGGTGATATAGCGGGTGAAATCTCTTTGCTGCAGGCGGACGCTGCTGGCTGTGCTGCCAGGTTGAGATTGGATGTGAAACGCACGGTACTCGCGGGTGAATTGCTCAAAGCGTTGGCGTCCGGCGGATTGCCGAAAACGAAACTCAATCCATTGCTGTCCATCCCCGGCTGCTTCGACACCATCAAAAAGTAAGACGGTTCCGCCCGGGTTCAAGCAGGTGCGAATGGCAGCAAAAGTTTGGGCAACATCTTGTTTACCGGCCAAACGATTGATCTCGCCAAGTTCCTCGTCATAGGCGTCCGAATAAACATGGTGGAGGGCATTGACCAGCAAAATCAGGTCAAAGCTGCCCAGGGTGCTTAAGAAATGAGAATCCGTAAAACTGCCGGCTATAAATTGCAATCCGGGAAAATCCTGGCGGGCTTTGCGCAGTGCAATGCTATCGCGGTCAACGCCTAAGGAGCTATTGACCTGAACCGTTTCCGGGTGCGCCTGTACCAGGGATCCCAATATCTGGCCTTCGCCGCAGCCAAGCTCGAGGATTCTGGCTGGCGGTATCGGGATGGATAGTAATAGTTTTGAGGCTGCGCGGATGGCGTAGCCCTTTCCCTGTCCCTGCAGAAAATCCAGTCGAGTTTCCCAATAGAAATCCCAAAAGGAGTCCTCCACCCTAGCCTACCCAATAGAAACGCACCCAGCTGGCAAATAGGATCGCCTGGGTAGCCAGCATGGCGTATGTAACCAAACGCTGTAGATTGGGCCGGTATTGAAGTAAGCCCTGCAACGCGATCATTGCGGTGAAACTAGTTAACGTATAACGACCCAGTGATTGAGACACACCCAGAAAAAGCGGGATAATGACCAGCAGTAAGCCAAACAGGCTCCATTCCTTGAGCGGATAGCGACGTAGAGTCAACAGTAATAGCACAGTGGTCAAAATCAGGATGCAGATATTGACATAGCTCGTGATAGGGTTATGCGGGTCGATCCTGGTTAATACATCCCAGGGCGTAGATGGTTGATGTCCCCAGGCGTTGTGGGAATTGATGATCATTAACCAGTCTCCACTTAACAGGTAAAGCGTCCAGATGTAGCCAAAGAGCACCAGGGGAACAAGAGCAAAGGAGAGCACATCACGCCAACGAATTCGCCCTTTATTTTGAAGCAGATAGCTGATCGCAATCGGGATGACAACCAGTTGCGCCAGCGGGCGGCTGACCATTAAAAGGGCGGCAGTTACAGCGCATAAAAGCCAGCGCTTTTCCAGGCAGAACCAGACTGTCGCCAGAAGTAGAAATAAAAAGATACTTTCTGTATAAATGGCTGAGAAAAAAAAGCTGAGCGGGTGAATTAAAAGTAGCCAGAGGGTGCCGCGGGCAAAGACTTCTGAGAAACCCACCCGCAATAATATTTTGCGCAGGATCAGCAAAGCACCCAGAAAGGCAAGGTTACTGAAAATTAGCGCGACCAGCGTGAAGGTGGTACGGTGGCCTTGAAAATCGAAGAGGAAATAATTACTGGCGCGAATCAGGAAAGGATAAAGAGGAAAGAAAGCAATGTTGGAGTAACCCTCGCCTGCCTGAAGACCGTTGAAAGTGATGTTTAAATACCAGCCGCTATCCCAGCGTGCCCACATATCCAGCAGCCGATAGGGCGTGAAATGCCATGCTTGCTCAACTGCCTGGTGGATTGGGTAAAAATTATTGGCACGGAAACCAAAGGAAAGGAAACCGACCAGAATCAGAATAGCGCGCGAGGTTAAGAATGGCAGTAGAACACTTTCAAATTCAGATTTAAAATCAGAGAATTTGTATAAAAAGCGCATATCGACATGATACCAGATTGAAGACAAAAGTGACAGGATGAAGGAAAAAGGCGATGGTGTGTGGTATCCCGATTCTGATAACGGATTGTATCCCTAAAACTTGGTTTTAAGATGAAAATTAGAAATCTGTCCGTGCCTTGTCAACGAAATTACAGCAAAAACCTGCCGATTTAGGCAGGTTTTTGCGCTTAAATATGCCTAATTAGGCAGCTTGTCTTCTCCCTTAAAAAGCGTCATACTGGTGTCGAAATATAGAACAAATTATCTATTATTTTGAGGAGGAAGAAAGATGCAGGAAGCTAAGGCGCAAGAACCACAGCCGCTCAAACCCGAAAGCACGCCTAAAGGCTTTTACGGGCAGCACTTCACCACATTGGAAGTGAACGATCTGGCGGCCAAAGCCAGACCCGATTTGCACGATGAAATTGCCTTGTTGAAGGTGGCTATTCGCCGCTTTGTGGATGAGACCCTTTCTTCTGTAGAATCCTTCGAAGATGGGGTCAAGCTTTTGAATACGCTCACTTCAGCGGTGTCGCGCCTGGCCCGCCTGGTAGACTCCAACCGCAAGCTGGAAGAGGATCAGGATGTCGATAACTCGCTGCGCCAGGCGCTCAACGAAGTCTTACAAAGAATCAAACCAGGTATTGAAGAGGAAGATCTGGATTGAAAACCACTACACCTGCCCACAAGGAAATTCAGCCATTCACCAAGAATATCTACCAATTTACCGCACTTGGTGACCTGCAGCTACGTGCTTATCAGAAACGGGTAGCGCGCGCAGTGGTGCGATCGGTGGTGCAGGGTAAGGGGTACAGCATCGTGGTCATGTTTCCCCGTCAGAGCGGCAAAAACGAACTGCAGGCCCAGTTAGAAGCCTTTTTCTTATTGCGTTACAGCAGTTCTGGCGGGGAACTTGTCAAAATTTCACCCACCTGGAAACCACAGAGCCAGAATGCACAGCGCAGGTTGGAACGGGTTTTATCGCAGCATCCCCTCTTGAAAGATCGCTGGCAAAAGGAACAGGGTTATATCTATCGTGTCGGTGCCGCCCGTCAGATTTTTCTCTCGGGATCGACGGAGGCCAACATCGTGGGGGCTACCGCTTCTTTATTGCTGCAAGTGGATGAAGCCCAGGATATTCTGATTGAGAAGTACGACAAGGAAATTGCGCCGATGGCTGCCTCCACCAACGCCACGCGAGTTTTCTGGGGCACAGCCTGGAGCGATGACACCCTGCTGGCGCGTGAATTACAGGCAGCCCGCGATGATCAAAAACGGGACGGCGTTCAGCGCGCATTTGTGCTGGAGGCCACGCAAGTGGCCCGTGAGGTACCGGCTTATGGTCAATTTGTTCAGCAGCAGATTGAACGGCTTGGACGCGATCACCCGCTGGTACGCACGCAATTTTTCTCCGAGATTCTGGAAAGCGGCGGCGGGCTTTTCCATGCCGGACGACTGGCCCTGATGGCCGGCGAGCACGCTATGCTCACACGCCCGGTTACCGGCGAAGTCTATGCCCTCTTGCTGGATGTGGCCGGGGAAGACCAGGGATTGACCGAAGGTGGCAGCCTCGACCATCCCAATCGCGATTTCAGTGCGCTGACAGTCGTATCCGTGGCGGCGCTCGAGTCAGCGGCCTGGGGGCTGCCTTTGACCAGCTTTCAGGTTGTCTATCGCCAGAGTTGGCAAGGCATCGCTCAAACACAACTATTTCAGGAAGTCATGGCACAAGCGAAGTTATGGGACGCGCGCAAGGTGGTGGTGGATGCCACCGGCATCGGCGCAGGCGTGGCTAATTTTCTTCAACGGGCGCTGCCAGGAAGAGTGATCCCGTTTTTGTTCAGCGCTGCCAGCAAGAGCCAATTGGGTTGGAATTTCCTGGCCTTGATCGATAGCGGCCGCTTCAAGAATCACCGCGAAAGCAGCCCGCAGCAGCAGCAATTTTTGAGCGAGGCGCGCGCCTGTAAGTTTGCCATTACACCCGGACCGGAGCGACGTCTGTCCTGGAGTGTGCCGCCCGGCAGCCGTGATGCCAGCGGCCAGCCGATCCACGATGATTGGCTTATGTCGGCTGCTCTGTGCAGCCTGTTGGAGAACGAACCGTTGGGCATACGGGCTGAAACCCAAATCATCCGCGCCAATGACCCATTGCGCGAGATGGATCACCTGACGTTCGAAGATTGAAAAGTTGACCATAAATTTCTCAAAGAACGGCAGATTGTCATCTGTTGTCTTCAGAAAGGAGTGCTATGAAAATCGAGATGCCAAAATGGCTGCGAAGCCAAAAGCAAAGAAGTAGCTTTACTGCTCAGGACTACCTGCCGGTTATGCGCGCCCACGAAGATTTGCGTGACCGCCAGCTCTATGACCAGCAAACTATTCTCAACCAGGCTTTGCAGGTCTGGCGTAACAACCCCCTGGCGCGTCGTATTGTTGGTCTCACCAGCCAGTATGTGGTGGGTGGTGGCTTGCGATTGCAATGTGATCATGCCCGTACGCAGCGTTTTCTGGAGAGCTGGTGGCAGCACGACCTCAATCAGTGCGCGCTGCGGGTGTATGAATGGTGTGACGAACTGACCCGTTCCGGGGAATTATTCTTTTTACTTTCCACCGATTCAGCCGGTATGTCCTATGTGCGAGCAGTTCCGGCAGTTCAAATTTCCCATATCGAAACGGCAACCAATGATCTGCAGCAGGAGATTGCCTACCATCAGGTACCGGCAGCTGCGTTACAGGAAGAACAACAATGGTCAGCCTATGACTGGCTCAATGATCAGCCGGGTAGCGACGGTCTCTATAAGACGGTCATGCTTCATTTTGCCATCAACCGGCCGGTGGGAGCTGTGCGGGGAGAGAGCGACCTGGCACCCATCATCCGCTGGTTGAATCGTTATGCTGCCTGGTTGGAAGATCGTGCCCGGTTGAACCGGTATCGCAATGCCTTTTATTTTGTGGTGCGCTCGCGTTTTGTCAGTGAGGCAGAAAGGGCTGCGCGCCAGGCGACGCTGAATGTCACCCCGCCCACACCCGGTTCGATCCTGGTAACTGATGAAAGCGAACAATGGGAGGTAATCCATCCGCATCTGGAAAGCAGTGAAGCCGCTGCCGATGGCCTGGCCATAAAAAAGATGATTGCCGCCGGGGCAGGCGTACCCCTTCATTTTTTGGCTGAACCCGAATCGGCTACCCGTACCACAGCCGAAGCTGCCGGCGGACCTACTTTCAGGCACTATGAACAGCGGCAGCAGTTCTTCTGTGAGATGATCCGCCAGATTGCCTGTATCTGCCTGCAGCGACGGGCACGCTTTGACCGCCGGCTCAACGCCCAGGTCAAAATCCAGGTGCAGGGTGCCGATTTAAGTGCCCGTGATAATGCCTCGCTGGCGATTGCCACCCGTGCGGCCAGCGGAACCTTCCTGGAGCTCTTTGACCGCAACTTGATCGGTGAACAGGAGCTGCTGCGGATGGCCTACCGCTTTGCCGGTGAGGTGGTTGATCCGCTGCTGGTTGGTGCCGGCAGCCCCAGCCAGGGTCGCAGACCTGTGGCGGAAAAGCCCTCTCGCGATGGAATCACAGAGGATGTGATTAACCCTGAGACGGGTGAGGTGAGGGAAGTGTAATGAGTAACGAGTAATGAGTAATGAGTAATGAGTGGACTGATTATTTGTTTGGTTGTGAACTCATTACTCTGAACTTATCCATCAGAACACATTAGTCCGAGCAAATTACTTAAAACGAATGAATGGAGCTTATATGAAAAATAAACCAATCAAAGAAACTTTACAACTCGAAACTACCTGCTTGAACTGGCTGGAGGAGCAGGAGATCAACGCCGGTGAGCCGAAACAGTCGCTCTTCGAAGTGACGGCTATCACCGCCGGGATCGGCAATGGCTGGTTGTTTAGCAGTGATTGCCTGCGCAATTCTCTGCCGCTCTGGGAAGGAGTTGAAATTTTCATCGACCATAACAACGCCAGTCTGCGCAGTGTGCGTGACCTGGCCGGGATCGGGTTCGCGGCGCACTTTGATGAACAGGCGGATGGAATCCAATTGAAAGTGAGACCCGGCGGGCCGAGCGGCAGGCTTTTAGAGGCAGTTGGTACAGAATGGCTGCAATCCTCCGAGCCACGCCCGCGACTGGGATTCAGCGCGGATGTCATTTTTAATGCAAACGGTAATTCGGTCAAAGAAATTTTGAAAGTAATCAGTCTGGATTTGGTGTTCCAACCAGCCCGCGGCGGGCTGTTTAATCGCGCCCTCAATCAAATCAATCTAAAGGAGAACCCAATGGAAGAAAAAGAAAGACAATTGGCATGTACAGAAGAAGCTTTTAGCGCTACCATGTTGGAAAGCAAACAAACCCTGCTGGCACTTAAGCTACAGCAAAGCAGTTTGCCGGAGCCGGCGCAGCAATTTCTGCAAAAGGAATATGATAACCGCGCTGACTGGCAGTTGATTGAGCTGGAAGAAGCCATTCAACGCCAACGCGAGCTGGCAGCCGCCTACCAGGGACGGCAGGCGATCCACGCTGCTGGTAAGATCGAATCCATACACAGTGAGCAGGAACGCTTGCAGGCTGCAACCGATGACCTGCTGGGTGCCCCGCGAGATGCCGCCATGCTCAGCTATTCTGTCGCCCGCCTGTCCGGTCTCCGCGAGTTGTACACCACCATGACCGGCGACAGTGCGCTGTATGGCAGCAATCCACTCAAACGCACCAGCCTGGCAACCAGTGACAGCCTCTCGCATGTCCTGATGAACAGCTTCAACAAGGTCATCGTCAAACAGTGGGATGAGCTCGGCAAAGCTGGATATCGCTGGTGGGAGAAGGTGGTGCAGGTGGAGCATTTCAGCTCCCTGCAGCCGGTCAGCGGAATTTTGTTAGGGGAAGTGAGTGCGCTTAGCTCTATCGCCGAAGGCACCAGCTACGGCGAGCTGGATATCAATGACAGCGGCGAGACCAAGAGTTTCGTCAAATATGGCGGTTTGCTGCCGATTACGCTGGAAATGATTGACAAGGATGAGACCCATAAGCTGCGCCAGATGCCCAACAAGCTGGTTACATCGGTCATCCGCAACATCTCAACCCTGGTCAGCAACCTCTTCACCAGCAGCAATGGCACCGGGCCGATCATGACGGATGGCTACCACGTATTTGATGCCGTCGGGCACGCTAACCTGGGTACCACCGCCCTCTCTGCCGAGAGTTTTGAGACTGCCAGTCAGGCCATCTACCAGCAGGCTATGATCTCACCTGATACCACCAAGCCACGCCTGGGACTGGATGCGCGCTATCTGCTGGTGCCACGCGCGCTCAAGCTGGCTGCCATGCAAATTCTCTACCCCTATTTTGGGCGGGAAGCCAACACGTTTTCCGAGAATATGCAGCGCGGTGAGCTGGGCGATGTGATCGTAGTGCCAAACTGGAGTGACGCCAAGGATTGGGCCACCATTGCCGACCCATTACTTGCGCCGGCCATCATCATCGCGGAGCGCAACGGGCTCATCCCGGAGATCTTTGTGGTAGATGGCGAACAGAGTCACGACATGGTGCACAACGATGTCATCAACCTGAAGGTGCGCCATTACCTGGCTGTCTTCGCCGCCGATTACCGCCCGCTCTACAAGGCCAACGTACCCTAGAGCCGGTTAACCCTCAACCCGAAGGGTGGCCGCGTCTGAGGCACGGCTACCCTTCGCCAAAAACCCCATCTAAAAAGTAAGAAAGGAAACCAAAATGAACACTCCGAAATGGAAACAATTACTTGGCTCACGGAAATTCTGGGCGGCTGTGATCGGTCTTGTCTTTTTGACCATCCGCAACTTTGACCCCTCTTTTCAGGTGCCGGAAGAAGAGACCATTGCTTTCATCTCCCTGCTGGCAGCCTACATACTGGGGGTTGCCCTGGAGGATGGCTTCAGCAAAATCAATCTCGATAAAGGAGGGAAGTGAAAATGTTTGATCAATATTGCCTGGGCGTCGACCTTTCCCACTGGCAGGCCGGTATCCAATGGGATCCACTGGTAAGGGCAGGGGTCCGTTTTGCCATCATCAAAGCCTCCCAGGGCAGTTATGGGCGCGATATCAGTTGTGGTTCGCATTTGCGGTCTGCCAGTGATGCCGGCATGATTTGTGGTCTTTACCACTGGTTTGACCCCGGTTGCAGTGCCCAGGCGCAGCTCACCAATCTGAAGGCTGCCATCGCCGATCGTGATTTTGCCTTCCTGGCCCTGGATGTGGAACAATACTGGCAAAATTGGGATTTGAGTAAGCGAGCGCTCAAGGAAAATCACTTTAGCGCCCAGCAGATCAGCCGTCGCAGCCTTGAGTTGGCTCAGTTGCTGCGCGACACCTGGCAGAAACCGGTTTTGATTTACACCCGCGCCAGTTTTGTGCACGAGTACGCGCTCGATATGAAAAATTGGCTGCGCCAGTGGCCGCTGTGGGTGGCTCATTACCCGTATCCCACCGGTCGCGTTTCGCTCAGTTGGGAAACCCTCAAAACGCACTACAGCCCCACAATCCGCAGCCCCTTGATCCCGGCTGGCGGTACAAACTGGAAATTCTGGCAGTTCTCCGGGGATAAATTTATTCTGCCGGGCATTAATGGGCCGCTGGATCTGAATTTTTTCAATGGAACCCTGCAGGATCTGCAAGCCTGGCTCGGTCAGCCGATGAGCACGAAAGCCTGGACGCTGGAAGAAAAAATGAGCCTGTTATGGCAGGCGCATCCGCAGCTCTGGCAAAATAAGGAGGTACAGGATGAGCCCGAAACGCAAGGCAACTAACAAAGCGGCAATCAAAGAAGAGAAAACCGGGCCGCCTTTGAGCATTTTACACCTGGCTGAACTGCATGGGATTGATCCACAACAATTGCTAATTTGGAAGGTCTATCCATGCGGTAAAGTTTGCCTGGTGACCTTAAATGGCATGAAATTTACATTCGAAGGCATTGATCTAAGCCAGTATTGTGAGGTCAGGCATGATTCTCAATCTTGATGGTCTCTTACAGCAATTGCGCCATATGCTCTGGGATGAAGATGGTCTCATCTGGGGAACGGAACGTCTGGTGGAATGTATTCGCCTGGCACTGGCCAGCCTGCAGAGCGTTTGCCCGATCAAGCTGGCACTGGAAGGTCTGGATGAAGCCGCCATCACCATCCTCGAAAACGGAATGGCGCACCTGCTGCTGCGACTGGCTGTGGTGCGTGCCTGGCAGCTGCGCGAACAACAACGGGCAGAAATCTTCCACCCCGACCCTGCCACCGTGAAAGACAACCAGGTTTGGCTGCGCAGCGAGGGGCAAGCCCTTGAAAAGGAACTGGAAAACCTACGCCAGTACTACTTGCAGCGCAGCCAGCAGGTACCCTACGCCTGCTGGCCGGATACGCCGCCAGCAGTACTTGATTACGAGCAGGAATGTGAGTGATTGAAAAACAGGCCGGGATTTGGTATCCCGGTCTTCCTTTCCAGCGGATCGGTTTGGTTTGCTGGAAAGGAAAGGTAAAGTCACAAAGGAGCAGCATGTATTCATTATCATTAAAGATTAATAACGACGAAATTGGGCTGCACGGACCTTTGGCTGTAACCCCGCTGCGTACCTGTCAACGGTTGCCAGGCGTGCGCCTGGGGGGCAACCATATCAACGAGCTGTTGGAACTGGTGCTGGAAGGTGCACCCGGACAGAATCGTGCCTGGATTGGCCGTTTGCAATCATTTTTGGAGCGTATTGCGCGCGGACAGTCTGGCATTCTCTCGTTGCAGACGGAACAGCGCGAGTTTCCGTATGAAAGCCGCGTTTTCGGAGGCAACTTCCAATGGATCAAAGGCAGTTTGCAGCCGAAAGGCATCGGCATACAATTGCAATTGGAACGCAGTGATTTTTGGGAAGGACCTTTGCATTCCCTGCCGCTCAGTAACCGTTATGGCAGCCGTGTATTTGGCGGTTTGCGGGTGGATAACCGCGCGGATATCTTGGGCGACAACCAGGTGCGCTGGCTGGGAATGGATGTTGTCGGTGAACTGCCGTCACCCGCACAATTATGGCTGGCTCACAAACTGGGCAGCAATGCAATTACCCAAAACCTGTATGTGGGTCAGCTGCGCGCTATTGTGGATAACCTGGCTGTCCTGGAAGCTGAAACCGCCGAGACCAGTATCAGCAGCACGGTGGTAGATGATGTAAGCTGCCAGGGCGGTGCTTATCGACAGCTGCAATGGGAGGGCAGTGGCGAGCAGGAACTGCTGAGGTGGCAATTTGAAGATGTCTTTGGTGGCTCGAACCACTCTGTGCGCGTGCGTCCTTTCTTGCGGATGCCGGCCACAACGCCTTTAACAGAAACTTACTGGCTGCGTTGGGTAATTCGTCAAGGCGGCATCACCTACCAGAGTCAGCTGTTTGCGCTGCAAACTGGGCTGCAACTACAAGCGTTACCGGTTTTGCAATTACCGATTGTGTCCGCGGAGTATCCGCAGGCTGCCAGTTATCAGGTCACGTTGTTGGCGCAGGCGCAGGGGGAGGGCTCCCACCTGCTGGTAGTGGATGCAATCTTCCTGCTGGGTCTGGATGGCTGGCGTCACTTTCAGCCATTGCCTGGCGGCGATCTGCGGGCGGGTCAGACCCTGATCGATGGCGGTGAAGAGCAGCAGCCATTACTGCTTGATGATCTGAGTGGCAAGGTGGCACAGATCTATATTTGTAATGGGTCGGGAATTTGGATCTGCCCGCAGGAGGATCAATGTTTGCAATTTTTGGCCGACGGCGGCGCAGAAATGGCATTGGATGCCTACCTTGAAATGGAAGTACGCTACCGGCCGCGGGTCAGGATGCTGGTATGAGTGCCCAGGTCGTTTTTCTCAATACAGATTTCAGCCCGCGCTTAGATGATGGATTTGTCTGGCAGGTTGAACAGATGAGCTGGCAATTACCGGGTGGCGCGGCTGCTGCCCGCCTGGCCGCAATTTTGCCCTTCATTTCAGAGCAATGGTTCAGCTCGTTTTCCAACCAGATCCTGGGTTTGCCGCTGGAAATCCGCGGCGGGGATGGGGAGGTGCTCTGGAATGGCTGGGTGCAGAAGGTCTCTTACACTATCCGGCACACTCGTTTGACCCGCTCCCTACAAGAAATGTACAACCGGGTCATCGTTCGTTTTCCGCGCCAGGCGCAACAGGCCGGTCCCCTGGATCGCTGGCAATACACTGACTGGATGGATGCAGCGGCCAGTCAGGCGCGTTTTGGACGCCGGGAGAAATTGGTCAGCATCAGTCAGGCGGATCCCTATCTTGCCAACCAGGTACTGCTGGCTTCCTTTCACGCTTTGCAGAGCCTTCCTTCCTTAAAAATAGAATCAGACCCCACAGCCGAAGAAGGGTGGTTGGAAATTCAGTGCAGCGGTTGGTGGCAGCGCCTGGGCTGGGAGCTGGATGGCAACCAGGAAGGTTTGCTGGAGCATCTGGACGGCGGCAAGAGCCAGGTGCTGGTCGGACGCCTTTCAAGCCAGGCACAGCTGGCGCAATCAGTTTGGAATGAAGAGCCGCTTTTCCGGCTGGCCCAGGTCTGGCTGCGGGCTGCTAATATCGGCCAAACAGAGGATGATTTGCAGGTGGCGGTACACGCAGATGACCATGGCAAGCCGGGCATGCTGCTGGCTCAAATGGAACATGCCACGGCTACTGTTGATGGCGGATGGCAATGGCATTGCTGGCAGCTGGCCGAACCATGCCTGCTGGCGTTTAATGAAAGCAGCTGGATCGTGATCAAACGTTCGGGTGCCATCAATAGCGATGCCTATTACCTGCTGGAGAGTGATGATGGCAGCGGCTATGCGCGCGGCAGCTTGAAACGCTGGGATGGCAGTAACTGGCAGAATTTGGCGCAAGACATCCGCTTTTGTCTGGCAGCGCAGGAGCAGACAACGATCTTGTTGTCCAATCTAATTGACAGTCATTCATCCAGCAGCTTCATCCGTGCGCTTTTCACCTGGTATGGCAGCGATCGTGTGGATGCACGCTGGCGGCCGTTTGAGATTTCCTGCCAGGCACGCATTGAGCGCTGGCTGCAAGGCTCGCCGCGCCAATCGGCTGTCATTGACTCAGAGCGCAACCTTCAGGTTTTTGCCTTGCCAAGGGAGAGGGAGATCTTCGATCCTATGAGCATGAAACCTGCACCTACCAATAGGCTGGATGCACCTATTCTCAATCGCTGCAATTTACTTGGTGCTCGTGTATTCAGTGATACTTTTAGCGAGAATGAACATTGGGTTCAGGCAATAGAATGGAGGCAGGGTAAGGGATATACCTGGAGATTTTTATCTTAAACAGGCAGTAAAGTTACGATCGTGTTACTGAATCATCACAATATGATTACAGTTTGCCTTGCAGGTCTTGTAATACTGGCTAATTCCGATAAGATAAAAATAGGATTATTCTCCCGATAATTGGATATGAGAAGAGAACCAGTGAAAATCATGAAATTTGGACCAAACGCGCTTGTAAAAAAACTCAAAAACAGGCAGCTCACCCGAGGCCAGAGCTTTGTGGAGCTGGCTTTGATCATCCCGATTCTGCTGCTGATTCTGCTGGGGATGGTGGAGGTAGCTTTCTTTATGGGCCGCTACCTGGATGTCCTCGATTTGACCCGCGAATCTGCCCGTTTTGCTGCCAGCCGTGCGCCTTATTTAAATAATGGCGCAGACCCGCGCCCAGCTTCTGCTGATTATAACTGCAGTACACCCGGTAACTTTGATTTTTACTATGACACGGCTTGCATTTTTTCCCCGCCAACAACTCCTGACTGCGAAGCTGCAAGTGACCCGTTTTGTAACGGCTTCAATTCGTTTATTGACTTGAACCCGGCCACGGACGATGTCGTCATCACTGTTTTTACGATTGAAAATGTAGGTGGAGTGCAATCCGTACAACAGACCTGGCCGGCCCCTGATGGTTATTGGGCGCTTTCCAATTTAGATACTGCCACAAATACGTACACGTCCGGGACTGACAACTTTAAACAAAATTGCGATGGGGATGCTGTCCGAACTACACCCCTTTATACCGCGACATATGTTGACTCGAAGCTGGCTACATCCAGCTCCTCAACACCCAAAAAAGGGTATGTAGCCGTGGAATTTTACTATTGCTATGAACAGGTGCTGGGCATTCCGATCATTTCGGATATCATTCCCAACCCGATCCAGATTCATGCCTATACATTCATGCCCCTACCGGCAGCCCAACCCACAAGAGTGGTGCCATAAAATGAAAAAAGCAAACCTCACCCATTCTCACGATCGTTCCAAAGGCCAGATCCTGGTTATTTTTGGTATTTCTCTGCTGGCACTTTTATTTTTCGTTGGCCTGGCCCTGGATGCAGGTTCCTTATATGTGACCTATGGTCACCTCAAGCGTGCGGTTGACTCGGCTGCTATCGCGGCGGCCAATGAGTTTAAACGCGGTGCGAGTTCAGCTGATATGGCTAACACCGCCGATGAAGTTATGGCGCTGATGAATACAGACATGAGCACGCTTAACCTGCAATTGTATGTCTGCGATGAAAAAGATAATTCCACCTATGGCACCCCGGCTTATGTCACCTCCAATGACCCGGATGGGCTGCGTGACCCGCATCTGGCGCTGGTTGCACCGGTTTTCAATGCGCGTTGTCCGGATACAACCTCGGGTGAAACTCCCAAAAAGCTGGTCTGGATTGAAGCCACCCAGCGTGCTCCGCTCTATTTTCTGACCCTGCTGGGGTTCACCAATATCAACCTTTCCACCAACACCATTTCCGAAGCAGCACCGCTCGATCTGGTCATTGTACTGGATGTTTCCGAATCAATGGGGAACGATACCGTGGGTTACAGCTTCAATGACCCCAATACGCCTGTAACGGGTTGTAACGTCGTCGACCCGGACGGGGATGGAAATGACGGCGCTTGCCAACCACTGGAATCAGCCAAAGATGCAGCTATCGCACTGGTTAACACACTCTATGATGCCATCGACCAGGTGGCCATCGTTACCTACTCTAATGTGGCGGTTGCTCACCCAATTCTTAATAAAGCTGGCTTTTCTGTTCTGATGAGCGATGACATGACCGAAGTGAAAAATGTCATCCGGGATATCCGCTTAAATGATGATGCCCAGATTTCAAGATTGTTTTATGACTGGCTGGATAATGGAACCGGCGAACAAAAGATAAATTTTGCCAACCCGGAAGACCGAGATAATGACGGTTCGGATGTAGATGATGACATGGCGCTCTATGGTGCCGATTGCCCCTGGCCGGCTAACCCGGCTGATGATGCCACCAGCATCCTGGGTGACCGCTGGTGGGGTGTTTCGGAAACACCTGCGCCGCCGGCTGGATTGTTTGCAGCCGGACAACCGTTCGACGGCTGGACGGGTATTCCCTGTGACCGCGACGATCAATATGATGCGTATGATTGGAATGGCGATGGTGTCTGGACGCCAGATGAGAATCAAGTCTCGGTTGACTACCTGGCTGCCAATGACCCTGTTACTTCGGGTCCTGATGCCGGGATTTATAATGCCACCCTGGCACCACTTTCCACCTGTATTGGCTGCGGCATCCGCACCGGCGCGAATGTTGTAAAATTGGCCGGCCGTTATGGCTCTGTGTGGGTGATGGTTTTCCTGACGGATGGACAGGCCAATCTGAGTGATACACCTACCACCAACCCCGATATTCTGAACCCTTCGGCTTACCCGAATGGATTCTGTAATAGTTATCTGGGTGGTCCTGCCAATGGTTTTTGGGATCTGGCAGTACGCTGCAAGGATAATGATTGGACCCCGCGCTATTGTATTGATGTAAATGGAGCGGAATGCCCTGTGGCACCGGCAGGTGCCGATTGGACTGTCGTAGCTCCGTTGGGGAGCTATGATGCACGCTATTCCGTACTGGATTATGCCCGTGACATGATCGATGAAGCGGCATTAAAAGTACCCAATAATCCGAATGAACCAATTGGTGATGATATTGCTGTTTACACAATTGGACTGGGTAATATTGGTGATGTCAGCACCAAATTGCTGCGCTATATGGCCTTAATTGGCATCGAAGGACGCCGGGATACAGTTGATCCCTGTGTTGGAAAAACGAATGTAACCTGGTGCGGACAATATTATTACGCTTCCGGGGGAGCAGATTTAACCCCAATTTTTGAGGATATTGCCTCACGTATATTCACGAGAATCAGCCAGTAACAGATAGGGTAATGATATGAAAAAATTAATGCTCTTCAAATTTCCCCCCGGTAAACGCAGCCAGCGCGCACAGAGCATGGTTGAATTTGCCCTGACCCTGCCTATTTTGCTGCTGCTGGTGTTTGGTATTATCGAATTCGGTCGCATTTTACAGGCCTGGCTGGCACTCGAAAACGGTGCCCGTTTTGCCATCCGCTATGCCGTCACCGGTAATTATGACCCTGTTTATTGTGCGGATGCAGCGGCTGCCCTGGATGGACAGCTGACTGCCGAGTTTGTGCTGGGTGAAGATTATTCCGATGCGCAAATGGTCAATTTTTCTACTCTGGACGATGATGGCAGTGGCAATTTTGACTGCCGTGTTTCTGAGGCTCTGGTTGTGACTCAACCATGGCACACCGATGATGATCAATCCAAGGAAGAGGTTGAACTCCTCAACAGCTTTTTGATTGACTGGGCACGCATGCCCTCCATCCGCCAGGCTGCTCTCTCCGGTGCAATGGGGCTGGCCTATGACCCCAATGAACCTGTAACCGGCGATTACGAGGCTTTTCTGGATAATGCCTATGATGCCGGCTCTACATTTGACCAGTCTTATCGCGGCAGCCCGCAAGACCCTGGCTATTTTGACTTTACCATTTGTTCCAATCGTGAGTTCCCAACGGGTGATGTATTTGGTTTTAATCCGAATACTCAGTATTACATCCCCAATGACCCCCCACAGGATCAATATCGTTTCTTGAAGTATTGCAGCATGGTTGATTCATCCAATACCTATGTGCGTCACATTGATGATGCTGGCGGCCCCGGTAACCGCGTGCGCGTTGTATTAGTATATCGTCACCCGCTGATTACCCCCTTTGTCAGTACCTGGTGGCCGACTCTGCGCCTGACCTCGGAGCGCGAAGGATTGGTCGAGAAATTCCGTATCTCGCGCGTGACCGGTCTGGTGGGTTCGATTGGCAATGCGCCGGTCAACACCAATACCCCGGTGCCGGCTACTGACACATCAACTCCAACCGACACAGCCACTCCCACCGATACCCCTACAGTCACGCCCACCCCTCCGAGTGTAGAATGTGGTGGTGAAGGTATTTTAATGCAGCAATGGCTTGGGTTGGGTGGAAACGCTAATTTACCCTGGTTAGATGATCCCACAAGAAACTTACGCTGGCCAAACGATCCGGATAGCAGTGTGATTACAGGTCGGATTGATAGGGCAGGGGCCAGTTTGAGAGATTCGGGTCTCCGATATACTGGTTGGATCTGTGCTCCCCAATCAGCTGATTACACCTTCTATATGATTAACAACAATGATGCCGAAATCTACCTCAGCCCAACCTATTCTGAGAGCAACAAAAGCAGTATTCTTTTCCACAGTACCAACAGCAGTACATGGGCAGATAGACCAAGCGGTCCACATTATCTTGTAGGAGGTGATTGGTACTGGTTTGAAGTACATTACATCAAGAATAGCAACAATAATGGCTCAATCCGTGTAGCCTGGTCGGGTGGAACAGATATTGGTGGCAGCCCAGTAGTCATTGACAGTGAATTTTTAATGCCGGCTGGAGCGCTGCCAACATCCACGCCAACCATAACCGTCACACCAACAGTCACCGATACCCCCACCCCCACCAATACAGCTACGCTGGCACCCTGTACGGCGGATGGTACCGGTATCCTGGGCGCTTATTATGAAGATTATGCCCCGCCCAGCTTCTCTAACCTGGTGAAAGTACAGCTGGATGACAATATTGACTTCAACTGGGGTTATGGTAGCCCGAGTAGTATTCGCACTGATGACTTCGCCGTGCGCTGGACGGGTTATGTCATACCCAAGTACCCAGGCGAAGTATACACTTTCTATACCCGTTCCGATGACGGTGCTCGCCTTTACGTGGATGGCAATTCGATTATCTCGACGAATGCCTGGCGTGATATGTCTGCCACCACCTATACCAGCGATACAGTCAGTTTTACTACCTGCGCGGCCAAGAGCATCGTGATGGAATACTATGAAAATGGCGGTGCTGCGGTTGCCCAATTGTACTGGTCATCAGATATGGTGTCATATGAAATTGTGCCCCAGGCTAATCTGCGGCCAGAAACCGGTTCAGTCCTGGCAACCTCTACCCCCACCTTATCACCGACGGTGACACAGACCTCCACACGCACCAATACATTCACGGTCACCAATACCCACACTGTTACCAATACCTTCACCATTACCCCAACCTTCACACGCACACCGACGCGCACCAATACACCGATTCCTTCCAATACGCCAACGATCACGCGTACATTTACACCGTCCAATACACCGACGATTACGAACACTTTCACCCAGACGAACACTCCTACCCGCACTGCAACGCGTACCAACACCCCCACCCGTACGCCGGTTACACCAACCAGTACCTTTACCAATACGGCTACCTTTACGCCCACGGTGCCGACGCCTACGCCAACCGTTACACGCACCTTCACCCGCACGAATACACCTACGCACACGGGTACCGCGACGAATACGGCGACAATCACGCCAACCAGGACAAATACACCTACCCGGACTCCTACACCAATTATTTTCACTGATACCCCCATTCCGACCAATACCCCCAGACCGACCTTCACCCCTGGCAGCGGTGATTCGTAAAGGAAAAGGTTGAGCCTACCGTATTCGAAATAAGAATTGAGCCCATGTGGAGAGATGTTTTCTTCTTCCACATGGGCTTTTCAGTTGAAAAAAGTATTGTATTGCCGAATCACAGCGCACCATTCATGAGGACGTTGGAGGTAAGTCACTGAAAAATAAAATATTCACCAGAACGAATTGGCTTATTATCATCCTGATCGCATTTGTGGTAGTGGTGTGGCTGCAATCATTTCTGTTCCAACGCCTATTCACCAATCAGCAGGATGTTGATCGCCAATACACCTTATTGGTTGCATTCATTTTCTTCTTCCTGTCCCTGGCTGCCCTGGCGCTGGTCTGGCTGCTGCGCAAATACAATTACCAAAACAAACCCTGGGTGGTCTTAAGTGCTGCTTACGGTTTGCCGATGCTGGCAACTGCTATTTCTTATGCCTGGCTACAGTTTGTGCAGGCACCCATCCTGGCTGATGGCCTGGCTGGCAGCCTATTCCGGGCGACCTGGCAGCCATTCTTATATTTCTGGCAGGTATTGGTGCTGTTTTTCAGCCTATGGCTGCTTTTTCCGGCTCAGCGGGTGGCTGGAATGACACTGCTGAAATTCCCGGCGGCGGTGTTGGCTGGCCTGGGCTGCGGCCTGGTCAGCGTGTTTATCCTGAGCGTGGTGTTGAACTGGTCCTCTCAAACGGCGCGTTCGATTGCCGCCATTGATCCCCCGCTTGTGCTGCGCTGGGTAACGATGGCCCTGGCTCTGACGGTCGCTCCCTATGCGGTCGAAGGTTTTTTTCGGGGTGTACTCCTCTCCGGCTGGCAGGGGCGTTTTGGCGTAGCGAGGGGCTTCTGGATGACAGCCGGTTTGTTTGCCCTGTTGACCTTTCAGCCGGCCTTGTGGCTGCCGGCATTGCTCAGCGGTGCGTTGTATGCGCTGCTGGTCAGGCACCAAACCGTGGTGAGTGCCATGATCGCGCATGCCGTTACCAACGCCGTATTGCTGATTATCGGCTGGCAGTGGGTGTTTTAGAGAGCAGGTGAAAGGAAGAGATAGCTGAGGCCAAAGGCCCGCAAAGCGAGGAAAAGAGAGCTGAGGCCAAAGGCCCGCAAAGCGAGGAAGGAAAATCGAAGACCTGGCACGACAGCTGAATACAAATTATTATTACTACGAGCTACGAGCTACGAGCTACGAGCTACGAGCTACGAGCTACGAGCTAGCTACGAGCTACGAGCTACGAGCTACGAGCTACCCGCCTCGCTCGCGCGCGAAGCAAGCGTCTTTTTACCTTGACACGCAAACAGGATTGGTTATAATATTGAAGCTTTCCTCGATAGCTCAATTGGCAGAGCGGGCGGCTGTTAACCGCTAGGTTGTAGGTTCGAGTCCTACTCGAGGAGCCTTTGATTTAAGTGGGAATCTTAATCACGAATGTAGTATGAATAGCACAAATGACACGAGTAGTAAAAAAAGTAATATTCGTGCCATTCAATCATTCGTGCCGAGCATTTGCGTTTAATTTGGACAAGTATTGGCATCTCTATTGCTTGCTAATTACAATTGTGAATGAGGAGATTGCCCATGGAAAATGCCAATCCATTAATTGACCTGGCGCTCAAAATTGCCCTGGAAGCTCACAGCGGTCAGGTTGATCGCGCCGGGGTGGCGTACATTTTACATCCGCTGCGCATCATGGCTGCCATGCGAACCGACGAGGAGCGCATTGTCGCGATTTTGCACGATGTGATCGAGGATAGTGACCACACGCTGGCGGATTTACGTTCTGCCGGCTTCCCAGCGGAGATTGTCTCCGCGGTTGACTTGCTGACACACCGCGAAGAAGATAGCTATGAAGACTATGTCCGCAAGATACGGGGTCACACGCTGGCTCGCTGCGTGAAAATTGGCGACCTGCATGACAACATGCATATCGAACGCCTGCCCAATCCGGACGATAAAGACCTTGAGCGCCTGTTGAAATATAAAAAAGCCCTTGCCATACTGAATGCTGAGTAATTTCGTGTGGGAAGGGACGGTCTGCATGATGATCTCACAGTTTGGAGCTGGAGATTGTAATTTTCTTTGCAATATATATATAACATAAAGTAATATATATTTGACTTATCGATTATGAAATGCTACCATAAGCAAAAATGCCCTTCGTAGTTTGCGTAATCCGAAGAATCGTTATTTGTATTGAGCTTATGCTCCATGGTCACGCTGCCAAAGGCACGTGAGCAGCATGACCCCTACCATGTTGGTAGATATCTCAAATCAATCAGTTCCAACCTATTAAAAAAGATGCGCACAGAAGATTGAAGGATAAATTGATGGACAGTTTTCAAATTTTCAATCACGTAAAAGTAGCCCGGGTTGAAATGGGTTTGACGCAAGCCATGTTGGCCGAAAAGGTGGGTATCAGCCGCCAGACCGTAGGCTTAATTGAAGCTGGAAAGTATAACCCCACCATCAAGTTATGCCTGTTGATCGCCAATGCGACCGGCAAGACTCTTGACCAGTTGTTCTGGATGGAAGAGATAGGGGATAGGTGATAGGAAAAGAAAGCTGAGGTCAATGCCCGCAAAGCGAGGAAGAGATAGCGGGTGGCGGGTGGCTTGTGGCTTGTAGTTCGTGGCGGGTAGCGGGTAGGAAGAGATAGCTGTGCCGAAGGCACGCAAAGCGAGCTGAGGCCAATGCCCGCAAAGCGAGGAAGAGATAGCGGGTGGCTTGTGGCTTGTGGCTTGTAGTTCGTGGCGGGTAGCGGGTAGGAAGAGATAGCTGTGCCGAAGGCACGCAAAGCGAGCTGAGGCCAATGCCCGCAAAGCGAGGAAGAGATAGCGTGGTAGCGGTTGGCTATGTGGCTTGCGACTGCTTCGCGAGCGGGTAGCGTGTGGGGAGTAACTGGAAAATGCTAAGCCTTGTGTATCATGCTCAAGGCATGCAAGCGTTCAGGGCTTTTTCCGTTTACACAATTAATTTTACATTTCCTGGTGCGCGCGTAGCGTGAACGCACCCTACAGGCCCACTCAATGACAACGAAATAACAGGACAAAATAATGTTTTTTAAACCCCAATCTGAGCTAAGCAAATAAATTCCTCTGGGGTTTCATTTCCTATTCCAGTGAACATTTTAGTCGCTAATCTCAGCTAGGGGGAGTTTCCGCCAACCAAGCGACTAATTCACCAAGCGACTAATTCACAAGGCAACTAATTCACAAGGCAACTAATTCACAAAGCGACCAATCAACTGATCACTCTTCACTCCTCACTTAATCCTTGTTACCTCACATCAAATCTCCTGGCGCTCAAAGAGCCCTATTGCCCAGACGAGTGACATGATGATGACCACTACCGCGGCAGCCAGAGCGGTGAAGTTGCTGGTTTGCAAATCCAATGACATGTTGGCGGTCATGGCGCCGACCCAATTCATCAAGGCCTGTGGGCTGACGGCTCCATATTTTGGGATCTGAGCAGAGAGCATGAGCACGACTGCCATTCCCAGGCTGACCCCCGCGGCAGCACCGATTGAGCTGGTCAGGGTACTGGCCAGGGTAGTCGTCGCGACAAATACCAGCAGCCATAGGAAAAGCAACAAATTCATGAAGGTGAAAAATGGCAGCGAGAAACTCTGGAACAGAAAGATGGTATAGCTATATGCAAAAATCTCGGCGATCAGAAATGCGGAAAGGTAAACCAGCGCCTGGGCTGTGAACTTTGATAGGATGAATGCCCAGCGTGGCAAGGGCTTATGCAATATCATCTCGGTCATACCCTTTTCTTTTTCACCTGCTACCCTGCCCATCCCGACCAGGATGGCAATTAAGAAGCCGAATTGAGAGATATTTTTGACGTATTGTCCAATGGCATCTGTGACCGCGGGTGTCGGGATGAGATCTTTGAACATTTGAGCCCCTTCAATGCTGCCAAGTATCTGCGGCAGGAAATAGGCTAACAGCGGAGAGGCGATCCCGAACAGGGCAAACACGCCCCAAATTACGAGTACCATTTTGGTGCGCCAGAGCTGCATCATTTCTTTACGCAGTGACTGCCAGAA
Source organism: uncultured Chloroflexia bacterium (assembly GCA_963749005.1). Classification (GTDB taxonomy): domain Bacteria; phylum Chloroflexota; class Anaerolineae; order Anaerolineales; family Anaerolineaceae; genus UBA6170. The sequence continues at coordinate 1,294,697 of CAVVKI010000005.1, read as the reverse complement.
GAGGCCCCATTCCACACCCAGGAATGCCTGCCGGTTTTGACGGGCCTGGTTACGAAAAGTCAAATAAGCCCAGATTGCGCCGGGAAGTATGATGGCTGCGAAAGCCCCCTCCAACAAGAGAGCGTTACTGGTTTTATTGGCAAGATAAACAGCTCCAAAATCGACCAGGGCATGGTACAGGATGGCGATTAACACCCAGCCGGTCTTTTTACTCCTGAAAAGCTTTTAACACCATCAGGGTCAGGATGACATGCAGGCAGATGGCCAGTAGACGCTCTAGCAGGGGTGCGAAGCCCAGTAAAGGGGAGCGTTCAAATATGAGCAGCTGCTGATTAAGATACGTTAATTGTTGCGGTGTGATGGGCAGAGCGTTCAAATCCTGCCCGCGCAAGGCAAAGAGCTGTGCGATCGAACCGGCTGCCAGGATGCCCACCAAAATCATCGCCTCGATTCCGCCGTGACCGAGACCAAGCATGAGCCCATCTTCCAGACGGCGAGAGCGCTTCAGCAGCCAAAATGCCAGTGCCCGCGCTGGTTCTTCGCAGATCCCGGCAGCCAGACCCAGGATGGCGGCTGATTGCCACAGCATAGCGCCTTCCAGTGGACCGTTACTGGTTGGCAGAATGCCCCATTTGGAGAACAGGCTCAGCATCGGCAGGTGCACAACCTGCGAGCCTATAAAGGTTAGCGATCCGACCCCAAACAGGAACCAGGATACACGGAAAAAACGCCTTAACCAGAGGGCAAACAGTAAGGGCAGCAGGATGGTAAGTGAGATGGACAGAATATAAACAATGGCATGCATGCTTTTACTCGCTTAATTCCAAAAATACTTCTTCCAGTGTCGGACGCACCCATTCCAGGCGAACCAATGGCAAGGCCGCATTTTCGATGAGGGCCAGAATATTTAGGCGGGCAGTCTGTATATCAGCCACCAGAATTCGGGCAATGTTATGATCAATGGTTACAGTCTCAACCCAGGGCAGGGTTCGTAATTCGTCCGCAAAAGCCAAAAGAGCTCCATTTGCGGGTGCCTCCACCTGAATCTCCAGCGCGTTGGTGGCATATTCTGCCAGGATCGAATCACGCTCACCTACTTTGACGAGCTTTCCCTGATTTAAAATGGCAACCTGATCGCAGATTCGCTCAATGTCGCCCAAAATGTGACTGGATAAAAAGACAGTCGTTTGCGGATCACGGTTGCGGATCCAATCCAACACCTCATGCCGTCCGGCTGGATCCAGCGAACTGGTGGGTTCATCAAGCAACAAAACCTGGGGACGGTGAACGATAGCCTGCGCAATTCCGAGGCGCTGTTTCATGCCGCCGGAGAAACCGGCAATTTTTCGCCTGGCAGCTTCTTTTAAACCGACCTGTTCCAGTACTTCAAAAATGCGCTGCTTGCGATCTTTAGCCTCCATTTTGTAAAGGCGGCTGACATAATCCAGGTACTCCCAGGCGCGCATCCAACCGTAGAATACCGGCTGCTGTGGCAGGTATCCGAAGCAGTAACCCGCCGCCGGATTGCCGTTGGTGGTTTCCAAACCGCTGATCCAGGCGGAGCCGGACGTTGGCGTTGCCAGGCCGGTTAATAGGCGCATGGTGGTGGTTTTGCCAGCGCCATTACGACCCAGGAAGCCGAATATGGAGCCTTTGGGGACTTGTAAATCAAGATGGTCCAGGGCTTTGACATCGCCATAATAACGCGTCAAGCCTTCGCAGCGGATGGCAGCTGCTTCGGATGCAAGTGTTAACATCCTATTCTTCCTCGCGCCCGATGATGAAATAAACAATTGGACCAATGATGTTGATAAAGAGGATAACGAGCACCCACATCCACTTCGGTCCACGGGTAACGTCGCGTTTGAGTAAATCCACCAGGGCGGCGATTAATAATCCGAGCTGGATCAAAATCAGTGGGATTAAGAGCGGAAGAAATTTTAAAAGTTCGGCGAAATCAAAGTTAGCCATTGAAAATCCTCTTTCTCGAAGCAGGGAGATACGTTGATAACGGGCTTCAGATGGATTATAGAACCAGATTGCAACGAACACAATATTAACAGGAGCGATTTGGCCGCGTGGATAGCAGTATTCTGGTCTTTCGGATAGGCGGATGAAGGACGACAAGAGGCTAGAAATTATTTGTAGGGGCAACCCTTGTGGTTGCCTGCCATGAGTTGCCCCTGGGTGAGTAGGGCATAGTCAGGTAGCAATGCGATCCCGGTTGTAGGGGCAACCCTTGCGGTTGCCTGCCATGAGTTGCCCCTGGGTGAGTAGGGCATAGTCAGGCAGCAATGCGATCCGCGTGTAGGGGCAACCCTTGCGGTTGCCTGCCGGGAGTTGCCCCTGGGTGAGTAAGGCGTAGTCGGTTAGCAATGCGATTTGGTTGTAGGGGCAACCCTTGCGGTTGCCTGCCGGTATGTTGGGCATGGCGGTTTGGAGATTCAAACCAATACCCTTTCACGACGATTTTACAAATTTACCAATCAACCAGTCAACCAACCAGATAACAAATTAACCAGCCAACCAATCAACTGATCAACTAATCAACTGATCAACTAATCAACTAATCAACTAATCAGCTACCCGCTACCCGCTACCCGCTACGTGCTACGCACTACCCGCCGTATTTCTACGGCACATACTCTTTCAATTGGCGCGAGCGGCGCGGATGACGCAGGCGTCGCAGGGCTTTGCTCTCAATCTGGCGAATGCGTTCGCGCGTCAGACCAAATTTCTGGCCAACTTCTTCGAGGGTGTAGGTGTGACCATTATCCAGACCAAAACGCAGGCGCAGGATACGGGCTTCTCGCGGGGGCAGGGTGTCCAACACGGCTTCAATGCGCTCGCGCAACATCTTATCGTAGGTGCTCTGGATGGGTGAAGGGGAGAGGGTGTCTTCGACAAACATCCCCAGTTCCGATTCCTCCTCATCCTCATTGATGGGACTTTCGAGAGAAAGCGGCAGCCAGCTGACGCGCATCATCCAGTCGATTTTATTGGGTGAGGTGTCCATGGCAACTGCCAGTTCTTCGTTGGTTGGTACACGTCCTAATTTCTGCTCCATTTCGTGCATTTCACGATAGAGATGGCGGATGCGGTCGACCATGTGCACAGGAACACGGATGGTGCGGCCCTGATCGGCAATGGAACGGGAAATGGTCTGGCGAATCCACCAGGTGGCATAAGTGGAAAAGCGAAACCCGCGCTGGTATTCGTATTTTTCGACAGCCTTCATCAAGCCCAGATTGCCTTCCTGAATCAGATCCAGGAAAGGTACACCGCGGCCGATGTAGCGCTTGGCAATGCTGACCACCAGGCGTGTGTTGGCTTTAATCAAGTGGTCACGGGCATTGTCACCATCTTCAATTTCGGCTGTAAACCGTTCTAATTCATCCGGAGGGGTGCTGCCATTCAGTTCGAGCATCAGATCTTCCGCCATGCGACCGGATTCAATACGGCGAGCCAGGCTCAACTCTTCCTCAACGTTAAGCAACGGCACCGAAGACATTTCTTTCAAATAGAGGCCGATGGTGTCATCACTGGCGATCGTTTCCAGGTTCGCTGCAAACGGGTCCATATCACTGGGTGGGCTGCCATACTCCTCATTGCTGCGGCCGGCTTCATCCTCATCAAAGACATCTACCCCCTGGCGGCGAAGAGCTACCATGATCGCTTCCATACGATCAATATCGCTGGAAATGTCCGGATAGGCTTCCACCAGATCTTCGGTGGTTAAATATCCCTGGACGTCCGCTTTTTCGAGCAGCATACTGAAAACTTCCGTTTTGCGATTACTTCTCCCTGGATTCACTAAAACCCCTCCTTAGCCTGATGATGCGGAGACAGCCAATGTGACCAGAATTTGGCAGTGGTGAAAAAACAATGAAAAAAACTGGGTCTTGTCTGTCAATCCGAAGTTTAGGCTGCAATTCGATTCTCGTTTGTCTATTAATATTGATAAAAAGAGGAAAAAATTAGTTTTCTGCCTCAGCTTCTTGATGCTCACAGGCAGTTTGGTTAAGATTGGTCCCGCAAATTACACAAAGTCCTTTGCATTCTGGTTTACATAGCATTTTAATGGGCATGGCCAGGAGCATATTTTGATAAAGCAGGGGTGCCAGGTTAATATGACCATCTTCTGGAACAAAGAATTCTGAGTCGCGCGTGTGTCGTGTACGATATGCAAATAATTCCTTAAATTCGGTTTCCAATGGTTGCTGAAATTCTTCCAGACAGCGTACGCATTGCCCCACCACAAAAGCCTGAAATTCTGCCTCCAGTAACAAGCCCTGCGGCGTTCGATTGATTCGAACCTGCCCTTTGAGTTGGCTCAGTTCAAGCTCCGAGAAAAGGGTGATCTCGTCTACCTCAAAACTCAGGGTGCGGTGGCTGCCGGTCGTTTCATTCAGCATGAAGCCGACATTTATTCGTAATGGATTATGAGGAGGACTCACCAGAAAACTCTACCAATCAAAGGGTATAATAATAATACCTTGAGATTATAGCACAGCGATGTACCCTCGTCAACTTATTATGATATTTATCATAAAAAAGGAAAATATTAACAATGCATGACCTCTTAATTGCCAGTGGAAACCCGGGAAAGCTGCGTGAAATGCAGGCAATACTCCAAGATCTGCCCATCCGATTACTCACACCCGCAGATGTAGGGCTTTTCTTGAATGTGACCGAAGACGGCGAAAGTTATGTAGCCAATGCCCGCAAGAAGGCACTGGCCTTTTGCCGCGCCAGCCGCCTGCCTACCATGGCCGATGATTCCGGCCTTGAGGTGGATGTGCTGGGAGGTGCGCCGGGGATAAATTCCGCGCGCTATGCACCCAGATCTGATGCCAGTGATGGTGACCGACGTGCCTATCTGCTGGAACAACTGGCCGAATACCCGCAGCCCTGGACAGCTCACTTCCGCTGTACGATTGTGGTCGTGACATTAGCCGGCGAAGAAAGCGTGCATACTGGCGAGTGGTATGGCGAGGTAATTCCAAAGGAACGCGGGCATCGTGGTTTTGGCTATGACCCCATTTTCCTGATTCCAGCGATTGGCAAAACGGTAGCGGAGATGGAAGATACCCAAAAGAATAAGATCAGTCACCGTGCGCTGGCTCTACAGAGTGCCAGGCCGGCATTAGAGCGCATTTTTTCCCTGACGCCCGGCGCGGAATGACTTTTCAGCATGCCCTGCTGCGTCGACCCGCTCCCAGCCTGGTAAAAGGGATCACCACCGCCAACCTGGGCATACCCAATTTTGATCTGGCCCTGCAGCAGCACGAGATATACCAACGCGCCTTGCAATCGGCGGGGGTGGAGACAACCCTCTTGCCGGCTCTACCTGCTTTCCCGGATGCAGTCTTCATCGAAGATGCGGCTGTCCTGGCTGGCCATTGCGCCATTCTGGCTCGCCCGGGTGCTGAGACCCGTCGAGGGGAAGCGTCTGAACTTGCCCCTGATCTGGCGCTGCGCTTTGCGCATTTCGAACAGATTCATGCGCCTGGAACACTGGATGGGGGCGATATTTGCGAGGTCGACGGGCATTTTCTGATCGGTCTCTCTGCGCGGACCAACCTGGCCGGTGCAGAACAATTGGCGCTGTATTTAAAGCGGCATGAATTCAGCAACCAGCTGATCGATATGCGCGCATTTGCTGCCGGGTTGCACTTGAAAAGTGCGCTCAATTACCTGGGGGATGGTATCTTTCTGGTGGATGAGAGATTGAAAGCCTTACCAGAGCTGGTTGGCCGGCGGGTGATCAGCGTGCCAGTTTCTGAAGCCTATGCAGCCAATTGCCTGCGGGTAAACGATTGCGTGCTGGTGCCGGAAGGATTCCCCCAGACACTGACTGCCATTGACGCGGCCGGGATCAAAACCATTGTTGTGGATGTGTCCGAGTACCGCAAACTGGATGGCGGCTTGAGCTGCCTCTCTCTGCGCTGGTAGCAGGGTTCAACCGCCGAATTGAAATGTCGGCATACCGCAAACATCCATGCGCTGACGCATCAATGCCCCGTTATGCGGGTAGTGCTGCCAATCCATTTCAGTGAGCCCTTCAACCGCGGAAGTGACATACAGCTCGTTCATATCTGTGCCGCCAAAGACACAACAGGTTGTCCGTTTGGCTGGAAAGGAATACGTTTCCAATAGTTCACCCGCACGGGGGTCCCAGCGGGTGATGCAGGCACCATCCCACAATGCCAGCCAGATCATGCCCTCCTGATCAACTGTTAACCCGTCGGCAACATAATCTCCCGCCGGTAAGGTGAAAGCGACCCGCTGGTTATGGATGGTGCCATCTTCCAGGTCGTAATCATAAGCCCATACGTCGCGCGAGCCTGAATCTGCCAGGTAGAAGTGCCGGTAATCCGGGCTCCAGCCGAGGCCATTGGAAATAAAGAGGTCTGCGCGTAATTTGTGAACACTCAGGTCTGTATCAATGCAATACAAAGCGCCATGCGGTCTGCCATCCTGATTTTTGGCCATCGAGCCTACCAGAAAGCGACCGTGCGGATCACATTTGCCATCATTGAAGCGGTTTCCCGGCTGGTCCTGTTCAAGTTCCAAGAGCACCTGCACCCGCTCGGTACGCAAATCGAGGTGGGCAATTTTGCGCTCGGGAGCAAGCAGCAGCCCACCTTTTTTGCATGGCGCCAGGCTGCCAATGCTTTCAAAGCGATCAGAGAGATCGATGGTACGGTTATTCCCATCGGCAGGGTCATAGATGAAGACCGTTGCCCGCGGGATATCCAGCCAGTAGAGCAATTGCGCATGGGCATCCCAGGCGGGACCTTCCCCGGTTAGGGCTTTTTGATTGACGAGGATTTCTGGCATGCGTTGACTCCTTTGAATGATGAATCAATTGTAGCTTATGTGGGGGTAATGAGAGAGGAGTAATGGGGGATGGGGGGTGGTGATTTGTTTTTAAGTTGATTAGATGATTTGTTGATTGGTTGGCTTGTTGGGTGTGTTCACGCTGCGCGCGCAGCAATGCGCTTCGTGTTTGCGTCGACCCAATGGGTTGTAGGGGCGACCCTTGCGGTCGCCCTCCCATCAGCCACCCGATAATGGTTGCCTGGTTTGTTTGATGAGAGGTTAATTGATTGATTAATGGGTTGGTCATCATCTTGACCGGCCACCGGCGGTATAATGCAGACATGCAGATCCCCGACCGAATCATCTCCCTGGCCGAGCTGCGCCGAAATAATGGCGAACGCGGCGCCCGTAAGTATATCGCCTATGACGGGGTGGTCTACGACGTCAGCGACTGCCCGCGCTGGCAGAAAGAGCTGCATGAACGCATGCATTTCAGCGGTCTGGACCTGAGTGGGGAAATGGACGAAGCACCACATCTCCAAGACGTCTTTGAGCGGCCCTGTGTCAGTGTAGTCGGGCGCTTCCTTCTTCTATGATTATGGTAGCGCTGTTATTTCTTTTTCTTAAGCTTGAACAGGTTGGCCAGGAGCATAACAACTGCCCCAGTGATGCCGGCGATGATACCAAACAGGATCGAATCACGGGTGCCGAAGGCAGTATTGACATCGCCGTGCACTTCTTTGGCCATCAAAAAAACCACGCCACTGGCTTTATCGAGGGTTACTTGGGGTGAGACCAGCACGACCGTACCGGTTTGCACCAGATCCGCACCATTACCGGCCACAACCAGCACGGATTGGCTGTTGTTCAGTTGGGCATGCCCACCAGCTACAATCACTCTGGCGCTGGAGTTGTTAAGGGTGGCTTCCTGAGTACGCGCCAACACAACCCCGCCGCTGGTCAATTGCAGGGAATCTGCGTTTAACTTAACCACACCACCCTGGATAATCTGGGCCTGACCTGTCTCAATGCTGTTGGCACCGCCCTGGCGGATGGTGACTTCGTTGGCATGGATCTGGTTAGCCCCGCCGCGGAAGATTTCGTCCGATGGGTTGATGTCTTCGATTAGATCTTCAATTTCTTTTGGACTCATGCTATTCCTTTCGACTGTTTACTTGCCTTCATTGTAGCCACTTTAGCGAGCAGATTCAATGTGAATGGCAAAGGGTGGGCTCAGCCTTCGCTGCGCTCGGCATGCTTCGCAGCCTTCGCTGCGCTCGGCATGCTTTGCAGCCTTCGCTGCGCTCGGCATGCTGCGCAGATGTGGTGGATGATGCCAAAATCCATCCAATGGGATGGATACCATAATAATGGCCAGGTTGTTTTTATTTTTATCGCCCCTTTACAATCAAAAGACCATACATAATAAATAATATATTACTTATAAACATGATTCTAATCAACTAATAACTAATTTACTGGTACTTACTAATTAATTATTTCACAAATAATGATATACTTGCGTTAAGCAACCCCCATGGTGGCTTTCGGAGGAATATGCACAATAAAATTGATTTTGCGATTGCAACCAGCGGCCAAATAGAGGCTTTTCTGTACCAGCAATTGAAAAACATTCGACTGACCCGCAATTTCACACAAGCCCAATTAGCGCGGGAATCCGGGGTGGCGATTGGCACGATCCGACGACTGGAAGATGGCAAAACTGTCACATTGAACACATTGATCCGCGTTATGATGGCGCTGGACCTGCAACAAAATCTGGAAACACTGCTGCCTGATCCGACCATCCGCCCGATGGAACGCGTCAACAGGAGTGGGCTTGAACGGAAACGTGCCCGGCCAGTACCAGTGGATAGCGAAAATTCTACCTGGGCCTGGGGAGACGAAGCAGGGGATAAATAATGACGGATGCCAGGGTTATTCTGTGGGGAAGGGAAATTGGGGCTGTTTCTTGGGTGGAGGAGCGGCAGTTGGCTGTTTTTCAATATGCCCCGGCCTTCATCCAAAGCGGCATCCAATTATCGCCATTGATGATGCCATTGAGAGAACTGCCCTACGAATTTCCAGCCCTTTCTAAAGAAACTTTTAGAGGATTACCTGGTATGTTGGCCGATTCTCTGCCGGATAAATTTGGAAACGCAGTCATCGATAGCTGGTTAGCATCCCAGGGACGAACTGCCGCCAGCTTCAATTCGGTTGAGCGCTTGTGTTATATCGGCAGCCGCGGCATGGGCGCGCTTGAATTCAAACCAGCGCTGCGCATTTTCCACTCGAAAAGCGATGAAATCGAAGTTTCAAAACTGGTCGAATTATCCAACAGAATTCTTGATCAACGTGCGGGTTTGGAAGGCGCATTTCAAGGTGACGACGACCGTGACGCGATCGAAGATATTCTGCGGGTTGGCACCTCTGCAGGTGGTGCCAGAGCAAAAGCAATTCTTGCCTGGAACCCAACCACCAATCAATTTCGTTCCGGCCAGGTACCCATTCCGCCCGGCTTTGAATATTGGATCATGAAATTTGACGGCGTCAGCAACAACCGCGACAAGGAGCTATCCGATCCGCAAGGCTATGGAAAAATTGAATACGCCTATTCCCTTTTGGCGCAAAAAGCGGGCATTGAAATGACAGCCTGCCGTCTGCACCATGAAGGTGGGCGCAGCCATTTTATGACCAGGCGCTTTGACCGCAACGCAGATGGTTCCAAGATTCACATGCAATCGTTAGGCGGCCTTGCCCATTTTGATTTCAATCAGCCAGCGCTCTATTCATACGAGCAGACGATCCAGACCATGAAACGTCTGGGGCTATCACAACGCGATTTGGAGCAGCAGGTTGTGCGAGCCATGTTCAATGTGGTTGGGCGGAATCATGATGACCATGTCAAGAACATCGCCTTCCTCATGAATCGCAGAGGGGAGTGGCAGCTTTCACCGGCTTTTGATGTCTCCTACGCCTACGATCCAGTGGGTTATTGGACCAGCCAGCACCAGATGAGTATCAATGGAAAAAGGGAGGGGATTGAGAAAGATGACCTGATCGCGCTGGCAAGAATCGCTGGAATAAAGCCCAACCCGGCGCTTGAAATGCTCGAGCGTGTCATCAGCGCCATCAAAACCTGGCCAGAGGCGGCGGAGAGTGCCGGCGTCGGGGAAGAGCAGGTTAGGAAGGTGCAGGCTGCCCAGCGGTTGGGGCTGTTGGAGGGGTAGGAGTAGGGGCTATCGCTGCGCTCGGCATGCTTCGCAGCCTTCGCTGCGCTCGGCATTACCGAACATCTACCCTGCATAGCCCGGATAAACGCCGGAGCGGACGGCACTGGCCGGATCGGGATTGCTGGAAGGCAGGTCAATGCGGGTGATCTTGCCATCTGCGACCGTGATAAAGGCCAGCCCGACCAGTTGATCCGGATAGGGTTCTGCCAGAATGAGACAGGGGCGGGTGCTGCCCTGAAAGTGGCAGGTGCCCAACTCGGCGTACGGTCTGCCATCCAAATATTGATACCCGTCCAACACCAGCCGCAGATAGGCTTCCAGATCGGCTTTGTTGGTCAGCGGATTCTCATTGGTTGGTGACCCGTATAGAAATGTTTCGGCCATATGCGGCATGAGCACATCCACATCCTTCGTATTCCACATGCGGGCCAGGGTATTGAGTGCCTCTTCTTCATTCAGCAGGCCATCTGCAGAGACTGCGCGCGCATCGGCAGCCTGGCCGGCGGGCAGCGGCATGTCGGGCGTGGGCGTGTCGCTTCTGAACGTGCGCACACGCTCGGGCAGGGTTAAGACCTTCAGCCCATCGAAAGCAATATGATAGCGGCCAGCGCGCAGCGGCGTAGCGCGCTCCTGCTCATTTTCCCCATCTGCATTCGCGATCCCGAGGCTGGCAAAATAACAAAGCGCCTGGTGTCGATCGGCATGGTCGACCAGATCCTGGATGAGCTGAGCATCCGTCAGCTGACCAAGATGGGGATAGAGTGCCGTGCGGACCACAATAAAACAAAGTTTGCCCTTGCGGTGCGCGATGATCTGCGGGTTCCTGGTGATATCCCGGTTGACCTCAATATCCGTAAAGCCTTCGGACTTCAACTGGTTGCCTATGATTTCAATCCCGAAAGCGTGCACTTCCGCATCATTCAAAATCTCGCGTTCAGACATGATTGGTTTCTCCCCGCTACAGAGATGGGTGATAGCTATATTGTATAGGAGAATGGGAGGGAAGATACGGGATTGGCGGGGGATGTGCGGATGAGTATCCATGGAAAAAGGGAGTTGATTGGCAAAGCGGACCTGATCGCGCTGGCAAAAATCACCGCCATCAAAACCTGGCCAGAGGCTGCAGAAACCGCAGGCGTCGCGCAAGATCGTATCCGGCAGGTACAGGCCTCCCAGCGGTTTGGGCTGTTGGAGGGGTAGGAGAGCGGGGTTTGTCTTGATGCTACAAAAGATACGTGTACGAGAAATTTACTGACCGATCTGTAAAATGCCTCGGTTTATGTGGATGTGATTACTGATGTGCTCGGGCAAAGCGAAGCGGACCAGTTTGACTTGCTGGGACATTTAACCTTTGGCACACCATTGCGAACCCGCTCTGAAAGAGCAGCAGCTTTCATAAACCGTGAATCGCGATTTCTTCAGACGCAACCCAAACCAGCCCAAGAAGTGTTGTTAGCGCTGTTAGAAAAATACCGTGCAACCGGTGTGGATGAAATCAGTGATCCGAGAATTTTTCGCTTACCACCTTTTTTTGAAATGGGGCAAGCGCCTGGCGTGGCACGCCGCTTTGGTTCGTTGCCAAAATTACAATTGAATTTAGCTAAGTTGCAGAGACGTATTTACAACTAATCGAACTAACTTACTGCGATAATTAGTTTTAGACTAATTATCGCAGTATAATAGTATAAATGATGAACAACGAACCCCGTTACTCACAATCGCAAGGCTTACTGTTGCTTGAGGCAGCAGTTAAGGAATATGGTCCTTTGTTTACATTGGATCAGATCAAGCCGCTTGCCAACACGCAGAGATTATCAACTAGCCACCTCCGTTACCTTTTGAGTACATTGGCTGATGCTGGTTGGATTGAAATCCTAAAGCGCGGTACCTATTTAGTCACGAGTCCATTGTATTCTGAAGAAGTCCCGGTTTATGCGATTGCTGCAGCATTAATTCAGCCTATGGCGATCAGCCACTGGTCAGCTTGCTCGCATCATGGTTTTACGACACAGAATCCGGTCATGGTGCAGGCAACAACCCCAAAAAAGGTGATTACACCTGAAATGCGACTTGGAAAGGCACGCAGTCCGAGAGGCCGAGCTGTGTGGACAGTCTCAGGACATGATTTTGAATTCATCCATGTTACGCCCAACCTCTTTTGGGGATTCCAGAAATTGTGGGTAAACTCATGGCAACAGGTGAACATTACAGATCGCGAACGTACCGCATTGGATTTAATCGCTCGTCCAGATATTTTCGGCGGTTTCTCCGCTGCAATTGAAATTCTAGAAAATGCCATTAACCAAATCAATGTGGAACAATTGGTGGATTATGCCTTAAAGTACGATGTAGGCTCTGTAATCAAGCGGTTGGGTTGGTCACTTGAAAACCTTGGGTATTCAGGCAACAGCCTAGAAAGTTTACAAGTTTATCCAGTAAAACGGTACTATCTATTGGATCCTAGCCTTGAAGAAACAAGTGCTAATAAGAATTCTCGTTGGCATATATCTGAAAATCTAAAAAGGTCCTAAATGCCAAACGTTCCTCAATTAATCCGATCGGTCACCCAGAACAAGAAAGTCCAGCAGTACATCGTTGAAAAAGACTATGCGCTGAGTTACCTGCTAGCTGCAATTAACGACACGGACGGGCTGGGTGAGAACTTGGTGCTAAAAGGCGGCACTGCGCTGAAAAAACTCTATTTCGCGGATTACCGCTTTTCTGAAGACCTGGATTATTCCACGCGGGTGATGGGACCGATTAAGCAAATCGATGCGCTGATGGAGACGGTTGTTCACCGCATGGCCGAGTTGTTGAATGAACGCGGACCGTTTCTTGTTGTGCTGGAACCGCTTATTTTGAAACTGCCCCACCCAGGCGAACAGAAAGCCTACCTGGTGCGGGTGCAATTCCCAGAACAACGCCAGCCACTTTGCCGGCTCAAGGTGGAAATCACTGTGGATGAACCGATTCTTTTACCCACCGAAAATCGCACTGTGCTGCATGGTTTTACCGAGGATTTTAATGCCCAAATTTCAGTGTACTCTCTGCTTGAAATCACAGCGGAGAAATTGCGCGCGTTGTTGCAAAGCAAGGCGCGTTTGCATGAGCGTGGTTGGGGTGCCAGCCGGGTTTGCCGGGATTATTATGATCTATGGAATCTACTGCAGGTTCGCGGGCTAAAATCGCTGAATTTGATCCCCTTGCTGGCGCAGAAATGCACCGCCCGCGAAGTGTCGTATGAGTCTCCTAGTGATTTCATCTCCGAGGACCTATTGGCTGTGGCCAGCGCGGAATGGGCGCAGCAGCTTCTACCCTTTGTACCGGACGCTCCTTCAGCTGCTGAGCTTCTACCGAAGGTGCAATCATTGATCTTATCGATATGGGAGTGACATTGTGGCTTTAACTAACGGACAAACACGCGAAACGCTCGCTAATGATATGTGGCAGGCCATCTGCAGAGACTGCGCGCGCATCGGCAGCCTGGCCGGCGGGCAGCGGCATGTCGGGCGTGGGCGTGTCGCTTCTGAACGTGCGCACACGCTCGGGCAGGGTTAAGACCTTCAGCCCATCGAAAGCAATATGATAGCGGCCAGCGCGCAGCGGCGTAGCGCGCTCCTGCTCATTTTCCCCATCTGCATTCGCGATCCCGAGGCTGGCAAAATAACAAAGCGCCTGGTGTCGATCGGCATGGTCGACCAGATCCTGGATGAGCTGAGCATCCGTCAGCTGACCAAGATGGGGATAGAGCGCCGTGCGGACCACAATAAAACAAAGTTTGCCCTTGCGGTGCGCGATGATCTGCGGGTTCCTGGTGATGTCCCGGTTAACCTCAATATCCGTAAAGCCTTCGGACTTCAACTGGTTGCCTATGATTTCAATCCCGAAAGCGTGCACTTCGGCATCATTCAAAATCTCGCGTTCCGACATGATTGGTTTCTCCCCGCTACAGAGATGGGTGATAGCTATATTGTATAGGAGAATGGGAGGGAAGATACAGGATTTTCTGATTAATATATGCCACTGCTATAAATTTATTGTGATTTTTAGCTTTATAATTAGATAAACAAAGTCCCCGTACATTAATAAATTTGTTATCATATTTAGGAATAGATGAAGATTTAAACCACTTAATTGGAGAATACTGTGATAAAAGGGTACGATGCTTTTTATGAAGAACCTGGTACATATGACGAGAAAACTTGTAAAATCTGTGGTGAAAAATGTCTCGCACTGCGTAATCAATTAGGACCAGTTGGTTGGGCAACTGCTGTAGGTTTGATAAAAGTACCACATGATTATTTTTATTGTTCAAATTCAAAGCAACCTTGGCATCTAAAGGCACTGGAAATCGTCTTAGAGATAGAAAAAACACCGAGTGAACAGTTAGTAAAGTTGATGAAATTGGATTTTGATGATCTAATATTAAAAGAAGCAAAATAGTAAAGTAGATTTTTCGGGGATAAATGTTTCAAACGACATTTCCTTGCAGAATTTTCATGATCATACTTCATCTGTGTACGAAGAAGAATTTCATGTAGATCAAATTGCTACTTATGGTTTGAAGACTTGTGAACTTAATGAAGAAGTTGCACACGTATTTGAACGTTTACCCGAGTTTGATCAAATTCCGGTTAAAAAAGATTCCCACACAATAGGTGTATTAGAAAGAAATCAACTAACCCAACGTGGTTTGGTAAAAGATCATATGAGGGGTTTAGATGATAGTATTTTGGTATCTTCAAATGAACCCTTATCTTCTTTTTTGCATTTAATATCAAAACCGCCTTATTATTGTCTAGTTTTACGGGGCTCCAAAGTGGATGGGATTGTTACTAGAAGTGATGCTTTAAAATTGCCTGTTCGCTTGTATAGTTTTGCTTTAGTTACTCATCTGGAAATGTTAATGAAAGAGGTAATTGTACGGCAATTCTCTTCAGAACAAGATTGGTTAACGTACCTTACGCCGGGTAGAAGGAATAAAATTGACGAAAAAAAGATCCTTTTTGAAAAGAAACGAATGGATCCTCAGTTGGTTGAGCTTACAGAATTTTGTGATAAATACACAATACTAAACGAAAAATTTAAAATAGGCACACCATTCAGAAAGGACTTATCAAAAATCGAGTCGAAAATTAGAAATCCAATTGCTCATGCTGCTACATTTATTTCGGACGATGAAGGATTAGCGGGGTTTATTGATCTGTTAGAAAAAACTAGATATTGGACTAAAAAATTGACCGAACAATTTTTAATTTAAAAAAATCTTTCGAGTGAATTCTAATATACGAATTTGTTGGGAATCAAAATGGTTTTAGATTCTACTACCCAAAGATTTCTGCTTGGGCTATTATTAACAAGTGGTTTAAAAAAATAAACTTTTCTTAATATTGTGCCAATTTTTGCAAAACCAATTCAAGTTTAAACCTATTCAATGATTTGTTTTGAATTTATCTATAATTAACAGACTAAAATTTTTATATATAAGATAGCCAATAAAAAAACATTTAAACAAGGGGTATGTACACATGGCGATTAAGAAAAGTGAACTCTACAGCTCACTCTGGAAAAGCTGCGACGAACTGCGCGGCGGTATGGACGCCTCACAATACAAGGACTATGTCCTGGTCCTGCTTTTCATGAAATATGTCTCGGATAAATATGCCGGGAAAACGAATCCAGCTGATCGAAGTGCCTGCAGGTGGCGGTTTCAAGGATATGGTTGCCCTCAAAGGCAGCAAAGATATTGGCGACGGGATCAACAAAATCATCGCCAAACTGGCGGAAGCCAATGAACTCAAAGGCGTCATCGATGTTGCCGACTTCAATAACGAAGACAAACTCGGCAAAGGCAAAGAAATGGTGGACCGCCTGACCAATCTGGTTTCCATTTTTGAGAATCCTGCACTGGATTTCAGCAAGAACCGGGCAGAAGGCGATGACCTGCTGGGTGATGCCTATGAATACCTGATGCGCAACTTTGCCACCGAATCAGGCAAAAGCAAGGGGCAATTCTACACCCCGGCAGAGGTCTCGCGGGTGATGGCCAAGGTGATCGGTATCAACCAATCCAAAAGCCAGGATCCCAAACCATCTATGACCCGACCTGCGGATCCGGTTCGCTGTTGCTCAAAGCTGCGGATGAATCCAAAACCGGTGTCACCATCTACGGGCAGGAAATGGACAACGCCACGGCTGCCATGGCGCGCATGAACATGATTTTGCATGAGAACCCGACCGCCGAGATCTGGAAAGATAATACTCTTTCCACTCCGCATTACAAGAACAAGGATGGAACGCTCAAGACCTTTGATTTTGTGGTCGCCAATCCACCTTTCTCCACCAAAGCCTGGAGCAACGGTTTTGACCCGGAACATGACCTGTATGACCGCTTTGTGGATGGCATTCCACCCAAGAAGAACGGCGATTATGCCTTCCTGCTGCACATCATCCGCTCGATGAAAAGCACCGGTAAGGGTGCGGTCATTCTGCCGCACGGGGTGCTTGTTCAGAGGCAATGCCGAAGGCGAGATCAGGCAGCAATATCATCAATAAGGGATATATCAAGGGCATCATCTCGCTGCCGCCCAACCTGTTTTTTGGCACCGGCATCCCCGCCTGCATCATTGTGCTGGACAAGGAAAACGCCGGCGCGCGCAAAGGCATCTTCATGATCGATGCCAGCAAGGGCTTTATGAAGGATGGCAACAAGAACCGCCTGCGCCACCAGGACATCCGCAAGATCGTGGATGTCTTCAACGCGCAGCTGGAAATACCCAAATATTCCCGCATGGTCTCCATTTGCAGAAATTCGCGAGAACGACTTCAACCTCAATATCCCGCGTTACATCGACAGCAGCGAACCCGAAGATTTGCAGGATATTGAAGCGCATCTGAAAGGTGGCATCCCCAACCGCGATATTGATGCGCATGGAAAAATACTGGCAGGTTTTCCCATCACTGAAGAATGAATTATTTGCAGCAACTGAGCGGGAGAAGACTACAGTGAACTAAGAATTGAACCTTCTCAAATCCGCAATGCGTCATTCAGGAAAACCGAGAATATCGGGCTTATATGCACAGGGTTCTAAAGCTTTTTGAGGAATGGGCAGAACGAGTAACTCCCTGGTTATCGCTTTCAAGATCGATGACTAGCCCCAAGGAATTTATCGAAGCACTATCCGAAGATACTGTTTGAAGACTTTGCCAACCTGCCACTGATTGATAAATACGATATTTACCAGTACCTGATGGATTACTGGACCACTACCATGCAGGATGATGTTTATATGATCCTCAATGATGGCTGGATTGCCAACAAAGAATTGATCCCGCCGGAATTGATTATTAACCGTTATTTCAAAGCCGAACAGGAAGCCATCGAACAACTGGAAAGCGAAAAAGATGCCCTGACTGCGCAGAAAGAAGAAATGGAAGAAGAACACAGCGGTGAAGAGGGTGTGCTGGAAGAACTGAAATCGGATAAGGGCAAAATCAGTAAAGGTGCGGTAAAAGACCGCCTGAAAGAGATCAAGGATGACCCGGAATATGCCGATGAACTTGCAATCCTGGACGCTTATCTTGAATTGATTGAACAGGAAAGTGATGCTGGAAGAAAGATTTCGAAAGCTCAAAAGGAATTTGAAGTAAAAGCGTAACTGCAAAATATTCTATGCTTTCAGAGGAAGAAGTAAAAAAACTGGTTATTGAATGATAAATGGCTTGCTACCTTACAGATGGAAATTGAAAGTGAAGTTGAAAAAATCTCACAGAGTCTTACCCAAAGAATGAAAGAACTTTGCAGAACGGTATGCTGACTCATTGCCAAAATTGACTCGCGATTTAGAAAATTTTGAAGCTAAAGTAAAAGACCACCTAAGTAATATGGGGTTTTCATGGAATTAAAAGATGGATTTAAGAACACTGTTTATGGAGTTATCCCTAAAGATTGGGTATTATGCAGTGTTCAAGAATTAATTGATAATAAATCGCTCTTGGGTCATCTTGACGGAAATCATGGAGCAATGTATCCAAGAAGTGAGGAGTTTGTTGACTTTGGGGTCCCTTACATTGGTGCAACGGACTTTACTGATGGATATATTAGTTTCAAGAATTGTAAGTATTTAAGTGAGGAAAGATCTAACCAATTTAGAAAAGGTGTTGCACAAAATGGGGATGTGCTGTTTGCACATAACGCTACAGTCGGGCCAGTAGCATTATTAACCACAGATTTAAAATTTGTAATTCTAAGTACAACAGCAACATATTATCGTTGCAATAAAGAGAAATTACATAATATTTTTCTTATGTATGCATTGCAATCACCTTATTTTGTTCAACAATACAAATCTGTTATGGCACAATCAACCAGATTTCAAGTTCCTATTACAACACAAAGAAAATTATTCTTAGTACTACACCTCTCCCCGAGCAACACGCCATCGCGGAAGCGCTCTCGGATATGGATGCGCTGATCGCTGCTCAAGAAGCCCTGATCGCTAAGAAGCGTGCCATCAAGCAGGGGGTCATGCAGGAACTGCTGACCGGTAAACGATGTCTGCCGGGTTTCAGTGGGGAGTGGAAGGTAAAAAGATTAGGAGATATTGCCGATATAAAGACTGGTGAAAAAAATAATGATGACAAAATTGCAGATGGGGAATTTCCTTTTTTCGTGAGATCACAAACTATCGAACGAATTAATACATTCTCATTTAATGGAGAAGCAATATTGGTGCCGGGTGAAGGAAACATCGGTAGAATTTTTCATTATATAAATGGAAAATTCGATTATCACCAAAGAGTTTACAAAATAAGCGACTTTTTACCAAATGTATATGGAAAATATATTTATTTTGTGATGTGTCAGATGTTTAATGAGCATGCAATGCGCAATTCTGTTAAAGCGACTGTGAATTCATTACGTCTTCCAACTTTTCAGAAATTCGAATTACAAATTCCAGATGATGTAAAAGAGCAAGAGAAAATTGCGGAAATTATTATCAGAATTCGATCAAGAAATATTTGTACTAGAACAAAAATTGGAAAAAACCAAAGCTATTAAACAAGGGATGATGCAGGAACTGCTAACCGGGCACATTCGATTGATGTGAGGATAATATGACTAAAATCGGGGAAATTGAACGCAAAACACAAAATCGCATCCTAAAGTTGTTTCAGGATCAACTACATTACGACTACCTGGGTAAGTGGGAAGACCGTGTTGGAAATTCAGCAATATTGAAGAGGATCTATCTGCGAAACTACCTGCAAAAACGCAAATATAAAGATGACCTGATCAAAAAGGCGCTGTTTGAACTCTATAAAACATCCGGAGATCAGAGCAAAAGCCTGTATGATGTCAATAAAGAAGTCTACAGCCTGCTGCGTTACGGTGTCAAGGTCAGCCCGGGAGCTGGCAAGAATCGCAAAACCGTCTGGTTGATCGATTGGGAACATCCTGACAACAATCATTTTGCCATTGCCGAAGAAGTGACCATCAAGGGGACTGCACGATAAACGTCCGGATCTGGTGCTGTATGTCAACGGCATCGCTCTGGGTGTGATCGAACTCAAGCGCTCCACCGTTTCGGTTTCCGAAGGCATCCGCCAGAACCTGGATAACCAGAAAGAGCTCTTTATCCATTCTTTCTTCACCACCATCCAACTGGTGATGGCAGCCAATGAAACCGAAGGTATGCGCTATGGCGTGATCGAAACACCTGAAAAATATTTTCTCAACTGGAAAGAACCTTCTGAGATTGAGAATCTGCTGGATCGCCAGATTATCCAGGTTTGCGAGAAGAAGCGCTTTCTCGAACTGATCCATGATTTTATCGTCTTTGATGCCGGTATCAAAAAGATCTGCCGGCATAACCAGTATTTTGGTGTCAAAGCAGCAGAGGAAAGTCTTAAGCAGACGTGAAGGTGGCATCATCTGGCATACCCAGGGCAGCGGCAAGAGCCTGACCATGGTCTGGCTGACCAAATGGATCCGCGAACATATCCCAGAATCACGGGTGTTGATTATCACCGACCGCACCGAGCTGGATGAACAAATTGAAAAGGTCTATAAGGGTGTCGATGAAAACCTGATTCGCTGCCAAAAGTGGGCGGGATCTGCTGGAAAAACTGAATGACACCCATCCTCCGTTGATGTGTTCCCTGATCCATAAATTCGGCACATCGCGAAGATGCCGATGTGGAGGGATATCATTGAGGAGTTGAAGCAGCATCATGCCCAAAAACTTCCGAGCCAAAGGGTGATCTTTACGTCTTTGTGGATGAATGTCACCGTACCCAGTCCGGTGAGCTGCATAAAGCCATGAAGAAGATCCTGCCAGATGCCATCTTCATTGGTTTTACCGGTACACCACTGCTGAAAGTGGATAAGCAAAAAAGCATCGAAATCTTTGGTAAGTATATCCACACCTATAAATTTGATGAAGCCGTGCGCGATCAGGTGGTTCTGGATCTGCGCTATGAAGCCCGCGATATTGACCAGTCCATCACCTCCCAGGATAAGATTGACCAGTGGTTTGAAGCTAAAACCAAAGGGCTTGAACGATACTGCCAAAGGCGCGCTCAAACGGCGTTGGGGCAACGATGCAGAAAGTGCTCAGCTGCCAGGATCAGCCTGGAGAAGATTGTCGCGGATATCCTGCTGGATATGGAAACCAAGGACCGTCTGGCCAGTGGTCATGGCAATGCCCTGCTGGTGGCAGGCAGCATCTATCAGGCCTGCCGGTATTATGAACTTTTTATCAAAGCTGGATTTGATAAATGTGCCATCATCACCTCCTTTGTCCCGGATGCCAACTCGATCAAGGGTGAAGAAACCGGTGATGGTGAAACCGAAAAACTGGAGCAGTATGAGATCTACCAGAAGATGCTGGACGGGAAAAGTGTTGAGGATTTTGAGAAAGAAGCCAAGAAGAAGTTTGTTGAAGAACCCGGGCAGATGAAACTGCTGATCGTGGTGGATAAACTGCTGACCGGTTTTGATGCTCCGCCTGCCACCTATCTTTATATCGACAAGAAGATGCAGGATCATGGGCTGTTCCAGGCGATCTGCCGGGTCAACCGTCTGGATGGGGATGACAAGGAATACGGCTTTATTGTCGATTACCGGGATTTATTCCAGAGTCTTGGAAGGTGCAGTGCAGGATTACACCTCCGGTGCATTGGATGGGTATGAACAAGCGGATGTGGAAGGTCTGCTCACGAATCGCCTGGAGAAAGCCAAAGAACGGTTGGAAGAAACCCGTGAAAGCATCAAAGCCCTGTGTGAACCGGTGAAATCCTCCAAAGGATACACTGGAATTTACCGCATTATTTCTGCGGGCAGGATACGACCGATAAGGATCAGCTTGAAGAAAATGAACCGAAAAGGATTGCACTGTATAAACAGCACGTTGCCCTGATCCGTGCTTATGCCAACATTGCCAATGAAATGGAAGAAGCGGGTTATACCAAAGCAGAGATCGAAAAGATCAAGAATGAAGTGGATTACTACGAGAATGTCCGGTCTGAAATCCGGCTTGCCAGTGGTGATTATATTGACCTGAAAACCTACGAACCTGCCATGCGCCACCTGATTGACACCTACATCAGAGCTGAAGACAGCCGCAAGAGTATCCGCTTTTGATGACCTCTCCCTGATCAAACTGATTGTTGAACGTGGAGAAGATGCCATTGATGAACTTCCGGATGGGATTCAAGCAAGAATCAACGAAGCTGTGGCAGAAACCATTGAGAACAACCTGCGCCGCAAGATCATTGATGAACAACCGGTTAATCCGAAGTATTTTGAAAAGATGTCTCATTTGCTGGATGAATTGATCAAGCAGCGACGAGAAGAAGCATTGGCATATGAGAAATACCTTGAAAAGATTGTCGAACTTACGGAGCAGATCCAGAACCCAGCTGAAGAGCAATGACTATCCACCAAAATTGGATACGATGCCAAACGGGCGTTATATGATAATCTGAACAGGATGAAGAACTGGCTATGCACTGGATTATGAAATTCGCACCACCAAAAAAGATGACTGGCGAGGAAACAAAATCAAAGAACGTGAAGTTCGATATGTGATTGCCAAACATGTACCGGAAGATAAAGTGGATGAGATTTTTGAACTTGTAAAGAATCAGCGGGATTATTGAGATGCATCAGATCACGTCAGTGACCTTGTGATTGATGTTGATCGCAAGGAGATCAAAAACCTGCACTTGAGCGTAAACCCGCCTGATGGCAAGGTACGGATCGCTGCACCGTTGAACATTGATGATGATGCAGTGAGATTGTTTGCTGTTTCCAAATTGGCCTGGATCCGCAAACAGCAGCGTAAGTTTGAAGATCAAGCGAGACAATCTGAACGGGAATTTGTGTCCGGTGAAAGTCATTACTTCAATGGCGAACGCTATCTGTTGAATGTGATTTACCGCAAAGGAAACCCGAAGGTAGTCATTCGCAACAAAACCCATATTGACTTATACGTGCGAGAAAACAGCAACCAACAGCAGCGCAAGCGTGTGGTGACTGAATGGTACCGCAAACAGCTCAAAGCCATAATCCCGGACCTGATCAACAAATGGCAGGAAATTATCGGGGTTGACGTGAACGATTGGGGTGTGAGGCAGATGAAAACCAAATGGGGAACCTGCAATATTGAGGAAAAGCACATCTGGTTGAATCTGGAGTTAGCGAAGAAACCTGAACGCTGCCTGGAATATATCATTGTCCATGAAATGGTGCATCTGCTGGAACGCAAGCACAATGATCACTTTGTGGGATTGATGGATCAATTCATGCCGAACTGGCGATTGTATCGGGATGAGTTGAATCAGTTTCCGTTGAAACATGAAAGTTGGGGATATTGAAAGATGGAAGAAAAAATGAATATGGAGAGATATCCTTAAAAGTCCAAAGATCACGTCATTAATTGTCACAGATGGTGATGTAAAAGAAATTGTGATTGGTGTGCCCTCATCATGCACCTTTAGGTGTCAATAAACTACGCTGTCAAAATAATCGCAATGCAGATGAAAATGCAGGTGTATTAGGATATCTGACAGCGCAGGGTTTGAATTGTCACCGTATAATCGCATGTAATTATTTTATTGACCCTAATAAATCTCCTGATAGTGACTACTTTCAGAGAATTAAACTTGTAAAAGCCAAGGATTCTTACCGAAATTCATGGTCATGGTGAAAAATCAGCAAATTTTGCAATTGAAATTTCATCAGGCAGTATGGAAAGAAATCTTTGGTCAATGGTGTTTGCAAAAAGATTAAGAAGCCAAACTAAAAAAATACCCCAATTAAACACATACACAATATCAGGTGATTTTGATGCCATTAATTTTCAAGCGACTGAGTCATTAAGTATTACTACAAATGAATGGGTTTCTTTTCATATTGAACTTCCAAAATCAATACGAGAATCAAAAAGTGAATTTGTTCCTTTTTGCCAATTGTTAGTTGAGGTCCTCAAAGAAATATTGTCTGATTACAATGAATTGGAATCGCTCTCAAATACTTCTCAAAATACCATCAACCACCAAAAATATGAAGTCCCATGGTCAAACGCTGACCGCATTTACTGTCTAACCAAAGAAGATATCCCGGTAAAACTCGCGGAAGATGTTGCATATCAGAATGCACAGAACAATTCGGATAAACAGAACGCGCGCATTGAACATGAAAAAGCCCTGGCGCGAGTAATCACCGCATTGCTAAAGGATGACACTGAACTGTTCAAGCAGTTTTTTGATAATGAATCCTTCCGTGGCTGGCTGGCGGATAAAATGTTCGGGTTGACGTATAAGCCGGTGGGGGGATGAGTATGAAAGAAAATATCGAATTGGTTTGGGAAGCCACTTCCAGGCTAACTGATAATTTTCATATTTGGAATAATTCCAAAAAAGTTGAATATAGAGGTTGGATTTTTGTCCCTATATTTATTTGCACTGCACTTTTGAGAAAAATTTGCTCTACAAATGAATTTCCAATTGAATTAAATATTTTATACGAGGATTTTGAGGAATTAGGTGAAAAAGAAACCCGTTCATTTCTGGATCGAGTCATGGCTGATGATAAGGAGATGTTAAATCTAGTCGATCAATTGTTTAATCATGCAAACACTCGATTGAAAATATATGAACTTAATTATCGATGGAACCTGTTGGAGAAATTGTTATTCGGGTTGAAATCTCAAGATTTTTAGTAATATATCCGAAGATATTGTCTCTAAAATTAGGATGGATTTATTTTTCAATTCAAGAGTTTGTCCTAATCCACAATCTTGGGATAATTTATTTAAATATATTAGTTCAAGGATTAATTTAACTGACGATCAAAAATTTCCTCCCCCTCTCATATTAGCTGCATGGAATATTACATCTGATCAGGAAAAATTTGATAGATTTCAGGAACAACTGAAAATTGTTGCTGATAAAGGGTATATCCGGCAGATTAAAAGTCATCCTGGATAATTACTCAGAGGATGATTGGCACCATTTTAGCGATTAGTTAAGAAAAGGGGGAATAATGACTCCACCAAAACCAAATGAATTAGTTTCAATACTGGAAGTAACGCTTTCTAAAAATGGGGTTGACTACAAAAAGTTTATTGATGAATCCGGGCAGGTAAAAGCATCCGAAGACCGTAAGAACGGGAAAGTTTTTTCATTTTCTGAGCATCTCAGAGGATTGGTTTATGCCCAATTAAGCAACCAAAGACCCTGGGGACCCATCGCTGATCAAGTTGCAAATATCGATGAAATATTTTTCGATTTTGATCCTGATAGGCTGCAATCCACTCCACCAGAATATTTCAGCGATTCGCTTAAAGAAATTCGATGCGGCAACAGACAGATCAATAAACAAATGGTTGTCCTCTCCGAAAATATAAACACATTTAAGCGGATTGTTGCTAATCATGGATCACTTGACGCCTTCCTGGAAAAAGAAGATGCTATGGCAATCGCAACAGCTTTGTCATATCCAGGGCCTTATAAACTCAAACAAATTGGGCTCGCACTGGCACTTGAATATTTAAAGAATGTCGGCATTGAAGCAATAAAACCTGATGTTCATATCATGCGCATTCTCAGTAGTTCCCGGCTTGGTTATCTTAAAGACAATTCAGACGAATATGAAGCTATTATTGAAGTTTTAGCCCTGGCCGAGGAGGCCCAATCCAATGCAATTTATTTAGATAACCTGCTTTGGTTATTAGGTGCGCAAAATTATGGCAATATTTGTAAAAAAGATCCTGGTTGTAATTTGTGCGGCCTTATTGAAATTTGTAACTATCCAAAAAAACAGAATCAAAGGGAAGATCTATCTTGGTAGATACGATTTGATCGGAAGTTGTTGAGATAATATGTTAAGGCTAACCGGCCAAGGGGTAAACCTGGCAGTTTAGAGACACTTGGTGAAAAAGCTTGAAATTATGACTGGGATCACCTTATATGGATTTTGTATCATTCAAAGTTCGAAATTATGGAACTACAATAGACAGAATTAAATACTTTCAATTCACCAGGTCTTGCCTTGAAACAGGACACCGACAATAATCTTTTTTATAACCAGTATAATTAGCTTACTTGTTGTTAAGTGAATTTGAAGTTAACATTTTCGATTTTTAATTCATTTCCTCTTTATAATTTAGATATCATTGAAATAAAAAAGGATTTAGAATGCGCTACCAAAGCCCCTTAGGAAATCTTCGAGATGTATTGCTACAAATTCAAGAATCAGCCAATTTATACAAGATCACGCTGAAAAAAAATGAAGCTGCAACCCGCTCAGTTCTTATAGATCCTATATTAAGAGCATTAGGTTGGAATACAGCGAATACAAATATGGTTGAAGTTGAAAAAACGCTTGACAATGTGCGTGCTGATTATGTTTTGTTTGATATAAATCAAATTCCTCGAATAATCATTGAGGCAAAATCTCTAAATACCAGATCTGGATCAAAAACAGCTAATCATGTCACTTGTAAACTATGCTTTTAATTTCGGACTGGAAGATGTTTTCCTCACTGACGGATTAATATGGGAACATTTTGATAAGTTCCAACCTGGCAAGGTTGAACCATCTAAAACAATAAATTTGGCTGAAGATGATCCTGTTGAGTGTGCAGCATACCTTGTTCAACACCTCGATGCAGCGAAATATTGGCCAATCGAGCAGACAATTGATGTTCTTTCACAAAGAATAGAAGAATTAGAAAGTACAGTCTCCACATTGCAGAAATCATTAGAAACGCTAAATGATCAAAACGGAATTACTCCAACAACTCTCAAGCCCTTACCCAAAGATGAATTAATTTTATTCCATTATTGATCTGGATGAAATAGCAGGTAAAAAACCATCTCATTTTAGACTCCCAGATGGAACGGTAATAAATATAAAACTTTGGAAGGACATTTTACGCGAGTGTTGCAAATTTGCTTTGAAGAATAATAAAAATATTCCGATCCCCTTCCGGATAGAGTAGGCAAGAAAGTCTCTCTCATTAGTTATGAAAAGCCAGCAAAAGGGTTGGCATACATTTCTGAAGAATATAACGCGAGAAACGATTTATATTTACATGAATTATGATTCTAATAACTGTGTTGCTAATGCTTTGTATATTCTAAATTTCATCCCAAACGATTTATTCAAATGCGAGCCAGCAATCGTTTTAGAAAAATAAATAATCATCCAGAATTTATAATTGGAAGTTTAGCATTCCTAATTGAACTTATATCAATCTATTGACTACTCTGGAATCAAATTTGGACCGAAACTTAATCTGGCAAATTACTAAAAAACCTGGAATCAACTAAAAAAATATAACCATGAAATTACCAGACGAAGTTAGCGAAACACTCAAATCTTATGTTTATGTTTACATTGACCCCCGCAATGGTCAGCCTTTTTACATTGGTAAGGGAAAAGGAAATCGCATTTTTTCTCATCTTGAGGATCAATCTGAAACAGAAAAGGTGATAAGAATTTTAGAAATTCGTCAAAACGGACTGGAACCCAGAATTGATCTTTTACGATATGGCCTGACAGATGCGGAGGCAGTTTTGGTAGAGGCAGCTGCAATCGACCTGATTGGGAAATCTAATCTCACTAACAAGGTAGCCGGGTATCATAGCCACTCTTTTGGTCGCATAACGTCACGGGAGGTAATTATTATGGCGTCAGCAAAAGAAACAATTGTAAAACATAGAACATTATTAATTACGATTAATAAAATGTATCGCAGCGATATGACATCCGATGAACTTTATGAAGCCACGCGGGGTGTCTGGGTGGTCGGTCCCAGAAGGGAAAATGCACAATATGCTATGGCGGTCTACCAGGGCATTGTCAGGGAAGTATATCGAATTCATAAATGGTATCCGGCGGGCACATTGGAATATAAATATCGTGATCAACAAGAGATGAAAGCAAACAAAGGCCGCTGGGAATTTGATGGCGAAATTGCCTACGATATACGGGATCAATATGTCAATTTTTCAGTCGGCAAAGGTGGGCAAAATCCAATCCGGTATGTAAATTGTTAATTTTTTTTATGAATGGATTTAATCAACTGTCTGGAATTAACGGGACTTTCTCCCCCAAAATCCCCCACTCTCTCCCCGTGACGTGGCGCTGATCTTATGGTATCTTTAACCTACCAACGCACATTACCCCCAGGAACCTATGCCAGAATTCGACCTCATTTTCGACGTAACCCCTCACAAGCACCCACCCCAAATTCCGCAGGAGTGGATCCTGATGGTTAACCGCCTCAATCCGCTGACGGCGGCGGTGGTCTGGCAGGTGCTGACCAGCACGGTCACGCCCTCCACCATCACCCTGGCGCAGAACTCGCCGGATGTGGGTCGCTTTCTCTTAATGGGCATCGTCGCGACCGGCAATCCCAACGATTGCGAGGAAGTCACGCAATTGGCTCGCACAGAAATTGACGAAATTCTCGATTCGACGGTGCCGGGGTACAAGGCGCGCAAGATCATTCATTAATTGCCGTGATAACTGCCGCCAATCGAGCAATAATCCAACCAGGACGAATACATGCATTTGCCGGTAGATAAATTGCGCTACAGCCTGATCTACTGGCTGGCCGCAGCCAATATCATTCCATCACCACGCTGGGACACAGGTATCACACCACCCGAAGTACTGTCCACTCTGCCAGGGTTGCCGCCTGGGCAGGCACTGGATCTGGGTTGTGGAACCGGCACCAACGCAGTTTATCTGGCCAAACTGGGCTGGCAGGTGGTTGGGGTTGATTTTGCAGGCAAGGCTGTTCACACGGCGCGCCGGCGTGCACGTGCAACCGGTGTGGAAGCACAGGTTGCTTTTTTGCAGGCGGATGTCTCTCGAATGGAGCCGGCTCGTTTGCCGTCCTCGCAATTTGTACTCGATATCGGTTGTTTTCATCGTCTTGGTGAGGAAGGCCGCAGAAATTACCGCCTCCTGCTGGCAACTTCGCTGGAAACCAGCGGACTTTATTTGCTTTATGCTCACTTTCCCGGCATCAAACGGGGAATGAAGTTTGGCATCAGCATGGCTCAGTGTACGGCTTTTTTCGCGCCGGCTTTTTCGCTTGAAAAAGTGGAGCACGATCAAAAGAGTGCCTGGTACTGGTTGAGGAAGAGAGAATAGCGGGTAGCTGGTAGGCTGTAGCGGGTAGCCGCGCGCAAGCGCGCGAGCTTGTGGAATGTAGCACGTAGCGCGTAGGTGATAGTGGATAGCCACAGCTACGCCACAAGCTACGTGCCACAAGCTACGGCCACAAGCCACAAGCCACAAGCCACAAGCTACGCACGTGCCACAAGCTACGTGCCACCTGCTACCTGCTAACACCATTCCACGTCAGCGCATGCAAGGCCTTGATGGTGGTTTGCAAATCCTGCTCGGATACCACCAGGCTGATGGAGACATCCGACGAGCCATGCGCGATGGCGAGCACATTGACCTCGCTATCGCCCAGGGCGGAGAAGATCTTGCCTGCCACACCCATACGGTGCTGCATTTGCGGACAAACGGCGGTAACAATGACCACCTCTTCACTGGCGGAAATGCGCTCAATGTTGCGGCGCTCAATATCTGCTGCCAGGCTCTCATTTAAAACGGCCAGGACGGCGCTGCTGACATCGGCGGGCACGGCAAAGCAAAGTGATTGTTCGGAGGAAGCCTCGGTGATGAGTGGCACGGTGGCACCAGTGGTGGCCACTGCCCCCAGAATGCGGGCGGCTACGCCCGGCACGCCCAGCATGCCGCGTCCGGCTACGGTGATTAATCTGACCCCGCGTATCGCTGTGACTGCTTTGATAACGGCTCCGTTTTCAGGGTCGAGCATGCGCTGGGTGATCAGCGTGCCGGGCTGCTCGGGGCGAAAGGTGTTCAGAACTTTCAAGCGTATGCCAGCTTCCACCACGGGCTGGATGGTCTTGGGATGAAGTACTTTGGCACCAAAATAAGCCAGTTCGGAGACTTCACGGTAGGAAAGCTCGGCGATGGTGTGTGCATCCGCTGCCAGGCGTGGATCAGCGCTCATGATCCCATCCACATCGGTCCAGATCCAGACTTCCTGCGCATGCAGCGCAACGGCCAGGATGGCTGCTGAATAATCCGAACCGCCGCGCCCGAGCGTGGTGGGAATACCGGCGGGGGTAGCTGCAATGAAGCCAGTTATGATCGGAATCTCAGCGCGCAGCAAGAGCGGATTAAGCAATGCCAGTGTCTTGGCGCTGGTAGCGGTCATATCTGGTACTGCCGCCTGGTACTGCTCATCACTGACGATCAAGCTGGTGGCATCCAGTGCTATGGCTGGCAGGTCTTTGGCGCGCAAGGCAGCTGCGATTACACGTACCGACAGGCGCTCGCCCAGCCCTACCACAGCATCCAATGCGCGCGGAGTCGCTTCCCCCAGCACAGCGATCGCCTGGACCAGGTTAGCGTAACTTTCGATCAAAGTCTGCAGCTCCTGCCAGGCAGCCTGGCGTTGAAGAGCATCCGGTACAAGTGCGCTTAGCGCCTCCTGGTGACGATTAGTGAGAATGCGGAGTGTGTCATCAAACGGTTGCAGGTTGCCCGCGGCAGCCTGACGGGCACTGTGGATAAGGTCATCGGTCATTCCGCTGAACGCCGAACTGACCACGATCACTTGCTGCCATTCATGCCGTGCTGACTGCACAATCTGGAGGACATGTTCCAGGGCGGCTGGTGTGCCTACTGAAGTACCGCCAAATTTCATCACCAGGATGCCGGAATTTTTACTCATACGTGGCTTACCAGAGCGAAGGCTTGCTCTAAATCGGCGATGATATCGGTACGATCTTCCAGCCCGAGCGCATAGCGCACCAGGTTGTCTTTAATGCCGATCTTGTCACGTTCGGCTGGGCTGAGGTGCGAGTAGGACATCAGTGCGGGTTGGTTGACCAGGCTCTCTGCACCGCCCAGGGAAGGTGAGATTTTGGGAATTTTGAGCGCATCAACAAATTCAGCTGTTTCGCGCAGGTCACCTTTCAATAGAAAGGACACCACACCACCGAAACCTTTCATTTGCCGTCTGGCGATTTCATGATCGGGGTGGCTCTCCAACCCGGGATAAAAGACGGTCTCCACCGCAGGCTGCTGTGTCAGGAATTGCGCGACGACTTGTGCGCTCTCGTTTTGGTGGCGGATACGCAATGCCAGCGTTTTCAGACCGCGCAGCAGAAGGTATGCACTGAAAGGGTCTGCCAGCGGGCCGAGTGTGCTGACCGTCTCACGTACCTGTTCCAGGTCCGCGCGTGTTCCCGTTACCACACCGGCGAGCAGGTCATGATGGCCACCCAGGTATTTGGTGCCGGAATGCACGACCAGGTCAATGCCATATTCAAGCGGGCGCAGGTTGAAAGGGGTGGCAAAGGTCGAATCAACCATGGTTTTGATGCCATACTTTCGACCCAGCTGAGCCAGGTGTTCCACATCCACCACCCGCAGGTAGGGGTTGGTCGGTGTCTCGGAGATGATCAGGCGCGTGTTGGGCTGAATGGCTGCCTCAAGCGCTGCAGAGTCGCCGGTTGGCACTTGAGTATGTTGGATCCCGAATTTTTGCAGGAACTGGGTGCCAAAATCGCGTGTACGACGGTAACAGTCGTCGGTCAGGATGATGTGATCGCCTTGTTGTAAAAAGGTCAGCAGGGTTGTGGTGATAGCTGCCATACCGGAGCCCAGTAAAATGGCAGCCTGTGCACCTTCCAGGGCTGCCAGACGTTGCTCGACCGCCTGCACAGTCGGGTTGCCGTAGCGCCCGTAATCGAGGCGCTCTGACGGTCTGCCCGCCTGCTGATCCTGGATGAACTGCTCGATATCGGCGTAGTTATCAAAGGTGTAGGTGGAGGTGGGCACGATGGAGTCCACCATGGCGTGAAAGGGTTTGGCAGTGGTTTCGCCGGCGTGTACGGCGCGGGTGGCGTCGCACCATTGGTTTTGAGGATGCGGGTTGTGTACATTCATGTGCTTTGCTCCTGAGTGAAATTAAAAAAAAAGAGGCTGCCAGTAGGGCAGCCTGTGTCGGAAAAGGATTAGAGAACGTTAAAGAACGCTCACCGGCCTGGCAGCTGCCCGCAAATGTCCACACGGCATCAACATCGCCATCATCCCAAAGGAGAAGCGAGCGGAAAAAGCCAGTTTGTTGCGGGTTACGCCATTCATAGGAGCCAGTTTACTGGAGAAAAGCGTGGAAGTCAAGAAAATGGGAGGAATTGGGTTATGAGGTGATTAGTTGATTAGTTGCCTGGTTGATTAGTTAGGAGAAAGAAGTCAGTAGTAATAAGGGTTTGGCAGCGGTTTCATCGGCTTGAAAGCAGCAGTTGATGAAAATTACGCGGTTGTTCCCAAGGATGCTGACACTTCGATAGAATACTTTGATATCTGCTGGCGAGTTCCAATTGACTATCGTGCTCGCGAAAGGGCCATAGGCTCGCGCAGCGGCCACACAAGCCACAAGCCACAAGCTGCATCGCGGCCTATCCCCTCGCTTTGCGTGCCTGCGGCACACCTATCACCTCGCGCAGCGGCCACAAGCCACAAGCCACAAGCCACTGGCTACCGGCTCGCGCAGCGGCCACCAGCCACTCGCCACAAGCCACATGCTCGCGCGCTTGCGCGCGCCTATGAGCTAATTTTTCTCTTCCCTGCTGCCATCCTCATAACTGGCAAAGCGACCAAGCGACTGGGGGTGGACATTGTCATCACGATCCCAGGGCCAGCCGCCGAACTGCGTCTGGTGGTAATCGACCATGGCCTGCTGGATTTCCGCACGGGTGTTCATCACAAAGGGACCGTATTGGGCGACCGGCTCATCAATCGGTTTGCCCTGCAGCACCAGGAAATAGCCATCGCCTGCTCCATTTTCGAGCAGCAGCGGCTGGTCCACCAGCAATTCGACCTCGCGTTCTGGCGGAATCGGCGCACCGGCTACCACCAGTGATTGGCCCCGGAAGAAATACAGGCTGCGGCTGAGCGGCTGGGAGGCGGCTGGTAAAACCCAATGAGCACCGGGCTGCATATGACCCAACCAGATACCCACCTCGTTCGCCGGGTCCGCTGCCCAGGAATCGGGTGCTGGCGGCAGGGCGTGGGTTCCTTCCAGATCACCGGCAATGATGGTGATGCTGGTTTTTCTGCCCACGTCATCAGTGACTGTGACGACAGGGATATCCTCCGCCCACAGCATTTTGTAAAAAGGGGCTGCGAATTTGTTGGCCGCCGGCAGGTTCAACCAGACCTGGAAAAGTTCCAGCGGGTTGGGCCGGTCGTTGTAAACCAGCGGAAACATTTCGGCGTGCTGCAGGCCGCTGCCAGCCGTCATCCACTGCACGTCGCCGTTGCCATAACGCCCGGCTGCTCCGTTCGAATCGGAGTGGTCCACGAAACCATTCAAAACAATGGTGATGGTCTCAAAACCACGGTGGGGATGAGCTGGAAAGCCCGGGACGGTGCGGCCGTGGTACATCCGCCAGGCATTGGCCGGGTCAAAATCCTGGCCCAGGCTGCGCCCGGAAAGTGAAGCCTTGGGACCCATAAACTCATTACCAGCGGGATAATCGTCGTGGTGATGCGCGCAAAATAAAAAGGGATTGTTGGTCTGCCATTGAAAGCCGAGCGGCTTGATGTTGACAATCGATTGGTGGTACATACTTTCCTCCAATGAAGAATATTTAGGGTGTTACCTGATTGTAGCTTAATCGGAAGCTTTTTTAAAGTACCTGCTCATTCCCACTTGAAGGTCAGGAAAGAGATGACCACACCGGCCACCAGGATGGCCAGCAGCACAAGCACTGCCTGGGTTTGCTGCCCCCAGCTTTCGCCGATCCACAGACCACGCAGTAAATCGACGACATAGGTCAGCGGCAGGAAAGCTGACACTCGCCGGATAGTCTCCGGCAATAGTTCACGCGGCAAGCCCGCACCGGAAAGGAATAACATCGGATAGAGGATCACCATCCCGACCACCTGAGCAGTACGGGCAGATGGCATCAGCCCGGCCAGCACAAAGCCAATTGCAAAGAAGCTCAGGCTGCTCAGTAAGAAGCCAAGAGCTACATTCAGAATGTTGCCATCAAAGCGCATGTTGTAGGCCAGTTTACCTGCGGCAATCAGAAAGACCATCCCGAT
This sequence comes from uncultured Chloroflexia bacterium, assembly GCA_963749005.1. Lineage (GTDB taxonomy): Bacteria > Chloroflexota > Anaerolineae > Anaerolineales > Anaerolineaceae > UBA6170. Next base: position 1,260,962 of record CAVVKI010000005.1, on the reverse strand, counting down.
GGTCGTCATCAAGAAGAGTACGGCGACTTGCGATGCAAGCACGGTAAAGGAATGTATGGGTGTGGTGCGTAAGCGACGCAGGATGCCATACTCGCGGTAGGAAGCCATGGTGATGGTCAGACCCAACAGGCCGGTGGTGGCAATGATCATGGCGGTGTAAGCCGGGACGGAGACATCCACTGAGCCGTAGCCGTTGAAAAAGGGGGAAGGTTCGTTGCCGTATATGCTGCCGAACAAAAATAGCATCATGAGCGGGAATAAGAGCGTGAAGAAAGCTCCAATTGGTTCGCGTAAAAACAGCTTAAATTCCATCCAGGTCATTTGCAAAAAGCTTTTCATGATAATTTCCTATTCTTTCAATTCCCTGCCGGTCAGGTTTAAGAAGACATCCTCAAGTGAAGGTTGTTGACTGCGAAGATTACCGAAGGGAATTTTCAACTCGGTCAAGCAATTGACCACTGTTGCCACCAGTGGAAATTGGCCGCTATCACCGCTAACATTAACAAGATCGCCTGCTTGAGAAACTTGAATGGTTTGAGGCAGCGCATGAGTAAAGCTGGCAGGTAAACCATTCTTAAGTTGGAAACTCACTTGCTCAGCACCGCCAAATTGCTCGATTAAGGCAGCCGGCGTATCCAGCGCGACGATGCTACCCTGATCCAGAATGGCAACCCGATCACACAGGCGTTCCGCCTCCTCCATAAAATGGGTGCTGAGCAGAATGGTTTTGCCCGAAGCGCGGATCTCACGGATCAATTCCCAGACGGCATGCCGGGCTTGTGGATCCAGGCCGGTAGTGAGCTCGTCGAGAAAGACCAATTCGGGGTCAGGTAGTAGCGCCAGAGCGATGAAGAGACGCTGTTTTTGCCCCCCAGATAATTTGGAAAAATAGGTGTTACGCTTTTCGCGCAAGCCCAGGCGCTCTAGCAGCACCTGCCAATCAGCAGGCTGAGGGTAGAAACTGCTGTACAGCTTAAGCGCTTCCCAGACTCGCATGCGGTCTGGCAGGTTAGATTGCTGCAGCTGCATGCCGGTGCGCAGTTTGAGGGCGTGCCCGTCTTTCTGTGGGTCGAGCCCGAGCGTGCGAATCTGACCGTGATCAGGTTGGCGTAGGCCTTCGATACACTCGATCGTAGTGGTTTTACCGGCACCATTTGGACCTACCATTCCAAAAATTTCGCCAGCCTGCACCGAGAAGCTAACCCCATTAACTGCAACGGTTTTGCCATAGTTTTTGTATAAATTGTTTACGTCAATTATTGTATCCATCTCTTAACCTGTATTTGTTTGCTTGATAATCTCTTCCAGGGCGGTCACATGTTCTGCGAATACCTGCCTACCCAGCTCTGTGACTGCCAAAAAGGTGCGCGGTTTGCGTTCGATAAAGGTTTTTTCGCTGGTTATGTAGCCAGCTTCTTCCAATTTGCGAAGATGTGCTCCCAGGTTGCCGTCGGTCACGTCCAGCAGACCGCGTAGATAGGTGAAATCGACCGAATCCTGTGCAGCCAGGGTGACAAGGGCAGCCATGATACGCAGACGTACTGGCTGGTGAATGGTTTCGTTCAGTTCAGCCATGGCTTACCATCTGCTGCGGATATAAAGTCCCAGTGCAATCATGCCCCCGCCGCCCAGGAAGGCCATGACCAGATAAAAAGCACTTGGAAAAATAAAGTAAGCGCTGAGCGCAAGCACGGATAAGGCCAGTCCCCACCAGACGGATGCAAACGATAGCAGCAACCCCATCGCCACCCAGCCGATCGTCACAAAGAGAATGATGATCATTGCCAACTGTTTCCCGTCAATTGGTGTAATAACAGCGATAGCAGCGGCACAGTAGAGAAATAGTAGCAGCCAAAAAGTACCAATACGTTTACCGGTGGTAGTGAAGGATGGGCTGCGCACACCGCGTCCCATGCGAATGCCGATTATGGCGGACAGGATTCCGCCCAAAATATCCAGGATTAGCCAGCTGTAACTGGCATTTTCTGCCGGCAGGAAGTGTGAGCCGAGAAAGCCCAGCAGCCAAACCACGCCCCATACAACCAAAAATTTGTACGCTCCTGAATCGGATAAAGCGTGGCGTGTCTTTTTCATCATAACGTGGATCGCGTTTAACGCGTCTTCAGCTTCAGCAGGGGAAATGTTCATGGTTATAATCCTTTGTCATAGAGAACTCTGTATTACAGAGTATTCTACAATAATCAAAAAGGTTTGTCAAGAGGGTATATTTGATCCTGTTTGATCTATCGGGTTTGCTTGATTTTCAAGTCATCGTGCAAGGAATTCAAGCCTCGTAAGTGTTGTCCCTCACGAATTACTTTTCAATAGCCGGTTCGTTCTTATCGGCCACATAAGGCTGATGCAGTTTGATGGGCTCGCGTTCTTGTTTGCGCAGACGCAGGTTGAGCGCTTCAACAAAGATTGAAAAGCCCATGGCAAAGTAGATATAACCCTTGGGGATGTGCTGGTGCAGACCTTCAACGATCAAGGTGAAGCCGATCATCAGCAGGAAGGAAAGAGCCAGCATCTTGATCGTTGGGTGTGATTCGACGAAGGTGCTGAGCGGTCCGCTGACGACCACCATCACAACTGCTGCAATGATGACAGCAGCGATCATGATGGCCAGCTGATCAACCATTCCAACTGCGGTGATGACTGAATCAAGTGAAAAGACTACGTCCAGCAGCAGAATCTGGGCGATCACGCTCCAGAATTTAGCACGCACTTTCACAGAGGAGTGCCCTTCTGAGCCTTCCAGCTTTTGATGGATTTCAAGGGTGGCTTTACCCATCAAAAACAGGCCGCCTATCAACAGAATCAGGTCTCGGCCGGAAATGTGGAACTTCCAAACGGAGAAAATCGGCTCAGTCAGACCTATAATCCAGGAAAGCGAAATGAGTAAGAGAATGCGGGTGATGACAGCCAGCCCAATGCCGGTGGAACGAGCACGTGTTTGCTGCCCAAGCGGTAATTTTGCCGCCAGAATTGATATAAAGATGACATTATCGACCCCCAACACCAATTCTAAAGCGACCAGGGTTAAGAATGCAATCCATATTTGCGGGTCCGAAATCCATTCCATGGCGAATACTCTCCTTCTGTGGTGACGAGCTAACTGATATTTATTTTAACCGGAAAATGCCGGCAGGGGAATTTATTTATCATATGTATCGGATTTGGCAAAGGGAAGATCGCGAAATGGTTAATCAGGAGTGGCACGAATATACAAATTCAACGAATAAAAAATCTATTTCCACTATTTGTCCTATTCGAACATTCGTGCCATTCGTGATATATCCCTTGGACGCTGAGAGCATTGCTTGGGAGCATAAATACTTATCTCATTAAACCTTTTCATTCTGAATGAAAAGGTTTGTGTAAAGGTTTTCATTGACAATGAAATGGTTTCGGTATATGATTTCATTATGAATGAAAATCAATGGAAAAATCAGTGGTCACACGATCAATTGCGCGCAATGTTATTTGAGCAATTTGATTCTTTTTGGGAACGAGAACCTGGAATTCAACGTTCGGCTTTAGATACGGTTGAGAAAGCAGCTGCTCTTCCTCACGCTGTAATTATTTCTGGAATGCGGCGGGTAGGAAAATCTACCTTACTTGTCCAAATAGCCCAAAACATTGGTATTGATAATTTTTATTATTTAAACTTTGAAGATGACCGGTTTATTAATTTTCGGGCTGAAGACATGAATGATCTCTACCAGCTTTTGGTGGAATTTTTTGGAGTTCGCAAGATATTTATTTTTGACGAAATTCAAAGTGTCGATGGGTGGGAACATTTCGTACGCCGATTTATGGATTCCGGTCATAAATTTTATATTTCAGGTTCAAACGCATCTCTTTTAAGTAAGGAATTGGGAACTCTTCTTACTGGCAGATATGTTCCAATTGAATTGTTCCCATTTTCTTTTCAGGAATATCTTCAGTTTAGAAATCAGACCATACCTGACCTTCAAAGAATGAAGACAAGCGATCAGGCAAAGCTAAAACATGAGTTGGGAGACTACCTGATGCAGGGCGGGATTCCGGATGCCTTGAAATATCCTGAAATACCTTTAACACGTACTCTCTATGATGATATTCTGTACCGAGATATCGCAGCTCGACTTCGCTTTGATTCGATTGAATCGCTAAAGCAATTAGCCTTCTTTTTAATTAGTAACCCGGGTGGAGTAATATCCTATAACAAGCTTAAAGAAAGACTTAAGTTAGGCAGTGTAAACACTATCTCAAGTTATATCGAGCAGATGGAAAATAGCTGGCTGTTTCTAGCCATCAACAGATATGTCTTTTCGGTAAAAAGGCAGCAGGTGTTACCTAAGAAAATCTACAGTATTGATACAGGGATGGCGAATAATGTTGGGTTTCATTTCTCCCCCAATACTGGCAAATTGCTTGAAAATCTCGTATTTCTGACTTTACGGCGGAAAACCAGTGAAATCTATTATTATGTAACATCAGGAGGTTTTGAAGTTGATTTCTTCCTCCCAGAAAAAGGATTATTACTACAAGTTACTCAAAATCTTGACCGAAACGAAACGCGTGAGAGAGAATTCCGTGCACTAACAAGCGCGGCCAAGGAAGTGAACGTGCAAGAGGCAATTATTCTTACAAACTATAATGAGGGGGGTACTGTTATCAATCAATTACCAATCCAAATCCGTTCTATTAGCGAATGGTTGTTAGAAAATTAATCTTTGAAGAATTCATAAAAATATAAAATTATTTTTGTGGTGCATGTGAAATAATAGCCTTTTACTAGATTGCATGCTGACAGATAAAGGATATTTAAGGCGATTTTCCTTGTTTATAAGCGCGATTAAGGGCATCTTTATCCGCAGCAACCATATATATCTGCTGGTGACCGAACGCAATGATTAGCTGTTGGCTAGAATAATCAAAAAAGCCGCGATCAGGACCGCGCTCGCTGATGACTGACTCAACGGTCTGCTGCTGACTTGGGTTGACAATTACATATGCATTTTCAAAAGGACGTGCCCGATCGAAGTATGTGCGCGCCAGGTCATATTTTGCAAAATAAAACCACATGGGGGTATCGTCAATGGCGGTGATGACGACAATATCAGCAGGCTGGATGTGTTGTTTCAGGAAAAGGGTAGCTTGTTCCACTTCACCGACATGCGGCTTGCTGGTGGGATAGCTTGTGATGGTATGCAGTACGCCGCCTAATAGAAAATAGCTTGACCAGAAGACAAACAGAATTGTGGGCAATACTTTTTTACCTGGTTTTGGTTTGGCAGATATGCTCTGTTTAAAGGGAGCAAGCAATCCTGCAGCCGCCCAGATGCATAATAATGGGAGATAAAATACCCATGTCCTGGCAAAAGCATTTGGCCTCTGAATGCCGACCAGAATGGAAATTGTGAAGAGACTCAGCAACTGCAAAGGGACTTTTTGAGACGTTATTTTGCGCTGGAAAATCAGTGATAAACCAAAGCCGATCAGAAGAATAATCCCAGCAAAAGGTAAGGGGTTGCTATTAATCATTGCCCAGAAATCTTGCAACCGGGATAGCAGTGTCTGGTTATAGGTAGTGCTGGAGAGAGCTTCCACATATTGGTTGGCTAACAAACTTTTGAGACCCCAATTGCGGATTATTGGTATGTAGAAAACCAGACCGGTGATCACAGTCAGTAGCCCGGATACAAATGCCAACTTTAGCAGCTTAGTCCGCGGATAGTCACTACTATGGTCTTTGATCAACCAGACCAATCCCAGCCAAAGATAGAAAATTACGAGTGGATAGACCATGATGGGCAATGTGTAAAAACCCAGTGCGCCGCACAGGACGAAAAGAAACCAGGCAGCCAGATTGTGATGGCGTTGCAGATATGTGCCAAGAATAAAGATCGCGAGGGTGAACAATGCCATCAAGGTATAGCCGCGGGCATTGACCGAATAATCTGTCAGAGCAGGCATACTCGCAATCATAATGCCGGCCAGCCAGGCGCTGCGACGTCCATACCAGTACCGCGCGAGTATTGCTCCGAGGGGAGCGAGCAGAACTCCGGATAAAAAGGCAGGTAAGCGCACAGCCCACTCGTGAGCGCCGAACAAAAGATAAGCAATGTGCAGCAGCAAGGTATGAAATACATGGTTATTGGGGACGTGATAGTCGGAAAGACCATTGCGCAGTGGTTCAAACCCAAAGACGACGGATGTGTAAGCTTCATCGTGCAGCATTGGACGCATAATTAGAAAGATTCGTAATGCGATGGCTAAACCGGTCACAGAAAATAGAATGAATACCATCCTCCGGTCACAAAATTGTCGAAAGGAGTGAACGAGTCGGACCCAATCATGCCCGAATCGAACCAGCAGGGTAGGCAAAGATTTCATTGAGAAATAAAGTTTAGGAACAATTTTTTGCCAAAAAAACAATGTACTGAATGCCAGCAAGACCAGTAAAGTCGAGAGAATTAATCCTGGCATACGCAATTGCTGGTAGCGCGGTAATGTGAAACTTTCCAGCTGTCCATCACTGGCCAACCGGTTGACCAGCCCGGCTGCTTGTGGATAGGGCAGCAAAAAGGTAATGATTAAGGCGGTTGCGAGAATCAACACGCCTATCACAAACAAGCTCAATAGAATGGAAATTAAGCGAGCTGGTAATTTTGGAACCTTAGAATTTGTCGCCATAACTTTTCTGATTGTACCAATATTTACCCATCTTGCATGTGAACGGGAAAAATCGCACCCCCGCTATTTTATGAATTAGCAATGTGTATTGAATGACCGTCAGCCAGTAATACAGGATGACTCTATATCAGGTGCGCTTTTTCATCGACTTGATTAACCTGGTAAGCAGAGTAGCAACCGGGGTTGCCAGAATAATTGCTATAAAGGCAGATATCAATATTGCGGCTGCCATCAGCAATCCCGTCCAGTAAAAAGCATAGGCTGGTCCGGGGGATTTCACTATCGTTCCGGAAGCGTCCACACATTGTAATTCGTAGGCAGTTGAGGGCAGTCTGTTTCCATATTCGTCCGTTGTGCTGGACGCATAGGTAACGATCTGGGCTGTGCTGTTCGTCGGGCAGACTATGGGTTGCATGGTGCGAGCAACCAAATCAGCTTTGATAGTAGCGCTTGCGCTGCCAACCACAATTGCAATGGTAACCGTCAATGAAGACAGAATAATAAAAATAGCCACCCCGGTCAGACATCCAGAAGTAAAGCGTGGTTTTTCAGCGCTAATTTTCTCTTGTCCCCTTGATGATTGGATGGATAACCAGATATCCCCCCTCTTTTTGAACATATAATTGCCTCTTTTATGAATGCATAGTAGAGATGTGGAGATGATTATACGGTCAGTCCCTTCTGATTCTGAATTTTTTGTATATATGCAGAAACTAATAAGAAATGGGAATCTGGTGGGTAGCCTCTAACGAGAAGCTTTACTTTTGTGGTCGCCTTCAGACCAGAGCTTCGCAAATCTTTTGTGCGAATAGGCGGGACGCTTTAGGTGCATTGGCGGTGATGAGGAGGCCGTCGACGGTGACACCGGGACCGGTGTAAACCGCGCCAAGGCTCTCTATCTCACCCGCCTTCTGTCCAGAAACGGTCGCATTTTTGTCGATTAAGACCCCGGCACGTGCAAGGATGACCGGTGCCAGGCAGATCGCCGCGACAATTTTTTGGTGAGCAGCCATTTCCTGTGCTATCCGGTGAACTTGAAGGTTATCGAACAATACGATTGCGCCACCACCTCCTACAAACATCACAGCGTCGAATTGGGCGATGTCCGCTTCTTCCAGCAATATTTCTGCTTCTGCGAAGCCCCCCCGTGAACCCGGGCACGTGCCTGTGCGTGTGCTGGCGACCACCACTTTGTGGCCGGCTTTCTTAAATTCCTCCAGCGGTTGAAAGAGTTCTTCATCACGAAATCGTTCGGGGGGAATGATGATCAGGATATTAGACATGCTTGTTTTCTTTAGAATTTGGGTTTTTGGTTAAGGTAATATAGCATTAAAGTAGGGAAAAAGAGTAATGAGAAATGAGTAATGGGTGATAAGTAAAGAGTAAGAAGGGGGTGGGGTGATTGGTCGCTTAGTTAGTTTGTTGGCATGTTGATTTATTAGTAAACGACTGATGGATTTGTGGGGGCATTAAATGGCAGGAAAGCGCTTATCTTCGCATTACTCCCTATTCCTAAGGCTTATCTCGACCACACCGCGGTCGTGGGCTGCCCGCTAAGCGTCCATAATCTCATAGTCTAAAACATAGAAGTGATCTTCGCCGCTGATCTCGATCTGCATGCTGCCAGAAATACCCTTTCAATTCCTCGCTACCTGAATCCGGTACGACTTCCAGGAGATGATGATTTTTATCTTGCTGCATGGTGCCAAAGTGCTGCAATATAAAGCCTCCTGAGCGACCCTGTAAACTGCCGCTGAACTGTTCGATGGCGACGTAACCCGCTGAACCTTCTGTGGGTGTCATTGCAGCCAGCATTTCACCATTACTGACTCCTTCAAGGTCGCCCTGAAAAGTTTTTTCCATCGACATTCTGCTTAGCGTCATACCTGCTTGACCGCTAAAATGGGATTTAAGAGGTTGGATGTTCGTTTTGAATTCTCCTGTGGCCTGCATAGTGCCTCCTGATTTTTCATTTTATTTTTGTTTTTGTCAATCTATATCTTTAATTGGCTCATTACAATAACTTGTATCGCATTCTTCACGAATGGATCAAAGTTACCGAATGAAAACAATGGATGACGCTTAATTAATGGCAGGCATTGTAAACTGGTTTTTTTATTCAGCCAGAGTAAAGGGTACGTCGCGCAACGTGAAAGCACCCGACATCAATCGCTATTACCTGTAGGTTGGGCACATCCGACTGGCAAGATGCATGGTTGCGAATCCAACATGGTAATTAGATGGAATGTACCTGAGTGCCCAACATGGTTACATGTTTATTGAAATTTCCGGTCGTCACTCAAAGGCCCCGTTGTTTGTATTCATATCAAACAGCGTCGTGTATTCATTGACGGAACATATTTCCTCAACTTCTTGATTGTTGGGCACACAGAAAATGGTCAGCCATTTGGGAAATCTTCAAGTGGGACATGCCCAACCTGAGACCTTCCAGTGATACCTCCGACGGGTTTAATCAACGGCATGCGATTCCCGAGGAATCCGCGGGAGGGTCATTTTCTTGTATTGTTGGGCACTCAGCAAATGGTCAGCCATTCGGGAATTGATCCAATACCGTCCGTGAAAACTTCCAGTGGGACATACCAACGAAAACATCTTCTCCGACAAATAAGTACCTCATAACGTTCTCAATGGACTTTGCGGAGAGGCTTTCATAAACGAGAGAAGAATGTTATTAATCCAATCAAACTCAGACTGGGGTTTAGAGGCTTAATTAATTGTAGGCTATAGCCCCCAATTTGAATCCGGAGTGTTTAAAGAAACTTTTTCTCTAGTAGAATTAGCGAAATGAGACGCGAGGTGTCAATGAGTGAAATTACGAAGATGGTTGTGTTGGGGTTGGGTAAGGTAGGTAGGGCGTTTGTACGCCAGGTTCAAGAAGCTGATGTGCCCATTGAGTTTACCGCGCTGGCAGATAGCTCAGGTTTCATTATGAGCAATCCCCTCAACACACAAACAATTGCCACAGCAGTGCAAATAAAAATGGAAGGGGGATCCCTTTCAGATCTGGCAGTAAGTCACTCCTTGCGAGATTTACAGCGTGTATATTTGCCCGGGACAATTGTGGTGGATACCAGTGCTGACCCCAGCCTGGATTTATTGCCAGCACTGGCTTGCGGCTGTAAGGTGGTATTCGCCAACAAAAATAAGCTCAGTGCTCCCTGGTCTGAGGCAAAACGTTTTTACAATGCTCAGGTGGGTTATGAGGCAACCGTTGGTGCCGGTCTGCCTGTTATTAGCACCATCCAATCGCTACGTGCGACTGGAGATGAAATCACTCGCATCGAAGGTGTGATGAGCGGTACGCTCGGTTTTCTTTGCAGCCAACTGGAAGCTGGCACCCCATACAGCGAGGCGATTAAGATTGCACACCAGGCTGGCTATACCGAGCCGGATCCGCGTGATGACCTGAGTGGTTTTGATGTTGCGCGCAAAGCACTCATTCTGGCGCGCACAGCCGGCTGGCCGCATGAAAAAACGCAGCAGTCCGTGGAAGAATTATATGATGAGGGCCTGGCTCGTCTTTCCACACAAGATTTTTTCAAACACATGAACAGAATGGACAAAGTCTTCACAGACTGGGTGGAAAGAGCAGATGAGAAAGGGAAAGTGTTGCGTTATATAGCCTCGATTGATCGCAGCGGCAGCCAGGTTGGTCTGCAGCGAGTGGATAAATACTCAGCTCTGGGAAGCTTGCAAGGCCCTGGCAATTATTTCGCGATCTACAGCCGCCGTTATGCCGACATTCCGCTTGTGATTGCCGGCCCTGGTGCAGGAGTAGAGGTCACCGCAGCCGGAGTTTTGTCAGATGTGCTAACGCTGAGCGGGAACGGGTAATGTGTTCAAAAAATGAGTTCGGAGTTCCAAGAAATGAGGAAGAGAGTACGACGTTCCAGCCGAGTTTGAATCGTAAAATCTGTATTTGACCGCCCGGGGAAAATCCACAAAGCTGAGATTGGGACTGAGAGGAGAACAAGGAATAGCAAATCCAACCCTTCAGCCGATCACCCATCCAGCAAACTACCACCCCAACGAATCAACTAATCAACGAACAATCAAATCAACAAACCACTAAATCTACCCATCAACACTCCCACATTACTCAATTCTCAGAACTCATTACCCATCCTCCCTAAACTGTGGTTAAATAGAAGCCTATTGCTTTTTCTCAAGGACTTTAATATGAAAAAAATCCCTGTTTCCATTCTTGGTGCTACAGGCGCGGTTGGACAACGCTTTGTTGAACTTTTGGTCAATCACCCTTATTTTGAGATTACTGCGCTGAGTGCTTCCGATCGTAATGTTGGTAAAACCTATGCTGAAGCCTGTAACTGGGTTCTGAGCGGTTCCATGCCGGAAACAGTCCGGCAGATGAAATTATTGCCCGCAGCCGCCGACCTTCCAGGCCAGCTGGCTTTTTCGGCACTGCCGACCGATATCGCCCGCGAAGTCGAGCCTCAGTTGGCAGCTGCTGGTGTGTATGTCTGTTCGAATGCTTCCGCTTTGCGCCAAACCCCGGGGGTGCCGCTCTTGATCCCTGAGATAAATGCCGATCACCTGGCTATGCTTCCTTTACAAAAAAGCGAGATGGACTGGAAAGGACTGGCAGTAACCAGCCCGAATTGCACAACCAATGGTATCGCAATGACCCTCAAACCGCTCGATGACGCTTTTGGCGTGGAGGCTGTCTTTGCAACCACCATGCAGGCAATCTCTGGGGCTGGTTATCCCGGCATTGCTTCAATGGACATTCTTGACAATATCGTGCCTTATATTTCTGGGGAAGAAGACAAAATTGAGAGTGAGACCAACCTACTTTTGGGTAAGATGAATTCCGGTAAACGTGTGCCGGCCAATCTCATTATCAGCGCGCATGCCAATCGCGTGCCGGTTGTCGACGGTCATACCATTGCCCTGTCTATCAAATTCAAACAACCTGTCAAGCCAGCCGATGCTGTACGTGTTCTGGCAGATTTTCGTGGCCCGCAACAGGTGCAAACCTTGCCTTCAGCCCCGCAACAACCGATCATTGTGCGCAGTGAAGAGAATCGCCCCCAACCTCGTCGGGATCGCGATGCCGGTCAGGGAATGAGTATCAGCGTAGGTCGCATCCGGTCCTGTAAAATTCTGGATTTGCGCATGCTGACGGTTGTGCATAATACTATTCGAGGGGCGGCGGGTGGTTCCATCCTTAATGCAGAATTGCTATATGCAATGGGTTATCTGGGTGATGTATGAAAACGCACGGTCTCAGTCACATCTCTGAATTCCTGGGCGATCGGGTAGTTTACCGTAATTTGATCAGCCAGGATCGCAGTCTGCCTGCCTTTTCCGACCTGGCCAGGGAATTAGGGTTTGATTCTCAGAAATTACCACGCAAGGCAGACCCAGCTTATGGCCAGTTAATCGCATTGCTGCTACAGAAAGCTCAACAGAAAGATCATCCTGGAATACCCTTGCATTCACTTGTTTTTATCGGTGACACGCGCCTGAATGATGGCAGTGCTTTTGTCAATATTGCCTCGGCCGGTGGCTGGCAGGGAGCTGCATTTATTGGCAATGAACAGTATCAGCCTGCCAATATTACCCGCGATTTGGGTTTTGACCACGCGCTTTTCAATGCCAACCGCTGGTCGTTACTGAATGAATTTCCACAGCATTGCCGACAGCTGGGTATTACCCTTGACCAAAACTGTGCGGTGGTGCTGGATCTGGATAAAACCACGCTGGGAGCCAGAGGACGCAATGATCAAGCCATTGACCATGCGCGAACGCAGGCTGCAAAGGATGTGGTCAGGGCAATTGCGTGTGAAGTCTTTGAGCCAGAGGCATTTGAAAAGGTGTATCAGCAATTTAACCAGGTAGAATTTCACCCATTTACCACCGACAATCAAGATTACCTGGTCTACATTACTTTGCTGATTGTGATGAAGGTAATTGATCTTGAAGAGATTGTCAACGAAGTTCGGTCTGGTTCGCTGCGTGCCTTTGCCGCTTTGGCAAACAGAATTCAAGCGCGACAGTCACAACTGCCCGCCTCCCTGCAAAATGTTCAGGCAGAGTTTTATGTCAGCTTGCAGCAGGGTGACCCAACTCCGTTTAAGGCTTTTCGGCGCCAGGAGTATCGCAACACCATCGCAGCCATGCAAACTCCTTTGACGATAAACGAAGCAATGTTGACCAGCACGATTTGTATTACCCAGGAAGTGCGCGAATTTGCATTGATGTGTAAACAAAATGGCTGTTTGCTGTTTGGTCTTTCAGATAAACCGGATGAGGCATCCCTGCCCCCTGATGATCTCGCCCGGGAAGGATTTCTGCCTCTACACAGGGTTGCGATGTTGGCGGTATCCGCAGAATGATTCAGCTTGGGATGACCGACTGTCCGCCCGTCCGACGTCTCCTGGCATGTGGTGAGTTGGCACTTGATTATGTTGAAGTACATGGTCCATACGTAACAACAGCCCGCCAGGCAATGCCGGCGGTGAACATGTTGCTGCACAACAGCCTCTATCAATGGTCACTGGCACATCCAAAGGGTCTGGCGCATATGAACGCAACGGAAGTGACGCAGGAGCGACTATCAATGACTGCTTCTCCCTGGTATAGCTTGCATTTGGGTTTCAGCAGCGAAGAGGTTGATTTTTTCGACGAAGCGATGCAGGCCATATCGGACGTATTGCCGCGTGAAGTGGTGTTGGAGCGTTCTGCTGACGTTTTACGGCAACTTAAGCAGGTAATTGATGTACCTGTGTTGATTGAAAACCTGGATTACAACCCTGGGGGTGCATATGAGTATGTTTGCGAACCAGAATTTCTAAGGCAAGTACTGGTACAAACGGAAACATTCTTGCTGCTGGATCTTGCCCACGCCCGTGTCAGCGCTTCTGCCTTTGGGATGACGGTAGAGGAGTATATTAATCAGCTGCCTCTCGAACGCGTGCGACAAATTCATGTAAACCGACCCAACTGGCACCCGCACACCGGCCGGTTGATTGATTCGCATCTGGAGATGCAAGCGGAGGATTATGCTCTGCTTGGGTGGGTAATGGATCAAACCCAACCGTGGGCGATCACCCTGGAGTACAACCGCGACGAGCATATAATTTGTGAGCAGACCCAACAATTGCGCGCAATGATTGAAGCATATGCGTGAAAAGTATAACGAATCAGGAATACTCCTGTTCCGCACCAATCGTGATAAATTATTCCAGCATGTAGCCATAACCACGCACATTCACAATCCAGCGCGGGTTGGCTGCATCTTCCTCTATTTTATTGCGCAGTGACCAGATATAACGTCGTAAAACGGTCGAATCCTCACTGCGATACTGCCCCCAGATCTTTTTCGTGAGTTCTTCTTCCGAGACAGCTTTGCCATGCCGTCTGGCTAATATTTCAAGCAAGCGGAATTCAGTCGGAGTGAGGTTGATCAGGTCATTTTCAAGGCGAACTTCACGACGATTAAGATCAATGATGAGCTGGTCAACGATAATGACATTTTCCAGCGTCCCTGTGCGGCGCTGGGCACGTCCTAAGACAGCCGCAATGCGCGCAGAAAGTTCTGCAAAACTGAAGGGTTTGGTGACATAATCGTCGATGCCAAGAGAAAATCCGCGCAGCTTATCTGCCTCAGCGGTTTTGCCCGTCAACAAGATGATCGGAATGGTGGAAAGCTCGCGCAAGCGGGCGACCACTTCCCAGCCGTCCATACCTGGCATCATCACATCCAGCACAACCATTTTGGGTTGTTCGCTGTATGCTTTGCGTAGTGCTTCCGTGCCGTTATTAGCAGTTACGACTTCAAACTTATCGCTCAGAAACTCGGATAAGAAAGACAATAAGGTTTTATCATCGTCAACCAAGAGAATTTTGTGCTTCAATAATCTAACTCCCTGATTGGTTAAATTGTAGCATAGATGGGGGGAAGTAATGAGGAGTAATGATGAAATTGTAATGAGTAATGGGAAATGAGTAATGAGGGATAGAAAGAGGGGCGTTGATTCGTTGATTTGAGTTTTGTTACTTTTTCTGGATTAATTATTTTTTCCCTACATTTTTTCTTGTTTGCAATGTGAAGATTTTCCTAATATCATTCCCGGTTAAGTGGTAACCGGATCGTAAACAGTGCTCCATGCGGAAGGGCATTTTCGGCTTCTACAGTGCCATTCATCGCTTCCACAAAGCGTTTGACCATGTAAAGACCCAGGCCATGACCATACACTGTCTGGGCATCGGTCATGTTGGCACGATAGAAGCGCTCAAAGATGAAAGGCAGCACTTCCAAATCAATCCCGGCTCCTCGATCTTCCACCTGAATGCATACAAGCTCGTCCATGCCCGTAGCGGTGACGAAAATGGCTCCATCGGTGGCATATTTTATGGCATTATCAAGCAAGTGAAAAAGCACGGAATGGAGAGCTTTCTGGTCTGCCAGTACGATCGGGGAATCCTCGCTGATATTCCATCGAATTCGTTCCCCTCCCGGTGCCTGATCAAAGTATTGTTGTAGAGACCGGAACGCCGTTTTCAGATCGAGAGGTTCAGGATACAGGGGCAGGCGGTTGGCGTCGAGTGCGGAAAGATCCAGGATTGTTTCAGTAAATTTTGAAAGACGCAGAATTTCGTTCTGAACCCGTTGTAAAGTATTTGTTGTGCGTTGGGGTTGCTGATTTGGGGTAGCTAAGAGCAATTCAATTCCGCCGCGGATATTGGTGAGCGGTGCTCGTAGCTCATGCGATACCAGTGAAACGAAATCTGATTTTAGTTGATCTAATTGCTGCAGGCTTTTATTCTGCTCTTCCAGGGTACGATAGGCATTCTGAAGATCAAAGGTTTTCTCATTGACCATTTGCTCCAATCCACTGTTCAAACGCTCCAATTCGATGCGCGCACTTTCGACCTGGTCGTAAGCTTGCAAAAGATCCGACTGTTGTTGTTTTTGCATACGCAAGTCATGGGCGGTGCCGGCGTAAGCCAGGTGCTGGCGGTAACCGGCTTCGATGGAGCGCAAGGTCAGTAAAACTGGGATCGAGGCTCCTTTTGTATTTTGTAGTATCACTTCGCGGCTGCTATTAAGTTCATTTTCGCTGTGCTCGAAACGTAAAATGCTTTTGAGCCACTGCTGATCCTTTGGCTGCAGGTTGAAATATCGATCAAGGGCTTTACCAAGCAGTCCGGAGGTGTTTGCTTCCACAATTTCCAGGAAGGCGATATTTGCCAGGCGCAGGCGACCCTGTTCATCGCAGACGAAGGCCGGTTCGGCAATGCTGTTCACCAGGCGGGCGTATTGTTCCATAGCGTTTTCACCTGCTTGAAAGCCCTGTCGAACTAACAATCCCAGACCTAAAATGGCTGTACCCCACAGGCTGAAGGCATCAAAACGACCATTTAGCTGCCAGTTAATTAAGGCGTACCACCCCAGCAAAAGGATAGACACGATAGGCAACAGCGATTGACTGCGCTGTAAGATACGGCTTAAAAATTTTGGCCGCTTCAGTTCGGTTTTGCTGGGGTGGTGATAGGCAATTATTGCGACAAGAATCAATAAATTGCCTACAACCCAGCCCAAATCCAGAACAGTACCGGCCGAGTACTTGCTCCCGCGAGTCAACTGGGCTGTCAGGGCAAGATCGCTATAGGAAAAGGCGAGCACGGCCATAAAAATCCATAATAAGGAAGAGGAAAGTTTTTCTACACGCGAAAACAAGAACAAATTTAAGATGACCACCAGAGTAACCAGATCAACCGCCAGATAAACCAATACAGAAGATTGAAGGCTGAGTGGAGTCCCTGCCAGTGGTTCCACCCAGGCTTTCCACAAAAGCATGATGAATGCAATTGAAGTCAATACGGCATCGATCAACAATCCATTTATGCTCAGAACGGGGCGAATGATGCGCGGGAAGCGGCTTATCCCGATCCAGATGGCAGCCGCGGCAAGAAAGTATAATAGGTGCTCTATAAAGGTAAAGATAGAACTGCTCTCCGCCAGGAGGGGCAGTAAACGCAAACTATTGAGCACAAACCAGATCAAAAGTCCGATGGATATCCAACCCCAGGCGGATTTGGCTCGAGGGTTTGCCTGGGATAGGTGCGCTTGCCAGGCCAGGAATGCAGCCGTTGCGGAAATGAAGATCAGTGTTAGGTTACCGATCCAAAACCGTTCTGTCGCCAGATCGCGTCCACGCAGCAACCAGAGGCTATAAAGGAAGATAAATGCCAGCATGGGTAGCAGAATGTGGAGTTGGCGAATTTTGAAGAAGGTTCGAGCTTCCATAGTTTGATTGTACTCAGTCCGATAGCCAACGTCAATTTGAGAACTTGAAAGCAGGCGGTTTGCACGAAACAAGCAATTTGCCTGCGAGGTACTTTCAAAGGCAGCCATAATGACGTAAACTATTAATCATTAACGGTCGAATTTAACCCCTATACATCTCCGGTTAAAGGGGATAGTTTGTTAAAAAAAGGAGAAAAAGTCATGCACAGAAAAAACCGGATTATGGTTTGCTTTTTACTGGTCACCTTACTGGCGGGATGTAAGGGTTTGCCCTGGGACAATGATAAAACGATACCTGATCCGCCCCTTGCCACAGCCCAACCTACCCATGCTACGCCTGCGCCGACCCAGCTTCCTATTGTTATTACAGCAACCCCCAAGAATGAACCCACGATTGACAGTATTGCAACGGTAGCGCTTACAGCCAGCGCCATCCCTACTCAGGAAACCCAAGCCACCATGATCGCCATCACCAACACCGCGGTAAGTGCGCCAACCAGCCCTGCTTCCGGGCAGATTTTGCAAATCTTTCTGGTAGCGATTGGTGACAATGGCGCATCAGGCAAGAAAATTGGTTGTGGTGACAGCCTGGTGGCTGTGGATGTGGTAGTCAACCCGACCGTGGCTGTATTACGCACTTCTTTGGACGAATTGCTGGCTATTAAAAGTGAATATTACGGTCAATCCGGCCTCTACAACGCGCTTTACCAATCTGACCTTGAAATTGAAGAGCTTGGTTTACAAAATGGGGTTGCCAGTATCTATCTCAAAGGTGATCTGGTTCTGGGCGGCACATGCGACAGCCCGCGCGTGGAAGAGCAGCTGCGTGCGACAGCTCTACAGTTTTCCACCGTGAGTGATGTCGAGATTTTCATCAATGGAAAGCCTTTGGAGGAGTTGGTGGCGGGAGGCGGTTAAACTATAAAGTTTGTGGAAACATCCGTAATAAGTAATGATTAAGAAGTAATGAGGGTTAATTTCATGACCTGTCATTCTGTCCCTAATGTCCTTTGAACACATTTCTTATTACCCATTACTTTCCTTTATAATACCCCTATTCTCTTACTTATCGGTGGGTTACAAATGATTTATTTGTGGATTGTCTCATTAATTTGGGCTTTTTCGTTTGGGCTGATTAAAAATCAACTTGCAGATCTGGACGCAAATTTTATTGCAGCTACCAGACTAGGTATCTCATTGCTGGTATTCGCGCCATTTTTACGGCTGCGACACATCTCCAGAAAGCAGTCTTTGAAATTGATGCTGATTGGCGCTATGCAATTTGGCGTGATGTACATTGCCTATAACTATGCCTTTCAATATTTACAGGCGTATGAAGTCGCTCTTTTTACCATCTTTACTCCCATATACATTACACTGACCAATGATGCACTCCGCAAGCGCTGGCATTGGCTGAGTCTGGCAGCCACCTTGCTGGCTGTGGCGGGTACTGCTATTGTTCGCCGGGGTGGTTTGCTTCAATCGGAGCTGTGGATTGGATTCTTGATGATGCAAGTCTCTAATCTGGCGTTTGCCGTCGGACAGATCTTCTATAAGGAAATGATGGCGACCATCCCGGCTGTAAAAAATGGGGATATGCGTGTCTTCGGTTTACTGTATGCTGGCGGCTTCATAACTGCAGCAGTTTCAGCCGGATTATTTACCCATTGGTCAGGTTTCAAAATAGAGGGCAGCCAAGTATGGGTTTTATTGTATCTGGGCGCCTTTTCCTCCGGCCTGGCATTCTTCCTGTGGAATGTGGGCGCTCGCAAAGTCAATGCGGGTACGCTGGCGATCTTTAATGATCTGAAGATTCCCCTGGCGGTAGCCGTTTCTCTGCTCGTGTTTGGCGAACAAGCCAGTTTATTGAACCTTTTGTTGGGCGGAGGGCTGGTGTTGGCGGCGTTATTGTTGAATGAATGGGGTATAAAAAGGCGGCTGACCGCGGGTTGACCTTCGTATGCAGGAAAAGATGGAAGCCGTGGGTTCCCATTGCTTCAGAGTTGTTCTCCACTTGCTGAGATTATAAAATTTAGAGCTCTTTCGCTATCATCTGCTCCAGCACATCTGCCGCGTGCTCGAGCGCTTTGTCAAAATTCACCTTTTGCGAATACTCCTGGCACATCCGCAGTATGTCATCGTTATTAAGCACATTCCCCAATTTTTCTGCTAAATTGGGGCTAGAAAGATGTCGTGGCATAATCAGGTCTCCCAACCCCAGGCGCTTGATTCGGACAGCATTATCCGGTTGGTCGTTGGTCAGGGGAATAATCACCTGGGGAATGCCCGCGGCGATGGCCTGCGCCAGTGTGCCAATCCCTCCGCTATGTACCAGCGCAGCTGCATGCGGTAACAACTGCTCCAGTGGATAATAGGGAAGGTATAAGCAATCACCTGGTAAAGAGGGGGAAAATTGACTGCGATCTTGAGAAAGTAGAATCGCACGCATTCCTAATTTTCTAGCGGATTGAACAGCAAGCTCGAAAAACTTTTGCCCACTTGGCATAGTGCTACCAGCTGTAAATACCAGTGGTGCTTCGCCATCATTCAGAAAAGTGAGCAGGTTATCTTCATATTCTGGGGATATCCTGGGTGGGGCAATAAAGCCGCTGCAAATTGTATTTGGCGGCCAATCTGGCTGTGGTGTGGCAAACCATTCCGGGAAGAGACAAAGATTCAACTGATTAGAAAATAATCCATTCTGGAAAACGCGCTGTACTGGGGGCAGGCTATTCTGCTTTCGGAAATTATTCAATGCCGGGGTGAGCACGGGATCTATAAAGAAACGATCCAAAAGACGATAATAAAAATCAATAAATCCAGGCGAGAACCAGGTCGGCAGGGGAGTACTTCCCAGCAATGGTGGTGCATGTACCGAACGTAAAAAAGTTGGCTGCAGTTGCAGACTGACGAAGTTAAAACCATATTTCTCATGAGCTATACGACTGGCGAAAAGCAAGACAGGGGAAGCGATTAAGGTTTGGTCTGCTGGAAAGGTACAGTAGATATCCAACAGCGGCTGCAGGAATGGAATAACCCCTTTTTCCATAACAACCTGAAAAGCCTGATTTGCATTCCACAGGCGTGGATCTTCCGTCAGGTCTATAAATTGCTGGTCTGTGCCCAATGGCTGAAATTTGATCCCCTTCTGTCTGATTAGTTTTTCAAAGTGCGGACTCGCGATGATGATACATTCAAACCCTCGCAACATCATCTTGCGAGATAAGGTGATCAGAGGATAAACATCTCCGGTGCTACCGAGAGTAGGGAAAAGAATTGTGTGCAAAATCAACTACCTTTCCGCAAAGTAGTGCTATTATGCCGTATGAGCACCAAACTGGAACCAAACATCGACTAGCGATTAATTAACGATAATCATGTGGTCTTTTCAATCAGCTGCATTATACGATAAAGTGGACAGTTTCCCTGGTTGAAAACGCGGGTTATTTCGACCAAGCGTCACAATATTAGGTATAATAAAATAAAGGATAGATGATATGAAATACTCAATAATTAGGACGCTGAACTTGTCTCCTGCCTGGTTATTATTGGCAATCGGGAGCGCATTCATTCTTGTGGGTTGTGTTGCAAAAACTGCGCCCTCTGATCCGAATAGCGTGGCTAGCATACCATTGGAACTGTTCAAAACTTCGTCAAATTGTGCTGCGTGTCATCAAGGCATGAAAGACAGTTTCGGAAATGATGTTTCCAACTATTCTGAGTGGCAAAATAGCATTATGGCGAATGCTGCCCGTGATCCCTACTACTTTGCCAGTGTGCGCATGGAAACGCAGAACTCTCCGCAATTTGCTGAAGCGATTGAGGATAAATGCACCATCTGTCATGCGCCTATGGCGCTCTTTACCAATGTTGCCGCACAGGAAAAAACCCTTTTATTGGGAATTCAGGGGGTACTTGATGCGGACCATCCACTTCATGACCTTGCCGTGGATGGGGTATCTTGTTCTGTATGTCATCAGATTCCTGAAAACCCGGCGGAAAATTATCGTCATAGCGGCGATCTCGCTATCGCACTTGACGTATCTGCAGAGGAACGTCCGATTTATGGCGCCTTTCCCATCAGTGAGCAGAATGCAATTATTATGAAAGCAGCAACCGGCTTTACGGCTGTGCAAAGTGAGCACGTGCGTGAATCTACCGTATGTGCTACTTGTCATGAACTGTATCTGAACTACATCCAGGCAGATGGAACGTTGAGCACAGGGGAAGATTTATTTTACGAGCAAACCCCATACAGTGAATGGTTGGTTTCAGATTTTACCGAGAAAAATACCTGCCAGGATTGCCACATGCCACCAGCCGATGGCGCTGCACCTATTTCTAATATAACACCAGATAATCTGGTAGATCCTTTTTCCCGGCACGTGTTTACCGGGGGTAATGTCTTTATGCTCAATTTATTCAAGCAATTTAGTGAGGAACTGGGCATCCAAGCGAGCACTAATGGGCTTGATGAGCACATCCAGCGTACAGAAGAACTACTTAAGACAGAGTCGGCTACCATTTTTGTTTCTTTGGTTGAACAACAAGCTGATACCCTCACGTTTAACGTGGATGTTAATGCACTGACCGGCCATAAATTTCCCACTTCTTTTCCTTCACGGCGGGCATGGCTCCATGTAACTGTTCGCGATGCAAAAGGATTGGTGATTTTCGAGTCGGGTGCTTATGATGAGACTGGTAAAATCTTCGGTAATGAAAATGACGACAACCCACGCGCTTATGAACCCCATTATGAGATTATCTCGACATCTGATCAGGTACAGATTTATGAACCGATCATGAAAAATGCACTGGGCGAAGTGACCACATTTCAGATGCAGGCTGCTGGTTACCTCAAAGATAATCGCCTTCTGCCAAGTGGCTTTGACAAGCAGAATCCACCACTCGTATCGGCTGTTGTTGGGGATGCTTTGCAGGATACAACCTTCATCGGCGGGAGTGATAGATTGATGTACGAGGTGCAGACAAGTGGAGCACAAGGACCTTTTACCGTGCAGGTAGATCTGCTTTATCAATCAGTGAGTTACCGTTGGTCACAGAATGTGCTGGATAGCCAAACGGAAGAAGCGCAAACTTTTGGGCGCATGCTCGAGCAAACCGGCAATATCCCGGTGCTGATTGCTTCGCAGACAATAGAAATTAAATAAATAGCTTTTTTTGGTTGCGGATCTCGCCAAAAAACAAGGTTGATCACCGATAGGCAGTACGTAAAGCTTTCCAAAGCTCTGAGGAAACGATCATAGGAGAGGTAATCAAGAGCGCTCCGTTTCCGAATATCCGGGCTTGTAGGGAATTAAGTTTAGACATTCTATTAAACTTTCGGGTAGTTTAGTTTAAGGGAAAAGTTTTTTTATCAACCACCACACAGAAAGCCTGGTGGGCACTCAACATGCGTGGATTGCGGGTGATTTACCGGTATTGGTCTTCGTTCCTGAGAGTAGTGAAGTTTATGTCAGAGGGATGCACCATGCTTTCAAAAACCGGGCTGGCAATGATGGTACAATCATTACCTTGCTATTGCAGAATGGATAAAAATGAAATCAGGAGGAATATCCCCTGCTCTGCCGGGCGTTGAAAAAGGATTCTTTGCATGCACCTCAACCTTGATGAAAGTCTATTACAGGATGAATATACAACAACCTGAGCTACGATTTAGGTGCTGGTTTGAATGACTTATCGAAATTTTTTCTGACGGCTAATGAAAGCTTTCAATTCTGTTAGTTTCGTAGTTTGAGTTGCTTTTATTGTTTAAGATACTTATCAGGTCATATTGGTAGAAAATTATTTATAGAAATAAGGAGAAAATTATGCGCTTAAGACGACCAATCCTTGGGTCGCTGTCGGCGATACTCATTTTTTTAGCGATACTCACATTCAATGTTCAGGCAGCCGGAATCGATGTAATGCAAATGTTGCAGTCGACGGATTATGAAATTTTCCTGCCGATGGTTCGCAACGAAAGGCCAATCCTTCCTACCCCCACCCCGGTACCCACCGTCACCATTCTTCCCCCGGGCAGCGGGACGATCATCAACCACAATTCACTTAGTTTGTATGATCGCATTCCGTCGTCATACTTGCGGTCAGCTGAGGCGATCAAGTTTACTTTTATGGATCGCTCGGTTGGGGATAACATCGATGACGGACTCGACTGCCTGGCAGCTTCCTCCTGGGAAGCTAGCCTTTCAGGTTGCCGGAAGCACTATGTGGATGCCAGTCTTACAGATTTTGTGACATTTCCCAGCGGCAATCTTCCTATTCCAGCCGTGATTTCTTTCCCCGGTGGCAATAACCGTACGAATATCCACTTTGTTTATCACGAAGGCACCTGGGAAGAAGATCTGGCATATTTTATCCAGCAGTATCCCAATTACGCCAATCAGGATATCTTTTCCTACCAGCATAATTACCTTCATGTTGCTGCTGGTTCCAATATCGATGATGTTTACTTTGACCCGAATTACCGTGGAACCAATATCTACGATCTGGAAGCTTTGGAAGCCCGCTACCCCAATAAAACCTTTATCTATTGGACAACCTCGCTGGCCAGAACAATTGGCAGCGCCGACGCCCAATCCTTCAATGATCAGATGCGCAGCTGGGCTGCTCAAAACGGTAAGATCCTGATCGATATTGCCGCCATAGAAAGCCATGCCCCCAACGGTACAGCCTGCCGCAACAGCCAGGGCTATGAAATTATCTGTAAGGATTACACTACCGAAATCAATGGTGGTCACCTTGGCAGCGTTTCCGGTGGAAAAATCCGCATTGCCAAAGCTATCTGGGTCACGCTGGCAGAAATTGCTGGCTGGCGGCCATGATCAAAAAAATTCGCTAAAAAAGAGTACAGACAGTAAAGACCAGGAGCCAGGTGATCATCATCTGGCTCTATTTCAT
Organism: uncultured Chloroflexia bacterium; assembly: GCA_963749005.1. GTDB lineage: Bacteria > Chloroflexota > Anaerolineae > Anaerolineales > Anaerolineaceae > UBA6170. The sequence continues at coordinate 1,237,063 of CAVVKI010000005.1, read as the reverse complement.
TAGCTAAGAGTAAAAACTCTATGTTTCGAATTATTGCAAAACGATTGCAATTGGTGTAACCTGTTCACAGATGAATGGAGGATGTTGTGATGGAAGAACAGCATTTGGAGAAGGATCTGGAAAGGTCACTTGCGATCAGTTTGTTCAACTATGTATGGGAATTGATGGAGCGGACGGATCGCAGCTTGATGGAAACGGATGAGATGATTCATGCCGCTCATGCCTCACGTTATCATTGGGGTAAAGTGGGCACGGAAGTCAATTATGCGCGCGGCGAATGGCAAATTTCGCGCGTCTATGCGATCTTAGGCCGTGCCGAGCCGGCGCTATATCATGCCCGGCGCACTTTACAGCTATGCTTGGACAATCAAATTGGTGATTTCGATCTGGCATTTGCTTACGAAGCCATGGCACGCGCGCTCAAAATCGGTTCCCTGGAAGAAGTTCCCGAATCAGCCCATTATCTTTCTCTAGCATATCAGGCGGCTGAAAAAATTAAGGACAAAGAAGATCGTCAGATCGTTCTAGACGATCTGACGACGCTGTAGGATTGATCTTTACTCATCCCGAGTTGAGTATCCGTATATTCAATTGTTAATCTTTTGGGGTTCGGATTGCCTGGATCTTCACGAATGAGACCGTTTGTTGTAGCTTATTAAAAGACTGGATTTCGGAAGAGCGAGAGGCATTCAGGTGTCGCGAGCAAGCATCGGTAATCAGAGTTTTCTTTCCCTCCGGGTTTAATCAAATGGTTGGAAACGTTGAAATACAACGCCAGTGGGGAGTGTCTCACATTCGATCAATGTTAGATCAATACGCTTCCCTTCGGGAAACAAGCGTTTACCGCATCCCAAGACGAGCGGATAAACGTGCAACCTGTATTCGTCAATGAGATTGTTTTTTATTAAAAAATGAATTAGGACGCTGCTACCATCAATGGCAATATTTTTCCCTGGTTGTTCTTTAAGCTTACGCACTTCCTTAAGGACATCCTGCGTGATAAGGGTAGAATTACGCCAAGCCGCTGCGGATTTTAAGGTGGTCGATACCACCACTTTATGCATACCGTTCATTAAATCTCCAAATAGATCTCCAGGCGGCATAGGGTCAAACGCTCCGCCGTGAATTTGCCATGTTTTACGCCCCAACAGAAAGGTGTCGGTTTCCGTCATTGCTTCAAAAAAGCGCCGGCCAATTTCATCATGCCAGTACGGCATTGTCCAACCACCATGCGTGAATCCGCCATCCATGTCTTCTTCCGCGCCACCAGGCGCCTGGATTACGCCATCCAACGATATGAACTCATTCACGATAAGCTTTCTCATGTCACTCCTTTTTACTTAAAACCGAGCGGAAAGATGGTGATAATCTTCGCTTTTATTTGTGGAAAATTTAATATAAATTCAAAATATCAGAACTTCAAGTGCCAGTCTAGGATCCCGGAGAATACCACTTTAATTTTTAAGAAAAGAGCATCAAAAATAGAACGCGATATAAAAACTTGTGGCTATTCCTGATGAATGTTTCAGTTTCATCCACCAAAAAACTGATACCGGATTATAAAACCGGATTTCTCATCCTTTCTGATAGGCCTCTTCCAGCTTGTGGATCTCAATTTTTGTCATTTTGAGCATCGCCTGCGTTACGCGGTGAGCGCGCTCAGGGTCGGAGTCGTTGAGCATTTGACCCAGGGCAGTCGGCACAATTTGCCAGGAAACGCCAAATTTATCTGTCAACCAGCCACACATGCTGGGCTCACCACCATCCTTGATCAATTCTTCCCAGAAATAATCCACTTCCTGCTGATCTTTGCACTCAACAAAAAATGAAAAAGCAGGGGTAAAACCAAACTGATGGTCCAGGCTGCTATCCATGGCAACGAATTCCTGACCGGCGAGCGAGAAGCGGGCGTGTTTTATAGTCCCTTCCGTATCCCCTTCGCCTGCGGCGTAGCGCTCGATTTGTTTGATTTGCGAATCTTTGAAGAGCGAAGTATATAAGCGCAGCGCTTCTTCTGCCCGGCCGGCTTGTTTGCCCACAAATAAGAAGCAGGGAGCCATATTCTGGGGCTGGTGATTCAGATTCAATTGCCAGGAAACGCCATATTGATCCACCAACCAGCCAAATTTTTCGCTAAAGGGATATTGACCGAACTCCATCAGCACAAAACCACCTACAGAAAGCTTTTCCCAGAGGGCGTTGATCTCGTCTTCATCCTGGCATGTGACAAAAAGGGAAAGGGCTGGCGTAAAGGTAAACTCCGGTCCTCCGTTGAGCGCTCGCAATTCCTGACCGGCCAGTATAAAGCTTAATGTCAGCACTTTCGGGTGCGTGCCTTCGCGACCATCTTCCACATAATTTATCTCGCCCATCTTTGCATTTTGAAAAATGGAGGTATAAAGACGGGCTGCCTCTTCAGCCTGGTCATCAAACCAAAGAAACGGATATATTTTTTGCATGGTTTTCCAATCCTTTTTATTCATGCCAATTATTCTGATTACCAGAGGTTATCTCTTAATAATTAAAGATTACCCATAGGTTGAGTGATTGATTTAATATTTGTTATTATTACGACAATTTTAGTGCGAATTGTCTGTTCGAATCAAATGGGTATATAACGTGATTTTCCAATCCACCTTTTACTGGTGTGTTCAATATCGAAGTCACACACCATTCTACGGAAAATTTTGTGTTCAAGAGTGAACGTAGTTTACATTCTGGCAGCTGTAGAGAATATAAGTTGCTTATAAACCAGATAAGGCTTGAAACTACCAAAAGCCAGGCACTACGCCCCTGGCTTTTGGTAGTTTGATTTAATCCTTCGTGAATTTGCTTGTAGAAGGAGTATGTTAGGTGACTTCTTCTTTACCGGAATATCAAAGGGAAGTAATATTCGTACCCTTTTCCATACCAAACTGTGTATTGCACTCCATTACCGGCCAGACGGCTATCCAAGGGAGTTACTTTCAAATAGACAGTCTGGGTTGTTGCGGCTGTGTATTTAAATGTGACCCCTGAACCATAGCCTACCGATGTCACTTCTTTTAATAGGCTGGTCTGATTGCTGGCATAGAGTTGAGTCTTCAAACCGGTCGTAGCACCAATCGCCGGGATCATAAAGAGGTATTCCGTCCCGGCTTCCACGTTCATTTTGACCCAGTCTGTGTCGTTGATGCCGCAGAAGTTATGGACTTGCGGGCTGGCACCTTTGCCCAGGCTGCTGGCTCCGGAGGCAATATTATCGGCGCTTTCAAAGGTGTCTGGGCTGCAAGCGCTGATGGTGGTGTTCGTCTCGGCGCTGGTCGGGTAGCTTTCAATGTTGTTATTATTGTCGATGGCACGCAAACGAAAGCCGTAATTTTTGCCCAGTTCAGCAAAATAATTGAGGCTGGTTTGGCTGCCGGGGATATTGGTCTGTAGATCTACCCAGCTGCCGGCATTAACCTGGTATTGAAGGTCAAAATGATCGACGACGCCATCCGGGTCGCTGCCATTCCAGCGTAACTGAATCAGGGTACTTACGCTGTTGGCAGGCAAAGGCACCATTTGGCTGGTCGGGGTGCTGGTATCAAAGCCGGAAATAATGCGCATACTGGTATCTTGATTTTCGTTCATATCAAATGCCTGCGTGACGAGGAATCCGTTTAAGATGGGCGCATTGGCTGCTGGGTCGAACGATGCTGTCCAGCCGTCAGAGCCGTTACTGTCAGACCCCAGTAGTTTCCAGGAACTGTTGAGAATATCGGCACTGCGCCAGTAGAAGTCGACCTTCTGGATCCCTGTACCAGCATCAGTTGCCAGTGCACGCACTGTGAAGGTGGTGGTGGGGATAAATGTATTCTTAGGTGATTCGAATTGGACAGCAGGCGGAGTCAGATCCGAGCTGGATATTTTCAATGTATAGAAATGTCCACTGCTGCCTGCTCGTGGATGATCCCAGGCTTTCACCATCAGGTAATAGGTGCCGCTTTGGATTGGCGAAAAATAAATTTTCGAATCACGCCGCACTGAATATTCCTCATCGTCATTTTCGAGGATCAATTTTCCCTGACTATCATAAAGGAAAATGTAGGGATCAAGCAGAGAGCCGATATCCTTGGCGTCGATATCAAAAATGAGTTGCTGCCCGGTGGTGAGGTTCAACCGGTAATAATCCATGTCGCCACCAGGGCAAATGAAAGCGCTGACCTGCGACCCGACCGCCAAATTAGAAGCCTGGCTGATGTTGTTGTTGGGTTCAGCATCGCTGCAAGTTACCGCTGCGGTGGTACTGATGTTGACATTATCAACAAACCAACCGTAATCACCATTGTAATAGCGGTCAACAATGTCCATGTGAAAACGCAGCCGGATTGTCTTGCCGTTGTAGGCAGAAAGGTTGAGGATTGGGCTGGTGATCCAGGCTTTGTCAGCATCCATGGTGAGCTGCAGCAAATTCTCAAAAGGAGAACCATCGACAGAAATCTGCAGCCAGCGCTGATCCCAATAGGGATAAAACGATTCAGTCTGGTAATAATACTCAAATTGAAGATAATAGCCACTGCTGGGGATACGGATTGGGGGAGAAGTTAAATCCCCGCCACCGATATTGGAATCACCCAAATTACCGGTTCCCGTGGCTGGGTCGTAAAGATCGTTGAATAACCAGACTTTCGAACTGCGCGAATTAAATGTGACATCGGCCAGATGCCACATCGGCAAACCCAACCAGTTTTGGGCACCGCTCTGAAAATCAAAGTTGATAGGTGCGGTAACCTGGGTATTATTGCTCAAACTGGCAGCCGAGATGGTGAAAGTTCTTGAACCTTCTTTTTCTCCAGCCGAATTACGCCCCCAGATTTTTACGGTATAGGTGCCAACAGGTAACGAGCCAATTGACCATGAGTTCTGATTGGTGGCAGCCAGGTCTTTATTCACCGGACCGCGCAATTCACCGCGGAAAGATACAGCTCCAGGTGCCCAGAAATCGATGACGTAAGATTCGTTTTCAACGAGCACCAAGCGGCGATAATCATTAAAGATGGTATCAATCGTCGGCGTTTGCGGCTGGGTTGAGCGGCTGACCACGCGCATTGAAGATACAAGGTTGGCACTCAGACGGTTATCACGCAGGTTGGCGTCATTCTCTTCAAAAGCTTCTGTACGTGCGCCGCCATCATCGTAGTCAAATATCATGGCGCGTACATTACTGCCAACCATTAATGACTCAACATTGTTATCGCCCAGGGTGCGCAGACTGGCGGTAGAGTAATAATCGCCTACTCCGAACTTTTCGCAGATGCCCTGATAATTAGCTTCAGAATAAAGGGCAACCTGATCGGCTGTGGGAATACAAGCAGGTGGTTGTGATTGGGTACAGGGCGCGTTGTTGACAATGGTACGCAGTCCCGTCATACCGCCGGGGATGAGATTGCCTTCCAGATCGTAAATGCGGGCAGCGATGTCGACCGGGCCATTCGCAACTCCCGCATCACACAGGTTGATTTCACCAAGGAAGGAAGTACTAGCCAGATTCGGGCCGATCTCTTTCCAATCGCCGCCACGTTCGCGGGCAATGATTTGTACTTTCTGAATGCCGACATCATCACGTGCCCAGCCGCCAACCAGTAAGCTGTTCTCGTTGATTTCCTGTCCGTGGACTGGCATGATCAAATCCCCGCTGGGAGGAAAAGCACCAAAATTACCTGAGGTGAAGCGGTTGTCATCACTGGTTGTGTTGGGATCGTTGCGCATACATTCGGTACCGTAATTTGGGAAGAGATTAACCTCATTGCAGGTACGCGGAGTGCCGTCATTGATGCTGACATCATCGAAACGAATATCGATAGAATTGCCCCAATAACTGGTCGCATTGGTGTGTACATGAAAATGGAGATGATGGGCAGTACTTGCGCCTGTATCATCGACATTCCCGATGAACTGCCCCTGTACAACCGATGCGCCGATGGTGCGCAAGGCGGTGGGGACAGTATTCTGGGCCATGTGAAGGTAAAGCTGGTAGGTGGTTGGGCTGGTAGACTCGTCCTTTAGGACAATGTAGTTAGAACAATCGGTGGAATAGTTAGGACAGCTGGTGTTTAAACGATAAACGGTGCCACCGCGAGATGCCAGCAGGGGGAACATCGTACCATCAGCAAAGTCATAGGCATATCGACACGAAGCCTCTGAGCATGAATTGTAGATCAAAAAATGGCCAATACTGCCGCTCAAGCGTTTGGATAGTCCGCCGGCCCAGGGCAATTTGTAACCGCGCAAGGCTGATTTGGCATCCTTGCTGAGGGCATCATCCGGGGCTGCATAGCGCAACAGCATTTCTTCCGTGATCAGATCGGCAGGAAGACTGCTGAACGCCACCGCCCAGTCAGAGTCAGCTTGCAGGGTGATGTCCCATGGCTGGGTGCCATCTTCGAGCGATTTCTGGCTGTTATCGGCTTTGGCAATGGCAAGACCAGGTTCAGCAGCGATTAACTCACCGGTTTCAGGGTCGTGTAAGGCCAGCCACAAGAGGGCGGTTTGGCCATCTTCGGAGTAAATGACATGATCGATGACGGGATCGTAGATGACGAAAGCCAACACCTCACCAGTCCCTTTTACGCCGGAATTGATGTCTTTCTCAAAAGCCTGTATGAGTGCGGGGTCAATGACTTCACTGCTGGGAGACGATTGCAGTTCACTCGTAGGCGGGGGATCCGCTGCCTGGGTGTTGAACTGCGGAACTAACAGAGAACCGCTAACAAACAAGATTATGAAAATTCTGAAAATTTTGGTCATGAGCCTTCATCCTCTTCTGGCAACGTGATGTTTTGGTTGGATTGACATTCAACTTGCTATTGGTTGCAAGGAATATGCCTGATCAAACCAGTGACAGCTCGCTGACAAACAAATCCAGATCAATGGGTAGGTCCATGAGGCTCTTCTTATTATGTTCATCAATTTTCAGCAGATGTCGAAATATGCTTTTCAGGGTTACTGCTGAAAACCGTTGTGCTTGTTTCTCTAATTTATCGGCAACAAATGGATGCACCTTCATGCTGGCTGCGATTGAGGTGCCATTACCCTGATCAATCAATTCACGCGCCTGTAAAAGCAGCCGAAACTGGCGGATGATCATACCAAAGACGCGGTAGGGGTCATCCTGATCCATGAGTTCATGGAGTAACTGCAACGCGAGTTGCTGCCGACCTTCAGCCATAGCATCCACCATATTAAAAATACTACTGGGGGCTACATCGGCCACCAATTCTTTAACGTCGTCCAATTCAATGGTACGAGCGAAATTGACATAGGTCAGCAGCTTATTGATTTCCTGGCTGGCTAGTTGAGTGTTGGTCCCGACTAGATCCGCCAGTTCCACGGCTGCTGCCGGGACGATTTGTCCGCTTTGCCGGCGGGTTTCCTCGATGATCCAGGTGCGCATTTGGGCTGGGGCGGGCAGGGCATACTCCCTTGAGAAAATAACGTCAGCGGGGTGGTTATCTGCCCATTTGCGGAACCAATGGTTTTTCTTAAAATCTTTCCAATCTTTCCGCTCCAGCTCTGTATGGACGACCAGAATTAAGGCAGTAGTGGCCGGCAGCGCTTCTATAAATTGCAGGAAGCTTTGCGCGTTTTTTTCCCCTTTGAGTTGATCAAGCGCTTCAGTAAGGATGACAGAGCGGCGATCAACCAGGAAGGGCATGGCAAAAGCAGCCGTCCGAATTTCTTCGACACTGGTTTTACCCCCCAGGCGGGTGATGTTTAAATCCCCCAGGGTGGCATCCTCATAACGTGAGAGCATTTCCTGTACGGTTTTTGCCATAGCAAAGGCATCATCTCCGTAAAGGAGATAAACGCCTGGTCTTTTCTCGCTGGGTGCAGAAGGGGAATTCACGATCGAACCTAATGGGAAGTTAATACGCGATGAGCGGGGGGCTTACGTTCCATGAAACGCTGTACCCCGGTCAGGTGGAGGCTGCCAATTTCAGGTTCGGTGGTTACCCACTCCTGCATTTTAGGGCCTAATGGCTGTGCAATGATCAATCCTATCGTCACCAGTGAAATGATATTTGGCAAACGATCCAGACGATCACGCCATGTTTTACGCATGGTGAGTGTTGCCAGCCAGGCAAACAAACCGGCAACCACGCCGGCTGTTGCGAAATTGGTACCACAGTTGGGGTGGATCGCCAGGTGATGTTCGCCAGCCAACAAACGTCGACGTGCTTCCTGGGTAGCCTTGACCAGGTCTTCTGAATCGACTTGGCCGAGTACCCAGAAGCCAAAGGTACCGGAAAGACCGGAAAGGCGGTCTGCCTTGTTTTGCTCAGCAAGAATTTGTAAGGTCGCGTGTTCCAGCGCATGATTGCGGCGAGTTTTTAAGATAGGGCTCAAATTTAAGAGTGATTTTGCAATATTCATTCATTTATCCTTTTCAAGTTTGTCTTTCCTTTATACCAGAAAATGGAATTAACGGTACTCACCATTTTTGTCAGGTAGGGGCTCAAGTTTTTATCTCGAGCTTGTCGAAGCGGCTACTCGCTGCTCTTCCACCTCGATTTCCCGCGCGACGCTGTATTCAAGCGCCATCTCGGTTTCTTCAATCTGAATGATGATCTCCGGGCGCGTTGAAAGTACACGGATCATGCGTCCTTTGAAAAGGCCATAAGCGTGCAAATGCTTGCGTACACTTTCACTTAAGCCAGCTAATTCCACAATCCGGACAACCTTGCCCTGCTTGATGTCTGCGAGCGTTAATCGGGATGTGGGGGTCTTCATGAGTAATCACTCTTGATCAAGCGTGAAACCCAGCGTGCCCAACTTGACGCGTACTGATTAACAGCTTCGGTGCCACAATTGGGACAGCAAACCATTTTGGCGGATGCCGGGTCATCTTTTGCACAGCCGCTGTGAAGAGGACATCGGCTGCAACTAGAAAATTCTGTGGGCGAAAAATGGGTGCCGCAGGCGACGCAGGTTAATGTAATTACAGCACTCATCCCAACCACCCGGTAAAAACCAGCAGACGCTGCAAGAGACCACCTACCAGTACTGAAAATGGGAAAATGAAGAGTATCATGGCCAGGCCTTGTTTCCAACCGCGCTCCTTGACCATCATAAACATGGATGCGATGCAGGGGATAAACAATGTGATGGTTGTGATGGCTACAACCACCTGCAGCGGGCTGAGAAGTCCGTTGCCCTGCATCACAAACAGACCGGTGGCAGCGAAATCACGGCGCATCAAACCTAACAAGAAAGCGGTCGCCGCTTCCCGCGGTAATCCGAGCCAGTTGACAACCAGCGGCTCGAGTGCCTGGATCATTTTTGGCAGCACATGTACCTGGTCGAGTACGAACAGTAGCAACGTCCCCAGAATAAATAGCGGTAAGGCTTCCTTGACGTACCATTCCAGGCGGGCTGCCGTTTTGATGAGCACATTACTCATCACTGGCTTACGCAGGGGCGGAAGTTCCACCACCAATGGTTGGCGTTCCCCGGGCATAACCTTGGCTGCCAGCCAGCCGATCAGGAACATTACCAGCAGGATTACACCCAGCCAGACCAGCGTGCCGGTAAAGGTGATTCCGGCCAACAGCCCCATGACTACTCCCAATTGAGCGGAACAGGGTACTGCCAATGCCAGTAACAATGTGACCAGGATGCGGTCGCGTTTGCTGGTCATAATACGGGTGGTCATGGTCGCCATGGTCACGCATCCCAGACCCAGCACCATCGGCAAAACTGCCTGTCCATTCAATCCCATGCGGGCAAATGTGCGGTTACTCAATACCGAAAGCCGTGGTAAGTAGCCTGAATCTTCGAGGATGCCAAAACTGATAAAAAATGTCACAACAATGGGGAATAAAAGAGCCAATGCATAGGTCATTCCCATGGTCCACAGGCCGTATTCCCCAAAAATTAAAGCACGGAAGAATGGCCAGGGAATCAACCCGCCGATATGGGTGGTCAGCCAGGGGTTGAGAATGCCGTTAAACAAGTCTTTCTCGATCCAGCCTACGAGCGTACCTGCCCCGAACACGCCCACAAACCAGTACATTGCATACAGAACCAGTGCTAATATCGGCAAACCCCATAATGGATGGGTGGCCATACGACCAAGCTGAACGCCTAGAGGCATACGTCGGTCTTCTTCCTTTCGGCTGATTCGATTGGCTACCTGATCCACGAATTGCTCGCGGGTGGTCTGGATAATTTCTTCTAAAGGATTTGAAAATTTTTCCTCCAGGGAGGAGCGCAGCTCGCCCAGTGTGATGAGTTTTTCTTCGGACAGCTGTTGATTGAGCCAATTGGTGGTGACCGGGTCATTACTGAGCCAGAATAACCCCAGGGCACGTTTGGAGATGTGGCTTTCAGGCATTAATTCAACGATAGCGCTCAGATTGGTTTCGATCTCTGCTGGGTAATCAATTTTAAAGATACTGGGTGGGACGTATTTGAGTGCCAGGAGTAGCTCATCGATGCCCCTTCCACGAGTGGCAATGGTTTTTACTACTGAGATGTTAAGTATATTACTCAATTGGCCGGTTTCGATGTTCAAACCACGTGCGTTGGCCTCGTCAAACATGTTGAGAGCCAGGATGAGCGGCACACCCATTTCAGCCAATTGCGTGGTCAGATGCAAGGTGCGGCGAATATTCTTGGCGTCCCCCACCTGGATAACAGCCTGCATTTTTTCGCTCAATAAGACCTTGGCGGTAACGGCTTCATCCTCACTGCGAGCGGGAAAAGCCACAATGCCAGGCGTATCGATCACCGGCACGTTTTCGAGCGCTTTGATATTGCCATGTGAAAGCTCGACCGTGGTACCCGGGTAATTGGAAACCACCACATAACGGCCAGTCAGTTTGTGAAACAGGACCGATTTTCCCACGTTAGGATTTCCCACCAGCGCAATTTTTTGAGGTACGAATCCAGGAAGGGTTGATGTAGTAGCGAGTGAACTCATAGGCTTTGTGCTTCTTTCTGGCTTTTGTCGGAATTCTGAGCGCGGCACCCGGCGCAAATACCGTAGAGGATTAAATTAGCAGACTGAATTAAAGTTCCCGTGGAGGATTCATAATTGGCTTTGAATTTCTCAATCTCGGGTGCGGAAAACTCGAAGATGTGGCAGCACTGTTGGCAGCGGAAGTGATAGTGATCTACCTGTGGCAGGTCGAAAGAAGTGTCGAAACGTTCCTGGCGGCGGTCTTCATCGAAAACCCGCGCGGTGACCAGTTCATGTTCGGTCAGCCAGCGCAGATTGCGATACACAGTGGAGAGATTCAAGCTTTCGTCGTATTGGCTGGCAGCCTGGTAGATCTCTTCAGCCGTTGGGTGGTCGGGCATGGTTTGAAGCACCTCGAGGATTAACTTGCGCTGGTTGGTCATGCGCCCGCCCTGTGATCTCAGGATTGTCTCCGCCTGTTCCATTAAAGTATTGCTCATCTCAACTCCGATCGTTGATAATGCAAATCATTTGCAATAAACGGTTGAGTTATTTTAGTACTGAATCCCCTGCAGGTAAAGTGATTAATGTCATGAATGGGTAATGGGTTAATGGCAGATGATTAGTTTATCTGGTAATTCGGTGATTAGTTGGGTTAGCAATTGGTAATCAGTTGATTGGTTATTGAGTGATTAGTTGAGCAAGTAATTATTTGGTTTGCCAGAAATTAGTATCTAGATAATGGCTGAGGTTAATATTTATTGAAGCTGTGCTGTAACCATCACCCATTCCTTCCAGATGAAGTTCTTCCAAGATGTATCTCTGGATTTCAGTATTCCCCCGTGGGATTATTTGGTAGATTCGAAATTTACTTTGCCTTCATATAACAAAGAATCGCACAAAAAAATTTATTCAACAGGTCTCAAAACCCGCCCCTAATCTGCTTTGCATGGCAATCTTCGTGCGCGTTTTCGAGTTCAAACCAAATCGGAGGTGCGACCAGACATAAAATTTAGTACACTTTACAATTTCAGCGACAGTCTACCCCCCATACCTTCTCAGTAAACCTTCAATGTATTCATTCCCCTCTTGACTGACCTGGCTTAAGACCGGGTCATTGTCAAATTGGGCGATGGTTTCTTTGATGCCCTGGTGGAAGGGAATGACTGCCTCGTAAAGGGGTACATAACTTTTGATCTTGCTGTTATCAAAAATGACGCTCCAACTCTTGTCGCCGCGCAGTGGACCCAACAGATCGGGGTCCAGCTCGATCAGGCGGTCGGAAGCAATGTGCTCCAGGTTGGCGTGCACACCTAGACCAGAAGCAATAGCCTCGTAGATGTGGTTCCAGGTCAGGCGTTCATCAGAGGTGATGTGAAAAGCCTGCCCGAGTGCTCGCGGATGTCCCAGCAATCCTAGAAAACCGATGGCAAAGTCGCGCGAATGTGTTAAAGCCCACAGAGACGTCCCGTCTCCTGGTACAATAACCGGCAGACCGCGGCGCATTCTCTCCAGAATGGTTGAATCATGGCTGTTACCAACAGGAATGGGAAGCATACGATCATAGGTGTGCGAGGGGCGTACGATTGTAATCGGAAAGCCTGTTTCGCGATAATTTTGAAGCAATAATTCTTCACAGGCGATCTTGTCACGTGAGTATTGCCAGTAGGGGTTGTGCAGCGGCGTCGATTCGCGAATGATTATATCAGTAGGTGGTTTCTGATAGGCCGAGGCGGAAGAAATGAAGACAAACTGCCCAACTCTGCCTTGAAAGAGCGCCAGATCGCGTTTTATATCGGCCGGCGTGAAAGCTATCCAATCCACAACCACGTCAAAGTGGTGGTGACCGAGGAGATCCTGCATGGCGGAAAGGTCATGGAAATCGCCTTTTAGCCAGTGCGCCCCGGGCAGCTCAACATTTTGTTGGCCGCGATTGAGCAAAGTGAGATCAATCCCTTGCTGCAAAGCCAGGCGGCTGACGTTGGTGCTGATGATACCGGTTCCGCCGATAAAGAGTACTTTCATGTTCACCTCACGAGTCTCTGAATGCATTAATTGTACACGGTTTCTAACCGTTATCAGCAAATGGAGATCAGATCAACCAGCGATTGAATCTCATAGGTCGGCTTAATAACGGCGGGTCGGGGCAGTTTGCGCGGATTAAACCAGCAGGTATCCAGACCGTAAGCAGCCCCACCCCGGATATCTGAACTGAGACTGTCGCCAATCACCAGTACATCTGCAGAGGCAGGTTGGCCAATTTGCTGGAAGACATTATCAAAGAATCCCTGTGCGGGTTTGGAGACACCGATCTCTTCAGATATGAAAATATGATCAAAGAAGTGGGCGATAGGAGAGAGTGACAGTCGAGAACGCTGCACCTGAGAGATACCGTTGGTGATGATCGCCATTTTGTGAGCTGGTGCCAACTGGGATAGCGTTTCTTGTACACCTGGTAAAAGAACTGCCGATTGTCCGAGCTGATCCAAATATACCTGACTGAAGAGCGAAGCATCCAGTGGGATATGTAATTCGGCAAGCAAATCTCGAAAGCGGTGGGTACGAAGATCGGCCAGACTGATCGTACCAGCTTCAAAGCGCTGCCAGTAACTGTGATTGATTGCTGCATACACCGGGGGGTAATTCGGTAAGAATGGCAGCTCGAAGTGTGCAAACACACCCGTCAGTGCCTGCGCTTCCGCAGACTGGTAGTCAAAGAGCGTGTCGTCAGCATCGAAAAGTAGCCATGGGTAGCGGGAGGGGCGAGTGGGGAATTCCATAGGGCAATTGTACCGGGGTTTAGCCAGGAGAGGAGACAGATATATTAGGAGATCTTTCCTTTTAGAATTTCGCACCATTCGTTCATTCACCACATTCGTGATTAAATTGCAGCATATTAAAAGTGTTTTGACTAGACTACTGCATCAAATCGCACGATTTTGGTAGTATCATTTTCTTCTTTCTCGTATTCTTTTCGCTTGACAACCTCCTTTTTTTTCTATAAAATAGAACAAATATTCAAATCCCAGGAGGTGCCCCATGCAAAGAGACGCATTCGAACGCGCAGCGGATTTCATCTGGCGCAATGCACGTTTGTTGGAAAAGTATCGCTTCGCCTATCATTTTCTAGACGGTCCCCAATCAGCTGTGATCGCATGCCTGCGTTCCTACCAAAATCCGGATGGGGGCTTTGGTAATGCGCTTGAGCCGGATAAGCGTTACCCTGGCAGCACTCCGATTGATGTGGCGACAGCCTTTCATAATCTGGATGATGTTGACGGTTTTGCAGATGAAATGGTCACAGAAGCCTGTGATTTTCTGGAGACCATAACCACACCTGAAGGGGGTATCCCCTTTACCCTGCCGGAAGTTAAGCAGTATCCGCACGCTCCCTGGTGGGGTACCGATGAAGCCGACCCACCGGCTGCGATCAACCCGACCGCGGAGATATGCGCAATGCTATTGAAGCACAACGTCTATCATCCCTGGTTGGAGCATGCAATACCATTTTGCTGGCAGCATATACCATCTCTTCCTGCGAGCTTCCATAACATGATGCCGGCCACGCAATTCTTACAATATGCCCCCGATCAAACCCGTGCAGCCGCTATGCTGGCGAAAATCAAAGCGGATATCTTGCATGAGAATTTGGTGTCTTTCGACCGCAACCTGCCGGGATACGTCAAATATCCGCTGGATTGGGCACCGGATCCTGATTATTCCCTGCGAACTTTGTTTATAGATGAAGAGATTATGACTGACCTGAAAGCACTGGAAGCAGATCAGCAGTCGGATGGCGGTTGGGCTATCAACTGGGAACCCATTTCTACCGCTGTGGAACTCGAATGGCGTGGGATTTTGACCTTGCGTAGCCTGCTTACATTGAATGCCTATCAACAAATTATCCAGTAGCCATTTTCCTAACCCCAAAAAAAGGCGGCTGTTCGATTGAGAATCAGCCGCCTTTTAATTTTCAACTTGATCATCCGTTACATCCTTGAAATTCATTTTTTTAGAAAAGTACTGTCTTATTAAGCCATTCGCATTTTCATTTGCACCCCTCTCCCAGGAAGCATATGGGTGTGCAAAATACACATTCGTTTGTAAAACTTGAGCTATTTCTTCATGCAAACTGAATTCTTTTCCATTATCACAAGTGATTGTATGTGTATGCTCTCTAAAGGGCTCTAACAATTGAGTAACACTATTCTTTACTGAAATTGCTGTTCGGTCCACAATTTTTTTCATGAGGATCAGTCGACTTTTTCGATCAGTTAGTGTTACTAATGCTTGTTTTCTACCTGTACTGATGACAGTATCCACTTCCCAATCTCCAATCCGTTCTTTTCCTTCTACTTCCACTGGCCTCTCATCTATCGACACCCGATTAGGCAGATTTCCACGTCTTTCTTGCTTTCCATAGCGCTTTTTCTTCCCTTTCTGGATACGTAAATGCTCCCAAAGTTTTCCGATAAAAACATGGGCTCTTAATAATTTACTTTTAAATCCATGCCTTCATAAAGCGCTGCGACTTCATTGTAGCCATTGAACTTCAAGGTGGGCCGGCGCTGGACTTCGCCAATGCGCCGTTCTGTGTCCTGGAACCAGCGTGGATGCGGGACATCCGGGTTAACATTCGAGTAAAAGCCATATTCGTTGGCTGCAGCGGTATTCCAGAATGTTTTTGGCTGCTGGTCAACCAGTTCAATCTTAATCAGCGATTTGGCACTCTTGAACCCGTATTTCCAGGGGACTATAAGTCGGATAGGTGCACCATCCTGGGGTGGCAGTGGTTTGTCATAGAGACCGGTAGCAATGGTTGCCAGCTCATGCCGGGCTTCGTCAATGCGCAAACCTTCCTCGTACGGCCAGGGAAAGTTGGCTGAAAGTCCGGGCATTTGTTTCGCATCGGCCAGTGTTTCAAACCGCACAAATTTGGCATTCTCAGTCGGCTCAACCACATCCAGCAATTTACTGAGTGAAAAACCAACCCATGGAATTACCATCGACCAGCCCTCCACGCAGCGCAGGCGATAAATACGTTCCTCCTGCGGAAACTGGGCGAGAATGTCTTCCATGCTGAAGGTAATTGGGTTTTTTACCAGGCCATACACCTCAACCTGCCAGGGGTCTGTCTTAAAGTCTTTCGAAAGCGGTGCAACTCTTTCTTTTGAGAGCGAGAATTCATAGTAGTTGTTGTAATTGGTGATCGATTCATAGGGGGTCAGGATGTCTTCACCAGCCGGAGTTTCCCCAACGATGATGGCTTCTTCTTCCGGGGTGGGTGTTAATCCCGGGGCACAGGCAGCCAGGATCGATCCGGCTCCCAGTGTGGCAGCCGCCTTAAGGAACTTGCGCCGGTTCATATATAACCATTCTGGTGTGATTTCAAGTTTATCTGTTATTTTCATAGGGTTTCATCCTTAATTTTGACTTTTCATTTCTCACACCTTCAGTCTACTCCTCAATTCTTACCAAATTATTACGCAATCACTAGAATTTGATTAACAATTTGTACATGGCAGACGGAAGGATATGGTCGTGCCATCATGTAGCTTGCTTTCGACGCGGATACTACCCCCATGTGCTTCAACGATCCCGCGTGCAATGGCCAAACCCAAACCAGCACCTCCGGTATCGCGGCTGCGTGATTTTTCGCCGCGGTAAAAGCGCTCGAAGATGAATGGCAGGTCTTCAGTAGCAATCCCTTCGCCGCTATCTTGAACAGTCACTAAAACGCTGTCAGCCTGGCGGGTGGCATGCACACTGACTTTACCGCCGGGAGGTGTGTGACGAATGGCGTTGCTGACCAGGTTATTTAAGACCCGTCCCACTCGTTGTATATCCATATCTACAGGGTCACAATCTGCATCAGCCTGGCCTTGCAGGTCAACCTGATGCTGGAGGGCAAGCTGGCGGAAAGATTCGAGAGTGTCGGAGATCAGGTCGGTAATGGAACCCCATTCACGGTCAAGCGGAATACCACCGGCATCAAGCTGTGCCATTTGAAAAAGGTCATCTATCAATACCGAAAGCGATTGAATATCGCGTTGGGCGGTGCGCAGGTAGCGCTGCTGATCCTGCGGATCTTCAGCCACACCATCTGCCAGGGCTTCGACGATAGCCCTGACCGAAGTGAGCGGGGTTTGCAGATCGTGACTTACCCAGGCAATCAGGTCGGATCGCAAGCGTTCCAGTTCCTGCTTCTGATTGGCGGCTGTTTGCAACTGGACCGACATCTGGTTGAAAGTCTGGCTCAGTAGGGCAATCTCATCACGACCCTGTACATCCACGCGCACATCCAGCTCACCAGCTGAAATTCTGTGCGCAGCCTTTTCGAGGGTACGGATTCGATTCGTGAGGGTACTTGAGAGGAAGTATCCGAGCGCCATTGCGATCCCTCCCGCAAAGATGAGCAGGATGGTTGCCAGAAGCAAGTCGTGCGGGCTGGCGAACATCAATTTGGCGGTCAGGTACACATTAAGGAAGGTCAACAGGCTTGATAAAGCGGAACCTCCCAGTAACACCCAGCGAATGGAAGGGCTGCGTGTGAACCAGCCGATGCGGTAAAAGAGGTAGCCGACCGCGATAGAGATGATGGCTGTGATGCTTAAGAACAACCCCATTTGGCGCAGGTCAGCCGCCGGGGAACTCATAATTAAGTTGAAGATAAGAAGAGTCAAAAGTATGACAAAAATCACCCCGATCACAAACCGTAAGGGCTGGCTGCTTTTACTTTGAGCGATCATATTTGCTCCTATCTCTATGGTTCAAATTTATATCCCACACCCCAAACAGTCTGGATATAGCGCGGATTGCTGGAATCGGGTTCTATTTTTTCGCGTAAGCGGCGGATATGGACCGTCACCGCACCCGGGTCAATGTATTCTGTCATACCCCAGACGCTTTCGAGCAGTTGATCACGGGTAAAGACCTGTCGTGGGTGACGGGCGAGGTGCCACAATACATCATATTCTTTGGCTGTCAGCGTCACCTCTTTATCAAAAACATGCACCAGTCGTGTTTGCGGGTCAATAGTCAGGTTTTCGAAATTAAGCTTTTGCTGTGTTTGGGCGGTAGCAGCTGTTTGTGTTCGACGCAATACCGCCCGCACCCGGCTTACCAGTTCCTGCGGGCTGAATGGTTTGACTACATAATCGTCAGCACCCATCTCCAGCCCGGCGATACGATCGGACTCACTGCGGCGAGCTGTAAGCATGATGATGGGTACATCGCTGCGGTCACGAAGCCAGCGCGTGATTTCAAAGCCGTTCACCTGCGGCACCATGATATCCAGCACCAGCAAATCGGGCAATTGCTGCTCGAGTTGCTTAAGAGCTTGAGCGCCATCACTGAAAGTCTGCACCTGAAAGCCGGCCCGCCGAAAATAAAGCGTAACCACCTCAGCAATGCTGGGTTCATCCTCAACTAACATAATTTGTATTGTTTTCATTTTAGTGCCTGCTATCCCATCCCGGTTGATCATTCAATCGTGCAATCCTCGCATTGAGCGTTTATCTCTACTATTAATATACTGGCAAATGATTAAAGGCAGAAAACAAAAAGATTACACAATTATTACAGTTCACCACGTAAGCTGTTAGAAATATGTAATCAAAATGGTCGATCAACGTAACAATTGCCTGTCAAAATGAAGTTACCAAAATTAGTCAAAAGAGGACGGAATCTATGAAAACGAAATTATTTTCTCTCACAGCAGTTGTAATCCTGCTGCTGGCTGCTTGTACCCCGGCGGCGGCAACCGTGACTGATGATAAAAACATGGGTACAGTTGAGACAGTTGTAGAAGAGAAGCCTACCGATGCCATGCTGGACGAGAAACCAACCGATGACAAATCGGCTGCCACAGACGATGACATGTCTGATGACATGTCTGATGACAGCCAGGATAGTACGCAGACAGATGAGGCAGCCATGATGGAATCGCCAGCCTGGTTTGAAACCGAATTTGTGAATGTCAATAACGGAGAAACCTTTCGTATTGCAGATTTAAAGGGCAAAGTCATTCTGGTCGAGACCATGGCAACCTGGTGCAGCAATTGTCTCAAACAGCAAAAACAAGTGAAAGCCTTGCATGAAATGCTGGGCGACATGAATGCTGATCTAGTGAGCGTGGGAGTCGGCATCGACATCAACGAAAATGCAGAAATGCTTAAAAGCTATGTACAAAAGCAGGGGTTTGATTGGTATTACACAATTGCAACTGCCGGAGTAGCCAATGAAATCGGAAACCTGTATGGCACCCAGTTCCTGAACCCACCTTCGACGCCAATCTTGTTGATCGATCGCAGTGGTGAGGTGCATGTACTGCCGTTTGGGATCAAAGATGCGGCCAGCTTGAAAGATGCAGTGCTGCCGCTGCTCGAAGAGAAGATCTAAGTAAATTTCTCACGAACAAACCACTATAGCCTCATCCTGGCATAACATAGATATGTGCCAGGATGAGGCTTTCAAAAGGGAGTACCTGTGTTTGAAACCATTTTCACCTCGATTTCTCTTGGCTTACTGGCTACCACCAATCCCTGTGTACTGCCGCTTTATCCGGGGTTCCTGGCTTACATTAGCGGCGGGCAGGAAGCGTTGCGCAGTTCGCGCCAGCGTTATTTCCTTGGTTTTTTTGTTCTGGCCGGCGTTCTGACCATGATGCTGGCATTGGGGGCATTGATTGCAGCACTGGCTGTTTCGATAGGCAGCGTTTTATCGATTGTTATTCCCATTGCTGATTTGCTTATACTGGCACTGGGTGTCATGATGATTGCCAATATTAACCCTTTTAAGCAAATTCCACAGGTAAATATTCCCTTTTTGAAGCATCCTTTTGCCAATGCCTTTGTATATGGTCTCTTGTATGGTCCGATTACCCTGCCTTGCTCTGGCCCATTGATTGTCGGTATTTTTGCTTTTTCATTCACCGCGGCGGAAGTGTGGAGTAAGTTAGGCGTCTTTTTCTGGTTCGGGATCGGCTTTGGCATTCCGTTGCTGGTGCTTTCATTACTTTCAGGGGCGGCTCAGCGCTGGATTACGAGGCAGTTTGCCATGCGTTCCCGCTTAATCAACCTGATCGGTGGCTTGCTGCTGGTGGGGGTAGCCATTTTTGATTTGATTGCTAATCGCGAGTTGATTCTGGCATTTTTTGGGTAAAGAGATTTCCCGAGCCAGAAAGAGCGCTAAGTCTGCGAAAGGAGGGGAAAATTTTGCCTTCAGAAAGCGAATTGGGAGTGATCCTATTGTCAACCATTAGCGTTTAAAGTTAAATTTATTCATCACGAAAAAACTGCACAGATGCACGTATTTGGCGAATAAAAAAAAGCGTTCGTTGAATCCGCCTTTCCGTGAGTAGTATGTGTGTCAGCAAGCCTTCAGCTGAAATTTCTTCCTGATTTTGCTTGCTTCATTCCTTTGTCTGTACTATCTTTAATCTTGTAAATTCCAAATGAGCTGAAATTTCACTGTTTGTTTTCGGAGAATTACCCCTCGATTCTGCATAGTCGTATTCAAGCGATGGATAAGATGGCTAAATTGGAATTTAAATTTCGATCATTGCCAGAATTTGTAAGGGAGGATCGTCAGCCGCCTTTACGATATGAGAAATCAAAAATGACCTATAACCCCACGATCCACAACCGAACATCGATCCGCTTGTCAGGATGGGATTATAGCCAGACAGGTAAATATTTCATCACGATATGTGCGTATCATCAAAAGCCTTTGTTTGGTGAAATCACCATTATTCACGATTCCGTAGGAGCGCGCGACGCGTGCCATACGCCCCTACCAAACAATACGACAACAATGTCAATCAAACGCCTATTGAAATCCAAAATTCTTAAATAGAACCGAGTAAATAATATGACGAACTCCCAACCCTCTTTTTCCCAGAGAATTAAATCTCTCCCCCGCAATGTGTGGGCAGTGAGTTTAACCAGCTTCCTGATGGATATTTCGAGCGAGATGGTCATCAATATCCTGCCATTATTTCTATCCAATGTACTGGGGGTCAAAACCAATGTCATTGGTTTGATTGAAGGGGTAGCAGAGGCGACGGCCAGTATCTTGAAACTCTTTTCCGGTTGGTTCTCAGATAAAATTGGCGGTCGCAAGTGGCCGGCTGTAATCGGTTATGCCATTTCTGCCCTGTCAAAACCCTTCTTTTATTTTGCCAATACCTGGGGGGCGATTGCGGGAGCGCGCTGGGCGGACCGTGTAGGGAAGGGTATCCGCACTGCCCCGCGAGATGCACTGGTAGCGGATTCGATCGAGCCGCAGCAGCGTGGCATCGCCTTTGGTTTTCACCGTGCGGCGGATACAGCCGGGGCTATGCTGGGTCTGATTATTGCATTGTTGGTTACCTGGCTGGCGCAAAAGCAGTCGGTCGTCCTTTCCGCCAGCACTTTTCGAACGATTGTGTTGATCAGCATCTTTCCGGCAATCCTGGCAGTGATTGCATTGGCGATCGGAACCAGAGAGGTAAAACCATCCGAAGGGCTCGAACGGCCAAAATTCGCTTTGAAAAGCCTGGGCAAGCCCTTCATGATGTTCATGCTGATTGTCGCCATCTTTGACCTGGGTAATTCCTCCGATGCTTTTCTGGTATTACGAGCACAGGAACGTGGGTTGAATGTGCTGGGTATCCTTGGTATGTTGATTACATTCAATCTGATCTATACCCTCATTTCCACACCGGCCGGGTCCCTTTCGGATCGCATCGGGCGGCGCAAGATCATTATTGGCGGTTGGTTTGTTTATGCAGCCATCTATCTGGGTTTCGGCCTGGCGCAAACCGCTGCACACGTCTGGATTTTATATGCCATCTATGGACTTTATTATGGACTTGCGTATGGAACAGCCAAAGCCATGGTAGCCGATCTGGTGCCGGTTTCCATGCGTGGGACGGCGTATGGTACCTATAATGGCATCCTGGGCCTGTTGGATTTCCCCGCCTCGCTGATTGCTGGTATTCTCTGGCAGGGTGTGGGGGGCTGGCAGGGTTTTGGTCCATCTGCGCCATTTTTCTTTGGGGCGGGCATGGCTCTGATTGCGGCAGTCATGATGTGGAGCTGGAAACCGCAGTTAGCGGTTGTCGCTTCCTGAGCGGGAATGCGCCATCACCAAAGTATCAAAATATTACGCAATGAACCAGAAGGAGCGTATCGCCATGCGCCTTTACTCGACCAGCGCTGCAATTTACATAAATAAATAATGTGTGATGAAAATTGTCGAATTGGATTTTTGATAATTTGATAATCACCATGCTCAATAAGAAATAGATCGCTGGGAGGTGGGGTAGGGGCGTATGGCACGCGTCGTGCGACCCTACTGAATTTCGCTCCCCAACATTAACCATAGGTGCCGAATTACATGGATATATATAAGCTTTCAACGGGTATCGTGAAAGCACAAAAGGATCAT
Organism: uncultured Chloroflexia bacterium; assembly: GCA_963749005.1. Lineage (GTDB taxonomy): Bacteria > Chloroflexota > Anaerolineae > Anaerolineales > Anaerolineaceae > UBA6170. The sequence goes on along the minus strand of CAVVKI010000005.1, from coordinate 1,214,709 downwards.
TTCATCCTTTTCTTCTGATATTGGACCGATTGGCGGTTTCAATCTGTGATAAAACCTACAATTTTGGCTAAAAATAGCGCAAAAACCTTACAAAAATGCAAACTGGTACGATCTTGCAACTATAAGATTATCCATTTCCGAGAGGGAAACAAATATGACCGTTTTACCGCACCGCTACCAGTTGCAACAACTCCAAACCGATACTGAACTGGACACCTATTTGGGGGTCTGCCAGGAAATTTGTGAAGCACAAGCAGCTATATGTTTATTATCAAATCCCGACACGATGGTCTTCCAATATCATTGCGGTGTGAATGTCAATCCCCGCATTGGGAAGTTCCCGGATCAGTTAGCCTGGGAAAGTATGAATCTGGATTATTTATTGGTGGAGGAGGGGGCAGCCCTGCGGGATCTGGCTCGCTGGCTGGATCAGCCGGTCAAGAATGTGCTTTGTGTTCCCGTAACCGATAAAGAGAAGACGCTTGGTATCGTGCAATTAATTAATATTGGCACGACAGCTAAAATCGGTTTGGTTCAAAAAATGGCATATTTGATGGGCAAACATCTTGTTTCAAGTTATCACTTATTAGAAAGTAACCGCTGGTCGAGCCGGCTGCAGCAACTTTTGGAATTCATTGGAAATATCAGCTCTTCACTGGACCCTGACCAGATTTTACGAATGTTGCTTGAGCAGGTTTCCTTGTTGTTAGATGCCGAAGCATGCTCTTTGTTTCTGACTGATGAACACAGCGGTGAAGCGGTTTTACATATTTCATCGCGCACCGACCATCGTGTGGTAGAAAATTATCGTGTTCCGCGGGGCAAAGGTATCATCAACCAGGTGCTGGCCAATGGCGAAACGATTGTGGTCAATGATGTCAACCATGATAAACGCCATTTTGGTGGTCTGGATGCTATTTCGAATTTTGAAACCCTGTCTCTTCTGGCTGTGTCGCTGCGGTCACACCGGATCGAAATGGGACGTCAGCGCGGTAGTTCGCGCAGCCGTATTATTGGTGGGTTGGAAGTGATCAACAAGATGAATGGCGAATTCAACCAGATGGATATTACCCTGGCTGAGATTTTTGCCGGTCAGGCAGCCACCATCCTGCAGACAGCCACCCTTTACCATGAGATGGATGAATTATTCATGCAATTACTAGAGAGTTTGATGAATGCTGTTGATGCCAAAGACCCGTATACCAAAGATCATTCCCGTTCTGTTTCTGAGTATGCTGTGGCAATTGGGAATGAACTGAATTTACCGGCGGAATTGATCACGCAATTGCGTTTGGGTGGCCTGCTCCATGATGTCGGTAAGATCGGTATTCCCGATAAAATCTTGCGTAAAGAAGATGTGCTAACGCGGGATGAGTATCACGAAATCCACCGCCACCCGCAGATTGGATATCATATCCTTGAAAAGGTGAATTTCATGGGGCGTGATGTGCTTAAAGCAATTATTGAGCACCACGAACGCCTGGATGGATCTGGTTATCCACTGGGATTGCGTGGAAATGAGATTTCGCTGGTAGGCAGAATTGTTGCAGTTGCAGATGCTTTCCATGCCATGATCTCAGACCGGCCGTATCGTCTGGCAAAACAACCCGAAGAAGCATTCGATCAGCTCTATCACGATGGTGATGCATTATTTGACCGGCACTGCGTTGATGCATTGCGCCGTATTTTTGATCGAGGTTTATTAAAGTTTGAGGTCAACCGATATCTGTATAAATAGCTGACAAACAAAAGGAAGCATGGGTGTCCTGGAAATGGGGCATGAGGACACAAGAATCTCATTCCGAGACCGCGAATTTGGCGGAGTGAATCTGTATGTACAGGTTGCTGGCCTAGAAACCAATCCAAACACATCTTATTCACCTATTCATGGAGTTTGTGATCCGATAAATTGAAACCACCTGACGGATGGAGAATTTTCGTGGCTGACATTGAGGGACCTATATGCAATTCTATGATTTGCAAGTATGGTTCATTTATAAAGTCCCTCAAACTTAGATAGGGGTTAAACCACACCTCGACGACCCGAATCTGAGCCAGGAAATAAATTATCCACTTTGGAATCCCCGGAAAACCAGTGTTTTAAAAATTTGTGCAACCTGGCATCCAATTGCTTGTGCGCCTTTCACTCACACAGAAATGGAAGCAGCAAGCTCCACCACCTCCAGATCCAATCAATGTGCAAGTAGTACTGCCTGCACTTTTTGGACATTTTGTCTTAACAAAGCCAGCAGGGTCATAATCAATCCGAATAACCATTTCCGGCGTAGGGTGCGTTCGTAACGCACCAAAACAACAATGCCGGGCCGGGTCATAACCAACAGAAATTACCATTGCAGGCTTTTTCCCAGATAATCGGGTTGAATAAAAGCAGAGAAAATGGCGCGTTCAAAATCGAACGCACCCTACTTTTTTAGTAAGGTCATTTCGAGGAGTACAAGTAACTTCCGGCGTCCCAATCTAGTGGGACGGGAAAAAAATTGCTTTCCTACTAATAACTTAAAGGGCGTCATTTTTCCCGCCTATAATAACTCGTAAGAACAAGAAAAACTTATGTGAATTTGATCACCTGCTCTGAGCTGACTTTCATCAGGTTTTCCGGAGCAAATCAGACCGCTGCATAAGAGGTTCGACAGACGTCTTGAGAAAATAGAAGAGATTGCTTGTGTTTAGCAAAGCAGCGTGTTATTCGTCAATTATGAATTGATTTTTAAGGCGCATGAAAACCTGCACGACCTCGGGATCAAAGTGTGAGCCGGCATTCTTCTGGATATATTCAATCGCCTGCGCCACTGGCCAGGGATTGCTATATGGTCGTTTGGAGGTGATCGCATTGAAAACGTCTATAACTGCAAAGATGCGGGCAATCAGCGGAATTTCCTTCCCTTTTAATCCTTTCGGATATCCGCTGCCATCCCAGTGTTCATGGTGGAACAAGGGAATGTCCAAAGCAGGGCGTAAAAACTCGATCGGATATAGTAAATCGTAAGCGAATTGCGGATGTTTACGCATTTCGATCCATTCTTCATCATTTAATTTTCCGGGTTTTTGAAGAATAGTATCAGAAATTCCCATTTTGCCGATATCGTGCAACAAAGCGCCGCGTTTGATGTGAGTTAATTCATCAGAATTGCGAATGCCCATCGACTGCGCCATCATCATTGTCCATTGCATCACTTTTTGGCTATGTTCGCCGGTGGTCTGGTCACGGATTTCGAGCGCTTTTGCCCAACCTTCAATTGTGCGATCGTAGGCAAAAAGCATTTCACGATTCGCTTTCTTCAATTTTTCAATTAGTTGGGCATTTTCCAGGGCGATAGCAGTTTGTTGGGCAAGCGCCTGCATAAATTCCAGCCATTCGGAATTTTCTTTGATCGCCGAACGTTTGTAGATTTCAAGTGCGCCCAAAATTTGCCCTTTAGCCCGCAGTGGGACTGCATAATACGATTCAAAGTGTTCCGCTTTCATCTGCATGAAGAATTGTTTCCAGCGCGAAGATTGGGCGATATTTTTAATCAAGATTGGTTCATTACTGATCATAACGAGTTCAGCCGGTCCAGGAAAACCAGCCACCAATGATTCGCGGGTTTGCGGTTGAAGAAAGCCTAATCCGTGCCCATATTCAATTACAGCAGTTCCCTCCTGGGAGAGGAGGATATCCGCTGCATCTGCATTGGGTTGATTCACAATTTGACCCAGCAGATATCCCATAATGCTTTTCGCATCAAAGTTACCGGTTATCATGCGGTCAATTTCGCGCAACGTGTTCAAGCGCTGCAATTGTCCTTCTTTTTGCTCGCTCAGCAATTCTCTTTGAATGGCATAAGCTGAAATTTCTGCCATGGCACTTAAAATACGAACATCATCTTCATTCCAGGGGCGGTTACCACCTGCTTCAATCATACCAATTACCTGGTCGTCAACAATCATTGGGGCGATCATTAATGCAGATGCCCCCCCGGAAAGATGGAGAAGGGTTGGGCCTGGGTCTGAATTCAGATTGTTATTCAGATAGACTTTTTTGTTATTGATCACCCAACCAGCAGCACCAATGCCTAATTCCAGGTGTAAATTGGATTGATTTCGAAAACAACCCAGGCTGGGAGGGTAAACCAGTTCCTGGTTTTCGTTATCCAGTATGGCCAGAGAAACCCCGTCTGCCGCCACTGCGTTGAGCAGGTATTTTTGAATAATTTGATAGAGGACATTACGTTTATGAGTTTGTCTCAATGCCTGCGCAAGATCAAGAACACTGGTCAATTCATGTTCGCGCTGGCGTAATGCGATCAATTGCTCATTCAACTGGCGAGTACGATCTGCCACCTTGCCTTCCAGTACGAAATTGAGCTGCTGAAGCGCTTCCTGGGCGCGTTTTCTTTCGATCGCCAGAGCGATCTGGGTGGAAACAAATTCCAACAGCTCCAGATGATTTTGAGAATACTTTATTTCATTTTCATTATAGGTTTGCACAGCCAGCATACCAATCGTGTTCTCTTTATCCGTCTGCAGGGGCACTCCCAACCATTGATGTGATAACTCTCCGGTCGGGTTCACCCCCTCCTGACCCAGAATTCTCTCCCAGTCTTCACGCAGTAACATGACAGCCTCACCTTTATGAATGACATGTTCTGTCATTCCATTGCCGCTTTTACGCGGCTCAGGGTGCGGGCTGAACTCATCAAAGAAGTAAGGGAATTCAACGATGTCAGTTTCGTTGTCATAAAGAGCAATGTAAAGGTTGCGCGCCGGTATGAGTTGGTTTACCACCCCGTGGACAAATTTATAAAGATCATTCAGGTCCCGTGTAGAGCTGGCGGCTTCCGAGATGAGATAAAGAGCATTTTGGAGTTTTTCAAAACGTTTTCGTTCGGTTATATCAAGAATTACACCTACCAGGCCAGCAGGTTGATTCTCCTTTGATGTATAGGAGGCTTTATAGAAGACAACGTCATGCAAACTATCTTTTCCAGTACGAATTTGGGTCTCATATTTCTGTGAAGTTTGGTTCTCAAGCAGTTCCGTGTCAGAGATATCCAGTATCTCAGCCTGATCCGCGGGCCAGACATCCTGAGTTTTTTTACCGATAAGATCATCAGTCGTAACCCCAATTAATTCTTCATAGGCTGTATTACAACCTTCGTATTGGCCATTCTTATTCTTGAAGAAAACTGGGACTGGGATGGTATCCATAACCAGTTGTAAAAATTGCTGCGACTGGGTAAGTTGTGCAGTTCGCTCGTTCACCCGGTTCTCGAGATTTTCATTGGCATGCTTCAGTTCAGCTTCAGCCTCTTTACGGTCGGTTATATCGAGAATATAAAAGTAATACTCGACCAGTGTTTCCGCATTGATCTGGTGAATATAGGTAAAATCATAAACCCAGCGAACTTGACCTTCTTTTGTCAGGATGCGGTATTCTTCGCCAATGAAGGCGTTACCATCTACAAAATTTAATTCTCCGTACTTGAATACACGCTCCTGATCTTGCGGATGAATGATGCTCTTGTAATATCGTTCGCCTGAAAGAAACTCACGCGGGGAATAACCAAATTGATCAATATTGGGGGAAATGTAGGTCATTGATGATTGTTGGTGATTTTCAACGATCAATTTCATCACGACAACCGGACCAAGTGTGAAAAGTTCTCTTTCCTGGTTAAGTTTTTCTTCTGTCTGTTTACGCTGGATTGCCATGGCAATCTGAACTGACACAAAATTCAGAAGATCCACATCTCGCTGTGTATAACGTACGGTCTCTGAATAGGTTTGGACAACGATTCCACCGATAATTTCACCTTTGACGGTTTTAAGAGGGATGCCAAGCCATTCGATTGGCCGGCTGCCGACCACACTGACTTCACCCGATTCCGAGAGTTCATCCATTCCCTGTCTGTTGATTAAGAGCGGTTGGCCAAGATGAAGAAGGTATTCCGTCAGCCCACGACGAACCTTACGGTCTCTGGCCCGCAATTTTTGTTTTTCAATGACATCCAGATAATCCTGTTCATCAACATAGTAAGGGAAACTGATAAATTCCGTCTCTTCATCGTAAATCGCGATAAAAAGATTAGGGGTAGGGATGAGCGCGCCGATGATTTCGTGCACAATTTTGAATAAAGCCGGTAAGTCGGTTGCTTTCCCAGTTGCCTGAGAAATCTGGAAAATAGCTTTTTGAAGAGCTTCTGCTTCCAGATGGCTGCGCGCATCGGCGAGGGTGATTAAGAAATAGGGGGTTTCACCCCAGTGAATCCGACGCTCTTTATATTTAACGATGGTTCTGTCACGGTCATCATGCAAGCATAGGAGGACATCATTCAACGAATCCTCCGAAATTGGCTCTAATTCCAGGTTGCTTCGATTTAAGATGGCATAACCATTGTGATCCGCGCTGGCTAGTAGAGGGGATAGAGAGGATCCACGGTAACTCTCCATGGTCGGAATCCAATCTCCTAAAATTGCGTTGAAATAGCAGATATTCCTGTCGTTATCCAGGATTAATACAGCCTCTTCGAATACGGAATAAAGTGTATCGAATAAAGACGTTGGGATGCTGATGAGATTATCAAGAGTCACAATATTGTATTAATCCCTTGCTGGATGGTTTAAGGAGAAATGATGGCTTATAAAAAATAATAGTGCTTCTCTATTCTACGCCGCCTCGGAATAATGATATCAAGACCTTTCAGATTTATGAAGACAAATCACATGTCCACGTAAAAAAATTGCATTTTCGATATGCCACAAGGATTTTGTTGCAATTTTCATGCGCGATCTGTTTTTCGCGTAGGGGGAAAATACGAAGATTAAATTATGGAAATACCTGATTGATGGGCAGCACCAGATCCAGTAGGATTTAGAAAACAAATTATCTTAAGGAGGAATACGAAATGCCACTCAAAATCAATAACCTGCATGATCTCTTAATCAGTGAGTTAAAGGATATTTACAGCGCCGAGACTCAACTCATGGAGGCTCTACCCAAGATGGCAAAAGCAGCCGTTTCACCAGAGCTTAAGAAAGGATTTGAGCATCATCTTGCTCAAACCAAAAATCAAGCAGCACGCATTGAACAGATCTTTGAGGATCTGGAAGGAAGCCCGCGTGGAAAAAAGTGCGTCGGGATGGAAGGACTGATAAAAGAAGGAGATGAAGTAATCAAATCGGATATGGATAAATCCGTGCTGGATGCCGCATTAATTGCCGCAGCGCAGCGGGTGGAGCACTATGAGATTTCTGCCTATGGTACCGCCCGACAATTTGCTCAGATGCTCGGTCTCACTCGAGCCGTTCAATTGTTGGATGAAACAATAAAAGAAGAAGGCAAGACGGATAAGACTCTGACGGACCTGGCGGAAAGTTTTGCCAATCAAAAAGCAATGAAATAATTATTAACCTCAACTTAAACATTCATATCGGGCAACTCCGGAAGAAATCTTACTTTTTTCCGGCGCTGCCTGATGTGCTTTCTTCTTCCCATACTAACTATACGCTGGTACCAATTTAATAATTATTCATCACCCAGTTATAATTCTGGCTTTTCGCGCAAGGAGGCAAAGAAAATGCGACAATTGCAGATATTGGCATATGGTAGAGATCTTTCTGAAATAGAAAAAATTGTACAGGCAATGCAGGTATCATCTTTTTGGTATTCAAAGGCAGATGCGGTCAATTCGGAAAAGGTAATTATTACTGTTCAGGTCTCGAATCGATCGCTTGGCAAACTTTTAGATCAATTGAGTGAAATAAAAGAAGTGGAAGTTTACTTCTTTCCGATTGGCGTCATTGGACTTTCTCCAGCGGAGGACAAGTTACAAAATCAGATAGCAGATTTGGAACCGCGTAGTCCGCTGGAGGTATTTATGCAAAGTATGCAGAGCGTGGATAGCTGGTCTACTTTTTTGGTTTTTGCATTAGCCGGTGCCATTGTTGTATGGATCGCCTTTTATACGAATTCCATTTTTCTGTTATTGGCAGCCATGTTGATAGCTCCGTTTGCTGAACCTGCCATGAATGTTGCTGTTGCCACTTCCACTGGAGACATGGCGTTGTTCCGTAAAAACCTTTTCCGATACCTGGCGGCTATTCTTACGACTTCTCTTGTGGCCACTACCCTGGCATTAATCGTTCAGCAAAATTACTTGACTGAGTTAATGGTCAGTATCAGCCGAATCTCTGGAGTGGCTTTTTTGTTACCGATGGTTGCCGGGGTGGCAGGGGCATTAAATCTGGTACAACCGGAACGTACCAGCCTTGTTTCTGGTTCGGCTGCCGGTGTGCTCATTGCTGCCTCGCTAGCCCCACCAGCCGGGCTCTTGGGAATTGCTCTTTATATGGGAAATTGGAATGTTGCCCTAAGTTCTGCTTTCTTGCTGGCTTTACAACTGACGGGTATCAACCTGGCGGGTTCATTGATTCTACGATTATATGGTTTGGGATCCAGTCTTCAACGCTACAAGCCTGGTAAAAAAACCAGCTTTGTGGTCCTTTTGACTTTCACGCTATTATTATTTGCCGCTTTAATGTTCTGGCAATTCTCCACTCCATTGCGTTTTGAACGGTCTGGTCTCGGTGCGAAGGCGGCTCAAGTTGTGCGGCAGATTGTTAAGGAAAGTGAAATTGCAGAAACTGTGTCTCTGGATGTGCGTTTTCCACAGCCAGAGCCTGGTGGCAGCCAAACCTTGTTGATTACCGGTTATATTCAACCTATAGGGCAGCTTTCATTTCCCGCCGATTATATTAAGAACTATATGCAAACCGTTATCAGTGAACGCCTTTTGCAAGAATACCCCAACTTACAACCCTTGATCGACCTGGTTGTGGTAGAACATATTCCCTCACCTTAATCAAGGAATAAAAAAACCAGGATCCATTCTTAAGGATCCTGGTTGAGGGAGGGGTGGTACCCGAGTGATCTAGCGACGAAAAAGTCCGATGATGAATAACAGCACAACTGCGCCACCAATGGCGACCAGTAGACTGTAGAGATTGAACCCTGAGAAACCGGAACCACCGACAGCATTCATAATGAAACCGCCAATTAATGCTCCAACGATACCGACGACAATGTTCGCAACGGCACCCATCTGCGCATCGCGGCCCATAATTTTACTTGCAATCCAACCGGCAAGCGCGCCAACAACGATCCAAATAATAAGGTTAATCATAATATACTCCTCTTCTTGTTAAATATTTTTTGAACTTACAATTTCAACTTACAAAAATTATAAATGATTGACTACTTGGCTGGCAACCGTAGGTTACCCCATTCCATCTACGGAATTTCCCCCTATCGCTGGCTAAAATCGTTACATTCAGGTATTAAGAATAAGTTTTCATGTGCCGGGTAGCTTTAACGAGTAGTGATTCTCGCGATAAAAAAAGGGTAAAATTAATTGAAAGCTTAATTCTGGAGGCAAAAATGAACAGCAAAATTACGGAGACCATTCCCTTTTATAATTTCCTGATCACAGCAAAACAAAACACGTATGCCGCGCAAGGTCCGATAACGAAATCCAGCCGTAGCGGCTCAATAGATCTGGCTTATTCTCAGGATCCTTTTCGTTATCTTGATTCTTATCTGGGTGGTTTTCATTTTATTGGCGAGGAAGTAGTCTGGTATCAGGAAAAGCCAATTTGGGGCATGAATTATTATGGACATATGCTGGTAGAAAAATCGCCGACTGAATTTTCAAATTTTTTAAAAAAAGCGCTTTTGCAGGTTCCACAAGAAATGCCTTATCGCGGACCCGAGGAGTTTGTCAGCGGTGATTTTTGTTATAGTTGTAGCGTTGAGGGATCAATTGATTGTTTTCGCGGCAAAGAATTTGTTTTTTATATGGGACAAAAAATTTACCAGCTTTATTTTCACGGTGGCGAAGTTCATAGCTGAATCACAAACAAAACCTTCTAGCAGCTGTTAACATCTGATTTCATTGATAAAAGCCGATAAAAACCGAATAATTTTCAATACAACTTCGTTTAACCAGTAAGAGAGGAAAAAGATGTTCTGGGATACGGTGAAATATGACCGGGTAAACGAAGCGGAAATTATCGAAAACGCAAAAAAAGGTGACTTTGACGCTTTTTCTATTCTGGTATTAGCCCATCGTGAGGCAGTTATGAACATGGTCTACAGGATGTGTGGAGATCAACAATTGGCCGAGGATGCCACCCAGGAAGCTTTTATCCGCTGCTGGCAAAATTTGCCAAGATACCAGGCAATGGCTTCATTCCGCGCCTGGCTTTTCCGTATAGCCCTCAATGCAGCCTATGACACCTTGCGACGGGAAAAAAACAATATCAACATCGATGATTTTCAAATTGGCGAAGAAAGTAAAGTGGAACAGATGGTGGAAAAAGAGCAGGATCGTATTCAATTACAGAAGGCAGTTTTACGGCTGCCATCTGCTAGCCGCATCGTAATTATTCTACGTGAGTATGAGCAGATGAGTTACCAGGAAATTGCAGAGACTCTTGAAATTCCGATCGGCACAGTAATGTCTCGTTTGAATTATGCCCGCAATTGTTTGCTCAAAGAATTATCACTGGCTAAGGAGGAATTATGACTTTGGATCACACCGAATGGTTGGAAGCGTTTTTTGATCAGGAATTAGACCCGATCCAACACCAGGCTTTCGAGCAACATCTTATCACTTGCGATCGGTGTCGGGTTAATCTTGATACGCAGGCCGTGTTGCGAAGAAAATTGCGATCACTCCCCGACATTGTCAGCGCTAAAAGCAATCAGCGCTTCCTGACCGAAGTCAAATTAATGGCCCAAAGACGAGATAGTAAACCTCTTCATACCTATTCTGCAAATGTTTTTGGGTATCTGATACCGCTGAGCTTGCTGTTGACACTGATAGCTGTCCAAATTTATGGCTGGTTCATTGGGATTGTTGGTCTCATTCCAGGTGCCAATCAATTTATCATTTCAAACATCTCGGCAGTGTTTACTTCCAGTTATGGGCTTTCCTCGGTTTTCTCTTTATTTTCGTTTGATCTTCGTTTATTCGGAATAGGTTCGCTATTCCGCTGGAACCTGATCAATCAAATTACCGCAGTTGCTGCTTTGGCAGTTCTTTACGTTGTTTGGATGGGGCTATGGTTCTTAAAGAATCAGCGCCAGGTTATTAAACCTAGAATTGATTAGTGATTTGGAGGTCACAATGGACTACACAAAAATCTTAAAACGTGCCTGGCATATTTTATGGCACTACCCATCTTTGTGGGTTTTCGGCTTTATTCTGGCTTTCGTGGGAGGTGGGTCATCCAATGGGAACCCTTCCGGTACCACATTCTACCAATTCAACCAGAATGATTTTGGTAAAGACTGGAGCTTACCTGGCGGTCGTAATGGCAATTGGCAGCAGTTTATTGAGCGTATCAACCACTTTATGGACATGAACTTTGGGGGAATCAATGAAACCAGGATTCTCACCTGGGCGATTGTTGCCTTTGTTGTCATCCTGATCATTGCAATTGCTTTCACCATCTTGAAATACGTGGCATTGACAGCCCATTTTCGCATGGTTAATCATCTGGAAGAGACCGGTGAAAAAGTTGCCTGGACAAAAGGTTTCAAATGGGGCTGGTCAAAATCTGCTTTCCAGCTCTGGTTGATTGATCTTGTGGTGATTGTTCCAACTGTATTGGCAACATTGGTTTTATTCGGTTGCGCAGCCACGCCGCTGCTGCTTGGAGTGGGGGGAGGAGAAGCTGCCACTGCTGCGGGCATCATTGCCAGTATTGGATTGGGTCTGGTTGTATTTTTGGTGATCATCATTGCAGCAACCGTCATCAATCTCTGGCTGCGTTTTTCATACCGAATCTGTGTTTTAGAAAATAAAGGCGTTATGGATTCGCTTAAAAAAGGTTGGTTCGTGTTACGGCACTCACTAAAAGACATCGCTTTAACCTGGTTGATATTAGTTGGGGTGAAAATTGCCTTTGGCATTGTCATGATCCCGATTGGGCTGGTTCTGGTTGGAATTGCAATTGCCATATTAGGAGGATTGGGTCTGGGTATCTACGCGTTAGCAACGGAAATCTCAGCGGGTCTGGTTGTCATTGCGATTGTTTTGTTGATCCTCTTTTTGGGAATTCCGATTACTTTTGTGCGCGGTGTGGTTGAATCTTTTTTGGAAAGCGTCTGGACTCTGGTTTATCGCGAGATTAAGCTAGAATCTACTCTGGCAGAAGTTCCAGCAGATATATCAGCCTGAAGGTTTTTACAGCCTGCAGAAATTGATTTTTGATCGATCCCCTAAGTTTGGATACAAAAAAGCGGCTGCCATTGAGTTGACAGCCGCTTTTGGATTCAAATGTTAATCAATCAAAAACACTTGGTAAATTGAAAATATAGACCACAAAAGGGTCAAAGAAACTGATCGTACCATTGTTTTTAAGCCAGATCAGTTCGCTTTCCTTAACCGGAAACGCAATGGTATCATCAGGCAAAAAAATAGCCTCTCCAGTAAAAATATCCTGGTAGCGATGGTTTCCCCAATCAATAACAAATTGACCATTATTCGTTACCAGGAAGAACTGGCGTGGAATCGGTGTTCCTTCAGGCATTATGAAATTATACTCGATTAAGCGGTGACAGGCTTATTGATTAATTGTGAAAACTTTGTATCTTGTAATTTTCGCACCAGTTCTGCCTGTGCATCGCACCAGATTGGCTGTAATGGACAATCTTCGCCAAAGGGGCAGCCATCTTTGCTATGGGAGCATTCATTCAAGGAGATGGGTCCATCAATAGCTTCAATCACATCCAAGACCGAGATATTATCGATTGAGTGTGCCAGAGATACGCCGCCGCGAGCTCCACGCGAAGTGTGAATCAACCCTGCAATTGATAATTGCGAAATGATCTTGGCCAGAAAAGATGGCGGTATTTGTTGAATCTCTGCAATCTGGCTGGTGGCAGCGCGTTGCGTCGGCTCCATTTTTGCCAAAAAAAGCATTGCTCGCAGTGCGTAATCAGCCTGTCTCGTTATTTGCATGATCTTATCCTTTAATTGTCTATATGGGTAAAAATTGTCTATTTATTTCTATGAGTGTATTCTACAACATTTTTTCAAACAAGTGAATATTATCATCCTCGATAAATGACATTTGATGGCAAATATGGCGTTATTTTGTCATTTTATGACCAATTAGGATAGTTTTATCCAATTTATCAAAGCTTTTGCTTATACCTGACCAGAACATTGGTTTTCAGGGTGCCGATGTGTGAAAAAAATAAAATTGTAGGCGAGTTTGCTCGACATTGACTCATTGACTGAGTATAATTTTGGCATGAATGATTTTATATTTTCTATCCCTATTGTTGTCCGCTATGGCGATCTGGATCCGCAATGGCATGTCAATAATGCCCGCTATCTCATCTTTTTTGGAGAATGCTCGTTTGGCATACCTTATGCACCTTGGTTTATTTGATGGCGAAAACTTTTTCAATTTCAACTTGATTGTGGCCGATATTCACATTACCTATCGTGCGCCTATAACTTTGAAGCAGGAAGTAAAAGTATGGATCCGGACACAGAAGATTGGGAATAAAAGCCTGACCTTTAATTACGAAATTAGAGATGAACAAACTGGGCAAGTTTTGGCTACAGCGGAAACGATCATGGTGACCTATGATTATCGCCAGCAAAAAACCATCCCGGTTCCTGCAGAGTGGCGGCAGGCAATATCGAAATTAGAAGGCGTCCAATTTTAGCCGTAAAACTTGGTAAAGTTCAGGAAAGGGTCTCTTATGGAGCTGCCTGATGTTGATTTAGACTTTCTGACGGATTTTTTAAGGGAACTGCTGAATATTCCCAGCCCAACCGGATATTCACACCTGGCGATCGATTTTATCGAGAAAAACCTACAAGATTTCCCCGCTGTTACCTGTTTACGTACACAGAAAGGCGCGCTTTTGGTACGCTGGGAGGGCGAAAACGATTTGCATCCACGCGCACTGACTGCTCATGTGGACACGCTTGGGGCAATGGTAAAGGAGATCAAATCCAATGGCCGTTTGAGGCTAAGCAAACTGGGCAGTTTCGCCTGGAATACAGTGGAGGGTGAAGGTTGTACGGTTTTCAAGTTTGGCGCAGGTACGGAACGCGGTTGTATTCTCTTCAGTCAGCCGTCAGTGCATGTGCACGGAGCGATCGTTGCGGAAACAAAACGTGAAGATGCCAACATAGAAGTTCGTCTGGATTTTGACACCCATACTGCCGAAGAAACCTGTGCTGCGGGCATTTCGGTGGGGGATTATGTAGCCTTTGACCCACGAGTGGAAGTGACCAATGGCTACATTCGCAGCCGTTACCTGGATGACAAAGCCTGTGTCGCCAGCATTGTCTCCACGGTAAAAAGTATGAGTTCCGCTGGGCTAAAACCCGCCCAGACCACTTATTTGCTGATCAGCAATTATGAAGAGGTGGGTCACGGTGCCTCGAGTGGCATCCCGGCTGAGGTGGAGGAGTTAATCGCCGTGGATATGGCTGCTATTGGTGACGGGCAGACTTCAAACGAACATTTTGCTTCGATTTGTGTCAAGGATTCCGGAGGTCCATACGATCATTTCTTGAGTTCCAAGTTACGCCATTTGGCCAATCTCTACCAAATTCCTTATAAGGTAGATATCTACTCACATTATGGCTCGGATGGAGAGGCGTTTTTGCGTGCGGGTGGAGATGTGCGCGTAGCGTTGATTGGTCCCGGGGTAGATGCATCGCATAACTATGAGCGCACTCATCAGCAGGCTTTGCTGGCCACCACACAATGGGTCATGGCATATTTGCTGAGTTAAGGGGTCTAACCAGGTCTCTATTTCAGCAGAAAGACTTTTAAGAGTTGAGTTCTCAAATGCAGCATATTTGGCAAAAAACAATTGAAAAATGTCGGGCTTTGATATCAGGTGTGTTTGAATATCGAAACACCCCTTCAGACCGGTTGTTAACCAATGTAATGCTGGTTGTGGTCTTTGTATTTGGAGCCGTACTGTGGTTGAAATTCTTGAACTATGGCGACATCCCATCTGACTGGTTGGATTGGAATGATATCACCTACCCGCGGCTTGAGTTTGTTCAAGAAGCAATCTTCCAGGGAAAATTACCGCTGCATACAGCCCAACCAGACGGGATGAAGGAAGTTAGTGATCGTTACCTTTCAGTTCCTGATCTGATTCTGACCCCGGATATTTTCTTATTACGGTTTTTATCCGTTCGGTCGTTTATTGTACTTCACCTCTTGTTGATGTATTCGATGGGTTATATAGGATTATTGCAGTTTCGCACGCGCTTTAAACTCTCATTGACAGCGTTTGTGCCTTTATTCTTTCTTTATAATTTCAATGGATTCATTGTCTCGCATCTCTCCGTTGGGCATTTAACATTTTCTGCTTACTTCTTACTTGTTTTTTTTGTGGAGCTTGTTTTTGATGCTTTGGAGGTGGAAAAGCTCAATAGGAATTGGGTTCGAAAGCTGGCTATATTTCAGCTAGTATTGTTTCTGGCTGGCGGGTATCATTTTTTTATATGGATTTTGTTTTTCTTAGGTGTGTTTTTATTAACAATTCCAAAAAACAAAAAGTATATTTTGTCCGGCATTATTTTTTCAGTATTGGTAAACAGCTTTCGTATTCTACCGGCGGCTTTGCTTTCGAATAGGCTTGAATTAGATTTCCATACAAGCTTTGGAACATCAGACCAGCTGCTGCGTGCGCTCACAAGCTTGGTCAGACCCGTAGAAATGGTTATAGCCAAAGATGTCCTCGATGTGCGTGTTTGGGAAATTGATTATTTTCTAGGGGTATTCGGTTTTGTGTTCCTATTAGTTTTTGGCTGGTTGGCCTTTACAGATAAGAACTGCGAGGGAAACCGGTCTTTATTATGGCCTGGTCTGATCATGGTTTTATTTTCGTTGGGCAGCTTTTATCTTCCATTATTCAACTCAGGGTTGCCGATAGTTTCCGCTGAAAGGGTTGTTACACGCTTTCTTATTTTACCGTTGGTGATATTCATATTCCTGGCTATTGTCAGGTTCCAATTCTATCTTGACGGGATACGCTTATCCAGATTTCGGCCAGTATTATGGATTGTGATCCTGATTCTAATAAGTGACCTCAGCCAGCATTTAAGCTGGTGGGCACCAACTCAAATTGCACAAATCGTTGCTTCTCAGCCAGTTGCTGTTTCACTGTCTGTTCTTAATCATCAGGATACGCCTTACTATTCTTTATTACTTGTTGGAATTGTAATCTCAGTTGGTTCCTTAATCTATTTATTATTTCCGATCAAAAATAACAAATAAAGAAATGACTGATAATTTACCATCAACATCTCACAATAGCACTGGCAAAGTGTGGGTGCTGGTTATTACTTTCATCTTTCAAATGCTGCTTATATTTCGAGGACAAATCGTTAGCCTTTTTTCAAATAAAGAAAATGGATTAACAGCCATCACATTTGTTATTGCTTTACTGTTACTCGCCACTTTTCCACTTTCAAATCGGCCGATTCGAAACAAGTTTTTCAAGACTCATTATGATCAATTTCTTAGCCATTACTTGTTTTCTAAAGCAAGCAAATTGTTTCTGATTTTCACGTTTGCAATTAGTGTTTTCGGAATAATTATTCGAATAATCGTTATTCAGTCAGTTCCATTTGGCGTACAACTCGCTGATATGCTGCCTCTAATTCAAAAAGCAGGACAGGCTTTACTGCTTGGCCAGAATCCTTACCAGGTCTATTATTTTCCATATGCAATGCCTCTAACATTCTGGCCAGGGTTATGGCTGCCTTTTGTTCCTCTAATTCTGTTGCGGATTGATTTACGTTGGGCTGGGTTGTTTGCTTGGCTGATAATTTCCATAATCATGATAATTTATAGTTTGAGATCTGCAAAAAGGAATTCTTCATCCAAGCAATTGCTGGGCAGTGCTATCTTTATTCTCCTTTTGCAGACATCAATAAACCTGGTCAGTTTTCTTGGCATAGGACATACTTTTTACTTGTGGTTGTGGTTGCTTTTGCTCGGAATTTGTTTACTTGAAGAAAAGTTTTCTTGGAGTGCATTCTTTCTGGGTTTGGTGTTAGCCAGTCGTCAAACGGCAATAATCTTTTTTATTCCGGTACTTGTCTTTTGGTATCATAAAATGGGATTAAAGGCTGTGAGTCGATTTGGATTGATTTCTATGGCAACCCTGGCTGTTCTTATATTACCCTTTTTAGCCACTTCACCACGCCATTTTATTTTAGTACCACTAGAACATTATCAACTATTGGCTTGCAACGCCATGTCACTTGGGGCCGAAGGTGCGACCAGTAAAACCATTGGTTTTTCCTACTTCATTCAAAATCAGTGGAATGGAGAAGTCCTATCGATACTTATCGTATCTTGTTATTATCGCTCTGGCTGTTATCGCCTGGTGGAAGGCTAGAAATCCGCTGGACATGATGTTGTTGATGGCATCCAGTATTGTTTTCTTTTCTTTTTTCACGCCAATCCCATGGGACTATGAGTATTACCCGGCGATATTTTTCTTGGGTCTGGCGATGCTGGCTCCCTCTGATATGGCACACGCAGAGTAAGCCTTTAGTTAGGTCGGTGCTTCTTTTATGATTCCTTTTTTTCGACAGGATAAGTTACATTGCCATCCCAATTGTCTGAATGTTGGATAACAATGAACTGATATGTGTAAGGCATGCAAGATTTTGAGTAAGCTAATTGATCGATGTTAGCCACCGCTTTGGGATTGGATCAAACTACGAATCAGCTATATATTTGTTTTTTATCCGTAAAGCAAATTATATTACCTTAGGCTCATCTTGTTACCAATCCGGGTTGTTTAGAGAACCATGTTCTTAAAAACATTTTCTATTCAGGAGAGCCAGAAAAGATGAATTAGAATTGGATGTTTTTAGTTTTTCATTCTGATTCAGTCTGTTTGTAAGTCAGAGAGATTTTCTTCTTGCTGTGATGTAATCAATTGGGTCACGATGGAAAAAGGCATTCTTATCGAAAAAACTTTAAAATCATATATTTAAATTTATTGGTAAAATTAATCTGATCTTCTTGAATGTGGAATAATCAAAGAGTTATGGGGGAGTTGATTGAAGAATAAATCTAAATATCTAAACTTGGCTGCTCAATCACTGCTTTTCGTTACAATTCTATCTCTCATTTTTATATGGATTAAATATTCACCATATAGACCAATGACCTGGGCTTACCCTGATTCACTATTCTATGCCGCTTCATTATTGCGAGGTGAAGTGCCCTTTTCGGAAATTTCTCAAGACGTGTATGGCCTGAAGGCTATTCTTTATCAGTGGGATGCCTACCTCCCATTAGATAAAGCCCTTCCTGAAATTAATGAAAATTGGAATATGCCAACAACACATCCGCCAACGGCTTTTTTATTCACCAGCCCGATTGTGTTTTTGTCTAATTCAAAAGGCGCAACTGTTTGGGCATGGATGAGTATAATATTTCTCATTTTAAGTTTAAGATTCCATGATTTTAATTGGATGGAAACCCTGATTTTCACCCTAATTTCATTTTTGTGGTTACCCACAATGGGTTCACTCGGGCAATTAACGCCGATATGGTCACTTTGTTTATCACTTGCCTTTTATTTTCGGGAACGAAATATTTTTTTAGCAGGGGTTTTTGTTGCGCTGGCGGCGATGACGAAATTCCTACCGGCTTTGCTAATTATTCCTTTTATATTCAAAAGAAAATGGATGGCTGTTCTCTCATATTCATTGACTTGGATATTTGCAGTAATCATTCTTCTGGTTATATCACCTGATATTTTCAGCCAATATTTTCATGCCAATTTAGTGGCTTCACCTTATTTCATCAACAAATCTGGTGGATTTTTATTTTCTTTATTCACAAATTACGGATTCTTGGGGTTGGTCACGGCAGTTGGATTTATGCTATTAATAATTGCATTCAACGCGAAAGAGATATTCATTTCTTCGGAAATAACACCTAAAGTCTGGTTTATATTTTCATTCTTTGCAATTGCCCTGTTACCTATTGCATGGGGGTACAGCTATTATCCCCTCTATCCTACTCTAATTTGGCTTAGCAGAATGAAGAAACCAGTTAAGGTTTTTGGAATCGCCAGCCTTATTTCCTTTTCAATTTTGCCGGTTGTAGGAATGATTTTGCTCGGGATGGGATTGCTCTGGCCGGACACTTTTTCAATAAAGCATAAGAAAAAACTGCCAGATCTAATCGAAAAGAACTTATGAGTTCCTTGAAAACCTTAATACTTATGTAGTTGGAAGAACACAGTGAAATATAGGAGTGGTATTATCAAAATTAAATGCCTGGCTTGAATACTTGGCCTAAAAAACTGTGGGGGGACTTCTATTATTAATAAAAACGACTAAAAAAGCCTAATCCGCGTAATCCCGTTAAAATCCACAAACCGATTACAACCGCCGCCATTTCAAATGGATTTGCGACAATGGCTATTAGGGGGCTTAGCCAGGAATGAAAAAAAGATAAGGTGAAAGGCAAGGAGAAGGACCGATTGCAAAGGAAATATTTCGTTTTCGGATAGGTGCTGCCAATAATCCTAAACTAACAGGAATAGATTTTGGCCAAAGACTGGTGTTTCCCCCCATCCAAAGGCATTATTGAAGTTCATCGGCCAGAACCCGAAAACGAGAAAGGAGATTAATAAAGCGATCGCGATCGGTACAAATACTTTAATAACCCCTATAAAGCCTTTGGTTTTCCATGTCAAGACCAACCAATAAATTGTAACCGCTACGCCAATTTGCGGGTTTTTCGCGAGAAAGATAAACCAATCTGGGGCGTTAGAATAAAACCAAAAGCAACAAGGCAGTCTATATTCCCATCTCAGATCAGAGCAACAACTGGCGGTGATAAATGAAGAAGAATTTCCCGACCAATTTTCCACCAGGGTTGTGTGCAACAAGTGCAAGTGAGATCAACGCACCTATAGCAAGAACAGCGCGTCCTAAAGATTCGGGCAAGATTAATAATGGAATCATGTAAATTAATATCCATGGTGCATTTGAAAAATTGTTAACTTCATTTGGTGGATAGCCTTCAATCAATGCTAAAGCAGCTGGTCGGTACATGGTACTCCAATCAACTGCTGGTGGAAGAAGGTATGTGAATGCAATAAAAATAACAATAGTAGCAGTTGAAATTAATAGTATTTTTAACGTTTTTTCATTTTTCATTTAATTGGTCAAACTTTCAGCTAGTTATTGGAAACCGGATTTGTAGAAATCATTTAAATTATCTAAAAAAAATATGTAATTTTTAGAATTAGTTTGTTAAAGAAACGGTTTACATTCACACTTTTTCCTTTAATAATGATGTGAAAAAATCATAAATGGCGATTATTTAAATTTCTGGTAGGTAGGAAAAATGCAATGTTTAAAAATCTTGCATCTCTACTAATTTCTAATTTTGCATATATTGTATAATAATGGGATATTATTTCTACTAATTGTTTAAACTGAATTAAGATTAATATTTTATTCCTGATGATAATTCCAAAAAACCGATCATTGAAGTCAATCTTGTAGTAGAGGGTTATAGGTTTAGTGTTAAATAAATATTTCGGTGGACTTCGTAAATCCAAAATTGCCTGGCGGGGATTGTTTTTACTTACGTTTACCTATGGCTTTCTTTATGTTTTTATGGAATGGCTTTTTCAAATTACCAAGCCTTCATTTATGAGTGGTTTGAATTTTGCTGGAAAAATCGAAATTCTAATTTCTGTCGGATCCCTAACAACAAGTATCGGATTAGGATTTGTATCCTTGTTCTTTATTCTACGAAAAATCGCCTTTTTGAAAAAATTTGAACATGGCATATTTTTGTTAGCTTGTTTTACCCCCTCTATAATTTTTTCAACATTGATTCTTATTTTGTTGGATAACTTTTTATATACAATTACGAGATCTGGGATTGTTTCCTCTGAAGGGATTTGGAGAGGTGTTTGGTCATTTGGCTTATTGGTGATTGTAATATTAGTTTTTCGAAGTACGACAATAAATGCGTCATCCTGGGAAAAATTCTTATTTCCAAAAATTTCCAATCGTGCAATTTTTTTATCAATAATTATTTTTCTCGATTTCGCCATTTGTTTTCCGATCATTAGCCGCATCAACCTGAAAAATTTTGCTACAGATGTCAGAACAAGCTATCCCATTAACAAATTGCCAAATATTATATTAATTACGGCGGATGGCTTGAATTCAGATCATATGTCTTTATATGGTTATGAGCGCGACACAACACCATTCTTGTCCAGCATAGCCGATAAATCTTTAGTATCTGAAAATAATTTTACAAATAGTAGCAAAACGACTGGATCAATTACTTCGATCCTGACGGGGAAATACCCTACAACTACCCGAGTAGTTTTCCCTCCAAATATTCTACGAAAAGAAGACTCCATTCAACATCTGCCCGGCTTATTAAATTCAGCTGGTTATTATGTAGTTCAAATGGGTCGTGACCGCTATATTGATGGTTTTAGTGTGAATATGAAAAATGGGTTTGATATGGTGAATGGTCGAGTTTCCGGGGGAAAGGATTTAGTTACATCGTTAAATTCATTTCTTCCCAGTGAAAGTTCATATTTCCTGTACGAATGTTTCGACCGAATACTAACTAGAATCCTTCATATTTTTTACATAAATAAAATGGTGAATGAGTTTTTTATTATAGTTGACGCTGAAGCGTATACTGGTGAAGATTATGAGCATTTGGATCAGATAAAAGATTTAATTGAAAAAGTGGATCAGCCATGCTTTATTCATTTACACTGGATGGGTACTCACGGACCAATGTATTATCCCCGCGATCAAGTATTTTCAATTGGGTTAGACATATATACACAGGCTGATTACGAAGCGGACTTTTATGATGATTTCATTCTTGAATTTGATCGTGCAGTCGAAAATTTATTTCATGAAGTAATTGATGGAAATCAATCCGAGAAATTCATGGTTATCATAGCGAGTGATCATGGCCAGGGGTTTACCATTAATGACCGCTTGCCATTGTTGATAAATTTACCAGGTGACGCCTTTGCTGGAAAAATAAAAAATAATACCCAAAATCTTGATATTTCACCAACTATAATTGATTATTTGGGGATAGGAAAACCGGAATGGATGCAAGGTGTCTCTTTATTAAAAGAAATGAATGTGGATGAGCCCATTATTTCATTGGGGATTGAGGGCATTGAAGCCACTTGGGGAAGCTTAACAACGGGCCAATTAAAACCTCCTTTTTACCAGTTTGGATTTATTTCAGTAATTGAATGCGATCACTGGTACAGATTAAATCTTATTAATGACTATCAATTCGAACAAGGAAATATCTCCTCTTACAATACTAATTGCCCGAATAACTCCATTACCGATAGAGAGGCGATTGGATTAATGGTGCAGCACCTCAAAGAAAATCAATTTGACACGAAAACCCTCGAAAAATGGGTTGAGAGTGAATTTAATTCCCAATAAATTATACAGAGAGACTGCTAACTTTTCATAGGTAGATATGGATAGTTGTCTGCAAAAAAAGACCTCCCAAGGATATTGGGTGTCTAATTTAAAAAACTTAACGCTGGGTGGAATTATTCAATTAAGTGTTACTATGAGTTTAAAATGATTAGTATCCGCATTTCTCTCCCCCTTTCTAATAAAACTCTAACACTTTAACGCTCTACACCTCCTTCCTCATGACTCGACAAGCCCTTAAAAGCTGGTAGAATTGAAGTAAGTACTACCAATATATGTTGATGGGATTTTGATCCCGCTGGATAAACGATTTGACGCCTGTTACAACAATAATTGTGGCAAAACAGGCGTTTTTGAAAACAGGAGGTTGCCATGGCTGGAATGGATCGCTTTACTCAAAGGGCACGCAGAGTGCTAAGCCTGGCTCATCAAGAAGCTGAAAAATTACAACAGGACGCCATAAGTACTGAACATCTTTTAATGGGCTTGATTCGTGAAGATGGAGGGGTGGCAAGCCGCGTACTGCGTGACCTGGGACTGGAACCGGACCGGATTCAGGAGATGATCGAACGGTTAGGCGGTAAAGGTGAGTCGACTGCCAAGCGTCTGGATCTTACCCCAGGGGTACAAAAGGTACTGGAACTGGCATTCGATGAGGCCCGTCAGATGGGACATCATTACGTTGGGACTGAACATATCCTTTTAGCTTTGACCCGTTCCGATGAGGGTTTGGCCAATGATGTATTAAAAAAATTAGGGATTTCACCCGAGCAAATTCGTCGCCAAACTCGACGTGTATTGCAAGAAGGTGGTGGCACAACAGCCACACCACCCAAGCCCGGTTCCCGTTCGGGTTCTTCCGAATCTCGTGCCGCTTCATCCAAAGCGGATTCGAAAAAGGATGCCAAAACACCATTAATTGATCAACTAGCGACCGATTTAACCGCCTTGGCTGAAGAAAATAAACTCGATCCGGTTATTGGCCGTCAAATGGAGATTGAACGCGTTATTCAAATTCTGGCGCGTCGTACAAAGAACAACCCGGCTCTGATCGGTCAGCCCGGCGTTGGCAAGACTGCCATCGTGGAAGGTCTGGCCCAGCGTATTGTGGATGGTGATGTTCCAGCTCCGCTGCTCAATAAACAAGTTTTGCAATTGGATGTTGGCTCATTGGTAGCCGGGACGATGTACCGAGGTCAATTTGAGGAACGCTTGAAGCGGGTTATTGATGAATTAAAAGCTTCAGGGGCTATCCTCTTCATTGATGAGGTGCACATGCTGGTAGGGGCAGGTTCAGCCGGCTCGTCAGTGGATGCTGCCAATATCCTCAAACCTGCACTATCGCGTGGTGAGCTGCAGGTAATTGGGGCAACAACCCTGGATGAATATCGCAAGCATATTGAAAGTGACGCCGCACTTGAGCGACGTTTCCAATCAATCACGGTAGAAGAACCCTCGCAAAGCGAAGCTGTTGAAATTTTATTGGGTATTCGTAACGCATATGAAGAACATCATCGCTTGATCATTTCGGATGAGGCAATCGAAGCTGCCGTAAAACTCTCTGCCCGTTATGTCAGTGAGCGTTTCCTGCCAGATAAGGCCATCGACTTAATCGATGAGGCGGGTTCGCGCGTGCGCATGTACAAGAGCAGTCAGGCGAAAGAAACCAAACAAATCATGACCGAGCTGCGCGCAATTCGCCAATCCGAGTCTGCTGCGCTTGAAACTGGCAATGCAGATGATGAACAATCGCTGCTCAATCGCCGTGAGGAGCTTGAAGGGAAACTGGAACGTCTGCGCAGTGGTTGGGATCGTGCGAATAGCCCGATTGTCACAGCTGATGATATTGCCGAAGTGGTTGCCATGTGGACCGGCGTGCCGGTCATGCAAATGGCGGCTGAGGAATCTGAACGTCTTCTGCATATGGAAGACGAATTGAAAAATCAAATTATAGGCCAGGATGAAGCTATTGAAATGATTTCTAAGGCTGTTCGTCGCGCCCGTGCAGGTCTGAAGGACCCACGCCGCCCGATTGGTTCATTTATCTTCCTGGGACCCACCGGTGTTGGCAAGACGGAACTGACCAAAGCTCTGGCGCGCTTTATGTTCGGCAGTGAAGACAACCTGGTGCAACTGGATATGTCGGAATTTATGGAACGACACTCCGTCAGCCGATTGGTTGGTGCTCCTCCTGGTTACGTAGGCTATGAAGAAGCCGGTCAATTGACCGAGGCGATTCGCCGCCGACCTTATTCGATCGTTGTATTCGACGAGATTGAAAAAGCTCACCCAGAGGCAATGAATATGCTGCTTCAGATTATGGAAGAGGGACATCTCAGTGATGCCCGTGGCCATAAGGTCGATTTCCGGAACGTTATTATTGTGATGACTTCCAACATCGGCGCGGATGTGATCAAACGCCAGCAAGGCTTTGGCTTTGCCTTGAACGAGGATGGGGCGAAACTTGAAGAAAGCGCGTATGATGAGATGCGCAAGAAGCTACTGGATGCACTCAAACGTGTATTCCGTCCGGAATTCATCAATCGTGTCGATGGCGTTCTGGTCTTCCGCAGCCTCAGCCGTGAACATATCCGCCAGATTGTTAATCTGGAGATCAACAAGGTTGCTTTCCGGTTGCAAGATCATGAACTGACCATCGAAACCACCGAGAAAGCGCTGGAAAAACTGGCAGCAGAAGGCTACGACCCCGATATGGGTGCTCGTCCGTTGCGTCGGGTTATCACCAACCGGATTGAAGATCGACTTTCAGATCGGCTGCTGGCAGGTGATTTCGAGAATGGCGACCGGGTAGTAATCGATTATGATGAAGAAAACGAAGAGTTTATTTTCCGTGCCGAAAAAAGAGAAATTACGGTAGAGCCTGAAGAAGAATTGGAAGTAAGTCTCTAGGAGCTAACAATAAACCGCCGAAAAACCGGCGGTTTATTTCTTAACCAATACGTATTGTATTTTCTTGTGGAACAAGAATCGCACTTTTATCTATTCAATGGTTTGAGAAGGAAACTTTCGGCATACCGTATTTCCCACAGTTATTTAAGGTAGGGATAGATGGTGACAGTGAAAAATAGTTGGTTGTCGGAAAAAAGTTACTCCTCCAAGAAAATATTGAAAATACAAATCAGGTAACCATGTTTTTTCTTGTACAAGCCCAAAAGGGGGATCCATACCAATCCCCAATATTTTGCTATAAACAAGATTATAATAGAACTAAATTTCAATAATTGGAGTTGTCTATGGCCAAACCTGAAGTGCGCTATGTTTGCCGATCCTGCGGACGTGTTTCTGCACGTGCCATGGGCCGTTGCCCACAATGTGGTGAATTCGACACAATGGAAGAAGAAGTGCTGTTGCATGAGCCGCCATCAAGCGTCAATAAAAGCCGGCGAGGGCTGAGCATGCAATCCAAGCCAGTTCGACTGGACGAGATTGCCGGTGGTGCTGATGACCGCTGGGCGCTTTCAATTGGTGAGTTTTCGCGCGTGCTCGGTGGCGGGATTGTGCCGGGTTCTATCGTGTTGGTAGGTGGTGACCCGGGCATTGGCAAATCGACACTCCTGTTACAAATGGCGATGGTGATGGCCAGTTTGGAGGATAATGGCCGGGTACTGTATGTGTCTGGTGAAGAATCGGAAAAACAAATCAAAATGCGGGCTACACGTTTACTCAGCCAACAAGAACCACCAAAAAAGTTACCCGAAAACCTCTATCTGGTGACAGAAACCAATCTTGATGTCATTTTTCAACATGTCGAATCCGTTAAACCAGATTTATTGATTATCGATTCAATCCAGACGGTTTACTTACCAGCCGTCAATTCGTCGGCAGGTTCGGTCACCCAGGTGAGGGAAAGCTCATCGAGACTGCGTGAGCTCGCAAAATCAAGCGGGATCGCCGTCTTTGTGGTTGGTCATGTCACCAAAGAAGGTGTCATTGCCGGGCCACGCGTACTTGAGCACATTGTTGATACGGTGCTCTATCTGGAAGGTGACCGCTACCAGGCTTTTCGCCTGTTACGCTCGGTCAAGAATCGCTTTGGGGCTACCGCGGAAGTGGGCGTTTTTGAAATGCGCGGCAATGGAATGGTCGAGGTTCCTAACCCTTCTGAGGCTTTTCTGGCTGAACGCATGGTAAACGCTCCCGGTTCAGCCATCGTTGTCACCATGGAGGGAACGCGACCGCTGTTAGTGGAATTACAGGGCTTGACCAGCCCCACCCAGTTCGGAAATGCCCGCCGCACACCGAATGGGGTCGATTTTAACCGGCTGCTGCTTGTTGCGGCTGTTTTGACACGGCGGGTAGGCATTCATCTTTCGGAACAGGATGTGTTTATTAATGTGGTTGGAGGACTGAAAATTGACGAACCGGCAGCTGATCTGGCGATTGCTGTTGCAATTGCTTCTTCCATGAAAGATATTCCGGTACGGGCAGATGCCGTGGTGTTAGGCGAGATTGGTCTTTCCGGAGAGTTGCGCTGGGTCAGCCAGTTGGAAGCGCGGCTAAAAGAAGCTGCCAAGTTGGGATTTAAGGCCGCCATCGTCCCGCGCCGCTTGCGGCGTGATGAACCCTGGCCTGAAGGAATTCAGGTAATTGAGGCACGCTCATTACGTGAGGCTATCCAGGCAGCACTGGTCGTCCCTCAAAATTAGACCTTTTCCTACACGGCTGTCCACGGAAGTGATATCCGCATCAAACCGAAACCTCATTCTCTGCAAGAGGTTCACTGGGAGGCTGAGCCCAGAGAAACGCAAGCACAACGATGCCACCGACAGGCACCAGCAAGAAAAATAGCCACCATCCGCTCTTGCCAATTTCACGTAGCCGTCGAGTTCCCACTGAGAGGAACGGCAGCAGGACAGCAATTAAGAAAACTTCACCTAATGTTTCATTAACATACGTTAGCGCAGATCCCGCGAGGGTGATGAAAAGTGTAAACCACCAGAATTCTGATCGCGATGCCAGACCGCTGAAATCTGCATATTTACGAAAACAGACAACAATTGATTCAAAGAATGTCATTGATTGACCTTCACTCTGGATATTTGAAAATTGAGACCCTTTCAATTTTAACTCCTTGCTGATTAACCTTATTCTTTCTATCATGACTCTCACCCAATTTGGTAAATCGGGCAGGTCTCTATTTTCAGTCATTTTTTGCTTGTCCGCAACTGTGGATTCCCCCAGTTTTAAAACTAATTCCACCCGGGAGCCAACCTGATATTTTGAAAAAATATTTTTAAGATGGAATTCAACTGTGCTTTCCGTAATATGAAGCTTGGCTGCAATGAGTTTATTGCTTTTCCCTTGCATTACCAGGTCGGCAACCTGTGATTCACGTTTGCTTAAATTGATGGAATGGGTCATGAAAAAATTCCCTTATAAATTAAACCGGCATTGTATTTGAAGACTGCCGGGTGAAGGTTACTTGGTACTATCCAGGATTCTAACCCTTTTCCTTAAAGTTGTTAACTTGATTGTCGCTTATCGTAATCCAGAATAGAAATAAGAGTAAGAAACATAGTTGAACTTAAGTATTAGCTAAGAGTTATGCGCTTTTTGGTTCAAATCAGCCAATTTTTTGCTTGTTGAGGCTACAATAGAAAAAAATATTTATGCGAGGAAACCCATGCTTCGTCAACGCTTACAGCTTGCGCTAATTCATGTGGCAGTCGCCATGACATTGGTTCCTATAAACAGTACACTCAATCGGGTGATGATCAAAGAGCTAGCTCTTTCCGCTACCCTTGTTTCCATTTTAGCCGTACTGCCCTATCTTTTCTCCCCCATTCAGGTTGCGATTGGAGTTTTTTCTGATCGGCATCCAATTTTTGGCTTGCGGCGCACTCCCTACATTTTTCTTGGGCTGCTTTTAACTGTCGGCGGGTTGGCACTTGCCCCTTCCGTTGTGTATATCCTGCCCCGTCAATTTGGGCTTGGACTGCTTTTATCCGCACTCGTTTTTGGCGCATGGGGAATGGGATACAACCTGGCCAGTGTATCCTACCTGTCCCTGGCTTCAGAACTCTCCGGTGAAAAAGGTCGCTCACGGACCATTGCCATCATGTGGTTCTTTATGATCGTTGGAATTATCGTGACAGCTGCGGTTTTGAGTATATTGCTTGAGACTTATACACCAGAAATTCTTCAGAAATCATTTCATTATGTGGCTGGCGTTGCCCTGTTATTGGGTTTGGTGGGTCTGATCCGTCTTGAACCCCGCATTCAAAAAGAGAAAATCAGCCAGGTGGTTGAAGATCGCACCTCCTGGAAAGAGATGATGCGCGAAATGTTTGCCAGTAAACAGGTGCGGGCATTCTTTATTTATCTGACGGTATTACTGGCTGCAATTCTCGGGCAGGATGTGTTGCTGGAACCTTTTGGTGCAGAAGCGTTTGGACTTTCGGTTCAGGCAACCACGCGCATTACGTCTATTTGGGGCGTGTGTGTTTTGTTGGCATTGGTTATGGCAAGCTTTTTAGAGCGCTGGGTACCAAAGAAACGGGTTGCTTACATTTCTGCCTGGTTGGCGGTGTCAGGCTTCCTGCTCATTACGATCAGTGGATATCTTCGAAATAGCAATGTTTTCTACCTGGGTGTACTACTTTTAGGTCTGGGTACAGGTGCCAGCACAGTCTCAAATCTGTCACTCATGTTGGATATGACCACAGCTCATGTCGGTTTATTCATCGGGGCGTGGGGTGTTGCCAATGCACTTTCGCGATTTGTGGGTACGTTGATGGGTGGGGTCGTTCGCGATGTTGCCACCAACCTATTGAATAATAATGTTCAGGGTTATTTGATTGTGTTTGTATTGGAAATGGTCATGCTGCTGATTTCAATTGTTCTGCTGCGCCGAATTGACGTATCCAGTTTTCGACAAGAAGTCAAAGCTCTCGATATTGACGAGCGGGTGGCGTTAATGCATGAAGGTGGAGCATAAACAAAACGACCTGTAATCCGGTCTTATTTCTTTCTACAGCCAATGTTGTAGTTAAGTCATAATAGATTAGGTTAAAAAAACCATTTAAATTGAAGTCAAAGTTATACATTATAAATTTATTGGTTGATTTCACAATTATTCTAATTTATAATCATTCTAAATTTAGAATGATTATAAGATGGTGAAATAAATGAATAAATTAATTGACTCTTTAATAAGTGCAGATTTACGCTTGACCCCTCAACGCCAGGCTATCTGTGAATTACTGACCATAAGTGAAGAACACCCCACCGCGCAAATGATCTATGAGATATTAAAACCAAAATTTCATTCATTGAGCCTGGCAACCGTATATAACACCCTGGATCATCTGGTACAAGTCGGTGCGATCAATGCGCTGGGGGAAGCTGGTGATGACTCGGTGCATTATGATGCTGATACCAATGCTCATGTAAACCTGGCTTGCACGCGTTGTAATAAAGTGGTTGACTTTCCGTCTGAACATATTCACGAAGTGGAGCAGGAAGTGAATACTTCGGGATATCAGTTAATGGGTGCGAGAGTTATCTATTATGGGCTTTGCCCGCAATGCCTGCAGGTAGACCGCGAGGGTAGGTAGGCTAAATGACAACCTCCAATCTCAAATCCATAAAATTGCCGGCGGAAGATGTGCGCTGCACAACAGTCTTAACCGATACATTGGAAGGCTATTCTGGCATTCGTGAAGCACAATACGATATTAACAGTACTCAACTGAAGGTAGCCTTCGATCCGCGTTTAATATCGCCGGAAAGAGCGAAACACATTGTGCGTGAAGCCGGCCGGGAAGCCGGTGCGCGGGTGATGAGTTGTGTCGAAAAAGGGGATAAAGCCTGTGCGGAATGTGCCCTGGCGATGTCGAATGGCCTGGTAGAACACTATCAAACCATTTCTAATTTGGAATTAAATGAGAGTCATTACCAGGAGGGAGTCATTCAGCTGCGTGTCAATGACTTGATGACGCCTGGTGAAGGTGTTTTAGCGATGACGGAAACGACTTTCAAGCCGCAGGTGCGCGAGGTGCCTCTGGTTCCAAAGATCTCCCGGCGCCAGCTTGAAATTTTATTTACATCGATTACCCTATTGGCAACTATTCTTGCGTTTATCGGTGGCCGCTACAGCTTTCCCGATCCGGTCCAGACCATGCTTTACTTGATCGCGTTTACGTTGGGAGGTGTCTATGGTTTGTTGGATGGTATTAAAGCTGCCTGGCATGAGCACAAGCTAGATGTTAACTTACTGATGATTATGGCCGCCGCTGGGGCAGCAATTGTAGGGCAGCCTCTGGAAGGTGCAATCTTGCTTTTTCTTTTCTCGCTTTCTAACACATTACAAACTTTTGCGTTGGAGCGTAACCGGCGTGCGATCGAAAAACTTCTCGACCTGCGACCTCCTATGGCAGCGGTGCGACGTGGTTCCAGGATAACCACTATGGCTGTCGAAAAAGTGGTAATTGGCGATATCGTTCTGGTGCGACCTGGAGAACGCTTCCCGGTTGACGGTGAAATCATCCTGGGAGCCTCAGATGTCAATCAGGCAACAATTACCGGGGAATCTTTACCTGTTCACAAAGAGGTGGGTGATGCGATCTATGCCGGAACCGTAAATGGCAATGGTGCGCTGGAAGTTCGCACACAGCACCTGGCTGAAGATACCACCCTGGCGCGCATCGTGCAGATGGTGGAGGAAGCCCAAAATTCGCGTGCACAGACACAAAGTGCCCTGGACCATTTTGAGCAGATATACGCCTGGTTTGTCGTCGCCGGGGCCGTGTTGTTGACCACAATTCCTTATTTTTTGATGGGACAGGCTTTTTACCCCAGTTTTTACAGGGCAATGACCTGGCTGGTGGTGGCTTCACCCTGTGCGTTGGTGATCTCTACCCCGGCCAGTATTCTCTCCGCAATAGCCAATGGCGCACGCAATGGGGTTCTATTTAAAGGCGGCGTACATCTGGAAAAGACCGCTGCTTTGAAAGTGATTGCTTTCGATAAAACGGGCACATTAACATTTGGGCAACCTGCGCTGACAGAGGTATTCGCTGCCGGAGACCTGACAGATAATGAGTTGATCCGCCTGGTAGCTTCCGCTGAGGCACGGTCCGAACACCCTCTTGGTCAGGCGATCATTAAGGAGGCAAAAGTTCGTGATCTGGTAGTGCCTTTATCAACCGAATTTCGTGCGATCCCGGGGCAGGGTGTCGAGGCGACTGTAGAAGAAAAGCGAATTTGGGTCGGAAATTCTCGTTTCTTTAGTGAACGGGGTATGCAAATTCCTTCTGATCTTGCGCAAAAGATGCGTGAAATGGAAAACGACGGTCAGACCGTAATGCTTGCGCATGCGTCCCAAAAATGGCTTGGTTTGCTGGGCGTGGCTGATCGTCTACGTCCAAATGCAAGTGAAATCATCAAGGCTCTTAAAACAGCCGGGATTGAGCGCACGGTTATGCTGACTGGTGATAATGAACGTGTTGCCCGGGCTGTTGCCACCCAGGCAGGTGTGGATGAGGTACATGCAGCATTGCTACCGCAGGATAAAGTTCAGTTAATTGAAACACTGCGCCAGCGCTATGGTGAAATTGCCATGATCGGCGACGGTGTAAATGATGCTCCAGCCCTGGCTGCTGCGGATGTTGGTATTGCCATGGGCGGTGCTGGCTCGGATGTGGCTCTGGAGACCGCCGATATTGTTCTGATGGCAGATGATCTTACCAATCTTCCACACGCTATTCACCTTGCGCGTAAATCGAAACAAATTATCTGGCAGAACCTTACTTTTGCACTGGCTGTTATTGTCGTATTGGTGGTGAGTGCCTTTGGGCTCAACCTGGCTTTGCCGGTGGGAGTGGTAGGACATGAAGGCAGCACGGTCATTGTTGTTCTGAATGGACTGCGCTTGCTTGGCTTAAAAAAGATTTAAGGACAGACTTTATTATTTATATCTGCGAGCTTGCTGGATAGAGTTGGGAAGGTTTCCCACCCCATCCTCTTTTAATAGGTTGGTTTCTCTCTGCAATTGCCAAAAGTTTGATTTACTTTTTTCCCTCACCCTGTCAAAACCACGCCCTTCCTGTCTTCCGTCCCCTGTTCCTTGTCCTCCTACCCAATTTCGAAGTATACCGATGGCCTCCGCTAGTTTCTGTTCGCGCAGGAAGAGCCTCTTTTGACGCAATTGGCATTTAATGAGACAATATAGTAACTTTTTTCACAATGAAGCACTTCTACGTTTTTGAGGTGAAACGAATGTCTCGGAAAAATTACCAGTTAAATCATCGTTATTTGTCGTTTTTACAGGTATTCATCGCCCTGCTCATTCTGGCAGGCTTACTCGTATTGCAACCACAACCAGCTGTTCAAGCCCAGGGAGATAACCCGGTTGTTGTCTATATGTTTTGGGGTGAGGGTTGCCCGCATTGCGCACTGGCTAAGCCTTTCTTTGAAAAATTAGCAAAAACCTACCCTGATGTGGAGCTACGTTTCTACGAGGTTTATTATGTGCCAGAAAATCAGGAAAAGTTCATTACGATGGGAACAGCCTTTGGTTTTCAAGCCCAGTATGTGCCCACCATCTTTATTGGCGACCAATATTGGGAAGGCTACGCCGAGACGATGGAGCCGATGTTTGAAGAGGAAATCCAGCGTTGTTTGGCCGTTGGCTGCAAGGATGCGGGAGCCGGCATCATCGTTCCTTTGCCGACTCAATCCAGCCAAACCACGCCGGAAGTGACACCTATACCCACCCAGTCTACCGCTCAAGAGCGGACGATCAAATTACCTTTGATAGGCGAGGTAAGTTTAGCCAATCAATCGATGACGGTTGCCACTCTATTAATCGCCTTTGTAGATGGTGTTAACCCATGTTCCATTTGGGTTCTGACCATGCTGCTGGCATTGACGCTGCATAGTGGGTCGCGAAAACGGGTGTTGATTATCGGGTTTGTGTTTATCATGATTACTGCGTTGGTGTATGCTCTCTTCATTGCCGGGTTGTTCACATTTTTAACTTTTGTTAATTTCATGACCTGGATTCAGGTGGTGGTAGCCCTGGTAGCCCTGGTATTTGCTATTATTAATATCAAAGACTATTTTTGGTACAAAGAAGGGGTTTCGTTAACCATTTCTGATGACAAAAAGCCAGGAATTTTTAAACGCATGCGTAAAGTGCTGGATTCATCCCAATCGCTTTGGGGAATGATAGGCGCGACGATTGTGTTGGCCGGGGGCGTATCCCTGGTGGAATTTTCCTGTACGGCCGGCTTCCCGGTACTGTGGACGAATATGCTCTCTGCTCAAAAAGTGACCGGTCTTGATTTTATTTTATTGCTGCTACTTTATATGTTCATCTATCAGTTGGATGAGTTGATTATCTTCCTGACAGCCGTTTTTACGCTCAAAGCCACCCGCCTGGAAGAAAAACATGGCCGCATTTTGAAATTGATTGGCGGTGTATTAATGTTTACACTGGCCGGGGTGATGATCATCCGTCCAAGCCTGTTGAGCGATCTTAACAGCGCATTGATCATTTTTGGAATTGCTTTTGCTCTGGTCGCTCTGATTTTACTAATTCATCGCCGGGTTTTGCCCGCCATGGGAGTCTATATCGGCTCTGAAATGGAAAACAAGCACAAGACAAAGAGCGCGAAAAAATCCCCTGCAAAAAAGTAAACAGATAGCAATAGATTTCTGAAAGCAAGTATTCCATCACAATGCTTGCATCGATGCGAGTGGAAAGCATGATTCTCATTACCATTACGTTGTGAGTTTATTCACAATAATATTTTGCTTTGCTTTAATAGACAGGATATCTATAATTAATTTATCCTTTCATCATATTTCCCAACCGGAGTGAAAAATGAATACTGTAAAAGATATTCTTGATCAAAAAGGCAGCAATGTCTGGTCAGTATCACCCACTGAAAGCTTGTTGAACGCCCTCAGGAAAATGAAATCACATAATGTGGGTGCTCTTCTGGTTCTTGAAGGAAGCACAGTCCGTGGTATTATTTCCGAGCGCGACTTTGCGGGAAGGATTGCTGAAACAGGAACCTGCCCGCTGGAACAAGAAGTAGCATTATGGATGACCCGCGAAGTGATTGTGGTCAACCCTGAGAATTCGATCAATGAATGCATGCAACTCATGTCGCGGGAACATATTCGCCATTTGCCGGTGGTTGAAGGCGAAAATTTGGTGGGTTTAATCTCGATAGGTGATGTTGTGCGGGCCGTTATCAGCGGCCAGCAATCCACAATTTTAGGTCTGGAAAATTATATTCTCAGTCGCAATTTCGCGCTTTAGGTTGCAGTCTTTGCTCACCTGAAAGTGACGCCTGCCAGGAATCACCGTTCGATTGAAGATCATTCGCGCCATAATGCAACTTTTCTTTCCGGGATACATCTAATTACTATTCAGACATAGATTTACAAAAAAGGAATTAATTAAATGAAAAAAAATATGGGAAATATCGATCGAATTATCAGGGTCCTCCTGGCCATTGTGTTTGTCGTTCTTTACTTTACTGGTGTGGTAAGCGGAGTCTTGGGAATAATTTTGCTTGTCCTGGCTGCCATTTTCCTGATCACCAGCTTTATTTCAACCTGCCCGTTGTATATGCCTTTCAATATTTCGACCCGCAAGTAAATAACAGCAATTTATTTACACAGACAGGCATCTGCCTGTCTGTTTTGTTTTAATGGTTTTTGTCAGGATACGCCAAATTTGACGATTTTTCGCGAAGCCTTCTGCACGCCACAACCCTTGAAATTGAAAAAAACCAGGGCTTGTATGTTTAGATAAAACAAGAGTGGAAAGATGTTTATTCAGTGGTTTTTCTTAAATTTATAAACTCAGGTATGTGCAGCCTGATGACCAATTATGCGGTCAGAGGTGCCTGATTACACCGGGTTTGACATTATTGTGTTCATCCAATTGGAATTGAGTTATGAAAATCCAGTCTAAAAATCAAGTGGTGGAACTTCCTGTGTCGGTGTTTCTGTGGGAGGTGGCACCGGTGTGTTAGTGGGCGGCAACGGTGTGCTGGTTGGCGGAATGGGTGTACCGGTTGAAGTATTCGCCAAAGTCGGATAAAGCGTTCTGGTTGGTGTGTTTACTTGTGTAAAGGTGTTGGTTGGCTGCGGTGTGTTCGAAGGGGTTGGTGTTTGGGTAATGGTAGCTGTCATGGTATTGGTTGAGGCAATGCGATTCGTAGCCGATGGTGTCGGGGTCTGGGTGCGGGTGCGGGTGCGGGTAACACTGGGTGTGGTTGAAATTAATGGTGTCTCAGTCGCTGTGAGGGTGGGTAAGGAAGTATTACTTGGCAGTGCGGTGTAAGTCGATGTGGCTGTATCTGCCAATACCCCGGGCGGTAAAGGGGTTGCGCTTACGATGGGCGGCAGTGTCAGTTTAGGCTCGGTCGGGATAATATCGCCGATAAATATTGCCGGCAAAGTAGGTGTTTTGGTTCTCGCCCCAAACGAATAGCCACTCAGTACAAGGGTGGTAACCAAACATAACAGAATGATGACTGCGAACAGGCCGGAAACCAACAAGACGTTACGGCGCACACCTTTTCGGGGGGGAGCTTCATCTTCGCCGTAATTATTCTTTAGGAAACTGTCTTCAGCCAGGCTCTCCTGGCGCATGCTCTCAAGTGGTGTTTCGCCGATGAAAGGTGTTGCTGGTTCTTCAACTTCGATGGCTTTAATCGGTTGAAAAATGGAAGCTGCCGGAGATGGTTTGTCCTTCTCGGTCGGAGTTTGTGTATTGTATTGCATCACCTTTGGCAGTTCTAATGGCACAGGTTCTTGTGGTTCTGTGAATTTTCTCGTTTTTTCCCGCCCGGAAGGAGCATCTGAAAGAAAACTGGAAAGATCAGGTTCGTAGTTCAATTCTCCGGTTTGATGCGATTTCGGCTCAACAAAAATGCTGGGTTCAAATTTAAATTTAGCGTCTTCTTCCACTTCCTCAGGATTCAACGGCGCAGTTTGGGCTGGTCCGGCGAAATTATCAACCGGGGTAGTGGGTTTGGTGATGGTGATACCCGGACGGTGCAGGATACTTGTTTTCGGTGCGCGTAAATCCACCACCTCGTCGAAATCGGGGATATCCGTGGCAATAAAAGATCCATCAAAACCAATGATGGCACCGGTGTGACCTGTACGTTCACGGGCGGAGGGGTCGAAAGTACCGCCTTCAATAAATGGATTAACAGATGCTGATAAATCACCTGTGTTGTCAATCTTCCTTTTGAGCTTGCTGATTGCCATGGTGACAATTTTAGAATCAGGAATATTTTGGGAGCAAGCGGTCAAAACCTTCAACCGATCAAGGTCGGATGAAAAAGTCTCTGCCAACCAAATCCAGGCCACCTCATTTTGGGGTTGGTTGCGGATAATGTCAAATATTATTTGCCGCGCATCTTCCATTTTCTCCGCGCGGATCAAAGTAATGGCTTCATGAAGCAATTCTGATGCCATCTTAATTCCTTCCCCAACTTGAATAATTTAATATTTTTAATTATCCTTCATTTTTATGATTTGGGCAACTTGATTCGGGTTTCTTTGATAAAAATGCTTATCAAATTTGCAAGGGTATATGAGAATTCTGATATTAACCCTTCAATTTCAATGGATTCAAGGCGATCTTCTTTTCAAAAAAAGAATCTGCTCGTCTGTATCGGTCAATAAGGGATTTTTGTAACCTTGAATACACAAATTGGTCACGCGCTTTAAGTGCTAATAATAGGTATAATGTCAGAGTGATAATCGTCTATATGAAGAATAAGAGATGTCCATTTTGTTATTGTAATTAGAAATATCCCCAGGAATTATTACCAATCTGTTTAAGGAAAAGGGAAAAATGGCAACAATTCTAAAAGGTAAAGATATTATTGATGTCAAAGAATTAAAACTTGAGCATCTCAGTTTAATTTTGGAAACTGCTCAACGCTTCGAAACCGTCATGGCTTCAGGAGGAAATCTTGACAATATGGCCGGCAAAGTAATGGCAACACTATTTTATGAGCCATCCACCCAGACCCGCCTGACATTTGAAACTGCCATGTTAAAACTTGGAGGGCATGTGGTCTCGGTGACCGATGGCAGCACAACCAGTTCTGCAGTCAAAGGAGAAACGCTTTACGATACCGGAAGAATGATTGATGGCTATGCCGACCTGGCCGTGATCCGTCACGTGCGGATCGGCTCCTCGAGAGAGCTGGCTGAAGGAGCGAGTGTGCCGGTCATCAATGGCGGCGATGGTTCGGGTCAACATCCCACCCAGGCGATGATGGATCTGATGACCATTCATAAAGAACGTAACCGTTTGAATAATCTGACGGTTACTCTCGCTGGAGATCTAAAGAACAGCCGCACCGCTCACTCACTGGCATGGCTACTGGGTAAGTATGGCCCTCGTTTTTATTTTGTTTCGCCTCCCGAACTGGGCATGCCGGCTGAGATCACATCAGCGCTGCGTGCAGATTTGATCGATGTTTTCGAAACGAATGACCTGGTAGAAGCGACCAAAAAAAGTGATGTTCTTTACATGACGCGAATCCAAAAAGAAAGATTTCAAGACGAGCAGCTCTATACGCGCTTAAAAGGCACCTATGTGGTCAACCGGCAGTTAATTGAGCAATCCAAAGTAGGGATCACCATTATGCACCCCCTGCCGCGCCTGGATGAAATTGACCGCGAAGTGGATGACTATGAGGGGGCGGCTTATTTTCGTCAGGCTGCCAATGGTGTCCCTATCCGAATGGCGTTGATTGCATTGATCACTGGAAACGAGTAGATATTTTGACGGACCGATTTAAGGAGAAAAATTATGCCCGATAGTTCCCCTTTTGAATTTGAAATTATCTCGCGCACAACCGTTCAGGCCAGAAAAATACGCTGGAACCTGACGCCCCCTTTGCTGTATGAAGAAGTTGTGCGGCGGGGAGAAGCCATGATCGCCGAAAATGGCCCGCTGGTAATCTATACAGGCAAGGCCACCGGACGCTCTGCCAATGATAAATTTTTTGTCAAAGAAAGCTCCAGCCAGGATTTGGTGTGGTGGGGAAAAATTAACAAACCATTTGACCCGGGTAAATTTGAAATTCTTAAAAGCCGTATTCTGGACTACCTCAGCCAGAAGGAATTGTATGCTCAGGATTGCTACGGCGGGGCTGACCCCGCTTACCGTTTTCCGGTGCGCGTGGTGACCGATACCGCCTGGCAGAGCCTGTTCGCCTATAACATGTTCCTGCATGCCGGGAACACTCCACCTAAGGATTTTATCCCGGAGTTTACGGTACTGGTAGCGTCGGATTTTGAATCGGAGCCGGAAATTGATGGCACCCGCTCCGATGTGGCCGTCGTCATTCACCTGGGCCAAAAACTGGCTTTGATTGCTGGCAGCCGCTATGCGGGCGAGATTAAAAAGACGGTCTTTACAGTGCTGAACTATCTCTACCCGTTGCGGGGGGTCTTCCCAATGCACTGTGCCGCCAATATTGGTCCACAAGGCCACAGCGCTCTTTTCTTTGGCTTGAGTGGAACCGGAAAAACCACCTTATCCGCAGACCCGAGCCGACACTTGATCGGGGATGACGAACATGGCTGGAGCGATCACGGCATTTTTAATTTCGAAGGTGGCTGCTATGCCAAGGTGATTAACCTGTCTGCGCAGGATGAGCCTGAAATCTATGAAATGACACAGCGTTTTGGTACCATTCTCGAAAATGTGGTCATTAACCCCAATACGCGCAAGATTGACTTGAATGATGAAACAATAACAGAGAATACGCGTGCATCTTACCTGCTGCGCCGTATCGCCAATCATGAACCGAGTGGGATGGGTGGCCATCCGCGCAATGTTATCTTTTTGACTGCTGATGCCTTCGGTGTTTTACCGCCGATTGCCTTGCTGACCCGCGAACAGGCCATGTACTACTTCCTTTCGGGCTATACAGCCAAAGTAGCCGGGACAGAGAAGGGCATTAAGGAACCGCAAGCTACCTTCAGCGTCTGTTTCGGCGGACCTTTCATGGTACATCATCCGATGGTCTATACCCAGCAGTTAGGTGATCGGGTTCAACAGAATGATTGCAAATGCTGGCTGGTTAATACCGGTTGGACGGGTGGATCCTATGGAGTAGGTTCACGCATTAAAATCAAATTCACACGTGCCATGGTGGATGCGCTCTTGAACGGCAGCCTGGATGAGGTTGAATATGATGCAGACCCGATCTTTGGCGTCCTGGTTCCGCGCAGCTGCCCGGGTGTGCCTGCGGAAGTGCTCCAGCCGCGCAGTACCTGGCCGGATCCGGAAGACTATGACGCACAAGCCAAGAAGCTAGCTGGCATGTTCGTTCAGAACTTTGCCCAGTTTGCCGAAGCTGTGCCCGCCGAGGTTCTGCGCGCAGGACCGGTAATCTGATGAAGATTCCAAAAATCGCCCCCCAAAATATCCCGGCGAAATGCTATTGGAAGAATTTTTGCGCCCATCTGCGGCTATCCCAGCAGCAACGGGCTGACGGGATCCATGTGGCCTATCAGCGCATCAATGACCTTGTGCATGGTCGCCGAGGGGTAACGGCCAGTACTGCCTTGCGGCCAGGAAAATTTTTCGACACATCTCCGGATTTTTGGATGAATATCCAACTGAGATAGGAAATGTATTTTGCCTTGCAAAAGGAAACTGACATTTTGAAAACTATCGAATCGGTGAATTGAAATAATAAGAGAGACCTACCAGGATGA
Organism: uncultured Chloroflexia bacterium; assembly: GCA_963749005.1. Taxonomy (GTDB): domain Bacteria; phylum Chloroflexota; class Anaerolineae; order Anaerolineales; family Anaerolineaceae; genus UBA6170. The sequence goes on along the minus strand of CAVVKI010000005.1, from coordinate 1,174,423 downwards.
TGATTGACAAAAAAATAAAATCACGAAAAAGGTTCTCTCAATATATAAATTACATGCCTGGAGAGGCTTGCAATTTACCTTATTATGCGTTAATCTATAAGCGTTGCTTGGAAACAAGTGTCGTAAAAAACATTGCTTGTAATTTCATTAGGAGGTAAATATGGGAGATAAGAGTCCAAAAAATAAGGAAAGCCGTAAAAAGAAGAAAGAAAAATCAAAGCAAGTAAGCATTCCGGTCATTCCTACCAAGAGTGACGCAAAGAAATAAAAAACGCCGAACGCCAGCCCCGGGTCACACCGGGGTTTTGTTTTGAGATTGTAAGATAATAGATTGTTCATTGGGCCTAAGTTGTAAAAAAATTTTCGTCATGAATTATTTATATATCTATCCGTTCATTAAGTGTTTGTGTACCAATATTTAGACCCCAATTTAGTTGTATTTCTTCCTGCCTTGGTAGTAACGAATAATTACACATTTTTTGAGTAGGGAAATCCCTTATTGTACGTAGAAGTAAACGACATACAATTTAAATAGAGGAGTTCGTTTGACAGCACCAGCAGCTTTATTTGGTTGCCTGTTGACCTGATTCGGGTCATATTTACGACTTCATGCGTATTTAAATTTGAATAATGGAACCGGTCAATTTTTGACTGTTTCCACGGGGAGGGAATGATGACAAATGCTTCCATAAAAGAGGCAAGGCCCTGGTATCTTTGGTTTACCCAGGATAATAGTGCCGTCCGTCTTTTCTTGCTGTCCGCCACTGCTTTGCTGGTAGTGGGGGTAAGTATGGGTTTTATCCTCGCGTTACAATTTGTATTTCCGGATTTGTTTCGGGGGATCTCATGGCTTGTATTTGGCCGTCTGCGTCAGGCGCATACAAACACCGTGATGTTTGCGTTTCTCTCGACAGGCATGATGGGACTCTGGTATTACATTGTTCCCCGTTTGACTGGCCGAAAAATCTGGAGCGAAGTGCTGGCTAATGTCACAGCCATTCTTTGGGTGCTGTCGGTTGTTGGCGGCGTAGTGCTTCTCTTACTGGGAAAATCGCAGGGTCGCGAGTACGCCGAGATGATTTACCTGGTGGACCTCGGTGTGATTCTCGTTTGTATCCTTAATTTGATCAATCTCTATATGACTATTTCGAAACGAGTAGAGGAGAAACTGTATGTATCTTTATGGTATATCAGTGGCACATTGGTCTGGTTCCCAATGCTGTACTTCATCGGAAATGTGATGTGGAACCCTGCGACCGGCGCACTGACCGGCGTAAATGATTCCATATTCAATTGGTTTTACGGCCACAATGTACTCGGCCTGTGGTTCACAACCGGTCTGCTGGCGGTGATTTATTTCATTGTTCCGCGCGAAACACATACCCCACTTTACAGCCACTTGCTCTCTCTCATTTCTTTTTGGGGAATTGCTCTATTTTATACAGGCGTAGGCGGACATCATCTTGAATGGGCTCCCATTCCTTACTGGTTAAAGACACTGGCTGTAGCAGAAAGCATTGGAATGATCCTGGTGGTGGTGGCATTTATGACCAATATCTGGCTGACAATGCGGGGAAATTGGAACAAAGTCATCACCAGCATTCCCCTGCGCTTCGTCGTCACCGGGTTCGCAGCTTACGCCCTGGTCTCATATCAAGGATCGCATCAAGCATTACGCAGCATTAATTTACTGACACATTTCACACAATATGTGCCTGGCCATGCCCATCTCTCGCTGCTCTTTTTTGCGGCCTCCACCATTATGGGCGCAATTTACTATGTCATCCCGCGCGTAATGAATGTTCGCATATTCAGTCGAACGCTGGCAAACGTCCAATATGCCATGTATGTCATTGGCTTTACTTTCTTTTTTGCCGGGTTCTTACTGGTAGGTACTACACAGGGCACCTCCTGGGTTCACGAAGGGCTGCCCGTGTGGACTGTTCTGCCAGGGTTACAGCCGTATATGGCTCTACGTGCCGCTGGCGGTTCCGTTTTGTGGGCCAGTTTCCTTGTTTTTGCATACAACGTATTTGCGACTGTCATTGTGCATAAGCCGGTACATTATCCTGAGATTCCAATCCGTCAGCCTGCGAAACCGGATTTACAGTCTGGTGCGCTGGTGGGTGAGTCTGGAATAGTTAACTGAGGAGATGAAAAGATGAAAATGTCTTTTGCAATAATTCTTGGTGGCGGTTTGTTTATTTTCATTGCCGTTGTTATGGCAGTTGTCTTTATACCCGGGTGGATCTGGAATCCTCCTCAAACCCTGGCTGCCCATCCGTACACGCTTGAAGAGCAACGTGGACGTGAATTGTACTGGTCGAATGGCTGTGATTATTGTCATACGCAATATGTACGTTACTATGATAATAATGCCACCGGTCCAATTTCCCAGGGCGGAAGTTATGTTTTTGACTCGCCAGTCGTGTTGGGTTCTGAGCGCACTGGCCCCGATCTTTCTTACATTGGGCGTAAGCGCAGTGAGGTGTGGGAAATTGAACACTTAAAGGATCCACGCCAATACTCTCCGATGTCGATCATGCCCAGTTTTGAATTTTTACCAGAAGAAGATCTAAGCGCTCTGGGAACATACCTCTATAACCTGGGAGATCGCACGGCAGCCGAATGGATGATTCAGCCGCCAGTCGACTATGCAGGTGTCACTGACCCGCATGGTTACCCACTTGTCGCTCAGTCATCCGGGAATACGGCGGTTGGATGGCCATTATTCATACAATCTGGCTTGTTCGATGGTAAAGAATTGTATATCGAATACTGCCAGACCTGCCATGGTTGTACGGGAAATGGTCTGGGTACCTACGCAGGCACCAAGATTGTTACGCCGGCTAACTTCAAGGCTGAGCCATTTCGATCAATGCCGGATGAGCAATGGTTCTGGCACGTCTCGGAAGGGATTCCCGGGAGTGTCATGCCCCCCTGGAAGCAGTCGCTGAGTGAAGAACAACGCTGGAATGTGATTTATTACGTTCAACAGATTTTTGCCCATCCAACTGAGCGTGATCCGGATGAGGGTGATCCAAGTGGTGACTATGCCAATTTGAGCAACCCGTTGCCACAAACAGTTGATACCCTTGATCAAGGCAAACATATCTTTATCCGTGAATGCTGGGTTTGTCATGGTGACGCCGGTACGGGAATGGGCGTCTACCGAGATGGTATCTTGCCGATTCCACCGGATTTTTCGGATGGTTCCTATGGAGATTACAGCGATGCAGATTATTTTTGGAGAATCAGTGAGGGAGTGCCGTGGACGGCCATGCCAACCTGGAAATTGCGATATTCGGAAGATGAACGCTGGTCGCTGGCTTATTACATTCGCGTAAATTTCACCCAAACTTTGGCACGCCCTGCCACCGATCAAGCTCAGGTATACCCGGCTATTTTCCTGGCGCAAGAGATGCCCAAAGACTTGAATGCGAATGAGGTGGATGGAGGGGATAATAGCCAGCTGGTCTATGCGGCTCCCAATGTAATGGCCGGGAAAAGTATGTATACCGGTATGTGTGCGCATTGTCATGGGCTGGCCGGGTTGGGGGATGGCTGGGATGGCGCGTATTTGGACGTACAACCAGCCAATTTTACTGTTCCGGATGTCCAGGGGCTTTCAGATGGAGACTGGTTTGCGCGTGTCAGTTATGGTTTACAGGATTTTGCCATGCCGGCCTGGGGAGAATGGATGCCTATCCAAAATCGCTGGAATGTAATTGCTTACATTCAAGATGCCATTACTCAGCAAGCGGTGGGAGGTAAAAACATGCAGGTTGCCAGTGTTTTCAATCAGGGACAGCTGGATGTCACTTTTGCACAGGTCAGCACTGATATGTGGGAGTCCGAAGTACAACAAATTGATGTCTCGCATGGCTCAACACTGTATGATAAGTTCTGTTCAAGTTGTCATGGTGTTGATGGTCAGGGTTTGCAGGCTCAGGATGCACTCCTGCTCAAAAACGGCTTGCCTTACCCGGCCCCTATGACCACGCAAATGCCTTTCAACTACATATTCTGGCGCATTTGGGATGGGGTGCCGGATACTTTAATGGGGCCTTTTCACACTCTTCTCACTGAAAGCGATATTTATGATCTGGCCAGTTTTGTGGAAGACCCGAGTGCGGTGCCACAAACATCGCCAACACCGGCTTCTTCTCCAACCCCCAGCCCAACCCCGGGAGGTTAATCATGGCGATTGGTGTAATCATATTTATTGCCTGGCTGGTTTTCATGGCCCTGACGGTATTTGCCTTTGTTTTCTGGGCATGGAAGGAAAACCAATTTCAGGAGATTGAAAAACCAAAATTCTCGATGTTAGAAGAGCGCGAACCGGAAGCATGGCCTGGCCGGAAGTTGCCGCCTGAGCGAAAAAGTCAGGCAAATTTAATAAATCACGACATTCCTGGAGGTGACTCATGACTGCGAATGTATTGAATATTTGGGGAGAATTGATCGGAATTGTGGCAGGGGGATTGATTTTCCTGATTTTTGGCGTTTTTCTTCCAGCGGCCAGCCGGCAAATCACCACACTACCCGGAAGTTCTGGTCCTCGAAAAAAAACAGCCAATGCGCAAAGATCTGAAGATACAGAAGAAGAAGGCGGCGAAACCGTCCGGGCAGACGGTTACATTGATAGTTTTGCTGGAACGATTGAAGAAGCAGGTGGGGGGCCACCCTTACTGGTGAAAATCGCTCTGGTAGGGATTCCAGTTTGGATGATCATTTATGCCATTTTGAATTGGTCGCAGATTCTGTTTTCTGTACGAACTTTTGTGAAGTAGGTGAAATAATGTCTTATATTTATCGTATCAATTTCGATATTGATCATACTGAATTGGGGTCATTATCCATTGGACATGAATTGCAACGCTCTCTTGGTTATTTGCGGGCACTTTTACCAAACGAGCCGGGCTATATTTCTTCGCGTGCCATGTACTCGCTTAGCGATGGGGAGAAAACGCATGTCATTTTTGAAAGTGTCTGGGATACTTGGGATGATATTCAACTTCACCGTATTAAATCCAACCTCAATGAAGAAAAACTGTTGCATGAATTTAAACTTAAAGTGCAGTTGCTGAATCTGGAAAGTCATATATTTGAGGAAGTCGCTTGAACGGGTTTCCCAATTTAGCAGTACTTTTTCCTCTGCTTATTGTTGGTCTGACAGGTAGTCTGGGTCATTGCCTCGGTATGTGCGGACCGCTGGTGTTGGTAGTATCCTCCCGTTTTTCCGGCCGTGGAATTAAATCCACACCTGAGCATCTGCTGTATCACACCGGACGGATTGGCGTTTACGCTTTGCTCGGGCTGCTGGCTGGATTTGCCGGACAGGCAACCGGTGGTATTCTACGTTCGGCGAATCTTTTAGGGCTGATCAGTTTGATCCTTGGTGCCGTCATTATCCTGGCCGGTCTGATTTACCTGGGCTGGGTGAGAATTCCTGGCGGTCAAAGATTGAGCACTTGGTGGCAGAACGCCATGAAGAAGATGATGAAAATGCCTGGCCGTATTGGCATTTTACTGCTGGGTATGCTCAATGGTTTGCTCCCTTGCGGGTTAGTTGCCAGTGCGCTATTGCTTTCTGCAGCAACAGGCAATGCTCTCCTGGGTGCGCTGGGCATGGTCGTTTTCGGGCTGGGTACAATACCGGCGCTCTTAACATTTGGTCTTGGGGCAAATATGTTATCACTGAAATGGCGGCGCACGCTCGCGCACGTCTCTGGTGTATTTGTGATCCTGGTGGGTATACAGTTATTGCTGCGGGGTACAGCCGGGTTGGGTTTAATTAGTCATTTTATGCTTCCGGGAAAAGTGATGATCTGGTGACTACAACCGATTCCTGTGATTTATGCGGGTTGACCCTTCCCAATCCACCTATTACTCGAGATGTGGACGGAGAAAATAAACAATTTTGCTGTGAAGGATGTGCCAGGGTTTATGAAGTCGCAGCAGAAAATAACATGCTCTCGCAGGTGTTACCTCAATTAAAGATTTCAAAACCTGTCTTTGCCGATCTGATCAAAAAGCCGGCAGAAAGTGCTTTTTTTACTATTGATGGCATGTGGTGCCCGGGTTGTTCACTGGCAGCCGAACGTGTTTTACGAAGTCAACCGGGGATCAAAGCAGCGGATGTTAGTTTTGCAGCCGAGCGTGGAAGAATTGAATTTGACCCTGCCATTTTAAATCCCCAGAACGTCATTAAACAACTTAAGCCGCTCGGTTATCAGGTAAACTTTACTTCTTCAAAATCGGGAAAACAAAAAGAGCGACTGCAGGAACGCATCTCGCTGCAGCTGATCGCGGCAATTGCCTTTGGAATGCAAGTCATGTTACTCTACTTCGTACAATTGTATCCTCTGTATGCGCGTTCTCAATTTGACTCTATGGCGGTCCGCAGACTACAATTCCTGGTCTGGCTGCTGGCCACTCCGGTGTTGTTTTTTGGGGGTCTGAGTTTTCTGCAGGGTGCCTGGCGGGCACTGCTTGCACGCACAGCTACTATGGATAGCCTGGTCAGTCTGGGCGTATTGTCTGCCTATGGGTATAGCGTGTACATCACCATAACCGGTGCTGGAGAAACCTATTTTGATTCAGTTGTGATGATTACGGTTTTCATCCTCTTCGGCCGTTATCTCGAAACAGTTGGCGGAGCGCAAGCCCGCAAGGACATCCATATGTTGCTGACCTTACAGCCTGAAATTGCATGGCGAAGAGTTGCAGAGGACTGGGAAAAAGTACAATCCGAGGATCTGACTAGCGGGGATCGGATCCGCGTGCGTGGGGGAGAACGTATTCCGGCGGATGGCAGTGTTATTGCAGGCGAAGGAGCGATAGATGAGGCTATGTTGACCGGGGAATCTCTGCCAGTGCAGAAATCGAATGGAGATCGGGTTTTTGCAGGTACTTTGTTGGATGAAGGTATCCTGGAACTGCAGGTATCTGCGCCTGTGGTAGATTCTCGCCTGGCTCACATTAGCAACCTGGTTACAGAGACTCTCAGCGAAAAACCACCCATCCAACGCCTGGTGGATAGCGTATCCACTTATTTTGCATTTGGGATCGTGGCAATCTCAATATTAACATTTGCGGGCTGGTTCTGGCTTGACCATTCCCTGGAAAAAGCTATTTTGGCAGGAGTCGCTGTACTGGTGGTGGCCTGTCCATGTGCGTTAGGTTTGGCTACACCGCTCGCACTTTCGATTTCATTGAGCAAAGCTGCCCGAAAGGGGGTCCTGGTGCGAACGCCGGCTGCGATCGAAACCGCCACAAAAGTCACCCGCATGGTGTTTGACAAGACTGGCACATTAACCCGCGGCGAGCTCAGAGTCGCAATGATTGTACTCGCCCCTCAATTTAAGGGAGATAAAAAGCAACTGCTTCAATTGGCTGCTTCGGTTGAGCAGTTTTCTGCCCACCCTCTAGCCAGGGCGATCACTCAGGCAAATAATGAGCCCTTATTAGAAGGTGGAGAATTCCTGGCAATTCAAGGGGCTGGTGCATCAGCAAGGTTAATGACAGCTGATCCACAGCGAGTTGTTGTGGGTTCATCTGGGTTGGTGAAAATCGCGCCAGATTTTCCCCTACTGGATCAGGCAGAAGCACGGGCGGCACGTGGGGAAACTGTCGTTTGGGTGGATGTCGGTGGTGAGATTGCCGGATTTTTAGCTTTACAAGATGAGCCAGATCCAACCGTCAAACCTGTGTTGGAATGGTTGCAAAATGATCATATTCAACTTGCGGTACTTTCCGGAGATTCAAAAGTAACGACTTCTTTTCTGGCAGAAGGGTTGGGCATTAAAACGTTTCGAGGTGGCAGATTGCCAGAGCAAAAGGCAGCCGATATCCGCACCTGGCAGGGAATGGGAGAGTTTGTTGCCATGGTAGGAGATGGAGTGAATGATGCCCCTGCTTTAGCCCAGGCTGATTTGAGTATTACTGTTTCCAGCGGCAGTGACGTGGCCGGGGCAACTTCAGATCTGGTACTGGTTCGCTCCGACCTGATGCTAATTCCCTGGTTCTTGCAACTCTCACGACACACACGCCAGGTTATCAGGGAAAACCTGGCCTGGGCATTCGCCTATAATTTATTGGCAGTACCTCTGGCTGTCTTTGGTGTGATCAGTCCCGTCATTGCAGCAGGAGCAATGGCTGTTAGCAGCCTGCTGGTGGTGTTTAATTCTTTGCGGCTGCGGAGCAAGCTAAATGAGCAGGGCTGATGGTATAGTCTGTTGTTTTAACCGTTGTGACAGGTGTTGTTGTTACTAGCCCAAGCGTGCCATTTCTTCCGCAGTGAGGTCAATATCCGCGGCAGCCAGGTTCTCAGCCTGGTGCTGGGGATTGGCTGACATGGGAATTGTGATCACGCGCGGTTGATTCACAAGCCAGGCCAGCGCTATTTGTTCACGGGTGGCGTTGTGTTCATCGGCAATATTTTTCAAGACAGGATTGCTTTTGACGTTTCGGCGCTTGACCGGGCTGTAAGCGGTTAGCAGGATGTCGTTCTTTTGGCAGTAGTCGAGGATGCCATTTTCCTGATAGGTGCGATCGGGGATGCTGTATGAGACCTGATTGGTGAGCAAGGGCGTCTCACACAATTCGACAGATTTTTGCAGCAGTTTCAAATTGAAGTTGCTGACACCCAGATGACGCACCTTGCCCTCTCGTACCAATTGGTTAAGCGCACGGAAGGTCTCTGCCAGCGGAATGCCCTGCGCCGGCCAGTGGATCAGGTAGAGATCAAGGGTGCCGATGCCTAGCCGGCGCAAACTGCCAGCGCAGGAGTGCAGGACATCATCATAGTGCAGGTGCTCGGGCGAAACTTTGGAGGTGATGAAGAGTTCTGCCCGTGGAATTTGTAATTCGTGAATGACTTCACCCAGCAATTCTTCTGAATGTCCGCCGGCGTAGCCTTCGGCTGTGTCGAAATGGGTGTAGCCAAGCTCAATAGCAGAACGCAAAGCCTGGCGAAAATAGTCATCTTTGGCTGGGACGGGCTGGCTTTCACCTCCGATCTTCCAGGTGCCAAATCCAATTTTTGGTATTTTTAGGTTGTGTATAAGTTCGTATTTCATAAGGTTATTATATAGAAAGCAGCCCGAAAAATGATGTGTTTTGCATAAGGCACAATGATTCTAAGCAAGCATTCCTCCTTTCACTAAGAAAATCGTTCACGCACTCAAATCAGGGCATCGCCGGGAGTACCAATACTTAAGCCACTTTTCTTAGTCACATAGGGATCATCAATAAAATGCTTTGTGTTCGGTGGGACAAAGAAGTCAACTTGAGCTTGAACGGCTGCCACTAAAATTGGTACATCAGCCTGGTGGTTTATCCAATCTGTATGTTGATTTACCTGTTCCAACGTTGGATCCCGAACAATGCGTATATTTGCTTCCAGAATCAATTCTCGTGTGTAAGGCAGCACTTTCGGAATTTTTTTGGCGATGTTTCGTTCCACTTCAGAAAGCACCTGCTCAGATATTGTAATGTCAATTTTCTTGTTCTCACTTAATAATAGTAGCGCTCTTGCAGCCTCCTCCGTCGAGATGATTCCAGCGATTAAAGCGCTACTATCAAAGAATAAGTTACTGCTTGCCATTAGAAGATGGAGGGTTTTCATTTTGATCAATATAGTAGACTCCACGATCCTCTTCCGGACCATTTAAAAGATCATCTACAGTATAGCCTGATTGATCCACTATTTCTGCAATGCGGTTCCCAAGACGATTGACCTGAGATAAGCGCGGCGGTAGAAGAAATGAGCCATCCCCTTAATCAATCAGGGTAAATACATCGCCTTCATCCACCCCATATTTTGTGCGTAACGCCATTGGCAAGGTTAAACTGCCCTTTTTGCGAATTTGAATGGTGGTATTGATCCGATATTCTCCTTTTGGGAAATTCTGATTGATGAATCAATTATTTGACTTATCAAAGCAAGAATCAAGATGAATGGTGGGGATTGCGAGTTAACCCAATATAAAAAGATAGCCTTATTATTTTTTATTATCGGCGCTCTGATTAAATCCATTGATGATGGCTCCAGCGAGCTATTTACTTTTTTTTAATGAAAAGCTGTCTTTTAACAACCACAAACGCTGTTGCAATCAAAGCCCAAACCAGGTCATTGATCAGCATGAATTGTGTCTCGTAGAATAAAGTGAAGTAAAGTAGATTGGTGGGAAGAATGGTAGGATGATAGAACGTGGCTAGCAAAATGTCTAGATTGTATGAAGTTATTCTAAATTCATCCGATGATTTCGGCTAGGCGGCCACCTGACGCAGTGAGGATCGATAAGTTGTCATATTGGTGGGTTCGAACGCAGTCAGGTCAACCATCATAAGTGTATTGAGAATTTAAGTTGTCTGCCAATTTCTTTAAAAAGGCTGCGATTGTCTACACATGATATTAACCGGTTAAAAAAACTTCTTCAATTCAAATGAAGAAGTATGATAACGGTTAGTTCTGGCTGACGTTGTCAGTAAGTCAAGGCGGGGAGGGAGGGATTCGAACCCTCGGTCGGGCTTTACACCCGACAACCACTTAGCAGGCGGCCCCATTCAACCACTCTGGCACCTCCCCAATATTCGGTTTTTAGCGGAGAGAGAGGGATTCGAACCCACGGTGGGTTGCCCCACACCTGTTTTCAAGACAGGCGCCTTAAGCCACTCGGCCATCTCTCCTGGTGGGCTCAAATGCTTCCCAGCGCTTCAAGATTCTATCATAAGAATGGGGGTGAGACAAGAATAGCGGCAGAATAACTTCTGGTTTTTAAACCTTCATTGGAAAAGCCTGAGGAGTTATTTGTCTTGGAAGGGATGAGTCGTAGCTTCGCGCCGCAAAAGCTCACGCTTGCGCTCTATTCCCCAGCGATAACCAGCCAGACTGCCATCTTTTTTAACTACACGATGACAGGGAATTGCTATAGCCAGGCGATTCGCCGCACAGGCACTGGCAACAGCCCGCACCGCTTTGGGTGAATTAATCCTGGCAGCAATTTCTGAGTAGGTGCTGGTCGACCCTGCTTGTATTTCACATAACGCCTGCCATACCTTTTGCTGAAAAACAGTACCGCGAATATCCAGAGGTAGACGTAGACCGATTTGCGGATTCTCGACGAAGGCAATCACCTGCGATAAATGGTCAGCAAAATCAGCGCTTGCCGGTCGGATGCTTTCGTTTGGAAAGAGTGTCTGGAGATATGTAATTAATGCAGTTTCGTCATCATTAAAAGCAATGGCGCAGATTCCACGAACACTTTCGGCAACCAGGATGATGCCCAGGCTGCATTCAGCAATCATGTAATGGATTTTATCGTTCATGAAAATCTCCTTATGGAAATATTTTAATCACAAATGCGCAAGAATGAATAATCGAATAATCCAAATTTTTAATCATAGTCGTAAAACTGATTTACATTCTTACGCTTTTTCCACTGGTTCAGTCGATGAAGAGAAATTATTAATCACGAATTCTGCGAATAGACGAATGGTGCGAATTATTTTTATTGCCATACTTCTTCTTGGAATTTATGATACTCTATTTTAATCTTATTTATCATGCGAAGATCGCAAGGGATTCTTTATTTTGAGAGTTGAATAAGAAGAAATTTAAGTCTTATCTGAATAAAAGCTCTCCAAATTAATGCTCTCTATCTTGAATTAGTATAAATAAATGTTATACTAATAGTATGAATAAAAATATGAAAGAACCCAAGACAAAAATAGCAATCTCAATTGATCATAGCCTATCCCAGGAGACAGATTTAATCGCCCAAGAACTGGAAATACCCCGCAGTCAATGGGTTGCACGGGCATTGAAAGACTACAATCGCCGCTATCAAAACCAAAAATTATTAGCCAAAATCAATGCTGCTTATTCAGACGAATTTGATTCTGAAGACATTGCCGTTTTGGAAATTATTCACTCTCATCAAACGAAACATGATGAGGAGGGCGAATGGAATTAAAGCAAGGCGATATCTTTTGGATAGAACAGGAAGAACCCCAAGGGTCGGAACCAGGGTATCGCCGCCCTTTTGTCGTTATTCAAAATAACTTGTTTAATCAGAGCCAAATAAAAACTGTTGTTGTCTGTGCTTTAACGACAAATCTTAAGAGAGCAGAAGCTCCAGGCAATGTACTGCTCAAAGAAGGTGAAGGGGGTCTCTCAAGGTCAAGTGTGGCAAATGTTTCACAGATTTTTACTGTTGATAAGATGTCTCTGGGTGAATATAGTGGTTCATTACCCAGACGAAAAATTCAGCAAATTCTTTCAGGTATTAATTTACTTTTACGTCCTATTGAGTTGGATTAGTCCTTTTATTTATTTCACCACAAAACTAATGGTCTTGGCAGGAATGTAGATTACTTTACGGACGCTGCCTTCTCCCAGGTATTTACTGACACTCTCGACTGCCCGCGCTTCTGCTTCGGCTGTAGCCTGATCCGCATCACGGGTAATGGTCACCGTTCCACGCAGTTTGCCATTGACCTGCACCGAGATCTCAACCATATCGTCTTTGAGGAGTTCAGGGTCGACCTGCGGCCAATCGGAGGCGTGTACCGAGCCTTTGCCACCCAGCTTCTGCCAGGCTTCTTCGGCGAAAAAAGGTGCCAAAGGAGCGATAGCCTGCACCAACATGCGTAGATCGTCCGGATGCACTGAGCCGCCATTGTCGTTGATTCCATTGAGGGTTTCCATCAGTTTGGCGACTGCGGTATTAAATTTGAAATTAGGGAGATCCTTGCTTACTTTATCGACTGCTTTATGGATCAAAGCTTTGATTGCCGTTGACGTTTCTTGACGTGTGCCGGCTTGCGTATTAACCAGTTTCTCAAAGCGTTCCAGGAACCGTTTTACGCCCATCAGGGCGCGTTCATTCCATGCCATGGTCGCGTCGAAAGGTCCCATGAACATGATGTAGGCGCGAGTAACATCGGTGCCGTATTCGCGAATAATATCATCCGGTACGATTACATTTCCGTGGCTCTTGCTCATGCGTTGATTATCCGGGCCTAGAATTACGCCATGGGACATGCGCCGGTAGTAGGGTTCGGGGATATGCGCCGGCACAGCACCAAGATCATGCAGGAACTGGTAGATGAAGCGAGAATATAAGAGGTGCAGCGTGTTGTGTTCATCACCACCGATGTAAACATCCACTGGCATCCAATAGGAGAGTTTTTCCATATTCGCCAGGGCGTTCGGGTTGAAGGGATCTGCAAAGCGCAGGAAGTACCAATCCGAGCCGGCCCAATTGGGCATAGTATCTGTTTCACGCCGGGCTGGCTGACCACATTTGGGGCAGGTTGTAACGACCCATTCCTCGATGTTGGCCAGTGGTGATTCGCCCGTATCAGTGGGTTCGTACTGTTCCACCTCCGGCAGTTTAATCGGCAGGTCAGCTTCTGATACAGGCTGCCAACCGCAGCTTTCACAGTAGATCATCGGGATTGGTTCGCCCCAATAGTGCTGCCGGCTAAAAATCCAATCTCGCAAATGATACGAAACCGTAGCTTCCCCAATACCCATCTCCCCCAACCAGGATATGGCTGCCGGGATGGCTTCCTTGACCGACATTCCGTTGATTGGTCCGGAGTTGATCATGACACCTTCGTGCTCGGTGTAAGCAGCCCGATCATAATCCCAACCAGCGTGGGGTTGAATGATCGGTCGAATTTCCAGACCAAAGCGGGTGGCAAAATCCCAATCACGCTGGTCATGGCCAGGGACGGACATGATCGCCCCCGTACCGTAGGTCAGCAACACAAAATCGGAGATCCAGACAGGGATTACTTCACCGGTAGCAGGGTTGATTGCGGAAAGACCACTATAAACGCCGGTTTTCTCATACGAGACTTCCATGCGTTCCATATCCGATTTCGCCCGGCTGGCTTCGACGTATTCACTCACCTCGGGATGATCCAGGCAATATTTCTGTACAAGTTGATGTTCGGGTGCTAACACCATGAAGGTGCTGCCCCATAAGGTATCAGGGCGGGTGGTGAAGATTTCCAGCTCTTCATCCAAGCCAACCAGCTTAAACTTTACGCGCGCTCCTTCACTGCGGCCGATCCAATTAACTTGAGCGGCTTTCACCTTTTCGATAAAATCAGTTTGCTCCAACCCGTCAATCAAACGATCGGCATATTCTGTGATGCGAACCACCCATTGGCTGATACGACGGCGTGTGGTGGGGGAACCGCAGCGTTCACAGTTGCCGTTGACGACTTCTTCATTGGCCAGACCAACTTTGCAGCTGGGGCACCAGTTAATTGGCATTTCTTGTTTATATGCCAACCCTTTTTCGAACAACTTGATAAAAATCCACTGCGTCCATTTGTAGTAGGAGGGGTCTGTCGTATTGACAATGCGTTCATAATCGAAAGATAGACCCAGGCGTTGCATTTGATCTTGAAAGGTGGCAGTATTTTCCGCCGTGACATCCTGTGGTTTCCGACCGGTCTTAATGGCGTAATTTTCTGTGGGTAGACCAAAAGCATCCCAACCGATTGGAAAAAGCACGTTTTTACCTAACATTCTCTGAAAGCGGGCATAAACATCCGCCCCGGTAAATGTAAAGGCGTGACCGATGTGTAATCCGGACCCGGATGGGTAAGGGAATTCGGCCAGAACGTACTTTTTTTCGCGAGAATCAAAATCGATTGCGTGCCTATGAGCCATGGGATCTTCCTTAATCAGTAATTTTCATCGTTTTTCACAATTGTACTTGAAAAGAAGCATTACGGGGTATGCGGTTCCTTGTGCACGGCATTCATGAAGAGATACAACCTTTTGCTGAACCTGGTTTTATTTGTATAATGACGTAGAGAACCGCGATTAATGGAGAAAAGATCATGCGTTGGAAATTCTGATCTGACATTTTTTTGCGGGTTTGTATTGCAAAGAGACTTTTATCAACACGGTACGAAATCATCAATGATCCAATAGAAATTTATTTGGCAGAATTATGAATTACGTTTATTTATCCCCTGAATTCCCCCCCCATTATGCAGCTTTCATTCAAAATCTGCGTGAAAATGGTGTTAATGTTCTTGGGATCGGGACCGCGGCTTTTGAACATTTGAGTCAAACGGTAAAACGCAATCTTACTGAATATTACCGTGTGAAGGATTTGCATAATTACGATGAATTGTTGCGGGCAATGGGTTATTTCACACATGGGTATGGCAAGCTCGATTTTGTTGAGAGTCATAATGAATATTGGCTTGAGACGGAGGCCAACTTGCGGACCGATTTTAATATTCGCGGTCCCAGGCGCGATACAATCGGCTGGATCAAACAAAAATCAAAAATGAAACAAGTTTATACACGAGCAGGTATCAAGGTGGCACGTGGACGGGTTCTAAAAAACCTGTCCGATGCACGGGCTTTTATCAAAGAAACCGGTTATCCAGTGATTGCGAAACCAGATAGTGGTGTGGGTGCTTCAGCAACTTATAAGATTGGCAATCGCAGTGAATTGCAATCGTTTTTTGAAAACCCGCCTTCATTGGATTATATTTTCGAGGAATTTATTGAAGGTGATATCTTTTCGTTCGATGGGCTCACCAATCAAGAAGGTGAGGTGATCTTTTATACTGTGCATGTCTTCAGCAGCGGTATCATGGAAACAGTCAATGAAGATCGTGATATCTACTATTACTCCTTACGAGATATTCCGGAACAGATTCTTGAGATCGGCATGAAAACAGTTAAAGCCTTTGATGTGAAAGCGCGCTTTTTTCACCTGGAATTCTTCGAAACCGCTTCAGAAGATATCGTGGCTCTGGAGGTTAATATTCGGCCACCAGGGGGGTTTACTACGGATATGTTCAATTACGCTCATGACTGCGATATTTATGCGGATTATGCGAAGATGATCGCAGGACAGCCTGTCGATCCGCCTGTAGAATGTCCTTACCACTGTGCCTATATCAGCCGTAAAAATCATATTATGTATCAGCTTCAGCACCACCAGGTACTCAGCATGTTCCACGATCAGATTGTACAGCACGATCCAATCAGCCCGGTGTGGCGAAACGCCTTGGGAGATTACGGCTATATTGTCCGCTCTTCAGATTTGGATCAGATTATGGGTATAGTTGATCAAATTCAACAAAAACGGATGGGAACCCACTGATGGAAGTAGAATATTTTAAATGGTTCAGCCGCTCTCTTAACCAGGATATGGAATTAAAGGTGTATGGATATGGTGGCAAACCGCTGCTGGCATTTCCTCCCCAAAGCGGTCGTTTTTTTGATCTTGAGAATTATGGCATGATCGAGGCAATTCAACCGTGGATTGATAGCGGAAAAATTAAGGTAATTGCGGTGGATTCCGTTGATAGTCAATCCTGGGCAAATTGGGATGCGCACCCGGCAGACCGTGCTCGTCGCCATGAAGAGTATGATCGATATATCATGCATGAGGTGGTGCCCTTCATCCGTCGGCCTGGTGACGACAATTTGGCAAAGTGCCTGGTCAGCGGGGCCAGTATGGGTGCGTATCATGCCTGTAATTTCTTCTTCCGTCACCCGGATGCGTTTGATGGTTTAATAGCCCTTAGTGGCATTTATAAATTGGATATGTTCATCGGTGATTATATGGATGATCTGGTTTACTTCAATAGTCCTTTGGCATATCTGCCTGGAATTGAGGATGAGTGGTATCTTGAACAATATCAGGACAGCCAGATATTATTTTGTGTTGGCCAGGGAGCATGGGAAGATGATATGCTGGCTGATACCCGCGAAATGCAGTGTATCTTAGAGGAAAAAGGAATCCCCTTCTGGGTGGATTACTGGGGATACGATGTCAACCATGATTGGCCCTGGTGGCGAAAGCAATGGCCGTACTTCCTCCGGCATTTGCTGGGGGAGTGAACGAGAACCTTGGGTTGTGTCAAAAGGGTGTGACAAGTCAACCAAGTTACCGGTAAAATGTCAGGAAGCAGGTTGGCTGGAAAGAGATTGCTCCATCCAATCACTCAAGCGCTCATCCCAACGAAAAATCTCCATCTGCTGATTCATGTTGGGTATGAATTCCCAGTCATGCATCAATAATTCTTCCGGTGGGTTGTGAAAGGATATTTCCTCGCCTTCCAGGTGGGTGAGTAAACAAAACAGCGACGAAATTTGAGCCGGTGAAGCATCCGTTTGAAAGGAGTCTTTCAGGCTGGCATATATCTGGGGCAAACGGATGATCGTGGTGGGGTTACTGAGTTTCTTGAAAATTGCTTTCAAAATGAGGGTCTGATTGTCAATTCTGATCAGGTCAGAGTATTTTGAACGCACCCTTGCCAGTGTCAATGCTTGCGCACCAGTGAGGGTTTGTTTGCCGGCCGGGAAGTAACTGGCGGGGAGATCATCCACAAAAGTGGGCAATTCAATTTCAATTCCATCAATCGCATCGATGAATTTCACAAAGGCTTGAAAGTCAACCACCAGATAATTATCACTTTCTGCGCCGAAGTTTGATTCTAGCGTAGCAGCCAGGGCGCCAGCGCCGTATCCACGGCCTTCAAAGTAATTCATACCTGGAGAACCAAAGAAGTACGCTTGATTAAGCAGCATGGGTGCGGGTACTCTGCTTAACCCGTTGGGTGGGTTGACCAGGGTGGCACGCGGTAGGGCGACCACATTTATGTGTGGGTTTTCAAAATCAACGCGTACAATGCGAATCACATCGGCCAGGCCATACAAATATTCGCTGCTGCGCTCATCAATTCCAACGGCTAGCACTTGCCATTCAGGTACATTTCCGCAGGCGGCATCCTGGCTGCCAATCCCAATCGGTATTCGTGAAAACACAACGCCCAGCAGGGTTTCCCCTTCAGCGTAGATCTGGTCAATGGAGCGGCCGTTAAGTGTACTGCGCCAGGATTGACTACTAATGGGCTTAACCCAAAATAGCAAAGTAGCGATGCAGAATAATACAAACAAAAAGACCAGGAAGATAATGATCGGTTTTTGTGAATTTTTCAAGTCTTTCCTTTCTTTGGTCATTTTACTCGAAAAGAATGCTTGTGTGATTGGTTGAAGGGGATAAGGTGATACAAGATCGTCATTTTGAACCTGGTAATTGCTTTTTTTAGAGGAAAGCCGGGATGACCGATTGAGAGTAGAAGGCCGATCTCGTTTATAATGACGTATAGATAATTGGAAAAACTGATAGAGTCGATAAGTGGAGAATATTTGATATGGAGGATGTCGTTATTACAGGTTTTCTGTATAGATGCACACATAATCCGCAATACTCATGGAGTTTTCAGTAATGAAAATACTGTCATTGCAACTGATGTATAGGAATATGGGTGCTTAAGGACTTCGATGGAAAATAGTACCTACCAGCCTATTCGTGCTCTGCGATGGGCAGCCCTTCTGGCCACAGTTGAAGCTGCGATCATTCTGGTGATTTTGTTTACCATTCAAGCTGATCCTAAGAATGCTGCCTTGCTGGGTTTATCCTGGAAGCGCTGGTTGTTAATCATGTTTGCATTGGTCATTCTGGCAGCGGAGCTCAATCTCTTTATGCACCCGCAACGCCTGCAAAGAGTGGTTGCCGTCTATCTGCCCGGATCGCGTTTGGTACGCAGAACGGAAATCTGGGGGGCAGTGGTGGCGGTTCTATTATGGCTGGTTATCTGGTTTCCTCCACAACGTCTGAAAACCTTCGAAGATGATTATTTGCGTCTTTTGCCTTTATTGATTCTGGTTTTGATCATTTCTCTGCAATATTTCCTGGTTTTGCAAGGCACAATAAAAAAGCCTTTGAAAAAGACAATCACTCAATACTTTTTTGAAAACCGGAAGATGATCATCTTGATGGGGATTCTTGGATTTTTAATCGGGTCACTTTTTCTTATCTTGCGGCTAGCGCAGCTTCAAGTTGGTGGCGAGTTGCCCCTCATTTTTCCGCCCAGTTCCATTTTAATGGGTCTGCAAATTTTTACTGCCTGGGTATTGTGGTTTTTCCTGAACTACTTGTTTCCTACGCTTAACAGTAAATTTTTACATAAACCGCGTTGGGTTGCGGTTGCATTCCTGGTTATATGGCTGGCAGCTTTCATGACGTGGATACAAACTCCGCTTACCTGTGTTGAGGACCGCCCTGGTCCAAACCAGCCGAATGACGTTTGCTATCCACCCATTGATGATGCGGTCTATAGTATCGGGTCCTTCTATGTGGGGCTGGGTGAAGGTATATATAACCAGTGGCTGACCGATAAACCACTCTATCAGGTCTTTTTGGCTAGCGGTCAGGCACTTTTGGGGAATGAAATTGACCGTTATATACTCTTCCAGATTGCTGTATTGGCACTTATACCGGCTGTTTTATTCTATTTTGGGGTGCAAGTCCTTAAGTTCTCAGGTTCCGGGTTGTTGGCTGTATTTTTAATTCTAAAAGGTTTTAACGAGATCCGGTTATATCCCCGTGTCGCCGGAATGAACGTTAAGATTGAGAACTCAGAAGGATTACTTACCCTGCTAATTATCAGTGTAGCTATTTTGCTTTTCCATTGGATGCAGAACCCGGCTCAAAAAAAATGGGCTGTTCTTACAGGCGGCATGTTGGGATTAGGAATTCTGGTGCGCTTCAACACTGTGGCTTTAGTGCCATTAATAATAGTGCTTTTTGTTTGGGAAAGCCGTAAAGCCCCACGTCCGGTTCTGGAGGGGATCGCTCTTTTTCTTGTGACCCTCAGCCTGACCATTTTGCCGTGGTTTATTACAGCCCGCAATGCGAATGGGACTAGCTACTATTGGATTAAAATCCGGGACGTGATCGAATTTCGCTTTGACAAAAAAACTTCTCAGCAGCAGTTTGGCCAACCTCACACGGCTAGCCCCGTACACTCGCTGTCCCAAGAGGTAACCGATTCAACCAGTGGCAGCGCAGGATTTTTAATCCATTTTCTCAACAACGGCTATAGCGCGATTGCAGAACTGCCCATAAATTTTAGTTTCCTCTCAGGTGAGGAAATTACTGCGCAGGATTTATGGAAGGTCAATCTACGCCAACCGATCTGGTTGGTAGGATTGACCCCGACCAATTTACTGAGTATGTCGCTAAGCCTGGTTTTGGTATTAGTGGGGGTTGGTTCTATCTGGCGAAAGCATGGTTTGGCAGGGCTAAGCCCCTTGCTTCTCCAGGGCAGTTATTTCCTGGGTAACGCTGCCGCCATGACCTCGGGTGAACGCTATCTCATGCCGGTCGGTTGGGTAACTTTGCTTTATTATTGTATTGGACTTGTAGCTGTCATTAACCAATTGCAGGAGTTGTTTTGGACGAGTAGGACTCAGCCCATATTTGTTAGTAAAAATTCTGTGTTGGATGTCAATATTCAGAGCGGGCGTAAAGAACGGCCTGCGGTCATTTTATTATGGATGTCAATTTTTATAATGGTTGGTGCATCCACCTATTTGGTTAACTATTTGCCCAAACAGTTAGCAGCTGAAACATCAGAAGTACTCCGGGAAGAGACTGGTCAGGTGTTGGTAGGGGATAACCTCATCACAAATCAGGAGTGGAAAAATTTTACAGGCAGTCCGAATTCCCTGGTGGTATCAGTACGCGCCTACCACCCACGTATCTACCGCAATGAGCGCTTTGCCCCAGGTATGGAAATCTTCGAACTGATGGGACTCGGCCGCGATTATGTCTATGTAAGCGAAATGAAAGCTTTCAGCCAAACGCGATATTTCAGCTCAGGCAGTGATGTGACCCTGGTAGGCTGCAAGATCGGGCAGGAGGCTGTTTGGAATTCTGAACATGTTTTTATGAAAACAAATGTGGTTATCCAAAACGATCATGAAAGACAAGTGATCATCAGCCAATTACCAGATTGGTCTTGTGGCTCGCCCTGATACCGGCGTGGATTGTAAGCAGCTGAGCGGGGATACTTGACTAAATATTAAAGCGGATGTTGAGAATGTCACCATCTTTGACAGGGTATTCTTTCCCTTCCAAACGCAGCTTGCCTTTGGATTTGACATCGTTCATACTACCGGCAGAAATGAGATCTTCATACGCCACCACTTCAGCTCGAATGAATCCTTTTTGAAGGTCGCTATGAATAGCGCCGGCTGCCTCAGGAGCAAAAGCTCCGTTGCGCACCGTCCAGGCTCGGCATTCGTCTGGACCTACCGTAAAAAATGACAGCTGGCCGAGTAAATCATAGGAGAGCTTGATCATGCGATTAAGGCTCAATTCAACGATATTGTATTCGGCCATGAACAGCTCTGCGTCCTCTGGGGAAAGTTGCGCCATATCCATTTCAAGCTTGCCTTGCAAATCGACGACCCGGCTATGCTGGTGTGAGTATTCAATTTTCGGCGCAGTTTGACCTTCCGCCAGATTCAAGACCACCAGCACAGGTTTCAAACTAAGGAAACCGAAACCCGAGAGGATGTTCTCATCATCGTTGCTAAGCTCCATATCACGCAGTGGGATTTCCTGGCTTAACGCATTTTGCATCTTTTCAAACAACCCGATTTCACGGTCAATTGTGGTTTTATCTCTGCCAGCCCCTTTGCGCCGTTCATCTGCCAGACGCTCGAGTTTGCGTTCAACAACAATGAGATCATTAAGAATGAATTCGGTGTCCATGGTTTCGAGGTCGCGGGCAGCATTAACATTCCCGCTGATATGAGGAACATTGTCATCCTCAAAACAGCGCACCACATGAATGAAACCATCCATTTGGGTGAGCTGGTTTAACAATACTCCTGAAATTCCGCTCTTACCCGCACTACCATCCAAACCGGCTATATCTGCATAGGTAATTTTGGCATAAATGGTCTTTTTCGGGTTGAACATAGCGGAAAGTTTATCGACACGCGGGTCAGGCACATCCACCACAGCGGTATTAACCTGAACACGCCCAGCGGAAATGCCGGTTGGGGCATCACCACGGGTGACTGCATTAAAAAGGGTTGTCTTGCCGCTTTGCGGCAAACCGATGATGCCGAGTTTCATAGAAATACTGTACCTTGACCCTTCCAAGAATCTTGGATATACTAAGCGCTAGTAAAAAGCCGAAGTGGCGGAATAGGCAGACGCGCACGACTCAAAATCGTGTACCCTCGGGTATGTGGGTTCGATTCCCACCTTCGGCACACAGGATTATATCATAGGCAAACTGCCCAGAACTGAAGTTGACATGCATTCGTCAACTTTTTTCATTCTATTTTAATCGCATTAAAATACGAAATGCCGCTATAATTTAGAATGTTATTCAAGTTATCTGCAATTGTTTGTTATACATCTTGCGAAATGGGGTTGGAATTTGATTTGTATCACAGGTGCCGTTCAAAATACGAATGAGTCTGCTTAATCTACCTTTCATCCTTTTGTTAACACTCTCCAGTCTATTTGCATTGATGTTCGGATGGGTATCTTTTCGAACTCGCAGAACGCTGCCTGGTGGTATTGCCGTTGCTCTGATTGGTTTGAGTGTTACCATCTGGTCCTTTTCTTATCTAATTGAAGTGTTAAGCCCTGAACTTTCTCAGAAAATATTTTTTGCCAATCTTAAACAGGTGGGTAATGTAATTCTTCCCGCGGCCACCCTGGTTTTTGCATTGCGCTATTCGCAGTTTGTGAAATCAATTAATAAATGGTTAATTTATTTTTTGGCTCTTGAACCGCTGATTGTCCTTTATTTTTACTGGAATAACGCACAATATGGCTTTATGCGCGTTAACCCACAATTGCTGTATATCGGTACCCTCACCTTTCTTGATTTTCAGATCGGCACTGGTCTTTATCTTCATTTTTCTTATTCTGCCGGTATTACAATCGCATCAGTAATTCTGCTCTTAATTCGGTATTTCAAAAGCACATCCGTCTTTCGTAAACAGATCGGTTTTATTTTATTGGGATTATTAATACCGTTCGTCGGCGCATTTTTGACCTTTATGGGGATTATTCCAAAGCACTATGATTCAACCGCGCTGCTACTGGGATTTAGTTTTCCGGTGATGGCACTCGGACTTTTTCGCAATAAATTCTTTACGTTAATGCCGATCAATACGCCTGCTATTCTCGATCGTCTGCCTTTTGGTTTGATGGTGGTTGAAAATTCAGAACCGGATCGTATCATATCGCTCAACCCGTTTGCAGAAGAAATTCTGAATACAGACCAAATACATGCTCTGGGCAGATCGGTAAGAGAGTTTATTCCCGATTGGTCATTCAAACCCGAGCCTGAGGCTGAGAGAGTAGTTTTTCAAGTTAATAGGAACGGTCATTTTTTTCAGGTAAATTGTTACAGGGTTTCATCTGACAATGAGTTGCTTGAAAACTGGCTGGTATTTTTTCATGATTTAACTGAACAACAAGAAGCTGAAGAACGATTGCGATCCAGTGAGGAGAAGTATCGCCTACTGGCTGAAAATGTGTCGGATGTAATCTGGACCATTAATCTGGAAGGCCACTTTACTTATGTTAGCCCATCCATCCAAAAATTACGCGGGTATAGTGTTTCCGAAGTTTTGCAACAAAACATCTCAGAAGCGTTGACCCATGATTCGTGGGTGCTGGTTGCTAAAGAGCTTGAAAAACTACGGGTTAGTATGCAACAAGGTGTTTTACTTGATCAAATCCAAACATCCGTCAGCAATCGCTTTCAGCTTGAGCAACCCTGCAAAGATGGCACAACCGTCTGGACAGAAGTGGAGACCAGTTTACTACTGAATCGTGACAAAGAAATCGTTGGTATTCAAGGTGTCTCGCGGGATATTACTCGCAGAAAGCAGTATGAAAGCGATTTGCTGGCTGCCCGACATCAGGCTGAGGAACAGACGAAACAGACTGAAGTCGCCTTGCGCCGTGAACAACAACTCCATACTATCACCCGCACCATTTCCAGCAGTATGGAATTGGATACGATCCTTTCCGATCTTTTGCGCCAGACTCTTGAAATAACCGATACGGATGAGACTCGTCTGGGATTGCTGGTGGAAGATGGTGATTATATTCATTTCCAATACGGCATGAATCGAGAGGACAGTTTCCTGATTGATGAGAAGATTCCGCGCGACCTGCGTTATCTTTCCTGGCAAATTGTCGATCGACGCAAGGGGTTGATTCTGGAGCGTTCACAGATTGAATCATTGGACGGCTACATCGCCAAAGATTTTCTGGAAATGGAGGCGACATCTTTCATGGGTGTCCCCGTTATGTCTGGTTTGACAGTCATGGGCATTTTGGGCGTTTTTAGTAAAGACCCTGAACGTAAATTTACCAAGTTCGACCTTACGATGATGGAATCGATTGGCAGTCAGGCTGGAATTGCGATTCAAAATGCTTACCTGTTTGCGGAAGTAAATCAATTGGCGGTGACCGATCCCCTGACACGTCTTTTTAATCGCCGGTATTTCTTTAACCTGGCGCGTGTAGAGCTTGAAAGAGCAAGGCGCTATTCACATCAGCTTTCCATTATTATGATGGATATTGATTTGTTTAAACGTGTAAATGACACCTACGGTCACCTGGCAGGGGATGAAGTGCTAGTGGCATTAACGGATTGTATTCGTAACAATCTGCGCCAGGTTGATCTGGCAGCCCGATATGGGGGCGAAGAATTCGTCATCCTGTTACCGGAAACAGACATCCTCTCAGCCACCACGACGGCTGGACGCCTTTGCCTGGCAATCCATGACTTGCATGTGCCTTTTAATGGTGAGTCGATCTCGGTGACGGTCAGTGTGGGAGTCTCGAGTTTGCAGGATCAGGTGATTACGGATGTCAGCAAGATGTTGGATCAGGCAGATCAGGCTCTTTATAAAGCCAAGATGAAAGGTCGTAACCAGGTAGTAATTTGGCCGGATATCGACCAGAGTTCAGAACTATAACACCAGGCGTGTGCGCTCATCCTGACCAAGTTGTTCATAGATGGCATTCAATTGTTCGCGATTCTGGGCGATAAAAGGAACAGTCACCGAGAGAAAATTATCCCCTCGGCTTGGTTTGGCGCGAATCTGGTCAAGATCCAGATCCATGACATGTTTCTTGACGGTTTCTAGCACAAATTGGCGGTAGTCATTCTCATCCTTACCGATCACTTTTAATGAAATCGGGCAAGGGAATGAAAATACTTCTTTTTTAGGGGAGTCAGCGCTCATTTCAACCTTCCTTACTCTGCCAGATTGAGTGTAACATGAAAGGGTGGATGGAGTAAAAATTTGTATAAAAAACAGCGTCACTCAAAGGCAACGCTGTTTCATTGGTGGCAGGGGGTTCCACCAATGTGAAATAATCCTGGCTAGAATGGATTTAAGAAATCCCCGGTTTCATCCTTACCGAATCAGGTGAGATATTTTACCAGTATATTCAAAAGGTGAAAGAAAGCAAATAAAAAAGGTGTTAAAATCAATTAAAACTGGTTGGGAAGTTTTCAATTTGAACTATTGCTGCGACTGGAATTTTTATGGTACTCGTTGTATACTTTTTACATCATCCATAAATAATTTCCCATTTACTTTAAAAGATACAGAAAACTTGCAAAGAAAAATACGAATAGAGGGTAGCATATGAAGGCATCGGTCTCGCAACAGGAATTAACACATGGTTTAGGTATCGTTTCCAGGGCGGTATCCCAGCGCAGTACCTTACAAGTTTTAGCAAATATTCTCATTGCGACCGATGAAGGGCGTTTGCGTCTCTCCGCCACAAACCTGGAGCTCGGTATCTCCTGTTGGATCAATGGGGTGGTAGAAGAAGATGGGGCGATAACGGTTCCTGCACGTACATTTTCAGATTTGATTGGCGCCCTCCCCAATGATCGGGTCGAGCTCACGCTCAACGAACGAACCCAAACTTTGAACATCAAATGCGGATCAAATGTGACCGACATCAAAGGAATCGATGCCCAGGAATATCCCCCCATGCCTGTTCCAAAACTTTCCGACGGCGTTGAGTTGAATGTGGTTACATTTAAAGAAATGATCCAGCAGGTAGCTTTTGCTGCTTCGGCTGATGAGGCGCGTCCGGTGCTGCAAGGTGTACTAACCCAGCTTGAAGGAAATAAAATCACGATGGCAGCCACTGATGGATTCCGCATTTCAGTTCGCTCTGCTTCGCTTTCCAACCCGGTTGAAACGCCTGTGTCCATTATTGTGCCCGCGCGGGCTATGTCAGAACTGGCTCGAATCGCCAGTGATGGCAATGAAGCCATTATCATGAATATTCCAAGTGGACGCGGTCAGGTTATTTTCCATTTGAAGGACGCAGAACTTGTTTCACAATTAATTGAGGGCAATTTCCCGCCGTATGAAGCCATTGTACCGCGCTCCTTTAAGACGCATACCATTATCTCCACCCCGGCGTTCGCAAAAGCCTGCCGGCAATCTGAAATCATTGCCCGAGAAGGCAATAACATTATCCGCTTGCATTTGCAGCCTCATCCGGATGGTCCTGGTGTCATTGAGATTTCATCTCAGACTGAAGAGACAGGTACTTCCGAAGTGCAATTGGACGCCAATATTGATGGGGATGGTTTATTGATTGCGTTTAATGTCAGCTATTTACGAGAAGTGCTGGATGTAATCAAGACACCGAATGTTATTCTGGAAACGAACGCCAATAACACCCCGGCGACGATCAAACCAATCGGTGAAGAAGGATTTATTCACGTAATCATGCCCATGCATTTGGGATAGTGGGTAGATCGAGCTGGCAGCCTATAGCCCACATCCGATAACACATTTTACAGGATATCGTTTGAAGCCGAGTTTGAGGCGCTAACAAGAGACAGGCTGGAATAGCTACGTCTACCTATAGGCTAATTCCTAGCTCGGATTCGGGTTAAATAAGTACATTAAGGTGTTAATCCGAGCTTGAGGGTTGTGATCAAAAAGACATTTTTGCAAATACCAGGTTTCCCTGAAAGTCCCTCTATCTCGGCCAGGAACAATTTGGGATGAAGGAAATAAAGCGAGTTCCCAATTGTCAATAAACGGGTTAAGTTGGAACAACGATCTGTAGGCTTGTGGTTTCGTTTCTCAAAATCAATCAATCCACAAACCCTTTACTTAACCAACCCGCAAATCCTTTTCCCTACTATTCTCTCTTCACAATAAATACGATAAGATAATAGTATCTTCGTTGACGGGAAGGTTTCTCAGCCGAATGACTCTTAATTCCAATTCAACAGATCGTTTATTATCCATCTACCTTGCACTGGGGCAATACCCTATCCTCAGCAGCCGTATCCGCGCCAGGATGCGGCGGGTACTCTTTGAACGTGGCGTGATCCAACCGCAGGCATTTGAAAACCGCGTTCGTGAAATGGCCATCCTGGCGCAGGAACGCGAAGGTATTCGCGATCCATATAACGAAGAGGCTTCTGAGATATGGGATTTACGCATGCAGCGCACGCGTGACCAATTGACAGATTTGCTCTTCAGCCACCAACTTGCCTTTGAAGATTTTGAGGCCATTATCACCGAGGTTTTGTCAGAACGGGGCATCAATCAGACCGAACAGCTTTTTTCGATCAACCCTGAGCTTGCCCCGCAAGAGATCGTTTTCGAGCAGGCGATGATGTATGAGCATCTCAGCCCAAAAGAGCGCATAAAATATGAAGCACGCATGCATGAAACCAAAGTGGTGCTCATTCGAACTTTAATTAGTGATCAATTGCAATATATCAATATCGCCAAGGATTGGTTTACTTTTGGGGATTTGCTCGATATTCGCCGCCGAAAGATAGGGGCTGGAAAAATTGGAGGCAAGGCTGCCGGAATGCTGCTGGCTCACCGTGTGCTGGCCGAATCCCCCGATTTTAATTTGCGCTCGTGTATGAATCCACCTGAATCTTATTTTATTGGTTCCAATGAAATTTATACATTTATGACTGTAAATGCATTAAGCTATTGGAATGATCAAAAGTATAAGACGGAAGAAGAAATGCGGGCTGAGTACCCCTCCATTGTAAGAGAATTCCAGTCAGGCGAATTTCCCCCTGATATTTTAGACCGGTTGCAAACATTGCTTGTAAAAATTGGCCCCAAGCCGTTAATCGTGCGATCTTCTTCCCAATTGGAGGATAACTTTGGTACTTCATTTGCGGGTAAGTATGATAGTATCTTCCTGCCGAATCAAGGTAACCTGAACCAAAATTTGAAAGACTTGACCCGCGCTGTTGCAACCATTTATGCCTCGGTGCTTAATCCAAATGCCTTACTTTACCGGCGGGCGCGTGGTTTGCAGGACTATGACGAGCGGATGGCTGTTTTAATCCAGGAAGTTCAGGGTGAACAATTTGGCCGCTACTACCTTCCTCATGGAGCTGGAGTTGCCTTTAGCCGTAACACCTTCCGCTGGGCCCCACAAATAAAGACCGAAGATGGATTTGTTCGCTTGGTATGGGGTCTGGGGACACGCGCGGTCGATCGGGTCGGGAACGATTATCCACGTGTGATCGCCCTCAGCCACCCGCTTTTACGGCCGACAACCAACCCAAAGAAGATACGCCAGTATTCGCAGCAATATGTGGATTTAATTGATCTCGAAAGCAATTCATTTCGCACCCTGCCCATTGTGGAAGTACTCAATGCAGAATACGAACCTTTGCGATACATTGCTCAAATGGATCATGGCGGATATTTTACTCCGATTCGCAGCCGGGTTTTGGATGGGATGTCCAGCAACCTGGTGGTAACGTATGATGAATTCTTAAAAAGAACTGATTTTGCTGAAATCATGCGTGACATGCTGAACGTGCTCGAGAAAGCCTATCGCTTGCCGGTAGATGTGGAATTCACGATTGCAATATATGAATCCAAACTTGGCAAGCCTGAATTTTGTATCAGTCTGGTGCAATGTCGTCCGCAAGCGCAATTGATGTCAACCGCACAGGTGAAAATCCCGAAGAAGTTAGCTGCCGAAGATATCATCTTTGAGACTCATTTTGTGGTACCGCATGGCATGGTGGAAAAAATAGATTATGTGGTCTATGTGCCGCATTTGCCCTATTTTTCACTCAAAACGGAAACTGAACGAACAACCCTGGCACGTTCTGTGGGCAAAATTAATAAATTGCTTGAAAAAGAATCCTTTATTTGTGTCGGACCGGGAAGATGGGGCAGCTCCAATTCCGATCTTGGTGTCTCTATTGCTTATGGTGATATTTACAACTCACGGTCCCTCATTGAACTGTCTGGAGCGAATATCGGGTTGCCACCTGAGCCGTCTTTGGGTACTCATTTTTTCCAGGATTTGCTGGAATCACAGATTTATCCGCTAGCTATTCCGCTGGATGATGAAGAAAATCAAATTAATTGCAACTTTTTTGACGATTCCCCCAATTGCATAAGCAAATACCTGGAATTGGACCCGCAGATTGCGAATGCGTTGCGATTGATCCGCGTAAGTGATTTTCGCACAGATCATCATATCCGCCTATTAATGGATGATGATGAAAGCCGGGCAGTCGCCTATTTAGTAGCGGATGAGAAAAAAAGCGGGTAGTACGCGGCCGCGCTACGCGAGCAGCTAGAGGGTAGTCAATGGTTAACTATCTGAGACAAACCTACAAATGCGAGTCTCATTCGGACGGAAACCTTAATGGTTTTATCTTTCACATTGGGCAGCATACCAGTGCATGATCTGCTTATAGGCTAAATTAAATGAAAAGAGCCTGCTAATAAATGAAATGGCAGGCTCTTTTTCCGGTCTATTTGCAATGATCTGCTACTCAGCGGGTTCGCCCAAGATAGGGGTGGCGGTCGCTGCGGGTGAGTCGGTAACCGTCGGGTACAATGTCGGCGTAGGTGTATTGGTTGGCGGGATGTAGGGTGCTTGTGTGGGTGTGTAGGTGGTGGTGGGATAAAGCGTCCTTGTGGGTGTGTTGGTTGATGTCCCGGCCGGTATGGTTGGTGTTGGGGTAAATGTGGGCAGGCCTGTTTGCGTTGGCAATGGAGTGAAGGTTGGCAATGGCGTTGGTGTATAAATTGACCAGGTAGTGGTGCTGTGGCAGGTGGAACACTGTCCACGTTGATGACCGGCTGGTCGGGCATGGCAAGCTTTGCAATCTGTATACCCGAGGCTATGATTGAATATGTAATCACCCCAATCGTTCGTGTTGTGGCAGTTGGAACATTCTCCCGGCCAATGCCCGCTGGGTGAAGAGTGACAGGTAGAACAACTGGAGGAGCTTGAATGGATATAGGTAACCGAGCCCCAATCAGAAGTGTTGTGACAGGTGGAACACGCACCAGGATAGTGTTTCTTCGGGGTGGTATGGCAGCTTTCACAGTTGGTCAGTCCACTATGGCTGAAATTAACCTGGAACCAATTATTGGTGTTATGACAGTTTGTGCATTGGTCTACAAAATGAGGCGATGGTGCGCTGTGACATTCCAGGCAAAGCGTTAACCCGATATGATTGAACGTCGCATTTCTCCAGCCGGAGGTATCATGACAGTTGGAACAGCTGCCACTGTAGTGGGCGGGAGGATTTGCATGGCAGCTATTACAGTTGCCCAAAGTGTGACTGAACCCGCTTTGCCAGTTCCATAGGCTGTGACAATTACTGCATTGACCACCATAATGATGAGCAGGCGAGATATGGCAGGATGCGCAATCAGACCCGGCCTTGTGTTCAAATAAGAGGGTTTCCCAATCGGATGTGACATGGCATTTGGAGCACAGACCGGCAAAATGCTGTTGGGGGCGGTCCTTGGTATGGCAGGAAAGGCAGTTTTCGAGATCGGCATGATCAACATCTGCATTTTTCCAGCTGTCCACGTCGTTATGGCACTGATTACAAACACCGGCGAATTCTTCCGTATGGGGGTTTTCGGCCAAATGGCAGTCTTCACAGGTAAGCGCTTGAAAACAGCGATCGTTCTTTACGCTTCGTAATGGCTTTAGATCCAATTGGGTGCAACTTGGATCAATAAATTGATAATGATCGAATTCAGCTTCAGCCCAATCAGTGGTATCGCTATGACAGAGGCCACAATCCCCCGGATAGTGCTCAGCCAGAACGGGTTCGTACAGGTCAAAGGTACGCAGCCAGCCGATGTATTCTGTCATTCCGCTGGTTGTTTGGCTCTCGGCTAAAGGCAGGTCGTTTGCGTGACAGGATATGCATTCCCATACGCCTTCGTGATCGAAATCATAAGGCTCCCAGTTGGAAATGCCGTGGCAATCTGCGCATTCGCCTTCAAAATGTTGTGGATAGCTGTTGTTCTTAACCAAATAAGCAGAAAAATCTTGTTGCTTCATAACCACCAGATCTGCCTGATAATCATGGCAATCATTGCAAGTGGTGGAAGTCTCAGCATATTGACCGTCGAGATGACAATCGGTACATTCCAAAAAAGCATGTCCTCCCGTCAGGCGAAAATCGGTATGATCAATGTCTTTTCCCAGAAAAGGAATTACCTTGGCCATAATCTCTGGTGGCACGTAGCCCTTGTTCGCGGTAATCTGTCTCATTTCCAGTGGCGTAGTGGCAGCCTGGAGAGCCAACACCTTTTGCTCCAATGCCTTTAGAGACTCATCATTAATTTCAGTGATAAGGCTGCTGACGACAATATCGGTGCGGGCCAGAATGTTTTTGACTTGTTGGTAAAGTGGCTCGGAATTTGCCTCGGGAACAGCCTGCAGGTGTGTCAGAGCAGTATGCAACGATTTTTCAAAAGCACGGGTGGCAGATTGAATGCGATTCGTCCTGCTGGCCAGACCCAGATCTGCCAGCCGGCGGTCTACCAGTTCCAGGCTCATTTCCACTCGTTTGACAGGGTTGGCAGTCAGATTTATTCTCCCATTTTCGGCTGCCGCTTGCAACCCAAAGAGTACGTTTCCTGGATGAAAAGGATACGTTTCCGCGATATACAACATGCCCAGTAAAAACATAACCAGGCTGGCATTAATTGCCACGAGTATTATGATCACTCTCCTCATTTCATCCTTCCTTCCCGGACATTCTCTCCATGTCCTCTATCGGGTTACGGGTGGTTCCCCGATCCATTTTCTTGTCCCTGCTGCCCCTTTTGGTTCTGAGGTTGGCCAGGTTGAATACCGTTGGTCGCTTGACCCACATCTGAATTACCCGGGGAAACCACGCCTTCTGCATGACAGGCCAGACAGTCTTGCATTTCAACTCTTTGATGATCGGCTGGAATGTCGTCCTTACCCAATTGTGCAAGTAAGCCATTTTGTTGGGCTTGCTGGCTCATCTGGGACATATCTAATTCCTCATCTTTGTGGCAGAGTGCACAGTCACAATTTGTAAAAGACTCTGTGTGGCAACTCTGGCAATCCTCAATTGATTCACCTCCGTGAGTTAAACCAAAGGCATGCTGGGACAATTGCGCTGGTAACCAGGCAGTGGCGGTATGGCAGTTTTCACAAGTAGTCCCAAAGATACCCGCATGCATTTCGGGTTCAGCATGACAACCGCTACAATCTGAGGTCATACTGACATATTGATCCTTATTATGACATTGGCTGCATTGCAAATCCTGGTGCCCGCCCTGTAGTGAAAAATAAGGTTCGTGTACAAAACCGTTGATCATGCGGTCGCGGCCATCATGGCATTCGGAGCAAGCTGAGCCGTATTCCTCGATATGTTTGGCCATAGCGTCGTGATCGTTGGCGGCGTGGCATTCAACACAATCGATGGTATCGATAACGGTCACATTCTGCTGGTGGCAGGTTTCACAATTGAGGCTGGAACCGTCATAGTTGACGCGGTGTTTTTCGAGGCTGAAGCCGGCTAATAGGAAATGATCAACATTTAAGTAAGGCAGCAGCGTTAGATCGGCATCCGCTCCGTTATGTTCCGGGTGGCAATTCTGACACTTGGATACCCCGGGTAAGCGACCATGCAGAGTATTGATGTCATTGCGGTCCTCGGCGATTTCAAAGTGACAATCCTGACAGCGTGTATCCTCAACGCAATGGATGGGAGCGTGACAGTGCGAACATTGCCGTTCCAGATCGGCATGTGATGAGACGCCGCCTAACATTTCCCCCTGCATATCCAGGTTGGAAAGTTTTCCTGGGCTGAGTAAATAAGATGCCTTGGTCACTTTGAGGGTAATAAAGGCGATGGCGACAATCAATCCGATGATTGCACCAGCGCGGATTACCCAGCGTTGAATTTGTTTCGCCCGGGCTGATTTTTTGAGCGACTGCAGATCACTGAGTTTCATTTGCCCTCCGGGGACGGTGCTATTTCCATGGCCAGGTCTAATAATTTTGCATCACTCCACATACTGGCCTGAGGGGAGGATTCTCCCAGTTCATCACCATTATTTTCCGCGTCACGTAACAGACCGGCTTCACCGGCTATACCGGTGGGGTGGCAGGTTGCACAATTAGCATATTCCTCAATCCCTTCAGCCAGATGTACTGTTTCCATTTCAGGTGCCTGGTGATCTTCATGACAGCTGTAGCATTCATAGTCGACGTAATTATCGGCGTGACAGGTTTTGCAATCTACATCTCCCTGTCCGCCGTGATCGATCAGAAATTCATGGCGGGTAAGTACAGCTGGTTTCCAGGTGATGGTATTGTGGCAGCGGGCGCAATTGATGCCGAACGAGCCGACATGCACAGTCGGTTCTTCATGACAGGCAAAACACTGGTGTGGGTCATCGCCCCCTTCAGTCTCCAGATACGCAGTTCCATTTTCGTAGGCCGGAGTGGCAGCCTCAACATAGCCCTTTTTGTAGGCGATACTCTCAACTGTGCTCCAATCTCCATGTTGGATCAAAGTAACGACTTCCTTCAATTGATAATCATTGAGGATGCCGCCTTCATCGACGTGCCAGGCTGCCATGGCAGTTCCATGGGTGGCGCGCGCAATCGAGTTGAAGAGCATATCGCTGCGTGCTTCGGTCAGAGCCGGATTATTTAAAGGGGGCAGCATGCCGATACCGGCACCATTGGCCCCATGACAGGTAGCGCAGTTTTGGATATAGAGATCAATACCCTCAACCATTAATTGGTCGCGTAATTTGACTTCAGCATTTATCATACGGGTGGTCTCTCGCAAGGCGTACAACGGCAGGGCGATCACGAGGAGGATTAAGGCTGCCAGACTGATCCAAGAGGCTTTTTTCATTGGCATCACCTTCAATTCTCGTAGCAAATATCTTGGGGTTGATATTTTTCACGCATATTGACCTGAGAGGTATCCACCTTGACCATGCCTTTTTCAATGGAAACCGGGAAGGTATCCAACGCGCGGCTGACAATTTGATTTTGGAAATCGCCGTTGGGATCAAAGCTGGCGGAATGGCATGGGCAGTAGAACTTCTCTTTTTCAGGCACCCATTTGACGGTGCAGCCCAAGTGCGGGCAACGGCGGTAGATGGATAGAAAGCCGCCATCATCTCTGCGTACCAGGAAGAAGTTGCCTTCTTCATACTCCACCACAGAGCCGGGGATAAACTCTTCCGCTGCGCCAACTGTGATCACGCCTCCGAATTCGCCATCGAGGGTATGGGAGCGCAAGAAGAGCAAGCCGGCACCGCCTAACTCAATAGCTGCCAGGGCACCCAATGCTTTCAAGCTGCTCTGCAGGAAATTACGGCGGGTTATTTTGCCGCTGGTTTCATCCAATTTTTCAAATTTGGCTTTTATTTTTTTCATTTTGTAATCCTCCCTTTTTCTAAAAGGGCAATACAAGTGCCATATTGGCACCGCGGAAGAATACACCGGTGGCTGTCAGAAGAAGGATGGCAACCACGACAAAGGAAAAGACACCCAGCAAAGCTTCACTGTGGTTAGCTTTTTGGTTTGCAAGAATTTTGCTTTTGCGCAGTCCAAAATAAAGCAGAAAGAAAACTGCCAGGGTCACAACAAAGGGCAGCACGCCAATGGTCAGCCAGGACGGTGCATTCGGCAGCCAATCCGGGATGCTGACCCAGTACTCATCCAAAACGACAGCCAATGGAGTCAGGTTGAGGGCAATTAATGCCCCCCAGAGCGCTGTCCGTCGGCCAACAGCCGAACGAAAATAGATACCGATATCCCCTTCTTTTTTGTCCACGTAAGGGGTTAGGATGATGGCTGCAAAGGCAGCCACGACCAGCCCAATAGCGGAGAGTGGGTGCATGTGCAGCAACAGTTCTTGCAAGCCGACAAAATACCAGGCGGCTTTGGCCGGGTTGGGTGATTGGAATGGATTGGCGATCGGCCCGAGTGGAGCTGGCTTCAGCATTGAGAAGAGAATAACCAGGGTGAAGACCACCAGCCCGGCTGCTATCTCGCGATTGACCAGATGCGGAATGGTGGAGAGCCGCTCTACTTTTTCATTTTCGTGGCGCAATGGCTGGGAAATGCCGCCATTTTTGCGAATTTTCCAGAAATGGTAGCCCAGCATGGCAGCCATCAGTACTGGCAGAAAAACAACATGCAGGGCGTAGAAATTATTGAGGGCTGTCTGCCCGACCTGCGGGCCACCCAGGAAGAAATTACGCAGGCCAGTGCCAATCAGCGGAATGTAAGCCATCAGGTTGGTACTGACGGTGATTGCCCAGTAGGAGAGCTGATCCCAGGGCAGTAGATAGCCGGTGAAGTTGGAAGCCAGCGCCGACACGAATAGCAACACGCCAATGATCCAGTTGGTGGAGCGCCCCTGCTTGTAAGAACCGGTCAGGAAGACCCGCACCAGGTGCAGAAATGAGCTGATCACCAGCAGATTAGCAGACCAGTGATGGACAGCACGCAGCAGCGAACCGAACATAATCTTGGTCTCAATCTCCTGGATGCTGATATAGGCATAATCCATGCGGGCATCATAGCGGAACATCAACAGGATGCCGGTTAAGGCTAGCATGGCTGCCAGGACTGCTGAAATACCGCCCAGCCCCCAGGTGTAGCGGAAATTGACGGCGGGCAATGGAACGCTGGCCGGGTGCAGGTGCAGGATCAGGTTGTTGGCTACCTGCAGAAAGCGCCCGCGTTCATCAGTTTGTGGTTTTGTGGTGTAAAAAATCTTTTGCCACCCGTTCAAGTGAGTTTGTTTTTGCATGAGCACACCATAACCTTCGATTCATTGTCCGTTCGCCAGCAGGGGTAAAAATACGCTGTAGGTAATCACTTCGCCGGCTTGCATACCGTGGAAGAGACTGGCCTGACCCATCACGGTTTTTTCATCCCGTTTGTAATCAGGAGCACCTACCAGCAAATCGTTTTTACCGTCATGGTTGACATCTCCGGCATTGGCAATCGAGAAGCCGAAACTGGCTTCTGCTTTGTTGCCGCCACCGCTCCAGTGGGGAATGGTTTCCACGCCCGCCGGGCTGCCGCGATAGACAAATACGACACCTTCCAGGTTTTGCCCGTCCGTGAAGCGATTTGCACCCACGGCTACATCGGCATAACCATCCAGGTTGACATCGCCAAGCCCGGCTACGGAAATTCCGAACCCGGACATGGTTTGGCTGCTGTGGACGTGCCAGTCAGCCGGCGACTTTAAACCGGAAGCGGAATTGGTGAACAGGTATGCCGCACCTACATCGACCTCATCTTCGTCGTAGCCCCTTGCTCCGACGATCAGGTCGAGATAGCCGTCATTGTTCACATCTCCGGCTCCTGCAACTGAGCCGCCAAAATATTCATAAGCTTGCGCGCCGGTCACACTCCAATAGGGCACGCTGCTGATACCAGCTGGATCGCTGGAACCCACAAAAACCCAGACGATGCCGCAGTCGACCAATATTTCATTGTTGTACGTGGGTGTGGATACGGCAAAATCATCTATGTTGTCACCATTGACATCCCCCAGGGCTGCCAGCGCATAACCTACCAGCGCGCCGCTCTGATTACCTTCAAAACTCCAGGCGGGTAAGCTGCTCAAACCGCTGCTGGAGCCCAGGAACAGAAATACCGTGCCCTCGTTGTTTTCACCATTGGTGTGGTGAGTGGCAC
Source organism: uncultured Chloroflexia bacterium (assembly GCA_963749005.1). Classification (GTDB taxonomy): domain Bacteria; phylum Chloroflexota; class Anaerolineae; order Anaerolineales; family Anaerolineaceae; genus UBA6170. The sequence goes on along the minus strand of CAVVKI010000005.1, from coordinate 1,137,509 downwards.
CCACCAGAATATCGTCATAGCCATCCTGGTTAACGTCACCGGCATTACTGACGGAATAGCCGAACTGGGCGTCCTTCTGCGTGCCAATAAAGCTCCAATCCGGGCTGATGCTGACACCGCCAGACGAGCCACTGTATAGATAAGCAGCACCACGCGGTTCGCTGGATACTTCTTCTTTGTGATTGGGAGCCCCTACGATCACATCCGCAAAGCCATCGCCGTTGACATCACCGGCAGCACTGACTGATGCGCCAAAGAGCGAACCATAGCTGTTTGTGGTCAGGATCTGGTGTGGGTTGGCAGAAAGACCGCCGCTGTTGCCGAGGTAAACAAAGGCAGCGCCATCGCGATCGCCATCAAATAAATACTTTTGGGAACCAACGATCACATCGGCGAAGCCATCCCCGTTGATGTCGCCGGCCGAAGATACCGAAACCCCATAATCCACCCCGTTGAATTGGCCATCATCGTTCCAATTGGCTGTCAACGAGAACAGATAATCGACCAGATCAGCCTGCACCGTGTGGGTGCCAGCTGCCAGGACTGCGGTAATCACGGTTACCAGCAGGCTTATGGTCAAAAGGCGGAAAAGGGGTTTCTGCATCATCATCTTTTTCTCCTGCGGGCGCCTACCCAGGGGTTTGAGCCAGGCAGGCGCCACAAAGCAGGGGCTAAAAGGCTATTGGCCTATCACCATGGGTAAGCGTACTTTGTAGATGGTATCCGCTACGATCACGGCTGTTTTCGCGTGTTTCGACCAGTTACCCAGTTCCGCCGGGTTCTCGCGGTTGGGGTCGTTGTCTTTGACGCGCACGGCAATTTCATGCGAACCGTAACCGCCGCTGCCAGCCTGGTTATCGAAGCCGTCCCAGCCTTCCGAGAGGGTACGGGCAGGCATGTTGCAGACCTTGCTGTCACAGCCGTTGTAGACGATGCCGTCAATACTCCATTCGATGGCGGTGATCTCATCACCATCGCCAAGGCGATCCAGATCGCGGGCACTGATGATGAGGGTGAGCACATCATCGCTTGAGGTGGCGATCATGTCAGCACTCTGGAATTCAATAACTGTGACCGGGGTTAGTTCAAGATTATCGTTGTACATCAAGCGGCGGAAGATCATATCGCTGTCGTAGACCAGTTCATGGCCGTCCTCACCGATTTCTTCCTTCCACTGATTCCAGACTGCGTACATGAAGGTGCCGCCCGGGTTGGCCAGCATGCCTGCTTCACCAGAAAGATCATCTTTCTTATTCTCCAGCCATGGCCAGCGATCCAATACTTCAATTTCATCCGTTTCCGTCATCGTACCATCCATCATTTCCCAGACATCGCCATAAACGGTTGCTCGGCTGTAGAACAGATCGAGCGGCACGGCTTCACCGTCGGTGACGGTAGTGTTGTCGCCGGTTTCGTAGACCATGAAGAAGACGGAAGGTATCACGTTCAGTCATCGTCATCAGGACAGCCATCAAAGTGATATGTCTAATTCATCCTTCAGCCAATCAGTGCGTATGGTCGGGTAAAGCTTGAGACCACCGGTGGGCGTGTAGCGCGGGTCGAGAATGGTGACCTTGTTACCAATCAGCTGTGAGACATTGCGTCCCTGTTCAAATGCACCAGCTGCATAGGTAAACTCGGTTCCTACACAATCTTCGGAAGAGGTGTTGACACAGTAGTTTTCCGTGACTGAGATACCCAAACCGTCCAAATCAGCCGGGTGTGGTGGTCCAGGTCAGACCGCCATCAAATGAACGGCGGGTGTAGAGGTTGTAGTGATCATTGCCGACCGTGTTGGCTTTCCAGTTGGGTGCCCAGGCGTACATCATCATGACGAAATCGCCATCCAGAAAGCCGCGGTGACCCTTGGCTACATCGAAGGGGTTATCCCAGGACTGGTCGTCCAGGTCGTTGTCAGTTCTTCACAGCCTGTAACGCCATCGATGGTCTCACTTAGTCCATCACACTGGCGCCATTCGAGCACCTTCGGGAACGAGGTCTCGTTATCCGGAATGCTGCCGTCATCCGCCACCGGGAAGGTAGCTGCACAGGCGTCATTACCCGTTGCACCGGAGCACTCGACGATGGTTGAACCTGAGATATTGATGGCTGGCGAGAGACAGATACCTTTCAGGTAATTGGGATTGGTTCCACCATTATCCTCATTAGTGTAAGCCCATCCGTCGTTGGGGTTGTCCGGGTCATCAACGCATTCCATGTTTTCGAAGGCGTAGGGGTTATCCACCGCGGGATCAAAAACGGTATCATCGGAATGACCACTCGCGCAGGAAGATATCGGCCGGACCGCCCTGGTTGATGATGCCCTGCTTGTAGATCAGCATGGCTGCCAGGCCGCTCTCCGAATCCACGGCTGCCTGCACCGAATTGGTGGTCAGCGCAAAGCGGCGTGCAATTTCGGTCAGGTAGTAATCACCACCATTCAAAGGATCTATTTGTACCGGGAAGAAGTCTTCGCCATTGCATTCATCAGGTAAGCTGCTCCGACTGTGTTATGGATTGCAAATAGCCGGTTGGTTGAGGATACCACCCTGATCGATCATGATGTGGTCGAACATATCGAAGGTGTAGTACCAGACATCCTTACCGATATCGATCGGGTCTTCTGTCGGGTTTCCATAGGGATCAATCAGAATATCACCCAGGGCTTTGGTTTCCTCGGCTGCCATCACCACCCAGGCGCTTTTTCCATGCACCATCCCTGCGCATCACTGCCTGCAGGAGTGTAGGGTTTCAGGTTGAGGCGCACACGGGTGGAGGCCACGCGGCCATTCAGAACGCGGCCATCATCAGTGACACACACTGGTTGTGTTGAACCGCCGGGTGTGGTCCAATCGATGGTTATCAGCACAATAATCCGCATCAGTCTCAGGAGCTCTCAAGTGTAATGAGTGGTGCTACATTGCTAAGATTGATATCATCGATTGTGTCAAAATCGATATAGCAATAAGGGTCACTTGGGTTTCAAGGTAGTATTCATACCTTTACACTTGGTATTATCTGTCAAGCGCACAGGCATGGCCATTGGCACATAAGCTTTCGGCATGGCGTTTCGCCTAAGAATTCTTCCACTTCAATTGGGGTCAGAAGTGTTATCCAGTGGATCGGTGAATACATCATCAAAATCCTGCATAGCTGATGTAGGAATACCAGATGTCGGTCTGGGCATTGGCAATTGCACCACTCCAGCCTTCGCCGGGTCCCAAGCCCTGACCCGGGGCGCAGGCCTTCGGGGTCTTCCTGCCAGGTGAGGATACAACCGGCGTCCTTGGCACAATCGACGGCCGGCAGGTTGGCATCGCGCTTGCCGGAGGTCAGACGTTCCGGTTTGGTCCAGATCACATGTGTGGCTTCCATAGAATCTGCGGTTGCAGCGTCATCGCCCGGCAACAGCTTGCCGCGTGCCGTCCAGATACAGGAGTAAGGTATCTCACCAATTTCGGGGAAGCCCACCAACGTGTAATCAACCGAGTCTTCTGACTGCCAGCTACTCCAAAGAGATCATAGAGGTAGACTGCGCATCTTTGCCATAGGTTGTTTTCAGATTGGTAAGGTCAGTCAGAGAATCTTGAAGGACTCCATCATCATCTAGATCAATGAATACAGGGTGTTCCGCCCTGGCAGTATTTGACTGGCCCAGGCCACAAAGATCGGTCACCAGCCACCTGATGGACAACATTGTGAACATCGCCGGGGTACGCTTCACCGGTGGTGCTCAGGAAGATGGAGGAAAGATCCGCTGAATTGGACAGATTGGTGGTTTTCCAGCTGGTGCCATCATCCAGTGAGACGCCTACAAAGGCATCAAACTGACCGAAGGACATACCACCCTTGGTTTCCAACTCGTGGGCGCTGTCATCGATGTAAACCGAGATCAGCGGTTTGGCATAATTCGCGGGGCTCAAGCATTGGCTACAGTTTCGACATCATCATCATCAATCTAGTTATCCACCGGTACCTACCAATTCTCCCGTGGAAGCCTGGGCTGGCACATAGAAGTCCATCATATACATGGCTGCCTTTTCGGTTTCACCATCCGGGGTCTTGGAGATGTTGCGCCGGAAGATGACACCATCCTCGGCCAACGCCACACCGACCGTCATGCTCAAGAGCATAATGACGGTCACAAAATTAAGAATTAACTTTCGTACTTTCATGATTAGTCCTCCTTCTCGAAATAAAAGAATGGTGGTTTTAAGACAACGCACTTAATGGGTGGAAAATCAATTGTTTTTCTTTGCATACACGGTCCTTTTCCGCAATTCAGATAGTTGCGCACCGAAGGATTCACTCGTTTCCTCTTGAAAATGAACCCTTCTGGCACTGGTCAATGCCTCTAAATTTCTGTATAATTCAGTTAAGCTTGCGAAGTGATAACAATCATCGCCAAAAACATCCTGCAAGGTCGCATGCCATTCCCCGTCACTGCTGTCCTGCCATATGCGTAAGAGATACGATAGATAATTACAATTTTGTTCTCGCATACTTTTCCAGCCTTTTATGAACCATGGTTTCTTTCAAGTATGACAAACGGGTGGGAACAGACAGTGAAACCAGCGTGATTTAACCGTGAAAATAGATTAGAAATGAATCGACTTGAAATTTTTCTGCTAGGGACGCTTAAAATTCAGTTCGACGGGATAGACATTAACGAAGCCCTGCGAACCAAAAAAGAACGCGCACTTTTGGCTTACCTGGCCGAAGAATCTACGCACGCGCATCAACGCCAGACGATTGCGGAATTCTTCTGGCCGGACCGTCCGGAGAGTTATGCGCGTATGAATCTGCGCCAGGCGATATTGGGGATTAAGAAATCCTTTGACAATGAAGAAAACGCGAATGCCGTTCTCAAAATCACAGAAGAGGCGATCGGGTTCAATGCCAAAGCGGGGTGGGTGGACACGCAGGCTTTCAGCGAGCATATTGCTCTTGCCAAAAACCATAAGCATACTCATTTACATACCTGCCAGGATTGTATCGAGCACTTAATCCGCGCTGTGGAGTTTTATCGTGGTGACTTTTTGGAGGATCTGCTGCTGGGTGATGTGACTGCTTTTCAGGAGTGGATTGTCTTTCGGCGCGAGCGTTATTTCCGCACCATGCTGGATGCTCTGCAGCTGTTAACTCGCGTGTATTACAAGCAGGATAATTATGACCAGGCTTACTTTTACGCCTGGCGTTATGTCGATCAGGCTCCCCTGGAAGAACCGGCTCACCGTCTGCTGATGCGCCTGCTGGCACTTTCCGGTCGACGCAGCGCAGCTTTGCAGCAGTACGAGTTTTGTAAAGGGATCATTGAGCGTGAATTTGGGATTGAGCCTTCAGTGGAAACACAGCAGCTCTATGTACAAATTAAAGGCGGTCTGCCGATTGAAAAAATTGATACCGGCAGTCTTTCCAGTTCCGAGATTCCCACCCAGCCGATCAACCATCACATTGGTCCGCCGACCACGCGCCAGCTGTATGATCCCAATACCCATATTCCCATCCGGGCGTTGTTTATGGATCGTTTGCGCCATACCATAACCCGCATGGCACGCGCCCAATTAATGGCGGCGGTCTGCAAAGTGTCCGTGAATGTACCCCAAAACCCAGCTCTTGATGTCGAAACCCTCAACCAGGTACAGCAACATCTTGCCCGCCGTCTGGTGGGCAGCGTGCGTGAATGTGATACCGTCGCACAGATGAGCGATTTTGAGTTTGGCGTCATCCTGGAGGAAATCCGGGATGAGACCGTGCTGCCGGCCATTGCCGAAAAAATTCTCAAATCTGTCGGCGCGGTAATTCTGGTAGGCGGTCAGCGCATTCGGATCAAAGCAGCCATTGGCTACAGTGTTTTTCCGAAACAGGGCAATGACCCGGTGGTTTTGCTGAACCAGGCAGATATTGCCATGCGGACGAGTGAGTGGATAGCTGATAGGGGTTAACCGCTTCGCGAGCAATCTCTGCAATATAAAGGGAGTTTTTCATACCAGATTAACCATGCCCGCTGTCACATAAGCCCTCGGGAGGGTTTTAAGTTCAAAAATGTATTGCACGTTTGCTAATTGAAGGATTTGAAGTGATCCATCTCAAAGGCTTTTAATATCCATCCCGAATTTGTCCTAGCAAATCGGTTTTTAGGCGGGTCACTTCGCGTACCAGGTGCTGCTCCTGCCGCAATCCGCCAAAGGCACGCATAAGCGAGCTTCGTTGCTAAGCCTGTAGATTAGGCAAGCATGACCCACACCGGCGACGGGAAGCACGCTGGCTTTGCCTGATTCGCTGCTCGGTTGTCACGTGCCCAACATTTTCTCACTTTACAGCTTCCTAACCCAAAAAGTATATCGCCCAACAATAATTAAGAATATTTTAGGCAGAGATGATTATTCCCGGCTTAGCATTCCGGATGGAAATGTTGGGCACTCAGGTGACGATCACTCTGACTTCTGTAATGCCTTGGCAGCCATGGCTTTATCCAGTCAAACATGCCCAACCTACAGCGTTTCTCCTCTCTGCTTGATCTCCAAATGGGCAGGGTGTTGGGTTTTTATTTTCAGGAGGCACTCTTCTAGATGTTTGGTTTACTTATCCAACCCGAATCCGAGCTTGGGATTATTAGTGCCCGAGCTTATTAATAATGGGTAAAAGCAGGTTTTTTGAGCATAAAAAATGAAAAATGAGAACAATAGGATGGTAAACTCAGGACGCATGCTTAGTGCGTGAGCTGATTGGGAATAGCAGATAGCAAAAATAGATTAAGCTCTTTCTACAGCGGCTACAGGCTACCCACTCGCATCTGTGCAACTACTCTCCTTCGCTTGTTTCCGGCGGCAGGCGTACCGTATCGAACCAGTAATTGCCGATTTTGCAGATCGACTCGCGCAGGTCGTTGAAGCTGACCGGTTTGGTGACAAAGCCGCTGGCGCCCAGTTCATAGGTGTTGAGTAAGTCCTGGTCAGATTTGGATGTCGTTAAAATGACAATTGGGATGGTACGCAGATGCAGATCGGCTTTGATCTCCTCGAGTGCCTCACGTCCATCCTTACGCGGCATGTTAAGATCCAGCAGGATCAGATCTGGCCGGGGGGCAACTTGCGGGTCGGCAAATTCACCGCGCTGATAAAGATAATCCATCAGTTCTTCACCATCCTGGGCGATATTGATCACGCAATCCAGATTGCATTCGGTGATCGCCTCACTGATCAGGTAAATATCGTCGGGGTCGTCTTCTACCAATAAAATCACTTTTGAGTAGCTTTTTTCATTCATAGGGTTGCTCCGGGAAATCTTTTCGTTGGGTTTTGGGTAAGAGGATGATAAAAGTGGTGCCTTTGCCAGGTATGCTGTGGGCAGTGATCTTACCGCCGTGGTGATCGACGATTTTGCGGCAAATGGTCAGACCCATGCCGGCGCCTTCGTATTCGTTTGTGTTCAGGCGTTGGAAGGGTTGGAAGATTCGTTCCAGGTATTTTTCTTGAAAGCCAATGCCTTCGTCCTGGATGCGTATTTCAACCATTCCCTGTGGATCGGTCTTGCCATTGGGATAGGGGCTATAGATATGGATGGCAGGGGCTTTGCCAGGTTTGTGGAACTTGAGCGCATTGCCAATCAGGTTTTGCAGTAACTGGTTAATCTGAATCGGATCACCCTCAATAGTCCCCAGTTTGCTGGTTTCGATTTTAGCCTGTTTGCTTTCGATTTGCCAATCGAGATCGGTCAGAACCTGTTGAACGACCTGAGTGAGATTGACAGACTTGAAGTTCTTTTGACGGCCCGTCATCTGTGAGTAGGACATCATTTCCGTGATCAGGATCTGCATGCGCCGGGCAGCATCACGCATGCGCTGGATATAGTCTCTAGCCTGGGAATTTAGATTGGCAGCATGACGATCCTGCAGCAGCTCGCCAAAGGTTTGAATTTTACGCAGTGGTTCCTGCAGGTCATGTGAGGCGATATTGGTAAAATTGACCAGCTCTTCATTGGAGTGTTCCAGGTTGCGGGCATATTCACTGAGCGTGGCTACATGACGGGTTTGTTCCTCTTCGCGCCTGGCCAGATCAACAGCCATCTCATCGAAGGCGTGCGCCACCTGGCCTAACTCGCCCTGATTGTAGGCGACGCTGGAGCGGGCAGACAGGTTGCCCTGCGCCAGTTCTTTCGAGGCTGCTACCAGTTGGCGGGTCTGTTTCGTGATCAGCACGTCGCCTAACAGCCACATCAACGCCAGCACCCCGATCATAGTGGCAATCAGAATGATCATATTGCGTTGTAAGGTCTGATTGGCAGTGGCAAAGGCAATTTTGGTGGGGACGCTCAAAGCAACATAAATGGTCTGGGTAGTGCTGGCAATCGAGCTGATAGCGAAAAGCGCGTCCTGGCCGGCAAAGTTGTGGCCAATTTGAGTGCCTGATTTCCGCTCGAAGAGCTGTGAAAGTCCGGATTCTGGCGGCAGAGGTGATCCGCGCCATTTGTCGTTATCCGGAAAGTGTGAAAGAATGGTGCCTTTTTGATCCAACACAATCAGTTCCGCCCCTTCCGGCAGATTGATATCCCGAGCGAATTCATAAAACCAGATCAGGTCCAGGCTGACATTGCTGACCAAAACACGTTCATCCTGCAGATCGTAGACCGGGAAACCGATCGAGAAAACAGCTTTGCCGGTATGGCGGCAGATATGATATCCGCTGAAGACAAAATCATTGGCCTGCACCAGAGTCTTATAGTGATCGCAAAGATCAAAATCCGGTGGTGTGTGCATCCCGGGCGGGCTGCAAAGTATATTGCCCTGCAGGTCGGCTACATAGAAAGAGGAGTAATAGTTAAAATGCTCCCCTACCAGATGTGAAAGAATCTCCTGGCAGCCGGTCATATCCTGAGTGCGGATTGATGGCAGATGCGCAAGGGTCTGTAAGAAGGATTGTACGTTGTATATTAGTTCCGATTGCATCTTGGTCGCCACTTTGGCCAGTGAGACAATTTCATCCTGAGTAGATTGAATGGCTTGCTGGCGCTGCTCCAGGCCAGTTAACCATAGCAATAGAATCCCGGGCAGGGCAGTTAAGATTACGATCAGCATTAGACGACTGCGAATGGTAAAAAAGAATTTTGACATGGGATTCCGGATGAAACAAGAACGCTTTTCTATATTATAGTGATTTTTTAACTGTCTGGAAGATAAATCGGGCTGGCAATTGGATACTGTTTACGAGATGCAGGGCTGAAGGAAGGCGGTGCACTTAACACATAAAGGCATGGGGAGAGGAAATATGTGTTTAAGCGCATGCATAAACCAGCTTTTGCCAATTCGCAAGTTCGATTTAATTTGCTTTTTTGAAAATATGAGATAATTATTGTAATAAAGTAGATTAAAGAATCTTCGTATCGTAATATCCCTCGAATACAAATTTCTCCGAAAGTAAACATGTTCCTGCTTATATTGTCAAACGCACTTGTCATAGCTGGCCTGATCATTTTGATTGTCGCAACCATACCTTTGCGAAAATTGATTGGTTTTTTACCTGATGGTTCCATTCGGCGGAAGTGGTATGGTCAAAGCATCTTAATCATTATTTTTATCCTCGGATATCTGGGATACCTGTTTTATTTTTGGTGGGAAACAAATATCGTAGTCCCGGCAGTTTTTTTGTTGGGAGCAATCTTTGTGGGTTTAACCATCCACCTCTCATTGCAAACGGCACAGGATGTACAGCGGGTCGTCCGCCTCGAAGAAGAAAATATCACTGATCCGCTGATTGGGATCTACAACCGCAGATACCTCGACCAACGGTTGCATGAAGAATTTCGGCGGGCAAAGCACTTTGACCTGCCGTTATCTCTTCTTTTAATTGATATTGATTATTTTAAGCAGATTAATGATACTTGCGGCCACCAGGTCGGAGATGTAGTTTTGCGTCATTGGGGTGGGTTGATTTTAAGTGCTGTGCGTGCTTCGGATGTCGTTGCGCGTTATGGCGGTGACGAGATTCTGGTGATAACACCTGGAGCGAATGCAGAAGCAGCACAGGCTTTGGGGGAGCGCATTCGTAAAAGCATTGAAGCACATCAGTTTGACCTGGGCTTAACGGATGGAACGAAACGATCGCTGCAATTCACTGTCAGCATCGGAGTTTCTCATCTGACACCCGTGACGGACAAAGTTGAAGTTCTATTAAAGGAAGCTGATCGGGCTTTATATTGTGCCAAAGAAAATGGGCGAAATTGTACGATGAGTATGCTGAGCTTACCGCCAGATTGTGAAGAGCCATCTACAGCAGTTAGAGCAGGTCATCCTTAATCTATTCGTTGCCAAGTTTAGAACAACTCAGGCAGCTAAGTGTGCATATTTTTCATTTATGTTTTAAACTTTTTTTGCTAGAAGCATGAATTCGAAAAAAGTTAACCGTTGACGCCGTCTGAATTTGCCAACCGCAACTCTGCTATCCGCATGCGCGACCAACCCGTAGAAAAGTATCTGGCTTGTTAATTGCACGTAAAAAGGGGATAAATATAGGGTCGATTGAGACCCGGGCTGATTAATTTTCAATTAAGTTCAGCTATAATCATAATGCATGCCATTCACTCAAATCCATCTAGCTCCAATTCCTGGGGGAAATGACATCCATGCCAGTATTAGAAATCTTCTTTTTCGGACAATTTGAAGTCTTACAAGACGGTCATAAAATTGAGCATCCTTTGTGGCAGAGCCGACAGGTTCGTTCAATATTTAAATTTCTGGCGGCTGATCCGGGTAAGCCGCTTTCCAATAGCCAGTTAATTGAACTGCTGTGGCCGGAGGAAGACCCGAGCAGTGCCCAGCGACGATTATATGTTCGCATCAGCCAGTTGCGAAAGGTGCTCGAAAACGCGGAAGGGCACGAGTGGATTCAATCCGTAGAGGGCGGGTATGCGCTGATCTTGCCTGTTATGAAAGACAGTCATTCGGATGAGCAAGTCTGTTGGATTGATGTGCACCAATTTGAAAAGCAGGCAGAGGCAGGCTGCGCAGCCCTGGAAGAAAAGCAATTTCAGCAGGCAATTGCCTTCATGGAAGAGGCACGCAGGCTGTACCGTGCCGACTATTTGCTGGAAGACCTTTATCTGGAGTGGACAATCGGTGAACGTGAACGCCTGCGTGATCTGTATCTGATCACCCTCACCGAACTGGCGGAAGCCTACGCGCAAAGTGGTGCCTATCGCCGCGCGATCAACGTTTGCCGGCAGATTCTCTCAGTGGAGCCCTGTCGTGAGGCTGTTTTCATTCGCTTAATGCTTTACTATTACTATGCCGGTGAAAAAGGCAAAGCCTTGCAGGTTTTTCAACAATGCGAACAGGTGCTGCGTCAGCAATTAGGTGTAGCACCGGATCGAACCAGTTTTGATATCGCCCATCGAATTGAAACGGGCAATCTGTGGGACCAGATGGATTTGCCTCATTATCCTCCTCCAGCATTTGAGGGACGATTATTTGAGGTGCCTTATTCATTGGGCGAAGCACCATTTTGTGGCCGGGAGCGCGAATACGCCTGGTTAATTCAACAATGGGCTGAACCGCAAGCCAGGGTGATTCTGCTGGAGGGAGAAGCTGGGGTTGGCAAAACCCGCCTGGCAGATGAGTTTAGTGGGTATGTTGCGCTGCATGGTAACCATGTCTTCAAATTGCGTGGTATCAATTTGGAAAACCAGCCCTATTCTGCCTGGATTAAGTTCTTAAAAGAGGAACCTGGCTGGTTGAAAGTGGCCGATATCAGTCCGAAAAATCGCAAGGCAATTAGTGAGGTCGTTAATAGCGACGCTTCAGCGTTTCAATTCGAACGAGCACAAAGGGTAACACCAGATCAACCCGCGAATGCTTCACAACTGGGCGAGGCATTACTGGAATTATTGCAATACTTTATTGGTAAAGAAAGCCTGCTTTACGTTGATGATGCCCATTTGCTCGATCCGGAATCGCTTGGTTTACTTTCAGCATTGCAGGCAAAGATCAAAATTCTACTGGTTTGCCGGACTGAAGACACCTCTAACGACCATCCTGTTCGGAGATTAATGTCAGAAGCTGCAGTTGAGAGCATTTCATTATCATTGAAACCCATTGAACTGAATGCTGTCACCCAATTGTTGGGAAAACTAGGGTCTGTACAAGTTCCAAATCTGGCCGAAAAGTTATTTACTGCAACTGAAGGCAACCCATTGTTTATCATTTCCACACTTCAATACCTTTTTGAAGAAGGCATTTTATTCGTGAATGTCATGGGTGAGTGGGAAAGCAGTGGTGATTTTGAGCGAATGCTTTCTCCCAGCATGGAGCAAATTATTGCATTGCGGTTGAAACAGCTTCGTAACCCGGACCGGCGATTGCTGGATGTGTTATCTGTTGCCGGTGGTGAAATTGACTATGATGTTCTTCAGGCAGTACTTGAAGTGGAAGAAAGTGCTTTGCTGCGCAATGCAGACACTTTGATTGATCTGGGACTGTTGATCGAACCACGCATGCCCGATGGGGCGGAATTAATGCTGCCGCATGCCTGTTATCGCGATGTGCTCTATCAATCTCTGCCGGATTCGCGTCGTAGAATTTATCATCGCCGCCTGGCAGAAGTGATTCTGAAATCTGGCAAAGCCGGCAGCTTTAATGCCATGCTGGTGGCGCAACATTTTTACAAAGGCGGAGCGCACCAACAAGCATTTCAATTTATGCAGCAGGCCGGCGATTTTGCTTTGCATTTATATGCACCGCAACAGGCTCTGAAATCATACCGTACAGCCCTCGAATGGTTAGAACCATTGGCTATAGCGGATAAACAGAGGCTGGAATCCGAGTTGCGCCTGGGAATCGCAGAAGCGCTGCGTTTCAGTGGAGATTACCCTGAGGCAATTCGATATTATCAGGAGGCATTCCCCCACCTTCAAGGTGAATTAAAAACAGTTGCCGCATACCAAATTTTTCAATTGCGGGTGCTTCAAGGCGGTGCTCTTGATAGTTATGATGACCTGGCAGATGAATTTGAAGTTTCACTCGAACAGGCCGGGCCTACCTGGGCACTTGCTTTGCTGTACTGGGGCCAGGCTTTTGTTTCGCTGCTGCGGGGTGATCCGAAAGAGACCCGCAATCGAAATGCACGTGGTTGGCGGATTGCTCGTGAATTAACTGAAATGGAGCCACCACCTGCCTGGATTTGCGAGCGGGCATTGACCGTGTTGATGCGGGCTCATAATCAATGGGGAAATTACCGCACCAGCATTCATTTCTCTGAGCGCATATTGCAATTGGCGGCTAATGCAGATCAGATGGAGGATCAAAACACACAGGCAGCAGTGCATGCAGCCCTGGGCGAATCTTATTTTAGTCTGGGTTTGTACCAGCAGGCGGCTGAAAAGTTTAAGATCTGCCAGGAAATCGCGCTCAAAGCTGGAGACCCCCGCTTGCAGGGTGATGCATTGTTGGGTTTGGGATTCATTCAGCGGGAATGTGGAGATTTTAAAGCTGCCGCGGAAAATGCCCGCCAGGTATTGAAGCTCGTCGACCAAAAAATTGACATTCCGCGCCAGGTGAATGCCAGCCTGCTTTTGGCTGAAATAGAAATATTGCAATCTCCAAAGGTTGAGACGATTGCCTTGTTGGAGAATTTTTTGGAGCTGGCCAGATTTCAAGCTGCTCAACCTTATTGTGTACGTATTCTCTTGCTTCTTGCCCAGGCAAAGATTAAGCAACAAGAAATCTCACTGGCACAGGATTATGCTCGTGAAGCGTTGGCTATGGCGGAGCACTGCAAACTAAAACGTCAGGTCAGTATAGCCTTGCGTTTGCTGGCTGATGTGAAAGGTCAGCAAGGTGGCTTTGAAGCTGGATGCAGATTTGCGGAACGCGCAGCAGCCTGGGCTCGCCGGATTGAAGCACCGTTTGAACATGCCCAGGCTTTGGTAAGCTGGGCTGCCATGCACCCTGATAGGACTCAACGCGAAAAGTTATTGCAGCAAGCGTTAAGCATCTTCTATAAATTAGGTGCTGAATTTGAGACTGCCCGTGTCAGACGTCTATTGCAAGAACTTGCTTATGAGCAATAAGATCTGACAAGTATGCTGCCATCCGACACCGTAGAAATGCCCGACAAAAAAAAGCCAGTGGTTTCCAATTACCCGGCCGTGCGTGTATTAATCTTGCTATTTTTTATTAATCTTCTAAATCAAATTGATCGACGTGGACTGGTGGTGATCTTCCCGCTGTTGCAGTTGGAATGGGGGCTCAATGATGCCCAGCTGGGGTTGGCAGTCTCCATTTTCACATTAGGGCGGGCGGCTATCTCTTTACCGGCAGGCTGGCTGGCTGATCGAATTGGCAGCTTGCGTGTTCTAAAGCCTCTGGTGTTCGGCTGGTCAATCCTTTCACTGCTTTCAGGAATGGCCGGCAGCTTTTTGAGTTTTGTTGGACTGCGGATGGCTGTCGGGTTGGCAGATGGGGCTAATGGTCCGCTTGACCTGGCATACCTGGGGCAAATTAGCCCACAAAAGCGGCGCGGGTTATATCTTTCGATCTATTCGGTGGCAATCTATGCCGGGTCTGCTATGGGAATCGTCTTCGCGGGTGCAATTGGGGAGCGCTTTGGCTGGCGATGGGTGCTCATTATTCCTGCTTTGCTGGGGTTACTGGCCGCCTTTGGACTGCTATTTCTGGCACCGAAAATTCTCATCCAGAGTACAGAATCCACATTGGGGGTAGGTCGAGAAAATGAAAGAAGCTTAAGCTGGTTGCTGCGAGGCTCATTACCGGCCATATTTCTGGCTGGCGCCTGCGGGGTCTTTGCCTCGACGGGATTGGTTTCCTGGATGCCGTCTTATCTGATGCGTCAGTTCGAAATTGGTCTGGCGCAGGCCGGCTTGTTGACCGGTGGCTTGATTGTGCCTGCCAGTATTTTCGGAGCAGTGTTGGGCGGTTGGTTAAGTGACAGGTTGGTCAAAGAAAACCCCGCTGCACGCACCTGGGTGGCTGTGTTTGGATTATTCCTGGCGATGGTTTTTGGTCTGGCAGGGTTGTTACTACCGATGCTGAATTCCAGTCTGTTTTTCTTTTTTCTTTCCTCCTTTTGCTTCACCATTCCAGTCAGCCCGCTGCTGGTGATTGTGCAGGAAACACTTGCTCAAAACCGTCAGGCGAGCGGGCAGGCTATGTTCGGGTTGGTAACCCAGGTAATCGGTGCTGCGCCGGCGACCGTGGTGGTGGGCTGGCTATCTGACCGGATTGGCTTGCAACTGGCACTGGTTGTTCCGTTGCTTGTGGCCGGGGTAGGGGCATTGATTATTGCAATCGCGACCATACGTGAGCGGACAGCCGACAGGTGACAGTCGCATAAAATGGCCATCCGTAGGGGCTAAGGATTTCACAATTTACTCATTTTCCAATAGTGAGCCCTTTTTTCTTCGATCCTGCGCCTCTACAATTTACGTGCGAATAACGGTTCCTTGAGAAGAATCAAAATAATGAACAGCCAGCCATTTCCCTGGCTGGGTTGCTTGTAATGCATTATGAGGGTGGATGCCCTACAAGGACCTACCCGCTGTTTTTTACTCCGCGCTTCGAGCCTCGAGGCTATTTTTTTGACATATTCAGACATTTCTGACCCAGGCACCCCTCTTGCCTGGTAAAGACATACCTGGAATTCCGCATTGTAAGAAAATTGTAAGGTGCGCTTGCTATGCTATTCGTGTATGAATAGCGCGACAAATTTAGTGAGTACATATGCGAGGCTCTTAATGACTTCCCCTTTGGATCGTAGAACGAATTTGTATATGCTGCGGATTTGGGCGGAATATCTGGATCGTGATCCGGCTTTGCTGTGTGGGGAAATTGAACATATTCAGAGCCATACCAAAAGCTATTTTCAGACCATTGCGGACCTCGAGCAGTTTTTGGTGCATTTTCAAGATCAACACGAGATCCCATCTTCCAGCAATAAGAGTGAAGCACTATAAAAAATTCAATCACTTATTTTCACAGAAATAAAATTCTCTAATGGTGCGTGTAATCAGAACAAGCGCTGGGTTTAACCTTTCATTCCAAATTTATAGTTTTAAATGTCATGGAGAATGTCAAAATGAAAGCATACAATAAAAAATGGTTTTCTCTGGTCGTGCTGCTCAGTTTCTTGCTGAGCGTATTGGGTATAAACACGCAAGCGGTCAGTGCAGCCAATACCTGCACCTGGACTGGTGGTACAGATATCAATTGGTTTCTAAATTTCAACTGGAGCGATTGCAACAATGTCGTCCCGACCGTGGATGATGATGTCATCATCCCGGCTGGTGTCACACGTTATCCTTCTATCAACTGGAGATGGGACCCTCTAGAATCCTCAGCCTGGGCGAATGTGATCACTATCGAAAGCGGTGCCCAACTCACAATGATGGATGGATCGAATCTGGCTGCGTTCACTTTAGTCAACAATGGGACTTTCATTGCTGAACCGGATAGTGCGCCAGTCTTTTTAGGTGCACTCGTGGCCGGCGGCAGTTTCACGAATAACGGGACTTTGAATGTAAACGGTACCAGTAATGGTAGTTATTTCGAAATCTATTCAGCATTCACAAATAGTGGTACGGTCAATTTGGCTGTGGGAGGTCTGGGATTATTGCGCGGGGGTACCCACAGCGGCGACTTTTTCGGTGAGACCGGAACAACACTTTATATCGGCAAGGATGTTCTCAACCAGACATTTACATTTAATGCTGATTCAGATATTCGGGTGCCTAACGTATTTGTGCGGGAAGGTGTTACCAATATTGCCGGAACATATTGGCCCCCTGCAGTTGATAGCAATCTGACCGTCTCTACTTCTGATCAGAGTGCGGTGATCCGATTTAACAGCGGTGCAAGTGTGGTCAATATGGCGGCGAGAATAAGCGTTTCAAACAGAAGTATGATCTACTTTGAATCGCCTGTCAGACATTACACTTTGACGAACGTGTATTTAGATCATGGTGGAGAAATCAACAATGTTGGTGATGTGAGCATCTTCAATCAGTTCACCTGGTATGGGGGCAAGCTCTCAGGCTCAGGATCGACAGAAATTTTGAGCGGAGCTATCGCCACGATTCGCAATTCAGCCTATTCCCCGAATATTCATGAGTTGGATGCACAACACTTGTTGAATTCAGGTACGATCAATTGGACGGGAGACAATATCTCACTGTTGAATGGGGCGCAATTAACGAATGACGGTGTTTTCAATGCCAATGCCACGACCACCATGACGGGTGGAGCAAATGAATCATTTGAAAATAATGGCAGCTTTTATAAAAATACAACAGGCACAACCACTACCATGGATGTTGATTTTGCGAACAATGGAGATGTTGAAGTCCTGGCTGGAACGCTCAACTTCCCGCGGGGTATAACTTCGGGCAGCGACACGGTCGTTGACCTGGGAGGCGGCACCCTGACCAGTGGAGAAACGCTGACGCTTTCGGCTGGCGCCAGCCTGGTTGGCACGGGCACAGTGAATGGTAATCTGGAAAACGGCGGCGAGGTCAGCCCGGGTTCATCGCCCGGTATGATTACAGTAAGCGGCGATTACACCCAGACTGTTGATGGATTGTTGACGATGGAACTGGGCGGTTTGACAGCCGGTACGCAGTTTGACCAGCTGGTCGTGGAGGGCAGTGCCACCCTGGCGGGAGATCTGGTGGTCACGTTGATCGATCCTTTTGCCCCCCAGGCAGATGATCAATTTATGATCCTGACGTATGCTTCCAGGAGCGGTCAGTTTGATGCAGTCACGTTGCCTACTCTGACGGCCGGTTTGGAATGGGAAACTGAATATACGGACTCAGGTTTGATTTTGAGCGTCAAAGGCCCCGAGCTGACTTTCGTATTTCTACCGCTTTTGATGCGCTAAAAGAGAAAATATGGTTTCCATTATTCTTTTTTAAGAAAGGTATGAATAAGCTCTTTACGACAGATAAAAAACTTCTCATAATTCTTGGGCGAGATTTATGACTTGACTTCGTATTGATCAGGCTGTAAAAAATATCCGTATGTGTGGCCCGCTATGGTGCGAGTGAATTGAGCATTTGCGCTTAACGCACGAAGGCATGCCAATCTGGTCAGGCTTTAATCAGATCAATCCATTCGCCAGCAATAGGTTTTTATCTTCCAAAATCTGATCGGTGTTGTCATCCGCGACAATGCGACCGGCGTTCATCAGCACCGCGCGTGGAGTCAGCTGGCGGGCCAGATCCAGGTCATGGGTGGCAATCAGCATGGTTTGGGGTAGTTCGGCCAGCAGTGTAATCAACTCACGGCGCGCGCGTGGATCCAGTCCGGCGGTCGGCTCATCAAATACCAGGATCTCTGGCTGCATCGAGAGCACGCTGGCAATTGCCACCCGCTTTTTTTCGCCATTGCTGAGGTGATAGGGGTTGCGTGGGGCAAATCCGTGCAGACCAACATCCTGCAAAGACTGTTCTACCCGTATTTTGATGATATGCTGATCCAGTCCCTGGTAAAGCGGTCCATAGGCCACGTCTTCGAAAACGGTGGGCGAAAAAAGCTGGTCATCCGGGTTCTGAAAAACAACCCCGACAATAGCCCGAATTTGCTTAACATTTTTTTGGTTGAGACTCAACCCTGCAATTGTTATTTGTCCCTGACCACTAAGAATGCCATTCAGATGCGATAAAAGCGTGGACTTACCGGCACCGTTTGCCCCGATCAGCGCAACCTTTTCATGTTGGTGAACACTCAGGTTGATTCCGGTCAGGGCGCGCTTGCCATCCGGATAAGAAAATGTGAGATCCTTAATTTCAATGATGGCATCCATATTCAGCCCGTACTCAGCAGAGAGAATAGCCACAGCAGCAAGAGCCCCAACAGTCCGGTTGCGATAACCAGGCGGGCAGAGCTGGTTAGTGGAAAGGCGCTGTTCGCCGGTAGTTGCCCATTATATCCGCGGGCGAGCATGGCAGCATAGATGCGTTCACTGCGCTCGATCGAGCGCACAAACAGGCTGCCGGCCATATTGCCGGTAACCCGCGCCCGCCAGAGCAGGCTCCCGCCGTCCTTTGATCTTTCCGGGAGCTGCGGCGCTGCGGCTGCTACGTGCATGCAGCATACGCGTGACTTCATCGGTGATCACGAATAAATAGCGCCACATCAGGCCAATCACCGTCACCCACAAGCGGGGCAGCCTCATAAGCTGCAGAGCGGTCAAAATTGCGGGGAAGCGGGTGGTGGCTGTCAGCAGGATGGCAGTCTGCACGGATATCCAGGCTTTGAGAGCGATGGTGATAAAGCGCTGCAAGCCAGCCGGGCTGTAATAGATTGTCCAATCGGGCAGGATGTGAATGGGATAATCAGGAGGATTGCCTTGAAAGATGAGTGGAAAGGCTGCCAGAATAAATGGGAGCGCTATAAGTGATCTCTTAAGCAAATAGACGGGCTTAAGGTGTGCAAGCAGCGCAGTGCTGATCGACAGGGTTAGAAAGAAGATAATCGCCGGCCAGGAGCCGATCGGAGAGAGATTCAAGAATATGATAAAGGCCAGCGTGAGAATGAGCTTAACGCGGGCATCCAGATTGTGGATCGGGCTGCTGTGATTGCGATAGAGGTCTTGCAATGCTTACTCGATGAGGTGTTCAACCACTGTGGAGCGTTTTTCGAAGCGACCGCTAAAGTACGCCACTGCAAAAACAACCACGATGCCCACCAGACCTGCTGCGATGGTTGCCAGGGCGGAATTGGAGATACCGGGTAGGGTGTAATCGGGAATTATATTATAGAAGGCTTCGCGCGCGGTTAGCAAGAAGGAGTTTTGCGCTGCCACCCACTCCAGCCCGTCCGGATGACTGGAAGCGAATGGGGAGAGAAATACCAGCAGCACCGCAATTAAACTACCAACCCCCAGAATGCCTTTGTGGTTGACTTTACCCTGTTGCGCGGGCTGAAGCAAATCGGCTCTGGCGGCGTACACAAACACCAGCGCACCACTGGTAATCAGCCCCTCGCCAATGCCGATCAGGCTGTGAATGGCGGCCATGGCTGGAATGGCGATGTTGGCGGGTGAGGTGCCCGAAATGGCCAGCTGTAACCCACAGGCCAGTGAAGCCACGAAGATCGAACTCCAGGCAGCCACAAAGCCACTCACCAGCAGACCAATCGGGCGTTTTTTGATCAGACGCGAAAGCAGTGAGAAGATGGCATAGGAGACAAAAACGCCGATAATAGCCATATTGAAAATGTTAGCGCCCAGTGCCAGAATCCCGCCATCTTGAAAGAGCAGAGCCTGCACCGAAACAACCGAGGTCATCACCACAATCGCCGGCCAGGGACCGAGCAGGATTACCGCCAGAGCTGCACCCAGGAGATGGCCGGAGGTGCCGCCGGTGACACTGAAGTTGAGCATTTGACCGGCAAAGATAGCGGCTGCCAGCACGCCCATCATGGGGACCTGGCGTTCTGCCAGCGTACGACTGGTTTGGCGTAACGCGAGGGCTAATACAAGACCGGAAATGAGCCAAAAGATGGCCGAAACCCACACAGATAGGAATCCATCGGGGATGTGCATGGCGGTGGGGCTGGGGACAGGAGAAAAGAGCATTTTTCAAATCCTTTTTGGTGCTGGTGATAGAATAAAAGATAAGGATTGCATTATTATAATGCAAATCTTTGCAATAGCAATTTTTTGCTTATAAAATAGGGAGAATACAATGCGTACATCCTCAGTCGATCAGATCATCCTCGAAGTCCTGGCCCAGGAGCATGCGCATTTAACCTCATTGCAAATTTTTGATGTGATCCGTGAGCGCTTGCCGGCTGTTAATCAATCGACTGTCTACCGGGCACTGGAGCGGATGGTTAAGCGCGGGCAGGTTTCTATTTCAGATATGGGCACCGGTTCGGCAGTCTATGAGCTGGTGGCGGATGGACGGCACCATCACCTGGTGTGCCAGGTGTGTGGGAAGACCTTCACGATTGGCAATGAAGAGGTAGGTAGTTTCTTTGCTGCAATTGAAGCACAGAATCAGTTCGCGATAACGACCAATCACCTGGTCTTGTTCGGGGTGTGTGGGGAATGTGGGCTGCTGCGCTAAGCTTGAGCGGGTAGTCTGGGGCGGGTGGCGGGTAGCCTATCGTGAGTAGCCGCTGCTATTACTCGGCTTTCTGATCTGTGGTGCCGGAAGGTTTGGAAGAAATGAATTCATAGCCATCGGCCTTTTGTATCCAACATACCAAACCTACATTTTCTACCCTTACCAAATTTCTTGCATTCGCGCTACTGAGATCAACCCGCACGATTATCTGATTTGGTCGCTACGAGTGCTCCACTTCAGGCAACAAGCTACCCGCTACCCGCTATTCGCTCAAGCGCTTACTCCGGAAACGTGACCTCCACGGTCATACCCCAGCGCAGATCGTCAAATGGCTCGCTGATCAATACGCGGGCGGTGTAGAGCACATCACCGCTGCGTTCAACGAATGTGCGGCTGATCGATTCGAGTGTTCCAGCCAGGGTTTGCTTTGGAAAGGCATCCGGCACAAGGGTCACATGCTGACCGACCCTCAATTGGGCAACATCCAGTTCGGTCAGATCAGTGGTTTCAACAAACCATTGATTGGTATCTGCCATGGTAATCAATACTTGCCCGGGATTAACGACTTCACCATTCTCTACGTTGTGAATGGCCATGATGGTGCCGGCATAGGGTGCTCGTAGGTCCATATTATCGAGCATGGCCTGAGCGGTGGCTATTTGTGACTCTGCACTTTGCAGGTTTGCCTGCGCCAGGGCCAGCTCTTCTTTATCCGGGCCATTTTCACTGGCATTGACCTTGCGTTGGGCTTCACTTTGCCTGGCTAATGCCAAATCATAAGCAGCCTGAGCCTGGTCGTGTTGTGAAATCATCTGGTCGCGCTTAAGTTCGGCTGCGTGCAATTTGCGGGCGGCTTCATCCACGCGCTGCTGGGCGTTCTTGCGGGTGACGTTATCCGCATCCAGGTCGGCGTAGTCATCCAGTTTTGCCTGCCGGTCAGCCAGCTCCACTTTGGCATCCTGGATGGTGTCACGCTGGTCATCCAGTTCATCTTTGAATTTCTGGCTGGTAAAGTCATCCAGCGCCAGCTGTGCCTGAGTAACAGCGAGGTTAGCCGCAGCCAATTCCTGGGCTGCGACTGCCTGATCAATTTTGGTATTGCGCTCCAAAGTATCCAATTGTTGCTGCCCCTGGATTTTGACCACCAAAGCGGCATCCAGCGCGGCTTGTAGAGATTCCCGGTCTGCCAGGCTGATCAGCAGTGCGTCTTTTTCAACCTGATCACCTTCGCTGATAGCTATTTCGGTAATCGTAGCCGGGCTGCCGGTGTGGGTCAGCGCGGTATATGACCTGGGCACAACCCGCCCTTCGGCCATCACCCCGGGTATGGCGGTGATGGTGGGCAGAGGAGTAGGCTCTGGCGTAGCTCCCAGGCCATTGATGACATTGCAGCTGGTAAGGCTGAAGCCCCAGATTGTGATGATCAAAGCGGAGAAAAGCAGGTTACGTTTCATTGGAACACCTCATTAAGTTTACTCATACGCCAGAACCTCGCGAATGGTCAGGCGCGCCGCACTGCGCGCTGGGAGAACACTGGCAAGAACGGCAAGCAAGATAACTGCCCCCAGCCAGATCAAAATGCCGGTTGGGGTGAAGATAAATTCGATCGGGGTTGAAAAAATGGCAATGCTGACCTGATCCGTCAGTAGTTTGCCGATTGGAATGGATGCCAGGCAGGCAAGCACCCAGCTGATCAGGCCGATCAGTGCCCCTTCTACCAGCACCAGGGTGATGATGTGGCGGTCGGTTGCACCAATGGCACGCAGAACGCCCATTTCGCGTGTTCGTTCCATCACATTGAGCGACATGGTGCCCATCAAACCCATACTGCCGACTGCTGCCAACAGCAATGCCATGATTAAAAGGAAAATGGTGAGTGTATTGAGCCCCTTGGACGTTGACTCTTTGATACTTAAGCCAGCCTGTACCTCGCTAACTTCATAACCCAGTCCTTTGAGATAGGCGTCAAGCCTGTTACCGAGTGCTTTTTGATTTTCTAGGGTGTGCATATCGCTGCCGGCGACCACGCGGAACATGCTGGATTTGCCATAGGTACTGGTTTGGCGTGCCAGCGGGTCAAAACTGGTATATCCCAGCAGACCGCCGCTTTTTCCCGCAAATTGAAAGAAACCGACTATGATCCAATCGCTCTCTTTCTGGTTGATACGCAGTCGAACTGTATCGCCGAGTTTGCTTTGTGGTTGCAGCTCTTGAAAGAGTTCATTCAAAACAATGGCATGACTATCACCGGGTTGAACCCAACGTCCGCTCAGGAGTATAGGCTCAATGAGTGTGCTGTCGGCTGGGGGTGCCTGCAAAATGATACTGCCACCCAGGCTGTTATCCGTCAGAATCAGCTCGGCGCGGGCAGCGGCCCAGCCTTCCACAGCCACCACCCCCGGAACCTGCGATATGATGCGGTCCATCTCCCGCAGCGATTGGGTATGTGCAAAGGTCAGGTTGACATCGGCGATGAAATACTTACCGATGCGATCAATATAGCTGTTGATGGATGCGCTGACATTGAAGACAGCAATAAAGATAGCGCCCCCCAGGATGAGGGTGATCAGGGTCAGCACCAGCCGCAAGCGGCGTCGAAAAGTGTTACGCAGGGAGATCAGCAACGGACGGGTTACACCTTTGATCTTGCTCATCCGGCTATAGAGGCGGCTGGGCTTATCACCCAGGTTGCTGACACCGTTGAGCGCCTGCTGGATGGTCAGACGCGTACCCTGGCGGATAGGCAACGATCCAGCTACTTGCGGGATGATCAAGGCAACCAGCACCAGCAGAATATAAGTGCGCGGCAAAGGCTTGACCACCGGCATCAGGAAATTAATACGGGTTGAGAGGAACTCTAGCTGGGCATAGGCAGCCCGGTCGGAAAATGCCACGGCAATCCCCAGGGCAATCAGACTGTAGACCAGAATCAGGATGATATAAATGCTGCTGATCTGAAAACTGCTGGCGCCGATGGTTTTCATCACGCCCACTTGTTGGATCTGCTGGTTGAGAAGGGCAGAGATCATGTTGGTAATAATGAATCCGCTCAGAAATACGACCAGAATACTAAGCACAACCAGTATGCCGATCATTGATTCAAGATAAGGATTGTTGGGGTGGGCACTGCTCTTCATCTGAGTGGAACTGAGGGCTAAAAGGCTGTTGGCGTCGAATTCCTTTTCCACCCGCGCGGCCACACGCTGAATCATGGCTGCATCTTCGCCATCTTCGACCGTCACAAGCAGCGTGTTGAACTGTTCGGGCTGCGCTAACATGTTGAGACTATCGCTGGTGATATAGCCCTGAGGCGGGGCAATGAAAAAGCCGCCCCCTAACCCGCCTGCGCCGATGGTGACATCCTGGACGATGGCGGTGACAGTCATCTTGCGCTCTTTCCCGGAAGGAAGCAGCAGGGTGAGTGTGCCGCCGAGCTGTGCGCCGGTCTCAGCCAGTTTATTGATATCAATAGCGATTTCACCTTCATCATGCGGCAGCCGGCCAGAGTGCAAAGTGAGCCGGTTGATTTGCTTCTCATCAAAACGATCAAAAGCCTGTACATCAATCGGAATGGTTGTGTCGGCTCCCGTCTGCAGCTGGAATGTGTTCTGGACAACCCCTTGCGCACTGCTGACCTCTGCCAGGTGCTGCACACGGTTGACGAAATCTTGCGTAAAGCTGGTTGAAAGCACCAGCACGTTGGCCGGGTTAACCTGGGCATACCCAGAACTCATCGCCTGCTGCAGCCAGCCGTATGTGCTTGAAATCATACCAATGGCAAACAGACCGATCGCAATCGAGAGAATGACCACCAACGAGCGCACCTTATTGGTCCACAAGTCTGCCAGCACCTTGTTCCAGCGTGGTCTCATGGCGTTCCCCGGGTTGATTGAAGGGATTCTGCCAATTGGCGCAAGCCGGAGATGTCTAAAGAAAACACCTCGGTTGGCCCGTCGGCTGCCCGGAAGGCGTACTTGTTCGTGGCTTGAGCGGGTTGCATCAGCAGTCTGCCGGGGCTATAGGTGCGTTTTCCGATTTGCAGGTTCCCGCTGGCGATCACAAACATGGCTACCTGAGCGGGCAGTGTCTCGCCTGGAGTTAACCTTATGAGTTGGCTGAGGTGTTGAACTTTGAGCAGATTACTATGGCTGAGCTTGGAAAAAACCTTTGCCAGGACCGGCTGGATCAACTCGCCATCGCTCAAAATCAGACTGCGGCCCGTCTGCCTGGACAGGCTCTGGTCATGCGTTACCATCACAATCGTCTTGCCCTGACCGGCCAGCTCCTGGAATAAATCCATCACGCTGGCAGCGGTGCGCGAATCGAGATTGCCGGTCGGTTCATCCGCCACCAGGATGGGTGGGTCATTGGCCAGAGCACGCGCGACGGCTGCCAGTTGCTGCTGACCACCCGAGACAGCTGCCGGGAGCTGCTGTGCAAAATCCTGCAGCCCGACCCGTTTCAACAAGTCCAGCGCGCGCTGAGGCCGCTCAGCAGCTGCGAAACGATCGCACAGATCCATCGGCAGCATCGTGTTCTCAAGCAGTGAAAGCATTGGCAGCAGCTGAAAAAACTGGAAGACAATGCCCAGGTTGCGTCCTCGCCAGGAAGCCAGCTGACTCTCGGATAACTTGTGCAGTTGCGTACCGGCAATGGTGACGTTGCCCTGCGATGGGTGGTCAATACCGGTCAGCATGTTTAAGAGGGTTGATTTACCGCTGCCGGAGCGCCCGACGATAGAGATAAATTCCCCGCTGGGAATTCGTATATGAATGTCTTTCAGGACAGTGACCGCACCAGAACTGGTTTGAAAGGTCTTGCTGACAGCTTCCATGCGGATCAAAGAGCTGTTGGGTTCAGGGGTTGCCATGCAGCAGCCCCCCATCTTTGATTAACAGGACACGTGAAGCACGCCGCTGGATAGTGGCATCGTGTGTCACCATCACAATGGTGCGACCATCGGCTATCAGGCGGGCAAAAATCTCGAAGATGACATTGGCTGTGACCGAGTCAAGGCGCCCGGTGGGTTCATCTGCCACAATGATAGCCGGGTTGTTGGCCAACGCGCGTGCGATGGCAACCCGCTGTTGCTCCCCACCTGAAATCTGCGAGGGCAGCTTGTGGGCGTGGCTTTCCATCTCCACCTCTTCCAGCAGCCGCATGGCGCGCTTTCGGCTTTCGCGACGCTGGTAGAGACCACAGAAATCCATCGGCAGCATAATGTTATCCAGCAGCGAAAGGCTGGGCAGCAGGTAGAAAGACTGGTAGACGATGCCGAGGTGGCGGCCGCGCCACAAGGCGCGTTTGTTCTCGTTCAGGTTGTGAATTTGCACGCCTTGCACTTCAAGCGTGCCGGAAGTGAGCGTATCAGTGCCCGTGATCATGTTGATCAGCGTCGTCTTACCCGCCCCGGATTTACCCGTGATTGCCAGGAATTCCCCGGGCTGCACATCCAGGTCAATCCCGTGCAGAGCCTCAAAATTGCCGGCCGGCGTCTGATATTGCTTGACCACCTGGCACAGGTGAATCAACGGCGCTGGGCTGGAGTGGCTGAGGGCGGTTTGTGTACGAGCAGTTGTCATGGAACCATCATTATGATAAAATGAACACGTGTTTATTACTGAACATTGTATTCATTATTATAACTGAACGTAGCAAACTGTCAATTGACCTGTACCGAGGTAAAGGTATGAAAATAAGCACAAAAGATCGCCGTATCGAACGCAGCAGACGGCGGCTGCGGAAAGCCCTGATGGAACTGATCCTGGAAAAGGGCTATGACACTATCACGGTTGAAGAGATCACTGAACGGGCAGACCTGGGCCGCACCACCTTTTACCTGCACTACAAAGACAAAGAAGAACTGCTACTGAAGAGCCTGGAAGCGGTAGCGCAGGAATTGCTGGAGCAGATTGATTTGCCGGGTGAGCTTGGAGGCGATGTGCTTGATCCGCGCGGGCCGATTTTGACCGTCTTCCAGCATGCACGTGATAACGCCGACCTATACAAGATTATCATGAATGGCGGCGCTGCCATGCAAGCTCTCAACCAGCTGCAACAAGTGGTGGCCGAGACCGCAGCTTATGTTGTACGCCAGCGTGAGCAAGTTTTGGACAGGGCTGTACAGGTGCCGGTCGATGTGCTGGCCGCCTACTTTGCCACCTCCTTGCTGGGATTCATCAACTGGTGGCTGCGGCGAGGAGCGCAAGAATCGCCAGAGGAAATGACCGCAATCTACAGTAAGCTGGTGTTCAGCGGATTGGTCAGTGCTTTTGGGGGATGAGGGGGATTAGTTTATTTTTGGGCAAAAATCGATCTTATTTATTCATCTTTGGGATAGAAAAAAATATAAGATGGATTTTCCTGCAGATTCCTACTTGTAAGATTTGAAATACTCCAATAAGGGAGTCTCCTTCCCGGTTAATATATTTAAAGCAACTGGTTTGAAGGTACCACACATCAGGATATCACCACTTTCCTCCAGCCATGCATGTATTTGACCGGAGTATTCTGAAAACGAGATCATTTTCCAGTTTTCAGATACAAAGTCATACATTCCGATGTTCTTTCCTTCAAGAATCAAAATCTTTTCACCGCTCTTTGACCAAATAATTTGATCCGGATAATTGCAGACTGGACAAGTACTCAGCTGATTTACAACCTGACCGTTGCTGGTATCGATGAGAGATGTTGTGAACCCGAATACAAGCAAAAACTTTCCATCCGGAGAAAATGAGAGATCATGTGAGTTGATCCAGCTGGAGCGATTCTCTAAAAGCAAATTTCCAGATTGGCTATTCCAAATTTTTAACCCGTTATAGGTGGGATTGTCGTCCGTTTTTCCTGAAGCATCTAATGTTGCCAGGCGGTTTCCGTTAGCGTCCCAAGCCAACCGAAAAAAGCAGCGTCTATCCTCCGGTGGAAAATGTTGCGACCCCATTACATCATCGTCGAATGCAATTTCTTTCTCAACTGCACCTGTGGATACATTCAATACTTGAACGGCATTTGTTATTTTTTTCACCAGATGGTTTCCATCCAGCGTCCAGTGATATTGATTGCCTTCCAGATTCAATGGAGAGCAATATGTTTCTCTGCGCGTAGAAGCGGCAAACTCACTAATCTGATTGCCGCTGGACGTTTCAAATATGATGGCCTTTCCTTCATTATTCCCACTATTGTATATGACTGCAAAAGCATCGCCTGAAGAGTTCCATTCTATTTCACTGGATGGGCGGGAATTTATTTCAATAGGTTTTACCCAGATTGGATTGTAATTTGTACGGTCGTATAGAGAAGACCAAAATCCCAGTCCAGTTCCATCCATATAATAACTGCCAGAAACCAGGATATAACGCTGATCCGGGCTAATAGATAAGGAAGCGATAAAGCACATTTTTTTGGAAAGTTCATTTAATTCAGCAGATTGAGTCTCTTGCAGACTGGCTTCACGAGTAGTGTTTGCTTCCGGTGTTCTATTATATGCTTGGGCAATATATTCGGACATTTCAGCCTGGTTTGTTTCTATCTCTTGTAAAATTTCTGGCAAGGTTGAATTGGATAAGTCTTGCTTGCCGCAAAAAAATTTAGAAGAAGGGCGAGCGTTTTCCGTAATGGTCTTTATAGTTTCCGTCCCAAGATTCTCTAAACTCGGTTTATAAGGCAAATCATCCGCCATGAGAATATTTTGCGCAGGTTGGTTAACTAGAACCGCGATGACAGCAACTGTGAGGGAGCCAGAAAAAATCAGCATTGCAATTACTATTCTCGTTTTGATCGGACGAGCAAACGGCTTTAAAGGGTTACCGCAATACATGCAGAATAGATCAGAACCTCGATTGGTTTTTTGGCAGGATGGGCATCGCCGAAAAAAATTCAAATAAAAATAGCTGACGGTAACTGCCAGTCCTATCAGACTAAGTATACCGAAAAAAGTTGGCCAGGTTGGACGGTGATTTTTCTTGGGGGGGATGCCAGACAAACCATTGTCCGAAGGTACGATTTCATGCTGATCGTCTTTCTCATCATTTCCAGTTGTGGAATCCGCATGTGTAGTCTCGATCGTCGGTAATAGCTGGTTCTGGTTAGAATTTGTAGGCTGACCTTGTAGGATTGTATCTATGCTGAAATAATCTGGAGCCGGTTGCCAGATGGGTTTGGTGCCTTGTGCAATCTGCAATTCAGAATTATCAAACAAACTGCGAACAATTACCCTGCCAGAATCACCGAAAACAAAATGTAAACTATCAGGTGCAAAGGTGCCAAAACTGTTTTGATGAAGATTTATTACATCTTTGGATTCCAGATCTAATATATAGACTGCATAAGCCTCATTTCCGGAATTTTCAGTTCCAACATGGATAAATTGCCCATTAGGTGACCAGGCAAATCCTTGATAGTTTGAAATCCGTTTAACCATTTTGTCCGGCAATTCGGTGAATACAAAACTTTGAGGATCTATCAAACCACCTGCAGTGGAAAAAATTAAGGTTCCGTCCGGTGACCAGAGAGAACGAAAAGCCCCCGGTAAGTAATTTGCCTGCTGAGTCGTGAGGTTAAAAAGAAGAGAGCGATTTATCGTATTGCCATCCAGGTTCCCTCTCAATTCCAATATAATTATTGACCCGTTGGATGAACAGTCAAGACTGTTTACAGATTCGATCTCGAATGTTTGCTCATCAACAATCTGTGGGAGTATATAAGTTGCAACAACCTGTCCGCTATGAATATTTACTTTTTCCAGACTCACAGATTTTAGAAACGTGTCGCGTAATACAATTACATGCTCTCCATCAGGCATCCAATCATATAAAGGCCAGCGCGGAAGGAGAATCTCAGAACCTACAAATTGGAGTTCTTCCATAGAAAAGAAGCTTAACAAGGTTTGCTCACCATTACTTTTGCTCACAAGAAGCATTTTTCCATTGGGCGAAAAAGATGAGAGAATTGAAAAATTTTCAGTAGATGGAGCGGTCACCACATGGACATCAGTGCCATCCGGGTGCACAATGGCCAGCTCATTATTGGTGTCGAGATAAGCAATCCAAGTTTGCGTTAGACCCTCTGGGTAACTTGCTAAAATCTCCCCGTTTGCTGAAAGATTGTTTTGTATTAATTGAATATCGTCAAGATAGATCTCTCCTGCCCCTTTAATATCAACGCCATAAAAACGGGCTGTCTCGCGATGGATTTTTACTTCACCATTTATGGATAGCCATTGGAGATGTCCCTGCATTCCAAACTCAATTTCGAACCATTCGTTTGTCACAATTTGGAGCGAAGCCTGTGCTAATTTTGTTTCATGTTCTGAGGATGAGGCGTTTCCAAAGCGGATATAATTCAAAAGCTTTGCTTCAGTAGGGGTAATGGTAAATTGATATTCATCATTCATGCTGGTGCCATATCGAAATTCCAATCTCCCGTTCGAACCCATCGAGATTCTTGATCGGAAGATGAAATCAGATAATGGTTTTCCAGTACTCAGATTTCGCATTTTGCAAAACACATGAGCCGTTTTGCAGTTGTAGATTATGACTCTCTGGCCAATCCCGCAGGGGAAGATCATTGCATGATTCTATATATGGCTCTGGTGACTGTGCTGATACAGGATATGAAATAATGAGAATGGCAATTAATAGTACTATTGTATGCCTTTTCATTCGCGATTTTTCCTCACATTATTCTCCTTTTCAGTAAGAATATTCCTGCTAAAATAGCAAAACTGCCAAATAATATGAGAAAACTTCCAGCAAGAATTAGCGGAAGTTTCTTATTTATATCCCAACGATTTTCATCTTGGATCACTTCTACATGCTGACTGACCGAGCTTTCGTTGACTGTAAATGTGATTAAAGCCATATTGGGTACATTCCGAATGGAGGGAAATGATATCAATACTACCTGTTCCTCCCCACTCTCTAGATAGGGGGTTTTCAGTTCAATTCCAGGTTGATCGTGGCTCAACAATTGAGCTGACAACAAGCCAACTTCCAAGCGCGTGCTTCCGATATTATTCAGCCGAACCTGAATTTCTAAAGGTTCACCTTCTGTCGCTATTATGGGTTCGTTACTTATTTCTAGTGATGGAATACCTGAAGGTGACCCTGCAAAATCAAATGCCTCAATAACTGTTAGATTTCGATCTATGCTGTCTTGTAATGCCCTTTGATTTTGTATTGCGTTTTCGAGTACATCAGGATTTTCAAGTGTACTATTAGGTATGTCCAAGGTTAAAAGAAAAAGAGCTGTATTTGCTTTAATTTCCATCATATTTAGCATGATCGATAACGTCTGTTCATCCCATACCTGTCCTGATTTTGGCGTCAGGATTGCAGATCCTCGAGACAGAATAGAATTAAGTTGCGTGAGGAGGCGATTAAATTCTTGATCGTCTTTTGAGGAGACTTTTTTACCATCAATAAGATCCTGACCCATTGATTCACTAATAGATGAATATTCATCCAAAATCGCAGAATATTCATTCTTAAACTGTGCCCATGCATCTCCATCGATCGTAGTGGACGATACAGGACGTAGAGTGTAGAGCCTTGCAAAAGGAAATTCAGGTGATTCGCAAACAGGTAGGATATTGGGGTTTTCGGGGTTAAAACTTTGATTCCCAGCGGCATTAGCCATTTCCATATTGCAATTCAATGCCGGCTGGATGTTCACATTCAATTTCCACCAATCCAAGTACAAGATTGTGCTTAATGAGAGGGCTTTACTAGCTGCAACATACCAAGGCGTACTGCCTTTTGTAACTGCCAGGGCAAGATCTGCAATATCATCGATTACTTTGGCAACATCTAGAGCATCACGCGTGTTCTGATAGTTCTCATGGCTGAAGTTCGTGAAAACTGTTGATTGTCTTGCTAAATAACCTGTATTTGCGTCCGCTTCCCTTCGTGTTCCCGTATAATGCCAGATAGGATCCCCCATAGCAAGCACACTGTTTGCTCCTTTGGTTATCAATGGCTCAATCGCCTCGTTAAAAACCACCTGGTTTTGGTTTGCTACATACCAACGCATACCTGCCTCGATACCTAGATCCTTAAAATACCCGGTGACATCCTGATTGTTAAAAATAAACATGAATATTAAATCCATCATTGTACGTATCTGCTCACGATACTCGATGTCTGTGTTCATGTTAATCATTACGTGTCCTATATCTTCCAAGAATGAGCGAAACCAAGAAACAGCCGATTGGTGCCCAGATAAGATTGAATATGTAGAAAACGATAGGTTTAATAAATCAGCCCAAGTTTCTCCCATATCGTCTGAGGATTGCACATAATTTTTATGAACATCTTCAAGAGTCTCTTCTTGCAACAGAAAACGGTAAAAAGCCTCGTTACTTTCTGCGGTATTACTGGCTGGTTGGTTAGTTAGTTGTTGAATAATTTCCTTTGCTGCATCCTCGTTTAGAGGGGGGAGCGGAGGAATATTGCCATAATTTTTCTGGTGAAATAGCCAGCCATACTCAGGATTTGTCAAGGAATCAATGACTCTATTCTTTCGCTGTAGCCATTCCAGGAGCAGCTCAGACGTGATTTCTTCTTCCAAAGCTCCAGGAGGTTGCCACGCTATCTCACTAATATAGTCGGTCGGGCCAAGTATGGCTACTTCAGATTTAGTGACATAATCAAAAATTGCATGAGTACGTTGATAATTGTTTTCCGGATCCGTGGAAACGATATAGAAACGCCCATCGGGAGACCAACTAAAAAAATTTGCATTACCTGGTAATTCGATTGTATCTCCAGTAATAGAATCCCAAATATATGTCTTTGCTGGTGCCTCCATCCAACCCTTTTCAGTGAGGGCTATCTTTTGGTTATCTGGAGACCAATTTTTCTTAAAAATGGAATATTGCGCGGTGGCTGGAATTTCTGAGAATGAGTGGATAAGTTTTCCGGCTTCATCAATTATTCTTAATGGATCACCCTCACACATGTCGCCACCGCAGATAGCTTTTTTCCCATCAAGTGACCAAACGCAATTTGAACCAGGGGGGGAAGTCCAAACTTCAGAGTTAGAGATGACAGCTTTTAATGAATGGCCAAACATACAGGGTCCATCCATCCCTGTGCAAAAAAGTTTTCCTTCATAAAAAATCAACTCATTTCCATTTGGAAGGATGTCCTCCAAAATTAGCGGGTTATCTTTGGCTGAAATCACCAGCATGGATGTGTCTGTTTCGAGATCATAGGAGTAGATTCCATCAAAGGAGATCCAAGTTGGCATTGTAGGGCAATTTGCCTCTTGGCCCGTATCTTTTGTATCTTTGAATGGCATGTCGAAGAAAAGCTTTTCGCCATTCGGACTCCAAAGAAAATGATACCCAGCCTCCTGGTAGACTATTTGTTTGGTCTGAGTTACTACATTCCAAATTTCGATCTGGTATGTTCGGGTTGATTGTTGTGTAGACAAAGTTTGTTCAATGGCAAATAATTCCTCCTTCTTGGGATTCCATCTAAAATCCACCACCCTGATAGTAGATTGACTTAATAGCACCGTGGGGTTGGACTGACTTTGTGAATCCCATATATGGATTGAGGAGTCGTCGCTGAAAGCAAGGAAGCGCCCTGTAGCCGACCAGCCATGCAATGAAATCCAACCGGGTTGGATGGTCTGATTCAGGGGATAAAGAATTTGATCATTACTTCCATCGGGATGAATGACATGAACGGCCTTTTCATTATCGACAAATGCTATCCAACTTTGCGTGAATACCTGAAACCCAAGATCAGGTTGCGGTGCCGCTTTGGCTAGATTGACTTTTAGTAAGGAGAAAAGGGAAACTGCAATTAAAAAAATATTCAATTTTGGAGTACTTCTCATGGTTCAACCTCCATTACACAACGAAAACCTAAAGTATCTAACGAAAGATCAGGTTTTACTCCATCTCGTTGAACAATGCGAACGCCCGCAGATGGATTATTCCAAGAGCCGCCACGAATTGTCTTATATTTACTGCTTGCGGGTCCAATTGGATTTTCGACAGATTTTGAACTGTAGGTTGGTTGGAACCAATCGGACACCCATTCCCAGACATTTCCTGCCATATCTAGAACCCCAAATGGAGAAGCACCGAGGGGGAACGATCCAACTGAGGCTGTATTTTGGAATCCATCGTTTTTTGTTCTATCCTCTTGGGTTTGTGCGCAGGTTGAATCACAGAAATTTGCCTGGCTGGCTAACGCAGCTGTGTTTCCCCACGGGAATAAACGGGAATCCTGGTCCCCACGGGCAGCTTTTTCCCATTCTGCTTCTGTTGGAAGACGTCCACCAGCCCATTGGCAGTACGATTGGGCTGAAACCCAGTTCACATAGATAACCGGATAATTTGCGTATTGGGGATTACTGTAATAATCGTCAATCAGGCGGTTTTTATACTGGTTAGGGAGTGGGCATTTTTTCTCTGTAGCACATCGTTGGTACATGGCATTCGTCACTTCGGTTTGATAAATCATATATTCATCTAGTATGACTTCATGTCGTGGAGACTCAGCTCCCCAAAAGTATGGGTCCACTTCTGAGTTGCTACCCATAGTAAATTTTCCGGCAGGAATAACAACTAACACGGCTTGGTCATTTGGATTTATTCGGGTGAAATATGGCAATTCTGTTGGTTCTACAGATGATGTGACTGAAAAAGTGGAGGTAAGTACCAGCATTGGAGTAGCAATATCTTGACTTGGTGTAGGTGATGCCAATACAAGATTCTCTTCCTGGGTTCTCCTAAGAGTAATAGTGGGGGTAAAAATGGCGCTCTTTGACAGCCTTTCCGGGCTTGTTGGTAGGATTCTTTCAGTCTGAAAAATTGAAATAGGGACATCTCGTAATAAAGTGATTGTAATTCCCAGAATTCCCAGGAAGGCAATGATGATTCCCACGAAAATCAAAAGAAATGGGAGACTAAAACCTTTTTTTGGCGGTTTTTGGAATGTAGGTGAAGCGATTTGTTCCGTTTCCGGTTTAAAAGAATTCGGAAAAGTCTCAAGAACAGGAGAATTATCTTGATTAGATGTGTAAATAGCCTCCCCTGTTTTTGGACAGAATAATGCCTTTAATGGATGTCTCTCGCCACAGTGGGGACAAATTGACATATAAGCCTCCCTTTTACAGTTTCATGCTCCCTGTACGAGAATGCTAAATTAGAAATCACAGCATAGGCTATTTTGTTTAGTAACGAAGGGTTTAATCATGAATGGAAGCAAGCAGAGATAAATAATAAAATGATTATATACTTGATCTAGAAAATATATTTACCCAATATCCTAATAAAATCTTTTTCTTGACATTGCTTCACCATATTTCCCCTTGCTCTACTACTCCTATGATTTTGATCACGCTTACACCTGCTCTCTCCGGCAAGCAACTGCGCTTTGATAGGTGTAGCTCGACTTTTCTTCCAGCGAGGTCAAAGAAGATCGATCTACAAAAATTGGATAAACGAAACAAAAAATTCGTCATTTAAGACCTCATATTAGAAAGAAGAATTTATGCAATCAAAATATTCCGAATTGATAACTGCCCGGCTGATCATTCGAAGACTGGTCCCAGCCGATGCTGCCGCTTTTTTCCAGATCCGCTGCCAGCCAGCCATTACTCAATTCCAGGATTGGGAGCCGGAAAGTGTCGAGGAGGTCAGCGCATTTATCGCGCGCCAAATCGTGCTCGATATGGATGCGCCGGATACCTGGTTTCAGCTTGGGATCACACTCAAGGATAGCGGGCAATTAATTGGAGATTGTGGTCTGCATTTCCTCGGGGAGAATTCCCATCAGACCGAAATCGGAATCAGCCTTTCAGCCGATCAGCAAGGAAAAGGTTACGCCACTGAAACACTCACGGCCGTCTTTGATTTCCTGTTTAACATCCTGGGTAAACAACGTGTCTTTGCTTCAACAGATCCAGATAATGCTTGCACGATCAAGCTATTAAGCGGTCTTGGTATGCGTCAAGAGGCGCATTTTCTGGAGAGTTATTGGTTTAAAAGCCGCTGGGCTGACGACCTTATTTTCGGGATTCTTCGGCGGGAATGGCTGGCTACCCACCCCTACCATACGAACTAACAAGCTGAGCCGGCGAGATACAAAAAACGCAAAATTGGCAATGCCCCACCAGACAACTGACTGGCACTCATTTTCTAAATTCGACAAAAGTCGTTGTTATTGTCTGCCGGGATGGGTAAGATAATAATAAACGGAGAATTTCCGTTCATTATTGCGTAATAAAAAAGCAACCATTGAAAAATTTAAGGGCAGGTACCGGATGGAAATCACAAAAGACACAAAAATTGCAGATATTTTTGCCAAGTATGGAGATATTTCCGAAATAATGATAGCTTTTGGAATGGAGGGGGTATCGCACAATAAACTGCGAAATTTCCTTGAAAAGAGGATTACAGTAAAATGGGCTGCCCGGGTTCACAAGACCCCATTGGATGAATTCCTTGTGCTGCTTAACAAAGCGGTTAAATCAAAGGAGAACCAGCCCTTGCATGAATGAGGGTAGTGAAACGGCAGCTAGATGATCGCTAGCGCCAGATCCGAAAATAGGTGAAGTCGAAAAGGTCCTTTGCCACCTTGGTGAGGGCTACTGAAGTACCCAAGTAAGTAGAGATCGAAAATCCACTGATAAAGAATTGTCTTCCTGCTATACTATCCCTATGATCGAGATCACGCCAACACTCTCCATTCCTGATGAGGAATTGGCCTTCACTTACATGCGTGCTTCCGGACCGGGGGGACAGAATGTCAACAAGGTCTCTTCGGCGGTGCAGTTGCGCTTTGATGTGAACAATTCATCTTCTATCCCTGTCGATGTAAAAGACCGCTTGATTAAACTAGCTGGCAAGCGCGTTACCGAAGATGGCATCTTGCTGATCGAGGCCAAACGCTATCGCACGCAGGAGCAGAATCGTTTGGATGCGATCGCACGCCTGGTGACCCTGGTTGAGCGCGCACTCGAGCCGCTCAAGATTCGCAAGCCGACTCGTCCGAGCCGAACGGCCAAAGCCGCACGAGTGGGGGATAAGAAAAAGCGCGGGGAGTTGAAGCGCGTACGAAATTATCGGCCGGATGAGTGGGAGTAACCTTCTCTTTGCTTTCTGGTTGCGTTTTCACTTTAAGCTGGCTGTGAGTGAAAAATATATGCAATTTGCACACCCATTATCGCCGTCTGGATGAGCTTCCCACACTTATTTTGGTGAGAAGCTCATCTTTGTTGCCGTTTTGCACTAGCCCTCAATCACTGATCCTGGCTGACGAATCGTATTTGCCTTCAGGTTTAATGGCGGAAACAATCACGCTATAAACCGAGACGCCTGCGATTTTGCTGATGGTGGTGCTGCGGCGAGCTGCAACGTTTTCAAAGCCAGCCTGGGCAATCAGGTCAAGGTATTCTTGCTCTGCAATTGCACCTGTGACGCACTCTGACCAGCCAGCCGCGCTCTCCCGAAGCGAAATGGGTAATGGTCCGGAGGTGACCATATCGCTAACTTCCAGCCGCCCACCGGGTTTGAGCACTCGCAGGGCTTCCCGAAAGACTTGCCCTTTATCCTCGGTTAAATTGATGACACAGTTCGAGATGATCACATCCACCTCGCCGTCCGCAACCGGCAACACTTCGGCGTAACCCTGGCGAAATTCCACATTGGTAATCTGGTTGCGGTCTGCCGAAGCGCGTGCCCGCTCCAGCATCGCAGGGGTCATATCCACACCAATGACTTTTCCAGTTGGACCAACTTTGCCAGCAGATAGGAATGCATCCAGTCCACCACCGCTGCCAATATCCAGCACCACTTCCCCCTTCTTCAATCCCGCCATAGCCAGTGGATTACCGCAGCCCAATGAGATTTCCGCTGCCTCTTTTGGCGCGGATGATAGTTCAATCGGGGAATAATCAGTAGTAAAGATCACGTCTCCATACGCGCTGCCGGAACAGCAACTGCCACCACTCTCAGACGCACCGCAGCAGCTGGAATTGTTTGCCTCACTTGAACAACAACCGCTTCCGGATGTTTCAACAGATGAACTGCTGCATCCACAAGACCCTGATTGAGCGACAGCCGCGTAGTTTTTCTGTACCGCTTCACGCATTACCATCCGGCGCGTACCTGTTGCAACGCAAACACTGATTCTTGAATGCCCGATACGATCTACGATCACATTGACCAATCCTGCTTCACCCATCCAGGTTCGCATTTGATCGCGACCAAACGCTTCCCATTGATCTGCTATTTCTTTCTCCGGCAAATTTGGATGGCTCTCCATTTTGGTTATGACCAGACGCCCACCCGGACGCAGCACACTCACCATCTCGCGAATCGCATCTGCCGGGATATCTGTGCCATCCAAGTACATATTTGCAAAGATCGCCTCCAGGCTCTTTTCGGGGAATGGTAGTTTGAAACCATCTGCCTCGTGGAATTCCACATTATTGAATTGGCTGAGATTTTCTCTCGCCTCTTCCAGCATGGCTGCCGAACCTCTGATCAGATGCACGCTTTTTACCATCTGTGCCAGGTCCGCAGTGATAAATCCAAATCCGGAACCGATATCCACGACTGTCATATCCGGCAGTAAGTAGGCTTTGGCTATCACCGCATCCCGAATAGATTTGTCTAAATTAACAGCTTTGAATGGATCCCAAGTTTCAGCAGGTTGCTGGAAATACTGTAATGAATCTTCTATCTTGTCCATAAGAATTCTCCTGTTTGTTCATCGTAATTTTACGATATGATAGAGTAAAAAAAGCTGCTTGCATGGTATACGTTTTTTAGCAGCAATCTGAGAATGCGTTGTCTGGTTTACTTTCGCAACAATTGGGCAGCCACAGTTCGATTTGAGTTTTTAGGAACTGGACACCAACCGCACTGACGCAGTAGCATGTCGCCGGTCCTTCCACCTCGCCATCAATCAGCCCGGCATCGCGCAGAACCTTAAGGTGCTGGCTGACAGTGGACTGGGCCAGGGTGGTAAACTCCACGATGTCTCCCGTAATGCACATTTGATTTATCGCCAGGTGTTGCATGATGCGAAAACGTACCGGATTCCCTAATGCTTTTAGCATGGCAGCTAAACGAACTTCATTGCGGCTCAATGCCTGGATTACAGGTATTTCTCTTGTCATTCATGCTCCTTTATATCGTAATTATACGATATAAAACCCAATTGTCAAGCACTATTTTTCCTAAAATCCTTTTTTCAAGGGAACAGGGTTCTGTGGTAGGTCTAAACCATCCAGAATATTTTTTCCAATTCCCCACAAAATCTACAGGATTTGGCACAAAGGCTCGTTCCCAATAACAGTTGGAATCTGGGCATCTGGTTGCGAGATACGCACTTAAACTTATCGCAATCAAGATCAGTTTTGGTGAATGTTTGAGCAGGGAATCACTGCCGTACAGATTTATTCCCCTGGCATATTTGGTGATAAGAAAAAACGAGGTCAGCTAAAGCGAATCCAAAAATATGATCCAGAATAGTGGGAGTGATGGGATTGATGGTAGTGTGCATGGCTTAGCTTGTGATCTATACCATGTTGCGCTTGGCTGATAATTGAGCAGGTTATGCTGGGATTTATCCTTAAGTCAGACCGAAAATCGTTTGCTGTTTGGAAAAAGTTCTCTATAATCACATTATAAGACGAAACAAATTTTGCAAAGTTTCGTTTTTTCATCCATTTGGTTGGTTATTCACATCCTAAAATCAAAATTTAATCGCAGCTCTCGTTATATCCAGAAAAACTGACCTTTCCTGATTTGTTTGTTTTTGGGAGGTGTTACCATGGCGAGAACGATGATTCGTTTGCTGGTTATTTTGATTTTCGTTGTGTCCTTCACAGGTGTTAGGCTTCCTCTAGTCTCTGCTGGCGTATTACCTGAAGATGGGCTTCCCCCGCTAAGTCTGGAGGACCCAAACTGGGTTGCACCTGCTGATTGGGAGATTCTACCCGCCTCCAGCCCGCAGATTTACCCCTTGGATGCGGGCGAAGGCCAGCCAGACCCCAATTTTTCGATCGCGGTGGAAGATAACCCCGAGGAGGACCTTGTCCCAAAGGCAGACCGGACCGTCGGCCCGGGATGTACCTACCCTACCATCGCCGCAGCCATCACGGCTGCAAACGCGGGTGACCGGCTGCTGTTGGCCGGGAATGTGACCTTTGCCGAGACTTTGGTAATTTCAAAGAACCTGACCATTCAAGGCGGCTATGCCGGCTGCGCCGGTGGCTCGGCAGCGCGTACAATTGTGGATGGCTCCAC
This sequence comes from uncultured Chloroflexia bacterium, assembly GCA_963749005.1. Taxonomy (GTDB): domain Bacteria; phylum Chloroflexota; class Anaerolineae; order Anaerolineales; family Anaerolineaceae; genus UBA6170. Next base: position 1,097,158 of record CAVVKI010000005.1, on the reverse strand, counting down.
ATTAAACAGGGTCTTCAATATCAACGCAGCCAGCGTTACTCTCCAGAATCTCACCATCCAAAACGCGAACACAACCGGTGAAGGGGGGGGAGTTCAATTTGGGATGAGTGTTCCCGGCGTGCTAACCATAAATAACACGGAAATTAAAAACAACCAGGCTGCGTGGGGTGGTGGGGTCTGGATTGGGGATGGCAGCAGTTTGACCACGAATAATGTCCAGGTTCGTAGCAATATAGCCACTACCTATGGCGGGGGGATCCGCCTGTATGGGGCGACTGCCTCTCTGCAAGACTCTTCCATCTTTTACAATATCTCCGCTCGGGGAGGCGGTATTATGGGCAGCATCGGAACTGGGCATGCTTCCGTGCTCACCATGTCCGGGACGACCCTAGTGTATCAAAATTCAGTCAATAGCCCAGGTCAGGGGGCTGGAATCTATTTCGATCAGGGACAGGTGAATGTCTCCGGTACATCGCGGGTTGCTTTTAATGGGGGTATACAAGGTGGTGGTGTATATCTTAACAACAACGCCACATTTACACTTTCCGGTGCAGAGGCTGCTGTGGATACCAATACTGCAACGGAAGATGGGGGTGGAATCTACGCGGTCGGCGGAAGTATAGTAAATCTCATGGATGGAGGAAGTCTGTTGGATAACTCGGCCAGTCTGAACGGTGGTGGTATTTTCCTGGATGCCAGCGAGCTGGTGATGGCAGGAAATAACACCTCTATTTGTATCAATGCGGCTACGGGCAATGGCGGTGGTGTCTACCTTGGAGGAGGGTCGTCCCTGACAGCAACCTCAGGTAAGATCGGTTGTACGGCTGAGGCCGATTACGGTAACACGGCCACTTATGGTGCTGGAATCTATTCAATTTCCAGTAACATTAACTTTCAGGGAACCATTCAAAATAATAAAGCAGGGGTATCGGGTGGAGCAATTTATGCCCTGGGGGGGGTATTTTCGCTCCGGAATGTATTAGTAGGAGGTACTGGAGCGAATGAAGCAAACTGGCTGACTGGGACGAATGGGTTTAGTGGTCCTGGCATCTTCCTAAAAGATGTTCTTGCAGCAACGCTGGATGCGACCACAATCAGTAATAATAAATGGACTACTACATCAATGACTTATGGCGGCGGTCTTTATCTTTGGACAAGCACTGCTACATTACAGAATGGCTCGCTCGTTGATAGACACAACGCCCCCAGCCTCATAGAAGGGCGGGGTGGTGGGATATACCTGAATTCATCCACGCTTACACTGGATAATTCCATTGTTCGCAACAATATCGCCCAGCTGGGGGGTGGTATTCGTGTTTTTAATAGCAGTGTCTTAAATATTCGCAATGGTTCCTGGGTTGATCATAACTTTTCCCTTGAAGAAGGAGGTGGCATTGCAATTGGTGCTGATGCGGGTATTGTTCCAGATGTAAATGTGGAGAATTCAACCCTGCAATACAATCACAGTAGTAAAAGCGGTGGTGCGGTTTATATGAATGCTGGGACACTCGATTTTACTGGATGGTGGGATGTGCGCTGGAACAGTGCAGATGAATATGGCGGCGCGTTTGGGGTTACGGGAACCGGTGACGTGGATTTTTATGCTGGGGGTACCAGTTATCTAGCTGTAAATTCAGCCACTATGAACGGAGGAGGGATTTATCTGGGCAATCAGGACGTTGTTTCTCTGCATGCCATCTTGGGATCCCGGATTAACTTCAATACCAACAGCGCTGGTCAATCGGGTGGTGGAGGGTATGCCAATGGCGGCGGATTATTTGACCTGTATGGAGATTTGCAAATGACCTCCAACTCAGCTGGATCGAATGGCGGATTAATATATCTGACCAATTCTTCCCGCTTATGGATCGACGATTATGGCTCAATCCGCCCGCAGGTATGGGTCAACCATGCTACCAATGGTGGCTCAATCTACGCCAGCGCATCCACAGTTGAACTTGATGGCGTTGATTTTGGAATGACCAACAATGGCAGTTATACCACAGCTGGCAGTGGTGGGGTGATTTCCTCAGTTAATAGCACACTCAATATGGATAACTGTCATTTCACAAACAATCGTGCTGTTAGCAATGGGGGTGCCATCTATGCGGTTAATTCAACTGTGACAATCGCTAGCTCCATGTCTCCATCTTTGGCTTTCGCAGAGATTGAGCATCCTGATCCTAAAGCGACCAACTGCAATCCCTATACTGCTTGCAGTGCTTTTTACAATAATTTGGCAGATTCCGATGGTGACAATGTGGGCAACGGTGGCGCAATATATATCAGTGGTGGAACGATGAATATGCAGAAAACCCATTTGCATGATAACCACGCCTATCGCGGAGGAGCTATTTTTCAAGCGAACTCTACTGCTATTACTACTCTGAATAACGTACTCATTTACAAGAATTCTACGGCGATTTCTTCAGGAGCTGGAATCCGTACGGAGGGGGGCAGTTTCTATGTCAATCATGGCACTTTTGCAGACAATACAAATGGCGCAGCCTTTTCTACATCGGCTACTTTCAGCCAAATTACAAACAGTATTGCTTATGGAAACACCCTTGGGTTTGTGGGCGATTATTCAGCTCTCTCCACCTGCAATATCGATCAAGCAGGTACGATCGGTATAATCGTCATTAGTTCGCCTTTCTTGGGTGGTGGCAATTATCATCTCTCAGCGAATTCCTTGGCGATTGATGCCTGCACTACCGGGCTTGAAAGAGATTTAAACAACCGCGTTCGTCCAATCGGTTTACGCTATGATATGGGTGTCTATGAGGGCGGTTATTACGCTATCTTTTTGCCGTTATTAAGCCGCTGAACCGTCCAAGCAAATGGATGTGACAGGGCAAGATCAAACCAGGGGTTGCGTAAAGTGCAACCCCTGTTAGGCAATTAACCTATATCTGATACGGCACTTCAACAATCACCAGTCCAGGCTTGAAGAGCAAGGCGAATCGCAGCAGCAGCGCGGTTTGGCGGTGCAGCAGGTTGCCCCACCAATGCCGAGGAACAAATTGTGGCACGATGATGGTGAAGAGCTCGTTCGGTTGGCGGTTTTCCATTAGCTTCTCCAGATACTCAATTACCGGCTCAACCAATAGGCGGTAAGGCGAATCCAGGATCACCAGGCGTACACCATTTCCATAGGTCTCCCATTTGCTGCGTACTTTTTCTGATTCAAGTGGGTCGATCGAAACATGCACGGCGGTGACATCCTTGCTGAGCGCTTCGGCGTAATTCAACGCGGTCAGCGATCCGCGGTGAACCCCAGCCAGCAGCAGGATCACCCGGTTACGGATGGCGATCGGCTGGGAACTGTATTTTTCGAGCGACAATTTTCTGGCCAGGCTTTTGTAATGCAGGTGAATGCCCATAAAAAAAGCCACCAGGAATGGAATGATGATGATAATTAACCAGGCACCATCTTTGAATTTGGTCACGGCAAAGACAATCATGACCACGAAAGTACAGATTGCACCGAAGCCGTTAACAATCATCTTAAATTTCCAGTGTCCGTCGTGTACGACTTTCGAGCCATTTTCCTGAATCTCTTCCCCTTGCTTGAGGTGACCGGATTTCCACCAGCGGCGGGCCATCCCGGTTTGAGAGAGAGTGAAGGAGAGAAACACGCCAATTGCATATAGGGGAATCAGGCGGGTAACGCTGGCCTGAAAGAGGATAATCAGCAGAGAAGCCAGCAAAGCCAATGCGACAATACCCCATGAATACACCAGACGACTTCCGCGAAAGGTCAACTGGCGAGGTAGGAATCCATCCCCGGCCTGCAAGGCACCCAGGCGGGGAAAATCGGCAAAGGCGGTGTTGGCCGCCATGATTAGAATCACGGCTGTTCCCGAGATGAGTGCAAGGTAAAAAATGCCCTGTCCATTGTAAATCGTACGGGCTAATTGTGAGATAACCGTCTCGCCTTCGGAAGGAACCGCACCGATTTTGCCAGCTAGAAATGAGATGCTCAGGAAAAGGACTGCCAGGATGGATGTCATCCAGATCAGTGTGGTGCCTGCATTCTTGCTGCGTGGTTCACGAAAGGCGGTAATGCCATTGGAGATGGCTTCAATGCCGGTTAGGGCTGATGTGCCGGTAGCGAAGGCATGCAGCAAAAGGAAAGGGGTGATGACAGTGGCTGCACCTTCCAGGGTGAAAAGCGGGGGGTTGATGACCGTACCGAGGCTTCCGCTCAAAAAGCGGGAAATTCCAATTAAGACCGTGATCACCATGGCAACCACGAAGAAATAGGTCGGGATGGCAAACAGCGAGCCTGATTCTTTTACCCCGCGCAGGTTCATTAACATGATAAAGAAGACTAGCGCGACGGCGATGGCAACGCGATAAGCGTATAAATGGGGAAGAGCCGAGGTGATCTGCGCTACACCGGAGGAGATTGAAACAGCGACAGTTAGGATATAGTCAGTTAACAGCGCAGCGCCGGCGGTTTGGGCAGGTAGTTCCCCTAAATTATCACGTGAAACAATATAGGCTCCTCCACCGCCAGGGTAGGCATGAATGGTCTGCTCGTAAGAGATGGTGACGATTACCATAAGAGTCACGATCGCAAGGGAAATGGGAAAGACGTAATGTAGACCGCCACTGACTGCAACGGCTAGAATCATCATGATTTCCTGGGTGGCATAGGCTGAAGAGGAAAGTGCATCCGAGGCGAACACAGCCAGGCCAACTTTTTTGCTGATGGTTTGGTGTGGGGCGTCGGCGGTACGTAACGGGTTGCCGATCAGCCATTCCCTCCAGGTCCGTTTTGGAAGAGTTATGGAAGGATTTTCATAGATAGTAGTGTTTGAAGTTGTGTCAATTCTCATGTTCGTTTAGCTTAAATTGGATAAATATGGTTCCAGGTTAATATTGCACCAAATTCCAGGCTGATAGACAAATAGAAAAGAATGGAGCGAAGGGCACCATGTAGTTGTTGGTCAATTTCAACCTCTAAATAAGTGAAGAAACCCATTAAAAGAAGACAGATCGCCCAAAAAACGAGAACATTTAACCAGTGTTGGGTCTGTACTTTTAAGGGTTTATAAAAGCCTGCAATCGGCGTCACTGGCAGGTGCAGTTCTTCTTGCAAGTAAGTTGTAATAGGGGCTTGGTGTAAAAGGCCAGTCTTTACGGTCAGCTCTGGCGGACAGACGATCCGGTCGCCAGCGTGGAAGATCTGTGGCAGGATGCGCATGGCGTCGTTTCTGGGCACAATTTTTGAACTAGTCCTGGTTTTTGGGTTGGATGTGAGCGCTTTCATGGTGGCAAGCCGCCTGGAAATCTGTAAGAGATGCTGCTGATCTTCTGCCAGGGTGAAATACAGAACATTCCGTGATTCCTGTTCTGCCAGCCAGTAGATGCGGTACGCCAGGCTGATATTACCGGCCATCGATTCAGGTAAAATGACGATTAGATTGGGACATGATTCCAGCTCATTTTGTGTTGGCATTGCGGTTTCTTCCACCCCCTGCACTTTAAATTCAGGCAAGAGGCGTGGTTTCCTTTCCTTCAAATTTCTTGAAGTATAAAGAAAAGGAATAAAGAAAAAACAAAAAAAAAGACTGGATTTATAAAGAAAACATAAAGAATTAACGGCTTGTTTTTAGACGGTAGCCAATGCCAGGTTCGGTTAACAAAATTTGTGGATCATCGGGGTCTATCTCCAGTTTTTTTCTCAGCTGGCCGATGTAAACTCGCAAGTATTCCACGTGATCCGATTCGGCGAAGCCCCACACGTGGGTCAATATGGCTTGATGGGTCAGAACGCGGTCGGCGTTGGATACCAGAAATGCCAGTAACTTGAATTCCGTACCAGTCAGGCGGATTTCTTGCTCATCCTGAGTGACCAAATGCCTGGCAAGATCAATCGTAATTTGACCAACCGAGATGATCGATTTCTTGTTGCCTGGACTCTGTGCCGAATGTCGTAATGCTACGCGAATACGAGCCATTAATTCTTCGATACCAAAGGGCTTGGTGAGGTAATCGTCTGCACCTTTATCTAAGGCAGCTACCTTATCGCGTTCACTATCACGTACAGAAAGCACGATGATGGGTATGCGTGACCACTCGCGCATTTGTTCACAGACGGCTAGCCCATCCATATCCGGCAAACTCAAATCGAGAATAATGAGATCCGGTTCTCCTGCCACTGCTTGTGCTAGACCTTGCTCACCGTTGCTGGCAGTGGAGACCAGGAAGTGGTTGGCACTAAGTATGGTTTTTAGTGCACGCAGAATCTGGGGTTCATCGTCGATGATGAGAATGTGAGCTTCTTTATTCGTCATTCGTCACCTGGGGGTACTGCGGTAGTATTCCGTTGAAATCCAGAGGTAAGGTGAAATGAAAAACAAAGCGCTCTGGCTGATTTTCGACCCAGATCTTTCCGCCATGTGATTCAATGATGCCTTTACAGATCGAGAGACCAAGTCCGGTGCCGGTGATCCGATCAGCGGCCGTGAAACGATAGAATTTATCAAAAATACGCTGCAAATATTCGTCTGGCACCGCCGGGCTTTCATTTTTGACTTGAACGTGAATCAGATTGTTTTCGATGGTAGCTTGAAGGTCGATATGGGTGTGCACCGGAGCATACTTAATGCTGTTGCTGAGTAAGTTTGAAAAAACCTGGCTGATCAGAACATAATCAGTGGCAACCAGGGGTAAATCCTGCGGGAAGTCTATATGAAGCTGGTAATTTTCTAGCTGTTTACGCATTTTCGCAATGACACTCATGGCAATTTCGGAAATGGAATTCCAGCTTTTTTGCGGTTTTAGCGCACCTGATTCAATCCGCGACATATCAAGCAGATTGCCGACCAGCAAGTTCAATTGATCGGTCTCCTCTTCGATGGTGGCTAAGAGATCCTGGCGCGCATCGCTGGACCATTCAATACTGTTGTTCCGCAGGCTTGAGACTGAGGCTTTGATGGCTGCCAGAGGGGAGCGTAGCTCATGTGATACTGAATTAAGTAGAGAGGATTTCAACCGATCGCTCTCCTCCAGAATCTGGGTGTGGTACTCACTCTGTACCAGTCGCACCCGTTCCAACGCCAGGGCAGCCTGACTGGTAAAAGCTTCCAGCAGACGCTTTTCTTCTGCATCCAGGCGATCTTCTGACTGCCAGAACTTGACCTCGCCTTCCAATCCACGGGCTGTACGAATGGGATATTTTTTGGGTGAATACGCTGGAAGCTCTTCGCCAGGTGGTGAAATAGTCGAGATGGAGTTTTGATCTTTGTGAGCTCGGATCTCCACATTCACATGTGTGAATTGGAAAGTTTCCTGGGTGTGTAGGGCTAATTCCTGGGCAATCTGGTTGGCATCCTGTAAACCCGCCAATGCGGAGATTAACTCGTACATGCGGGTGGCTTCCCATTCGCGCCGGCGAGCTAATTGCATGCCCTCACGTGCACGACCAATCAGGTTGCTCATCACAACCACCACAATCAGGAAAACAATCAGGGTGATTACATCCTGGTTTTGATGAACAGCGAATGTGAAATAAGGCGGAATGAAAAAGTAATTAAAGAATAAAAATGCGAGCACCCCTGCCAATACGCCGGGTGTCATCCCCCATAGCACGGTACTGAGCATGACTGGTAATAAAAAGAGTAAAGCAATTAACTGTTTTTCGAGTAAAGGTTCGAGCGGTTTGAGCAGCCAGGTGGTGATAATAATCGTGAGCACAGCTGCCAGATGGCGCAGAAGAATGGGGAAAAACTGGTGGTTGAAAAAATTTTTCATATGGTAATCGCCAATGAAATGATTGTACCCCAAAGGTGGAGATCAAAGTTTGCTCTGGCTTGCCACATATCAAATTTGCTCAGGATCTGGTCCGCCGAAATTAGAAATTATTCCTCATAGTTGCGCTTGACGAGTGAGACGATTTCCTCAAGAGTGAGACCTAGTGACTTGTAGTATTCGATGTCTTTGGAAAACTTTTCTTCAGCAAGCTGAGAACGCTTGTCCTGCAGAGTTTCGGGAGCTAATGGGGCAACAAAACAACCCTTGCCTGCCATCGTGTTAATCAAGCCAGCGCGCTCCAGTTCCTCCCAGGCGCGCTTGACGGTGATGACGCTGATGCGCAGTTCCTTTGCGATGGTACGGATGGGCGGCAGGCAAAAATCACTGGGGAGTTCGCCGGTAATGATCTGCCCGCTGACCTGTTCGAAAATCTGCTGGTAGATGGGATTGTCTGAGGTGGGTGAAATGACAATGTCCATAAGGGAATTATAGATCCACCTTTTCAAAGTTTTTCGCTGCCCGATTGAAAGCGATCATGGTAATCAAGCCCCATAAGAGAATTCCCGCCAACAATATGGGTATTTGGCGCACCATCAAAGCCGGATTGGACGTGTCCAAAAATTTGCTGATGGATGAAGGGATCCATACCAGCATCTCCGCCGCAAAATAATAGAGCAGGAGCGCGATGCCCCCCACGAGAAGTGATGTACCTACTTTATAGGCACTGCGATAAAAAAACGGCAAAAAAGTTATGTTGAAGACGGCAAAGAAAAGAAAAACCGAACCGAACAAGGCGACATTTAAATCAATGCCTGCCAGGTTGCCCGCGTTGCGCGATAAATGTTGAGAAAGAATCGCAAATGGAATGGATAGGATGATCTGAATAAGCTGAATCACCGCGATCATGAGAAAGCGTGCTTTCACGATATCGCGCTTTCGAACCGGCAAAAGCGCAGTAAAGAAGATATCTTTATTTTCGCGCCCGGTCAGGAAGATGAAAAAGATGGAAAGACAAATGTACATGAAAGCAACATATGCCGGATAATTAGGAATCAACATCATGGTGCATAAAACCAGGAAAATATAGGTGGTGGGGTGAGCTGCAAGTATAAATTCTTTAAAAAGCAGGTTTTTCATTTCAGTTGCTCCCTTTCAATATGGATCATTATATTTTCCATATCAGCTGGTGTGTGTGTCAGGTGCGAGAAGTCAGCAGCGTCATATGAGCGGATCATCCCTTCAAAGCCGAATTTGTGTTCGCGCAGACCGATGACCTTTGGAAGAAGTGTGGGGGTCAGTTGCGAACCTGTTCCGCTCACCAGGCGATAGGAGTTAATGAAGCTGTCTTTGTCTATATTCTCAATAATGGCTCCATCTTTGATATAGAGAATAAAATCAGCGCATTTTTCGATGTCGGAAATGATCTGAGTGGAGAAAAGGATGCTGTGTTCACCATCCTCAATCAGGATTTGGAAAAGGAGGAGAAGTTCATCGCGCGAGACAGGGTCCAATCCGCTGGTGGGTTCATCAAGAATTAAGAGGCGGGCGTGATGGGAAAGAGCCAGCGCTAATGAGAATTTGACGCGCATACCGGCGGAAAGTTCATCAATTTTTTTGTCTGGATCAAGCTCGAACCGATCCAGGCAACGCTGGAATTCAGCAGGATCCCAGGCAGGGTAGAAGCGGCTGGTGACATTAGCAATCGTTCGTAATTTCTTTTTTGGGAAAAAATCCACACCACCCAGCATGAAACCTATCTTCTGCTTGCATTCCAACTCATGAGTAGCAAAATCGAGACCAAACATGCGCACGGTTCCGGCATTGGGGTGGACGAGACGCAATAATGATTTTAGAGTGGTGGTCTTTCCGGCACCATTGCGTCCAATAAAACCCATTATGTATCCCTTATCCAGATCAAAGGACACATCCCTGAGGTCGAATTTTGGGTAGTGTTTACTGAGATTACGAACCGAAAGAATTTCCATGGAGAAAGCACTCCTTCAAACTGTGTATATTGTATATACACAATATAACAGCCTTTATGGGGAATGTCAAGAGATAAATAGCCAATGCCCGGATATTAAAAGAAACATTCAGTTTGGATATGGTGATAATGCTGCCGCCTAGTTAACAGGTGGGAGGGATAGGCTCCTGCCCTTAATGGCAATCCCCAACAGGATGGCGGCAGGGAGATGCAATCGTTGGTTTACTGATTTTCAAGTAAGCTGGCTGCTTCCTGGTCGATAAACCAGGTAATCTGGCCATTTTTGGGTTGAATGCGTTGGGCTGGTAGATGCTGGGGGGTGTAAGGTCCTTCGAGGACTCGTTGCACGGTAACAGCTTTGGCGCGGCCGGTTACCAAAAATACAATGCGGGCAGCATGATTGATTACATTGGAAGTCAGGCTGACACGCTCGGCTGGCCGGCCCTCGTAATCAGCCGTAACAGCAATGGCAAGTCTGTTTTGCTCTTTTGGTTCGATGGAACCCGGAAAAAGCGAGGCGGTGTGACCATCTGCGCCCATCCCCAGCAGCACCCAATCGAAGACGGGAAACTGCTGCCCTCGTTGCGCGAAACGGCGCAGTTCGTGTTCGTATTGGCGGGCAGCCTCTGCCGGTTCCAGGCTGCCGTTGATCGGGTGAATATTCTCAGGTGGAATTAACATATGCGTCAGCAGTTGCTGCATGGCCTGCCCGTAGTTGCTCTGTGGGTCATGAGCCGGAACACAACGCTCATCCGCCCAGAAGATGTGCATTTGCTGCCAGGCGATTTCATTCACAAAGGGTGGTTGCCTCAGGAGTTCGAAAAATCCCTGTGGTGTTGATCCGCCTGAGAGCACGACCAGTCCGCGACCGTGTCGTTCGATGGCTCGGCATGTTATTTCCAAAAAGTTTTGGGCGGCTATTTCAAAGACTTCTTTAGGGGTAGGCTGGATGTTGACTTTTTTTCTCGGCAAGAGAATCCTTTTCCGGTTCATTATTATTTATCTCGCTGCGATCGAAACATTTTTAGCAGGTCATGAAAACGTGAGATTAATTTGCCCCAAGAGCAATCAATAATTTTGCTCAATCATATCATTTTTGAATTCAATCTATAATAAAGAGTACATAGCAGCTCCCATGATCATTTTTGGAATGTGGAACACATCTGGCAATCGTCTTGTTGAAAGGGGAAAAAATGAGTTGCAAATGGTTCTTACTCAGTTGCGTAATATTCCTTGCATCCTGCTCTACTGATGGTAAGACTGAAGAAGTCAGGCTTTTAACCTCTCCTCAGCCGACATTCACTGCCACGATTACTCATACGAAAACAGCAACCTGGACTGCAACAGCTTCAATTACTCCAACCATTACTTCCACTAAGACACCTGTGCCAACGCCGACCATGACGCCGCTACCCTGGTCCAACAAAGTAATTAATGCAAGTAACATCACTCAGTTGACACTGCACGCAAGTTGGGGGCGCGGTTATGTAAAGGACTACCAATTGGCTGGCTCGGATAAAGTGATGGTTTTATCCAGCCTGGGGGTATATCTATATCAGCTGCAGGATCTGAAACTACTGGCGAGTTTTCCAGATGCAGTCCAATACAGTATCGCTCCTGATCAATCCACGGCTGCCATTGTATTTCGCGATGGAGCGCTAAAAATTATTGATATCGCAACAGCTGAAATCAAATTTCAGTTCGATCCGCTGGATCTGAATTTACCTGCTGATCTCAAAGCCAGATTCGACCTTGGTCAAATGGTGCAATTTATGGATTGGTATTACCAGATTTTGCCTCTGACCTATTCGTCTGATAGTAATTACCTTGCTATGAGCCAGTTAGACGGGTCTATCCAGGTCTGGAATTTGGGCAATGGCGAGCCAAGTGTAAGGCTCTATCACGATGCAGCGGGCATGGATGGTCAATTGATGTTCACATCTGACAGTAACAATTTGCTGTCTACCGGAAAACAACCTCTGGTTTATTTTCGTAATAATTCTTTATCCTACTGGTCACTTTCTGATGGTCAAATGCTTTGGTATGGAAAAGAAGACGGCAGGTTAGATCAGAAGCTCATTTCTCCCGATGGAAGTCTGTTTGGATTACTTTTTCGTCCAAAGGGGTCAACTGAAGAAGTAATTCGTATTTTTACAAAAGATGACGGTCAACTGATCGGGCAGATCAACGGGATGATTACAGAAAATCCATATTCTCCGGATTCGAAGTACTTTGTCAGCTTTCATAAAAACAATGTGCTGGTCTGGCAACTCTGGCCTGTTTTCCAGCTAATCCGCACGTTGTATCCTTCACAAGAGGTGAGTAGCGCTGGTTTTTCGAGTGATGGGACTCAAGTTGAAGTGAACGCAGGCCAATTTAGCTACCAGGCACCAGAGTACCTCAAAATGACAGAGAACCAACCTCAAGAAATAAACAAACCGGAGGTGTTGCTCATCACAGGGCAGCAATGGCGTGCACTTGGTCATCTCCAAGGAAACACTGGTATCACAATGACAGCTGACCAGCAGCTTTACCTCTGGGGAGGTAAAGCTGCTACCTGGCGTTGGGCGCCGTTAAAAGAAGAGATAGTCGAGAAAAGCTATGAAGCCAATCCGATCAGCCCGCCTGTACTCTCGCTAGATGGAACATTTCTGGCAGCATGTTTCGAAACACATTTACAAATCGATAACCTTATTGATGAGTTGGTCAACCAATTTGAGCGCTGCCTGCCGGAAGGTGTGCTCGCATTCTCCCCAAACGGAACTACCCTGGCACTATCCGTCAGCAACCGCATTAAAACAATTTCCGTCCAGGACGGCAGCTTGATCCAGGACTATATTGGCAGCGGACTGCCAATTGTCCGATTAATCTACTCCCCTGATGGCAGGTATCTGGCATCGATTGGATATTATAACCGCCAAAACGATTTCTTTTTGTGGGATACGGTCAAAGAAAAAGGGGTTCCATTGCAATCTGATGGATCGCAATGGGGTGTTACTGACGTTGCTTATTCACATGATGGTAAATTCATGGTTGTGTCAAAACAAGTCGCCTGGGTCATCAGTACCGAGGATGGCTTATTGCGGGGTAAGCTGCCGGCGGCTGGTTCATTAGCGTTGAGCCTGGATGACACACTGCTTGCAGTTGGCGGATATGACGGCATTATTCGTATATTTGACATGGCCAGCCGCGAGGAAATCATTAATTTTCAGGCTCATCAAGTCGCTGTTAATGGACTCATGATTAGTGATGACGGTGCCAACCTGATCTCAACCGCCGGCGATGGCAGTGTTAAACTGTGGGGAATTCCTTAGTGCAGTTGGATTTTTCTTTCAGGTAGAAAGAACCATCACATACAAGATAAAGCGGAGTCAACCTTCGCTTTTTTCTCATCGGTCTATCTTAAAACAGCCCAATGCTGAATAGAGTCATTGGTAGCAAGTATTAACTCTTTTCCACCATTGATAAAAAATAAATCCATATTCCAAACCTCGATTGGCGGCAACTGGCTGATTTCATTACCAGTTTTGAGATCAAATATCCCCGGGTAAATTATCGCGAAGTCCGCTTCTGGCGAGATGACAACTTCACCTGCCGGATCCGATGGAAAGCGAACCAGCACCTCTCCGGCGGGAATGCTCCAGATGATGCCGGTAGAAGATAACAAAAGACCCCCGTCATCACTGAAATCCATTTTTCCACAAACCTCAGCATTATTTTCGTCACGTAAATACTTGATCTGGATCCCTTTACGTGTATCCCATAGAAAAATTGTCTCGGAGCCTGGCGTGCATGAGGCTGTATATGCGCCATCATCACTGATGCTGAAAAACCGGCCTAAATCATTATGGCTGAATTGCAATAAGGTTCGTCCCGTTTCAACGTCGAACAGCTTTAAATCACCCAGGTCACAGATCATTGTATTGCCTGCACGGTTGAAATTACAGTAATTGAGCTCGGGGTAACGACGGATCATCTCACCCGTATTCAGATCGAACGTATCCGTTTGTGAAAAGTTATAGGACTGGAAACCAATTGATATTCCATCGTTACCAACAAATGAAGTGCTAAAGGAACGGGGATAACCATTTGAATAAAAATTGAACTCTTGAATAATTTCTCCATCTTGTGCTGATTGAATGCGAACCCCGCCCGGTATCGGAAAGGCTAATTTGTTCCCATCCGGACTGAATTTATAATCTTGAGAGGGTTCGTAAGGTGTGGATTGTTTCAGTAAATTACCATCTACATCCCACAGGCTTATGAAACCATCCATCGCAAGTGTGAAGAAACGTGTCCCTTCTGGATTGAACTCAAAATCAAAGGCAGTTGGCGGAAGGCCATTGATGAACTTCTCAACTTTCCCGCTACCCGTATTGTAAATTAGTAAAGTACCGATGAAATAGATTTGTTTGGTTGTGCGGTTGGTAACTTCGGCATCGTATAAAATGCCAATTCTGGTCGAATCGACTAAAAATGAATAAGCCCGCCCGGAATACCAGGCTGATTCCTCGGCTGAAATGTTACTCTTAAAATAATAAGTATGGCTGCTCCACTCCGTAAAAGAACTGGCAGACAATAAACGAACATATTTGTCTGGTGGTAAAACAACCCTTTTGTTATCGGGTGAAAATTCAGGAAGAGTGCGCATAGAATAGTACTGTTGGATGAGTTGAGATTTGCTAATGTCAAAAACAAGCAAACCGCTGCGCCGATAACTGGGCATGTAGATTTGAAGAAAGAGCTGGTTATTATCAGGGCCGAATTTAAGTTGGGAAGATAAAAAGGGCACATTTTCAGTCAGATAAAAAATAATCTCGTGCGAATCCCCGCTGGCCAGGGTCGTAATTCTGATGATATTTGGAGGCTCTGAAATTGCCAGTAACTTGCCATCCGGGCTGATTGTGTGCGGGAGAGGATAACCATCTTCAGTTAATGGTATTTCTACTCCTAGTGCAGAAATCTCGCCGGTTTCAAGATCGAGGAAATGCAGCAGCATCGAATTATCTTGAACCATCAGGCGGCCATCTTCCGTTATATCCAGCGGTATCCAACCCGTAATTCGACGTATCAAGGCTAATGATTCGCCATTTATAATATCAATACCCTTGTTGGTGGTGACGATAATATATTGGCCATCCGATGTCCATTTTGCGGATTGTAAAACCCCTTGATGAAAGACAGGGTCTTCTCGCACCATTGTAAGGTCAGCGATATTGCCAGCTGTCATAATGACCGCCTGTGGATTAGCCGTCGGCGTGGGGGATGGAATGGTCGTTGGGCTGGGACTGCTGGTGAATGTCATCGCAGGTGAGCTGGTTTGAGTGGGTGCCAATGATTCAGTAGGATGTAAGGTAGGTATTTGAATAGTCACTTCTGTTTCAAGTAAAGGTTGCGTTACCGGTTGGCAACCGCACAGCAACCCGAAGAGGATAATTAATAGTAAGAGGTTGATTTTCATAGTTTCCCCTTCCAAATTTCATGACCTCGTTAGTCACTTGAACAAGACAGATATATTATATTTATACATCAAAATCATGGTTTAAAAATTGAATTTTTCTGTCTTTGATTTTTATCTGTACTGATCGAAAATGAGGAAAGAGATAGTAGGGAGGAAGAGAAAACTCAGACTGAGGTCTGTGCAGAGATAAATAAAATACTTGTTTTACATTTAAACATAGTCAGTCTCAGTTCCGAAGGTTAGTCTCAACCAGTAATTGCTATGTTGGTACAAACCCTGCAACATACCCGTTAACCTGAGTCTTAATCCCCGCAGGTAGTGAAGAAATGGTGCTGGATGAGTTTTCACGATAAAAAAGCTTCTATTGACGATCCCCTCGATTTTCGGGCGGAGATTGATGCTTTAAATGAAAGAGCCTGGCGGCTGGAGAGCATTGATCCGCAGGAAGGCTTACGGTTGAGCCGTGAAACTTACAAACTTTCAACCAGTGGTGGCAACAGGGTGAATACCTACCAAAAGGGGGTAGCAGATAGTCTCTTCAACCAGGCTCATTTCAACCTTAATCGGGGAGAGTACCCGCTAGCGCTCTCGCAGTCTTTGGAAGCCCTTTCTTTGTATACGGATCTTCGTGATTCGGTTCGTCAGGCACAGTCGCTGCGCGCATTGGCTGCGATTTACTTGAGTATGAACGAATATAACAAAGCCATGTCTACTTTGCTCAAATCGCTGGAAATTGGCAGACATCTTGATGATCTCACACCACTTGGTGAAATTCTGATGACAATGGGGATGGTATATCTTCTGGCTGGTGATTCATCTCAGGCGATTCTGGAATTCAAGAAGAGTTTGCAAATATTCCAAACCAACAATAACGTAAAACAACTGGCTTATATCTATTGCAACCTTGCTGCAGCGTATAAAGCTGAAGGGGAGTATGAGATTTTCAATCAATACCTGGAGCGTTGTGAAAAGGCAGCTGATCAAGTCGGCAGTGATTACATCAAAATTGACATTTTAAGGCAGCGCGGCCAATATGAAATTCTACAGGGCAACCTGGATGGCGCAAATGCTTATTTTCTACAAAGTTTGCAATTGGCGGAAAAGCACGGATATCAGGCTGATCAGGTAGCCTCTTCCATCTGGATCAGTGATGTTTATTTTCGGCGAGGAAAATTAAAAGAAGCTGCCGATTTGTTGCTGGTGGTCCTGGCTCAAGCGCGTAAGAATCGTTACGATGAAGGTAGCATGCACGCTTATCAGAATCTAGCAAAAATTTATGAGCAATTGGGTGATTATGCCAATGCTTATAACAATTTGAAGGTCTACCTGGATCTGGAACTGAAGATTACCAACGAAAAGAACGACTTAAAGTACAAATCGCTGGAAACAGTCTACCGCACCCAATCCATGCAAAGTGAAGCGCGTATCATTCAAAACAAAAACGATCAGCTAGAAAAAGAAATTAGCGTAAGACGTTGGGCAGAAGATGCACTGCGCCAGAGCGAGGAAAAATACAGGCGATTGGCGAATATTGATCCATTAACCGGATTGAATAACCGTCGCTATTTCTATGAGCTGGCTTTGAATGAGTATCGCCGAATTAAACGCTACTATCATCCGCTGGCAATTATGATGATGGATATTGATCATTTTAAGCAAATTAATGATCAGCATGGCCACCTGGCAGGGGACCAGATCTTAAAAATGGTCGCCCGGCATATGGAGACCATCATGCGTGAAGTGGATATCATCGGGCGCTTTGGTGGTGAAGAATTTATCGTACTCTTCCCGGAAACAACCATGGAACAGGCTATTCCCGTCGCCCAGCGGCTTTTGCATTTATTTGCGCATGCCAGTTTTGAAATTAAAAATGAATTGCTGCAAATTACGGTCAGCATCGGATTGGCAGGGCATCAGGAAAACCTGAGTTTGGATTTACTGATTAACCGCAGTGATCAGGCCATGCAAGCCGCTCAAAATCAGGGAGGAAATCGACTCTCCGTTTGGGAAGATCAGGTAGGTGGACTGAAGTTGTAGGGTGAAGGGGGTGTATGTTTGTTCGGGTTCAAGAGCATGCCGGACAAAAGAACCATGCAAGAGCATGGGAAATTATCATAACAGGCAAGCCGGGTACTGATTGACTAATCTAAGAGGTCGCCCAAATTGTGAAAGCCTATCTGAATCGCAGGGATTTTATAGACATGGAACTGTCAACAAGCATCACATTGCGATGCTTGTTGGAGAAAATTAGCAATTGAAAGGTGTGGGGAGTTTCAACTTTCAATTTTGTTTGCCAACGAACAAATATGTTTACGTAAATTTTACGGGTTATTCGTAACTGGGTGGTTATTATTATATTTGGTGTCTATCTTTGTTGGCACAGGCAGAAACAAATATCTTAATGTTAATTTTTTTATTTTTTACAGGGAATGCTCCATCCACAATTAATCTGGTAACAAGAAATGGAAACCATCATGAATACAAAGAAGCATTTATTTGTCATGCTGACAATTATGTTATTGTTGGCAATCACAACCAACCCGGTGTTTGCAGGCAGCGCCACCGGTTTGGACAATCTCTCTTATGTAACACGGCAGGGCTGGGTGTACTTGGACCAGAGTGTCAATGTCTCATCGATAAGCAATAACTGGTCCGATGGCTATATTGATTTTGCGGTTACCAGCGGGGGAGATGCTGGTGATCAGTTACGAATCCAAAGCTCAGGTTCACTGAGTATCGTAGGGGATGCGGTTAGCTGGGGTGGCACCCGCATCGGAACGATTGATCCCACTTATAATGGTTTAAATGGTCAACGGCTGCGGATTAATTTCAGCGCTTCACTGCTCAACGCTGGATTTGAGAGTGGTGACTTCAGTGGCTGGATTGTCAATAATTCTTTTTCCGGTCTGTCGGGTGATACTCCCTCCGGGATTTCGCAGTATTCTGTCGTTCAAACATCGAATAAATATGCGGGGTCATATGCAGCCAAGCTGGATATTACCGGACAAGTATACGGCTATTGTGGAACAGCGCATGGTCCTGAACTGACCAGTGCAACCTTCTACGCTCAGGCCGGCAATACCCTATCTGTGCATTGGAATGCTGTTCAAACCAGTGATTACTACGATGTTTACGGTTATTTGGTCAATGCGAACACTAGCGCTCAGCAACAGCTATTCTATGAACGCGGTGCTACCACCAACGGTTGGCGTGAAACAAATACTTCAGTTTCTAGTTCAGTCTGCCCGAGTGGAACGTGTGCCATGCGTTTCCGGTTTTTAGCAGGAACCCAGGATGCAACATGCGGTTATGCGGTTGGGTCTACGCTCTACATCGATGGCATTAATGTTGTCACTTCAGTTGCGACTGATGCAGCTGTTGATTTCATCACGGAACATATCGAATATCAAAACACCTCCGATACACCGCATACAAATAAAACCTATACTGTAACCATGGTGGATTCATCCGCGACGGGCACGGCTACGGCAAACATCACCATTGCGAAGGCAAGTACTTCTACCACCATCACGTCCGATGCGCCGGACCCCAGTGTATTTGGCCAGAATTACATAGTTAATGTCAGTGTTGCTGCGCAATCACCCAGCTTGGGGACCCCAGTGGGCACGGTCACGGTCGTTGATGGCCTTGGTGGGACATGTAATGCTACCCTTTCCGGTGGCAGTGGGTCTTGTGTGTTGCCATCCAATTCAATAGGTGCTCGCACCCTAAGTGCCACCTATACTGGCAACACGACCGGTTATAACGGCTCAAGTGCTGCCACTGTCACGCACACGGTCAATCAAAGTGGGTCGACCACTAACATCAGCAGTGATCTGCCAGACCCGAGTGTGGTTGGACAGAATTATTCGGTTGTGGTCAATGTGACAGCGGCTTCTCCTGGCAGCGGGACACCTTCTGGTACGGTCACTGTAACTGGTGGCAGCAACCCGTGTACAGTCACGTTGGTTAATGGCTCAGGCAGCTGTTTATTCTCTTCGCCCGCGCAAAGCAGTAATTTTACCCTCACAGCCAGTTATAGTGGTGATACTTATTTTCTTGCCTCAAACGACTCGGAAACACATACCATCAACAAATCTGCCACGGCTACCTCAATCACCTCCGATTCTCCGGATCCGACCGTGTACGGACAGCCTTACACTGTGGCAGCTTCGGTCGCGGCGGTTGCCGGAGGCAGCGGAATTCCATCCGGAACGGTCAGCATCAGTGATGGCAGCGTCAGCTGCAACTTTACACTGGTAAATGGAACAGGTTCATGTGTGATGCCTGCTTCGGCACCCGGTAATAAAACCCTCACAGCTACCTACAGTGGAGATGCTGCTTACAATACCTCCAGCGGAACCAGCAGTCATTCCATTTCAAAAGCCGCTTCATCTACCAGCATCAACGCCGATGAAAGTGATCCCTCACGCTTTGGTGAGAATTACTTGGTGTCGGTTGTAGTGGCTGCAGTTAGCCCTGGAAGTGGAACTCCTACCGGTACTGTTTCGGTAGGAGATGGCAGCCATTCCTGTACTGTAAACCTGCTCAATGGTGGCGGTTCCTGTTCGCTGCCTTCGACAGCAGCAGGCACGTTAGAACTTTTAGCTACCTATGGCGGTGATGTCAATTTCACAGGCAGTATTGATACAGAGCCACACACCATTTCAAAATCCGATAGTTTGACCACAATTGTCAGTGATAATCCTGATTCCTCTCGTTTTGGACAGAACTACACTGTGGCAGTCTCAGTACAAGCTGTAGCGCCTGGTTTTGGTACACCCACTGGAACCATCTCGATCAGTGATGGTGTACACAACTGTGGGTTCACCTTATCTTCCGGCAGTGGCTCCTGCAGCCTGCCATCCACTTTCGCAGAAGAGAAGACTCTGATTGCCACCTATAGCGGTGACCTGAATTTCAACCCTTCTACAGATGATGAAGCCCATCAGGTGCTTAAATCTGAAACCGTGACGACGATTCTCTCCGATTCTCCGGATAGCTCGCGTTTTGGGCAGGTTTATACTGTTGAGGCAAGAGTGGCAGCGGTCAGCCCCGGCAGCGGTACCCCCGCGGGCTCGGTTGTCGTCAGTGATGGCTTAAATGAATGTGCCATTACCCTGGCGGCTGGTTCTGGTTCATGTCAGCTTCCTTCCGCTTCCGTTGGTGAAAAGCAAATTCGTGCTACTTATGTGGAAAGTGTCAATTTTCTGGCTTCTACTTCTCTGGTAGAAGATCACGAGGTAATCAAAGCGGATTCCACCATTGAGATTACTGACATCCTTCCCATCACAACTGTCGTGGGGGAAGAATATGAGGTCATCGTTGAAGTCAGCCCGGTTACACCAGGCAATGGTGTGCCAGGTTCATTGGTAACCATTACGGATGGTGCTGGACATAATTGTGAAATTACATTGGCGGAGGGTGTCGGCAGCTGTAGTTTACCCTCCGATGCGACTGCTGTGTTAACTGTTCGCGGAGATTATGGTGGTGATGCGAACTTCAATTCCTCATCTGACTTGGAAACACACGAGATTGAGAAAAGCGATACGACCATAGTACTAGCATCGCCCTACAATCCTGCTTATTTTGGAGCACCACTGCAAATTACGGCGACCGTCAGTTCGGTCGCTCCGGGAACTTACATTCCGGATGGACCGGTGCAATTCTACGTTAATGACGCTCCTTATGGGGATCCTATTGATCTTTCATCGGGCCAGGCTGCCAGCAGTATGCTGCCTTCACCACGCGGTATTTATGGCGTCCGGGCAGAATACCTGGGCAATACAAATTACAATCCCAGCAGTGCATTGTCCTTTGACCAGTCGATTGAGAAGGCACCCACCAGCGTTGTGGTTACCTCCGGGTTAAACCCCTCAATCTACGGTCAAAATGTCATGTTTACAGTCACGGTGACATCTATTTCACCGTCTCTGGCAATTCCGGCCGGCACCGTTCAATTCAAGGTGGATGGCGTCAATTATGGTGGCTTAGTTAACCTGGATGCCAGTGGAAAAGCTGTCCGCACCCTCCCATTCACAGCGCTGTGGCCAGATGTCCATGATATCACTGCGGTTTATTATCCTGCTGCTGATTTTCTGGGAAGTAATAATTTTGCAGCACCCTTAGAACAGACTGTTCTTAAGGCGACTCCGATTGTGAGCATTACGCCAGGTGAAGACCCAATTGTGAGTGGTCAAACAACTTCACTGACGGTAAAACTGGCGGGTAGCCCGGTTTACATTGGTATTCCCACCGGTACGGTCACCATTCTCTTTGACGGTGAGTACTACGCCGGTCCACTGACCCTGGCGGTTGATGGAACCGTGATCTTGCCTGATTTTTCTGCCGGTAGTGGCACGCATGAATTCAGCGTGAGCTACAGCGGGGATGACTACTTTGCGATGGAACCAGTTGTGCTTACAGATCCGGTGACGGTCGAGAAAGCCAATTCATTAACAGTCATTTCCGACATTGATCCAATGAATTTAGTGGTTGGGCAACCAACTTTGGTACAAATTGAAGTCTCTGCAGTCGCCCCTGGCGCAGGCATCCCCAGCGGGGATGTACTGGTAAGCAATGGGTTGGATGATTGTACAGTAACCCTGATGGCTGGCAACGGCAGCTGCTGGCTGACACCAACTGCAACTGGTGAACCATTCTTTTCTGCGGTATATGAAGGTGACGATGATTTCAAATCTTCTTCCTCCGCTGAAGTTGCGGGTCCACAAGTGAGTAAGGCAGATACCTTGTTCCAGGTCATTGGTGTTTCACCCAATACCCTGGTGGTGGGAGAACCTGCGAATATCAGCGTTGAAATGGGTATTATGGCTCCCGGCGATGGTTTTGCAACCGGAACGGTAGTGGTCAGTAATGGGGTAGATACGTGTACAATAACATTGCTGATTGGTGCCGGAGAATGTACTTTTACACCTTCCTTCCCGGGACAGCCTGATCTGGAGCTGGTTTACAGCGGCGACGAACGGTTCAATCAGTCCAGCGATACAGTGGCTGGCCCATTGGTTAGCAAAGCGGATACCTCCATCGCCAGCCTGATCTTTGACCCGAGTAATCTGGTAGTTGGACAGGAAACAACCATCGATGTACTTGTAGTTGTGGATGCACCAGGTGCCGGTATTCCTTCGGGAGATGTCGTTGTCAGCAATGGCAGCGATACCTGCACGGTGACACTGGATTCAACTGGTTCAGGCTCTTGCCAGTTTATGCCCACCGCACCAGGCTCTCCGGATCTTATTTCAGATTACAGCGGCGATAGCAATTTCAATGCCAGCACCCTGGGTGTAGCTGGGCCTGCGGTAACAAAATCTGAGACCAGCATCTCTGAATTTACCTTTGATCCGGCTGAAGTAGTCGCCGGTCAACCGTTGCTAATTAATGTGACCGTCGTAGTAGATCTGCCCGGCTCCGGCACACCGCAGGGTGAAGTGGTCATCAGCAATGGTGCCGATTCCTGCACGGTTACCTTGGTGAATGGAAGTGGCAGTTGTGAATTAATTCCATCAGGCGTGGGAACCCCGAACCTGGTAGCAAATTACAGCGGGGATCTCAATTTTGAAGCGAGCAGTTCCGAAATCGCCGGTCCTTTGGTCAGCTCGGCAGCGACTTCGATCAGTGTGTTTGGGTTTGACCCAACCAATCTGGTCGTCGGTCAACCGACCGTGGTTCAGGTAGTCGTATCTGCCGATCTTCCTGGCAGCGGTGTTCCGAGTGGGGCGGTGATTATCTCGAACGGTGTTGACCAATGTACGGTAACACTTTTAGCAGGGATGGGCACCTGTACATTCATTCCGACTTCCATTGGCACGCCGGATCTTGTGGCAAGCTATGGTGGCGATGCCAATTATCTTGAGTCGCAACTAACGATTTCTGGTCCTGTTGTCATCGCGGCAGATACCAGCATTCAAAATGTGATTATTAACCCACAGACAGTGGTTGTGGGGCAATCCACCCTGATCACTCTGGATGTGGTGGCAACTCTTCCTGGCAGCGGCACACCTTCGGGTACGGTTGTTGTTACCAACGGAACCGAAAGCTGTGAAATCACTTTGCTGAATGGTTCTGGCCAATGTGAATTAACTCCTTCCGCGCCTGGTCTACCTGATTTGACCCTGACTTACGGAAGTGACACCAATTTCAACGCCAGTGAGCTGATTGTATCCGGACCACTGGTCGAAAAAGCGGTCTCTATCAATGTAGTGACCTCAGATGACCTCGCCTCAGTCTACGGCCAACCCGTGAAATTTGAAGTCCAAATCTCAGTGGATGAGCCTGGCAGTGGTACTCCCACTGGTCTGGTGCAATTCTATGTTGATGGAGCTCTATTTGGCGAACCAGTACAACTGATTGGTGAAAGCGCTGAAAGCAGCAGCATTGCCGATCTCGAACTTGGGGGGCACAATGTTTGGGCGCAATACCTGGGTGATGACAATTTCCAATCCAGCAATTCTGTCACCATTGTCCAGCAAATTTCCCCAGCGGACACGGAAACATCTCTTATGTCCACCCGCAACCCTGCTCCTTATGGTGATTCCGTGCTCGTAATTGCCACGGTTGTGGCATTAGACCCGAGCCTGGCAATACCTACGGGTTGGGTCCAATTTAAGGTCAATGGTGTCAATTACGGCGCTCCGATTCCATTGGATGACAATGGCGAAGCCCAAAAAGTGCTGCCTTATACAGCGCTGTGGGTCGGTACCCATACGGTCACTGCTGAATATCTGGGCAACCCGCGCTTTAATGTTTCTGACAACCTGGCCGATCCGCTCATGCAGGTGATTGGTCTGGCAGATAGCGAGATATCCTTTGAAGCATCGTTTAACCCCTCTGCATTTGGTCAATCGGTGGATTTTGAAGTTATGGTTGCTGCGTTTACAGAAAACTTCCTGACTCCCAGTGGGACTGTTACATTCAGTATTGACGGAGATTTATTGGGCAGCGTCATGACGCTTGATGCGGCTGGAAGCGCAATGACGATTGCAATCGATTCACTTGCGGTTGGTGTGCACGATATTGAAATTGCCTATAGTGGCGATGAGCAATATGCTCCTAAATCCGTAGAGTTCACAACCGGTCACGAAGTTGTAAAAGCTGAAACTGAAACTAGCATTCTGGGCTTTTCTGCCAACAATCTGGTGGTCGGTCAGACCACAAATGTACGTGTTGGCGTTGATGCTGTCCTGCCTGGCGTTGGCACCCCGCAAGGGACTGTGACTGTCAGTAATGGAACGGACGAATGCGAAGTAATGCTGTTGGATGGCGAAGGCAATTGTGATTTGCAAGTAACCATTGCCAGCCCCTTCAGCCTGACCGCTTCTTTCCACGAAAGTGAAAACTTCCTGGCATCGCTATCTGAGGAGGAGACCGGTTTACTGGTCAGTGCAGCAGATACAATCATCAGCACCCTGACATTTTTGCCCACAGAGGTTGTTGTTGGCCAACCCATTGATGTTAGTGTCACTGTGGAAACAGTTGCTCCTGGCAGCGGTGTTCCCACCGGTTCGGTACGGTTTGAACTCGGCAGTGAATACTGTGATGCACAACTGGATTCTAACGGTGCTGGAACTTGCCAACTGGTGCCCGCTGAAACTGGTCAACCGGATCTGACAGCTTCCTATCCTGGAGATGGTAATTTCAACGCTTCTAGTACAACCGCCTCTCCCGGTCCATTGGTCGAAAAAGCTAATGCAGAAATTGTGGATGTCAGCTTCAGCCCGGAAAACCCGGTCTCAGGTGAAACCATGACAGTTTCTGTAAGTCTGGTCGCAGTTGCCCCCGGCAGCGGCACCCCGACTGGCACTCTCATGATCGAAATAAATGGG
Source organism: uncultured Chloroflexia bacterium (assembly GCA_963749005.1). Lineage (GTDB taxonomy): Bacteria > Chloroflexota > Anaerolineae > Anaerolineales > Anaerolineaceae > UBA6170. Next base: position 1,072,110 of record CAVVKI010000005.1, on the reverse strand, counting down.
CAGTTATGTGAAGCAATCCTCACAAATGGTGTGGCGACTTGCACCTTCAATGCCCCCGTCACAGAAGAGATCAGCGTAGTCATCGGTTACAATGGCGATTCGCTCTTCAATGGATTTGCCCCAGCTACCTACACTGGCCCCACTGTTGGTGCAGCCGCCACTGCGATCGCTCTCAGCGGTTCAAGCACAGCGCGTACCAGCGAATCAGTACAGTGGACCGCTATCGTGGAAACAGTTATTCCTGGTAGTGGTATACCTGATGGTGAAGTCCAGTTTTATCTGGATGGTGATCTTTTCGGAACCCCGGTCATTTTGGTAGATGGTGTGGCAACCAGTATGTCTACCACCAGTCTATCAGCCGGTGCTCATGAGATCACAGCGGTTTACACTGGCAGCCAGGATTACCTCGAAAGCACTTCTGAGGTATGGACCGTATTAGTGAACGCGTATCGGTTCTGGTTCCCAATCATCATGCGCTAAAACATATTAACAATTTGAATACAAACAGCTGGCAGAAATTTCTGGCAGCTGTTTGTGGGTTAATAATTAGAATAGGCGGAACCAATCAGTTCCAAAGATGATAGAACCGGCGATCACTACAAAGATAATCAACATAATGACGCCACAGCCGCAGCCGGAACAACCTCGTCCGAAGCCAAAGCGCTTTTGCAGCCAATCGAATAATTTATCCAATAAAAATAATTTAAGCAGCCCTCCCAGGCAGCCACTGCGATTATCCATTTTTACTTCTCCTTCGATTATTTCATTACCATCATCTACGCAAAAGGTTGCCTAAAAGTTGCAATAATTCCTCATTATGGAAGGTTATACCTTGAAGAAATGGAAAGATGAATTTTGGTTGATTTTTCCATTCTATGTTGAATTGCGGGTAAAATTAAACAGATTTGCAGACAAAATTTACTTAATGAATCAGAGGGATAAATGGGTGAAAATTTGATTTTTCCAGAGGAATTTACATGGGGTGCGGCAACTGCTTCCTATCAGATTGAAGGTGCCTGGAATGTCGATGGAAAGGGCGAATCGATCTGGGATCGATATACCCATACGTCTGGGAAAGTAAAGAATGGGGATACAGGCGATATAGCTATTGATCATTATCACCACATGCAGCAAGATGTTCAACTGATGGCTGACCTGGGGTTAAAAGCTTATCGCTTTTCGATCAGTTGGCCGCGCATATTACCTGCCGGTCGTGGAAAGATCAATCAAGCCGGATTGACTTTTTATGATCGTTTAGTGGATAGTTTATTGGAAAAGAATATAACTCCGTTTGTTACCCTCTACCACTGGGATCTACCGCAAATCTTACAGGATGAAGGCGGCTGGCCGCAGCGATCGACAGCCGAAGCGTTTGTTGAATATGCTGATGTTGTCTCACGGCATCTTGGTGATCGTGTAAAGCATTGGGTGACACATAACGAACCGTCAGTAATTGCCAACCTGGGATATTTAATGGGAATTCATGCACCGGGGGTTAAAGATGAGCTCCATGCGGCGATGCGCACTTCGCATCATCTCTTACTATCACATGGTTGGTCTGTTCCGGTTATTCGTCAAAATAGTCCGGATGCGCAGGTGGGTATCGTAAACAACATGAGTTATACCCCCACCGCCTCCCGCAGCAGCGCGGATCGTCAGGAACAGCAGTTTGGAGATGCTTTGTGGGTGCGGATGTACCTTGATCCGCTCTTTGGGCGGGATTATCCCGCAGACCGAATGGTATATCTCCGCGAAAAAGGTGCATTCGATCGTTCTGATAACGACTTAATTCTACCCGGGGACATGGAAGCGATTGAGACCCCGCTCGATTTCATCGGATTGAACTATTATTCTCGTAATATCATTCGCAGCAGAACAAAGCCTGAATCCGAGAATTCAGCGGTGTCTCTGCATCCGCAGCCTCGAAATACGCTCAATTATACCGAAATGGATTGGGAGAATTTTGCCCCTGGCTTACTGCAGGTTTTAGGCCGTCTCCATTTTGAATACCAGGTTCCCAGCATCTATATCATGGAAAATGGCGCCAGTTACAGCACGGCCCCCAATGCAGATGGAAGGATCCCGGATTGGGAAAGGGTGCATTATTTACAAGAACACCTGCAGGCTGCCTACCAGGCTATACAATTAGGTGTGCCTTTGAACGGCTATTTTGTCTGGTCTTTGTTTGATAATTTTGAATGGGCGGAAGGTTATTCTCAGCGTTTTGGTATTGTCTGGGTGGATTACGAGTCACAGGAGCGAATTTTAAAAGACAGTGCACTGTGGTATCGGGAAGTTATTGATCGAAATGGGTTGGAGTCGAAAACAGTAATGAGAAATCGGTAATGGGTAACGAGGAAGGGAGATTTGTCGTCAGGTTGTGCAAATACGAGAATCACAAAAGATCTTTAATTTCCCATTGTCTGGGATAACTGCCTCTTACTCATCTTCTGTCTTTTTAATCAGCACTTAGCAGGATGAGCTCACCATTCCTGTTGCAATAATTGCTACCCGTTACCCGCTCGCGAAGCGGCTACCCGCTTGCCTTCCTAGTTTTCGATTTGCCAAATATAAGATACTCATATTCACAATAGCCAGGATGACGAGCATAAAGGGACCTATTTGACTCAGAAAGACAGGCAGGCTGCCGATCTCATCTGTGAAAGGCAGTAATGGAATGATGCCGGATAATAATGCAAAAAGGTTCCAGACACCGTGGATGGCGACGGCGAGAGCATAATTCCCCACCAGGCGGCTCCAATTTTGATTGTAAAAAGCACTGGCTAAACCCCAGCCCACCAACCCGGATAGCGTTACATGCAGCAACCCGGTTCCCATGCGACCCAGCAATAGAGCGAACCAACTGATATGGGTAGGAGCGCCGATGGCACCCAGCGTTTCAATGGTGGCAAAACATGCGCCTGCAATTAATCCGCCTACAAATCCCTGAGCGGGGGTTAGTTTTTTCCCGGCTAAAAACCATAAGGCCATCGGTTTCAACAGTTCTTCCAGCATGGGTACCAACAAGGCGATGACCAGCAGGCTGCCATTCAACACAACAGGTTCTCTAAAAAGGTCGGATAATATTTTTTCAGCGGCCGCCGGGTCAAGTTGCGTCTGTGTTAATTGCTGGCTATAGGTCATTAATTGTTGTAACAATTCAGGACTGCCCATCAGCCAGAAGACGATGAACACAATGATAACCACAAAAATGATCAATTCCGCCGTTAAAACCATAGGCATGGTGATTAGAAAATTAAAACTTACTGCCCCCCAGGTGCGGGATGGCGAACCAAGCGATAATTTACGTGCGCCGATAATCACCAGAAAAAACAGGGGCAGGATAACCAGTGGCAGCACGAAAATGGAATTGAATATTCCCAACCAGCTCCAGTTACTACCGATTAAGGTGATCACCAGGGATAAAAGCCAGACGATTAAACCTGTGATCATTAAACCACGAGAAAGTGTGGTCGAGATGATCGGCAGCTGTTTTCTTCTTAACCTCTGAATGCTGGTATAAAGTCCCGGCAGAAGTAAAATGCCTACAAAGAACATTGTCCACGCCAGTACCAGGATGGCACCCGATTGTTCTACAGTTTGCGGATCGGCAGCAACGCCGACAAAAGCGACCAGCAGCAGAGCAAAACCACCCGTGATGGTGGTCAGAAAGCCCAGGCTGCTTAAAACAACCTGGGCGATGGTATAAGTCTTTGCACGTCCCTGTAGGGACACTTTTTCAATCATTATTTTTCTGTAATCGTTATGCTTAAAATGCGGTCCGGATCAGCCAAAGCCCCTTCCGCCTGAGGATTACGGGGTGTCAGGTTGTTGACCACATCCATATTTTGAGTAACTTTGCCAAAAACGGTGTATCCGCCATCCAGGTCTGGCTGTGCTGCATAGGTGATGAAGAATTGGCTGCCGTTGGTGTCTACCCCGGCATTGGCCATACCAAGCACTCCTTCACCGTCAAAAGTCAAATCTGAGATTTCATTGGCAAAAACGTAGCCCGGACCACCCATGCCAGTTCCCAGTGGATCACCCGTCTGGGCGACAAAGCCGGGCATCACCCGGTGAAATGTGACGTTGTCAAAGTATCCTTCACGTGCCAGAAAAACAAAGCTGTTGACGGTCAAAGGGGCTTTATCGGGGTATAAGTCCACGGTAATATCGCCCTTTGTGGTCTTAATGGTAGCTGTGTATTCTTTTGCCGGGTCGATGACCATGGGGGGGCACTCTTTGAACGTGTTTTTGTCGTAATCGATTAAATCTAGAATACCCTTCAAATTTTCGAAATCATAAGGCCCCTTGAAGGGTACACCATTAATAACGATAAACACAGTAGGTGTGCTATTAAGACCAATTTTTTCCGTGGCTTCATTATAGGCCAGATCCAGTTTCGCCTGGATGGCATCACTGGTATAGTCTTGATTAAACTGATCCATATCAAGTCCCAGTTTTTCGGCCAGATCAAGAGCATATTGATCAAATTGTGCGACGGTAAAGCCTGCTGCACCCCACTCTGCCTGATTCTGGAAAAGAGCATCATGGTATTCGAAGAATTTGCCCTGTGCTCCGGCTGCTTCTGCGGCGCGGGCAGCAGGCATCGCGCGATCATGGATGCTGGTCAATGGAAAATGACGGACCACCAGATTAACGCGATCGGCGTATGCGGCTTGAAACCGCTCTAATTCCGGGGCTGCCAGAGAACAATAAGGACATTGAAAATCAGTGTATTCGATGATGGAAATCTCAGCATCTTTTACACCAATCAGCCAATCTGCTTCGCTGGCCGGAGGGATGGGGGGAATTTGATCCGCCGGAACCTCTGGTATCAGACTTTGAATGATACATTCGGTCGGATTACCTGTCTGATTGACCATTTTTGGGCCAATCGTTGGTTCGATCACCACAGGGATGGTGGCTGTTTCATTGACTGGCGGATTGCCGTTATTTGGCTGACAGCCAGCCAATAGTAAGGATGCTGTCAGAACAAAAAAGATTACAAGTTTGATGTTGCGCATGTATTATTTCCAACCTTTCATAGTGAAATGCATGCTACGCATTAGCGGCAATGGATAACCGCTTTCGTAACGCATTTTGGAGGTCTAATTGTACTTGATCAAATGATTGGTCTGCATTGATCTCGATCCAACGGGTGGGTTCTTCTTTTGCCAGCTCAAGATAGCCTTTGCGAACCCTTTCATGGAAAGCGACAGCATAGGCATCCAGACGGTTCCACTCACCGCCGCTGTTTCGTCGACGAGCCAAGCCAGTCTGAATATCAAGGTCAAATAAGAAAGTGATATCCGGGTAGAGACCACCGGTGGCGAAATCGAGTAGTTTTCGCAACGTGTCGAGATCGATACCGTGGCCATATCCCTGATAGGCCAGTGTTGAATCAGCGTAGCGGTCACATAAAACAATTGTTTCCTGTGCCAGTAATGGGCGAATGACTTCCTCAACCAGCTGGGCGCGGGCACTGAGAAAAAGTAAAATTTCCGTGCGTGGCTGCATGGATACATTCTCTAAATTGCCAAGGATGGCACGTACCTGATCGCCTATGATCGTACCGCCGGGTTCTCTGGTTGTGAATACCTGGTAATTATTACCTCGAAGCCAATCTGCCAGAATGGGTAATTGCGTGCTTTTTCCGCTGCCTTCCGGTCCTTCCAGTGTGATAAACATCGCTATTCCCTGAAAATCCGCACTCGTCGGTTAGGTTCTTTTCCATAAGAATGGGAAACCAACTGCGCTTCGCGTGCCATCTCGTGCTGAAGACGCCGCACAGAGGAAGAAGCAGGGGGTAGATCCGACCAGCGTTGACCATTCAGGACTGCGCGAATTGCATCCTCTGTAAAATGAGATGCCTGATCCCACTCGTTATTATGAACATTGGAATCCAGATTGAGGTTATAAACCTCTGCCAGAGTCTTTTCCATCTGGTTGATGGTATTGGAACGTAAGAAATAAAGTGGAATTCCGCGCTCTTCTGCTTCTACTAAGACCTGCTGACGGGAACGGTAATAAGTTCGTAAGGTCATGACCAGATCAGCCTCTTCCGGATCTCTGGCAATGGAGGCTGGCACATTCAAGCGTTTGATCGCCTGTTCCAGGCGATTGCGGGCAACGCCATAAGGATAAATTCGAACGGGGTTAAGTTTCCCGCTATCGTATTCTTTGGATGAAACCGAGCGAGAAGCCTGGTTGATGTCTGGCATATTGTTGGGAGTAGATCCACTATCCGCGCTGCGGCGCATGCCTTGAGTCATTCCATTACGGCGTGGGTTGGGTAGCTGAAATGGGGCTTTCTCGATATGGATTTTCAGGTTTTCGTCTCGATAGCGAACTTCAGGTGGCATCGGGTAGCCGCGCAGGAGAGAATCAACAGCCTGGGAAACATCGGAGTGTATGGCCATGCGGTTGCGTTCCTGAATTTCAACCAGAACATCAAAGGTTGGTGGTGATCGCCGTTCCAGGACGGTCTTCTGGGTACCGCGCCGGCGCGCTTCCTCATCAGAAAGTGTGACTGACTCAATACCGCCAATCAGATCAGATAGGGTAGGGTTGAGCAGTAAGTTTTCTAATGTGCGTCCATGTGCTGTGGCAATTAACTGGACACCGCGTTCTGCAATCGTGCGTGCTGCCAGGGCTTCCAACTCGCGGCCAATTTCATCGATGACGATCACTTCCGGATTATGGTTCTCAACTGCTTCGATCATTACTTCGTGTTGTAACGAAGGTTGAGCCACCTGCATGCGACGGGCCATCCCAACCGCGGGATGAGGAACATCTCCATCACCACCAATTTCGTTGGACGTATCGACTATGATTACCCGTTTCTTCGTTGCCAAAATTCGGGCAGCCTCACGCAGCATGGTCGTTTTTCCAATGCCAGGTTTACCCAATAGCAACACACTTTTTTCGGATTCGATCAAGTCCTGGATAATATCGATCGTGCCATAGACTGCTCGCCCAACTCGCAGGGTAAGGCCAACGATGTGACCACGGCGGTTACGAATGGCTGAAATACGGTGCAGGGTGCGTTCCATGCCTGCACGGTTATCGGCATCAAAATCTCCAATTTTGCCAACAATAGATGCCAGATCGAGACTGGTAATATCCGTCTCAGCCAGATCAACCTCATTGCCTACAAAACGTGCTTTTGGTATTCTGCCAAGATCGAGCACAATTTCGAGCAGATTATCGGCATTATTTGCTTTATCTAATGCACTGGCGATATTGACCGGCAGGACATCCAGCAATGCTCTTAAATCGTCAGTTATTCCTTTTTCTTTCATATTAATAATTCAAATTTCCTTGTTTTGGTTAAATTGTATCGGTTTTTTTATTATTTGTCGTAGAGATGATTAACCTTGAAATTCTATCATCAAAAAAACAAATACCTTCCTATTAATAGAAATGTTAATAGAAATATTATCTGAGATGGTTTATTTTTTGGGGTATGTCGGTTGAACATAAGGGCTGCTGGTTTTCGTTCCGGGGACTTCCAATACTGCCCGAATGGGATTCATTGCATTCACCCTTTGGCGCTGTGAAAGATGTTTTACCATCATTACTTTCCGTTCGCTGGGTTCACCTTGTAAAGATTGCATAGCGCTGTTGAGCCAGGATTGATAATCGCGAATTGCGACATATACTGGGCGGTTTGTATGGTGTTGTATTAGCCGAATTAAAGCTGCGATAACTGGCAGCACGTCGCGAATATTTGGGTGCACAACCGGGTTGAGATATAGCCCATTTGGACCGGAGATAACCTCAACAAATGCTAACAAATCGCTGTCAATGAAATAACCGTAGCCCTGCACAAGACGTTTATCCAGACACTCTGCCCCCTGTACGAGCGGTGGCACGATTGTGTGATAAAGGCTCTGGATGGCATGAGAATCAATTTGCCGGAGAGGCTGCCAATTGCCAGCGGGAGTAGTGTGATCGGAATTGCTATTCGGAATGCGCCAGATTTGCTGATGGGTAAAAATACAAAAACCAGCCAGACGGAAACTTTCAAATGCTGGTGAATTTTCATCCAGCTCGGCCAGGAAGCGCAAGGCTCCGCGGTTTGCGCACTCCCAGGCTAAATGACTCAACAAAGCATCCAATATTCCGTTGGCCAGTCCGTTTTCTGGGGCGAGGAAAGCCAAACGGGCAGCCTCCTCACCCTGGTTAAGATAAATACGCCCTAATAACGGAGGTGAAGCTTTGCTTTCTTTTGCCAGCCCGGTATAGCTGCTAAAATCCATGCGGAAGAAACCCATAAAGGCATCAGGACTGAGAACCTGACCGGAAGTTAACCCCAAAATACTATCCGTGCATACCATCTCATTGCGGTAACGGTAGAGCTTTATAAAATCATGCCAGGCAAAAGGTCTTACTTCGATTGAATCATCTCCAGAAAATAACGGTGAAATCGGTTGTCTGTGCCCAATTCAGGGTGAAAAGAAGTTGCCAGCCAGAAACCTTCGCGGGCAGCTACTACTTGATCATCATGAATGAATGCCAGCTTTTCCACGCCTGATCCAACCCTTTCAATTAATGGAGCACGGATAAAAATGGCATGAAAAGGAGCTTCAGAGGGATCAACAACTTTCAGGGCTGGCACATCCAAATCGGTTTCAAAACTTTCTATCTGACGGCCAAAAGCATTTCTGGCAGTACTGATATCCATTACGCCGAGAAGGGGTTGGACATGACGGCTATTTTTCGATAGAAATATCGCACCAGCACAGGTGCCCCAAACGGGGTGTTCCAGTGCGTATTTTCGCAGGTCATCCATCATGTGAAAATCAGTTGCCAGCTTGCCAATGGTGGTTGATTCACCACCCGGTATGATCAACCCGTCCAGATCGTTAAGCTGATCGCTTTTCCGTACCTGCATATTGTCAACGCTCAAACTCTCCAGTATCTTTTGGTGTTCGGCGAAATCTCCTTGCAGCGCAAGAATCCCAATTTTCATCTTCCGGGTTTACCAGCCCCGCGGAGCAAGCAATTCGTTTTCTGCGATGGATGAAATCTGTCGTCCTACCATTGGCTCTCCCAGATTTCGGCTTATCTCTGCCAGCATTTTGGGGTCATTGAAATGAGTGACAGCTTTAACGATCGCATTTGCGCGTTGAACCGGATTGCCGGACTTAAAGATACCTGAGCCGACAAAAACGCCTTCTACACCCAATTGCATCATTAAGGCTGCGTCAGCCGGGGTGGCAATACCGCCGGCGGCAAAGTTGACTACTGGAAGTTTGCCAAGCTTACGCACCTCGAGCACCAATTCAAATGGCGCTCCGATACTTTTGGCAAAGCTCATCATCTCTTCAAGTGGCATGCTCTGCAAATGACGGATGTCACCAAGCACTTGGCGCGCATGGCGGACAGCTTCTACCACATCGCCAGTTCCGGCTTCGCCTTTGGTTCGAATCATGGCGGCACCCTCGCCGATACGGCGCAGTGCTTCCCCTAAATTGCGGCAGCCACAAACAAAGGGTACTTTAAAATCGTGCTTGTAAATATGATTGGCCTCGTCAGCCGGGGTGAGCACCTCTGATTCGTCAACATAATCCACCCCCAACGCTTCTAAAATCTGAGCTTCAACAAAATGCCCGATGCGGCATTTTGCCATCACGGGGATGGATACGGTATCCATTATTTTGAGAATTAGTTCGGGATCACTCATGCGGGCAACTCCGCCATCGGCACGGATATCTGCCGGTACGCGTTCGAGAGCCATCACGGCACAAGCACCGGCATCCTCGGCGATACGGGCATGTTCGGGAGTAACCACATCCATGATAACTCCGCCTTTTAACATCTGCGCCAAACCTTTTTTTACCGCAAAGGTACCAACTTCATTCGCCATACCAGCCTCCAAAATATCCAGTTTTGAGTAGTGTCCCTACCTCGATTTTACCACGCCGGGATGCGCTATTCAAATACAGGCTCAAGGCACTATATGAAAGGAGCTTTAGCTTCGAATTCCAAATAAGTAAGAGAACATCCAGCAATTAGTTGTACCTGGAAAGGATCCTTTCAACATGAACTCATAATCCTTTCCCGCTACAATGCCCTTTGTTGCTGCGTGTTGTTTAAGTTAGAATGATTATGTTAATCCTTGATAGAATAATTAAGGGACATGCGTAATAAATAAATTGAGCGAATAAGGAAAACTATGGACGAGCATGTATTAGTTGGTATTGGTTTGATTGTAATTCTGGGGGTAAGTGCCCAGTGGTTAGCGTGGCGCTTTCGATTGCCTTCCATATTAATGCTTCTTTTCTTTGGCTTTCTTGCAGGTCCTGTTTTTAAAATTCTCAATCCGGAGAAATTGTTAGGTGATTTACTTTTCCCGGCTGTTTCACTTTCAGTGGGTATTATTTTGTTTGAAGGCGGGTTGGGTTTGCGTTTGGAGAACTTGCGAAATGTTCGCACGGTTGTGCGTAATTTGTTAACGATCGGAGCGCTGGTCACCCTGCTGCTGGTCGTACCGGCAGCGCATTTCATCCTAGAGCTCAATTGGGCGATTTCCATTCTGCTGGCCTCCATTCTGGTTGTGACAGGCCCGACCGTGGTGATACCCCTGATGCGTTTCATACGACCAAAGGGAAAAATCTCATCCATTTTAAAGTGGGAGGGAATTCTCGTAGACCCGCTGGGAGCGATCCTGGCTGTACTTGCATTTAACGCCGTCAAGGGTGGTTTCACAGCCAGTAATTTCATTCCTAATATGGTGGGTGGCACGCTATTGGCATTATTGGTAGGAACTGCATTGGGTGCATTGTCAGCATTTCTGCTGGTATTTTTACTGGAACACAACTGGATTCCTGAGTATTTGCATTCGCCGATTTCCTTAATTACCTTGCTCTTGATGTTTATTGCCTCGAACACTCTGGTGGCGGAATCTGGCTTAATGGGGGCGATTGTAATGGGTGTTGTGATGGCCAATCAAAAACGGGTTGACGTTGAACACATCATCGAATTTAAAGAGCAATTAGGAGTACTGCTGCTCTCGGTACTCTTTATCGTTCTGGCGGCCAGAGTTGAGATCGCAGACTTCTTAATGGTTGGCTGGCCGGGAATTGTCTTTGTGCTGGCTCTGGTAATTGTTGTGCGGCCATTGGCTGTGTTTTTATCCACCCGTGGTAGTGATTTGGAAGCCAAAGAGATCCTTTTTCTGGGTTGGATGGCTCCGCGTGGAATTGTTGCAATGGCAGTGGCTTCTTTATTTGCCCTGGAATTGGAACTTGCGGGCATCGAAGGGGCGCGGTTGGTAACGCCGGTAACAATCATGGTTGTGGTGGGTACCGTTCTGATTTACTCCCTGACCGCCAAGCCTTTGGCGCAGGCACTCAATCTGGTAGAAAAAGACCCACAAGGTGTGCTGCTGATAGGAGCACACAGAGTTGGTCGTGCGCTGGCTAAAGCACTTACAGCTGCTGGCGTAAAAGTAGTTCTGGTGGATACCAATAGAAATAATGTACGTAAAGCCCAAAAAGAAGGTTTGCAGGTCTATGAAAACAGCATCTTTTCCGATTCGGTCATTGACCAGATTCCCCTGGGTGAGATCGGATATATGATCGCATTAACTTCGGATGACCAGATCAATGCTCTTGCCAGTGTTCGGTTTGCGGATTATATCCCGAAAGAAAATGTATACCAGTTACATCCACAAAAAAACAATATTTCCGAATCGATGCGTAAACGCTTTCATGGCGAATATGTCTTTCACTGTGATGCCACCTTTGAATTCCTGGATGCTGCTATTGTGCGGGGGGCTCAGGTGGCGGTGGAGCCTTTTGAGGTTAAGAAAGGGGTGAAAAGTGTGGCAGAAGAAGGTTCTGAAAAAATAATTGATATGTTTGTAATCGACGGACTTAAACAAGTGCATGTTGCTACCTGTGAAGAGGAATTGAAAAAGAATCCGGGCAACCTGGTGGTACGATTATTCATTAAGTAACCAGGCAGGTAAGTTAACTGTTTTTTTAAAATTTGAGATAGGAAATATCATGGGTGAAAAAGATTTTTCAACATTATATTCCAGGTTACGAGAAGAGATGTTGGCTATCGCAGGTGATCTGAAAATTTGTGAAGATAAAGAGGGCCTGTTATACATTAATGCCAAAGAACCTGACTCTAAAGGCCGGAAACTATATTTTGGCGGTGTTCAAATTAAGAAGAATTACGTCAGCTATCATCTGATGGCGGTATACATGAATCCAAAGCTATTAGAACAGATATCACAACCTTTGCGGAAGAGAATGCAGGGAAAGTCATGCTTTAATTTTTCGAAAGTAGATGAAGAATTGTTAGATGAGTTGCGATTGCTGACAAAACAATCCTATGATTGGTGTGTTGCCAATGCAAGTACATTCCAATATTGAATTAATTGTCATGATTCTGATAATCACCAAGACCAAGGCTTCCATTTTTTCTAAAATATGGTAAAATAATGTTCGCAAATGGGGGCGTGGTGTAGTGGCTAACATGCGGCCCTGTCAAGGCCGAGATCGCGGGTTCGATACCCGTCGCTCCCGCCAATGCAAAGAAACCTCCGTAACCGCGGGGGTTTTTTGCTGTAAGTAATCATGTCAATAGATCGCTTCGTTCCCCACAGGGGGGATTATGATCGATACCCGTCGCTCCCGCCAATGCAAAGAAACCTCCGTAACCGCGGGGGTTTTTTGCTGTAAGTAATCATGTCAATAGATCGCTTCGTTCCCCACAGGGGGGATTATGATCGATACCCCGTCGCTCCCGCCAATGCAAAGAAACCTCCGTAACCGCGGGGGTTTTTTGCTGTAAGTAATCATGTCAATAGATCGCTTCGTTCCCCACAGGGGGGATTATGATCGAACCCCGTCGCTCCCGCCAATGCAAAGAAACCTCCGTAACCGCGGGGGTTTTTTGCTGTAAGTAATCATGTCAATAGATCGCTTCGTTCCCCACAGGGGGGATTATGATCGAACCCCGTCGCTCCCGCCAATGCAAAGAAACCTCCGTAACCGCGGGGTTTTTGCTGTATGTAATGAATTCCTGGTGAATGAGTATTGAGCAATAACATTGGAGTGGCTGCTTTTTGAATGTCAAGATGAGAAAAGATCTATCGCGAAACCGAAGGTTGGAAATGGAATTTTCGGTATCGTTAGTGTAAAAAACCTCTGTAACCACGGGGGTATATTTATTATCAGCAATGAGTTCATTGTGAATGACCAATGAACATGAGCCTAGCAGTTTGCTTCATAAACGGTGACCAGTTATTGGAATGTGCAAATACAGATATGTTTGAATTTGTATGTGATCATTCGACTGTCGAAAGATTGGTTTGGAAAATGGAAGGAAAATTGATGCCTATTTAGGTGCTTATTCTTATTATTCTATCCAGGTAGATAAACAAGTAATTAGGATTGAAATTTTGAATGGAGTTATTGAATGCCGCGACTTTTATTCCTCTTAACTACGTTTAATTCTTGGAAGCTGGTCTGTAAATAGCATTCTTCCCAAAGGTTCCTTTAATCAGACATGGATCCAATTTTCCTGATAATCTTCAATATACTGGCGCAATCTGATCGGTCTTCGCTGTAAAATTCGCTCGACTTCACCTGTAACCTGGTCAGCCATACCCTTGCGGGTGTTGCCATATAGCCAGGTTTGGATCACGGCTAACATTATGGGCGTCTTTTGCTGCAACAGCCGTATCAGAAAGCGCATGGATGAAGGATTTTTGTAGGTGATTTCCCTACCAAGCACATCGCCGAATAGATGGGCGACCTGAAAGTAATCAAGGGCTTCACTGCCAGTCAGGTCGTAGGCTTTGTTTTCATGGCCGGGTTGAGTCACGGCAAGAGCCGCCACCGCGCCAATATCGCGCACATCCAGGAAGCTGGTTTTGGCAGCACCTACCGGTAAAAAGATTTCATCGTGGTCACGAATCTCAGCTCGGTGAACGGTATTCAGGTTTTGCATGAAATAGCTGCAGCGCAAAAATGTATAGTTAATGCCTGAATTCTTTATCCATTGTTCAACTTTATAATGCGGAACAACTTTGTTTTCTTCTATTCCGATTAATGAAAGAAAGACAATCTGTTCAACTCCGGCTGCTTTTGCAGCTTCCAGAGACGGTACCATGATCCTCTGGATATCTGTAATTTGAGGTGGACGCAAAACGAACATTTTCTTGATGTCTTTGAAGGTAGCCTCGTATGTCAGATGATTGGCGAAGTCAAATGCAACCGCCTCCACCTTTGATCCGAAGCGTTGCTGTATCTTTTCAGCGTCAAGATCGGCAGCCCGGATGGATGCATCATATTTTATTAAAGAGTTTACAACTTCAGTGCCTACGTTTCCCAAGGCACCGATAACCAGAATGTCCATTGTCATAGCTTGCTCCAATTCTCGTAAATTCGCTCATTACTTGTTTTTGAAGGTAGGAAAGATTATACAGACAAATTTGATATCTGGAAATATATAGACCGTTCGTTATAATCACTTTAAAGTAATTACTCAAATATGACAAAGGAGACAAAAGTTATGGACAATACTTCAAAAAGCTCAGAGAATCGGCAGGGACCCCCCATGTCACCCTGGATGTTTAAAATAATGAATCCATTAATGTCCCTGCTGCTCAGATCCCCCTTTCATACAGGAGTAAGTAAGAATTTGATGCTTCTTACCTTCCGGGGAAGAAAGAGTGGCAAACATTACAGTACTCCGGTTGGTTATTGGCAAAATGGCAACCAATTGATCGTCTTCACGCACAGTCCCTGGTGGAAAAACCTGCAGGGTGGTGCTCCTGTGGAAGTGCGCCTGCGCGGCAGAACCCGCAAAGGAAAAGCCGAAATCATTCGGCATGAGGATCAAATATTGGCTATTGTACGCTCTTTAACAGAGACTCGCGGTGAAGAATATGCGCGCCGAATGGGTTTTTATATGGACAATCTACAATCTACGAAGGAGGAAATGATGTCGGCCGTGCAAGGAACAACATTTATTGAAATTAACCTAAGTGAGCAACCAGTATGACGACAACCCGTGAACGAATCATCCAAACGACCAGTGATTTACTTGAGAATCAAGGCTATCATGCCACGGGTTTAAACCAGATTGTACAGGAGAGCGGGGCGCCTAAAGGTTCAATTTATTACCATTTTCCTCAAGGAAAAGACAGCATCACTGCTGAAGCTGTTTTATTTGCCGGGCAGAATGTGGCTGAACGGATTAGAGCCAACCTGGTAGAAAAAGAAGACCCGGCTGAGGCAATTCAAGTGTTCATTGAAACGATTGCTCATTATGTAGAAGTAAGTGGTTTTCACTCGGGTGGGCCATTGACGATTGTGGCCAGTGAAACTGCCACAACCAATGAGTCGCTCAATGCCACCTGCCGTGAAGCCTACGACATGATGCGCGCTGCTTTCACTGAAAAACTTCTGCAAAGTGGATTTTCTACTCAACGAGCCGATAACCTGGTTTGGGTTATAACCTCTGCCACGGAAGGGGGCATTATCCTTAGCCGCACCTATCACAGTGGTGACCCTTTGCGGCAAGTGGCGCAGGAACTGGCTACCTTAATCCGCCATAGTCCCCACCAATAGGCCAGATCAAAATACAGGAGAAAGTTTGATAAACAAATCAAAAAACCTCTCACCTAAAAATGAGAAAAATGCAAACAAAGGGATCAAATAAGGAGAAAAAATGAAAATAGCAATTTTTGGCGGTACAGGCCGCACTGGTAAGCATTTGGTGGAGCAGGCATTGAGCAAGGGCTATCAAGTTAATTTGTTAGCGCGCAACCCTGAAAAGGTAGAGACAAAGGACAATAATTTAACCGTAATTAGCGGTGACGTTAAAGATGCTGCTGCCGTTGAAAAAACCATCGAGGGCTCGCAAGCTGTTCTCAGTGCCCTTGGACCGACCAGTAATGAAGCTGAGTTTGCTGTCAGTAAGGGCATGCAGAATATCCTGGCAGCCATGCAGAAGAATAGCGTAAAACGCTTGATAATCACTGCCGGTGCCGGTGTAGGGGATCCCAAAGACGAACCAAAGTTCTTCAACCACGTGATGAACTTTCTGCTGAAATTAATGGCCAAAAACGTACTTGCCGATATGAGCCGGGTGGTGGACATGGTGCGTTCTTCTGATCGCGATTGGACGGTTGTGCGTCTGCCGATGTTGACCGATGATCCCAAATCGGGTGAGATCAAAGTGGGTTACGTGGGGAAGGGGATGGGCTCACGCATCACCCGCGCTGATATTGCAGATTTTATGCTGTTCGAATTGGAAAAAGGTGAATACATTCATGAAGCCCCTGCGATCAGTAATTAATTGAAACCAGGAATCCATTTCGGATAACCATTAAATAATTGGAACAAGTAGAGTGGATACTGTCAGAACCCTGCTTGAATTCTTTTGTAAGTGAATAAGGGAGCAGTTAAATAGGGCAAGTGTTCTTGCTTCACAAAATGAGACTGTTTACAGGGAGTATCCTGGCGAATTTTTATTTGTATAATCTGGATAAGATTTGTATAAATTGGCCAGGATGTGTAACTATGGGTTTACAAGAGGATGTTTTGTTGCGGATGCAGCATCAACTTAGGGATTGGGAGGATCAAGCGGATGCACGCTTGATCTTTTTAAGCTGTTATCAAATGATGACATCGAATGTAATGAAGGAAATTGAAACCCAAACATTTGAGGATAACGGCTGGGTACAGGTGCTGATGGATAATTTTGCTGCAGTTTACTTTGAAGCGCTGGATCAGTATGAGCAGCAAGCGAAATGTCCACAGGTCTGGCAGGAGGCATTCCAGCTGGCACCACTTTCCAGAGCAGACACCATCCAAAATTTGCTATTAGGTGTCAATGCCCATATTAACTACGATCTGGTATTTGTCCTGGCTGCCTTGTTACAGGAGGAATGGCCTTTACTTGATGAAGAAAAACGTCAACTGCGATATCGGGACCATTGCCAAATCAATCACATCATCCACCAGACGATTGACGCGGTGCAGGATGAGGTTATTGAACGATTTTCTCCACGATTTGACCTGATTGATAAATTAATGGGGCCCATGGATGAGTGGCTGACTGCCCGTTTGATTTCGGAATGGCGCGATGATGTGTGGGATGCTGCAATCGCGATGATCGAAAATGATGATGAGACCTATCAGCAAGAACATTTTCAAACGATTGAAAGACAGGCGCTTAACAAGATGAGGCTGATCATTTCCCTGACTGGTGGGAAAGAAGTTGACTGATCTTCTCAATACAATGGAAAGCAGCATAAATAAGATCAGTTATTTTTTAGCATCCAAACGATAAATTGTGCATAATCGTAACAGCCTCTATACCCTACAAACACATCTTCTCCGACATACAACTACCTCTTTGGTGTTCTTGGTGGACTTTGCGGTAATAAGCGAATGAACCCTAA
This sequence comes from uncultured Chloroflexia bacterium, assembly GCA_963749005.1. Taxonomy (GTDB): domain Bacteria; phylum Chloroflexota; class Anaerolineae; order Anaerolineales; family Anaerolineaceae; genus UBA6170. The sequence goes on along the minus strand of CAVVKI010000005.1, from coordinate 1,054,673 downwards.
GAATACCTCTTCGAGATCTTGGCGGATTTTGTGGTCAAAAGCGAACGGCACCTATAAAACTATCCTCCTCATTTCACAGAGCTTCGGACTCGTTACCTGGCCAAAGCGCTTTTACTGAAACCTTCCACACTTCCACACGTTCCAGCTTGACATTTCTTTTTTTGCCGTTACAATAGGTGGAACGTTGGAAAACAAGCAGCTATGAATAATTCTTCTCGCTATTTTGCTTTTTATTATTATTACGGGACATTAACACCAGTCGCCGTTCTTAGCGCTTAACACTTCCAAGATAGAGTTTTTATCCACAGCGCGAGGTCACGGCCTCGGGCTTTTTTGTTTAAGGAGATGTATGGCAATAAAAGCGATTCGTGGAGCAATTACTGTAAGTGAGAACACCCTTCCGGCAATTCTGGAAGCAACAACGGAATTGCTGCAGGCAATCCAGATGGCCAACCCAACCTTAAATGTTGAGGATTTGGTCAGCGCTGTATTTACGGCTACGGCCGATCTGAGTGCGGTATACCCCGCACGCGCTGCGCGCGAGATGGGATGGGTTGATCTGGCGATGATGTGTACCCAGGAAATGGTGGTGGAGAACAGCCTAGCACGTTGCATTCGTGTCTTGCTATGGTGGGACACAGTTCTGGCTGTGGATGAGGTTATTCATGTGTATGTAGGTGCGGCTGCCCAGCTGCGGCCAGATTGGTCAAGCCGTTTTCTGGGCCAGCAGACAGAAGGAGGAGCAAAATGATGGTGGTAATGAAGAGCGGTAGCTCAAAGGTGGAAGTGCAACAGGTTGTTAGTTTAATCAAATCGTGGGGGCTGGATGCCCATCTCTCCCAGGGTGAAGAACGAACAGTCATTGGGGTGGTGGGGGATACGCGTAAAGTACAGCGTGAGCTTTTTTTACATTATCCAGCGATTGAGCAGATTGTTCCCATTTCACGTCCATACAAATTAGCTTCACGCGAATTCATACCGGCAAATTCCGCCTTTCCTTTGGATGGATTTGAAATAGGAGGAGAGGGAATCGTTGTCATTGCCGGTCCCTGCGCGGTGGAAAGCCGCGAGCAATTACTCGAAGCTGCCCAGGCTGTGCGCGAGGCTGGTGCACATGCTTTACGCGGCGGTGCTTACAAACCGCGAACTTCTCCTTATGCCTTCCAGGGACTGGGAGAAGAAGGTCTGGAAATTCTGGCTGAAGCGCGAGAATTGACTGGACTGCCCATTATCACCGAAGTGATGGCGCCAGAATTGGTACCGCTGGTTGCCAGCTATGCAGATGTTCTGCAAATAGGTGCCCGTAATATGCAGAATTATGCCCTCCTTCATGCGGCCGGGGAGAGCCAAAAGCCGGTATTATTGAAACGGGGGATGTCGGCCACGATTGAAGAATTATTAATGGCGGCTGAGTATATCCTTTCGCATGGCAACCGTCGCGTAATCCTGTGTGAACGTGGCATTCGTACCTACGAGACTGCCACCCGCAATACCACGGATATCAATGCGATCCCGGTGTTGAAGAGCATGACCCATTTACCGGTTATTCTTGATCCCAGCCACAGTACGGGTAACTGGAAATACGTGGCTGCCATTGCCCGAGCAGGCGTAGCAGCCGGGGCAGATGGATTGATCATAGAGGTTCACCCCCGCCCTGAGGAAGCATTGTCTGATGGTGGCCAGTCGCTCAATCCTGAGCACTTTGCTGAAATGATCTGCCAGGTGAAAGCTATTGCCACTGCCGTTGGCCGTTCCGTAGCACCAGCAAAAGTGCAAGGTTGCGAATGAAGCCTGGATTTTTAAGCGATAAAACCATTGCAATTATTGGTTTGGGATTGATGGGCGGGTCGTTAGCTTTAGCTTTGCGCAAACAGGGTGCCAGAATTATTGCCTGTGAAACAGACCCCCAAACGGCTGATTTTGCACGTAGCCATAATATCGTTGATCAAATATCAAACCAACCCGAAAGTATTTTAAAGCAGGCTGAGATTATTATTCTGGCAACGCCTGTATCTGCTATCCTCGAGATCATCCCCCGCCTGCCAGACTGGCATGACGGCAGCCCACTGGTGATGGATATAGGCTCCACCAAAGCAGATATTTGTGCAGCCCTGGCTAAATTACCGGCTCGTTTTCGGGCTGTTGGCGGTCACCCGATGTGCGGCAAAGAGCTTTCCTCATTACAGCATGCCGATGAGGACATTTTTCAAGGCGCAGGTTTTGCATTGTGTTCACTACCTTCGACTCAGCCTGCCGACCGGCAATGGGTTGAAGCGATTGTAACCGCAATGGGCGCGCAACCTATCTGGATTGATGCACTGCTACATGACCAACATGTGGCTGCTACCAGCCATGTTCCCTATCTGGTTGCCAATGCCCTGGCTGCTGTCATACCCGAAGAAGCGCTCTTGCTGGTCGGGCCTGGATTGCGAAGTACCACGCGCATCGCTGCTTCCTCACCGGAAATGATGGCAGATATTTTTCAAACCAACCGTGCGGCAGTTATTGCACAACTGACGACCTATCAATCTCAGCTCGAAAAAATGAAGGATCTGTTATTACCGGGCCATGAAAATGAATTGATGGCGATGCTTGCTCGCGGGCGGCAGAATTATCAAAGATTGATCAGTGGAGGGGCAGAAGAATGAATTTGTTTGTCCAGTCAGGCAATCCTATCCGTGGCACAGTCGGAAATCAATTTGAAATTGGTTATTCCCTTCCGGGTGATAAGAGTCTTTCCCATCGGGCAGCTTTATTTGCTGCAATGGCAAAAGGGGAAAGCCGGATCGAAAACTTCTTAGACTCCGGTGTAACGCGTGTGCTATTGAGCTCATTACGGCAACTCGGCATCCAATGGCAATTAAAGGAGAAAACACTTCTTGTTCAAGGAGGTGGTCTGGATTCATTTGTGTCAAATGAAGAGAGACTCTTTTGCGGAAATTCAGCGACTACCATGCGTTTGTTGGCCGGTGGATTGGCTGCCAGTGGAGTCGCTGTCATCCTGGATGGCAGCCCTGGTCTGTGTGCGCGCCCGATGGGACGTATTGTCGAGCCACTTAAATCGATGGGCGTTCCAATTCATGCCTCAGCCCAGGGGACGGCCCCGCTGCGGATTGATTTTCGTGATTGCAGCCATCCACTTCAGGCGAGGGAGTTCTTTTTACAACAAGCCAGTGCGCAAGTCAAAACCTGTCTACTTCTGGCAGCCCTGGCAGCTGATGGCGAGAGTATTATCCATGAGCCGGCTGCGTCTCGCGACCATACCGAACGAATGCTCGCCAGTATGGGCGTAGCGATCCAGAAGCCGGATAATTTAACAGTGATTTTGCAGCCTCCTTCACAACCCTTAATCCCATTGAACATTCAATTGCCGGCTGATTTCTCTGCGGCTGCTTTTTTGATTGTGGCTGCATTAATTACTCCTGATTCTGATTTATGGCTATTGAATGTTGGCGTGAATCCCGGACGGTTAGGCCTGGTGGAGGCAATCCGGGCTATGGGTGGCAAAATCGACCTGCACTTAACAAAGACTCAAGCGGGTGAGGATGTAGCTGATATCCACGTGCAATCCAGTACCCTGCATGGGGTGATTGTCCAGGGTGATCTGGTGGTGCGTATGATTGATGAATTCCCTATATTTGCCATTGCAGCTGTGTTGGCTGAGGGGCAAACTGAAGTGAAGGATGCCGAGGAATTGCGTTTCAAAGAATCTGACCGAATTAAAGCGATCGTGCAGCAATTATCACAAATTGGAGTGATTGCGGTTGAAACAAAGGAAGGTTTCATAATCTCTGGCAGGGATTCAATTAATGGTGGACGGGTAAATTGTGGTGGCGATCATCGTTTGGCTTTGGCAATGGCAGTAGCCGGTTCAGTATGCAGGGAGACGGTTCTGATTGAAGGTGCGGAAATGATGAATGAATCCTTCCCCAATTTCGTGGATCTATTCAACGCTTTGGGTGGAAATCTGGTGTGGCAGGCATGATTTATCATTTTGGTCTGACCGGATATCCTCTGGGCCATAGTCTCTCACCCTGTATTCACCGGGCAGCATTGCGCTCCACCGGATTGGCCGGAGATTATAAACTGTTTCCTTTGCAATCTGGTTCCTCCTTCCAACAGCTCTTGTTGCTGATCCGGCAGGGCGATTTGGACGGACTGAATGTAACCATCCCGCACAAACAAACCGTCGTAGGTCTGGTGGATTTGGTGAGTCATACGGTAAAGATGACAGGTGCGGTCAATACCCTTTATCTTCGTGAGAATCGTCTGGTTGGCGATAATACTGATGTAGCCGGTTTTATGACTGACTTATATGAAAAAATCGGCTCTACAATATCCCGGCGAAAGGCAATCATCCTGGGTGCAGGCGGGGCTGCCAGAGGAGTAGCCATCGGCCTTCTTTCAGCCGGTTGGCGGGTTGTTGTATCAGCCAGGAAACCTCTGCAAGCACAGGGTTTGCATGATCAACTGCTGCCCTGGGCTCGCGAGGGCTATCTCGAGATTACTGGTAATGATGAAATTGCGATCAATTCTGTAATTGGTGAATGTGGTCTGCTGGTTAATGCGACTCCGGCGGGTATGGCCCCCAACCTTTTTACCGATCCCCTGCTGCCTGCAGTTGAATTGCCTGAGGATCTGGTACTTTACGATTTGATTTATAATCCGGATGAGACGTTATTAATGCGGCGATTTCGGCAGGAAGGCCGGCGCGCTTTCAACGGTTTGGGTATGTTGGTAGAACAGGCAGCGCTCTCATTTGAATTATGGACCGGTGTGCCGGTATCACGAACAGATTTGTGGAAGGCGGTTGACCAACCATGTTGATGAGATTGTTTTTCCTACAAGAGCTATTATTGATAAATGAAATTAAGCAAAGTGTGTGGGCCTGCGACCAGGTATGCGAGCAGTTGTGCGAGTTAGGAAAGTGAGAACTGAATGACAATTCGATATTTTAACAGCTGGAGAATCACATGGTCCGGCTGTATTGGCTATTTTAGAAGGGATTCCGGCAGGATTGGAGATTACAGCTAAAGATATTGACGCTGATCTTGCCCGCCGCCAGTTGACTCTGGGTGCCGGTGGTCGCATGCGTCTTGAGCACGATCAGGTGCAAATTTTGGCAGGGGTCATGGCTGGCAAAACAACTGGCGCTCCCCTGGCCTTGCAAATTGAAAATCGCGATCATGCACGCTGGAAAAATAAACTGATTGACCCATTCACTACGCCCCGCCCGGGACATGCAGATCTGAATGGTGTCCTTAAATATGGTTATGATGATATCCGTCCGTCATTGGAAAGGGCTTCCGCCCGCGAAACCGCAGCAAGGGTAGCAGCTGGTGCGGTTGCCAGAAAATTCCTGGGAGCATTCGGTATAGAGGTGGGGGGATATGTGACCGCCATCGGGGAGGTAACAGCTGATGTATCTCACATAAGTGAAAAAAGCCGAATTCACCTGGCTCGTTTGAGTGAGGTTGCATGTCCTGAAGAAACAGCGGCGGCGAGAATGACGCTGGCAATTGAAGACATCATGCAGCAGCGCAATACACTTGGAGGTATTATTGAGGTAATTGCTTTGGGGTTGCCTCCCGGATTGGGTTCTTTTATGCAGGCTGATCAACGCCTGGATGCCCGCTTAGGGGCTGCCGTGCTGAGTGTTCAAGCAATGAAGGGGGTTGAGATTGGTTCAGCCTTTGAAAATACACGTCAGCCAGGGACTGCGGTTCACGACGCAATTCAGCTTGAAGGTGGCCAGATTGTACGTCCGACTAATCGGTGCGGTGGTCTGGAGGGAGGCATCACTACCGGCCAGACCCTGATTTTACGGGTGGCCATGAAACCGATAGCTACAACTCTTACCTCGCAAAAGACAGTTGACCTGGTCAGTGGAAAAATGACCGAAACCGTCTACGAACGCTCTGATTTCTGTCCGGTCCCACGGGCTGTGGTCATTCTTGAGGCGGTTGTGGCACTTGTTCTGGCCGATGCCCTTTTACAAAAACTGGGTGGTGATTCTTTGAAAGAAATGCTGCCGCGTTTTCAAGTACTACGCAAGGCAAACCTGGAAGATCTCCACTTACGAGGGCAACCACAAGTCTGGTGGGAAGGCTGATATGACGCATCGTAACCATATCTTTCTGTACGGAGCTCCTGGCAGCGGCAAGTCTTTTTTAGGTGAAAAATTAGCTCTGGCTCTGGCATTAAATTTTGTTGATCTTGATCACGAGATTGAAAAAAGTTATGGAAAAGCCATCCCTGATATTTTCAGACAAGAAGGCGAGGATGTATTTCGGCGGTTGGAAAGTGAAGCGCTGCTAAAAGCATGCCAATCCAATCAAATAAGTGTAGTTGCTTTAGGTGGCGGGGCTTTGTTGAAAGCGGAAAATGCTGAATTTGCAGCTCGTCACGGGAAGATCATTGTGCTGTCTGCCTCTGAAGAATCTCTTCTTCAGAACATAAGCTCACAAAAGAACGATCGTCCGTTACTGGCAGGGGACTCTCAAATTCGTTTGCACGAATTGGTAGAGGAGCGAAGTGAGCATTATAGCCAGTTCCCAACCATCCAGGTGGATGGTCAAACAGCAGAAGAAAGTGTCGCCTTATTGCAAGTGCAGGCAGGCTGTTTCCGCATTACAGGGATGGGAGCTGCATACGCTGTAGAAGTGAATACCAGAATCCTGCAGCAAGCGGGTCAGATTCTTCAAAGAGAGGGTCTGCGTGGACCAGTATTAATTGTCAGTGATGACAATGTGGCACCTTTGTATGCAGAATCTGTTCAGAAAAGCCTGAATGCCAGTGGCTATGACGCTCAATTGCTGGTGTTGCCAGCCGGTGAGATGCAGAAGAACCTGGCGGCTATTGAGATAATTTGGCAGGCAGCGCTCAGTGCAGGTCTGGAGCGCAGCAGTACCATTCTAGCCCTTGGTGGTGGAGTGGTTAGCGACCTGGCTGGTTTTGCAGCAGCGACTTATATGCGTGGGATTCGCTGGGTGGTGTGCCCGACCAGCCTGCTAGCCATGGTGGATGCAAGTCTGGGAGGGAAAACTGGTTTCGATCTTCCGCAAGGCAAGAATTTGGTGGGAGCGTTTCATTCCCCTGCTCTGGTACTTGCTGATCCACTCTGTCTGCAAAGTTTGCCGTTGGTGGAAATACGCAATGGCATGGCTGAAGTATTGAAACATGGCATTATTTCCAGCGCGCATTTACTTGAATTAAGTTGCCAGCCAGATTGGCAATCAAAGCTGGGTGAAATTGTGCCGCTGGCTATGCGGACCAAGATCAACGTTTTGCGCCAGGATCCCTATGAGCGCGGTGTGCGGGCTGTCTTAAATTTTGGTCACACCATCGGCCATGCAATTGAGTTAGTTTCAGGGTTTACTCTGCGACACGGAGAGGCAGTTGCAATTGGTATGCTGGTCGAAACGAGGCTGGCTGTGAAAATGGGTCTGGCTGAGGACTCACTACCGCTTCGGATCGAGGAGTGTTTATCCTTCCATTCACTGCCGACGAATATCCCGGCTGGTCTGGAGACAGATGCGATCCTGAAAGCGATGACCACAGACAAGAAAAAAACTGCGGGCGAAGTTAAATTTGTGTTGCCGCAGCGAGTGGGTGAAGTCAGCTACGGGCACGGGGTAGATTTGAAGCTCGTTAGTGAAGTAATCGAATCAATACGGGCATAAATTAAAATTAGTCAGATAGTAAGCGGAGAGAAGCTATGAGTGAAAAAGTGCTGGTTTTAAATGGGGCTAATTTGAATCTGCTGGGTATACGTGAACCGCACATTTATGGCAGCCTGACGCTGGACGAAATTGATCAAAGATTGAAGCAAGAAGGCAGTGAACTTGGGTTGGAAGTTACCTGTCAACAATTCAACAGCGAAGGTGCACTTATTGATGCCTTGCAGGACGCTCAAAACTGGGCAATAGGTGTAATCCTGAACGCAGGTGGGTACACCCATACGTCAGTAGTGATCCGGGATGCCATCGCTGCCATTTCCATCCCGGTGGTGGAAGTGCATCTTTCCAATCCACTGGCTCGCGAGCCCTTTCGGCATACTTCCTTAATCGCAGCGGTGTGCATAGGCACGATATCTGGTTTCGGCTGGCATTCGTATGTGCTGGGTCTGCATGCGCTGCGCGAGCTTCGCTCGTGAGCGTGTAGCGGATAGAATGTGCCAATCGCGAGTTCATAGAAAACATATAACAGATCTCGTCAATCAAATCTCTCTTAGGCAAGGAAGCTTAAAGCACAAAGTTAATCACTGACAGAAAAAAAAGAGCCTGAGGCTTTGCGCTATTTTTCTAGATTGTTTAAGTCCATTTTACGGGGTTATTCTTTTACGTACGACGAATATTCTCGACGCGCCTTAGTGTGGTGGGCATTCCGGTAACCCGCAATCTTTTTGACAAAATTTCTTTATAACTGTGGATCCAACCAGTCTGAAATACCTAACGCTACATTCGTTGGTTTTTTGCCAGGTGAGCATTTTAGTTAAGATCTGAAATTGCCTTTTCATTTAGTGTGAGATGATCGCAAATTGTTATTAGGCGAAATACAGATTGCTCGCTTACAACTGATTACAACGGTTCAATTCTTTCAAATAATTTTCCTCTATAATTAATTCATCATGAAAAATTGAATTTAAACCGGATAATTGGAGGAGCATATGTCATCAATGGATAAAGTACTGGCTGTAATCTTAGGCGGTGGACGCGGAACTCGCCTGCAACCTTTGACCCTGATGCGTTCCAAACCGGCAGTTCCGATTGCAGGGAAATATCGATTAATTGATATTCCTATCAGCAACTGTATCAATTCCGGGATATATAAAATCTCTGTGCTGACCCAATTCAACTCGGTTTCATTGCACCGCCACATCACCCGCACTTACCAGTTTGATAATTTCCACGTTGGCTGGGTGCAGATCTGGGCAGCTGAGCAAACAACCTATACAGCCGATTGGTACCAGGGGACTGCCGATGCAGTCCGCAAACAATTATTTGAAATCCGCTCGGCGCGCGCTCCTTATGTTCTCATTCTAGCCGGGGATCATCTCTACCGCATGGATTATGAGGCCATGGCGCGTTTTCACTGGGAACATGATGCCGATATTACCGTGGCAGTTCAGCCGGTTCGCGCTACGGAGGCGGATCGCTTTGGAATTCTCAAACGCCGTGCAGATTGTTCGATTTCCGATTTTGCTGAAAAGCCCAAAGATCCCGAGACGCTTGCTCGCATGGTTAGCCGTGATGACTCAGCCCGCCCATATCTTGGGTCAATGGGTGTCTACATGTTTAAAACCGACGTATTATTTGAACTCCTGGCAGAAACCAAATCGGATGATTTTGGCAATCATGTCATTCCTAACGCGATTGGACACAAGAAAGTTTTCGGGTACGATTTTGATGATTACTGGGAAGATATTGGAACTATTCGTTCCTTTTATGATACCAATCTGTTGCTGACGGGTGCGGATTCACCGTTCAATTTCTTCGATCAAACCAGGCCCATTTACTCCCGTGCTCGTTTTTTGCCTGGTTCGCGGGTGGATGATAGCACTCTGCGACAGGTCATGATGACCGATGGTTGTCATATCCAGAGTGCGGAGATCACTCGGTCCGTTATTGGTCTGCGCAGCCAGATAAAGTCTGGTGTCCAAATTGTAAATACGGTTTTAATGGGTGCAGATTACTATGACCGCGAGCGTCAAAATCTAGAGGGTTATGATGACGGAACGCTTACCAACTATAATATGCCACTTGGGATTGGAGAAGGATCATACATTGAAGGCGCGATTCTGGACAAGAATGTGCGCATCGGAAAAAATGTAACCATCAAACCTTTTGAACGTGGTCAAGATTTTGAAAATTCGCTTTGTTATGTTCGAGATGGCATCGTTGTAATACCTAAAAATACTGTTTTACCGGATGACACCACCATTGGCCCCGGGTGAGTGCGTAACGAAAGCTAGAAAATTCAGTTATACTTTAAAATTGTAGGGAGAGGAACCTGCTTTTTTAATCACATAGATGACTAAGTAAAATAACGGTGAGGATAATTGAAAATATGGATCAAACGCGTGCTACGGTAGAACCAACGGTACCAGCAGCAATAAACGTATCCTGGCATTCTTTATCGCCAGATGAGACTCTGGAAAAACTCGGTTCGAAATTAGAACAGGGGCTTACCAGCGCGGAAGCAGCGCTAAGATTGGAAAAGTACGGTCCCAATCAATTGGAAGAAGGCAAGCGCACCACTTTTTTACAAATGGTGATCGGGCAGTTGAACAACTTCGTCGTAATCCTGTTGATTGTGGCAGCGATCATTTCTGCACTATTAGGCGAGTGGGTGGATGCAAGTGCCATTTTTGCAATTGTGATTCTTAATACAATTATGGGTGTTGTGCAGGAGAACCGGGCAGAACAGGCTCTGGCTGCTCTGAAGAAATTAGCTGCTCCGGATGCGCAAGTTTTGCGCAACGGCCGGAGGGAGACAATTTCTTCCACCCAGCTAGTTCCTGGGGATGTTGTCTATTTGGAAGCAGGCTATTTTATTCCGGCCGATGTGCGCCTGTTGGAAGCGGTTAATCTGCGGGTCGAAGAAGCTGCGCTTACTGGTGAATCCGTGCCAGTACAAAAAGACGAAACCATTTTGCTGGAAAGTGAGGCCACACTGGGTGACCGCAAAAATGCAGCTTTTATGGGCACAACGATCGCCTATGGACGCGGCAGGGGTGTAGTGGTAGGTACCGGAATGCATACCCAGCTTGGCATGATTGCCAGCATGTTGCAATCCGTCGAGAATGAACAAACTCCTTTGCAACGCAAACTTGACCAACTTGGCAAAACGCTTGGTTGGGCTGCCCTGGCTGTCTGCGGTCTGGTGTTGGTTGCCGGTATATTACAAGGTGGTGACCTGTTAGAGATGTTCATGATCTCTGTCAGCCTGGCGATTGCAGCTGTACCAGAAGGTTTGCCAGCCATTGTAACTATCAGTCTGGCATTGGGCATGCGTGAAATGATCAACCGGCATGCACTCATCCGGCGTTTATCCTCAGTGGAAACACTTGGATCTGCAACTGTTATTTGCTCTGATAAAACAGGCACGCTTACCCAAAATGAAATGACAGTCACACGCATCTGGAGCGATGGTCAGATGGTCGAAGTAAGCGGCCGTGGATACAAACCTGAAGGAGAATTTCTGGTGGATGGCGAAGTGGTAGCTTTGCCGGAATATCAAGGTATCCTGACAACACTATGGGTTGGGGCACTTAATAACGATTCTACGTTGGAGGAAAGAGAAGGCGAAGGGGACGAAAAAGCCTTTCGTATCATCGGTGACCCGACCGAGGGTGCTCTGATAGTTGCAGCCGCCAAAGCAGGTGCGATTAAAGCCAGTCTCAATAATGGTTTTCCGCGTACCCAGGAGATTCCTTTTGATTCTGTCCGCAAGCGCATGGTCACTATTCATAGCCTTGAAGATCCAAAATCAGAAGATATTTCACCATTCGGGGACCAGGATCAACGACAGCATTATGTTGTGGCCGTAAAAGGGGCACCGGATTTTGTCATGAACCTTTGTTCGCGTTACCAAACGATGGATAATCATCAAAAGGAAATGGACGAAGTCACCCGCACCAGGATTCTGACGGCCAACGACGAAATGACCCGTGGTGCGTTACGCGTGCTGGGTGTGGCTTATAGGGTGATGGACTCACACCCTGAATCGAGCGATGGGGATGAGATCGAAAAAGATCTTATTTTTGTGGGTTTGATCGGGATGATTGATCCGGCTCGAAAAGAAGTACAGCCAGCTTTGTCTGTGGCTCGGGGTGCAGGTATTCGAACGATCATGATCACCGGAGATTATCCCAACACAGCCCGTGCCATCGCCGAAGATATCGGTTTGATGCAAAAAGGTCACCAGGTATTGACTGGTCAGCAGGTTAGCGAACTCAGTGAAGCCGATTTGCGAAGTGCCATGGATACGACCGATGTATTTGCGCGGGTTTCCCCCGAACATAAAATGCGTATTGTGGATGCATTGCGTTCGAATGGTGAGGTAGTAGCCATGACCGGCGATGGGGTTAACGATGCGCCGGCCATCAAACGCGCTGATATTGGCGTGGCGATGGGTATTACCGGTACTGACGTAGCCAAGGAAACGGCCGACATGGTGTTGACGGATGACAATTATGCCAGCATCGTCTCGGCTGTGGAGCAAGGTCGCATTATTTACTCCAATATCCGTAAGTTTGTATACTACCTGATTTCCTGCAATATGGCTGAAATCATGATCATATTTTTATCAACCGCATTTGGTCGCTTTTTATTTCCATATGCAAGCGAGCAGGTTTTATCTCCGCTAACCGCAATTCAACTTCTGCTGCTTAATCTTGTTACAGACGGCGCTCCAGCACTGGCATTAGGAACTGAAAAGGGTGATCCGGATATCATGCTGCAGAAACCGCGGCCGGTCAAAGAACAAATAATCAATCGCTATATGATCAGCGGAGTGGTTATCCAAACAATCGCCATCACGGCAGTTACCCTTATTGCTTTTGGTCTCGGTCTTAAACATAATATCGTCTATGCAGAAACGATGGCTTTTATTACCCTGGCTGCATCTGAGTTGCTGCGGGCGTATACCGCGCGCTCTGAACGCTACCCCATTCTGAAAATTGGTCTCTTTACCAATCGCTGGATGAACATTGCAGTCGCCTCCTCGCTGGCTTTGCTGCTTCTGATCATTTATGTGCCTTTTTTCAACGAGGTCTTCAACACAGTTCCACTGGGATGGATTGAATGGCGTTTGGTGTTGCCCTTGTTGGTCGTTCCTTCCATTGCTGCGGAGCTGGCTAAATACGTTGTCAGTTTTCAGTACAAACGATTACAGGAGAAGAATTTTTCTGCTGAAATGGATGAATGATCTCAGTTTTTCAACAAGGCTAAAAAATAAACTATTTTCTGGAGGAATCACTTTCGGGTTCTATTATGGGTGTGGTTCTCCGCGCCTTGAGCGGCTTAAAACTCAATCGGTGAAGAGGGCAGGGACCAAATTGCTCCAATGCTTGCTGGTGCCTGAGGGTTCCATAGCCCTTATGCCGCGCAAAGCCATAGTCAGGATGAGGTTGATCAGCTTCCTGCATCCAACGGTCACGGGCAGTCTTGGCTAATACAGATGCGGCGGCAATCGAGAGCGAACGTTGATCACCCTTGATTAATGGTGTTTGTGGGGTGGCTACCCCTGGAAGGAGAAGCGCATCGATCAAGAGATGGTCGGCAGGAGCAGGAAACTGAGCTAAGGCACGCATCATGGCAGAACGAGTTGCAGCGATAATTCCATCGGCATCGATTTCTTCCTGGCTGGCGAATGCAACTGCCCAGGCCAGCGCCTGTTCCTTAATTATGTCAGCCCAATAATATCTCCGGGCAGCAGTCATTTGTTTTGAATCGCGAACACCAGATAAAAATATCGCCATATGCTTATCTACCGGCAGAATAACCGCAGCGGCGCTGACAGGTCCCGCCCAGGCACCACGGCCGGCTTCATCCAACCCGGCAATCCGACGATTCCCTTTATTAACCAGATCAAATTCGAAGGAAAGATCTGGTGAAGATGGTATTTTAATGGGTATTTTGGCTGTGCGCATAGATTCCCTTGCGGGCATTGTGGCGGATAGTGAGAAGATCGATAGCCATTTTGAGCGAGTCTTTGATGATGTGTAAGCGTGTGCCTGGTTTGTAATGCCAGGTGATCGGAACTTCCAAGATTTTATAGCCATTCTCACGGGCGATTACCAAAACCTCGGCATCAAATGACCAGCCGATCAGTGTTTGGATCTGGAAAACCTTGTCTGCCACCTCACCTCGGAAAGCTTTAAAGCCGCATTGGGTATCTTGCAAACCAGGCAAGACCGACCAGCGCACCATGCTGTTAAATATACGACCGATGAGGTGACGATATTCTGGTTCGTTAACTCTTTTTGAAGCAGGGAGTTCGCGGGAGGCGATAGCGACATCATAACTCTGGCCATCAGCCGGGATGAATTTGCTTATTTCTTCAACCGGCATTGAGAAATCGGCATCACAAAATATGCGATAGGTGCCTTTGGCTGCCAACATTCCAGCACGGACAGCTAATCCTTTGCCCGGCTTTTTTTCCTGCATCACGCGCAAACATGGCATAATCGCCAGGAACTTGTTAGCAACCTCAAATGTACGATCATTACTGCCATTTTCAACGACAATAACTTCTACTGGGAATTTTTGTGCGTCGACAAACTGCTTGACCAGCTGTAAGGAAGGAGGCAACCTTTCCTCTTCGTTATGGGCGGGGATGACAATCGAAAGCAGGGGTGGCGTCATTAAAATCGCGGGATACCTTTGAGATAGTCGGCGGATACGTGTTCTTGATCCAGGCGAATGAAACCATGATTATCAAATAATGTCAGGTAAATTGGTTGGCCGGTCTCGAATGATGACCCCATTTTATAGATTCGGGATCCCAGGACGAAATTTTGTCCACCTTTCATACGTTTAACCATTTCATCACGATTAACAAGGAAATGATCACTCCAAACAGCCCCATGTTTTTCATACATGCGCGCCAGACTGAGTTGATTGTTTTCATCCAATCGAATGGCTTCTAAAACAGCGTTATACTCGTTCTTTGCCATGCTTGTTTCCTCATTCCCGCTTTCTAAAAAAAATACCGTCAAGGCGTGTACCTGACGGTTTTTTCCAGGTCGGGGTGGGCGGACTTGAACCGCCGACCCCCGCGTCCCAAACGCGGTGCGCTGGCCAACTGCGCTACACCCCGAGCTAACAGAGTATAATCGGATTAAGTTGAAATCGTCAAGACACCTCCTTAATTCTATACCTGTTTTATTATTTTGCAGCTTAATTTTTTTGTTATCCTGGTTGACTGGTTGCTCGGTGCAATCTTCCCCACCTGAAGCAACAGCGACCAATGTGCAGCCGACCAGGACAATTCAGATATTGCCTACCATCCGCCCTACTGCCAGCTCCACCCGCCTAGCACCAACCAGAACCAGAATCGCTACTGTGAGTCCCACGATTACGACCACAATTTGTTCAGAAGCGGGAGTTATTTCAAATGTAGAAATACCATCGCCACTTCTAAAAGAAAATTTACGCATGCGAGTGTATTTACCGCCATGTTACCAGGAAGAATCTATCGATGGATACCCACTGCTTATAATGCTGCATGGTCAGAACGGGCAGGATGACCAATGGATTAAACTTGGGTTGACAGATGCGGCAGATCGTATGATTATGCGTGGCGAAATGCCAGCATTAGTGATGGTTTTTCCCTGGGAACGTCTCTACCTGCAAGATTGGCATGAATCAAAATATGGAGCGGTTATTCTGGAAGACCTGCTGCCATTTATCCTTAGCGAATACAACATCAATTCCTCCAGCAAACTGCATGCCATAGGTGGACTTTCACGGGGGGCAAGCTGGGCGGTTCAAATTGGAATGAGTAATCCAAGCATTTTTGGCGTGATCGGCGGTCATAGTTTTCCGTCTTTTGGTGGTGAAATTCGTAGACTGCCAGGATGGATCGAGCAGTTTGATCCATTATCTCCGCCGGCCCTTTACTTCGATATTGGCAAGTATGATCGTTATAAACGTTACTGCGACCTGTTTATGGATGCTCTGACCCAGAAGGGAGTGGATCATTTATACATCATTAATGAGGGTGCCCATGATGATGCTTATTGGCAAAGTCACATCGATGAATATTTGATCTGGTATGGCGAAAATTTAGACCGAAAAGGTCCCATGCCATAATATTTCTTGATCAATTGGTCTAAATTACCTGACTTTTATGACCAGACGAAGATTGCAAAAATAAGTGCCATCTTTTCGTAATGACCAATAAGATTCATAGGTTCCGGCTTCACGGGGAGCGAGCATATCCACGATAACCTCGGTCGAATCGTTCACGTCAACTTCGGATGGCAGATCAAAAGCATCATTGCCGGTTTGAAAGCGGGTACCACTCATAAAAATTAAGTCAACGCCGGAATCCCAATGGCTGCTGCCAATATTCCTTAAAGTCCAGCGACCATCAAAATCTACGCCTGGTGACAAAACCTGATTGATTTCGGGGGAAGCAGATACTATGGAGCACTGATAAGCTTCACTTGTTGGGCTGACAGTGGGTGTTTCAGTCTCTGTTGATGTCGGCGAAGGGGTGATGGTGGCTGTCGGTAAGACAAAGGAGGTGTTGGTAGGCAGTGGAGTCGATGACGGGCGCAGCGTTTCTGTTATACTTTCGGTCGCGGTCATGGGTTGTAAACTGGGAGTAATTAGCTCTGGCAGTTGTTTCAAGGTGGCTGTGGAAGTGGGTAAAACCAGCACATCTGGTAGGGGGGGAGGTGCCAGGGGATTCAAAGAGGTGTTCGGGTTGAGAAATGTGTAGCCAAAAACAAAAACAAGGATTCCCGCAACAAAAAACACCAGGATCGTAAGCAAATTCCACAAGCTATCTTTCATTTTGTTTGCATCCTTCTTTTTGAATGATTCCAATTCTACCGGATATATATATCAGTATATATTAAAATCTCAATTTGTTAATAGGGTGCAATATATTTGCCATTTAAAGTAAAACAAGGTCTGCCAGTTAAAGGACAGACCTCGTTTTGGACAGTCGAGTGATTATTTAACGGTTATATTTACATTGATGTAGCAGAAATAGGTGCTACCCTGACGCAAAGACCAGGTGGATTGGTAGTTACCGGCATTACTGGGTGATAACATATCGATAATCAATTCAACCGTATTGCCATTACTAACGGATACTGGTAGATCGATGGCATCGTGCTTGGTCTGAAATTTTGTGCCACTGACATAGGTAAAATCTACCGAGGCT
This sequence comes from uncultured Chloroflexia bacterium, assembly GCA_963749005.1. Taxonomy (GTDB): domain Bacteria; phylum Chloroflexota; class Anaerolineae; order Anaerolineales; family Anaerolineaceae; genus UBA6170. Next base: position 1,037,771 of record CAVVKI010000005.1, on the reverse strand, counting down.
TGATCCCAGGTCTGAGAACCAGTATTCTTGAGTGTCCAGCGACCGTCAAAATCCTGTCCTGTTGAAAATACCTGATAATTAGCGGGCGAGCTGGAGACGATCTGGCAGTTGAGGTCAGAACGTGTTGCAGTAGCACTCGGTGTTGCGGTCGCCAGAATGGGGGTAGCCGTTGGAGGTGCCAGCGTGGGAAATGGGGTTGGCGGTAAAGGTGTATTGGTGGGTGGCAGGGCAGTGTTGGTAGGTAATTCCAGCGTGATCGTGGCAACTTCCGTTGGTGTCGAAGTTGGCTGTGCCATAGCAGTCTCGGTTAATTGAGATTGAGCAGCTTCCATCGCCTGGGTCTGCATTGCCTGGAATACAGCAGTCTCCACAGCCGAATCTGTCGTTGGGGTGGCGATTTGCGGTGTACAACCTGCAAAAACGAATATTGCGATCAATGAAAAAGCGATCATTTTTGATTTCATTTATTTCTCCTGTTTTTTGGTACTTACTTTTTTTGATTTCTCTATATGTTTTTTATTACCGGGCAATCTGATTGTAATGCAATTGAAGTTTAATGCCAAAGTGATGTCTATCTGATTAAATATCAACAGTTCACTAAACTAAAGACGCCAGAGCTTCCCAAATAGTTCCCAAAAAAGAACAACTTACCAACTATTCATATGACATTTTTTGTTTGTCAGAGTGGTTCCATCATGTCCACAATTTTCTCTACATTTTTATCTACAAAGGACAGCCCTCGCGGCTTCCCTACGATAAATTCTGATCAATAAGGGGAGGGTAGACATGTCGGTTTGGAAGATATCCCAGAGAGCGAGCAACCAATGCGAAAATGCTTGCACATTTGTTTTGAACCTAATAAACACGACTTTTGAAGAATCCATTGATCGAAGAATAACCAATAAGCTATGAAATAAAAAAAAACCACCGCGGCGAAAGCTTATCAGCAACCTATCCAGATGAATGGGGAGAATCTCACCCAGATGGGCATCCTGAAACTAGTAATTTTCAGGGTGAAATTAAAAACCGAAAGGAATAAACTCTTATTGGTTCTTTGGTCTTAAAAGCATTTAATAGAGTGTAAATTATGGTTTTTCATCACAATCCTCAATTTCTTTGCGATTCGGCACTTTATCATTCCGATTGCAAAGAGGCATATCCTGCCTTTACCCGCTACAGCCAGCACCTTTTCCAGCGCATGCGGTGGAAAAATATTTGTTGGCAAATCAGGTGTTGTTTAACTCGTGAATCTGGGTTGTTACCCACTTTAGCCATGTTTAAACCACAATTTATGCTTGAAAATGGCAGAGATAAAGGTTACTTGAGTGTACCGCTTAATATGGTTGTGGGTTCAGCAAGCGAAATTCAGGATTTTGACACGCACTTTGCTCCCCGAAGTGATAAATCACTACAGCGCTGGTCAAGAATCGCGAAAATTTATCTTTTGACCCAATCACTTCCAGCAGTTGATTTAATTGCTGTAGATGGTTTCTGCTTTGTTCAGGACGGCCATCATCGTGTTTCTGTGGCCAGGGCATTCGGGTTGCAATTTATTGATGCGCATGTTATTGAATTTGTTTTAAAAGTGAATTTTTAATATTTCCAATCGCTCCAGTAAGATTTACCCAGCTGATTACTCACTTGAAAGATTAATTTCCGCATTAATCAATGTGATTTAAAGGGTGTTTTAGAATGCATCTGGGATAAAATATAGACGGCTGAACACATTGTGAAAGCCAGACCTGTTTGCAAGCTATATGCTCTTTGCCCTGCGAAGTTATAGCTGATCGTAATAAATGGAGCCGGAATGTCAAAGAAAAGCAGAAAAAGACTGGAAAAAAAGGCGAAACTTGTCTGGTATTTCTTTGACGACGGCATTTGGGATATTTTTATTGGTCTTTTAGCAGCCTGGTTGGGATTAATGTTTTTCTTTCAATGGCACTTGTGGCTACTGGCTGGGCTGATTCCCCTCAGCTTGCTGGTCTATATTTTAAAAACGTGGTTGGTCGTTCCGCGTCTGACCAATGTCAAAATCACGATGCCACTCAAGCGTGCGCGCGTTGAGATGGGGTTAATCATGTCGGCAATTTTCATTGGCCTCCTATTTTTATTGAAAGATGAAGCTGGCCTGACCGGGGTCATGCTGTACATCAAGCAGAATATTGGATTGATGACCGGCGTGTTCTTTGGGATGGTGAGTTTTTATCTGGCTTACGCACTGGTCTTCCAACGCTTGTATTTTTATGGGTTGCTGATCATGATCGCATTTATGGCGGATTCCTGGTTGACATCCGGGCAGCCATTTGGGTTTGCTATTTATGGGGGAATGATTATATTTTTTTCAGGTGCTTATTTACTGGTGAAATTCCTGCGTGCGCATCCTGAAATCACTCGTTAATCATATTTTTTACTTGACGTTTGTGAACTTTGAGTGTTTGGATTGTCAAACTGTTTTGAGATGGGCAGAAAGACTATGGTGATAAAAGGTCCCAGCAATGGTAAAAAAAGGGAAAGCAAAAACCAGGCTGCTGCATCGAAAAGCGGCAGCCGCCTGCGATAAATGCGCATAACAGCCATGAAAAACAAGGTGATGGCTGTTAAAATTAATAACCCAGTAAGAACTTCTTTCATAATGTGCCAGTTTCTGCTCCTTAGATTATAGAACAGTATTGGTTAGAAACGAGAGAAGGACCCGACTAATTGATTAAGCCGCTTTGATGCCGTATTGCTTTGATTTACACTATCTTCCGAACTCAGAAGCAGATATTAAGGTCATAAGCTGTAAGAGAATGGGAAGTTATCCTTTGTCTCGTTTTCAGGCATTGCGTATAATAAATTTGTTGTCAATACACACCTGCAGATTTTCACAAAGAAAAGATTTGGAATGGTTTCAGACTAGCAAGAATGTCACACAATAAAACGAAAAAAACACCAGGTAAGGGCAGTGAAATTATATCCTTTATTATTTTAGGAGGAGATTATTTCAAGCGAGCTGCTGGGTGGTACACTCTCCATATCATGTAAGGAGGTAGAAATGGGAAAAGCGTTAGTTGTTTATGATTCTGTCTTTGGTAATACCCGTCAGGTAGCAATTGCTATTTCGGAAGGACTGCTGGAAAACAGAGAGGGGGTCGTTCGGTCAGTAAGTGAAGTCACTGGTGTGGACCAGGTGGGTATGGAGATATTGGTTGTGGGTTCACCGACCCGTGGATTTCGGGCAACGCCAGCAAGCATGGCGTGGATCAATGGTTTGCCGGCCAATGTGCTGGCTAACGTGAAAACAGCCGCTTTTGATACCCGTATTCCAGAAGAGAAGATCAAGAAAAACTGGTTCTTACGCTTGTTAGGTCCAATGGTCAAATATGCGGTTGCCCCAATTGCCCAAGCCTTAAAATCAAAAGGGGCTGCCGAAGAGGTGCGAAAAAATTGGTTCTATGTCGCTGATTCTGAAGGGCCACTATTGGAGAATGAGCTGGAGCGTGCCCGGAAGTGGGGCCAAGAGCTGGCAGGGTAGTAAAAAGGGTGGCCACGGCCACCTTTTTTACTCACATGTTTAACTGTGTAAGGGCATGTTTTTAAACCCTCATTACTTCTAACTCAGAACTTTTTACCCTTCTCTTATATCCAGCCGCGCAGTTCCATGGCTTTGACTACACGGGCAATCGCAACCATATAAGCAGCATCGCGCATGTAGACCTTTTCGTTTAGTGACATATCGAGTACAGCCTTGAAAGCAGCAGTCATTTTTTGATCTTCTTTTTCCAGGACTTCTTCTTCGGTCCAATAGAAGTTCATATCATTTTGGACACCTTCAAAGTATGAGACAGTAACCCCGCCTGCATTGCACAAGAAGTCTGGAATCATGAATATGCCACGATCGCTGATTACAGCATCAGCTTCAGGGGTTGTTGGTCCATTTGCGCCTTCTGCAATGACGCGCACTTTTGGGCTGATCTTCTGGACGGTATCGCTGTTGATTTGTCCTTCCAGAGCTGCCGGTATCAATACTTCCACATCTTTGCTGACCCATGCTTCAGCATCTTCGATAATATAACCGGCTGCTATGGCAAGATTTTTATCGATCGATCCATATTGGTCCGTGATGGATTTTAAGAAGTGTGGGTCAACACCATCTTCTTTTGTGACGGTGTAAGAAACCCGATCATCGCGATCCCAGAAAGATACACACACAACCATCCCACCCAGCATTTCTACAAAGCCGATGGCTGCATACTGTGAGACATTGCCGAAGCCCTGGATAGCTGCTTTACAAGTGGTGGAGTCTAAATTAAGGTGTTTAAGAGCTTCTCGAACGGTGTAGATGACACCATAGCCAGTAGCTTCTGTACGACCGAGTGAGCCGCCGTTGCCAACAGGTTTTCCTGTGATAACCCCAGGCGTAAATTTGCCCACTATTTTTGAATACTCATCCATCATCCAGCCCATCATTTGGGGAGTCGTGCCCACATCCGGGGCAGGGACGTCCTGGCGTGGACCAAGATTTTTCCACATTTTCTGCATATAGCCACGTACCAGGCGTTCTTTTTCGCTGTTGGTTAAGGTTGCCGGGTCAAGGATAACCCCACCTTTTCCACCACCAAGCGGAATATCCACCACAGCACATTTCCATGTCATCCATGTCGCCAGAGCACGAACGGTATCAATTGTCTCTGCCGGGTGAAAGCGGATTCCGCCTTTATTCGGTCCACGGGCATCGTTGTGTTGGACGCGGAATCCTTCAAAGACTCGCAGTGTTCCATCATCCATACGAACGGGTATTCGGAAATGAAACTCGCGCAAAGGCCAGCGTAAGATCTCGCGCACTTCCGGGTCGAGCCGGAGCTTGTCGGCGACATGATCAAACTGGCTTTGGGCCATTTCAAACGCGTTGGTATTAGCTGCCATTGAGCTGTTCTCCTGTAACTAAAAAAATGATGAGATAATTTTTGATGCGGTGATTTTTCACCAGGCAAAAATAAACGGACACCTCGGATAGGGTCCGCTTAAGTATGCGTGGTATGTCTGAACAGAAATATCACATGATCCTCCGCTCAGTATTTAGGTTAACAAATCAGAGGGGACAAGTCAAGATGATTAAAATCTCTTTTATTGAATGCAATCCATCCAATTTGTTTATGAAATGTCATGCCATATAAATGGTATCTGTAATAATTTTATGAATATCAGCTGATTGGCATTCAAATTTGTTTCGGATAGGAGGTCCAACGAAGGTACCGGAGAGCACAAGTTCCCATTTCACTTGGGGATTGGTTGCCTGGATGGAATATCTTTTATCTTTGTTGTAATTTTTCTAATTCAACCAACAAGGCTTGGCGTAATATTTTGGGATCGACTTGGTTGCGGGATTTTCGCATCACCTGACCAAAGAACCAATTGGCTAATGTCTCTTTACCTGCCATGTAGTCACTCACCGCCTGAGGATTTTCAACCAGCACGGAATTGATTAATTCATGGATTTTCGTAGAGTCGTTCAGCATTTGAAAGCCATGCTGGTTGATGATTGCGTTAGCTGTTTCCCCGGAGTTCAGCATTTCTTCCAATACGTTTTTGGCTGTGGTTTGGTTAATTTCGCCCCGCACCAGTATCTGTAATAACTGCACCAGGTCTTCAGGCTTTACTTTAATCTGGTTGAAGGTTTCAGCGCTATTGTTTAACCAGGCAAAAATTGTCCCGGTGATCCAATTTGCCAGTAATTTTGGCGAAAGTTTGGCATCCAGCTTGAATGCCTTTTCAAAGTAAGCAGTAATTTGGGCATCGGCAGCAATCAAGGCGGATTCATCCACACCAAGGTCGTAGGATGCGCGTAAACGTGCCAGGCGCGCTTGTGGCAGTTCTGGCAAAGTGCTTTGAATTTGAGCAATCCAATCTGGTTCAACTACCAGCGGCGGCAAATCCGGCTCAGGAAAATAACGGTAATCATGGGCTTCTTCTTTGCTGCGTTGAATGTACGTTTTCTCTGCCGTTTCATCCCAACCAAGGGTTTCGAGTTCTACCGGTAAACCAGATTCCAAGCGGTGGGTCTGGCGTTGTACTTCAAAGCGAATAGCCTTTTCCATGCCCCGAAATGTGTTCAGGTTCTTAATTTCCACTCGTGTGCCGAGCTCGCTCGTTCCAGAGGGACGAATGGAGACATTGGCTTCAAAGCGAATGACGCCTTTTTCCATGTCGCCACTATTAACACCCAGCTCTCGAATGAGATCACGCAAAGCTAAAGCATATGCGCTTGCTTCTTCGGCACTGTTCATGTCTGGTTCTGAGACAATTTCGAGTAAAGACACTCCGGCACGATTGAGGTCAACCAGGGAAAAAGCGCTCTGATCGGCATTGATAACATGCGTCAATTTGCCGGTATCTTCTTCCATATGCACACGGCGGATGCAAATCTTTTTTTCACCAGAGGCGGTTTCAATATTCAAATGACCGAATTGGGCTAAAGGATATTCGTATTGCGAAATTTGATACCCCTTTGGCAAGTCAGGGTAAAAATAATTCTTACGAGCGAAAATACTGATATGTTCTATCTGGCAATTGAGAGCCAGAGCGACCCGGATAGCATATTCGACCGCTCTGTGGTTAATGACCGGTAAGGCACCTGGCATGCCAGTGCAGACCGGGCAGACAGCCGTATTAGGAGCAGTGCGGGTCAGATCCACAACAGGGCAGGCACAAAACATTTTGGTTTGTGTCTGTAATTCGGCATGTACTTCCAATCCGATGACTGCTTCGTATTCCATTATTTCCTCTTGGGAGTTTTATCAAGTCTGGATGATTTTACCATGAGAGATGAATGGAATCCCGGAAAGAATTAAAAGGCGAAAAAGTGGAGATTTGGGTTTTTCGTTGGTGGAAATTAACGGTCGAATGTAACTGTAAGCCTGGAAAGGTCTCCCTAGCTTTTATTGGGTTATATTTGTTACAATTGTTTAAGAATAAATACGTTTGGAGGTACCTTTGCAAAAAACACTCAAAATCGCAATTCCGATGGCTGGATTGGGCACTCGCATGCGTCCTCAAACCTGGAGCAAACCCAAACCATTAATCGCAGTGGCCGGCAAAACAGTTTTAGATTATGTGCTTGATCAATTTAACAGTCTACCCGAAGGAACTCCGCATCAATTCATTTTTATTGTTGGTCCAAACCAGGAAGAACAGGTGGATGCTCATATGTGTAAATTCCATCCTGAAAAAGATTACTGCTTTGTACTGCAAGCTGAAATGCGCGGTCAATCTGATGCCCTCTTTCAGGCGCGGGAACATCTCGTCGACCATCCCGTTTTAATGACTTTTTCTGACACGTTGATTGAAACCGATCTCCACATTCTCGCCAGCGATGGCTTTCATGCCGGTGTGTGGGTAAAACCCGTACCCGACCCACGCCGTTTTGGTGTGGCGGTTTTGAAAGAAAATGGCTTCGTCAGCCACCTGGTAGAAAAACCAGATAGTGTTGAAAATAATCTGGCAGTTGTGGGCTTCTATTTCTTTGAAAATGGAAGTGACCTGATTGCCGCGATTGAGGAACAGACCCGGCGAGACCTGACGCTTAAAGGTGAGTTTTTCCTGGCTGACGCGGTCAATATTATGCTTGAACGCGGTATGGAAATGCAAGTCCAGCAGGTGGAGGCCTGGTTGGATGCCGGTTTACCGAGTGCCCTACTGGAGACCAATCAGTTTTTGTTGGAACACGGTCGTGAAAACAGCAATGAGTGCAATTGTGAGGGTGTCACCATTATCCCACCGGTATTTATCCATGAAAGTGCTGAAATAACTTCGTCTGTGATCGGGCCTTATGTTTCTATAGCTGCCAATTGTAAAATTGAAAATTCGATCATCCGCAACTCCATTGTGGAGGAGGACACACATATAGAAAGATTTATCCTGGAGGACTCGATTCTGGGCCGGCAGGTACAGTTGCAAGGGCAGGCTATTCGCGTCAATCTGGGTGATAATTCCTGGACGATGCGTTGATGGAGCAAGTCTCCTGTTACAGCGGAAGTTCGTACGCTGATCGGCCTAATAATTTTGTTTGGGAAAATCGATCTTTGAAAGTTATAAAGGTTCTTGCGAGTGGCAATTTGCCGGCAGGCAAGTTTTTCTACATTGTCGCCAGTGATGATCGTAATTACCGCCTCGAGTATAATTTTTTAAGCGAGACCTGGCAGGTTCAGCCAGTGTAATGACCATCTTAAATCAGAATATTTGAAATATGGGAGAAAAAATGCAGCAGATCCAATTCTCAGACCGTGTCAAACGCTTAAAACCATCCGGGATTCGTAAATTCTTTGATATTGCGGCTATCATGGATAATGTCATCTCGCTCGGAATTGGAGAACCAGATTTTGACTCACCACCCAGCGTTATTGAGGCTGGTATTCGTGCTTTGCGGGAAGGACAAACACACTACACGTCCAACGCGGGAATTCTGGAACTGCGACAAAAATTGGCTGCTCATCTCGAAATGCTGTATGGGATCAGCTACGATCCTCAAACAGAAGCCCTGATTACCGTTGGTGGATCAGAAGCTTTATATCTGGCTTGCACGGCCTTACTGAACCCTGGCGATGAAGTTATTATTCCCAGCCCATGCTTCGTGTCGTATCAAGCCCAGGTCATTCTGGCAGAGGCTGTGCCGGTGGAAATTCCTTCAAAGATGGAAGATAATTTCGACGTTGACCCGGCCGCGATTGAAGCAGCCATCACTCCGCGCACACGAGCTATCTTATTGGGTTTTCCCAATAACCCAACCGGTGCAGTGGCAACTCGGGAACGATTGCTCGAGATTGCCCAAATCGCTGAAAAACACGATTTAATTGTTATTTCAGATGAAATTTATGACCGCTTAGTCTACGCGGGCCATCAGCATGTTTGTTTTCCAACCCTGCCGGATATGAAAAAACGCACATTGTTATTGGGTGGCTTCTCAAAAGATTATGCCATGACCGGCTGGCGGATCGGTTATGCGTTAGGACCAAAAGAGATTATTCAGGGTTTGACACGGGTGCACCAGTTCACTGTCATGTCTTCACCGACCATTGCTCAAATTGCGGCTATTGAAGCATTAGCTGACCTCGATGAAGCCGTTGCGATGATGGTGGAAGAGTATGACCGCCGTCGAAAATTTGTGGTGGCAGATCTGAATCGCATGGGGTTGCCAACTTTTGAGCCAAAAGGTGCTTTCTATGCCTTCCCCAAAGTGGGCGTCACCGGGCTGGATGATGAATCTTTCGCCAACAAACTCTTAAATGAAGAACGGGTCGCCATCGTCCCTGGGTCGGCATTTGGTGCCGGCGGAGAAGGCTTTTGCCGGCTTTCTTATGCTACCTCTTGTGAGAAATTGGAAGAAGCATTGCGACGAATTGAGAGATTTATTGGGAGATTGTAGTCAGCCGCAGGTAGTTTGTAGCAGGTAGGTTGTAGTAAGCCATAAAAATCAGGCTCGAATCCTCACATGTCAAAACCCGCTCTAAATGCCCCCAAATGTCCAGGCCAGGTTGTTAATATGCATACTTAATTGTCAAGGGCGACCTAGGTATTAGGTCGCCCTTTTCCTGCGGAGATTACGCCAGTTGCACAAAGCAGATTGATGGTTTGCAATTAAGAATTCTCATCTGGATCACACTAATCGACCAATCACCAATCACTATTTCACTAATTCACTAACTAACTCTTTTCCACATTACTCCTTACTTATTACTTTTTGCGAACATAGACTGCCACAGCCTTGCGCATGAACTCTGCCAGACCCGAATCAAACTTATCGAAGTTTTGCTTGAATCGGGGATCATCGTTGTAGAGATCAGCCAGACCTAACAGCTGGTCATCATTAGGACTCCAAAAGTACTCAATGTGATGATGCCAACGGGCAATTGCTTTTTGCACTTCAGCGGATTCTGCGCCTTTGTCCATAATTCCGGCAATCAGTTCATAAATCTCATTGCCTTCAGCCAGAATGCGCGCTTGCTCAGCTTTGCTGGTATTTTTCCATTTTCGATTGGATTCTTTTACAATCTGTGGGTCATAGGTTTGCATGGCTTCTTTTTCCATTATTTCTTCTTGCTCTGGGGTTAGAGCGGCGAATAATTGTCTTTTGTTCATCATTTTTTCTCCTTGAATGAATTGAATAGTATCTTCCACAGTATCTACAAGCTTTTCCAGGCGCTGGATGCGTTTTTGCAATGCAATTTTATGCGTTCGCAGAGCTTCGATATTGTTATACCCTGGCTTGTTGATCATTTTTCTGATCTGTTCCAATGGTACATCCAACTCGCGAAACAACAGAATTTGCTGTAAGCGTAGAACGCACTTATCGTCGTAATAGCGATAGCCATTCGTTGCGATTTGGGAAGGCTTTAGCAAACCGATTTCATCGTAATAATGCAACGTGCGCGGACTGACGCCAGCCATCTGGGAAAGTTGTTTTACTGTGAACATGCAAACAGTATAAACTATGACGTAACGTTAATGTCAAGGGTTGTAATAGTTTGCCAACACTGCTTAACTCTACGCAATTGATGTGTCTATGATGACTCGCCTTGCTAATTCAAAACGAAATCATTGCGAATCATCTAAATTTTATCCTTTTCACTTCATCAACAGCGGTAAATGTTGCTTGATAGAAGGCGAATTGTATGCATCCTACCCGCCGGTTACTCGGCCAGTATTCGCTATCACCTTCACATTTTCGAGAGATAGTGATGCAAACCACAAGAAAATTCCGCCGCCTGCTAATCGTGAGAAATTGTTGCGGATGATGGTGTTCTTAATGGTTACATTGCTATCCGTATATATGCCGGAGCCACCGCTACCAAATCCAAAATTTCCACTGATGACTGAATCTTCCACCCGCGCTGCGCTAGCATCAAACCACATACTGCCCCCATGGTGACGGAAGTACAGGGTTTTGTTGCCCGATACCGCCAGATTTTTAAAGACAGGCGCGCCGCCTTTAATATGAACTCCGCCGCCATGTTTATAATCTTCCACATCCGTGTTATCTGCAAATCCTCCTGTGATGATAAAACCATCCAATACAGTCATGGCAGACAGATTTTCCCCAAAAACGACACTGTAAGCATTGTTTCCAATTACCGATTCCCAGGTTTCGTTTATGTTGTTGCCATCTCTATTCTCGTCATTCTGGTCCAGGTCACCACTGAGGATGGTAGGATAACGTCTGGGATCTCTGGTCTGCGTGCCTGCCAAATAACTGGCCAGGATCTGGATATTGTCTTTCAGAATGAAACTTTTTGTGCGAGCGTCCGTGGCCAGACGGGCCGTGGTAGGCAGGTAAAATCCCTGTGCATCCTGGATGGTATCGCCGGCTCTGGTGGCATTAATCGCGGGTTGCAAATCTTTAAACGACAGTGCCCATGATGTTCCATTCCCTGGTGAATGAATATTGCCATTTACGTACCAGATGTTGGCGGCATGCACCGCAGGCAGATTCCCTCGCTGGGCAAATAAAGTGCTGACGAGAAATACCACAATAAATGTGATCCTTAACACTATGAAGATAATTTAGCGAACATTATTCCTTCCGTCTATGATTTCCGAATTTTCCAATTGAATTTGCTTTTTGAGGAAGCCAAACAATTCATCCAAATCACCAAAATTGATGATCTCCCGTGACCCTGGTTTTTCCAGTGATGCCAAAAAAAGTTGTTGATCCTGTTTGTCCACTTCCCAGATGCGTAATAAGTAGGATATATAAAAGGCATGCATAGGACCTCAATTCTCTCAAACAATATGATCAGAATACAAAATGATCGTCAATAGAACGTCACAAAATTTAGATTTCTATATAATTAATACTTATGGGAGAATCACCGAAATTGCAGATTCAATGTTTTGGCGGTTTTCACGTTCAATTGGGTGAAGAACCGATTATCGCCTTCAATACCGATAAAGTGCGGGCTTTGTGCATTTATCTGGCGACAGAAGCAGGTCAAACCTTTCAGCGCTCCCATCTGGCAGGATTATTGTGGAGTGATATCCCCGAAGAGCAAGCCTTGCATAATTTGCGCCAGGCAATTTCCCTATTAAGGAAAGCCTTGCACGATCAGGAGCAGAAAATTGTCTATGTTGATCGGGAACAAGTGGGGATTCAACCTGGTGCTAATCTGCAAGTGGATGTGCTTGAATTCAACCAATGGATGCAAGCAGCGTATCGGTATTATAAAAATCAACAAGGAGTGGGGACGCTCAATATTTATGCGCTCAAGCATGCAATGGATTTGTATAAGAATCCATTTCTGGATCGTTTTCACTTGAATGTCAGCCCCTTGTTTGATGAGTGGCTGGTACTGACGCGTGAGCAATATGATAACCGGGCGGTAGAAGGGCTTTCTTATCTGGTACGTTATTACGAGCACCGCCATGAAAATGCAAATGTTCTTCAAATGCTGCGAAAAATCATCAAAATCACTCCCTGGGACGAGCAGGCACATTACCAGTTAATGCGTTTCCTTGCCCTGGACGAACAATGGAGCGCGGCGCAATCTCAATATGCCAGCCTGGTGCGCTATTTGAAGCATGATCTGAATGTGGAACCCGATTCAAGAACTTTGGAATTATTTCAGCAAATACGTCAACGATGTCTGCCAGAAAAACTACAACAAAAACCGGATCGGAACAATCTCTCAAATTTATCTATTCTCACGAATACATTCGTAGGCCGCAAGAATGAGCTTTCCGAATTAAGTGAAATGATTGCTAACCCAACCTGTCGACTGGTAACCTTGCTGGGGTTAGGTGGCATCGGAAAAACCAGGTTGGCTCTGGAATTGGCATGTATGCAAGTGGGTGCATTTTCCCAGGGTGTATTTCTGGTGCAGTTAAAGGGTGCCACAACATTTGATGAAGTACTGAATCGTATTGGCCAAAGCCTGAATTTGAGATTCTCTGATCAAATTTTAAAAGCACAACAAATTATTGATTTCTATCGCGGTAAAGAGCTTTTTTTTGTCCTCGATAACCTGGATTATTTGTCAACCGACGTTGAGATCCAATCTTTTCTTGCTGAAATGATTAACAACTGCTTGAAGGTGATGCTGTTGATCACTTCCAGAGAAAAATTAAATATTCATGAAGAACAGGTATATCAGCTTGAAGGGTTAAATTTTAGGACACCCGCTCTGGTTGATGGGAAAAAGAAGCTTCTCTCAGAAGCTTTGCAATTGTTCGAAAAGCGCTTACAGGCTATCCATCGCAAGTTTGAAATCGGAGAGCAAGATCAGGTCAGTATCAGTAGACTCTGCCATTTGGTAGAAGGTCATCCATTAGCCATCGAGTTGGTAGCAGGGTCAATTACCGGCGATGTAGAGACCCGTATTGAAGAGACCATCGAACAGGGGATTGGTGCTTTTATTTCAGTGTTAGCGAATAGTCAAAAATATCAACAGACGCTGACGGCTGTGTTTGAAGTCTCCTGGCAAAGGCTCAATGCGAATGAAAAAGACTTATTATCGAATTTATCCGTTTTCAAGGGTGGATTTGATGGTGAAGTGTTGACCAAATTGTTCAAAACCAATGCGCACAGTGTGAAATCCCTATTGGACAAATCTTTGCTACGTTGCAATTTTGAGGGTCGTTACGATATGCATGAGATGGTGCGCCAGTTTGCGAAGAATAAATTAAAAGAATCTGGTAAAACGGAAGTCATTTGTGAAATACACGCCGGCTATTATTTTGATCTGCTGCGGAAATGGGGGGGGCGTTTTTCGAGAGGGGAACAATCGCTCAGCCTGGATCAGATTGATCAAGAGTTGATTAACATCAAAGCCGCTTGGGATTGGATGTTGGCCACTGGCCGCTTTGTTGAGATGATAGATTATTTGGAAATTCTGTATCAATTCTTCAACATCCGCAGCCGATTCATGGAAGGTGCGGGCTGGTTTCAACATATCATCGATAGGTTACCTGATCCGAAACAGCATCCCTTTTTATCAATTATGGCATTGAATCGGATGGGTTCCCTGGCCTATAGAGCCCGCCAGAATGAACTGGCGATGAATTCATTGACCAGCTGTCAAATGCTGCTGGATGAATTGACTAATCCACAGGAAATGGCTTTCTGTCTGGTTGGGTTAGGAGGCGTGGCCTTGCGCAGGAAAAATTACCAGCAAGCTTTCCAACACGCCAGCGATAGCGAGCGTCTATACCAATCTGTGGCAGATTCATCTGGAGTAGCCTATGCTACTTACCTGCAAGGATTGGTATTGAACCGCATGGGTGATTATGATCATGCAGCTTTTACTTTGGAACGTTCTTTGGCATTGAGTCGAGAGGTTGACTATGAACGCCAGATTATTGGACCGTTGAACTTACTGGGTGATATCGCCTGCATTAAAGGCAACTTTGATCAGGCTGAATCTTTCTTCACGGAAGCATTGCAGATATCCCGAAAGCTGGGAGATCGTTTCAACCAGGCAATCTTACTCAATAATCTATCCAGCGTTTTTCATGCCCGTGATGATTCTCAAGCAGAGCGGAAATGCCTGTTGGAAAGCCTGTCCATCTGTGACGAGATTGGTGATCAAGATGGCGTTGCACTGGCTTATAACAACCTGGCTGAAATGTGTATTCGACAAGGGGATTATCAACTGGCGATTGAATATGTGGAGAAAGGCTTGTTAATCGCGAATTGCATCAGCGAAGAGTGGACGGTGATCGTCAGTTTGAACAATTTGGGAGAAGTTTATTTGAAATTGCAAGATTCCATCAGAGCAAATGACTATCTTTCAAAAGCCATTCGTTTAGCCTGGCAGATTGAATCGCTGGACATGGTATCCAGAATTGCAGTGAACCTGGGAGAACTCACATTTCTGCAGGGCGACCCTGAGGCGGGAATAAAGTGGCTGCAGGCTTCGCTGGCGCATTCAGCGCTTGAATTTGACCATCAGCAGAAGGCAATCCGAATTCTAGACCTCCATCAGGTGGAACCAATTCGGAATCAGAATGATGAGCTCCTAGAGAGACTCATGACTGAATTTTGTGGTGGTTGTATTTAATTTTGACCAGGCAGACAACTAAGATGCGCTGATCAGTGCAGCAAGGGATTTTTTGCGTACCAAGGATAGAAGGTTGAGATCGTAATACTGGAGACGAAACATGCAATCATGTGACCAGGGCAGAACAAGCTGAAAAGTCTCAAGAGTTTCTTGAGCGCATGGGTGATTGTCGTGAATGGGATAAGTCTTTTACAAATGTCTTTGTTGCACGCGAGTCCCATCAATCTGACCTAAAAGAGATCATTTTTTTCACGTAACCAAGGGAAACCAGTTGTATATTTTTTTCATGGGTACTAATAGAGCGCCGCTCTAAAGGATCTTCAAGAAAAACGAGTGAAATTATGTATTTCTTTGCACTAATTACAAACGACCAACCACCTTGCTCACCGATCAACCCCACGGAATTTCCCCGTTTACAAGCTTCTTTTTTGGGAATATAATACATGAAGATTTTCATACCAAATCAAATGTGGAGACTATGGACGAGCAACAAAATCCCGGTGACCGGGACCCTATACCTGATAGACGAATTCCAACAAACTGAGCGAACCCTGGTCTTCTGTTAACGACAGCTAACCGTCTCCAGGGCTGAGCGCCCCGGAGGTGTCATGATGCTGAACATCAATACGGATACAATCTTAGCGCAAATTCAAGCCGCGCTTGAAAAAAATGATGTTAATTCAGCTTTAAAAGTGCTGGAGGATTTACGCACACCAGATCAGGCGGAAGTCTTCTATGAACTGGAAGACGATGAAAAGATCGCCCTGCTTCCTCACCTCAATCCTTCTGTCTCGGCGGACATTTTGGAAGAATTGGAAGATGAAGAAGTAGCGGAACTGGTCAGCCAGCTTGATTCTGATAGTGCCATTCGTATTCTTGATGAAATGGATCCAGATGAAGCGGCAGATTTCCTGGGGGATGTAAGCTACGAGCAGGCTGAAAACTATCTGGCTCAAATGGAAAATCCGGAGGAAGTACGTCCATTAATGATTCACCCGGATGACAGTGCCGGCGGATTGATGACCTCGGAGTTCATCGGCTTGCGTACCCGTATGCGTGCAGCCGATGCCATCAATGTCCTGCGAACTTATAAACCGGATAGTGAAGAAATATATTATCTCTTTGTTGTGGATTCAAATGATGTGCTTGCCGGTGTGATTAGCCTGCGCGACCTGATCACCTCGCAGCCTGAAGTCCTATTGGAGGACATCATGGACCCGCAGGTGGTCTCAGTCAATGCCGGCACGGATCAGGAAGAGTGTGCGCGCATCATTGCAAAATATGACTTGCTGGCTCTACCGGTTGTTGACCTCTCGCGTAAGTTGATCGGTGTTATCACAGTTGATGATGTCATTGATGTGCTCGAAGAAGAAACGACCGAGGACTTCCAGCGTCTGGGTGGTGCCGAACCACTCGACCAATCCTATCTCAATACCGGCACCTGGACAATTGCTAAAAAACGTATTGGTTGGCTGCTGCTGCTCTTTTTAACTGGCAGTCTGACGGGTACCGTCATGCGCATGTTTGAAGCCGAAATGGCAGCAGTTGTCGCGCTGGCTTATTTCATCCCCTTGCTGATTGGTACCGGCGGAAATGCCGGTTCACAAACTACCAGCACCATCATTCGCGAGCTGGCTGTGGGCGACCTGGACATTTCAGATGGCCTGGTATCGCTCTGGCACGAACTGCGTGTGGGCCTGATCCTCGGTCTCGGCATGTCGGTGTTCGCCTATATTCGGGCAATCACCTGGGGCACTACACCAGCGTTGGCTTTTGCTGTGTCTTTTTCTATAATTGCGATTGTCATGTGGGCCAGTGCCTCCGGTGCAATTCTTCCGCTCCTGGCTGCGCGGCTCAAGATTGACCCGACCGTAGTTTCTGGTCCGGTGATGAGTACATTGGTAGATGCCACCGGTCTGTTTATTTATTTTACGATTGCAAAAGCTGTCATCGGAATATGAACATAATCCACAGGCGAATTTAGCAGATTTTCGAAAGGTAAGTGATTGAAAAAGAAAAAGCCACACAGAATCAAGGACCATAATTCCAGGATAAATAAAGAAAATATGGGCTCTTAGCCAGGGAAAGCTGCTTAAACTTCCGTATGGCCTGAAAGCCCGGGAGGATGTTTATGATTAAGTTTGATCCCAACTCATTGATAGAGCAAATCCAGATTGCGCTAGAAAAAAATGATATACAAGCAGTTATCCAAATTCTGGAAACTTTAAAATCTGCCGATCAGGCTGATATATTTTCTGAATTACAAGATATCGAAAAAATGGCGATCTTGCCACATTTAGATCCAGCACATTCGGCTGATTTGTTAGAAGAGCTCGAAGATGAAGAAGTTGCTGAATTGGTGAGCGCGCTGTCTTCCGCGCACGCTATTCGAATTGTGGATGAAATGGATCCGGATGACGCGGCCGATTTTCTTGGCGATATATCTGATGACAAAGCAGCCGAAATTTTAGCCGGCCTGGAAAAACCGGAAGATGTACGTCCACTGCTCTTACACGCCGATGATAGCGCAGGCGGGCTAATGACTTCTGAATTCCTGGCGTTACGTAGAAGGATGACAGCCGGAGATGCCCTGCAAGCAATTCGTGATTGGAAACCGGATAGTGATGATATCTATCACCTGTTCGTCGTCGATGGCGAGAATCATCTGGTAGGTGTAGTCAGTCTGCGTCAACTCATCACAGCTGACCCAACTGAGATATTAGAAAACTTTATGGATGCGCAGGTGATTGCAGTCACATCCACTACCGATCAGGAAGAAGTTGCCCGATTGATTGCACGGTATGACCTGCTGGCTTTGCCTGTTGTGGACCGCGAGCGCCGGTTAATCGGTGTCATCACTATTGATGATGTCATAGACGTGCTGGAAGAAGAAACCACCGAGGACATCCAGCGTCTGGGCGGATCGGCTCCCCTCGAACAGGCTTATCTCAATACCAGTGCGTGGTCGGTCACCAAGAAACGAATAGGTTGGCTGCTTCTATTGTTTGTGACTGAGAGCCTGACAGGTACCGTTTTACGCCATTTTGAGAGCGAATTAGCCTCTGTGGTAGCACTTTCTTTCTTTATACCCTTGTTGATCGGCACGGGCGGCAATGCCGGTTCGCAAACCACCAGCACTATCATTCGTGCGTTGGCAGTGGGGGATATCGATCTGGGTGATGCGTTCAAATCTCTATGGCATGAGCTTCGCATCGGCCTGATGCTGGGAATTGGTATGTCGGTCTTTGCCTATGTGCGTGCCTTGACCTGGGGGTCGACTCGCCAGTTGGCTTTGACCGTTTCGGTGGCTATCCTGACCATTGTAATCTGGGCAAATGTACTGGGTGCTATTCTGCCCTTATTGGCATCCCGATTGAAAATTGACCCAACGGTTGTCTCTGGCCCGGTGATGAGCACATTGGTGGATGCAACCGGTTTGTTCATCTATTTCACTATTGCCAAAGCTGTAATCGGCTTGTGAAGAAGGCGGAAAGATTGAGTCAAGCGAGTTCTCTGAAAGCACATTAGATAGGAGAGACGCGCTTTCAATAGGTAGCCCTTAACACAGCGGATATGGAGTGCGAAGTCGTCCATCAGGCTTTTTGGATTTTTATGGTGAAAAACGGATTGGTGCGTCGCATAGCGAGAACGCACCCTTCAAATCATTGCAAAAACTGTAATCGGGTTGGTTAATAGTTGGACGGTGGAATGAGGAAAAAAATGACAATAACAACATCTATTATTGGTCGAGAGATTAAACAAAACGAGAGAAAGCCGGGAAAGTTTTTAAGACACTCTTGGTGCCAACGAGGTAAGCATTACGCTTCCTCAATGAGCCCTGGCTTTCTCTCATGATCATCATCGCACTAAAAGAATCGATTTTCTAGTCCCCAATTTGATTCAATTGCTATTTACCAGGATTCTTTGCACCCAGACCGGGTCCAATCGGATAAGGCGTTTTTTCTTACAATTCTCTTTTAAGACCCAGATGATGTCAGGATGATTGCTACCTGCCCATTGCTTAAAATACTGTTTTCCTATCTCTGGTGATGAAACAATGGCTACACTCCAGCCATATCCTAAAGCCTGGCGTAAGACCCGCCGATCCAGATCTTTCCCAGCATTCGTCTGAGCTATGTGAGTGGTGATCAGGTCAAGAATTCGCAGAACTTGAGACGCTGTCTCGCGATCTTTGAGCAAACGCGGCTCGCAGAGACCTGCCACCAAAGCACGTTGTTCCAGCCAGGTGCCATGCAACCACTGACCGGATATTCTCAGAAGAAGAGGCATGTTGCTGTCACCAATTGTCTGCAATGCCATGGCACTCGCCTCGCGCACGCGCCAGCGTGTGTCGTTAGCCTGAATGCGCAGTGTTGCCAGTCGATCTTGATCTCCATTGGCGATCAATTTCCCCAATCCCCAGGTACCACAGAAGGCCAGGAAGCTGTTGGGTGTGTTTTCGGGGGCTCTGTCCGCTGTCCATTCCAGGAAGCGCTCAAATTGGATACCACTGCCCAGTGTGACAACTGCCTGGGCTAGCTCCAGATTTCCGCGTGGACCGGGCAGGTGCGATTCGCTCAGAAGATAATCTGTCCAATCCGGCAGATTTGAGAGCTTTTCGATGTATTGGTCTATGCGGTTCATTGCATATAAGTATAGGGCAGATTAACACAAGCTGGCGCGTTTGCTTGAATTTTCTTTTTTTTTTCGTAATATGGAGGATACATATTTTTATTTTATAGTTAGCATTTTTGGTGTTCGTTCGGAGAGGAGGCAACCATGTTAAAGGTAAAAGAATTGATTCGTCTAAAAGACAACCCGGTCTGGACGATTTCACCTGATGTGAGTGTGAGCGCGGCGGTTCAATTGTTAACGGAAAAGAGGATTGGGGCACTGCCGGTGGTGCAGGATTCAAGCGTGATTGGGATCATCTCGGAGCGCGACATTGTCCGTTCTGTGGATCGCGTAGGCGTGGCAGCTCTTAATTTATCAGTGAATCAGGTAATGACCAGAGAGGTGATTGTCATTTCAGCAGAAACGACTCTGGAAGATTGTATGCAGTTGATGACAGATTATCACTTCCGGCACCTGCCCGTTCTGGAAGGCAATGAACTGGTGGGAATTGTGTCTATTCGCGATCTGATCAAAAAAGTTCTTCCTCAGCGCGATGCCTTGATTGAGGATTTGGAGAAGTATATTCGCGGTGGGCACTGAGTGGCTGAATTTCTACCACTACTTCATAAAAAGCGGCCATCATCGCGTGTTTCGCCAGCCTGGTGAACTTGTTTTTGTAACCAACCAATGCGCACATCTGAGGGACAATCGAACTGAGGTACAAAGGGTTTAATATCTAACAGCGGAGTGCCGTTCAGGACATCGATATCAGCGATGCGGATGAGCCTATCCTGAACATTAAGCAGACGAACCACGGATAATCCGAGTGGATTTGGGCGGGCGGGTGCGCGTGTGGCAAATAAACCATGTGTCTGTTGATCTAAAAAAGGCGTCACTAACATCTTCGCGGGTTGTGCGAGATTGAACACATAAAGCAAGATCAAGTGTGAAAAACCCTCCAGATCTTTCAATCCGGGAATAAATTGAGGCTGTAGCACGATGGTTCCTTGTGCGCCGGAAGATTGCATCGACTGGATCGGTGTGCCGGATGCTTGCTGGAAAGGGGTGTGGATCACCCCAATTGGATTAAGTGTCTGCTGGGTGATCGTTTCACCGTTTGTTCGAAACTTGAACCAAAGGTTTTCATTATTGGAAATCACTGTATGAAAAAAACCAGCTTTTTCCAATAAAATATCGGAAGCCGGGTTATTCACTGTGCTGGCGGTCACACAAATACATTCGGCATGGGTGAAAGCCCATTCGGTCAACAGGTTGAGCGCGGAGAATGCATAGCCACGCCTGCGAAACTGTGGAACGATGCCGTAACCGACCTCAACATAGCCGGATTCATCAGGGAGGCTTTTTAAACCAATCAACCCGACGCCAAGTTTAAGATCAATGACATAGATCAACCAGTAAGTGCTCCACAATTGGTCTGATTCATTTTGGTCTGCCATTCGTTCGCGTTTAACGCGCAAAGCATGCATTACTTGTTCATCAATTAAGCCGGTTGCCAGATGATATCCCGGCGGTAAGTTCAGAGAAGTGGGTTCGTCGAGCAAATGCGTTAATTGATTGATATCTAAGGCCACGAGCTGGATGTGATCGCTTTTTAATTCAGGCATGCGTCGTCCTTTGGGAAACAAGGTGAAAATGCAAAATTGGAAATTGTTGGAATTGGCCACCATTGATTATCAGCTGGTAATCTGAGCTGGAAAGAGCATAATCCTGAATCAAGCGTGGAATTAGCAGAAAAGATTCATTAAGGAAAGACTTATCCTCCGTATTAAGATTGACGAGGGACGAAACCCCGCTGCGCGGTAACAGAATGATATGGAAAGGATAGGTAGGCTGAGGATGAAAAAAGGCTAGTGTATACTTCCCTAAAAATACCCGTCTGACCGGTAGCAGGAAAGGAAAGTAACGCAAGACAAACTTGAATACCTGTAGACTCAGTTTCTGAGCGAGAATTTCTTTCAGAAAGAGGGTGGATCGTGCTCGAATTGCAGGCACATCACCTCTTCACCATCCACCAATTCACCCGTCTTAACAAAACCAAGACTGCTGTAGAGGTGCTCGGCAGCCTGATTACCGGGTTCAATGCTCAACTTGAGATTGGTGCAACTTGGACGTTTGCGAATCTCCTTGATGACGGCTTGCATGGCATGTTTTCCGTAACCATGGCTCTGAAAGTAACGGTCGATCATCAAACGACAGACCCAGTAGCTTTCATCCTGCGAATTGAAAGCATACATCAAGAAGCCAACCAGGCGGTTGCTTTCATAGATAGCCAGGGGGATGCATTCTGGAAAAATCTTGGATTCGGCCAGCGAATAGAGATTGCTGGCTACATATTGTTGCTGTTCATCACTGACTTCCAGGCTTATAACCGCCTCAAAATTGGATTTTGTGACCGGGCGTAATTCGACATTCACGGTGGCTGTTCTCCTCGGATGATATTGAACCGATGTCCAATTATAGTTTTACCACAAACCGATTTTTTTGGCTTCCAAATTTCGTAATAAGATGGTTTCTAACCAGGAGGATTAGCCTATCAGAATTTATTGACCGTACCCATGCCCGCCGATATAGTTTTCAAGATGGTTGATTGTCTCATCGCGATCCGTGATACAGGCTTTGACAACATCACCAATGGATACCAGTCCGATTAATTTGCCTTCTTCCATCACGGGCAAGTGACGGATATGGTAGGTGGTCATCAGCTGCATGCAATCTTCAACGGTCGAATCGGTGCTGGTGGTGATGACCTCACGGGTCATATAGCGAGCAACCTCACTTTCTGCCTGGAAGCCATGTTTTTCTGCAAGAATTCGGACAATATCCCGCTCAGAAATAATCCCGACCAGACTGGCGGAATCAACGACGGGCAAAGCGCCGATATCTTTCTCAGTCATCAAATTCAATGCATCAAGAATACTGGCTTGCGATGCAATCTGCCATATTTGCTGACCTTTCATCTGCATCAGGTTTCGGACGGTGATCATGGGTCCTCCTCGGGGGGTAAGAAACAGGTTGGTTTTACCAGAATGGGGAGAAATTATCAGGTTGTTATGTGAAAATATGTACAAATATGATAATATATCTCTCTTTATATATCATACTCAAAAAAGGGGTTGGGTTCAAGCGTTTTAAGATTAGAAAGACAATAAGTTGGGAAGAAGAAAGGGGATGACTAGGAAAAATAGGTTGTATATAAAAGCTGGGTAATGGTAGCTGCGATGATGAGCAGGAGGAAGAACCGAATCAATTTCGTGCCGGAGCGCAAGACCAGCCGTGAACCCAAGAAAGCCCCACTGAATTGGCCACCTGCCATGATTAACCCCGGTATGACCAGAACATTTCCTTGCCAGGCAAAGAATGCCAGAGCAATAATATTGCTTGTGAAATTGAGCCATTTGGTATGAGCGGTTGCCTTCTTGCTATTGAATCCCATTAGCAGGATGAAAGCCAGCATCCAGAAACTTCCCGTTCCGGGACCAAAAAAACCATCATAGAATCCCAATAGAAGACCAAACAGCAGATAAAAGAATTGGGGTTGTATTTTAGAAGATTGGTCATATGTGCCATTGTTTTTTGTTACCAATAAAAAGATGAACGCAGCGATCAAGAAGACTGGGATAATGGACCGCAAGATATCTGCGGAGAGTTGTTGAATGGTTAAGGTGCCAAAAGCAGCGCCAATGGCAGTAAACAAAATACCGCTGGTGATTTCTTTGATTTTAACCAATCCGCCCCTGGTATAGTTAATGGAGGCGGTGAAGCTACCAAAACTGGACTGCAGTTTGTTTGTGCCAAGGGCAAGATGCGGTGGTAAACCGATGGAAAGCAAAACAGGTACTGAGATGAGTCCACCACCACCGGCAATAGAATCGACAAAGCCTGCCAGCAAGCCGCCGGCAAAGAGGATAAAGAAAATTGGAAATGTCAATTCTGGCATGGTGGGGTTTTGGCTTTCCAGGGGTGAAATAGCGATAATTGTGGCATCATATCACCAAGTTTGTCTGGTTGGAAGAGTATTTTCCTGAGTCCAATGGTTTTCTTCGCGCTCTTGGCGGTCTTTGTGATCTGGGTCATTAAAAAGGCTGCCTGTTACACGCAGGCAGCCTAGTTCAAGGGGAGAAAATGGAATATGGATAGATCAATAGGTTGAAAGGGTGGTTACAGCCGGCACGCGATCAAACATCCAGAAAGCCAGCGGCAAGCCCAGCCCGAGGGTGATGCCGGAAATCGCCCACGCCATACCCAACCATAATGCGCTAAACCACCAACCGATCAGGAGAAAATAAATGGCACGTGCCAACCAGGCTGGTTGATCTTTTGTCACCGTACGGGTGATCCAGCGGCCATCAACCTGAACCAGGTAACGATTGCTGCGCACTGGTTTGAGCGTCATGACCTGCGGCAACCTGTTGAGCATGAGCAACCCCAGGGGTAACCCAATGATAGAAACGACCAGTAACCAGGCGATACCAGTCCAGACACCGCCCAGCCATAAGCCGACAAATATGAAATATAAGGCTCTAACCAAAAAGCCTGGTCCTTTTTCTTGTTCAATTCGTACTGTTGATGTTGACATTGATAATCCTTTCTGATCCTTAAGAGCGCTTCTTTGGCGTTCTTCATTTAAGATATACGGATTATCACAAAAAAAGTTGTAAAAAAGTACAACTAGAAACTTGGTGAAGGCTCCAGCGCTTTATTCTCTTCGAGATCGGTGAAAAATTTGATCTTTCCATTACCTTCATGGCGAGCCTGGTTCAATGCCCGGTCCGCTTTCTCAACCAGGGTATGAATATCGTTGCCGTCATCGGGCATGAAAGCAATACCACTCGAAAATGTAACAATGAATTCTTTACCATCAATCGTCATTGGAAATCTGGTGCGTTCTCTGAAACGACGCATCAGGTTTTCAAAATCCAACTCCGGGCGGATATCATCAAAGATAATGATGAACTCACTTCCGCCATAGCGGATAACGATGTCATCTTTGCGTTTGATTTGAAGAAACCCATTTGATATTTCAAGCAAGGCGTTATCTGCCTGGTTTCTGCCCAAATGCTCAAGAACATAGTCAAATTCATCCAGATTAATCATTGCAAAAGCTAATCGTTTCTTCACAAACCTTGCGTTTTTAATGGCCTGCTCGCCATATTCAAACAAAAACTTTCGATTGAAAAGTCTGGTCAGGTGGTCAATATTGGCAAGTGTATTCAACATCTCATTTTGATTGTTCAGCTCAAGATTTTTATCTTTTATCTGATAATAGGTGCGGCTGAGATTGAGAACTTGCATAAAGACAAGAATGAAAACTATCGCTACCGAGGAGATCATTAGTAGATCGTTGATGTCTTCACCCTTGAAATACTGAATCAGAAAGGTAATTGGAATAATTAAGAAAGAGATTCCAAGGATATTGATAATGTATTTGTTGGCATCAATCCGCAAAAAGAGCTGGTTTTCTTTGAATTTAGCCAGCGACGGGTGCAGAAAAGCCATCGCAACCAATAAATAGCCAACCGGGTAGAAAAGATCCATGTTGGCGATCACGCCGATATCTTTAAGAATAAAGTAATTGGCGGTCCAGCCATATAATTTAAAGTAATTGAGGATGCCAACAATCATTACCAGACCGGCAGCGAAAATGATATAAATCGATATGCTTTGACCGGAGCGAATCATGATGATCAGTGAAAGCACAAAAATGATCATTGCAACACCCAGCAGGAAAATTGCCAGTAAAAGAGTATCAATAGCGCTGGTGGGTAAGCGTAAATCATCTTTGATACTGACTATCCAAATAAAAAGGCTGGCTGCCAGGGTGATGATTAAACCATTTAAAAATGTACTGGATGAGATCTCCTCCCGGAATTTTCTTACCATTGCGAGAATTCCAATGAAGAAGAATAAACCGCCCAATGCATAAAAAAACGCTTCAAAAATCAGGTCAGTTTGTCCGCCACCCAGATAGAAATAGCGGCAAAAAAAGAAATTGCCAATTGAATCAAACAACTGGCCGAGAAATAACATGTACCAACCTCGCACTGGAAAAGGCTGATGTATGTAAACACCGATCAGCATGCAAGTGCTGCAACTCAATGCAAAGCCAACGATAAAAATGCTGTCTGAAATTGCGTTCTGACCAATAAAGATCTTGGTGATGATCAATATCAGACCAATCAAACCGACGATCTTCCAACCATTTTCTCGATTGATCTTTCGGGTTATCTGGCGCATGTATCCCCTCCAGGCTCAAATAGCGTGATTTGAGCTGAGTATTTAACTGAAATCCTGACATTTAATTATAGCAATGAAAGGAAATAAGCTTGTTTTATAGTTGGGATCAAAAAAAGAAATTAAGTCGAAAATCGCGGCGACTGCAAATGCCAGTCACTGGCAGATTGGTACACGTCCGCCACCTGAAAGAGCTGCTGTTCCTGCAAGGGAGCTGCCAGAAGCTGCATACCAATTGGCAGGTTATTTTGATCAAAGCCAACCGGCATTGATAGACCTGGCAATCCGGCAAGATTGGTGGGCAATGTAAAGACATCCCCCAGGTACATGGATAATGGATCATTATTTCGCTCACCGATCCGGAAGGCAGTGGTCGGTGCGACTGGTGTGGCTATCACATCTACGTTTTCAAAGGCTTGCTCGAAATCGGTTTTAATCAGGGTACGCACTTTCTGAGCCTGGCTATAGTAGGCATCATAATAGCCCGCGGAAAGGGCATAAGTCCCCAACATGATGCGGCGTTTGACTTCCGCGCCGAATCCGGTTCCACGGCTTTCTTTGTATACATCCAGCAGGTGCTCCTGGTCAGCAGAGTAACCATAGCGAATGCCATCAAAGCGAGCCAGGTTGGCAGAGGCTTCGGCTGGAGCGATGATGTAATACACGGGCAGGGCATAGGCGGTATGGGGCAGGCTGATCTCATGAATGCTGGCACCCAGCGATTGCATCAGTGCAAGGGCTTCCCGTACGGCTCGTTCAACTTCCGGTTGCATACCCTCAATAAAATATTCGCGTGGTACACCAATCCGTTTGCCCTTCAAATTATGGGGATGGTCAAGGAGCAGCTCTGGTAAGGAAGCATTAATACTGGTTGAATCTAGCGGATCGTGACCGGCCATTTGTTGAAAAATGAGAGCTACCTCCCTGGCACTGTGAGCAAACACGCCAACAGAATCGAGTGAGGAACCAAAGGCAACCAGGCCAAAGCGTGAACAACGGCCGTAGGTGGGCTTAAGACCGGTGATGCCGCAAAATGAGGCGGGTTGGCGAACTGAGCCCCCCGTGTCGCTACCGAGAGCCAGGGGAGCCATTCTCGCCGCGACAGCCGCTGCAGAACCACCCGAGGAGCCGCCTGGCACGCGTTGCAGATCCCAGGGGTTATGAGTAGTCATATATGCTGAATTTTCGGTCGATGAGCCCATGGCGAATTCATCCATGTTTGTTTTGCCGAGCATGACCATACCAGCATCCAATAAGCGTTGCACGGTGGTAGCAGTATATTGCGGGGTAAAATTTTCAAGAATACGAGAACCACAGGTGCAGCGAATGTCCTGTACAGCCAGCACATCTTTGATTGCCAATGGCACGCCTGAAAGGGGAGAAAGCTGATCTCCCTTACTTGCCCTGGCTCGTAAAGTATCTGCTTTTTTGGCTTGCTTGCGAGCAAGCTCCGGGGTTAAGGTGATAAACGCCTGAATGGAAGGCTCAAGTTGTTCGATTCGCTGCAAATGGGCATTCGTCAATTCCAGGCTGGAGATCTCTCTGCTCGAAAGCAGGGCGATCATCTCATCCAATGATAGCGTAATTAAATTGTCCATTGGCTTTATTCCATCACCGGGGGAACTTTAAATTGATTATCCTTAATTCTTGGAGCGTTTTGTAGGGCTTGCTGAGTGCTAAATCCGCTAATGGGGGTGTCGCAGCGCAAGGGTGCCTGCATGCCCAATACCGAGGACGTAGGTGAGATGTCGGTGGTATCCAGCTCGTTCAAAATGGCAGCATATTCCAGAATGGCCGAAAGTTGCCGGCGGTAAAGCTGCAATTCCTCGTGGCTAAGAGTCAAACGCGCCAGCTTGGCAATGTGCTGCACTTCTTGGATAGAAAGCGACATGGATATTGCTCCAGTGAAAAAATATGAAGGTAATTATAGCACTTGAAAACAAAGTCAAAAGCAGAAAACAATGAAAAAATGCTCGGTTGAAATGAGAATTTTCAAAGTTGCATATTTGTGCCATTCTTCTTACTAATTC
This sequence comes from uncultured Chloroflexia bacterium, assembly GCA_963749005.1. Taxonomy (GTDB): domain Bacteria; phylum Chloroflexota; class Anaerolineae; order Anaerolineales; family Anaerolineaceae; genus UBA6170. Next base: position 1,009,849 of record CAVVKI010000005.1, on the reverse strand, counting down.
GTTGTGTGAATAAACAAATTGCGGTAAACAAAGATAAGACGGGCTGGATATTATTCAGCCCGTCTGCATGTGGATATTTAGTGAGTTATTTAAACGGATCGTTTCTCACGGTCGTAGTTATTTCCGAGGAAACCCGGAACGCGTGCCCGTTTGAAGGTAAATATCATGACGAGAATTGTAGCTAAATAGGGGAGCATCTGCAAGAATTGGTAGGGCAAGAATGAACCGATAACCTGTACACGAAATGCAAGCACCTCGACAGCTGAGAAAAATAGTGAGCCGAATAAAATAGGCAATGGACTCCAACCGCCGAAGAAGGTTAATGCAATAGCTAACCAGCCACGACCCATCACCATCCCTTCCGTGAAGGTACCGGAGTACACCATTGGTAAATATGCCCCAGAAAGAGCAATCAAGGCACCGCCGATGATGGTGCTCCAATAGCGCATACTGGTGGTATTGATACCCAGACTATCGGCAGTCATTGGTTGTTCACCCACCGATCGTAATTCCAAGCCTTTTTGAGTATGGTATAGGAAATACCAGAGGGCAAAGGATATCAGGACGGAGGCGTATACAAGAATATTGTGGTTAAAAAGAATAGGACCGAAAACTGGTATTTGGCTGAGCAAGGGAATAGCCAGATTTGGTAGGGTTGGGATCAAAGGAGGATTTAGCGTGATACCTATTATCAATTTCGGAAGAAGTGTTGAAACCCCAACGCCTATGAAAAAGAGCGCAAGTCCGATTACAAACTGATCCATTTTAAGAGAGGTGGTGAAGTATGCTAATGCCAGACCAAATATTGCTCCGCTCAGCATGGCGACGATCATACCCAGAAAGATACTGTTGGAGTAATAACTGACCAAAAACCCTACGGAGGCTCCCACCAGCATTACGCCTTCCTGTGCCACGTTAAAAACACCAGTGCGGCCACCTAACATGGTCCCTTGGCCAGCGAGTACAAACGGAACCATTGAAAGGAGAACGAGTTTTAAGAAATCTACTGCTATGTCCATCGCTTATTTCCTCCTGACAACATCGGATAAGAGAACAAAGAGCAAAATGAGTGCTTCCACGATGAATACCATCTCAACCGGTATCATCAGGGTGCGTTGCATGGCGCTGGCACCCACTTCGAGCACAGCGATGGCAAAGGCTACAAATGGAACGGCCAGGTTATTGCCTTTTGCTATTAAGCCAATGATCAGGCCGAGCACCAGGAAGTTGGATTGCATTCCTTCGATTAAACGATGTTGTACTCCGGCAACTTCTATCGCCCCCGATAATCCGGCTAATGCTCCGGCCAATACCAGGGAAAGTACAAACATTCGCCGTACTTTGATGCCGAATACACTGGCTGTACGCGGGTTTGCGCCTGTGGCAATCAGTTCGTACCCGCCTGTCGTGCGAGCTGTGTAAATGTAGATGCCAGCAGCTACGATAAGGGCGATTATGATGCCTGCATGCAATGGAGGGTTGTTTACCAATAAAGGCAACCACCCACCTTTTCCAATCGCAACGGTTGTCGGGTGACCTGCGCTGGGGTCACGGAAAGGTCCTGTTGCAACGTAATCTATTAATGCCAGCGCTACGAAATTGAGCAATACCGTGGTGAGGATCTCATTTATGTTGAATTTATACAAAAGCCAGGCTGGAATAAGTCCCCAGATTGCCCCAGCCAGAACACCAGCCAGAATAACGAGCGGTAATAAGATGTATACGGGCAAACTAGAAAATAGAATACCTGTAATCGCTGCACCGATACCGCCGGCGATCATTTGACCTTCGCCGCCAATATTAAATTTTCCGGCGGTCAATGGAATGGTGAAAGCAAGTGCTTGCAATACCAGGGGAACGAATTTAAGTAATGTCTGAATAAAACCATTTGGGGTTCGAAAAGACGTAAATAAAATGGTTGAGAAAGCTTTGATGGGATTGAAGCCCATCAATGTAATAAAAATACCGGCAGCAATGAATGAGGCAAACACAGCCAGCAAGTACGGAAGAGCTTTCTTAATAATTGTCATGGCAGAGCAGTCTCCTTTACCTGGGAGATTTGTCCTTCTTGTATTCCGCTCATAAGACGCCCAATCGTGTATTTATCAAACTGTGGACGAAGTAAAGTGCCCAAAATCTGCCCACGGTAGAAAACTGAAATGCGGTCACAGATGCGCAGCAACTCATCCAGATCTTCTGATATCAACAAGGTGGCGTAACCTTCTTCGCGGCGGCTTAGTATTTTTTGATAAACAAAATCCATGGAGGGAATATCCAATCCGCGGGTGGGATTATGTGCAACCATCAATTTGGATGGCATAGAAAAGGCACGGGCTATCAGCACCCGTTGAATATTTCCACCCGAAAGATTTCCGCCCACATCCTCCGGTCCACTGGTTTTTATGTTGTACTCTCGGATGTGCTTTCTTGTTTCAGCGAAGACTGTTTTCCAATTGATAAATGTGCCGTTACTGTAAGGTTGATTGCGATGGTGCCCAAGAATCAAATTCTGCGCAACGTTTGCTTTTGGAAGAAAACCATCATGGAGGCGATCTTCTGGTATATATGAAACACCCATCTGAAATAGTTCTTGGTTACTATTGTTGGTGATATCCACATTATCCAGAACAATGCGTCCTTCTGAAATTGGTACAACACCTACAATGCTTTCCGCTAGTTCGCGCTGGCCATTTCCGGCTACTCCGGCTACACCGACAATTTCACCGGAATGTATGTCCAAATTGATAGCTTTCAGTCGTTTTACTCCATCGCGTGAAATTAAGTGGACGTCTTCTAATGAAAAAACTGGTGATTCATCATCTTTTCTTGAATAAAATTTACGCGTGTCTGTGGAAAAGTAAACAGAATTTTCGATGTCCATTTTATCGCCCACCATGGCACGTACAAAAATTTCTTCCGATGCCTCCTTACGATCCAGGGTAGTGATGTTGCGACCCTCCCGCAATACAGTTATTCGATCGCAAACACTTAACACTTCACGTAATTTGTGAGTAATGAATACAATGCTGAGGCCGTTATTAACCATTACCCGTAGTGAAACAAAAAGAGCATCCACTTCTTGAGGCGTGAGGTTGGTCGTAGGTTCATCAAGTATGAGAATATCTACACCCCGGTAGAGGGCTTTCAAGATTTCAACTTTTTGACGTGTGCCTACAGTCAAGGAATCCATAGGAGCTTGTAAGTTCACTTCAAGTCCAAATCGATTACAAAGCTCTTCTATTTTGTTCTGTTCTATTTCGGTTTTCATTGTGTAGCGGTTTTTGATATCAGTGCCAAGAATAATATTTTCCAAAACTGTAAAATTGCCTATTTGTAAAAAGTGTTGATGCACCATACCGATACCTTGATGAATGGCATCCCGAGGACCCTGGATATTGACTTTTTGACCGCGCAGAAGGATTATTCCTTCATCTTTTTTATACAAACCATAGAGAATATTCATTAAAGTGGTCTTTCCTGCCCCATTTCCCCCAAGCAAACCATGAATCTCGCCTTTTGTAAGTGAAAAAGTAACACTATCCAGTGCCACGGTTTGACCAAATACTTTTCGTACGTTTGTAAGTTCTAAAATATTCTGATTTCTAAAGACCATGAATCACCTATAAATCCATTAAATGTTTTTATTTTTCTCAGAATTCGTCAATAAGATTACCGGTGACTTTCTAATTAAGAGAATCACCGGAATAAATGTTTCTCAGTTAAAGGCAGTCTAAGGAACCCTTACTTTATCTCGCTTGAGTCTTTCACGACTGAGATCTTGCCGCTAATCACATCGTTGATGACGGTTTCCATTTCAGATTGAACTGAGGCATCCACGTTTTGTAATGGGGTTTGAATTCGTACACCGGTATCAAACCCAAGCGGGTAGTAACCGCCCATTTCACCAGCCAAAATATTATTGTAGATTTCAGTCAGGGGGCCTTTGAAATCATAAATCAAAGATGTTAAGTAGTTTTCGGGGGCGTAACTGGATTTGTCGGTGTATTTTGCCGAAACCAATACAGGCGATTGTGCTGCTTTTACAGATTCGAAAACACCAAACATACCCAGATTAAGGGAACCCATAATAACATCCACACCTTCAGCGATCAATGCGTCTGCCACCTGGCGGGCTTTGGTTGGATCATTGAAATCACCTGCCCATACCATTTTGAGTTCAACATCTTTACCCGAATCCTTAATTGCTTGCTGAACAGCATGGACTTCAGCATACGAGAATGGCAGAGTTAAACCACCCAGATATCCTATTTTACCTGTCTTGGTAGCACGAACGGCGGTCGCGCCGATTCCATAGTAACCAACATGGAAATTGCGGTCGATGAACCACAAATTGGTTGGTGAAGTTTCCAATGCCGCATCACCCTCTGCGATGAATACCACATCGGGGAATTGCGCAGCCAGCTCGGCAGTTTGTGTTACAAATTGACCACCGTGCGTCCAAATGATATTGAACCCTGCGTCGATATACTCACGCATAACACGGTCCACATCCGGGACGGGAACACTTTCTGAATAGGCAGTTTCAATTCCAGTGGCTTCTTTCAAACCGACGATGCCTTCATAAGCCAGGGTGTTGTAATCTGCGTCGGTGATGACACCCGGAAAAATGGCGGCTATTTTATATGTCTTTGCAACCGGTTCTGCTGGCTGGTCTGCTGGTGCAGCGGGAGCACATTGTGTAACAAAAAGGGACAATAGGACCACAAGGGTCATCAATAAAATACTTGATTTCTTCATCTTCACTCTCCTGCGAATAAGATACAAATAGTTGGAAAAAAGAAAAGCCGGGTCAACCCCCAGCTTCATGATATATATTACTCTATTTAGAATTTTAGTCAATCATTTTTTTGTTGAATCAAGACTGTTTTATCCATAAATTGTGAAATCATAGACATTTGTCACCTGGCGTGTGAAACAAAAGTAAAGTGGGCTGAGTTACTTTAACAAAATTATCAAAATGTTTGAGCGATTGTAACTTTTATTTTCAAAGGCTGGCAAGAAAAGGATATAATCAGTTAAATTTACAAAAGTAGAATGCGTTAATGAGCAAAAATAATCTCAAAATTGAAGATCCACTGTAAAAAGTGTAAAAAAGAGGAGATAGACTTATGGTGACCATCAAGATTCCGAAAACCCGTGATGACTTCAAAGCATATTATGACCTGCGTTACCGTGTCTTGCGTGAACCCTGGGGTCAGCCAAAAGATACCGAAAAAGATGATTATGAGCCTATTAGCCAACATTTTATGGCGGTGGATCAGGAAAGTGGCAATGTTGTGGGGGTGGTCAAACTCTTTGAGAAGGCCGACCAGGTAGGTTGGTTTTCACATTTGGCGGTAGACCCACATTTTCAAAGAAAAGGAATTGGTTTGATGCTAATGGAGGAGGTTGAGAAAACCGCCCGGGCTGATGGTTATAAAGTGCTGGGTTGTCTTTCGCGCTTAAATACAACCTCCTATTTTGAAAAACGTGGTTTCAAAATTGCCGGTTTCCCATCCAATTATTTTGGCACCACGCAGGTCGTTTGGATGGAAAAGGATATTTCTTAAGAAATAGTGGTTAGTTGATTAGATGGTTGGTTTTGGTAATTAGTTTGAAGTCAAGTGAAATGCGGGAGAGGCGGCAAGCCCTCCGCTGGGCAAGTTATCGAAGATCTGACTGTCTTCAGTATCGTATGTAACAGAAGACATTTTCTTAATTTAGTCTGACTCGGGCTCATTATCTTTCTACTGGCTGTGGTTTGCGAAATAAGTGCATCACAACACCTAACAATCCTTTGAAGGGTGCTAAGAGCCAGGCAATAATTCCATTTACCAGATTGAATCCCTGGCTGAGCCAAAGTAAGAGTGGGCGGAAAATGCGCATAAATGGGAGATGAGCATAAGCCAGGGAAAGTGCAAGGGTCAGCAATGAAATCCCAAAGCGTGCCCAATCGCTGAATTCGATGTGTGCCAGCTCTTCTAGCAGGATTTCAATACCAATATTAAGCACCAGGATATAGGCAGCCTGTTTGAGGATGGGTTCACGTTCGACGACATAACTGAAGATTCCTGCAGCAAAGCGCATCACCAGGATGCCAATGGCTACTCCCAGCATTACGATGAGAATATGATCGCTTAGAGAGACAGCGGCGACGACATTATCCAGGCTGAACGCCAGATCCATCAATTCAACGTTCAAAACTGTAATCCAAAAGGCAGCCTGTGTTACTGGCCGCATTGAATCATCCTCACTGCCTTCATGTCCGGGAGCACCGAGATCATCGAGAGCCAGTCGAATCAAGTAGGCAGCACCAATCAGTTTCAACCAGGGATTTTGGATGATGACACTGGCCAACAAGAGCATGATGCCGCGGCCGGCATAAGCACCAATCAAGCCGACCCGCAAGGCTGCCATTCGTTGATTTCCCAGCAACTTGTCAAAATGATGCCCAAAACGTGCAATAGCGCTAGGCCATGGAATTTTTTGATTTTCAGGTAAGCGAGCGACCATCGCTCCTAAAATGGCTGCATTATCAATGGAAAGAATGCCTTCCAAAAAAATTAATTGAATGATAACTACAATGACAGACCAATCCATCGCCTACTCCTGTTCTAATACGAACGATCAATAAAAAAAATTCAACCAAAAGGGTTGTGATGAAAATTAATTTGGTTCGCTAAGGGGAATCAAGAAACTTGTTATACCACTTCTTTGTTGATAAATTGGCAAATCAGGCCGGTTGTCATCAGGATGAGGAAGAAGATCATTCATTATTGTGTTTTTTTATTTGTTTGGATAGTCTGTGTCTGTACGTTTGGTCGAATTGTTCACACAAGTATGGCAATATGGAGATTGATTTGGGTTTATTGAAATGAGTATTCATGAGTTAAATAAACGATTGGCTGCGTGAAAATAGCAGTGGTGTAAAAGTGTTGATGTTGCTGGCAATTCTGGCATTCATTATACTGTTGATTCCGCGCGGGAATTATCCTCCTGTGGATTCCGAACGTTTGGCACGTGACCCCAGCCTCGGCTCGCCTGACGCTGCGATCACAATTATTGAATATGGCGATTTTGCTTGTGAAAGTTGCAAGGCCTGGCATGAAGCCAAAGTACTGGAAATTATCCTTGAAAAATATCCACAGCAGGTGCGCTTCGTCTGGCGTGATAATGCGCGCATCAGCACCGCTTCCTTACAGGCAGCTGCAGCCGGACAGTGCGCGTTCGATCAGGGAAAATTCTGGTCTTATCACGATCTGCTTTTTGAAAACCCGCTCGGGTTTTCTTCTGCCGGCTTAAAATCCTACGCCGGTGTACTGGGATTGGATCAGACGATATTTGATAACTGTCTCGATACTCAGCTGTATGTGAACAAAGTGAAGCACTCGATGAAACTGGCGGGGGAGCATGGTTTTAGCTTTACGCCCGCCTTTCTCGTCAACGATAAGATCATTATCGGGCCGCCCTCAGCGGATTATCTAAGCCAATTAATTGATGAACTATTGAATTCGACCAAGTTATGACAAAATATTGTGAAATATAGCGCAAAATAATGCAATTGTCGGACAAATGTTATTGACTTCATTTTTTGGGAATGCTATACTATTTAAGTGTCTGCCATCATTATTCGTAGTCAATTAAGTGGATCTGAATAGAACTTTACTGGCACACCCCGTCGCACCCTTCAATGGCGCCGGGCTTTTTCGATTGTCATCTGGCAATTGAGGAAGAATCAGGTCTGCACTTGTGTTCCATATTATTTATCGATAGGAGTATGAAATGAAAGTAACACCCCCAGTTCCCGTATCAGTTGATAAGATGTCAATTGACGTATCCGAGATTGAAGGTTTGCTGCAAGCACCTCCAATGAAGCTGCCCCCCTGGCAGGATGCATCTTTTCTGTTGGGCGATGGACGCACCATGTTTATCCGATCCATGACCGATGATGATGTTCCGATGCTATTGGACTTTATGAAGCTGGTGATGGAAGAAGAGAAAGACTTCTATGACATCGTTGGCGCACGCGTTTACTCAGAAATTTTAGGCGTCAAGCGAAAAAGATTGAAAGACCCATTTACACTTTTAGGTTTGATCGATGGTGAGTTTGTGGGTTTTGCGAATGGTCGTTTTATGAATAAGGAAATCGCATTAAGCCTGCATACGATGGCTTTTTCACGGCGCGGGAAAGTTGGCTGGGCAATGTATTATGCCAAGACTTACTATGCGCTTGAAATTTGTAAGGCACAGCAATGGTGGTCGACTTTTGAAAGTTACAATGGCTGGCGAATGGCCGGTCTGGCGATGGCCCAACCGACCTTACCCTGGCCAGAGTACCAACATGAACTGGGTGGTGCCAGAATTTACTATGTTAACCAGGATTCCTGGAATGCTTCTCTCAAAGAATGGTTACCCAATTACATTGGTAATCAGATGGATTTCAACCCAACCGATGAAATCCGCAAGGCAAATGAAGTCATGCGTATGCCAGAGAATCTGGTACTTTAGTTATATGTTTCTGACTGGATGGATCAGGGGTTCTGATCCATCCAGTTTCTTAGAGAGCACAGGTGAATGCTTCTCTTTATTGCTAGAACCTTAAGAATAAATCAAGCCTGTAGATATGAGTAAATATTTAAATAGTACAAAAAGTCAGGTAATAATTCCTGAGCGTATTCATCAGGCGAAAGTTAAAGAAATCATATTCTTTCTATGATTTCCGCAGCATTCAGGCGGCGGATATGAAAAACTCCATAGAATTTAGACGTAAAAACAGAAAATACCAGTATCCAGTGGATGAAATGACGAATAATGCGCGTGTGTTATTGGTCAGTATCCCATTCTGGAGTAGGAGGTAAAAAGATGACGATTATTAAAGCAGAGATCCGATCCGGTTCTTATTTTGATTCGGCTGTTCTTATGCAATTACAACGCTCGGTTGCACAGTTGGAAGGCGTTCAGGATGCCGGCGTGGTCATGGGTACCGAGGAGAATAAAGAAATTCTCGCCCATATCGATCTGGTAAACGAGGAAATCCTAGCGGCTAAACCCGATGACATGGTGATCGTGGTGCGGGCAGACAATGAAGATGCCGCTGTCAACGCTTTGGGACAGGTAGATGAACTGTTGACCCGCAAAAAATCCAGCGTGGATCAGGATTATCGCCCGAAGAGTTTTGAAGGGGCAGCCGACATATTGCCAGATGCCAGTTGGGTGCTCATTTCAGTTGCCGGCCGCTTTGCAGCTGGTGTAGCCCGTAAAGCGCTGGACGCTGGAAAACATGTATTTCTCTTCAGCGATAATGTATCTGTGGAAGATGAAATATCCTTGAAAAAAGAAGCAGCGGAAAAAGGCTTGCTGGTTATGGGTCCCGATTGCGGCACTGCCATGATCAGCGGTATTGGTCTGGGTTTCGCCAACAAAATTCGGCGCGGACCGATTGGGGTGGTGGCTGCAGCCGGGACAGGGCTTCAGCAGGTGACCACTCGTATCCATCAAATGGGAAGTGGAATCACCCATGGTATCGGCACCGGCGGACGCGATCTCAAAGACGCGATTGGCGCTGCCACCTTTCTGATGGCATTGGATGTGTTGGCGCGTGACCCGGATACCAAGGTGATCACTCTGGTATCCAAACCACCTGCGCCGAAGGTGGCGGAGAAAGTGATCCGTAAGGCGCGTTTGATTAATAAACCGGTCGTCATTAACTTCATTGCCCGCAAACCAACCTCCCGCCAGGAAGGCAATCTCTGGTTTGCAACTGGTATGGACGACGCTGCTGAACTTTCTGTTCAGTTGGCCTTGAAACCCCCCAAGCTAAAATCGCAGGCGGATCTGCCCCTTAAGAAGTTTGCAAAGACTCAGCGTTACTTCCGCGGCTTGTTTTCTGGAGGAACCCTGGCGTATGAAGCGCAATTCCTGCTGGAGGATTACATTGGGCGTGTCTGGGCGAATGCTCCCATCAACAAAGAGAATAAATTAAAAGATTCCCTGGTCAGTGAAGAAAACACCATCGTGGATCTTGGTGAGGATGAATTCACAGTCGGCCGCTTGCACCCGATGATGGATAATGAAATGCGCATTCGTCGTTTGATGGAAGAAGCACGCGACCCTTCTGTGGCAGTCATTATGCTGGATGTGGTCATCGGTTATGGCTCGCATCCAGACCCTGCCAGTGAGTTGGCTCCGGCTATCGCCAAAGCGAAAGATATGGCTCAGAAAGATGGCCGCTATTTGGAAGTGGTTGTGGTTGCCACCGGTACGGATAAAGATCCTCAAAATCTCGATCGTCAAATTGAGCAATTACGAGCCGTCGATGCCTGGGTCTCTTCCTCCAATGAAGAGGTTGTCGGATATGCTGGTTCGATTTTAAGGGCATTGAATCAACCTGATGAAGAAGAATACAAGTTCACGCCTGTTGATCTGAGTACTCTTTCCAAAGAGTTGGAAGCCATCAATATTGGGCTTGAATCTTTCGCTGAAAATCTTGTTGCGCAAGAAACACCTGTCGTACACGTTGAATGGAGACCCCCTGCTGGTGGTAATGAAAAGCTGGCAGCTATTTTAGAAAGAATGAAAAAGTATAAATAGCGGCAAATCCGCTTAAGTGTGAATTTACAATCAAAAGTACCCTTACAAGGAGTAAAAAATGACCATTCATATAGATGAGGCGAATCAGAAAGCAGTAGACGCCTTCATGGAAGCCAGACCCGTGGTAGTTGGTGTGGCAAAAGCAATCGATGTTATCCCTGGAATGCACAAAAACCTGTTGCTGCACGCTGGCCCTCCCATAACCTGGGAACGCATGGCCGGTCCGGTGCGTGGTGCGATGATTGGGGCTTTATTATTCGAAGAGCGTGCCAAAACGGCAGAAGAAGCGGAAGCGCTGTTAAGCAGTGGTGAAATCGAATTTGCCCCCTGTCACCATTATGACTCCGTCGGCCCTATGGCTGGTGTCATGTCACCTTCGATGATGGTGTATATTGTCGAAAACAAAACAACTGGATACAAAGCTTTTTCCGGATTAAACGAAGGCCGCGGCAAAGTCTTGCGTATGGGTGCTTACAGTGAAGAAGTTATCAATCGCATGCACTGGCTGAATGATGTGCTGGGACCTCTTCTGGACAAAGTCTTAAAGGAAATGGACGGAGTTGATATCCGTACTATGCTGGCTAAGGCATTGCATATGGGTGATGACGGTCATAATCGTTTAGATGCAGCTTCCCTACTTTTTACCAATCAGATGGCTCCCTATATCGCCAAATTGGCGAAGGATTCGGCTACTGCGTCGGAGGTGATTAAATTCCTGGGCGAGAATGCTTTATCTATTCTTAACCCGGTTATGGCTGGCTGTAAGACAATGACGATGGCAGGCCATAATATCGAAGGATCAACAATTGTGACCGTGATGGCACGTAATGGCACCGATTGGGGTATTCGGGTAAGTGGGCTGGGTGACCAATGGTTCACTGCTCCTTCACCGATTGTCAAAGCGCTTTACTTCCCTGGTTTTACTGAGAAAGATGCCAATCCTGATATCGGCGATAGTGTTATCACCGAGACGGCTGGGATCGGTGGCTTTGCGATGGCAGCAGCTCCTGCGATTGTCACATTTATCAGTGGTACTCCACGCGACGCTATTAATACGACCCTGGATATGTACCAGATTACTTTTGCGGAAAACAAGCATTTCACCATACCTTTCCTCGAGTTCCGCGGAACCCCGACCGGTGTAGATCTACGCAAAGTGGTAGAAACCAATATGCCGCCGCGGGTCAATACTGGTGTTGCTCACAAGGATCCTGGTGTGGGGCAGGTGGGTGCAGGTGTTGTTAGTGCACCAATGAAAGTCTTCGAAGATGCATTGGTAGCTTTTGCAGATAAATATGGCATCTAATGGTGCCCTTAATTATTGATTGAGGAGGATTAAATGGATCGAGAACGTTTTATTAAAATGATGGACGAAGCCAAAATGTATGATCTCACACAAGGGTGTAGCATTTTTACACCTCCCTTCCCAGGGGATAAATCCCTGGAAGTTCACTTTTTCAAACGTGTCACTGGTGCCTATGGCGGCGGAGCAGGTGCGAATGGTCAGATATTGAATTGGAGTAACACAGTCGGAACCCACCTGGTGGGAGAAACTGCCTATCATTCGGGTGGTCGACGGATTTGTGATATTCCCCTGGAAGATTTGAGTGGCGAAGGTGTGGTTGCTGATATTTCGGACCTGGTGGAGGATTATGGTCTCTATACTCCCGAGATGATCATGAGTAAAGTGGATGTGAAAGATGGTGATATCCTCATCATCAATACAGGCTACAATAGATATTCCTGGGATATGCCGGATGTGTTCAACGAAAAAGCCCAGGGTGGTGTTGAATCCAAGGAATTTGGTTTCCTCGTGCGCCATCCCGGTCCCTCCCCTGAGTTTTATCAGTGGGTTATGGATAAAAAATTGAAATGGATCGGTGTGGATTGTGGTATCGCAGAACATCCCATGAATACCCCAATTCGCCGTCTGCATGAGAACGAATTCAAGAAAGCCGAAGCCAAATTGGTGGAAAAGTACGGAAAGACCTGGGATGAGATGTACCCGCAAGATTGGTACTATGAATTAACCCACGTGATCATGCCGAAACACCATGTTTTGATGGTCGAATCGATTGTTGGCCAGGTGAATGAACTTAAAAACCAACGTGCCTGGATAACCTGCCAGCCAATTCCCTTCATGGAAGTAGAAACAGCCTGGGCACGTGTAGCCGCTTATCAAGCTCCAGAGTGGATGGAAGAATCGGAATTCTATGGCGCTTTGAAGACCATGAAAATGTACGATATGTCGGTGCCCTTCAGTGTGCAAACACCCCAGTGGGCAAACTATGAGCCTTTGAGCGTAAAGTATTTCAAACGCGTGGGTGGTGCACACTATGGGATGGCACGCAATGGTTCCATCTGCAACGCTTCCATTCATCTAGCCACTCACATGGATGGTGAAAAACACTTCTATCCGAATGGCCGCACGATTGGTCAGACGCCGTTGGAAGAGTGGGTTGGCCCTGGTGTGGTCGCCGATATTTCCGATCTGGTCAGTAATTCCAGTGTCTACACCCCGGAAATGATTGAATCAGTGGTGGAAGTGCGTGAAGGCGATATCCTTGTTATCAAGACTGGCTGGCACAAATTCGGTTGGCTAAGCCCCAATTCGGACGAGTTTCGTTACATGATCAAGCACCCAGGTCCCTCACCTGATTTTGCGGTGTGGGCTATTGAAAAGAAGATCAAGTGGATTGGTGTTGACTGTGTGGCTGCCGATCATCCGATGAATACCATCCAGCGTGTCTGGCATCCGAAGACCTTCCAAGAAGCCAATGAGAAACTGATCCGTGATTTTGGTAAGGATTGGGATGAAATGTATCCATTGGATCACTACTATCAGGATATGCACCTCAACCTCTTCACCAAGAAGATTGTGCATGCCGAAAACCTTGGTTGGGAGCTGGCAGATGTACCCAGCGGCCGCTATTACATTGGTTGCTACTTGCAAAAGGGCATGGAAATTGAAACCATGTGGGGTCGTTTCGTTGCCTTTAAAGAAGGATAGTTGGTAAAAAAATTGCTGCCCTCCAAGACTTGATTTTTTGGAGGGCAGTAGTCATAATTAAGAGGTGGTGACAGATAATTTTTTGGATTGAATAATTTCTTGATTAGGTTTTTTTCGATCAGTGTGGAGTTTTGCTCGTTTCATCCATTTAAATGCTGAAACAAAGCAGTAATCTGCTCTTCTGAAATGATAAACCCAGGAGATCAAGTCCTTTCTTTGTAATCGAAATTTGACAAAGAGAGGGAACAAGGTGGCTGAATTTTGAAAAAATTTAGCTCTTCTCCCCAAAAAATAAATAGCCAATCAATCCAAAATTTTTTCCAAATAATTCCTCTGATGTACAAACAAAAATATCCAGGAACAAACGCAATTATTTTCTTGACCGGCATCACAGACTCCATAATGAATCTTCCCCAAGATTTTACGGAATAAAATAATGATGAGATGGTTTATGATGATTTTCGATAAAAAAGAGAAAAAGTGGTTATCTGTTCCAGATATTTTGTAATGCTCATAACTACGTGCAAATGCTTAATTGGTAAAGAATTTACAAATATATTTCAGGAGGTAAAGTCTATATGAAGCCAGCTCCATTTGATTATTTTGCTCCTACCAGTGTTGAAGAAGCTGTAGACCGTTTGGCCGAGCTTGGATATTCTGGCAAGGTGCTGGCTGGTGGGCAGAGTCTCATCCCCGCGATGAATTTTCGTATGGCTCGTCCCGCAGCGCTTGTTGATCTTAACAAGGTAGAAGAATTAGCCTATATCAGACCCACTGATGACGGTGGCCTGGCCATCGGAACGATGACACGCGATAGTGTTGTTGAAGATAGTGACCTGGTAAAACAAAGATTTCCCATTGTGGCTGAAGTTATGCCCAATATTGCCCATAAACAGATCCGTAACCGCGGCACCTTTGGCGGAGCAATCGCTCACGCCGATCCTGCTGCACAGATACCAGCTTTAACCCTCTTACTGGATGCCAAATTAAAAATCATCTCTACAAAGGGCGAACGTTGGGTGGATGCCCTTGATTTCTTTATGGGACCCTTCATGACAGTGCTTGAGCCGGAAGATATGTTGGCCGAGGTGCTTCTGCCAGGTTTGCAACCGGGAACCGGTAGCAGCTACAAGCAAGTTTCCCGCCAAAGAGGTGGCTATGCCCAGGCTGCTGCAATTACACAGGTCGTGATGGATGGCATCAAGGTCAAAGATGTTCGAGTAGTCTTGTTTAGCGTGGGCGAGACGGCCATTTTGACGCAAGAACCGGCCAGGGTTCTGACCGGGCAGGTTCCCACATCGGAAGCGATTGAAGCGGTAGCCGCGTATATTGCCATGAATGAATGTGACCCGGGTTCAGATATTCACGGTACAACCGAGTATCGCCGTAACCTGGTCCACGTCCTGGTACGCCGCTCGTTGAACGAAGCAATCGAACGAGCAAAGAAATAGGAGGACACAATGGCTGATAAAGTGAATGTAAAAATAACAGTAAATGGAAAATTATATGAACGAGAAGTGGAACCTCGTTTATTGCTTAGCGATTTCATCCGCCATGATTTAGGACTAACAGGAACTCATGTTGGCTGTGAACATGGTTTATGTGGTGCCTGTACAGTGCTCATGAATGGTGAATCTGTTCGTTCCTGCATATTATTTACGGTGATGGCAGATGGAGCCGAAATTCTGACCGTAGAATCGCTTGGCACAATGGATAATATGCATCCCTTGCAGGAAGCATTTCAAGAAAAGCATGCTTTGCAATGTGGTTTTTGTACCCCTGGCGTTTTGATGACCGCGGTAGAATTCCTGGATGGGAATCCCAACCCGACTGCTGAAGAGGCACGTGAGGCTATCGATGGTAATTTTTGCCGCTGTACGGGATATGAGAACATTGTTGAAGCCGTTCAACTTGCTGCAAAAAAAATGGCTGCTCATTAACAGCAAAGAGAGGTGAACTGTGACAGAATCATTTATTTCTAAATCAATCAAGCGGAATGAAGACCCCCGTTTGCTCACTGGAAAATCAACGTTTATTGATGATATCAATTTGCCGGGAATGCTGCATGTAGCTATAAAGCGTAGTGATTATGCACATGGCCGCATTCTGAGCCTTGATACCAGCGAGGCGAAGAAATTACCGGGTGTGGTGGCGGTCTATACTGCTGAAGACCTTGGCGATTATTGGCATCCTGGCCCATTACAGGTGCCCCCGCCTACAGCGATCAAGGGTTCGATATTTTTTGCCCGCCCATTGGAATGTATTGCCAAGGACAAAGTGCGCTTTTCAGGAGAGCCGGTAGCTGTTGTTGTGGCTGAGAGTCGCTACATTGCTGAAGATGCACTCGATTACATTTATCTTGACGTGGAAATGTTGGACTATGTCGGCGACCTGGAAAAGGCACTTGAACCGGGTTCCGCTTTAGTCCATGAAGACTTGGAATCCAACCTGGCAGCTGATGTTATTCAAGAAGCCGGAAGTTGGGACAAAGCAGTGGCTGAAGCCGATCATGTCATTAAAAAACGCCTGGTTGTTAATCGGGTGGCAGGCGGCGCTATTGAAAACCGCGGTATCGTGGCGCAATGGGATGACAACATGAAGATCCTGAACTGTTGGGCAACCACCCAGGGTCCGATCCCCATGCGTAACAGCATCGCCAAGTATCTTGGTTTGCTCGAGAATCAAATTCGGATGATGAATCCTGCGATTGGCGGAGGTTTTGGTCCCAAGATTATGTCATCACAAATTGATGATGTTATCGTGCCATGGATCGCAATAAAATTGGGTCGACCGATTAAGTGGTTTGAAGATCGTCGCGAAAATTTCCTGGGGACCACTTCAGAACGGGATCAGGTGCACTATGCTGAAATTGCCGTGAAGAACGATGGAACAGTACTGGGTGTCAAAGATGTGTTTTATCACAATACCGGTGCGTATAACCCGTATGGAATGACCGTGCCGTTGAACACACAATCGCATACAGTCAGCAATTACAATATTCCCAATTTTTTCACTGAAATTAAAATGGTATTCACCAATCAAATGGTTGTTACCCCGGTACGTGGAGCCGGCCGTCCACAGGGTGTATTTGTAATGGAGCGTTTGATGGATGCGGCAGCCAAGCAGTTGGGTATTTCCCCGATTGAAATCCGCCGTAAGAATGTGTTACAGCCAGAAGCATTTCCGTTGCACACCGGTATCATTGGTCAGGATTTTGTTGAAGGCATTCTGGATAGTGGTAACTACCCGGCAGCCCTTGAGAAAACATTGGAAGCTATAGAATACGACAAATTCAAGAACGAAATTCAACCAAAACTGAGAGCCGAAGGAAAACATACGGGCATTGGTGTCATCCTGTTTACTGAAGGCACTGCTGTTGGCCCTTATGAAGGTGCCAAGGTGATGGTCGGTGTGTCTGGCAAAGTAAACGTCGTATGTGCTTACAGTAATCAAGGGCAGGGGCATTACACAACTTTTGCCCAGGTTGCAGCCAGCCAGTTAGGCGTGAAAGTAACGGATGTGAATGTGGTCATTGGCGATTCAGGTCAATGGCAGTGGGGCGTAGGGGCCTTCGCCAGTCGCGGAATGACGCTGGTGGGTACCGCCATACACCAGGCATCTATTAAAGTGCGTGAAAAGGCATTAAACCTGGCCAGCAAGCTATTGAATGCTCCTGTGGAGGAATTGGAGCTTAATGATGGTGTCGTGCGCATAGCAGATATCCCGGAGCAATTTATCACATTGGGTGACCTGGCGATGAAAGCTAACCCGACACGTGGTACTGTGGAAGAAGGCATGGAACCCGGCCTGGAAGCGGCATCGTATTACGGCCCTCCCCATGGTGCGACAGGTTATGGCTGCCTGGGCATGATTCTGGATGTTGATGAAGAAACGGCTAAGCCAAAAATCACACGACTTGTTATCACAGACGATTGTGGCACCCCGGTCAACCCGATGATTGTAGATGGACAATTACATGGCGGTTTGCAAATGGGAATTGGGGAAGCATTTTTTGAGAATTTAGTGTATGATGAGTATGGTCAAATGGTGACCGCATCCTTCATGGATTATCTTTTCCCCCAAGCCAGTGATATGCCAGATAAATTCGAAGTCAAACACATGGTGACTCCATCACCTCTGAACCCGCTTGGTATTAAAGGCGTGGGCGAGGCTGGTGCGATTGGTGTCCCTGCTTGCTTTATGCAGGCACTTGAAGATGCACTCCACGAACATGATCTTGATATCCGCGAGTCATCCATTAACCCCAGCAAGTTATATCATTATGTACAGAAAGCTAAGAGCGCTTAAACGCTTTTAGCTTTTTTTCGAAAAACCTTATTAACCTATTATTGGAGGAAAGTTTTAATGAAAATCGAAGGTGAACATCTTTTTAATGGTCCCCGTCAAGATGTTTGGGATATGATCCAGGACCCGGTTGTACTGGCCAGCGCCGTACCGGGAATGGATAAGTTGGATAAGACATCAGAAACCGAATACTTTGGGAAAATGAATATCCGTATTGGACCGGTTTCTGGTGCATTTGATGGCAAATTGACCATGCAAAATCCGGTTCCACCGGAATCCACCACCTTGCTCGTAGAAGGCAAAGGCGCTCCTGGTTTTGTCAAAGGTGCAGGAAATGCTGTCTTTGTTGAACAAGAAGATGGAAAAACAATATTGAAGTACGATGCTGATTTATCCATTGGTGGCACATTAGCTAGTGTTGGGCAGCGTATGATAGACAGTGTTGCCAAGAGCATGATGCGCACAGCATTCGAAACGCTCGATAAGGCTCTGGAAGCTCGGTTGGCTGCTAAATCTGTTGGTACAGCTGCCGAAGAGGTGGTCTATGAAAAAGCCTCAGAAGGTGACTATGTCAAAGCCGTAGCCAAAGACGCGGTTGGGGGTTTAACATCCTCAGCAGAAGGTAAGCTGATAATTTATATATTCCCCTTGCTCGCAGTACTTATACTGGCTGCCATTCTCTTATCCCGCTGCAGCGGATAAATTATTTTTTTGTAAATATTGAGAATGGTTGCTTTGGGAAGTCCGAAAGGAGGTGAAGCTGTATCTCAAAATGCATTTCTTTTTTTCCGGGTCGTGGAATAAACTCAACATCGTAGCTAAAGAATAATTAGAGGAGACATTTTCAACATCGCAGGTTTATCGATGACCCAACCAATCTCGAAGCACCGTTGCAACATATTTTATTCATCTTATATTTCCTTTTAGAGGGAGGAAGACTCGTATGGCAACTAGTACTAAAATCATTGGTTATCTTCCTGATGACCGCCCCCCATTTGGCCAAATGCTCTTGCTCGGTTTCCAACATGTTATTACCATGTTCCCGGCAACAGTCCTTTGCGCACTATTAATGGGTTTTCCCGTCAGCACAGTATTAACTGTCACCGGTTTTGGCACCATCGTAGCTCTCTTAGGTTCCAAATTCGCAATAGGCAAGTTTATCCCGTTGTACTACGGCTCAAGTTTCAGCTACATCGCTGCAGTAACTGCCATTACCAAACCTACGTTTGGTGTACCAGCCGATCCGGCGCTCCTGTCAATTGTGCAGGTTGGCTTTGTGGCCACCGGTATCATCAATATTATCGTTGGTCTCATCATCCGTGCATCGGGTGGTAAAGAAGCACTTGACAAAATCCTGCCTCCAATCATTACCGGCTCTGTTGCCTGTACCATTGGTATTGGTCTCGGTCAATCTGCATTGCAAATGGCCAGTGGTGTCGCGGGCGGTATTATGACCGGCGATCTCAAATGGTGGGCAGCGGCTGTGATCACCATCCTGGCGACCTTTATCTTCTCTGTGTACCTTCAAGGAAAAGGCTTCATCGCGATGCTGCCAATTCTCCTGGGTGCCATTGTTGGTTACTTAGTCGCCATTCCGTTGGGCTTGGTGAATTTCTCTGCTTTAGGTCAATCTGCTATCTTCCGGGCTCCACAGATCACATTTCCGAACTTTGGCAGCGATCTGGTGTGGACGGTAGTATTTGGCATCGGTATCATGGCTATCGCCACGATCCCAGAATCAACCGCTCACCTGTATCAGATTAGCTTGTACGTAGACCATCTTGCCGATGAAATGGGTCAGCCTCGTTATGGTCTCAGTAAATACATTGGCCTCAATATGATGCTGGATGGTTTGAATGATCTCATCAATGGTATCTTCGGTTCAACAGCTGGTACCAACTATGGCGAGAACAACTCATTGATGGTTATTACCCGTAACTACTCCGGTCCGGTATTGATTACTGCAGGGGCAATTGCAATGCTCTTAGGCTTCATCGGCCCACTGGCAGATCTTGTTTCCACTATCCCGACTGCAGTCAGCGGTGGTCTCTCGATCTACCTGTTTGGTGTCATTGGTATGCAGGGTATTGCGCTAATGATGGCTGAGCGTGTCAATTTGTTTGACCCGGCTCAGCTGGCTATCGGAGCCATCATTTTGATTGTGGGCATTGGCGGTAACATCGGCTTCCCCGGTGGCTTCCTGCCGATCCCGCTGTTCCAGGGTCTGTTCCCCAATGGTTGGCCGGCGATTGCAACAGGTGCAGTAGTAGGTATTTTGCTTAACCTGATCCTGCAATTCTGGAAACCACCATTAGTGCGTGCGAACGTGCTCAACGATTAGTCTTTTGAAATCAGTTAACGGTCGATAGGTTTGTATTCAACGTAGAGCAGGTATGCAAACCTGTCACCCACAATACTCCCGACGTCTTTGCTCTGGCGTCGGGAGTATTACAAAAATTGTGTTTCAAATTTCTAGATTTTTCCATAATCACTCGAGTGATTTGGGAAGAATCCGGACATTTGAAAAAATTGATTTACCTGGAGGAAGACGTTATGTTATTGGTCACCGGTGCTTCTGGAAAGACGGGAAGAAGTGTGATCGCGTTATTAACGCGTAAAAGTATTCCCATACGGGCAATGGTTCATAAAAAAGAATATTTTGATGAACTTTACGCACTTGGTTGCAAAGAGGTGGTGTTAGGTGATTTTCTGGATACGGAGTCAATTGCAAAGGCAGTAAAAGGTACGACCAAAATCTATCACATTTGCCCCAATATGCATCCAAAAGAAGAAGAAATTGGTAGAATAATTATTAAAGCTGCTCAGGATCAAGGGACTGAACAATTTGTATATCACTCGGTTTTGCACCCGCAGGTCGCAGCTATGCCTCATCACTGGCAAAAATTATTGGTGGAAAGCCAATTATTGATGAGCGAAGTTCCCTTCACAATTTTGCAACCAGCAGCTTATATGCAAAACGTGCTCGCCTATTGGGCGAAAATGATGGAAGATGGTTTATATTCGATACCCTATTCAGTTGAATCTCGTTCCAGTATGATTGATCTGGCTGACCTGGCTCAGGTAGTATTCAAGGTTATAAGCCAGCCAGGTCACCTACATGCGATCTATGAGCTCTGCAGTCCGGAAACACTTTCGGCGCTACGAATAGCGGAAATTATAAGCGAGAAAACGGGTAAACAGATTCGGGCAGAGTCACTGGACCGTTCAATTTGGGAACGATCAATGCGAATGCAAAATATGGCGGATTATGTTTGTGAAACGTTACTGAAAATGTTTGTGTATTACGAAGAAAATGACTTTATAGGGAATGGTAACCAACTGGGCTGGTTGTTGGAAAGCGCACCAGTATCCTTTGAACAGTTTATTGATCATTTCCTGGAAAACCCGATAGAGGAGATTGCAATTAATGGATAAGAATCGCAGCCAGCACTATAATTTCACCTTTGAGTCCATTCCGATAATTTTTCATAGCCAGACAGATCATTTTTTCAAATATCTTGATCGCGATGGTATAAAATTTCTCGAATTCTGGTGGGATCATATGGGTGTAAGGCTGGACGATGAACATACTTCCAAGTTTGAGGGGATGGAGTTTGAAATCCGGCCGGTGGATGAGAAAAAATCCAGGGTGGTTTTAATAGTTTTGCCAGCTCCTAAGAATGCAGAGGAAGCCTATTTTATCGCACTGGTTGAAACACCAAAAAAACGTTTTCCAGTGCACTTATCCAACACACGTGCTTTCGTGTTGCAGTCTGTTTCTTCCACGGTCAGTCCAACCGGGACTGTTTACGGTGAAATAACCCCCAGGGGACGATATTTGCCTATGGGGAATGGCCCGCAGCCTGACTTGAATCAGTTTTATGAACATGTTCTGGCGAGCGTCTGGAAGAAAAAAGCCTGAGGAGAATGAATTAATGAAACTAAATTTTGATATTGGCATCGCTGTTACTGCTTTTACTGCACTGTTATTCTACTTCCGCATCGCTATGCTTCGTGGAAAAAAAAGACGCCTGGCGAAAGAAGAAATGGTAGAAATCATGAATATGCCAAAAGGTAAAAAGCAGAAAGAACGGTTGGCAGCCCAAGAAAAAAGGAAAAACTCTCCCAGTTTTGAAGTCTCAAGCTGGGTTGTGATTGTGATTGCGATCGTACTGATGCTGTCAGGGATTGTCATCCGCAATACTGCCGGGTTGGAAGTTCCACAGGTACTGAAAGACTATTGGTGGGTGGGACCTTCGCTTGGTTTTATTCTATTTATGTTTGGGTTTAAGTAAGCACTATGAGAGAAGAGTGGTGAGTAATACCGATTTACTTTATAAAGCGGTTTGACCAATAATCGGATATTTTGTATCATTTTTCATATAATGAAAGTGGTAAGAATGAAAAATGAAATTGGGCTAACAATTGAACTGACCGGTATTGCTGAATCGATCGCTGGAGCTAGAGAGATTGAACTTTCTGTTCCGTATAAAGCCTCGTACAAGGATGTCGTCGAACGGCTAGCAGACTTATACCCCGCGCTGGTCGGAATCCTGATCGAAGAAGACCGCCGAAATTTTCTCAGCTCAAATCTCTTTATTATCAACGACCAGATGACCCTGCCGGTTTTTGAAATGGATAAGCGGCCAGAAGATGGTTATAAGTTAAGCCTCCTTTCGGTGATGACTGGCGGTTAATCGATACCAGGATGAAACTTCGCGTATATTTTGACGGCAGCTGCCCTTTTTGTACCCGTGCTGCTGCCATTATGAGCCGTCTCGATTGGTTGCATCAATTTGACTTTATCAATTTACATCTGCCTGGTGTGCTTGAAGCAGCCGGTATTGAGCGGACAAAAGCTCTACAACGCATTCAAGTTGAAAATCAGAGCGGTGTGGTTTTTGAAGGGATGCGCGCTATATTGCAAATTTCAAGTAGAATACCGCCCTTATGGGTTTTGGTGCCCGTGTTCTGGCTCTCTATTCAGGTCAGTTTGGGAGATCGATTATATGATTGGATTGCCGACCGGCGCTTGCTTTTTCCTTTACCCGGCAATTGTGATTGGAAAATTGAGCATTGATACGATATCAAGTTTGCGACCAGGTTGACGAGTTTGGCTATCCGATAATGAAATTTATCTTCTTACTACAATGTAATTACCTTTTCTGCCCGCCATTGTGCTTCCAATATATCGCCCATTCCGCCAACAATGCCGACTTCGTTTTGATCTGATAGACCATAATAGTTTAGGCAAGTGGCACACACGACCAGGTGAACACCACGTGATTCCAGTGTCCTCAGAGTTTCGAGAACAGGCGAATCTTTCACGACTAATTTCACGCCTTCGGCGTAAAAACAAATAATTGCCGGCTGGAGGCCGGATGCGACCAATAGTTGAAGGTACTTGTCAATCAGCGTATGCCGTAAAGCCAGGTCGCCTTCGCCCATTCCATTTCTGGTGATTAAAATAACGATATTAGTTTGAGTGTTTATCGGAACCTCCCAAAAATTAAACGATTGTTGGAGTGAGTAATGAAAGTATGGACGCTGCTTTCCGGCAGGAACTATAAATGAATTATATACTTTCTGGTTGAGGGGTGAACGAAAATTCAGAGGAAAAAAAGATGAATTTATATTCACATTATTATCGAAGTCACGATGGCGAGCCATAAATACTTTGTAATCCCATCCCATTCAATTTTGCGCAGCGATCCTGGTTCGATATAAACTTTCCACACGATCGGTTTGAATTTCAGGATTGGGAATAAAAAATCTCATACTTGACAGCATTACGTAATAGTGTTACATTATTGATAATAGTTCATTCAACGCAAAGGACATTCAAATTGACAGCAGAAGAATTCTTAATCGGGGAGTTGGCGCAAAAAACAAACGTCTCTGTGCGGACAATCCGTTATTACATCAGCCAGGGTTTACTGCCGGCACCGGACACCCGTGGCCGTTACACGGTCTACGATAGGGAGTATGTAGAGCGCATCAAATTGATCAAGCGTCTGAAGGATGCATTTCTGCCCATCAAGGAGATACGCAGCATGTTGGAAACCCAGACAAGAGCGGAAATCGAAGAATTTCTGCGGCTGTATGCGGCACAACGCAATCAAAGCAATGATGCCCTCGGTTATATTAATAATCTTCTCGGTCATGGTGTTGCTGAACCTTCCACACCAGATCGCTATCGCAAACCTCCCATGATACTTGAAAGCAAAGCGCCTACGCCATTACCTAACAAACCCGTGGCGAGGCCTGAAACCACCTGGAAGCGCGTTGTTCTTGCCCCTGGTATTGAAGTGCATATCGAAGAAAGCAAAGCTGCCAGATATGATGACTTACTTCAGGAGCTTTTTGAAAAGTTTCAAGCCCGATTCAATCACAGGGAGAAATAATAGAACCGACCCGACCGGGACGGCAAGAAGTTTTAGATTGTTTCAATTGGAGGAAACAAAATGGAAACGCAAATTACCTTTAATGCACTTTTCGATGGAGATTTGATTTCCCGCGAAGTACCGACAGAAAGGATTCTGGAAGTTGAACTGGTTGCCCCGCTCAGTTCCACCAGCACCAACCGACCGGCTTTGAACCTGGCGTTGGTAATTGACCGTAGTGGCTCAATGCAGGGTGCCAAGCTGGAATATGTGAAGCGGGCTGCCGAACATGTGCTTGATTTACTGACCGAACGAGACCAGGTTGCGTTGGTGATCTACGATAGTGAGGTGGATTTGCTATCTGCGAGTGTTTCGGTGACCGCCGGCAATCGCAGCCACCTGAAAGCAAGAATCCGGCAGGTGAGTGCCCGCAGCAGCACCAATCTGGGTGGCGGCTGGTTGAAAGGCTGCCAGGAAGTGGCTCTTGCGACCCGTGAGAGTGATCTTAACCGTGTGCTCTTGCTCACCGACGGTTTGGCTAATGTGGGTATGACCGATCTGGAAGAGTTGGGCAACCATGCAGGCCAATTATTGCAACGAGGCGTTTCCACATCGACCTTCGGAGTCGGATTGGATTTCAACGAATATTTATTGGAGAATATGGCTAATCAGGGTGGCGGTCGATTTTATTTCATAGAAGATCCTGCCAGTATCACTGCTATCTTTGAGCAGGAATTTCGGGATTTGAGTTCAGTCACTGCCAGTCACATTCAGTTAGCGCTATCGATTCCAAACGGCGTCTCGGCACAAGTACTGGGCAGTTGGCGAAATGAACTAGAAGGCGACAAACTCATGGTTATGCTCGGCGATCTGGCTGGTGGATTGAAACGAGAAGTCTATGTTCGTTTGCTGACTCCACCTCATAAAAAGCAAGCGCTCTTATCCCTTAAAGTGACCATAACTGCCCGGGAAGAAGCAGGTCAGGCATATTCTCTCGAGGAGCAGCTCTCTTTGCGCTATGCGTCCCAGTTGGAAGTATCTGCAATGGATCAACGCCAGGACGTCATGGCGCGCTATAGCGAAGTGTTAATGGCAGATAATGCCAGCGCTGCGCTCAAATTGGAACGAGCCGGTGAACGGGAGAAAGCCCGCCGTTTGCTGGACTCCTCCATCCTCAGCTCAGCGCCGCATATGGATCCTAAATTACGAGAAGACTATCAAAATCTTTCGGATAGGCTTGCACATGGTTTGAATGAACAATCGCGAAAAGATCGATATCAGGAAGAATATATTCGTAAACAGCGCCGCAGATAGAAATGGTATCGTGATTTTGGCAACCGGGGATGGGTAGGTACAGGGGCTAACTTGCAAACCATCCCCGCAGTTTTTTATTAAGACATTGTATTTTCATCGTGGCAATAATTCAGTACAATACAAATCAATAGATTTCCTTGGAGGTGCATATGCTGCCATTAATTCAACAGTTACCCGAATCTTTCGAAAGTGAGCGTCTAATACTGCGCGTTCCACGTGCTGGCGATGGGGCGCAACTTTTTGAGGCGATCAATGAATCACACGAACGTCTCAAGCCATGGTTTCCCTGGGCACAGGAGCTATCCAGATTGGAAGAACGGGAGTTATGGGTGCGGCAGAGCTATTCGAAGTATTTGCTGAATGAAGATATGCCTCTGGGGCTTTATTTAAAGGTCGACGGCAAATTAATAGGTGGCAGTGGGCTTCATTATCGCGGATTACACATTCCCGCTTTTGAAATTGGTTATTGGATTCGAACAGAGTATGAGGGAAAGGGGTATATAAGCGAGGCGGTAAGGGCAATCACCCGTTTTGCCTTCGATGTGGCTAAAGCCAACCGGGTCTTTATTCGCTGTGATATGGACAACCTGCGTTCACAGTCGGTTGCCAAACGCGCTGGTTATCAGTTTGAAGGCCGGATGCGCAATTATGAACGCAAAGCTGATAGTGGTGAATTAACCGACATGCTCTTTTTTGGTATGACACGCGCTGATTATGAAAATGGAGATCGAATATGAAAACGATTGGCATGATCGGCGGAATGAGCTGGGAATCGACCTTGGATTATTATCGTTACCTGAATGAAGGAGTTAAGCAAAAATTGGGTGGTTTGCACTCTGCCCAATGCCTTCTGTTTTCGGTAGATTTTGCTGAGATCGAGGAACACCAGCGGACTGCTCACTGGGACCTCGCTACCGATGCGATGGTATCCGCAGCGCTGCGCCTGGAGCGGGGAGGAGCGGATTTTATCATCATCTGCACCAACACCATGCATAAAATGGCTTCGGAAGTACAGGCGGCGGTACAAATCCCCGTATTGCACATTGTTGACGCACTGGCTGTTGCCATTAAGGCGGCCGGCATTAATACGATTGGCTTGCTGGGCACGCGTTTCACCATGGAGCAGGATTTTTATAAGGGAAGATTAGAAAAGTTGCATAATATCAAGGTGCTGGTCCCAGATCCAGCGGAACGTCAGCAGGTGCATGATATCATTTATCATGAGCTTTGCCTGGGTAATGTGCGTGAAAGTTCGCGGCAGCAATATCAACAAATCATCGCTTCATTGCAAGACCAGGGAGCGCAAGGCATTATTTTGGGCTGTACCGAGATTGGCATGCTGGTCAAGCAAAAGGATAGCAGCTTGCCCTTGTTTGACAGCACGTTGATTCATGCGCAAATGGCAGTATCCTATGCATTGGGTGAGATGGCGAATGGCTCTCTCCAAATTGATAAAAAGAAAGGTGAATAATATTAACGCGCCAATTCAAGCAGAGATGGATATTTGGATTAAAAAGGCAGCTTCTTTGCCGGATACGATTCTGGAGCAGCCATGGAAATGGCGAAGTTATGATGAAGGAATTCGCTTTGCATTTTTTCGCTTAATGGAAGAAATAATCACAATAGCGGGTAACCCTGATATATTTCAGCTCAACTCGGAAAAGAATTCCCAGAATGAAGTTAATACCGATCTTTTACGATTTCATCGTGCATTTTGGCAGTTAAAAGCACAATTAACCGGATTGGATGAAGGATTGGCAAATCAGCAGCCGACATCACAGGATTGGTCTATCCGTCAGACAGTAGAGCATATCCTTGAATCCGAGTGGATGTTTTATGGCGTTTTCCGGTATGGGTTTCATAAGTAACGGTCAAAGTGCAGATATGCCACTTGGAAAAATGTCTCAGGATTTCATTGATCAACATTTTGATGTGGATGGTGGATTTCCTCCGGACAAATTTGATTGTACCTTGGCCGAGCTTCTCCTGTTTTATGAACTGCGCCATAGTGATGTACTGTCTGGCTTGAGTAGTTTGAAAGATGATGATCTTGAACGACCATTGACATTTTGGGAAGACGAAGCTATGTCTGCTCGATTCCGTTTGATACGATTTGAATCGCATTTAAGCCAACATCTGATCCAAATTCAAAAAACAGCTCATCAATTACAATCTCAGTATTCTGAAGTTCATGCCCTTATTCAAGCGTGTGCCTCCGCTTTTTCCAGTCTTGATTGGTACATGCGATTTCCTGAGCTTCTCAACATGGAATTACTGGAAAAGAAATGGAATCAATTTGTGCATCCTTATCTTCAAATTATATCGACGCAAGTTGCATGAGATTTTTTTGGCGTGTTCAACATTCTGAAATTCGTAGATGCTGTTTTGAAAGTCAAGATAAATCACTTTGTATATTAAGTTCTAATACCAGGCTAATTTTATATGAAATCCTTGAGAAATCTTTGGCTTGTCTTGATAATTTTGGTCATGACCATTTTTGTATTTATCTGGATCTGGTATAGTCCCATTCGTGCATTGTTTAGCGATCCGCAAGTGCTGAACAACTGGCTGCAGCAATGGGGTGCCTGGGTGCCATTAATCACTATCGGACTGCATATTGTGCAGGTGCTTTTCGCACCGTTACCCGGGACTGCGATTGATACGGTTAATGGGCTATTTTTTGGCCCATGGATAGGCTCGCTCTACAGTATGATTGGTTTGCAAAGCGGGGCATTGATCATGCTGCTGCTAGTGCGCAGGTTTGGACGCCCAATGGCAGAACGATTTATTCCCCCGCAGAAACTGCAAAGATTTGATCAGCGCGTTAAGCATTTGGGTGTTCTGTTTATTTTCCTGGTCTTTCTAATGCCCTTTATGCCCGATGATATGATTCTGGTGCTGGCCGGCATGACTACCATCTCGCTGCCATATTTACTACTGCTTTCGCTGGTGGGTAGATTACCGGGTGTTTTCTTTGCCAATTGGCTGGGATCTCACGCCACCTCCTTGTCAGCAGGCGAGTGGATAGTGGTTGCCGTCATTTTCTTAGCTGCTGTGATTTTTTTCTGGTGGAAACACACAATGCTGGAAGAAAAAATGACCAATTTTCTTGAAAATATTACGGGTTGGTGGCGGAATCGGAAAAAAATCCGCTGATTTTCAATTTTCGTCATTGCCGAATTAATTAGTGGGTCAAAGAAAAACCAAATCCTTCTGTAGTTCTGAAATACATTGGGATTTGAAATAGATTGCTTAATTCACTACAATGAAGGCTCATATCGAACTCATTCGAGGGATAACATGACGGTACAGGTAATCGCAGGTCCACCCGCCAGTGGGAAAACGGAGTGGTTGATTGGGACCATCCAGGATCAATTTCGGAGCGGTCCGCAAGCTAAAGTGACTGTGATCTTGCCGGCGCATGCTCAGGAAAATCAATTCCGGCAAAGGTTGGCAAGTCAGGGAGGTTATTTTGGCGTCGAAATTCTAAATTTGACCAAATATTGCCGGATGTTGCTCGACAAACATCACCGTCTATTTAAGGAAGCAACTTTCTCCATGAAACAACGCCAGATCAATGACAGCATCGTAGAAATGCTTGGGCGCGAAGCTATGGGAGAGCTGGCAACGATCGCCGGCATGCCTGGTTTCAAGAGCGTTCTGGTTGATCGCTTCAGCCAATTGATGCTGGCGGGTGTTCACCCGGATGATTCACGGTTTTCGCCTTTTTGTGAAGCAGATCCCCAGTTGGCGACCATCTTGGCGTTATATGGAAGCTATTGGCAACGCTGCTGGCAATCAGGCTGGCTGGATGGTGACTGGTTGGTTGCTTTCACGCTCGGTTTACTTGAAAAGTCAGAGATTCAACCCGAACTTCGTTCGTTGATTGTGGTAGATGGTTTTGAACATTTCAACCCGGTTCATTTACGGCTTCTACAATCATTGGAACCTGCCTGTCAAAGGATGCTGATTTCGTTGCCACTGGAGGTTGGTAATGCCAGCCTGGTATATGCGCGCCCACAGAGTCACACTGGACCGTCTGCAGGAAAGCTTCCCAAATATGGAAGTGAGTTCACCTGATGCAGCGTTCTTTCTTCCTGCTAGCCTGGCAGCGTTGGGTTCCACTTTCCATCAGGATGCGCAACCGCAAACTGTAGATACTGAAGACAAATCGGTCAAGATGCTGGCAGTTCAATCACCGCGGGCGGAAGTACGGGAAGGTTTACGCTGGCTAAAAAAGAAACTGCTGGAAGAGGATGACAATGGCAACCGTTTGTTGAACTTTTCAGACTGTGTCATAGTCGCGCCACAGGAAGATGAATACCGGGATCTGCTGAAAAGCACGGCATTTGAGTTCGGTATACCTTTGCATTTCAGTATCCATCAGAAGTTGGGGCAGCAGCCTGCCATCATGGCTTTGTTGAATATGCTGCAACTGCCGCTGGAAGATTACAAGCGGAGAACGTTGCTGGATGTGATCCGCAGTCCTTTTTTTGATCTGAAAGGATTTGGACTTCACCAGGAAGATGCATTGATATTGGAAATACTCAGCCGCAAAGAATTGATTATGAGTGGTTGGGAGCGCTGGCGTGAAGTGTTGACACAACTCCAGCGTGTGACCCCGGTACAGGATGGTTTGCTGGAAGAGGAAGAAGCACATTTCAATATTGATTTGCTCAACGCTGCTGACGCGGAACGTCTGCTTGCGGGATTGGAGCACCTGTTTTCACTTTTCATGGCAAGTGCAGAAAGCCACCCACTTTCATATTGGTTGAGCTGGTTGCGAACATTAATAATAAATGTAAGTTTTCACGTACAAAATTCATTGCCCGGGGAGGATCTGGAAAAGACGTTAAATGAATTAATTCTGGTCGAAACTGAGATGGGTATCTCAACTCTCAGCTATGCCCAATTAGTTCAAGAATTGACGTCTCTCTGGCAGGCAACAGCAACAAGTCAGGATTCTGCGCAGCAAAACGCTGTTCTAGTGTTGCGCCTGCCGGAGGTGCGGGCACAGCGTTTCGCCTGTGTGGTGGTACATGGGCTTGCAGAAGGCGTTCTACCACGGATTGAACGCGAAGACCCATTCCTGCCAGAGGATTTCCGTGCTGCGTTAGGGTTGGAACGCCAATTACAAAAGGATCAGGCAGGGCAGTTTTTCCAGTTGATCACCAGGGCTGACCGGGCTTTGCTGGTCACGCGTCCTTATCTCAATGATAAAGGTGAGAGTCTGGAACCTTCTCCCTACTGGAATGAAATGACCGTTTGTTTAAACAAGGAATGCATTGAAACGATCCGTCCTGCACAGAAACGCCCGCTAACCGAAGCTGCGTCGTTATCAGAAGCACTCTTGTGGAGCGGGCTATATGGCTACGACTCTGTTGCTATTTCTCATCCAGATTTTCAGAAAGCAGCTGGATTGGTGCATTGGCAACGGCAAATTTTTCAACATCGTCAAGAAACCATCAACCAGGGCGAGTATGAAGGCAATCTGGGCGGGTTGTTATCCCCTCTGGATCGAATGCTTTCAACCGATTCGGTGTGGAGTGCTTCGCGGCTGGAAACTTATCTGGCCTGCCCGATGCGATTCTGGGTAAATTACGCGCTGGATGCAAAGGAATTGGCACCACCCGAGCCAGGCGTACTCCCCAACCAGACAGGCAGTATTCTGCATGAGATTTTAGAAAAAGTTTACAGGGATTATTTTGAAGAGGACCTGGAAACCATTCTGGCTAATTTGCAAAAAGTGGCGAGAGATGTGTTCCGGGATGCCCCCCGAAGGTATAACTTTGCACCAAACCTTTTATGGGAAATTCAGCAGGAGGAATGGCTGCCTGCGCTGCAACAGACTATTATTGGGCTGGCCAGCGCTGAGTGGCATCCCTACCGCTTTGAGCAGAAATTTGGTGCGGGCGATTTACCGGTACTTCGAATTGTTTTGATGGGTGGAAAGACAATTCGCATTCATGGCACGATTGATCGCATCGACCGCAATTCTTCCCGGCAGATCCGTGTGATCGATTACAAAACCGGTGCGAGCCATCTGGCTGCAAAAGATCTGCTCAACGGAAGCCGGATCCAATTACCCATTTATGCGCGTGCCGCCAGCGACAGCCTGCAGTTGGGTGATGTGGTGGATGGTTTTTACTGGGCGATCCTGAGTGGTCAGGAAAGCAACCTGAAACTCTCCAACTTTGAATTTGAGACCGTCATCGGTCCGCAAGCTGCGCAGATGGTGCTGGAAGCGCATCTGGGAGATATTGTGAGCGGGATCGAAACCGGCAATTTCGCTCCAACCCCACCGGCCGACAACTGCCCTGATTATTGTGCTGCCAGCCGCTGGTGCTGGCACTATCGCCCGGCCTGGAGGAAATAATGAGAGAAATTCGAAATAAGTGCCAGGCCGAACTGGACCTGACCGATCAACAACGTATTCCTGCACAGGAAAGAGCAAAACGGGTTGTGCTGACTGCGGGAGCCGGGTCAGGTAAGACGCGCACCCTGGTGGCGCGCTATATGGGCTTATTGGCGGAGGGATTGCAACCGGACGAGGTCGTGGCGATCACGTTTACGGAAAAGGCTGCCCGAGAAATGCGCGCGCGCATTCGCCAGGAAGTACAAAAAGAAAAGAACGCCACCAGAGGTGGAAAACAGCATCTTTTGTGGAAAAACCTGGAACAAAAAATGGATGGAGCCCGGATTGGCACTATTCATAGCCTGTGTGCAGAAATTTTGCGCAATCATCCGGCTGCCGCAGGGTTGGACCCGCAGTTTAAAGTCCTGGAAGAGGCTATGGCACTGGTTGAGCGCATGAATGCCATCCAGACCACCATGGCAGAGACCCTTAACGACAACGATCTGCGGGCATTGTATCGCTTAATGAAGATCAAAGCGCTTGGTGAATTATTAAAGGAAACCCTGGCGCTGCGCCTGGATACGCAAAGCTGGGTTAATCATCCTTCCACGGATGGATGGAACCTGCTGCAAGAACTGCTGCAGGTCTGGTTTTCTCCTGGGGATCACCAGCAGGTAATTCAGGACATTATTTCGCTATCCGGAGAATTCTTAAGACAGGATACGAGTGATTTGGGTTGCAATCAGGTACTCACATTCCAGCGAGACTGGCCGCTGATCGAAAGGCAGTTCATGGATGGAGATTATTTTTCCTGTATCTCAGGCATGAAAGCGATTCGGAAAGGTTTCCGCAAGGGCACCGGTAAAAAAGAAAGCCATTCGCGTGAATTGATGCTGGCATGGTTTGATTATTACGATGCGATGCAGGAGGGGTGGTTGGGAAAGGAAGATGTGGATGAGGAGCTAGAAACCATCTATTTTCTGGCTATCCCGGCTGTTAAGCGTTTGATCCGGCGGGCAGAAGAGGTCTATCTAGAAAACCTGCGCAGTCAGCAGAGTCTGGATTTTGATGATCTGGAACAGATGGCACTGAATGTTTTACAGCAGCCCAAGGTTGCCGCCATTTGGCAGCAGAAAGTGGTAGCCCTGCTGGTGGACGAATTTCAGGATACCAATACCCGCCAGCAGCAGATCGTGGAAATTCTTTGTGGAACTTCGCCTGAGAAATTGTTTGTAGTGGGGGATGCCCGCCAGTCGATTTACCGTTTTCGCGGAGCCGATGTCAGCATTTTTCGCAACCTGGAAATCGAAACGGACCGAAAGGGTGGTTTGAAATTCGATCTTGAACAAACCTTCCGCACTCATCAAACACTTCTGACAGGTATTAACCATTTATTGGGTGTGTTAATGGAAACCAGTGAAAGCAGTGAAAACCTTCACCAGGTGCCGTTTCGCGCGATGAATACCCAAAAAGAAAAGCCAGAGCTTGAAGTGAAAGCTCCCTTCATAGAGTTACTGATTGGTGTTGGCGAGAATGCTGAAAAAGGCCGTCAACATAGCGCTAATTTGCTTGTCAGAAGGCTAATTGAATTGAAGCAAGTGAACCCGGCTCTGCGTTGGCAAGATTTTGTCCTGCTGTTTCGTGCCTCTACTACTTTCATCTACTACGAAAGAGAATTAGAAAAAGCATCCATTCCCTTCGTGACCGTCGCCGGCCGCGGCTTTTATGACCGTCCTGAAATACGAGATCTGCTAAACCTGTTGACAGCCCTGGTTGACCCCTGGGATGATCTCAGTATGATCGGATTGCTGCGTTCCCCCGCGATTGGGATGAGTGATATAGGCATCACCCATTTGCGCTGGCTGAATGGAGGGGAAAAGCCGGAGGCGCTTTATCTTGCCTTGCGGAAAGACCTGCAGCAGCTTTCCAGTCTCGATCAGGATGCGGCTGTCAGAGCGCGAGCATTATTTGCTACTTTTCAGCCGGCGATGGGACGCAAACCGGTGACGGAAATTTTGCAGCAGCTGGTGGTTTTTACAAATTACCAGGCTATCCTGGCCGCATCTGCTGAACGTGCATGGCGCAATGTCGAAAAATTGCTGGCGGATAGTGCCGGCAATCGCTATTACAGCGTGCATGCCTACCTAGAATACATCGCTCAAATCAACGACTCGGGCGCGCGTGAAGGGGAAGCACCTGGCGAAGCCGAGGAAGCAGTACGGTTGATGACTATCCACAAAGCCAAAGGGTTGGAGTTCCCGGTGGTGGTATTGGCTGATATCGGACGGAAAGCCAATTCACAAACCGGACAGTGGATCCATTTAAGCGATAAGGGAGCTGCTTTCAAGCCCGGCCGTCTGGAGTATAAACCGCTGGCCTGGCGTATATTGACAAAGTTAGACCAGGAACGGGAAAAGGCGGAAGATCAACGGTTATTGTATGTAGCAATGACCCGCGCTGAGGACATGCTCATCATAAACGGCCACGCCAGTCTGGGAAAAAAGTCCTATCGATTGGAAGGCTGGCTGCAGGATATTTGCAGGGTTGTGCAACTTGATCTGGACAAACTGAACGAAGAAGGTGGAGAATGCCTGTTTAACCTGGAAGGAACCTGCCAGTTGCGGGTTCGGATGTGTGATTATGCCCTGCCCTTTCAGCCGGTTTCTTCATCTCCAGTAGAAATCCAAGCACAAAGTATTTCGGGACTGCTCGAACCTCTGGCAGATTTGGCATGGTTGCAGCAACCGGAAGCTTCGCAATCGACAGGTAATGCATTGCAACCCCTGGTTGGTCATCTACTGCATCAGGCGTTGCAAAACTGGTGGTTCCCACACAGTGAACAGGATAGGTTGGTGCTGGAGAACTGGGCTTACCAGCAGGGTTATTATCAGCTTGAGCAAGTCACTCAGGCGCTGGATGTGGTGATCAGCTGCCTGTTGCGCCTGGAGAAGAACTCACTCTTTAACGAAATCGACAGCGCTGAATTGCGTCTGCACGAAGTGCCATATGCAGCCGGACAGGCAGATTCCTTTGCTGCCGGAAGGCTCGATTTGCTTTATCAAAACGAACTTGGCTGGCATCTGTTGGATTTTAAATCGGATCGTCTTGAAAACGTATCCAATCTGGATGAAGAGGTGTTGGCAGCCTACCAGGAGCAGTTGCGCCGTTACGCTCTCGCTGTGCAACTATATATAGGTGTGCTTCCCAGCGCTCGAATCTGTTTCCTGAATGCAGGTGAACAATTGGAATTGGTGGAGGTAGCGTTGTAATTTCAGGGATTAATCCTGGATCACTGCATGTGAATTACTGGAAGATCAAAGCTCCAGGGACCAGGTACAGCACCGACAACAACATCCTGTACCATTCCATAAACGATATTTTCGGGAATATTTTGGTCATTGCGGGTAATTTCCATGCTGAATGCGCCATTTACCTCATCGCAAGAAAATTCGATGCCTGCCTCTACAACACGTTGATCTCGCTGCGAGCGCCGTTGATATGCTTCACAAAAGCGACCTTCATCCGGGACGACATATCCAACGATATCCATCGTGAATTGCATGCTGGTTGCGTAAATAGGCGGGATATCCCAGTACTCCAAAATCAAGCAGCGACCTTGCTCAGGTGAAATTAGCGCTGGATGACCGTTTATGTAAAAATTGATCCAGATTCCTTCACTGGAAGTTAACGTGGAGGAACCGAAATCCATTGGATCCACTGCGTCAGGTGAAGAAATACATGTTTTTATATAGGCGCGTGAGTCATACAGGACGATATCTGAAACTTGCAACAACACGTCGTTAACAACCTGGCTTTGCGTGATTATCAAACTTTGACGAATTTCATCATTTAGCAGAGGTCCACGCCGAAAGTCGGTCAGTGCATCCAGACGTGGAGATTCTAGAGTTTCAAGAATAGCGCCCTTCGTTGGGAGAAGAGATGTTGGTGATAA
Source organism: uncultured Chloroflexia bacterium (assembly GCA_963749005.1). Lineage (GTDB taxonomy): Bacteria > Chloroflexota > Anaerolineae > Anaerolineales > Anaerolineaceae > UBA6170. Next base: position 973,940 of record CAVVKI010000005.1, on the reverse strand, counting down.
AACAGGTTGGCGCGAAGTTTGTGTGATTCCTATGCCGGATAAGTCAATGGACGCCTGCGCCGATCTTTGATTTGCCCAATTAAACGCAAAACCAAGTAAAAAAAGAATGGCGCCTGCCATCAAAAAGGTAAGTAAAGTGTATATTTTTTTCATAGCCTGCCTCTCTATCTACCAAACAGATGTGCAATATGGACTCAGGTAAGGCTGGGAACCACCGATAGGCTGACTCAATTGATTTGTGCCTGTATTCCCACAACTCAGTGTATCGATAACGTTTACACCGTTGTCATTTCCAACCATCGGTGTAAAAACAGATACACCATAACCAATTGGCGCTGCCGATTGTACCGATTGATAGTACATTTCGTAATATGTCCCCCCGTAACGCGTTGCACTGGCTGTCCAACGAGAAGCGGAATTCTTATTAGTCACACGTGTCCATTGCGCCTTACAGTAAAACTCGGACTGTCGTCTCTCAATCATTGCATAATTATAAGTATAAGATGCGCCGACACCGGTTGCATTGCAAGATGAGTCAGCGTATAGCCCAGTACAATTATATCCGCTGCACATGGCTGCTTGGATGGTTTTAATAGGCAAAACCAAACCTGCAATAAAAAACAAAAGCATAAAAATTATTCTCCAATATTTTTTCATGATGATCCACCTCTTTTACGAAAAAAAATTAAAGAAAATTAAATTTATATTTGCTTACAAATTTATAATAACTCAGACCTTTCCTTAACACAATAACAAATTTGTAAGGATATTTACTAATAATCTTTGTTCATTGATTGTGATTACAGCGGGAGAATCGTAAATACGAACCTACACCTTTTGTATTTACTTACTCTCAGTGTTACTGTTGGGTGAGGCAGCGACATAGAGCAAGTTACTGTTTAATGGATTATGTTTGTTTCAATTAGCGGAGTTTTATATATGACCGCTACTGTAGGATTAGTAATCCTGGTAGTGCGAAAAAAACCCACTTGACAAAACCTATTTCCCGTTGTAAACTATTTTTATCACTAAAAATAATTTTTACGATAAAAGAAAAGGTTGCGATGAATGCTGCAAATCAGGAAGACACATTTGTAATTCGGGATTTGGAAACGCTGAAAGTGATCGCCGATCCGATCCGTAACCAGATATTGGACATCCTTATATTTACACCGCAGAACACGAAAGAGGTGGCTGATAAGTTAGGCCTGGCACCCAGTAAGTTGTATTATCACTTCAATATGCTGGAAAAATTTGGCTTAATCGAGGTGGTGGAAACGCGCCAGGTTTCCAACTTGATTGAAAAGTATTACAAGGCAAAAGCAGCCTACTTTATGGTTGACCCGGCACTGCTTAATTTTGATAGTTCGGAGGGCAAAGAAAATATGTATGCCCTGGTGGAATCGGCCATCGATACCACCCGCGAAGATTTATTGCGCAGTTTACAGGCGCGTTCATTACAACTTGAACAGGGTGGCGAGAGTAAAAAACGCTCGCTCATTCTATCTCGAAATTTAAGCAACTTAACAGATGAAAAAGCGGATGAATTTTTTAAACGTCTGAGTGATTTGATTGAAGAATTTTCCGACGCCGATACAAAAGATGCCAACGATCAAACTTTTGCGATGACGATCGCCATGTATCCTAGCTTCTACTACCGTGATCTAAAAGATGAAAGTTGAATAATCAACTTTACTAATTGAGATACTGTCGTTATCCATTCCAGAACCCAACGTGAGTTCGGGTCTCTTAACTGTTGTAAATTTTTGGAGAATTTGAAATGACAATTGCGGAAACACCAAAAAATATGCGCACTTTTACCACCATCTGGATTGGGCAATTAATTTCCTTGCTTGGATCCGGTTTGACCGGTTTTGCATTGGGAGTTTGGATCTACAGCCAAACCGGGAAGGCTACTCCTTTTGCAATGACGGTTCTCTTCAGCAGTTTGCCGCCGGTATTGTTAGGTCCGTGGGTTGGTTCCATTGCTGACCGTTATAGCCGCAAGAAGATCATTCTATTGGCCGATAGCGGTGCGGCTTTGGTTACACTGGCCGCCTTAATCTTACTGATGAGCGGTAATTTAAAAATCTGGAACATTTATCTGATTGCCCTGGCAGGCTCTACTTTTGGTGCCTTTCAAGAACCGGCTTTTTCTGCCTCTGTTGTGATGCTGGTCCCAAAGAAGGATTTGCAGCGCGCTAATGGCATGGCTCAGATGAGTAATGCCCTGGGTAATTTGATTTCGCCTATTCTAGGCGGCTTGCTTTTTGGATTAATTGGTCTGAAAGGTGTTATTCTGATTGATTTTATTACCTATTTTGCGGCTTTGTTTACCATGCTATTTTCAGTCATACCCCAACCGTCGGTACCGGAAGCTGTTGAAAAGGAGTCGAGTTGGAAGAATGCCATGGCGGGGTGGCGCTTCTTGCGTGTTCACAGCGGGTTGTTGGGCCTGGTATTGTTTTTTGCTGTGGTCAATTTTATGCTCAATTTTGCAACCGTGCTAACCGGACCATTGGTGCTTTCTACTTCATCTTCACAGGTGCTTGGGATTGTTTACGCTGTCAGCGGATTGGGCATGTTGGCAGGCAGTCTGGTTCTGAGCTTGTGGGGCGGACCCAAGCGCAACAAGATCAGGTTTATCCTTTCTTTGATTTTCTTGAATAGCATCGGCCTTGGAATCATTGGCTTGAGTTCCAATCCAATCTTGATCTCGATTGGGTTCTTCATTATGTTGTTCTTTGTCCCGATTGTTTCCGGCACAAATCAGTCTATTTTCCAGGTGAAAATCCCGCCGGATTTGCAAGGGCGCGTTTATGCCATGATGAGTATGATTTCCCGATCTATTATGCCAATTGCATTTCTGACAGCTGGACCTCTGGCGGACTATGTCTTTGAGCCGCTCATGCTACCGGGGGGCTGGCTGGCTAATAGCTTTATTGCCGGGTTGATTGGCAGCGGACCCGGGCGTGGGATCGGTTTGTTATTTTTGATCTGCATGCTGGGCGAAATGATAGCGATTGTAGTGGTCTGGGGTAATCACAAGATTCGTAATATCGAAAATGATATCCCGGATGTTGACCTGGAAGGGCAGGCATTAGCAGTAGCCACTTAGCCGGGAAGTTTTCTTGAAAATTGCAAGTCGCACGGCTTTGAAAGTTGCGGCTAAGGCCGCGCGACAAAATCAAGGTGGATTTTCACCAGATCTTCCGTTTTGAGGATACCTGCCAGGTTTATCGGGCCAATATCGAAATCGCTCATCTTGAATTCGCTGACGGCTGAGCCTTTCAACTCCTGTTGATCAAAGCTGGCAGTGACGCTGAATTCAGCGCCGAGAGTGGTCTGCTTGATGGTCAATTCCCCCTGTACCTCAAAGGTGTAGGGTTGACCGGGGGTGAAGGTTTCTGGCAGGTTGGTAATGGAGCGCGGTACAAATGTTACCAAGGGATACTTCGACGATTCGAGCCAGTCGCGGCGGATGGCATTGTCACGTCGGGAATTGTCAGAAGTAAGTGTGCTGATGTCGACAGTGATGACACCCAGACTACTTTTGGATGGGTCCTCGAGGTTGGCATAGACTTCGCCATTCACTTCCGAAGTCATACCAATAGCAGTGGCAAAGCGGTTGTTTTGGTTAATAAAGGTTTCACCAACCTCGTACGTGAGTGTGGTTTCCTCCGGTACGATTCTTAGCAACAAGGTGGGGGTTGGTTCAACTGTTTCTGTAGAGGTCAACAGTATCGTGGAAGTAGAGGTCGCATGTATGGGCTCGGGCGAAGGGGCGATCATAGTAGCGCTTGGTAAAGTGGGACGCACAGGGGTACATGCGCTTAAAAGCCCCAAAACAAACATTAACACGAATATTTTCTTCATGATAGCCTCACTGAAAAAGAATTTATGACAATTTTTATCCAAATTAGGATTTCTTTATACCAGATCGCATTTATGAAGGCAAGCACTTGTCAGCCTTCAAACTGTTTACATACCGCCTTCATAACTTCTTCACAAGTGATGGGTATCCTATAGTCAGGTTGATCAACAACCAGATTAACAATAGAAAAAAAGGAGTAAGTAAAATGAAAAAGAGCTTAATTGCAGTATTGATAGCAGTAGTATTGGTCGGAGTAATCGGTACAGCTGGCGCAGTTTTTGCCCAGGCACCCGACCCGGAAACCTGGACACCCGGCCAGAGATTAGGAAATCGTGCTCAGTTGAACAGTGCAGACGGCACCGGTATCTACCATGAAGAAATGCTGGCCATCTTCTCAGAAGCGCTGGACATCCCCGTGGCTGACCTCGAAGCCCGCATTGCTGCAGGTGAAACCCTGATGCAGATCGCTTTGGCAGAAGGTCTCAGCTTTGATGAAATCAAAGCCCTCATGCCGGTAGGTGCTTTTGGAATGCAAGCCCAGAATGGTCGTGGTATGCGCCACACCAACCTGGATGGCGAATTTGTGCCCGGCCCCAATTGTGACGGCACCTGCCTGCAGGATGGTGAGTATGTGCCCCAATTTCTTGGCCCGCAGCGTGGTGCTGGTATGAGCCGTGGCGGGGGACGGAATTAGTAAGTAGTAGTTGGTAACGAGTAAAGAGTAATGAGTAATGAGTAATGAGGTAAGACTGACTCATTACTCATTATTGTTTAATAGGATACTGTTTGCTTGAAGGAATGAAAATTTCGTTATTTAAATTTATATGGGTGGGAAAACTCGGCTGTTTATAATTATAATAAGGCCATGCATGTACACTTTTTAACAGAACCAGATGATCCAAATATTGAAGTCCTGCAACGTATGTTGTACTCTCCTCTTTATTTAACAGCTGGGACTGAAATTTCAGATCCGCAGACCTGTCAGGTTTTAATCGCTGGCCGGCCTTCTGCAGATCAATTGGATGATTGTCCTGACCTGCACACCCTTGTCATTCCTTTCGCCGGCCTTCCGGCGGAGACAAGATCGGTATGTCTGGCGAAACCAGATCTGCGCGTTTTTAATCTTCATCACAACGCACAGATAACTGCCGAGTTGGCGATGGCATTGTTGTTCGCCGCAACAAAGTTTGTGGTTCCACATGATCAGCAATTGCGAAAAGGGGATTGGAATCTGCGCTATCGGAATCCGCCACAGGCATTGCTGCTAGCCGGAAAACGTACACTGGTTATTGGCTTTGGAGAGGTTGGGCGACGGATTGCCACAATGTGCCAGGCAATCGGCATGCAAGTGACGGCTTTGCAGCGTTCGCAGAGCAAAAACGCTGATACCTGTAGCATTCGCCTGGAGCAAATTAAGAAACTGAGGGAAATTCTGCCTGACACAAATGTGCTCATCCTGGCTTGCCCACTGACCGCCGAAACGCAGGGTTTGATTGGTCACGATGAACTTGCACTCCTGCCGGCTGGTGGGGTGCTGGTAAATATTGCCCGCGGAGAGGTGGTCGACCAGCAGGCATTGTATGAAGCGCTCATAAGCGGTCACCTGGCCGCTGCCGGGCTGGATGTCTGGTACCATTATCCGCAAAGAAAGCAGGTGAGATTTGATACCATGCCGGCCGACTTTCCCTTTCAGGAACTTGAGCAAGTGGTGTTAAGCCCCCATCGCGGTGGCCTGGTACAGGAAACGGAGCAACTGCGCATGACCCACCTGGCTGATTTGCTCAACCGAATAGGTTCTGGTGGAGAATTGCCGAAAGCCGTGGATATTGGGATGGGGTATTGAAATAGTTAACATCATATTTTTGCATAAAGACATCAATATCTGCCTGTTTACATGCGTATCTACCCCCTTATCTTTGACAGCCCAACTGGCTTAAGTGATAATACTTCAAAAAGCAAATTTAATTGCTCAATCTTTCAGGGGTTTCCGGTGAGAAAACAATTTAAGTTGGGAGCGTCATTTGAATGCAATCTTAAAAGCTGAAGCCATCAGCCGCTATTTTGACAAGTTTAGAGCATTAGCACCAACGGATCTGACCTTATTTTCTGGCGAGATCACAGTTTTGCAGGGTCCGAATGGTGCCGGAAAATCTACGCTGCTGCAATGCCTGGGTGGGTTAATTCGCCCATCGACCGGTAAATTGACTATTTGCGGGTTTGATCTTTATCAACAGGAGCGTGAGGCAAAAAGACATCTAGCCTATGTGCCGGATGTTCCCCGCTTTTACCAGGAGATGACTGCCTGGGAACACTTACAGTTTATGGCAGCCGCACATAATGTCCTGCCGGATTATGAACAACGAGCAGAACGGCTGATGCATAACTTTGGGTTATGGGATGCCCGCGATTTATTTCCACATAATTATTCACGAGGCATGCGCTTAAAACTGGGTTTATTGCTTACTTTTATTCGACCATTTGATGCACTTATTCTCGACGAACCAACTTCAGCACTCGATGAGGATAGCACCCGTAATTTAGTAGAATACCTGCACACGCTGCGGGCGGAAGGAAAAGCGATTTTGCTTGCGAGTCATCATAACCAATGGGTAGAACAAGTTGCTGATCGCAGCTTGCAGATTCAAAACGGTATCATCCAGAAGGGATAGGTCATGCGTGCAGTCTGGTTGGTACTTTCCCGTCGCATTGCTGGTCAATTTGCATTTCTGCTGGTGATTGCCGGACATAACCCACGCAAAGATCGTTCAATTAATGACAGGCTTTATCTTATTTACATCATTGTCTTCTTTTCCATTTGGGTTTTCTCGGTATTGACTTTATTCGCAAGCTGGGCTGTGAAGCTTCTGACAATGCTCAGCCAGCAAAATCCAGCCCAAACAGCGGTCAATGTAATGTTGCTGGCGCTGGGTGCTGCGAGTGCGGTGAAGTTATGGCAGGCGGCCGGTACCAGCCCCCTGGTTTTCAGCGAAGAGGATGCACTATTGCTCTGCCAAACCCCGGTCAGCCGTCGTGCTGTGGCCATATTTTGGTTTTTTCATCGTTGGCTGATCAGCGTGCTGCCATTTGCAATTTTGGCCACCGTTGCAGGTTTTGCCCAAGTGGAAATTCAAGCCAACCGCGATTTAGGGTTTTTGGATTTGCCAATCTATGTTGGTGCAGGAATCAAGGCACTTATTGCTATGGTCGCGGCGTATTTGTTAGCGATGGGAGTCGTCTGGTTATTTGGTGTCCTGCGGATCAGAACAGATCGTGATATCCCCCACTATCGTTGGATCGCAATCGCCATCATGGCGATATTTGCTGTTGCCAGTCAAACGAATTCGATGGTTTTTTCGACACTTTTGGTTCCCTGGCGATGGGTTTTAGAAGCGGGCATGGGTGCAGGATCTTATGTCAACGCAATGTTATTGACGACTCTCTTGTCTATGGTTGTGCTTGGCTTGCTATGGTTTTATGCCGAAAAGCTCAATTTAAGCCGGGCTGCCCAGGAAACCGCCTATGTTCAGCAGATGCAAGCCGCGGTCTGGCTGGGCGATGCGGACGCACTGGCTAATTTGCGCACGAAAAGGAAGCTCGGAAGCAGTCATGCGGCGACAAAATTACCGATTCGTGCAGGTTCATACGCACTTTATTGGCGTATATTGTTGCGGAATTTACGCGGACAGCCGCTTCAAAATGTTTTTAATTTCGCTCTGGTCTTGGTGGTGACCGTTATCATTTTTATGGCACCTGATTTAGGATCTTTGGGGCTCATTATTGCTGTCTGGGTTTTGCTATTAGGTCAGCGGGCGGCGATTAGAATGCGCTCCGAGTTAAAAAATTGGTGGTTGTGGACACAATTGCCTTTTAACCTCCATCAGGAAATGGCGTGGCAAATCTTTCCGGCGGCTTTCCTGTTGATTGTTGTGAGCCTGCTGGTTATGGTACTCTTGCTGGTCAATATTTCTCCAATTTTAATGATCATCCTCCCAATTGCCGTAATTCTGATTTACGAAGCTGGCATTTTTGATGTCATCCGGGGGGTATCAGCCCACAGCGAAATGCTTTTGGTTGAAGCAATCCCAGGCTTTACAATTATCGGCATGCTGGTTGGAATGGCATTGTTAATCCTCCCATTTTGGTTCTATTTACAGCCATTGACCATTCGTTCCTATATTTCCATAGGCGGATGGGGCATCATTGAAATCGTTTTGATGTGGTTGTGGATTGTTCAGTTGTGGAAAAAGCGTAAATGATGTTGACTTAATAACGAAACAGCTTTCAGGAGATTGCAAATATGCAAAAACACACCGAAATGACTTTAAAACGCTTGCAAACTTACCAGCAGGAGTTGAAGAAGAGACTCTACACGAAGTCCCAGCCTGTTACTCTGACACACTATGCTGCCGAGGGACGCATATCTTTCGCGCAAGCGCTTAAAGGTGGTTATCAACCGGTACAAGTGGGGGATAAGTTTGGACCGCTCTGGTCGACACACTGGTTTCATGTGAAGGGCGAAATCCCGTCTGAGTGGCAGAGCCAAGAAGTGCATCTATTGTGGGATTCTTCCAGTGAGGCCACCGTCTGGCAAGACAGTCAGCCGCAGCAAGGTTTGACCGGCTCCTCCAATGGCTGGCAGGAACATCCGCTGCGCATGGCATACGCCATCTCGCGCCAGGCAGCCGCAAACCAGCCCGTGGATTTGATGATCGAGGCTGCTTTGAATGGTCTCTTTGGTGTCTCGCGCATCGAACCGCGGAAGAATGAAGGCATTGGCTTGCTGCGCCAGGCAGAACTTGCCCTTTTCGATCGCCCGCTGTGGGATCTCTATTGGGATTATGTGATCATCGCTGATATGGCCCGTTACCTGCCGCAACAGACCCCGCGTGCCGGGCAGGCTCTGCAAGCAGCCAACCGTATGATCAATACGATCCGTTGGGGAGAGAGGCAGACCTACCTGGCTGCACGGGATATAGCCGGCCAATTTCTCAATAAGCATAATGGTGAAGGACAACATCAGCTTTCGGCGGTTGGACATGCTCATATTGACACAGCCTGGTTATGGCCGCTGGCCGAAACCAAACGTAAATGTGTGCGTACATTCAGCTCAGTGCTGCGATTAATGGATGCTTACCCGGAATTCATATTTGCCTGCTCACAGGCTCAACAGCTTGCCTGGATCAAAGCAGAATACCCGGGATTATATGCCCGCATTCAAGCAAAAGTTAAAAATGGCAAGTTTGTACCGGTAGGTGGCACCTGGGTCGAGCCGGATACCAACATTCCCTGTGGGGAATCACTGGTGCGACAATTCCTGTACGGGCAGATGTTTTTTCAGCAGGAGTTTGGAGCGATTTCATCCATCTTTTGGGAACCGGATGTCTTCGGTTATTCGGCAGCTCTACCGCAAATCATGCGCCAGGCTGGCGTGCAATATTTCCTGACCCAGAAACTATCCTGGAATGAATTTAACAAACCAGATCGGCACACATTTACCTGGGAAGGTCTGGATGGCAGCCAGGTGCTGGCTCATTTTCCGCCAGTGGATAACTATAATTCGGTGGCTGATGTGCATGACGTGCTCCACAACGTGCGCAATTTCAAAGACCACGAGCGGACCAACCAGAGCTACTTACTTTTTGGCTATGGGGACGGGGGCGGGGGTCCATCCACAGAGATGTTAGAGCAGATAAAGCGCATGAGCGATGTGGATGGCTTGCCGCTGGTCGTGCAGCGCACACCGCAGCAGTTTTTTGAGCGTGCAGCTGCCGACCTGCAGGACTCCACACGCTGGGTGGGTGAGTTGTATTTTGAGAATCATCGCGGCACTTATACCAGTCAGGCTGCCTTGAAGCAAGGCAACCGCCGGTGCGAAGAAATGCTGCACGATGCCGAATTCTTAACCTGCCTGGCGTGGTTGAAGGCTGAGTTACCCTACCCGCACAGCCAGTTAACTAACTTATGGCAGCAGGTGCTGACCAACCAGTTCCATGATATTCTGCCAGGTTCGTCCATCAATGAAGTGAACTTGGAAGCCAACCAAACATATCAATCGGTGCTATCACAGGCCAGCCGGTTGCGTGATCAAGCGCTGAACAGCCTGCTGCCTGAGAAAGGGCTGACCCTGGTGAATACACTGGGCTGCCGCAGGCGGGAAGTGATATCTGCGCCCAAGGGCGAGGATTTGCCAGATGGGTTGGTGGTAGTAGAGATACCGGCTTTTGCCCTTGTGAGCTTGGAAAAATCCCTGGTGAATGAAACTCGCACGGTCTCGGTGGTGGAGTCAGCGGGAGGGCTTGTTCTGGAAAACGAAATGGTGCGCGTGCGAATCAGCGCTCAGGGCCAGGTCACCAGTTTGTTCCACAAAAATGCCGATCGCGAGTGTATCCCGCCGGGTGAAGTTGCTAATCGGTTTATGGTCTACGAGGATCTCCCAGCTGAGTACGACGCCTGGAATGTGGATGTTTATTATGCCGAAAAAATCCTGCAGAAACCTGTCGCCACCAACTTGAGTGTGCTGGAAAATGGTCCCCTGCGAGTCAAGGTGGCCGTGGAGATGGCGGTGGGTGAAAAAAGCCGGCTGTGGCAAATTATCTCGCTGACGTCTATCTCGGCTCAGGTTGAGTTTGAAACCCGTGTGGATTGGCAGGAGGATCATTCTTTCTTACGGGTTGATTTCCCGCTAAATTTGCGGGCGCAACAGGCCAGTTTTGAAACCCAATTTGGCCTGGTGCAACGCAGTACACACACCAATACCAGTTATGAGCTGGCTCAGTTTGAGGTGCCGGCTCAGCGCTGGGCTGACCTGAGCGAGCCGGATTTTGGAGTGGCGCTGTTAAATAATTGTAAATACGGCTATGCTTGCAAAGATGGCACCCTCTCCCTCTCCCTTTTACGTTCGCCGACTGAGCCGGACATATTCGCAGATCGGGGCGAACATAACTTCGCATACGCTTTACTGCCCCATGCACTTACAGCCCAGCTCAGTGCGCTCTGGTGGCTGGCAGCATGTTTCAACCAGCCGCTGCTACTGGCAGAGGGCAGAAGCAGGCAGGATTTGCTGAAAAATGCCGAGGTTGATGCACCCAATGTCGTTTTGGACACGATTAAGTTGGCGGAAGATGGAAATGGCCTTATTTTGCGCCTCTACGAAGCAGCCGGTTGTGCTACCCACTTTATCTTGAGGGTGCACGGAATCCAGCAAGGCTGGGAATGTAATCTTTTAGAGCAGAATGACGAATTACTTGTGATTGCAAACGATCGTATCGAAGGAGACATACGTCCTTTTCAGATCAAAACATTGCGACTCCTTACCAGCTAGTAAGAGCTTTCGTGTAAAATAAAGTCAAAAGGTAATGAATAGGAGAGTGTACAATGCTAGTCGGTGATCGTATGAAAAAACCTGTAATTTCTGTTCCGCCCGAAATGCCCGTACAGGACGCCCTGGCGCAAATGCGTTCTGATAAGGTCAGCCGGTATCCGGTGCTCAACAAAAAAGGCAAGCTGATTGGTTTTGTTACTGAAGGCGACCTGCTGAACGCTTCACCTTCGGAAGCGACCACACTTTCGGTTTGGGAAATCAACTACTTGCTCAGTAAAATCACAGTAGAAAGAGTAATGGCAAGGAATGTGATCACAATTTCCGAAGATGCCACCCTGGAAGAAGCGGCGCGCTTGATGGCTGATAATCGCATTGGTGGATTGCCGGTAATGAAGGGTGACCAGGTGGTTGGCATAATCACAGAGACCGATCTATTCCGCCTCTTTTTAGAGATGATGGGTGGTCGTGAACCCGGCATTCGTATCTCCATTCTGGTGAAAGAGGAGCGTGGCATGCTTCATCGCCTGGTGCAGGCTATTGATGAAGCGGGCGGTAACATCATCGCCGTCAGCGCCTTTGCCGGCATGAGCCCACAGAATTGCGAAGTCACCATAAAAGTCTCACTGATCGATGAAAACACTTTACGCAAAGTAATTGAACCAATCGCGGAAGAAATTTGCGATTTGCGGGAAATTGTGTTGTAAAGTGATGTGTAAGTAGTAAGAGGTAATGAGGGAATGGCATAGGAGCTGGTTGATTAGATAATTAGTCAATTTGTTCTTCGTATTTGATGATTTCCTCCCGAAGATTCCGGCGGTATACATGGGTATGAGAATAGCCTTCGGGAGGGTTTTTTTGGAATCCCGTTGAATAGATAATTTGTCAATTTGTTCTTCGTATTTGAGGATTACCCCCGAAGATACCGGCAGCATACATGGCTGTGAGAATAGCCTTCGGGAGCACTTGAGCCTTTTATCTCGTGTGTCGAAACCCTCGGGAGGATATGGTAGGATATCAAGTTGATCTGACCTACCAGCGATGAGCCATGAGCTATCAGCTCTCTCTAAAAAAATCTGGTATAGAATCAGTATATCCATCTCTAAGGAATAGAAAATGGCAACCAAACCACTTAAAGCGATTCTCATCGGTGCAGGAGAACGTGGTGCAAAGTCCTATGCTCCTTACGCGCTGTACCATCCTGATCAACTCCAATTTGTAGCTGTTGCTGAACCAAATGCAGCCCGGCGGAAGGCTTTTGCCTTACAGCACAACATCCCGGAAGAGCTTCAGTTTGAAGATTGGCCCCAGTTATTGGAACATCACCAATTGGGTGAAGTGGTCCTGGTTTGCACGCAGGATTGGCAGCATACACGACCGGCAATCGCTGCCATGCAAGCCGGTTACCATGTGATGTTGGAGAAACCAATGGCAAATATCGCCCAGGAATGTCGTGATTTGCTTCAAGTCAGCCTGGAAACCCAACGCCAATTGCACATCTGCCATGTTTTGCGCTACACGCCCCATTTTCGAAAGATGCGCGAGCTGGTGCAATCGGGAGTGCTTGGGCAGATCGTCAACGTAGATCAACGCGAAAACGCTGCTTTCTGGCACATGGCGCATTCCTACGTGCGTGGCAACTGGCGCAACAAAGAGCAAAGCAGCCCAATGATCCTGGCAAAATGCTGCCACGATTTCGATATTCTTAACTGGATCCTGGGTGAAAGCCCAGTACTACTTTCCTCCTTTGGCAGACTCAGTCATTTTAAAGCAGAAAATGCCCCCGAAGGAGCACCACTTCGTTGTCTGGATGGCTGCCCTGTCGCCGAGACCTGTCCTTATTATGCCCCGTTGTTGTACCAGAGCATGCAGCCCTTCTGGAACAGCATGGCCGATACTGCCCGAGGTTTTCCGCGCTGGGCTGCCCGCACCTATGCCCGAAATCCGGCACTCATTCGTGCATTGAGCTGGTTTGTTCCACCCTTACGACAATTGACGCGATATGAGGGTTGGCCATTAACTGTCCTGACCGAAGATCCTACACCCGAAAAGATTGACCAGGCTCTGCGCAATGGCCCGTATGGCCGATGTGTCTATCATTGCGATAACGACGTTGTTGATCATCAAGTGGTGTTGATGCAAATGGAAAGTGGGGCGGATGTCAGTTTGACCATGCAAGGGCATTCCCATAACGAATATCGAACCACCCGCATTGAAGGCTCACACGGCAGGTTGCTGGCGGAATTTGGCACGGGCGGCTCACGCATCGTTGTGGACGAGCATCGCACGGATTGGCAAATGGAATTTGACACCAGCGCAAATTTGCGTGATGGTCATGGTGGTGGCGATATGCGCTTAATGGCCTATCTTGTAGATTGTGTCAATAATGGAATTTTTGAAGAGGTTTTTGCAGATTCTCAAGCAGCGCTTGAAAGTCATCTGTTGGCCTTCGCGGCAGAAGAGGCCAGACTGGAGTGTAAGGTGATTGGTCGAGAGTATTGGGAATGAGAAGAATGATTTAACGAAAAATAGATCGCCGGAATCATATCTTAATGGAAAATAACTCCAATATTTATTAGCTGAGGGTTTAAGCCGCAAAAACGGCAAAGATCGCTAAAAAAAGTAAAGTTGGTTGTCGCGTGTACAATGGGGGATTCGGGAAGCGCGTACGAACCAAAGGAGGCGGGTTTGCGTTTTGGTAGTGTATGGAATGGCAGCGAGTGGGTATTTTTTGGCACCTTTCCACACCAAGAATGTGAACGAGAAAATTGTTTTGTATACAGGCATTTTCGGAAATAGGAGCATAAAAAACAGGGTGAAGGATCGGATGTGGAGATTAATGCCAATCCCTATGGTAATTATCCGATCCTTAAGCTCCTATGGGAGCAAACCTCCGGTCCCTCGTCCCCGGTCTTCCGTCTTCTGCCTCCCACTGACGCCATTTATTTGATAAAATACTTGTTTGGATACAGTGCCAGAAAGGGGTTTATTGCGTCTATCGGTTGATTGATGTATAATAGACAATATAAAACATACGTTCTATTATAGTGTTCCAAACGATAATAGAATGAAATGGAGTGAGTAGTTGTGAGTAAACAATATGGGTCAGAGCAAATTGTTGAACTTGAATTCTTAGAGGCAGTCCGCCGCAGGCCGGGTATGTATATCGGCAATAACAACCTGCACGGATTGCATCATATCTTGCTGGAAGTTCTGGATAATGCTGTCGATGAGTGCATGGCTGGTTATGCCAGTAAAATCCTGGTGACGATCGAGAAAGATGGTACGGTGGAGATCATTGACGATGGTCGTGGTATCCCGGTTGACTATAAAGCCGAGACGAAAATGAGCACTTTAACGCAGGTGCTGGTCAAACCGCATGCCGGCGGCAAGTTTGGCGGAGATTCCTCCGCTTACAGCAGCTCTGGTGGTTTGCATGGTATCGGTTTGAAATGCACCAATGCCTTTTCCACCTTCCTGGAAGTGGAAGTGCGCCGACATGGGCTTATTTTTTATCAGCGTTTTGAAGATGGCGGTATTCCGGTATCGCCGGTAGAAATTTATACCCACGCCATTAAGGAAGCAAACAAGGCTGGCATTATCGACGCGAATACGAAGTTGGTCCTTACAGGTAAGAAGGAACTTGCCACGGCATTGGAGATTAACCATATGCGCTTGGCAGTCGATGCCGATAGCGAGCAAATCAATGGCACGACATTTCGATTTCACCCCAATCGCTCCCTGTTTGCCCGCGAAATGGATTGGCCCAACCCGACAAATTATGTACCCTGGGATAGCGAACGCCTCAGTACTCGTTTCCGTCAGATCGCTCACCTTTACCCGGGAGTGCGTATTGAATTTCTTGATTTACGAACAAAGGAAGAAGATGCGGTTATTTTTTATTCAAAACGTGGCCTGGTTGAATACATTGAATATTTGAATGAGGATGTGGAGCCGCTGCACAAGCCAATTTTGTTTAAGGAATCGACCGAAATTGAAGCTGAAGGTGGCAAACACAGTATTGAAGTAGAGGTAGCCATCCAATACGCGGGGGAGGAAACCCAGATCTATTCCTTTGTCAATGCCATACCCACGCCAATGGGTGGAACACATGTTTCCGCTTTTAAAGCGGGCTTGACCAAGGCCGTCAAGCAATTTGCGGCCAATAAAAAACTCTTAAAAGGCAATATGGATGTACGCGGAGACGATGCCTTACTGGGTTTGACCGCTATCATTAAACTAACCATGACAAGTACACCTCAATTTCTCTCGCAGACCAAGGAAAGCCTGACCAGCCCGGAAGTACACGGCCCGGTGCTCTCGACCACCTACAGCTTTATGAGTGATTTCCTGGAAAAGAACGTGCCAGTCGGCAAGTTGATTGTCAACCAGGCGGTGGCGGCAGCCCGTGGACGTGAAGCTGCTTCACAGGCGCGCAAGCTGGTGATTAAGAAGTCGGCCATGGAAGCCGGTGAATATGTCCTTGGCAAGCTGGCAGATATTCAGCGTCGCGGCGGCAACCCGGTGGTGCCCCTGGAACACACTGCACTCTATTTGGTGGAGGGTGATTCGGCCGGCGGCTCGTGCAAGCAGGGGCGTGATTCACGTTACCATGCCATTTTGCCCTTGCGCGGCAAAATTCCCAATGTCGAAAAGATGAAACTGAATGATATTCTCAAGAACCGCGAAATCGCTGCTGTGATTGCCGCTGTTGGAACAGGTGTAGGCCTGGATTGCGACGTCAGTGGTATGCGTTACGGCCGCATCTCTGTGCTGGTGGATGCTGATGTGGATGGCTCACATATTGCCACCTTGCTGGCGACCCTCTTTTATCGCACGATGCGCCAGATTATCGAGGAAGGCAAATTTTTTGTAGCCCGTCCGCCCCTTTACCTGGTGCGTAACACGCGTACCAAGGCGACCCAATATGCATATACAGAAGAAGAACGTGAAGAAATCGAAAAAGGCTGGGGCGGCGCGCGCAGCGTGACCGTTCAGCGCTATAAAGGCCTGGGTGAAATGAATCCCGAGCAGCTGCGCGAAACAGTCTTTTTGCTGCCGGATGAGGCTGCCAAAACCCAAAAGAAGCAAAAGACGCGTACCAAAGAGGTTGTCAACCCGGCTGAGCGGGTTTTAACCGCCGATGATTTCTCGCAGCGAGATATGCGCATGGTGATTGACGATGTACACCGCACACGCTCCTTAATTCAGCGATTGATGGGTACAGAAGTGACACCTCGTAAAGAATGGCTTATGAACGTGGATTGGAGCCAGGAAGACTAATTATTTCAAGGAATAACGATGGCCGAACACAACCAAGAGAATGAAGAAGTAATTGTCCAGGAACATGCGCTGGATCGCTTTATAGAAGATGCATACCGGCGTTACGCCGTGCTAACCATTTTGGATCGGGCTTTGCCCGATGTGCGCGATGGGCTCAAACCAGGTCAACGACGCATTCTATTTGCGATGGGCGATATGGGGCTTCGACATGATACGCCCCACAAGAAATCTGCCCGTGTGGTTGGTGAAGTGCTGGGTAAGTACCATCCCCATGGTGATCAATCTGTCTATGATGCCATGGTGCGTATGGCCCAGGATTTTTCGATGCGCGCTCCGCTGATCGACGGCCAGGGCAATTTCGGCTCTATTGACGGCGACAGTGCGGCTGCCATGCGTTATACAGAGGCGCGGCTGGCTGCCCTGGGCGAGGTCATGCTGGCAGATATCGAAAAAGATACGGTCGAATGGTCACCTAATTTTGATGGTTCCCTGGCAGAACCGGATGTGCTACCTACACGTTTTCCTAATTTACTGGTCAATGGGGTTACCGGTATTGCCGTGGGAATGTCGACCAGTATTCTGCCGCATAACCTGGGTGAAGTCTGCGATGCTGTCAAGCATGTAGCCCAAAACTGGAAGAAGCGTGAGAAAATCACAGTTCCTGAGTTAATGAAATTCATCCCGGGTCCAGATTTACCCACCGGTGGGTTGCTTTACCGTTACCGTGTCAATGGCGGCGATGAAGCCACAGATATGATTGCCCAGGCCTATGAAACCGGCCACTCCACCCTGGTTTGCCAGGCGAAGGCTGATATTCAGGATATCGGCGGTGGCAAATCTGAAATTATCATCACTGAGTTGCCTTATCAAACCCAAAAATCAACTATTTTAGAGCGTCTGGCTTCTGCTCGGGATAAGTTCGTCGGTATCACTGATGTGCGCGATGAATCCGATTACCAGGGCATGCGGGTTGTCTTTGAAGTAGGCCGTGGATCGGATCCCAATGAAGCGCTGGATAAGTTGTTGGTAAATACACAAATGCGTAATAGCCTCTCCCATAATGCGCTGGCACTGGTAAACGACGAAAATGGCAAAGCAGCCCCCAAGAACCTGACCTTACTAAGCATGATTGTCGAATTCATCCGCCACCGTCTGGATGTGATTACCCGTCGTTCTCGGTTTGAACTCGAAAAGGCCGAAGAACGCAACCATATCCTGGAAGGTTTATTAAAAGCCTTGAGTATGATCGATGAGGTTGTCAGTATCATTCGCAAATCACAAAATGCCGAAACTGCCCGTAAGAATCTAATGGAAAAGCTCGACTTGACCGGTGTGCAGGCACAGGCTATTCTGGATATGCCCCTGCGCCGCCTTGCATCGCTGGAACGCAAGAAGATGGATGATGAGCGCAAAGAATTAATGGCAAAAATCAAGCACTTTAAAACCATACTCTCCTCCCAGGAGCGCCGGCTTGAGGTCGTGGTAGAAGAAACCGAAGAAATCAAAGATAAATATTCCGAGCCGCGTAAGACAGTGATTGTGGAAAGCGAAGAAGGGCATCAGGCTGCCATGACTGTCTCCGATCTGGTCACGCCAACTGAAGACCAGTTGATCATGATCAGCGACGGCGGTTTGCAGCGGGTTGATTCAAAGGGTTTTCGTGAGAGTGTAACCAAGGAAAAACCGACCAGCAGGGCAGTATCTATCCCGATTTTGCGGGCTGTCGCTCAACCGGAAGAAACAGTTCTCTTGATCTCAAACCAGGGGCGTTTATGGCAGGGTAATGCCGGTCGCTTGCCGCTGGCTGGAACATTCGCCGAAATTGGACTGAAACGCGGGGAGAAGGTGATCGGGATGGGTGTAGCGCGGCCGGATTCAAAGCTTATTCTGGTCACCACAGCCGGTCAGATCAAGCGTGTTGAGATGGCTGATGTGATCAGTACCAGGGCAGAAGCTACCTGGGCAGCGATTATTGGATTGAATGGCGGCGATGAAGAGTTGTTGGCAGCGGCAGTTGCCAGCGATGATGCGCATGTACTCATTTGCAGTGCAGGCAGTGCTAAATTAACACCACGTGTTCTTCGTTTTGAAAGCGGATCGATCAACCCACAGGCTACTCCTTCGGCGAAGGGCGTTACGGCTATCAAAATGATGGGGGACGAGCTGGTGTCAGCGGTTGTGATTGAACCGGAAAGCTTCAAGAATGGGTACGGGGTTGCTTTGAGTGAGAAAGGTCATATCAAGCGTATTCCATTACAAGAATTTCCAGTTCAAGGACGTGGCGGGCAGGGTGTTCAACTCTGGAAACTGACGCCTGATACTGGCAATGTGGTCGGTTTTGTGGTTGGCAGTGAAAAAGATCAGGTGGATATCTATTCTACGAAGCTTAAACGAGTACGAATGGATATCAAAGCGCTGCCAAAGGTAACCCGGGCGACAAAAGGCCTTGATCTTGGCGCTAAACTGGTCAAGGGAGATCTGTTCGCGGACGGAGAAGGTACTGCTGGACTGGTAATCTGTTAAACAATGCCCATTCGTAAATTCTCTCCCACCCCACTTGAGACGAACATCAATGTTTTCCAGGTATACGAAGACATCGAGGTTTACGATGGTCACCTGGCTTTACTGGTTGACCATCTCCTTAATCATATCAAGGTGCTGGTCGCTATCGCGCACCTGCCGGGCGGGAAAAACCTGAAGGAAGCATTAGAGCGGCATCCGCTGTTGATGGAAGGTGCCCAGGATGTAAGGTCACCGGAACGCATTTTAATGGCTGATTGCATTCGTTTGCTGGACAGCCTGGTGGAGATGGCACATATCTCCGCTTATCCGGAAAACAGCAAACTGGCGGCGCGTGAGCTTGAGGAATTGCAAAAGACCATCCCTTTCCTGGATTATCGCTACGAAGATGACCCTTTCCCCTCGGATTCGGAACGCGAGTAGTATGGGACATAAATCACGTTAAGCGCGAATAGCCGAATGTTACGAATAATTTTAAATTCGCGTTATTCGACCATCACTACAATAAATTTGTGATAATTTAGTAATTACAAGATCTTTGATCCGCACTCCGGGCAGAATTTTGCACCTTTGCCATCTGTACCACAATTTGGGCAAATGGTACTTGCCGGCTTTACTTCCATCTTCGTACCGCATTCCGGACAGAACTTAGCGCCATGAGTTTCTGCATTGCAATTTGGGCAGTGTGTTTCTGCTGGTTGCAGCATCGCTGCACCGCATTCCGGGCAGAATTTTGTCCCGGGAGCTGCCAGAGTGCCATCATTGGGACATTTGGCCATTTGTGTGCTGGCTTGCCTGGCCGTTTCAACTGCCTGGGATGCTTTTTTGATCACATCGCCTAACCCAAATGCACTGGCAAAACCTTTGATGGCTGCCCCGGCCTGTTCACCGCGCGCTTCGTTGATCTCATTCGTGCGCGGGCTGTCTTCGTTGCAAAACCCACTCTGGGTATCAAAATCGGAAAGGCACACGATCCGGCTGCAGCTGGGGCATTCGCGGAAATGAACCTGGGCTTGCTTCCAGGCGTTTTCCAGTTGAGCCGGGGTAAGTTTGTAAGTATAGCGCGGATCTTCTCCGGTGACGTTATTCGCCACAGTATTGCCGACCAGCGGTACCTTGCGCAAGAGCCCTCCGAGGGCTTGCTTGCCAAGATCCTGGGTGACCGTATTAATTACATCCGGCTGACTGCGGAATTCGCGACCGCAGCTATCACAATAAAAAACGCCGTAGGGGCCGGCACCGTCGTTGCGGACATCATAACGTGGCATGCGAGAGAAACTACTCATAGAGTCTCCTTATCATATTGAGCTGATTTTTAGGGGATATGAATGAGTCTATAACGTTGTTTCAAAGATGTCAATATACAATGTGAGCCAATCGCATACAGCTGATAACTTACAGGAAAACAATGACCTCATGCAATTTCAGTTAGGATCTACAAAATGCATTTTATCTGGCATTGGTGACCATAAATTTTGCGCAAATGTAAGTTGAAAATGAGAGACTTGCTAAGATCCTGGGAACCGACGTGAGATACTACCTGCTACCCGCTCGCGATGCATGCCTGCGGCACCCACTACAATCTGGTGCGCAGCGCCTATCCAGCAATGAAATTTTCTGCACCGGGCAGTTTGCCAATCAATTCTTCGGGATGGTGAATCAAGACAGGTAAGTGCTGAGGGCAAACATAAAAATCGTGATCCTGGTAATCAAGCCGCAGCAAAGGAGCTTGTTGATTGGTCGTGTTACAGGCGATGCATTTCTTTTCCATGGTTTATCATCCTTTTGATTTGATGGGTTATTATTAACCTAAGTTTATCTGATTTGGCGATTATATCACGTGTAAGTAGAGTTGGTTTGAGATTAGATAATTAAGTGTTAGTGAACTAGATGTTAGTAAACTAGATGTTAGTAAACTAGATGTTAGTAAACTAGATGTTAGTAAACTAGGTGTTAGTAATTCTTAACTTGGTCGATCAGGTTTTCGTAAATTTTTATAGGAGCTCTTGGCAGAAGAAGTATTGCCAAAAGCTGGCTGGATTGTGATTGCAGTGATCCGCTATAATGGGATGATGTCCATTCCGAGTCGAAATCAGGCAGAAAAATACCTTCAGGAAGCACAACGGCTCAACCCGGGAGTATGGGTTGATCATTCGCGCTATGCCGGGCAGGCAGCTGAATTGATCGCTCGCCGGGTGCCTGGAATGGACCCGCAACGGGCGTATATCGTTGGTCTGCTGCATGATATCGGCCGCAGAGCCGGTGTCTGTGATTTGCTGCACGTCATTCACGGGTATCAATTTCTGTTGTCAGAAGGCTTTCCACAAGCTGCACGTATTTGTCTTACCCATTCCTATTTACTTAAAGATGCCTATAAAGGACGTATCAATTGGGATGGCAGTGAACAGCAATTGCGATGGCTGCAGAATTATCTGGATGCAATCACCTACGATGAGTATGATTGCTTGATTCAACTCTGCGATGGATTGGCAAGCCCAACCGGCTTCTGGTTAATTGAGAAGCGGCTGGTAGATGTGGCTTTACGGCGGGGTATCAGTGAATATTCAGCTCTGTGTTGGAAAAAAATGCTTGACCTGAAAGAAATGTTTGAGGAAAAAGTTGGCGGCAGCATCTATGCGCTGCTTCCCGGTGTAATCGAAAATACATTTGGATGGGAGATAACATGAATCTTTATATGAAGAAATACAATGACTTTGTTCAGGAAAACCCTGAAAAAATGCAGAAGTCCAATTTGTTTTCCGGGGAGCATCTCATGCTGGGGTTAAATTGCCTGCTGCCCGGGCAGGAACACCGTTTACACAGTCATCCTGAGCAGGATAAATTCTATTTTGTATTGGAAGGCAGCGCTGCTTTCATTGTGGGGGATCAGCAATTCACGGCTGCTGAAGGTGACGTCATCTGGACTCCGCAGGGCGTTGCGCACGGCGTCAGTAATCAGAGCGCGAAGCGCCTGGTTTTGTTGATGGGTATGGCACCGGCCCCGAAAGGGTAACGATTATCAATTCAGGTTACATTCGAGGTGAGTGACTTGCCTGCAGCTTTTGTTCATCTTCATGCCCATTCTTACTTTTCCTTACAGGAGGGATTAATTTCGCCTGAAGCCCTGGTGGCAGCAGCCAGAAGTAATGGCATGCAGTCTATGGCGCTGGTTGACCATCGTTGTTTGAGCGGGGCGGTTGCATTCGAACAGGCTTGCCAGAAGGAAGAAATTAAACCCATATATGGTCTGGAAATTGAACTGGCCTGGCAGGGACAGCAAGGAATAATCGTCTTGCTGGCAGCCAGTCAAGAAGGCTGGTCAAACCTTTGCCGTCTGAGCAGTATGGTGATGCTGGCAGAAGGCGCATCAGACGAGACTGCCATCGATCTCGAATATTTGGCTGTTTGTTCAGAAGGGTTAATTGCCCTGACCGGTGGACAACGCAGCCTACTGGATATCCTCATCAGCAGGTCGCTCGAGCAACAGGCACTTGCCTGGCTGGAGGAGCTCCATAAGATATTTCAACAGAATCTATATATAGAACTTCAACTACAGGAATTTAAACAGGAAATTCACCTGCGGAAGTTGGTCAAATTGACACAGGCGGCCAATATCGCTTATGTCGCCACGCAGGATGTTTATTATCTCGATCCTGGCGATGAAGCGCTGCAGGCAACGCTGGCAGCCATCCGCCTGAATGTGAAAGTGAAGGATCTTAAGCCCAACCAAACAGCACCTTCGCAGGCTTTTTTCACAACTGGTCCTGAAATGGAACAACGTTTTGCCTGGCTTCCAGAGGCGATCGAGAACGCCCATAGAATTGCAGACCTGTGCACCTGCCGCCTGCCGGTTGGTGATACTCATTTTCCGGAAGTGGATATACCTGCTGGAAAGACAGTTACTGAAGTTCTCAAAGAAAAAGCTTATCAGGGCGCCCGCCAGCGCTATGGCCAAATCGATGAGCGAATCTCAGCCAGGCTGGAATATGAATTGGATATCATTGCAAAGCGTGGATATGAACCGATTTTCTTAATTGTGGAAGAGCTGCTGGAATTTGCGCGCCAGAACGGAGTGCCGATCTCTTCACGAGGCTCAGCTGCATCTTCATTGGTAGCGTACTCTCTTTTTATTACCAACCCGGACCCACTGGCTCTGGATCTTTATTTCGAGCGTTTCCTCAATCCGGCTCGTAGCAGCCCGCCAGATATTGACACCGATCTTTGTTCACGCCGCAGGGATCTGGTCATTCAGCACGTGTTTGACAAATACGGCAGTGAGCGGGTCGCGATGGTGGCAACGATCAACTGCTATCGTCCCAGATCCGCGCTGGGTGAGGTAGCGAAGGCATTTGGCTTACCGGGTAATGAAGTGCGCCGGTTGGTGGAATCACTGCCCCATCATCACGCATTTGGAGATCATCCATATTCAGATCAAGACCCATTTGCTGCTCTTGAAAGCGCAAATCCGCGCTACCAGGGCGTTTTTGAGCATGCCAGACGCTTACTGGATCAACCGAGGCATTTATCGATGCATCCTGGCGGTATTTTGGTTGCGCCAGGTAAAATCACGGATCTGGTGCCCGTTATGCGCTCGGGTGGCAAAGGTGTGACCATTACCCAATACGACCTTGAAGGTGTTGCCCTCTTTGGTCTGGTGAAGATCGATCTGTTGGGCATTCGCGGGTTATCCGTACTTGGTGATGTGGCGGATGCAGTCTATTCCTGGCGGCGGTCTGAATTCAGCAATGCGATGCAGGTACTGCAATCGATTCCTCTTGAAGAAGAGGATACTGCCAGTGTGGTTTGCGCCGGGGGAACGATCGGCTGTTTTCAGATCGAGTCACCCGGAATGCGCGCAACATTAAGAGAAATTGAGGCTGATTCTCCAGCAGATATCATGTCTGCATTGGCGCTCTACCGGCCAGGTCCGCTGCGCGGCGGCTTACGGGATGCTTTTGTGCGCCGTTTCAAAGGGATCGAGCCTGTTGAACATATCCATCCAGTCCTGGAACCATTACTGGCTGAGAGTTATGGTGTCATACTTTACCAGGAACAAGTATTGCGAATCGCACACGAGTTGGGTGGCTTGAGTCTGGCTGACGCGGATTTGCTACGGCGGGCGATGTCCCATTTTGACCCTGGAGAGAAAATGAAGACGCTGCAGCAACGCTTCCTGGCTGGTTTTCAACAGCGTGGAGTAGCGCTGGAGAAAGCAGAGCAGGTTTGGGAGATGATGGCTGCCTTTGCAGGCTATGGTTTTCCCAAAGCGCATGCTGCATCCTATGCGCTGGTAGCCTGGCAGGCAGCCTGGTGCAAAACTCATTTCCCGGCCGAGTTCATGAATGCCGTGCTGGCCAATGGGGGTGGTTATTATTCACAACGTGTGTATTTGAGTGAGGCTCGCCGGCTTGGGCTGCGGACAGAGCCACCGCATATCAATCATAGCGGACGCCAGTTCCGTGTCACCTACCCACACGGCGAAGCCTGTCTCTATATGGGGCTCGAACAAGTGTATGGACTCACACGTCAAACGCAGGAACGTATTTTTGCGAAGCGACCATTTACAACCTTAACTGAATTTCTGACTCGGGTGGACCCTCGCAAGGCGGAATTGGATAACCTTGTTCGCTGCGGGGCATTGAACGGGCTTGATACCATTCCTATGCTCCTTAAAAGCATTACATCGGATACCTGGCGCAAAAATCAGCCCGCATTGTTTCGTTCACTTAGCACGGAAGAGCAGGATTGGTCATTGGAAGAAAAAGCGAGAGCACAGGAACAAATCCTGGGAGTGAGTGTAAACGTGCATCCGCTCGAGCTGGTGACTGCGCAAACACAAGCTGCCAGGGTGATTTCATCAAATGATCTCATCCAAAAGATGGGCGAATTGGTGGTGATTGCCGGAAGCCGGATGACATCTCGCCGGGTGAGGACTGCCAAAGGAGAATTGATGCTATTCTTAACCCTGGAAGACCTGGATGGCATGCTTTCAGTGGTCTTTTTTCCGCAAATTTACCGTCAATTCCGGGAAGAGCTGCACGGCAACGGTCCATTTTTAATTCGCGGCGTGGTTGAGTGGGATCAAGAGTTGGCCGAGGCGTGGCTGCGCGCAGAAAAAGTCCGTAATCTAAACCCTACTACCAAGAATTGATTTTAGAAACAGGTGAAGCGATTATGATAGACTTAATTGGCACCATTCACCTGACGACTTTTCCAGCAAAGAGGCAGCATGCAGTTCGGCGTTAAATCTATTTGGACAGTAATCAAAGCATTTTATCTTCATATGGTCAGAATGGTCATCCTCAATCTCTTGTGGTTGATCTGCTCTTTACCTATCATCACCATTCCGGCGGCGACTGGGGGTCTGGCATATGCCGTGCACACATTGGTTTATGATGAACCTGAATACAGCTGGAAACTATTTTTTACTGGTTTTAAGCAAACTTTCTGGTGGATCTGGCGCTGGGTACTTCCCAATTTGTTACTGCCACTCATCTTTTTGATCAACCTATTTTTCTTTCAGAGCGAAAATGGTACGCTCAACATCATCGTGCGTGCCGGGAATATAATACTATTTTTCGGCTGGTCGTTCTTACAGACTTTTACCTTGCCGGTTTTATTTGAGCAAAAAAAGACGCAAATGGTCATGGCAATTCGTAATAGCTTTGCCATCTTTGTCCATCTACCGGGATACTTCTTTGTAACTTTTGTCTTTTTTTGGACCGTAATGATCCTCAGCACAATTCTGATCATACCTCTCTTTTTTATCACCATCAGTTTTGGCATGTTCTTTTCTCAGTCCATGCTGCAAATCGCACTGGAAGAAATGGGTGAAAAAGAGGCAGTTGGAGGGGGGCATTAAAAGTGGTTGGTCAAAATTTCTGGTACTTGATCAGTGGTGATAAGGATCTCTACAAGGAGATCATTGAGCCGATTGGATATAAAGCCAGAGAACATAATGTTTCGTTTCTAAATAGCAAAGTTGAAAAGGTCAATGCATTAAGCAGGCAATTTCTAATCGATTTCTGTCATCCGGAGGGGAGTATCAACTAGCCATTACTGGTAGAGGTGAACTGCGGAAATCTGGATTTGGATAAATTCTTTTTTTCGCTAGCTAGATGAGTTTGTCCTTGAATCATCATTTATTATGCATGACTTGATTGAAATTGGTATAAGAAAAAACCACCCTTTTTGAGGTGGTTTTTTCTTATACGATTAACGAATAAAATTACTGAACTACAGGCAGTTCAGCTGCCTTCCAGGCTTTTAAACCGCCGCCGAGATTGGCGATATTGGTATAACCATTCAGCACGAGAGCGCTGGTGGCGATACCGGAGCGTTGGCCGGAACCGCAATAGACCACGATCTTTGCGGCTTTATCGGGTAACATGGATAGACTGGTCATCAATTCTTCAAATGGAATGTTGATGGCGCCTTCAATGTGCCCTTCTGCATAGTCTGAAGCGGGACGGATATCAACCAGTGTCATAGCTTCGGCGTTTACGATCATTTCATTCAGGGACGCGGCGTTGATGTTGTAAAAACCTTCGGGAAGGTTGTTCAAATAATCTTTGACAGCAATGAAGAGAGCTTGATCGGCGACGATCGGGGTGCTGATGGATTCAGTTACCGGTGCCGGGCTTTTTTCAACGGCTAATTCAGCGGCGTTCCAGGCGTTGAGACCGCCACCAAGATTTTTCACATCGGTGTAACCGAGCAGTTGCAGGGCAGCCAGAGCGATGGTACCACGGTGGCCGGATTTGCAGTAAACCACGATGGGAGTGTCGAGTGAAGGCAGTTTGTCGAGATTGTCGGCTAACTCGCGTACAGGGATATTGGCAAAGTTTTCAGCCATAATATATCCATCAGCTTCCAATTCGGCCGGTTCGCGCACATCCAGCAAGAAAAGTTCTGGGGTCTCGACCAGGGCTGTGTTGAGAGCATCGGCGGCGATGCTGCCATAGCCTGCTTCCTTGCCATTTTTGGCCAGCAGATCAGCAAACAGTTTGGTGAAATCAGGTGCTGCACCGTAGACCGGTAATTCTGCAGATTTCCAGCCACCCAGCCCACCGGCCAGGTTGGTGATATTGGTGTAACCATTCAGCAGCAGGGTGTCAACTGCAAAGACGGAGCGTTGACCGGAACCGCAATAAACGATGATTTTGGCGTCTTTTTCAGGCAGCTGGGCTGCATAGCTGGACACAAAATCTTCCAGGGGGATATTAACGGCACCTTCGATATAACCTTTGGCGTATTCATCCGGGCGGCGGACGTCCACCAGGGTGACTGTCTCGCCATTGACAAGCATTTCATTGATATTCGTGGCGGAGGCATTGTAAAAACCTTCGGGCAGGTTGGCCATGAAATCGTGTACAGCACTGAAAAGTCCTTCGTCTTCCACAATCGGAGTGCTGATCACTTTGGGAGCTGCGATGGGGTCTTTGACGACTGGTAGTTCTGCTTTCAGCCAGGCGTTTAAGCCACCGGCCATATTGCGAACATTGGTATAACCCAGGGCGGCCAAAGCATTCAAGGCCATCACACCACGGTGACCGGATTTGCAATAGACAACAATCGCGTCATCCAGACCGGGCAATTTATCCAGATTATCGAGAACCTGTCGTACGGGAATGTTAACAGCACCAGCGATGAAACCATCGGCTTCCAGCTCTGAGGGTTCTCGTACATCTAATAGGAAGAGATCGGGATTCTCCACCAATTCTGTATTAAGGTTGTCAACCGAAACAGTGCCATAGCCTTTTTCCTTGGGGTACATGGCGATGACTTCGGCGAAGACGGCGTTGAAATCAGGCGCTTCGACGACAACAGGGACAGCGGTCGGTGCCATGGTGGGAACTTCGGTAGCAACTACAACTTCAACAGGAGCTACTGCAGTTGGTGTGGCAGCCGGAGCGCAAGCGCTCATGGCCATGGCTATAATCAGGACAAATAAGATTGAAACATTGAGTTTTTTCGACATTCTTCTTCCTTTTCTTTCTATAGATACATTTTTAAAAGGCGATCGTGTGGTTTGATACCTTTACTTCATAATTCAGGGGGCGACTGGCACTTCCGGAGGAACCTGCTCAACAATAATATCGGCGTTTGCTTCCAACTCTTCGGGTTTGACTTTATCAGCAGTCAGGAAGATTTCCGCGTTGCCATGACAGGAATTACAACTTTGATTTTGTGGTGTAACGCGCTGGATGTTGTGCGGGGTGGCGTAAGCCCAGGTTGGTAGTAAATCAAAGTTTGGCAGCAGATCTTCACCATAGTAATCAAAGTTGTTTGGATCGACCGGGATGTGACGTAGAACCGTATATTCATATGGCCGTTCTTCGCTCTGGCGGTTATTTTTGCCAATGAAGAAGGTTGTGTAGGTGGCTGCTGTTTTGAAAATCGGGTTACCGCTGCTCTCGCTGATGGATAAATGACAGCTATCACAACTTGTATAGGCAATCGAATGACAGGTCTGGCAGGAAAGTTTATCCTGATGGATTTGATGTTGGGCGATGGTGTCGTTGATTTTGCCTACCTGTTGGTGGCAATCTTT
Source organism: uncultured Chloroflexia bacterium (assembly GCA_963749005.1). Classification (GTDB taxonomy): domain Bacteria; phylum Chloroflexota; class Anaerolineae; order Anaerolineales; family Anaerolineaceae; genus UBA6170. Next base: position 945,392 of record CAVVKI010000005.1, on the reverse strand, counting down.
GCAGGCTGGACTCTGATCGCCCTCATAGCGATGATTGGCTCCTTCAGAATCGTGCATGCTCTGACCATCATGACAGGCAATGCAATTCATGCGTCCCTGACGGAAATGTACATCACCGGAGTAGCCTTCGTTTTTGCCCATGTATTCGTTGCCAACACGGGAACCGTGACAGGCGGTACAGGTGCGCGTCATCGGAGGGGTTTTAACCATATTATGGCCATCCAGCAAACCACCGCCAACACTATTGGGTTGACTGATGTGGCAATCTCCACAGGTGGTGTGGCAAGAAGCGCAATGGTTGCCAAATGCTTCATCGAGGGCGGGGTGATTATCCGGAATACTGCGTGTGTACAATACCTGGAAATAACCGCGCTGGGTGCTATGCAGACTGGTTGCATTGGTTGTTACGATCTCCTGATGGCAGTTACCACACGTTTTCTGCGCATTCTCATCTGGAGTGGCGACTAAATCGACATGTGCAGTTTCTTTGTCTTTCGCTCTGGCGTCACCCAGGTGACAGGTACTGCATGAAGCCTGGCCATGTTCTGATTCTATAAAGGATGTGCTGACAAGTGCTTTTTCCCAGGGCTCCAACGGAGCCACAGTGCCACCTCAACCAACGCCTTCAGATTCGCTCTCCTGGCTCTCTTCAAGCGGAGCTGATGTGTTGATCAACATTTCTTTGTCAGTGTGGCAGGTTACACAATTATCTTCTGTCGGTTCCAACGCGACTGGTTGTGTAGGAATTGCCACTGTTTTGGTTTCAGATGCTATGGTTTTTGCCGGAGGAGTTATTGAGCCTGGTTGAGTTGAACACGCGCCAAGCAGTAAGATGCCCAATCCTAACAATAGTATAAGTCGCAGTCGGTTCATGTCGCTTCCTTCATTTTGCCGATTAAGGCAACGGTAATAGTGGAATCATAATTAATATTAAATTTAACTGATAGTGACATATATCACAAACAGATATAGGAATTATAAAGCACATCCCATAAGTAAAACTTATCAATTAAGTGAAATATGATAAAATAAAGGCGAATATATTTTGGATACGAACCCATCGTGGGAGACACTCATGCTTGACCCTCATCAACTTCGCGTTTTTTTGGCAGCTGCAGAAACACTTAATTTTTCACAGGCAGCAAGGCGTTTACACATGTCACAGCCCAGTGTAACGCAACATATCCGCAATCTTGAATCGCATTTTGGCATGCAATTATTCAATCGAAGTAGTCGCAAATTGTCATTAACCGAAGCTGGAAATACACTCTTGCCCTTGGCACGAGATCTGGTTCTGACAGCTGTGCGCGCGGATGACTTGATGGATACTCTTCGACAGGAAGTGTATGGGCATTTGTGGATTGCTTGCTCAACCACCCCTGGCAAATATATCCTGCCTTCCTTAATGGCAGATTTTCTTAAAAGTCACCCAAAAGTTGAAGCGACTATTACTGTCACAAGCAGGGAAGTTGCCATGCAGCGATTGAATGAAGGCAGCGCGCAAATAATGGTGTCCAGTATTTTTAATTACCATCCTGATATTGAATTCCATAAGCTCATGTCCGAGCCAGTTGTTTTAATTGTGCCTCAAAATCATCCCTGGGCAAAACGAAAGGTTATTGCTGTAGATGAACTTCGTAAAGTCAATGTTATTCTCCGTGAACAGACTGCCGGTACCTATAAGGTAGTCCGTGATGGCTTGGCAAGACAGGGCTTTGACATCAATGAGCTCAAAAAAGTGCTTACTTTAGGCAATTCTGAAGCGATTGCTTTCTCTGTTCAAGAGGGAATTGGGGTGGGATTTGTCTCAAAACTTGTGGCAAAACGGATTGTTTGCGAGCAAGTAGCTGCGGTGGAAATAGAAGGGGTACAACTGACCCAGGATATTTACATCTGCCAGCACCGGCGTCTGCCTTCAACGACTGCCCAGATGGCTTTTTGGAAAATGTCCACAGATGTGCGCAACCCTGCCATTGAGAGAATTGAAACTTTTCTTCGCACGTCCAAGCAATCTTCCCCGATCGAGCTGGTTCCTGTATCTGAATAAGCCAGGCTTAATTTCATTCCGATATTTTGAAGCGGGTTGGTAACTTTATCCAATCGTTAAATTGCCAGTAATATGACCATCCTAAGCAGAAACTAGAATGGATTTTTTCATTTTAAATTAAACTTGGCACTTTATAATTGGACTGGTTTGACCAAATCTATGCTCATTTCCTGGTTGACTAATTCTCATTGCAGGAGTTTTAAAATAATTAGACGCAATACTCGGTTGGAACGGGAAGAAAAAACGATGGATCTGATGATTTCCATCTATTGCCGCAATAATCATCATACCAGTCAGAATATCTGTGAAGAATGCGAAAGTCTGAAAGCTTATGCTCATTTACGCCTGTTGAAATGCCCTTACCAGGAACAGAAAACAACCTGTGCCCACTGCCCAACACATTGTTACAAACGCAGCATGCGTGATCAGGTACGAGTAGTAATGCGTTATGCGGGTCCGCGTATGTTATGGTGGCACCCTATTTATGCTTTCTTGCATATCTGGGATGGTTTTCGCAAAACTGTGCAGATGGCGAAATCACCAAGAAACTAAATAAGGATTTAAAATCGAGCTTTGGGTTGGAAGCATAAAAGATAATTTAGTACTCCGTGACAGCATAATCTGGAAAAGCACATTTTTAGGATTGCCAAATCTAATATTATAATTATTGCGAAAACAACCAGACATGAATAACCTCACCCAACTTCCATTTAACTTAGCGGGGAAAGTTTACAGAGCCCCCATGCCTTTTGGCGCTTATGATTTTGGCAAGACTACATTAAGCGAAATGAAGAAATTAAAGGTAAATAGGGTGGTAACGCTTGTCGAGGAATTTGAGTGGTTCGAAAAAGGCAATTGCGATTTGCCTCAAAAATATCAACAGGCTGGTATGCATATGTCTCATTATGCCGTTCCGGATTTTGGGTTTCCGACGGAAACCAAAGCCTACTCGCATCTGATCGACAAAACCTTAATTGCCATCTTCAACGGGGAAAATATAGCTGTTCATTGTTATGCAGGCATTGGGCGAACTGGAACTTTCCTGGCGATTCTGGCCATGAAGCGATTCAAGTGGCAGCCTTTGGACGCTATTTTGTGGGTGCGCAATTTTATTCCTGGTGCGATCGAATCGGAAAAACAATACCGCTTCGTGGCTGATTGGGTATGATTATTCTGTAACATGTAGAAAAACTCGCTTGAGCTGGGCGCTGGTTGATGCCGACGCACAGCTCCAGATTGTCTCCATGCTTGCATTAAGCTTCTTTGGGGACGATTACCTTGAGAGACTTATGGGCTACCTGGATTTCAATAGGAGATTTGCCCCACATTTCGCCATCTGCCTGAGTGGATTGGACGGGGTCGGCTTCAATTTTCACTTTTTTAACCTGCCAGTGCTGAACGGGATCTTTTACTTCAGTTCCCCCTACCACTGCTGCTGCGATTGAAAATAAGCCCATTAAATCGGTCTTACGAATGACAAAAACATCCAACAATCCATCATCAATGCTTATACATGGGTCGAGCGTCAAGCCAGGCACACCAAAAGCACCTGCATTCGCAATCAGGCAGGTCAGCCCTTTTACTTCCACCGTTTCATTATCCAGCTCTAACTGATAGCAGGATTTGCCGACATCCCGTAAAGCTTGAATACCACCCATAATATAGGCAAAAATTCCATATTTGTTCTTCGCTTCACGGTCTGTACCCTCAAGCATATTTGCCTCAAGCCCTACACCGGCTCTCAACGCAAATCCCGGAAATTTCTTATCATTGGTGTTCCCAAGGTCAATGGCGCGAATGCGGTATTGAGATGGATGGGTTAAGAGGGCTACAGCTTCATCCAGGTTATGCGGAATTCCTAATTCAGTAGAAAGCACATTTCCCGTACCTCCTGGAAGAATGGCTAGTGGAATATCACTTCCCTGTAACCCACAGGCAACATCCATGACTGTGCCATCACCGCCATAAACAGCTACAATATCGACCCCATCATGGATGGCTTTTTTCGTTAACACGCTGCCATCACCCAGCTCTTTGGTAACAGCCACATCCCATTCATAGCCCGCTTCTGTAAATAACGTATTCAATTTTTTGAGGGGAGGATTTTTTTGACCTGAAGCTGGATTCATAATTACACGAATGTTCTTTTTAGCTGCCATCTGTTTTTTCCTCATTCCTTAATTATTGAAGAAAACCAAAATCATTGGAGTCTCAATTTTCGATGAAAATGAATAACCCTTGCAAAAAAGATCCCTTAATAACACGATTCATAGAGTTTGCTAATTTAATACCCAATTTCAATGCAATAAACGAACTTGGAAGACTGTAATTCATTTTAGAATATTTTTGTTCGTTTAATTCTGTTTGATTTATTATATCTCTTCGTACTAGCAATAATCAAAAATTTGTTCATGAATGTCAAAAGTTTTGAATGTATGTTTAGGTTAGCGGTTTAGTTTCCATAATGCATAGAGTGTGATAAAGTTTAATTATCGTACAGTGTAGTGGAGGAATATTTAATGAGATTAACACTGCGTCTCATCGTTGTTCTATTTATTTGCATTGGCATTTCTGTGGGCACTTATTTACTTGCCTCCAGCATGATGACCAGTATTTATAATTACCAATCGCCCTTGCATAGTGACCCACCCGTTCCCGGTCAATCGCTGGGTGAACCTCGTGTTCGTCAGGTTGTCTTTATTTTGATTGATGCTCTGCGATATGACACCTCACTGAAATCCGATGTTATGCCCAATTTAAGTAAACTGCGTTCTCAGGGTGCTTATGCTCGCATGCATTCGCGCACTCCCTCTTATTCCAGCCCTGGTTATGGAGTTTTACTAACAGGTGCCTGGCCGGAGTTGAGCAGTTCAGCTGCTTTTAATCTGAATTATGAAAATATCAGGCAACTTTCTCAAGACAACATTTTTTCATCGGCTAACCGCCTGGGTTTGAAAACAGGTATATCATCTCTGAATTGGTTTGAAAAATTGGTGCCGCAAAACGCGGTTGATTACAGTTTCTACACGGCCGGGGAAGATCACCAGGCTGATTTGGACGTTGTGGCAGCTGCTATACCCTGGATTGGATCAGGTAAGACAAATTTGACCTTGATCCATATCGATCAGGTTGATTATGCCGGTCATCATCAAGGGGGACCGAAAAACCCCAACTGGGATGCGGCCGCTGGGCGGGCTGATGCGCTGGTTGGTGAGATTCTGGCGGTTATGGATCTTGAGCAAGATGTAATTGTCGTTTGCTCAGATCATGGCCAAATTGACGCCGGCGGGCATGGTGGGCAGGATATAGTAGCAGTGACTGAACCATTCATTATGGTGGGTAAAGGAGTTGTCCAGGGTGATTATGGCGAGATCAACATGGTGGATGTGGCTCCAACCATCGCGGCTCTGCTGGGGCTTAATATTCCCGCATCCACCCAGGGGGAAGCCCAGCAGCAAATGTTTTCAGGTTGGAGTGAGGCTGCTCTGGATCAGTTAGCACTTTATAAAGCGAGACAACAATCACAATTATTGCAGAAATATAATCAATCGCTTGGGTTTTCGACCGATGATGATCAAACTGCTGTTGACGCACAAAAAAGCGTGGCTGATTTTCAGAAAATACTGGAAAAAGAACGATCACAGCGGCTAACACGGGAACGTCTACCCCGAATAGTGATTGCGGTAGTGGGATTGGTTTTGATGGTGTTTTTACTGACCCGCTGGAAATTCCAGTACTTGACCCGCTTCCTGATTGGCGCGCTGGCATATACATTTTTGTACCACTTGATTTATTTACTGCTTGGCCCTGGTTTGTATTCCTATTCAATCATACCCACAGAAAATATTTTCATATTCATCTATGGAACACTGTCTCTGGTGATATTTGTATTGGTCTGGTTTTTCGGGGTCAGACATGGTGTGGCAAGTTCAGGCAATGTAGAAACAGCCATTCAGGCTGCCCAATTTGCTGCCTTTACTGCTATTTTCTCAGCCTTGCCGGTTGTGGCTCATTGGGCATGGAATGGGCTGTTTGTCACCTGGGTATTACCAGCGCTGGGCTTGCACTTTTTTGCCTTATTGGCACAAGTTCAGGTCATTTTTATCTCAGGTGGTGGCCTGGTGGTTGCAGGATTATCTCTATTGCTGGGGAAGAGTAAAAAGGTGGTGTCTGGGTGACGATTTTTGTCCAGCACGCGGCTGCAATCGATCCGGGGATACCAGCTGGATCACTGGCAGCACTGGAAGCCAGTCTAAAAGGCGGGCTGAAATGGATCGAAGTTGATATCATCCCGCTCACGGGCGGAGATTTTGCGCTCTTACATCAACCTGTTTTGGGTGATGAAACACAGGGGTCAGGAGAGGTTTTTCGGAAAACTGCCGCAGAGTTAAGAACCTTGCACTATTTAAACCCGGATGGCAGCACAAGTGAACTGCATCTGGGTACACTCAGCCAAGCGCTCGCGTTGTTAAAATCGGCCGATAAGGAAGTCACGTTACAATTAGATCTTAAACCCTATGCCCCGCTCACTGAGGGTGCATTGGATGGATTATTGAACCTTATTAAAGACGTGAAGGATCAAATACTGGTCAGCTGTGTTGCGGATTGGGTCATGCGCATATTGCAACGCATGGATGGCTCTTTACGCCTGGGTTTTGACCCTTTGCTTTATCTGGATATTGCGTCAGAAAAACCCCGGCCAAAAGGCGTTCCACCTTTTCGTCAGGGCGCATATGGCTATCTGGATGAGCATCCGCTGGCTGCGGAACGCTGGGGCAGTCTGGGGGATTATTTTGCTTTGCGTGCTGAAGCTTTGCTCCGCCAGGCACCCCAGCAATGCACCTGGTTTATCAATGCCCGTTTATTGGATGATGCCATTCAAGCCGGTTTTGATTGGATCCAATTTTTGCATTCTCACAGCTGTCAGGTGGATGCCTGGACGCTGGACGTTGATCGCTGGAAGATCGCTCAGCGCTTAATGTACAGAGGAGTTGATCTGATCACCAGCAACCAGCCTGGCCAGTTGGCTGAATTGCTTGAAAAATAGCCGCCTGGTAGATTTACATAGCGCACTGGAAGATTATGCTTCAATTCTCAATCATAAACAACTTCAATTAAGCAAAATTCAGTGGCTAGCGGTCGTTAGCAGGAAAGGAGAATGTGATGAAGATATGGAAATTATTTTTGGAATCTTTTAATCAATATCCTAACCTATATACCAACCTGTTGATCAGCCTGGTGTTGGTAGTTGTCATCTCCTTGTTACGTAATCTGGTTGTGAAATTGCTCGCCCGGAGAAGTGGTGACCCGGTTACTAATTATCAATGGCAAAAAAGTTCCGGCTATGTGGCAGTTGGTATGATTGTGATCATTTTGGTACCTTTATGGCTGGGTGGAGTAAAAGACCTGGTTACCTATCTCGGTTTAATCTCAGCCGGTCTGGCGATTGCTTTGCAAGGGCTGATTCTGGATTTTGTTGGCTGGATGTTTATTATCATTCGCCGTCCGTTTCGGGTGGGAGACCGCATTCAAATTGGAAAGACTTCTGGCGATGTGATTGACCTGCGGGTTTTTCAATTCAGTCTGATTGAAATTGGCAACTGGGTGGTTGCAGACCAATCCACTGGCCGAATAATGAATGTGCCCAATCGGATGGTGTTCAGTGAGGTATTGGCTAACTTTAATTCAGGATTTCAATTTATCTGGAATGAAGTACCGGTATTAATTACGTTTGAGAGCAACTGGCAGAAGGCAAAACGAATTCTGGAAGACATCGCTGAAAAACATGGAAATTCCCTGACCGAACATGCTCAGGAAGAAATTAAGAAAGCTTCACGAAAATACATGATTTTTTACAAAAACCTTAGCTCTACTGTATATACAGACGTCAAAGATAGTGGCGTGTGTCTGACAATACGCTACATTTGTGAACCCAGACGCAGGCGTGGCAGTTCTGAGGTTATCTGGGAAGCCATACTGGAGCAATTTTCAGCGTGCGATGATATCGATCTGGCATACCCAACCATTCGTACGTATGATAATCGCGGGGAAGGAAAACCCGAAGCACGTGCCTGAATTGTTCAATATTCCTGAAGAGCATTAATTATTTTAAGCCGGGCTTTGTGAGGAGTTCAATCAGAATACCATTTGGATCTCGAACCAGGATGTTTGTTTCGCCATCTTCATATGAAATTTCATTGCGCGTCAAATTTTCCTTGATGGCAGAGAGTGACGATTGGTCAGCTAGAACAATTTCAAAAGACCGCAAACCGGCCGTATCTACGGGCAGGGGGTCTGCGCCGGCACTGTCCCAGGTGTTGACAGCAACGTGATGATGATAATCCTTACCAGCAAAAAAGAGCGCATTCTGACCGTATTCCTGGGTTACTTGTAAGCCAAGGGTTTTGTAAAAAAGCGCGGTTTGGGTAAGCTCGCTAACTTTTAAATGGACGTGCCCCACTCGAGTTTGCACTGGAAGGCCATTCCATTGTTTGTTCTTTCCTTTAATGGTGAGCAGCAAGTTATCCAGATCCAACTCGTCTGTGCCCATCTCGAGCTGTCCTTCTTCATCACATGGCCAATCTTCCAAATTGCGATCAGCATAGATTTCGATACCGATGTCATCCGGTCCACTTAAATAGACGGATTCTGAGACGCCATGGTCAGCCACTCCTTGCAGAGGAACATTGTTATTGACCAGGTGTAAGATTAAGCGGGCCAGATCTTCCCGCGTGGGAAGAAGCAATGCCAGATGGTATAAGCCAGTTGTTGCTTTTCTAGGTGGCGGGTTGTTAACTTGATGCAAAATGAGAAGTTCTATATCCGGGCTACACCCAAGGGAAGTGCGCGTTTCATCCTCGGCAAGCAGTTTGAACCCCAAAGCTTCGCGGAAAAAGAAGGTAGCCCGCTCCATGTGTGAAACATTTAAGTGCACTCTACCGATCTGAAAATCTTTTGGTTGTTCTGCCGTCATGGTTACCTCCGCCGTGAATATCTTCCAGCAGAATAACATGAGATGACGAGCTCTGTCAAATAAAAAGTGAAATGGTGTTGCTGAATGCCGATCAACTTTTCTCCGAATTCCAAAGGTAAATTTTATTTCAGGTTATATAGAGAATTAGATTCACAACAGCGTGAGTTTAGAATTTACATGCCTAGGGATCGCCAACCGTTCGCAAGACGAATGACGATTGGTATAAATTGTATATTGCGCGACTGACCATTTTTTCTGGTAATATTTCTGTATGCGAAATCCAAACCCCGCCAAAACATTGTTTGACCAGGACCTGGAAGGTGTATTGGAAAGAATCACTTTCCAGAATGAAGAAAATGGTTACACAGTAGCCAAAATTCTACCAAAAGGAAAGATTCAACCCGTTACCGTGGTTGGTGCATTGGCTGGTGTTCAGGTTGGAGAGATGCTGATTTTACATGGTACCTGGAGCACACATCATCAATATGGCCGTCAATTTGAAGTTCGCTCTTATCAGGTTAAACTGCCAGCCTCGCTGGAAGGAATTCGCCGCTATCTGGGAAGTGGTTTAATCAAAGGTGTGGGTCCAGCCACAGCGAAAAAAATTGTCGATTATTTTGGACTCGAAACCCTCACCATGCTGGACGAGAACCCGCAGCGGATCCAGGAAGTGCCGGGAATCGGCCAGACGAAAGCCGGAATAATCGGGCAGGCCTGGCAGGAACAACAGTTCGTCAAAGAAGTCATGCTCTTTCTGCAAAGTCACGGAGTTTCTGCCAATCTGGCAATCAAGATCTTTAAGCAATATGGTCAACAAGCAATTGAGGTGGTGAGGGCAACACCCTACCAGTTAGCCCGTGATATTTTTGGCGTTGGTTTTAAAACAGCGGATCAAATTGCCCGCCAATTAGGTTTGCCAGCGGATTCCCCGGATAGGATTCAGACTGGGCTGTTGTATGCGCTCGGAAATATAAGTAATGAAGGAAATTGCTTTGCCACCAGGGAACAATTAATTAGCGAAACCCTGCCCTTGTTGGAACTGACAGAGGAAGTCTGTGCACCTCAAATTGAACGACTGGTCTCTCAGGAAGCGCTGATTAAGGATGAGGATGCTTATTATTTGCCCCCATTTTACTTTGCGGAGAGTGGTGTTGCCAAAAAACTTAACCGAATCATGGATGATAAGCGTGACCGTCTGGCTATTTTTAGAACGATCAACTGGCAATTAGCGATGACTAGCATGGATCAGACTGGCAGCATTCAATTGACTGATCAACAAAAAATAGCGGTACAGAGTGCGTTAACACAGAAAGTGAGCGTGTTGACCGGAGGACCTGGGACTGGCAAGAGCACAATTACAGGTACCATTATTCGCCTTTTACAAGAACGCAGTTGTTCGGTTCTATTGGCTGCACCAACTGGCAGAGCGGCAAAACGATTGAGTGAAACTACAGGGTTGACGGCACGGACGATTCACCGATTACTGGAATTTAAACCTGCAGAGGAGACGATTTTTATACGTGACCGCCAAAACCCGCTCGATGCAGATATGATTATCATCGATGAAACTTCCATGGTCGATATCTTGCTGATGAACCATCTGCTCAATGCTATTGAGAGTGGCTCCCATGTGCTGTTCGTGGGTGATAAGGATCAACTCCCTTCGGTTGGGGCAGGAAATGTGCTGCGTGATCTGATTGCAAGTGAGAGAATTCCAGTGGTTATATTGGATACGATTTTTCGTCAGTCGGAGGATAGTTATATCATTGTCAACGCACACCGCATTAATGAAGGACAGATGCCCCAATTCCCAAAGGATGCGGCTGATTTCTATCTCTTCCCTGAAAGCAACGCACAAAAAGCCGCAGACTGGGTGGTAGATCTGGTAAAAGAGCGTATCCCTCAAAAATTTGGATTCAACCCTTTGCAGGATATTCAGGTGCTCACCCCAATGCACCGTGGAGCAGCCGGGGTGAGTGAATTGAACGAACGCTTGCAAGATGCGCTAAACCCGGCCAACCTGGCCAAAGCTGAGGTTCGGCACGGTTCACGCGTTTTTCGAACAGGTGACCGTGTGATGCAAATTCGCAACGATTATGAACGCCAGATTTTTAACGGCGACCTGGGTGTGATTCAAAAAATTGATAGTGAAGAGCATCTGATCATGGTTAACTTTGAAGACCGTCTGGTGCCGTGTGAAGCATTGCAACTGGATGAGCTAATGCATGCCTATGCTATCAGCATCCACAAATCGCAAGGCTCTGAGTTCCCGGTAGTGGTCATGCCGTTGGTAATGCAGCATTACATGATGCTGCAGCGCAATCTGGTCTACACAGGTGTAACGCGTGCAAGAAAGCTGGTTGTGATGGTAGGCGATAAGAAAGCGATTGGCATGGCTGTCCGCAATGACCGTATTGCCCAGAGAAATACGCGCTTGAAAGAGCGTTTACAAAACGATGCGCCTGAGCCGATGCCAAAAGACGGATTGTTTTGAGCGAATTGCTGGAAAAAGTCCGGAGAAGCGAGATGTTTGACCGGCTAACGCGCTGTTTTCCAGGCTCACTTGTCTATCAAGCATATCTACAGATGGTGTCCCCAAGGACAGAAGAATGAAAAAAGTGGTAGTAAAATCAATGAGCCTGATTAACGGCTCATAATGGTAGATTAAGTTTTTTCGTTTAGGTAGTGAAACATAGGGAATAAATGCGAAATCGTAATTTAATTATTTTGTTTTTTACACTGGTTGTGGTAATGATGGGTTTTGGCATCATCATCCCCATCCTGCCATTTTACATTGAGTACCTGGGTGCCAGCGGGACCGGACTGGGTCTTTTAATGGCCATTTTCAGTGTGATGCAGTTTATCTTTGCACCGATCTGGGGCACCCTGTCTGATCGTTTTGGTCGTAAACCCATTCTGCTGATTGGTGTTTTAGGAAATGCGGTCTCATTGCTTTTGTTTGGTCTTTCTACTAGCTTGTGGATGATGTATGCTGCCCGCGCTTTGGGTGGTATCCTCTCCGCTGCGACCCTGCCGACAGCGATGGCTTACATCGCAGACACCACGGATTTCAAAAATCGTGGGGCCGGGATGGGGGTAGTAGGCGCTGCTATGGGAATGGGGATGGTGCTGGGTCCAGGAATTGGTGGTTCTTTGGCTAAACAGTCGCTTGCCACACCTTTTTTCTTTGCAGCCGGTCTTTCTGTTCTGGCGATTATTCTCATTATGATTTTTCTACCTGAGTCTCTGGGTAAAAATCTTCGTCGTCAGGATGTCAAAGTGGAAGCCCCTAATTTGCGGGTTTTAGTGGATGCCTTAAAAGGTCCGTTGGGATTTATGTTTATTCTGGCTTTTTCGGTCATGTTTGCGCTGACCAATTTTGAAGGAATTTTCGGCTTGTATGCCCAGTACCGCTTTGACTACGATCCTGTCCAGGTTGGATTTATTCTGACCGTGGTGGGGTTAGTTTCCACGCTGGTACAAGGGTTATTGACCGGACCGGCCACGCGCTGGTTGGGAGAAGGATTGGTCATCAAAATTTCCCTGCTTGGAAGCGCAGTTGGGTTCGCATTAATGTTGACAGCCACCAGCCAGCGGAGCGTATATCTGACGGTTGGTTTCTTTGTCTTCATGAACGCGATGTTGCGCCCAGCTATAAATTCGATTATTTCCAAAAATTCAGCCGGTGGTCAGGGTGTGGCGATGGGGTTGGCCAATTCCTTTATGAGCCTGGGAAGAATTGTTGGACCTTTATGGGCTGGCAGCATGATTGATGTCAATGTCTCTTTTCCATACTTTTCTGGTGCAGTAGTGTTTTTCATTTTGTTTATCGCTTCCGTCATCTGGCTCAAGGATACATTGTCGCAGAAGGAAAGACCACTCGGGGAACAAGCAGTGGGCAGGATGTAGCGCGTAGATTGTAGTTTGCACTACCTGCTACTGCTACTCCCTTCTTTCCTCACACACACCAACCCCACTACGTTAGGGCCGATATGAGCTCCAACGACCGGTGTGATGGATTGAAAGTAAGGTTGATTGCCCGCCGGAATGAGATCGGCAGCTTTCTGATAGAGCTTTTTGGCAGCATCCAGGGCATACGTATGCACGACCGAAAGATGGTCCAATGCGCCCAGGTTGGCTGCCAACTGCACCACTCTCTGAATTGCTCTGGATCGGGTCGGCACTTTTTCAGATGTGGGTTCACCAGCGTGCATTTTAAGTAGAGGTTTGATGTGCAGCAGGGACCCAATTCCCAGCATGGTCATACTCATGCGGCCACTACGCTGTAAAAACTTAAGTGTATCCAATGCGGCGAAAATATGCGTCCGCTGGCCGAGATCCTCGACGATTTGCTGAATTTCTGCAATACTTGCACCTTGACCAGCTGCTTTGGCAGCGGCCATTACCTGCAAGCCGGCTCCCAAACCGAGTTGGCCAGAATCATGAACTGTAACAGGAACACTGGCCATTTCAGCCCCTTTTTGCGCTGACTTGAGCGCAGCACTCAAGCTGCCTGCCACATGGATGGCAAAAATATGATCATTCGCATCGACTGCGCACTCTTCGTAAAATCGGGCAAATGTTTCCGGTCCGGGTGCAGCGGTTTGGGGGTGGTGTGGAAATTGATCAAGGCGGCTATAAAATTGCTCATGACTCATTTCAATCCCATCCAGGTAACTCTGGTTGCCAATATTAATATAAAGTGGAATTACTTTAATTCGATATGCCTCTATTAATTCTGTCGGCAGATCGCAGGCGCTATCGGTCACGATTTGGATCGTCATTATTCCTCCCAGGTCGAAAAAAATATTTCTGAAGCTAATAACCCTGCAAAGTCAGTATTGTTACGTACCGGTCTCTTAAGCTTGATCTTTGCCCGAATAAAAACGATAATGAATGAAGTTTATTATGCATTTTCCGGACCTGTATAAGCAAGCTCTTTTAAAAGCCTTAGGTTTAAGTAGCTGACATCAGATCAAACACCAGAATAGAGTCACCAATTTCTACTCATTAATCATCATATTAAAAGGATCGTACGATGCAAAGAAATTCTTTTGAAATACTTGTCTTGAATGCACGTCCGGCAGCCGGAAAAAGCGAAATCATTGATTATCTTAAACGTTGCGATCCCCAGGAGCGCCTGAAGAGATTTCATATTGGCGAATTTGAAGAAATTGACGATTTTCCGATGTTGTGGACCTGGTTTGAAGAAGATGCACTACTAGAAAATATGGGAAAGCCCCGCTTGCACAGCACGCAGGATGGTTACTTTAAATATCAATATCTGTGGGATTTGTTAATTCAGCGGATGTGCTTTGAATATCAAAAAAAGGCAGAGCGCGATTTGCCGTTTCAACAAAATCGCACCATCATTTTTGAATTCTCACGGGGGAGCGAGCATGGGGGCTATCAGCAAGCTTATCAGCAATTAACGCAACAAGTTCTGGAACAAATGGCGATCCTTTACGTCCATGTCTCGTTTGAAGAATCCCTGCGTAAAAATCGTAAACGCTACAACCCCCATAAACCGGATAGTATTCTGGAGCACGGTCTTTCCGATGAGAAAATGTACCGACTTTATCACGAAGATGATTTTCTAAATCTATCAGGCAGACAAAATGAAGTGGTCAAGATAGAGGGCCGGGATGTGCCTTATATTATCTTCGAAAACGAAGATGATGTCACAAGTGCTCGCGGGGATGCACTGGGTGCGAGGTTGGAAGAAGCGCTCGGTTTATTGTGGTCTCGCTGCGTGAGAAATCGTAGCCATACTTTGTGAGGTTGTGATGGGTAAGATAAAACAACCCATGACCCCGTTCAAAACCAGGATGGAATGCAGTGATCGTTCCGGATCAGCCAGTAGGTAAGCCAGCAATGGTCTGAACCCAATCATGTGGGATGAATTCGCGAATTATGCCAGCAGCAATAACGGCTACGATGAGTAAGGGAAAGATCTCCTTAACAAATTTCCAGGATTCTCAAATCCATCCACCGAGTTCTTATTCCGAAAATTCTTCGCAGTTGCGATCAGAATGACAATCAAGAGTATTAATTCGGCAATAAAGCGACTATTTAAGGCGAGTCTTATTGCACCTGTTACAGCATGCGGGCTGGCCAGTAGAATAGCCAGTAGATTGGAGTAGAAAATCAATGCAATTGGTATATATGTCCATATTGAGAAGCCATCCTGGATCTGGTTGAATCCCTACCAGGCGCACAGACAGGGTGAAGTTCAAACCTCTGCCCTTGTAGCGAATCCCAGGAGCTGCGCAAGTGAAATACAGAGTTTGAGCAGCTTCTGGCCAAATGGCGGGGCTTAGTTCGAATAAAGTACAATTGACCCATATTCTATTTAATTTTTGGAGTTGAGCTTATGATGGGTAGGGGTTGGTTTAATACAATTCAATCAAGTGGTGAGCGTCCTAAGGTAACGAAAGAGCTGGTCAAACGTATCCTGGATTATGCCCGCCCTTACAGGAAACAGTTGATCCTGATGCTGGTGTTGATTTTGCTGTCGACCGGGTTGGGGTTGCTGACGCCGCTGATTTTGCGGGATATGATTGATAAGACATTGCCAGATAAGAATTTGAGGCGGTTATTGTTGCTGACATTGGCCTTGATCCTTATCCCGGTGGTGAATGGTGGTCTGAATGTGCTGCAACGTCGTTTGAATGCCATAATCGGGGAAGGCGTGATTTACGATTTGCGCGTGGCTCTTTTCAGCCGCTTGCAGCGTATGAGTCTCAATTTCTTCAAGCATACCCGGGTTGGTGAGCTGATGTCGCGTCTGAATAACGATGTGGTTGGCGCTCAGACTGCCATCAGCAGTACCATAACAGGTACGATAACAAAAGCCATTCAGGCATCTGCCATACTGATCGTCATGTTTTCGCTGGAATGGCGCTTGACGCTGGCAAGTGTACTGGTGCTGCCTTTGTTAATCCTGGTTACCAAGCGGCTGGCGAACCAGCTGCGTGATATCGCCCGTGCAGCCATGGAACATAACGCACGTATGAATGCCATGATGAACGAAACGCTTAATATCGGCGGTGCTATTCTGGTGAAATTATTTGGCCGGACACAGTCAGAGGTAGAACGCTTTGACCAGCGGGCTCGTCAGGTGCGTGACATTGGTATCCGGCGAGCTGTTGTGGGTGTCTCATTTTTCGTGATCCTGGGTCTGGTGGGAGCATTAGGAACAGCTTTCATCTATGGCCTGGGGGGTTACCTGGTCATCCGTGATGCCTTCACGATTGGGACGATTGTTGCCTTTGGCACTTATCTGGGCAGTCTTTATTCTGCTCTAGAAGGGCTGGCCAATGCGCCGGTGGAATTTGCAACCTCAATGGTCAGCTTTGAACGGGTATTCGAGGTGATCGATCTGCCCTTTGACATTCCCGAAAAAGAAGATGCTTTGGAAATGCAAAACAGCCGTGGAATGATCAGCTTCGAGCATGTCAACTTTTGCTATGATGACGCTGAAGGTGGTTTGAGTGAAGTACGCCGGTTTGGACGCATGGATTCAGTCCAGGCCGCCCTTTCAGACAATGAAACTTCCAAAACGGAAACAGCCATAATGGCTGAACCTGATGAAGAGGGTTCCTCTCAGGCGCGCAGTGTGGCTCTCGAAGATATCAATTTCAAGGTTAACCCGGGTGAACTGGTGGCATTGGTAGGGCCATCGGGGGCGGGCAAGACCACCCTGACCTATTTGATTCCTAGATTGTATGACCCAAACGAAGGCCGTATTACAATCGATGGCATCGATTTGCGAGAACTAACGCTCGAATCATTGAGCAACCAGATCGGCATGGTTACCCAGGAAACTTACCTTTTCCATGATTCCATTCGCACCAATTTACTGTATGCCCGCCTGGATGCTACCCAGGAAGAGTTGGTGCAGGCAGCCAAAGCCGCCAATATTCATCATTTTATCAGCCAACTGCCGGATGGATATGATACCATTGTCGGTGAACGTGGCTACCGCTTGAGCGGAGGTGAAAAACAGCGCATTGCATTGGCGCGCGTGATCCTGAAAGATCCCCGCATTTTGGTTCTGGATGAAGCTACCAGCCATCTGGATAGCGAGTCGGAGGCGCTAATTCAAGATGCGCTAAAGCGGGTAATGGCCGGGCGAACCAGTATTGTCATCGCGCACCGCCTGAGTACCATTCTGGCTGCCGATCAGATCCTGGTGATTGACAGAGGCCGTATTGTGGAATCGGGAACGCATGCCGAGTTGCTGCTTCAAAATGGTGTGTATGCCAATCTGTACCATACCCAGTTCTCACAATCTGAGAAATCATCATAAATTTATGTCAAAAATCGAGAACAGCACGAATGTGATTCGCAAATTCGTGCTGTTCACAATGTATAATTTGAATAGCTGAGTTATGCTGGCGGCTTCAACCCGTAACGCATCAAAGCCGTATCTAGGATCAAATTGACCAGTTGGGTATGGTCTAATCCCTCAGCTGCAGCTTCAATAACAATATCGGAGATACCAATCGAAAGGCCAGGCAAGGGGTTGATTTCCAGGATGTATGGCTTGAAATCATCATTAGCATCCAGACGAAAATCGACCCTCGATACATCCAGTGCGCCGGTCACACGAAAGGCGGCTGCTGCCAGCCAATTGAGTTCATCGACCATATCATCATCCAGGGGTGCGGGACAGAGATAATTAAGCTTATCAGCCAGATCCACTTTCAACCTGTTGGAGTAGATGATATCTGAATCTTTGAAAGGTGTTAAATCAACTTCCATCGGGGGGAAGAAGCGCAAGCCGGCCTGCATTCTTGGTAAATCCGGGTCGTGTGGCACGCGGCGGGCTACCGGTCCCATCAGGTTACCGACCATACCCACGGTTACCTCCCGGCCTTCTATATATCGCTCTACCAGGGCAGGTTGTTTGTAATGCTCCAGAATTTGCTCAACTTGCTCACGCATTTCGTCTTCATTGTACACAATCGATTTGGAACTTACACCCATGCCAGTGCCTTCGCGGCTTGGTTTAACAAAAAGCGGAAAAATCATGTCGTCTTGCAAAGGTTCATTGACACGTTCAAACGTTTGAAAATCGGGTGTGGGAAGCTCATGCCAGTGCAAAACGCGCTTGGTCATCGATTTATCGAGGGCAAGAGCAAGAGTCATCACTTTGGAACCGGTATATGGGATCTGCATCATTTCCAAAATGGCCGGCACCTGGGCTTCACGACCATCACCAAAGTGGCCTTCGCAAATATTGAAACAAATATCGGGTTGATATTTCTGCAATGATTTGACCAGGGTGATATCACCCTCCAGGAATTCGCTATCATGGCCGCCAGCTTTAATTGCCTCCACCAGGGATTGTATGGTTTTGGATGAATCCAGATCCGCCCACTGATCTCCTGTCATATCAGGTAAGGTGGGTGCGTTTTCTTTAGCGTTGGCCAGTAAAGCTACTTTAAATTTTTTCATTTTTGAGTTTTTTTTCCTCACTATCATTAATTGAAGTAATTTCTACTTCAAAACTTCCATCAGGGGCATGAACTGTAACCTTCGCACTGGCTTTCCTGCCAGAGATCGCTTTGCCGAGCGGTGATTGAACCGAGATCTTCCCTTCCAGCGGGTTGGCTTCAGCGGGGCTTACCAGGCGATAAGATTCTGTTTCTCCATCATCAAATTTGATGGACACATAGGCACCCAGCTCGGCTGTATCAAAAGCTTGTGAATCGGTTAAGATTTCGGCCGAACCCAACAAAATGCTGAGTTCCTGGATTCGCCCTTCGACAAAAGACTGCTCCATACGCACCGCTTCGAGTTCGGGATTATCTTCGAAGTCCTTTCCCTCAGAAGCTTCTTTCAATTTTTTTGCCACTTCGGGCCGGGAATTATTGGTTAGATCTTCAAGTTCATTTTTTAACTTTTCATATCCTTCCGGTGTTAAGCGAATAGTCATTTCTATCCTCCTTGTGTATGAACGCTCAACAAAACATAAAAAAAAGTGGGTAGATGATTGTTGTATTCTATTTGAATTCGTAAAAAGTATCCGTTTTTATTACTGCTTAATGTATCATTTCTTTGTAAAAACACAAGTGAATCATCCTACAAATCTACAATTTGATTGCAGGAGAAGAGGGAAGAGACTATTTGTGATTGTGAAATTTCAATTGGATTCGAACCGATTGTCCCTCGAATTAATCTTCTCGCCCCGCTCCTCTTTTTTCCTCATGAAACCGATTGAAATAATAGCCAATGCCTGCCTCAGTCAGAATATATGCCGGTTTTTTTTGGTCAGGTTCAATCTTGATTCGCAGGCGTTTAATCAAACCACGCACCAGCTCCTGACTGCCTTCACCAGTATAGCCCCAGACATGTTCGACGATATTGGCTGTTGGAATAATCTGTCCGGCGTGGGTCATTAATGTGTAAAGTAAGCGAAATTCTAATTGGGTCAGGTGAATTGCCTCGGACGCGGGAAATTTCGCGGTGCGTAAAGCGGGATCTAGCTGCAAATTCGATTGGGTCAGGGTGGGTAGGCTGAAAAAAGGCACACCAGCAGTACGGCGTAGCAAGGCTTTTATCTCCGCCAGCAATAAGCGGATGCTGTAAGGACGCTGGATAACCAGATCTGCCCCTGACTCCAGCCAGGAGATATGGGTTTCTTCATTTACTTTTTCAGTTATGATAACGATGCTGGAAAGTGTCTGGGAACGCAGCATGGATATCTGCTGCGCTGCTTCGCTATGGCGGGGGGGCAGCACAATCAATATTAGTTCAGAGGGATTCTCCGGCCATTGCGATATAGCATGATCCAGGTTGCGAATGGAACGAATGGTGAAACCGGCTTGTTGAAGTATTACCGTTAGAACGGCTGCTTCATCGGCGTAAGGGCAAAAAAGCAACGCCTGCATGAGACCTCCCGATCAAAAACGACCAAATTGAGAATTAAAGCATGCATCGTTAAAGATTTTATACATTTATACCTTATTTTACATGGATTCCATATATCTTGTTTACTGAATTTACACATTTATTTCTTAGAATCTTTACCATATTGTAGTGAACAAGGAGTAGGAGTTCTAAAAATGTTGTATGTAATATGTCCGGCTTGTGGTGAGGACGTTCGAATTAAAGAATATCCACAAGTTGGACAAAATATCGTTTGTCCTCGCTGTCAGGAGTTGCTTTCTGTAGTTACACTCGACCCCATTATCCTCGAATTGTACAAGATTTCGGTTAACAATGATTGGACGAACGCCGACAAACAAGAAGCAGCAAAAAGGCACGAACGTAAGTTCAAGAATCGGCATGGAGAAGTTGACGATTCTGTAGAGCGTGATGAAGATTGGAAAAAGGCACTCCGCAAATCACGTTCTCGCAGCCGGATGGATTGGTGAGCTGGTGGAGGAAACCATATTTTAAATTAATCTCGAATTGAGAATTGAGAATTGAGATGCTGCAGAATCTAGTTGCAGCATTTTGCGTTTAAAGAGAGGAGATCCGTTATGCGCAACATTCGTGATTATTTCTTCAAGTAAATTAAATACCACGGCGGCAGCGCTTCCATCGGGCGAGGTTTGAGACGCTTGCTCATATTTCTCTTAAAGGCATGAAATCCTTCAGAAACGAAACTGGAAATCGGATCTACTTTCTACTATACTTGTGGAATATGGATTTTCTGCCCCCTCTCACCTTTACGGTCGGTTTTCTGACCCTGGCGGATCAAGTTTTATTATTGCACCGTAAGAAAAGCCCCAACAAAGGCAAGTGGAATGGAGTTGGAGGCCATATTGAGACTGGAGAAAGCCCCTACGATTGTATGCAGCGAGAGATAATGGAAGAGACTGGATTTCAAGTGGAAACCCTCCATTTTGGCGGCATACTGACCTGGAAAGGTTTTGAGATTGAGTGTGGTGGTTTGTATATTTTCACCGCTGAGGTGAAATCCGCGGATTTAATTGCCTGCCCGGAAGGGGAGCTGGCCTGGCACCCACGCCAATTTGCATTCACTCATCCCGATGTGGTTGACAATATCCACCATTTCTTGCCACCAATACTATCCGGGCAAATTCCCCGACATTATCATTTTGACTATCAAAATGGCTCGATACTGGCATATGAGATCTGCACTTTGCCTGATGTGATTGATATTCATGCACCCTATACGGGAGGACTTTGGTAATGACTGTCTTGTACGAAGAACGCGGTTATCAAATCGATTCTGACCCTAATAGGCTGGATCTGAATATGGTTCATCATTTTCTTGCGACAGAATCGTATTGGGCGAAAGACCGCTCACAGGAGACGGTCAAACAGTCCATTGAAAATTCATTTTGCCTGGGAGTGTATGACCCACAAGGCATACAGATCGGGTTCGCGCGTGTGATCACAGATTGGGTCACATTTGCCTGGTTATGTGATCTCTTTATTGTGCAAGAGGCGCGCGGACAGGGGTGGGCAAAGAAGCTGGTTACAACATTGATACAGGTGAAAGGTCTCGACAATCTAAAACGGATGATGTTGTCAACCCGTGATGCGCATGGATTGTACAGCGCCCATGGCAATTTTCAAGCAGTGTCTTACCCGGGTTCTTTGATGGAGAGAAAAGGCAAAACGATTTAAATCTGTAGTAAGAATAAAGTGGAAGCATTTTTATAAATTGTCAATTCCAAAAAACTCTTGGTAATAAAAAAACACCGGTGCGAAACCAGTGTTTTTTATTTGTTAATGAATATAAAGTTACTTTTTCGCGCCGTTCTTTATCCATTCAAACACCCGGGTTAATTCATCGGGGGAAAATTGACCGGGATGATCCTTGCCGGGGGCTGCAACCGAAAGTAACAGGCTTTCTTCAGGGTTACCGGGAATAAGTGCCAACCCTTTATCACCACCTGCCAGTAACTGTTCATAGGTAGTGACAGCGAAGCCGCCATTCTCACCATGGCAAAGGCTGCAGCGCGTCTGGAAGATGGTGTCAATACCCCCATTCCAGGTATTTGCCAGCGCGGGATCAACAGTTGGGAGTGGAGTGGCGGTTGGAAACGGCGTGGGAGTTTGGGGTACATAGATATCCACATCAGCATAAACAGGCTCGATGGTGGTAATGGCGGATTCCTCAAAGGTTACGAAATAAATCACAGCTGCCACAAGAGCGATTGATAATACAATTGATACCGGTGTATAAATGCTCATGCGTTTTTTGTATAGTTTTGGATCGACTTCCGCATTTGCTTCAACATCTGTTTCGATTTTTGCCAATTCCTCTGCATGTTCTTCTTCCATCTCGTGATGGGTCAACGTGCCCTTGATCATGGCCCAATTCCAATGTTTAATATGAACATTGTAGAAATGCCACAAGATGATGGCGAGTACTGCCAGCACTGCTTCGAGACCATGTGCTGCTTTCGCAGCTGGAATAACCACGCCGGGCAGGACGCGCGTGGTTGCAATGGGATTCCAGAGCATAAAGCCTGTTAGACCCATAGCGATGAAACCCCACACCATGGCCAGGTATTCCAGCTTTTCGGTGAAGTTATAGCGTGGCATTTTTGGCGCTTCTTTGCGGAATCCCAGGTTGTGTAGAAAAGATTGCAAGGCGTCTGTGGCATCTTTTATGGTTGGCACCATGCTGGCTTCTTTGCGTTGGACGTATAACAGATAGCCGAGGTGAATGACATGATAGACACCTTCGAGGACGAAGATCGTGGCGGCTACGCGGTGGATCACACGCACTGTGGTAATACCTCCCAGTGCATTGACCAGCCAGAGCGATATGCTGCTAAGAGCGTATTTTTGGATCAATCCGGTGAGCCCGAGGGTGGAAAACGAGAGGATTAAGAGGAAATGTTCAATCCGGCGTGCAAGACCAAATCGTACGTATTTTTTCTGTTCATCGGTCATGACATTTTCTCCTGTTCACTTTCGATATTGGTGTCATTTGGCACGATGGCTGTTTTTTTTGGTTTTCGAATTCGTCGGTAAATATCACTAAGGATGTAAATGGCCATGCCTCCCAACACCACCGGGATAAGGATGGTGTAGAACAGATTGACATAATAGACGAGGGGATAGCGGTCTTTATCGGGCATATAGTGACTCAGCCAGGAGGTGGGGAAATTGGTGGTCGCATCCGGGTGACATTTCTGGCAGGCTATTAACATGTTCTCTTTGACTGCCAAACCTTTTTGGGGATCGTTGACGCTCAAAATATCATGAATACCGTGGCAGTCATAACAAACGGCTGTGTTTGTCTTTTGCCCGGGTTCTGTTTTTTGAAACAAGGTGACCGTTGTGCCGTGAAAATCAGAGACGTAAGAAGAGAGCACATTGGTTGAGAGGCCATACTTCGCCATCTTCTCTTCATCGGTATGGCAGTCTGCGCATAGATAGACTGAGCTGTTTCGAAACTCTGCCGTGGTTGGGTCGGCAATGGTATGAACGCCGTGACAATCCACACAACCGGGAACGTCGGGGTTATTTTCTTCAAGCATTGCTTTGCCGTGGACACTTTTGGCATACTCTTCATAGATCCCATTGTGGCACTGTGCGCATACCTTGGCAAACTCAGCTTTATTGACTTCCTCGACTTTAGGTTGAGTATGCGGGTCGTGACAATCTGCACAGGAGGGGGCGTAGGGATTTCCTTCCTGTAATAGAATGCCATGTATGCTATCCTGAGTGGCATTGACCTGTTCGGCATGGCAGGCAGCACAGACACCGATATAGCCGATACGATAATCGTGCAGATTGGTGGCTGCTATGTCGGGATGTGGAAAGCCCGTAATGTTGCTATGGCAGGTCACGCAAGTTACACCTTCGCGTCCATGGACTGAATTTCCAAACATGGGAACATCAATTCGTAAGAACAGAGGTTCCCCGCTGTCTAAAAAGGCTGGTTCGTTAGCTTGTGCGTGACAGGAAAGACACTCTGCATTGGTCGGTCCAACTTCTTGCCCGGCTGGAGATTGCAAAGCAGCCGCGGTAACGGTGGTTGCCTGAAATGAAAAAAGAAGCAATCCTAGAAACGCTACCAGAATGAGTAGAGTCCCTGGCTTGTGAAGTTTGGCGAGGTATTGAGATCTCGTCATTCGCATAGTTCTCCTTAGCGTGAGATTTCCGAAATTTCTTACTGAGGATGAAAAGAGGGAAAGGTGACCCTAATCATCTAAAATACAATTGTCTATTATACATTAAAATTATATGAGACCATTTTCCGAATTGTAAGAAAAAATGGCTGATTAAAATCATAATCCAGAATATTGACTGAAATTTGTGGTTTGTAAATTGAATAAAACGAGCACGAACACAATATTTTCATGTGTTAGTGAGAAAATGCTGGTTGCTGCAGCGCTTGAACGCTAATTTAGCGGCTTTACTCGGCAGCTCCTTTATTGATCCAGGCGATTAATAAGTCCAGCTCATGCGGAGTGAATTGCCCGAAGTGTGGCTGACTTCCGCTTTGCACCTGGATGAGTGGGCTGGCGGTGGCATTTCCGGGAATAACGACCGCTCCATTGGAATCACCCTGCATGATGGAGGCATAAGAAGAAAAATTTAAGCTCAGAATTTTACCGTCAGCATGACAGGCGAGACATTGATTGAAGAGGGGAGCGATATCTGCAAATGTCTGGACATCTTCAACGGAAGCGGGCAGATCAGCAACCTCGGTGGGTTTTGGCTTGATGGTTTCCAGGATCTGACGTAGACGCGGAGCATCAAAGCCGGCAAATTCCCATTTTTGACCATGACATCCGGAATTACTACAGAAGGATGTGTCGCTGATTCCGCCAGGATCTTCGACGGTATGACATAAAGCACACGATGAATCAAAAACATCGCGATGCAAACCAATCCAATTTGTGTTCGAGTGGGATTCCGGTTCAATCCCGGTGCTCACTTCGATTTTGGTCACAAAATCCTGCGCCCCCGACACGACCGGAACGGAATGGCAGATATTGCATTCAAGTCGAATGGCTTCATTGCGGGTAGTTAGATGTTTGCCGTCATGGCAGCGAAAACAACCGGGCGAGTCGAGATGCTGGCTATTATCCGGATGTGTTGTCCAATCCATTTTTTGGTCCATAAAGACTGCATTCTGATAGTATGACCACAAACTGGCAGCCGCAGCCTCGATCTGGGGTTTGTAATCCAGATATTCCTGTGGAAAATTCTTCTGATAATTGTTCAGAATGTGATAGATCCCTTCTTTGGCTGCTTCCATAGTTTCGTATTCTCCGCGCAAGACCGTGCCTGCTTGATTTCGGATGTAAGGAATATCTGGCGAAATCTCACCGCGCGCTAACATACTGTTGATCGCATCCACCGGATTTTCAATGCCGTGAGCAGTCCGGTTGTGACAGGACATACAATCCATTTTAATCAATTGACTTTCATCGATTTGGTTGAGTTCAAAGTCGGATTCAATATCCACATATTCTGTGAGAACTCCCATCCAGATTTTCAACCCGAACATAGGGGATATCCTGTTGTTCCTGATCGAGGGGAAGGTAATAAACCGGATTTTCAATATGCCAGTGGATGCCAAAACCCAGGCCTTCTCTTTGGGAGCCCCCACCTGTTTTCATAACCAGATAGGTGCTGGAAGGTGAATTGCTCACATCCTGGGCAAATTGCCTCTTTTCCACTAATTTATCACTCGAAAAGGTTTGGGGGTAATGGCAGGTTTCACATACATCACGTGCAGGGCGCATATTTTCAGCAAAGATGGGCAGGTGATAAGAATTGGTGATGGTGGCAGAGCCGGTCTGGTAGGAATATTGGATCTTACGGACGATTTGTGTCGCCAGATCTGCCCTCCCCAGATGACAATCCTCGCAGGTCACGCGAGCATGGTCGGAGAGTTGATGGGTAACAAATTGGGGGGGCATGGTATGACAGGTAGTACCGCAAAATTCCGTCGTATTGGTGTATTCCCATGTTTTGGCACTACCTACCATCAAAGCCACCATTAAAAGAATAACAATTGCAAAGGGAAGAATGCGCAGAGCGGTGCCGGCATCGGCTGGAGGTGAAAAAATACCTTTCAACCATTTTCCAAATCGTTTCATGTTAGCTCTCCAGATTATTCAGATCAGAAGATAGGGAATTGCTATGGAAGAAGATAAAAAGAGCCCCGCAGAAACTCGCGGGGCTCTGATTACAATATTACTCAGGTCGTACCAATCCGGTTGTTGATCCCCCAACATCGGCAATGGCATCAAACAAAACTTGCATGATGTATGTGCCATTGTGAGCAAATGCACCAGGATCTTTTTGGACGTACTGGTAGTTGTAGGCTGCTTTTAGCAGTCTGGGAGTCCAGGTTGCGAAGCCGCCTTCTCCATCATCAACCACCCCATTGGCATTCGCATCGGCGAAGTAATAAGGATAAGCAAACGCATCATAGACAATGGGGGTACCACCGGCAGCTGCTTTTTCTTGCATTGCCATGTATAGCTTCTCTGCCAATGTCTCAATCTCGCCGGCTACACCTTCGCTGGTATCACCATCGCCGTCGTAATCTTCCATGGAAGTCATGCGAATGGCTTTTGGATCAGCGGTGGAATGACAACCGCTGCATGCAGCAGTTTTGACTTCCAGGGCATGCGGTTCGTGGCAATCTACACAAGTGGAGAAACCTGTTGCATGCATAAATTGACCTGCGTAGGTTTTACCTTCGTATTCGTAGACACCCTGGGCTTCGGTTCCAAATAAGGTGGCCCCTGCGGCAAAGTAGTGAACATTGCGGAAACGTAAGGCTTCGCTAACTTCATCGGCCGGTGTACTGCCAATGGCACGATTAACACTCACGGTCGACTCGCGCCCCTGATGGCAGTTCAAACACAGGTTTGCATTGGGATTGTCAGAAAATCCAAGATTAGCGCCGTTCGGGAAGGTTACCGTTTCAACCTGGTACAAAGCGGGAAATTCCGCAGTGTTATGACAGGTTTCACAATAGAGACCGCTGGTGGGTTCCAGAGCCACGTTGGTACCATTGTGAATAAACTGTGGCAAGCCCTCGGCATTGTGGCATTTGGCACAGGTTCCGGGTACTTCACCTTCAGCATCCCAATGGCGCCAGGCTTCCTGGTTGCTGGCAAAATGGCCGGCATCATCGCGAGCTGCAGTACTGAGATCGACCGGAGTGGTTAATTTTTCATTCAGGCTGCTTATGGAATCGTGCAGCAATTGGATTAGATATTTTCCGCCATGTGCATATCCGCCTGGATCTTTGTTAACAGTCTGGAAGTTGTAGGCTGCTTTCAGCAGGCGAGGAGTCCAGGAGACATAACCGCCTTCGCCTTCGTCCGCTGCGCCGTTCCCATTGGCATCTGCGAAAAAGTACGGGTAGGCAGCTGAATCGTAGAAGATAGGCGCAGAAAGCACATCTGCAGCATAGGACTGGATGGCGGTCAGGGTCATCTCTTTCAAACCTTCCAGTTCGGAATAAATGCCTTCCACAGTATCCCCATCACCATCATAGTCAACAGCGGAGGAAGGCTCACGCACGGTGCGGAGGTCTTCCACGGTTTCTGTGCCATGACAGGTCTTGCAAGTGTCGATTTTGATTTCGAGGGAATGCGAGTTATGGCAATCTGTGCAGGTTTGAACGCCGGGGACATGTTCGAAAAGCGTGTCATATGTCATGCCTTCGTATTCATAGCCACCTTTCACTTCAGTGCCATAGCGGCTTACTGCTGCGGCATAGTAATGAATGTTAATGAAGCCAAGGTCGGCTGAAACCGTATCTTCGTCAGCAACGTTAACTTTCGCAATGGCTTCTTCCACCTGTACTTTGGAAGCTCGGCCTTGATGACAGGTCATACAGACAGCTTCACTGCCTAAATCTGTCAATGTCACGCCGGATGGGAAATTTACTGTATCAAGTGCCATAGTTGCTTCGTTGTGACAGGTGACACAGGTAATAACTGAACCAATCGGGGCATTGACATCGGTTTTGAACATTTCTGAGCCGTCAGCACCCACAAAATCCAGAAATCCAGTGGAACTGTGGCAGGTAGCACAGGCAGCAGGAACTTCAGCCGGGTTTTCTTCATCCCAATGGCGGAAAGCTTCCGCAGAAGCATCTGCATGGGGTGAATTTTTCCAGGTTTCTTCAAACGGTGCTGCAACTGTCTCCGGTAATTCAGGACATGGAGTTGCCTGCGGACACGCCTGGGTGGGGGCGGGTGCAGGTGCGTCGGTCGCGGCAGGAGCCTGTGAGCAGGCTGTTAATGCTGCAACTGCCAGAGCAAGTACAGCTATTAAAAACAGCAATTTAAAATTTCTTTTTGTCATAAAATTCTCCTCTACGATTATTTTTGATTGAAATTAAAAATTATTTGAAATTTTTTTCAGGATCTCCCTCCTTTATTAAAATAGAATGAGAGAACATGGTGAATTATACCAATCAGGTAAGATTAATACAATATTAAAAAACCACCAATTTTACCCAATTTAGTGTAATATAAATGACATAACAGATTAATATTTGACGATTTGGTTGCTCATAGTAGTAACTTGCTACAAACTTAGCGGTATGAGAAAATAAGCAGGTACCTTTATGGTATAAAAAAACGGACGGTCCTATGAAACTTGGAATTCTCTCCGATACTCACAATGATATCCAAAATATTCAACTCGCATTGAAAATCTTTGAGAAACACCAGGTGACCAGCCTCCTGCACTGTGGTGATGTCACCTCGCTGGCCACTTTGCAATGGTTGGTTGAATATCCGCTTATTTTAACGTTTGGCAATGGAGATGTGGCCACAGGTGAAATGAGAGCCTACCTGAAAGGCTGCAGTATAAGCAATGAGGCTCAATATCAATATGAATGCAATTTGAATGGCAAGCGCATAGCGGCGTCTCATGGCCATTTACCCGAAATAAATGATTCTATTTTAAAACAACAAGATATTGACTACTTTTTTCATGGCCATACGCACGAAAAGGTTGACCGCTGGGTTGGTCGCACAAGGGTCATCAATCCCGGTGCTGTGGTACAGATGGGGAACTATCCCAGTAGTGTGTGTATATTTGAGCCCGAAAAAGGAACCATCGTTTTCGAAGACTTATAGTCCTGCTTACTCCGAGTATTTAAATCAAAAAGGCTGACAAAATTGCCAGCCTTTTAAATTAATTGTCAAACTGATTTCAATCGTGTCACCGCTGAATGCGAGAGCATTGGATCAGAAAAATGCCCGAAACGGAAGGCTGATGCCAATAAACAACGCCCGAACAGCGGCATTTGCCATCAGATACAGGATGAAGCCAATGATGGCGGTTACCAGTGCCTTTTCTGTGCTGAATTCCATTGATTCCCGGATGGCTATAATTCCCGCAATCAGACTGAGAATACCGCCAGCCAGTGCGATTAACCAGCCAATGCAGGGCACGAAAGAAAGCAGGCTGAGCAAACGGGGAGCGGTGGCATAGCCAAGTGTGCGCAGCATTTCTTCAACACTGCTCCTGCCGTCGAAAAAAACTTTTCCAATGAAAAAAGCGATTACTGACCAGAGCAGCCATCCAAAGAGAATACTGTTAACCGTTTGGGTAAGAAAGGCAGCTACTGGTTTATCCGCATTAATAAAACTACCTACTCCGGCGAAGAGTGCTGTAATGAGCACAATAATTGCACTTTCACCGAGGAGATTCTTGTTATTAGCCACCTCTGCATATAAGCTCCTATCCAGTTTGATGGCGCGTAAGATGCGATCAATCATTGAGAAATCCTCCTTTTAATTATTTGTGTTCACCACGGGATTCCAAATCGCCAAGGCCGCTGATGTCTTTTCTGATAGCAGGATTTCCGTAATAGCTTACATTGCCAGAACCAGAAATCGAGGCTTCCAGTTGAGAATCAACCCAGATTTTGGCACTCCCCAAGCCACTGATTTGAACAGTGGCAGTTTCACTACGTAGATCTTCAGCATCATAATCGCCAGACCCACTGATTGCAACCGTCTGTGTTTTTGCCTCTCCAGCATCAATAGTGAGCGATCCCAATCCGCTGATAGCCACATCCAATACACTGGCATCCACCTGTGCGATATGAATGTCACCGGACCCTGAGATGGCTAATGAGACATTTTCAGCTTTCATTTCGGGGGCATTTACACTTCCGAGACCGGATACTGAAATTGATCTTAATGGTTGCACGATAGTCAGCGTGAAGTGAACATTTGTTTTGGGTTGAATGTTGATACCATTCTCCAATCCGAGGTGCAGGGTTCCGTTTCGTACCTCTGTAGTGAGATAGGGGAGAATATTATCGTCAGCTTCGATTAACAATTGCTCTTCCTCTCCGTATTTAATATTCAGTTCACCAACGCCGGTTAATGAGACACCTTCAACATCAATTATTGATCGGGTCTCACTTGATGTTGTTCCCGAGCCTTTTATCGTTTTAAATCCAAAATTAATATCCCGCGTGCTGATCGTGCAAGCCAGGCTACTGGCTGCCAGGGCGAGAATGACAATAAGGGTAAATTTTTGTTTCATCTTTCTACTCCTGTGTGTTGTTTCATTGGTATATACGCAGGAGGCCTTCCAAAGGTTGCAAATTACCAGCGCGCGTGATGTTCTTCTGCAAACCCAATTAAATTATTGATCTGAATGTTTTCGCCTTCATCGCTGTAGAAAGAGCCGTTAAATTTGCCAAACATCTGATGAACTTCGGAGACGAGCACTTTGGCGTCTGTGCGCGCTACACGTTCAAAGAAAGGAGTAAAAGTTAACTGTAAGCGTCCATCATCGGATTGCATTTTCCAGGGTGCCATGAAATTCTTTGAATCATATTCAAAGTCAACCAGACTCAATTTTTGGATATTTCCGTTCAAGATGACGGCGTTTTCGGTTGCCTGGCTTGTATCACCAAACCCATAACCAAGGTTCAGCCCTATGGTTCGGCCACCCGGTAAGAACCCTGAAGCGGAAGCCCAAACCCAAAAAGATTCATAAGCCCAAACGCCGCGACCCCAATCCAGGTTTGCCAATGCAGATTGTGGCTCAAGTATGTGCTTTGTCCCCCCATATTCCACCCAGCCACTGGCCGGCAGGCAGTTAATTTTACGATTAAAATAGAAACGCTTTTTTTCAATCGGGATGACCAGATTCATCGATTCGTGTTGGTTGGCTTCCAGCATGCTGATCTCAGCAACCAAATCCTGTCCACCTTCAAAATTTTTCCAGTGGATATTCAGAAACCTTTTTTCACCGTCTTTTTTAAATGAGAGTGCCACCTTTTTGTTTTCGAAACAACTTTCGCCAGCAGCGCTGTTACGAGGAAGATCGACGCCTATCGCAAAAGGAACTGCGATGGTTTCTTCATGATAACTATTGTGTTCAAAATCTACCACATAGGCGAAGATCATACCAAGATAGCCAATATCAGAAATGGTAAAAGAAAAGTAATGATTTGGTGTGGTGACGCCGTAATAGTCCCAGCGTTTCATGCGCAGCGGTTGTAAAAATTTGAGAGAATAGAAAGCTGCTTTTTCCAGATTATTATCGAGCAGCGGTTGAGGTGACCAGCCAACCTGAGTTAACGATCCATCCGGAGATAAGAGTGGGGAAGCGTAGCTTATTTGTTTTTGCATGATTAATTTTCCATGAAAGAGTTGTTGTTTTTCTTTATTTAAAAAATCCAAGAGGGATGATTTCATCCTTACCATTCAATGAATATTCTATGGCGGTGGTTGTTTGCCAGGCTTCCGGAACGGTCACCAGTAAAGTCTCGCCGCGTGAACATTTACAAACGCAACCCTCTTTAAAAAGAAAGATATTTCCCTTCCCTTTTTGATCGGTTTGCGCGCTTTTGCCTGCCATTTTGATAGTAATGTTTGGCAGCGGCCGCTCCCCTTCGTTCAGAATTCCATCCCGATTATCATCATAGAAAGCAATCACTTTGGCAGTGGCGACACCATCAACAGTGACCCAGGGTGGTGGATAACAGGGCAGGACATTACTAAAATATAAAATGCCGGAAAAATAAACGATAGCGGCAAACATGCCAATCAGTGCTACGACAACCAGAATGGCGGGTAATTTCTTGCGCTTTGATTTTTGTGTCGAACTCAATGTTTCCTCCAGGTTCCTGTGTAAATTATAAATGAAAAAACAACTTTCATTGTTTTCAGACAGTTCTCTTGTTAGAATATACGTCATGAATTCCAGCAGACATCTGTCAATGGTTTTAATCAATCTTCTGATCTGTTTTATGATGATTTTGATAATTAGCGCTTGCAAAAACAGCAGTCAGAATCAGCTTCAAGTCACCGCGCGACCGACCACTCCAGCCGTGCTTCGGAAAATTTCACCGCCGCCTGTTCTTTCAGGCGCAGCGACTGCCACAGCTATTGTCAGTAATACCCAGGACGGTACCTATAACCATCCCAGCGGCACTTTTTCTTTCCGTTATCCAGTGGGGTGGCTGGAAGACACCAGTGAATATGGCTCGGTCTTCTTCAGTGAACCAGATGGTGAAGGCGCGCTGTATGTGACGGCAACAAATACCGGCCAGACATTGAATGGTGATCAGTTCGAGGCCTTCGTTTTGGC
This sequence comes from uncultured Chloroflexia bacterium, assembly GCA_963749005.1. Classification (GTDB taxonomy): domain Bacteria; phylum Chloroflexota; class Anaerolineae; order Anaerolineales; family Anaerolineaceae; genus UBA6170. The sequence continues at coordinate 912,825 of CAVVKI010000005.1, read as the reverse complement.
CAGGGAAGAAAATTTTTTTGCTGCTTTTGATGGATATATCCAGAATTCTTTTGAGATTGCCCCCAATTGGAGCAACGCGGTCACGCTGAAATCGCTGGTTTTTGAGGATTTGACTGAAACGGTAAGGAGCTATTACCTTTTGAATGGGCAAGGTGTCTATGCAATTGATATGTGGTGGGAATCGGAAAAAGGCGCAGATTACGAGATAATCTACAACGAAGTTCTTGAAAGTTTCACGGTTGACCCCAACCTGGTTACTGAGTTCCCTTATTACAATTATGTAATCACGTTCTACGATACGCTGGATGCATTTTCATTCGAAGCTCCGGTTTCCTGGCGGTATCACAACCGCGTGGAGAATGGGGTTATTATTGATGGGTTTTCCTCACCGGATGAAAATGCTTTTTTGGAACACATCATGTTTTCAATACCGGAAGGAATGCTGGAAGCGGAACTGGAACAGAAAATCTTTACGGCTGCGTTTGCAGCTTATAGCGAAGAGCCAGCGAAGGTAGTGGCTGAAACCCGAACGCAAAACGAAGACGGCTGGGTCTCGATTGATTGGCAGAATGATGGGAGTGGCTGGAAAAAACAAACCCTCTATATTGTTGGAGGTGGCAAAGTACTGGCATTGAATGGGGTAATTCGCAGTGGCGATGAAGAGTATTTTCAATCGACGCTTGATTATGCATTTGATTGGTATTCAGTCCCAGCAGAATAGTTATTTTTTCAACTATAAGCCAATGCCTGTTCCAAATCAGCCTGAAGATCCTCAATATTTTCAATCCCAACAGAGACCCGAATCAAACCGTCACTGACCCCGACCCTCAGGCGTTCCTCACGCGGAACATTGAGGTGGCTCATGCTGGCTGGATGTTGAACCAGCGTATCCACATTCCCCAGGGTGGGGACTATGGAAACAAGCTGCAGGTGATTCATAAAGGCTTTGCCTGCCGGTAGACCCTCCAACAGTTCGAAGGCTAACATGCCACCGAATGCATGCATTTGCTTTTTTGCAATCGAATACTGGGGGTGGGATACCAGTCCAGGGTAAAGTACACGGGCTATACGGGGTTGTGTTTCCAACCAGGCAGCCAGTTGCATGGCGTTCTGGCAGTGGCGTTGCATGCGTAGCTCGAAGGTTTTCAAGCCTAACTCGGTGATCCAGGCGTCAAATGGGGAGGGGGTGGCACCGCATAAATTCACCTGGGTAGTGAGAGTGCCGCTCACCCATTTTTGATCTGTACTTAATACAATCCCGCCGATGACGACACCATGACCTGAAAGGTATTTGGTGGTGGAATGAACGACAATATCCGCACCGAGTGAGAAGGGACGTTGGCAATATGGGCTGGCAAAGGTATTATCAACCAGTAGTTTCGCATTTGCGGAGTGGGCTATTCTTGCGACACTGCGCAAATCGATAATACCTAGATTTGGGTTTGAAGGTGTTTCAGCGTAAGCCAGACTGGCCTGCGGATGAGCAGCAAAAGCGGTTTGCCAATCACTCACATCACCTGTTGGCAACCAGACAACTTGAATGCGTTCTTGGTCTTGCAAATGAGTGAGCAAGTTATACGTGGCACCGTAAATATTTTGTTGGGCGATGATAATCCCGCCCTTCGCAACCACTGCTTGAATGGCAGCATGGATGGCAGCCATTCCGGAGGCAAAAAGATGCCCGCTGACTGACACATCCAGGTCCAACCCTTCGAGTGCAGCAATTTTTTGGATCACCTCGCTGAAATTTGGGTTGGCCATGCGCGTATATATGTAACCTGGCTCCTGTCCTTGAAAAATTGCCGCGCCGCTTTCCACAGAATCAAAGCGGAAGGCTGAACTCTGGTAAATGGGGGTTACGTGCGCTTGCGGCGCCTTCTGGCTGACCTTGCCGTGATTGACGATGGTTGAAATGCCACTTTTCTTGATCATTTGAAACTCCTGTACTGCGATTACAAATTCAAAAAACTTTCAGTTCACGAAAAGCAATGAATTCATCCGGGATTTTAACTGTTTGGATAAATTTCGAGAAGATTTCTGCAGCAAGATGCGTTGAAATGTCCATTCTCTGATCATTCATTTCTTAATTGGTCTGATTCTTCACAATTGATTATACAGTTTGATTGGAAGGATTCTGAAGCGTGTGATTACACGCGTCTGAATTAAATATTGACGATCTTCACGCTGTGCGGTATCCTTTAGGCGTCCGAGTGGGGCCGGCGCGGCGGAAACCTTCGAACCCCGTCAGGTCTGAGAAGAAGCAGCGGTAAGGAGTAAATTCTGGGTGCCGCCGGGAACCCTGCTCGGATATTTTGTTGAAATTTATAAGCCCAATACCATTTAAGAATTAAGGATTATGGCAGAAAAACCCCCGCTATGTAATTATGAAGGCTCCGATTATCAAACATCCTTTTGGGATCAAGGTGGAAGGGCGTATGAAGATGCGGTTGAAGAAGTTGCTTTGAAGCGCTTATTGCCAAAACAGGGGCATTTGATGCTTGAGTTGGGAGCAGGGGCAGGGCGCAACAGCAACCGTTACACAGGTTTTGACCGAATCGTTTTACTGGATTATTCGCGCACCCAATTGGAGCAAGCTCAGGCAAGACTCGGTAAATCTGACCGCTACATTTATGTAGCTGCTGATGTTTATCGCCTGCCATTTCAGAATGGGCTCTTTGATGCTGCTACTATGATTCGCACGCTGCATCACATGGCTCAACCCGCTCTCGCATTACGCCAGGTACGCAATGTGCTGCGCGAGAATAGCATTTTCATTCTTGAATATGCAAACAAACAAAATCTGAAGGCGATTTTCCGCTACTTAACCCGCCGGCAAACGTGGAACCCTTTTACACATGATCCGATCGAGTTTGCAGCTCTTAACTATGATTTTCATCCGGCTGCAATTCGCGGTTGGTTGGATCAAAACGAGTTTGTTATCGAAAAACAGCTGACGGTTTCTCATTTCCGAATGCAGTTGTTCAAACGCTATTTTCCATTAAAATTTTTGGTCGCCATGGATAGCCTGGCCCAATGGACGGGGAATGCCTGGCAATTGAGCCCGAGTGTTTTTGTGCGTAACCGCGCGTTGGGAGATTTACAAACAGGTGAAAAAGGTTTGTTTTTCAAATGCCCGAGCTGCGGAACGGGGATGGATGACATGGGAGCCATGACCGAGTCGGTTTGCTCCATCTGTGGTCAGACGTATCCCCATCATGATGGCATTTACGATTTCCGTCTGAAAAGTTGAAGAAAAATTCAGGAATATCATCTCCTCCCGAGGATTCTTGTATTTGACCGGGAAGACAAATAAGCGCCCGGGAGGGTTTTGTTTGTGAATTCTATGATGGGGATCGATTTGGGCGATGGATTGGATGTTGGGCTCTGTATTCCAAATTCATGCCGTCTATACGATTCTTCTCCCCCACTAAAAATTTCCTTCCCCGAATAAACCTGCGTACCAGATCGCTTGCAAAGCGAGAACCCAATTATAACTTCTCAACCACCCAGAAATGGGATAATCCAAAAATACACAAGGGCGTTTTCTCAAGCGCATGCAGGACCTTTCGCAGGATGCTCCCCATTTTTGGCCAGCGGGCGATGATATTGTCATAAGCCCCGAATATAATGGTGCGTGCAATGAATCGCACGGGTAGACCTGAAAAGCGTTTCTGCAAGTCTTGGCGGGTATATACATTGACATGGGGTGCCAGCTTGTCACGCCAGACCCTGGGAAGGTAATTTACCAAGGGAATATTGCCAAAATGATATTTTCCTCGCCAATAGATGCCATGAGTTTCATAGGGGTAACCACGGTTGGGGCAAAAAATCAACATGCGACCACCTGGTTTAAGTGTGCGTACCATTTCGCGGACGGCTGCAAAGTCGTCATACACATGTTCAAGGACCTCATTGCTCAGGATTAAATCGAAATGATTTTCCGGAAAAGGAAGATTTTCGCCTACCCCGCAAACGACATCGCGGACATGCTGGTGAGTGTGATGGGTGCGCTCGAGTTCAATATCCAGGCCAACAGCCTGTTGTGCCTGCAATGCCAGCCGTGCCAGGTAAGCACCCAGTCCAACACCATTTTCAAACACGTTGCCTAGCAAACGATCTCCGGCAGCTGTCTCAATCAGTCTCAGCCGCCGTTCCTGGCCGGCACGCCAGACATAGGAGGGTTCACCGCGTAATGCGGCCTTATCGGAATAAGATGCAGTCATGCGCTAATTTTACCCTTTATGCTTATTTGCTTGACGGTTTTAAAGCCCAATGGATAGCAACAGTCTGAAACATCTTCAGTTCAAAACCTACTGCGCTAAAACCATTAGCTTTCAATTTATTGGCGATTTCTTCGGCTGTATAAAAATGATCTGTGGAAGAGGGTAGATAGTTATACGCCTCGCGATCACCTGTCAGCACGCGCCCAAGCAGAGGAATGATGAAATGGGTGTAAATGCTGATCAAGGGGCTGAGGATAGATTTACGTGGTTGGGTGGTGTCTAACGAAACGAGCATGCCTCCCGGCTTAAGTATGCGGAATTGTTCCTGCAAGGAACGATCCAGGTCGACCACGTTGCGAAGTAAAAACCCTGAAACGACTGCGTCACAGCTTTGCGCAGGGAAGGGGATATCAAGCGCATCGGCAGCAAAGAATTTGAGCGGTTTGGCAGCTTTCTTCTGTCCGGTCTGCATCATGGCCAATGAAAAATCAGATGCGTAAATATGAGCCTGAGGGTATTGTTCGCGAGCCTCGAAGGCTATATCGCCGGTTCCAGTGGCAATATCCAGCAAAGTGCCTGCTGATGGCAGTTGTGCCTTTTTGACAACGATTTTTCGTAAGCGGATATCCATACCGGCAGTCATTACCCGGTTCATTAAATCGTAACGTGGGGCTATGCGCCCAAACATACGTTGGACATATCGTGAGCGATCTTTCAGCTTTGGGTCAGTCATTATTCTCATAAGGAACCCAGGCTAATACTGTAGTTCCGCTGCCAGGCTCGGCGGTAAATTCCACATCGCCACCCACGTTGCGGGCACGAGTTTGCATATTGGCCAGACCATGACCGATAGAAAGTCTTTGATTTTCAACATCATAGCCTCGGCCATCATCACTGACTTCCAACAGGGCACGTTTGGGTGTCTTCCATAAAGTTACCTGGACGCTGCGAGCGCGGGCATGTTTGGCGATATTGGCCAGGGCTTCCTGGCAGATGTGGAATAAAGCAAGAGCGTTGACTTCCTCCAGCTGGGGAAAATCTTCCTGTGGTCCTTGCAGGTTGATATCCAGCAGCGTGTTGACCCGTAGTTCGTTGGTAAGACGCTGAATGCCGTTCATCAAGCTTTCATCGTGTAATTGGCGCGGCCGTAAGTCGAGGATATACGAGCGTATATCGCGGATGGCGCTGTTCAGATCTGAAATGGAATGCTCAATTCGCCGGCGGGCTCCGTCTTTATCTTCATCCAACAATAGGCGGGCATGTTCAAGTGTCAGGCCGACTGCGTAGATGGATTGTATGATTCCATCGTGCAGATCCATCCCAATTCTTTCACGTTCCTCCAGGATGGCCAGTCTTCGCCCTTGTAGATTGAGCTGCATATTTTCTATGGCAGTTCCCACCCAGGAGCTGATGGCAGCCAGAAACTGCATTTCCAGTTCATCCAATGGCTGCGGGTGGCTGGTGCCAACACACAGTACCCCCAGCGTTCCCTGACGTCCCAGCAAGGGTAAAATGGCAATTTGGCGAAAATGTTTGGCAGCAATCTCTTCATCCAATTCGCAGGCATTATCCTCACAGGGTAGATCCAGCAATCGTGGTAGGCCATCTTTGGCGGTTAAACCAAGATAACCTTCTCCCAATTTAAAATTGTCATTGCGCCAAATGCGTGACGCCGTCTCGCCGCGGTGAAGAGTCAGCTTGAGGCTCTGGCGATCTTCCTGCATCAGGAAAAACTCGCCTACTTCCAATTGTAAGTAGTCCATGAGTTGGTTGAGGGCTTTTTCCAGGATTTCAGTCAGGTCGGAAGAAGTAGCCATGGTGGAAGCCAGTTCGTTTAATAAGGCCAGATTTTCATTGCGGCGGGTAATTACTTTTTCACGTTGTTCCAAGCCCCGATACATGCGAGCGTTAGAAATGGCAACGGCCGCATATGCAGCCATCATTTCGATCAAGATCTGGTCTTCCGTATTGAAAGGACTTCCGTCTAATTTATCACTCAGATAAATTTGACCGAGATTATGATCTCCCAGATAAATAGGTACACCCAAAAAGGAAGTCATCTGGGGGTGGTGTTGTGGAAAGCCACTGCTGCGCGGATCGGCACGCATGTCAGTCAGGCGGATGCTTTCTTTGCTTTGCATTAAAGCGCCGATTAATCCGAGACCAACCGGAGGATGTTCCATTTGTGTAATTTCTTGAGGACTCATGCCAATCGGGATAAACTTCTCAAGTTTTCCATTTTCATCATTGACTCCCAGGGCAGCATAGCGCGCACCAGCCTGTTCCCAGGCAAGCACAGCGATGCGTTGGAGCAGAGATTCGAGTGATGTATCCTGAACCAGCTCAATGCTGGCACGGTGTAAAGCGATCAAGCGGTCTTCTAATTGTTCTCGTGTGAGTGCTGGCAAACCAATATTCCTTGTGTACCACCTTTAATTCTGAATAATTTTACTCGATAAAATCCCTCGGAACAATTTAGGGTGGAAGATAGAGTGGTGGAGATAGTTGTAAGGAAGTAAATTAGTAAATTAGTAAATTAGTAAATTGGTAGATTGGTAAATTGGTAGATTGGCGGATCCCAACCAGTCAACCAAACAATTACTCACCTAATCAACCAGTCAACCAATCAACAAATCCACAAATCAACCCCATGGTATACTTTGCGCGGATAAACAGGTAGGTATGGTACTTGTAGCAGCAACTGAGTTGAGTAAGAATTTTGGCGCCACACAAATCTTCAGCGGGCTTTCTTTTCAAATTAACAGTCGTGCTCGTATTGGTCTGGTTGGACCGAACGGCGTCGGAAAAACGACACTTTTACGCCTCATTACCGCTGAGGATAAGGACTTTAGCGGTAAGATTCATCTCTCTCGCGGTATACGGATAGGCTACCTGCCGCAGTTAAGTTTCTTTACATCAGAGAGAACGTTGTGGGGAGAATGCTTGCAAGTCTTTCACGCCTTGATTGAAATGCAGCAGGAACTACGCATTCTGGAAGAGCAATTAGAGATAGATGCAGGTAATGAGAAAACCCTGGCGACCTACGCCTTGCAGCAAAATGCATATGAGCATGCCGGTGGGTACCAATACGAAACAAAGATTCACCAGACCCTGGCTGGTTTGGGATTTACTCGAGAAGATGAGAGTAGACCCTGGCAACAGCTTTCTGGGGGTCAACGTACGCGCGCATTGCTGGCGAAATTGTTACTTGAAGACCCTGATTTACTTCTATTGGACGAGCCGACCAATCACCTTGACATTTCTGCAGTGGAGTGGCTGGAAGCATTCTTAAAAAATTGGCGGGGTGCGCTCATGGTTGTTTCACATGATCGCTATTTTTTGGATCAAGTGGCGGCAACCATTTGGGAGATGAACACAGGGCTTGAGCAATATAAGGGTAATTACAGCACTTTTGTAGAGCAGCGTTCTGAAAGGCATGCCCGTAAATTGACTGAATACCAGGCGCAGGAAGAGTTTATCGAAAAGGAAGAGGAATACATTCGGCGGAACATCGCTGGTCAAAATACACGCCAGGCACAAGGCCGCCGAAAAAGGCTGGAACGAATGTTGGCCGAAGACGCTCTCAGCCAGCCAAAACCGATTCACCAGCGTCGTCAGATGCGCATCCAACTGGCACCGGCAGCCCGATCGGGGAACCTGGTTCTCAAGACCCATCAATTACAGGTGGGTTATTTGGATGAAGGCAGACCTTTATTTTCAGCTCCGAATCTGGTTTTAGAACGGAAGGAATGTGCCGCCATCCTGGGGCCAAATGGCGCCGGCAAGACGACTTTTTTGAAAACCATTTTACAGCAAATAGCGCCTTACACAGGCACTGTTGAATTAGGCGCGGGATTAAAAATTGGCTATTTTGCCCAAACACATGAAGAATTAAATGCAGATGAGACACTCATGCAGGTTATTGAAGCTGCCTCCCCGCAATTGCTGCCGGGTGCGGCGAGGAATTACCTGGCAAAGTACTTGTTCAGCGGCGACGATGTGTTTAAGACAGTATCCTTGCTATCCGGGGGTGAACGCAGCCGTCTGGCGCTAGCCGTTCTGGGTTTGCGTGGCGCAAATTTGCTGCTGCTGGATGAGCCAACCAATCACCTCGATTTACCATCTCAGGATATTTTACAGGGCATGCTAGCTGATTTTGATGGCACTATCCTGCTCGTCTCGCATGACCGTTATTTAATCGATGCCCTCGCTACTCAGATTTGGGAACTGAATCCCAACTCCAACCAACTGGAGGTTTTTCGAGGATCATACAGCCAATTTAAAGAATTTAGAGAGCGGGAAAAATCCAGTGCAAAGCAAGAATTTGTCAATGCGCTAAAAAAAACAGAAAACTCCCCGATCAAAGTGCGTGGAATCGGTCTCGGCCTCTCCAAGAATGAGCGTCTTCGCTTGCAAAAAAACCTGGAAGCGTTGGAGGTGCAGATTTCGATCCTTGAGAGCGAACAGCGTTTAATTGAAGAACAATTAAGGCAGCCTGCTGGAGCCGGAGATTTGATTGTTCAGCTTGGGCAACGCCATCAGACCCTCCTGGAATTGCTGAGTGAGCACATGGTTACCTGGGAAGAAATTGCCTCAAAGCTGGATTTGTAACATTTCGAACATAATTACCAATTAATATCGCTCATAAGAAAAGCGTGCAATATGGTGATTAAATAAAAAATCTGGTGTAGCAAAAATGCTTTTTGGTTAATTTAATGCAATGTTTTTGCTTGTTTTTCATTTTTTTAATGTCTATAATGGGTATATGTACTTGTCGGAATATGCGGCATAGAGGAGTGCATATTTCAATCGAAGACTGTCGTGAGGGCTGTTTTTGGATCTAAAAATTGTTCTTCGCACCATTTTTCATCTATACATTCAATAAGAAGGTAACCTGATTCGATCAGGGTCTTTCTGCTTAATTAAATATTTTCGAGGAGGTGTAGTGACCGCAAAGTAGATCATTCAATCCGGGAAAGATTGGTTTTAGGTAGGATGATTCCAGGCTAATACTGATTGTTTCTCATTGCTGGTTTTATAAGAAAAGCTTCATTGATTGCATTAATTTCTCAGTAAAGATCAAATTTACAAGCGTTTCTAATCCAAAGAATGACAAGGAGTGAAAAATGAAAAGAAAGATGTTTAGAATACTTATCATGGTAGTGCTGGTCAGTATGCTGGCCACACCTGTATTTGCAGATGCCCCTGCGGTTCAGGAGAAACAGACATTACCGCCTGGTATAAGCAAACCAGAGCGACCAGCTCCAGAACTGCTCCCCCAGGAAATTCTGGATCGCTTTGCTGATGGGATGTCGATCGAAGATTTCCTTATTCAAAATAAGGGACCAATTCCGAATGCATTACTGCAATATGCGGATATTCCTGTGACGGTTGTTGTTCAAATGGATGCTCCTTCGCTCATTGAAAAAATGGCTATGGATAATGTCCTCGGGACTGCGGCAGAGGATCAATTCCCGCAAAGTAGTTATTCTGGCGAATTACTTTCACAACACGATGCTGTTCTAAGTCAGCTCTCCTCTCTGGCAGCAGATTCGAGCAAAGCAGGACCGGTAGTCATCAGCCAATATACCAAGGTTCTCAACGGTATGCTGATGAGCGTACCAGCCAATCAAATAAACGACATCCGGGCTCTCCCCGGCGTTAAATCGGTATCCAAAGCGCCACGCCATGAGATTAATTTATCCAACAGCATTCCGTTGATCAATGCTGATGCAGTTTGGGCGATGACACCGGTTGGTTTTACGGGTGCCGGCATTACGGTGGCTGTGATTGATACAGGCGTGGATTATACGCATGCTATGTTTGGCGGCCCAGGAACACCTGCTGCTTACGCAAACAATGATCCTGACATTGTCGAAAGTGGTACATTCCCGACGGCAAAAGTGATTGGTGGACATGATTTCGCCGGTACGGATTATGATGCCCGTTACGCTGCATCGAGTATCCCGGTGCCTGACGATGACCCGTTGGATGAAGGTGGTCATGGTACCCATGTTTCTTCCACCATCGCTGGTATCAATGCCGGCTTTGGCAGCGGTGTGGCTCCCCAGGCGTTTATTTATGCGCTCAAAGTCTTTGGCGCGGAAGGATCGACTGATCTGGTGATCGGTGCGCTCGAATGGGCGATGGACCCCAATGGGGATGGTAACATCTCTGACCATGTCGACGTGATCAACATGTCACTCGGTTCATCCTTTGGTCCGAATGATGAGATGGATCCGGAAATTATGGCTGTGGAAGCAGCAAATTCGGCTGGTGTCTTTATTGTCGCTTCGGCTGGGAATGCCGGTGATAGCAGCTATGTGGTGGGTGCACCCTCGGTATCCGATTCTGCCCTCTCAGTGGCTGCCTCCAGCACTGGTTTTCAGACCGCTCCATACATCGAATATTCTGATATGGGCACACAGAAAATCCCGTATACAGTTGGCAATCCGTTTACCCACACCATTACCGCCGATCTTGTTGCTGTTGATGCAGTTGATGGGGCATCTAATGGGATACTAGGAATAGGATTCCTTTGTGATGCTGATGTGCCTTTGGTAACTCCTGGGGCATTGACAGGAAAAATTGCATTGATCAGCCGTGGATCTTGTTCATTTGAAATTAAGATTAATAATGCGGCAACCCTGGGAGCCGTCGCGGCCATCATTTATAACAACACCACTGGAACGATCTCAATGGCAACCGGCGCTTCCACATTACCAGCCGCGTCTATTTTAGCGAGCGATGGTTTGTTGCTAAAAGGTCTTGCTCCTCTGGAAGTATCCGTTGGACCAGATTCCAATGTTGAGACTTTTGTCTCTGACATTCCGGCTGACACAATTGCCGATTTTTCATCACGCGGTCCGCGAGGCTATGATTCAAAATTGAAACCTGAAATTTCTGCTCCCGGTGTGGACATTTTTGCAGCTGCAATGGGTAGTGGTGATGAAGGCATGGGCATGAGTGGCACCTCAATGGCCGCCCCGCATGTAGCTGGTGTGGCAGCCTTAATGAAACAGGCTCATCCCAATTGGACCAACGAACAGATCAAAGCGGCTATCATGAATACCGCAGTTGATCTGAATGATCCGATCAGCAACGAGGTTCCGCGTGCTGGTGCTGGTAGAGTTGATGCTGAGGCAGCAGTCAAGACTCAGGTTATCGCTGTCGGCGATGAAAACCTGGTTTCTTTGAGCTGGGGTTTGATTGAAATTGGTGCCGAAATGACATTCGAGGACACCAAGACCATCACTGTACGTAACTTTGGCTCCACCATGATCAGCCTGGCTGTCGGAACTCACTTTACCTCCGCTGAGGAGGGTGCGACCTTAACACCATCATCCGCGACGATCGATGTGCCTGCCAATAGTAGCGTGGTGGTTGATCTTACTTTAGATTTGGATGCCACCTTGCTGCCGGTTAGTTTTGGCGACATGGAAGAATATTATGGCTACGTCTTCTTTGATGGAGATGCAGAACTACGTGTACCATTCTATTTTGTACCACGACCCTATGCCGAAATTTCCACGGTCATGGAAGAGACCACCTTCAATATCGAATCGCTCGGATATGTAGATCTGGAGCAAGAAGGACCGGTTGCTTCGAGCCTGTGGGCTTACCCGCTGATGCTGGAAAGTGATAATGACCCGGCAGTTATTGATAATGCTGATCTGCGCTATGTGGGATTGGACTATGGTTGGGACAATGCAACCTATGGTGATATTTTCGTACCTGCATTCAACATGTGGGCGCCGCAGCATACCACCCAGCCGTACTGGTCGGAAGTTGATATGTATATTGATGCTGATCAGGATGGCAATACTGACGTTGTCGACTTCAATTACAACTATGGGGCATTAACTGGAGGCGACCCTGATAATGACTGGTTCGTTGCCCAGGTCGATTACAGCGACGGGATGCTATATCTGGGTAGTCCATATCTCATCTATGCTGATTTTAATTCCGGTTTCCAGGAATGGTACTTACCTGCTGGTTGGAGTTATGTCACTGACACATTTTCATATGATGTTGCCAGCTACGATTGGTATGGCAATCAGGATTATGCTGGTGGCGGTCAATTTGATATTTCCAAGCCGCCACTCATGTGGGGTTTTGCTCCATACGATGATCCTCAGAATGAGCCTTTCTCATTATTATTCGCCGTAAATGATAAAGCAGGCTATCACTACAGCAACCCGCTGGGTGTCATGTTGGTGGATTACAATGGAAAACCTGGTGTTGGACAGGTGTATGCCTGGGAATTGGATCCGCTTTACATGTTCTATTTCCCGATTATGAGTAAGTAAGATCCAGATTAAAATGAGTAGAAAGAGGCTGCCGCCAGGCAGCCTCTTTTGAATTAATTTGTTTTCTTTGTGCTATGCTTTCTCTGAAATCAAAATTCCTCACCTCAATTGTCTCTTTTAAACCCGCAGAGATACCCAATTGAGGTTACTGCAAAAAAAGTCTGCTCCTTCGCCTATACACAGATAGAAATAAATTTATTCAATGTACATCACGGTTAATTGTTGGGCATATGCGCGCTCGATCTTTGGTACTGGATGGAGCAGATTCCCAATGGATTTTTGGATTTATTTTTACCAGTGGCGGATCCTATGGATTGTGGTTGTAGGGGCATAGCACCGCTGTGCGTGCCTTTGGCAGCCATGCCCCTACAGAGAACTTTGATAATAACTCATGACAGGCTGGAATCGGAGAGTGATTTTCTATGTAGGTTGCATTTTTACCAGTGGTGTAATCCTATGGATTGTAGTTGTAGGTGTGCACATCACCGCTGTGCGTGCCTTTGGCAGCGGCTGCCTAATGGCATTCAATTTGAATATGATCTACACGGGGGGCGAAGGAGCGAATTTGAGAGCACGGATCCTTTCATAGATATTTTCTTCGCTCCTTTGCTCCTACGGTTTTTCTAAGAAAAAACGGTTCTTTGTTAAGAATTAAAATAATGATCTAGCAGCGCTTCCTCTTGAGATATGCCAATATATAAAACTCCTCAATTTAAGGAAACAATAATTTACCCAACTTTTTGACAGCTTTTTTTCGATGGGAATACTCAACGTTGAATAGTCACCTGCGGCCAGGCCAGGAGTACATTTTCCATCAATAAACGTACATTGATATTGGCTTCCAGATTCTCCAGGGCAGTTTCCAAATTTCGAATTTGCTCAGTAATTTGTTGGATCGTAAGTTTCTCTGCCACCTGGGTGCACCAGGCTTTGAAGGGAAGATAAGTTAATGGCATTTGACTACCTGAATTTAAGATCAACACATCCCGCCAGAATAGCAGCCAGGTTTGCATGATTTTGCGGATTGTATCGCGGCTCTCGCCTTTGCGCCTGTTTTCACTGACTTTTTCCGCAAAATGCATTCGCGCGCCAATATTGCCTGCCAGCAATTCAAATAGCTCCTGCAACCATGTGTGCAGTTGTTCCTGGTTTTCCGGGTGATGATGGTACTCATCCGCCAGACCGAATCTGCCGCCTGAGAGGTGTGCTAACTCCAGTGCAAGCTCCTCGTCGATAGCCATCTTTGCTTGCAGCGGTGCCACCATTTCTGCCACAGGTACTGGACGCAGGCGTAAGATTTCACAGCGTGAGGTGATGGTTGCCAATAGGTTCTCCGGTGCATCGGCTGTCATTAGCAGGATTACGCGTGCAGGTGCTTCTTCTAATGTCTTTAATAAAGCATTCTGGGCATTGACGTTGGCGTGCTGAAAATTGAGTAACAAGGCAATGCGGTAATTGGCCTCGTAGGGAGAAAGGTTCAAATTCTTTTGTATTTCCCGCACCTGCTCGATTTTAATTTCCTGACTGTCACTCTTAACTTCGAGAATACTTAAATCCGGGTGTTGGCAGGTGCTGATTAAACGACAGGCTCTGCATGTACCACAGCTTTCACCAGGCGCAGGCGGTTGCTGACAGTTAATTGCCTGGGCAAATTTCAATGCCAGACTGCGCCGGCCAATTCCCGGAGCGCCACTAAAAAGGTAGGCGTGGCGCACATTCTGGTTTTGAATGTGTTTTCTCAGTATGGCAGCAGCCCATTCATGGCCAATCAGATCCCATTCCATAGGCTGGATTGTAGCCCAGTTCGGGTTGATTGACAATCAAAATGAGCGGTAAAGAAAATGATTTTAATAACGAATGTTTCGCGCGATTAAAAGCGAATGGGTGACTGGTTTGGAGGGGCACGGCTGCCGGAGGGATGCATAGCAGCCGTGTCCCTACAAGGAAAAGTATTATTTGCTGATAATCGGCAAGTAATAGAAGTATGGGAAGGCAAGTGCCACAATAACCGGATCGTGATCCGAGGAGCGGAAAGCATCCGGCGCATAAAGCGCATCCTGAGCGGGCAGTTTAAAGGACGTATCATAATCGATCAAATCGGGTTCGTCGGCGTTGATATGCCAGAAATCAACCCCTGAAATGAAGGCTTGCATTCCCCCATTCGCCAGCGCATGGTCGAGGTAACCAATCTGGCCGTCGAAAACGTAGCCATAAGCCAGATCGCCCTGGTATTGCAGGATCATATCCATGTAATCGTCTTCAGTGCCAGGAGTACCATCACTGCCGGCCAGGATGGCGTCAATGGGATCTTCCTTATCGTAGGAATTAAGATCGCCAATGATGAGATAGTTCTCAGACTCACTCATCGTTGGGTCAATCTCCAACCAATCGACCAGGGCTTCGGCGGCGGCTGTGCGAGTCAGGTTACAATTACCGGCACCATCATTCAGATCGGGATCGCCTGTGCAGGCAGAACCTTTTGATTTGAGATGATTGACTGCCACGGTGAAGATATTCCCTGAGCGGGGATCTGCAAACGATTGGGCGAGAACAGGCCGGTTGTATTCATCCAGGAAACGGCTATCCACTGTGCTATCTAGAATGGCATAATCTCCCACAGGTGTCACAGCCGCTGGTTTGTAAATCATAGCTACTTTAATGGCATCCGTGCCGATTACACCCGTATCAACATAGTCGTAGGTGCCGACACCCATGACATCGTTTAACCCGGCTACCAGATCGATGACTGCGTTGTCGTCAACATTGTTTTCAATCTCCATCAAGCCAACTACATCCGCATTGATTTCCGAAATAGCGGCGATGATCTTAGCCCGCTGGCGGGTGAATTCTTCATCGTCATCGGCTCCGCGACATTCCATATCACCTGAAGGTCCACAAAACCATGTGCCTGAGCCACCATCGAGGGTGGTGAAGTAATTCAAAACGTTAAAACTGGCCACTTTCAATACTGCGCCAGGCATGGGGGGATTAACAGGTCGCTCATTCACAGCAGTGTAGTCGGCCCCTTGAGTCGGCTGAATACGATAGAGCCCAAAGCTGTAATCCATCACACCAGTCACATTAGTAACCAGATCGCCGCCACGGAATAGATTGGTCATGTCAAAGACAGCCCCATTGGGATGGATGGCAGGGTCAGGATTTTGGACAGAGCGACCATCATCGAGGGTTATGCGGTCTAAAATATAATCCATGGCTGCCTGTTGTTGTTCAGGCGAACCAGGCTCATACAGTGCTGTCGGTGTCATATGCCTGGTGGAAGTAAGTACAATTTCGCCAAACCGGTCAAAGTTGAAGTATTCTGAAATAACCAGATCTTGCGGGAAGGTCACCAGCATGCCTTCGTATTTCTCAAAGTCATCAACCGCTGCAACGGGCAAACTGATTTCTGTGGGAGCCACGGTAAGGCCAGTGTTACAAACCCACAATTGACTGACGCTGGTGATTTCGGTCAGGCCATTGTACTCGTCCACGGTACCGCGTACCCGCACAAGATCTCCTACATTTACATCCGGTGTGGGGCTGTAAACGAAGACGCCATCCGAGGTCGCCGGATCGCCATCGCCGCCGGGGTCCTGGATATTAAATCCACGCAGCCCGCTTTGTAAGTCAGCTACCACGACACCTTCCGTCACGATTTCAGTTCCATCCAGAGTGCTGGCTGAACCCGAACCCTGGATAGCATAAATCGTGGTGAATGGATCACTACAGACTTCCAGCACAACCTGGTTTGGTAACCCGGGTGTGTTGTATGCTTCGCCGAAGTCAGGAGTACCACTATAACCAGGAATGCCTGCCAGGTCAAAATCATTGCGAACCCAATCGTCGGGACTTTCGGTATCCACACCATCCGGGTAGCGTGATGCTCCACCAGGAGCAGCGGCTGCAACACCATCATAGTTGGGACCAAGTATTGGATCGCCGTAGAACAGGTCGCCTGAACCGCCATCGTCAACAGCTACGGAATCGGCGATTGCTGCCCAGGGAGTTAAATCCAGACTGCCATCATCATCCGTGTCAAGGTCATTTCCATACGAACCGCTAAAACCCCGCACTAATAGCAATGTCAAACTATTATTATCGAGGCTTCCTGTAGGAAGGTATTCAGCCCAGAAACCAGAAGCATCAGTTGTGCCGATCGAAATTATTTCCTTGATCATGCCGGGAGATTCGGAAAGGTCACCTTCTATTTCCAGAATTGTATAAGCACTGTAATCGGTATCCGGGTCGCCTAAAATTTCTACAAACTCGACATCCGTGCCGATTGTGCTGGCAGAAAACTCGTTGATCTTTACTACGGGCTCTGGTTCAACGATGACAGGGCCACATGTAGCAGCGTGGGTTCCCAAACCGTCCACGGTATCCTGAGCAAAATTATCCCACTCGACAGAAGGATCAAAGGCATTACTTGGGTCATTATCGCCTGTGCTAATGCCGATCTTTCTACGCAAAGTCTGATTAAGAGTCGATACGCCATTTGCTTCCCAGGCGGTTCCAGGGTCAACTCCTACCTGGCCGATGGAATCTATGATTGTGCCGGAATGTTTAAGAACCACAGCATCATCGCCATTGAAATTAATTACTGATGATGAAACAAGATCTGTTACGGCCAGAATGGCTGGTATGGCACTGGCATTTGCGAGAATATAAGTTTCGCCATCATCCAACGATCCGGTCAGAGTTACTGTAGAAGAAACAGTAGCGCTCCCATTTGAATATAGTTCAAGTGTAAATTCTGTAAGGTCGACCGATGTGCCAGTGCCGTTGAAGATTTCGATAGCTTTATTAAATGAACCCCCTTCAATATATTCGGAAATAAAAACGGAACCACAAGTGCCGGCGTTGGTGCAATTTGAGGTGTGAGCACCGATACCGTCCACGGTATCCTGGGCATAGCTATCCCACTCCACAGAAGGGTCGAAAGCATTGGTGCTGTCGGCATCGCCCTGGCAAATGTTAATTTTTCTACGCAAGGTCTGTTCAGCCGTGGCGACACCATTTCCCGTCCAGGATGTACCAGGGTCAAAGCCGACTTGCCCAATCGAATCAATGATGGTGGTATTGTGTTTCAATACCAGTGCGTCATCGCCATTAAAAAAGGTAACATTGCTAGTAACATCAGCCGCTGCTAATATGGCAGCATTGGCACTGGCGTTCGCAATTACATACACATCGCCGTCGGCTAATATTCCTGAAAGAATCAGGCTATTGGTTACCAGGGTAGCTCCGTTGCTATAAAGTTCCACGGTGTATGCCGAAAGATCTACTGCACTCCGGTACTGTTATAAATTTCGATCGCTTTATTATTGGAAGAGCCTTCAATGTACTCCGAGAAAAAGAGGTCACCGGCTAATTCAGCTCTTACAAGCGTCTGAGGGGGGGCAAAGCCCAAGATCAGTCCAATAATAAGAACAATGGAAAACACATGTAGAAAATTTCTCTTCATTTTTTCCTCCTGAGTCAGATAGATATTTAATGGATATTATGTTTTCGGTATATAAACGGTTATTTGAAAAGCCTTGCCTTTCGAAATAGGGTAATCGGAACTTATTTTATAGGCACCTTTCTCCCTAAAAAATTGTAGCATAATCTCGAAGGAGTTTCATTAAAAACCTGAGTAAATTTTTCCCAATTATTCTAAAAGTGATAAAAATCTCACAAAAATCACCAGCTTTGGTACTGGCTATCTTGATTAATTTTGTCATGTTAATTGAAATTCAATTAGAAAGCTGGACCTTCGCTATAAAACGTATCTCATTACTCATTACTATTTTCCCGTTACTCGTTCCCTGTTACTTGTTTCTCATTTTCTTTAAATCAAAAGACTCTGGTTGACATGCATCTTTATGAAAGAGTACAATCGCATACATATGAATTCATTAAACGAACTAAATAAGCAGCAATTCAAAGCCGTTACCGCCGAAAGCGGTGCGACTCTGGTACTTGCCGGGCCGGGGTCCGGGAAAACACGGGTACTTACGCATCGCATTGCCTACCTGGTTCAAGAAATTGGCATCCCACCTTACAATATCCTGGCGGTTACCTTTACCAACAAGGCTGCGCGCGAGATGAAAAAACGTCTGGAAAAGATGCTGGATCGCAAGGCTGATGGGTTGTGGCTGGGAACTTTTCACTCGGTCTGCGCCCGTATTTTAAGACGCGAGGCACAATACTTGCCGGTCGACAATAAATTTGTCATTTTTGATGTCGATGACCAGCTTTCTCTTCTCAAGAATATTATCAAGGACATGAATCTGGATGAGAAAAATTATAGACCGTCTGCCATTCAATCGACAATTTCGAAGGCGAAAAATGATATTGTCTTGCCTGAGACGTATGTTATTCGCAACGGTCGTGATAGTACCATTCGCGATATTTACAGCAGCTACGAAAAAGCATTGCGGATGAACAATGCGGTTGATTTTGATGATTTACTTTTAATGACGGTACATTTGCTGAGCGATTATCCCGATGTGCGTGAACGCTATGCCAACCGCTTCGCCTATGTTCTGGTGGATGAATTTCAGGACACCAATCAGATCCAATATGAACTGGTCAGGTTGTTTGCCAGCGTGCACAATTGTATTTTTGTGGTCGGTGATGAAGATCAATCAATTTACCGTTGGCGGGGTGCTGACTATAAGAATGTGTTGAGATTTGAGCAGGATTACGATTCTGCCAGTAAGGTTTTACTGGAAGAAAATTACCGCTCAACCCAAGTTGTGCTGGATGTTGCCAAAGCTGTTATCGACCGAAACCGCTACCGAACACCAAAGCAGCTTTTCACCCAGCGCAGTAGTGATGAGTTGGTTCACTTTTATGCTGCCGCAGATGATCGTGAAGAAGCACAATATGTGATCAACACCATTCAGGAAAAACTACGGCAGGGCGTTCAAGCGGGTAGTTTTGCGATTATGTATCGTATCAACGCCCAATCACGCTTGCTGGAGGAAGCCTTCCTGAAGGCCGGGCTGCCTTATCGCCTGGTGGGTGCTCAGCGTTTTTACGGCCGGCGAGAAGTGAAGGATGTGATTGCTTTTTTACGGCTGGTACACAACCCAAAAGATGAGGTCAGTCTGCGGCGGGTGATTAATGTGCCCGCGCGTAAGATTGGTGGCAAGACCATTGATAAACTTTCCGAAGTTGCTCGCTGGCGTGAAGAGAGTATGGGAGAAACCTTGCTGGAGCTGGCTGGCAGCCAGGAAAATTCAGAATTGTGGCTGGCTTTGGACCGTTCGGCCAGATCATTGTATGCCTTTGCTCATCTGCTGGCTGGGTGGGTTTTGGCTGAAGAAAGCGCATCTCTGCCCGATTTGTTTGACCGGATTGTGCTCGATTTGGAATACCAGCAATATCTCAGTGAAGGCAGCGAGGAAGAAGTTATTGACCGCTGGGCAAATGTTCAGGAACTGCGTCGTATTGCTTTTGAGTTTGCCGACCAGGGTATTGCAGCCTTTCTTGAGAATCTGGCACTGGTGTCTGACCAGGATACTGTGCCGGAAAAAATGGAAGCGCCAACCTTATTAACGCTGCACGCTGCCAAGGGTCTGGAATTTGACCAGGTATTTATCGTCGGTCTGGATGACGGGGTGCTGCCTCACAGCCGTGCTTTTGAAGATGAAGAAGAATTGGCGGAAGAGCGGCGTCTGTTTTATGTTGGAATCACGCGGGCACGAAATGTTCTTTATCTGGTGCACAGCGAACGGAGAAATGCCTATGGAAGTTATGAGAATCAGATGCCCTCGCGATTTTTGCAGGATATCCCCTCCCGGTTGTTGAGTGAAGATTTTCCATCGTATTCTTCTTCTTACGGAAGATCCAACCAGTACCAGCACTCAGGCAGCCGTTGGGGTCGTGACCGCGCTGATTACGTGGATGTTTCCCCGCGTGCTTCCACGTGGAAGTACCAGTTCAGCGAAAACAAATGGTTACGGTTGGGCAGATATACTGGCACCTTCAAACCGGGAGCGCAAATCGGGTTCAGCCTCTATTTTGCCGCATAGTTCGGATGCCCCTAAGCGTCGCTTTGAAAACGGAAGCAACCTATAAAACCGGGATGACGGTACGTCATAAGTCGTTTGGTGAGGGAGTCATCCTGACGGTACATCTGGAAGGTGATGGGGAAGAGACGCTGGAGATCTTTTTTGTGGAAATTAAAGAAAAGAAAAAATTGGCTGCGTCGTTTGCGAAGTTGGACGTGATTAGTTAATAGTTGATTGGTTGATTAGTTTACTGTTTAGGTGGTTGGGTAGATGAATGTTTGCCTTACTAATCAACAAGTCAACTAATCAACGAATTATCGGGAACGAGATAAAAAATGTCAGAATCATTCAGACCCCAAACCACCTCAAAAACCACCTCCATCGCCCGCTCCACTTTGATTATCAGTGCCGGCTGGGGAGCCTCGATTGTGGTTGGATTGTTGCGTCAGCGTATCATTGCTGGGCAATTTGGTACAGGGGCAGAATTGGACGCTTTTACCGCTGCGAATGTTGTCCCGGAGTTGATCTACACCATGCTTTCTGGCGGAGCACTCAGCTTTGCGTTTTTACCGGTCTATAAAGAGCGCCTTGAAAAAGGGGAAGGTGCCAACTCGCTTTTCAGCAAGGTGGTTAACTGGATTTTTCTGATTACGCTGGCAGCTTCAGCGCTGGCACTCGTCCTTTCACCGTGGTTGGTAAGCTCAAAATGGGGGGTAGGCGCCTCCTACCCTGCTGAAATCCAGGTCTTGATTGTGCAATTAATGCGCATTTTATTATTTTCCACCCTCATTTTTTCTATTTCAAGCATTCTGACATCCGCTTTGTATGCTCACGAACATTTCCTGGTCCCGGCCTTATTGCCGTCTCTGTATAGCGCCGGTATCATATTTGGAGCGCTCTTTTTAACACCCAGCCTGGGTATTTTCGGTATTGCCTGGGGGGCGGTCCTTGGTTCTTTACTGCATCTCCTCATACAAATACCGGCGATTATCTATTACAAAGTAAGGTGGCAGCCGATCCTGCGCCTGGACCCGGCATTAAGCCGAGTGGCGATTTTGATGCTGCCGAGAATTGTCGATTTGCTGATGGCACGTGCCAGCATCAACTGGTTGAATGCCACGCTCAGTTCGCGGCTAGGGGAGGGGCGTTTGGCAGCGCTGGACTTTGCCTACCGTCTGATGAACATGCCCTGGACTTTGATTGGAACAGCAATTGGGATAGCCATCTTCCCAACCATGGCGGCTCTGGCTGCTCAGAAAGATGTCGTTGCCCAAAGAAAAGCCCTGAGTGGTTCGCTGCGAGCCATATTGACCCTGGCAATTCCGGCTGCCATGGCATTAATTGTGCTTGGTGAACCTATCATTCGCGTTTTGTTCGAGGGGGGTGAATTTACGGCTGAGAGCACCCAGCTGGTTTATTATGCTTTACAGTTCTATGCCCTGGCTCTGATCAGTCAGTCCATGCTGGAAGTTGTCATTCGTGCCTTCGCAGCCCAACAAGACACATACACACCGTTGTTCATATCCATTGGCACCACTGCCCTGAATATCGGTCTGGCAATCTGGTTGACGCGGCCGTTTGAAAGCGGCGGGATTAGCCACGCCGGCCCAGCCCTGGCGAATGGCATCGCCGTGTTGGTGGAGGCATCCATCGGTTTGCTGATCCTCTCCATTCGCTGGAAAGGTGTCGATCTGCGTCACATTCTACTTGATCTGTCAAAGGCTTTGCTTGGCAGCGGGGTAATGGCGGGTGTGGTGCTGTTGGCCAGACGAATCTTACCATCCAGCGACTTGCTCCTGTTGGTGATCGGTGGCGGTGGTGGATTGCTGATTTATCTGCTTGTCGTCTATTTGCTGGGCATCAAAGAAGTAGTGCAGATACCGCTGGCAATGCTGGGAAAAAGTAAAAGAACAGCAGACAGCTGACGCGGATGGCTGATAGCTGGTAAATGGTAGTTGGTGGCTTATGTCCGCTTCCAGGGTATGGAAATCAACTAACCAATTGGAATTTAATCAACCAATCAACTGAAACCTAATCAACTAACCAACTGTAACCTGGTAAACCAACCAGCTGCCACTCTAAAAACCTATAAATATACTGGATAAATCAGACACTAATAATTATATTATATTTGATTTCGTTCACATTAATCAGGGAGGTCTTTGCTGACAGCGAAAATTAAAAAACCATGTTTGATTATTGTTGGTGCTGGCTTCGGCGGATTGCAGGCAGCCAAAGCTTTGGCAAGCACCCCTGTTCATATCAAGCTCGTAGATCGCCAGAATTATCACTTATTTCAACCGCTTCTTTATCAAATTGCTACGGCTGGCCTCTCGCCGGATGATATTGCTTATCCAATTCGTGGAATCTTAAGCAAACAGAAAAACCTGGAATTTGTTTTGGCCAATGTGGATAGAATTGATTTTGATCGCCAAATCCTGGAGACGACAGCCGGCCCAATGGAATATGATTATTTGATTCTGGCAGTCGGCAGCCAGACCAATTACTTTGGAAAAGCTTCTTTAGAGGCGAAAAGCTTCGGCTTAAAATCTCTTACTGATGCGAATCGGATAAGAAACCACATTTTACTGAGATTTGAGGAAGCCTCGTTGACAAGCGAGCTTAAAGCGCGACAGGCATTATTGACCTTTGTGGTATGTGGCGGCGGACCTACCGGCGTGGAAATGTCTGGCGCGATCTCAGAATTGGTGCGTTTGGTGCTCAAGAAGGACTATCCCAAAATTGATATTAACGAAACTCGTGTCATACTATTGGAGGCTACTGACAATTTAGTTTCCAATCTCAGCCAACACTTATCGCAGGCGACCTTTGCGGCATTAAAACGCAAAAAAGTTGAAGTAATGCTTGAAAGAATGGTCGAAGATTATGATGGTGAGACAATTCAATTGGTTCAAGGAGATCCGATTTCAGCGCGAACATTTATCTGGACGGCTGGTGTGCGTGCAGCCGGCTTGGTCGATTCGGCTGGTTTGACGCAAAGCAAACAGGGGCGGGCAGTGGTTCTACCGACCTTGCAGCTTTCTACTCATGATAATGTCTATGTGATCGGCGATAGCGCATACTTTGAGTCCGATGATGGATCTCCGCTACCGATGGTTGCACCGGTGGCAATACAGCAAGCCAAGCGAGCAACTGACAATATCAAAGCACAATTGGAGGGTGGAAGCCTACAGCCTTTTAAGTTTCACGACCCAGGTATGATGGCAACCATAGGTCGAAATCAAGCTGTGGCTCAAATTGACCGTTTTCAATTCCACGGTTGGTTGGCCTGGTTGATGTGGCTTTTTGTGCATTTAATCCAGCTGGTAGGTTTTCGCAACCGTCTGGTTGTTCTGATTAAGTGGGCCTGGGAGTATGTTTTTTATGATCGCAGCTCACGCTTGATTCTTGGACAGAAAACTGGTCCCCTTGCTAACCTGGAAAATTCAGATCTGAAAAATCAGGGATAGGCCACAAAAGCCAGCCAGGTTTCTGGAAATTTATCGGTCGCCAATAAAAAGCCAATTTGATCGAACCGTACCAGTCCTTCCCAGTTACGCGCTTCCTCATCGGGTAGGAGCTGCAATTGGATTGGCGCTTTCTCTGCTAATACGATTCCTTCTTCTGTAAATTGGAACGCCAGCAATCGTTCAACCACGGGTGAATTGTTGTGGGTACTTCCCTTTCCGAAAGTCTCGGCAATCGGATCATCAGCGGGATCTAATTTGGAAAGATCACCCGGGAAAAAATAATTGATGGCCCAGAACTCGCCATTTTCATCCGGTTCGGTAGCATCTGTTATGCGGTATTCTACGTGAGGAAAATTTAAGGAAGATGGGTTTGCGAGCGAAAAGTCGAACATTTCAGCCAGCGGCTTAGAATTGATGTTGGAACCATTGGCCTCATAGAGGGTCACAATTCGTTTACCAAACACAAGTAAGCTCTCATAGCTGGAGTTACTGATATTCATTTGTGAAGGGATCTCAGTCAATGAAGCGGCATCGAGGATCAGTTGTGAAAAATCTGACTGCCAGGTTCCTTTAACTAGATATCCTTTCGTGCCAACTGAATGAGTCTCGATGGTCAGATAGGCATCCTGCCCGTTGGTGGCAATCGCTTCAAAACCTTCGAAACCCGCGACTGTTTTTTCCAGGCTGGCACTTACCAATTTGATAGCTTGCGGCTTAAGTACCTGCTGCGGATTATCAATTGCCTGCATCAGATCATTTCGACTGAGCCGGAATATCTGGCTGTCAAAGCGATCGGGATATTGTGGTAACAAAATCAACCAATCACCTGCCCAGGTGAGTCCACTGATTTCTGCAGTAGATTTTTCTAGCGCACCGCTTAGTTTTAATCGCACAATGGCAGCTTCCGCGTCTAGTTTTGTGGGTGTTAGTGTCGCGTCTATTGGTGTTACCTGCGCCGTTTCAATAAGGGGAATAGCAACACAAGATGCGAGGGCTAACACAGAAAAAACAAAGAGGAGGGAAAGGATTTGTTTTGAGAAATTTTTGTTCATACCAGTAGTGTAGCGCGTTTTTGTTTCTCTGAAAATAGGTTTAATAACAACTTCTCGATTTTAGGAACTTTTTAAGGGTAAAACACGTATATAGATATAGCTTGGTTTTAATGATCCTGTCCGAAAGGATGGAAAAGATCTCGCCTGAAAGGCACATAAATACCCTTCTTTCAGGCAGAACGAATCAAGTAGATTGGTGTTATTGTATATATGAATTGGAAAGCTATCGCCGCCATCCACTTCAGAACAAAGAAGGCCGTTCGTTATGTAAGGAGGTACATTATGGCTGGAGTCGTTTATATTGTTATCGCCCTGGTGGGCATTATGTTTGCCGCAGCAAGTTTGGTAGGGTTGAAATCAGAACAATAACCCTTATGAAGAAATGCATGATAATTTATAACCACTATCAAATCAGACTGCCTAAAACCAAAATTGGAAACAAATTTCCAACTTCTCCTTGAAAGCTCCCGTCCTAAACAGCGGGAGTTTTTCATTAAGTCATGGGAAAAAATTGCTTTCATCAGTCAATGCAGAACAAAAATAGGGGGACTTTGGCCTATTCCCTAAATACATTTCTCGATGTATGATCATGATAATTGTGAACTGGATCAGGGACGCGCAGAGAAATCTGTCCTGAAAAAATGGAAACTTTTTTTCACTTCACATCGTCATATGTTGGTTGAGACTTTGTCAGTTTTGTATAATGAGTGAGGTATGGCCATGTTGGAACAGGATGTGTCTTTCGTTGAAGAAGAAAAACCACGCAAATTTCAATTAAAGTGGTTTTTTCCTGTGTTATTCAAACCAGGGAAAGCCCTGGAGGAAATTTCCGAAAAAAATTACGGTGTTTGGCTGGCACCACTGCTTCTTTTAATGACCACAGCGCTGATTTTGGTGCTGGTTTCCGCCCCCATTCTCAGTTCTGCCATCCCGGAAGTTGTCGCGCCGGAGGGACTCGAATACTATAGCCCTGAACAGCAGCAGCAATTTAGCGCAGCTGCAGGAGTTAGCACCAGCCCGGTGGTCACGACTGTGTTCCCACTGGTAGGAAAATTGCTAGGTATCTGGATCAGCTGGTTCCTTTTGGGCAGCATATTGCACCTCTCGCTGACTCTCAACGGCAGCCGCAGCAGTAATCGTTCTGCCTTAAATATTGTCGCCTGGGCAAGTCTTCCATTTCTTGTTCGTGATCTTGTTCAAATTTTTGCCATCCTCATTACCCGCCAGGTAATCAGCGCACCCGGCCTTTCGGGTTTCATGGCAGAAGGTGCCAGCGGCTTTCATGCTTATCTGACGGCATTTTTAGCCGTTATTGATATTTATCTGATCTGGCAAATTATTCTTTTAGGAATTGGGGCACGCAAAATCTCAGGCCTCAAAGCAGGTAAAGCATGGTTAGCGACTCTGGTTGCTGTTTTGATATTCCTGGCATTAAAAGCAGTGCCAGGTTTGATTGCAGCCCAATTAAGCGGTCTTTCCACGGGCGGCTTTTTCTTCTTCTAAAATCATGAATAATTTGCCATTCATTCAAATCCGTAATCTTCGAAAAACCTTTGTGATGGGCCGCCAAAAGGTGTATGCCGTGGCAGGGATTGATCTGGATATTGAAGAAGGATCCTTCACTGTGATTATGGGTCCATCCGGCTCGGGAAAAAGTACGCTGCTCTATCTACTGGGTGGTTTGGATCGACCCACCAGTGGAGAAATCCATGTAGATGGATTTGAGTTGGAAAAAATGGACGAAAATGACCTCGGTCTTTTTCGGCGCAAGAAGGTGGGTTTCATTTTTCAATCTTTTAATCTTATTTCCAGCATGACAGCATTCCAGAATGTTGCTTTCCCGATGCGCTTTGCTGGTATTTCGGGGAAAGCAAGACAAGCTCAGGCATCATCCTTGTTAAGCCAGGTTGGACTTTCCAATAGAGCCCATCACCGGCCAACCGAACTTTCTGGTGGCCAACAGCAGCGGGTTGCCGTGGCAAGATCGCTGGTGAATAATCCGCCACTGGTATTGGCGGATGAGCCTACCGGAAATCTGGATACGAGCAGCGGTCTCAGTATCATGAAATTGCTTTCCCGTCTCAATCAACAAGGTCGCACTGTGGTGGTGGTCACCCATGATTTGCGAATGCGCCAATTTGCCACTGAAATGATTTATCTGCTGGATGGTCGCGTGGTTTCGGAAGAACAATATGACGCCGCTGCCAGTTTTGAATTGCAGGAAAAAGAAGAAGAGGAGTTGTTATGAAAACAGTCAAGCATCTGATTTTATTTTCATTCTTGCTATTGATCTTCGCGATTGGAGCAGTTGCGAACCCGGTTGTAATGGCACAGGACGAAACCCCAACTACTACGGTTGAGAACAGTGCCACTCCGGAGACTGGGTCTTCTTTTGAGCGCCCGCTGGTGGTGATTAATACCTATGATTATGGGCAATCAGCTATCAATCCCGGCAGTGATTTTACCTTAAAAATTCGGATTAAGAATGCCGGTGGCAGCGATGTCTATAATCTGGTAGCTAACTTCGAAAGCAGCGATTTCCTACCGCTGGAAACCGGGGCAGTGCGGGTTGTTCCTTATCTGGATACGGATGCCGCCACGGACATCAGTCAACCCTTGCGAGCCAATTCAACCTTATGGGGCATGGTCTCCGGTGTGGTCACTATGAATGTCACATATACTGACGAGCGTGGGACCTCTTACAACGAGACTTTTACCCTGACCATCAATTTACAGCCACCAGTCTATTCTTCAGCGCCCACCGCCACAGCTACTCCACAAGCACGCGCTCAATTGGTGGTGGGAGGCTATCAGGTCGATGTTGATCCCCTTCAGCCGGGTTCCATTTTTAATTTGAAGATCCAGGTTCGAAACTTGGGTACGGTGGATGCGCAGGCGGTAACCATGGTTCTGGGTG
Source organism: uncultured Chloroflexia bacterium (assembly GCA_963749005.1). Lineage (GTDB taxonomy): Bacteria > Chloroflexota > Anaerolineae > Anaerolineales > Anaerolineaceae > UBA6170. The sequence goes on along the minus strand of CAVVKI010000005.1, from coordinate 884,854 downwards.
GCGGCGTGACGGGGTCAGAAGGCAGCGGTACCCCCACAGTTGGAGGAGTATCAGGCGGCAGTTCGGATCTGAGCACATTTGCACCGCTGGGTTCGTCAAATCTAATCTATCTGGATAAAATTGCACCCGCTGAAACAAAATCGGCTGATGCACAATTGATCGTCAATGTTTCGGCCAATCCTGGCGCGTATCCCTTTAAAATCTCGTTCACATATACCAACAGCAAAGGTGAGCGGGTGGTGGATGACCAGGTCATAACCCTTCTGGTTTATTCCCTGCCGCGGGTGGAGCTGGGTTTCTACCGCGACCCTGGCATTTTATTTGCTGGACAATTTTCGCCTATACCGATTCAAATTACCAATCTGGGTAAAAATACGGCTGTTTTAGGAAATTTGAAGGTCAGCGTTACAGGGGGAGCCGATCTGAGCGAAAATATTGCCCTGGTTGGCCCCTTGGAACAGGGTGGTTATTTCACCCTGGATGCGATGGTAATGCCGTATGAGGCTGGCCCTCTGGATATTATGATCTCGGTTTCTTACACTGATGATTTCAATCAACCGCGGACAGTAGAACAAACTCTGACAGTTCAGATAGAACCCGAGCAGGTATTTGAACCGATGCCTGGTGATGGCACAGATATGCCGGTGATTGAAACGCAAGAGACTTTCATGCAGAAAGTTGTTCGCTTTTTCAAGGGATTATTTGGCCTGGGCAGCGCAAAACCCGAGCCGGCACTGGATTATCCCATGCCGGTTGAGGACGGCGAATTTCCTCAGCAGGTTATCCCTGGAGATCCAATCCCGCCTGGTGGCAAAGGATAGCATTCATGCATTTTTGGGATTTCGTCAGCCTGATTATTGAAAATCTGAACCGGCGTAAAGGCAGGGTTGCGCTAACTGCAATGGGCGTGGTGATTGGTACAGCCGCAGTGGTGCTGCTCGTTTCCCTGGCAACCGGATTGCAAAAATCGGCCACCAGTAATTTATGGGGCATAAATGATCTGACACGCATTGAGGTCTACCCAAATTGGGGCTCTGAGCCCGTGATGATGGTGAATGGCAAGGGAGACAGCCCTTCGAATGTCAAGATGATGACCCCCAGTGCATTAGCTGAGATCGCCGCCATTGAAGGTGTGGAAAAAGTGATTCCACGTGATTACCTGAATGGTTCGGGTATGGTGAAGCTGGGTAAGTTGGAATCGTGGGCCAGTATCATGGGCGTTAAGGCGGAGACGCTGGAGGACCTGCGCTATCTATCGAATGAAGGCACGCTTGACTTACGGAAAGGGACTGTCATCGTTGGGAGCTGGCTTCCCCAAAATTTTTATGACCCCAATACGCGCCCTGGGGATGAACCGCTTGAACCTCCTGCATTGATGGACCAGCGCATCAAACTTGTACTGTCAAAATGGACGGAGGATGGCCAGGAGGTCAAGAAAACAGTCACCCTGCAGGTCACCGGAACGCTGCAAGAGATGCGAAATGAGGCGGATGGGAGCATGTTTGTCAGCATGGAAGATTTGGAAGCCTGGAACCAGTGGTTCAACAACGGCAAGCGCATTAATCGAAACAAAGATGGCTATCAAAACGTTATCGTCCAGGCTGTCTCACCGGATGTGACTGTTGATGTTACCGACAAAATTAACGAACTGGGCTTTATGGCCTATTCCTCACAAAGCACAGTTGAAGGGATCAACTCTTTCTTTGTGGTTCTGCAGATCATCTTTGGTGGGATTGGGGCTATTGCCCTGCTGGTGGCGGCAATCGGCATCGCCAACACCATGACCATGGCCATTCTCGAACGCACACGCGAAATTGGACTGATGAAAGCGATTGGGGCCACCAACAAGGATGTGCTGACCATATTCCTGGGAGAAGCTGCAGGAATTGGCTTTTTGGGTGGTCTGGGCGGCATGCTGTTAGGCTGGGGCGGCAGCAAAGTACTGAATATTGTTGCCATGCAATACATGGCCAGCCAGGCTCAGCAAGGGGTCATTTCAAGTGGTATTTCCACGGTCACTCCCAGCTGGCTGCTTTTGTTTGCCGTTATTTTTGCGACGCTGGTTGGCTTTTTATCGGGTTTGTATCCAGCGCTGCGGGCTGCCACCTTGGAGCCGGTTATGGCTTTGAAGTATGAATAGCGCATTTGGCGATAAATGATTCCGAAAATTGCGAAAATGAAATGATTTATTAGTATAAATGAGGTGTATGGATGGCGAGCGATCGAACACTTGAGGACAGAGTCAGGGCGGCATTGTCAAACAAAACCTACACATCAAAACGGTTTTGAGTGGCTAAATTGATGACATTCCTATCAAAATCCAATTTGGAATTTACAGTTTCTACAAAAACGAAAAATTGGTAATTATCGGAAGAAAAAACCTCCCTCTCTTTTTCAAACAATTGTTTCTTTCCGTGACTTAAAAATGTTCCAAATCAATGGTTTTTGAGTCAAAAATCACAATTTTTGAGTCAAAATCGTGTTTCAATAGATGATTGATCTTGGTGGCGGCTTATCTGACCAATCAATTATGGCGGTTTTCAGACATTATTTCTAGAAATAATTAATTGTTACTTTTTTTAAGATATCTAATCTTATTTTAATGTTGAGTTTTGACCCGTTTTCTGTGGGCTTTTCATTTGGATGCGGAAGATAGGGGGGTAATCTCATATGCATGCCATAGATGTGGGGATCTTTTCTCACGTTGTTATTTTTAAACAATCAAATCTGAGGTTTTAGGCGGTAGAATATTCTGTGTAATAAGACAAACCTCCGTTTCAGCAGGCATTTCCTTTTTACCTATATAGGCGTTGACTTTTTTAGCCTTGACTGCCATAATCTGCAAATGGAGAAAAGCGATTGAGAATAGAAATCTACGCGCTCTTAATCGGGTTGGGTGCCACGCTGGGGATGTGGCGGATCTATCAAACTGTGGCAGAGGGAGAGCAGCTATCTGCCGCAAGAGCAGCTGTATGGAGTTTGGTAGGTGCGTTGGTAGGAGCGAGGTTAGCGTTCTTCCTATGGCAGCCAGCTTATTTAAGCGAGAATGGCTGGCGGGCAATCCGATTTTGGGAGGGCGGTTTCATCTGGCCGGGGGCTGTCGCCGGTTCTTTGCTTACAATCATTATTGTTGCCTTAATCCGCCGTCAGAATATTCAATATCTCCTTGATCAGTGGTCACCTTTGTTACCGGCTGCCGCTTTGATGACCTGGTTAGCCTGCATTCCTGCTGGTTGTGGATATGGTAAGCAATTGTCAGTGAATATCGCCTGGCTGACTGTAATCGATGAACGTGGAAATTATGCCAGTCGTTTTCCGAATCAACTTGTGGCTGCGTTGCTGCTCTTCCTTGTTTTTACCATTTTTGAACATACTTTTACGACGAAAAGAATTGGACTGCGGTCAGGGCTAACCTGGTTGTTAATTTGTCTGCACACGCTCGTTTTTTCCTTTTTACGGGCAGATCTTCGTCCGGTGTGGAAAAGCCTGCCCGTAGATATTTGGATGGCTTTGGCTTTTCTACTGATTGCGATGATTAATATGATTTTTGTTCTCAAACCAAGATTGGAAAATAGCGGAAGCCCCTGATAGCAGATATAATAAATATGTTGGATTGATACAAAGTAGAATTCGTAATTAGGAAGAGCGTATTCGAACCTGACGGCAAAGCAGGCTCAATCAGTGCAAACCCGTAATACCAGGCAGCGCCAGGAGATTCTGGTTGTTTCAGGATACGTGTCATAACGGAATATTTAATGCAATGTAGCAATTATTTACTTGGAGGAATACTGATTTAATGATGAAATGTAAACTGGCTCTTTCGCAAATGAATACTGTTTTGGGTGATGTTTCCGCCAATCTTGAAACCCATTTGCAAATAATTGAGCAAGCCTGTGCTCAACAGGCTGATTTGCTGATTTTCCCAGAACTTTCATTAACTGGTTATTTTCTACAGGATCTGGTTCCTACCGTCGCCTTACGACCGCAGGCAAGTGACCCAATTTTTGACCAATTGCTGCAAGCCAGCCAGCGCATAGACCTGGTGGTGGGATTTGTTCAGGAGGATGAGCGCAATCGCTTTTTTATTGCCTCGGCTTATCTTTCGGGGGGTGAAGTTGTCCATATTCACCAGAAAATCTATCTGCCTACTTACAGTGTTTTTGACGAGGGCCGTTTTTTTGCCTGGGGCGATCGGGTGAGTGCCTTTGACACCCGTTTTGGTCGTGTGGGAATACTGGTTTGTGAGGATTTTTGGCATGCATCTTTGCCATATTTATTGTGGCAGGATGGTGCCGACCTGATGATCTTTTCTTCTGCTTCACCTGGCCGTGGACTGAGTTCTGAGCCTCAGCTGGATTCAGCGCGCTGGGTCGATCATATTAATCGTGCCTATGCCAGCCTTTTCACTACCTTTGTTGCCCATACCAATCGGGTTGGATATGAAGACGGTTTGCATTTTTGGGGTGGGGCAATGGTTTATGATCCCAATGGCAATGTGCTGGCTCGGGCTCCTCAACACGAAGAAGCACTTCTTTTCTGTGAAATCGATTTGAACCAGCTGCATCGTACGCGGGTACGACTGCCATTGTTACGGGATGAAAGGACCGCAATGGTCCAGCGGGAATTAACCCGCATACTCAATAACAGCAGCCGTCCGGCGGGGCGATAAGCGAGGAAATATGTTTGATTTAAGTATCAACACGAAATTGGCAACCAAAATATTGGCTGATTTTATTAAAAGTGAAATTACCCGTACGGGCTATAAAAAGGCAGTCATTGGACTTTCGGGCGGAATCGATTCGGCATTAGCTTGTGTGCTGGCGGTCGAAGCACTCGGTCCCCACAATGTACTTGCAGTGCGCATGCCTTACCGTACTTCCTCACCGGATTCGTTGGATGATGCCCAAAAGCTGATCGAACAAACCGGTGTTGAGAGTCTTACATTTCCGATTACAACCATGGCCGATGCCCTGATCGGATTCAATCCTGATATGGATGCAACCCGCAAAGGAAATATCATGGCGCGCTCGCGCATGATTGTTTTGTACGATCAATCGGCAGCCTTTGAAGGACTGGTAGTAGGAACTGGCAATAAGACTGAGATATTACTGGGTTACTCCACTTTATATGGTGATTCTGCTTGCGCACTCAATCCGTTAGGTGACCTGTATAAAAGTCAGGTTCGCCAGTTGGCCAGCGAATTAGGCATACCCCCTTCAATTATCAATAAACCTCCCTCCGCCGATTTGTGGGCCGGACAGACGGATGAAGGGGATCTCGGCTTTACGTATGTTGAGGTTGATCAGCTGCTCTATCTATTGGTGGATGAGCGCTACTCCGCACAGGAATGCATTGCAGCAGGGTTTAAACAAGAATTTGTTCAGGAAGTCATGCGGCGAGTGCAGCGTAATCATTTCAAACGCGTGATGCCGCCAATCTGCAAGTTGAATAACCGCACCGTTGGATACGATTTCCTTTATATGCGCGATTGGGGTACCTGAGTCAATCTTCTGGCAGCAGTACGAAATTGTACATGTTCGCTGCAATTTTTATGGTCAGGTGGGGTGATATCTGATCTTATCCTGACCTCTGACAAAAGTGGTAACTTTCATTGGGTCAAGATTAATGGCAAGTAAGAATAATAGTTTTGAATGACAGTAGTTGTCAAAGTCAGGCTGTGTTGCAAAGTCGGCTGGTTGACAGAAGTAACAGTTATTGTCACATTATCTTGCTGACCGAGGACTGCAACTGGTGGGATGGTTACCTGCACTGTGAGTGTTCCGGTTTGTAGAAAGTCCAGATTTTCGATCAGGTTTGAACTGACTGTCGTATCCCAATTCGAGGCGGATAGCGCGATTTGATAGGAATCACGTGAACCGGCGTTGGTGATCTGAATGCTATATTCAGCCTGTGTGCCCGCTTCCCCATTTTTTTCCGCTTGGGCAGTATTGAGGGTGAAGTTGTAATCTTCCTGGCAATAACGGATTGAAAAGTCGTCAACAAACCAGCCGTTGCTACCCAAATAGTTGTCCGTACCCAGGCGATAACGGAAAGAAGCGGTTTCACCGGCCAGTGCGGTCAAGTCTACGACACTTCTCTGCCAGTCTTCGTCGCCACACCATCCCAGTTTGCCTGCCAGTGGATTGGAATAGTTGGAAGCAATCAATCCATCATATCCCTCACTGACGGTCGGGAACCATAGTGATGGTACCTGTGCCCAGCTTGACCCGCCATTGGTGCTGTATTCGAGAATACCGCCATCCAGGCAGCCGCTGGCTTGATCTTCCAGGTTCCGCCATTGCCAAAATTGCAGGGAGGGTTCCATGACTGCATTTGGAATTGGAAGTGCAGGACTGATGAGACTCTGTTCACTGCTGGTATTTGGCGCACTGGCATGAAAAGATCGCTGCGGTGAAAGAAAACGATCCGTGCTTAAACCCCAGGTGCTGCTGGTCCAATCGCTGGCTGAGCTCTCAAAGTCATTAAAATATTGTGTTCGTGTTTGCGCGGCGGAAACACAATCGCCCGCCAGTGAGAGAGTGTAGAAGGTGTTAGCTATTGAGAAATTACTTTGCCCGCAGCCATTATTGGCGCTTACCCGCCAGTAGTAGACTGTGGCGCTATCCAATGGGGAAGCGGGTGTGAAGGCTGCTGCATTCAGGTCTGGCTCATCGATAATGATTTTGGTAAATTCGCTGTCGAGTGCCAGCTGAAAGTGATAACCGCTAGCTTGCGTGACCGGCTGCCAGGTGAACGATGGATTTAATGGATACGGGCTGCCTGCCTGTTCAGGCAAAAGTAAGGTCGGGATAGCCGGCACGACGTTGCTGATGCTCAGTTTGAAAGGAACTGTATGTTGAAGGCTGGCAGTTGTGCCTTGCAAGGTAACATCATATGTTGCCGGCACAGAACCTGCTTCGGCGGAGATCGTCAGGTCCGTATTTGAGCCTGGATTCACCGGATTGACGCTGAGGGTATAACTGCTGTCAGACGGCAGGCTAACAAGGTTGAGTGTGACCGGTTCAGAAAAACCTGCCACACTGATGACATTCACGGAAGATTGTGTACCTGCCCCTGTACAAACATCCACGCTGTTGTTTTCCATTTGTAGGGCAAAATCTGAACTGCGTGGCTGTAGCCAGATTTGCGCGCTGGGATCCCCCAAAATATTGTAGCTTTCAAAATAGTATTGTGCTGTTGAAGGGTAGTGGTCGCGGACTTCGTCCAGACCATCGTAGACTGGTTGTGCGATTTTTGGCGGGTTGGAAGGTGTGGCAAAGAAGGAATCGTAAAAAGCGCGTTCGAGGACGTCATCCGGGTCCCAAAAACTATTATCTGCAGAACCCAAATAGACGATTGCGCCTTTTTGCGCCTGACGAAGCCAGGTTTCGCCGAAGGATTCGAGTACTGCATCATTACCAAAATCGCCTGTCAGGCAGGCGAAGCTGGTGATCAGTGAGAAGACATTGTTAGTGACTAAATCACGAACGTTGTTACTTGTAAAAGTGATACCACCATCCGACCACCTATCAGTGGATCCGTGACCGGAATACGCCACAAACGAGCGCTGATCGTTGACGGAAGCAATTACATCTGTGGTTGTGGCGTATATAGGCGAATGGCAATAAAGCTGATCACCGCCAGGTTGGGGATTACTGGGGAAGGTGCCGCTATAGCCGAGCGGTAGCCCATAACTAGTAATTACATAATTTTGGGTAGCCTCGGCTGTACCATAATAACTGCTGTCACAGCTGGCAATGAAAGCTGCTTTCTTGACCCAGGCCTGACTGCCGTTCAAGTTGGCGTACGCAATCGTCTTATTGATGATGTTATTAAGCTGGGGGATATCGCGGACGGAAAAACGGCCATAGAAAATATCCGGGTCAAAATCATTGCTGCCATTCATGGTGACATAATAAAGATCGGTCTTTTTTGCGATTTTCATTGTTTCGTTATCGATTCGGGACCAGGCTGGAATTAAATTACTATCGCCAACCAGTAGAAGGTAAGAGGGAGGTGTTTCCCACGTGTCGTAGGCCTTTTGGATGTAGCGCTTAATGCCGGTTAATGTGGAAGATCCCACATCAGAAAGGCTGGCCAATGTCACCTGATATCCCTGGCTCTGCTTGAAATTGACAAAAGGAGCAAGCGTGTTGAGAAAAATATCCGGACTGATTATCAAATATCTGCTACCAGCAGTTGGCGATTTGTCGGCTGCCAGGTTAGCCTGCGTTGTAATTAATTCATCCTCCTGGAGAGCATCGAAAGCAGGATCGGCCAGGCGACCTGCTTGCTGCAACTCTGCAGGGGTGGGGGCTTGCCAGCTAAGACGCAATTTGAGGGTTTCCAGCAGCTGGATTGCCCCTTCTTGCGGTTGATAGCGGACCGGATGGATCCGGATCGGTTGAATGCGATAATTGCGTTGTTGGTAGCTGGTCCCCAGGTAGACTGTCTGAGCGGGAAGGAACTGTTGGCTCTGATATGCGTCAGGGTCTGGTTCCACCCAGGGGGGTATGAAATAAGATTTTGGTGCCAGGGGCTGTACAGGATATATTATTTGCGGCAGGTTTTGTTCGGCTAATAGAATCGTGCGTGACGAACTTTCCAAAATTTCCAGACTGGCTGCTCCTGAGAAGGAAATTTCCGTTTTGAGTATGTAAAGGGGTAAGTCAGGGTGACCATCAGGCGCATCGTGACCGTATTGTTCTAAAGATAAACGTGTGAAATCTCCTTGGGGGCTGTTGTGAGCTTCTGCCCAAATACCGGGAAATGTGATTTCAATTTCGACAGAAGTGCTGGAGATTATTTTAGTTGTGAAAGCAACTTGCGATGATCTGTCTGTTGCATGCGCAGAAAGCCAGATCCCTTCGTCGGCGGATGCAGATCCTGAACTGCGCAATGTTTGTCTGCCACCTGAATATTCGGCGAATACACTATCTGGCTTAAGGGTGCGGAGGGAAGCCAGAAGGAGGCACCATAGTAAGAGAAAAGTTACACTTTTTTTCATTGGAATTAGCAGCAAATGGGAGTTCGTGTAGGGGGTAAGGATCCTATTTTTTATTTTAGCACATAGTCACCAAAAAAGTTTTGGCTGTAAATTAAACAGCTCTCCATTGCCGATACAAATTAGCCAGTAGTAGCTCAAAAAGTACCCTGTTGGATACTTTCCGCTTTTTACTCTTTTCACTGAACTCAATACAAAGACCTATCCAGAAATTAAGCACTCATAGATTAACGAATAACCCATTAACGAACAATAAATTTGTCATATTATTTTCTCCTATCAATATTCTCATACTTGGTCGCACATCAAGCGCGTCTTGCCATTTCTCTGGCCAGAGACTATACTAAAGCCTGGAAAAAATACCCGCCCGATTGGTGGTTTTGAAAAGATAAATGACAAATAGACTGAATCAAGATAGCAAAAATCAATTTGCTGAGCTAAAAACCCGCCTGGTTTTCTTCGATATGGACCACACCTTATTGAATGCGAGTAAATATCATCGCCAAAGTATTGTAAATTCACTGAATAAATTGTTCGGAATTACTGATCTTCCACGGGTTATGACCTCTGGCTATCCCTATTTAGAAGTGGTGCGCAAGTATGCAACTGCAGCTGGCATCAGTAATGCGTTTTATGATTCCAAACAATTAGAATTAACGACTTTGCTGGTTGAAAATATGCTTGCAATCCTACCGCAGGAAATGAATGCTTGTGTTTATCCGGGAACATTGGGTTTGTTGGAAAAACTTCGCCAGGCGAATATTGCTCTTGGAATCACCAGTGGTACATTACGTGATATTGCGGTGCCGTTGTTAGAGCGCGCCGGGTTATTAGCCTATTTTCCATTAATGGCTTTTGGTGACCAGGTCCGGGAGCGAGAACAGATTTTGCAGAAAGCGTTAAATCAGGCCCCCTGGGTTTATGGATTTAATCCTGATGAGGTGCAACTGGTGACTGTTGGCGACGCAATCACCGATATACGAGCTGGAAAAGCTTTCGGAGCTGTGACCATCGCGGTGGCAAACGGGGTAACCTCTATGGAACAGTTGGCAGCTGGTGAGCCTGATTTCTTGTTTGCAAACCTTGAAGAAACGGATGCCATTTTCACAGCCATTGTCAACAGTCCTGTTTGCAACTAATTTCACAAATTGTGTTGACATCGTCTTTCGGGGGGGTTATACTCAATCAAGCTAATAGAATATTACCTTCGGGGCAGGGTGAGGAAGGAAACTTCCAATTCCCGATCGGTGGTTAAAACCCACGAGCAGGCATAGATTGCCAGCATGATCTGGTGAAATTCCAGAGTCGACGGTACAGTCCGGATAAAAGAAGGTTAACAACATTCATGTTGTGTTATCTTGCCCCGAAATCTATTTTTTCGGGGTTTTTGTATGTCAGGTGCTTATTAAAATGGAAACCAGAATCGAATCAAAACGAAAATCAATAAGCCGCCGCCACAAAACTACTGTCTGGTTGCGGCGAAACGGTAACAGTTTGATGCTGGTTTCAGCTTTGTTGGTCATATTGCTTTGGGAAGGGGTTACGCGTTGGGGCTCATTACCGGCTTTTATTCTGCCCTCGCCTTTGGTGGTCCTGCAACGTTTTTGGGACACCCTTATTGATGGGACGTTGTGGCGGCATACGTCGATTACGCTTCTGGAGGTTGTTTTAGGATTGACAGTCGGAGTTCTCGCGGCGACGATAACTGGCTACTTGTTAGCAAAATCACCAACCCTGGAAAGTATTCTGTCACCATATCTGGTTGCAAGCCAGGCAATACCAGTTGTGGCTATCGCCCCACTTCTCATTATCTGGTTCAGCCCTGGTTTGTTTTCCAAAGTATTAATTGCTTCCTTAATTGTCTTTTTCCCGGTGCTGGTTAACACAGTGGTAGGAGTACGCGCCGTCCCACAAGACCTGCGTGATTTAATGCGCTCTCTGCGTGCAACGCGCTGGCAAACCTTGCGCTTATTGGAAATTCCAGCCTCACTGCCTGTGTTTTTAGGTGGCCTGCGCATTGGTGCGACCCTCTCAGTTATTGGTGCCGTAGTGGGTGAGCTGATTGGCGCAAACCGTGGTCTGGGATTTTTGATCGGTATTGGGCGCGGTCAGTATGATACAGCTCTGGTGTTTGTGGCTGTTTTTACTCTGGTGGTGTTGGCGTTGAGTCTTTATGGCACCGTAATTCTTTTAGAACGAAGATTGCTTGCCTGGCAGAGCTCCGCCCGCAAAGGCACCTTATTGGAGATGAATGGATAAAGGAAAAAGTTTTATGAATAAGAAATTTTTAATGGCTGGTTTAATCATGCTTATTTTGAGCGCTTGCGTGCCATCCAACGGCCAAACCAGCTCGCAACCCCTTACTAAGATAAGATTACCGGTCGGCTTCATACCCAATGTTCAATTTGCTCCCTTATATGTTGCGCTGGAAAATGGCTATTTTCTGGAGGAGGGATTGGATGTGGAACTGGACTATAGTATGGAATCTGATAATGTCGCCCTGGTTGGAGCGTCTGAAATTCCATTTGCCATCGCTTCGGGGGAACAAGTACTTTTGGCTCGAGCCCAGGGACTGCCCATTGTATATGTAATGAATTGGTATCGTAATTATCCGGTGGGTATCGTTTCATTGAAAGAAAAGAATATCACCCGCATCGAAGATCTGGCCGGAAAAAAGGTAGGAATTCCTGGTTTGTATGGCGCAAGCTATATTGGCTTTAAGGCTATGATCAATGCTGCTGGTTTGCAGGAATCAGACCTCCTTCTGGATTCAATTGGTTATACCCAGGTGGAATCCCTGGTAGCAGGCAGGGAGGATGCTGCCGTTATATATATCACCAACGAGCCTATCCAATTAATGGCGCAGGGTTATGAGATCAATCAGCTCAACCTTGCAGATGTAATCGAATTGGTTTCGAATGGCTTAATCACCAACGAAAAGGTAATTACAGAAAACCCGCAGCTTGTCAGCAAAATGGTGAAAGCCATCACGAAGGGGGTAGCTGCAACCATTGCTGATCCGGAAAAAGCCTATGAAATCACGTTGAAATATGTGGAAAATCTTGAGCAGGCAGATGCAGCTGTGCAGAAACAGATCCTTTCAGCTTCGATCACTTTATACCAGAAGCAACCTTTGGGTTATAGCAATCCGCAGGCCTGGCAAAACATGTACGATGTTTTATACGGCATGGGTCTCATTTCTACACCGCTTGAATTGGCATCCGTCTATAGTAACGATTTCTTGTGGCAAAAGGAATAAAGGCAGGTGGCATCTTTCTTACAGGTTCGTGATTTACACATCACCTTCGCCAGTGATAATGGCGGGTTGCAAGCCTTGCAAGGCGTCAGTTTGGATTTAGATTTTCATGAATTTGTAAGTGTGATTGGTCCATCGGGCAGCGGTAAAAGTACATTACTTAAGGTAATTGCTGGTTTACTGGAACCCTCTCGTGGAGAAATCATCATCCGTACCCCGCACACTTACCCGGCCAGAATAGGATATGTCTTTCAACAGGCGAACCTGATGCCCTGGCGCTCAGTTTTGGAAAACATCCTTTTACCTCTGGAAATTCAAGGGGTGAACATGCACGCAGGTCGTACCCGGGCGATGGAGCTGGTGGACCTGATGGCATTAAACGGATTTGAAACCAGTCGTGTACAGGATCTTTCAGGTGGAATGGCTCAGCGAGTGGCAATAGCGCGTGCCTTGATTCAGGAGCCGGAGTTATTGCTGCTGGATGAACCTTTTGGTGCCCTGGATGCGCTCACACGCGAGCAAATGGGGGTTGAATTACTGCGAATCTGGCAGGCTCGCCGTACGACTGTGCTGATGGTCACACACTCTATTTCTGAGGCTTTGCTGCTTTCGGATCGGGTGCTGGTTTTGAGTTCCAGGCCAGGCAAGATCATCGCTGACATGGCTGTAGATCTCCCTCGCCCACGCAGCGATGACTTGAAATACGAAGCGCATTTCGGGCAACTTTCACGACAGCTGAAAGCAGCCATACTTCCCGCCTAACATATACAGTTGAAAAAGGTAAAGACCGTTCCTTTCTCAAGTAATCGTCGGCGGAATCATCGCCAATGCATCCAGAAGACGATGCCGGTCGACCAGGCCAACAGGATGTTTTTCTTCGTCAATGATAACCAGCCATTTGCGCCCTTCAGCCATCATTTTTTGAATCGCTGTGGCAATGGGTAATTCTGGCGAAGCTGTAATCGGGTTGGGGCTCATCAAGTCTCTGGCGATTGCATTCGTAATCGGATTAAGGTCCAGACGCTTGAAGGCTGAAAGAATCGATGGGCGGGTTGGAACTGGCAAACGCGTAAAGACATCGCCATCACTCAATATGCCGCTGACCTTTTTATCCTGGTTGACAACAATAACTCGGTGGCTGCCATTTTCCAGCAGGGTCTGAATCACTGTGGCAATGTCATCGTTTTCAAAAACTGTGGGTACTACGGGTGACATGATCTCGCCCACTTTCCTGACATAACCCGGCACTGAAAGAGGAGGCAGTTCTTTGGTGGCTGATGGCACTACCAGACGCAGGATGTCAAAACGAGATAACATACCCACCAGAACGTCTTTTTCATTGATAACCGGCAGACGTTTGATTTCATGCTTTTTCATCAAATTGACAGCCTGCCCGATCGAAGTATCTGCGCGAATGGTGATCACAGGTTTACTCATGACATCTTCAACCAGCGTGTGCGATTGTTCCAGTTTCTCCAGTTCTCTATTGATCATTTCACTTTCGAAATGACGCGCAATTGAGAGCCTTTGAGTCAGACCGGCACGCGAGATCAAGTCGCCATCGGTTAAAATTCCGATCGCATGCCCCTCGGAATTCACGACTGGCATGGCTTTGGTGCCTTTCTTTAACATCAGTTCCCAGGCCTGACGGATGGTTTGTTTGGGTGTCAGTAGTTTAACATCCCGCGACATGACTTCCCCGGCCAGACGATCAACCGGCAAAGGGTTAAGGTAGCGGTGGGTATATTTGAGCACCTGGATGTCTTCGATTGTCATCAAGCCTTCGCGCACCAACGGGTAGATTTTTTCTAAAACCAGCCTGATTTTGTCGGCAGTGTCTATCACCTCAATGATCAAGGGTAAATCCTCGGAGATGCGCAGAATTGCAGCGGTATGGATGCGCGAGCGAGCGCCGAAACCGGCAATACCGCGTGTCACAGTTGCACCGGCCATTCCCTCCTGGGTTAAGATTTCCAGGATGACAAAGTAGAGCGGTTTCCCGCGCCAGAGATCACTCTCCCCAATATAAATCTTGAGACGTTTGGTGTTTTCAGATAGATACTGTTCCATTTTTTCTCCTCTTTCCCCTACAACAACCTTCCAATCCAGATACCGCAAAGAGCAAAAAAACCACCCAGCAAGCTGGAGCCAAAGAGATTGAAGAATGCCAGCCATCCCTGGCCTTGCTGCAAGAGGCTGATTGATTCAAAAGCATAGGTCGAAAAGGTGGTGTAGGAACCCAAAAAGCCAATCGTCAGCACGAGACGTAAACGCGGGTCAATGACATAATGCTCACTGATCATTGTCATGATTACTCCTAGCATAAAACTTCCGCTGATATTAATCAAGAGGGTACCAAAAGGAAAATGGCTGCCCCAGCGCAATGCAGCCCAATCACTGACCCAATAACGCAGATTTGCTCCTAATACCGCTCCAATGGATATCCAAATTGCCTTTTCCACACTTCTCCTTGCATCTTTGCGATCATCTTGAGTGTACTTTCCCAAACGGGGCGCCTGGGCGGGAGATATGATCCACCTGCTGTCAGCTTCATGTCCCCGTTGAGCTTGCATTTTGTAAAAATTTTACCGGTGATTGTAGCAAACGTCAAATTACTCCCCCTTGACGAAAGAACAAGTGTTCTATAAAATAGAAATATGAATCTCTCTCACTTTTTCCGTAAGTGGCAACAGCCACCGCCAATCGAGCGTCAATTTGAGCTAAACGCAGAGTTGCTGGTCTCGTTACAGGCGCTGGCGAAACATCGTCACAGTACCCCTGCTGCTGTAATGACCGATCTGGTGCAGCGGGCGCTGTTAATGGAAGAGGTGGAAAAAGAAACCTGGCAAAACTGGCAGAGTCTGACCCCACGGGAAAAAGAAGTGACAGTTTTGATTTGTAATGGCCTTTCCACTGCCGCGATCTGCGAGCACCTGGGGATTGCCAACGAGACGTTGCGTACCCATGTGCGCAATCTGCTGGGAAAATTTGGGGTGGCCAACCGCAAAGAATTACGCCGTTTGTTGGTTAAATGGGATTTTAGTACTTTGAACTGATCCCTTTTGGCGTTTTCCCCGAAAATCCCCCTGCTTTCACCCTCAATTTCCCCCCAAAGGGGATAGAAAAAATTTTCTATTATGAGTATGATAGGGGCATGAATACTCTTCTTCCGTCTCAATTACCCAATCAGTTGTTACTGGTGATGGGGGAACACGCGGCCAGCCAGTGGATGCTGGAACTGGCGGCCTGGCTATCCATGCAGGGACCCACGCGGGTTCTGGACGGGGGCAATCGTTTTAATGCCTATCCCGTGGCGCAGTCCATTCGCCGTCAGAACTATGACCCCCGCCTGGCGCTGGGACGCATCCGCCTTTCGCGTGCTTTTACCTGTTATCAGGTGCATGCTTTATTAACCGAATGGCCTGCTGTTCAGCATCCCACCCTCGTATTTGATTTACTGGCCACTTTTTATGATGAAAGTGTTAATTTGCCGGAAAGCCAGCGCCTATTGCGCAAGGTTTTATGGCAGCTGCAGCAATTGAGCAAGCTGGCCCCGGTGGTGGTCAGCACACGCATGCCCGCTACCATTTGCGCAGAACGCATGGTGCTGTTTGAAATGTTAAAGGCACAGGCTGGCAGCTTTCGTCTGGAGCTGGAAGTGCAGCCACAAGACGCGGCGGCGATTGCACCCAGCCAACCCACCCTGCTGCCCTTTCTGGAGGGCGGCGCCACTATCAAAGCGATTGTCAGGAGGAAATATGGGTAGAACCGTACCATCCATTACGCAGGTTTTTCTGCATGAAGAACAGGCGCTTTCCCGTTTCCGGCGAGCCTTGCGACGCAGCGATCAGCTGGCGCTGGATGAGCTACTTTCCAATGCCCGCCAGCATATCGCTGCGGCTGCCTATGCCACCCATGTGCTGCCGATGGAAACTTTTTTGGTGGCCATGTTACTGGAAGAACACAAGGAGGTCCGGCGCCTGCGGGACGAAGTGGAACGACTGCGCCAGCAATGTAATGCAAACAATTAATGGTTGGTTGTTGGATTTATTCGAAGATATCCAGTCGCCCGGTGTGGTGCTATGGGTGCTGAGCGAGGAAGGAAAACGGGTGCGTTTGTACCAGCCTTTTCCCATCCGATTTTCCCTCTCCGGCCCCACCAAAGTTCTGCGCCAGGTATGGCGATTTTTAAAATCGCATGCCAGTCAGCCGCAATTAAGCCGCCAGAAGGGGCGCGATCTCTTCTTCCCGCAGCCGGTAGATCTTCTCGTGGTGGAAGTTGCCTCCTTCTCCTTGCAACAGCGTCTCTTTCGTGAGTTGCTTGATCGCTATCCTGATCTGCTCTATTACGATGCCGATGTGAGCCTGCCGCTGCGTTATGCTGCCAAAACAGGCAGTTTCCCGCTTTGCCGCTGCGAAATTAGCTGCTTCGAATCAGGCCTGGTGCATGAATTTATTGTACGGGATAGTCCCTGGGAGCTTGACTCGCAGGCTCCGCAGTTGGCTGTGATGAATCTCGAACCGGACTGCGACCCTCTGCATGCCAGTCCGCAGGCGCTACTGGTCTCTGCCGCCGGGGTTAATTATCGCCTTTCTCTGCAGCCACCCCGGGCGCTGCTGATTAATCTGCAGGCGCTCTTAAAACGACACGATCCGGATGTGCTGCTGACGCGCTGGGGCGATACCTGGCTGCTGCCCTTTTTGGTTCAGCTTTCGGAGAAATTCGAAATTGCACTGCCGCTCAATCGCGAACCTGGACATGGTTTTTTGCAGCGCCCGGAGCGCTCGTATTTCTCTTATGGCCAAATCATGTACAGCGGCCAGCAATTTCACCTGTTCGGGCGCTGGCATATTGATCGCCAGAATGCCATGTTCTGGAGTGATTTCGGTATTGATGGAATTGTTGAGATGGCGCGTGTTACCTCCCTGCCGGCACAGGTGGCAGCCCGTACTTCTCCGGGCACGGGCATTTCCTCCATGCAGGTGTTGACGGCCCTGCGTCACGAAATTCTGGTACCCTGGCACAAACAACAGGGAGAGCGCCCCAAAACTGCTCTGGAATTGATTGAATCTGATTTGGGTGGGCTTGTCTACCAACCCCTGGTGGGACTGCACCGCGATGTGGGTGCCATTGATTTTATTTCTATGTATCCGGCCATCATGGTGCGCTGCAATATCTCGCCAGAAACAAGCAAAGCCGCTCTGCTCGAAACCGGCGACGAACCACCAGGGCTGATCCCGCTGACATTGGAACCGCTGCTCAAGAAAAGGGTCGCGCTCAAACAACGGGCTGCCAGCTTACCCCCCTGGGATCCGCGCCGTAAGCTGGATAAGGCCCGCTCGAGCGCGCACAAATGGCTGCTGGTGACCTGTTTTGGCTATCTGGGCTATAAAAATGCCCGTTTTGGTCGCATTGAAGCGCACGAAGCGGTCACCGCTGGGGGGCGCGAGGCTCTGCTGCGCGCCAAAGAAGCGTCGGAAGATATGGGATTTCAGGTTCTGCACATGTACGTGGACGGTCTCTGGATTTATCAGCCCCAGAAAAACCAGCCGCAAGATTTTGTGCCTTTGCTGGATGAAATTGCGCGGCGCACTGGTCTGGCGATTGCCCTGGATGGGGTCTACCGCTGGGTGGCTTTTCTGCCCTCGCGCGTCAATGCACGCGTGCCGGTCCCCAACCGCTATTTTGGCGTCTTTCAGGACGGTTCGCTTAAGGTACGCGGCCTGGAAGCCCGCCGGCGCGATTCGGCCCCCTGGGTGGCACGCATGCAGATGGACCTGCTCGAATACCTGGCCCAGGCGCAGGATGCAGATCAGCTGCCTGATTATATTCCCGGAACGATGGCGATTTTACGGCGTCACCTGGCAGATTTGCGTGCCGGCCGGGTGCCGCTGGAAGACTTGCTGGTAGCCCTGCGTTTGAGCCGCGAGCCGCAGGAATATACCGTCAAGACGGCCGGCGCGCGCGCAGCTATGCAGCTGCAAGAGATTGGTAAAAACCTGCGCCCAGGCCAGCGCGTACGGCTGCTTTATCTGCGCGGGGGTGAAGTACAGGCCTGGGATATGCCGGGCAAGCCCGATCCGCGCTGCATTGATCTGGCGCGTTATTACGAACTGGCAGTGCGGGCGGCCTCGGCTGTTTTTTATCCGCTTGGTCTTTCTGAAGATGAGTTACGTGCCTGGCTGAAGGGTGGTATTCAACTTTGCTTCCAGTTTGCTCTGCCGGCAGGTAAGCGTCAAATTCTTCTGCCCCCCTCCAGCGAAGAGCAAGCCTGGCAGGCGTTATTTTTGGGTGTGAAAGCTGGCAAGCAGGAGTTGGTGACTGGTTGACTGGTTGATTGGTTGAATAGTTGAGTAGTTGAGTAGTTACCTGGTTGATTTGTTCGCTGGCAGAAAGTCTTAGCGTGGACTCGTAGGGTGCGTCGCCGACGCACATTACAAGATATCCATGTAAACTTTTCTTCTGAAGGAAGTAGATCTTTACAACGCCTACCAATTCCATATCAGGAATTATTAGGCGATGAAAGGTTTATTGTAGTCAAGGGAATTAAGGCAGCCTGGAGAGAGACACGTGGTCTTCCCCCCATCTGCGAGGGTTGTCTTCTATGTAATTCCGAATATTTATGAATTCTGTTTCGTTGCGAATGATGCGTTCGTAATAATTACGCTGCCAGACTGGTGCCCCTTGTGTATGACGTAATCCATTAATCAATCGGGCAACGGTGGATTTATACGAACCGATGATCGTGCCTAATAGGCGCGATTTTCCATCAGCCGGATCCAATATAATGATCGCATGCATGTGGTCTGGCATCACAACAAAATCCTCTGTATACGTGCCGGGAAACCTAATGCACAACCTTCTCCATTCCGCTTGTACCAACATGCCAGCATCATTTGCCTTCATTTTTCTATCAACAATCTCTCCGAAAAGATAGTTTCGCTGCCAGGTCACAATCGTTACAAAATATACGCCGGACTGGCTGTAGTCGTAATCTTTCAGCCGGATAGATCGGCGATGATGTGTGGTGGGGTCGAATTTCATTGTTGGGGCGAGGCAAAAGTAGTTGGGATTGTTTTAGCAGATTTTTCTTGCCTCGCCCTTACGATGCGATTTTGGGGCGAGGCTACGGGCGGGTCGGGGCGAGGCTACAGGCGGGTTGGGGCGAGGCAACTGGCAGGTCGGGGCGAGGCAAAAGGAGTTGGGATTATATTTGTAGATTCTTCTTGCCTCGCCCTTACAGATTCGCAGATTTTCTTGCCTCGCCCTTACAGATTTTTCTTGCCTCGCCCTTACTGATTACTCCTCCAACTTACGCAAATGTGGGAAGAGCAATACTTCACGGATTGTTTGTTGGTTGGTCAGCAGCATCACCAGGCGATCGACGCCCATGCCGAAGCCGCCCATCGGGGGCATGCCATATGACATGGCGCGCAGATAATCCTCGTCCATCGGGTGCTGTTCTTCATCTTCGCTGGTGAAGTCCTTGCCCATTTCCAGGAAGCGTTGTTCCTGATCAAGCGGATCATTCAGTTCGCTAAAGGCATTACATAATTCCATGCCTGCGATAAACCCTTCAAAACGTTCCACTGTGCTGGGATCGTCTGATTTGCTCTTGGCCAGCGGCGAAATATCGCGTGGGTAATCATATAAAAAGGTTGGTTGCACGAGTGATGGTTCCAGATAGTCTCCGATCAGGGTGTCAATTAATTTTCCGCGCGGGCTGCCAGGTTTAAAAGGGTAGCCTTTTGCTTTCATGGCCGCTTCCAGGCTGATGGAGTCCTGATGCTCATTTACATTAATACCGGTCACGTCAATCAATCCCTGGCGCAGTTCCAACCGCCGCCAGGGTGGGTTCACGTCAATGGTGTGCCCGCGGAAGGTCAGAGTGCGTGTTCCCAATACCCGATCACAGACTTGGGCTACCATGTTCTCCGTGATTTCCATGACGGTGTAATAATCGCCATAGGCCATGTAAAACTCAACCTGTGTAAATTCCGGATTGTGTTTGTAAGAAACGCCTTCGTTGCGGAAATCGCGTCCGATTTCATAGACGCGGTCAAATCCGCCTACGATTAAGCGTTTGAGATACAGTTCAAAGGAAATTCGCAGGAATAATTCCTGTTTTAACTGGTTGTGATAGGTGACAAAGGGTTTTGCAGCAGCACCGCCATAAATTGGCTGTAAAATGGGGGTCTCCACTTCCAGAAAATCCATGTCATCCAGATATTCACGAATGGCTTGAATCGTTTTGGCACGTATGCGAAATATTTCGCGAACCTCAGGGTTTACCGCCAGGTCGGCATAGCGTTGACGGAAGCGGGTTTCAGGGTCATTTAACGTAGCATGACGTACTATCTGGCCATCGATAATTTCATCTTTGGCAGCCGGAAGGGGGGTCACGGCTTTGGAAAGCATGCGAAATGATTGGACGTGCAGAGAAATTTCGCCGGTCTTTGTTCGAAATAGGGTGCCTTGCGCTTCGATATAATCGCCATTATCGAACAGATCTTTCAGAATTTGTAAGCCCTCACTCCCAACTTCATTGATGCGGAAGAAGAGTTGGATACGACCAGAACCGTCTTCAATGTGGATGAAGGCTATTTTGCCCATTAATCGCATCGAGCGAATGCGCCCTGCCAGTGTAGCTGGCAATGCCTCTTCTTGGACGCTTTGTTCATGCAATTCAAATGCAGCAATGGCTTCCATCGCACGATGGGTGACATGTGAGCGCAGCGGATAGGGATCTATGCCTTCACTGCGCATTTGATCTATTTTTTCCAGTCTTATTTTTTCCAGTTCATTTCGTTCCATTTTTTCTTCCTTCCAGCTCGTTTTGTTGATTCAAGAAAAAACCCCGCCCAGAGTTGGTGCAGGCGGGGGATTTGTATTGCTTTACCTTAATCCAATTTGATCACATCCACTGTGAAAGTGCCCGCCGGTGCGTTGACTGTAACGAGATCGCCAACCTTATGATTTAAGAGCGCTTTACCCAGTGGTGATTCATTGGAGATCCTTCCCAGATCTGGCTTTGCCTCGGCAGCGCCTACGATGGTGTAATTCTCCTCTTCATCCACACCGACTTCGCGGATGGTGACTTTGGAGCCAACTTGAATGAGATCCGATTTTAAAGCGTCCCCGACAACGATCCTGGCGGTTGCCAACAGGTATTCGAGTTCTATGATGCGTCCTTCAACAAATGCCTGCTCGTTCTTGGCTGCTTCGAATTCTGCATTTTCAATCAGTTCGCCGCCTTCCATGGCTTCATGCAAACGTTCTGCAACTTCTTTGCGTTTTTCACCGCGCAAGAAGTGCAACTCATTCAGCAGCTCATCGTAACCTTCTTGTGTCAGAAATGAAACGGACATTATCTTTCCTTACTTGAAATGATGGGTTTATGGCTTTTTTAAACGAAAGAAACCACTCTATCCGAGGGATTCCTATGTGCAGTAAGGCTAGCCGTAAATTGAGAAGATATTATCATAGTTCAAATTGAAATGCAAGCAATTTTCGCGATTATAAAATGGAAAATAGCACACGGTTCTCACCTAATCGTGCCCTTGGTTCCATATATTTCTCTTCTATCTTTGATGAAACAAAAATGCCGAGATCATCACGACCATAAAAACTTTGATTACAGTTAAAGGCCCGGCATCGATGTTCCTGTATCAGGATATCTGGCCGGGCATTATTTTTAAGGTGTGCACAATTTATTCAGGCGGATTCCGTCAATAACGAAAAACCGCGGCACATTCCTTCTGGTCGGGCATTTCTGAAAGAGGTAAGACAAAAACCTTGCCGCCTTTTTCAAGAGTTTGTAACGCCGCCAGGTTGAGCAGATCATCTTCTCCGCCTTCAAGATTTTCCGCTACCTCCACTCGCAGCGCATCGATATCTACGGTGCCGGGTACCTGTTCACCGACAGCGACAAAGAGGTGACTTACCTTTCCAAGGGCAGCTGCCAGAATGATCTGGCGAATATCATCGCTGGCTTGCGAGGTCACTTTATACCGCTGGTAGCTTTCCTGTGCCAGCTTGCGATCTTTGGAAAAAATTGGTTTTACCAGTTCCCAGGCTTCTGCATGTAATTCCTTAGGGCTTAACTGCTCCGGATTTCCGGCAATACCCCCTGCCAGCAGGTGAGGGTAGGAGTTTGCCTGCTCATAGAGCGGGAAAAGATGCTCCACACCGGCCAAAACCAGAGGCGATTCCTCGCCTGCCAGCTCCTTTTGCAGCTCTTCATCTATTTTATGAAACCAGCGCAATATGTGACTTTCTTCGTCGTCTTGCGGATCGTGGCCATGATAAAGAGCGGCTCGCTCACCACTGGCAGGTGTGGCGCTGCCGGTATGATACTGCAACTGGGAACTGAAGTAGTCAAAGCGCAAGGCTTGTGCTAATTCGGGGAGATCATTTTCCGTGTCCAATTCCACGACAGTGTATTTGGTGCCTTCCAGTAAGCGCACTTCATTCTGGCTGAGTGCCAGCACGTAAAAGTGCCCATCCTGGGCAAAAAACGGCAATAGTGGTTTAAAGTGAAAGTGATTGGAGATCATCAGTAATTCTTCAAACGGCAACGGCAGGCGGTAAGAATGAAAAATGTCCTTGGCAAGAAAGATTGCCAGTCCTTCACTCTGATGCTGCCAGAAAGGCTCATTACCAAATAATTGGCGGGCAGGTTCTAATATTGCCTGTGCATCGGGTAGACGCAGCCCTCGCTCCACAAGCTCTTCCTCAGCCTTATTAAGAAGATTCTTCAAGCGGATTGGGTCTTGCTGGGTTTCTCGTCCGGCGCGATGTGCAGGCATATAGATGGATACACATTCGTTTTGATAGGGTTGCATAAATATTTTTAGATCATCTTTGGTCAGGATGTCCATTCGTTCTCCTTTCGTTCATGCTGAAGGAGGATGTAGTAAGAAAAAATATCCAGATCTCAGCACATAGCCAGCATAAGCATATTTCTTTCTGCTGGTAATAAATTCCCCTTATTATGTTAATTATATAATTTTCAAAAGTCATTTGTCAACCTTAACGAAAAGGTCTTCATGTACTTATTAATTATTGATTCCGTTCATTCTCTGGATAAAAATTTGCTACAATAATCTTGCAAGACGTAAAAGCTTTTTTTGGGGAGGGATAATCTTATGAATCCAATGTTAGCGAATGGACGAAAAATACTGTTAATCACAGTTTTGATTCTGATCACTCTTTCCTGTGCTGTTCCTTTACCTGGCAATGCGCCAACCCCGCAGGATGATCTACAGGCGACAATTGCGGCTCTGGAAACCCAGGTGAGCAGCGCGGTCACCGATGTCTCCCCAGTGACGGATGTACCTCATAGCATTGAAGAGACAGCCACAATGCTGCCGCCTGCTACAGTAGAGCCTGAGCCGCTGACAAGCTATCGCGGATTCGTTGCCTGGCGCGATTTTCAATTCACTGCTTACGATTTCTCGGGCGCTTCACTTGGATTTCAAGTGCCTTCGGGCAGCGACCAGTGGTATGGAGACAATGAAGTCAGCGTGTTGCCTGATGCTATTTATTATTCAATGTTCGATTCGGATAAAGGAGTTTTTCGGGTCGATGCGAGTGGAACCCAATCATTAAATTTTATCGATTCACAAAATCCGGTTTCTATCAGTGTGAACCAGGATGCAAGTTTGATTGCCTGGGCAACCTATCAATGGACGGAAAGTGCCCCCAATGCGCAGATTTTTATCGCCAATATGGATGGCAGCAATCAGCGCTTGATTGATCAAATATTGCCTACCCAACAGAGTGACGGCCTCTACATTTTCCACCCGCTGCGTTGGACTGAGGATAATCGATTAATCTATGCAACCGGGATGACGGGAATCGGCGGTTACTTGTTGTTTTGGGGCTATAACGGCATGAAAATATATGACCCAGGGTTGAATGTTACTCAAATTTTAGTGGATGATAGTGAGCATCTGGGGTTATGTTTGAGCAGCATTTCCCAAGATTTAGACAAAGTCGCGATCGTGTGTGGTAATGGGTCGCACATTGTTCGCGTTCGCACACTTAACTCCGGAGAAGAAATTCAATTTCCCAGCTTGCCTGATCAGAATGGCGCAGGTTCAGCCAAATTCTCCCCTGCTGGTAATTGGTTGGCGTATGTTATTCAGCGCGTAGAACCGGACAATGAATTTGGACAGGTGGTGGTAGTTGCGGTGGATGGAAGCAGTGCCCCACTAGTGATTGATCAGGTGGTTGGCGGCAAATTTTCGGTTGAGGGCTGGATTGATGATGATTCTTTCCTGGTTACGCGTTCAGTAGAAAATGTCAATTCAATCTGGAAAATGAGCAGGGATGGTATTGTCAAAACTAACCTGGGCAACGGAAAGTTTGTTGGATTTTTCCCCCAATAGTTGAATGCTCAAATAAAAGAATTAATCACATAGTTTTCCATGCAGATAAGACCGCATGTATGCTTTGCATGACCTGTTTTTGTCCGAAAACAATGCAAATAAGAGATCGTGTTTGACGGATATATCCAATCAACGATTTACTTGATCGGTTGGGCGGCAGGGACAGCGATAAAGGTTGCCCCATTTTCCAGTGCCATGCGGTTAGCGGGAAGCAATTTGTGGTGCCTGGCAGGTAAATGTTCTTTGAGTGATTTTTCAACTGCATTGAGAGGTAAGACACCCAGGTTACCCAACAACGCTCCCAGAAGTACCATATTTGTCATGCGCTTATCGCCGATCTTCTCTGCAATGGTATTGGCAGGTACCATGATCGAGCGAATATCACTTCGTTCCACACCGCGATCCACCATCGATTGATTGATGACCAGCAACCCGCCGGCTTTGACCATGCTTTCATATTTATCGAAAGATGGCTTATTCATGGCAACCACCGCAGTTGGATGGCTCACCAGCGGAGACCCGATTTCCAGATCGCTGATCACGACCGTGCAGTTCGCAGTTCCTCCGCGCATCTCCGGTCCATAAGAAGGTATCCAGGTGACATGCATGCCCTGATCCATGGCAGCATAGGCTAATACCTGACCAGCAAATAAAACGCCCTGGCCACCAAACCCGGCGATAATGATTTCAGTTTGCATTCCTTATTCCTTTCAAGCTTTGATATTTGCCAGGGCTGGATGCACCTTAAAATCGTTAATCGGATAATAAGGTACCATTACATCCGCCACCCACTCCTCAGCCTGTGTGGGAGTCATACCCCAGTTGGTGGGACATACAGAAAGCAGTTCGACCAATGAAAAACCAAGTCCATGCTTTTGGGTTTCAAAAGCCAGGCGGATAGCCTTTTTTGCCATACGAATATTTTTCGGGTCATGCAAACTGCGGCGGACCACATAACTTGCACCATCCAGTGTGGATAATAATTCAGCGGTGCGGATAGGAAAGCCGGCTACTTCGACATCTCTACCGTTCGGTGAGGATGAGGTTTGTTGGCCGGGGAGGGTGGTAGGTGCCATTTGACCACCCGTCATGCCATAATTGGCATTGTTGATGAAGATGACCGTGATATTTTCTCCACGGGCAGCGGCTGCTACAATTTCGCCCATACCAATCGAAGCAAGGTCGCCATCGCCCTGGTAGGTCATCACAAAACGGTCTGGTAGGACGCGTTTAACGCCGGTTGCCATGGCCGGGGCACGGCCATGCGGTGCCTGGACAAAATCAAAATTGAAATAATTGTATGCAAAAACCGAACATCCAACTGAGGCGACACCAACCATTTTCTCGCGGATACCCATTTCATCGATAACTTCTGCAACCAGGCGGTGAGCTGTGCCGTGAGTACAGCCTGGGCAGTAATGAGTTTGTGTGTCAGTAAAGGATTCCGGGCGGCTATAAACGATTTGTTCTTCGATAGCAGTTTGTACCATTGCAAACCTCCTAATTAGTGAGTGAGAATCGATCCAGCCAGCGATCACGCGGGTGACCGTTTAGTGAAAGCGGTAAATCTACGAGCCGTTCTATTTCGGCCTCGATCTCCTCAGGCATGGGAACCATACCACCCATACGACCATAAAACTCCACCGGAATTTTGCCTCTGGTGATTTTAATGACATCTTCCAGCATTTGGCCTGCATTCATTTCAACAACCAATAATCCTTCCACCCTTTGGCTCAGTTCGTATAATGCTTGTTCCGGAAAAGGCGAAAGAGAGATGGGGCGGAAGAGTCCAACCGGAATCCCTTTGGCGCGCGCAGCCCGAATGGCAGAGAGCGAGATGCGCCCGGATGTGCCAAAACTGACCACAGCATAACGTGCATCTTCCAGGTAATATTCCATGAAACGAATCTCAGCTTTTTTAACTTCCTGCCAGCGTTTTTCGAGGTGAAGGTTGAAGGCTTCTTGTTTTGGCGGCGCAAGATTAATGGACGAAAGGATCCGTTTTTCTCGCCCTTCAGCACCGAAGGTTGCCCACTCTGGCTGGCGCATGATCACTGGCTGCATCTCGGGTAAGATGGCTGGTTCCATTAACTGTCCGAGCGAGCCATCGGCCAGAATGATGACCAGCGCGCGATACTTTTCGGCCAGATCAAAGGCGCCATAGGTCAGGTCGATAGCTTCCTGAATATTGGCCGGTGCTAACACGATGGGATGATAATCCCCATGCCCACCGCCATGAACAATTTGATTGTAGTCGGCTTGTGCCGGGGCAATGTTGCCGAGTCCCGGTCCGCCGCGCATGATATCTACAAGTACGACCGGTACTTCAGTGCCGGCGATGTACGATAGCCCTTCCAACATCAAACTAACACCAGGACTGGAAGAAGAAGTCAGTACCCGTGCACCGGTACAGGCGGCACCATAGACCATATTTACCGCACCTAATTCACTTTCAGCCTGCACAAAGGCACGCCCGAGTTCAGGCATTCTATTCGCCAGCCATTCTAATAACTCGGTTTGAGGCGTAATAGGATAACCAAAATAAGCATTCATACCTGCCCGGATGGCTGCCTCGGCGATGGCAACATTTCCTTTTAATAATTCTTTTGCCATTTCCTACTCCTGCTCCGCAGCCTGTGAGCGAGTTTTCACTTCACGGTAAACGACAATGGCAGCCTCAGGACATACAATTGCACACACACCACAACCTGTACACCCAAGTTCGATTAATTCTGCCGGGCGATAGCCTTTTGCATTAATATGTTCTGCGGAAAGTGCCAAAACGCCTTGGGGGCACGCTTCAACACATAATTCGCAGCCTTTGCAATAAAACTCGTCAATTTCAACCCGTCCTTTTGGGGGCATTTTCTCTCCTTACAAAACGCTTTCTGGTAACTCGGATAAATTCAGTATACATTCTTTAAATCGATTATGATAGCAATGACCACAAAATATAAGTGTAGATTGTCATACAGCATTTCCCCAATTTTCCTCGCTTATCACTGACAAAACTTGCTTGTACAATGACCAGCATAAAAATCGACACCTTTTAACATATAATGACTTAAATGAGATTGGCTGACTCGAGTTGAATGGATCAGGTAGGAATTGTTTCCCTGTTATCTTTCTTAACAGTCATGTTTCTATTACAGGAGAATGGATGAACGTGAATTTTTACGCCAACTATCGAGAAATCGCAGGGCAGAAAACTGTTGCGTTTGATATTCCTGAAAATAGCACGATCCGCGATCTTGTTGAGCATATAAGCGTTCAATTCCCACCGTTTAAAACACAGCTTCTGGACGAAAAAGGGGAACTTTATCGCCATGTTCATGTATTTATAGATGGCCGTGATACCTATTATCTGCCAGAAGGATTAGAGACAATATTAAAGTTAAATGAAAAGGTGGATATTTTTCCGCCAGTTGCAGGTGGTGTATTCTGAAAAAATTTTCCTATGATCTACGAAGCTTACCATTCTGGTTATTACAAGTCTACCTTGAAGAAGTCGGTGGAAAGTTGAACCAGGATAACTGGTTTGTTGGAGTTGGCTGGAAAGCAAAAGTTGAAAAAATGAAAGATTTTGAATTGGGATCCATCAAAGTCGGTCAGGTTCATCTGGAATGGTGGGGTGACGAGCGCGCGATTCGTGAGATACTCCCACAACTGGAGCAAAAAATACTTCGGGCAGGTGGGTGATTTTAACGATTGGCATTATGGCGGACAGCCAATAAGCTATGGATAACGGCAGGTCATCAATCACTACGCTATTTTTCAGGTGAATCGGATCATCAGGATTATTGATTCGAAAAAGAGGCTGTCATTTTATTGACAGCCTCTTTTAGATCAAACTTAGCGCTTATAGAATTTCCAGTTCCCTGAGTTTCTTTTCGGGTACAACTCCGTTTTCCCATCCACGCAGTTGATAATATTCTTCCAGCATCAAGTCAAGTTCACAAACATGACCGAGTGAGCCAGGCATTGTGGAGGGTTCTTTCAGGAATCGCTCTGGCAGCGTGTCACTGCCATCGCCAATACCATTCAGGTTGTTGTAATAACGCTCAAGATTGTAAATTCTCTCTCCGGTAGTGAGTACATCTGCAGTGGTGAATGGAACGCCGGTGATGATAGAATATTGGTCGGCATATTCATCGCCCCCTTCAGCAAAGGCACTGAATTTGCAAAGATCGAGGCTATCTGAAAACGCATGTAAATCTTGCAATAATTTGAGCAATTCGCCTTTCCCCTTCCACGCAAGCGGGTCTGTTTTCAAGGGGATCAATCCTAATTCTGAGGCAGGTGAATACCCTCTAAGGTGACATGCACCGCGATTACTGGTGGCATACCCAAGGCCCATTCCTTTTAATCCGCGCGGGTCATAGGCAGGGATACATTGTCCCTTCACCGCCATAGCCAGTTCCGGATGCCCGAAATAGATAGCGGTACGGGTGCCTCCCTCAGCCAAAGCATCTCCAATTCCCTGGCGGTAGGCTATTTTTTCACATAACTCCACCATTTTTTCTGCATCGCCCCAGGCCAGCCCGCCATCGCCATTGGTATAACCACGCTGTGTTGCTTCCATGTAAGCGGACAAAACACCGCCGATTTCGATGGCATCGAAGCCATAATCGTTGGAGAGATCAATCATTTTAGCGACCAGGCGGGCATCGCTATTGTCACAATTAGCACCTACCGACCAGGCGGGTTCATACTCGACGCTTTCCATACGTAGACCAGCATAAGGACCATCTCTCACCTCTACTTCTTTTTTACAGGCAACCGGGCAGGCATGACAGGTGGGGTTGGAAACGAGCAGGTTTTCCACTATGTATTCGCCAGAGATCAATTCCGCTTTTTCCCCATAGGAGGTAACCTGTGAATTGCGGGTTGGTAAACCTCCAATGGAATTGGTAATATTCATCAGCACATTGGTCCCGTAAACGGATAAGCCACCCTTACGCGGGCTGGTGACGGTAGATTCATCCATAATCATTGCCAGGGCGCGCGCATGCGCTTGTTTCCAGGCTTCTTTGTCTTCGGCTTTATACATGTTCTTTTCGGATTTAATCACCACGGCTTTCAGGTTTTTGTTTCCACCCACACAGCCGGTTCCGCCGCGACCGCTGGCACGGTCATCTTCGTTGACCCAGCAGGCAAATTTGACCAGATTTTCACCCGCTGGTCCAATGGCAATAACAGAGAGATCTTTTTCTCCATATTTATCCTTAAAATATTGCATAGTAGCGTGGACGCCTTTTCCCCAAATTTCACCGGCATCTAAGATTTCGGCTTTTCCATTTTCTATGTAGACATAGACCGGTTTTTCAGCTCTTCCTTTGAAGATCAGACCATCAAAGCCAGCCCAGCGTAATCTGGCAGCGGACCATCCCCCATGGTGACTATCGGTAATCGTGCCGGTCAACGGGGACTTGGTGACAATGGCCATGCGACCGCTCATGTTGGCTTCGCTGCCGGTTAATGGCCCGTTCATGAAGCATAAAAGATTTTCTGATGAAAGAGGATCTACATGGGGTCCATTTTGAAATAAATACCAGACCCCCAGACCACGGCCCCCAATATATTTTCTGGCCGCTTCTTCCGGCACAGGTTGGTAGCTCACGGCTTTTTGAGAAAGGTCAATATAAGCTATGTTATTTGCATAACCACCTAAATTCATAATATCCCTCCAGAACTTGAAAATATGATTATTTATCCGTCAATTACAAAATGAAAAATGTGGTTTTCACCTCCTGTGATGATCGTTTCACGGGTTGATGGGAATTGTCAATTATGTGGATTTCGAAATATTGGGATGATTGGTGATGTATATTAATTATGGCTAATCAAATGGTAATCTTCAATATGTATTTGCGCCAATTTCCGGTGAAAAACAGTTAAATTGATTAAATACGGCATTTAATCAACAAATTGAACCAATTGTGATGATACAACAAACGATTTTTTAGACCAGGCTGGCTGCCTGAAACCACTCAAATGCATCGGATATGGCCATATCCAATGGTTTTGGTGGCTGTAACAGAAGCTCGGTTAGTGATTTCTGGTTGGAATAATAGAAACCATAGCCAGCCAAACGGGTGATTTCCGGGGAGATGGGTAAATTGAGAATCGGGTTGAACCAGCTCAGCGGTGTGGCAACTCTACGAATTACCGCCCCGGGAACGACCATGCGTGGTGCAGTAACATTCAGTATCTTTGTGATTGTTTCGATAAATTCTGCCACACTGACATTTGTTCCGCCCAGAATATAACGTTGCCCTGTTTTACCGTACTGCATGGCAGCCAGATGGCCATTAATGACATCATCAATATGAACGACATTGAGACCACCGGTTGTGCTGATAGGCAGCTTGTTCTGGGCAATTTTTACGATAATTGAACTGGATTTACGGTAGATATCGCCTGCCCCGAGCACAACGGTAGGGTTGACGATGACCGCATCCAACCCATGACTGACGGCGGCTTGCACTTCCAACTCTGCCAGGTATTTGCAATAGCCATAAGGCCAATGGTCGCCAGGAAAATTCCAGGTATGATTCTCGTCCATCCACAGCGATTCTTGCGGGGCTAGATTTGGCTCTGCTTGCAAGGGAACACCGAGAGCTGCCACGGAACTGGTGTGAATAAAGCGTTTGATTCCCTTTGCCTGTGCTGCTTCCAGAACATGCCGGCTGCCTTCTACTGTTACCCTGTACATTTTCGAGAGATTCTGTTCTGCGCCAAGCATCGCCGCAACGTGAAAAACGACATCAATTCCTTCCATCGCTTTAAGGATGCTTTCGAGGTCGGAAAGGTCGCCAATAGCGTGCTCAACCGGTAAATCGCGAATTAATGCCAGGTTGCTGGATGTGCGGTGAAAAGCACGGACTTGATGGGATTGGCCAACCAAAGCAGCGCAGAGTGCACCACCAATAAAGCCAGTTGAGCCGGTTACCAGAACATGCACTACCCGATCCATTCTAACAGTGTGGCTTCTCCCTGCCCAACGCCAACACACAGGGTTGCCAGACCGTATTTGATTGGATTACCGGCAACAGCCCGCCGTTTCATTTCATGCAAGAGCGTGGTGGCAATGCGCGCACCGGAACAACCCAATGGATGTCCGAGGGCGATTGCACCACCATTGACATTAATGATGTCCTGGTTAAGATCCAATTCTTGAATCACTGCCAGAGACTGGGCGGCAAATGCTTCGTTTAGCTCGATTAACTCCAGATCCGCTACGGTCAGCCCGGCGCGCTGCAATGCTTTATGAGTGGCTGGTACAGGTCCAATGCCCATAATGCGCGGGGGAACACCGGCAGATGCGCTGCTGACCCAGCGGGCGAGTGGTTTCAACCCGAGCTGTTTCGCCCGGCTGGCACTCATCAGGAGTAATGCGGCTGCTCCATCATTCAAACTGGAAGAATTTCCAGCGGTGACGCTGCCATTGCTGCGGAAGGCCGATTTCAGTGCTGCCAATTTTTCTAACGTGGTATCCCGGCGCGGATGTTCATCCAGTGAAACGAGCACAGCATCACCTTTCCGTTGGGGAATGGAAACAGGCGCAATCTCATCCGTAAAGATGCCATTATCCGTAGCGTAAACAGCTTTTTGGTGGCTATTCAATGCGAATTGATCTTGTGCTTCGCGTGAGATTTGATATTGTTCCGCCAGGTTCTCGGCAGTTATTCCCATAACATCAACACCATATGCAGCGGCGAGGTCCGGGTTGGGAAAACGCCAGCCGATGGAGGTATCATAAACAGTCAGATTGCCGGTAGGAAAACCACTTTCAGCTTTACCAAACACGTAGGGCGCGCGTGACATGCTTTCCACACCGCCGGCAATATAGATATCACCATCGCCACAACGGATAGCTCTGGCGGCGGTATTAATGGCTGCCAGGCCAGAAGCACACAGTCGATTGATGGTCAGTGCCGGCACATCGACAGGAAAGCCAGCTAATAAGGTCGCCATGCGGGCGACATTGCGATTATCCTCGCCAGCCTGATTGGCACAACCGAGATAGACTTCCTCAATCAGGGCTGGATCGATATCATTTCGGGCGATTACTGATCGCAGGATGTGTGCAGCCAGGTCATCCGGGCGAATACGGGCTAGTGTTCCCCCTAAATTGCCGACAGGTGTCCGGACAGCATCAATGATCACCACTTCTTCCATTCCAGCCTCCACTCGTGTTGCCGTTCGATTCATTCTACCAAATAAGTTCCATTCATGTAAAATACATTCATGCAAATTAATTCGATTTTACAGCCGCAGTTCTATGACCGGGATGTGATCCAGGTTGCAAGAGAGTTAATTGGCAAAAAGCTGGTACGCAATTACTCACAAGGACGTATTGCAGGCTTGATTTCCGAGACTGAAGCTTACAATGGCAGTCAAGACCTGGCTTGCCATGCCCGGGCAGGAAGAACTGCCCGAACAGAGGTCATGTTCGGTCCCCCAGGTCACGCCTATGTGTATTTCACCTATGGCATGCATTGGTGTTTGAACGCTGTCACCGGGGAGGAAGGGTATCCTGCTGCGGTCTTGATTCGTGCGATTCTTCCGCAGGAAGGTCTGGATTTGATAGCCATTCATCGAGCCGGCGTCAAAGAGCGGCAATGGACGGATGGACCGGCGAAATTGACACGGGCTTTGTTGATTGATAAGCATTTGAACGGGGTCAGCCTCTGCAATTCCAGCGCAGAATTATGGATCGAAAGGGGCATCACTGTCGCTGATCGCGATATTGAAGTCAGCCCAAGGATAGGAATTGCCAATACTCCCGAGCCCTGGCGCAGCATGCCCTGGCGTTTTCGAATGAAAGATCATTTGATAATGGGCATTCAGTGAAAAATATTGGGATTTTCGAATTTATATTTGTTTTAATTCTTGGCGCATTTCTGACAAGCTGCCAACCGATTGCCGTTCCGGCAGCACCCCAACAGGAGGCTGACAATTTTATTTGGGTAGGGGATGATAGCCTCTCAAGCGGTCCACTTGATGTGCAAACACAATTGTTATTAGAAGCAGGTGGTTACCCGAATCAGATTAAGATGAAAATGATTTTAGATCCACGTAACGTGCTTACATTTCAGCCCACAGAAAAACTGGATTTAACCCTCTCTTCAGACCAACAGCGACAATTTGTTATCCTGCAAATGTTTGGAATTACCAAACCTGAAAATGATCAGGATTATTTTAACAGCGCTGATGCCTGGATAGCAGAGGTTAAGAGCAGAGAACGGAATCGCACTTCTCCTATATCCCTGGTTCTCACAGGTGGATAGTAGCCTGGAGCGAACGCGCACGGACGCAATCGTTCATCAGCTGGCGTGGAAAAGTAGGGTGGTATTGGTTCCGGTGGGTCCTGCCTGGGAAAAAATCAGGCAGGAACAGCCGCAAATACAATTATATGCCTCAGATGGGGTGCACCCTTCTGCTGAGGGTGTTTATTTGAGTGCCTGTGTAATTTACGCCAGCCTTTCGGGTAATTCACCGGTTGGGCTTGCCATTTTCACTTCAGTTGGTGATGATCATCCACAAGAAATCGTTACTCTAGATCGGAAGATGGTGTTGTTGTTGCAACAAACAGCCTGGGATGTTATTCAAGATTACCAGCAAAAAAGTGAATTTTTGGTTGTTTTGCCAAAATAATTGCAATTAATGGCAGGTAGAAAGGGTCAGGGTTAAGTTTACGAATAGCGACGACATCTAAAAACGATACGGTTGTTCGCGTTGTTCTTACTTTGGTTTGTGATACATAACCGTAGATTACCTTCCAGTGGGTGTTATATGTTGAAAAATTAAAATCGTTCGTCAGGATAGTATAATGACGTATGGATAATTTAAAGGCTTGTGACGAAATGCTATGGAAAATGGTGTTTCACCAATCTGTAAAAACCTTCTGTCAGGGTAAGATCGTTTGGTCCTGTACCAATAGTGAGAAGTCAGGGGAATTGTTTTTTAACATGATAATTCCACTTAAGAATTAAAGTCAGTAAGAGGAGAAAGTAAGCATGTTTCGTAAAACACAGCCTGCTGCAACACAACCTATTCAACAACTTGACCGGGTCACATCTGTCCTGGGACCGGGGATTACCTGGAAGGGTAATTTGCGAGGCAGCGGCGGTGTGCGTATTGAAGGTGCCTTCGAAGGTGAGATCACCATCCGCGGATTGGTAGTTGTGGGTGAAACCGGCAGGGTAAATTGTGAAAATTTACAGTCAAATGTTGTTATTGTCGCTGGAGCGGTAAAAGGGAATATTATGGCTGAGAAGCTGGAAATTCGCAGCACAGGGCGTGTGTGGGGCGATGTCACCACCACGGCTTTTTCAACGGAAGAAGGGGCATTCCTGCGCGGACAGGTACGGATGGAAGAGCGTATTGAGTTGACCCTGGATGATGAAAAGACCATTATTGCTGAGCCTCAAGCACAGGATGAGGAAGCTACTGAATAACTTCGAACGGGAGGAATTTTGTCCACTCAGGAATTGATTTCGATTTTTGCGGAAATGTGCGGAGCGCTGGCGGTGGCAATGCTGCTTGGTCTCAGCCCGCGCATCAATTCTATTCCGCCGGTGGGATTTAAATACCCTCAACGTGAAATTAAGTTTGCATTATACATTGCTGTTGCAGCAATGGTCGTTAATTTTCTGCTTTTTCGCTTTGGACTGAACTGGCTGCCTCCGTTAATGACTGGAAGTGATGGGTTAGCCTTTACAACGCTCCTTCTGGCGTCATTGATTGCAGTTATCCTGGTCGTGATAGCGTTGCGAGCTCGTGGACAGCCGTCACGCAGCACCGGCTGGCAAAAATCACTTACGCGTCCCGCCGTTCAATTTGGTTTAGCACTCGTACTTCTTACCTTATTTTTACGCGGAAAGTTTTTATCCGTATTGGGTGGAATTCCACAAGATGCCTTACGAATGCTGGTGGTGCTGTTGTTGATTACGCTGGCTGAGGAAACTGTCTTCCGCGGTTATATTCAGTTGAGGTTTTTATCAAAGTTCGGGACCTATTGGGGCTGGGCAGCTGCCTCCCTTGTTTTTGTTCTCTGGCGCATACCTTTCCTGGTATCCCTTGGCTGGCAAGGCTCAATATTTTATTACCAGATCGCTATTCTATTGGTTAAAAGTCTTCTTTTAGGCTGGATTATGCTTAAAAGCCGGCATGTGTTGGTGCCTGCCCTTTATCATGCTTTTTCTATGTGGATAGCCTATCTTTAACCTTTTGCTGCCCGCAGGTTGATTTCGTATTTAAGTTTGTGATAATCTGGTAGTGTAATTGTCTTGAGAAGAGGAGTATCCATGCATTTCAGGAAACCTTATATACTGATCGCTATTTTCGTCATCACAAGTGTGGCATGTTCGTGTGGGGCGCTAAATCAGATCATTGATCGCCTGCCAATCGTTGGGAATAATTCAGGGCAGATTGAGAAAACCCTCGAATCACTTCCTTTTCCGCAATTGACTACGGAGGAGGCTCTTCCTCCAGTGCAGACTGAAGACGCTGATGATGCCCCAATAAATCCCCAAGATCTAACCGGGATAAATTCCTATCAATC
Organism: uncultured Chloroflexia bacterium; assembly: GCA_963749005.1. Classification (GTDB taxonomy): domain Bacteria; phylum Chloroflexota; class Anaerolineae; order Anaerolineales; family Anaerolineaceae; genus UBA6170. The sequence goes on along the minus strand of CAVVKI010000005.1, from coordinate 848,632 downwards.
TGAGTTAACCATCAGATTGGACGGAATTGATCAAAATTCAATTCCCGTAAACGAATTGATCGTGTTCTTTCAGCAAGTAAATAAAGAACAAAATTCCTTGCATTTGAAATCAACAACGGAAAGCAGCGGGGAATTACTCCAACAGAATTTCGAGTTCTTTAAAATTGGGGCAACGAGCTATTTTGTCAATATGGATCCCAATGTAGTTGGCAATCGCTGCACGCTCATGTCATCCAGCGATGATACAGATAATCAATACTATTCATCCGAAATGACATCTCCGGAAACCATTTTCCAGGATGTGGAAAAAGGTGATTTACTGGAAAGCAATGTGGTTGTCAATGGCGTGGTGGTAGACCATTATCAGGTAAAGAACGCCTCATTGAACGGGTCGCTTCTTTCGATTACCGCTGGTGAAGTCTGGATTTCCCGCGAGGGCGGCTTTGCCGTCCGCTTTCAGGCTGAGGGTGAAGGCGAAACCACATCATTTGTAAATGGAAACACCATCACTGGTAAGACGACATGGAATTATGAATTGACGCAAGTCAATCAGCTCACAGAAATTGCGCTTTCACAGGAATGTGTTGATGCGGCAGAAGCGAGCAAAACCGGAATTCCAATACCGGATAGTGCAACTGAGAAAAGTACCTTTGGTGGCTTAACAAGTTTTTCTTCTTTGCAAAGCCTAATGGAACTTTCTGCATATTATCAAGAGATTTTACCAACACTGGGTTTCACGCCACAAGATATTTCAGAAATAGAGTCCCTGGTGATTTTGGCTTATAAAAAAGATGGCAAGACGTACAGTATCATCATCACTCCAGGAGATAATGAAGGTTCAACTGTTTTGATTTCTTTTGAATAAGAGCTGCTCTTCTGCGCAGGTGTTCCGGCATCAAGGGTACTTATTAATGAGGTTTCAGGTTTTAACGAAGTCATGCTAAAATCGACTTATTCTGGCTGGTCTTCAATTTTGAGGTGGTGAGTTGCCCGTGATTATGAGAATAAATGAATACCTTTGAACCTGAGAGAAAAAATGGGGTAATTGTTCATGCCGCAGCATTAATTGCTATTCTGGCGGCGGGTTCTTTTATTCTGTGGCTCGCTTTTGCCAGAGCCCAGGGCAGCCTGTTTGTTCTATTGATGATCTTATTACTGCTGGTCTTTATCTCTCTCCCTTTTGTCGGTTATCGTGCCTTTGCATTATTGAATGCCAGTTACTCCTTAGAGCGGGATGGGTTGCGTCTAAAATGGGGGCTGAGATTGGAGGACATCCCGGTCAACACTGTTGAATGGGTACGACTGGCAAAAGAATCGGGTTTTCATTTGCTCTTGCCTCCATTCACCTGGCAGGGTGCTATCCTGGGACATCGCAATATTAAAGATTTAGGTGATGTGGAATTTATCGCTTCAGATGTCAATAAATTGGTATTAATTGCCACCCACTCCAAAGTTCTGGCTATTTCACCGCAAGACCCTAAAGGTTTTGTCTCCTCTTTTCAGCGTATTTTAGAATTGGGTAGTCTTTCACCAATTGCTTCGCGTTCAGCCCGCCCGGCTGCTTTTCTACGTCAGGTCTGGCAAAATCGGGTTGCAAAAATATTGTTGCCGGCAAATTTTTTACTCACCCTGCTCCTGGCAATATTGACCGGTTTCTTGATTGCAACCCATGATCGCCTACCACTTGGTTTTTCGCCGGATGGGCTTCCTATAGAGGCCGTACCCTCGGAACAAATTCTGCTACTGCCGGTGATGGCAGCCCTGGTGCTAACCACCAACGTAGTATTAGGTTTGTTTTTCTTTCGCAAAGAGGAAGCGCGGATCACCTCCTATTTATTGTGGCTGGGCGGGATAATCAGCCCGGCATTATTGATATTAGCGGTCATCCTTCTTTCTTTTGCTACTTAAGCTTTACAGGTATTAAATTGGCACAGATATCATTATTGCAATTATTATTGGGGACTTTACTGGCTGTTGTAGTTGCCATGCTATCTTTCCGAGCAAAAGTTCTCAGCCAGAGCGGCGCCCTGGCTGCTTCAATTCTTGGGATTGTGGTATTTGGACTGGGCGGAATCAACTGGGCAATTTTATTACTAGCCTTTTTCATCTCCTCCAGCGCACTTTCGAAGGTTGCTGGTCGACGTAAGAAAAGTCTGGTGGAAAAATTTTCAAAAGGATCCACCCGCGATAGCAGCCAGGTATTGGCTAATGGTGGCGTGGCTGGTGTATTTGTACTTTTGCATCTTTTTTTTCCCAATGAAGCCTGGCCATGGCTGGGTTTTGCCGGCGCACTGGCAGCAGTCAATGCTGATACCTGGGCAACAGAGCTTGGCGTTCTGAGCAAAGGAGATGCAATTCATCTTCTCAGTCGAAAAAAGGTGGAAAGAGGAACATCCGGGGCAATTTCCATGCTGGGTACAGTGGCAGCATTACTTGGAGGATTGCTAATCTCATTCCTTGCCATAATCTTCTGGCCTGATAAAATCGGCCGATGGGCTGGCGATATTTGGTGGATTCCTCTCATCGCCATTTCGTTAGCTGGTTTATTTGGCAGTATGGTGGATTCAATTCTGGGTGCTGGGTTGCAAGCTATCTATTATTGTCCAACCTGTAACAAGGAGACGGAAAGATCACCTTTCCACATTTGCGGTTCGCACACCACTTTCAAGCGGGGTTGGGTGTGGCTGAATAATGATTGGGTAAATGCATCTTGTGCATTAGCCGGCGGATTATTGATGGTTGTCCTGAGTCTTTTAAAATGACCTCAGCAAATGTGCCCTTCCTTCTATGAGTAGATCAACCGGATTTAAAAATTGTGCAGGCACATTTGCCAGTTAATCGATTTGAGCAACCAGCTGTAAGAATCTTTCTTGCATATAGCATCCTGACGCGGGTTTTCATGACGCTGGTTTTTACTGTCAATATGATTTATTTTGTCACGGAAGCAGCCTTCAATCCATTACAAATGGTATTAATCGGAACTACCCTTGAGCTTTCAATATTCCTATTTGAGATTCCAACCGGTGTGGTTGCTGACACCATCTCAAGAAAATGGTCAGTTATAATCGGCACTTTCTTAATCGGTTGTGGCTTTATCCTGCAATCTTTGGTCGTCACCTTTATCTTAATCTTGCTGGCGCAAGTTCTTTGGGGTATTGGTTACACTTTTACCAGCGGGGCATTACAAGCGTGGGTCAGTGATGAGGTAGGGGAAAACCGAGCAGCGGGTCTGTTTATTAAAGCCACTCAATGGGAGCAACTGGGTGGGTTGTTGGCGATTGGGTTAAGTGTCTTGACTGCAACTATTTTTCAAATTTGGGTGCCCATGCTGCTGGGGGGACTGGGTTTTATATTGTTGGGTATGACCATGATTGTATTTATGGGAGAGGGGAATTTTCTACCTGCCAGGGTCCAACCAGCGAATTTTTGGCTTGCCTTTCCGGCAATGGCAGCGACAGTGAAAAATGGACAGGCCGTTTTAAAAATGAGACCTGTTTTAATTCGCATTCTTTTCGTTGGTTTCTTTTTCGGTTTGTATTCCGAAGGCCTGGACCGGCTATGGGTACCTCATTTAATTGAGCGTTTCAGTCTGCCTGATCAAGGTCAGGCAAGTATGATTGGCTGGATCGGAATTCTACAGGCTGTTTCGTTGGTGATCACTTTTTTTGCAGCAGGTTTAATTCACCGATATATCGAACACAATGCCAGCAGCCGTCGAATTTCCGGATTGTTGACTTTGCTGGCAATCTTGCTGGTTGGGCTCATTGCCGTGTTTGCCGTGGCCAGATGGGTGGCGGTTTCTTTTGTGGTTTTGATTTTAACCGGTGTTATCCGGGAAATGATTGCACCTCTTTATACAGCCTGGGTCAATTTTCGATTGCAATCAGAGTCTCGCGCGACCATCCTTTCACTTTCCAGTCTGGTGGACGCTTTTGGACAAATTAGCGGCGGTCCATTGGTTGGGATTTTGGCAAGCTCATCCAGTATTCAAAATGGTTTGCTTCTGTCTGCTATTTTGTTATCTCCGGTGGCCGGATTATTGCTCACCACTCCTCGCCGGGAGCCCGTCGTACGAGAGTAATATTTTTCGGGAGTTTGCGGCTTTTCGTAGATGTGTTTAAATACAACCGATTCGGTTAATTACCAACCCAACTCATGTCAATTATGAAAGGCCGAAATTCTTGACTGCCATCTCGGCGATGCTTTGGCCGATGGAAATGGACGCGGTTGCTGCGGGTGAGGGGGCATTCAGAACATGCACCTGGTGGGCTGCTTCCACGATACGAAAATCATCGACCAGCTTGCCATCCGGCGTCAGCGCTTGTGCCCGCACGCCTGAACCGGAAGGATGCACATCGTCCATTTCCAATTCGGGTGTTAAGCGTTGCAAGGCTTTTACAAATGCACGCTTGCTAAATGAGCGATACATCTCCGAAAGGCTCATCTGCCAATACTTGAAAGCCATGCGCCAAAAACCGATATACGTCCCGTATTGCGCCATATCGGGGAGGGAGATATCGCTTTTCTTGTAACCCTCTCTTTTTAAAGCTAATACTGCATTGGGTCCGGCTTCCACGCCTCCCTTAGCCATACGCGTGAAATGCACACCCAGGAAAGGAAAACGCACATCAGGCACAGGATACACCAGGTTATTAACAAGGTATTCTTTTTCCGGATTTATTTCATAGTATTCACCGCGAAACGGTAAAATCTGTAATCCGGGCTCAACCCCACACATTCGCGCCACACGATCGGATTGCAACCCGGCACAGTTGATGACATTCTTACAGGTGATGGGGCCTTGATTGGTTTCCAGAACGAAACCATCTGTTCTAATTTGCAATCCTGTAACGCGGGTATTGATTTGAATAGCCCCCCCTTTATCGGTAATGCGGCTTGCATAAGCCCGAGAGACATCCATGTAGTCGACAATGCCAGTTTGCGGCACGAATAAGCCATCGATTCCAGCGACATGCGGTTCATGGTCTTTGATTTGGGCAGGTGTCAGACGTTTAATGCCATCAAGACCATTGGCGCGTCCGCGTTCCTCGAGCATATCCAGGGCAGGGATTTCGCGTTTTTCAGTTGCGACGACGACTTTTCCGGTGCGTTCATGATGTATGTTCTCCTCTTCACAGAAGCGGTACATAGCTTCACGTCCACTAACACAATTAATTGCCTTGAGTGAGCCAGGTTTGTAATATAGCCCTGAGTGGATCACGCCGCTGTTATGACCGGTTTGGTGTGCGGCAACGTGATCTTCTGCTTCCAGGACCAACAAAGATATATCAAAACGCTTCAGCAATGCCATGGCTGTTGCCAAACCTACAATTCCTGCCCCAATAACAACCACATCATAATTCGACGAATTTTGCATTTTATTCCACCACCCGATCCCAGTATAAGTAATTATTCGAACTCAAGTTTAACAAAGTGTCGCCCGGAAAAGAATATTTTGTGTAGGCTAACTAATTTTGGAATTGTTTCACTTTTTCTCAAGCCTGTCCTGTCATCACCGTGACCAGCAGTGAAAGGGCTACGTATGTAAAAAAGGTGGCAATAACGATCCCCAGGATGGATAAGTATTTTAATGGCGTGTTTAGGTTCGCTCGCATGATGCGAATGTTCAGGATGAAAGCTACCATTCCCAGGACAGCACCCACCACACCTCCCACGAAAATCAAAAATAACGGCAATCCGCTAAAAATGTACTGATACCAGATGAGAGGCGAGACTACTTTAATCACTTTACCATTAACCAGTAAACGCGGAACGGTGTCAAAAAAAGCGCTTTGTATGAAAACGCTTGTGGTTGAACCATTTGATTTTCGTAACAGCAATTCATTTTTTTTCTTGCCAGCCTCGGCTTTTTTGCCGTCTATATATAGCTTGGCTGGGCTAAAAAAGCCTGAAGATTCCAATTCAATGGTTTCATGTTCAAAGCCTGGAATTCTTACAGGGTATCGGATTGCCATCGGTTAGCCTCCATAGGGGAAATTTTGGTGAAGATTTATTATAGTATTGATTTAGAGCGTCATAGGGCGTTTTCCAGCAAAATACTCGCCAGAGCGCGGCTATGGACTGTGGAGCTATTCATCGCTGGAATATAATCGAAATTTATTCCGCCATATTGCTGATAGAGTATGCGCATTTCTATGTCGATCTCATGCAAGGTTTCCAGACAATCAATGGCAAAGCCAGGCGCAAAGATCTGTAATGTCTTAACTTTATCTTGCGCGGCTTTTTTCACCAGCCGGATCGTTTCAGGTTCGAGCCACTTTCCGGGGCCAAACCGGGATTGAAAACCGACCTTGAAGGAATCGCGAGGCAATTGCAACTTCTCCACCAGCAGTTCTATACTTTGACGGCATTCCCGCTCATAGGTGTCTCCATGCGCGACCAACTTTTGGGGTATGCCGTGAAAACTGAAGATCAATTGTTCAGCTCTGGGCTGCGATCGCCAATAATTTTGCAGGTGTTCTGCCAACGCATTAATATATTCCGGATGGGAGCCATAGCCGATGATCTTCTTAATCGGCATTTTGCTTTTTAGAAACCCGATTTCATTGAGTATCGTACCTGTAGTGGTGAGAGATGTTTGCGGAAAAAGAGGTAAGATAACCACACTGTCGGCCCCTCTTTTCTGCAATTCAGTTAACTGCTTTTCAATGGAAAGATTGCCGTAACGCATAGCCGATTCAACACATATTTCCAGGTTTTGTGATTGCTGCAATTCTTGCTCAATCGCATGTGCCAGTCTCCTGGTTTCCAGCAGCAATGGGCTGCCGCCATTCTCCCAGATTGCTATGTATTTGGCAGCCGAGATCGGTGCGCGCTTTGGCAGGATGAATGAATTAAGAATCGGTTGCCACAACCAGCCTGGTAAATCCACGATTGCCGGATCTGAGAGAAACTCAGTCAAAAAAGCGCGCACGCTGGCCAAATTGTGATTTGCAGGTGTACCGGTATTGATGAGCAACACACCCCATTTACACTTCACGACTGCTCCTCAATTTCCAGCGGATTGACAGGCCAATACCCTCTGGCACACAACTCCAGAACAGGCAGCAGAGGCTGTGGACGAATATCATACATGAACAAGTCCTTTACAGGAAGCCAGACTGCCTGATACGTGCCATGATCGACAGGGTAGAGACCAATCATTTCCGCTCCTCTGCCGCATCCGAATTCTCCATCAATTATGCTGACACGATAATAATATTGCCTTATTTGCTGGAAATGAATAATAGCGATCAATTGCTCGACCTTCACCTGCAAGCCAAGTTCCTCCTGGGCTTCTCGAACCACAGTTTGCGGTAAAGTCTCACCTTCTTCAACCCTGCCACCCGGGAACACAAAATAATGCTGGTCAACACGATGCCGCTCGATTAAGGCTACCTGCTTATCTTGAATCAGCACCATACCTGCCCGTGTCATTTGACTAACCACAGCATCTTCTGTTCTGTATTTTGTCTGCCCGTTCGTGCATATTGACAAATTCGGTAAATAAAGCAGGCATCCAACCCGTCCTGAATTATCTGGTGGCTCGCTATTTTTTGCGTTGCGACCGTGAGGGAGGGTCATTCGTGCGGATGTAAGCCGGCACAAGAATCGCGTACATTGAACAAAGCCGGCTATCCAGCATTCGGCTGCGGATGCGTGGATCCATTTCACCTAACTGGTTGGAGGTCGTGATAACAGTTGCTAGTTTGGCATTGTAACGGTAATTGAAGATCTGGTACAACTTTTCGCGTGCCCAGGGAGTGGCAGATTGTGTGCCCAGATCATCCAAAATCAAGAGGGGGGTAGAACGTACTTGTTCAAAAAGATGATCGTAAGAAATGCTGCTGCTGGGGCTGAAAGTGGCACGCAGGTGATCCAGGAAATCCGGGACAACCACGAAGATAGGTTCATCACCCAATGCAGCGCGATAATTGCCTATAGCAGCAGCCAGATGAGTCTTTCCGCAACCGTACGACCCAACCAAAACTAACCAGCCACGCGGATTTTCCGCAAAAGAATTGGCGGCATTGAATGCTTTTACCAGACTTTGACGTTGATCTGCATCTAATTTTTCACGATCTCGCAGATTGAAAGTGCCGAAAGTGCTTTCTGCCAGCAATTCCAAAGTGGAAATTGATTTTTTGTCTTCCCGCATCGGGGAGCGAAAATCAGGTGCCAGGATGCGAATCACGGTAACCAGATCCGGGTCTTGTAGGCGTGATCGAATCCGCCCTTCGATCTCACCAAATTCCTGGTTGGTTGTAATGACCGTTGCCAGGCGATTGGTATAGCGATGATTGAGAATCTGATAAAGTTTCTCCTCCGCCCAGGGGGTGGTGTTTTGGGTACCCAAATCATCTAAAACCAATAGTGAGATATTACGAATTTCTTCAAACCGTTCTTCGAAATTTCTTTCAGGGCTGGAGTAGGAAAAGCGTAACCAATCCAACAAATCGGGTACCGTTAAAAAGAGAACGGGAGTGCCGTAAGAAAGAGCCTTATTTGCAATCGCTGCGGCCAGGTGGGTTTTACCACAACCATAAGTACCGGAAAACAATAGCCATCCCTGTGGGTTTTGCGCAAATTGAGTGGCATGATTCAATGCGATTTGCAGCGATGCAACCTGTTGGTCACCCAAACCGAGGCGTCCTTCAGTGTTGAAGTCTTCGAGCGTCATACTGCCAAAAGCCTGTAAGTTGCTCATACGATACAAGCGCTCAAAGCTGTGGCGAGCCATATCATTTTGTTTGCACATGCAAACCTGCATTTTGCCAAATTCCGGATGGGTGATTGGCAATTCCTGGCGTACCCAACCCAAGCCACCGCAAATTGGGCAGATATCCTCTGCGGAATTTGGGCTGGATTCAGTGTTGGATGAACTGCCCAAATTCGTCATCGATGAATCGTCTTGGATCTTTTTGAGCGTCTCGTCGATTCTTTTCATCCCGCCCTCTCTCTTTCCATGATTTTAGAATTGCATCCACATAACGCCAGCGGCGCACATTGTTTTCGACAGCTATTTGAATGGCCTCCACAATCCAATCTTGTGGATAGGTTTGCTCCGTTTCCTGCAAGGTCTCAGCGATGAGTGGCGTTAACGGTCCAATGTTGTCTTCGTAAAGTTTATAAATATTCGGTCGTTGCACCGGGGTGGTCAATACGGACTGATCCTGATCTGCAGTTGACCAGGCCCCCTTGTGCAAAGCTTTTATGGCAGCTCGGCCTTTTGGTGTATTGAGGAAAAAGACCGCTTCCTCGATGGGTGCATTTTCTTGCTGGTATCTAAGTATGCTTGAGCGTTGGCAGGCTTTATCCAGCGATTCCACCAGAAATTCTTTGGATTGATTCAAACCGTTCATAAGTGTAGGATCGGAAAGAAAGTGGTTAAAGCGTATACCAAGCAGATTGCCCTCTTGTTGGGCAAGAAACCAGATGGCAAACAGGGTTACTTTTAATTCACCCAGATGGTCAATGCTGGGCATTAACTCCGTAAAGAAAGTGGATGAGATGGGCGTAACACCATCCTTTTTTCCGCCAAAGCCTGAAAATTTATCCATTCCTAAACATCTCTCATCTATTTCCTTGGCCTGGGGGCGGCATTATCAAAGCGGGCTAGGTTGTTCAAAAAGACCAACTCAATTCCGGTATGGGTTGGACCGTTACGATGTTTTGCCACGATGATTTCCGCAATATTGTGCCTGGGGCTGTCCTTCTCCAGGGCATCTGGCCGGTGGATGAACATAACGATGTCAGCATCCTGTTCAAGTGAGCCGGATTCACGCAAGTCGGAAAGGACGGGCCGTTTATCTGCTCGCTGTTCAACGGCACGCGAAAGCTGTGCACCAACCAACACAGGCACATTCAATTCTCGTGCCAGGACTTTAAGATTTCGAGAAATATACGAAACTTCCTGCACACGGTTATCTGTGCGTAAATCCCCCGACATCAACTGTAAATAATCCACAATAATCAGATCAAGTTGGTGTTCCATATGCAATCGGCGGCATTTGGTGCGCAAGGAGAGCGGCGTAATCGCTGGGGTATCATCTAACCAGATATGGGTATCCCCCAGGATCGCAATCGATTTGTTGAACTTGTCCCACTCGTTGTCGTGCAGCTTCCCGGAACGAAGGCGCTGGGTATCAATGCCAGTCTCCTGGGCGATTAATCGCTGAACCAACTGTTCATTTGCCATTTCTAATGAAAAAACAGCCACATGTTTTTTGTAGGTCTGGGCTGCATTTTTGGCGACAGAAAGCATAAAACCGGTCTTGCCCATACCGGGACGACCGGCAATGATCAATAAATCCGACTTTTGCAAGCCACCCAAAAGGTGATCAATATCGATGAAACCGGTCGGCACGCCCATAATTTCATCAGTCATTTGAGAAAGTTGATCAATGCGTGTATAGTAATCGCTCAAAACTGTTTGAATGGGTTGTAAGTCATTGGTAATCCGCCGCTCGCTCAATCCAAAAACAGCCTTTTCAGCCTCATCGATTAATGAATTCATATTTTTGCCACGGTCAAACGCTTGTTTGGCCATGTGATTGGCTGCTGCCAGCATACGTCGCCGCATTGAGTTTTCTTCAACAATTTCAGCATAAGCTTGAGCATGCAGTGAGGTTGGCGTCTGATTGATGAGTGTGGTCAGGTACGAATCACCCCCAATCTCCTCCAAACGGTTTTTTTCTTTCAAGGTTTGGCCGACTGTCACCAGGTCAATTTGGTTTCGGCGTTCAATTAAGGAAGTAAATGCCTCCCAAATCCATTGATTGCGAATGATATAAAAATCCTCAGATTTGATCTTTTGTGATAAATCAAAATATGCTTCCGGGTAAATCAATACCGCTCCCAGGACAGCTTCCTCTGCCTCACGGCTGTGTGGTTGAGTTACATCAATTGGTTTGGGGTCTTCAGGTGGCAAATAATCGCTCATCGTTTCATCCAGCAGAAAGATAGAAATCAAGATTTCCCAGAAAAAAATATTCCAGGTTAATTATAAGCGCTAAATCCGTTGGAAAAGTGAATTCAGGTAAAAATGGGTGGGGTCAGGTGGAGTATGAGATCAAGGTTGTGGATCTTCATCCTCTGGCGTATCTTGGTCGTCTTCGTCCTCTTCTGAACCCCCGATATCCAGAGAACCAAGGAAATCTTCAAAAACAGAAAGTCGTTCTTCAGACTCGAATTCATCGCCAAAATCGTCCGGGCTGACATCATCCAACTGCTGTTCTTTTTCGTGAATATCTTCTTCAGGTATGATCCCGGCGGTGGCCATTACTTCTTCAGAAACCAGGATTTTTGCGTGGGTGCGTGCGGCTATTGCCAGGGCATCTGAAGGACGAGAATCGATTTCAACGACTTGACCATTGCTTTCGATAACCAGATTGCCGAAGAAGACATCATCTTTCAAGGAAAGGACTTCCACTCTGAGGAGGCGGGCATTTAATTGATTAAGTAGATTCTTAATCAGGTCGTGAGTTTGCGGGCGCGACACTTCAATTTCCTGTAATGCGATTGTGATCGATTCTGCTTCGTAAGGACCGATCCAGATGGGCAAATAGCGCTCAGCATTAACTTCCCTTAAAACAACGATCCGCTGTTGGTTAGTCAAACTGACGCGAACACTATCGATGACGACTTCGAACATTTGGCCTGAATACATACAACCTCCCGCGATTTTGTTGCGGTCTTAATCATGTTAATTCTAACATACTACGATTGTCATGCAACAGAACGTATATCTTAAACTTGTTACGAAAAACACTGAAATTGTGGAATAAACCAGCGAATCCTTTACTAATAGCTGGTAATGTGGAATGACACCCGGGCAGATTGGTATGCCTGGTTTATAATGATTTGTAGTTAAACAATTGGTAAGCAGCGTCCTATTTTTCTCATAAAAAACAGATAAAGAAGAAGAGCTTGGATTTTGGATGATGAAACTTTGCAAACGGTAAGTTGAAGAAAGGATTATATGAACACAATATTGGCGTACCTGGCAGAAAATCCCTGGCTGGTAAAGCTTATTAAAATAGCAGCTTTTTTCTTTGTTGCTTTACTCATTCAACGATCTGCCAATCACCTGGTACGGCCACTGACAGGCTTGCTGCGTTTACGGCCCGGGGTTAAGAAAAATCCCGAACGGAGGGCTACACTCAACAGTTTGCTTGCCTCCGGCATAGGCATGCTGGCTTATATTTTTGCGGTGATTGCCAGCGTCGGGTTGTTTGTTTCTACCGACACTTTGGTTTGGATGGTTGGGTTATTCAGTGCAGCTTTTGGTTTAGGAGCAAGACCCTTGATCAGTGATATTCTGACTGGCATTGGATTCATCTTTGAGGATACATTTTCAGTCGGGGAAAAGGTTGAATTTTTGCAAATTGATGGGTTGGTTGAGGCAATAAATCTGCGTACTTCTTTGCTGCGTTCTCCAACCGGCGAATTATATGTCATACCGAATGGAGAAATTCGCACTATTCGAAATTTTAGTCGCGGTCGTTTCTCAACCACGAACGTTTACCTGAAAATTGCTTCATCGGATTTATCTCAAATTTTGATTGTCATGGATGAATTGGGGAAAGAGGCGGTAATGTTGCTGCCAAATTTGATTGAACCCTGGCATGTTATTTCAGAAGGTGGCGTGATGGGTCAGCAAACTCAATTGACCGTGCTGGCAAAAGCGCGTTTTGGGATGGCTGCCGAGATGCGTCCGAAAATGTTAGCTTTAATTCACGAACGTTTGGCTGACGTGGGCATACAACTTGTCGATTAAAAGGAAATAAATCCGAATTGATCATGGATTGTCGCTGGAGGAATCAGATTGGTCTTTTTCTTTTTCTTGTGTGTCTAAGCTAGCGCCGATTGCTATTCCCAGGGCAAGGCCAATTCCTATAAAAGCAGGATTGCTTAAAGCGGCACTGAGGGCAGAACCAAGGCCCAATCCTATTGCGATTCCTATGCCAGTTTTCTGCTTGGATTTGGATTGTTTGGCTTCATCTTCAGATGTTGATTTCATCTTTGGCATGTTTTCTCCTGATACGTAGTATCCATAAATGTGGATTTATTATAAAAAGCCAAACTTGATTTACCTGGTTGTGTAAAAGGTTACATCGGTGGCGTATTAGGCATTTCAGAAAACGGCTGGGTAAATGCAATATTATTTATTCGTGTGAGTGTTGAAACCCGGCGATAATTTATAAGTCCATGCCTGTAAAATGTTTACCGAATCGAATCTTAAAAAGTATGATTGACATTTTTAAATTAAGGTTTAAGGTATAATATTTTTTAACATTCAATTGTTATCACGTTTCCGTAATTCATTATGATCACGAAAAAAGATCTCAGGGGTTTTATTTAGCGAACATTGACATCGGCATGGCAGAATATTATTTAATAAGTGTATAATCGGTTTACTTTACGAATAGAAATTATTACTTTTTTCACCGTAGAATAACGGTTTGCCATTTTAAACGTCTTTGGAGAGAGATTTGACAGCAAAACTACTTGTCATTGAAGGAAAACGAGCAGAACGTGCTTCCTTTGTCGGGGGACTGACAAAAAAAGGATTTCGCGTAATAAGCTTGCCCAGTGGCAACTCGGCTCTCTCTCGATTGCAAGGGGAAATTTTTGATTTAATTATCGTTGATGCAGATTCGATGCGCACCAGCGGGAAACGAATTTGTCAGACTTTGCATGGATCTTATCCCGGTTTACCGCTTATCCTGATCGTGGGTAAAAATCTGGATACTTCTGATGGGTTTGACGCAAATGTCATTCTGAACTTGCCTTTTACATTGCAGAAATTACTTAATCGGGTGAAGGTGCTTCTTCCTGTAAAACCCAGTAACGATATCCTTAAAGCAGGTCCAATAGAATTGGATTTAGCTCAAAAATTTGTGCGCATAGACGATCGGCATGTCAGTCTTACTCCACGATTGGTGAAACTGCTGCAGACGTTGATGGCACACCCCGGTGAAGTATTTGAACGCGAAGAACTCTTCCGAGAGGTATGGGAAACAGGCTACACAGTTGATACGCGCACCCTGGATGTTCATATCAGCTGGTTGCGCCAGGCTATTGAAGAAAACCCGCGCTTCCCGGATTTGATTAAAACCGTTCGCGGAGTTGGTTACCGGTTGGACATTGACAAGCAATCAATCAAGAAATAAAAAAAAGCCCCACAAACATGTGGGGCTTTTTTTTATTTCTAAGTGGGCTAACCCATAATGCCTAAGGTGATTGCTAATAACAATCCTCCGGCGATTACAGAGCCTAATTGTCCCGCGGTGTTGGCTCCCATGGCATGCATCAAGATGAAGTTTTCGAAATCTTCTTCCTGTGCAGCCTGTGCGGCTAAACGGCCAGCCATCGGAAAAGCGCTGATACCACATGCACCAATAAGTGGGTTTATTTTGCCACCTGTTAATACTTTTAGTAGTTTTCCAAAGGAAAGACCTGCCACTGTATCAAGAACAAACGCGAATAAACCAATTAAGAGGATCCCCAGGGTTTTTACATTGAGGAAGCTGGCGCCGGTCATGGTGGCACCTACGGCCAGTCCGAGGAAGAGTGTCGAAACATTAATCAGTTCGTTTTGGGCTGATTTACTCAGACGTTCAACGACCCCGGATTCCCTAAGCAGATTGCCAAGCATGAGGGTTGCAATCAGTGGTGCCGCATCCGGTGCAATCAGGCTGACGATAATGGTGATTAAAATCGGGAAGGCAATGACGGCTTTATTGGAAACGGGTTTGGCTGAATATTCCATCCGAATCAGTCGTTCTTCGCGGGTTGTCATCAGCTTCATCAAAGGAATCTGGATAATCGGAATCAGACTCATGTAAGAATATGCAGCCACTGCCACAGGTGCAAGGATTTCTGGAGCAATTTTTGTGGTCACGAAGATAGCTGTCGGCCCATCGATTGCGCCGATCGTTCCAATTGCTGCGGCTTCGTTGAGGGGAAAGCCAAGAGCCAGCGCCAGTAAAAGGGCACCATAAATACCGAATTGACCGGCAGCCCCTAACAATGCCATTTTAGGCATGGAGAGAAGCGGACGGAAATCGATCATCGCACCGACACCAATGAAAATCAATAAAGGGAACAATTCTGTCTTGATACCGGCATCATAGATTACTTTGAAGACACCATGATCAGCAGACATTCCCAGGTTGGCTAAAATACATCCAAACCCAATGGGCAATAAGAGCACTGGTTCGTATTCTTTAATGACAGCCAGAGCGATTAACACCAGGCCAATCAAGATCATAACCCCGTTTTGCCAGGTAAAGGATGTAAAGCCACGCGTAATTTCGATGATTAGTTGATTAAAGTCCATGAATAAGCCTCCGCTCAGTCGGCAAATTCTAATAAGACGTGATTATGGGGGACTTGATCACCAACGGAAACGAAAATGCGACCCACTTTACCGGCACGAGTTGCGCGCAGTGAGTTTTTCATTTTCATCGCTTCCAGAACAATCAACTCCTGTCCGGCAGTGACTGAATCGCCTTCGCGCACCTTAATAGAGTCAATAACGCCAGGAATGGGGGCAACCAGTGCGGTTCCGCCGCCGCCCACAGCGGGGGCTGGGGCAACCACTTTTGGCGCGACAGCAGCAGGGGCTGCTACCACCTGTGCAACGTTCTGTGTTGGTAATGCCTCACTACTCTGATCCAGAGTGACCTGGAATATTTCCCCGTTTACCGTTGCTTGTATGGGCCTTTCGTTTAAATTTCCTAGTTCTACCTCATACGATTCGTTTTCAATTTTTAAATACATTTTCATTGTATGGAACCTCTTGATTTGCGGTTAATTAGATTTGCAGTCTGACTGAGGATACTTGATCTGCGTGTTAACTGCCAGGCACTTAGATCGGCGTTATTGGTTTCTGTCATTGCTCCGGTCTGTTTTTGAAGTTGTAACGCGATGGCAACAGCAGCGGCAGCAGCCTCTCGCAGACGTACATTCGGGGCAGATTCCATTCGCAATTCATCCTGGGGTAGTGTTTCGGTCGCTTCCAAAACGGGAGTCTCAGTTACCATTTTTTTCGGTCGTTCGTTGGTTAATTTCACCATTACGTCCATCAGCCACCATAATGCCAGGATGGCAATAAAAACCAACCCCATCCCAATTGCTGTCATGATTAATCCCTGTGTGATCGGATTCACAATATGACTCCTTAAAGTGGAATATTGCCGTGTTTACGGGCGGGCAATGTAATGGCTTTGTCACGAGTGGCGCGCAAGGCTTGGATGATGCGTTGACGGGTTTCTTTCGGTTCAATGACATCATCCACAAAACCGGCACGCGCAGCAGCATAGGGGTTCAAAAATGCTTCGCGGTATTCCTCAGTGAGTTTTTCACGTTCCGCAGCCGGATCGGCGGCTTCCTTGATGCGTTTGCCATGCAAAATATTGGCAGCCCCGCCAGGACCCATTACAGCGATTTCTGCACTCGGCCAAGCTAAGGTAACATCAGTACCGATGAACTTGGAACTCAGCACCACGTATGCTCCTCCGTAAGATTTTCGGGTTGTTACTGAAATCTTCGGTACAGTTGATTCTGAATAAGCAAATAGAACCTTTGCGCCATGACGAATTACGCCATTATGTTCTTGAGCGACACCGGGTAAGAAGCCGGGGCTATCAACGAATGTAATGATCGGAATGTTGAATGAATTGCATAAGCGAACAAAGCGCGCAATTTTATCCGCGGCGTTAATTTCCATTACACCGGCCATCTGGCTTGGTTCCTGAGAAACGATGCCGACCGCAGTTCCATCCATCCGGGCGAAACCTACAATCGCATTTTGTGCAAACGTGGTCTGTAGTTCAAGAAAGGAGCCATGATCAACAATCATGGCAATGGCTTCATGCATGCTGTAAGGTGCGTTTGGATCGAGCGGAACAATTGAATTAAGCGCTTCGTCCATGCGGTTAGGATCATCACCTGTGGCTAAAACAGGCGTATTTTCGACATTGTTCGAAGGCAGGTAAGAAAGTGCCTGTCGTGCCAGTGCAATCGCCGATTTATCGTCTGCGCCAACCAGATGCGCGGTACCACTTAAACCTAGATGTACTTGTGCCCCACCTAAACTTTCAAAATCGACGTCTTCACCTGTTACCGATTTAATTACCTGCGGTCCGGTCAGGAACATAAAGGATTGTTTGTCTACCATGATGACCAGATCGGTCACTGCCGGAGAATACGCAGCACCTCCCGCACATGGTCCCATAATGATACTGATTTGTGGCACAACGCCGGAATAGATTGCATTCCGTCTGAAAATTTCAGCATAGGCACCCAGGCTATAGACGCCCTCTTGGATACGGGCTCCACCTGAATCGATCATGCCGATAATAGGACAGCCAGTATTAACCGCCAGATCCATCAATCGGGCGATTTTCTTGCCCTGCATTTCACCAAGAGCACCACCTTGAATGGTGAAATCCTGGGCGTAAACATACACAGTGCGGCCATCTATTTGGCCAAACCCGGTAACAACACCATCAGACATTTCCTCATTGGAACCGCCCATATGGTCACCCCGTTGAACGGTATACGCTTCGAGCTCGGTGAAAGTAGATGGGTCCATCAGCAACTCAATTCTCTCACGGGCAAACAACTTGCCTTTGGCGTGCTGCTTGTCAATGCGATCTTGACCACCACCTAATTTTGACTGTTTGCGTTTTTCACGCAGTTCTAGGATTCTTGGATCTTCGTCTGGCATATACGCACCTCTCTATGAATAAAAATGATTTGTACCGCTGGCAAGCTGAAGTCGAGCGGTGGGAATGGGGACTATGAATAATAAAGGCGTCTTGCCTCAATTGTATGACAACCTTGACCTTTACTTTATTGTAATGCCTATCAATAGAATTTCCAAAGGCATTGTTCTAGACTTTGAGGTGATTTTCATCCTAAATAAAGAAGAAAATACGTATTGAGCGTACTTTGGAAATTCTATTTGGTTCAGTAGAGTGAGTAAACCATTTAATCAACCAATTTACTTCCTTTCATCAAACAAAAAGGCAGCCCATTTTGGTACTCAAGGCTGCCCTTCTTGTAGTTGATGCCGATCTAAAATACTAATCTTTCGGTTCAGGTGTTGGAATCTCAGTTCCTGGACCATACTCGAAGACCGCTTGCCATGCTTGATAATGTGTGAAGAAAGTATCGGAGAAATGAATTTCTCCGTTTCGATACACAGTGCGATTGACAGTTACGTCCGCTCCCTGCGCAGCCCAGTCAACCTGTTTGATTTTGCCTTCCGGTAAATCCGGGTTCTCTTTGTATTTGGGTTCCGGTGGCTCTTCCAAATTAGTAGGTCCGGTAGTGGTCCAATCTACACTGCGGCCATCTGAAGTGGAATAGAATTTCCATTGGATGCTGGAGTAAGATGGGTTGACATATGTTTCCATCAAAATCCAATTTGGCGAATCATTAATAAATTTCAAATCCACCACCGGGACATACACCGTAGCATCCAACCCGGCCAGGCGCGGGTCAATACCGCCACCGGCAACTCGCTCATAATAAGAAACCCGGTAGGCATGGGAATAACGTTCTACGATGGGAAAACCACCGAAGAAAGCTGTGCGGAAAAGGGTAGTGCTAACCTGGCAAACTCCGCCACCGACACCAGCGATGGTTTGGCCACCGGCAATGATCAGCGCTTCCGCATAGCCATTATCGAGGCTGATGTCGCCCAGTGCGCTGGCCATGGAGAAGGTAGCGCCCGGGGGAATCATCAATCCATGAAATTTACTGGCTGCGACCGATATGTTCTGAACCCGATCTGCACTGGAACCGTAAAAATAGGAGGTTTCGGATGCCACCAATTCTGTGATGCCAACATCAACGCCTTTGAGATCATCGGCTAACTCTGGAGAATTGGTATCGAATACCAGGCCAACCTCATGACTGCCATCCTCGACAATCCTGGTTTGTATATCAGAAATCGTGCTTTCAATATTTAACTGCCGGCCAATTATCGCATTTTTAATGACCTCTAATTCACGGGTTTCGTCATTAAAAATATAGCGCGCATTCTCAGGACTAATTTGTAATTGCGGGGCAAGTTTGATGAGAAAGTCTCTTAATACCGTCGCATTTAATCCAATTTGGAAATGGCTGCCGCTATCATCCTTAATCCGTTCGATGCGAAGCATACCTGCCAAAATTTCCGGTTCAAATTCCCAGGGGCTTTCGGAATTGTTTTCAGCGGTTAATTTCAATGGTTGACTTAAAATATTCTTTGCCAGCGCTGCCTGGGTACTGGCATCGATAATATATGGCGGCGTTTCATTAATCACCAGACTGACTTCACCATCCTGTGTTAGATGCATAAGCGCGGCAATTTCTGTTATCGTGGCATCAATATCGACATAACGGCCAACCTGCCCGGCATTGACTACCACATCAATCCCTGAGATAGACAAGTCAGCTTCAATCACTGGTTTGTTGATCAAATTAGATAATTGATTGAGCTGAGCATAGGCAACTCGTTTGTCAAAAATAAAGACCGGAGCGAGCGTTTTACCATATTGCCAGGCAGACCACTGCGATTGTAAACGATTGATCAGACCACCTTCTCGGCCAGCTACCAATGCTTGCGTGGCAGTTGATTCAGGGTCAAAAAAGAGTCCCAACTGTTCGGGGGTTAAGAGCCATGTTTGCTCACCATCACGCAGCAGAATGTGTCCCTGCTGGGGAAATGTGATCTTTTCCTTTAAGAGCGTAGCTGCTTCTTGAGGTGTCATGCCACCCAGATTGGTTTGCGCAATAATCACGCCTGGGAAAATCTTTCCTGCAAACCAGAGTTGATAGCCAACCAAAAAAATAAAAACCAAAACAACACCACTAATCGCTCCGCCTAAAAGGGTAATAATCAGTTGTTGCCAGGTTGATAAAAATTTCTTCTGTGAATAGGTAACGCTGCTCATATATATTCTCTAAATTCTACCTTTAATAAACCAATGTGTCTCCAGATACGCCCTGATTGAAGGTTGTTGCAATAAAGACGCCAGTAGGGTAGTATTTGTTCCTACAATCAGATGGGTATGAGGCATTTGACAGTGAAAAATCGGATCTATGTTACCTATATTGATTGGCATGTTGTTGACAAAGCAAACCCTATCGAAAATTCATCCAGCGAATCAACTATATTTACATCAAATTCTTATCCGAGTGTTATTATAATAACCTTTTTTGAATGGTGAGCAACCAAAGATATCACGCTTAAAGAAAGTTAATAACAACAAGGTACTTCTTTCGCCCATCAAAAGCCCTCATTCCCGACCAAGGTTTCGTAATTGTCAGACAATTATTCCGAATCGTTAAAATCGCTTGACAGATTGGGAGGCTGCGGTATAATTTGGATCGTTGCAGACGATATTGCAGCCCGGTCTCACCGGAAACGGTAGATCGCTCAAAACCAAACACTTTCAAAAAGCGTGTGCAGAAGATACGTACGAAACGGGCCGATGTTCGCCAAAAGATCGACAAGATTTAATAACGAAAACATCGGTAGTTTTTTGCCCCTTGACAATATGTTGGGTGGCAAGTAAAATCACGCAGCCTTTAAGAAAGAGGGAGCACCTTAACAACTGAAGAGTGATAGGAAGACGAAAGAAAAAGAGCCTGTTAATTTTTTAACCGCTAAATAAAACCGAAGCATCTGTAAAAGCAGATGATAAAATTTTTTTTGCGGAGAGTTTGATCCTGGCTCAGGATGAACGCTGGCGGCGTGCCTAATACATGCAAGTCGAACGGTGTATATAATTTATTATATACATAGTGGCGAACGGGTGAGTAACGCGTTGGTGACCTGCCCTAAAGCGGGGGACAACAGCTCGAAAGGGCTGCTAATACCCCATGTGGTTGTTCGGGATTAGAAGCGAGCAACTAAAGGATGTTTCCGAGAGGAGGCGTTCGCTTTAGGAGGGGCCTGCGTCCCATCAGCTAGTTGGTAGGGTAAAGGCCTACCAAGGCGTAGACGGGTAGGGGACCTGAGAGGGTGGCCCCCCACAATGGAACTGAAACACGGTCCATACACCTACGGGTGGCAGCAGTAGGGAATATTGCACCATGGACGAAAGTCTGATGCAGCAACGCCGCGTGAGTGATGAAGGCCTTCGGGTTGTAAAACTCTTTTCAAGGGGAAGAGGAAGGACGGTACCCTTGGAATAAGCATCGGCTAACTACGTGCCAGCAGCCGCGGTAACACGTAGGATGCAAGCGTTATTCGGATTTACTGGGCGTAAAGCGCGTGTAGGCGGTTAGGAGAGTTGGATGTGAAAGCTCCCGGCTTAACTGGGAGAGGTCGTTCAAAACTTCCTGACTAGAGTTTGGTAGAGGAAAATGGAATTCCGGGTGTAGTGGTGAAATGCGTAGATATCCGGAGGAACACCAGTGGCGAAAGCGATTTTCTGGACCGATACTGACGCTCAGACGCGAAAGCTAGGGTAGCAAACGGGATTAGAGACCCCGGTAGTCCTAGCCGTAAACGATGTAGACTAGGCGTTGGTGGAGTAAAATTC
The DNA here is from genome assembly GCA_963749005.1 of uncultured Chloroflexia bacterium. GTDB lineage: Bacteria > Chloroflexota > Anaerolineae > Anaerolineales > Anaerolineaceae > UBA6170. Next base: position 827,084 of record CAVVKI010000005.1, on the reverse strand, counting down.
ATCAGTGCCGCAGCAAACGCGATAAGTCTACCGCCTGGGGAGTACGGCCGCAAGGTTAAAACTCAAAGGAATTGACGGGGCCCCGCACAAGCAGCGGAGCGTGTGGTTTAATTCGATGCTACACGAAGAACCTTACCAGGGTTTGACATATAAGTGGTAGGGAAGGGAAACCGGACCGACCCTTCGGGGAGCTTATACAGGTGCTGCATGGCTGTCGTCAGCTCGTGTCGTGAGATGTTCGGTTAAGTCCGCTAACGAGCGCAACCCTCGCTGTGTGTTACAAGTGTCACACGGTACTGCCGGTCTTAAACCGGAGGAAGGTGGGGATGACGTCAAGTCAGCATGGCCTTTATATCCTGGGCTACACACACGCTACAATGGGTAGGGACAATTGGTCGCGAAGCCGCGAGGTGGAGCCAATCCGTAAAAACTACCCTCAGTTCAGATTGCAGGCTGCAACTCGCCTGCATGAAGTCGGAGTTGCTAGTAACCGCAGGTCAGCTATACTGCGGTGAATACGTTTCCGGGGCTTGTACACACCGCCCGTCACGTCATGGGAGCTGGTAACACCTGAAGCCGGTAGCTTAACCCGTAAGGGAGGGCGCTGTCGAAGGTGGTGCTGGTGACTGGGACGAAGTCGTAACAAGGTAGGAGTACCGGAAGGTGCGCCTGGATCACCTCCTTTCTAAGGAAAGTCGAACGAAGTTCTAAGGAGCGGAGTTCAAAAAGAGCCTCAGCGGTGCAGAGGCGAAAAAGAGACAAGCACAAAAACAGACGTTTTCCTGTCACTCCTCAGTTGGTAAGGGCTTTTGGAAGAAGGGCCTTTAGCTCAGTTGGTTAGAGCGCGCCTCTGATAAGGGCGAGGTCTCAGGTTCGAGCCCTGAAAGGCCCACCAGGTCAGCCAGGAAAAAGCTCGAAAAAACAATTAGAACCTTGAAAGAATAAATGCAAGCGAGTTCTCCACTGCTGAGTGTAACTGATTGAGAGATGGGTTACAGTGAGCACTGGGAAACCAGTGAGGAAGACAGAACTTTAACAGCCGAATATGTATGTGTAGGCCAAAAGCATCTATAGCAATATAGAAAAAGAAAGAAAAGAAAGAACGAAAGTAACCGGTAGAAGAAGTAAAAAAGAAACCGGAGGGCTTGGGAAAGAACATCGAGCTCTCCGCATTACGAAGAAGCTACTAAGGGTTTACGGTGGATGCCTTGGCGCCAAATGCCGACGAAGGACGTAGGTCACTGCGAAAAGCCTCGGGGAGCTGTGAACAAGCGCCGATCCGGGGATGTCCGAATGGGGAAACCCACTGGAGCGAACCTCCAGTATCGCACACTGAAAAAATAGGTATGCGAGGGGAACCTGGGGAACTGAAACATCTAAGTACCCAGAGGAAAAGAAATGATTCCCAAAGTAGTGGCGAGCGAAATGGGAAAAGCCCAAACCTTTACAGCTTGCTGTAGGGGGGTTGTAGGGCTCAGCGACAACGGAGACAGAAGACTTAAGGTTAGAGGAATGGTGTGGGAAAGCCAGCCAAAGAGGGTGAGAGCCCCGTACTCGAAAACCGAGAGACTCCAAGCTGAGAACCTGAGTACTACCGGGCACGCTAATCCGGTAGGAATCTAGGGAGTCCACTCTCTAAGGCTAAATACATTTGGCGACCGATAGTGAACAAGTACCGTGAGGGAAAGGTGAAAAGTACCCCGGCGAGGGGAGTGAAATAGAACCTGAAACCGTAAACTTACAAGCAGTCGGAGGGCTAATGGCAGGTCGGTGCTCTGCAGAAATGCAGGTGTGCGCTGCTATGCCTGACGGCGTGCCTCTTGGAGAATGAGCCTGCGAGTTAATCATTGTGGCGAGGTTAAGCGAGAAACACGTGGAGCCGTAGCGAAAGCGAGTCTGAAAAGGGCGAGAGTCGCAAGGATTAGACCCGAAACCGGATGATCTAACCATGGTCAGGGTGAAGCGAGATTAAACCCTCGTGGAGGCCCGAACCTACTAACGTTGCAAAGTTAGGGGATGAACTGTGGTTAGCGGTGATATGCCAAACGAATCCGGAGATAGCTGGTTCTCCCCGAAATAGCTTTAGGGCTAGCGCTACGAGTTCAGCAGCGGAGGTAGAGCACTGAATGGGCTAGGGGGCTTAGAGCTTACCAAACCCAATCAAACTCCGAATGCCGCTGTTCTAGATCGTAGTAGTCGGACTACGGGAGATGAGTTTCGTGGTCGAAAGGGAAACAGCCCAGATCATCGGCTAAGGTCCCCAAGTTTAGACTAAGTGGGAAACGATGTGGGGTTACTGGAACAACCAGGAGGTTGGCTTAGAAGCAGCCACCCTTTAAAGAGTGCGTAATAGCTCACTGGTCAAGTGATCCTGCGCGGAAAATTTAACGGGGCTAAGTCTAACACCGAAGCCATGGGATCGTACTTAGGTATGATCGGTAGGGGAGCGTTCTGTTTGCGGAGAAGGTCGACTGTAAAGACGGCTGGAGCGGACAGAAGTGAGAATGCAGGCATGAGTAGCGTAAAACACGTGAGAACCGTGTTCACCGTAAGTCTCAGGTTTCCGACGCCAGGTCAATCCGCGTCGGGTTAGTCGGGGCCTTAGTCGAGGCCGGAAGGCGTAGACGATGGATATCCGGTCAACATTCCGGAACCACAAAAAGGGAGCGATGAAGGGACGCAGCGAGGTAGGCCAGCCCACGAATGGTAGTGTGGGTGTATGATACGTCAGACGATGAGAGAGGTAGGGAAAACCGCCTTTTGAGTTGAGGTATCGTAGCGAGCCTCAAAGGCATAAGTGAGTTGAGCCTTGCTGCCGAGAAAAGCTTCTAAGCGATGAACTTTATGTGCCCGTACCGCAAACCGACACTGGTAGACGGGTAGAGAATACCAAGGTGAACGGGAGAACCTTCGTTAAGGAATTAGGCAAAATAGCCCCGTAACTTCGGGAGAAGGGGTGCCCCTGAGCGTGACGCGCAAGCGGTAGCGCATGGGGGTCGCAGTGAAATGGCTCTAGTGACTGGTTAACAAAACCACAGGTCTCTGCAAAGTCGAAAGACGATGTATAGGGGCTGACGCCTGCCCAGTGCCGGAAGGTTAAAGGGAGAGGTTAGCGCAAGCGAAGCTTTGAACTGAAGCCCCGGTGAACGGCGGCCGTAACTATAACGGTCCTAAGGTAGCGAAATTCCTTGTCGGGTAAGTTCCGACCCGCACGAACGGCGTAACAACTGGAGCACTGTCTCAACGAGGGACCCGGTGAAATTGAAATGGCTGTGAAGATGCGGCCTACCCGCAGCAGGACAAAAAGACCCCGTGGAGCTTTACTGCAGCTTGGCATTGAATTTGGGCATAATTTGTGTAGGATAGGTGGGAGGCAGAGAAACTAGGGCGCTAGCCTTGGTGGAGCCAATGGTGAAATACCACCCTGATTATGTTTAGATCCTAACCCCATACCGTAAACCGGATGGGGGACCGTGCCAGGTGGGCAGTTTGACTGGGGCGGTCGCCTCCTAAAAAGTAACGGAGGCGCCCAAAGGTTCCCTCAGACTGAATGGAAACCAGTCGAAGAGTGTAAAGGCATAAGGGAGCTTGACTGCAAGACCAACGCGTCGAGCAGAGACGAAAGTCGGGCTTAGTGATCCCACGGTACTGAGTGGAAGGGCCGTGGCTTACCGGATAAAAGCTACCCCGGGGATAACAGGCTGGTGAGGTCCAAGAGTTCACATCGACGACCTCGCTCGGCACCTCGATGTCGGCTCATCACATCCTGGGGCTGGACAAGGTCCCAAGGGTCGGGCTGTTCGCCCGTTAAAGTGGTACGCGAGCTGGGTTCAGACCGTCGTGAGACAGGTCGGTCTCTATCCGCTGTGGGCGCAAGGAGTTTGAGAGGAGCTGTCCCTAGTACGAGAGGACCGGGATGGACAGACCTCTAGTGTGTCAGTTGTCGTGCCAACGGCATTGCTGAGTAGCTATGTCTGGCAGGGATAACCGCTGAAAGCATCTAAGCGGGAAGCTCGCCTCAAGATAAGACTCCTGTAATCCCGAAAGGGAGTAAGATCGCAGGAAGACTACCTGCTTGATAGGCGACATGTGTAAGTGCAGTAATGCATTGAGCTAAGTCGTACTAATGATCGAGGGCTTCAGGTAATGCGGAGAACTGGATGTTCTTTCGAAAAGGACTACACATACAGGCTGTAAAGACAGAAATCGTAAAAGAAGAAGTCTTTTGGTGATAAACGCGGCAGTGGTACACCCGGACACATCTCGAACCCGGTCGTTAAGGCTGTCAGCGCCGATGGTACTTGGAGGGCGACTTCCCGGGAGAGTAGGTCATTGCCAAGAGACTTTTTTTGATTCAAAGTGAATAGTTGATTAGTCAATCAGTAAACCAGTTGTCCGTTTCTTATTCAATTCGTCAATAACTTGTCGACTGACAGTTTAATTTGGTTACTCGGATACCACTCCTACTCATTCCAAATCAGCGCATCAACAGACAATTAATCAACTAACATCCAATCAACTAATCAACAACACTCCAATAAAAATGATAATTATAGGAAAGATACCACCCTCATTACTCTGAACTCGTTACCCATTTACTATCATTATTAGGGAAATACCTTATTTGAAATTTTGACAATCCAAACTATAATTGATAGGATACAAGTATCACAATAGGAGGATTTAATGAAAAGAAACACATTTTACGGTCTATTTACAATCATGCTGACCCTGGCATTTGTCTTCAGTGCCTGCACACCTCAGGCGTCGCCTGAGCCTACGATGGCAGCAACTATGGAGCCAACCATGGCACCGGCTCCTGCCAACCCGGAAATTATATTGGCAACCACCACCAGTACGCGTGATTCTGGGTTACTGGATACCTTGCTACCAGTTTTCGAAGAACAGACGGGCTACAAAGTAAAAATGGTGGCTGTGGGTACCGGGGCTGCTTTGGCGATGGGCGAAGAGGGAAACGCTGATGTGTTGTTGGTGCATGCCCCCGCATCGGAACAAGAATTAATGGATAAGGGTTTTGGTTCCCAACGCGACTTGATCATGCACAATGACTTTATCATCGTTGGACCGGCAGATGACCCGGCTGGTATCAAGGGCATGAGTGTGGCCGCCGATGCTTTCAAGAAGATTGTCGATGCTCAGTCTCCCTTTGTTTCTCGTGCTGATGATTCAGGCACAAATAAGAAAGAACTGGATATTTGGAAAACCGCCGGCGTTACAGCAGAAGGTGATTGGTATATTCAGACCGGTCAGGGTATGGGCGATACTTTGCGCATTGCTTCTGAGAAATTCGCGTATACTTTAACAGATCGCGCTACCTATCTTGCACTTAAAGATACAATTGATTCTGAACTTTTGGTAGAAGGTGATGCGGTGTTACTTAATATCTATCATGTGATTGTCGTCAACCCCGATAAGTGGCCAAAAGTGAATGTGGAAGGCGCGAAAGCGTTTGCCAATTTCCTTACTTCGGCAGAGACGCAGAAAATGATCGGCGAATTTGGTGTGGCAGAATACGGTGCGCCACTATTCTTCCCCGATGCCGGAAAGGATCCTACCAGTTTAGGGCTGTAATGCATGAAATGGATTTGGGAAGGTATACAACAGGCTTTTCAATTACTTTTACATGGCGACCCCGAGGTCTTGCAAATTACCTTCCTATCTTTAAAAATATCGGGAATTGCTACATTATTAAGCTTGGCCATCGGGCTACCGCTGGGTACCCTATTGGCCTTTGGAAAATTCCCAACCCGTAAGTTCTGGGTTTCATTAATAAATACCGGTATGGCCCTACCTCCTGTAGTGGTAGGGCTCACCGTGTCCATTTTCCTTTGGCGTAGTGGTCCCTTAGGAGACTTACGCTGGATGTATACGCCCACCGCTATCATTATCGCTCAGATCATTATTGCGGTACCGGTTGTAACGGGCTTAACCACATCCACTTTGCAGCAATTGGATCCACGACTTCATTATCAGATGTTGGGTCTTGGCGCTTCTCGCATTCAGTCTGTCCTTCTGCTTTGGAGAGAAGCGCGTTTGCCACTACTGGCGGCGTTGATGGCCGGATTTGGAAGCATTATTTCAGAAGTTGGTGCATCGATGATGGTCGGAGGGAATCTCAAAGGAGAAACACGGGTATTAACCACAGCGATTGTGCTCGAAAACAGCAAAGGTAATTTTGGTTTTGCGATTGCTCTTTCCATCATTTTGTTGGGTCTGGCGTATCTTGTCAATTTGTTTTTGACAATAGTCCAACAACGCACATCTTCATCCGATTGAGAAACTTTAGATGACCACAATTCTTGAAGCAAACAATATTACGGTTGAACGAAACCAAAAAAAAGTGCTTTCTGTGGAGCATATCTCAATTCAAGATGGCGAACTATTGGCAGTCATTGGCCCCAATGGGGCAGGAAAAAGCAGCCTCTTAATGGCTTTAAGTACCTTGTTGCCAGTTTCGAGCGGCACCATTCTCTTCAATGGTGCCAAGATCCGCAAACAAGATCGTCTTTCCTACCGTCGCCAGATTAGTATGGTCCTACAAGATGCCCTTTTATTGGATACCAGCGTCAGGGAAAATATTGGCACCGGCATGCGGTTTCGAGGAAATAAAGAAAGCGATATTAAAAAAAGTGTCAAATATTGGTCCGAGCAATTGAATATAGAGAAACTATTGCTGCGAAAATCACGTCAGCTTTCAGGTGGTGAAGCTCAACGTGTGAGTCTTGCTCGAGCCCTTGCGGCTGATCCAAAGATACTGTTTCTGGATGAACCTTTCAGCGCTCTGGATGCACCCAGCCGCACCCGCTTAATCAGCGACTTTCAGAGGTTGCAGAGCGAGAACAAAGTGACTACATTAATGGTTACGCATGATCTTGATGAGGCATTGCTGTTGGGAGATAGGGTTGTCATAATAATTGCCGGCAAGGTACGTCAAATTGGTACCCCCGATGTAGTTTTTACTCAACCAGCCGATCTGGAAGTAGCCCAATTTGTTGGTGTGGATACGGTGATTCCAGGGGTGGTCAAAACTTGCGGCGATGGTCTCGCGGTCATTGGCGTGGATGGTTTTGAGCTGGAGGTGGTAGCAGATGAACGTCCAGGCCGCAAAGTGTTCGTCATTTTGCGTCCGGAGGATATCACCTTATCCCTACAAGCGCCTGCGGGAAAAACCAGTGCCCGAAATTTATTGAGAGGCGAAATTAAGGAACTCATGCCACAGGGCCCATTAATGCGGGTAACCCTCGAATGTCAGTTTCCATTGGTTGCATTGATCACGCGTACTTCCGCTGCGGAAATGGGTTTAGAGCCCGGGATGCTGCTGTACGCTACTTTTAAAGCCACCACTGCCCATTTATTAGCCCGCAAGGATTGAAAGAAGAACCTAAAACAACCCGTTTTCCATGCCTACACTCAATCAATTTTTACATTTTTTCTGGAACCGCCCCTACCTACATTGTCTCCTAAAACCAGTCAAAATCTTACCTTGACAGCATTCCCATCTGGGGTATAATACCGTTCGCTGCTTGAGACAAAGCAGCCCGGTCTTACCAGAAATGATGGATCGATCAAAAATGAATATCCTGTAAGAGGACTCCTGCTCGCCCCGAAATACTGGGCTTGAATATGCCAGGGAAAATTTTGACGAAAAGCCAAAAAATCCCTTGACAGAGCAAATATATGGGTTTACAATAGCTATCCCAAACTGTGATTGGGCGATCTAGTCAACATCGACAGACCGTTGATAACAGAACATGGGTGAAGGAAAACCCGCATAACATCGCTGTTGATAGCCGGTGTTGCCAACAAAAGAAATGTTGAGACAGCATCGGTGTTTTTGTCGCTTGTTTCAGGGCAGTCCTTCAAAACAGGAGCACCTTAACAACTGAAGAGTGATAGGAAGACGAAAGAAAAAGAGCCTGTTAATTTTTTAACCGCTAAATAAAACCGAAGCATCTGTAAAAGCAGATGATAAAATTTTTTTTGCGGAGAGTTTGATCCTGGCTCAGGATGAACGCTGGCGGCGTGCCTAATACATGCAAGTCGAACGGTGTATATAATTTATTATATACATAGTGGCGAACGGGTGAGTAACGCGTTGGTGACCTGCCCTAAAGCGGGGGACAACAGCTCGAAAGGGCTGCTAATACCCCATGTGGTTGTTCGGGATTAGAAGCGAGCAACTAAAGGATGTTTCCGAGAGGAGGCGTTCGCTTTAGGAGGGGCCTGCGTCCCATCAGCTAGTTGGTAGGGTAAAGGCCTACCAAGGCGTAGACGGGTAGGGGACCTGAGAGGGTGGCCCCCCACAATGGAACTGAAACACGGTCCATACACCTACGGGTGGCAGCAGTAGGGAATATTGCACCATGGACGAAAGTCTGATGCAGCAACGCCGCGTGAGTGATGAAGGCCTTCGGGTTGTAAAACTCTTTTCAAGGGGAAGAGGAAGGACGGTACCCTTGGAATAAGCATCGGCTAACTACGTGCCAGCAGCCGCGGTAACACGTAGGATGCAAGCGTTATTCGGATTTACTGGGCGTAAAGCGCGTGTAGGCGGTTAGGAGAGTTGGATGTGAAAGCTCCCGGCTTAACTGGGAGAGGTCGTTCAAAACTTCCTGACTAGAGTTTGGTAGAGGAAAATGGAATTCCGGGTGTAGTGGTGAAATGCGTAGATATCCGGAGGAACACCAGTGGCGAAAGCGATTTTCTGGACCGATACTGACGCTCAGACGCGAAAGCTAGGGTAGCAAACGGGATTAGAGACCCCGGTAGTCCTAGCCGTAAACGATGTAGACTAGGCGTTGGTGGAGTAAAATTCATCAGTGCCGCAGCAAACGCGATAAGTCTACCGCCTGGGGAGTACGGCCGCAAGGTTAAAACTCAAAGGAATTGACGGGGCCCCGCACAAGCAGCGGAGCGTGTGGTTTAATTCGATGCTACACGAAGAACCTTACCAGGGTTTGACATATAAGTGGTAGGGAAGGGAAACCGGACCGACCCTTCGGGGAGCTTATACAGGTGCTGCATGGCTGTCGTCAGCTCGTGTCGTGAGATGTTCGGTTAAGTCCGCTAACGAGCGCAACCCTCGCTGTGTGTTACAAGTGTCACACGGTACTGCCGGTCTTAAACCGGAGGAAGGTGGGGATGACGTCAAGTCAGCATGGCCTTTATATCCTGGGCTACACACACGCTACAATGGGTAGGGACAATTGGTCGCGAAGCCGCGAGGTGGAGCCAATCCGTAAAAACTACCCTCAGTTCAGATTGCAGGCTGCAACTCGCCTGCATGAAGTCGGAGTTGCTAGTAACCGCAGGTCAGCTATACTGCGGTGAATACGTTTCCGGGGCTTGTACACACCGCCCGTCACGTCATGGGAGCTGGTAACACCTGAAGCCGGTAGCTTAACCCGTAAGGGAGGGCGCTGTCGAAGGTGGTGCTGGTGACTGGGACGAAGTCGTAACAAGGTAGGAGTACCGGAAGGTGCGCCTGGATCACCTCCTTTCTAAGGAAAGTCGAACGAAGTTCTAAGGAGCGGAGTTCAAAAAGAGCCTCAGCGGTGCAGAGGCGAAAAAGAGACAAGCACAAAAACAGACGTTTTCCTGTCACTCCTCAGTTGGTAAGGGCTTTTGGAAGAAGGGCCTTTAGCTCAGTTGGTTAGAGCGCGCCTCTGATAAGGGCGAGGTCTCAGGTTCGAGCCCTGAAAGGCCCACTAGCATCTGCAAGGATGTGACCCTGAGGTAAAGATCGGGGATGTAGCTTAGTCGGGAGAGCGCTGCCTTTGCAAGGCAGAGGTCAGGGGTTCGAATCCCCTCATCTCCACTGCACAAATCAAAAGCTGAAGCGTGCGTGAAATGAACAGGAAGAAAGTAGAAAAACGAAAGCAAGCAATAAACTAGAATAAAAAAAACAACGCCAAGAACACGAAAGTTCTCCACTGCTGAGTGTAACTGATTGAGAGATGGGTTACAGTGAGCACTGGGAAACCAGTGAGGAAGACAGAACTTTAACAGCCGAATATGTATGTGTAGGCCAAAAGCATCTATAGCAATATAGAAAAAGAAAGAAAAGAAAGAACGAAAGTAACCGGTAGAAGAAGTAAAAAAGAAACCGGAGGGCTTGGGAAAGAACATCGAGCTCTCCGCATTACGAAGAAGCTACTAAGGGTTTACGGTGGATGCCTTGGCGCCAAATGCCGACGAAGGACGTAGGTCACTGCGAAAAGCCTCGGGGAGCTGTGAACAAGCGCCGATCCGGGGATGTCCGAATGGGGAAACCCACTGGAGCGAACCTCCAGTATCGCACACTGAAAAAATAGGTATGCGAGGGGAACCTGGGGAACTGAAACATCTAAGTACCCAGAGGAAAAGAAATGATTCCCAAAGTAGTGGCGAGCGAAATGGGAAAAGCCCAAACCTTTACAGCTTGCTGTAGGGGGGTTGTAGGGCTCAGCGACAACGGAGACAGAAGACTTAAGGTTAGAGGAATGGTGTGGGAAAGCCAGCCAAAGAGGGTGAGAGCCCCGTACTCGAAAACCGAGAGACTCCAAGCTGAGAACCTGAGTACTACCGGGCACGCTAATCCGGTAGGAATCTAGGGAGTCCACTCTCTAAGGCTAAATACATTTGGCGACCGATAGTGAACAAGTACCGTGAGGGAAAGGTGAAAAGTACCCCGGCGAGGGGAGTGAAATAGAACCTGAAACCGTAAACTTACAAGCAGTCGGAGGGCTAATGGCAGGTCGGTGCTCTGCAGAAATGCAGGTGTGCGCTGCTATGCCTGACGGCGTGCCTCTTGGAGAATGAGCCTGCGAGTTAATCATTGTGGCGAGGTTAAGCGAGAAACACGTGGAGCCGTAGCGAAAGCGAGTCTGAAAAGGGCGAGAGTCGCAAGGATTAGACCCGAAACCGGATGATCTAACCATGGTCAGGGTGAAGCGAGATTAAACCCTCGTGGAGGCCCGAACCTACTAACGTTGCAAAGTTAGGGGATGAACTGTGGTTAGCGGTGATATGCCAAACGAATCCGGAGATAGCTGGTTCTCCCCGAAATAGCTTTAGGGCTAGCGCTACGAGTTCAGCAGCGGAGGTAGAGCACTGAATGGGCTAGGGGGCTTAGAGCTTACCAAACCCAATCAAACTCCGAATGCCGCTGTTCTAGATCGTAGTAGTCGGACTACGGGAGATGAGTTTCGTGGTCGAAAGGGAAACAGCCCAGATCATCGGCTAAGGTCCCCAAGTTTAGACTAAGTGGGAAACGATGTGGGGTTACTGGAACAACCAGGAGGTTGGCTTAGAAGCAGCCACCCTTTAAAGAGTGCGTAATAGCTCACTGGTCAAGTGATCCTGCGCGGAAAATTTAACGGGGCTAAGTCTAACACCGAAGCCATGGGATCGTACTTAGGTATGATCGGTAGGGGAGCGTTCTGTTTGCGGAGAAGGTCGACTGTAAAGACGGCTGGAGCGGACAGAAGTGAGAATGCAGGCATGAGTAGCGTAAAACACGTGAGAACCGTGTTCACCGTAAGTCTCAGGTTTCCGACGCCAGGTCAATCCGCGTCGGGTTAGTCGGGGCCTTAGTCGAGGCCGGAAGGCGTAGACGATGGATATCCGGTCAACATTCCGGAACCACAAAAAGGGAGCGATGAAGGGACGCAGCGAGGTAGGCCAGCCCACGAATGGTAGTGTGGGTGTATGATACGTCAGACGATGAGAGAGGTAGGGAAAACCGCCTTTTGAGTTGAGGTATCGTAGCGAGCCTCAAAGGCATAAGTGAGTTGAGCCTTGCTGCCGAGAAAAGCTTCTAAGCGATGAACTTTATGTGCCCGTACCGCAAACCGACACTGGTAGACGGGTAGAGAATACCAAGGTGAACGGGAGAACCTTCGTTAAGGAATTAGGCAAAATAGCCCCGTAACTTCGGGAGAAGGGGTGCCCCTGAGCGTGACGCGCAAGCGGTAGCGCATGGGGGTCGCAGTGAAATGGCTCTAGTGACTGGTTAACAAAACCACAGGTCTCTGCAAAGTCGAAAGACGATGTATAGGGGCTGACGCCTGCCCAGTGCCGGAAGGTTAAAGGGAGAGGTTAGCGCAAGCGAAGCTTTGAACTGAAGCCCCGGTGAACGGCGGCCGTAACTATAACGGTCCTAAGGTAGCGAAATTCCTTGTCGGGTAAGTTCCGACCCGCACGAACGGCGTAACAACTGGAGCACTGTCTCAACGAGGGACCCGGTGAAATTGAAATGGCTGTGAAGATGCGGCCTACCCGCAGCAGGACAAAAAGACCCCGTGGAGCTTTACTGCAGCTTGGCATTGAATTTGGGCATAATTTGTGTAGGATAGGTGGGAGGCAGAGAAACTAGGGCGCTAGCCTTGGTGGAGCCAATGGTGAAATACCACCCTGATTATGTTTAGATCCTAACCCCATACCGTAAACCGGATGGGGGACCGTGCCAGGTGGGCAGTTTGACTGGGGCGGTCGCCTCCTAAAAAGTAACGGAGGCGCCCAAAGGTTCCCTCAGACTGAATGGAAACCAGTCGAAGAGTGTAAAGGCATAAGGGAGCTTGACTGCAAGACCAACGCGTCGAGCAGAGACGAAAGTCGGGCTTAGTGATCCCACGGTACTGAGTGGAAGGGCCGTGGCTTACCGGATAAAAGCTACCCCGGGGATAACAGGCTGGTGAGGTCCAAGAGTTCACATCGACGACCTCGCTCGGCACCTCGATGTCGGCTCATCACATCCTGGGGCTGGACAAGGTCCCAAGGGTCGGGCTGTTCGCCCGTTAAAGTGGTACGCGAGCTGGGTTCAGACCGTCGTGAGACAGGTCGGTCTCTATCCGCTGTGGGCGCAAGGAGTTTGAGAGGAGCTGTCCCTAGTACGAGAGGACCGGGATGGACAGACCTCTAGTGTGTCAGTTGTCGTGCCAACGGCATTGCTGAGTAGCTATGTCTGGCAGGGATAACCGCTGAAAGCATCTAAGCGGGAAGCTCGCCTCAAGATAAGACTCCTGTAATCCCGAAAGGGAGTAAGATCGCAGGAAGACTACCTGCTTGATAGGCGACATGTGTAAGTGCAGTAATGCATTGAGCTAAGTCGTACTAATGATCGAGGGCTTCAGGTAATGCGGAGAACTGGATGTTCTTTCGAAAAGGACTACACATACAGGCTGTAAAGACAGAAATCGTAAAAGAAGAAGTCTTTTGGTGATAAACGCGGCAGTGGTACACCCGGACACATCTCGAACCCGGTCGTTAAGGCTGTCAGCGCCGATGGTACTTGGAGGGCGACTTCCCGGGAGAGTAGGTCATTGCCAAGAGACTTTTTTTGATTCAAGAGAGCAAGTAAGAAGTAACGGGCAATTAGTTATAAGTGTAGACTCTTTTCCTCAATACCCATTACTCATTTCTCGTTACAAATAATTGGATAATTTTCCCCTAAACGATAAGATTCGCGGTATAATTACAGGTCGTGCGTCTTTTTCTGAAAAAGACAGCATGGCATGAATTAGGCGGATGAATGTAAAAATTCTGCCCAATGACTCCAAATTGCAGGAAGGAGGTGAGTAGGTTGGCTTTTGTAACATTGCGCCAAAGTGAATTGCAAGATTCGTTGTTAAAACGCTTCCGTAAGAAGGTTGTAAAGAGTGGTGTGCTGAGTACAGTTCGCCGCAAACGTTGGTTCGTTTCTAAGAGTGAACTACGCCGCGTAGAAAAGAAGAAAGCAACTCGCAGAATGAAACGACGTCAGGTTGGTAAAGAATAATACTTTCTTACGTTTTTAGGACGATAAGAGAAGGTGAAAAGGCTGTTAAGGAGGTTTGATGGCGAAGGAAGAAGATAAGATTCAAGTTGATGGTACGATTATTGAAGCATTACCAGGGACACAGTTTCGCGTGCGTTTAGATAATGATCATGTAGTTCTGGCATATTTGTCTGGCAAAATGCGTAAGTATTATATTCGCATCTTGTTGGGAGACCGAGTGCGCGTGGAAATGTCACCTTATGACTTGAGTCGAGGTCGGATCGTCTATCGCGCCAAGAAACGCGGATCACTTTCACCTGAAGAATAATTCATTTTATATATAAAAAAAGAGGCTGACCCTTATTTTGGGTCAGCCTCTTTTTGCTTTTAATCTCCCTGTAATGCCTTTGGATAATTTATTCGCCGGTCAAAGGATTGCAGAGCTTTCATATAATTGGCCCGTTCAAAAGCAGCCGGCTCGGCGACAGATTTGTGGCTCATACTGCCCTGCATCTGTTGGATGGATCGATATTCGTATTCGTTCATCCAGCTTTCTATTCCAGACAGGATCTCGGTTACTCGATCAGGACCCCGGGCAATCAATTCTGAGGCCATTTCTACCACTTTTGCGCCCGCCATCATTGCCTTAAGGACATCTTCCTCATTATGTACACCGCTGGTTAACGCAAGGTCGCATTTTATTTGATCGGATAAAATTGCTACCCAACGAGTTGGCAAAAGCATTTCAGCCGATGAACTGAGAACCAGGGTGGGGTTGACCTCAAGGGTATGGATATCGATGTCTGGCTGATAGAAGCGATTAAACAAAACTAAACCATTGGCACCGGCTGTTACCAGACGGCTGGCAAAATTTGGCAGAGCACTGTAAAAAGGACTGAGTTTGACTGCCAATGGAATCTTGATCTGACTGCGGATATCGGCAACCAATTCAACCTGGGCGTCTTCAAGCTCTTTGCTGGTCAGGTTGCTGGCAGTGGGAATGTAATAAATGTTTAATTCCAATGCATCGGCACCAGCTTGCTCAATCTTCCGTGAATAATCAATCCATCCACCACTCGATATTCCATTCAGACTGCCAATCACTGGAATGTCGACAGCGGCTTTCATATCGGCAATCAGGCGGACATATTTTTCAGGACCGATGTTGTAGTCTTTAAACATAGGAAAATATGTTAGTGCTTCAGCGTAGCTTTCATTTCCTCTGGTCAGAAAATAATCCAATGCATTGCTTTCATGGGTTATTTGCTCTTCAAAAAGCGAGTACATAACGATTGCTGCAATGCCGGCATCTTCCAGCGCTTTGGCCATCTCAACTTTTTTTGAAAGCGGGGAAGCAGATGCTACCAGCGGATTTTTCAAATTTAATCCAAGATACTTTGTACTTAAATCAGTCATAATCACTTACTCCTCTCGGGCAGTCTCTCAATCAACCAGCGGAGATTGGTATTTCTCTTCTCCGCTGGTGTTGTTTTATTCTACCTATTCTTCATTCTTTTTAACAATATTGTAATCAATCGCTGCCATCTGTTGGTATAAATCCCAGCGTTTCTTAACGTCGCCAATGGCTTCACCCATCAATTTTTCTGCGCGTTGTTCATCACTTTGTAAGAGCATACGATAACGGGTTTCGTTGTATGCATAATCCTGAACGGGAATACTGGGATCGCGGCTGTCGATACTGAGGGGATTGCGGTTGAGGGCGATGAAGTCCGGGTTGTAGCGATAGAGCGGCCAGACACCTGATTGAACGGCCAGTTTCTGTTGCTCCAGCCCTTTGCGCATATCAATGCCGTGGGCAATACAATGGCTGTAGGCAATTATCAAAGATGGACCATCAAAAGCCTCTGCTTCTTTGAACGCTTTCAATGTCTGAGCATCATTAGCGCCCATAGCCACCCTTGCCACATACACGTAACCATAAGCCATTGCAATCATACCGAGGTCTTTTTTAGGAAGTGCCTTGCCATTGGCAGCGAATTTGGCAACTGCGGCACGCGGGGTAGCCTTGGAAGCCTGACCACCTGTATTGGAATACACTTCTGTATCCAGGACGAGCACATTGACATTGCGGCCTGAAGCCAGTACATGATCAAGCCCTCCATAACCAATATCATAAGCCCAGCCATCTCCGCCAACAATCCAGACAGTCTTCTTGACCAAAAAATCAGCCAGGGAGAGCAGTTGTTTGCCATCCCGGCTGGAATCATTCGCCAGGTATTGCTTGAGTTCTTCTACACGGCTGCGCTGCCGATTTATGCCGGCGTCCGTTGATTGATCTGCGCCTAGAATCTCTTCAGCCAGATCAGGACCGATACTTTCAGCCAGTTTACGGACTAATTCATTGGCAAATTCGGTTTGACGATCAACAGTCAATCGCATACCCAGACCAAACTCAGCATTGTCTTCAAACAGGGAGTTTGACCAGGCTGGACCACGCCCATCGGAATCGACAGCCCAGGGGGTAGTCGGCAGGTTACCGCCATAGATGGAGGAACAACCGGTCGCGTTGGCTACAATCGTGCGATCGCCAAATAACTGTGAAAGCAGTTTTACATAAGGGGTCTCGCCACAGCCGGCGCAAGCGCCGGAAAACTCGAATAATGGCCGCAACAGCTGCGAATTCTTGACGGTATTGGTTTCAATATCGGCACGATCAATATCGGGAATGCTTAAGAAGTAATCCCAGTTTTTGGATTCCGGTTCGCGTAGAGGTGGTTGGGGTGCCATGTTGACAGCCTTCAGTCCAACTTCGGATTTATTCTTGGCCGGGCAGGCTTCCACACAAAGTCCACAACCTGTGCAATCTTCGGGTGCAACCTGGATTGTGAATTTTGTACCGGGCACACCTTTAAATTTTGCATCTATGGCTTTGAATGTCTCAGGGGCATCCGATAAATAACTTTCATCATAGACCTTCATGCGAATTACGGCATGCGGGCAAACAAATGCACATTTTCCACATTGAATACAAATATCCTCGTCCCATACCGGAATCTCGAGTGAAATATTTCGTTTTTCGTACTGGCTTGTCGCAGTCGGGAAGGTACCATCATGTGGTAAAGCGCTGACGGGAACGTCATCCCCTTCGAATGCAAGCATGGGTCCAAGTACATTGCGGACAAACGCTGGCGCTTTATCGGATACGCTCTCACGGCGTTGAATTTCGCTGCTGGCAACAACTGGTACTTTAACCTGGTGCAGATTTGCAAGTGTGTGGTCAACTGCGGCAAAGTTTTGCTCCACAACCGCTTCCCCGCGTTTGCCATACGTTTTACGAATTGAGTATTTAATATGCTCGATTGCTTCATCTCTTGGCAGAACACCGCTGATGGCGAAGAAACATGTTTGCATGATGGTGTTGACACGACCACCCATGCCGGTCTTTTGGGCTACTGCGTAGGCATCGATAACGTAGAAGCGTAAATTCCTGGCAATAATGACCTCCTGCACCTCTGCTGGTAGGTGATTCCACACTTCGTCGGGGCTATAAATGCTGTTGAGTAAGAAAACTGCATTTTCCTCAGCATATCTGAGCACATCCAGACGCTCCAGAAAATTGAATTGGTGACAGGCTACAAAATTAGCTTCACCTAATCCAATTTGATATGGTGCACGGATATCACCGGGTCCAAAGCGGAGGTGTGAAATAGTCACCGAGCCGGATTTCTTCGAATCGTAGACAAAATAACCCTGTGCACCATTTTCCGTTTCTTCACCGATGATCTTGATTGAATTCTTGTTTGCCCCGACTGTGCCATCTGCACCAAGACCGAAAAATACACAACGGGTTGTACGCGGATCTGCAATCGAGAACATTGGATCATACATCAGACTGGTGAAGGTCAGATCATCGTTGATGCCAATTGTGAAATGATTCTTAGGGGTTTCTTTCTTAAGCTCGTCAAAAACTCCCTTGACCATAGCTGGTGTAAATTCTTTGGATGAGAGACCATACCGGCCGCCAATCACGACTGGTAATTGTTCAAAGGGGGCAATCCCCAGGGCTTTTCCTTCATATAAAGCTGAAATTACATCTCCCAATAAGGGTTCACCGGTAGCGCCCGGTTCCTTGGTCCGGTCGAGCACTGCAATGGATTTTACAGAGGCCGGTAACGCAGCCATCAGGTGTTTTACAGAGAAGGGGCGGAAAAGGTGGACGGTAATCACACCTACTTTTTCACCTTTATGATTCAGGAATTTTGCAGTTTCCTCAGCAGTTTCGGCACCTGAGCCCATTAATATAATCACTCGATCTGCATCCTGAGGTCCGTAATAATCGAACAGGTGGTAGCGGCGTCCGGAGAGTTCGCTAAATTTGTCCATTGCATCCTGAACTATTTGAGGGCAATCATCATAATATTGGTTGACCGTCTCTCGTGCTTGAAAGAAGACATCCGGGTTCTGGGCTGTTCCACGTAAAACGGGATGATCAGGTGAAAGTGCGCGAGAGCGGTGAGCGTAAACGAGATCATTATCAATCATTGCCACCATATCCGCATCGCTCAATTCGCTGATTTTATTGACTTCATGAGATGTACGGAAGCCATCAAAAAAATGGATGAAGGGTAAACGGCTTTTCAAACTGGCTGCGGTGGCAATCAGTGCAAAGTCATGCGCTTCTTGCACGGAGCGAGCGCCAAGAAAAGACCAGCCAGTGGAACGGGCAGCCATGATATCAGAATGGTCGCCAAAGATAGATAAGGCATGTGTCGCTACGGACCGGGCCGAAACGTGAAAAACGGTCGGGGTTAGCTCACCGGCGATTTTGAACATATTCGGAATCATCAAGAGCAAGCCCTGTGAAGCAGTGAATGTTGTGGTCAATGAACCTGTTTGTAAGGCTCCATGGACAGCACCGGCTGCACCACCTTCGGATTGCATTTCAGCTACCAGTGGGACTGTACCCCAGATATTCTTCAAGTCTTGAGCAGACCAGGCGTCTGCGAACTCACCCATACCCGATGAAGGTGTGATGGGGTAGATGGCAATCACTTCGTTTACCCGGTATGCCACGCGGGCTACAGCCTCATTGGCATCAATCGTAATTTTGTTTGACATATATACTCTCCATATGGTTGGTTAATCGGGAACCCCGAATTATATTATTTTTGCTTTCATTGTTCCTGAACAATTAATCTGATTTCCAATATTTAAGTTTAAAGATAAGTTGATAAAAATTGTAGTAATAATGGTCATGATTGCACCTGTGCCGTGTCATAAAAATATCCAAACACAATGCTTGAATGGCTGGGTATCATTCAAGTATATTCCCCCGTCCCGAAATTTTCACTCCAAAAATTTATTATACCGGAAAAAACTTAAAACAACGGTGTTATTTGAGAAAAAATGCACGAATTAAAAAAGTGAGTTCGTCAAAAAATTCTATTAAAATTTTGTTTATTCAGTCAAATAGGGTAAAGCCAACAAGAAAGTTGCCATGGTCTTGGCATCTTTAATATAGCCACTACGCACCAGGTTGATCGCCTCTTTGAGTGGGATTTTTTTCAGTGTAATGAATTCATCCGTATCAGGTTCCAAGTAAGAAGCTTCAAGCTCAGGTGCCAGGAATACATACATATGCTCACTGGAATAACCTGCTGCGAGGTAAAAATCTCCCAAAAGACGCATATTTTTGCAGGCGAAGCCAGTTTCTTCGCGAATCTCACGCTGGGCGGCGGTTAATGCATCTTCGCCCTCGTCGATTAATCCGGCTGGGAGCTCCAATAAATCCTGGTCCGCACCAAGACGATATTGGGATACAAAAAGAATATTTCCTTGCCGGTCAATTGGAAGAATGGATACTGAGTCAGCATGCGCGACGAGATCATAGTGTCTGTGCTTCGCGTTGGGAAGTTGCATGTGAACTTTTTGTATATCAAAAGCTCTGCCTTGATAAACCGTCTCACGATTCAGGATGCTAAATTTCATTTTGGCTCACTTAAATAAATCAGCGGGAGCAAGGAGAATGGAAGAAAAAACCCACCTCCAGCCCCCGCTGTGGACTGACAGCGGAGAATGATTAAGGGATCTGTAGAACCTGACCAGCGCTCAAGCTATAGGGTGCTTTCAGATTATTAGCCAGGATAATGGCATCCGGATCGGCATCGCCGAAGAGGCAGGCAATTTCATATATAGTCTGACCGGCTTGGGCTGTATAGGTGCCAGGGTGTTCCCTTAGGGAGCGCTCGAACTCCAGCGGCCATTTACTGTCGACCGGGATCTTTAAGGTTGTGCCCGGGTCAACGTTTCCGCCGATATTATTAATTGCCAGCAAGTCACCGGGATTCACATCGAAGCGGCGGGCGATGCAATAGGGGAACTCGCCATCTTGCAATGTATACGTTGCCGGTTTACCTGGGGTGGCGGTTGGTACAATTATGATAGATTTGGCAGTCGGTGCAACAGTTTCATCAGTGGCTGCTGGTATGGTTGATACATCACCAGGAGAAGGAGTCTTTTCACTCAATCCTTCGGTAGGCTTAACCATGGCAGTCTGCGTAGCGCTGACTATCTCAGTCATGCGCGGGTTAGAACTGGGTGCGGCCGGAAAGGGAATATCCGCAGTGCTGGTGATATCTGCTCCACCCCCGCCTTTCGTTGCCGAGCGGGTGCAGCCTACTATCGTTAAACTGGTCAAAATCACAAGCAGGACGATTGCATATAGAATCTTTTTCATGAATGTTCTCCTTCTCTAACCCCGTCCGTTTCTAACGGACATTTACATGTCAAATCGAAATAGCCGAACTATCAAAATAGTAGCATAACCGTTAACTTGCGTCAAGCGCAATAAAGTTTGAACATTTGATCCATTATAAAAGCGTGTTTACGACCGGTTCCTTAAAACGACATAGCAAATGGTGTTGTGGTTTTTTTTCCTGTAGAATTAAGTCAAGTGTTCAACTTAGAGAAAATAATTCTAAACTGGATGGAAAAATGAAGCACAAATTGATTGGCCCGGTTCGCATTTTTATCATGCTCATCAGTGTCATGCTACCCTCGTCTTTCCAACCTGTGACTGCACAAACTGCACTACCACCCGATCAAGAATTTCCTTTGAATTCATATTGTCATTTGGGACAAGCTTGTAAAGATGAGGACGGGAATTGGTATTCCTCGAATGTAGATGAATTCCGCAGCAACTCGCAAAGCGATGTTAAGTTTACTGGCGGTCCTGATAACTATGGTTATATCTGGGATGATTCTGGGGCATATTCATGGATCGATGCGACTTCTGGAACCGTTACACATATTCATGATACGTTAGGGGAGGAAGGACCCGTACCGCTTCCTTTTATCTTTCCATTTTATGATGATCAATACTCCGTGGTGTATATTACTGCTGCAGGATATATCACTTTCGAAAATCAAGCGGTTAGAGGACAATCGAAATTGCCTAATAGCAGCCTGCCAAACACCATTATCGCCCCTTTTTGGGCGCCCATATTATCCTCCAGTTCAGTTGGTTCGATTTACTACAAAACGGTTGGTACGGCACCGAATCGCTACTTTATAGTGGAATGGCATTCAATACGGGATATTTTCGGAAATGTATTCACCTTCGAAGTGCTGCTCTATGAGAATGGGAATATAAAATTCCAATATAAAACGATTAATTTATCTGGATCTGGTTATTTTTATATGTCCGCGGGCATTGAGGATAAAACAGGTCTGGATGGATTAGCCAGCCAAAACTGGGTTGATTATCCGATTTCAAATGGTGCTATCTTTTTTACCCGACCTGCGCCTACAGGGCGTGCATTTGTTCAACCGCTTTATCAAGGGAAATTTGCGCATCCGAACGAAACGAATGATTTTATTTTCACGATAAAAAATTCTGGCCAGCTTGGTGAAGATACATATGATCTTAATATTGATAGCATGTGGAATATTAATCTATATTTTGCAGACTCTGTAACCCCATTAATCGATAACAATGGAGATTCCAGAATCGATACTGGCGCGATTGGTCAAGGTGATGAGATTGAAGTTCTGGCAAGGATTATTACACCTGAATTCCCCACTGAATATGAATCCCGTAATATTGCGCGCATTCAAGTAAATTCATCTCTTGACTCAACTAAATATAGAGAAATTGTGATTGAAGAGACCATTCCGCCTCCCTTTGCACAGCTATACTCTACTTCCGATTCAAATGCATTGACCCTGAATATGAATTGGGTAAACTTACAGAAACAGGTGGAGGTTGCAAATCCCGGGAACGCCAAAATTAACCCGGCAGTTGTTGAAACCAATGGGCATAACTTCTTCAATGCATGGTCAGAATATATTAGCGAAGGAGATGGAAGAAAGGGTTTTATCATTCGATATGCGTTGGTTGATCAATTTGGGCATAATATTGTGACTGCGAGAGATCTTTCTTCATTGAACTCGAATCCTCTGGTGTATACACAAGATTATTCGCTTTCATTGGCAGTGACCACAGGTGACAAGATAGGAGCAACATGGGTGCGGTTGTTGTGGAACAGCAGTACAAATCTCTATAATGAAAACGTTTTGTTTGCCGTTTTGAATGCAAACGGTAACGTAATTTACGGTCCGGTTAGCTTGACGAATAACAATCAATGGTCAGAATCAGGGACGGGAAACTTAATTGAATTTTTTTCTCCTTCGATTGCCAGTGTAAATGATTACAGCTTTATGATCTCCTGGGATAGATATATCCTTAATGGTTTAAAAGAGATTTATTACACCATTCGTCAGAGTACAGGAGATTCGATAATTGCGACCAGGCGATTAACTACCGGAGTAATTAATTCAAGAGAATATACAAATCAATCTCTTCTGTCTTTAAGTAGTGATCGATTTTTTATTTTCTATAAGTATGAATGGTCACCGGATTTAGAAACATATTATTCAACCAGTAAATTTCAAGTGTTGGATGGCAGTGGAAATCTCTTGCATGGCGAATCGGAGTTAGGATTAGAGTGGGAAGAAGTAGATTCGGTTCAATTAACGAATGGCAATATTATGATTTTCTATATACATAATTATTTTGGCGATTATGATATTTGGTGTCAAATTTTAAATGGAAATACCTACGAGAATAATGGCTTTTGTGTGCCAAACCCACACCCATCTGCGACAGGCGAATTAAGTAACTTGTCAGTCGCAAGGTTCAATGGCGACTATGCAGTCGTCACTTGGAGCGACATCGATAATCTTCATCTTTATTCCAGTAACTATAATATGTTTGGATATTCCTCTACACGTCCTTACATATTTCAGACATCTCCGGATGGTTCAAGATTTAATCTGAGTTATTCTGGATTTGCAACCACTTCAAATTCTTGGAATCCGCCCACGGAGGTGGATGGAAAAATATCGTTTAATTCTGCACAATTTGGTGCAGCGCCTAATGGAACTGCCATGATTGGCATTAATTATTCGAATGAAGGCTTAGCTACCTCAACAAATACAAAGATTTCACTCGTTTTGGATGATGACCTCATTTATTTGGGTGATAATTCTGCTTATGTCCCGACTATAAGTGGCAATATCATAACTTGGGAGATAGCGGATCTTCTATTTGGTGAAAGCAGTGCATTTACTGTCTTTGTCACCCTTCCCATGGATGCGCAAATTGGAATGCGTTATCCAATAGTTATTTCATATTCATCCGACGGACCAGAATTTGAAGCGGCAAATAATACAGGTAATGCAGAGATAATGTCATCTTTGCAAATCTTCTTACCTGCTTTAACGAAATAATAACCCAACGAATTGAACTTACCACTTATAAGAGTAATTAAGAGCTGAAACCATGATCTCTAATTTGGTGAGCGTTCACCTTGAGTGGATTTTTGGTTGCAGGGGTGTTGAATTTAATCGGACTATTCATAGCGGTTTGGATTAATAATATTCCTGTCACAAGCAACGAGGAGCAAAATCATCACTGTACGGTGACTTTCATGTCTGGGAGGCGGGCTTATTATCCGGTACTATTATGAGTGGAGACGGGGAAAATTAGAATTAAACCTATTACTCATCGTTGTCTCCTCCTTTGGCATAAGCCTCCGCTGGGTTCCTCCTCACCGCCCCCAACGGAGGCTTTCTTTATTCTTTGTGGAGTGGATTGACCGGCTGCGCTTATTCGGTTACCGGTAAAACAATTGTAAAGGTGGTGCCTTTGCCTACATTGGATTCGACCCAGATTCTACCCTGGTGGTTATCAACAATTGACTTGACGATTGCCAGGCCCAAACCCGAACCAGAAACTTCGGGATCTACATTGCCCGACCTGTAAAACTTATCGAAAATGAAGGGAATATCCACCTGAGGGATGCCGATGCCCTCATCACTCACCCTGATAATAATCTGGTTTTGTTCCAGCTGGGTTTCAACAACTATGCTCGAACCTTCTGTTGAGTACTTACTGGCATTTGATAGCAGATTATCAAGCAACTGACGAATTTGAATGGGATTGATGTAGACCTCAGGGATGCGGCCGTTAATTTTGAGATTCACTTTTTGGTTGCGCAATTTCATTCGCGAGTAAAGGTTATCAACCGATGTGCGGATGATTGCTTCCAAATCGGTCAATTCTTTACGGGTGTCAAATCCGGCTTCAATCTTGCCGAGGTTGAGCAGATCTTCCACCAGGGTAGTGATATTTTGGACAGATGTTTGTACGCGGCGGATAAATTCCTTCTGTAATTCATTAATTTGGCCTGTGCGTTCAATCAATTCCACATATCCAAGGATTGCTGTTAGTGGGGATCTTAAATCATGTGAGACTGTGTTGACAAAATCGCTTTTAATGCGATCCAGTTTCTTCAGGGAGGTTATATCGTGCAGGGTGATGGCCAATCCTACCGCGGGGATGGGGGTTAACTGAGCGCTGAAGATATTCTCCTTCGAATCTTCTATTTCGATCTGCTGCGAGAGATGACTGTTTTCACCTTGAATCAGGTCGAGCAATTCCTGCGGAGCCAACAGAGAATTCAATAGCAAACCGCTGGTGACTTTCTTCTCAATTCCAAGAGCTTGCTGAGCTTTTTGATTCATCAGGACGATTCTTTGTTCCTGATCGATTACAACCACGCCATCCTCAATTTCGCCGATAATAGTGTCCAGTTTGTTCTTTTCATTTACCATTTCAGAGAATAGTCGTGCGTTTTCAATCGCGATAACGGCATATTCTGCCATTGTGGAAAGCAGCAGCACATCTTTCTGTTTAAATGAAACGCGGTTATGGCGATTGTCGATCCCAAGGATGCCAATTACATGATGGCGTAGTTTAAGGGGGACATAAACCAAGCTGTGAACCAAATAGGAAGTTTTAATTTTTTGCGGTGTATCTTCATCGAGAATGACAGGCTCGCCTGTTCGCAAGACAGTACCAGCCAGAGAATCCTGGATTGGCAATCGAAACGTGCTGACAAAGTCATTATTAAAGTTTCGTGAGGCACGCATGTACAGGTCACCAGTCGCTTCTTCGACCAATAGCAAACTGCCCTCTTCAGAGCCGGTTACTTCCACGCAGGCATCCACGATCATCCGCAGCACTTCGTCCAGGTCTAGCGAGGAAGTAATCGATCTTCCCAGTCTTATAAGCGATTCAAGCTCATTGACACGTGCCTGTAGTTGTTGGGTGGCACGTCGTGATTCCAGGAGAACATAATTCTTTAGATTAGCCGCTTTTTTGATATTGGCTTGAATGCAATCGACAACATCCTCACGTGTCAGGGGAGAACTTAGAAAGTCATTTATTCCAACTCGCAGGGCATCATATAAATCTTGCGGGCTGACGATGGAAGCGTAGGCAATGATGGGTAAGAGCGGGTAGAGCTGGCGGGTTTCTTTTACCCAGGTATACTCATTCTCCTGAGCAATTAGTTGGCTGATGATAACAAGTGAAGGCGGCGATGGTGAAAAAAACTGCTTGATATCCCGCAGCGTAGTGCTCAACTCAACTAAAAAGCCCATCGATTTTAGAATGCGGTCGAGTAAGTAGTTAGCTTGCCCATCTTCATTAATGATTAATATCATTTGTGATTGTGGATGATTTGTCATAAAAATTACGCTTTGAACACACTCAGCGGCAACAATATATGAAAGGAGGTACTATTTTCGTTCGCCTGATCGACCCATACCTGACCATCCATATTTTGCACGATTTGTTGAATTAGAGCCAGACTGATGCCAATGCCGGCTGAGCGAAGTTTGGGAGTTTTCTGAAGCTTGTTTTGGAATATCGATTCACGATCTTTTTGACTGATGACACCTGTATTAGTAACATCAATCTGTGCTTGAGAATTGGACATTTGTGAAACTTTGATTACAATTTCTCCATTCTCCTCACAAAATTGAATTGCGTTAGCCAGCAAACCCTGAATTACCTCTTGGATTTGAGTCTGCTCTGCCTGGATGGTGAGGGCAAACTCTGGTATGTCATTTGTCAATTTGAGCTTGTTTTGTACTACTACCGTTTGATAGCGCTGCGAAAGAACTTCAATGAGCGCAATGATATTGGTTGCCGATTCCTGCATATGGCCGTTAGAGGGAGGCGGGGGCAAAATTGTTTCGGCAATGATATTGAGGGCGTTTAACTTTTCCCGCACCTGTGCCAGATTTTGGCGTTGGGTTGGATTCCATCGGGCAGTGACATCCTGCGAAAGCTCATCCAATAAAGTCACCATCAATTTACCCGATTCCTCCAGTTCATGCTGAACGACCTGCAGTTTTTCCTGGGTAATGCTTTCACTGCTCTGGGCGCGGGTAGCCAGGTCTTGTAGTGCTTGTGCTCGTGCTTCAATTGCACGAAAGAGGCGTGCGTTAACCAACGATATAGAAGCGTAATCGGCTACGGCTTCCATTAAGTGCTGATCACTATCGGAGAAGGGAAGTGGTTGTGAGCGCATGACCACCAGGATGCCCATAACCTGACGCTGTACCTTGAGCGGTACGATCAGAATGGATTGCCCCAATGATTTGACCCGGAAGCGTTTAATCGGTTCCCCATGCAGGCTGAGGGGCTCGCCGGACATAACCACAAGCGAACTGATGCCGTCATCCCAGGCATCCATTAAAAACTCAGCCAGGTAATCAGGCAACCCTTGTTGGGCAACCAGTACAAACTTCTTTTCTTTTTCTTCCTCGCGTAATAAAAACCAGGAAATATCAGCCTGGGTTACCTGGGCGGCAACATGGTTGATTTTTTCAAATAGCGCGCGTTGATCAGTGATCGAAGTGACCGCCTTACCCATTGAAAAAATAGCAGTCAATTCGCGTACACGCTGCTGCAGCTGCTGGTTGATTTCAGATAACCTTTTTTCGAGCATTGTGCGCTCACGGTGTTCATGAATTTGAGACATGATGCGCTCAACTGAGCGGATGATTTCAGGTTCTTGGCAAGGCCAGATGAAATAATCAACCGCACCCAACCGGAAGGTCTGAATTACTTCGGATTCCATGCCTTCTTCAGCCACAACAATAACCGGCGTATTGATGCCCTGTGAGCTCAGAGCAATCATCAGATCTTTGCCACTCAAACCCGGCAGGCGGATATCCGTGATAATCAGGTCGGGAGCAACCTGGAGTGTCTTGGCGATGGCACTGCTGGCATCGGCAACCGAGAAGACCTGAAAGCCTGCCGAAGAAAGGGCCTGGCGCCCGATAAAGTCACTGATTTCCGGGTTGCTTTCTACAATGAGAATGCGGTCTTTACTCGTTTTCATATCTTAATAATAGCATGGAAAAAAAGAAACATGAAAGAGATTAGATGGGGGAATTCGGGTTTGGTTTTATGTTGTTGGGATTATGCAAGCCGTGCAGTATTACCTTCCAAAGATCACTGGAATCTGATAATAATCTGCCATACAGCGGTTGACCCAAAAATCATCTTCTACCCGCAAATCGGAAAGACCAAAGCGGCTGGCAAGCCCGGGGACTGTCACTTCTTGCGCGCTCTTACCTGCCTGTCTTCGTAATTCTTGATCACGGGCTTCCCAGGCAACCGTATAATTTTGGTAATCCGGCAGGTCTCGCACTGCATTGCTGACCTGAACGCCAGCAGCGATAAGAACTGCGGACAGTATAGCAATCGTCAGCCAGCGATTTGTGGTTGACTTCATAAGAATATTTCTCATGAAACGCTGTTGAGCCAGTATTTTGGTCAGTAGAATCATACTCAGCATGACGGCGATGATCAACACAAATAAAGGCAGCAGGATGGTGCGATCATCAGGGTAGGCATTCAACATGTAAACTACCGGTACGCAGGCAGCTACGATAATGATGAAAGTTGTCAGAAGCACCAGGATCAGGCTCTTAACTAAATGAGAGTGTTCGATAACTGGCGACCCGGGTTGATAATGAAGCTGATCGACGGAATCCCGTTGGAAGATTTTCAAGCCTGCCCATATGGAAGCGATCATCGCCAGGATAGCCCAACCGGGTGTCTGGATAAAAAACTTGGCTGCAATATAAAGTGCATTGCGAAAAGAGAAAGTGAGTAGTCGCAAGAAATCGGGATGGGCAACCAACTGGCTCTGGCGAACAACATTACCCGGGGCGAGCAGAACCACAAAGAGGGCTAACACCCCACCTGCCAGTGATGAGAAGAGGTCTGGTAATATAAGTTTTCTGGTAATCGGTTTTCGCGTAATTAATACGATCAGGGTCAGAATCCCATAGATGGTGACCTGCATGACCGCAAAAACCTCAGAAAAACCACCACTGATAAAGCTGATCAAAAAAACACCTATCAATAAACCCGTCGAGGATTTTGCGTCCAGTAAGCTGCGCAGAAGATAACCGACAATGATAGTCAGGCCAATCAGCGGAAAAGTGTAGTTTATTAAGCCATCCCGCCAGAAAAATGATTGGAAAAGGTTCGGCGTGCTATTAAAGAGAATTAATAAAACAAATGCACCTAGCGTGATAGAGGGCAAAAATGATTCACCCACCCCAAATCGTCGCAGGATGGGTAAAAATGCCCAGCTTAAAGCCAGCAGCCAAATAACCAGGCTGAGAGCCGGTAAAAGAGCAGCCAGCCTGTCACCTCCCAGACTGAGCATACCAGCCAGAATAATATAGCTGAAACGGCCGGTCCAAGTACTGTACCACTTTTGAAAAAATGAAAGCGGATTCAATTGCTGCGCGTCTGACCCAACGCAGAAGTCGTCTGCGTACAGGCGCGTGAAGCTGCTTAACCAGGCAATGCTGGCCAGAGCAATTATCAAGAGTATCAAGATCATGAGCAGGGTTTGCTTGTTTTTCATGGATATCTTTGCTGCGCTTGTAGTTTAACATAATTGGACAGATCGCGATATCAGATTGAGATGGAAATAACGCCTTAAGAGCTTTGCAAGACCGGAGCGGGGGAAATCTTAGTATCCTGATAAATAACAACAGGGTGATGAATAATAATGAAAAAGGTAGTTGCCAGGCAAGCTCAACCAGGCAGATAGACACCAAAACCACACCCAACTATTCACAACTTTCGGATATTCACCCCATTCGTGATTAAAGTTTCACGTTAATAAAATTTTTCTTTGCTTTTGGGTAATTATTAATCGCTGTAAACTCCCGCTACTTAAAATACTGCTGAGATTGAGGATGTTTGGCATTAACAATTAATCTTATTTGTATAAGTATTGCATAAGAGTTTCACCCAGAGCTTGACAAGCAAAGGCTGATAATCATAATATTAAAGAATGGAATATAAAGATTATTATCAAACTCTCGGTGTCAGTCGCACTGCATCAGATGCCGAAATTAAAAAAGCATATCGTAAACTGGCAATGAAGTATCATCCAGACCGTAACCCGGGAAACAAGGAAGCGGAAGATAAATTTAAAGAAATCAACGAAGCCAATGAGGTTTTGAGTGATTCAAAAAAACGGGCACGCTATGATCAATTAGGTGATTCCTATTCTCAATTTCAGGAAGGGGGCGGGAACCCTAATAACTTCAATTGGAATGACTGGGTTACCCAATCACAAGGCGGCAGTGGTGGCGTACGGGTCGATATGAATGACCTCGAAGGCATGTTTGGAGGCGGTTTTTCGGATTTCTTCAGTTCCATCTTTGGAGGCTCACCAGGCGGCTTTAATACTGCCGGTCGTCGAGGGCAGGCGCGACCAGTTCAACAGCGTCCGCGCAATTATCAACAGAATGTGCAAATCCAGTTTATGGAAGCCTATTCTGGCACCACACGTCTCTTACAAATTGAGGATCGGCGTATTGAAGTGAAAATTCCTGCTGGCGCGAAAACAGGCACAAAAGTGCGGGTTGCTGGTGTCGGTCCGAATAATGGCGATGTATACCTGGTGGTCGAAGTTGCTGATGATCCTCGTTACGAGCGTAAAGGTGATGATTTAAACAGCGAGTTTCAAGTTGATTTGTACACAGCCATTTTGGGTGGAGAAGTAAAAGTACCCACGCCGAAAGGTGAAGTCCTTTTGAATATCCCAGCTGGAACACAACCCGGTCGAGTCTTCCGTCTTTCTGGTAGAGGTATGCCAAAAATGAAAAATGCTAATCAATTTGGAGATCTGTTTTCCCGCGCCAGAGTTTCCCTGCCAACCAAATTAAATGCGAAACAAAAAGAATTATTTGAGCAAATTAAAAATCTTACAGAGTAGAATTCGCCCGGGAGATGTGGGTAGGTAAAGGAAAACAGATGCATAAAAAAGCAATTTTTCTAGCAGTAACCATCTTAAGCCTGGTCGCAATGGCCTGTTCAATAACACCGAGATTACCAAATTTTGATTTTGGCGGGAATTCTGTAAATCCAACCGCAGATTTAACTCCGCCTGCTTCAGCGACAGTCATGCCAGTGGATCAGCCAGCAAATGGTTCCCCCTCAATCACCTTGTTGGATCTACAGGAAAAAGAACGCCTGGTAATCGAACTGTACGAGCGCGTGTTGCCGGGTGTTGTGTCCATTCAGACACTTTCTGCCGAAGGGGGCGGCTTGGGTTCAGGCTTCGTTTTTGATCGAGAAGGGCACATCGTTACTAACTATCATGTGGTTGAAAACGCAACAGACCTCGAAGTTGATTTCTCCTCGGGTTATAAGGTGCGCGGGAAGGTTATTGCCACAGACCTGGATTCTGATCTGGCAGTCATCAAAGTAGACGCACCAACTTCCGAATTGCTGCCCTTACCCCTGGGAGATTCTGATCAATTGAAAGTGGGTCAATCTGTTATTGCAATAGGCAACCCCTTTGGCCTTTCAGGAACGATTACGACTGGGATCGTATCTGCTAAGAGCCGTACATTAAGCTCCTTTAGACCTTCCAGCAGCGGTACATTTTTTTCCGCTGGTGATATTATCCAAACGGATGCAGCAATAAATCCGGGTAATTCGGGCGGTCCATTGCTTAATCTGAATGGGGAAATTATTGGCATCAACCGTGCCATTCGCACGGAAACATCCAATGGCAGCGGAGAACCGGTTAATAGCGGTATTGGATTTGCCATTTCCAGTAACATTGTCAGCCGCGTCGTCCCCTTTCTAATATCGCAAGGCTACTACGATTATCCCTATGTAGGTGTCTCCAGCCAGGAAGATCTCACCTTGATTGAACGTGAAGCATTGAAAATTGAACAAAATACTGGGGCTTATGTGATCAGCGTAACTTCTGGCAGCCCGGCTGAGGATGCAGGTCTGCGGGGTGGTGAAGATCCAACGTCAATACCAACGCTGCTATCTGGCGGAGACCTGATCATTGAAGTGGATGGCCGCCCAGTGCGTGTATTTGGTGATTTTCTAAGTTATTTGATGGCCAATAAAAGCCCGGGGGAAGACATTACCCTGAAAATTATTCGTAACGGTGAAGTAAAGGAGGTGGTGCTCACATTAGGAAAACGTCCGTAATTGTTGGTCTCGCAAACATCAACAGATTGAGGAGGTACTATGTTTTCAGATAAAGACCTGCGTGAATTGGTTGATTACCAGGCCAAGTCAAAAATGTTGAGCATTTATCTTAATACTGATCCGACTTTAGGCAATGCAGATTCCTACCGGCTGCGTTTGCGTTCAATGATGAAAAATACCAATCTCAAAGATGACGTTGAGCGCATTGAAAATTATTTTGACACAGAATATGATTGGTCGGGCAGGAGTGTGGTTTTATTTTCAGATGTTTCTGCCGATTTCTTCAGAGTTTATCCGTTGGCTATTCCTACTCCGGATTTGATTCATGAAGGAGTCAGACCGAATGTGCGCCCATTAGCAGGTCTGATTGATAGTTTTGGCGGCTATGGGGTAGTGCTGATTGATAAACAGGGTGCTCGCATTTTCCATTTTGATCTGGGGGAGTTACGTGAACAGGAAGGTGTATTGGGAAATGAAATCAAACAAATGAAGACTGGTGGGTCCGCATTAGGGATGCGCGGAGGCGGAAATATTCAAGCTCGTTCAATCGATGAAACGGTTGAGCGCAATGTGCGCGAAAGTGTGGAATTTGCCACCAGGTTTTTTGAATCAAAGCATATTCGGCGGATAT
The DNA here is from genome assembly GCA_963749005.1 of uncultured Chloroflexia bacterium. GTDB lineage: Bacteria > Chloroflexota > Anaerolineae > Anaerolineales > Anaerolineaceae > UBA6170. Next base: position 794,831 of record CAVVKI010000005.1, on the reverse strand, counting down.
TACTAGGCGGTAGTGACGATAATACCGCGCTATTCCGTTCATTTCTGCCGAAATCCTGGCAAAGCTTGATAGTTGGCTCCTTTGTTATGCCAATGACAGCTACTTCACATGAGGTTGCCCAACGGGCGATGGAAATTGGTACTGCGGCAGAGGCGGAGCGTGAAGCTCATTTAGTGGAGCGATTGATCACGCAGGCAGCGAAACGAAATCAGGCTGTCACCGGATTGGAACCTGTACTCGCTGCGGTTGGTGCAGGCAGAGTCCAGACTCTTGTCATTCAGCGGGAATATCATATTGCAGGTTATCGCTGCCCTGATTGTGAGATAATCACTTCCATGCCGGAGGTTGCCTGCCAGGCTTGTGAACAATCCCCGCAAGAGGTGCAGGATGTGATTGCCCTGGCTGTGACCATCACGATGAAACATGGCGGCGAGGTAGAGGTGGTTGAATTGATTACGGAGTTTGAGGATGCAGGAAAGATCGGTGCATTCTTACGGTATTAATTAAAAAAAGAGGCTGTTCCTTTCAAAGGAACAGCCTCTTTTTGTTGGCTTATCGTAAAAACTTAAAGTGCTTCTACTTCAGCAGCCTGCGGGCCTTTCGGACCATCTTCAATGGTGAATTCAACTCGTTGGCCTTCGACCAGTTTGCGGAAACCCTTGGACTGGATTGACGAATAGTGGACGAATACATCCGGTCCACCTTCACGCTCGATGAAACCAAAACCTTTGGTCTCGTTGAACCATTTGACGGTTCCTTGAATACGTTCAGACATTGTAGTGCCTCCTAAAAAAAATAAAACGGTTTACATTTAGAAGCTTTGGGTTTTCGTCTGAAGTCTGGAATATTGCCCAGGTCTTAATCCCCGCAGTCAGATATTCTTTCGTACTTCTTCTACAAAACGGACTTGCTTCTTACTCTGAGAGATACTATATCAGCACAAATTGAAAATGTCAAATATGTTCTTAACAATTTGTTAACAATATGGGTGATATGCATGGGCTTCGTGCAAAGAATGAGTGTGGCGGTGAAAATCGGCTATAATCGGCGTGATGGATTCCCCCAATTCTTCACAAATGAGTGCCAATCGCCAGATAGCTCGCGCCGCCGGAACGGTTATGCTGGCCTTTCTGATCAGCAGCCTCTTTAATTTGGTGCGTGGAATTGTCATCCTGCGAGCTTTTGGTACTGGCATGGAAAGTGATGCCTTTTACTCTGCCAATCGCATTCCCGAGTTTATTTTCAATTTAGTGGCGGGTGGGGCACTAGCATCTGCATTTGTTCCGACATTTACAACAATATTAACTCAGGGAAAAAAAGAAAAGGCCTGGCGCCTGGCTCATTCGATCATCAACCTGGTCATTGCCATCACAACTTTACTGGCAGTATTCGCTGCAATTTTTGCTCCGCAGGTCGTGCGTTACATTTTAGCGCCAGATTGGTTCTTAAATAACCCGCCAAAATTTGAGTTAACCGTACAACTTTTGCGCATGCTTTTACCTTCTACCATCATCTTTGGTGTATCGGGTTTAATCATGGGTATTTTGAACGCCCACCAGAGCTTTCTTTTGCCAGCTCTAGCACCATCTATGTATTCGTTAGGAATGATTCTCGGGGTTCTAATCCTCGCTCCGAGCCTCGGGATATTTGGGTTGGCCTGGGGTGTAATTTTAGGGGCAGGATTACACTTACTTATTCAATTACCCAAGCTCCGGCGCTTAAATGGTAAATATCAATTACTATTTGGGTTGCGAGATCCAGCAGTGCGTGAGGTGGGGATGTTAATGCTGCCGCGGCTGGCTGGTGTAGCAGTAGTCCAAATCAATTTTCTGGTGAATACCAACTTGGCCTCGGGCTATTCAGAAGGCAGTGTGACCGGCCTGACTGGTGGTTTTGCATTGATGTTGATGCCGTTAATGTTTATTGCACAGGCAATTGCAACGGCGTCATTGCCTACCTTCTCTGCCCAGGTAGCTTTAGGTAAAAATGATGAGATGCGGGCTTCTCTGGCAGCCGCTTTGCGGGCCGTACTGTTTCTTTCAATACCAGCTTCAATTGGCCTGGTCTTATTGCGTTTTCCATTAATTCAGACACTCTACCAGAATGGCGAGGCATTTACCTCAGAATCAACCCGACTGGTCGCTTGGGCACTGCTCTGGTATGGGATCGGGCTGGTTGGACACAGTGTGGTTGAGATCATCAGTCGCGCGTTTTATGCACTGCATGACACGCGAACACCGGTTATGGTGGGAGTGATCGCCATGTCCTTTAACATCCTTCTCAGCATTTTGTTGGGAAAACTCTTTCAGCGGATTGGATGGATGCCTCACGGCGGTCTCGCCCTGGCGAATACAATTGCGACCGGGCTCGAATCTGGCGTTTTATTATTCCTGATGCGCAGGCGATTACATGGTATTGATGGTCAAAAGGTCCTGCGAATTTTATGGAAATCGCTCAGTGCGGCTGCTATAATGGGGATGGTAGTGCTCTGGTTATTGCAAGCGACGGCAAAACTTCCTGCCTGGATCGTTTTGTTTACTGGAGCCGTATTAGGTATTCTCGTTTTTACCCTTGTGAGTTGGTTATTGCGAGTGGATGAATTGAAGCAATTAAGCCATCTATTGTTACGACCGGTAAAGCGAGAATGAAGATTAGAATTTTGATTTATCAGATCAAAAAAATTTTGGAGGGATCATGAGCGACGGCATTGGCAAGCAATTTATGCTGGAAACAACCTATAAATATCTATCCACTTCTTTACAGCGCCAGGGAGTTCCTCAGCCACCATTGCAGCTTCCTTATGACCCATCGGTGCCCGTAGTTTCATTGCCGGTTATAAAAGAGGCTTCAGATCACCCAACATACCTAAGTAGCGCCATTGAAGAACGGCGAACCCTGCGGCGTTATCAGGATGCAGCCATAACACTTGCAGAATTGGCGTATTTGTTGTGGGTGACTCAAGGGGTCAAAGAGAAGAGTTCGCCCAAACACACATTACGTACAGTCCCTTCGGCGGGAGCAAGACATGCATTTGAAACTTTTCTGTTGATAAATCGGGTGGAGGGCATCTCGCCTGGTTTGTACCGCTATCTGGCGTTAGAACATGCGCTGTTACCTCTCGATGACGATCCGGAGTTAAATCAGCGTATCACATCCGCCTGTGGTGATCAGGCTCAAATTCTCGAAAGTGCTGTTACTTTCCTGTGGGTTGCGATAAAGGAACGTATGTATTGGCGTTATGGTGAACGTGGATACCGCTATCTGCATCTGGATGCCGGTCATATTTGCCAGAATCTCTACCTGGGTGCAGAGGCAAGTTCCTGCGGTGTTTGTGCTATTGCTGCTTTTGATGATGAAACCTTAAATTCGGTTCTCCACCTGGATGGCGAAAACCAATTTGTAGTTTATCTGGCTTCTCTGGGAAAGAAAAGAGAATAAAAAAAACCCGTGAGAAAAGCTCTCACGGGCAACTTGCTCTCAAAATCCTGTTAATCCGCTGGAAAATTATTGGCATTGATGTAATTAGCCCAGTCATTGCCAAAATCGACAGCTATATCGATATTGCTGTTTAAATCCAGCCGATTGTACAAACGTGGAGGGTACAAACCAGCTTTCTCAAACATATCAAAAATGAATTGTATGGTGTATGGTCTGGATTTATACAAATAAATGGTGGTTACATCTGTTGCCTGTCCATTTGTTTCTTCAATGACATTAAATCCATAATTGCGCAGGTACTCACTACTGGTGCCAGCCAGCCCTTCCATCCAACTGCCATTCTGGATTGAAACGCGGGCATTTTCAGCGCTGACCAGGCTATTATTGGCACTGTCATTGGCGATGGCAACCGGACCAACCGGACCACCCGTTGTGAAAGCCTGATCTCGAACCAGTCGGATTTTGTCCGGGATTGGGATCAGGATATCTTGTGAGCCATCCGGCGTTTTGCCAAGCTCAACATCGGTGGTATCAATCACGTAAGTCTTGATATTTTCGCGTTCAATTTTCAAAGCAGAAACAGCCAGGCGAATGGCCTGATCGAGTGCCAGATTGGTTTTTATTCCTGACGAAATTTCATTGTAGAGCACTGGAGCTTTCGTGATTAACAAAGGCAACATTTCATAACTTAGAACGCGGTTGCGGATCGAGAGAATGACCTCTTGCTGGCGTTTAGCGCGATCAAAATCTCCACCTTCGGTATAACGTGCGCGTGCATAGGCCAGGGCCAGGTCACCGGGCAGGGTAACGGTTTTCCCTGCTTTCAGCGTTTGCTTATATCCTTCACCGATGGGAACAATCTTAACATCCATTGTTGGGGTAACCGATACCCCTTTAATCTCATCGATAAAACGCACAAAAGCAGAAAAATCAATCTGGGCATAATAATCGATCGGTATCCCCAGGAATTGTTTAACGGTTTCCATGGCCAAAGCAGGACCACCACCCGGCAGGTCGTAAAGTTCGCCTAGACGATAAGCTGTATTAATTTTGTCATATTCAAAGCCAGGAATATTCACCCACATATCACGAGGTATGGACAGGATGGCGGCGGTATTGCTGAGCGGATCCATTGATAACAAAATCATAGTATCCGTTCGCGGCACTTCACCAGCCTCCCAATCGCGATAATCCAGACCCATCAATAAGACGGTAATTCGACTGACACCGTCCCACGGTTCAGGCGTTGGACCGGCATTGATTTGAACTGCTGGTTCCGGTATACCGTTATCCGTGGCTTGTGATTGTGGATTATTCGAATCAGTGGTGCCTTTGGGTGGCACTGGAATACCTTGCAAATCCGTCATCGTCCAGGTAGAGACGATTGTTTGCGAAACGCGGAATACAACGATTCCACTGATAATGGCGAAAACGATAAATATGACCAGGATAATGATGGTTGTTTTATCAAAAACGATTGGACGTTTTTGTTTCTTCTCTTTCTTATTCATAAAGTGATCAACTCATACTTGTCATTAAATGTGCGCAGTGATTGGGCTGATGATTCGGTTATCTGCCCTTTTGTCCTTTGTGCGCGTTTTATTAACCAATCAATCCATGGGTGGCGGTGGGACAGGTAAATCCTCTTGCGCAGTTTGCACCCATTTGTCGCCTTCGTCGATCAACATGACGGGAATGTCTTCCACAATGGGATACTTACGGGCACAATCCTGACAAACAAGCCAGGAATCTTTCACCAATTCGAGCAGACCCTCGGTTTCACGTACACAAGCTGGACATCGTAGGATATCTAGTAAATCTTGACTGATCATTTTTCCTCCATTATGGAGCTAAATTGAATTTTATTTTACCACATGCAAGTATTTTGATCATAGGTTACCGTTCATTTTTCACTGGCTTATCAACACCATTTTTTCCAGCTGCCTATCACTTTTCAATCTCCTATTTTATTCGTTCAATGATAGAATGCAAGCGGTTCTGACATGAAAAATTGCGAGAAATCTCTGAACTTGATTACGTCTGAAAGAAATTGAGACTCACCTGTCTGATATGCGATGATTGATAGGCTGAAACGAAATATACAACAATATCCTAATCAGTTCTGGTTGATGTCTTTCGGTATGTTGATTGGCACCATCGGCACCAGTATGATCTGGCCGTTTTTAATGATTTACGTTAGTGAGAAGTTGGACGTCGGGCTGGCTGTTGTAGCCAGCCTGGTAACCATTAATGCGGTCACCAATTTGCTTTTTTCTTTTGTGGCTGGTCCATTAACCGACCGTCTTGGTCGCAAGTGGGTTATGGTGATCAGCCTTGCCGGCAATGGTATTTGCTATATCCTGATGAGCTTCGCGACCAGCTTGCCTGAATTCGCCATCTTAATGGGATTACGCGGTGTGTTCAACCCCCTCTACCAGGTTGGCTCAGATGCTATGATGGCGGATATGGTTGCACCACAAAGAAGGGCAGAAGGTTATTCCATCTTGCGCATGAGTAACAACCTGGGTGTAGCGATTGGTCCGGCAATCGGGGGCTTCGTTACTTCAGCTTCTTATTCGGTTGCTTTCTTTCTGGCTGCATCAGGACTCTTAATGTACAGTATTTTGCTGGCAATTCGAGCAAAAGAAACCTTGCAGAAGGATACATCGCTGGCAGCAATCAGGCAACGCTTTGGCGGCTATGACCAGGTGCTAAAAGACAAACCTTTTATCCAATTCAACCTGACCTATACTTTGACTTTTGTGACGGCATCAATGATTTGGGTTCTGCTGGCAGTTTATACCAAGCAGAATTTTGGCATCCCTGAACGCCTTTACGGTTTTATTCCAACCACCAACGCTATCATGGTAGTTCTTTTCCAATTTAGCATCACCAGACAAACCAGAAGACACGATCCTTTACTGGTCATGTCGTTTGGTGCGGTTTTTTATGTAATGGCTGCGCTTATCATTGCGTTTGGAACCGGCTTCTGGTTTTTCTGGCTGGCGATGGTAATCATGACGATTGGAGAGCTGGTGATGGTGCCGACCGCCACCACTTTTTCAGCCAACCTGGCACCGACTGATAAACGTGGCCGGTATATGAGTGTGCATGGGATGAGCAATGGCATCGCCAGCGGAATCGGACCGCTATTAGGCGGTACCCTGAATGACACGATTTCACCGCAATCACCTTGGTTAGCAGGCGGATTTATCAGTGGGTTAAGTGTGATATTTTATTATTTCCTCTATCGCCGCCGCCATCGTGGAAACCCAGCGGCTTTGCCCCTTGAACCAGAGAGTGATTAACCCCACTTAAGAATAGCCAGACCGGCGATAATTCTTAAAATACCGAAAATAAAGAGGGCAACGGTTATACCTAGAATGCCTCCAAAAACAGGTCCGAGGGTAGTACCCAGTAAGATGGCGGCGTTGACCGCCAGCGAAAACCAGGCAAAATGTCCAGTGCGCTTGTTAGAAGGCACTTTCTCAAGCAAATAATTGATCATTGCCACATTGACGATTGACCAGGCAAACCCACCAAAAAATGAAGCTGCATAAAAAAGTGTGGCATCTTTGGCAAAGGAAAGCAGCGTTGGGTAAATACCCAGCAGTATGATGCCGATACCGGTCGATTTCAAATTTCCAAGCTTTCCGCTCATCTTGTTAATCTGCGTTGAGCCCATAAACATAGTCAGATAAAAAATAGCAGTGCCTATACTGATGACTTGGTCAGAAATATGAATATCATTGACAAAAAATAGGGGGAACAATGGAATAGACAAATAATGGAAAAAATGGAAGACTGTTAATAAGAGTAGAGAACGCCCAAATTTGCCTTTCAAAGCTTCAAAATTCAGGCGTTCACGTATGCGCATCAATAGATTGGGGGAATTTTGATCACTTTCCTCATCTATTGGTGCTGTTTTCAGCAGAGGCGCTACAGTGATTGTGTCTTCCGGATCGACAACCGCTTTAACCTGCGAAAGATGGTAAGCACTCATCGCTGCCCCCAAGAACCCGATCACAAAGACCACCTGATAACCAAGCGGAAATGGCAGAATTGTGAGTATTCTTCCGCAAATGAGGGTGGTGATGACTGTGATGATAGCGCTCAACGCATTTCTCTTTCCTGCTACCACACCGCGATAACGCATGGGTACGCCAGATGCAAAAACGACATTAAACCCAATTGAGATAACAGTTCCCGGGATACTCATCACGAGGGTGAAAAAAATTAAGACCCAAATTTGTTGGCTTTTTCCGAACAACCAGGGCAGAAGGGCCATGAAAAGATAGAAAATGCGCTGTCCCATAGCGCTGGCTAAAATAGCTTTGTTCAACGGGCGCGCTTCTAACCAGGGACCAGCAGGTAAAGAGACGAACAAGCTTACGATTGCCGGCATGGCATTAATCAGACCGATTTGGGTGGCAGTTGCGCCCAGGCGGGCAGCATAAATGGTGAGAAATGAAAGAGCACCTCCGACTAAAAGTGCATACCAGCCGATATCTCCATAAAGATGCCTGAAATTTGATTGGAGATGTTGGGGAACAGGCAGCGAAACAGGGACGAGATAGGCTCGTAACTTACGATATTTTGTACGCAGTTGTAATCGATCTGTCATGGTCTTTTTGGATTTTACCTTATCACCCAGTTATTATCAGAAATTTTCTTTGAGAATTATGGGATTCAGCGGTTTAAGAATCGAATCAGCAGATTCAAGAGCAATGTCAAAATTATGCTTAACAGAATTGACCCTAAAATGGGCACCAAGCAGGTAATGTTCCCTGATTGGAAACGGAGCGTGCCAGCTAATTTTTCCCAGCCAAAAATGCGACTTATAGCCAGGATGATTCCTCCCAGAGTGAGCAGTGTCAGTCCGATGATAATGATTATCTTGCCTATGGTTTCAAGATTAGGTGACATAATTCCATTTTACCAATACAAATGGTTGTTTATGAGAATGAATCACATAATTAGCTGTACAAGCTACAATTTTAGCCTGGTTGCAGGCTTGTTTTAGCAATGGTACACTTAACTTAACGAATGACCAAATTGTATTGATTTTTGCTCATTTGCTGCCCCAAAAAATTAAAACAACAGGAAGACACTATGCCACAAATTTTTCCATTCACCGCCATCGTAGGACAGGAACGTATGAAACGCGCATTGGTTCTCAATGCAGTTGATCCCCGCATTGGTGGTGTTTTAATTCGCGGTGAAAGGGGAACTGCAAAGTCGACAGCTGCCCGTGCTTTGGCTGCCCTTTTACCCAATGTCAAAGCAGTCAGTGATTGCCGCTTTGGGTGTGACCCGGAAAGCCCGACCTACTGGTGCACAGAATGTCAGGAGCGATTTGCACAAGGTCAGAGCATTCCCATCACTATTAGGCCGACAGCTTTTATCAATCTGCCCGTATCGGCTACCGAAGATCGGGTAGTCGGCACATTAGATATTGAAAAAGCAATTCAGCAAGGTGAGCGCAAGTTTGAGCCTGGTGTCCTGGCAGCCGCCAACCGCGGTCTACTTTATATCGATGAAGTCAACTTACTGGATGACCATGTAGTAGATGTGCTGCTAGATTCTGCTGCTATGGGAATGAACATCGTAGAACGGGAAGGAATCTCATTTGTACATCCATCCCGATTTATCCTGGTAGGTACGATGAATCCCGAAGAAGGTGATTTGCGCCCACAACTTTTAGATCGTTTCGCATTATCAGTTGAAATTCATGGCATTCTCGATTCCCGCGATCGCGTCATGATCATGGAACGCAACCTGGCTTTTGAGGCAGATCCACAACATTTTCGCCGGCACTGGGAAGAAAGCGAAAAAGAATTGACAAAGCAAATAGAGGTGGCGCGTGAACTGGTGCCGCAGGTTAAACATAGCAACCGTGACCTGGTCATCATTGCTTCTTTAACTGCTTCACTGGGCGTGGATGGTCACCGTCCTGATATAGTTATTCTGAAAACTGCCAGAGCCCAGGCAGCCCTTGAAGGGCGCATTGCAATCAATGAATTTGATATTGCCCGCGCTGCCGAACTGGCTTTGCCACATCGTATGAAACGAAGCCCATTTGAAAAAGAAGTGGCCACCATGCAAGAGCTTAAGGAACGTATTGACCAGCTCAGCGGTGGTGAGGCATCTGGTGAAGGGCAGGAAGATTCCTCCTCAGATAATGAGGCAGGTGAAGGTACAGCGGAAAAAAAAATTTAACTGACGGAGCAAATAGCACCGAAATGAAAGATGCCCCAGATATGGGAGATGCAGTTCCCGATCCGAGTGCATTATTTCAGGAATTTAATGCCAACTGGTGGCAGGGTGGCAAGGTGGTTAAACCAGAAGGCCAGTTTACTCCACGGCGGTTAAATACTCCCTTGGACAAAATTATCCGTTCCAAGTCCGGACGGCGCTCAGTCACGCGTACAGAAAGAAAACGAGGACGCTATACTCAATCACGACCTGCCGGAGGAAAAGCTGACGATCTTGCATTTGATGCCACCATGCGCGCAGCTGCCCCTTTTCAAAAGCGGCGCAGTGAACAGCGTAAACGGGTAGCATTTGCCATTCAACCTGCAGATTATATGCGCAAGGTGCGGGTGCGACGTACGGCTAACCTGATTCTTTTTGTGGTCGATGCATCCTGGTCAATGGCGGTCGCTGAGCGGATGGCAGCTGCCAAAGGGGCGATCCTTTCGCTATTGAATGATGCCTATCAGCGTCGAGACCGGGTTGGCATGCTGGTTTTCCAGAAGGACCGCGCAACTTTGATACTTTCGCCAACCAACTCTGTTACTCTGGCAGAAAGGGCTTTACAAAACATACCGGTTGGCGGCAAGACGCCACTCTCGGCGGGTTTGAAACTTGCTTTTGAAGTATTACTGCGCGAAAAAATTACTCATCCGGATATCGTGCCCTTGATGGTCCTATTGACAGATGGTGCAGGAAATGTAGCCCTGGGGAAAAAATTAGGTCCTTTGCCCGAGTCATATCAAATTGCGCGCATGATTGCCGAAGAAAATATTCACTCCATCGTGATTAACCTGGAGCACGCTTCATTTGATCGTGGATTAGCAAAAACTTTGGCAGATAACCTGTTAGCTCCTTGTTACACGATCGACGATTTGCATGCACAGACTCTCTATCAGACTGTCCGGCAAGAAATCAGCTTTATCCAGCAAAATCAACCCGGTCAGAAAAATTAACTAAGAATATTTATTAGACTCTACTGAAATAAGATCCTTGTAGGGTGCGTTCGCGCTTCGCGAACGCACCCTGTTGTCAATTCAAGATTCACCCACCATTTTTCGAACCATATGCCAATTGAAACGGTTGAAATGCCAAATTTTTAATCGTAGGTTGCTAAACCCAGACTTAAAATATTTTAAGGTCAGAATAAAGACTTTCGTTTATTCTAATCCTTAAGCTTGAATATTCTCAGTAACCATTTTGCATCGCTAGCATTTGCACATCGATTTTAACGATCGTTATCGAATAACCTTTTTTGCCCATTTAGGTTAGAATAAACTCAGATGAACTTGAATAATAGCTTGGCTCGTCGAATTAAGATAATGCTAAGGCGGCAAAATGTCGTTACGAGTTGAAAAACGCAGACGCACAAGGTTTATTCTCCTTGTGATCATCATTGCATCTCTTGCCTGTTATTGCCTTGGTTTTATTGTTTGGCGGGTCGGTTTGCAGATTAACCAACCGAATACTCTGGCCAGCCCAACAGCAAGTCCAACTGCAACCATGACTTCTACTTTGCCGGTTGCTTCTGCAACGGTCAATATTCTACCGACTGAAACTGCTACGGCAACTGTAACCCAAACTTGGACGCCAACGGTTACATACACACCCTTCAACACACCAACAAGGACTGCTACATCCACAGTAACCGTTACGAGCACCCTGGAAGCAACTACTCCACCACCCCCAACCGCGACTGAAACAACCCAACCACCTACGATTACGAACACAGCGCTACCTACTGCTGAAGTGACTCTGCCATCGCCATAAACGATAGCCCATCCCACAATCAGGAAAAAAATGTGATTGAACTCAAAGAAACCCTTAAATCGATGATTTCTCTTCCCGGCCTCTCGGGCTACGAAAAACCCATCAGGGATTTAATAAAAGACGCCTGGGAACCTCTGGTTGACGAAATCTCAACCAGTCGTCTGGGAAGTCTCCACGCATTGTGCCGAGGGAACGGTGCTTCTCCCAGACCGGCAATTTTATTGGCTGCCCACATGGATGCGATTGGTTTGATAGTTACCGGTATAAAAGACGGCTTGCTGCGTTTCACGGAAGTGGGTGGGATTGATCCGCGCATTCTGCCAGGTCAGCTTGTAACCGTCCATGGTCGCAGTGATACGCCTGGCGTAGTAGTCCAGCCATCAGATTACCTCCTGCCTGCTTCGCAGCACCATCGTTCCGTATCGATGGAATATCTGTTTGTGGATACAGGATTGTTGGCAGAGGAAGTCATTCAATTGGTGCGGGTTGGAGATTTAATCTCGTTTCGCCAGGAACCGACGGAACTGAATGGCAATACCCTGGCGGGACATAGCCTTGATAACCGTGCTTCAGTAGCAGCGGTCACACAGTGTCTGCTTGAACTGAGCCATGTTCAGCATGCCTGGGATGTATGGGCAGTTGCCACAGTACAGGAAGAGGTGACACTGGCTGGTGGGTTTACCTCGCCATATGAAATAGAGCCCCAGATCGCGGTAGCGATTGATGTTACTTTCGCCAAAGGACCGGGCGCTAATGATTGGCGCACTTTGACATTGGCAAAGGGCCCCTGTTTGGGCTGGGGTCCTAACATTCACCCATTTATTTATAAACGGTTCGCGGATACGGCGGAAAAACTGGATATTCCCTTTCAAAAAGAATATATGCCCCGTCATTCCGGTACCGATGCCTATGCAATGCAAGTAGTTACCTCAGGAATTCCTACCATGGTGATCGGCATTCCTTTACGTTATATGCACACACCGGTTGAGCTGGTTGCGATGAAGGATATTGAGCGAACTGGCAGATTGCTGGCTGAGACGATTGTTCGCCTGGAACCTGATTTCCTTGATACCATTAGCTGGGATGAGGTCGATGATGAAGAAAAATAAATTGTTGCAGGCAACCCCTCAAATTACAGAATCTCAAATTGAACTTTTATGCAAACTTTCAAATGCTGTTGCTGTCTCTGGTGATGAAGGTGCTGTTCGCAAAATTGTTTTAGAAGAAGTAAAAGATTTTGCTGATGAGTTAAAAATTGATGCGCTTGGCAACGTTTTGGTTACTTGCAAGTCCAGGCAGAAAAATGCACTTCGCGTAATGGTTGCTGCTCACATGGATGAAGTGGGTTTCATGATTGTGAATGATGATGGCGAAGGTCTCTTCTCTTTTGAAATTGTGGGTGGTATCGACAATCGCCAGTTGGTGGGTAAGCCGGTACTGATTGGTAAAGATTGTGTTCCGGGCATAATTGGCGCAAAACCAATTCATCTGGCAGAACGAGATGAGCTTAAAAAACCAATTTCTGTCGATAATTTAAAAATTGATATTGGACCGGGCAATTCCAAGAAAGTTAAAGTTGGCGAAAGAGGCACTTTCGCTACCCGTTTTTTCCAGAACGGTCCGAGTATGTTCGGCAAAGCTTTGGATAACCGCCTGGGGGTAGCAACGTTGATTGAATTTGTTAAACACCCCCCTGAAAATATTGACTTGCTGGCCGCTTTCACAGTACAGGAAGAAATTGGGTTGCGTGGTGCAAAGGTTGCCGGGTATGCTTTTAATCCTGAAGTTGCTTTTGTAATTGATTCCACGCCAGCCAATGACCTTCCAACATGGGATGATGAGGAAAATTACCGATATAATGTGCGTCAAGGAGCAGGACCTGCAATCTATCGTTTGGATGCCGGTACTTTATCCGATCCGCGTTTAATCAATTTGCTGGTGGAAACCGCCGAATTGCTGGAGATACCTTATCAGTTCCGCCAACCGGGCAAGGGCGGAACGGATGCTGGTGCAATTCACAAAAACCGCTCGGGCATACCCTCTGTTTCGATATCAGTTCCGGGCCGTTACGCACATACTGCAGTACTGATTGCTCACCTGGATGATTGGAAAAATAGTGTCGCGCTGGTGCATGCTGCCATGCAGCGAATTGACCGCAAAATATTGGCTGAAGAACGGTAATTTATAAAATGGCGATCGAACGAGAAGCTCAGGTAATTGCCGGAACCGAAACGCCTGTTACGGTTACCAGTCTGGTAAAAGATTTTAAGACACTGGGTCTTCAATCCGGTATGGTGGTTCTGGTCCATTCAGCCCTCAGCAAACTGGGTTGGGTTTGTGGCGGCTCGGCCGCTGTGATCCTGGCGTTAAGAGAGGTGATTGGTTCAGAAGGTACGCTGGTGATGCCAGCTTATTGTGGCGAGAATTCCAACCCAGTCAATTGGGCACATCCGCCCGTTCCACTCTCCTGGGTGGATACCATTCATGAGAATATGCCGGCTTTCGACCCTTTGTTTACGCCTACCAGAGGGATTGGAGTAATTCCCGAAACATTTCGGAAAATGGAGGGTGTAGCGCGCAGCAATCACCCGCAGGATTCTTTTTGTGCGTACGGCAGACACGCGGAGTGGATCACAAAAGATCACCTTCTTGAAAGCGGGTTAGGTGAGGGGTCACCATTAAAGAAAATATACGATCTTGATGGCTGGATACTTTTGCTCGGGGTAACACATGCCAATAATTCATCCATTCATCTGGCGGAGTACCGAGTTGACTCTACCAAGCAAAAGTGGATTGAGGATGGTTGCGCTATGCTGATTGCCGGGGAGCGGCAATGGGTCACATTTGACGGGTTGGATCTCAATTCAGATGATTTTGCCATAATTGGAACAGAATATACTGAACACCATCCTCGCAATGTTCGTTTAGCTCGGGTAGGTCAGGCCGATGCAATTCTACTCAAACAAAAACCTTTAGTCGATTTTGCCGTTCAATGGATGGAAAAACAACGAATTTAGTTTCGTATCTAACTGTGGTGACAGGAGACATTTTATGAAATCATTAATTAAAAAATTGGTGGAAACGGTTGGCCCTTCCGGTTATGAATCCCGAATTCGTGAGGTAGTACGCGCTGAAGTAGAAAAATATGCCGATGAGGTTTCCACTGATGCGATGGGTAACTTAATCGTTCGCAAAGGAAAGAAATCCAAAAACGGATTGCGAATTATGTTGGCAGCCCACATTGACGAAATCGGTGTGATGGTTACACATGTGGACAAAAATGGTTTTGCCCGATTTACTACCATTGGTGGGGTGCGGCCACATACCTGTTATGGAAGCCGCGTCCGCTTCATAAATGGAGCCGCAGGTGTGATTGGCGGTGAGCGTCTGGATAATCCTGCCAATGTGCATTCATTTGAAAATCTGTATATTGATGTGGGGGCTACCAGCCCGGAGGATAGCCCGGTGAGAATTGGAGATGTGGCTGCGTTTGATCGTCCATTTGAAGATTTGGGTAACAAACTCATTTCCAAAGCGATGGATGATCGTGTTTGTGTGGCTGTTTTAATTGAAACATTGCGCAATATAAAGAGTTCTGTGAATGAATTGCATTTTGTTTTCAGCACACAGGAAGAGGTCGGTACGCGCGGGGCTACAACTGCAGCCTATGGTATTGATCCCGATCTGGGTATTGCGGTGGATGTCACCGGTACGGGCGATACTCCTCGCGGGGTTGTGATGGATGTCAAATTAGGCGCAGGTCCCGCCATTAAAGTCAAAGATGGCGGAATGCTTGCTGATCCGAGGTTGGTGAATGCTCTCGTCGATTGTGCTGAAACGAACGAAATTCCATACCAGCGAGAGATTCTATTAGGTGGGTCCACCGACGCCCGCGCCATGCAAATATCCAGGGCTGGCATGGCAGCCGGTTGTGTTTCCATTCCAACCCGATACATTCACTCACCCTCTGAAATGGTGGATTTTCGTGATGTGGAAAATGCCGTTTTATTGCTTACCGCATTTCTGAGTGAGCCGATAGATTTAAAATGAATACAAGAAGTCTAGCAAGGCAATCCTGGCGAGTTTTTTTAACTGTGGTCAGTTTGGCAGGTATCGTTTTCCTGAGCGGTTGCGCGTTTGCCAGCAGTGCAACGCAATTATTTGATCAAATTGTAGGACAAATAGCGGGACAGACCAGCCCGACCTTACCTGTAATTCCAGGTACGGTTACACCTATCCAGACTGTCACCCAACCGTCTGAAACCAGCACTCCCTCTCCGGAAACAGGGATCGTTGATTTGATCCTCTGGGTACCCCCACAATTTGATCCTCAGCTGGATTCCGCTGCTTCAAAATTGCTTCGTGATCGCATTTCAGAATTCGAGCAGGCAAACAAAGATGTTTTTATTCAAGTGAGAGTAAAACCTGCAACAGGTCCAACAGGAATTCTTGAATCGCTGTCTATCACCAGTGGTGCTGCCGTAGCCGCCATGCCATCAGTCGTAGCTCTTTCGCGATCTGATCTGGAAACAGCCGTTGCACGAAATTTAATTTATCCGTTTGATGGCTATTCAACCAATATAGATGATGAGGATTGGTATCGATATGCACGTGAATTGGCTGTAGTGGGCGGTAGTAGTTATGGATTGCCTTTTGTTGGTGATGCACTTATGCTAATTAATCGCCCGGCGGTTATTGGAACGCAACCGCCTGGTTGGCAGGAAGTTTTACAACGTGGCGAACCCCTGGCTTTTCCAGCTTCTGATCCGCAAGCACTGGTTGCCCTGGCAATTTATCAGGCAGCTGGTGGTAATATTGGTACTGCCCAGCGCATACCCCAAATGGATGAAGATGCGTTAACCACCATGTTTCAGCTTTTTGCAGATGGCGGAGCAGCAGGCACCTTTCCCTTATGGACTACACAATTTCAAAAGGATGCCGAGGCATGGACAGCGTACAATGAGTTGCGTAGTAATTGGGTGATTACCTGGGGGTCACGCTATTTGCAAAATCCGGCAGAAGATTCCTCAGCCCTGCCTTTACCCGTAATCGATGAGCCTTCTTCTTCATTCGTCGATGGCTGGGTATGGTGTATCTCCGATCCACAAGATGAGCATAACCTGGTCAATGCACAGCTAATCGAATTTCTTACTGCGCCGGATTTTCTGCGTGAATGGTCACCGGCTCAGGGTACACTGCCTGTGCGTCCAAGTTCATTGATAGGTTGGAATAACTTGAAATTACGCACTCTTTTGGAGCAAGTAGCCATGTCAGCGATGGTCAAGCCCAGAACAGATGTTTTAACGTTCATTGGACCCATATTAACCGAACAGGTTGTTGAGATACTTTCTGGAAAAACGACCGCACCGATTGCTGCGCAGGCTGTCATGGAAAGGGTTGAGAACCCTTAACTAGGTAAGGGGCAGAGATATTACAGTAAGTTTAGTTTCTACCAGGAGATTAATGATAGAAACTGTGAAGTAGAGGCTTAAAATATCTTTGGACCCTTTTACGGCAGCAAATATATTTCCAGAAAAATAATTGATTAAATCTGTTCCATTTAATGCATAATAGAAGAGATCGTTATCTTCGATAAGGGAAATTTTGATTTATGAAATTGTTCGGTGGTTTTCGTCTGCGTTTTATTCTGATAATCGCAATTTTAATGATTACTCTATTCATAACTACCCAAACAATTTCGGCTGCCGGGCATTTTCAGGAAGGGATAATAGCACCTGGCGAGGTTGTTGCCAATGATTTGTATCTGAATGCACCTTCGATCCAAATTCAGGGTGAGCTTAAAGGGATGCTGGTTGCGATAGGCGATGATGTAATTATTGATTCGTCTGCCAAATTGCAGAACGATGCTTTGATCGTTGGCCGCTCTGTCACGATTAAAGATGGGGCTGAAATTGCCGGTAATATTATTATTGCAGCCCAAAATGTTGAATTCTCTACGCATATTACCCGTAATTTATTGGTAATATCCGCAACCTTGGATTTATCTGATTTTGCGTTAGTGGGACAAAATCTCTTCTTTGGTGGTTACCATATTAAAATGCAACCTGGTTCTCAAGCAGCCAATAATGTTTACGTTGCGGCATATCAGGCGATATTTTCGGGAATGATTGAGCGAAACTTATATCTGTTGAGTACGGCCTTGGACCTGGATGGCGGTGTGGCAGGCGACGTTTACTTGCACATTGACCCTGGTCAGGCCAACGAGGACGCCATCCGCTTTTGGAAACCCTATTTGATGCGTTTTCAAATCCCGGATTCATTATCTCAACCGTTCATGATTAGCGACCTGGCGGAAATTGGCGGGCAAATAAAATATTCCGGACCTTTCAATTCTGAACAAGCTTTTCGCGATTTTGAGGGAAGCGGTCCAAATGAAGAAGGTTTGGATCCTTCTGGTAGTGAAGCTAATCCTTCTAGCGCCGGTAAAACCCCAACCTTCCGGCGTGTGGTAAGAATGTTGCGGCTTCTGATCAACCTCATCTTTACAACCATTATCACCCTGTGGTTCTTCCCAGTTTTCATAAAGAATTCCGCCGCTCAGGTAGCTTCAAGACCTCTCAAGGCTGCCGGAATAGGGCTAATCGGTTTGATTACGATTCCTATTGGGTTATTCCTGTTAATTTCTCTTCTAATTGCCTCTACATTTCTATTTGGCCTCTTTACCCTGGGAGGACTGGGACGTTCCGTAATCGCCCTGGTTTTGTTAGTAATTTTGTGGGTGGTGGTATTTTTTGGCATTTTGGTTATGTATGTCAGCAAATTTATTGTTTCATTTTGGCTGGGACGACGAATAATAAGCAGGTTTATCGACCACCACCGTCCAGCTGATTTGTCAGCTGGGTTAGTAGGCGTAACATTGTTCGTCCTAATCAGCGCCATCCCCTATATCGGCTGGGTGATCAGTTTTGGTGTGACAATTATCGGTTTGGGTGCCATGTGGTATGTCAGTCAAAACCAAAAATGGCTGCCTTTTCTGAAGTGGAAATCATAACCACCCTTAACTCGAACGGGTTCAGCCTTAAAGTTCTACTGCAAAGAACGGGATCAACATTTCTTCAGGCGATAAACCACCGTGCCTGCCTAGAAGCGGATTCTCTTTCTGCCACCACCACCATAAATAAGCATCGTTTTGCGGGACTAATACCCAATCCCCAAGACGTTCCGCTAGCATGGGGTGATGAGTTCCGCCCCCAAACAATCCCTGTTTAATGGCGATCTCGGAAGGTACAGCGATAAAATCTTCTCCAAATTGGTGCTTCAGTAAATCAATCAATTGCTCGCTGCAGCCATTCTTTGGAAAAAGGTAGGGTAGGCGGTTCTCACCGGTCGGAACCATAACCATCAGCTTATTAATATCGGGATAACGGGTGAGATCGTAACGATCAAGAATGGGTGTATGGATAAAGCCGTGATCCGCACTGATAATCAATAGTGTTTTACTGCGGTTTAATTGCTTAATTCTGGCGAGCGAATCCAGTAGTGCCTGGCTGAAATGTTCAAATTCACGATAAACTCGTTCATCGTCTGGGCCAAACCGGTGTGAGAGGGTGTCAATTGTCTCCCAATAAATGTAAGCATACGTGCGTAAGTTTTGTCTTTCTTTTAGCAATTGCTCAAGTGATACAAAGAGATCAATCGTTGAGCGAAAAGGAATAACATCCACAGCCGGGAAGAGCATCTTAGAAAGACCAGAGTAAGCGATTGAGATGTTCTGTAAGGCGAATGGCTGCACCTGGTTACTTACCATGTGTGGGCCGAGTGTTTCGACAGGTAAAAATGTTTTTGGGTCAAAACCAGCCCGTTGTAATCCGCCAATATCGCCTTGAAAGGTGAAAGCAGAATGAGTGATCATATTGGCAATCATGCCATATTCTTTTAACCAGATTTCATACCCTAAAATACCATGCTCCGAGGGATATCTGCCTGTCCACAAGGATGTCAGAGCGGCTGAAGTCGTGCTGGGTGTGATACTGGTAAGCGGAGAAAAAAGAGCGTTCTCTGATGCGGATTTCCAGAGCGGCGATTGCAGAAAGCTATGAAAGAATTTATAACGTAAACCGTCAACCAACATAAAGATGATATTTTCGTAATTACCATTTAAATGACCGATTATATTGTCCGATAGACTTTCAGCGCCAAATGGCTTGATTCCGAGAAGTTTGCAAATTGTTCCTGGAATATTGACTAATGATAGACCATCATAATAGGGTAAAAGGCTGACTTTTCCAGTTTGGATACCTTCAATTTGATGAGATTTGAGTATTGGCAGAATTTGATTACTTAAATCTTTCACGGGATACTCCTATGACAGTCTATTTTGATTTTTATTGTACACCAGTATAAATTGTTAACAGTTCGTTAACATACTCTACACAAACGTTAATCAAAATTTGACCTGGATTTAATACTAAAATGGTAATATTACTTCAGATGGGTAATATTTGGGTAATCCCTAAAACTTCTGGAGCCCTTGATCCTTCCCGATCACTCCAGGCTCCAGAAGTTTATAGGGTCAAAATCGGAGCTGGCAAGCTTTTAGCAAAAACCACGGCAAATCCCGTGGCTTTTTGGTTAAAGATCCTTGTATGTTGTGGTAGTAAAAATACTGCTATAATTTAACTTCACTTTGCCAATAAAAAGGATGGAAATCCTATGCTTCCTAGACGTGAAGTATTAACATGGATGGATGTAGATCAACTTGTTGATCACCTTGTTCCTCAATTTGAAACTGAAGTAGATAGCATGATCATGATTACCAATGGGGGAATTGTCCCCGGTGGCATGCTGGCAGAAGCATTGGGTTTGCATGCTATCCTGACTGCTTCCGTAGATTTCCCCTATGAAGTGCAGATGGAAGATGAGCGAAAAAAGCGCAGATTATTGGCCTGGCCGAAATTCATCCAATTTCCGGATGATGGTTTGCTGCGTAATCAACGCGTACTGGTCGTCGATGATGTTTGGGGTTCTGGCCGCACAATCACCTCAGTTCGTAACCGGGTCGTCGGCGCTGGTGGGCAGGCTTTTACCTGCGTCATGCACTTCAATCCATACCGGAATCTGTTTGGCAATGTGCGCCCCGACTATTTTGCAGCAATAACAGATGCTCACATCGTTTACCCGTGGGAGATAAATCGCGGTGCGGATCGCATGTTGATGGATTTTGGTAATAGCGAATAACTTTAATTCGGCGCAGCTTCCAAGAAAATAATAGGAACATTTTGCCCCTCTTTTTCGTCTCAAGAGTGAGCCATGGAGAATTTAATGGAGATGCTCGCAAAATACTTATCTATTTTTGTACTCCTCTCTTTATTTTTCTGCGCTTGTTCTCCAGACACTAATGTGGAGCATAATTCACCTGCAGCAGTTATTGGTACTGCAAAACCCTCAAAGACAGTAGAAGGAAGTTTAACTATGGCAAATTCAGCGCGCGAAGAACCTGAAGAATCCTCCAAGGCGAATGTGCCTGACTTGGTGCTTGCTAATAATCAGTTCGGTCTTTCATTAATGAATACTTACTTTGAATCTCACTCTCCCGGAAACTTTGTTTTATCGCCATATTCAATTGCTCTCGGTTTGGCACAGGCATATGGCGGTGCAGCTAATGAAACGGCGGTCCAAATGCGGAAAGTTTTGAACATTGAAATGGCGGATGGTGAGTACCACCAGAGTTGGAATTGGCTCGACCAGCAGATTTCAAAACAGACTGGTAATGAAACCACGAAGGATAAAGATCTGGTTCTTTCTATAGCAAACTCCACCTGGGTTCAGAAAGGGTATCCCTACCAGCAAAATTTCCTCAATTTGCTTGTCTCTAATTATGGCAGTGATTTGCGCCAGACAGATTTTGCACAGAACCCACAGCAAGCCCGTTTGGATATCAACCAATGGGTGACCCATCAAACGGAGAATAAGATTGAAGAATTGGTACCAGAAGGTGCGATTGATCCGCTTACAAATATGGCGTTGGTGAATGCAATTTACTTAAAAGCAGCCTGGCAGATTCCGTTTGTTCCAGAAGCTACCACTGAACAACCTTTTTATCGCCTGGATGGAATAACGGAACCAGTTGCGACGATGTATCAATCCAACTTCATTAAATATCAGTCGAATTCAGAATTTATTTTGGCCGAAATTTCTTACAATAGCGGGCAGCTATCGTTTGTGATATTGATGCCGGTTGATGATTCCTTACAGGATTTTTTGAAGCAATTAAATGCAGAACAATTAAATGAGATTCTGGCGCAATCCAAAAAAGGTGAGATAGATCTTTGGATACCAAAATTTGAAATAGAAAGCGCAATTCAACTAAACGATAATCTTAAGAGGCTGGGAATGGTAGCTGCTTTCGACTCGCAGCACGCTGATTTTTCAGGCATGGATGCGGATAAACATTTATTTATTGGCCAGGTTCTCCATCAGGCTTTCATAGATGTAGACGAGGCTGGGACTGAAGCAGCCGCAGCGACCGCTATTTTAATGCAGCGCAAGAGCATGATGTTATTGGAAAAACCCAAACTCAGGTTCGACCACCCTTTTCTATTTCTTGTGCGGGATCAGGTAAGTGCTGCGATCTTATTTCAAGGTGTTTATTTTGGTGCAGGATAAGTCGGGAGGAGAAAAATGAAAAATAAAATTGATCTTGCTTTTTTCATGCTGTTCGCAATTGCCTTGACAGCCTGTGCTGCTAGCCCGAGCCAAACGCCTCAGAATGCCGCCCCGACTTCTTATAATACTCCCATGGAGCTTCCACTACCAACGAATAGCACGATAAATAATGGGGTGATTAAATCAGATCAGGAACGGATCGTACTGGATGCGTCTGGTGAGGATTATCAAGCTACTGCCGCTAATATGAATGCCTTTGGTTACGATTTGTTTCACCTGCTTTCCAAAGAAAGTGAGACTAACCTTTTCTTTTCACCGTATAGCATAATCCAGGCATTGGCCATGACCTTTGCTGGTGCTCGTGGCCAGACAGAAAATGAAATGGCAGGTGTTCTTCACTTCCCAATAACTCAAACAGAACTTCACAGCCAAATTAATGGTCTGGATCAGAGTCTATATCTGCTGCCAGATTACCTGAAAGAGAAAGAGGACGCTTTTCAACTAAATATTGCCAATGCGATTTGGGGTCAAACTGGCTATCCGTTTAAAAGCTCCTATCTTGATTTGATTGCCGAATCCTATGGCGCAGGGATTCATCTGGTTGATTTCATCAAATCGGCTGAAAAAGCCCGCAAAACCATCAATAATTGGGTTGAAGACCAGACCAATGGCAAAATCAAAGACCTAATTCCATTGGGCGCATTGGATTCATACACCCGTTTGGTTTTGACGAATGCTATTTATTTTAAGGCAACCTGGCAAAAAGAATTTAATGAAGACCTTACTCATCCTACCGATTTTTTAATCTCCACGAATCAAACAGTGAGCGTTGATATGATGAATCAAAAGAATCGTTTTAATTATCAATTCACCGATAAAATTCAAATGATTGAGCTCCCGTATATGAATTCGCGCTATGCAATGGTTTTACTTATGCCACGCGATGGTGATTTAAATCAGTTTGTGCAGGGGTTTGATCTGGTTGGCTACAACCAGTTAATGGCAGGGAAGAAACAGGGCGATATTCTGCTGAGCATGCCGAAGTTTGAATTTGAGGACAGTTTCTCAGTCAGCCAGGCGTTAAAAGAATTGGGTATGCCTACACCTTTCACAGAAAATGCTGATTTTTCAGGCATGTACGAGCAAGGTGCACAACCACTTTATATCAGTGACGTAATTCATAAAGCCTTTGTGGCAGTTGACGAACAGGGAACAGAAGCAGCTGCAGCTACCGCCGTAATTGTAGGGGCAACTTCTGCCATGCCAGAAGAAGATCCTCTGGAAATGGTCTTCGACCATCCTTTTATGTTCATAATTCAAGATCGGGAAAGTGGTTTGATCTTATTCATGGGAAATGTAATCAACCCGACTAACTAGCAGTTTTTATAAGGTAATTTACCCAATTGTTGCCACAACTTTTTCGAAGGATTCAGACTTCCGGCAAACCATCTTCCGGCCAAATACAAAATCGGTCACGACCCAGTTTTTTTGCTTTTAACAAAGCCATATCGGCGTGGTGTATGATCTGTTCCAGGGTTTTTTCCTGGCTGCCATCCCAATGAGCAATTCCATAACTGAGGGTTACAGGAAATTCTTCACTTTCCCTGCGCAAGACAGAATTCTTGATGACGTCTCTCAGTCGGTTAACCGCCTTAATGGAACATTCTTTACTGATTTCCGGGAACAGGATGATGAATTCATCACCGCCGTAACGCGCAAATATATCTGAATCACGCAATGCTTTCAGTACCGTACCCGCTACATGAGTAATAACAGCATCACCGAGTGAATGACCGTAAACATCATTGAAATGCTTAAAATTGTCAATATCAAAGATGATAATTGAAATTGAGCGACTGTAACGAATAGCACGCAGTAATTCTTTCTCCGCCAGAACAAAAAAATGGCGACGATTAAAAACTTTGGTCATCTCGTCGTAAGTGGCAAAATTCCTTAACATAATTTCTTGTTTTTTACGTTCAGTGATATCTGTGATGAGCATGATTCGCCCGAGGAATTCCTGACCTTTATTAAAGATAGGCGACTGGTGCAAGCTAAGATATTTCACTTCGCCGGAATCGTTGTTTTCGATTTCGGTTTCGACATCAATATCAATGTCATTCATAACGAATATATCGTCTTTATCGTTAAATACCATAGTAGCAGATTTCCCTACCACATGATCATTGGAGATTCTTAACAGTTTTTGGGCAGTCGGGTTGATTTCAACAATTTTGTTATTTCTATCAAAAACAAGGATTCCAATCGGAATATCCTTAACAATAATTTCATTTGCAATGGGAATTAACTCAAAAGAGCGAAATCCAAAAAGTGACCAGGCAAAAAACAATTCCGAGAAAAGAAGAAAGAAAATGGTGTCATCTACGAGTGGGATGAGATTGATGTTAAAAAACAAAAACAAGATTGATGCCAGCAACGGGAAGATACTGGCTATCGCTATGGTCAAGGCTTGCATTTTATAAATAGATGCCGCTCTTGAATAATAACGAACGTAGACGACAAAACTCATAAACAAAGCCAGATAAGAAGTTGCAAGATAGATCCAGAAATAAAATCCATGGATCACTAATTCTTCCGGTTGGCCAGGTGCAATCCAAACCTCCTGCCACATCATGCCGTGCAGATCGCTGCTGAAGACTACCAGCCAGGTTAGAATCAGATAAACAATCAAACCAATTTGCACCCAGCGATTACGAATCCAGCGATTACTTTTTGTGAATTCCAGTGAAAAATAAAACCAGATCAAGGGGGTGATTGTACTGGGAATGTATTTTACTCGTAACCATAAAATTTTCCCATCCAGGGTTTGACTGGAATAACCCAATAAGTAAAATAATGTCCAAAGCGTGGTGGAGAACATTAGAAGAGTAAACACACGGGCAACATTCGAAGATCTCTTCGTAAAGGCGTAGATGCCGAGAATTATAGAAACGAATATCGAGAGATAAAGAGGCCAACTGGATGGTTCAAATGAGAGTTCGATATTTCACCTTTATTAAGACGGGTGTTTATGTCTTTTCTTGCTAGGAATTATTACTTCGTCACAACGGATTCAATCTGGTCTGCACATCTCAATAAGCCTATTTTTGGTTGCGGTTTCCAAATTTCTACGGATTATTGCATGAGAACAATACCACAATTATGGGAAAAAGGATGCAATAAGCATACCTGTTAATTGGTAATCATCATACTTGAGGTCCTTTTATTATTCAATATGTGCAACGATTATCTACAGATTATTGACCATCACTCCGCGAACAAAGCATCACAATAGCCGGAAACCATTGTCTCCAAGCCAAACTCCTGCTCGGCTTGTTTGCGGGCTTGCTGACGGTAATAGGGCAGTCTATTCAATAGTTTTAGGGCTGAGTCAGATAAGGCAGCTATGTCAGCTGGCTCCAAAAGCCACGGGTCAGCGCCGTATGCAGCCAGTCGGCCGGCATCATTTTTTAGAATTTCCTGCAATGAACCGGTGTCAAAAGCCACGACGGGCAAACCGCAAGCGATTGCCTCTATCACGGAATTAGGACAGGCAGCGTTGATATCAGCTGAAAAGAGGATGTGCGCGGAACGGTCAAAGGCAGGGATATGTTCGGGCTCAATAATACCTGCCCATGTGATCCAGGCATTGCTGACGTCTTCAATCTGCAGCTTAACCAATGGGGATACCTCACCCAATACCATTAATTCCAACTGTTGTGAAAGTCTCTCACTCAAGTGAACAATCAAACGAATAGCATTCAGCAGCCCTTCTTCATGTCCTCCACCCAGATGTCCTTCGACCATTAAAACGCGAATGTGATCGTTGGGTCGTAAATGAGCACCATGGGGGGTGTAGAAATCCAGATCAACGCCGTTGTAGACAACACTTTCGATTGCAGGTGCCGTCCCGTATTTTTCCTCCCACCAATTTTTCGAAAAAATTGATTGGTAGACAATCTGATCGGCCAAGTGTTTCCGTATAAACGAAAGGTTCCAGTTACCATATTCACTGCGTAAATAATGCCTGATACCGGTATTCCGCTTGCGATGAATCCAATTCATTCCGTTCAAGCGTTGCACGACGCGGATACCGCGTTTTCTTGCTCTCCAGATGGTTCCCAGATGTTTGCTGCCGCCATTTACCAGAAGCGCTTTCGTGGTAGGATCACGCGAATCAAAATGAGTTCGGATTCCTTTTTCATTGAGCGCGGTCATCAACTTTCTTTGAAATGACGTGGGTCCACCCACTCCGCTTAATTTTGGAAGAAGAGCGAGGCTGCTGCTGGGGTCGGGTTTGTGTGTATTCATTCTGATCTTAATGCACGTGTTTCATCAAGAGCGGTAATTGAGGATGGCTTGGATGATTTTTGTGGCAGCGTAGCCATCTCCAAACGGATTTTTGGCGCTAGCCATTGCCTGGTAAGAAGGTTTGTCTTCCAGTAATTGTATGGTTTGATTGACGATATTATCAGGTTCGGTGCCAACCAGTCGTAAAATTCCGGCAGTGACTCCTTCAGGACGTTCAGTTACCTCGCGCAGCACTAAGGTAGGTTTCCCCAGCCCGGCAGCTTCTTCTTGAATACCGCCAGAATCTGTCAGGATTAAGTGGGCTTGCGACATGAAATGTACCATTGGTAAATAGTCTAATGGTGGCATGAGCGTGAGATTGGGGAGATCTCCCAATAAGCGATAAACCGGCTCTTGAACATGCGGATTCAAATGTACCGGGTAGATAAAATGGAACTGATTAATATATTTAATTGCCAGGACCTTGATGGCAGTGCAAATATCCTCCAATGGTTTCCCAAAATTTTCACGGCGATGCGCGGTAATCAAAATTAAACCTTTTTTATTAGGGCTGATCCCATAATCTTTTAAAAATTTGTTTACTTGCAAAGGTGCCGGCTGCGAGGTGATCAAGCGCAAAGCGTCTAATCCTGGGTTACCAGTGACGATTATTCTTTTCTCAGCAATCCCTTCCTGCAACAGGTTTTGGCGGGCGTGCTCGGTAGGTGCCAGATGTAAATCGGCAACCACAGCTGCCACCTTACGGTTGACTTCTTCCGGAAAAGGCTGCCATTTATCACCAGTGCGCAACCCTGCCTCTACGTGGCCAATTTTCACTTTGTTGTAATAACAAAGCAGAGCAGCGGCCATGACAGTGGTGGTATCACCTTGCACCAAAACCCAATCCGGTGCAACCTGTTTGATCACCGGTTCGAGATTGATTAATATTCTTGCAGCACTATGTGCCAGGCTTTGATCCGGTTGCATTAAGTTCAAATCGAAATCAGGTTTGACGTTGAAAGCATCGAGAACCTGATCAAGCATCTGGCGGTGCTGGGCGGTGACACACAATATGGATTCAACCTCTGGATTGGACTGGGCTTCTAAAACCACCGGACACATTTTGGATGCCTCTGGGCGCGTTCCAAAAATGGTTAACAGGCGCAATTTTTTCTCCATTTTGGTTCTTTCACCGATCTGCTTTACCCAAACGATGAACTTCAAAGCCGGCATCCTGCCAGTGCTGAGGGTTCCAGCCCCCTACAGTATCAAACACAATTCGGGCGGAGGTCTTTTCCAGGATCTGATTAGGATCAATAATTTTTAATTGGGTGTGATTGACCAATAATAATAATAGGTCTGCCTCCGCGATGGCTTCATTCAGATTTTGGGCCATTTGGACGCCTTTCAAAGTGAAGCTGGGTTTATAGGGCTCGAATGCAGTCACTTTTGCACCTGCCGTCTGTAATGCCTCTACCACTTCTATGGCGGGGCTTTCACGTAAATCGTCAACATCCGGCTTATATGCCAGACCAAGTGCAGCAATGCCTTTCCCTTGTAATGAGCCCAGAATTTCGGTTAGTTTCGCAATCACGAAGTGCGGTTGATCATCATTTACCTGGCGCGCTGTTCGGATCAAAGGCGTGATATCCGCAGCTGCTTCAACCAGGAACCAGGGGTCTACGCTGATGCAATGACCACCAACACCTGGTCCGGGGTTGAGAATCTTGACCCGCGGATGCAGGTTGGCAATCCGGATGGCTTCCCAGACATCAATCCCAAAACGATCAGCAAGACGTGCGAATTCGTTGGCTACTGCAATATTAATGTCACGATAGGTGTTCTCCATCAGCTTCACCATTTCCGCTGTGGTTGCTGTGGTGGTGATTATTTCGCCTTTTACGAAAATCTGGTAGAGCTCTTTGCCTGCAGCTGCGGATTCCGGATTGATACCGCCGATTACGCGTGCATTCTCAATTAATTCCCTAAGTATTTGGCCAGGTAAAACCCGCTCCGGAGAATAGGCTACACTAAAATCTTCTCCAGCAGAGAGACCACTTTTCTCCAGAATTGGCACCAATATATCCATCGTAGTCAATGGAGGCGAGGTTGATTCAAGCACTACCAGGTTACCTTTTCGCAGGTAAGGCACAATCGATTCTGCAGCTGAACGAACGTAGGTGAGATCTGCTTTTTTGTCATTGTAAAATGGGGTTGGCACAGCGATGATAAAGGCATCGGCGAGCACCGGTTTTGGCGAAATCACCAAATTCTTAGCGTTAATTGTCGCCTTAACCAGGACACCAAGCCCAGGTTCGGAAATGTGCAATTCACCATTTTGAAGGCAATTTACGATGGAGGGATTGGTATCAACACCAACAACCTTACAACCAGCGGTAGCAAAGGTGGAAGCAGTCGGTAATCCAATATAACCGAGTCCGAGAACACAAATTGTTTCAAATGCCATAACTTAACCTCTTGGATGTTTGTGTTATCTTTTTATTATCTCACAAGTTCTTTAACCGACAAGTCGACACAAGTTTGCCTTGATTCTCAAGAACGTAAGTGCTAAACTTTTTATGTGGAAAAAAGGGTTTTGGTTCTAAGTTCACAGCCGGCATTTGCTGAACTGATTCGTTCCGCATTGCAGGAAAGCGGAAAATATCTGGTCACGATAATCGATTCTATTGTCGAAATTCACAGCCTGGCGTCCTCGACCAATTTTGCTGTGCTTGTTCTCGATATCGATCAACCTGATGATGAACAATTGCACGTGTTGACTGATTTTCAGAGATTTCAACAAGGGTTGAAGACCATTCTGCTGCTTACCACTTCATTCGATACAAGATCTGAATTGAATGGCCTTCACATAGATAAAGTAATACAAAAACCAATTTATTTACCCACTTTTCTGGAAGAAATTGAGGACAGTCTGACTAGTGGCATGAAGGAGAAATCACAAGATCAATTGGAAAGAACCCTGCCCGAACTGTTGCATGATGCCTGGTCGCAAAGTGATGCGAACCTGATTGCGTACTTTGTGGATGGTTCACTCCTGGCTGTGGTGGGGGATTCCAGGGAATTAATAATCGAAGAAATTGTCTCTTTCCTTGATGAACGTGCCGAAAAACCGCTCCATGCTGATTTTATGAAATACAAACAGCTCGCTGGTAATTCAGAGCCTTCATTGT
The DNA here is from genome assembly GCA_963749005.1 of uncultured Chloroflexia bacterium. GTDB lineage: Bacteria > Chloroflexota > Anaerolineae > Anaerolineales > Anaerolineaceae > UBA6170. Next base: position 765,264 of record CAVVKI010000005.1, on the reverse strand, counting down.
TCTATTTTAAGGTTATTGAAGAAAACGAACTGCTGGTAATGGTATTTGCCGCCAGCATTCCTTTGCGAGATGCCCGCCAACAGATTAATCAGGTCAAGCAGAGTCTGTTGGCTTTCAGCTCGCTGAATAATAGCCCCCCAGGTTCTATAAATACTGAGGATACCCAGGAAATACGGGTACGGAATGAGGAAGGCATTGCTGAAAAAAAAGATTCTGCTTTAGAGCGCGCCGAAAATGTGCAAAGGGGAGAAGACCTCGAAAGCCAGGCTACTCTTGAAGTTAAAGCGACACAATCGCCAAGCAATGAATTTTTGCCCGGGTGGATAAGAGAAGACTCGCAGGAGGATAAGGATTTCAAATTTTCCACATTAGAAAAACAGGAAAGGGAGCGATTAAATAAAAACCTGCATTTAAATGTTGATCAAGGCGGGGATGAACCCTCCACTCCGATTCTAAACACCGAAACGAGTCAAGATTTGCAGGCTGGGTCGCTGCGATCCGATGGGCAACAAGACGACGATTTCTCAGCTGAATCTGATCAACAAATCAACACGATTGATCAATTGCTGTCCGCTTCTAAGCCTGAAGGACCAGCTTCTGATCTGCTAGCTGGGCTTGTTTTTCCCTGGGATGCACAGAATGAGGTGGATGGTACTGTATCCTCAATGGAGGTCAGACCAGAATTAGATCATCAACATGTTGAGCGTGAAACGCTGCTTTCATCAGTGGAAGATGACGTCCCGCAAAAATCCGAAGTGCGATTACAACCCGAATCCCCCGGCCAGGTGAGTCTTTGTTATACCTGCCTGCTCATCCCGCGTTTCCATGATCAGTTCTTAGTTGGTATGATCTCTCAATTACTGGCGAAATCGATTCCTCAGATCTGTGTTGCCTTTGATTTGCGCCTGGATCGCTTAACTATTCGGCCAACGCATGTCCAGTGGACGATTTTCGCTTCTCCGAAAGTAGCACCTGCAAAAATTATACGAATTATGCGCAAAGAAACATCTAAAGCAATTTTTGAGCTAAAACCTGATTTTCTAAAGAGACATCTCTCCAACGAATTTTGGGCTCCCGGTTACCTGTTATTGAGTGGATATTTGCCTCCTTCACAATCTATGGTGAAGGAATACGTCCATGGAACCCGTCAGGCGCAGGGTGCCCAAATCCAACCCATTCTTAATTCCGCTGCGGAAGATCAAGGTAAAACAGGTTAGAATTATCTAATCCAAGCTAGCATGAAGGAAGGAAAAAATGCCACCAACCCTTTATTTAATTGATGGACATGCTCTGGCATATCGGACATATTTTGCAATGACTGCGGTTCGAGGGGATAGCCTTACAACTTCCACTGGCGAACCCACTGCAGCTATTTATGGATTCATGAATATATTGCTGCGTTTTTTGGAAAAAGAAAATCCTGAGTATCTGGCAGTAGCTTTTGACACTGGCAAAACATTCCGTAATGAAATTTTTCCGGACTATAAAGCAACACGTGCTAAAATGCCCGATGAATTACGTGGTCAGATCGAACGAATCCGCCAAATAATTGATGCATTTGATATTCCCCGTCTTGAAAAAGAAGGCGCTGAGGCAGATGATGTCCTGGGGTCTATCGCCAGAAAAGCGGTCATTAAAGGTCTGGGCGTCAAAATCATAACCGGTGATCGCGATCTCCTTCAACTGGTTACAGACCGCATCATTGTCAACTTACCGGGCAAATCGATGGCGGATGCGCGTGATTATCATGAAGAAGATGTCATTGCGAAAATGGGGGTAAAACCGGAACAGATTGTCGATTTAAAGGCGTTGATGGGCGATTCATCTGATAATATTCCTGGCGTTCCAGGTGTCGGTGAAAAAACTGCCTTGAAATTACTGGAAGAATATCAGACGCTGGATGCAGTCTATGCACATATTGATGAGATCCCTTCCCGTTATCAAAGCAAGTTGGTCGCTGGAAAAGAATCTGCCTATTTGAGTCAAAGACTGGCACGCATTGATCAGGATATCGATATTTTGTTGGACCTGGATCAGGCCAGCACCAGCCATCTCGACACCAAAGCAGTGGAATTACTTTTTAGCGAACTCGAGTTTAAGACGTTGATTGGTCGTTTACGTGATCTTGGCAATCGAAATGTCAAAAATCAGGCTAGTCAACAACTTTCTCTATTTGGAGAAGCTGTCACAGCGATCGGATCCGCTCCTGCTTCTGACTATCAATCAGCGATTGTGGATACAAAAGTAGCATTGAGTGGGCTGGTAGAAAAGCTGGCCTCCGCCAAATATATCAGTTTTGACACTGAAACCACCAATACCGATCCTATGCTGGCCGACCTGGTGGGGATTTCAGTCGCAGTTGATGACAGAATTGGTTATTACATTCCTGTAGGTCACAAAACTGGTGATCAACAACTCGCTCTTGACGAAGTGATTTTGGCTCTTAAACCTGCCCTGGAAAACCTGGAAATCGCAAAAATCGGTCACAATCTAAAATATGATTGCCTGGTCCTTTCTGCTTATGGAATTAAGGTGAAGCCATACTCCTTTGACACGATGCTTGCAGGCTGGTTGGTGGACCCTGCCTCGTATAATCTCGGTCTCAAGGATATGGCAGAAAAATATCTGGGTATTGAAATGCAGCGTATCGAAAGCCTTATTGGCTCCGGTAAGAACCAGCTTTCGATGGCTGATGTGAGCGTGGAAGCGGTTGCCCCTTACGCGGGTGCTGATGCAGTTGTACCCATATTGCTAATGCCGCTCCTGGCAGCATCGATGGCAAAAAACAACGCTGAAAATGTTTTTACCGATATTGAAATGCCGCTGATTCCAGTCCTTGAACAGATGGAAAAAAACGGGATTCTGCTGGATAAGGATTTCTTGCAACAGATGAATGATGAATTAGCCCAGCGTTTGAATGAAATTGAGAGCAAGGTGCATTCTATCATTGGCTATGAATTTAATCTTAATTCAACCCAGCAGCTTTCCGTAGCTTTGTTTGAAACACTGGACCTGCAATCACCCAGCAAAAAGAAAACTGCCAGTGGTCATTATTCCACCAATTTTGCCGTACTGGAACAGATGCAGGGATCGCATGAGGTGGTTGATCTCATTCTGGAGCACCGCGAGCTGGCTAAATTACAATCCACCTATGTCTCCGCGTTACCCACTCAGATCAATCCGCGAACTGGCCGGGTTCATACTTCTTTCAGTCAGACTGGTTCGGTAACGGGTCGTCTTGCCTCCATCAACCCTAACTTACAGAATATTCCCACCCGCACCGATTTGGGGCGAAAAGTACGGTGCGCATTTATTGCATCCCCTGGTATGGTATTGCTGGCGGTGGATTATTCGCAGATTGAATTGCGCGTTGTCGCCCATATGTCTGGTGATGAGGCAATGTTGAATGCCTTTCGTGCCGGGCAGGATATCCATACAACTACTGCGGCGGCGGTGTACGGCATACCACTTGATCTGGTGACAGTTCAACAGCGCAGGCATGCCAAGGCAATCAATTTCGGATTAATATATGGCATGAGTCCTTTTGGATTGAGCCGTTCGACAGGATTGACACTTGCAGAATCGGAAAATTTTGTCAAGGCTTATTTCAATCAGTTCCCGGGCGTTAAGAAATATCTGGATGATTTGCGCCAACTTGCAATGCAGCAGGGTTTTGTGGAGACGTTATTGGGTAGAAGACGCTATTTTCCCAATCTTTCTTCCGCGGCTAATCAGAATGTGCGCAATCGGGAGGAAAGAGAAGCCATAAATGCTCCCATTCAAGGCACAGCTGCTGATATACTAAAGATAGCAATGATTTACCTTCCAGATACTTTACAAAAATCGAATCTGAGAGCAAAATTACTACTACAGGTGCATGACGAGTTATTACTTGAATGCCCGCGAGATGAATTGACCCGCACTGCAGAGGTGGTACGCGATGTGATGGAAAATGCATATAAACTTTCCATCCCACTTTCCACCGAAGCAAAATCCGGAGAAAATTGGGGTAACATGAAACCAATGGTTTTTGACAAGCAGGATGAAACCTTATGAGTGGAGATCAACAAGCATTCCATACCGCCATGAACCAGGGGCATTCTGCTGCTTGGGATCAAAAATGGTCTGAAGCAGCCAATTTTTACCAACTTGCATTAGCTGAATTTCCAAGCGATCCGATGGCGCTGATCAGTTTGGGGTTATCTTACCTGGAAATGCAAGATTACGAAGGTGCCCTTTCACAATACCAAAAAGCCAGCTCCATTTCCCCCAATGATCCGGTGCCTTATGAAAAGATGACAAAGATCTACGAAAACATGGGGAGGATTCGTGAAGCCATAAAAACTGGCATGCAAGCTGCCGAATTACAATTAAAAGCCCGTGATGTTGATAAATCAATTGAGAGCTGGTCTCATGTTATTTCAATGGATCCAGAAAATTTAAATGCTCGGACACGGCTGGCAATGATTTTTGATAAAATGGGCCGCAAACAAGAAGCTGCCTATGAATATCTGGCAGCTGCAGCCCTGATGCAAGTTGATGGAGATGCTGCCAAGGCGATCCAGGCCGTCCGTTATTGCCTTCAGATTGCACCGGATAATACCGAAGTGCAAAATGCAATTAAGTTATTAAAATCAAATCAGACCTTACCCAAACCGGGTAGATCCAAGAACAGCAGCTTAAAGACAGCCCGTCTGGCAACCATCCAACAATTGGAAGAAGGTGATGATCAATTTGCTGAAAGTAAGATGGACCCTGTGGCAGAAGCGCGCCAGATGGCACTTGAAGAACTTGCAAAAATGTTGTTTGATCAATCGGATGAGCCAGGTGGAAAGTCTGACGCAAACCGGCGTTCAGTAAATGCTTTGACACGTGGTACCGGTGGACTTTCACTCGAGCAAGCCGAAAGAACCCGCATTCTTTTGCATCTGGGGCATGCCATTGACTTGCAGACCCAGGGTAATGAAAAACGAGCCGCGGAAGAATTTACACGGGTGCTGGAGATCGGCCTGGAGAAATCAGCAGTCTATTTCAACCTGGGTATGCTTCTGAATGAAGAAAGCCCGGAGCGATCATTACGATACCTGCAAACAGCATTACGGCGTAAAGAATATGCGTTGGCGACTTACCTCTTGATTGGAAAAATTCATGAACGCCAGGGCAATTTGCGCAACGCAGCCGTGGCTTATTTACAGGCATTTCGCCTGGCAGATATTCAAACTGTGTCAGAGGAACAAGCTGAAGAATTGAGTCAGCTTTATGAACCAAGTTTGGAAGCACAACGCCATGAGCGCAATGATGAGACTCTAAAATCTATTTGTCAGAGTGTCCGTACGCAGTTGATGCGCTTTGATTGGCGCGAATATTTGCATAAAGCACGTGAGCAGTTGCCTCCTGCCAAAGATGGCAACCCGCCCATGCCTCTGATGGAAATGTTATTGCAGTCAAGTTCAAGCCAGGTGATCGAATCATTGGTGAATGTGCGTGATTTAACCAAACGTGGAAAAACCCGTTCGGCAATGGAAGAAGCATTTCACGCCTTGCAGTACGCACCTACCTATTTACCCCTGCATATGCAAATGGGTGACCTGTTAGTTGCCGAGGGTCATATTCAAAAAGCTGTTGCCAAGTTTACCCTGGTGGCTGAGTTGTATGAAGTCCGCGGTGAAGTTGATCAGGCTATCCGGGTTTACAAACGGGTCACAGAAATGGTACCTATGGAGCTCGGTATTCGTAACAGTTTAATTGAGCTGCTTTCCAGCCACGGCCGCATTGATGAGGCGATTTATGAATATCTGGAGTTGGGAGATATTTATTATCGCCTGGCCGAGTTGGATAAAGCCAGGCAGGCATATTTATCGTCCCTGCGTCTGGCACAACAATCGCGCACAAATCGCAAATGGGCAGTGCAGATTCTTACCAAGGTGGCCGATATTGATATGCAACGGTTGGATTGGCGCCAGGCATTACGTATTTTTGAACAGTTACGCTCCCTCCAGCCTGAAGAAAAATCCTCGCGAATGCAATTGATTGATATCAATTTCCGCCTATCGCAGGATGCCGTCGCGCTTAAAGAAGTAGATGATTACCTTTCAGTTCTGGAAGAACGGCAAAAAATAAAGGATGCCATCGCCTTCTTGCAAGAATTGCTTAAAGAACGACCAAACCAGGGAGAGATTCGCAGGCGTTTGGCTGAAGTATATCTGCGCGCCGGTCAAACCAATCGTGCGATCGAGCAAATGGACCAATTAGCCGATAAACTTCTTGATCAGGGTGATACCTGGGGAGCTATTGAAACACTCGAGGCGATTATCGCACTGGAACCAGCCAATGCAGATGAATACCGTCAGGTATTGCAGCAAGTGAAATTCGGTAAAAATAAATAGGTGCTTTAGGGTTCAGCAAACAATAACGAAATACTACCCCAATAGTTCTTACCATTTTCATCCTGACATTCAGGTGCGCTGATGTTTTGGACGACTTCACCTATTTCACCAACACGGACACTGTAGCTTGCTTGCGGGTTCATACTGAAATCGGCATAACCGATACTAATTTCAGGAAAGAAACCGGTATAGAAAATATCCTGTCCGCCATCCCAGCTGACAAAGATACGCACATTGCTGATGGGTTTTTCTTTTTTATCGATCACTTCTACCTGAATCAATGTGTCTGTATAGGATGGGCTACAAACCGTTTTCTGTTCAACTAGCCGAAAAGGAATATTGAGGCTGGATACTGCCGATGGAGAGGGGAAAGGCGTGCGGGTAGCTACCGGGATCGTCGCTTCTGAAGTCGCTGTCCGAACGGATTGTTCGGTTGGTTGATTTTCAGCGGTTGTCGGTGTTGTACCTTGTGGCTGATTGAGTGTGATGGTAGCTTGCATTAGCGGCGCAGTTGTTTCGACAGGTTCTGGGGCTTTTTCTAAAGCTTGAGAAAGTTTCAATAAGAGCTGTGCATCGCTGCGGCGTTCACTTCGCTGAGCTTGCAGTAAGAGCAAACCGGACACATTATCCTCACGTAGAATTCCGAGGCGGGCTTGCGCCCGACCGATATCATTGTTTGCCTGATAAGCGGAGGCAATCATCAAACGGTATTGATCCTTATCGACACTTTGCAATGTTTCAGGTGGGACGTTTGTGTAATGAACAGGATAAACCAGAAAACTGATGCCAAACCCTAAAAGCAGCCCCAGGATTATACCGGTCAGCAAATAATACGGTGGGTGGTATCGTTCCTGGCGGTAGCGCGAGTTCATGGTGTCACCGTCGCAGCCGGAGTAAGAGTTGTGATAGGTACAGTCTGAAAAGCCCCAGCCAGATCAGCAAGAATGGCAATATCCTCTGCTGAAAAATTGAGATCTTCAGCGTTGATGATCGCCTGTTGAACATAGCGTAAAGGTTCTTCGTCTCCAAGATATGCCAGTTGATAGGTTGCAAGGGTTGTGCTCGAGTTATATTGGTACGTTTCCGCAACCATAAGTACGTAGTCTGTATGGTAGTCACTTCTTAATGACGCAAGAGAGGAGTCGGTGATATCTTGCGGGGTGTAAACCCAACCAAAATAAATACCAATCAGAGCTCCTATGGCGATGGTTACCAAGAACCAGAAAAAACGTAGTTTACGGTTTATTGGTTATTCCCTTTCAACATTGGCATTTGAATACCATACCGCCTGGCGGCATCAATAGCTTGATTATAGCCTGCATCTGCGTGTCTTACTATACCCATTCCGGGATCACTGGTCAGCACCCTGGTTAACCGGGCGGTTGCCGCTTCACTTCCGTCAGCCACGATCACCATGCCAGCATGTTGGCTGAAGCCGATGCCCACACCTCCGCCATGATGGAAAGAGACCCATGTGGCACCACCAACTGCGTTGATCATCAGATTAAGCAAAGGCCAATCGCTTACGGCATCGGTTCCGTCGCGCATGCTTTCCGTTTCCCGGTTAGGCGAGGCGACTGATCCGGCATCCAGATGGTCACGGCCGATGACGATCGGTGCTTTGACAATACCTTCAGCCACCATCTGGTTAAACTTCAAACCTGCTTTCAAGCGTTCACCGTACCCCAGCCAGCAGATTCGTGAGGGCAAACCTTGAAAAGGGACTTTTTCACGAGCTAATTTTAACCAACGCTGCAGGTGAAGGTCTTCAGGAAACAACTGCGCGATAGCCTCATCCGTCCGGTAAATATCTTCTTCATCACCGGATAGAGCAACCCAGCGGAATGGACCCTTTCCTTCACAGAAGAGCGGCCTGATATAAGCCGGCACGAATCCGGGGAAATCGAAAGCATTTTTGACACCGGCATCAAATGCCCTTTGGCGTAGGTTATTACCATAATCGAATACTTCTGCCCCGCGCTGCTGCATTACCAGCATCGCTTGAACGTGAGCGGCCATGGATTGCATCGCCCGTCTTGCATATTCTTCAGGATCATTTTGACGGAGTAAATCAGCTGCTTGAATATCGAGACCAAGTGGGATATACATGTGAACATCGTGGGCTGATGTTTGATCAGTGACAACATCCGGAGTGATGCCGCGCATAACGAGTTCTGGGTAAATCTCGGCTGCATTGCCAATCAAACCAATGGATAAAGGTTTTGGCACCGCCAATGCCTCTTCCACCATGGGTCATGGCTTCCTCAAGTGTATCGACAACAATGTCAACATAGCCGATGTTTTTGCGGCGTAACGCTCGTTCCGGATCGACTTCCACGCAAAGCCCTACACCTTCATTCATGGTGATCGCCAGAGGTTGCGCACCACCCATGCCTCCCAGTCCGGCAGTCAATACAAATTTACCAAGCAGCGAATCCCAACCTTTTTGCCTGGCAAGCGCTCCTAACGTTTCATAGGTGCCCTGCAAGATGCCCTGGGTGCCGATATAAATCCAGGAGCCAGCAGTCATTTGCCCAAACATGATTAAGCCCTTCGCAGCCAGATCATCAAAGTGTTCCTGCGTAGCCCAGTGGGGCACCAGGTTGGAATTGGCAATTAATACGCGTGGGGCGTCCGGATGTGATTGAAAAACGGCAACCGGTTTTCCGGATTGTACCAGTAATGTTTGATCATCTTCCAGATTTTTGAGTGTCTCCAGGATGGCATCAAAAGATTCCCAATTTCTGGCAGCTTGTCCGCGGCCGCCATAAACCACAAGGTCATCAGGCCGCTCGGCAACTTCAGGGTCTAAATTGTTCTGTATCATCCGAAAGGCTGCCTCAGTCAACCATGATTTACAAGTCAACTGTGTTCCCCGTGGTGCTTTTACTGGTCTTGGGCCGGACATGCCTACCTCCTGTGATTTGAAATGGAAAGAGCATTTTTATTATAGTATGGCTTAAGAGAGACTGTAAAGTTTTTCGTCTGTGACTTTATGACAAGCGTAGCATTTCTTCGTAAAATTGTAATTACTCAGCCAAAGCTATGTTCTTAATGATTAATTCTCTCATGTTAACCGCAAAGACTCTGCCAGAGCCATGCATAGCGAGAGTGCTAAGAAACAAATTTCTTAAATACCTCTCCATTTTTTGGACCCGTGTGTTTCAATATTCAGCCACAGGCAGATATGTATCGCTATCTGAGTAGTAACGTAAAATTTATGAATGATCGTTCATGCGGGCATGAGGGGATTAATCTGCCTGAAAATTTATTCTAAATTATCTCGTATAAGACACAAAATGCTCATATAATCAAGGGTGATGATTGCCAAAGGTGATGACGATTTATGAGACCGTCTCATTCTGTAACTGCATTTACAATAACCAATTGCTAATTATGCAAAGTTCTCGAAAATTTATGGAATGAAGGAATAAGAATGAAAAAAGCACAGATCGGTATTGTTGGTTTAGGGGTAATGGGACAAAGTTTAGCACTCAACATGGAACGAAATGGATTTGCGGTGGCTGGATACGATCTGGATACTGCCAAAGTTGAATATTTTCTGACCAAAAGCGCGGTTGATAAGACTATTTTCAAGGTTGACTCGCCAATTGAACTGATGGCAGTACTCGAGAAACCTCGCCGAATTTTATTAATGGTCCCGGCAGGCAAACCTGTTGACCTGGCAATTGCCGGATTAAAGGATTTGATGGATGCCGGCGATATTCTAATCGATGGTGGTAATTCATACTTCCAGGATACTGAAAGAAGAAGCATAGAATTGGCTGAAGAAGGTCTTAATTTTGTGGGGATGGGCATTTCCGGAGGTGAAGAGGGAGCTTTATGGGGTCCAAGTATGATGCCCGGGGGATCACAGGAAGCCTGGCTGGCACTCCAGCCGATTTTGGAAGCTATTGCTGCGAAAGCACCCGATGGATCGCCCTGTGTTGCCCATATTGGACCGCGTGGGGCAGGACATTATGTCAAAATGGTTCACAATGGGATTGAATATGCGGATATGCAGTTAATCGCAGAGATCTATGATGTTCTTCATCGTGGGTTTGGCCTGGACAATTCCAGGTTGGCGGAAATATTCACTGAATGGAATCAGGGCCCATTACAAAGCTACCTGGTAGAAATCACCGCGCGTATATTTCAACAAAAAGATGTGCTTACCGGAATGGATCTGCTTGATTTAATTCTGGATGAAGCCCAGCAAAAAGGAACGGGAAAGTGGACGAGCCAGAATGGTTTGGATATCGGTGCTCCCATTCCCACCATCAATGCGTCTGTTGAAAGCCGAATTATCTCAGGATTAAAAACCGAGCGATTGATAGCCAGTAAAAATCTGCACGGACAAGGACTAAACAAGACAACGTCCGATCTAGAAGATCTGGTTCAGGCTGCACATGATGCTTTATTGGCCAGTAAAATTGCTGCGTACGCCCAGGGATTGGATATGCTGCAGATTGCTTCCCGTGAATACCAGTACGATCTAAAGATAGCACAGATTGCTAAAATTTGGCGGGCTGGTTGTATTATTCGCGCACGCTTATTGAATGACATCATGACGTCTTATGAAGCAAATCCACAGCTTGCTAACTTGATGCTTGACCCGGCGTTTACGAAAATTATTGATTCCTCGCAAGCAAATTGGCGTAAGGTCGTGAAATTAGCTATTGACCGCGGCATTCCGGTTTTGGCATTATCTTCGGCTCTGGCTTATTTTGATGCCTATCGCAGCGAGCGATTGCCTGCCAACCTTACACAGGCGCAGCGTGATTATTTTGGTGCCCACACGTATCGCCGCCTTGATCAGGATGGCAGTTTTCATACGGATTGGGTTGCTGACAATATCAAGCTGGAAAAATAAATGTGAATCCCTGCCAATATCTTTCACTGGCAGGGATTTGGGTTTTCAATTATTTATTACGGAACCTATTGGTAAACGCGATCGGTCAAATCGCGAATCTTTTCCTTTTGCTTATGCATGATATGTTTGACGACGTCACCAATAGAAATGACGCCCAGAACTTTGCCTTCATTAACCACTGGCAGATGGCGGATTTTGTTGCGGGTCATAATCTGCATACACTCTTCACAGATCTGCATGGGATGAATGGTGATTACTTTTTCGGTCATAATTTCTCTGACCAGTGTCTCTTTTGATGTTTTTCCAAACAAGATGACTTTTCTGGCGTAATCTCGTTCTGAGAGCATGCCCACTAGGTTGTCGTTTTCTATTACCAGTAAAGCACCACAATCCACGCGAGCCATTAAGCGTAGGGCATCATAAACCGAATCGTCGGGTGAAATTGACCAGACATCTTTCCCCTTGATTTCCAAAATATTTTGTGCAGTGATCATAAAGCAGCCTCCCGTCTGTTCACACTATTTGGTTGGTTTTTGGTTTTGTATCATTCAAAAGAAAAAGGTTAAAGTTGTTATTCAGATAACTGGTACAAAATTGAAAAACAACCAGCCAATAATATTTGAAATGATAAGTACCTATTCATTGTAAATAATTAAACACCAGTTTTCAAATAAAGGTGCATGATTGCTACTTTCTCGAATGGAAATGGATAGGTTTTGATAGTTTGGTAACAATTACTGGAAATGCATATCACTCAAACCTTCGGAAATTTCTACAGGTCTATCCAATAATGTAGTACTTTTTTATGTGAACGTGGCGAAATCGCTTCTCCGCTGAGAACACCGCCATTGGCTTCAATAATCTTATATGATGCAACATTATCATAATCACAGGTCAGCATAACCTTTTCATAAGCCATCCAGCGACAGGCTTCCAAGAGCAAAGCTAGCTGCCTCGTTCCGTAGCCCATTTTTCGTTCACTCGGTCGGATACTGTATCCAATATGTCCGCCTTCTATCATCAATGGATTGGTAAGGTAATGGCGGAAGTGACAGAACCCGATCACCCGCTCGTCATTCAATACGGACCAGTAGGTAGTGTAAGGGACAAATCCCTGTGGCAATGCAAATCCCGCTTCAGCCTGGCGGGTCATTTGTAAATAGGATTCAAAATTGTAACCGCTGCGTGCAAAGGTAGATTCAATTTGATCCTCACCAATTTCGCGGAATTCGTTGATGGCGACTCGAAAATCTGCTTCCAGTAGATTGTTTGGTTTGATGATTTTAAGATCCAAGCTGGCAAAACCTCCAATGCCTGTAAATAACCGTCCATTTGGCGAGAATTGATGGTTGAAAAATCGACCATATAAACTAAATGATTTTTTTCGTTATCTCTTCGCAAATAAATCGTAATTTATTATTAGAATTCAATGCATGAAATGTGCTCTGTGTCAGCTTCCCACCCCGCCAAAAGGGTAGCTTTCCCAATAATGATTATTTCTCCATCTATTTATCGTTCTTAACGTTATTTTATAAAAAATTCGCAAGTTGAAAAGATTTTGTTATAAGTTTGGTTTTGCTATCCAGATGGCAGCCTGAAAAAACGAGTTATGAAATTCCAGGAGGCTGATAGCTTCTCTGTCATCACAATTAAGTACAATTTTAATTTCAGAATCGTTTTTGTTGAGGTCTATTGTACATAGTATGCCAGATAAAGCTTTCTGAGGATTTGTACCCACCCAGACATCTACGCCGCTCCCATCCATCGAATGAGTGCCTTCCAAATAGCCATAATTGAATGGGTAAATCAAATCAGGAAAATCAGGGTGATGGCTGCCGGCCTTCCTATCGATTATGATTGGATGTTCCTCGATTAATTTGTGTACAAAGTTCCAGAAGCGCTCATCCATAAGCGACTCCTATGATTTTGGGTGTTTTTCCAGCTGAGAAGTCCATAAAACGGCCGTATTGCGGCCAGTTTGTTTGGCCTGATCGACTGCCTGATTGGCACGGTGCAAAAAGATATCGACCGAGATGATTCCCTCCGTGGGCATCTCTACCACACCGAAGCTGGCAGAAATACGTATGGGTCCTTTGTTAGTTTCCATCATCTGGCTGCCAATTAGATTTCGCAGACGGTTAGCTGCAATGAGAGCATCCGTGCCTGTGGTCTGAGGCAGAATGATCGCGAATTCCTCTCCCCCAATACGACCGAGAAAATCAGTTTCCCGTAATTTCTGACTTACGAACTGCGCCAGGGATTTCAGCACTTCATCACCGGTTGTGTTTCCATACGTTTCGTTGATCATCCTTAAGTAGTCGGGATCCATCAAAATAAAGGAGAGCGGGGTATTGTAACGTTTGGCACGCTTAATTTCGTCATCGCAGATACTGACCAGGTGAGCGCGATTAAAAACACCGGTCAAATCATCGCTAATAGTAAGTTTTTTGTGCCGGTTGACAGTCTTCTCAAGTGCTTCAGTCAGTTTTCTGCGGGCTTCGATCTCTTGAGTCAATTTTTCGATCGATACTTTTAAATCTACTGCACGATGAGTCAGTTTTTCTTCCATTTCGTGAATAAGGTTTTGTTGTTGCTGGTTTTGAATTTCAAGGTGAGTGACCATTTTATTGAAGTCAAGCAATGTTTGACCGATCTCGTCATTGTAGCGTGGTTCAAGCGATGTTTCAAAATCACCCTGCATCACATGCTGAATTCCACTCCGTAGCGCTTTGATTGGGGTCCACAGGCTGTTTTGTAAAAAAATGGGAAAAATCAGAACGGATACCAATGTGACCAGGAGCAATCCGTACAATTGCATCAACATGCTTTGATGTAAGACGCTGCGAAAATCAATGTAATAATCCTGGTAAACGCCGCTCCAAGTCTGACTGGTATATGGCAGCTGAGCATTAAATTGAATCCGGCTAGGAGTCTGGTCGTTTTCACCAAGGAAATATCCGCTGATTTGTTGCAGCCCAATTGGCAGGTAGGGGCTGTAGCGAAAATTGGAACGAATACCAGCATAACTGATATCAAAAGAACCATCCGGAAAGAGACTCAATTGGGCGGTTACGGTCGCGTCGGGGTCATCCAGGGGTGATACCAGGAACCAGGTAAAGACAGATTTTTCATCCGTCAAATGAGCGAAGACTGCATTATTTTCCGATAAAGAAAGATTTTTAAGGTAGAGTGCGGCAATAAGGGGTTGATGTTGCTGGGGTAACGTAAGTTGAGGTTCCTGTAAAGGGTTCTGATCGAAGAGCACATAACCGCGTCTGTCAATCTGAACTGACGACCAATTAACTCCGGCAAATGGAAAGATGGTCAGGAGATTCTCGGAAGTAATCTCTTGCCCTATACTGAAGACCAACTTACGTCCTAATTCGGCATCGAATACATACTCACTCTGCGATATTGTGTAGGTTGCGTTGGTTTGTTCGAATTTTACCGTTTGCTTGTCAGGGATGGCATATGAAGCGTGATAGTTCGCCTGACTGACCGGTGCTGCCAACCAGGCTGCCACCCCGATCCCGGTGAAGACGGTCAGCATAACAATCCCGATTAATTTAATCAAAAAAGAAGCTTTACGGGTGGTGTGGTTTATCAATGTAAAAATAAAAATGGTTAGTGACCAGCTTGTACCCAGGGAAAAAATATAAAACGCAATCGAAACCTGGCCAAAAATCTCCAGAACTGTGCTCGCAATCCAGAAAAGTAATAGACTGGCCGATGCCAGAAAGAATCCTCTGGCTGCCCGGCTCACTCGTCCTTGCGGCTGAAAAAACCTGGTTTTGGCGGAAGCACCTTTGAAATTTTGCGTTTGGTGCAAAGTCAATGATAAAAACCGATAGGTGATCCAAACCAACATGATTATCTGAATACTTTTAAATATAATGGGTAAAACCGTATATAAAGTACTTATATCAATGCGGATCACATAAAAAATGACGCTGATAATTGCCAAAACACTGATTGCAAGTGATAGAAAAAGGATAACCCTGGCCTGCTTTCTTTTGGCAGGATCAATCTCTGGAAAAGTGTACGCAAACTGAATCATGAGTGGTAACGCAATGACGATGAGAGTGTTCTCTACTGCCATGGCCAGGTCGTACCATTCCAAACTTGAGACAGCCAAAAAACCAGCAAGGCTCGAGGCCACCATGACAGTATAGAACCCTGCCAACCAGTAATTAGCCCTGGTTTGAGTTCGCAAGATGACAAGATAGATTGTGATACCTAAAAATAAAATTGTTTGCGTAATAAAGCTTATTGACGCGGGTGTTAAGAATAATTCCATATCAACCCCAAGCCCTTATGATTTTATTCCAATAAATAGTGAAGGATTGTTTCTATTTTAGCGCAAATCTCTGTAGAAAACGAACGAACGCCCTATGCAGATCTATTCGTCCGCCTGGATTATCAAATAAATAGTGCAATACTCATTCCTTAATACACCTGTAGGTTTGTCAAAACAAAAATTGGTGATACGTAGTCACCAATTTTTAATTACGATATGGAGTTTTCCAGAACAAATATAGTGATATGGTTATCTTTCGGGCTTTTAAGTTCGGAAATGAAAAGGCTAAATGACTTATTCTATCTCGGTGATTTCAACTGACTTCAAGTGAATTGCCGGTGCATTACGCGAATTGGGATCTCTGGCTGGGATGGAAAATAAGACATCCAAGCCCTCGCTAATTTCTCCAAATATTGAGTGTTTTCGGTCAAGCCAGGGTGTGGGCACATGCGTGATAAAGAACTGTGAACCATTGGTTCCCGGGCCGGCGTTTGCCATGGATAAAATACCTGGTTTGTCATGTTTTAAACTTGGATGAAATTCGTCTGAAAATTTATAGCCAGGACCGCCCATACCAGTACCGGTTGGGTCTCCGCCCTGTACCATGAAATCGTTGATCACACGGTGAAAGATCGTTTCATCATAATAGCCTTCACGGGCTAAAAAAACGAAATTATTAACGGTTATAGGAGCTTTATCCGCAAATAAATTGACGACAATATCACCCTTGTCAGTTTTCAAAGTAGCAGCGTATTTCTTCTTGGGGTCAATCTTCATTGGTGGCGCGCTTGCCCATTGTTTAGAGGTCATTGGTTTTCCTTCCTGATTTAAGTAGTAGGAAAATTGTAGCATGAAAATATAGAAACATCGTGCCACTGTCCATTCAATGCTATACTTGCTTGAATATTTACGAGATCAGAGGGTCATTGAAGAATCTTGCCAAAAGGGAACCGAGAATAAGCCCGCAATCCCGGAAAATTATCCGCACCTGGCTACCTCTGGCTGCATCCTGGCTGCTGATGGGAATTGAGATGCCAGCAATTACCGCCGTCATGGCGCGATTGGCGCATCCGGAAATCAGCCTGGCGACTCATGGGGGTGTCGTTTTTCCGCTTTCGTTAATTATTGAAGCGCCTATCATCATGTTGCTCTCGGCATCCGTTGCCTTAAGCAAGGATATGGCTTCTTACGAGCGCATTTACCGCTTTATGATGATCTCAGGTTTTGTGTTGACCGCCTTGCATATCGCGGTTGCCTTTACGCCCTTATTTGATTTCGTGGTGACACGCTTGCTCGGTGCACCACCG
Organism: uncultured Chloroflexia bacterium; assembly: GCA_963749005.1. Taxonomy (GTDB): domain Bacteria; phylum Chloroflexota; class Anaerolineae; order Anaerolineales; family Anaerolineaceae; genus UBA6170. The sequence continues at coordinate 748,401 of CAVVKI010000005.1, read as the reverse complement.
GAAGTTATTGAACCCGCGCGGATTGGTTTGCAAATCATGACACCCTGGACCTGGGCGATTGCTTACCGGCGCTTTCAACAGGGCGTTTTAATTCGTTTTGGTCATCCGGAAGCAGTCAGTATTGGCACAGCGATCCGCCTTCTATCGGGATTTGCAGTCCTGGCTGTGGGTTTAATTGTCGGTACGATCCCTGGCTTTATAATCGGAGCAGCCACCCAGGCGACCGGAACTGTAAGTGAGGCCATCTACGCCGGGTTGCGTGTGCGTCCGGTCGTACGCAATCAACTGCGTAGGCTGCCGCAGGGGACACCCATCGAGTGGAGTAAGTTCTATTCCTTTTATATGCCGCTGGCATTAACCTCCATCCTTAATCAAGTGTGGCAACCTATTGGCAGTGCAGCTATCAGCCGCATGCCCAAGGCACTTGAATCGCTGGCAGTCTGGTCTGTCGTCAGTGGTCTGGTTTTTATGCTGCGCAGTCTTGGGTATGCCTATAATGAAGTAGTAGTTGCCCTTCTAGACCAAGAAGGATCATATTTTCATCTGCGTCAATTCACCCGCTTCCTGGGAAGTGCAGTCTCCATTTTGCATCTTTTAATCGCCATAAGCCCCCTGGCATTTTTATGGTTTTCTTATGTATCTGCAATTTCACCCGATTTGGTCAGTTTGGCAGTCACCGGGTTCTGGTTGGCAGCAGCCATGCCGGGGTTATCTGTTCTAACATCTTGGTATCAAGGCGCATTACTCTTTAGTCGTGAGACCCGACCAATTTCAGAATCTACCGGGATATTTTTAGGAGTCGTTGTGCTGGTTCTAGGCGGCGGGGTCATCTGGAGCCGGATAACAGGGTTGTATATTGCAATGACTGGTTTTTCATTGGCAATCGCTTGCCAGGTCGTCTGGCTGTGGTGGCGCAGTCGCAAGGTCATGAAATCAGTCCGTAAACGCGATCAGGGAAGAACATGGCAAGTGGCATGATGCGGAAAAATGGACAAAAGGTTTTCCAAGAACAAGTTAAGAAAATTTGGATCACGTATAATTTAAAATGGCATTAATTGGTAGTCAGTAATGGGTAAAGGGAAAATGGTAATTGGCTGGTTGTCGATAACCGGCAATAATTTCGGCTAGGCGTTATTGGCTGAAGGAGGATTCGTTCAAAGATACCCTTTGATGAATTATCAGTAACAAAATGGAGAAAGAAAAAATGGAAAATGAAAACAAAGATATTCTTATCTATAGCACCACCTGGTGCTCGGATTGTAAACGCGCCAAAAAATTCTTTGGTGAACAGAGAATTGCCTATGTAAATATCGATATAGAAGAAAACCCGGAACATGTAGCGGTGGTGGAAAAGATCAACAATGGCATGCGCATTGTACCCACGATTGTTTTTCCGGATGGCACCATTCTCTCTGAACCGAGTAATGCCGATTTAGCTGAGAAATTAGGTTTGCAAACTGTAGCCCAGCGCAAATTTTATGATGTCATTATTGTTGGTGGGGGGACGACTGGCCTGACTGCTGCCATTTATCTGGCGCGCGAAGGAATGGATACTCTTGTCATCGAACGCGGTGCTCTGGGTGGCCAGGTTGGAATGACCCAAATGATGGATAATTTTCCCGGTTTTGATGAGGGCATTTCTGGCAGCGAGTTTGCCGATCGTTTGGGACGCCAGGCACGCCGTTTTGGGGTTGAGATTCTTCAGGCAACCGAGGTGACTGACATCAGCAAAGAGGATACCGGTTATCTGTGTGTCACTACTCGTGGAGATAAGAGTTATGGCTGCAAGGCTGTCCTATTTGCCACCGGTGCCCGCTATCGTCGCCTGGGAGTGCCGGGAGAAGATGCTTTGATTGGATCAAATGTTCATTTTTGTGCCACATGTGACGGCGCATTTTACCGTGATAAAAAGGTGCTGGTCGTCGGGGGCGGGAATAGCGGCTTTGAAGAAGGCTTGTATTTGACCAAATTTGCCCGCCAGGTGGATATTGTTGAATTTATGCCGCAGGTCAGAGCCAGTAAAATTATCCAGGAGAAGGTAGCCTCGATGGAAAACATGAAGGTAACAGTTAATCATGCCATCAAAGAGCTAGTCGTCAGAGGCAAAAATAAATTGGACAAAATTATTGCCACCGATCGGGCCAGTGGGGAACAAAAAGAATGGGATTATGATGGTATCTTCATCTTTATTGGTTTGCAGCCGAACAGTGATTTGCTGAAAGACAAGGTCGAGATTGATAAGACAGGTTTTGTAATTACCAATAAGACCCTCCAGACTGGAATCCAGGGTCTGTATGCTGCCGGCGATGTACGCTCGGGTTCGACCAAGCAGGCTGCCGCAGCTGCGGGTGAAGGCGCTACTGCCGCCTTAATGATCCGCGACTACGTTCGTGAAATTGGATAGGCAGTCCGACTATACACTCTAAAAATTCAGAGTAAATAAAATCTGGATGCCTGTTAGTCTTACCATTAAAAAGAGATTTTTCCATTCCTGATTGGAAAAATCTCTTTTCTTGTTTATCGATTGAGCAGCTTAGTTATTCTGATCGAATGTAAAGGTGTCAAGCAGATCATATACCCTGACAGAATACGTACCTGCGGGCAAACCTGCAACATCCAGGGGCAAGGTTTCTTCGAAGGGGACGAGTGCCATTGTACAAATAGCCTGAGGATCCCGCATAGTATAGATATGTACTTCGAACGTAGTTTCATCCATTTTAGTAGCTTTTAAATCTACTAGCTCGGTACACCCATCCGGCAGATTGCCCTGGATGGTGACACTTACCTGTAATGGGAAAGATTCCATGATATTGATCTGCATGCTTTCCACATACGAATGTTCTTGATAACTGTTGCGATCAATCACAGGTGTGTCGAATGGGGTTGTGTCTGTTAATTGGGGTGGTGTCTCAGTGGGTGCCTCAGCAGGTGCATCAGTAGGCGCATTTCCGTTGCAAGCACTCAAGACAATGATTAAGACGATCATGAGTGCAACAATTAATGGTTTTGTTCGGGTCATCTTTTACCTCCTGTAAACTTTAAGGGTAAGACGACTTTATCTGCTCGTTTGTTCCCAGATTGGGATGCTTATTGGTTAGAAAGATTCTTAATTGACTTTGGAATCAGCCGGATAAAGGGTAAACCTGCTGCCACAAAAATGGCACCCATGTAGAATGTGAAGCGTAAACTGGAAAGATCTGCAACCTTGCCAACAATCAAAATGGCAGTCGACATAGAGGCGAAATTGATAGCCATATAAATTCCATTGGCCAAGGATCGGTTTTCCGGAAAGTTTTCCAGGACAATTGCCATGATGACCGGGGTAACCGAAATAGCAAAGAAGCCCAGAAAAATCAACAGCGGTACCTGGAAAATCCCCTTCATTTGTAAAAAGAGAAGCATAAAGATGGGGGTCGCAGAGAAAGAAATGACCAGCATTTTTCTTCTACCCAACCGATCCGAAAGTGAGCCGGCTAAAAAAGCTCCGACCACACCAGCAGCCTCCAGGATAGAGAGCGAAGCTCCAGCTACCCATAAACTGGAACCTTCATTGGTGAGGAAAGTTGGTAAAAAGGTGGTCAGGGTGGCCATCATCATGGCGCGCGAGAATACAAGAATAAACACAGGAATAAGAATTGGTTGCATTTTCTTTATTGCGGCTCTCCACGGCAACTGGCTGCCGTTGTTTTTTGGCTGGGTGGAGGCATCTTTCAATTGGGTGTACAAAAAGATGGATGCAAAAAACCCGCCAAACATCAACCAGGGTAAACCTTCGAGGGTAAGGTAACCAATCGCAGAAACGACCAGCAGCGGACCAATTGTGCGTCCTAATTCGCCGCCGACCATCCAGAAACTCATCCCTCGCCCAAGCTTGTTGCCGGCAAGGGTGCCGGTTAGAACGGGTGCAACCGCGTGCAAGGCTGAGGAACTGATCCCGGAGATGATCAATAGAAAAGCTAAAAAGGCATAATGTGGGACAATACTCAATAAACTCATGGCTGCGCCGGTTATGGCAGGTGTGAGAATGATGAAATAGCGCAGGTTTCGTCGATCGGCCAGGTGACCAATAAATGGTTGCAGCAAAGAAGGTGCCTGGGCGAAAACAGATAACAGCCCGGCGGTTGTGTTGGTCAGGCTGAATTTTTCCATCAATACGGGTAGCAGGGCAGGCAAAAAGGATGTGTACGTATCATGTACCATATGGCCACCCGAGACAATCGATACAGCCGAAGTGTGAAATTTATTCTGATCGGTGATTTGTTCCATGAAGATGCGACCCCGGGTGAATGAAGATTTTTCTTTCCCCACTAAAAATCGATATGTCAAATTGATCTCTTTCTAAGTCAGGAAGAGATTATTATACTTGCATTTTATTGATCATCGACCGCCCTTATTTGCGTTTTTTACGAAATGGTCGCGAGATCCACAACCAGAGCAGGAGTAGCGGCCACAGCCAGGCCAGATCTACTTCCAAAGCACGCGGGGTCGGATCGCTGGTAGGGTCAAAGCGCAGAAATATAATCTTTTCTTTATTAACCAAAATATCTTTGCGGGTCGGGCTGATATTAAGAGATTTTAAATATAAGTTCATTAGGGGCGGGTCTCGACTTAAGAGCGTTTCCACTACTGTAATCAGCTCATCGTCCTCACGAACTCGTACGGCTACCATTCGCTCGAGGCCATCAGATGTTTGGATTGAGACACGCGGATTGGCCAGAATGTTACGATACCATTGTGCCTTTATCCCAAAAGCGCACGGAATATATTTAATCCCATTAATGTTATGGAACTCCACTGCGGTTTGGCGAGGCTCACCACTTTTACGACCGGTATGAGTGATAATCATGATATAACGACCCAGAATGGGTCCTAAACCCAAGCGCCATGCCCACATAGGAAGTTTAAATAATATCTTTTTCAACTTTGTATCTGGGTAAATATCTTGCATACTTTTCGGCAGCATCTTTGTAATTATTGAGACAATAGATTCCATAATTTCCTTTTATGTGTAAAAGTCTAGAGTGAGTCTTGCGAATAGAGATCACTTTCTTCTGCCACGGCCAGCAAAGAACCAGCGATTTTACGGGCCTCAGCCGGGGTTAAATAAAGGTGTGTTTGGTCTGCCCGAAAGATTTTTTCATCTTCGTGGCAGGGTTCTTCAAAGCAAAGACAGATATTATCATCATAGCTAATATCAGATTTATCAAGTTGAATCTGCACCACCAGAGCACCTTTAAGTAGATCGATTATCATGGACCCTCCTTGTGATGGTTGCTATTATTTTCTTATTTTACAAGATGTGAGCCAATTTAAGAAAAGGTTGTTCAAGGAATTTCATCGATTTTTGCTTCCAGTTTTGTGCCATTTTCAATCAGCAGACGTAAAAACTCGGTCCGATTTAATGGTTCTGAAAATAGAAAACCTTGCAAGTAATCGCAATTTTTCTCCATTAGATAATGCTGTTGGTGAACATTATCGATCCCGACTCCCACGACCTGCATGCCTAATATGTGCGCCATGGCAATGATGGCTTCAATAATGGCAGTATCATCACTGTTTACGGGTAGATCTTTAATGAAAGATTGTGAAATCTTTAAGGCATGCACAGGTAAGCGTTTCAATTGTTCCAGGGAAGATGCCACTCGTCCAAAGTCATCCAAGAAGACCCGAATTCCGATACTAGTGAGTTCAAATAGGTTTTGGATGGCGGCACCAGAGTTATAAACACCGGTGCTCTCGGTTATTTCTAAAATCAAATTTTCATACGGCAATTCGGTGTCTGCCAGAATACTGCGGATAATTTCGGCAAAATCGGGATTGATTAATAATCTGGGTGAGACATTCACTGACACACGTAAATTATTAAAACCGGAATCTAGCCATGAACGCGCTTCGTTACATGCATTGCGCATGACAAATTCGTCCAGCATACTGATCACACCAGTTTCTTCTGCCACGGGGATGAAGTCATCGGTGGGGATGAGACCTTTTTGGGGATGCTGCCAGCGTAAGAGAGCTTCAACGAAATCTATTTCGCCGGTTTCGGCAGAGAGAATGGGTTGGTAGAAAACTTTTAATTCCGAATGTTGTAATGCCTGACGCAGCTCGGACTCCGTTTTTAGCTTGGAAAGGGTATAAATGTGCATCTCTTTGTCGAAGATTTCAAATCTTCCACGACCATTGGCTTTTGCTTGATTCATGGCTGTATCTGCATCCCGCAGAATCTCCTCAGCGGATTGATACCCGCGGGTCAGCATGACAATCCCAAAACTGGCATTAGGAGAAATCTCCTGACTTTCGATATTATAGGGTTGTGACAAGATTGAATGAAGGCGGCGAGTCACTTGAATGGCATCCTGCAAACCATTAATTTCTTCCAGCAGAATAGCGAACTCATCACCACTGAATCGCGCGACAGTATCCATGGTGCGCAATGTTCTTTTCAGTCGCTGGGTGACTTCTATCAGCATTTGATCGCCGGCACTGTAGCCAAAGCCATCGTTGATCAGTTTAAACCGGTCCAGGTCAAGGAAGATGATGGCGGCGTGATATTCTTCGCGTCGTTGGGTTCTACCCAGAGCACTCTCCAGCATTTCCAGGAAGTACTCGCGATTGGGAACACGTGTCAACGGATCATGCATTGCATCGTGCAAAAGCCGCTTTTCAAATTCTTTGCGTTTGGTAAAATCACTGATTGATCCGGCAAAACGAAAGGCTTTGTTTTCCTCGTTACGTAGAGCCAGACCACGGGCCAATACCCAGATATAAGAATCGTTGGCATGCAACAGGCGGTGTTCATTTTCAAAAAAGGAAGTTTTACCATCCAGGTGAGTTTTAATATCTGCTTTTAAACCCTCCAGATCATCCGGGTGAACACGCGAAAGCCACTCATTGGGAGAATTACGAACAGATTCCTCCGTGTAACCAAGCATAAATAACCAGCGGGAGGAGTAATAACACTGATTTTTTTTCAGGTCCCAATCCCAAATGCCATCATTTGCCCCGCGAATAGCCAGTTCGTAGCGCTCTTCACTGGCACGCAATGCTTCTTCCCGTTGGCTTTCCGATTTTAGAACTTTCAAAAACTGATTGTATCCGCGCACTAAATCGCCTATTTCGTCACGCAGACCGGAATCAGACACAGGTGGGATATTTCCGGGTTTTTCAAAACGAATAGCGTGCAATCCGGATGCCATTTTCTGAATAGGGATCAAGATCCGTTTGCGAAAAATGATCATGAACACTGCGCCGAAGACTACTGTTAAGACCACTGCTATGACCAACGAAATGAAAACAGCGTTCACATCCAGTACAAATCGGGAGCTGATGACCAGCAGACTGACTGCCAAAAGGATGAGCGGCACCAGCATTAAAGCCAACAGCCAGAGCGAGGATTTGATAATCAATTTGTTTCTTGATGTGGGTGGTTTCATATTCACTTATCTTTAGCGGAATCTGTGCGAATGGTAACCTTTTGACGTTACAGGATCGGAGAATCCTCCTATTTGAGTATAGACCACTGCGCAAATTTCTGCAATTTAATCACGTAAAAACTTTTTTATTTGAGGAATATCAAGTGATGGAAAGAGAAATTGTGGAATAAGTTATTTACTGAATGCTTCGCTTACATTGATGATTACGATTTCACCAAAATACATGCGATGGTAATCGTGCAGTGGGTATTTTGAGTGGATCTCAGGGGCCAAAAAATGATCTGGATTGAAATCCTGCCAGTAGGTCTTTTTACATTCGATCGCCAGTATAGCTTCTTCAAAAATGGGGGATTGAATCTGGCAGGAAGGTATTGGGGTTAAACCGGTCATCTTAATTTTATCTCCATCGCGACCAGATTTTTTCCCCAATAAACTCAACGCTGGCTGTTTTTCTATCGAAAATGCGCAGAGCGAGAAATCAGGGTGTTTTTCCATAAATTGGAAGGTGTGCCGCTGCGGACGGACAACGACCATCGCAAATGGTTTACTCCACATTGTGCCAAAACTACCCCAGCCAACTGTCATGCAGTTGAAATCACCAGTGGAAAAATCTCCACTGGTTAACAACAACCATTGGTTATCCCAAAGATCATGCGGTTTTACTTGCCAATCATCAAAATTGATTGGATTACGGCTCATATGCTCCTCTTTTCAGGTTTGTTGATATTTCTTCTATGAGATTTAAACGATCGGTCTAAAGTGAAGTTTGCAGGGAATTGCAAGCCCTCAGGTCGCTCATCTGGTTTGTCTGGGATATTCAATTTTCTTCAAGCAATAAAAGGAGCGTTCAAATATCAAGCAAGCGCTTTATCGTTTCCCATACAAGAGGGCTCAGCGCATGCGCTATTCTTCTTTTAGCACCTGATTGCCGCTGGACGATTAATCATATGCACGTTTACTGGCTGTTATTCATCTCCTACCGTGAAACCTACCTTGATCGTAACCTGCCAGTAAGCAACGGCTTTGTCCACGATTTGACCGCGGGTTTCCACGACTTCAAACCAGCGCATATTCTCAAGTGTCTCTCCCGCTTTGGTGATCGCGTTCTGTATTGCGTCTTCCATGCTGACATTCGAAGAACCAACCAGTTCTATTTTCTTATATGTATGTTCTGACATTGTTTCCTCCAGGTAAATTTGATAATACGATTATACAGGCGTCGTCCCGTTTTTGTGATGTCAATACGAGAAAGATCTTTGGGTGAATTGATAGAATGATCCATCCCCCCCTGCTTGCAAACCAATGTGAGGGGTATAAGTGTGTTTTGTCCGCTTTCGATTCCGATTCTGATGAAAAAAGCAGAAGGCGGGTAAAGGTTATTGAAAAGTTTACGAGCGAATCATGACCAGCAGCATTTTCACTGCCGATTCCGCCTTAAGGGCATGTGGTTGGTTGGCAGGCATGATGATCATGTCTCCCTCGCTGAGTGAATAGGGGATACCAGAAATTGTTACAGCCAAATGACCGTTAATCACCTGAACATAGGCATCGTAGGGAGCTGCATGTTCACTTAATCCTTCGCCGGTGTCAAAGGCGAACAGGGTGAGTGTGCCAGTTTTTTGATTGATCAATGTGCGGCTGACAACTGCACCACTTTGTACCTGTAAAAGTTGATCTAATTTGTGAACTTCGCTTTGTTTTACATCTGCCATGAGCACTCCTCCAAATTTTATTGTTTCAACAAGTTTACCTAACTTATGTATTTATGGCAGCTGTCTGTCTCAAGTTGCTACAATTGCAAGGTAGTGGGTTTTATAATTCATTAAATCTGTTAGAATCGCATTACAACAAGAAAGGTATTTCGTTTAAAGGTAGAAAAATCGTGAGAAAAATTCCGATTGCAATGGCAATTTTGTTCATATTCCTGTTAATGTCTTTTGATAGCCCTACGCCAGTAGGAGCAGCTGATACGGAACCATTTGCCGGTGAACCACTCTGTTTACCGGGGATTTACCCTCAATCTCCAGCGGAATGTCTGGCGTTGGGGCCATCCAACTTTCTAAGCAGTATGGCAGCCAAAGGCATTCCCATTCCCTTGCAACCCTTGCCGGTTTACAGCCCTGACCCGAACTTAATGTACAGTGAGTTGCCTTATATTAAGGTTGGTGACAATGCTTTCCCGCTATATGCCAGCCTGGATGCAGCGATCGCGCGTAACCCGGCCAGCATGCTGGAAGCAGGTATGAAGTACCTCGCTATTCTGGATTAGAAGACTCTAGATAACGGTATTTACTATCAGTTAGCAAATGGTTATTGGGTGGAAGCAGGTGAGGCTTACACTGAATGTTGTATCCGTTCCGGCCGCTTTCAGGGATTATTTCTTCTATCAAAACCCGGCCAATTCCTTTGGCTGGATCGTTGATGAGGCCACAGTGCTGGCTGCACCGGGATACAACTCCCCGCCAACAGGCCAGATTCTTTACCGCGAGACAGTCGTACAAATCTATGACACCACAGAAGCCAATGGCACCACCTGGTATATGATCGGCTGGGATCAGTGGGTTGAACGGCGCAAGATACGGCAATTCACCGTTAATTTAACCCCTCCGGATGGGGTTGATAACGGCCGTTGGATTGAGATTAATTTATATGATCAGACTCTGGGTGTATATGATAATGGCCGCCTGGTCTTTGCAACATTAATAGCCAGCGGATCCGATCCGTTTTTTACAAAACCTGGGTTATTCAAAATTTACGAAAAGTTTGATAAAACGGATATGAGCGGTGCTTTTGAGGCAGATCGATCCGATTTTTATTATCTTCAGGATGTGCCTTGGACCATGTACTATGACGATGCCCGAGCGATTCATGGAGCTTACTGGCGGACTTTATTTGGATACCCGCAAAGTCATGGCTGTGTCAATCTCTCCATCGGTGATTCGAAAGTAGTATATGATTGGGCAAATGTAGGCGATTGGGTTTATGTTTGGGATCCAACCGGTGAGACGCCGACAGACCCGAATTTTTATGGGCCAGGTGGTTTTTAAGACATTAACTTCTTTAAAAATTCTTTTTTTGGAAAGCCTTAATTGAATAAAAAGGCTGGGTAGTATATGTAAATGGTAATAAACGTACCACTATTCAAATAGAGACTCAGACAATGGAAGTATTTGTTAAATTGGATACGCCACCCAGAAACAAATGGGTGGCGTTAGCGTTTTGAAAGTGTATTTTGCGAGGATTAAATAAATGCCGGTACAAATTGAATAATTCGGCTGTAATCGTTTAACATATCTTGCAGGTTATTAATATCAATGTTTCCCATCCCCCGCAAGGCGGCAATTGTAACAACAATACAGCAGCAACATAAAACCGCTACAACAATTGCAATAATGATCCAGATTTTCCTGTTATCTTTTTTAACGGGTGGTGGAACGACTTCATTGGTATTGTAATGAGGTACTTCGTTTCTGAGAACTGGTTCACCTTGTAAAGGCTCGGATGCATAGCTGGGCACTTCCACTACGCTATCTGGTTGTGGCACAAAGACTTCTGGATTTGGTGCTTCGTTCGGTGATTGAACGGTCATATCATCATTCTGATCTGAGTCCATGGTTTTCTCCTCTTTCTTGAAAATTTCGAAATTTGAAATATTGGTTATAGCTAAGTATACAGAAAAAGTGGATTTGTGAAAACGAAAATATGAACTTTCTTGTGCAAAGTAATGGTTGCTTATTTCCTGCTTGTTTTACGCCTGGAGATCCACCAGGCTACGAGGATGATTACCAGCACTACCATAATAATAGGGACGATGACCGCCAGCAGCGAAACCAGGGTTGAAAGTAAATCCTCCGCAATGCTAATCGGGACATTGCCTGCTCCGGCTGTAGTTGCCGTGACTGCCGGGCGCACCGCCAGCGACTTAACCGCATGCACCCCGCCTGCTACCAGTAATCCGCATACCAATGAAAGTATCGGAGAAACATCGGTCAGAATATTGGCACTGGCTGCAAAAACAATTGCCCCTGCTGTCGGACGAACAAAGGACTGGATGAAATCATTGACATGATTAACAGCGGGAAATTTATCGGCAAAGAACTCAATGAAGGTAAGGATAAGCAACAGCGCGATGATCCACCACGATGCAATTGCATCCCAGGGTTCCTGCAATCGGATCAGGTTAGTGAAGCGTGCCAACAACGCTACAACCAGCAGGGGAATGTACGCATTAAGTCCAGCGCTGGCTGAAAGACCAAAAGCAGAAAAAATACCCAGAATTTCCACAATTCCTCCTATAAATTAAAACCACCCCAGGTGCCGGTGAAAAGATAACGCACAAAGTCAATCAAGTAAGTTTGAGAAATAGCAACCAAGAATCCTGCCAGCAAGGGCAGCCAGGCAGATTTCCAGTTATCGTAAGCGTTTTCACGTTTAATAACCATAATCACAAGCATGCTGTAACACAGGCTTAAAGTGACAAGGACGGCCAGTCCGGAAAGCACTGCCAATGGATATAAAATAATCGGGTTTTCGGAGAGTATTGCCAGATCGAGCAAAGCAACCAGTACGATAACTTTTAAAAAGGTTTTCCAGTTATCAATGGCCGCCTCATCCTGCCATTCTCGCCAGAACACCTGGTTAATAACAGGATACAGCACAATCGCAATGCCAAGTCCGAGGCCGCTGCCAGTTAACAATCTCAACCAGTTTTGCGGCTCATAAAGCCAGAAGCCATTGGGGAAAAAATGCATGTAAGAATTGATGCCATCCAGGGCAAAAGCTGCAGCCAGAATACTTACAACTACAAGGATCTTCATAGGAGGCATTTTGGCGCGTTTTCCATATAGTGATTGAAAAGCAAGACCTAAGAGGGTGGCCAGATGCATGCCGGAACAGCGTGAACACATCGGTATAGCCCTTTCACCCAGGTGAAAAGTGCGAGCATCAATACGGTGGCAAACCGCATATCCAACCGCATCCATCTTGCCGAGCAGTCCCGCAGGGGCAAAACGTAGCCACCCAAAAGTGACGGCAAATACAATACCAATTAAAACAAACGGTAAAATTCTTCGAAGATATTGACGAAAACGTGTTAAACGCATGCGTTTGATTATACGGGGATCAGATGGGAGTGACAAGCATCTTTTCTTTATAATTCCTGAAAATGGAACCAAAGATCTATTGAACACGTCAGTATTTTAGATTTCGTATTTTATGTTGTCTGGCCTTTTCACTTGCTGAGAGTATGACTGGTATTTGTCTTAATTTTTATATTGGAGTATGATTTTTATTGTTAACAGAGGAAAAAATTTAACAAACATGGATTGTAGAGGTTAACTTTAATGAAGAAAAATTCAATTGTGATCATTCTTTTGCAGGTTTTATTGGTGGGATGTGCCACGACGACGGCTGTTCCAACTGTTGTTATAGACACCCCATTGCCCCCCTCGCCAACCGCATTGCAACCGTCCACAGCCACCTCGACGCAGTTATTTACCCCCACGCCGCTTCCTCCCACGATGACACCAACTCCTGCGTATCCCGAGGAGGGCTATGGACCAAATGATTTCCCGGCCAATATTGATCCATTGACTGGGCTTGAAGTCAAAAATCCGGAGATCATGAATCGCAGACCCGTGATTGTCAAAGTTCAAAATCTACCGCGTTCTGACCGGCCCCAATTTGGGTTAACCGCGGCCGACATTGTCTATGAGTATTATACAGAGTTGGGCACAACCCGCTTTGCAGCCATTTACTTCGGTGAAGACGCAACTCAGGTAGCTCCCATTCGGTCGGCGCGCTTATTCGATATTAATCTGGTACGCGGGTACGGTGCCATGTTCATTTTCGGCAGTGCATATGAAGGAACCTACAATCGGCTCGTTAATTCGGAATTTTACCAACGCTTGATGATTGAGAGCACAAACACAGCCAGTGTCATCACCCGTTTTGATCCGGGTGGGAAGAACTATGAGATGGCAGATACCTCACAAGTAAATGCCTACACCCAGCGTATGGGTATTGATAATACCCGTCCCAACCTGAGTGGAATGTTGTTCCAAATGCAACCGCCATCCGGTGGACAAGAAGCCGATACGACCTTCGTTCGTTTCTCTGGGGCGATTTATAATCGCTGGGATTATGACCCTGCTTTGCAAGCTTATCTACGTTATTCCGATACAGCCAATGCCGGTAGCAAGGACCAGGAAAGTTATGTCCAATTAGTCGATCGAGTGAATAACCAGCCGATAAAAGCTGATAATGTCATCATGATTTATGTGCGCCATACTGATATTGATACCCGTCCCAGTGTGGAAGTACTGGATGTCAGCCTTTTAGGCACCGGTAAGGGCTATGTATTACGAAACGGCAAATTATACGAAGTGAGTTGGTCGCGACCTACGGAGCAATCAGTGATGACCGTAGTCAATGCCGATGGTTCTCCATTCCCATTAAAACCGGGCAAGACCTGGGTTGAGGTTATGGCTTACAATACTCTGATGGAAAAGCAGGATGACGGCAGTATCCGCTTCACGTTTGTCTCAGATTGGTAACCAGTTTTATGGTTTATTCAGAAGATGAATATTAGCGAATTCTTAATTGACTTTCTGAGTAAAATATGAAATAATTACAAATGTGATTGAAAAATCACTTTAAACTCGCCATTCTTTGAAAGAGGAGGTGATGTCCATGACTGATAGTAGTCAACGTAAGGCTGTGGCATACCTCCTGATCATTCGATAAGGAATATGCCACAGCAATCAAGGTAGAACCGCCTCCTCTTTCGTAGGCGGTTCTTCTTTTAAATTTTCAGTACAGCTTCAACAGCCAGATCGAATAATAAACGTCTGGTATCACGACGATTTGACCAATCGCGGTGATCCCAACCTTCCGGTTTTACCAGATCTCCCCCGTACACAATTTGACCGAAAATAACATGACGAAACTGTGCCACAGCAAACAGAGCTGCGGCTTCCATTTCGACTACTTCGCAGCCATCTTCCAGCCGTTTTGCGCGCCGGGTATTTGTTTCACGGTAAATAGCGTCCGTAGTCCATGTTTTGCTCAAATTGTAGGAAATGTGATGAGAAGTAAGTACATCCTGCAAAGCCTTAACAGCGATTGGGTGGGCACTTACCTCACGGCTGGGAGCGAGATAATGATAGGATACACCCTCATCACGAACGGCACTGGTCAGAATAAACGGATGCCCGACATCAACATGGTCATCCAAAACGCCACAGCCACCACAGGCAATAAAATGGCGGCTGCCCATTGCGATGATTTCTTCCAACATACCTGCTGAGAGTGGTGCCCCCAAACCAGCCTGATAGACTAATATTTCTTGATCCTGTTTTTTATAAAGATAAAGGGGGAGATTACCCATTTCTGATTTGAGATGAGTGAATAAATCCAGCTCTCCTTTTTCTCGTAAAGCCTGGATTAATTCAAAGAAAAAACAGGGCACTGCTTTCAAAGGTGCGTTAAATCCTGTCCGAATCATATCCGGATTGAGGATAGCACTTCTTTCCGGGTCAAACTCCAATATGGGTGCATTTAAGCTCATGTTAATAACCTCTGCGTTATCTCTTCTAAACGTTTTCCTTAAGAGTATATGCTATAAGATTACTTTTAAATGGGATTTATGCATCATTTTGGGATGTTTGTAAACCTTCAAAAAAGATATTCAGGATTAATTGACTGGCACGTTCCATTTCGGCAGGGGATTTTTGCTGATGTGGATGAAAAAAGAGATACATCATCCCGAAAAGTATTTGCGTTGCTAATTTGGGATCGGTTGCAACGATTTCATTTTGCTTGACAGCTTCCGAGATTATTGTTTCCAGATTTCCAAGGAACAAGTTGTGATATTGCTCGCCAATTTCCTGGCGAAATTCACTATCCAGATGTTGAGATTCGATGAATATTAGGTGAATCACACTCAGTCGTTCCGGGGATTCAGTCATGATGTATTCGACTAGCTCACATATCCTTTGCCTCGCAGATTTAACCTGATTTTTGATATCTTGCATATTTTCTTCGAATTCAAGTAAATAACTGCGAAAGATCTCACGTAATAGATCATCTTTATCCTTAAAATGATAATAAAGGGCTGCCTTCGTCATCTGACTGGCATCTGCAATTTCACGCATTGAGACACCATGAAACCCCTTATTGGCAAACAGAGATGTCGCGGATTGCAAGATTAACGCCTTACCGCTCAGAGCAGGATCTGTTCTGTGCATGGGGAGTATATTTTTTGTGCTTGCTGTACCTTCCATACCTAATTCCTTTTAAGGTTACACTGCAACTTCAACCACACTATTTTTTTTCTGTGTTTCAACTTCCCTGGTTCTGTTCTTTAGGAAAAAGGTGAGCGCAAATAAAATTAATCCTATCATACCAATAAAGCGGTATCCATTGCTATAGCCGGTTACCACGTCGGCAGCCGAAGCAGCCAGAGCGCCTACCAGAGCACTACCTAAAAGCTGTCCGATGCTGATGAAGACATTGGTTATACCCTGCGCTACCGATCGCTCCGAGGGTTTGGCTTCGTTTAACATGATATAGCGCAAGGGAGCTCCCAGGAGTGCAGAAAGCCCAAACCCAATCAAGACTGTCGATAGAATGTACATTGCCAGGGATTTTGCAAAAAAGCTGAGCATCAAAGTGCCGATGGCGGCGACCAGTGTGCCGAAACTCAACACAATTTTCGAGCCATAGCGATCAAGCAAACGGCCGGAAGTAGGTGAGCCAATAGACATGGCGATCACCAGCGGCATCAACATAAAGCTGGCTGTGGCTTGTTTTATGCCCAACGCAGCGACTGCCAGAAGCGGCATGAAAACCAGTGATGATTCGATAAAGCCTGCCCCGAAAGAGATCGCGTTCGCCATACTCAATTGCCGGCGGTTGAAGAGACCCAAAGGGATGATGGCGTTGCTGGCGGATTTTTCGAATTGGATGAAAATGAACAAAAAGATCACAAAAGCCACCAGAAATGGCAAGACTGAAAGACTAAACATGCTGGAAAAGAAGTTGGCGGTGTCAATCCGGTTGATGCCAAAAGCCAGTGAAGACAGTAAGAATGCCAGCACAAGCATCCCTTTCCAATCGAAAGAGCCGACCCGTGCTGGGCGGGTGGTGGGCAACAATCGATAGGCTAAGAAAATGATCACAATTGCAATTGGTATGTTGATAATAAAAAGCCAGTTCCAGGTGGTGAGCGAGAGGATGACCCCTCCCAGAATTGGTCCAATGATGAATGCGATCCCGAAGACGGCGCCAATTAAACCCAACGCGCTACCTCGTTTTTCAGGAGGAAATGTATCGCCAATCACTGCTGACGCCACCGGGAAGATACCTCCAGCGCCAAAGCCTTGGATGGCTCGCCCTACCAACACCACCCAAAAGCTGGAGGAAAAAGCAATCAGCAATGAACCTGCAGCAAACAGCGCTACATCCAGGATATAAATATTGCGGCGGCCATTCAGGTCGGAAAGTTTAGCCATCAAGGGTGTGCCAATCAAATTGAAGAGCACATAAATCGAAAAGATCCAGCTAAGCAGCCGCTCAGAAACGTCAAATTGTGCACGGATAGCTGGTAAAGCCGGTCCGACGATGGCGATGTCGAGAGCACCCATTAAGACACCAAAAAATAAGACGGTCAAAATACGATTACGTTGTTTGTTTTCCATTTTTATAAAACCTCACCATTACTTAAGCTTACTTACCGAACGGTAAGTAAGCAATATTATAGTCTTTTTATTACCGTAGTGAAGATAATGTATAGACTCACACTGTGCACGCAGAGGGAATTAAAAGAGGGACAGATAACCGGTTAAATTTTTAATCAATTTTTCAGTTCGATTTTCAAATTAAAACCAGGGCGTTAAAATTTTTGCAATGAGCTCGCCTTGTTGGCCTGTGGCCGGAGCTCTATTCTTTACAAATAATTGTGTGGGTTATCCATCATTGTCTGCACCCCTTCAAAAAACTGACCGACATGTAAACCATCCACCAGAGCGTGGTTGGCACATAACGAAAGCGGAAGCAGCGTTTTTTCACCCACGGCGAAATGTTTTCCCCAGGTGATACGTGGAAAAGAATCAGGGGGGTTGAGCGGCAGAGGATGACTGACCTGAGTGAAACTAACCCAGGTGACCGTCGTAAGAAAAATCATATCATCGCGGTCCGGTTCATCGTGAATGCTGGGATTCGCGCGCGTTTTCTCGATGCCGGCTGTAATCCTTCGTGCGAAGGTAGAAAAATCTTGCGCATAGTCGATAGTGGCAAAGCCAAATGTATCATCACCAGTCAACACCGTATAGGAAACCCGTATCTGCTCATGTTCGACCACCTGATTCCCGCGAATGCGCTGGCGTAGTTCCGGAATTCCATTTGCGATACAGCTGGTGATATAAGCCAGTGTTGTAAAAAGAGAAAGATGATTTTGCTTTACTATCAATAACAGGTGGGAGATATCCACATTGGCGGTAATGTTCAGATAGGGAAATTCAAGACTGCAGAAATGCAAAAAGTGATCACGACGTTTCCATGTTTCAAGATCGATAAATTTCATAGATTACCCAATTAATCCTTCACAGCCGATCCATTGCACAGCAGCTCCTTCAAAGCGCTTGAACATGACCTGGATGGATTGAGGATTATTGTCCATCAAAATGAAATTACGTTCGTATTCCAGGCAGGCAGCCCCGGTTGTTCCTGAGCCTGCGAAAAAATCCAACACCTGACTGCCAGGGCGAGAGGAGGCGTTGATGATGCGTCGCAGAATGCCAAGCGGTTTTTGAGTCGGATAACCTGTCTTCTCCTTGCCGTTGGTCGGGACAATAGTATGCCACCAGGTATCGGTTGGCGTTTTTCCGCGGGCTGCTTTTTCCGGTCCGACCAGGCCGGGGGCCATATAAGGAATGCGATCTAGCTGTTCATAATTGAAGATATAGTCATCTGGATTTTTGGCATACCAGAGGATATTATCATGTTTGGGAGGCCATTTTTTCTTGCTGCGTGCGCCATAATCGTAGGCCCAAATGACCTCGTTCAGGAATGATTCACGGCCGAATATCTGATCCAGCAGCACTTTACAATAATGAACTTCGCGATAATCGATGTGAAAATAGAGGGAGCCGTTGGAGGTGAGCAAGCGATGTGCTTCCCGCAGGCGTGGTTCAAGAAAGCCGGTGTAATTGTCAAAAGTATCACGATAAGCGCTTTCACCAACCTGGGTGGTGCGGTAAGTCTGCCCTTTGAATCCCACACGATCGCCGTTTTCATCAGCCACGGTTTTAAGTTGTTTGCGACTTTGGGCATGGCCGGTATTAAAAGGGGGATCAATGTAGATCAAGTCGATGGTTTCAGAAGGCAGTGTCCGTAAAATGGAGAGATTATCCCCAAAATAAATTTGATTTGGCATGCTTTGATTTTAACATGGATAAAAGGGTTTATCACGAATTATGGGAATAAGAACTCTTAATATTTATAATTCTTTCAATTGTCTAATTTGTAAAATTATGATCTGTTCTCAATTTTAGAATTGATTAAATTATTCTTACTCTAAAAACTCTTCCTGATATTCGTTCATGCGCAACATTCGTAATTAAATGCCTATGTACAGTATCGTGATCATATTTGCAAAACCATCCCCGCCACGGCGGCCAAGGTAACCAGAATCAACGCGGGTACAATCGTAAAACGGATGATCTTGCCTTCCTTACCCTGCAATCCGACAACTGAAGCGGCAGCTACAACGTTGACTACGCAGATCATTTTTCCGAGTGAGGCACCCGCTGTTTGTAAGGCCAGTATGGTAGCTGGATTAAGATTGTGTTTTACAGCGATGTCAAACTGCAAAAGACTGAACATCAGATTGCTGACCGTGGCACTGCCGGCGATGAAGACGCCTAATGCGCCAACAAAGGGAGCCGCCACTGTCCAAAATGGACCGAGCGCATGCGAGATGCTTTCAGCCAGAACAAAAGGCATGCTTGGTAAGCCCAACCCATTGATGGATGTGTGAATAAATATTCGAACCATCGGTATTGCTGTTGCCAGGGCGATCATGCTGGGCAGCAGTGAGCGGTTGGTATTTTTTACAACAGGCCACAAATGCTTTAAGGGAGTGTGGATAATGAAAATACTTAAGATGGCTACCAGAGAAAAAATAGTTCCCGCTGAATAAATCGGGGAGAAAAATGTGCTGATCTGGGTGCCGAAAATATGGCTTATACCAATCTGGATGCCGTTCATCCAGTTTTTAAATGGTAGAAAATCGAGGCGGGATATCACCAGCAGACCAATTGCCAGTATGTAAGGGCTGATAGAACGTTTGAAAGTTAACTTAAGCCTGGGTTTCTCCTCAATTGGATTTTGAATTTCTTCGGCAAAAGTCCAGGCAGGTTTAGGTACCAGAATTCCACGACGGGCAAGACTGACCATGAGAATCAAAGCAAAAAGGCTGCCAAGAATGGCTGGAAACTCTGGGCCCAGGAAAATGGCAATCAGCGCAGAGAAACCGGTGAAACTAATGCCTGCCAGCAGAGCGAATTTCCACACTTGCAACCCTTCCCTCCAGCTTTTATTCTTTCCCCAGAATCTGGTTAAAATCATTACGGAAAGCAGGGGAATGATCGTTCCGGGCAAAAGATTGATCAAAGCTGTCTGTACGCTGACTGCATCCATCAGACCGGGTAATGCCCCGGGTTGCAATAATGGGTGCAGGCTGGTTGCATTACCGTTGCTCAACTGAACTCCCTGCAAAGTGCCAACCAGAATGGTGCTGCCGGCGGTTCCAAAAGCTACGGAAATACTATTGGAAAGGAGTGCCATGATAACTGCTGCCAGGGGCGGAAAGCCGAGTGCAACCATCAAGGGTGCACAAATTGCCACAGGACTGCCAAAACCGGCAGCACCTTCCAGAAAACTACCCAGGAGCCAGGCGATGATGATGGCCTGGATGCGTTGATCGGGAGTGATCAGGGTGAACCATGTGCGGATGGATTCCATTGCACCGCTGCTGACAAGCATGTTCAGTAACAACACCGCGCCATATAAAATCCATATAAGTGAAATGGCGATGATGAAACCCTCCAGTGTGGCAGCCGCTACCTGCACTCCCGGTACCTGCCAGGCAACCATCGCGATAGCAGCCATGGATATCAGGCTGATTGGCATGGCACGGGTAGCTGGCATCCGCAGAAAAATGATAAACAGCGTAACCAGGATGACCGGACTGAAGGCGAATAATGAATAAATAAAATTCATGTTCAGGTAGTCTCTCATGAAGGGGATGCGCCAATTCTATCACCTCGACTTCAAATTATGGCAAATCCGGAATTTCTAACGAAATTTGAAATTGGTAGAAATGATAAGAAGAAATGCCGGATTATTAAATTTCAAGAATTTTTGTTTTTGAATCCTTTTTCCGCTTTCGGTCCCGTCAATACTGGCCGAGGCTTCCTCGTGATCGCACCTTCTTTTCAAGAGCGTGAAAGGCATTCACACCGATCACTATCATTACAATCATAAATACTACCAGCAAAACCATCTCTAGTTGGATTGGCAGGATGGTGGTGGTTTGAAGCAACCATCCCCGAATTGCATCATAGCCATAGGTCAAAGGAATGCTGAGCGCGAGAGGATAGAGCCAACGTGGGAGAGCCTGGACCGGAAACTGGGACCCGGAAAGTAAATCCACCAGAAAATTACCCATATCTACCATCGTATTGGCCTCGCGCACAATCATCACCAGGGCTGCAAAGGCAAAGCCAAAGCCATATAAACCAAACAGCATGGGTAGAATTGCCAGTAAGGCTCCCCATATATCTCCGATGGGATGAAAACCAAAAACAAAGGTGGCTACAATCAGCATCCCGATCGAGGTGATTGTGGTGATCAGCAGGCTATTGAGGGTACGGCCTACCAATAAGAGCAAACGTGGGACTGGCGTCATCCAGTTGCTCTCGAGGACGCCTGTATCCATGTCGTTCTTGATGGAAAAGCCCATTCCCCAAAAAACGGCTGAAGTGAAGTTGCTGATGGCAGCACCCAGAATTAGAAATGACATGTAATCCGGGCTGCCGCTGTAGGCGGCAAACCCAAGTGCCTGACCTTCCTGGCTAAACGCCTTCCCAAGGAAGAAGATGGGTGTCAGCCAGATGAGGGGCTGAAAAACGGAAGAAACTGCATTAAACGGGTAACGCCAATAAGTTTTCCAATCTTTGAGCGCAATTGTGCTCAGAACACGCAGATATGATCGAAAAGTAGTTGCTGGTAACTCGAATTGTTTAGATGCCATTTTTAGAATCCTCTCAGTACTGACCGATAACACCACTGCGGCGTGACTGGCGCTCCATCCAATGGAAGGCAAGCAAACCAGCTGCCACCCAAAAAATTCCGAAAAGGAGAAGGATACTCAAGTCATGCCGGATGGATTGAAATCCACCACCAATCAAGGCAGCCTGCCGGACACTGCGGACGATATAGGTTTGCGGTAGCCACATGCTGATGCTTGCCATCCAGCCTGGCAGAATGGTGAGTGGATAAGAAATTCCACAAAAAATCATCACCATTCCCCGCACCAATTTTACAAAAGAGTCGGCTTCTTTGACGCGAATTACCAAACTGGCAAAGGCAATGCCGATGCCATAAACCGAGGGCATACCGGCCAGAAATGCCAGGAGAGTCAAGCTAAGCTCTCCCTCAAAATGTACCTGGAAGATAAAATGGTATTCGAGAAAAGTCATCACGAAAAAGAGTGCAACAGTAATCATCTGGTTGAAGATAGATCCAAGCAGAAGCGAGAAACGCCAGGAAGGAGATAACCAGTTTGATTCGAGTGTGCCCCGCAGTTGCTCCTCCCTTAAAGCATACCCAATGTTCCATAACACGATATTCTGCCACATCCACACCATGGTACCGACTACGATGAAACCAACGTAATTTTTGGTGCCACTTGCTTGAAGAAAAAGCGGAAGTGCCATCTGGTCTGGTCCTGCAAATGCCCTGGCAGTCAAAATATAAGCAGCCGGAAAGATGAGCGGCCATATGATCAATTGGATCACCCAGGAAGGGTAGCGGATGGTATGCAGCCATTGTTTAATGAATACGGCTTTAATTACTCGCAATTCATATAAAAATTTTGAATCAGGTTTTTGCTTTAATCTCGAATTTGTAGTCATACTTACCTCTCAATCGCGCAGTGCTTTGCCGGTCAGGTGAATGAAGACATCTTCCAGAGATGGCTTGACGATGTTCATGTTGACCAGGCGGGTTCCATTGACGTTAATATGATCAATAATCGTTGGAATAACTACACGGCTATTGAACGTTTGTATACTGATGGAATGAAGAGCATCATTCTCGGGTGGATGGACGACGATATTTTCGACGCCGCTGGTAAAGCGCAACGTTTCTACCAGGTTGTCATACCATCCGCTGATTTCAATGTGGATCACTTCCTTTTGATCTATGCGCTCTTTGAGATGGGCGGGAGTGTCCAATGCGATTATTTTGCCTTTATCAATAATGCCGATCCGGTCAGACAACAAATCAGCCTCCTCCATGTAATGAGTGGTCAAAAGGATGGTATGTCCTTCGCTTTTTAAGCGTTGTATCAAAGAGCGAACATTTCGGGCAGCCTGCGGGTCAAGACCCAAGGTAGGTTCATCAAATAACAAAATAGGTGGTCTGGCAATAAGGGCTTTACTGATAGCGATACGCTGCTTCATGCCGGTGGAATATTTTTCAACCATCTCATCCGCGCGATCGCTGATCTGCATTAATTCAAGCAGTTCGTCAATTCGCTGCTTGGCTAGTCGGGCGGGTAAATGATATAATGCAGCAAAGTATTGCAGGTTTTCTCTGCCACTAAGCTTCCAATAAATGCTGCGTTCACCGGCAAGCAATGTTCCCAGGCTTTGACGCACCTGCATAGGGTTCTTACGAATATCAAAGCCATTCACTGTAGCCGTGCCACTGGTTGGCTCAAGTAAAGTGCATAGCATACGTATCGTGGTGGACTTTCCTGCACCGTTCGGGCCAAGCAACCCAAAAACTTCACCCTGTTCTATTGTGAGATCAATTCCATCCACGGCGATAAATGGCGGCGAAGTTACTTTTTTTCTAAAAAAAGCATGTAAGCCTTGACCGTTTTGGTGGGTTTTTATCTGTGGAAAAATTTTGACAAGCTGGATGGCTTCGATTGCTTTCATAATTGAAATCTCCTTAAAATCCATATTTTTTATGGAAATTATAAAATATTTTAATACTATAATTACGAAAATAAAATTTGTCAATATATATTATTAAATAAACTTAACTAAAGTTAAATTTAATTTAAAAAATTTATTTTTCTTGTAATAATTAAGTACTGGATGGGGAATTATCAACAATCTCTGGAAATCAAACCCTATTATAATTGTCTCCAAGTGATAACTTATAGGATGGGCCAGAGGGGAGCGGAAATAAGTGATTCCCGGCAAAAAATAGAGCCGAATTTCACTATCTTCTGCAAAAGCTTCACCATTTTATCAGTCCAAGCGGATAAATTGGTCAGCAGGTGTATTTTCGTTTAGATCTAGATTCTTTTAGGTTTTTGGTAAGTAATTCCATTACTATTCAGGATGGTGAGCAATGTTCACATACGAGAGTTATCTATCACCGTTTAGCTGGCGCTATGGCAGTCCGGAAATGCGCTCTCTTTGGAGCGAAGTAAATAAAAGACGGTTATGGCGCAATATTTGGTTGGCGTTAGCCCGGGCTGAAATGCGATATGACCTGGTAAACGCTGATCAAATTGATGAAATGCAGTTATCCGTAAACGAAGTCGATATGCAGATGTCGCTATTTCTCGAATCGGAAATCCAGCATGATTTGATGGCAGAGTTGAAGGTCTTTGCTGCCCAATGCCCCCTGTCCGCTGGAATTATCCACTTAGGAGCAACCTCAATGGACATTGAGGACAATGCGGATGCCTTGCGACTGCGCCAATCTCTGGATCTTATCCTGGATGGATTGGAAAAATTCTTAAGAACCCTTGCGAAAAAGATCGAACAATATGCAGACCTGACCGTTATGGCTTATACCCATTTGCAGCCAGCTGAACCAACCACACTAGGCTATCGATTATCCCTGTATGCCCAGGATTTGCTCAACGATTGGCAAGATTTACGCCGTATACGAGCGGATGTACGGGGAAAGGGTTTTAAAGGAGCGGTCGGCACAGCCGCTGGATACGGCGATCTTATTGGTCAGGACAACCTTGAAGATTTCGAAAATTCACTCAGCCAACTGCTTAATCTGACATTCTTTCCTGTCAGCTCGCAAACCTATCCGCGCCGCCAGGATTTTGTCCTGATTTCGGCTCTGACCAGTATGGCAGCCTCGCTCTCTAAAATGGCATTAGATTTTCGTTTTTTGCAATCCCCCGCGATTGGTGAATTAAGCGAACCTTTCCGTGCCAAACAGGTTGGGTCTTCGGCCATGCCGTTTAAGCGAAATCCGATCATGGCAGAAAAGATTGATTCACTGGCGCGGCAGCTTTCGGTTAACCCGCAAATTGCCTGGCAAAATGCAGCTAACTCTATCCTTGAGCGAACACTAGATGATAGTGCTAACCGCCGAACGCTGTTACCTGAAACATTCTTGTTGTGCGATGAATTGATACTTACAGCTCAAAAACTATTGGAAGGCTTGAATGTCCATCAGGAAGTCATCCAGACCAACCTTGAGCGATATGCCCCCTTTGCCTGCACGGAACGAATCATGATGCTGGCAGGAAAGCGAGGAGCCAATCGCCAGGAGATGCACGAGATTCTACGCGAGCACACGCTTGCGGCCTGGGAAGCATTGCGCGTTGGAGAGCAAAACCCCTTAATTGGTAATTTGAAAAGCGATGAGCGCATTACCCATTTCATAACTCAGCAGGAAATCGATCAACTTTTAAAGATTGATGGGTATACCGGTAAAGCAAAACATTGGGCTTTGCAAATGTGTGCGAAGATTCAAGAGGAGCTGACATGCCAACCGCGCTGATCTCCGTTGCTAATAAAGAAGGCTTATTCGATTTTGCCCACATTTTAGTTCGGAACGGTTGGTCAATCCTCGCATCCGGTGGGACGGCTCGTTTCTTGCGTGAGAACAACCTGGGCGTTGAGGAAGTGTCCGAATATACCGGCTCAGCAGAGATACTGGATGGTCGCGTTAAAACCCTGCACCCCGCCATCCATGGCGGCATCCTTGCTCGTAATACAGCAGCAGACCGAGAGCAACTTATGCAAAAAGGTTGGCGAATGATTGATCTGGTGGTTGTGAACCTTTATCCGTTCGAAGAAACCATTCGGAAATCTGAAACCACGATGGCTGACGCGATTGAACAAATTGATATCGGTGGGGTGGCGTTAATACGGGCTGCTGCAAAAAATCACCAGCGGGTGCTTTTGATTTGCGACCCGTGTGATTATGACAAAATTGGCGCTTTAATCTCTAAAGTAGGAGTATCAGATATGGTCCGGCAGCAAATGGCGGTGAAGGGGTTTCGTTTAACCTGTGACTATGACCGCATCATTGCTAGTTACCTGGCAGGTGAAAAGACTGAGGTCTTGACCCTTCATCCAGTTCAAACTCTGAGGTACGGAGAAAACCCACATCAATCTGCCAGATTATTGAGCTTCAAATCTGGAAGAGGCCCATTAAACGGCGAAGTGCTGCACGGGAAAGCCCTTTCCTATAACAATCTTCTTGATCTGAATGCAGCCTTACGGGCAGCCTGGAGCTTTGATAAAACTACTGTGGTGATTGTCAAACACCTTTCACCATGCGGGATTGCCTCAGGATCGAACCAATGCTCAGCGTATCAGAATGCCCTGGCCAGCGATCCAATATCGGCGTTCGGTGGTGTCATTGCCTTGAATAGCGAAGTGGAACCAGAGACTGCACAAGCTATCAGCCAATTATTCGTAGAATGTGTTATCGCCCCAGGCTATTCACCGCAAGCTCTGGAAATTTTATCAAAAAAGAAAAATATTCGTCTGGTTAAATTACCAGAGTGGAAAAATGAAAATGGCTGGGAGTACCGATCCATCCATGGCGGGCTCTTAGAACAATCTATTGATTTGGGCGATCCCCATGATGCTGACTGGAAAACTGTCACAGATCGCGAGCCTTCAGCATCTGAGCGTGAAGCCCTATTGTTTGCGTGGAAAGCCTGCCAGCATGTTAAATCGAACGCAATTGTTTTTGCGCGTGATGAAATGATAGTCGGTATTGGCGGCGGTCAACCCAATCGCATTGACTGTGTTCGTCTGGCAGCACAACGAGCTGGAGAGCGGGCTATTGGTGCCGTGCTGGCTTCAGATGCGTTTTTCCCTTTTCCCGATTGTGTAGAGGAAGCAGCCAGAGCCGGTATAACCGCTATTATCCAGCCTGGCGGCTCTATTCGTGACGACGAATCGATTGAGGCCGCCAATAAGCTTGATATCGCCATGATTTTCAGCGGCTTCCGTCATTTTCGTCATTAAATTAATATTGTCATGAAATGCCACAATATTTGTCCGAATTTTGTCACAGCTGCCAAAATGGTGCTAAAATTGAGCTCGGCGTAAATATCATTTTGAAGCAGGGCAGCGCACGATTGTCTGCATTTTTACGTACGCAATGAATTTTTACGGAGTTTACAAAAAATGTCAAAAAAGACTTTGATCGCCTATGCCAGTAAAGCCGGTTCCACCCAGGAAGTAGCCATTTATATGGGGCAGAAGTTACAGGACAAAGGACAAGAGGTAGATGTACTGCCTGTTCAAAATGTAACCGACATTACTCAGTATGACTCAATTATCCTTGGCAGTGCTATACGTGTTGGAAAATTATTGCCTGAAGCAATGAAATTTGTTGAAAACAACCAGAAAGAATTGACAAAGAAATCTTTTGGAGTCTTTATTGTATGTATGACTCTTAATGAAGATACAGAAGACAACCGAAGAATTGTCAGCGATTATCTCAATCCGCTGCGAGCGATCGTTAAACCGGATAGTGAAGGTTTCTTTGCAGGAAAAATTGATTTCCGCCGACTAAAATTGCTGGAAAGATTGATAGTAAAGGCAATGAAGGTGCCCGAAGGGGATTATCGCAAATGGGATCAAATCAATGCCTGGAATGGGAACCTTTTCCTCAATTAGTTTGGAGTATTTTGTGATCAATAAAAAATTGTGAAATCATGACATTCA
The DNA here is from genome assembly GCA_963749005.1 of uncultured Chloroflexia bacterium. Classification (GTDB taxonomy): domain Bacteria; phylum Chloroflexota; class Anaerolineae; order Anaerolineales; family Anaerolineaceae; genus UBA6170. Next base: position 720,728 of record CAVVKI010000005.1, on the reverse strand, counting down.
CAATTTTTTTATTAGCCACTACTAAGAAATTGATATGATGAGAGAGAACTCATTGTTATTGAGGAGCTCGTAATTTGCCGAAGGAAGAATCCCCAACTCTGGAAATTTTGAAAAAAGAGACCCACCTCTATCCGCAGGAGGCTACCGCCTGGGAACAGCTGGGAGATCTTTATGCGGAACAGGGTAATAACACTGATGCGATCTATTGTTACCATAAGGTATTAGAACTCAATCCCGAAGATATCGAAGTACAAATTAACCTTGAGCGTCTGAATGGGACGCGCTCATCTGCAACTGAAAAAAATACAGAAGATGAAAAGGTAGTTAATCCATTCGTTTGGTTCACCGTTGAAATTCCGCTTCTTTATCAAATCCTGATCGGTTTAATTTGCTTTTTCATAACATTGATACTGGCTACCGTGCAACATTGGGTAGTAACCGATCTGGTCTGGAGCTTGTGGATCACCAGCCTTAGCTTAGGGTACACATACCTCCTTACAAATATTGTCGTTAATGGTATTCAGCAGGGTCTGGAACAACCTGAAAATGGGTTTAACGAGAAATTTGCTTTATTACAAAATTCCCGGTTGCGTTGGGCGATTGCCATCATCGGTGCCCTTTTCACGCTTTTTTTCTTTAGTTTGCACTTTGGTATGTTTCATTTCATCCACGCAATATTTTTGAACAGTTTTTTCCCATTACTTAGCTCATCGTCGGATGGGATTCCGAATGTTTTGATGCTTATTCAGACATCCCTCCTGCGCTATTGGCCGGTCATATTACTCAGCTTAATTGCCCAGATCCGCAATTTTCAAAAATTAACACAGAGTGCTGGTACACAGTTGATGTTTTCTCCCTACAAGAATGTAATCAAGATGCATTTCAGCATAATTCTATTTGGCGTATTGAGCGTGGTGGGATTGAATGATATCTTCCTGCCCTACCTGCTGATTCTCTATTTTTTCCCGTTTGAAGCCATTTTTGATTATTTCTCCAAAAGGAATCCGAAACGAGTGGTTGAGACAGCCTGAGGATGGCATTCCATTTTAATGAAGTAAGTAGATCATTGAAGATGGAATTGTCGGGACGATTAATTTACGAAAGTGAGATACCTTTTTTTCACTGATGAGTGGAATTTAGTCCTATTGGGGGAGTGAGTTGACATTCCTGGAATTGACACGCTTAATCCTTTTTAATGGCATATCTAATCTTAAATTTAAGTCAGGAATCGCAGGCCGTTGATTTGTGTGATTTGAATGGTGTCTTTTTGCAGTGAGTCGACATATGGCTTTTACTTTCTAAGATACAACCCTTGATGTTACCCTACCGCTGAGATTTCTGAGAGAATTCCCGACCAAAATAGGATAAAATGATTTCAATGGCTACTGGTCTACGTAAGAATTTATTAAGATTTGTGTATCTTGTCAATAAAACGGGGTTGAGGAGTGTTTTTAGGCGGGCGTTCGCCCGCCTAAAAACACTCTGCCTCTAATTTTTGAAAAGATACCGATTTGTGTTATTGAAATTTTCATTAAATTAACAGTTTTCTGAATTTTTCGAAGAGAGGGATCGGAATGATTGCACTATTTATGAAGAAACTTGCTCTTGATACTTCAGCTGAAGAGATCCGCAGGGTAACTACGCTCCTCGAGCAAAACAAAGTCAAGTACGAGATCCGTACTGTACGAACCCGTGGAAGTATTGGTTCATCCCTGGATGCGCGTTCTTATGCCAATGCCAATCTCTCTATGTATAAGGGGGCATCACAACCATCCTTTATTTATTCGGTCTATGTCAAACCAAAGGAATATGAGAGGGCTAGAAAATTAATTGGTGTTACTTGATTTCACCGCGGTTCAGTGCGGCTGATGTGAATTCAACGCCTTTCTTACGTGCTTTCTGCTTCATTCTCGGCTCTTGAAGATCTTAGAAATAAATCCGAAATCATAATAATAAGCACACCTACTAATTTTATTACTCATTTTTGATGGTGGAAATTTTTAAATCAGAAGATGGGAAAAAAATATGCCAGAATCAATCCGCCCGAATATAACAAAGCAAAAAAGAGCGTCAGTTTTCCGGCGGATGCTAACGTTGTATTCAGAACAACCCCACCATCAAACATGATAGAGCGAACGAGGCTAAAAACAGCTGGTAAAGAAATCCAGCTTATTAGTATCCAGGCTGGGGCAATGTTACTGATACCGAGCAGGAACACAACCAGGTAAGCAAAGGCGATAACTGCTATAAATTCCTGACGCGCCCAATTAAGGCCAAATTTAACCGCCAGCGTTTGTTTGCCACTTTTGCTGTCGCCTTCTATGTCACGCAAATTATTGACAATTAAAATGGCTACGATTAATAATCCAACCGGAATCGAGGAAAATATAGCCAGTTGGCTGAGTGTTTTAGATTGTGCGTAGTAGGTTCCACATACGGCCGCAAACCCAAAAAAAATAAAAACAAAAATTTCTCCCAGACCGCGATAACCATAAGGAAACGGCCCGCCAGTATAGGCAATAGCCGCCAGAATGGCCAGGATACCAATTACAATAATCCACCACCCGCTGACCAAAGTCATATAAAGACCGGACAACCCTGCAACCAGGAAAACCATGACCATCCCTGTTTTCACTGCACGCGGAGAAAGCAAACCGGCCTGTGTCATCCGTAGAGGGCCCAAACGGTCTTGATTATCCACTCCTTTTTGATAGTCAAAAACATCATTGGCAAGGTTAGCGCCTATTTGCAGACAAAGAGCGCCAATCAGGGCTGCCAATGCGGCAAGAGGTTGAAAAGTGTTTTCAAGAAAGGCAACCGCGCTTCCGACGATTACAGGTGCAGCTGCAGCAGGCAACGTCTTTGGTCGGGATGCTAGAATCCAGGCTTTTGTTTTTGTTATGGAACTAAGATCAATTTCTTTTTGCATTGGTTTTGATTCTACCTTGCATTTAGCGGGGTATGAGCCGAGGTTTAATGGCTTATGAAGCCTGGAAGCGTGAGGTAAGTTGAAGCCAATTTTGCCATTTTTGAATCGTTCGTTTTTCACCAGCCATTTCGGCAAACTCAAGATGCCGTTTAACTTGCATAATCATGGCATCTTTTCGTTCACCCCAAATGGGAGTGACTCCATATGCTTCGTAAAAGACAGGTAGATCGCGGATCAATTTTCCCATGTTCATGCGCACGAACCATTCCATCCAGGCAGGATCTTCTACTTTTTCACCCAGATGCGCCCATTCCCATTCCGTAATAGCTTCAAGAGAAAGTGGCTGGGTTACAAAGATAAAATTCGGCAGGCAATAATCTCCATGTGTGAGGACATCGCCCGAACCACGCAGAATTTTGTGCAATTTTTGTACCGGAATGGTTTGCAGCTTCTGTAAAGCATTGCCCAGCGCCGCCATAATTAGCGGGCTATTTTCTGTCGTTATCAGGTCAGTCGCAGGAAGACCTGTCATTTTCTGAATGTGTATCTCAGCCTCAAGTGTGTGATTTAATAGGGTTGGTAAGGGCAATTGACCCTCTAGTGTTTCGATAAGTTGCAGTTCAGTTTGCCAGCGTTGCATCACGCCCGGACCAATGTAGCGTTTGATGATGCCCTGGTCTGTCTTGGTCATTTGCCGGGAAGAGTTTTCGCCGAGTTTATTTTTGTTGTTTGCCATAAAACGATTTCCTTCAATCTATTGATTGTTAAGGTAGTTTCAGCGTGCCGGTTAAAACAGAAACGGCTGCCCCACCAACTTTGACAGATTCAATTTCATCCCGGGGACCCAACACCTCTACATAAGCCTGCCCGGGACGGTTCATCCAATGCCCTTGCTCGGCTACAAAGGAAGTTTTTTCCAAGTGGTGATAGTGCCACAAATAAGCCGCCATTCCGCCGGTGGCCGAGCCAGTGAAGGGGTCTTCAAAAATATCTGGTGGCGGACTGAAATGGCGGGCATAGGTGGTCGCATCTGAACTAATGGCTTGCAAGCAAAAAATGTGAGTGGAAAACCAATCTCCTTTCGCGTGTAATTGCTGGTAGGCAGACGTGTTTGTATTCAATTTTTTAAGCATAGCAAGGTTGCGTACATGAATCATCAATTGGGGAGTACCGGTGCTGACCGTTTGAATGGGCGAATTTGGGGCAAGGTCTTGCTGTGTCAGACCAAAAATGGGCAGAACCTCTTCAGGCAAATATTCCTGTAAAAATTGCGGTTTTTTTTGAGTCATTGTTATGCGCTCAACCTGACCGGATTTGGATTTTATTTCAACGGGAATGGGACCGACTTTTAATTCGAGGGAGATTGTCATACTGTCAGCATTCAATTTCAACCTGCCACTTTCTACCAGGGCGAAGATAGTTGCGATCGTCGGATGGCCTGCCAGAGGAATTTCACCCATGGGCGTAAAATAACGTACGCCAAAATCAGCAATTTTTGAAGGCTGTAAAAATGCACATTCGGAGAGGTTCATTTCGCGGGTTACCGCTAGCATAGTTTCCTCATCCATGTGCTCACAATCAAAGAAGACAGCACAAGGGTTGCCTCCCATTGGCGTTCTTGTAAAAGCGTCTATTTGAATAAATGGATATTTCTTTAGTTTACGCATCAGTTATCCAGTTCAATTTGCATTAAAGGGAGTCTGGTCTCAATAATTGCAAAACGCCGCATTGAAATTATTCATAGTGCCCCATATGTCACCAGTGGACAGGAGCGATAATGAGATATTTTTGTAACAATACCTTATTGTAGCATTTTCCAATTACACAAAATACCAGCGGTTCCCGGTGTTGAATTATTTCTTAAAAAAAATTAAGCCACGGATTTTTGCTCAATTACTACCGGGTTGCGAAAATCATTGTTATCAATGATTAAATCGACACGTTGCAATGGATGACAGCGATCAAAGTAAATGCGTTGTCCGGCAAAGTATCGCTTTTCGTAGATCTGTCTGACCTTTTCATATGAGCCCAGATCGCGAATTTCTCGCTCGACTGCGCGCTGCATGGCTGTTTCAAGGGTGATATCTACAAAAATCCGAATGTTCCAAAAGTCAAACAACTCAGGGCGCATTAAGAAAACACCATCGCATAAGATAATTGCGTCATCAGATACTGGCTCATAATTCGGTTGGGTATCCAGAGACGCATTTAGATTGATCAAGTTTCGCCTTATCTGCCGGTTTCCACCTGGCTGAAGTGGCATGATCACAGATTCGATATAGCTTTCGTAATTGAATGCATCATAATAATAACCTTCCGGAGATTCCCTGCCCCTGCGGTAACGAATCGGGCTTGGATTCTGAAACTCATCCAGGCTTACGGAAATCACCTGACGTTTTGACCGCCGCAGTGGAAAGACAAGCTCTTTGGCAATCCGTGTTTTACCGGCTGCATCCAATCCATCGATGGCTACCAGTGTAGGAAGATCAAATTTGCGTTTTGTAATGTAAGTGCTCACTGTATCGAGCATCTGAGATCGAAGCATTGCAGTACTCTCTTTATCGTTTTTTATTTTTTTTATTGCGCCTGCCCAGCCAGAGCAGCAAGATTGCGGTAATTAATGGCCATATCCAGGCGAGTTCTCCGGGACCATCGCGACCCGTTTTTTCGTCAACCCGTTTGATATGAACCAATCGGTAATCATGGGTCAATTGGTCAAGATCAAAATCATTGAGTTGTTTCGGTTTAAGTCCAAAAAGTGGAGCAGCAAATCCGCTGCCTATTAATACTTCGCGTAAAATACGCAAACGCTCAGGATGATCAGAGATATCCTCAGCTTGCCCCAGCCAACGGCCTTCGGTTAGCCAGATTTCAACCAGTGGATTCTTAAGAATGTTGCGGTACCAATCAGAAATTGCTCCAAATCCCGCACAACAATAAATCTCTCCATCCAGAATGGCATAATTGACCGGGGTCAAACGATTGTAACCGCTCTTGCGGCCGGTGTGATTAAGCACCATAATTTGACCAAACACAGATGGCCATATATTAATCCAATCAGCCAGTCCTAATTTCCAAAGAAAAACCATTCCTTTGTTGAAGTATTTAAATATTTGACGCGCTTTTTGTTCCGATTTTTCCTGGTAATTAATCATTTTCACTTCTCTCTTCAGATTGCGTAATCTGCTCCAAAATACTCAAACCGTCCCATTCACCCCATCGTTCGGTAATGAGACCCTCGTTATCAATCACCAGGATTTCGATTCCTGTGAAAAAAATTGCTTTACCAGTTGGTTTTAACCCGTAAAAGTCACCTTGTTGGCTGGCGCTGGCACTCCATCGAATAGCGGCCTTGCCCTTGTGTTCATCAACTACGATATCCTCGACAAAAGCTGTAAAATTTGGAAAAGTCTGAAAGAGATCGCGGATGCCTTGCTCGTATGCAGCGCGGCTCGAATCGCGACTGGCTGGGCTCATATCGATCAGATTGGGGTGATGAAATTTCTCAAACTGTCGAAAATCCTTTTTCAACCAGATAATATTCATCCAATCACGGGCAACATTTTCAAGTTGTTGATAGCGCTCGGTCATTTTTCCTCGATTTGATCATTACAAAGTGGAATGATGTTGATGACAGGAGCTTCATAAGGGTGAACCTTTTGAATTACCTCTCTTACTTTCCGGGCATTTTCTTTAAGGCAGTTTACTTCAATTTTTAATTCAGAAGCATGCTCATCTTTGCCAATTGATCCAAGCGCAGGTTTTGCCCCTTCCAATGGCCGCCAATGACCAGTTACTTCACTGGTGGTATATACGTGGTCATAGTTCCCGAATTGCCCGGCGCCGGCTTTGGTAAACTCCTCTACGATGGCGGTTAAAGCTTCTGCTGGAGCGAAAATTTCTAATTTAACGTATTTACAGTCTGAAAAAAGCATGGATACCCTATTTTCATGAATTAAATAAAATAAGCTGTGTTCAAAAGTAATACTTTTTTGATATGTGCTCTCGTGGAATTTGAGCGTTTATCTCTTCCGAAGCAAACCACTTAATCAAGGTTTGCAGAATACTCTTTTTTTTGAACGTAATTGGAAAAAATGAAGACTCGAGGCAGGTAAAAGATTGAATGATGACTGCCGGACTTTTCCCGGGCATAGAGCTGAAATTTTCATCAACCTCATACATGCTTGAAACCTCCTTGCTTACAGTATAGGAGATATTTAGCCCAGATGCAATTATTTTTCAGATTGAATTAGGCAGGATGTGAAAAATAGTTGCACAGGCAATGGACAAAAATTGAGCGTTATATTTCGATTAAATAAAAGATCCCTGAGAGTCATTGGAAATAATTCACTCTGGAGAGATAAAATGGAAAAAATTTTATTCCGGGTTCCAGCCGTAGACTTCGAGATCTGTTTTCTGCTCCAGATCAAAAAGGATACCCTCTTCATCCAAAAGTTGACGTTGAATCAAGGATCCAAAGCCAGCACCATGCGGGCTTATTTTTCCCTGTGCATTAATCACGCGCTGCCAGGGCACATCGGAACCCTGGGGTAGCGACGCCAAAGCAAACCCTACCATGCGGGCAGTACAATGAGGTACCATGCGGGAAATTTGACCGTAGGTCGCTACCTTCCCTGGTGGTATGCGGGTTACGATCTCAAAAATCATATCGCGATAGCTAGGTTTTTTCTCCAAATTTGTCTACCCCTCTTTTTTTTGCGCTTTTTCTTTTTCAACAATGCCCACAAGAATTTTAAAAAGGCGCTTGGGCATAAAAGCAACAACGAGACGATACGATTCGTTGATCATGGCAATGAGTTCCTGGTCAGGAATACTCCCATCCAATGTGATCGTATTCCAGTGGATTTTGCTCATGTGGTAACCCGGGTTGACAGCTGGGTACTTTTCCCGCAATACCAGCGCTTGCTCGGGGTCACATTTCAGGCTGATTGTCATTGGCTCCGCCTGCCAGGCGATAGTAGCATACATCTTTCCCATTACTTTATAAACAAGAAGTCTCGGGACCAAAGGGAAGCTCAAGTTTGGTGCCAGATTTTTTCAACAGGAAACTGTTGAGACCATCAAATTCCATTATTGCTCCTCTGGTAAGAACCACAACAGCTCGTCGCGGTTTGGGCATCTTAATTCTAACCAAATTTTCAAACCTGCGGCATGAAACATTTTTATTGTAGCAGGTACTTGCTTGTTACAACTGAACAGAATTTCATTTACCTTCCATTCTTGTTTGACCCAGAAAGCGATCGTACAAAAGATTGATAATTCTCTAGCGCTCTCCTGAAGCGTCTGACGTAGCCAGAAGCGCAAAAATGCGGATTTGCTGCTTAACAAGTTTCGTTCCTGGTCATTCACCGGTTGGATACTCTCAATCGGGTTGAGGTAGATGCAACCCAGACAGGTACTCCGATCTGGTGAAAGGATCGTATAGGTAAAGGCAAGCTGCGCGAAAAATTCCTGAGAATGCCTTCGCAAATCTTCCCGGTTATCTCCCAAACTGAAATCGTCTGTCGGCCAATCACTGTAACTCCAGCGTCGCAGGAAGCTTTTGCTGCTCATAACCGCATCATAATCCAGGACGACATGATCTGGATGGAGCGGCTCTAAGACAAATTCAGAGGTTTCCAGAAACCTAGGAACCTTTTCTGTCGTGAAAAGCCTAGTTTTCAATAAAAGTTACCCAGGCTTGATTCCAGGCTGCCGGTAATTTCACCCGAAAAGATTCCCCTGTTTTTATCAAGCCGGGATGTTCCACCAAGGCAACAATACCGCGTTTATGCATTGCGCTCTTGATAAAGTCTCTCGCCACATTTTGAACCAGAGGATATTTCTGTTGAGTGATATTAGCAGTCTTGTGACAGGGATTATTTTCACCGCAACATTCTAAAACCACACCGCCTTCAAAAATTAGACGACTGCCGTATGGAAGAACAGAAAAATGATCAATACCTGAAACTAATAAATTGCCAGAGAGCCAACTTATATCAATGAACGCAACTCCTAACAGAGCAGCAATTTTAATTAATTCTTCTGATGAAAGGATAGAAAGCTGCCTGGTATTGCGAATTTCTGTCCCGTCTGTATATTCGCGTTGATGTGTGTGCGTGACAGAGGTTAAACCGTAATGCGAATCGCCATGTAAGCCTGCCAGCTTAAAGTGACCTTCTGAAATCGGGGTGGAAAAAGGCTCACCTTCTGGTTTGAGTAAAATCTGATTTACCTGTCCAATGATATCCTTCATAAACATTTCACTTTCCTGTAACCGAATTCTTTATTTCCTGATGCCGAAAACAATCTACCAGGTGATCATTAACCATTCCCACCGCTTGCATGTATGCATACATGATGGTTGGTCCGACAAAGTTCATTCCCCGCTTGCGCAGATCCAGACTGAGTTGCGTTGAGAGCGGAGTTTGAGTCGGAATCTCTTCCATAGCTGTGAAATTGTTCTGTATCTGCTGTCCATTCACATAATTCCATAAAAAATTATCAAAGCTGCCAAATGTATGCTGGATGTCAATGAAAACACAAGCATTTTTTATGGATGAATGAATTTTTTTGGCATTCCGAATAATTCCAGGTTCCTCAAGCAGGGAGATAATTTTTTGCTTGTCATACTTAGCCACTTTTTCCGGTTGAAAACCATCATAGACCTGGAAATAAATAGGTCGCTTTTTAAGGATGATTTCCCAATTCAAGCCTGCCTGAGCTCCTTCAAGCACCAAAAAAGCGAACAATTTAACATCATCATGCAGCGGTACACCCCATTCTTGATCATGATAGTGAATGGATAGATTTGTCATTGACCAGGGGCAACGCTTCATAAGCATACTCCAAAAAAGATATGATGGAATTAATTGTATGGTCACATCGCAATTTTGCAAGTAACTATTCAACTGAATAACGCATGATGGGGCGTGTCGCAGATCGCAGGATTACTTCTTTGAAACCAGCAGCCAGAAATGTTTGGGCAAAACCGGTATATGCAAATTCATACGCACCGTTTTTAAACTTTTTGTTGATCGGATGCATTTCAATCATTGGGGCGCTTTTCTTTTTTACAACAGAAATAGGTTCTTTGAGGGGTTTAAAAGAAATCATTTTCTAATCCCTTTTTTTTCCCTTATAAGGTCTATTTATCGAAAAATCTCTGATAAGAAATTGGCTTATTCGATCAGTCTTTCACCTTCATCAACGGAAGGGATAAGGGTTTGTTGTAATTGCAACAATACTGCCTTTTTTTTCTTAAGCATTGTTTTGTAATTGATATTATCTGTCTGGATAATTTCCATTCGTAAATCAGCCAGGCAATTTTCAAGAAGATTTCTTAAGGTTAACCTTTCCTCAGCTGTCAGTTCTATTTGAATCACTTTGCACCTCCTGACAAAAAAACGGGTCGTAACATGCACGGCCCGTTGCTGCTCTCAAAAATGTGGATGTTGTCAGTAGCCTGATCGAAGAAACCCCAGTTAATTGTAGTATAGAGACTTCGGGTTTTCGAGTCAAGTAGTAACGAAAAACATGTGTAACGAAAAACAGTAGTAACGAAAAACACAGTGCATTGAGCTCTTAAAAATTATCCAATGTGAAAAGTCTTGATCTGGTCTATGTTGCATACTATACTTAGCAGCGAAAATAAAAGAAGGTGAGATGCCGTGAATTCAGTTAAAGATCAATATAGGTTTCCGCGACGAAGGGCAATGCGCTCGGTATTAAAAGGTCTTATCCATTTCCTTTTTGCAACAACTGCAGATTTTGAAATTATCGGCAAGGAGAACCTTCCATCTGAAGGGCCGCTCCTGATGGTTGGGAATCATTTTAGCTTTTTAGATCCGTTAGCGATGATCCAGATTGCCCCTTGGAGAATTGAATTTTTAGGAGGCACTCAAACGCCAAATGCGCCTACCTGGACAGAATGGTTGCGCAACTTGTGGGGTTTTATTCCTGTTTTCCGTGGGACTGTTTCGCGTGAGACTTTTATTGCCTCAGAAAGTATTCTCAATCATAAGGGAGTTTTGGCAATTTTTCCCGAAGGTGGTAATTGGGCAAATGTCTTAAGACCTGCCCGTCCCGGAGTTGCCTTCCTGGCAGTACGCACGGGTGCCCCCATTATTCCGGTTGGTTTTGATGGCCTGGAAACTTTCTTTGCCCGCTTGAAAAAAGGAAAGCGAGCCAGGATCACTGTTCGAATAGGCACACAAATTGGTCCATATGAACTGGATATTCGTGGACGAGAAAATCGAGGAAAGCTGGATGACCTCGGTCACAATATCATGAACAGCATTTCCAAGTTAATACCGCCTGAAAAGCGTGGTTATTACTCGGATGATCCTATAATTCGCGCAGCCGCGAAAGGAACGGAAATATATCCCTGGGATGAAACTAAGGAAGGTTGACCTCAAATATCCTGATTATGAAGAAGCAATCAGCTTCGTCCCGAAAAAAATCATGAGTGATTACTTAATATCGACTGCAACCTGCAATTTGTCTTGAAATTTCTTAACCCTGACGATTTTGCCTTTTACGGTAATAATATCTTTTCCGGTTGCATGCGGAATGACAACCTCGATATCACTACCTTCTACCAGTGACTCGTCGAAGTGAGTATTGAGTAAAAGGCCCACGGCGCTTACATTTAGAATAAGGGCAGGTAATTGAACTGGTGTGATAATGCGAACAGGCCGATTCCAAATTATTCGATTAGCACGGCGGTTTTCTTCGAAACTAAACTCCATATCATTCATACCAACACTCGCTTTAAGAAATAGAAAGTCTGTTTCGCACTTTGGGAAACAAATATTGATGCAATACTTTCATATTATGATAGCACGATATTAAAAATACAATGCAATTTTACTCATAATAAATGTCAGATTCAATGTCAACCATAGGAGTAGGACAGCCGGAAAAAAGGTTCCCTAATCTATTTTGGTATTTTCATCTATAAGAAGCCAAGCGTTTTATACTAAACCAAACCGGTTTCTATTAATTAGCCCCCAAAGACCGAAAACCGACGACCAAAGGAAGTGCAAGGCTGGCTGCTGGTACCAGAAATAGCGAGCTTTTCAGTCAGTACTTAAGCTAGAAAGATGAATGCAAAAGAATGACCCGCCTATGAATGGATGCAATTAGAATTTGTCAATTTACAATTTGATTGGATTTGAAAGACAGAATACGCTACAATATTTGAATGCAAACAGGTGCAAATTCAGAGATATTCCCTCTTGATAATTTTGCAATCATTAGCCAGAAAGACAAACGATGATGGTAGACAATCATATTCATTCATTGCAAGATCTGGTAACCTGGTTGAGTAAAAATCAAATTGACTATCAAAACTGGGGCACTTTACAATCTAAAACAATTGATAATCTGTACGAGGAGCTGATAAAAGGTGAGTGCAGGTTGCTGGACGACCCGCCAAAAAGGGTTTTGTCTGTTGTTCAGCTACTCATTCAGCAGGGTGGCAAAGTTCTGGTTGAAGTAGAGCAGATTTTATGTGATGATCGTATTCGTATGCGTTCTTCTCCGCCTAGCGAGAAGATGAAAATAAGAGAAGACTGGCGGCAGGGTGCTTTACGATGCCTGGAAGAGGAATTGCAAATCAATAGAGACCGTGTGAGAATTTTGACTGGTGAGTGTCATGCGCAAATTAAAGAACGTAAATCGGTCTCTTACCCGGGATTGCTCAGTACTTATTATATTTATCCGGTGGCGGTAGAAACACCTTCTCTTCCTGAAGGCGATTTTTTTACGTATGAGAAATCGGATCCGGAAGCGGATCACCTTGTCAGCAAACATAAGTGGGGCTGGGTGCCTTTCGAATCTCTGGAAAGTTTTATGGAGAGAGGGTTTGGCATGGAAGATGAATGATCGGGTTGTCGATGCTTACCTGAATGCCATTTTTTATAAATATCAACTCGAACTAAAAGCAAATCCGTTTCACGAAGAGACGCTATCAGGGATTGAGTATATTCAAAAAATGCAACATCCCTGGCCGCGCAGTTTTTCCTATAATCTGGAAATTTTTGCGGGTGAGGTTTCGCCGGCAACCGTGGCTCGAGAAATTCAGTCTTATATTCAGGGAAAGCCTCAGGAATTTGTCCTGAATGTATTCTCTAATAACCTCAATTTCCTTGTCCCGGGTTATCGTGATATTGGTTTTTTACACGCCTGGAATAACAGCCTGATGCTGCATAAATTGAAAGCCAAACGGGGAGAGAAAAATAGCGATGGAAAAGTAAATGTAATTGTAATTAAGTCATCGCAGGATGTAGCCCTGGTGAATGCAATCGGTCCAGATTACCCTGCCAGCACACAGAGTTTAACGGATCCAGGTATTTTGAGTTTGTATGCGACCTATGAGGGCAAAGTCGGCGCAAAGGCTCAGGCGGTCGCCATCGATGAGCAATACCTGTATATCGCTGATATGTTTACTCACCCCGGCTTTCGTCGCAAAGGCTTGAGTTCTGCCTTATTACACACACTCCATCAGTGGGGCTTGGAGCGCGGATGCCGCTTTGCTATTTTGGTGCCCTCAAAAATGACACGAGATATTGAGTTGTACCAAAAATTTTCCTACAAAGAGGAGCTTCCGATCGCATTGTTTGTTCCACCCGCGGTCGAATCAATCCGAAACTAAGACTGATTTAGGAGGGGGATTTAAGAGTTCTATTTTTATTGAAAACGCCACGAACAAACCTGTTATCTCCTTCTCATCAGGTTTCCTTGTGAGTTTAAATGCGGTTCAAACTGATTGTTCCCTAATTACCTACCTGTATAGCTTGATTCTTGGATGGCTTCCCAAAAATCATGGGCAGGAAGGGTAACGCCACCAGGTTTAGCAGAGCCATAATGATAAATGTGGTCTGAAAGCCAAACGAATCACTAAAGAAGCCGGTCAAGCCCAATCCGACTCCCTGACCGATATTGGTAACGGCCATCAAAATGGAAAACATGGTAGCCGCGATGCGTCGGTCGGTGTATTCCATCGCAATGGCAAAGTAGACAGTCTGATAAGTGCCATAACATAACCCAAACAAGGCGATGATTATCCAGGCTATCATCAATTGGTTAATTCCAGCCAGAGCTAGAATTGCAGCAAACGCCACTCCCATGGATATAAAGACGGCATTGCGATTTCCAACTTTATTGATCAATGCCCCGCCCAATACGCTGCCGAGGATGACCCCCACACCCCAAATAGTGGTAAAAAAGCCGGCGGTGCTGAGGGAAATATCAAATTTCTGTTGTAAGAATGGATTAACAATCTGATTGGTACCAACAATGATCAGGAAGAAAATAAATCCTACTATGGCAAGGCCGATGACGGGCTTTTGTTTAAATGCCACAAAGGCTTTCCAGTCAAACTCACGTTCTTGAGGCCGGGCAGGTTCCCTCACTCTCCCAAGCAGTAGGAAAGGCGGCAAGGTGAGCGCTGCCAGCACCCAAAAAACAGATAACCAGGATACATTTTCAGCCAACAGACCTACCAGCGAGGCAGTCACGATTACCCCGACAGCCCGTCCACCAACCATGAACCCCTGAATGGTGCCTTTTTCGCTGGTCGGGGTGGTGTCAAGGGCAAGTCCGTCGGTACAGGTGTCATATAAAGCCATACCCAATTGCAACATAAATGCAACCATTACATATAGCCAGAAATATTGGCCAGGGTTTACAAAAGGAACCAGGATTAAGCAGATAATTTGGACCACAAGCCCAATGATGATATAGGGTTTTCGATGCCCTTTGCCAAACAAGTTGACTTTGTCACTGAGCATTCCCAAGAAAACTTTGATCACAAAAGGCAGCAGGGCAATTGTACCGAGGATGCCGATGCGGGTCATGTCCACCCCGAAGCTGAGCAAATAGAGGGCATTTAAGGCTGTGAAGAAGCTAAGTACAGTCCCTTGCGTGAAGTAGAGCAAACCAAAAAGCGAATAACGCACAATATTTTTTTGTGTCATGGAATTTCTCCCGAATTCAGGATTCGATTTACCCTAACAAGTGTAGATGCGATAGGGAACACTGTCAATTTTTTTGGCTGTCATTTTCTGTCCTGCCACGATATCCCCGCAATGCATTCTATTGAAGATCAAGCTATTATGAGATTTTGGATCTTTCGATTATTTTTTCGCTCCAATCCCAAAAAATCTTCAGGAACCCTTCATCGTCTGCAATCGGATTGTGTTTACGAACCTTTTTATCAGCCCAATACTTTCCATTTTCATGAATGGGATTGGTTGCCAGGTAAATTGCTGTCTGCGCACCTTTATTTGCAGTCCGCAAGAAACCTGTTGCATATCCAAGCCAAGCGATTGGCTGAATTATTGCTCTGGTAATCGTATTAAATTGCCGGTAAAACAGATTGGTGTTCACTATTCCAGGGTGAATGGCATAACTTGTAAATCCATCATTGGAATATCGATTTGGAATTTCCGCGCTAAACAGAACTTGTGCCAATTTAGATTCATGATAGCATTTCATTACATCATTTTCCTGTGCCAAGGACCGAGTGACCTTCTTTCAAAAGTTTCTTGGCTGTGGCGAATCCCATTCCGCTGTTAATTCCTGCCATTAAAATGGTATCCATATTAAGATTTTAAAGGCTCTACCACAAGAATCGTATATTTTTGGCCAACTTCCTGTGCCTGGGCATCGACTTTTTTATATGCATTACCATATTTGGCGATCATTAAGGATTTGACTTTTGCAAATATATCCTCATTTTGTGTTTCATGCGCCTTCGCACCAACCCACTTACCGAGTGGCTCTCCCACCTGTCCACACGGCATGATCCGGACTTCGGGATTATTGCGAACCCGTTTCACCTTGCCCGATTCGGCATAAGTACGGATATAAAATGTATTGTCATCCTGAATAAACCAGACTGGAGTTGACATCGCCTGCCCGTTTTTCCGAAAAGTCTGTAAATTTAAATAACTCTGATCGATAAATTGTTCTAATTCTGACATTTCTCACCTTTTCTGCTCGTCTCAAAAAGTTTCAAACCATCGAAAATCTATGGATTTTTAATTAGACATAAAGACAGAAATTGATTGTATCAACATTCTTGCTTTCAATTCTATGAATTATCAGGTTTCATTAAGGAAAATTCTTATGACATTCTTCCAGTTCATAGACAAAAGGTTAAGGAAAGCCTTATAGTGGATTAAAGAAAATCTTAGGCAATTTGGTTAAGGGTTTATGAATACTCGAGCTAATCCCAAAACATGAAAATTAAAAGTCCTTGATAAAGGCAAATTTCCTCACAAAATAAAAATATGTGATTTCGCCTTTTCTTTAACTTAGCAAAAGGAAGCAACCACCAATTAATAGAGAAAAAATAGCTTGTGCCTAAAACAATTTTAGAATTTTGTAACAGTTTCCAATTCTACGGGCGGGTAGATTTGTCCCGCGACAGGCGGCATGGAATTGAAAACTCAATCGACAGCCAGGCTTCAGGTCAAAATTCCTCGCCTGCGCTTGAAACCATTAAAATTACCCTCAATAAGAATAGTCTCCATGTCAAAGGACTTCCCATAGATGGCCATCCGTCGCCCGGGTTGTGTTTCCTAAAAAATTCAGGAAAGACAGATGTAGTGAATAGGATTCATGGCTATTTAACGCCTGAGCCTGGATAACTGGAAACACAAGCGCATACCCATTTTTGTCGATGATGCTAATATATTTCAATCCATCCAGTTTGGAGAGATACTTTTGTGTCCAGGGGTGCATTACCTAGCATTTGGCTTTGTTTTCACAAAGAATCTGAGCCCAGCTTGTTTTGACCGTTGCAATAATGACCTGGTTCATCGGTAAAGGGATTTTACCGCTCTGACCCACCAGATCCATATAATGATCGGTGTGAACACCAAAGTAAGCATTAATACGAAACATGGGTTGGTTATTGTAAACATCATATTCAGGCTGTCTTTTGTTGTTCCGGTCCAATTTTTTCAAGAATCAATTTGCAACTTTTGGGTTGTACTTTCGTATATGTCTTAAGAAGGAGATTAAAATGAATAACAAAAAACTATATCGAAAACCAAATGATCAAATGATCGCAGGCGTTTGCAGCGGATTGGCAGAATACCTTGGTTTGGATACCACGGTTGTACGGCTCATCTTTGTTTTATTATTTTTCTTGGGCGGTAATGGCATCTTGATTTATATTATTCTCTGGATCTTAATGCCTCTTCAACCCGAATATTTGGAGGGTGAAATCCTTAAAAAAGAGAACAAAGAATAATCCCTACAAATTCATACATTAAAGCGCATTGGCTTAATGCGCTTTTTTGTTTTTGGCTAAAAAATGAGTACAATTGATATAAATCTCTAAATGCAGGGAAATGATGGCAAAAAAAATCCTTGGATATACCCAATTGAGGTGGACCTGTCCGAACTGTCAAACTTCTAACCCCGGAGATGAAAAGGTTTGTATTGCCTGCGGGGCACCCCAACCGGTGGATGTGGTCTTCCAAAAACCGGAACAGCAGCAGATGCTCTCTGACGAAGAGGCAATCGCACAAGCGAAGGCAGGGGCTGATATTCATTGTGGTTTCTGCGGTACTCGCAATCCTGCCAACGCCAGTGTTTGTTCGCAATGTGGATCTGATTTGACGCTGGGTAAACAACGCGTTGCAGGTGGGGTTGTTGGAGCTTATGATGGTGTCAAAAAAGCAGCTAACTGGCAATGTAAGAATTGTGGTCAGGAAAATCTCGGCCAACATTCACATTGTGTCGCCTGCGGAGCCCCACGAGTGGATCCGTCTCCCGTTTCACAAACCGATCAAGCACAGGTGGTTCAAGATAAAACCAAACGTGGTTGGCTTTTACCAGTCATAATAGGGGGCGTATTCCTTGTCGTGATTATTTTTATTATTATGGCATTGTCGCGCAAGCAAGACCTGACGGGTTTTGTTTCAGGGACGGAGTGGCAGCGAACGATTGCGGTCGAAAGCTTTGGCCCGATCACCAAACAGGATTGGCGCACGGAGATTCCTGCTGGCGCGAGCCTGGGTGCCTGTGAATACCGTTTCCAAAAAGAGCAGGATCAACCAGCGGTGCAATCAACCGAAGTGTGCGGAACACCTTATTTGGTTGATCTGGGAAATGGAAACGCCGAAGTAGCGCAGGATTGCACCTACCGGGTTTATGCTGAATTCTGTCAATATACAGTCGATGCCTGGCAGGTGAGTGATCAATTGGTTCTAAAAGGTGCCGACCTCAACCCGATCTGGCCTTCATCGCAACTGACACAGAATGAGCGATTGGGTCAAGAAAGCGAGACTTACACCGTTCAATTTAATACCTCAGATGGTGAGTATGAATATAAAACCAATCAAGCTAAGGAATTTCAAAATTTCGTTCCTGGCTCGAAATGGGTTTTGACTATTAATACCTTTGGTAATGTCATTGAGGTGATGCCTGTCAATTGATTTTTTTGATGTTTTTCCATTTGACAGAATTTGGGACATAAATAGGATTAATCACTTTCAGTCAGAGGGTTTATTTTATAGGGTTCCTTTTATATGGAAACGCTGAATCCGTTATAATGATTTTATGGGAACGCCAGCAGAACAAGAACAGGTCGATCATTTTCTAAATATTTATCCTTTCTGGAATCTCTTAAAGGATATTGTCTTGCTGTTGGATGCAGATGGCATGATTATTTTTGCCAATAAAGAATACACGAGGATGTTGCGAGTTGAACTAAGAGATATCCAATTCACACACGTGGATTGGTGCAACACAACCTGGCAGCAAATAAAGAAAGAGATCGAAAGTAAGGCTGAAAATATCATTTATTTTGACCTGAACGAATGTTCACCAGGGAAAAAAATTAATCTACAGTTTGTTCAAAAACTTCCGATCGCTTCAACCGAATATTATTTGTTTCAGGAAAATGCGCGTATAAAGGACTCGTTTTTTTCACGTGCTTTGCTGAATAATTCGGAGGTAGGCTTCATTACGATCAATAAAGATTACCAGATTGAAGAATTTAATCTGGCAGCTCAAAAAATCACCTGCCTGATTTCCGGCAAGGAATTAAGCACCGGAGCTGATTTTAGCGAATATCTCAATCAAATCCCTCATCAAACCAAGTTTGAAAAACATTGTTCAACAGCATTTTCAGGTGACTATGTTTTTTTTGTTCAAAATTTCAGTACAGGGGATTTGGATGATACCTGGCTGGAATTCCAGTTTAACCCCATAACAGTATCAAGCAAACTGGTAAATGGTGTGGCGATTGTCATTCGTGATATATCAACTTATAAGAATATTGAATTTGAAATCAGTCGTAGTGAGGAGATTTTTCGAAATACCTTCAATAATATTAATGATCCGGCATTGCTCTGGCAGAAGAAAGAGGATGGCCAAATCATTTTAAAAACGTATAATATTGCTGCCAATACACTTTCCCACGGAAAAATCGGCGAATGGCTGGGTACCACAATTCAAGAATTTTATCTGGGGTTAGAAAAAGTCCAGGATATCGTCAGCGAAGTTTTTTCCACAGGCTATAAAAGAACTGAAGAGGTTTTTGTCAAACTTATCACTACCGGTGAAGAAAAATGGTTTTCCACGGATTTTGCGAGAATTTCCTCTAACTTTCTACTTGATATTTCCGAGGATATCACTGATCGTAAAAATGCTGACCTTGCATTAGCTGAAAAACAGCGCCAATATGAAACCTTACTTAAAAACTTACCCGGCATGGCCTATCGCTGTAAAAATGATTCCGCCTGGACAATGGAGTTCGTTAGTGAGGGTTGTATTGATCTGAGTGGATATGCTTCAGATGAGTTGAAAGATAGCAAGGAGATCACCTACGCGGAAATCATCCATCCGGATGATAGGGATACTGTTTGGGAAAATATCCAAAAAGGACTTGCGCATCAAAAAAGTTTTGAGTTAATTTACCGTATCATCACCAAAGATAAGGTAGAGAAATGGGTCTGGGAACGAGGCCAGGGGATTGAAAATGCGCATGGGGAAATTTTTGCGCTGGAAGGTTTTATTTCGGATATCACCGAGCGCGTTAAATTTGAACAAAAGGCTGAAAAAGCCCGTCATCAAGCGGAGGCTTTGCAAGAAGCCATGTCGGAACTGGCATCTCAATTGGATCTCTCGCAAGTATTACGTCGTATTCTGTTGACTTTAAAGAAAATCCTCGATTTCGACAGCGCGGTTCTCTTTTTGAAAGAGGATGAAACCATAAAAGTTGCGGCAGCACGGGGTTTCACCAATACTGCCAGCCTGATCAACAAAACATTCCCCATGAATAATTCACTTCTCAATGAGGTTCAGGCTTCAGGCAAGCCGCTCATCCTGGATGATGCTCAACAGGATGCGCGTTTTGAGCGCTGGGAAGGTGCGAATCTGGTGCGGGGATGGTTGTGTGTCCCGCTGATCCGTCACAAACAATTTTTAGGATTTCTAACCATCGATAGCTATGTGCCTGGGGCTTATCAGCAGGAGGATGCTCTCATCGCACAAACCTTTGCCGATGAAGCAGCAATTGTGATTGAGAATGCACGTTTGTATGAGAAAGCTCAGCAAATGGCTACATCGGACGGTTTGACCGGGATTTTTAATCGTCGTTATTTTTATGAGATTGCTAAGAAAGAATTTGAACGCAGCCAGCGTTACAATACACCTTTATCGACCATCATGATCGATATAGACCATTTTAAATACATAAATGACACCTATGGCCATGCTGCTGGTGACAGGGTTTTAATCCAATTTGTTGAAAGGATGCAGGCTGAACTTCGCAATACCGACATATTATCTCGCTATGGCGGCGAAGAATTTGCAATCTTGCTGCCGGAAACAGACAGTGAAGAAGCTTTTCAGGTTGCTGAGCGCTTACGCACTGTGGTTGCCAAAGACCCTTTTACACTTCAGGCTGCCAAACCCTACATCACAATTAGTTTAGGCGTGGCCACCAATGAGACCGATGTTGCCTTGCTTGATTTATTAATTGACCGTAGTGATAAGGCCTTGTATGAATCAAAACAATTTGGTCGCAACCGGGTTAGAAGCTGGCGCAGAGTAATCAGTTAACTATATGAAATTTTGCTCATCCAACAAACTGCATAACAGTTTTCGTGCTATGATTAATTCAATTCAAGCAATTTTCATTACTTTTCTTTTTATTAGGGACTAGCCTCCAGCATGCCGATAAATTATAAGAAATACTTTATTCGCAAGTTACAATTTGAACAGCGAAAAGTAATTATCGAAGAGATTTCAGAATCATCATCTCCCGGTTTCGATTTCTTACTTTTGGTGGTTCTTTCAACCAGTATCGCCACCATGGGTTTAATAACGAATTCACCGGCAGTTATTATTGGAGCAATGCTTGTTGCGCCATTGATGTCACCTATCATTGGAATCGGTCTGGCATCAATTATTGGCGAGGACCAGTTGTTAAAGGGTGCTGTTTCAGCGCTGATGCGTGGTGCCTTACTGGCTGTTGCCTTATCTGCTCTGTTGGCATTGGTGAATTCTTACTTGCCATTTGTCACGTTTCAGGAGCTGCCAACAGAAATTGTTTCACGCACCCACCCCAGTCCTTTAGATCTGGTTGTGGCTTTGGCGGGCGGATTGGCAGCTGCTTATTCCTTAACCGAGCCTAAGCTATCAGCCGCCTTACCAGGCGTGGCGATCGCAACAGCATTAATGCCGCCTCTTTGTACCATTGGTATTGGTCTGGCATTACAGCGCTGGGACGTAGCCGGTGGGGCGACTTTGCTATTCGTTACTAACGCGATTACAATCGCCTTTGCTTCCGCCCTGGTGTTCTTTCTGCGCGGTTTCAACCCCTATAAACCCGGGGGAAATCGAGGTTTACCATCCAGTTTAAAACTTTCCCTGATTCTTATTTTCCTTTTATTAATCCCCCTATCATATTACAGCGTTCAGTTTGTACGCCAGGCAACAGAGTATCGCACAATTAATACGGTAGTACAGAAGAATGTCCAGGAGCTGGCAGATGCTGATCTGGTTGAATTGCAAATCAATCGCCTGGAGAATAATTTGAATCTGGAAATCACTATTCGCACCAATAATCCACTTCGCTATGAAGAAGTTATCGCCCTCCAAACCCGAATTGTTGAGGATTTGGCCCAGCCTGTTTCCATTCGCGTTCACCAAATCTTTGCCGAGCAATTGGATCCGCTTATTCCGCCCACTGCGACCTTTACTGCTACAGTGACGAATACGGCAACGCCCGGTCCTTCTCCAACTAGTACTTTTACAACCACCTTTACTGTGACAGCATCTGTGACGCCCACCCAGACTCCCTCACCTACCATGACAGCCACTTCTACCGCTACACCGGCATTGGCGCGGGCCTATTTGACTTCATTCCCGCTTATGCGCATTTACCAGTACCCGGCTGGTCCGGTGATCGGGTTGTTATCTCAAAATCAAATGATTACCGTTCTGCCAGGTGAGCGTGAATTTGATGGATTGATATGGGTTGAGATTATTGATCAGGACGGACGCAATGGCTGGGTACCCAAAATATATATCAACATATTTACGCCCACACCTGAAGCCAGTGAAACACTGAGTCCGGTCGGACCATAAGTCTTTTAGAACTAAGCATTCATTCAAAAAGAGTATCAGCGCTTAAGTAACATGTACTGACCCTTATTGCATTTGCGCTGTTTTCCCTATATTTATTAAATTACAACTATTGGTCTATTGGCCAAAAGTTAAATTTGAATTTAACTATAAAATGGAACAGAGCTGTTGATAAAAATGCCCGCTTGCCATTCCTGATTTTCAGGAATTATCATACTTTTTCAACCGATGGCTGATTGAAGATAGTTGCGATTCCAACCAGCCTCTTTCCTGTTCCAAAAAGATCTTCTCATCATCCTTTGACGGTGTTATTGGGAATCTACCCCAACCTGTGCATCCTCCGCGGCGAAAACCACGGCCCCTACCCCAGCCAGCCTGTCCGCTGCCGCAAGGGCCCCTTCCCTTTCCGTATGACCCATTTCCTGCTGGGCCGGTACTATCGAAACCTGGCATAATAATTCTCCTTGTTTATGGTACTTATTTTGTAAACATCAATAAAAGGGGTACCCCAAATTATTGAAAAGACACCTTATTTTCTATTAAGTTGATTTGGGCTTCGGCGACCGATTAGACGCCCAATGGAAGAAATCCAATTGCGTCCAAGCTGGCGAGTTGATTGATCGTTTTCAACTTTTAAGGATTGGCTCATGTTATTCCGGGTTGGATTACACCTCCCCATCCCTTTACCGGTACGGGATCCCATCCCTTGTGGTCCAGATCCATCTCTAGCGGGCATTGAAAAACTCCTTTCTTAATTCATAAGTCTTGTGAGCAAATCCGTGATAAGCTCCTGATTTTTTTCTAATTCCAACTGCCAGTTTTGAAGTGCTTCTTCTCCAATTTCAGTCAGATGATAAGTTCTTCTTGGCGGCCCTTGGGTTTGATCGGTTTCCCAATCTGATTCGACCCACTCAAGCCCTTCGATTTCTCTTAACGTCCGATAAACAACGCTGGGATGTAGAGTGGCTAAACCCATTGCGTTTAAATCTGTTAACAGGGAATATCCGTGTCTTGGCTGCTCTTTGATTAAGATAAGCAAAGCAGGTTCAAGTATGGAAAATGTAAGTGGTGAATGTCGATTCTTACGATTCGATCCACCTCCAAGTGCCCAACCTCTTCTATGTCCCGGCATAAATCACCTCAACTGAAATTCTAATTTTAGAATAACTAACTATTCTCTATTTGTCAATAGATATATAGAGAATATTCTCTTTTTCATCTATGTCATAGTCATTCAATGACGTTTATCACTTTATTGGTACAAAACCACAATATAATTTACATTTGTACTATAATTTTAGTAATTCATTTTTTAAGAGGAGCATATGACAACAAAATTAGTAAGCATCGATGCAATACAGGTAGATGGGTTTAAAGTTGAAACGAAAATGAGACAACATGTAGCCTATGTTGATCAGCCACCGGCTGGTGGTGGGACAGATTCTGGACCAACACCTTTGGAATACTTGTTTGTTTCATTAGGTGGTTGTATTGTCACCATTGGGCATATTATCGCAAAACAAAAGCGGTTAGCGGTTCGCAAAATTGAAGTTCATGTTGAAGGTGAAGTTGATACTGATGTGTTTATGGGTAAAAACAGTAAAGATCGGGCTGGGTTTTCCGCCATTCGGGTTCACACAAAAATTGATGCCGATATGACCCATGCAGAAAAAGAAGCTTTCCTGCATGAAATTGATCGGCGATGTCCAATTTCTGACAATATTCAATTCTTGTCGCCTATTGAGTTTATTGTGGAGTAATAAAATTAATATTCCCCCTTCTGACCCAACCAAACTATTGAGACAAACTCCCGTAGAATTAGAGGTAGGTAAAAAACTAAGAGAATTACGTACCCGGAAGAGATTTTCTTTACGTTCTTTAGCGGATCGAAGCGGGTTGAATGTCAACACACTAAGTTTAATAGAAACTGGAAAATCTTCTCCTTCAGTGAGCACGCTTCAGCAATTGGCTCTTGCATTGGAAGAGCCAATTGCCTCATTTTTTGAAACAGAACCGTTGCAAAAACGTGTTGTTTTCACTTTGGCCAACCAACGCCCCTGGGCGGCTTTTGGCAGCACACAAATGCAGCATCTCGGAAGGGAATTTTCAGGTAATGCTGTCCAACCTTTTGTGGTCACGCTAAAACCTGGTATGGGAAGTGGCGATCAAATGATTGTCCATACTGGTCATGAGTTTGTATATGGCTTGAAAGGGTTGGTTCACTATCAGGTTGAGCAGGATGAGTATTATTTGAACCCTGGAGATAGCCTTTTGTTTGAGGCTCATCTGCCTCATTGCTGGGAAAACAAAGGGGAGGATGATGCTCAGATTCTACTCATTATTCATCCTGCTGATGAAAGGGAAGAACCGGGCGGAAGACATTTTTAGATGAAAACGAATAAAAAGGAATAATGTATGAAAATTGCATTGATAACTGAAGATGGTAAGACCATCAGCCAGCATTTTGGCCGGGCACCCTTTTATTTGGTGCTAACTATTGAAGAAGGAAAGATTGTGGGTCGGGAAATGCGCGATAAATTGGGGCACATCCATTTCCGTGACCAATCCCATGGCTCAGAGCCGAATAATGATGGCCATGGAACGGATTCAGTCTCACATGCTAAGCATGTCAGCATGGCTGATAGCATTGCCGACTGCAAGGCGTTGTTGTGTGGCGGTATGGGTATGGGTGCTTATGATAGTATGCTACGGTTGAATATCCAACCTGTTGTAACTGATTTACGCGATATCGAAATAGCTGCTCAAGCATATATTGATGGGAAATTGGTTGATCAAATCGAGTTGCTACATTAGAAATTAAGTACTTTGAAGGGAGGTGTTTCTGAATAAAGAAGTAAATATGCGGTCATCGTGTTTAGCAAAAAGCTTTGTTTCAAGGAGGTAGATATGACAGCTTTTACAATCACCCCTGCCGAAAAAGGTATCATGCGCTGCAGACACACCGGAACTTTTTCATCTGATGATGTGCAATCCCTGGGGAAATTCCTGGAAGATTACAATGGAAAACTACTGGTTGATCTTAGTGGAACATCAGTAGAAGAATGCCTAAGAAATATAAAAAATTTCCGACCCATGATGCCTACTTCTGCAATATTTGGTGCTCCCATTGGGCAGGAAGTGTTGGAAATCTCTGAAAGTTATTATGAAAAAGAAGTACGTTTCTTTGAAAGCGAGGTCGATGCGTTAGTCTGGTTAAGAGAAAAATAGTTAAACTCCTTTCTGCATTATTCTCCCTATAAAAGAAGCCCCTTATTCTGCTTTCAACGCTAATATAAGCAGAAATGTGTGAGTATTGCACATTGATGAACCATTAATCACGGAATCTACATTCTTTTCCCTCGTTCATTTTGCAGTGTAATTTTGTAAGCCATTTATCCAGAGATTGCGAGAAGAGGAAAAAAGCATTTATTCGGACTGCCGGAAAATCAGAGTTGATTTGGAATATCAATTTTTGTAATAGAGTGTACCCGCCCCGGCTTTTTCAAAATGTTTTCATTCAACATATGGGTAGCGGGTATCCAAAATAGAAGATTTAAACAGATTGTTTGCAAAATTAATTATTAATCAACGGAGAAAAAAATGTCCAAATTACCAGATGATGTTTGCAGTGCCTGGGTTAACCATGAAGGACCGGTTATCTTGGCTACAGTCGATAAAAAGAATAACCCAAATGCAATTTACGTAACCTGTGTCAGGAAATACAGTGATGATACACTGGTAATTGCGGATAATTATTTTAGTAAAACCCGGGCGAATATCCTGGCTGGATGTCAGGCAGCATTGCTTTTTATAACGAAAGAAGGGAAATCATATCAGATTAAAGGCAAAATCGATTATTTTACTGATGGACCTATCTTTGAGGATATGAAAAGCTGGAATTCACCAAAGCATCCGGGGCATGCTGCGGCTGCCTTAAAAGTGGAACACGTATACGCAGGCGCGAAGAAATTACTTTAAATTACTAGATTTGGATAAATAAAAGGAGGCTGAATGATCTTATTCATATCTGCAAGACAACCACAAATAGAAAGTGAGGTCGATGAACGGTTTGGAAGATCACCATGGTTGATAAGATACGATACAGCCACAGAAGCTTGGGAAGCATTTTCCAATCCAGGTGCTAGCCAATCACGCGATTCGGGAGCAGACGCAGCCAAATTTGTTATTGACCAAAAAGCTGACGCGATCATCAGTGGCGATTTTGGACCTCATGCGGTCAAAGCACTTAGGGCAGCACGTATTACATTGCATTTATTTACCTTTGAGGTGACAACTGTCCAGCAGGCGGTCGATGCATACAAACAAAAGAAACTATTGGCTTTGAAAAGATAAACGTATTGTTTGAATTTGCGAAAACGGTCGAACCCGCCAAGCATGGGAAATGGGTTATAACCCTCAAATAGGGTGATTAAATTTACATTTCAAATGAGTCAACCCGTTTCAATACCCTATGAATGAAGATGTATTCTATTTGAACAATCTCCACTGCTCAATCTTATCGAAAAATCGTGACTGTATTTTCGGTGTTTCTTTATTTTGCGGATTCAAGTGGAGGAATTTTTCCACGCAACATCTGGCTGCTGACATTGGCGATAAACCCGATCGCATAGCAAATAACGAAAAGAGAAATTGATGATTGCTTTTGGTCCCGTTCCATCCCGCCGTTTAGGGTATAGCCTGGGAATAAACCATGTTCCTCCCAAGCATTGTTCGTATTCTTGTGTCTATTGCCAGGTGGGAAGGACGTCATCTCTGGAAACTACCCGGCGGAAGTTTTATCCGTTGGAAAGAATTCTTCATGAAGCTGAAATAAAAATTGTGGAAAGTGTTAAGACAGGCAATAAAATTGACTATCTTACCCTCGTGCCAGATGGCGAACCAACTCTGGATATCAACCTTGGAAAACTTATTGAGGGTCTCAAGTCATTTGGAATACCTGTAGCCGTAATTTCGAATGCTTCCTTAATTGATCAAAATGATATTCAAAGCGAGTTGCTTCAAGCCGATTGGGTTTCTCTGAAGGTCGATGCAGTTGAAGAGTCGGTCTGGCGCAAGATTAACAGACCTCACCGACGCTTATCACTGGCGGCTATTTTACAGGGTGTACATGACTTCCGCAGCATGTATATGGGAGAATTGGTAACCGAAACGATGCTGGTATCTGCAATCAATGATCGTCAAACAGATATTAGAAAATTATGTGCTTTTCTTTTGGAATTGAAGCCAGCAAAGTCTTACTTGTCTATTCCAACCCGCCCGCCGGCGGAAAACTGGGTAAAAGTTCCTTCTGCAGAATCGTTGGCAACAATATTAGAAACCTTTTCTGAAAAGGTTCCCTTCATGGACTTGCTTTTTGAAGAGGAATCAGGAGATTTTATCTCTACCGGAAATATCAGTGAGGATATACTTGGCATAACTTCCGTCCACCCCATGCGAGCAAATGCATTAAGGCGGATGGTTGCGCGGGCTGGTGCAAATTTTACAGTTGTCGAGGACCTTCTGGCTGGAGGGGAGATTACCTCTATCAATTACCGTGAAGAAGTATTCTTTTTTCGAAATTTTCATGATTAGTAAACCATTGAAGCTTTAATGATAAGTATATTTATGGATGGAGTGGGTGAGTTAAAATATGGACTTACATCTTATTAATGGTTTTTTGGGTTCAGGGAAAACAACTGCCATAATTGCCGCTGCCAAAGAAATGATTCAAGCAGGAAAAAAAGTTGGAATTGTCACCAATGATAAGGGTCAATTTCAAGTTGATACGGCTTTTTTTCAATCCAATAACATTGCCACCAGGCAGGTGACCGGCGGATGTTTTCGTTGCAGTTTTTCTGAATTTGAGGATAAAATCGCCCAATTGCAGGAATCAACTTTCCCGGATGTTATATTCGCAGAGTCAGTGGGTTCCTGTGTTGATCTGGTCAACACGATATTTTCACCACTTCAGCAAAACGATAATTTGAATTTTAATAAAATGACATTCTCCGTTTATGTCGATATTCGTCTCTTCCAAAGGTGGGTGAATAATATTACTTTGCCCTTCAGCGAGAGGATTATTTATTTGTTCCGTAAACAAATTGAGGAAGGCGAATTCATAATATTGAATAAATCTGATCTATTATCATCAGATGAAAAAAAAGATGTATTAACCATCGCTACCAGGAAGTTTCCTGAGAAAGAGATTTTTCTGCAAAATTCTTTGAATCCATCCAGCGTCAAGCCCTGGCTTAATAGCCTGAGTTGTCAAGAACCAGTCAAAGCCCAGCCTGGATTCGTAGTCGATTACTCAATGTATAAGGGTGGAGAAAAAGAGATGGCATGGTTCGATCAGAAATTAGTAATAAATTCAGTTTCCCCAAAAGCGATCAAGCCGGCAGTAATAAATTTGATCACTCTTTTGCTTGCGTCCTTGCAAAAAGAGGAAGTCTTTATTGGTCATATCAAGCTTTTTTTGTCCACCTCTGAAGGAGGAACGAAAATAAGCTTTACAACTGCAGATTTTCTCGAGCTACCAGGCTTATTGAAATGGAAGCATTCTGTACCGGAAGTAAGTTCGACATCAATCAGTGTAATGTTAAATGCGCGGGTTGCGATGAAAGCTGAAGAATTTGAGAAGATCGTCAAGCATGCTGTTTATCAGATAGGGATTGACCCTCAAATTCATGTTCATTACGAAGAAGGTTCCTCTTATAACCCGCAAATGTCCATGAATCGACCGTGAAAGGATTGCTGTGAAACAATGGAATTACTAAAAACACTTTTAGAGGCATTACCCGAAAGCCCTATTCCAATTCGTAGGGTAGTTATCGGTCTCCATTGGATACTTGTGTGCAGTAAGTATTGCGGTCTTGCTTCCACAATAGTCGCAGAAGGTCCACATGGACATTCCCGCATCCGAGATGTGGGAAAATTAGAGCAAAAAAGTGCACAGGAACTGGCACAATGGGTTCTTTCAGATAATTTATTAGAAGCTGGTATTGGTCTGGCTGCCCTGAATTCGGCTCTGGAATTCAATGAAAACCAGATGGAAAGTGTGAATGCTTCCGAAGTGATTGCTCGAAATAGTAAAGGCAAAAATCTGGTTGTGGTTGGGCATTTCCCGTTTGTTGAGAAATTGAATTCAATTACTAAGAATTGTTGGGTGATCGAAAAACATCCCTATGGGAATGACTTTCCGGAAGATTCAGCCAGGTTATTTATTCCACAGGCCGATGTTATTGCAATTACGGGAACTGCTTTTATTAATCACACAATGGAGAATTTGCTCTCATTGTGCCCAACCGGTTCGTTGATTATGGTTTTAGGTCCTTCAACACCTTTAAGCACGCTTTTGTTTAAATATGGAATTTCATTCCTTTCTGGTGCGAGGGTCGTCGATGAGGAAGCCGCAACGATAACAATCCAACAGGGAGGGAGTTTTCAACAGGTAAATGGAGTAAAGCTGGTAACAATGTCAAAAAATGGTTGATCAAATGTGTGGAAGGATCTATGTCCTCAGGTATGATCAATCGAATTCTATCCCCACCCTATCCTAATTTGAAGAAGTATTCGAAATTAAAATAAATGTGATTACAATATCAAAAATTTTGGAAATTTCCTATGGAAGGAAGCTCCTGGTAATATGGTTACTTTAAATTCTTCTCAACAAAAAAATGGTATTAAATCCGAAAAGACCGGAATACCATCCAATCATATAAAACAAGTAATTGGTGTTATCAGTGCCAAAGGTGGTGTGGGTAAATCTTTTGTAACTGGGCTCTTGGCGTGTGAATTGAATAAAAGAAACTATAAAGTGGGTATCCTTGACACAGATGTAACCGGCTCAAGTATGCCCATGTTCTTCGGATTGCAAGGTCAAGTAAAAGCGGGAAATAACAGTTTTCCCCCATTGGAAAGCCACACCGGAATAAAGCTTATTTCGATGAACTTGCTTTTTAAGAATGAAGATCAATCAGTGATCTGGCAAGAATCAATGGTGGCTGAAGTTATCGAGGAGATTTTTAACGAGGTTGAATGGGGATCACTGGACTACTTATTGGTTGATATGCCTCCTGCTACCTCAGAGACAGCAGTGGAGATTCTCCAGACGCTGCCATTAAAAGGCGTTATCGTTGTAACAACGCCACAGATGTTGGTTAATAGAATTGTAAATAAAGCTATTTCGGTTGCACAAAGAATCGGCATTCCTATACTGGGAATTGTCGAAAATATGGCTTATTACCAGAACTTTGCGGGCGGGGAAAAACAATATATTTTTGGGCAATGCCGTGGTACATCATTGGCAATTACGGCGAGAACGCCCTTATTGGCACAAATTCCTCTGGATTCTACCAGCTCTACTTTCTGCGATTCAGGCAAAATTGAAGAAGTCGATATGGAAGAAAGTGCAGAGATGGTGGATACTTTGTTGGAATCGATTTTGGAGTTTGACATGAAGATGGCTGCAGATTTAACTGAATCAAAAACCGCAGGTCTGAAAAGCGCTTCATTCGCGGGGCAATGGGTAGTAGAAGAAGACCAATATAGCAATTACCGGTCGCCATCACTGGTTGCCCCATTGCGTAAAACATTTTCTGAAACCGCGCTAGCTTTAATCCGCAATAAGGAGAACCTGGGCGTGTTGGAGAATCCTGATGCTCAGGGACATTTTTTGGGCAGCTGTGGAGACCGCATGCAAATTGACCTTCAGATTAAGACAGGAAAGATCTCCGAGGCGAGATTCATGGCAGATGGATGTGGGGCTACATTAGCTTGTGGCAGTATGATCACCAGGATGGCATGTGGAATGACGCTGAATCAAGCAACCCAAATCACTGCTGATAATTTGTTGACTGCTCTGGGTGGATTGCCAGAAGACCATGAGCACTGTGCTGAGCTGGCTGTAATGACTTTGCGGGACGCGGTAATTGATGCCGTGGAAGGGCACCGCAGCCTGGGTAAGTAATTCTTGATCACAGAAAAATCATCAGAATTATGAGTTTGCTTTCCAGCTATGAACCCTTAAGATTCTGATTTCACATTATTCAAGCAGCAGACCTGACTTTTGGGATTTTTTCTTTCCAAACGTTTACTTGCGACTATTTTACTCAAAATAGTCATTTTTTCATGGTAAAGTTAACCTGTTTCAGAAAGATGAGTGGAAAGGCGCAACATGGCAAAAAAGACCATCTTGATTACTGGATCAACAGATGGCATTGGCAAGAAAACGGCAATTGAATTGGCGAAGCTTGGGCATAAAGTCTTAATCCACGGTCGCAATCAGCAAAAATGCGAAAAAGCTGCTGAAGAAATCCGTGTGAATTTTCCCGAAAGCGACCTTGACGTCGTATTTGCAGATCTTTCATCTCAGGCGGAGATCAAAAACCTGGTGACACAGATTCAAAACAAATATGTCAATCTAGATGTGTTAATTAATAATGCTGGGATGTTTCTTCCCACCCGCAAGGTGAGTGTGGATGGGTACGAAATGAATTTTGCGGTCAACTATCTGGCAGCATATTTGCTCTCAAGGCAACTCTTGCCATTGATGAATCGACGACTTGATTCACGGATTATCAATGTAAGTTCGGTCGCTCACAAACGCGGTCGTCTCAATTTTGCCGACTTGCAATCTCAAAAAGATTATGACAGCTACAAGGCTTATGCTGATTCAAAGCTGATGCTGCTTTACTTAACCTATGAAATGGCGGAGCAGTTCGCGGCGGATAATATCAGTGTTAATGCTCTCCATCCAGGTGTGATCAGTACGAAACTGTTATTGCAAGGATTCAATATGAAGGGGGACGATGTTGCTCTGGGGGCTGAAACGCCAGTTTTTTTGGCTTCT
Source organism: uncultured Chloroflexia bacterium (assembly GCA_963749005.1). Taxonomy (GTDB): domain Bacteria; phylum Chloroflexota; class Anaerolineae; order Anaerolineales; family Anaerolineaceae; genus UBA6170. The sequence continues at coordinate 688,335 of CAVVKI010000005.1, read as the reverse complement.
TCGCCTGAAGTGAAAAGAGTAACAGGTAAGTATTTTGATAAACGTAGAGCGGTACCTTCTTCCCGTCTATCATATGAGCTCGAGATAAGACAGGAATTGATGGCGCATACGCGTCATCTCGTCCAATAATAGCATTCACGGCAATATACAGCGAAGGCAAGTGTGCCCGGGTTGTATTGAAAATTGACAGCCAGAAGTTGTACGCTTATACTTTGCCTTAATGAAAATCATTTTCAATAAGGGATACTTAAGTGACCTTTAAGCCTACAAGATTGTCTGTTTTAATTTCTGTGTTGCTCGTTTTTCTTATTTCTGGCTGCCAGTCCAACCATCAAATACCCACAGAAAAACCAGTCATAACGGTCAGTATTGTTCCCCAGCAGTTTTTTGTGGAACGCCTGGCGGGCGAATATTTTGATGTCAATGTGATGGTTCAGCCGGGGCAGAGTCCGGAGAATTATGAGCCCACACCGGCCCAAATGGTTTCTATTTCAAAGTCTGCGGCATACATTTTGATCGGGGCACCATTTGAAAATGTATGGATTGAAAAAGTAAAGAGTGCCAATTCGCAGTTACTATTTTTTGATAGTTCCCAGGGAATAGAACGAATCTCAATAGATGATCATCATCACGATCAAAGTAGTGAAGCCCAGTCCGCCAGCCCTGCGGCGCAGGAAGCAGACCCACACATCTGGACATCTCCCTTCTTGGTCAAAATTCAGGCGCAGAACATCAGCCAATTTCTCCAGGAGCTTGACCCTACCCATGCTGATGAATATCAAGGCAAGCTTGCTTCTTTTCTGGCTGAAATTAATCAGCTTGACGAAGAGATTCAAACACTTTTGGCTCCGGTTATACAGCGCCAATTTATGGTCTATCATCCCACCTGGGGTTACTTTGCAAAGCAATACGGTTTTACGCAAATTGCGGTCGAAACTGGGGGACTCGAACCCAGCGCTCAGGAGCTTGCAGCCATCATAGATGAAGCCCGCCTTGACCAGGTCAAAGTGATTATTGTCCAGCCTGAGTTTAGCCAGCGATCGGCGGAAACGATTGCCCGTGAAATAGGCGGCAGTGTCATTGCTATTAGCTCACTGGAATATGACTGGTTTGCAACCCTGCGGCTTTTGGCTGCTACTTTGGCTGAGCCCACCTATTAAATATCCCAAATTATAAAGATAGTTGAGACGTATAATGAACACAAATAATCCAAACCACGTAATGATTGAAATTAAGAACCTTTGGGCGGGTTACGAACATGAGTCGGTGCTGGAAAATATAAATTTCACAATTTATGAAGGCGATTTTATTGGGTTGATTGGTCCTAACGGTGGCGGAAAAACAACCCTGATCAAAGTTCTGTTGGGATTGGTAAAGCCTGATCGCGGTAGCGTAACGATCAAGGGGCTACCTGTCGATGAAGGTCGTAAATTCCTTGGCTATGTTCCCCAATTGGTGGAGTTTGATCATCAATTCCCTATTCGGGTTTGGGATGTTGTTGAGATGGGCCGCCTGGGATCACGGGGACTATTTAAGCCCTATTCCAGTCTTGATCATCAAAAAGTGGAGGAAGCGCTTCGGTCGGTAGAAATGTTGGATTTTATTCGCAAACCGGTTGGCGAACTCTCTGGCGGGCAGCGTCAACGTGTATATATCGCGCGAGCGCTGGCATCTGACCCGGAGTTGTTAATCCTTGATGAACCTACTTCCAATGTTGATCCACAGGTCAGCAATTCCATCTTTAGTCTTCTTCACCAACTTAATGAATCCATGTCAATATTATTGATCACACATGATATGAGTGCTGTATCTTCATACACCAAAACCATTGGATGCATTAATCGTAATCTGCATTACCATGGCGAAAAAGAATTAACCCCTGAGATGATTGAGGCTACCTACCAATGTCCTGTCGATTTGATCGCACATGGCTTGCCACATCGCGTACTCCCCAGCCATAGTGAGGTGATTGAATGATCAACACATTTGTGTCAGCCCTCCAATATGACTTCATGCGTAATGCACTGGCAGCTGGTTTGTTGGTCAGTATTGCCTGTGGCATAATTGGTACCTATGTGGTGGTGAAACGAATTGTCTTCGTATCAGGAGGGATTGCGCATGCAGCCTATGGGGGAATTGGCATGGCATATTTTTTCGGCTGGAATCCGATCGCCGGTGCTATTATTTTCAGTCTGGTTTCTGCGTTTGGTATGGGGTGGGTGCAGCGAAGAACGAAAGAGCGGGCTGATTCGATTATTGGCGTGATGTGGGCGCTCGGTATGGCAATCGGAATCATCTTTCTTGACCGGACACCTGGTTATAAAGCTGATCTGATGAGTTATTTGTTTGGCAGCATTCTGGCGGTGCCAAGCGCAGATTTGTGGCTGATGTTAATTCTGGATCTGGTGATTATACTTTTAGTAGGTCTATTCTTTAAAGAACTACTGGGCGTTGCTTTCGATGAGCAATTCGCCGTTATTTCTAACGTGCCAGTCGATTGGATATACATGATTTTAATGGCCATGATTGGATTCAGCGTAGTGATGTTGATGCGTGTGGTCGGTTTAATCATGGTAATTGCGCTATTAACCATACCAGCGTCCATCAGCGCCATGTTTTTTGGTGACTTGAAAAAGATAATGGTCAGCGCAAGTTTGTTGGGCATGGTTTTTACAACCACTGGCTTATTTCTTTCCTTTTTTCTCAACCTCACATCCGGTGCTACCATCATTCTGGTGGCGGGTGTTGCCTATATCTTCAGCTTAATATGGCAATCCTCGCGTAAAAAAATTCAAATACATTCTTGAGCGAGTTTAAGTTCAGACAAGAATGAACAAATCAGCACTTTAAGTTCCCCGCTCAGGAACGATTAGACGGTGAAATTATTGACCGTGGATTGGAAAAGTTGTGCCACAAGGGATTGGAACGTTGCTCGATTGAAGATAAATCGCGTGCAGTGTGAATGACACAGATTGACGAAGATTTTGTCGCGAAAATTGGCGGGTCAATAGGTTACGGAAAATAGATTTCAGAGGGTGCTTTAGAAAAATCTAATCCGAATCCCCGTAAAGCGCTTTGTATTTATTGAGATCAACAGAAGCAATGTAGGGTAAATTGCGTCCTTTTTCAGCCAGGTCGAGACCATAGCCCACCACAAAATAATCGGGAATAGAGAAGCCCAGGTAGTCAATTTTAACATCGATTTTATGGCGTTCAATTTTGTCCAGCAAAGCACAGGTGCGCAGACTGCGAGGTTTGCGATCTTGCAACAGGCGGTGAATGGTATGGATTGTGTAGCCACTATCGACGATATCATCCACCAGGATCACATCCCAGCCATTGATGGTTGATTTATGATCCGAATCGATGCGCACAAATCCACTGGAGCTAGTGCCGGCATAAGATGAGACCGACATGAAATCCAGGGTCATAGGGCGTTTGATATGACGCATGAGGTCGGTCATGAACATAACACTCCCGCGTAATAATCCGAGTAAAACCAATTTTTCAGAATCTTTATAATCGTTGGTGATCAATTCGCCCAGATATTGGACGCGATTGCGAATCTCCTCTTCCGAGATTATGATCTTGTCGATAAATGGGTAGGGGAAGGAGTTGCTGGAATCCATAGATGGTTTGCCTTTTTCATCAAAATAAAGTGAAGATGATATTATAAAGCTAAAAGGGTTGATTTGTTTGATTGTTTATAGTTAATTTGGTGATTGGTTAGCATATTGATTTGCGAGTGGGAGTCTTAGTTGAAAAACTGTTTCTAATTTACAATTTGACCTATTTTCTCTTGTGGATCCAGCAGCACAATCAAGCCCATGGCAGCCATGTTGGCGAACAGTAAGGGTGCCAGGAAAGGTGCCCCGCGTAAATATCTTTCCAATACCTGCCAGTTATTGGCGCTCAGATTTTCTGCAAGGTGCAGGCCGAAGCCTATTACTCCCACAAGCCCTAAAAGCAGCATAGCAAACACATACAGCCAGATATCGCTTTTTTTCAATAGCGTTTTGAAGCCAAGTAATAAGGAAACAGTCCCCGCCAGGATCGGGGTAAAGAATGGCAGCCAGAGCCAGGGGTTTAAGTAACCAGTACGCGCATGATCGAATGTGGCTGAGACAAGAGTGACCATTATGCCAAATGTCACCATCCAGAAGTATGCCTGCGTTTTGCTGAATGGCATTTGGATAAAAATTCGGCGGTTGATAAGTAATTTGCCACTGTTGACCGGGTCTTCAACCCAGGCTGCACTCATTCCCAGGATGCCTACCAGTACAAACGCCAGGGGTGCCATGGCTGGCGGTGCCCAAATAAAAGCTGAGATACTTAAACCTGAAAAAATGGAACCACCCGGCAGGATAGCTCCGCGGGAAATATGAAAGAAAGATCCCAAAAAACCAACAATGATACTCGCAAAGAAGATCACAGTTGCAAGAATGTTAGCCAACCGGCGATTGCGGCGTGCGATCAAACCTGCAAAGAAGAGCAGAATACCGGCGGAGGTGCCAAAGATGATTGGGATCCACTCATTCCAGCGAATGGTGCCATTGAGGACATGTGCCGAGTATGTATCCAGCCCCATAAATAATTCGTTGATTGCAGCGATGATCAAAAACAACTGATCTCGGCTGATTGGAAGTTTCCGCCAACGATTCATGAAGGGAATTATGTCTGCCAGATAATACATCGCTATTTCCCGTTCTCCATTTTCTCGACTGAAATCTCCTTCAATTCAGTCATTGCATTTAGAATTTCATAGGCACCATGCCATTGTGTGTAGTCTGGACCTTGCATCCAAGCGCCAAATTTGGCTGTTCTGCCCCAGTGGTGCCATAGTTCGAAATGTTCAAAGTCGAAGCTTTCATCGAAGGGAGCAGAGGTTAAAAGATCAGCCGCCATAAGGTTATCGCGAATTTGATCACTTTCCATCACAAATTGGTTGACTGCTAAAGTTGCTTCATCTGCCTTTGTGTACAAATCCGTAATAAAGGTGCTGTTGTGGCATTCCAGGCATACGCTCTGCATTCTGATTTTGTTATCTTCCCAGGCGGGTCGTCGTTCACTAATCGGCGCAAATAAATACCAGGTCAGGCGATCGCCAACATCATGAGTGGTTGCAGAGCCCCCAAAGCCACTCATGTGACAAATCTGACAGGTTGCAGCGGGGAAATCGTTGACATTCAGCGTGCCACTTTCTGCTTCCCAATTCCAATCATCTCCCAGGGTAGCATAAGCGATGCCGTGTGGTGATTCATGGTAAATTTCCCATTGTGGGTGATCCGGTCCGATATGGCAGGCATTACAAGTTTCAGGTTTACGCACCTGTTCGCGGCTGAACTCATGGCGCAGGTGACATTTTTGACATTGTCCCACAGAACCATCCGGGCTGGGTTCTCCAATTTCGTGACAGGTCTGACACGCAAATTGTGTGATTGCTTCCCCTTCCAAAGCTGCGATCTGATTCCTGCTTTTATCCGGTGCAAATTGCCCTTCAGGGATAGATTTGTAAAGACTGATTTGGTCGTCAGTTAACTCTTCAGTTCCGGCGTATGCCACCCAGGCAGGAATGCCATGCCTGCTTTGATTGAATTGCAGAACTTCAGCCGTATGACATTTACTGCACATTTCGGTTGATGGGGATTTCATAACGAATGTGCCTTCATGTTTGACCGAGCCAGGATAGTTTTCTTCAACCTCATGACAATTTTGGCAGGTTACGTTTGCAGCAGCCATCGTACTGACCCCGTACTGCTCAACGATACCGGGTGAGGCATTTTGGTGGCATTGTACGCAGTCATTTTTGCTGCCTGTAAGAACATTGTTACGTTCCGGACCAGCCTCAATCATAGCGCGGTTGACTGAAAGAAAAGCAATGATGATACTTAAGGCAAAGACCAATGTAATAAGACTGATCACAATCGTTTTGCTCAAAAAATTTTTGGAATTTGTTGGTTGCATGCCGAAAATACCTCCTGGATTAAAATTACATTAAAGGAATTGTAGATGGTTTTAACAATAATGTAAACCAATTTGAAGGAGAGAATAACTATCCAATTATTCGGAATTCAGACTCCTAATTCCGATTAATGTGGATGTGTTGGATGCAACGACTTACATTTTGGTTATTTATTGTGTAAAATCTCAATGTGCAAAGGACATAAAACCATGAGAAAGAATGAATTTCAATTTGCTTTAGAAAACTTAGAAGTTGGTAACCCGGTGTTAATTGGCACAATCATTCGCCAATCGGGCTCGTCCCCACGCGGGAAAGGCTCTCGCTTCGTTATGAATGGTAAAGGACAGTCCACCGGATCAATCGGGGGCGGTATGCTTGAAGAAATGGTCAAAAGATCATTTGAGAGCAGAACCACGACCAATACTGCTAATTTGATGGAATTTACGCTTTCGGAACATGAAGCTGAATCATTGGAAATGATCTGCGGTGGTAATGTGACGGTGTTGGTTGAACCGATAATGCCTGATGATGCTGATTTGCTGAATATAATCCAAAGACTGGTAGAAATTTTGCAGCAACAAAAACATGCCTGGCAGATCACGCAAGTCCCTGCGGAAGGCGAATCGCTGCCCTTGAAAAAATGTCTGATAACTGCGGAAGGAGACTTAACAGGTAATCTGGTTCCCAGATTCAAAGTAAAGGATGGTCAATTGCTTGAGATTGCTTTTGGCGATGATCCTGACCAGACAACCACTTTTCCTACCGGCTTGCAGGTACTTCGCGAAATAAAAAGTGGAATAGAAAGATATGTTGTTGAGCCAGTCGGACAGGTAAGCAGGGTCATATTGGTGGGAGCAGGTCACATTTCTCAGAAATTGGCTTCTTTGTGTAAATTGGTCGCTTTTTACACGGTCGTGATGGATAATCGTTCGCAGTATATTACTGCTGAGCGATTTCCTGGTGTGGATGAATGCATCGAGCTGCCGGATTTTAATGATGTATTTCAAAAAGTCAGCGTCGATCGAGATAGCTATATCGTCATTGCCACCAGCGGTCACAGCAGTGATAAGGAGGTGTTGGGGCAAGCCCTTGCCACTTCGGCTGGATATATAGGGATGATAGGATCGCGCCGTAAAATCGAGCTGACTTTTGCAGCACTCAGTGCGGAGGGAGTGGATGCTTCACAATTAGCATCGGTACATACACCGGTCGGCATTTCTATAGGAGCTGAAACCCCTGAGGAAATAGCAATTAGCATTGTAGCTGAGCTTATTCAGGAAAGAAAAAATGCCAGGTAAGGCCCTTTCACAAATTATCTGCTGGATTTAATATCTGGCAATTTGAGTCCGTAAATACGTGTATCAACTGGACGATCTATCAATGCTTCCCATAGTCGGGTCGGTTTTGAATCAAGCAGTTCGAAACCCAATCTTAAATACAGACGACATGCGGCTTCGTTTTCACTACTTGTTCCCAGGTGTACACCTTTGACGCCTGCATACATCAACTGATCCAAATAAACCTGCATTAAGCGGTAGCCAATACCACATCCACGCCAATTGTGATCCACATTTATATGGAGATGAGCTGGATATTGCTGCAGATTGACATAGGGGATATTTTCTGGTCGTTTTGCCAGACGTAAATTGCGATAATAAGTCCACGTTTTTTTGCCCAGCTTATATCTTCCGCTGAACAAACGCCAGAGTACTTGTGGTAAGAGTTTTTTTCTGGTAAGACTGAGTTGAACTTCGGTATTGAAACAACCTGTCAGAAAAGCGACCACCTCTTGATCAGCAACAGCCACCCAGGCGTGCTCCGATTCATAATCGGTGTAATAGGCGTAAAAGTAATCTTGGAAAATGTGCCGGTCATCCAGATATTTTTCAATCGGTTCGCCAAAAAAAGCAGTATCGGCAGCAATTTTCATTAAACTCAGGCGGTCTGCTGCTTCATATGGGCGTATGGAGAGCATTGTGGTTTTTGCAATCCAACGCATTTACAACCCCAGTGCTTCGCTTCGTCCGAGTTTCATTTTCATATTTTGCTTTCTGCACCTGCCCTTGTTAGGAATTGGCGGTGATACATAACGATACCTCCCGCTACGGCTACATTATACGATGGATGTCGCAGCGCCTCGAGACTGATGATAGCATCACAGTCTTGCAGAATGTGATCAGGTAAACCATTGGCTTCGGATCCGAGCAAATAGATGGCTTGAGATGGATGAACAAATTGATGGAGAGGTGAGCCTCCCATTTCAATAGCTACCAATCGACTTCCGATTGGTCTGTGTAATAAAAAATCTGCCCAGGTTGGAAAACTGCGGTAGGGAATTTGCTGTGGTGTTTTGGCGGTATCGCTGCTTTGGGCGCGCTGTGTTTTGCCAATTACAAAAATGCCGGCTGCCCCTAATTGAAAGGCGGTACGCCATAGTGTGCCGATATTTTCCGAATGAATCGGAGCGTAGATACCAATTTCAAAATAAGCCATCTGGAAAGCCCGATCAGGGTTCATCTTTCATTATTTTACCGGATGAAAAGAGAAATTGGGAAGCTATTATTTAATTTGTCGATTGACTTTTAAACCATAAAAGGCTAGGTCGCATTTTGGCTCCCAAAAACTGCGCAACGATTGCGACCTTTGTGTTTCGCCTTGTAGAGTGCTTGATCAGCATGTCCTAACAAACCCATGACGGAATGCTTGGGACTGTTAAGTAGATCGGCTACACCGATGCTGACAGTCAATTGAATGACTTGATCTTCATAGTGAATTTTCATTTTTTCGACAGTTTTCCGAACACGCTCAGCTACTTGCTGTGCAGCCATTAAATTGGTGTTGGGTAGTAGAATGCTGAATTCTTCTCCGCCGTAACGGCAAAGAATATCGTCCGTTCGCAGTGCCTTCTGGATGGCTTGAGCGACTTTAACCAGTACGTCATCGCCAGCCGGATGTCCATAGACATCATTAATCTTTTTAAAATGATCGATATCAATCATCATGGCACTGATTTCAATTGGGATATCACCAGCATTTTCACACCAATGTTCAGTCAGAGTAAAGAAGTGCCGGCGATTGAACAAGCCTGTCAATGAATCGGTGGTCGCCAGAACTTCGAGCTCGGCCTGACTCTTCATCCTTTCCTGAATTTCATGGCGGAGTTGGTGATTGCGGCGATTAATCAGCTCTATTTTTTGAGAACTTTCGAGATTGCGTAATTCAGCGGAAAAGGACTGCAGGGAGAGAAGTTTGCTTTCCTGGATGAAAATTTCGAAAAACTCTGTTGCTTGTTTATAAGATTCTTGCGCTCGGTAGGTTGTTGCCAACTCCCAGGCAATTTTGGCCAGCATGCTGTGGCAATGATAAGTAGCGGCAAGGGTGTAAGCTTGCTGCCAGATGGATAAAGCAAAATCGATATTCTTTTTTTTGAAATGTATGTTTCCCAAACCGAACAAGGCTCGGCAGTGCTCATAGGGATTTCCTGCAGTTTGAGCAGACTGCAATGCTAGCGTATATTTTCGCATTGCCCCATTAATCTGGCTATTGGCATATAGCAGATCCGCGTAAGTGTTTAAGCTTGCTGCCACAACTATAGGAGCTTGCAATTTGTTGTATCCCTGAAAACTTTTTTGGATGGATTCCAGTGCTTCGGAATATTCATCTTTTGCTGCGGAGGTTTCTGCCATCCAGCGATACGTAAGCGGTAAGTGCACATCACTTGGTAGATGTCGCTGCATTTCAAAACTCTTTGTGTAGTAAATCTGTGCCTGGTCAAAATCCTCCAGCAGGTGATAGAGCCTGCCGATTGCCAGGTGGGTCTGAGCGACTTCAATTGAAGGAGATGATTTTGCCAGTATTTCAATCGCAAATGGTAAACTTTCTACGTAATTGGGGAAAATGCCTGCCTGTTCATAGATCAACAAGAGCTGACAAAATGCAGTCAAGAAACCAGTGAAATCATTTTCATGTTTGCGATCTTCCAGTAATGCCAGGGTGAAAGGAAGGGCTAATTCATAAAGGCTTTTACCTAATAGAGCGGCACTTTCTCGCTGCAGATAGCCTGATTCAACCTGAACAACTGAATCTTTCAGTGCAAGGTTATCATGGGATTGTTCAAATATCTCAGGTAGTATCGTGCTCATAGAAAGGCATCATCGCAACCAAATTTCCTCCCTGGCTACATCGCAACGATTAATAATTGCAAAATTTAAGAAAACTTTACGCAGTCGGTAAGCACTGACGGGGGATTTATCAATATAGTTGCAATATTGTGCCAACCCCGTGATGTTCGCTCCTTTTAAATAGTTGTGCCCAAATTCCTATTGTGTGAAATTTTATGCGGTATTCAATATCGAGACCAACTTATTGGTTTGGGTGAGAACAGGATAAAATTAGTTTTTTCCCCTAACTGGAGGTTTAGACCATTAACACTCTTTATTCCGGGAAAAAGCAATCTCGAGCGAGTAAAATGATCGGTGGTTGACCAAGATGGAATCAACAGTTTTCGAAAACATCTCATTAGCAATACAATTGCGGAAAAATTCAGTTAGCAGTCCAGATACCAATGCATTTCGTTTGTTTAACGGATTTTTGGAAGGTTACCCACACCTGGTTCTGGATCTTTTTGCGAGTACATTATTGATCCATGATTACAGCCCATTAGCCAATTTGGATTCTCTCGCACTAACGAAAATAGAACAGCTTTGCCGGAGAGAATTCCCGATTATTGATGCTTGTATATTAAAAAAACGCTTTTCTTCAGAAGAATATCTCAAGCGCGGAATTCTAATATCCGGGACTTCACCAGCCGGTCAAGTTAAGGAAAATAATGTAAGCTATGCAATCTCCTTGAGACGCCATCAGGACTCCAGTTTTTATTTTGATACACGTTTTTTGCGAGCCTGGCTGAAGCAAAACATGAATGGAAAATCTGTTTTAAATACTTTTGCTTACTGTGGCAGCCTGGGGGTGGCTGCACTGGCTGGAGGTGCAAAAAGGGTGGTCCAGACGGACATAAACCCTGACTATCTCCAAATTGCCCGTCAATCAACTTTATTAAATAATTTTCAAATAGACGCACGTGATTTCATCAGCGGAGATTTCTTCCGGGTCGTTTCTAATATAAAGCAGCAAAGTCAGCTCTTTGATTGTGTCATTCTCGATCCACCCTTTTTTGCAGAAACCACTGCGGGCAGGGTTGACGGGCTTACTGCTGGAGAGCGATTAATCAATAAAGTTCGTCCGCTTGTGGGTCATAATGGTCACTTGATTATCGTAAATAACGCTCTTTATCTGCCTGGCAGAGATTTTTACGCTTCTTTACAAAACTTATGTCAGAGTGGATATATGACATTGGAACAAATTATTCCCGTACCTGAAGATACCAGCGGTTATCCACAAACAATTCAATCAAAATTACCGGTTGACCCGCAACCCTTTAATCATTCCACTAAAATTGTTATGCTGCGATTGATCAGAAAAGATGAACGGCCGGCGAATGCTTGATAAGTGTCTGAATCTTCGATCAGGATAATTTCATCCGGTAGAGATTGGTCTCATGCAAATTGAAACCCATGCTGCGATAAAGCAGGTTAGCGGCCTGGCGCTCTGATCGCGAGGTCAGGCTGATTGCTTTTGCACCTTGCTGGTGGGCGAAATCGATTGCTCTGCGGGTCAGCGCTACACCATAACCCATCCGGCGATGTTTCTGATCGACCACTACATCCTCGATCCAGGCATGCTTTCCGGTGGGTGTTAAATAGATCACCAGTGAGAGCATCCCGACAATATCGTGGCGATCATCAATTGCGATCCAAATGCTCGTAGTGCCCGAATTGAGGATTGCCCGAATGGTCTCAGATTCAGGGATTGCGCTCTCGGAGGTCAATTGGGGCATTAATTGCTTTAATGCTTGCATGAACTGCGGAGTGCAGTCTGTCAACTTTTCAATCTTCCCGTTCATCCTGTTTTCCTTCTGTAACCCTAATGGTGAAAATACGCTTTTAAATGAGAAAGGGTTTTTGTGGATTTTTTTCAATTCGTTTACCCTTTTAATCATAGCTGATAATTTGAATTACGATTTTAGGCTAGCAAGCTTGTTGTGAGGGTTTGACCTTAATATCTTCCAACAACCTTGTTTGATTTGAAGGTTTGAATCGTTAGCTATGACGAATAGGCTGCCTCGGAAAATGTGCACTGTCTTAAAAAACACAGCAAATTGATGAATATTGAGATGATTAAAGGCATGGATATTGCAATTTAAACAAACGAAAATAGTAAGATAATTGAGGTAATCAATCGATGAAAAAATCCCTTCCATTTATTCTCCTGGTAATTTTGCTGATAATCATTGCTCCCCTTGTACAGGCGCAAAACTCTGAACCTCCTTTTCTAAGTTATTTTCCCCTGATTTCGAAAGCGGAGGTGGACACATCTTCTCCCTGGGTCGGTCCGGCTGGTGGACCTGTGGTTAGTCTGGTTAGCCACCCGAGTAACGCAAATATTGCCTTTGCAGGTTCCTGGGGAGCCGGTGTCTTTAAAACTGAAAATGGTGGTGAAACCTGGCAGGCTAAGAATACAGGCTTGAATAATCTCTATATCAATTCTATGGCAATTGATCCTTACAATGGCAACATTCTCTATGCTGGCACTTATCGCGATAAAATTTATAAAACTACGAATGGTGGTGAAACCTGGTTCCAATCCAGCAGTGGCATTCAGGCAGGTGCTATCGTTTACACGATCACAATTGACCGGCGAAATGCCGATATCATTTTTATTGGTACGCGCGGGGAGAACTCCAGCGGGCAGCCGCCCTGGAAAGGAATCGTATATCGCAGCACGAATGAAGGTATCAGTTGGAGTCCTGTTTTGCAAAATGTTTCTCGTTTGGGAGAGGCGATTCAAGATTGGGCTTATGACCTGGCAGTTAACCCAAAAGATGACGATATTGTGTTCGCCGGGATGCATGAATCTGGCGTCTACAAAAGCGTGGATGGCGGCAATAGCTGGTCTCCTTCTAATTCAGGAATAAATACCGATATTATTTCGGTGCGCGGTTTATCGATTAACCCAGATGGGAGTTCTGGTAATGCGCTTTATATGGGTACCTGGCATCGTGATGGGACATATAAATCAACCAATAATGCTGCCAGTTGGAGCAATTCACCATTGAATGTGAAGGTTTATGATATGGATCTGGATAACGCAAATCCAAATATTCTTTACCTTGCCAATTTTGATACCAATAACTATACGGGTGGCATCTATAAAACCAGTAATGCAACCGCTTCATGGTCGTTAGTCGGTCTGGGCAGCGAATCGATCTATACGGTTGTAGTGAATCAGCTTCAACATAACCAGATTTACGCGGGTACTCTAAAGGATGGGGTTTACAAGAGTAATGACAGCGGTACCAATTGGGTCCGAAAAAGTCAGGGGCTGTTCTCTACCAATGTATCTGGAATCACTACGATTACAGGTATTGATAAAACACTAGTAGCATCGACATCCAGTAATGGAGTTTCACTTTCATTGGATCGAGGTGTTACGTGGCTACCAATTAATAGCAGTATTGGCTCAATGGCAACCATGGGTTTGATATCGGATCCGGCTAATCCCAATCAATTGTTTGTGCTTACCACCAATACCGGTTTATATCGCTGCATGCTCCCCAATTGTGTTTGGAGTACAAGTAGTGCAGGTATTCCAACCGCAGCTGTAGTAGCATACCCTTTTGCCAACCTTCTTCTAGATGATGCGCAAAAGGAGGAGCTCATCCTGGCAGGCATGGATGACGAAATCAACCTCGACCTGAAAAGCACAGTTTATAAACAGCTCAATCAGCTTGTGTTTGCCCCATCCAATTCTGATGTTGCTTACCTTGCTACCGAAGGCGGTGGAGTGTTACGCTCCAATAACCATGGTAGTAACTGGGTGAATGCTGGTTTAGGAGGCAAAAAGGTCAAGAGTGTGGCAATTGATCCAACCAATCAGGATGTGCTCTACGCTGTCACCGGTGAGAACAACGTCGTTTATAGCACCATCAATGGTGGTTCAAATTGGACGACACTTAATGTTGCTTTTGGTACCTCTGGTTCGCTCTCAATATCAAAAGCCAACCCAGCGCAAGTATATGCAGCAACCAGTCAGGGTGTTTATACCCGAATTGGCACCGGGAGTTGGAGCGCAATTGGTTTGAACGGAACCGTCGTGAATACCATAGCTGCACATCCCGCGAGGGCTGGCGTATTGGTTGCTGGAACTGAGTCTGGTTATTATTTCTCGATTGACAATGGGGTTACCTGGGTAAGGGGCTCTGCGGATCTGTTCAATCGGGCTGTGCATTCCATTCAATTTGACGATAATAACATCTCACGTGTTTACCTGGCTACCAGTACCAGTGGTTCATATCGATTTTATCTTCCCTGATCATTGAAAATGGTCAGAGGGAATTATTCTTGTTTTAATGAGTAGGTTTTGGTTAAAGGAAAATTATTAGGTAGAATCCGCTTCTATTTTTTCATTCCATTTTGTCACTGGTTCCTGCCAACCGTTTAAAAAAATTTTGATTATGCACGTGCGACAAGAAAAGACCTTCGTTTGCATCATTTCAGGTAGAACCAGGTTAATGAAAGCTCTCAGCCGACCATATCTATTTTGATAGTTGATTACAAACGAAGTGGTAAAGTTGACTTTATTGGATGACGGTAAGCGAAGTAACTTTCTATACTGAAGATGATCAATGCCAGCCAGATGATAGCAAAACCAATTAATTGCTGCATTGAAAAAGGTTCATCATACAAAAAGACACCAATCAGGAATTGGATAGTCGGCGCAATATATTGAAGCAAGCCTATAGTCGTTAGCGAAACTTTAGGTACTCCTGAGGCAAAAAAGATAAGTGGAATGGCGGTCACAATACCGGAAACAGCCAGAAGAATGGTGATTTGTGGATTGATATGCCCAAAAGCACTCCTTCCCTGGAATTCGTTAAAGAGAATGAAGCCGAAAGCAGGCAGGAACACACCGGCTGTTTCTAATGACAACCCTTCAATGGAAGGGAGCGGAGCTATTTTCTTAAGCAATCCATAGGTTCCGAAGGAAACGGCCAGGACCAGTGCAATCCAAGGCAGGGAGCCATGTTCAATGGTTAAATAAATAACACCCACGGCAGCCATTCCTACCGGGAGCCATTGCAGGGGGCGCAGCCGTTCTTTTAAAACAACAACTCCCAGGAAAACACTGACAAGCGGATTGATGAAATATCCCAGACTGGTCTCGATCACGTAACCGGCATTGACACCCCAAACGTAGGTAAACCAATTGAGTGCCATGATTGTGCCTGCGCTGAAATATAAAAGAACTATTTTGGGTGTCAGCGATCTTAGTAGAGATTTGACTTTTTTGCGATAGATAACAATGATCGTCAAAACGATGAATGACCAAATAACGCGATGTGCCATGATCTGAATGGCTGGTACTGCTTGCAGCAACTTAAAAAATATGGGAAAAAAACCCCACATCGCATAAGCCATAAAAACATAAATCAAGCCTTTTTTCATTCGTTCTGCCATGACCTTCTTTGACGAAAATAATTGCTCAATCATACCAGAAATCTGACCATGAAGGTTGTAGGATTGCCATTTGATAGGCGGTAGTATAATCATCCTGCGCCTGCAAAATACCCTTCAAGGAAGAACTAATGAAACCACTCGGTTTTGTGCTGAAATTTGCCAAAAAATATGTTAAGCCGCTTATCCTGACGATTTTTTCGATGTTGTTGTTGGTGGCTGTTCAATTGATCGTTCCCTGGATTATTCGCACTTTGATCAACATAGTGACCAGTGAGGAACTGAGCTCTACTTCATTTGAGAAAATTGGGCAACTGGCATTCATCGTTTTAGGTTTATATATACTGAAGGCCGGTTTGCAATTCGTGCGCTCCTACATGGCCCATATCGCGGGTTGGGGGGTTGTGGCAGACATGCGAAAGCATGTTTATAATCATTTGCAACGGCTCAATCTCCGTTTTTATGAAGACAAACAAACCGGTCAGATGATGTCACGCGTGGTGAATGATACGGACTTGTTTGAGCAGTTGATCGCCCATGCGATTCCTGATGTTTTTGTCAATGTTCTGACCTTTGTAGGTGTGGCAGTTGTATTATTTAACTTAAATTGGAAATTAACCCTTCTTTCCATGTTGCCCATACCACTGGTCATTTTTTCATTGAGAATTTATGCCAAAAAAGTTCGACCTGCCTTTGTTTTTCGTCAAAAACAGTTAGGTGAATTAAATGCGGTACTAAATGATAATATTTCCGGAATCCGCGAAATAAAGGCTTTCACTCAGGAGAGCCGATCATCGAGCATAGTTGGCCGAAAAGTGGAAGATTTTAAAAACTCAAATTTGAGCGCATTGCGCTTGATGGCCACGTTTTCACCGTTCGTTGAATTTACTTCCTCTTTGGGAATTTTGATCATTATTTATTTTGGTGGTCGGTTAACGGTGCAAGGTGGCTTGCCAATTGCCGATCTTGTGGCTTTTTTCCTCTACCTGGATCTCTTTTACCAGCCAGTACGCAACCTGGGTAACGCCTGGGAAGCAATTCAGAACGCTCTGGCTGGAGCTGATCGGGTGAGCGATTTATTGGCAGAGGTGCCAGAGTTACAGACGGTCGATAATGCGCTTGCTATCCCGGGACGCAGTGCCGGTCATCTTTCATTTCAACAAGTAAGTTTCTTTTATCAACCAGGTGAGATGATCCTGGAAGATATTGACCTGGAAATTCCGGCCCGGACCGTAGTTGCATTGGTAGGACCAACCGGTGTAGGAAAATCGACTCTGGCAAGCCTTATTCCGCGTTTTTATGATGTTTGTAGCGGTAGTATCAAGCTGGATGGGGTCGATATTCGCGAAATACAATTGGAAAGTCTGCGGAAACAGATTAGCATCGTGTTGCAGGATGTATTTCTGTTCTTCGGTTCTGTGCGCGAGAATATATTGTTCGGTGATACCGAAGCCAGTGAAGAACAATTGGTTAATGCTGCAAAAGCTGCCAATGCTCATGAATTTATTTGCCAGTTACCGGAAGGCTATGAGACCATGATTGGTGAGCGCGGTGTCAAACTCTCGGGAGGTCAGAAGCAACGTATTTCGATCGCGCGTGCATTGTTGCGGGACACTCCGATTTTGATACTGGATGAAGCTACATCAGCAGTGGATACAGAAACCGAATTGCTAATTCAGCAAGCACTGGAACGATTAATGGTCGGGAGAACAACGATATTGATCGCGCATCGCCTTTCGACAATTTACAATGCAGATCAAATCGTTGTATTGGATGGTAATCGCGTGGCTGAAATTGGCAGTCATCAAGAATTAATTGACAATGGCGGGCTTTACCAGAGGTTAGTCAACGTACAACGACAATTACAGACTGACCCAGTCTGAAATTTGAGATATAGATCAAAAATCTCGTAAATTTCGATAAATAAGGAATTTACTGTTAACAGAATTGGCAAACACCCTATATTTCTTGACATAAATCAAAAAAGATGTGTTATACTCATCAAGCCTGTAATTAGGGCAAGTGAGCAATTGCCGCCGATCCTAATGGAAGCGGCAAATTTATTTTAAGCCGGGAAGAGCCCGGGATGTCAGGATAAGAAGAAGAAAATGGAAAGTAAATTGTATGTGGGTAATTTATCATACGCGACGACAGAAGAAGAATTAACAACTCTGTTCGCCAACGCGGGTACGGTAACCTCTGTAGATGTGATCAAGGATCGCGAAACAGGGCGTTCAAAAGGTTTTGCTTTCGTTCAAATGAGCACCCAGGCAGAAGCAGAGAAAGCCATTAGTTTGCTGAATGGTAAAGCTTTAGGAGATCGGGAATTACGCGTATCAATTGCTCGCCCCCGCGAAGACAATCGTGGTGGATTTGGTGGCCAACGCCGTGATGATGGTGGTGGATATGGTGCACGCCGCGGTGGCGGTGGTGGTGGTGGTGACCGAGGTGGAAACCGTGGTCGCGGTTCAAGAGATGGTGGTTCGCAGCGCTACTAAAATAACGCTGTTTTCACAAAAATCAAATTTTTATTCAATAAATAAAGGAAGTTAATAAAATGTCAGAACGTGTTGAAGGTACAGTCAAGTGGTTTAATGGAACAAAAGGTTATGGCTTTTTGGCCCGTGAAGATGGTGCGGATGTGTTTGTTCACTTTTCCGCAATTCAAGGAAATGGTTTCCGCACATTAGAAGAAGGTCAAAAGGTTGAGTTCGTTATCGAACAAGGCCAAAAAGGACCGCAAGCCTCTGAGGTCACAGTCCTCTAAGACTTTAGGAAAGCATGATCATGAACCTCACCCTCGTGGTGGGGTTTTTTTTATTCTTTGAAAAGTGATTTTACTCGAGGAGCGAATTCTGTCATTTATGGGAGGGTTGGTTCTCCATGCGTTTAATTGTTGAGGCAATCACCCCCTTGTACATATAAAGACTTTTCCGTAGTCCTAGGGAATAATTAGCCGAATCTATTGAACTATTCGTAGTTTCCACCGTTTGGAAGAAGAAATTGTTAATTTTTGTGTGTTTTACTTGGCACAAAATGACTGAAAAATAAGTGGTTAAAAATGAAATGATGTTGGAGTATAGAATCACAGAATCAATCGATCACAGGACTCGGTTTAGTTTTTGGATGGGCTATCGGACCTTGTTTGAGCTTCAATATGGTAATATCGCAATCGGTGCTGGGATTGGACCTCGGTTCGATTTGGTTGTCGGAGCAATCCTGGATAGTTATGGGCTAAATTTACCAAAATATGCTGGATCGAATGCTTTTCGAAATAGAGAACACGATATGAATTCTCAGATGTAATGTCTATGTTTGGAGTTGGCATCTTGTCTACAGCTTATACAAGAGAATTAATGCCTATAAAAATGATCAAAAATCTGTATAATGGATTCGAAACAACTTTTTATTTATTATCGGCGCATTTATTACTATTTTTGGTAGTTGTTTCGAAATCTAAACGGACCCAATTTATATTCAGGGGAGGAAACATGTTTCGAAACAAGGGAAACTCTTACAATAGTCGGTTGCTTAAAGCTGCGTTTGCAGCTATCTTTTTGTTGGGATTATTCGTTCCTCTCTCGCCCGTCCAGGCAGATGCAGCCGGGTATGCTTTATATTTTGACGGGGTCAACGATTATGTTGATTTAGGCCGTGTGAGGGATATCATGCCTGGAACAGAGTGGACAAATACAATGAGTTTCAGTGTATGGGTTAAGCCGCAAGGATCAGGATCCTGTACAGCAAATGATGTTGCTGCATGTAGTTCAATTTTCGGTGATCGTCCCCGCTGGTGGGGTCTTTCACATGGTACGTATAACGGTCAACAGGGTTTGTTTGCCTGGAATACGGACGGTGTAGATGGCAGCTACTACGATATTATTCGTATCCCTTATACTCCTGATGAGTGGGTACATATAACCTGGATACATGCGAATGGTATGTTGAGTGCGTACAAGAATGGATCTTTGGTAGGCTCCATTCCTAGCGGAACAACGCTTCAACCTCCTAGCAACGAGAATTCACTTTTTCCACGAATGTACATTGGTGCTACGAATAGGGACCTTGATCATCTTTGGGCATTTAATGGGGAGGTGGATGAACTTCGTATCTATAACATTGAATTAACTGAGGGGGAGATTCGGGGAACTCTTTTCAGTGAATTAATGGGTAACGAGCCTGGTTTGAGAGCCTATTATAAAATGTCAGATGGCAGCGGAATTACCCTTACGGATGACTCAATCAATAGTTTCAATGGTACTCTATTGGAATCGGAATGGATAACAAACAACAGCCTGCCATTGTGGGTTACTTCAACTGCCTTCAACAAACCAGTGGTTAATGATTTCAGCATCACAACCAATTCAGATACATCGGTTGCTGCAACCTTGCTGGCTTATGGGAATCCATCTTCAATATTGACTTACACGACCAGCGACCCACCGCATGGTTCCTTGACCGGCACTGCTCCTGATTTAACTTATATACCAGATCCTGGTTACTTTGGTGCGGATAGCTTCATATATCGGGCTTGGGATGGCAGCACTCCATCGGTAGAAGCAGCAGTCACTATTTCGGTCAATGCTATCCCGGTGGCGGATAATAAGACCATAAACACCAGTGTAAATACCCCCGTCAGTGTGACGCTTACGGGCTCAGACATTGAAAGTCCCTCACTCACATTCGCAGTGACTGGAGGACCATCACATGGCAGCTTGAGTGGGTCTTCGCCAAATCTGACGTACACTCCATCCAGTGGATATGCAGGTGCAGATAGTTTTACCTACACGGCCTTTGATGGTCAGGCGACCAGCCTTCACGCGACGGTGACAATTAATGTCACCTCCGGTAATGTAGCCCCTGTGGCATATGACCAATCACTAAGTACGAATGAAAATACCGATCTTTCAATCCTACTTACAGGGAGTGACCCGGAATCTCAACCGATCACTTTCTTTGTTCTCACTCAACCTCAACATGGAAACCTGACAGGCATAGTCCCTAACCTGACTTATCATCCCGATATCAATTATTCCGGTGCAGATAGCTTCACATTCCGGGTATATGATGGCACTTTGTATAGCAATGCCGCCACCATCTCGATTACAGTGGCTGCCGCCAGTAACCTGATCCCAATTGCAAATCCACAGAATGTGGATGTGCCGGAAGATGGTTCGTTGGATATTGTGTTAAGCGGGTCAGACCCGGAAGGTCAACCGCTTACATATGCATTTAATACTCCACCTGCTTATGGCTCCTTGATCGGTACTGCCCCCAATATGACGTATTCCCCGCACCCGAATTATAATGGCAGCGATTTTTTTGTTTTTCGTGTCTCGGATGGAGTTAACTGGAGTGAACTCGCAACCGTTAATATAACCGTGCTTCCAGTCAATGATGCTCCGCGTGGAACTTCTGCAGCATACGCTGTGGCAACCAATTCTTATCTTGATATAACTCTGGCTGGTACCGATATTGATGGTGATTTGCTCAGTTTTGAGATCACAGTTCAACCTCAAAAGGGTACGTTGAGTGCTATCAATCCGACTACCAATGTAGTTCGATATACGCCTGATCTGGGGTATGTGGGGGCGGATGTATTTCGCTTCAAGGTATGGGATGGGCTGGTCTGGAGTTTAGCTCCAGATGCTTCGATCAGTCTCAATATTCAAGCCAGCACAGGTGTGCCGGTTGCAAATCCGGATTCCTATCTGGTACCAATGAATGGCAGTTTGGTCGTGAACTCACCTGGAGTTCTTTTGAACGACGTCGATGCCAATACGGCTGTACTTGGGGATAATGTCGATTATGGGGTTCTGTCTTTCCAAAGCGATGGTTCTTTCAATTATACGCCTGCGAACGGCTTTACCGGAGTTGATCGGTTTACATATTATGCGGTCGGGGATGCTGGCGACAGTAATCCAGTAAGTGTGATTTTGACCGTTGGCCAGATTACAAAGGTATTTTTACCGATGATAATGAATTAAAGACAAAATAGCGAATATATTTAAGGTGTTCTTTTTACGATACTTGAAAATTGGTTGATTTTTGTTATGATCAATAATATGGGTTGCTGTATACTTGCTTATGTCAAAGTTATTTTCGCAATTCAAGGGTTGGATAATGAAAAGCAATAATCGAACTACGAGTATTTCACTTAAGAAATTGTTCAATCTTACATTGGTCTTAACGCTATTCATGGCTTTTATAACACCTGGTAGCGTTTCCGCTATTGGCGAAGCTGTTTGGGCGCTATCCTTCGATGGTGAAAATGATTATGTTAAATTGGGTACCACTGAGGCTGTTTTTGGTTCTGGGTGGAGAGGAACAAAATCGTTCAGCATGTGGATTAAACCGCAAAGTTCTGGGCATGTTTGCGAGGCTATTGATGTTGCCAGTTGCGAGCAAATTTTCACGAATTACCCACACTTTTTTGGTATTGCCATAGGGGTACATAAAGGTCTGGACCGCATTTGGGTTTGGAACTATGATAACACTTATAATGAAATACCTATTTCCTATCAGGCTGATGAGTGGATTCACATAACGTTTGTTCACGCAGGTGGGTTTTTGAAAGCCTATCGCAACGGAAATCTGGTTGGACAGGTGCTTAGTGGAGATACTGACTTTCAAGAACTGGTGACTCCAACCATTTTGGAGCTGGGAGCCTTTATCCGACCCCTTAGAACGGCTGCTTTTCAAGGATTGATTGACGAAGTTAGAATCTATTCAAATGAACTACTTCCTGCGGATATCAGTGCAACTTTGCGAACGTCTTTGAATGGTGATGAACCCGGTCTGCGGGCTTATTATCAGATGTCCGATGGTTCTGGAACGACATTGACAGATAATAGCGATAATGATTTCAATGGCACGCTGATGGATGGTTATGATACGATAGCAAATGGTCCATTGTGGGTGTCGTCAAGTGCCTGGGACTATCCGGTGGCAGATGACCAACTTGTGACCACTCCAGAGGATACGTCTCTTCCAATTACTTTGACTGGCTCCCCTGCGCAGGGAGGCAGTCTACAATTTCACCTGGTGGATGGTCCGGCACATGGTACCTTGAGTGGCACAATTCCGACTTATACTTACCATCCCGCCCTGAACTACAATGGACCGGATAGTATTAGCTTTTATGTCACCGAAGGAACGTTGCAAAGCAGCCTTGCAACGATCGCTATTGATATTACACCAGTCAATGATGCCCCGCTGGCAATACCGGATTCGTATGAGCTATTCATGAATAATGAATTGGTGGTGGTTGCTCCAGGAATTCTGGAAAATGATACGGATATCGATGGTGATATTTTGTTTGTTGACAGTGTTCAATATGCCGGAAGCGGCACTTTAGATATAAGTGATGATGGTTCTTTTTCCTATATTCCCGAACCCGGTTTTCATGGTACAGAACATTTTGGATACTTCGTGAGTGACGGATCTGTGACTGGTGTTAGCGTTACGGTAACTTTGAATGTTATCCAAACCTATTATTCAATTTACATACCTCTCATATTAAAATAAAATTTCGATTTTCGGGAAATAATTGATCCTTTCGTGAAGTATCTTTACTTATTTTCATGCTAATATAGATGAATATTTCTTTGAGGGTATTCATCAATGCAATATACTATTTTTCCTGTAATTACGAAACGTGATCTGAAGAACTTTGTCGAGTTGCCCTATCAGATTTACAAAACTGACCCGAACTGGGTTCCTCCATTCCGCACTGAGCTGGCTGGTCAATTTGATCCAGATCGTAATCCGTTTTTGAACCATTGTACTTACGTTCTATATCTATTGCGCGATGGACAAAGAATTGTAGGTCGGATAGCGGCATTTATTGATCATCTGGCTGTTGAAGCGTGGCAGGAGAATATTGGTTTGTTCGGTTACTTTGAGTGCTGTCCGGATGAGTCCGCAGCGCGATTGCTCTTGCAGACTGCATCTGATTGGCTCAATCAGAACAAGATGGAATTTGTGCGTGGCCCCTGGTCATTTGTCTCCCAAGAGTGGGGAAGTGTAGTGGAGGGTTTTTCGCCACCGCCGGTTGTTATGTCACCCTACAATCCGCCTCTTTACAACCAGCACTTTGAACAGTTTGGTCTGGAAAAAGTGAAAGACCTTCTGGTATTTGTAATTGATGCTGACTCTGGATATGTCCTACCTGAGCGTATCCTGACCTTAACAAATAAAATCTCACAACGATATGGTATTCATACGCGCTGTCTTTCAATGACTGATTTGGATCATGATGTGGAAAAAATTATTCAGCTATCTAATATTTGTTTACTAAGGAATTGGGGCTATTCACCGGTAACGGATGATGAAGTCAGAGCAATGGTGAATGATTTGAAACAGATCATTCATCCCAAAGGAGTGATCTTTGCTGAAGATCTGAAAGGAAATAGCGTTGGTTTCGCGATTGCGATCCCGGATATTAACATGATTATCAAAAACCTGAACGGTAAACTCTTTCCTGTTGGATGGTTGACTCTATTGCGTAAGCTCCCAAAGATTAAACAATACCGGATGTTTGCACTAGGAGTTATTCCTGAATACCAGCAAAAAGGAATAGACAGCCTTCTTTATCGTGCATTATATGAATCTTTGTTTCAAGAAGGTTTTCGTATGGAAATCAATTACGTACTTGAGGATAACATGCCGATGAATAATGCCATCAGAAAACTGGGTGCAAAGCCTCTGAGACGGTATCGTGTGTTCCAAAAAAGTATTTGAACTAATTGATCAGTGTGACCAACCCCACTCATCTATTTTGAGCAAATTCCACTTTTCACAGGTGTGATTGCCAGTAAAAATTTCTATAGGATGTGATCACAAAGTTTGAATACAAAGAAAGAATCCCAATTGACTGGAGACAAAATTGTGATGAATGAAACTTTGAAAGTGATCAATAACCGCCATTCTAACCGCGCCTTCTCAGATCAGCCGGTTGAACAGACCGTAAAAGATCAAATTTTCCACGCTGCCTTCCGGGCACCTACAGCAGGAAATATGATGCTTTATTCCATTATTGAAGTGGAAGATCAACTTCTCAAACAACAACTCGCAGAAAGCTGTGATAACCAACCATTTATCGCAAAAGCTCCCTTTGTGCTGGTTTTTCTGGCTGATTATCAGCGCTGGTGGGATTATTACCAGCTTTGTGGCGCACCTGGACGGGCTTCTGAACTAAATCGTCCACAGCGCCCACTTCAGGCTGGAGACTTCCTTTTAGCATGCTGTGATGCGTTGATAGCCGCACAAAATGCAGCCATTGCGGCTGAATCGCTTGGCGTGCAATCCTGCTATATTGGTGATATTTTGGAAAAATATGAGTTACATCGCCAGATTTTCGATCTTCCCAGATATGCAATTCCTATCGCAATGCTTTGTTTTGGTTATCCAAAGCGCGAGAATAACACATACAACCGTGTGCCACGATTTGCACCTGAATTTATCGCCTTTAAGAATCGCTATCACCATTTGGATGATAACGACCTTAACACTATGTTTGCTCCTTATGAGGAAATAATGGAAAGCAAAGGCCAGCCTGTTAGGGGAGCTTTAAATTTTGGTCAACATAATTATCTACGGAAATTTATAGCTGATTTCTCATTTGAAATGAGCCGCTCAGTTTCCGAGATGTTAAAAAATTGGGAAGGCGATTAAGTAAGATGCTTTTATGCTCCGTTTACAATGTAAGCAGCGATTAAGATGAAATGACTTAACGCACCCAAAATTACAAAAAGATGCCATATCTCGTGAAAGCCGAATTTCCCCGGGATGAAATCGAATTTTTTGGTAATATACACGATTGCGCCAATAGTGTAGAATAATCCGCCTGCAATCAACCAGCGAATAGCTGCCATTGGCATACTCTGTCTTATTTCACTTATAGCTAGAATTGAAATCCAGCCCATTATCAGGTAAACCCCGGCAGTAATCCAGCGTGGTGCGTTTAAGACAAACACTTTGACAATAATGCCAATTAGCGCCATTGTCCACACGATGGCAAGTAACCCCCATTGCCAAAAACCTTTAAAAAAATATACGCAGATGGGTGTATAACTCCCTGCAATCAGTAAGTAAATGACAGAATGATCTACTTTTCTTAAAACAACTAATAGTTTAGTGCTGCCAGATATGGCATGGTAAATTCCGCTGGCTAAAAACATGGAAATCAAACTGATACCATAAATAAGGATGGCAAGAGTCAATTTTAAGTTTGTAATAGGATATATCAGGAGCCAGATTGTTCCAACCAGGGCAGCGCCGGCAGCAGCAAAATGGGAAATTGCATTGAATGGTTCGCGAATTGGTTTGATGCTCTACTTTCTCCTGGTTGTATGTTGTTTTGTTAAGCAACTTTATCACAGAGAAATTACTTTTGGAAGTCCCAGAAAAGTGCTAAAAATGAATATGACCAGGTACGAAAAAGGTGCTACAAATGCATATCGTGATTTGTTATTTGCCATCCCATCATGCTACTATTCTTCTAATCAGGTGAGGAGGTTTTTGGTGGTCAATCAGCCAATATCTTTGGTTTGTCCTTCATGTGGAGCGCCATTACAACCCGGGATGCGAGATAGCAGGGTGGTCTGTCAATATTGTCATGCAACCATCGCGCTTCCCAAGGATGACACCCAGGATGCCGTTATTATTGAGTTGGGGGAGGTGAATTTTCCACGCCTCAATCCGCGCAAGATATTTGGCTGGGTCGTAACTCTGATCGCAATATTTGTTTTAGGTCTGGGAGCGATTATTTACTTCATCGCGAATGCAACTGATGGGACACCGCACAAAGATGGTATCAAAATATACAGTATTACAAATACCCAGCTTTTGCCGTTTGCTGCAGAAAATGATAAAGGCCGAATAGTCACGGTTTCCTACAATTCAGATGAAAGCTACCGTTTGACTTACTTCGATTTTTCGAATAAACCTCCCATACGCTGGCAAAGCGCTGACCTTGAGGTTCCAGGGTATCAGATTAATTTTAAAGTTCTGGATGATTCGATCTTTGTTGTCGCGGATGTAGGTCTCTCGGCCTACCGCTTAAGCGATGGATTGAAGTTATGGGAAACCTCGATCAGTGATCAATTGCCGGTGAATTGCCCGCTTTGTCTGAACCTCTCGGATGACAAAGTGTTTGTATTAACACAGCTTGGCAGCTTGCACGTGTTTGAAATGACTAGTGGAAAGCAAATATGGACGACTAATTTAGACGATGTGGAAAATGCCATATATCTTCTGGGAGGAAATCCTACCATTGTTCATAATGAGGATGGGAAAGTAAGAATTACACAGTTTGATGCTCAAAAAGGTGATGTTATAGAAGAAGTAATGCCAAATTGCCCGAATCAGGTTTTTCCTGATGATCTTCAAGAATTTGGTCTGCACGACACTCTTGTGACTGACTTGGAGTTGAAGAATTTTTATATTGTATATGGGTTTTGGAAACCTGGCTGCCTGGAAAAGTGGCATGGGTTTGATATGAAACGTCAATGGCAGACATTATTACCCGAAGATCTGGTGCGCAGCGAACCTGCAGTTCTACAAGTGGGGGCTCAACTTTTCATCTCGAATAAAACAGGCGACCAAATCTGGCATGTAGATGAAAATGAGGGAAGTGCTAAGCAATTAATCCAGTCTGAAAATTACAAGATGACTCCGCTTTTTCAACATAATGGGACGTTACTGGTAGAAGCAGTGCGCAGCAAAGGCACTGCCCGTTATGAAATATGGGCGATTGATATCATGACGGAAGAGAAAATTTGGCAGATGATTCCAGAGGCAAAAGTATCTCTGAAAGCGAATGTTTCTTCTTTTGTGGATCGTGATGGTACCTATATTTTGCAGCCCACCAGTGAGAATATAATTCTGTTGCAAGCTTTCGATGACCCGCCACGAATCACTATGAAGCGAGTTGACTGGCTAACCGGGGTTATCAACCAGAATTCTGAACTAATTCTTCCTGATCAGACGATCTTTACCTTGGAATTGATTGGCTGGCAGGAGAACAACGTCTGGATAGATATTGGTGAAATCCTTGAAATTGATAGCAAAACAGCCGGGATAGTTCAACAATGGAAATAAGGTTTGCCTCTAGAAAATGGAATGGTTCCCCTCAGTAACAATCATGCGAGTGATTGCCGTTTGTTGGCGCATATTCTTTACTGACTCATAATCACCAGAGCTCCACCATTCTTTTGCCTGCTGCAAGCTTTCAAATTCTAAAATCACCACGCGTTTGGGCTGCCAATCCCCTTCCAAAGTCTCTGTATAGCCACCTCTTGCTAGATATTTGCCGCCGTATTGGGCAACAGTGGGTGGGGTTAATTTCTTAACGACTTCATACTGTTCTGGATCGATAATTTGGATTTCTACAACAACATATGCGGTCATGCATTCTCCCAGTTAAAAATTGGTAATTTCTATTCATTATAGTAAACAATTAAAAAGAAAACGGAAGAATGATATCTTCGATTGCTGGGCGTAAAAAAAGTCAATGGAAGCTTCCATTGACTTATAAATTATTCTTCGATTACCTTCAGATTTTCTCTGGTTCTCAATTATTGTAACGATAACTATTATAAGAATTATTGTTACTACGCGGATTTCTGCGCTGGTTCTTGCTGGACTGATTCTTTTTCTGGACTGGGGTGGCAGTCACCAGGGTATTTGTAAATTCTTCAAAGCCGACCAATTCTCGCTGTTCGATGGGATGACCGATTACCCGCTCAATTGAACGAATCAAAGGCACATCGCTGGGGGTTGCCAGGGAAAATGCGATGCCACTGTGTTCCATCCGGCCTGTTCTACCGATACGGTGGGTATAAGCTTCAACGGTGTCCGGCATATCATAATTGATCACATGAGAAATTTTTGAAATGTCAATTCCGCGTGCTGCAATATCAGTTGCCACCATGATTTGAGCCCTGCCGCTGCGGAAATGCTCCATGGCTCGATCCCGTTGTGACTGTGAAAGATTCCCCTGAAGGGAAGTAGTTGAGATCCCGGCTTTCCCCAGTTGATCTGCCAGTTTCTTGGCGCGATGCTTGGTGCGGGTAAAAATCAAGACCTGATTGTACCCGGCTTGATCCAGCAGAGAGAGCAGCATTTTTGTTTTTTGCGTTTGCTCACTTGGATAGATAAAATGGCTGACGGTCTCAACCGGTTTCGACATGCCAATCTCTACACTGACTGGTTCGTGTAAAAACTCTTGCGCCAACTGACGAATTTCAGCGGGCATAGTGGCGGAGAAAAGTAAGGTCTGGCGTGTTGCAGGCGTTTGCTTTATGATGCGTTTGATGGTGGGTAAGAAGCCCATATCAAACATTTGATCTGCTTCATCCAGAACCAGCATTTCAATGGCTGATAGATTGATGATTTTCTGATCCATCAAATCCAATAAGCGGCCAGGGCATGCAACGGCGATTTCTGCCCCGCCGCGGATTCCACGGATTTGACCCTGGGAACTAACCCCGCCATAAATGGACACGCTACGCACTCCGGTCTTGCGAGCAAGATCACGGATGGCTGTGTTCGTCTGTTCCGCCAATTCACGGGTTGGTGAGATGATCAGCGCACGCAATCTACCGCGTTTGCCCTGCATCAGGCGCTGCAACATGGGGAGAACGAAAGCGGCTGTTTTGCCCGTTCCTGTTTGAGCTAAACCTAATAAATCTTTTCCTTCCATAATGGCTGGAATGGATTGTTCCTGGATGGCTGTCGGATTTTGATAACCCGCAGCTTGAATTCCCGCATTAATTTGCGGATTAAAAGAAAATGTATTAAAACTCACAAAAGGTCCTTATTGGCCTAAGATTGAGCCAGGGAAAAGACCTTGGCTCGGCTACCGATGTATATGGCTCATTTTCATTACCCCAATTACAAAAGTATTGGTTGAGTATACCACAGAAATATAGATCAAATTTATCCGAATAATTTCTGAACAATTGACTTGTGTTTGCAAGTTTGGCTCTTGTGCTTTCCGTGCTGAAGTTTTATCACGAGCTAATGCAAACAAAGCTCCATTTTTTTATGGACACGTCTATCTTACATTTTTTTATTAAGACAGGGTGAAGTATCAGGGACGATACAGGAAAGAAACCATTGAGGATAACCTGAATTTGTGAATTCCGCTTGGGGAATTAGAAAATGTATGTATCAAAAAAGAAAGGTTGAAAATGTCATTCACCTGTAAAATAAGTTGTGGATGTTTGTCCAATCCTGAAGGATGAGGAAGGTAAATTTTATGTGTGCATACGAGCTACAAGCCTTGAAGCTGCCAAAAATGAGCGGAAAGTCTTTGAAATTATTCACCGCGTTTGTAGAAAACCCAATCGGCCGAGCCTTATCGATTAAAAGCCTTCTGAAAAATGGGGGTATACCGAAATTGAGAAAGACCGACATTCCGGAGGCACCACAATTCCTGCCTCTGGTCGTGCCTTCTGATGCAGAATACAAAGAACTACAACCGTTTCAATCTTCCATTGATTCTCCCCAAACGTATCGCCAAACAGCCAGAAAAATTTCGAATGCCATTACGAACGGCGATGTGACTGTTTCAAATATTGCGGCTACTACAGTTGCGAATATTCAGGCGAGTGACACTGGTTTACAGCCTCTGAGAGCTTTTATTGCCATAAATACTGAAGATGTGCTTGATCAAGCGGAGAAGTCTCAAAAACGATATCTAGAGGGTAAACCATTGAGTTTGCTGGATGGAGTGCCGGTTGCCATCAAGGATGAAATTGACATGCTGCCATATCCTACCACGGTTGGGACAGCATTCTTAGGAAAGCAGCCAGCTTGTAACGATTCAACAGTAGTCGCTCGCTTACGGGCGGCAGGCGCTTTGCTGGTGGGAAAAGCTAATATGCATGAAATTGGCATCAATCCGAATGGGGCAAATGTTAACTTTGGCGTTGTCCGCAATCCTTATCAGCCTCTGAATGATTCAGGCGGCAGTTCGAGTGGATCGGCAGCAGCAGTATCAGCGGGGTTGGTACCCATAGCCATCGGGGCGGATGGCGGTGGTTCAATACGTATTCCTGCTGCGCTATGCGGGATTATCGGTTTAAAGGCAACCTACGGAAGAATTAGCGAATATGGTGCGGCACCTCTTTGTTGGAGTGTGGCTCATCTGGGGCCGTTGGCTGCAACGGTTGAGGACACTGCCTTATCTTACTCCATCATTGCTGGTCCGGACGAACAAGATATAAACACCTTGCGGCAACCAGCGGTTACGTTGAAAGATTGGAATAAAGAAGATTTGCGTGGGGTCAATCTCGGCATCTATCGCCGCTGGTTTGAACATGCTGATTCTGAAATAGTGGATACTAATCTAGTGATGCTAGACCAAATGGTGCGTATGGGTGCTCATGTTCATGAGATTGAAATTCCACAATTGGATGAAATGCGGATTGCCCACGCTGTGACCATTCTGGCTGAGATGGCACTCTGTATGCGTCCCTATCGAGACCAGCGCAAATTACAAGGTGGAGCTGTGCGTCTGAGCCTGGTTCTGGGTGAGGAACTGACGGCCAGTGATTATATTCAAGCACAACGAATGCGGGCAAGGGCAATGATTATTTTTAAAAATCTTTTTAAGGATGTAGATGTCATTTTAACGCCAGCTACAGCAAAAACGTCCCGACCGATTCCTGTAAATGGAAACGAGACAGGTTGGACGGACCTCGCGACTGATACTGAGATGATGCGTTTTATTTTCCCTGGCAATTTGGTGGGAATGCCTGCAATTTCATTTCCGATTGGCTATGACTCGGCCGGCCTGCCAATTGGTATGCAAGCTATTGGCTGTCACTGGCAAGAGAATTTGCTTTTACGGGTTGCATTTAATGCAGAACGAGTCTTCTCACCAAGAATCCCCGATAGGTATTTCTCGTTAGGTTTGTAGAAACTTGTGAAAAACGGTCTACAAATTTAAACTTAATTCAAGACTGTTAATGCTTGCAACGTGACCCAGCGGGAGATATCATCTTTGTTTGAACTTAATGACCAGGCCTTGTTCTTAAATGGGCTGCTACCAGTCCAGCGCCCATTCTGGTTTTGACGAGCCTGCAGCCAATCTCGGGCTGACTGCGCTTTTGGATGATGACTTAGGCCGAGTTCGTGCAACACCCGCAATACAAATAGGATATCGGCTTGATAAAAAAGAGGAAAGTTGACATGACTCCATAGGGCATGTGCTTTGCCATCCGCGGGGTATGGGTAATTTGCATCCACCAGCGAATATTTCTCGAGCAGGAAAGCTACCCCTTTCTGAATTGCTGACTGGATGGCGGGTGAGCGAAGGTCTTTCGGAATAATGGAAAGACCCCATAAAGAACGGGCAGCGCCCCAGCTGCAAGGCAAGTTTGTGTTGTACTGACAGCTGCAATCGGAGCTTTCCAGGCTATTAACGACCAAATTGATCATTGCCTGAGTGCGCATATCTAGCAGAAATCCGGCGTAGACAGCGTAGCGTATGATATTTCCAAAAAGGCAGGTGAATCCAGGATCATCTTTTTTTGTTCTTTCTTCCACAAGCTCCTGCGTCCTCATTAAAATGAATTCCACACCTTCTTGAAAAGCAATTGAGTTAGGATCAGCCTGTAACTCTTCTAAAAGCATTAGTGTCCAATGCGTACTACGGTATTTGGGGCTGTAATAGTGATGAAGATGTTGCCAGCGACCAGGGGCTATCTGTTTTGAGAAAATTGAAATGACGGGTTCGCTGTTCTGGATGGCAGTATATTCCGAATGCAACGAATCACTTTCCGTATCAGCGCTTGAAATATCCCGTAGCGTAAGGTAGCGGATGGAAGCAATCGGGCTGTCCAGAAGCCAGCTCACCACATCATTAGTAGCTTTCATATTAATACCGTCCTTTTTTGCTGATGAGAAATATTCAATAAAATTATAGGGTATTTTATTTCCAAATTGCAATAATGAAATCAGCGCAAAAAATAGATGATAGAAACAACCAGGCCAATCACAACGACAGTCCACCGCAATGTGATGGGACTGATTTTTCCAGCGAATTTCCCCCCGAGGGTTCCCCCAATGATTGCAAAAACTGCCATGACCACAGCAGCACCCCAATTGATATTACCTGAGAATACGAAGAAAATGGCAGCGGCTGAATTTACACTGAATGCAATGGCTTGTTTGAGCGCATTTAGCTCTGTTAGGGAATCATTCAATACCAATCCCAACACAGCCAGGACAATGACACTTAGCCCGGCACCAAAGTATCCCCCGTAAATAGCTGCCAGTCCCACCAGCAAAACCACTAACAAATTCCCCCGGCGATCTTCTTTGCGGTCACTTCTACGGTTGAGCCATTTCTTAAGTGGCTCGCCTACTGCTAATAAAAGAGATGCTAACAAAATCAGGTAGGGAACTAGAGAATTGAATAATTTTTCTCCGGTATTTAACAAAAGAATGCCACCTACTACTCCACCAACAACGGAAGCGGGGACAAGCAGCCATAAACGTTTCTCTTGTTTTTTGAGATCAGCAAATTGGGCGATTGTCGCTCCAAGATAGCCCGGGCTGAGCGCTACGGTATTGGTTACATTAGCCATTACAGCCGGCATTCCCAGAGCTGTCATGGCTGGAAAGGTAATCAAAGTACCGCCGCCTGCGACCGCATTAATCCAACCCGCTGCAGTAGCTGCCAAACCCATTAAGAGATATTGGTACCATTGAAATTCCATCGATTTTACTTTCTTTGTTAATTTAGAGCAGTATAACAGAAGTTAATTATGCTTCCACCGTAAATTATGTGTACCTAGATCGAGGCAAATGATTTTTCTTTTACAACTCTGCTTCGAGACAATAAAATATTCTCGTAAATTCTTAAAAACACTACACCTCCCAGAGTCAGCAGGCTGCCGACAATTTGTGGATTACTAAAACGCTCCCCTAACAAAATGAAAGCAGTCAGTGCGGTAAATCCTGGTTCCAGGGTCATAATTAGATTGGCAACACTGGAAGGCAAATAACTGAGCGATACATTGTAAAACCCAAAACCTCCAACCGTAGGAAGAGCTGCCAAAAGGAAGAGAATCCCCCAGGCAGCCCATTGGTTTCCCAGCCACAAAAAATCTGCCAGTTGGTTGGCTTTACCTGGGAGATTCGCTACGGGCAGTAAATTGATCACCAAAAGAAAAAGTGTGGCGAAGGCAAAAGTATAAAACAGGGTAGTAGCTGGGTTCAACCCACGTTCCGATGCGGATCTTCCCATCAAGCTATAAATTGCGTACAATAGCCCGGCCATAACCCCGGCCAGAATTCCAGCCAGGTTGGATTGCAATGCTGTACTCGTATATGCCCCGGAAACAATCACACAACCCGCCAGGGTCAAAATGATGGCAAAGATTTTTGACCAGTGAATTTGTTCTTTCAGAAGCCACCAACCCAATAAAGCGGTGAATGCGGTCGAACAATAGACTAACACTGTGGCAAGTGCAGCACCATTTAAGGAGACCGAAAGAGTCCAAAAAGCATTAAATAATGCCAGAACGAAACCATATAGAATCAAATAAAGTACATCTCGCCGTTGTATGGTGAATAACCGTCTGCGAATGAAAAATATCGCCGGGAACAAAGCCAGTGTGACAAAAACATCACGCCAGAATGCCAACAATAATGCTGGAATCTGATAAGTTTCAGTCAAATAGCGAATAAAAATGGCGGTGGTGGAGAGGAAAAATGCACTGATGAATGCAAACGTATATCCGCGGCTAAGATGTGAACTTTGTGGTTTTGGAATGCGCATTCACAAATTGTAGTGGATATTCTACAATTGTGGGGTTCAATTTTCCGTAAGACGTCTTGTTCCAAATAATTATTTGGAAAAGAGTTTCAATGCATTATCCAGCATCCTCATATGCCATTCGCATCCAACTTACCAATTGTGGGTCTATGTCATCTTCGGAATTCACCACAATTATGTAATCACACATACTTCCTTTGGGTTGTGGTTTTACGCGCTCAGCCTTAATTTCTTGTTTAAGATTCAACCCTACCTCAAAACGAGAATTTGTAGCCGGACCGAGCAAAACAAATTGTCGTTTTCGCCGTAAACTAACATTGCTCTTTTTGGGTGAGATGGTAAATTCGCCAAACGATCCAATTTCCGCCATCAATTTTTGGTGAAGATTAAAAAATTTCTCTTTAGGTCCGCTATAAATTTGACCAATCAATTGGTCTGTGTCAATTTCTTGCGAATCCTGAAAAGCAGGATCGTTTGGATTTCGGGCGTAAGAGGCGACCAGATTCGCATCTCCATAACCCAAACCAAACTTATCAATCATAAATTTGCGGATCTGGCCGTGTTTTTCAAGATCGTTTTCAATTGCAATCTTTCTTAATTCATCCAAAGTTTTTCCCGTTTTACTTTGAATGTTTGCCAATTGGGTTTTCATTGCCTTATCTACAGGATCCATTTTTACCTCCTCAACAATTTATAGCGATCAATTAATAAGGTGGGGTAAGTATAAATAAAATGCCTTATTGAACCAACAATATGTAAAAAGTATTAATAAATGCATCTTTCTCAATAAATTGAAATGTGACATTCATATGAGAATCACTTTTGTTTGAAACAAAAAAATATTTATTTGTAAAACCCAAAATTTCGATAATTTGAAGGTTTCATTTTGCTCATTCGCTCGCAGCCAGGGCTGAGAAGATAATTTGAACCATTGCGATGCAAAACAGGTATTCGCTGCTTGCGGATTGAAAATTCATTACGCATGGATTCTGATAGCCGGGCATAACTTTCCATTTCATCCGGCCAGTAGTCAAAAAGTTGATCAAAAAATGATATTGACTCATGTCTGAATAGGGGAGAGACCTGCTCAAGGTTACTTATAACCCAGCAAGTGTTTTCATATTGCCAGTAATATGTCAGTCCTATCGAGCGGAAGTCGGCTGTGATATATGGGAAAAAAGGAAATTGCCGACAGCTTATTGCACGAAAATCACGCTGGCATTTTGCTGCTCCCTGGCAAGCGAGCAAGACCTGATAATGGCTTATTTCAGCAGTCAATTCTTGCTTGTGAGTGTTTGACGAATAACAATCGTTTTCAAGCCAGGCATGCCAGAGATCTGAGTTCGCCTGCAGATATTGCCACTCTTGTTCATAGGCGCAAGGAACAGCGAGGCAAATATCACAGCATACCGGTTGTCGATTCGGGTTGTGGACGGCACATTTCAAACCACAATCAATTTCAGTGACCGGTTCATTGAAAGCTGCGTAGAGCTTGTGAAAATCCAGGACAGGTCGGAACATTTGCTTTCTATTGATTAGCAGTTGGCAACAGCAGCTTTTCGCGGATGTCAATTACGGAGTGAAAAATTTCCTGAGGAAAAAGAGTGAGAAGTTTTTCGATATTTGTATAACCCCAAGATACCGCACCAAACGGTATTTTGGCATTCTTTGCAGCCTGTATATCGCGAATTTCGTCGCCAATGCAAATAGTATGATTGGCTTTCACGCCACTGGCTCTTAAAACCTTCTCAAATTTTGCCTGTTTTGAAAACATGGAAACCCCGCATTCAAAGAATGAAAAATAGGAGGCAATTTCTTCTCCCAATACTTTTTGAATGTTTTCACAACCATTGGAACTCACCAGAGCCAATTGGATACCGTGCTCGAACAATTCCTTTAAAACCGCAGCCATATCATCAAATAGGGGTACTTTATGAATGTCTTGGCGCATTTGCTTCTGTAGTTCGAGAGCAACCTCAGGTATTCTCCAGATGGGAAATTTATACTTCTTAATCACTTGCATCACGCCCAATTCTCGTATCTCTTGCCACT
The DNA here is from genome assembly GCA_963749005.1 of uncultured Chloroflexia bacterium. GTDB lineage: Bacteria > Chloroflexota > Anaerolineae > Anaerolineales > Anaerolineaceae > UBA6170. The sequence goes on along the minus strand of CAVVKI010000005.1, from coordinate 651,956 downwards.
GTTGTGGTGATATGGGCTCATAATTAAATTTCTGAGCGAGTTTCTCGGCAATTTGCATGGTGATTGGATAAGTGTCTGCAATTGTTCCGTCAAAATCAAAAATGGCCAGATTATATTTCGTTAATAATTCCACTGCGATTGTGCACCTTTCTTAGAGTATTAATTTTACCGTAACCTAATGCAATAATTAGACCCTTATAAAAGGTTGATAACATCAGGCTTGTTCTTCATTTTTTAACTGTATCAATTTGCCTCGGGGAGTAAAGAAAACGGCGATTAGACTGATAATCGCTGCCCCCAGTGTGATGATAAACATGTTTGCCATGGCTGTCCCAAGAGCGATTCGCAGTGATTGGTCAATGACAATTTCTGCCCCTGGTAGCGGGTTAATCAAAGTGTTAAGCGATATTGATGTAGGATCCATCCCGTTTTGTAGCAAAAGACTTGCAAGTCGACTACTCAAGAAAACGCCGAGTACACTCACGCCGATTGTGCCACCAATACTCCGGCTAAATTGGACAGTCGAAGTGGCGACCCCAAGATCGTGGCGTGCTACAGCAGTCTGAATGGCAACCAGAAAGACCGGAATTGATAATCCCATCCCAATTCCCATCAAAGATGTGTAAATCATGATCCAAATTTGGCTGGTTTGGGGGTTGATCGTTGTCATAAGGAAACTGCCGATGACCAGCATAAACATTCCTGCCAATGCGACTGACCGAAAACTCCTCCTTAAAATAAGCCTGCTGCCGTAGATGCTGGCGATCGTCCATGACAATGACATGGGCGTCAGTGTAATACCTGCCATCGTCGCTGTAGTCCCCAGCACCGCCTGAACGAATAATGGGATATAGGAAAGACTGCCAAACATAGCCCAACCTGCGAAAATGCCATGCAAAATGGCGACGACGAATAATTGATCCTTAAATAGATGCAAAGGCAGTATAGGGTCAAGCGCTCGTTGTTCCACAAAATAGAGCATGATGAAAAACGTGATTGCCAGACCGATGAACCAATATCCAGCAGTATGTCCTAATTCATTTAAACCTAACAGCAGGCTTAATACCGTCAGGGTGAGGAAAACAGCTCCGGAAATATCCAATTTTTTCTTTTGGGGCACATGGCTGATTTCAGTTTGCCAGGCAGTCAGAACCAATATTACCGCGATTGAACCGGGAACCAGATTGATGAAGAAAACCCAATGCCAAGAAATTTGGTCAACCAAAAAACCCCCGATCAATGGTCCTATAACCGAGGATACACCCCACACACCTGAAAAGAGGCCCTGCATGCGAGCCCGTTCTTCAACACTAAATAATTCACCAATGATAATAAGCGCCATGGGTAATACACCGCCAGCTCCAAGGCCTTGAATGGCACGAAAGAGGATCAATTGCTCCATACTGTTAGCCAAACCGCATAAGATTGATCCCAACAAAAACAAACCCATTGCGACTGCGTACACACGTTTACGCCCATAAATATCAGATAATTTCCCGTATAAGGGGACTGTGGTGGTTGAAGTCAGCATGTAGATGGCGAACACCCAGCTATAGATCGAGAATCCGCCTAATTGCGCCACAATTGAGGGCATTGCAGTTGCAACGACTGTCCCTTCCATGGATGCCAAAAATAGGCTGAGAAGAACGCCAGTTGTGATAATGCGTAAACGTTTTGGTGTCAAAGGTTCATTATCCGGGGTTTATGGGTTTGGTTTTTGTATTAATATTTTTACCACACAGGATTATAGCTGATAAAAAGTGATAATCTGGTTTTTTTTATTACGCCCCCGGGTTTTTGCTGAGTCGAATTGCAAACCACAGGAGCAGATTTTTGTAGTATAGTAGCGAACGAAAAAGGAAATTGTTTTTATGTCATTATTCAGTTTGAAGGACATCGATCTTGGATTTGGCGGCCCGTTGATTCTGGAACAGGTCAATTTGCAAATTGAGCAGGGTGAACGAGTAGGGCTACTGGGTAGAAATGGTGAAGGAAAATCCACGCTGCTTAAGCTGATTCATGGGAGTTTGACACCTGAAAGTGGACAGTTAGCCCGGCTGAGCGGGTTGAAAACGGCTTATCTTTCGCAAGCAGTGCCAGAGAGTCTGTGTGATACGGTTTACCAGGTGGTTAAAAATGGGCTAATTTCTGATGTTGCAGAATCATTGGAAGATTGGCAGCAGGAATTACGGGTGGATCAAGTAATTGCCCGTATGCAGCTTGATGCCAGAGTGGTGTACGATCATCTTTCAGCCGGGATGAAACGTCGTGTCCTTCTTGCGCGCAGTCTTGTAAATGAGCCTCAGGTTCTTTTATTGGATGAGCCCACTAACCACCTTGATATTTTTGCCATTCGCTGGCTGGAAGAGTTCCTCCTGCGCTGGCCGGGGACATTGTTGTTTGTGACCCATGACAGAATGTTTTTGCAGAATGTCAGCACCCGCATTATCGAATTGGATCGAGGGCGCTTATTTGATTGGAATTGTGACTACCGTGTTTTTCAGGAGAGAAAACTGGCATTGCTGGCAGCTGAGGAAACAAAGGCAGCATTGTTTGACCGTAAATTAGCTCAGGAAGAGCACTGGATCCGTCAGGGGATTGAAGCGCGGCGAACAAGAAACGAGGGTCGTGTACGGGCTTTATTGCGATTGCGAGCACTTCGTTCGGAACGTCGGGAGCAGCCAAAAAAAATCCAAATGCAGATTCAAGCAGAGCGTCGCTCTGGCAATCTCGTCATTGAGGTCGAGAATTTACATTTTCAATGGGGCGATCAATTAATTATTGATGATTTTTCCACCACAATTCGCCGCGGTGACAAAGTCGGAATAATTGGTCCAAATGGCTCGGGCAAAACTACTCTGCTGCGTCTTTTGTTAGGCAAAATGCAGCCACAAACGGGACTGGTCGATCTGGGCACCAATCTGGAAATTGCCTATTTTGATCAATTGCGCAGTCAATTAGATGAAGAAAAATCCGTTCTCGAGAATGTTGCAGAAGGTCGTGATGTGATCACCATTAATGACCATAACCGCAATATCTATAGTTATCTTGAAGACTTTTTGTTCTCGAAGGAACGAGTCAACGCGCCTATTCATATGCTTTCAGGCGGAGAACGAAATCGCTTGTTACTTGCAAAAATATTTGCCCAGCCAGCCAATCTGATTGTGATGGATGAACCAACAAATGACCTTGACATTGACAGCATGGAAGTGCTTGAAGATTTATTGCTCGATTTTAAAGGTACGTTAATCCTCGTCAGTCATGACCGCGAATTTTTAAACAACATCGTTACAAGTACTATCGTCCTGGAAGGTGAAGGAATCGTGGCAGAGTATGTAGGCGGATATGATGATTGGCAGCGTCAGTCAAAGAGGGTGGATGAGGAAAGAGCAGATGAAGAGAATTCCAAAAATGGCAAGTCAGGTAACGCCAAAACACTTTCTCAGGTGAACGCTGGCTTCACGAAGCCTACCTATAAAGAAAAGCGAGCTCGTGAAGCCCTGCAAACAGAATTGAGTGAATTACCTGGCAGGATTGAATACCTGGAAGCAGAACAAAGGAAATTAAGTCTTGAAATGTCAAATTCTTTGTTTTACCAACAATCTGGTGAAAGCATCTCCGCCGCTAAGTCTGCCTTGCAGGACATTGAGAAACAACTCGAGGATGCTTTTTTTCGGTGGGAAGAATTGGAAGACCAATTGAGTGAAGAATAACAGAGAACTGAACTTGTTTTGTCTGTTTCTAGCATTGCTTGTGGTGTTCTTGTTTATCTCTCATTTCAGGTTTGTTGGTTGAAACCAATTTCTCATACTATAATGACAATTGAGTACGAAGATAGCTAGAGAGTATCTAACGAAGAAGATGGTGTTTTCTCCAATTTGCTGCGCGAAAAGTAATTCTGAGGTTTTTTATCAGATATGAAATGGAAAATGAATTATGAAAATCTCCAGGATGAAACAGACCTAAAAGCGGCGGTACTGACCAAATGAAAATTCTGTTGATCAACCAGGCATTTGTTTCGCCCGATGAACCTGGCCATACCCGTCATTACGAGCTGGCGAAATTTCTAAAAAGCCAGGGTCATCAATTGGTGATTATTGCCAGTGATCTGAACTATCAGACTGGTCAGAGGATTGTTAAACATCGTGGGTTGAAGATTGAGCAGAACATTGATGGGATCAGGGTTATTCGCAGCTACATTTTACCGGCGCTGCACCGCAGCTACTTTTGGCGTATTATTTCTTTCTTCAGTTTCATGTTTAGCTCCACTTGGGTGGCATTAGGTGTCAAGGATATCGATCTGGTTATGGGGACAACTCCGCCAATTTTTCAAGCTTTTTCTGCCTGGGTGATTTCGTTTCTGAGGCGAAAACCCTTTTTGTTGGAAGTTCGTGATCTCTGGCCTGAGTTTATTGTCGCCATGGGTGTTTTCAATAATCCTGTTTTGATCAAGATGGCGCGCTGGTTAGAGAAATTCTTGTATTCAAGAGCAACCCACATTTTAGTAAATTCTCCGGCTTATGCAGAGTATATAATTAATAGGTCCACAGAACCCGCTAAGATCACGTTTATTCCTTACGGGACAGATGTGGAGATGTTTCATCCGAGGGTAGATGGGAGCACTATCCGATCACGCTTTAAACTCGAAGACAAGTTTGTTGTTCTTTATGCAGGCGCGCTTGGTCAGGCGAACGATATTTATACGATATTGCGAGCGGCAGAAAGGCTGCGAAATGAAGACAAGGTTCGCTTCGTTTTGTATGGCGATGGTAAAGAGCGAATAAAATTAATAAAGGAAAAAGAACGGTTGCAATTGGAAAATGTTATCTTCGCCGGGGTTGCTCCCAAAAAGGAAATGCCCCAGGTGTTGGCAGCTGCCACCGTTTGTCTGGCAATCTTACAGGATGTGGCTATGTTTCGGACGACCTACCCAAATAAGGTGTTTGACTATATGTCCGCAGGGAAGGCGACAGTTCTGGCAATTGATGGTGTCATCCGCAAAGTAATTGAGGACGCCCAAGCCGGTAGATTTGTGACTCCGGGAAATGACGAAGAATTGGCTAAAACAATACTTGACTTATCGCGTGATCAATCCAGGGTGAACGAGATGGGCATCAATGCCCGTCAATACTTAATTAATTACCTTGACCGCCGGGATAAACTGGCTGAAACGCTTGTGCTTTTTGAAAAGCTGGTGAAACGTTGAGATTATTTGTGACCGGAGCGACCGGATTTACTGGCTGTTATACAATTCCGCGTCTGATTGCTGCTGGTCATTCGCTGAAATGTCTTTGTCGCTCGGAGAGTAATATTTCACGTTTAGGGGATTACAAGCTGGATTGGGTGCATGGGGATTTGGCGGATAAACACCAATTGGCGGAGGCGATGGATGGATGTGAGGGTCTGATCAATATTGCTTCTTTGGGCTTTGGACATGCTGCTAACATCATAAATGCTGCCCAAAGCGCAGCGATACAACGTGCAATTTTTATTAGTACCACCGCTATTTTCACCAGCTTGAATTCAACCAGTAAGAGTACCCGCATGGAGGCAGAGGAATTGATTCGCTCCAGTGGGCTAAATTTCACCATTCTGCGACCTACCATGATCTATGGCAGCCAGCTAGATCGCAATATTAGCCGCTTGATTCGAATGATACGGAAATGGCCCCTGATTCCTATCCCTGGCAATGGCACATTTCTACAACAACCAGTTTATGTTGATGACGTCGCTGCAGCTGTTTTGAATGTTCTTGACTACGATTTCACCCTGGGAAAAAGCTACAACATCGCCGGACTTGAACCCGTGACCTATAACCAGATGATTGATATTATTGCAGGGCAAATTGAGAAACGTGTTCATAAAATCCATTTTCCTGCTGATTTAACAGTAAATTTGTTTTCTTTTTTTGAAAAGATAGGTCTTCGATTGCCGATAAAGGGTGAACAAGTCTTGAGATTGAATGAACATAAAAATTTTGATATTCAAGATGCCCAGCGGGATTTCCAATATCAAGCGCGCAGTTTCGAGGATGGAATTGCCTTGGAATTGCAGCAAATGGGATTACAGAATTTGTGAAAACCATGCTGATTTTCTTGTTACTGGCTACTATTTCTTTCTTTATGGTTCGCTGGCTCATTTTTTGGCTGAAACACAGTCAAATTTTTGATATTCCCAATGATCGCAGTTCACATTCCGTGCCGACTCCAAGAGGTGGAGGTCTGGCGATTGTCGTGTTGACTTTATTGGTTGTTCTTGTGTATGCCATCATACATAATGCCTGGTTGCAATGCTCAGTGTATATTCTGATGGGTGGTTTGGTCGCCTGGTTGGGATGGCAGGATGACATTCATTCGCTCACTCCAAAAATCCGTTTTCTGGTGCAAACAATTGTTGCAATCCTGACTATCATTTTTTTTGGTTATTTTCGCTTTTTGACCATTCCATTGATCGGGGAAGTGCAAATTGGCTGGATAGGCATCCCATTAACCATTTTGTGGATTGTGGGCTTAATTAATGCTTATAATTTTATGGATGGAATGGATGGTTTTGCCGGCGGGCAGGCACTCCTTATTGCTGCTGGTTGGGTCTGGATTTCCAGTAAGGGTGGCGCTCTCCCCAATCAACTAACGTTCTGGATTGGGATTGCGATCGCAGCTTCAGCGCTCGGGTTTCTTCCGCACAACTGGCCGCCGGCATCCATCTTCATGGGAGATGTAGGCAGCACATTCCTGGGTTATAGCTTTGCGATATTACCGTTACTATCCTTGCCGGATGGGGGAAACCCCGTTCTCATAGGGGTAGTAATGCTCTGGGCAATCATTTTGGATACAGGGGTAACCTTCGTGCGTCGGGCAATCAAACATGAAAATGTGCTGGATGCACATCGTACTCATCTTTATCAGCGATGGCTTATTGCGGGCGTAAAGGGTAAGTATGTTAATTTCATCTATTTTGGTTTTGTGCTGTTGGCATTGGTACTATTATGGGGTTGGTTTCAGAATTGGCCACTTTTTCCGGGATTAATTGTTATTGGTCTGCCCTTGTTATGGTTAGGGTTGCATTATCTGACGAAAAAAAGGGAACATGATCACCAGGATTAAGCGACTGCGAGAACTTAATCAGGTAATGGGTGCCAGGTGGTTGTGGTTCCGGGGTATATACTGGTTAAAAATGCGCAGTGGATTGATCCGTCTTCAGGTTCCAGCTTACCCCTGGAAGCGCTATTCCCTGGCGGATTGTGTCAAGGCGGGAATTCCAAGCGAGATTCAGTCTTATTCCCTGTGGCGAAAGCAAAATCTGCCACCTTTTTTCTTTCAACCCGATCCAAAACTTCCACGAGACAGAGGTTTCGATTGGGTACAAATCGAAGATAAAGCGCGTCAACTGCTAAAAGGAAACTTGCACTATTTCAGTGACGAGTATCATCAGATCGGCTTTCCCCCGGATTGGCTGCGTGACCCCATCAGCGGATTTATGTATGACAATCATCTGCATTGGTCTCGCATCCCTGATTATGGTGCAGCTGATATCAAGTTTGTCTGGGAAGCAAGTCGATTTTCGTTCGTTTATAGCCTGGTAAGGGCATATGCCATTGATCACAATGAAGATTTTGTGCAAGCCTACTGGAAGATCATCTCGGATTGGATGGATAATAATCCCCCCGGGTTTGGGCCAAACTGGAAAGACGGGCAGGAAGTAGCGCTGCGTCTGTTGGCAGCTTGTTTTGGTTACTTTGCCTTTATCCAATCACCAAAAACTACCGGCGAGCAAATTGGTCGTTTCACCTTGTTTGTTGCAGCACATGCCCGCCGAATTCAACAGAACCTGGAATTTGCAATTGCCACCCATAGTAACCACACAATCAGTGAGGGTTTTGGTTTGTGGTTAACGGGCAGTCTCTTCCCTGAATTAAAGGAATCCGCTAAATTTGAACAAATCGGCCGGGCAATCCTCGAGCAAGAAGCAGGTGCCCAATTTTTCGCAGATGGACAATACAGTATGTATTCTATCAATTACCAGCGCTTTGCCATGCAATTGTACATTCTGGCAATCCAACTGGCTGAGATTCAAAACAAACCCTTTTCTACGAATCTTAAGTCAATGATTGAACGTGCTGTTGATTTTATTATTAGCATCACTGAACCAACAACCGGCAGAGTTCCTCAATTCGGATCCAACGACGGCGCCCTGGTACTTCAGTTTAACCAGACTTCTTTTGAGGATTATCGATCTTTGATTCAATCAGGTTATTACCTCTTCCATAAACATCGTTACTTTCCTGAGGGAGCCTGGGACGAAGATTTATTCTGGGTATTCGGAGAAAATGCCTTGCAATCAACACGTCAGGAGATTTATGAGCCGGCCAAGGATACATTTCCCGATGGTGGATTGTATGTTTTTCGCGGTCAAAATAGCATGGCTTTTTTCCGCTGCACTCACTATCTCTCCCGGCCTTCGCACGCAGACCAATTCCATTTTGATCTATGGTGGCGGCAAAAGAACGTTTTGATTGATGCAGGGACGTTCCTTTATAATGGCGGCGGAATTTGGAACAATGGGCTTGCACACACGGGCGTGCATAATACAGTTACGGTTGATAAAAAAGACCAGATGACACAGGCAAGTAGGATAACCTGGGTTGACTGGGCTGATGGCAGGTTTTTGGGAACGTTTAATCGGGATGGTTTACAAGGTTTACGATTCGAACTTTCAGCTTTTCATATGCTTGACGACCCGCCACTGTATCAACGCAGTGTCATCCCAATTCCTGGTGACCGCTGGTTGATCCTTGATCGGTTGACGGCTGGCGAGTTACACAATTACCGCCTGCATTGGCTCATAGCGGATTACCCTTACCGGCAAATACAAAGCCGAAACGGCCTTTATCTAGATTGTGCTATGCATGACTTGCAAATACTTTGTGGTGCCTCAACAGACCAGGTGCAATTCTCCTTAGTCAGAGCTGATCCTAACTCAACGCGCGGTTGGCATTCACAGCTTTATGCTAGAAAAGAAGCAGCGCTCTCAATGGTGCTTGAAGCAAATTGCTCGAGTATAAATTTCTGGACATATATTGGCCCGGGCGAAGACCATGTATCCGTGGAAGGCGTTGTCCTGAATGTAGAATCTGCTTCGCAATCCTTCACAATCAATGTGGATGAATAAAACTGCACAAAAGTAGAGAATCACTCAAAAGGCAAGGCTTTTGGAAAGGCACGCAGGTTTGCTGTTGAAGGAATGCAGGGTGAAGGCACAAGCATACAGTTAGCAGACTGAAGTCGACAGGAAAAATCTGCTCAGGCTCGGCCGGTTTCGATCTCTTCCAATTCCATCTTTTTTGTTTCGGAAGGATTGAAAAGCAACACAATCGCAATCGGAATGAGAATTACCACACCACCAACAACCCAAAACCATTCCATCGTGGGAAAAAGGCTGAGCAGATAACCGGTTAATAAGGGACCAATTACGTATGAAATACGTGCAATTGTGGTTGTCCAGCCCATACAGGCTCCACGGCGTTCTGTTGGAAACACTTCTGGAACATACACAACGATCCATGTGTATGTGAATGATGTAAAGAACCCAGTCAGTGCGGCAGCTACAGGCAGGAGAAATCCCTGACCGAAACCCATCAGAACTAAAATCAAAGCAAGCCCAATACACCCTGCGATCAGAGCTGGTTTACGTCCCATGCGGTCCATAATCCAACCACTCAAATATCCTCCGACCATGGCAAGAACGAGAGATGCTAACAAGACCAATGACCATTGTGAGAGTGAGTAGCCCTTAATTGTCATGAAATAATAACCGGCCCAGAAGTAGAAGAATTGGTATACCAGCCACGCTAACCAGATTGAAGACGATATAGCTATATAGCGGATATCCTGGCGGTTAATTACACCAATTCCAAACAGATGGGTCTTGCGGATACCCTTTTTCCGTTCCGTTTGAATCATTTCAAAGCGGCTCGTTTCTTTCATGAATGCCCACATGACCAATAGGGGAATCATGAAGAAAAACATGATGCCATACATCCATTTCCAGCTAAGGCCGAGTGTATTAATGATTAGGGGCGGCAGTAATGCCTGCAGTGGGATCAAGCCGATGATATAAACCACCGCGATATATTTGCCACGTTTGAGAGCAGGCAATTCTTCGCTGATCGGTATGGTCCACATATTTGAAACTGTGGCAAAGATGGCCAGCGTGTAAAACACCATGAACAGGTTAAGACTTGGGGTGAAATAAAGAATTCCAAAGGCTGATACCCCCATGATGATGATTAAGATCAAGATCGAAAGGCGCCGACCAATGATATCGTTCAACCCGTTAAGGAGGAAAATTAAAAAGGTGAAAGAGAGAAATAGTGCTTCCAGGTACGAGAATTTCGATGCGTCAATTGCATACTCTCCGAGAATATAGGGTAAGGCAGTGGTCTTAATGGTGGAAAGGTATTGGTCCATAACCGCTACCAGGCCCATAAAAATCATCATATAAATCAAGTAATTCCGGCTGCGCGCCTTAATTTTTACATTTGTTTTAATGTTTTGTAATACAGCACCCAAATCACACTCTCCCAGTACTTGATTTTTCCAATCGTATTGATTTAAATGCCAAACACATTGGAAATGGTGGACGATCCGAGATTAAGCACTCAAAAGGATAAATAACCTGCGAACGTATAAATATATACCATAAAAATGCGAAATAGTTACGATATTTTAAGTTAATGATGCGTAAAAAAACCTTGCCTGGTCATCGGGTAATGCAAAAAGGATACTCCCCGAGGAAGTCCTTTGGAGGGGAACTTCCCCGATACGACTGATACCGATACTTCTTGGTTGCCTAAAAATCGGACCACAATGCGAATCGATCAGGAGACGTAGGTTAGGCACTCAACAAATGGTCATCCGATCCGGATTTGATCGAATTGTACCTATGAAAGATTTCAATTGAAAGTGCCCACTCTACAAATATTGGATAGGACACTCGCAAAGTGCAAATTTAGTTGCCTGAATCTCCTTCGAAACGAGGGATCAAAATAGAAACTCTCGGGATTCTCCAGGAAAGTTTTCATAATTTGGGGTTGAGTTCAGCCTGAAGAATATTCATACCACCACAGTCCCGTAAACCGCACCTTTGAGTCAACAATCCCGCAGATACTGTTAATTGTGACAAATGTCACTTGTGAAAAGATGCACAACATAGTAATATAACTTTATATAACAAGTTATAACAATAGATATGGTTTAAGATGTATGGAAAATTTTCTCACAAGTAAACAAGTACAGGAATTATTCAAGGTTGACCGGATTACTGTATACCGGATGCTCCAGGATGGTCGATTGAAAGGTATAAAAATCGGAAATCAGTGGCGCTTTTCACAAAGTGAAATCGAGCGATTGTTAAAAGGTGTAGCTCTTCCTGCTGAAGTGGAGTCCGAATCAGTATTTCCTGTCCATTGTGTGCAAACCATACAGAATTTATATTCATCTGTCACGCGCTTCAATGCGTTTGTAATTGACCAAAGTGGTGCACTGGTTACCAAAAAGAGTCGTGAAACCTCATTTTGTAAATTGATCCAGCTCTCCTCCAGTGGAAGGGTTGCTTGTGATGAATCCTGGGCTCGGTTTGTGGAAGCTTGCAAACAAGGTAAAACTGAATTCGTCTGTCACGCTGGTCTCAATTATGTGGGTGCCCCCATTCACAACCAGCAACGCATGCAAGGCTTATTCATTTCGGGGCCATTCTTCTATGATGCACCTTCAGCTGCGGAGCTTGATCGACGCAGTCTTGAATTGTCCGCTGCCCATAATCTGGAACGGAATGTTATGACCGAGGCATTAGGAGAGGTACCGGTTCTAAGCCAGGAACAACGCGAAAATTTGATGGGTCAACCGCAGGCTGCTGCTGAAGCAATTGAAAGTATTCTTGCCGAGCGAAGCGCGTTTATGGATCGGTTATCGCAAATTGCAAATTTAACCCAAAATTTATAGGGAGAAGATTAATGAAGAAGATTGTTATTCTCGGAGCCGGAACTGCCGGTACAATGGTTGCTAACCATCTTAATAAAGTAATGGATCGCAATCAATGGGATATCACGGTCGTGGATCAGGATCCGGCCCATTATTATCAGGCGGGATATATCTTTGTCCCCTTTGGTTTGGCCAATGAAAAACGGTTGGTTAAACCCAAGAGTAAATATATTCCCGATTCTGTAAAAATGATTCAATCGAGTATCGAATTGATTGATGCCGCCAATAATAAGGTTCAACTCGCCAACAAGTCTGTACTCGAATACGATTATTTAATTATCGCTACAGGCGCAGATATCCATCCGGAAGAAACACCCGGTTTGGCTGAGCACGAATGGGGAAAGTCTATTCACTCGTTTTACACATTGCAATCGTCGGTGGATTTACGTCAGGCGATTAGAGATTTTCAAGGCGGCAGAATCGTGGTAAATGTGGTCGAAAATCCGATCAAATGTCCGGTTGCTCCGATGGAATTTTTAATGTTAGCGGATGCCTATTTTACAAAAAAGGGTATGCGCGACCGGGTGGAGCTGATTTATGCTACCCCATTATCTGGTGCGTTCACCAAACCGATTGCTGCGAAAAGGATCGGTGACATACTTGATCACAAGAATATTATTGTCGAACCTGATTTTTACATTGAACGAGCTGATCCGGATGCAAAAAAAATTGTATCCTATGATGAACGTGAAATTCCTTATGACTTACTGGTAAGCGTGCCCCTCAACATGGGGGCAGCAGTTATTGGGAAATCCGGATTGGGAGATGAATTAAACTTTTCACCTGTCAACCCTCACACTTTCCTTTCAGACAAATATGAGAATATTTTTGTTCTGGGGGATGCATCTAATGCACCAACTTCAAAGGCTGGTTCGGTTGCACATTACGCTGTTGATTTATTCAGCGAGAATTTTAAACACTACACTGAGGGAAAAGCATTGGAAGAAACATTTGATGGTCATACCAATTGCTTTATCGAATCTGGATATGGAAAAGGTGTGCTGCTAGATTTTAATTATGAGCAGGAACCCTTGCCGGGGCGATTCCCAATCCCAGGCATTGGTCCATTTTCACTCTTACAGGAATCATTCATTAATCACTGGGGCAAATTAAGTTTTGAGTGGATGTACTGGAATATTCTAATGCGCGGACTTAAACTGCCTCTGGCACCAACCATGACCATGGCTGGTAAGTGGCCAGAATAAATAGATTTTGATATTTCGAAATTGATAAATTAAACAAAAAAGAAACAAACTATGATAAGAAATGGAGATTAACAAAATGAGTACTCGCGAAATTGCAGGAAAAACAGTAGAAGTAAACGAAGAAGGTTTCTTAACCGATTCTTCACAATGGACAAAAGAAATTGCAGTAGAAATGGCCAAAGAAGAAGGCATTGAACCTTTGACAGATGGTCATTGGAAGGTTATCGATTTTGCACGCACGACTGCCGGCAATGGTGGCGCATCTCCGACTTTACGTGCCATCACCAGTGGTTCAGGCGTATCCACGAAGGAATTGTTTTCCCTCTTCCCGAAAGGACCGGCGAAAAAAGTGGCAAAAATTGCAGGGTTGGGAAAGCCCGAAGGTTGTGTTTAAGGTCTATTCAGACAGAAATGGATTAATAGGAGAGTTAAGATGAGTGAAGAAACAAGGAAAATCGCTTTTATTTGTTCGAAGGGCAACCTGGACATGGCTTACCCGGCACTGATTATGGGCTGGGCAGCATTGGGCAATGGTCTGGATGTAACCCTGTTCTTTACCTTTTGGGGAATGGATTTAATCAATACTCATCGCATTGATCACCTTGAGCTGGCTCCGGTGGGCAACACAAGCATGAAAATGTCGATGATGGGTGTCAAAACCGGCAATCTCGGTATTCCCAATATTTTGGGTGTTTTACCAGGAATGACCGCATTTGCTAGCAAACTGATGCGAGACAAGATCAGCGATCTCGATGTTCCCCCAGTGCGGGAATTCATGCAAATGCTTGCCGATGCAGGTGCAAAAATGTACGCCTGCAAGATGTCGGTTGACATGATGGACCTTAAAAAAGAAGATTTTGTGGATGGGGTTGAAGATATCGTGACAGCTGCCGAGTTCATTGACATGACAGATGGCGCTCAGATCATTTTCATTTAGTACTAAGACCGTAAAAAGTCCAGCCGGTTGGGAGACCAACCGGTTTATTTTTTAAGTCGTCTGATAAATCGGATTAATAAGCTTTCACTCGCAAAAAAAGGTTGGCATGAATCTCGCAACTGAAACAATAGAAATTGTAAAGGGAAACTATTTATATAGCGTATAATAGATTTTTTGCTAATAATGCCAACCCGGGAAGAAGAGAGTTCCATTGAACAATTATCAGAAAAACAAAAAAAATCAAGAGTGGCAAAATAGGGTTATAAATGGACCGAAATATGCCGGGCAATGGAATGGTAAGTCGATGGCGAAACCAGTTAATCAACGGGGGTCCCAACGAAGATTTCGTCTTCCATTTCAATTAAACCTGACCTCAATACTTGGTGTTGCATTCATTTTATTTGCCTGTGCAACCACCATAACCCTAGCTTCCGCTATTACCAAAAACTTGAAAAAAGATGTAAAGGCGCAATCAGGGGAAGAACAAAAAGCCGTTATTCCGATAGCAGAAGTGGATCCACAGTTTGAAGGCCAGATGCGTATTCTTTTATTAGGATCTGACCAACGCCCAAACGAGGGTGGCTTTCGAACGGATGCTATTCTGATGGTTGTACTGGATTCTGACGAGAAATCAGTCAGTGTTGTTTCGTTTCCAAGGGATTTATGGGTGCAGGTACCCAGCTTGTATGAAATGAAAATCAACCAAGTCTATGAACTGGGCGGGTTTGACGCTATGGCGGAAGTGTTTGAAGAGAATTTTGGCTTGCGCCCCGATTACTTTATGATGACTAACTTCACCGGATTCACGCAGTTTATCGATAACCGTGGTGGAATTGACGTGGGAGTTGGGCAGGATCTGACGGATGATTGTGATCTTCCACAGCAGGTAGATGGTGATTGCACCGTTACACCTGGTATGATCCATATGGATGGACCGACAGCATTATGGTATGTTCGCTCCCGTAATACCTCCAGTGACCTGGATCGCCTGCGACGTGAGCAGGAAGTAGTCTACGCATTGGTCAAGAAAATTGTCAGCTTTCAGACGATTGAACAATTTTCAGATATCAAAGCCGAATTGAATGAAAATGTAGAGACAAACCTGAGTATTGAGCAGGGGATCAAACTCATTCCCTTTGCTGCGAGCCTATTAAATCATACGGATCGCATTCATAAAGTGGCAATCAGTGAAGATCAGGCAACACCATCATGGTCCTGGAATGGGATGTGGATTCTTCTACCGGATACTAACGCCATCAGAAGTCTGATGGAAGATGCCGGAATCCACCTGCGCTGAGTTGGGGTAATCAATTAGGCTGCGCGCTGCCCAGAGATTAATCCATTCTCCCCATCAGAATTAATGGGGCGAGTATCCTGATTGTGACTATGAATAGCACCTTATTCATTCCCTAGAAAATTTTTTGCCTGATTGTGCGAGCCTACTTAAACAAGTTGAGCTGTCATGCTGATGTCCACGGCACTCAAAGCTGCAGATACCGGGCAGCCTTTTTTAGCTCCCTCAGCGATATTGGCAAATTCCTCCTGCGAGATTTGAGGAACTTCAGCAGTCACATCCAGATGGATGTTAGTGATGCGCGATTTATTATCAATTTTTCCAAGAGTAACTTTTGAACTGGTTGTTATTCGTGTGGCGGTGTAACCGGCTTTGGAAAGATCGCCACTCAGTGCCATTGAGAAGCATCCGGCGTGGGCTGCCCCGATCAATTCTTCCGGGTTTGTACCTGTACCTTCTTCAAAGCGGGAAGAAAACGAATAAGCTCCTTCAAATGCACCACTGCCCAATTTCATGATGCCTTTTCCATTTTTCAAATCACCTTCCCATACTGCTTCAGCTTTTCTTACTGCCATTTTCTACCTCCTATTTCATCTACTATACTTTTATAGAGTATAGGAAAAAGGACAGTCACATATCCAATGTCTGTACAGGTTGAAAAATTTTAATAGGTCTTCGGCCTGGCAATTAATCTGGTTTTATTTTTCGGATGACGAAATAACTGCCAGCTGCGGTAATTCCTCCCAGGAATGATCCCCAGCCAATATCAACAACAGTCAGCAAAATTGGCCAATGATTCAGCGTAGCAAGGTTGGTAAGGTCGTAGGTGCAATAGGTGATAAAACCGAAGAAAAGCCCATTAAATAGAGCTTTTTTCCAGTTTTTGGAAATGATGGCCGGGTGGATGACAAAGTACAACAAACCTGAGATATAGATTATGTAAAAAATGAGCGCAGCAAACCAGTTTATTGGGGAACGCATCAGGATGCCGATCTGGCTGCGATAGAAGTCGTCGGCAATGACACCCAGCCAAAGCATGTCAATGGCCAGAAAAACTGTAAAGGTGATAAAAAAGTTGCGTAGTGATTTAAAAGATACTGTCATATCAATTCCATGCGAAAACACCTGCTGCCTGGCATTCACCAGGGAAGTTTATCTTATTGAAGATTCTGAGAGGCAAGCAGCTCGGATAATATCTGTTTATTCTCTGGAATCAGTATTAATTTTCCTTTTCCGTCGAGGATATTCTGTGTTTCCAGAATTTCAAATACTGCGTTTGCAACCTGTGGATCTCTGGAAATTTCTTGAAGAGCAAGTCCAACTATGCGTGGACGGATAGCTCCGGCTTTTGCGAATTCAATGGCTGCCAAACGCTCTGCAGTTGACGTGATGATATTTACCTGGTTGGCACCGTCCTGTTTGATGGCAGATGTCACCTGTCGCAGCCGGTTGACTACTTTTGCTTCGATCTGGTTGATCATGCCAATATCGCGGAAGTGAACTTTGCGGATGTAGACCGAACCCAGCTTATATCCCCACTCATGTGAACGAGGGGAAACTTCTTCACGAACGGTACGGCTCATGGCATGCCGGTTTACCAGCATTTGATCGAGTGGCAAATTACTGAGTGAGCGCACCACAGCATTGCTGACATTTGCAGCCAGTGATCCGCGTGGATCTGCATTCTTAAAGAGGTAAGCAACAGGGTCACTGATATACATTTCGTACCAGATTCCAACACCCATCGGAGCGCCTTCTTCAGAATTGACCGGATTACTGCGCAAATATTGTTGATCCAGACGCATATCAAGAATCCGGCGAGAGCCGAGCCAGTTTACCAAAAATGCGCCAGCACCAAGTTTGATTGGAAGAATGTGCAAGCCTGGCTCTCGCAGGATGCCAATTACTTTGCCAAAAAGGACAAAAACCTGGCATGTGCCTTCCTGAACAATAGTATAGAGGCCAATTTTTCGGATGATGAAGAGAATGATCGGAACCAACAGCCACATACCGATAAATGTGGCTAACAAGCTGATCAAAAAGGGAAGGATTCCATTCATGATTTCACCTCTTTGACAATATTTTGGGCGTGTGCAAACAGCTTCAGACGAACATTACGAAGATAAACCTCCAGTGCATCCGGCCCATTTTTCAATAGATTGCGCAGTTGTTCTGCAAGAGCAGTTAACGGTTCAACTTCTGCCTGGGCATTGAGAGTCTCGATCTCGACTGCTCTTTTCGATTGGACAATCTTCTGGTCAGCAAGTGCTTGTGCAAGACTGATATCGGAAGAAACCTGGTTATGGGCGGTATTGATGGCAGCCAGAGCGGATTCAACATCGGCGGGAGGATCAATTCCGGTGATTAATGAGGCATCCAAAATAATTCCATAACGGGCAGCCGAGGAAGCGCACTCACGTTCCATATGATCATTTAAATCTCGTAAGTTTTTTCGCAGATCATTGATTGAAACACCGATCACGCTGCTCATTTCGCCGCCGCGTTCCGCTGCAGGTAATGGGGCCTCAAAACTGGCAATCCTTTCACGCAAGACTGATACGAAATAACCCATCACATGTGAAATAGGCTGCTTTACCCCAAAAATATAGGCGTATAGGTTGCTCTCAGCCACGCGATATCGTATCTGACCATTCAAACCAGTATTTAATTGGTCCTTGGTAACTGCTTCGAGGATCGTGCCTCCCTGGTTGGCACTCGGGTCTTCTGTGTCTTGAGCCATGTTCATTGTTTGCGTTGCTATGGAAACTTTGTATACTCTTTCCCAAGGCCATTTGTAATAGGGACCACCCGGTGGAATGACCCGCACTTGTGGGTAGTTATAACGCTGCTTGTGCTCTTCAGAGAGCGTTTCTCCGAGTGGTGAATCCACAGTCATTGAAGTCCCTACCCGTTGTGCTCTACCGAAGATCGTTTTTACTGCACGTTCATTTTGATCCACCGTATAAAACGCAGTCAGAACATATCGCAAGATGAACCAAACTCCAAAACCAATCAGGACGCCTAAAAATTCAGTCATCGTGAGCTCCTTTTATGAGCCAAAAGGTGATAAAAGCAAAATTCAGTAAGTGTGAGAAAAATTCTCGCGTTTGCTATCCATAATTTCGATACTCCCAGTATAGTGTTCAAGTTGATTAAATTTCAATACCTTTTTTGTTAAACTCTCTTAACAATGGGTTTCGACTTATAGTGGGGGAGGTAACCGCTTTGATACGTGTTTGTGTAAAAAGACTGAAAGAGAATTGGCTTGGTGAATAAAAAAACACCTGCCGGGCGATTTTGTGACCGGGCAGGTGCTTGGATTATTGAATTATAAGACTTTGCTTAGCGTGGGACTAATTGTCCGCGGGCTTCCCCAGCCGGATTCAATGCTGTGTGCACATTAAAGTAAACCAGACCGTCTCGCAAGTTGGTAAAAAATGCGCCGGCGGTCATTCCATTTAGATGATAGCCCATAATGTCGCCTTCAATTACCATAACGCCATTATCATAAGAGCAGGTACTCAGAACGGCCATGCCAGGTCCACCGCCGCAAAGCGTAACAACCACTGCTGCATTGCTACTGCTGTCTGCGGGAGCATGTAAATGTGCTCCACTGGGTTCACCTGAAAGTCCGCGAACAGAGACTAAAAAGTGAAGACTGCCATCCGGGTTGGTGCCAAAATTACCTGTTCCACGCGCAGTTGAGTCAACTACGTCGTGCACTTCGTTGGTGCTGGAGATTGCGGCTTTCCAGGCCTGTTTATTAGCCAGAACAGTGCTGGTCGGGATGGCGATAACCAATAAAGCTATCAAGATATAAAGAGAGAATTTTTGCCTTTTCGTACTCATCACTTGCCTCCTATAAAGGATTAACTGAAAATGAATTGTATTGTGGAACTGCAATGTGGGATATCAGTGATTGTACATATTAAGATAAAAAAGGTCAAGAATATCTTTAATTTTGTATCACATTGGTTTTCCGATCCGAAACAGTATGAAATAAAGGGAATCTATAATTTTCAGTGAAAGGGGTGGCAAAATGTTCAGGGTGACTAATAAATTGCACAATGGACACGCCTCCCTCTTATTTTGAGAGGGAGGGGTAGGCAGATAACGCCTTATTTTTTGTTCAGTGGTTTTTTTCTCCGGTAATGATTCCCGCAACATAAATACCAAAAGGTAATAACACTGCAAAAGAAAGGACATACCAGAGCAAGTCTTGAGATAAGATTGGCAGGCTGCCATTAGATGAAAAAGAAACCCACATCAGCATGACATAAGTAATAATCATGGCAGCCCAAAATGCGCGGTGTCCTGCCTGTGCCCTTATCATCTGCGCCCTTTCATCACCGGCTTCTATGATGAGCCGTTTCGCGGTAGCTTCATCTTTGCTTGCCTGGCGGTATTTAACCAGCATTGCGATGCCGGCGGCAAGGAATAAGGTACCCAGCCCGGTAATGATCCGGAAATTAAAAGGTGCATTTTTACTTGATAATTCAAGGATAGCGCCGATTAGAAAAATCAATACACCGGCAGATAAAAATAACCAGGCGGTGCGGATTCTTTTTTGGATGGTTTTTTTTGCTGAAATCATTTTCACTCCTCTTCAGAATAAATAAAGATATCTTCAATCGTTTTCCCAAAAAGATGGGCAAGCCGGAAAGCCAATAAAATGGATGGGTTATAGCGACCATTTTCCAGCGAAATGATCGTTTGCCGCGAGACAGCAGCCTGATCAGCTAACTCTTGTTGCGTCCATCCTTTCAGTGTTCGGAATTGTATTAATCGGTTCTCCATCACACCTCCTATGTAAAGCTAATTTTACATATTATAGTAAAGTCTGCTTTACATGTCAAGAGGGAAATAACGGGGAAATAAGGATTTGAACAAATCAAAACATTCGCGATTATGCATATATTGCACAGTAATTGACGGGAATATAACAACTCTGATACTATATAGTAAAATCATAGGAGCGAATTTATGAAATTTACAATGGATACAACCCTGTCAACATTATTAAATGAACCTAAGGCAAAACCTGTTCTGGAAAAATATATTCCGGGTATCTACAAAAATCAGATGGTAAAAATGGTCAAAGGCTTTTCTCTGGAGAAGTTACTGGGCATGCCTCAAGCTGCGCAATTTGGACTGACGAAAGAAAAAGTGCAATCCGTGCTGGATGAAATCAATCAGCGCGTTGGATAAACCATACGCAGGCATATAATTTAATTTCAAAATCAGTTTCCCTTATAAGAAGCCAGCGCCAGATCACATACATTAATCTGAATCTGCTGGTTTCCACGTTTTAATCCTGCTCTGTGCGATAGGGTGCACGACCATCCAGATTGCCCACAAATACCGGTAGGTCGGAATGCCCCAGTTGCTGGCGAATGGCCAGATTCTCGCCAATGTGATACCAATAATGATACAGGGTTCGCCAGAGTAGATTCCCTAAATTGGTCTCTCGATCGTTGTGCATCAGCGGTTTTTGCAGTGACTCAATGGTTAATTGATCCATCCAGGAGTCACTAATTTGAATGATATCCTGCCACATGGGAAGTACTTTTTCCAGAGCAGGTGTACTGGCAGGACAGCCAAAAGCGAAATCATGGTCAATTTCAGGGTAGGGCATTTGCCCCAAACCGTACCACAGAAAATATCTCTGCTCCTGCCAGGCCAGGTGACCAACATTCCAACTGATACTATTCATGGGCAGCAGTCGTTTGCAGGCGTCCTCCTCATTAATATCACGCAAGGCTCGCTTAAATTCATGGCGGGTGAAACGGAGTTGATCGATCAATGGGTGGGGCATGTGTTTATCCTTTTTCATATGAAAATCTTAGGTCTACTCGGGGGAACTGTTTTGGGATTCTTCGGCCAAAAGTTGGTCATAGATTTGTTTATCTTTTAATGAAAAACAACAAAATATGACGTCCGTCAATGAATTATCTTGTTGGATAAATTCCTCAACAGATAAAATCGCTACGCTGGCTGCTTGAATGAATGGATAACCGTAAACACCTGTGCTGATGGAAGGAAAAGCAATGGATTTGAGCTGGTAACTTGTGGCGATTTCTAATGAATGGCGGTAGCAGCTGGCTAACAATATCGCTTCACTATGCTGTCCGCCATGCCAGACAGGACCGACTGTATGAATCACGAAGCGGGCGGGTAGATGATATCCACTGGTAATCTTCGCCTCACCAGTTTTACAACCTCCTAATGAACGGCATTCCGCCAATAGTTGTGCTCCGGCAGAACGATGTATTGCGCCATCCACCCCACCACCGCCCAGTAGGGTTTCATTAGCAGCATTGACAATGGCATCCACAGTCAATGTTGTAATATTGGCATGTATTACGGTAATGCTGGTCATTTGTTTATTATAGCGTTTCAGGGAAAAGAAGTTTGTCCTATTGTCAAAATGTATATGGATAATTTCTCTTTTTTCTTACGAAATTAGTTCAGGATGCAGCGGTTTCTAAGGGCTTCTATAGTATCACCCACTCTAATCACGACAATAACCAACTCGGATAATGCAAAAAATCACAATAATTCTCTTGACAAATCTCTTTTTCCTCCTATAATCTAGACTTAATATAACAAACAAATACTGTGAAGAGGACGAGTACACCTCGCATAAACGGTACAGAGAGCAGGAGAAGGTGAGAACCTGCCCGGATGGCGATTTGGAATGGACCTTGGAGTTGCAGGGAGAACGTCCGTAAGGGCCAGTAACCTGAGCCGGAGATGCCACCGTTATCCAGGTAAAGGATATAACCAACCCGACTGTGGTTGTCGTATCCGAAAAGAGTGAAGCTGGCTTTTCCATCCATGTGTGCATCATCGGTGGAATTTTTTTGTTAAGCGGCTTAATCAGAGTGGTACCACGGACCTTAAAGCGTTCGTCTCTGCGGAGACGAATGCTTTTATTTTAATTTATCGAAGGAAAAGGAAATGGATAACGTCAAACGAATTTTAACCGGTCATAGACCTACTGGACCCCGCCATATTGGCCATTTGTACGGCACCCTGGTCAACTGGATCCGCTTACAGGAAAACCATGAGTGTTTCTTTCTGGTGGCAGATCTGCACGTCTTAACCACTGACTATGAACATCCAGATCAAATTGGGCAAAATACGATGGAGATGATTACGGACTGGCTGGCAGCCGGTATTGATCCCTCTCGTTCGAGTCTGGTTTTGCAATCAGCCATTCCAGAACATGTGCAGCTCAGCACCTTGTTCGCGATGTTAGTTACCGTGGCACGACTCGAACGCGTGCCGACCTACAAGGAGCAGGCAAAGGAATTAAAGCTCAACCCATCCTTGGGTTTGCTGACGTATCCTGTTTTGCAGGTTGCAGATATTCTGCTTTATAAGGCTGAATTAGTACCGGTGGGTGAAGATCAACTTTCTCATTTGGAATTAGCACGCGAAATCGCCCGACGTTTCAACCAGCTTTATGGAGAAATTTTTCCCGAACCCGAAGCCTTGCTGACGGAAACCCCACGCATTCCTGGGATTGACAATCGTACAATGCACACTTCACGTCAGAATGCAATATTTCTCAAAGATAGCCCAGAAGAGACGACCGGCAAGGTGATGCGAATGTATACTGATCCTACCCGGTTGCACACCAGCGACCCGGGTCACATTGAGAACAACCCTTTATTTGCCTATCTTGATATCTTTGAACCAGATGTACCCAGGAAGAAAGAGCTGAAAAACCTCTATCGATCTGGCAAGGTCGGTGATGTAGAAGTTAAAAAACATTTGGCAGCCAAAATGAATGATGCGCTGGCACCCATTCGCGAGCGTCGCCGCCAGATTGCCGCCCGGCCTGAGCGGATGATTGAAATTCTGCATGACGGTACGGAAAGAGCCCGACCGCTAGCGCAGGCAACACTGCAGGATGTAATGCAGAGGATGGGCTTGACTACCTATACAGGTCTTTAGACGCTGGATGACTTGATTGTTCTCCAGTGTATCTCAGCAAACTATTCAATTTTTGAAACAAGAAGGAGTAAGCCATGTACCACGACAATCATCAAACCCGTTTCATATTATCAGAGAATGATATCCCCAGGCAATGGTATAACATCAATGCCGACAGCCCGGTGGTTCCTGCACCGGTCATCTCTCCGCAAAGTGGTGCACCGGTTACCCCGGATGAGTTGGCCGTGCTTTTCCCATTGGAATTAATCATGCAGGAGATCAGCACCGAACGCTACATCGACATCCCTGAGCCCGTACGTGAATTATACAAGCTTTGGAGACCCACCCCATTAATCCGAGCCCGCCGTTTTGAGCAGGCTTTAGGCACTCCCGCTCACATTTATTTCAAATATGAAGGGGACTCTCCATCCGGCAGTCATAAATTTAACACCGCCCTTCCACAGGCTTTTTATAACAAGGAAGCAGGGAGTAAAGCAATGACCACCGAAACCGGTGCTGGTCAATGGGGTTCGGCATTGGCAATGGCGTGCCAGTTTTTCAATATGGATTTAGAAGTGTATATGGTCAAGGCTTCCTATGATCAAAAGCCTTACCGCCGCTTCCTGATGGAAACTTATGGAGCGCAATGTTTTGCCAGCCCTTCAGATCGTACTGCCTCCGGGCGAGCCATCCGGGCTTCTGACCCTAATAGCTCCGGTTCACTGGGCATTGCAATCTCTGAGGCTGTAGAAGTAGCTGCTACCTCAAATGGTACCAAAAAGTATGGCCTGGGTTCTGTGCTCCACCATGTGCTCATTCACCAGAGTGTGATCGGCGAGGAAGCCTTGAAACAAATGGACCTGGCCGGAGAATACCCGGATGTAGTAATCGGCTGTGTGGGGGGCGGCTCCAATTTTTCCGGAATTGCCTTTCCATTCCTGCGTGAGAACATGCGCAATGGCCAGCGTACTCGACTTTTGGCAGTAGAACCCACTGCGACACCTTCTCTGACACGTGGTTTGTATGATTTCGACTACGGTGATACAGCCGGGATGACGCCGATCGTCAAGATGCATACTCTCGGTCATGACTTCATTCCTGCCCCGATCCACGCTGGCGGGCTGCGATATCATGGAATGGCGCCCACCCTTTGCGGACTTTATGAGGCTGGGCTAATCGAAGCCATTGCTATCCCCCAGATGGACGTATTTGAAGCAGGTGTATTGTTTGCTCGCTCTGAAGGCATCCTGCCTGCGCCAGAATCAAGCCATGCCATCCGCGGTGCTGTCATCGAAGCGCTGGATGCCAAAGAGAAAGATGAAGAACGAGTGATTGTCTTCAATCTTTCTGGCCATGGGCACTTTGACCTGAGCGCTTATAATGCCTATTTCAACAACAATCTGGAAGATTTCGCCTACCCTGAAGAGAACGTCGCCACTATCAAGGACCATTTGCCACTGGTGACACTGCCGATCTGAATGAGGCGCTATAAAAACGCTCCCGCAATACCTGGGACCTGCGGGAGCGTTCTGATTTGTCTACTGATGTTGAATTTATTTCACCTGCTTCATAGGGATTCTCCTTTACTGTAAAGGATACGTTCTTTTCAGGTTCTACCAAAGAGCTTGTTAAAGAATTCAAGCCGAAAGCTAAATTGATTTTCCTCTCACAGTTGGTGAACATATTTTATTGAACGCGGCTTCCCCGTGCTAAATCTTGAATTTCTGCCTGGTCGCTGTAAATTTGTACCAGTTTTCCATCGCGCATTAACAAAACGCGATCGACAAACTCTACCATACGTAGATCGTGGGTGACCATGATGCCTGCCCGATTCTGTTCATGAATCAAACCCGCAAATGTCTCTACCACCTGGTAAGCCCGCTCAGTATCCAGTGAAGCTGTCGGTTCGTCTGCAAGCACCAGGCTTGGGTTGTGAATGAGGGCTCGTGCGATCGCCACGCGTTGCTGCTGGCCGCCGGACATTTGACCCGGTAAGTTATGCATGCGATCTGCTAATCCCAGGCGGGCTAACAATTCTTGAGCCCGTAGTTTTCCGGTTTTATCCAGACGTTTATTTAATCGCAACATAAGCTCTACATTTTCGAGTGCACTCAAATAGGGAACAAGGTTATTGGCTTGAAAAGTGAAGCCGATCTTTTCGCGGCGCATGCTGACTCGCTCGACGTCGCTGACCTTGGCCAGATCCTGTCCATCCAATAGAATTTGTCCGGATGATGGCTGTAATAATGCCGCAAGAATTGAAAGCATGGTGGTTTTTCCAGATCCACTCGGACCGACCAGCGCAACAAACTCTCCAGCCGTAACATGCAAACTTACATCATCGACTGCCTGGATCGTACCTGAATCGCTCTGGTACGTTTTTACCACTGACCTTGTTTCCAATGCAAAATTTGTCATGATGATAACCCCAATGCTTTTAAAGGTTCAATGCGGACAGCATATCGGATAGAAGCGAAACCACCAATTGGACCGATCAGTAAGAGAGCAACGACAGCTAAAGCAGAAGTGGTTCCATTAAATACGATTGGAACCGTAGGAGGAAAAGTCAGCGAGAAGATAAAGGCAAACAAACCGCCAATGGCAACGCCGATTAATGTGATTAATACAATCTGGAAAATGGAAGCCGCCGCCACTATAGGATTGGCAGTTCCGATAGCTTTCAATACGCCTATCTGGGCTACTTTTTGAAGAATCTGGATCTGGAAAAAGCCGCCGATAACCAGCACGCCGATGAAGAGGGTGAAACCACCCTGCGTATTCAATGTACTTTGTTGTGCTGAATAGCCAGGTAATGCCTGAATCGCCTGATTAAGAGTGGCAGTCTCAATATTGTTGACCTGAGCTTCAATTCTTTGCCGAACTGTATCAATTTCAGCGTTATTCTCAAGGTTAACCAGAATGACATTCGCTACGGGATTGGAAAGGTTTACCTCAGCCTCTGATTTAGAGCGAACGCGATCCCAGGTAAAAAATGGCACGAATACGGAAGGTTGCAGAGCAAATTGCAATCCCTCACTGATGCCGACAATTTTAAAGGTAAAGAACTCGTCGCGTGTGCCTTGCGTTACACGAATGGTAAGGTCATCGTTTAATGTGAGATCACTGCGTAAGGCTGTATTGCGATCGATGATCACCTCCTGCGCCAGACCGGTGCTCAATTGCGTACCCTGTTCTACTTTTGGTTCACCACTATGCCCTGGTTCAACGCCAAGAAGTGCAATTTTTAAAGGCTCCTGGTCACCGGGCAAAATTAATGTGGCATTTCCCACACCCAGCATTCCAGCATCCTGAACACCTTCCACTCGCCGGATAGCAGCCAATCGATCACGGCCAAGCCGGCTGGCCTGGATGAGAAAATCGGACTTGGATTGAAAGACCATTAAGGGTGAGTCCAATTTGGAAATGTACTCACGGTTACCATTGCCAAGACCTTCGCCAAGAGCAGCGATAAACAATACCAGTAAGGTAATTAAGGCAATTACCATGCTTACCAACAGGAATCGTCCGCGATTGCGCCAGATTTCTTTGATAGCGAGGTAGCCTGCTATTGAAAAAACTTGTTTCATTTTTAGCTCCTGAGACGATTTAGCGTGCAAATTGCACGGCACCCGTCATACCCCAGCGCATACGAGGATCATTTTCATTTAAGCGGATCGTTACTGTGTAAGTGACGTCACCGCGTTTTTCCTCAGACCGTAAAGCAATTTGAGTTACGGTGCCATCTAATGTGAGATCGGGAAGCGCATCTAATACCACACTCACGTTTTGATCTACTTGTATGTTGACTACATCAATTTCGGTCAGGTTATCGGTTTGAATGGTCCAGGTAGAAAAGTCAGCCAGGATTAAGGCGGGGAAAGATGAGGTTATTTGTTGGCCAACCTGAAGATCAAGGCTGGTGACAATCCCATCAAACGGTGCGTGCAAGTCGATCATTTTAAAAGCTGCTTCAGCGGAAGCCAGCGCTGCCTGGGCGGTGGTCACTCTTGCCTTAGCCGCTGCCTCTTGGACTGGGTCCGTACCCTTGGATGATAGAAGTAGTAATCGTGACTCCGCCTGATTCAGGTTCGCCTGTGCAAGTGCCAGGATGGCTTCGTTTTCGGCTGTGTCATCTTCATCAAAGTTCTCCTGGGCAGTATTCAGCGCTTCGGCGAGTTGAATGACATCTAACTGGCTTTGGGCAAGCTCAAGGTCTGCCACTTCAGAAAGTTTATCAAGGGCTTGTTGAGATACAAGCAGTTCTTGCTGAGCCCGCTTCAAATTTGTTTCCATCTCTGGGGATATAACTAGACGGGCCAGAGTTTGCTCCCTACTTATTGATTCGCCTTCAGATACCAATACCTCAGCAACAATGCCAGATGTCAGGAAATTTACAGACATTGCATTGATGGGCATCAGATTACCTTCGATGATCAATGCATTATTCTCGATAGCTGGTTGTTGCGTGGGTGATTGCGGGGTGGCAGGGCTGCAGGCAGCCAAAATAAGTATCCCTGATAAGATGATCGCTAAAAATTGATAGGTTTTCTTCATTCTCATTCTCCAAAAATTAATTTGTACTCATGCCCAAAGGACCTTCAAATGGTTTCCCCCAGGGGGTAGATAAGACACCGCTCAGTAAAATATCAAGTGGTGGATGATCTGCGATGTGATCGTAGTAGTAAGGCAGGATAATTTTCCCTTCCTGACTGATGATGAATGTGCCAGACATCTGCATCGAATCCTGTCCGGGCGGCGGCGGCTCGACGGCATAACCTTTTTTAGTTGACCTGGAGACAGCAGACCAAACTTTTGGGTTCAGGAAAGTCTGGAAAAGGTTGCCACGTTCCAGACCAAAGGCTTCGTAAGCCTTACGCTCCGGGTCAGAGTAGGTTTGTAAACCGGGGGCATATTCGGCTGCAAAAATAGCGGTGATTGCCGGTGTGCCCTGGGTGATGATTGCAATATTCAAGCCGGCATTGTCAATACGACTGCGGCCAAGGGAAAGCTCTTCCAGCATTTCTTTACATTGTGTACAACCAAAGTGACGGGTGAAAGCCAACAGCAATGGCTTCTCAGTCCACAACTGGGAAATCTGAATTGGATCTCCTTTTATTGAGAACACGGTGACATCCGGTGCTTTATGGTAAAAGTTTAGATGCTTTTTCTTGCTCATATCACTCCTCGATTATTTATCTCTATCCTTGTTCGATTTTACCAGTCTGTGCAGGTATCGGATCAGGTTGTATAATGTTCGTACAATCCAATCTGATAAAAAAACCACTTATTTGGATATAATGATATATAGATTGATGGATAGATTGGTAGAAGAAAATTCTTAAAGAAATTTAACCAATTTGGTGCGGTGCCCACAAAAGTCCCAATTGAATAAGGGTATTCAAACCTACCAGTGAAGAGTAGAAAAAACTGGCAAATTCTTTTTGAATATATTATGAAATAAGAACATAGTGAGGAATTTATCATTGGAAAGCCGAAAACAATTTGAAAAGCAACAATATCTAAACATCGAAACCTTTCGAAAAAATGGGATCGGGGTAAAAACCCCGGTCTGGTTTGTACAGGACGGCGATTTAATATATGTGCGCACAATCGATGATTCAGGAAAAGTGAAGCGTATTCGACACAACAGCAATGTACAAGTTGCACCCTGTAAGGTAAATGGTCAGGTCGTGGGGAATTGGGTTGACGCCACTGCGAAAGAGAAACGTGACGAAACCACCGCACAAAAGGTAGACAAATTACTGAATAAAAAATATGGGTTGATTAAGAAATTGTTTGCATTAACTTCACTTTTTCAAAAGAATAAAGATACCATCTTAGAGATTATTCTCAAATAAATGATCCAAAAAAATCAACAGCACTAGTTTTGGAGGGACAGTATGTCAAAAGTAGCGATTAACACAAAAGCACCTGATTTTTTATTGCTCGATTTTAATGGAAATGAGTTTCGGCTTTCCGAGCTGGAAGGAAAATTGAATGCAGTTTTGGTTTTTAACCGTGGATTTTCCTGACCATTTTGCCAAAAGCACATGGCGCAGTTGCGCCAGGATTATCAGCAGTTTGTCGATCGGGATGCAAGCGTAATCGTTCTTGGTCCGGATTCAAGCGAGGCTTTTAAAAACTATTGGCAGGAGAATGATCTGCCTTTTGTGGGCTTACCAGATCCGAAAGCTTCTGTTTTGAAGCTGTATGGTCAGGAAGTCAATTTGTTCAAGTTAGGACGTATGCCTGCTCAACTTATCGTGGACAAGCAAGGTAATGTCAGGTTTGTACATTACGGTCATTCTATGTCAGATATTCCAGAAAATGAGGAGCTTTTCTCGCTTTTGGATGAAATCAATGGGAAACCTTAAGGAGCTCAGATGGATTTTTTGCAAATATTAAAGATGGTTGCAGCTGCAGCTACATTATTAACCGGTTTGTATGCATTTATAAAACCTTCTGCCGCATATAGCTTTATCGGTTTAAATGCGGAAGGCGTGCGGGGAGTATCTGAGATCCGTGCAATTTTCGGAGGTCTCTTTATTGCATTGGGTACACTGCCTTTTTTCCTGGGGGATTCAGCCTATTTCGTTCTTGGCATATCTTACCTTGCCATCGCAGTTGCCAGACTTTTCTCGATCATAGTCGATAAATCCTACGATCAATCTAATTGGATCAGTCTGGGAATTGAAGTCGTCCTTGGCGTAATTCTGGTTTTATAAAAATGCTGTCTGATCTGAAATACTAGCCGGCTAATTTCGGCTGATCGTAATTAAACATCCAGTGAATGCCAAATTTATCAGTTATCTGGCCATGCAATCCTCCCCAAAATTCTTCCTTAAGTGGAGAATCAATATGACCCTCTCGCGCAAAGGCAGTAAATAAGGTATTGATCTCATTATGGCTCTCACAATTTAGCATTAAACGAACATTATTACCTGCACTAAATTTCTGATTCATCAGCATGTCAGATGCCATCAAATTGAGATCATCTTTCTTTATTGCTGAATGCATGACCAGATCTCGGTTTTCTGACGGTACCTGGTCAAGCATAGGAGATTCGGCAACCATTTGCATCTCAAGCTCGGCGTCCAAACAATCCTGATAAAAAGTCATGGCATCCTTACAGTTGCCGTTAAAGGTGATATATGCGTTTATTCTTGCCATTTGGATTATTCCTTATGTTGTTGTCTAATTGGATTTAAAAGATAAACCTTTGGAAGCCAGTGCTTCTTCAAGTTCCCTGATTCCTTTGGGTCCCATTCCATGCAATCCTGTTAGAAAGGATTTGCTTAGCCTGCTTACCTCGAGGAGATTAGTGATTTTTTCGTTCGCCAAAGCCCGTAAGGCTGGTTGTGAAAGGTGCGCCGGGTAAAAATCGTTTGGATCTGGATTGCTCATTGGAATTCATTCTCCTTTTTCGGGCTTTAACTTGTTCGTTTGTTGCTCAAGTTGGTTTATCGATCTTTTTTTACGGATTATTAGTTTACTCAGCCCGGACGAAAAATCCAATTGCCTGTAGAAACTCATTTCCGGCATCCACCTTTTAGCTAGGAGAAATACTTTTTCAGGGATAGCTGCCGAGGGCATTTCCAATAAACATTATACAAATTTGAAAAAAGATTGTACAAATATGTGAATGGAAGGATAATTAAGGGAGAGGTAACCCATGAAAAACGCACGTTTATTAACTATTTTTATTATTGTTTTTGTCGATTTGTTAGGATTTGGTTTGATATTACCTTTGTTGCCGTATTACGCGGAAGCATTTGGTGCTACCGCAACCGTGGTTGGCTTTCTGGTCGCATCTTATGCGGCTGCGCAATTGATTGGTGCGCCTTTACTTGGGCGTTTATCGGATCGATATGGACGCCGGCCTGTATTGCTTTTCTCAGTTCTAGGTACTTTTGTGGGTTTTTTAATGCTCGGGTTTGCAGAGCCTCTGGGTAACTTCGCCTCATCCCTATTCGATCCAAAAGCGGTAAACCTTTTTGTTATCTTGGTGCTCTTTCTGAGCCGAATTATCGATGGCATCACCGGCGGGAACATCACCGTTGCCCAGGCTTACATTACCGACGTGACGGATGAGCAGAACAGGGCGAAAAGCCTGGGATTGATTGGCGCAGCGTTCGGTCTCGGGTTCATTATCGGTCCCGCTGCTGGAGGGCTGCTCAGTCAAAATGGATACAATTTGCCGGCATTTGTTGCGGCAGGTGTTTCATTTCTTAACTTAATTGCGATATTCTTTTTGTTACCGGAATCACTCACACAGGAAAGCCGGGAGAGGGCGGCATTAAAGGAGCGGACACCATTTACCATCAAAGCATTGTGGCAGGCTTTACAGCGACCAAAGGTCGGTCCGTTACTGCATGTTCGCTTTTTTTACGGACTTGCTTTTGCCACATTTCAATCTATCTTTGCGCTTTACGCTCAATCGATTGGACTGAATCCGCAAACCACCGGATATGTACTGGCATATGTAGGTTTGCTTTCAGTGATAGTTCAAGCAGGTTTAATTGGTTTATTAACACGGCTATTTCGTGAAACCTGGTTAATCATTGCTGGTTTATGGATTATGGGTGGTGCATTGTTGGCGTGGGCATTTACAACGAAACTATGGGTTTTATTATTGGTACTATTACCATTAGCATTGGCCGGTGGTGTTCTTAATACTGTATTGCAAAGTTCAATCACCAAGTCAGTGAGCCGCGAAGAAGTAGGCGGAATGCTGGGAATCGCAGCTTCCCTGGAAGCTATCACACGTGTAATCGCCCCCAGTATGGGTGGCTTCTTATTGCAATTTCTGGGTATTTGGGCTCCGGGAGTATTTAGTGCCATAATTATGTTCTGGGTGGTTACATTTGCCTACCGCCGAATTGTGATACCGGAACATAAGGCCAATTTATTAACGAAAGCTGAAATGGCTGGTTTGGAATCAAAATAGTAGGGAGAGATGGATAAATGAAAGTTGCAAAAATAGTTTCAATCATTGGTTTGATCGCGATGACAATTGTGTTGATAAATGGTTTTACTGCCGGAAATTTTTCTGTTGATGGTGCGAAGCTGTTGCAAAACCCTTGGGGGATTGTATCACTGGTTGATTTATATGTTGGCTTTGCCTTGTTCTCGGTCTGGATCGTATTCCGAGAAAAGCATCTTCTGCCTTCTATTATCTGGGTAATTTTAATGATGGTATTGGGCTTTTGGGCGGGCGCATTGTATATGCTGATTGCCCTGCAGTCCAGCAATAATGACTGGTATATTTTTTGGTTTGGCAAGCGTGCGGAATTGGTAAAATCAGCAGGCAATTAATTGTGCAGCCAATTGCCAATAACTTTACTCATCCCAAATGGCTGCTCTTGATATCCAAGCTGGTGATAAAAAAACCCGGTTATCCGTCTGCAGGTAAATATGCTGGCCGCTTAATTGACTTTCCAGTAACTTAATCTTATGGGTGGCAATCCCGCAACCCTGATATTGTGATTGGGTCCAGACATCAATCAAATACGCGTTGCAAATTCCATCTGAAAGGACCCGTGCGGTGGCAATGATCCGTTTGCCATCTTTAACAAATACTGTAAGAGTGCTATTTTGAAAGGAAGTTCGATATTGCTCTGGAGAACGCCCATTGTCGAAATTATCCGCTTGCAGGACATTTTTAAATTCTCCCCAGTCAATACCAGACAAATTTGTTTAATAGTGAAATACTTGCATAGATCTCCTTTACTGCTCAAAGGGGAATTATTTAGGGTAATAGATAGCCAGATCAGCTTCGCGATTGGTATAAACACTTTGATAATATTTTAAAATGGGGGCAACAACATACTGCGCCCAAGTATTATTCTCATACCAGTAAGGGTCTTCACCCGCTCGATACTGCCACTCCCATAATAGCGGGGTAATTAATACATCAAACTTATGATCGCTCAAATCCTGTTCAAACTGTTTAAAATAGTCTTCATTTTGAGCCATAGCCATTTCCATTAGCTCGATCTTTTCATACGGTGCATAAATAGGTTGTGGAGGCACCTGCCCAAAAATGACTAGGGTACGATGATCGATAAAAAGCACCTGGCTGTTTTCTTTTGAGGCATTTTCAGTTAAAGCCAAATTGACGTTCTCGATTGCATCTTGTGCGGCTGATTCGTCATATACCGGCATCGGGTGGATGGCTAAAACTGAGAAAAATAAAGGGATAATCAGCAGGATTCCCAATGTGGCTGGATCCAACAAAATGGGTCTGGAGGGAGAATCTTCACCGTCTGTTTGTACATCCTCCAATCCCATCCGGATCCCGAGGATGAAAACGACCAGTATTAGCGTATCATAATTGTGGAGATCGTACCCGCCGCCAGATCGTAAACTCACCAATGTGCTGCCGGCTGCCAGAACTGAGAGAAGCAGAAGAATGAATGCAACGCGAAATTTATCCATTTTGTAGCGATGTTGCCAGAGATAGTGGCCGATAATGAACAATAGTGGTGCGGTGACCAAAAAAATTCCTGCTATTAAGCCAAATGAGTAACCGTCATTAGGCCATAGTTTTGTGGTAATAAATCCATAATCCAATGCAGGGCTCAAAACGGAAGGTTGTTTTGCTTTATTAAGTGCCCAAAAATAAGTGGCGAGACTGAAGGAGAAATTTGACAGTCCCCAAATGAAGGGCCAGCGCAAATAGCGCCAGATAGGAATCTGCCGGCGGGGTTGAGAAAGAACATATAAGAGGGTGGCGATGATGACCGGCATTAAAAACCAGTTGACACGCGTGAGCCCGGACCATATGGAACAGATAGTAATGAGAATAAGTGTAACTTTTGGTCGATCCTGTTTGTAAAAGAGAACAATTGGGATCACACAGATCAGGAGATGCGCATAGATAGGTCCTTGAAGAAAAAAGAGTATTCCAAAGATAGTCAATAAACACAAAAATACTTTTTGTGAGGGCGTATCAAGTTTCTGGACATTGTGTGAACGTTTCACAATAACGAATGCTGTTATTGCACTCGTAATCAACGAGATGGAGACAATCCACACTCTCCATTTGAAAATGGTGACCGCAGACAAAAGAAAAACCAGGCTGTCCATGAGTGCCCGGGCAGGATCCAGCCAGGGAAAAGAGTTAAACGCATTTCCCGTGGAAAGATTTGATATTTGATAAGCATTGTCGATGCGTCCTGCTTCTGACCAGGAAAGAGCGAAAGGGTAGTTTGAGAGGGGGGCATAAGAATTGAATAATCTTAGGGTCAAACCAGCGATTGTAATTAATAAAAGAGCGAAAAATATTGAGGTGCTTGATTTGATCCTCATCGTCTGTCCTTTTCTATCGAAAACAAATACAAGTCAACTCAATGAAATAGTTATCAAAATCGTCTGGAATTTATGCTACATCGAATTATATCTAAGGATTTGAGAATGACCTGAACCCTCCCTTACAACTAACGACATTGGCAAGTAATTAATTATTGAAACGTTATGATTATGTAGATTGGGTTTGGCAATTTTTCTTTTTATAACAAACAGGATTTTTTAAGAATATTTTGCACAAATTGGTCTGGGATTTAACCTCCCGCAAAGGTGGCGTCATTAAGATTTCAAAGAAATTTGGTACAGATATGTATTTTTGTAACCGATTTGTAACTGGAGCTTGCTATGATTGATTTATCGACCCATGTTCATATTTTCTCAGTATGTCCATTATGACATGCTTTGACAAAATCCCTTTCTACATTCAGGAGGAAAACAAATGCGCCTAGACGGAAAAG
The DNA here is from genome assembly GCA_963749005.1 of uncultured Chloroflexia bacterium. GTDB lineage: Bacteria > Chloroflexota > Anaerolineae > Anaerolineales > Anaerolineaceae > UBA6170. Next base: position 616,776 of record CAVVKI010000005.1, on the reverse strand, counting down.
TAGCGATCATTACTGGTGGAGCAGCCGGAATTGGAAAAGCAACAGCTGAAGTATTTGCTCGCGATGGAGCGACTGTCATTATCTGTGATGTTTCAGAAGAACAGGGCAATAGTGTATCCCAATCTCTGGGAGCCAGTGTCAGTTTTAAAAAAGTGGATGTCACGAATCGTGGTGAGGTCCAGACTTTTGTGGAAGGCGTTGTGGCAGACTTCGGTAAGGTTGATATTCTTGTCAATAATGCCGGTATCACGCGCGATTCGCAATTCATCAAGATGAAAGATGGCGAATTGGTCAAACAAATGTCTGAAGAAGCTTTTGACATGGTCATTTCTGTTAACCTGAAAGGTGTTTTCAACTGTACTCAGGCAGTAGCTCCTTTCATGGTTAAACAAAAGAGTGGAGTCGTTTTGAATGCTTCCTCAGTGGTTGGCCTGTACGGGAATTTCGGCCAGACAAATTACGTAGCCACAAAAGCGGGTGTGATTGGCATGACCAAGGTATGGGCTCGCGAATTAGGCCGCTATGGAATACGAGTGAATGCAGTCGCGCCCGGTTTTATCATGACCGAGATGGTTGCAAAAATGCCCGAGGAAGTTCTGGCTGGCATGCGCGCTAAAACTCCTTTAGGCCGCTTGGGTGAACCGGAAGATATCGCTAAAACTTATCTTTGGCTTTCCAGCGATGAAGCAGCATTTGTGAGCGGCGCTACCATTAGTGTTGATGGCGGCATCGTTTTGGGTACTTGATTCAGAAAGGCAGAAAGAAAACAATGTCACGTTATGCTTCCATTATTTCTACCGGGGCTTATGTCCCCGAAATTGAACGGTCCAATGCGGCAATGCGCGAGCGATTCGGCGAAGTGATCGATAAATTTGAAGCTTCTTCCGGCATCAAAACTCGCTTCTATGCTCCCGATGATTGGGTGACCTCTGACCTGGCAGTTGAAGCCGGCAAGCGAGCCCTGGAAAAAGCTGGTATGAAGGCGGACGAGCTGGATTTGATTATTCTGGGAACCGATAGCCCGGACTACATCACACCGGCTACATCTGTTGTCGTTCAACACAAATTAGGCGCGAGCAAAGCTGGAACATTCGATGTTGGCTGTGCCTGTGCATCTTTCCCGACGGGATTAAACCTGGCTGCCGGATTGATCGGTACGAATCCCTATATGAAAAATATTCTGGTTATTGGTGCTTATATGATGCATAAGCTCTCGGATTGGGAAAACGATCTGATGTCGTTTTTTTACGGTGATGGCGCTGGTGCAGCGATTTTAACTTCATCTGAAAAACCCGGCTTTGTAACCTCCACCTTTTTTGCGGATGGCTCATATCACAAACACTGGGGCATTTACTCCGGTGGCACGTACGAACCTGCTACAGAGGAAAGTGTTAAGGCAGGACGGACAAAAGTGAAACTTATCACCCCCTTCCCGCCGGAAGTTAACCACGAAGGCTGGCCAGCCCGTATGCGTGAATTATCCAAAAATGGAAATTTTAATCTGCAAGATGTTGACTTAGTCATATATACCCAGGTACGGCTGAATAGCATCAAGTTAGTTCAGGAGACACTCGGTTTGCCATTCGAAAAGGCACATTATGTCATGGATCGCTTTGGCTACACCGGCTCCGCCTGTCTTCCGATTGCATTTGATGATGCGGTCAATCAGGGTAAGGTGCATTCCGGTGATCTGGTCTGCTTTGTGGGTTCTGGAGTAGGTTATAACCAGGCTGGTTCAGCCTTTATCATGCCTTAGGAGATTATGAATCCTGACGAAATTTACCAAGAGAAATTAATTAGCATTCCCGATGCCGTTTCAAAATTGCAATCAAACCAGACGCTTGGGTTGGCGATGGCAGCTTCAGAACCAGCTGGACTTTTAACTGAACTGGGTAAACACCGAGATCGGCTTGAAAATGTGCATGCCTGGGTTTGTTTGCCCATTGGAAGCTACGATTTCGTGCTTGACCCAGGAATGGAAGGACATTTTTTTATTGAAAATTGGTTTTATGGGTTCACGGATCGCAAGGTTCATTCACAAGGTCGTGAATCGTATATTCCCAACAACCTTCACCAGGCATCCTCCAGAAAGTTGTACGCAGCGAACAATAAGGTTAATGTTTTCTTCGGTACTGCCACGCCTCCTGATAAACGCGGATACATGTCGCTATCGTTGGGGTTGGTTTTGGAGAAACAGTTAATTGAAGCTGCTGACCTGGTCGTTTTGGAAATCAACGAAAATCTTCCCTGGACTTTGGGTGATACCCAGATTCATATCTCCGAGGTAGATTATGTGGTTGAAAACCATGTTCCCTTGATGGAGCTTCCAGTTGTTCCACCTACTCAAGCGGAGGAAGCGATTGGCTGTTACATTGCCGAATTAATTGAAGATGGTTCTACTCTTCAGCTTGGTATCGGTGGGATTCCGAACGCGATTACACCCTTCCTGCTCAATCGTAAAGATCTTGGTATTCATACCGAGATGTTTACGGACGGTATGGTAGATCTTTACGATGCTGGCGTCATCACCAACCGGCGCAAGTCAATTTGGCAGGGTAAAATGGTGGGTGCGTTTGCGCTTGGGTCACAAAAATTATACGATTTTGTTGATAACAACCTGGGTGTTGAATTTCAGCAAGGCAAGGTTACCAATGACCCGTATGTCATTGGCAAGAATTATAAAATGATCAGCATCAATACGGCTTTGCAAGTGGATGTATTTGGTCAGGTTTGTTCTCAATCGATTGGTTACAAACATTTTTCCGGCACTGGTGGACAGTTGGATACACATCGCGGAGCCCAGCTTTCTGAAGGCGGCCGCGGAATCATTGCCTTGCGATCTACAGCCCGAGAGGGCACAATTTCCACCATTATGCCGATTTTGACGGAAGGTGCTGAAGTAACCGTTCCATCACATGATGTGGATACGATTGTGACTGAATATGGTATTGCTGATTTGAAGGGCTTGTGTGTACGTGACAGAGCAAATGCGTTAATCAGTATCGCTCATCCCGATTTTCGGGAGCAAATCAAACAAGAAGTGATGCGTCTGGGCATCGTCCCTCGTTTTTAGGAAGGTAATGGAGAAATGCAACAATTAATTTTAGGAAAGTGGCAACAATCTGATGGGCAGCCCTACCCGGGGTTGTGGTTTGAATTTCGGGATGACGGTACATTTCAAGCTGTTTACAGCGAAATGGGCATAACTTCATCCGGTACTTACTCAATTGAGAACGACATCATTTATATGGACCAAACCCAACATACACTCGGTCTGGTAGGAAAATTTGAAGGTCGTTATGGGATTGAAGACAACACGCTGAGAATGGCTCTTGGGAACCCAGGCGAGAAAGCGCCAGATGATTTTTCCAAGGCTCGTCAATACATCAAAATGTAGAGAGGTAGAATATCCAATGCCGTTGCATAAATTAGCTAGAAATGTAGCACTTGTGGGTGCTGGAATGAGCAAATTCGGTTGTTTCAAGGGAAAAACTTCACGTGATCTTTTTGTTGAAGCCTTCGTTGAAATGCTTCAAAGCGTAGATAAAGAGGTTGATCCCAGGGAAATTGAAGCCCTGTACGTGGGTAATTATAGTAGTGATTTGTTCGAGAACCAGGGTCACCTGGCCCCAATATTGGCAAGTTGGACGGGGCTCAATCCGATTCCTGCTGTTCGTGTTGAAGATGCCTGTGCCAGCGCTGGTGTAGCTTTACGAGAAGGAATCCTTGCTATAGCATCTGGTTTATATGACATGGTACTGGTTGGTGGCGTTGAGAAAATGACTGATCTGGCGACTGAAAAAGTGACAGATACACTCGCCACGGCTGCTGATTCTATATATGAGATTTCAGCCGGCTTTACATTCCCTGGCTTCTATGCGGCGATGGCAACCGCTTATATGGACAGGTATGGGGCAACGCCAGAAACTTTTATGAAAGTTGGCATCAAAAATCATTTTAACGGTTCTTTCAATGAAAAGGCTCAATTCGGCGCGAAAGTAAGCACCTTGATGGAAGGTCGCCGCCAGAATGCTGCTAAAAAAGGCTTACCGATCCCTGAATGGGAAGATGAACTGGAATTTCTACATGATGAGCGTGCCAATCCTACGATTGCCTGGCCAATGCGCTTGTATGATTGTTCCCCAATTTCGGATGGAGCCGCGCTTGTTTTGTTAGTTAGTGAGGATCTGGCTTATCGATATTCAGATCATCCAGTTTTTGTGATTGGAAGCGGTCAGGCCAGTGATGGAGCGCTTCACGATCGAGAGACGCTTACCAGCATTCCAGCGGCAAAATTGGCTGGTGAACAAGCCTATAAAATGGCTGGTATATCACCTCAAGACATTGATCTGGCGGAAGTTCATGACTGTTTTACAATTGCAGAAATTATTGCCAGTGAAGATCTGGGCTTTTTTGAACCCGGCAAGGGTGGTGAGGCGGCTGAAAAGGGTGCTACCAGCAGAGATGGGGAAACGCCTATCAATCTATCGGGAGGGCTGAAATCCAAAGGTCATCCAGTCGGTGCTTCGGGAGTTGGTCAGGTTGTTGAAGTTTGGAAACAACTACGCGGCGAGGCAGGCGAACGCCAGTTGCCAGGAGAATTGAAATATGGTTTGAGCCATAATGTGGGTGGTACCGGGCAAACATGTGTGGTACATATCTTTGAGAAACGAGATTAATGATGGAAAATCAATTTACCTACAACGCCTATTCAAATTATCTGAATGAGCATCGTTTAATGGCTAGCCGTGATACGAAAGATGGAACAGTCTTCTTACCTCCCCGTCCATTGAATCCGTCTAATTTCTCTGCAGATATGGAATGGAAAGAATTAAGCGGAAAAGGTACCTTGCAGGCGTATACCGTTGTCTATATAGCCCCAACGGCCATGCTTGAAGCCGGCTACAGCCGTAAAAACCCCTATTGTGTTGGGATTGTAAAAACCGAAGAAGGGCCTATGATCAGTGCTTTGTTATTGGGTGTCGACCCTTATAAGCCCGAAGATATTAAAATTGGAACAACGGTAAAAGTTAAATTTATTGATCGCGGAGAAGGTGAAGCCCGCAGGACTTTCCTGGCTTTTGAAACTGTCGAATAAAGGACGCTGCTCATGCCTTTTCAAAATGTAAATGATGTAAATATCTATTATGAATTGCACGGACCCGATGATGCAGATCTAATCGTGCTTTCCAATGGCATATTTATGTCAACTGCCAGTTGGGCTTACCAGGTAGCAGAACTAAAGAATCATTTTCAGGTACTGGTATACGATTGCCGAGGTATGTGGCAGTCGGATCATCCGAATGGACCTTATTCGATGGAGCTGCATGCGGATGATCTGGCGCAATTACTGCTCGCGCTGGGTTTCGCGAAAGCTCACATCGCTGGTATTTCTTATGGGGGCGAAATCAGTTTGGTTTTTGCGAACAAATACCCTGAAATGGTTATGAGCCTGATCATTTCATCTGCCGTCAGTCAAATAGACCCGCTTCTTTCTGTTATCGGTATCAGTTGGGCAGGCGCGATGTTGAGTGGTGATCCCGCTACTTTGTTCGATGTGACTTTGCCATACAACTTCTCAGAGAAATGGATTGCAGCCAATTCGAAAATGCTGGCAGCTTCTAAAAAAAAGTATGATGAGTTGGATTTGCAGGCTGCAGGGTGGTTGATGGCTGCGTTTGCCGAGATTAATTTCAGTGCTGACTTACATAAAATCACTGCACCAACACTGGTTATTGTTGGGGAATTCGACATGATCAAACCCCGCAAGTACTCGGAAATTATTGCACAAGAGATTGCCGATGCGGAACTCGTCATAATTCCAGAAGGCGGTCACGCTGTCTGTTTGGAGAAGCCGGAAATTTTCAATAGTGTAATCCTGGGGTTTGTACTCAAGCATTGTGAGGTTGTGCGATGAGTACAACTTCCTTTACTGATCTGTATGTTGGCAAATTGCAAACGTATCGAAAAGTAATCACAGAAGCAGAGGCGGCTATATTTTCTGGTTTATTAGGAGATAATCGCTCGCAGGTTATATCTTCGGCCGCTGATGAAAACGGATTTTCTGGTCGTTTAATGGTTGCGCCTTTATTTCTTGTAGGCATCATCAGCGCATTATTAAGTAAACAATTTCCTGGAGATGGTTCGCAGTGTATTAATATGCAATATGAATTCCTCGCGACCGTCTTTTGTGGGGATCGAATTGAGACAGTGATCGAATTGATTCAGTTGGACACTGTCAGACACCTGGTTACTTATCGTACAGATTGTTATAACCAGGATAAAAACCAGGTACTTACCGGGCAAAGCATTATGCTTGTACCTGCCTGAACTGGTTCACCAGTTATTGTTGGAAGAGTTGAATTGAGGAGGTGATATCGAAGAATTAAGCCATAATAAATGATGTACCTATCTGTATCCCTATATTATTTAATTGGAGGAGATCCGAAATGAAGAAATTTCTATCAATAATTAGTTTCCTGGCGATCTTTGCCATGCTATTAAGTGCATGTGCAACGCCCACTGCCACCGAAGTACCCACTGAAGCACCTGTTGTTGAAGCGACTGCTGTGCCAACTGAAGCTCCCAAAGCGACTGATGTTCCCACAGAGGCTGCTCCAGAAGTAACTGAAGTGCCTCTTGGACCAATCCTAAAAATCGGTCAAATCACATCCGCCTCTGGTGCAATGTCTCTATACAGCCAGCAGCAAGTGAATGGCTTCCAGATTGGCCTCGAATATGCTTCCGGAGGCAAGATGGATGCTGATGGACATTACATTATTGCCAATCGCCCGGTGGAAGTGCTGGTCGGTGATGATGAACTGAATCCTGAAAAAGGTGTTCAGATTGCCCGTGAATTCATCGAAAAAGACGGTGTCGAGATCCTGCAAGGTCCTGTGAGCTCAAGTGTTGCCGTAGCTTTGACCACTGTTGCTCTTGAAAATAAAATGATCCTGATGATTGACCCGGCAGCTTCGGCTTTCACAACCGGCGCAAACTTCAATCCTTATGTATTCCGAACATCCCGTACCAACTACGATGATACACTCGTGATTGCCAAATACCTGGTTGAAAATGTGGGCGGAAAATTTGCTCATATCGGTGTGGATAACGCCTTTGGACAGGGTTCCGGTGCAGCCTTAAAGTATTCGGTTGAGAAATTTGGCGGCGAAGTTGTTGCTGACATCTATGCTCCTTTTGACACCACTGATTTCACGCCATATATCCAATCAGCCATGGATTCTGGTGCGGATTGTCTCTTCCTGACCTGGTCTGGAATCGGCTATGTGACCCTCTTCCAACAATTGGTAGATTTAGGTGCACTGGATGAAATGGAAGTTGCCACCGGTTTTGGTGACAACGCGTCCTTTGCGGCTGTTTTCGGAAATGCAGTTGGATCGACTGGCTTGAATGTTTATCATTACACCGTTCCGGATAACGAAGTTAATGATTACCTTGTCAAACGCCACATGGAACTCTATGGTGAACCGCCTGATCTCTTCACCGCTGGTGGAATGGCTTCTGCTATCGCTTTAGCTGCAGCTCTCGAGAAAACCGGTGGAGATGCCTCTGGTGATGCTATGATCACTGCACTGGAAGGCTTGAAATTTGAAGGTCCGAAAGGCACATATTACATTCGCCCCGGCGACCATGTCTGCGAGCAACCCATGAATATTCTCAAATTGGTCAATGTCAATCCTGATACCGATGGGGATGGCAAGAATGACTACAAATTCTTTGAGACTGTCTATGTAAGCGCGTATGATGAGTTAGACGTTCCCTGTACACTGGTTGATCCCTATGCTGATCGTTGTGATATGAACAAATAGAACATCCAGAAATAAAATTTCAACGTAGGTAAGGGTAGTTTTTACCCTTACCTACCATCTTATAGTAAGAAGGATTTCCAAATGCAATCTGAAAAGCAACCTCTATTGGAAGCTAAGAATCTGCGTAAAGTATTTGGCGGGCTTGTAGCAGTTGATGATGTCAGTTTTGATGTTCAACAGCATAGTCTCCATTCGATTATCGGTCCAAATGGTGCGGGAAAAACCACTCTTTTCAATATGATCTCCGGGGCCATGCGCCCGACCCGTGGAAAAGTTTTTTTCAAAGGGAAGGACATTACCAATTTACCCACACATCGTATTGCTCATGTTGGGATTGGGCGCTCATTTCAAATCACAAATATCTTTCCTACACTGACAGTTCTTGAGAGCATTCGGTTATCCGCCCAGGCAATGGGCAATGACAATTTGAAGATGTTTCACCCTGCACAATCCTTGCAGCAATATATTGGTAAAGCAGAACAAGTCATCGAGCTTGTAGGTTTGAATGGTAAAGAATTATCACCCGCGCTCAGTCTGTCACATGGGGAAAAACGAAAACTGGAAATTGGCATCATGCTGGCTTCGGACCCCGAGCTTTTGTTGTTGGATGAACCGACTGCGGGCATGTCAAGTGAACAAGTGCCGGCATTATTAGAAATTATTCAAAAAATTAGAGACTTTGGTAACAAAACAATCGTATTGGTAGAGCATCGTATGGATATGGTGATGAGCATATCTGATCGCATCACTGTGATGCACCTGGGCAATCTTCTGGCGGAAGGAACGCCGCGCGAGATTGCAAACACACAATCTGTACAGGATGCGTATCTCGGCGCATTGTATGGCAAAATCACTGAGAAAAAGGAGGCATGATTGGAACCTATTTTGGTGCTTGATTCCATCCATACCTTTATTGGCCAATTTCATATTTTAGAAGGTGTCTCTTTAGAAGTTCCTAAAGGCAGTATTACCGTACTGCTCGGCAGGAATGGGGCTGGAAAAACCACAACACTGAAATCCATTATTGGATTAACCCCCCCACGTCATGGGAAAGCCATTTTTGACACACAAGAGATCCAGGGGAAGCGGGCGTATGATATTGCCAATCTTGGTATTGGCTATGTTCCAGAACATCGCGCCATCTTCAGTAATTTATCGGTGTTGGAAAATCTGAAAATAGCTGAGAAAAACCGCGGGGATTTGGAAAGAAAATCAGAATTTATTTTTGATTTATTCCCAGATCTAAAACGCTTATATCGTCTTCCGGGTAATCACCTCTCAGGAGGGCAGCAGCAAATGCTGGCTGTAGCGCGTGCATTGGTCGCTGATAATAAACTTTTATTAATTGACGAACCTAGTGAAGGTCTTGCACCAATTCTAATTGAGCAGATGATGGAAGCGATTAAAGAATTAAGCAAGACCACAACAATTCTCTTGGTGGAACAAAATTTCATCATGGCGAGTCAGTTGGGGCAGTTCTACTACATCATTGATGATGGAAAGACAGTGGAGAGTGGTTTGATGCCCGACCTGGTAAGTAACGAAGATTTGATCAAACGCTACCTTGGCGTCGGAATTAGCGCCGGTGGAGGTGAAAATTGATGCGTAAAGATTCACTCAGACAGGCTGTTCCGGCATTTGTTGTAGCTGCGTTGATTTTGGTATTAAGCCTGGTTGCGATTCGCTATATGGGTCAGGAAAGCTTTGTTCGGACTACTCTTTCCGGTTTGACATTGGGGGCACTTTATTTTATGGTCGCCGCTGGACTCACCATTATTTTTGGGTTAATGGATGTGCTTAACTTTGCACATGGTGCCATGTTCATGATGGGCGCATACATTGGCTGGCAGTTCTATACCAATCCGACATTCCTTTTTGGGTTGCTGCCATTAATCCTTGCGTTTATTTGCACACTCTCGACCACCTCACTCTGGATACCGATAACCACAAAGTGGAATGTGCCGCAGGCATGGCAGGCACGTTTACGCAATTTGTTGATTTTTTTGGGTCTGATATTGATGGTACTTGGATTTCTCAAGTTGGATATCCTCAGTCTATCTAAGACAGCACTTGTGGCAGCCATGAATATTGGCAATCCCCTTGCGGAAGCCAGCCCTCAGGAACCACTTTCTATGTTTTGGTGGCGACCCGTGTTGGTTGGGTTGGGGGGATTGGTACTGGCAATCGCCTCGTCTAGACCGGGTGATAAGACACAAATCATTCGAACAGAAGAGCGCTGGCAGGAATGGGCTAAATTTGGTGTACTGGGTGTGTTGACAATTGTGGCTGTACTGGTACGCGAAAGTGGTCCTATTGCAGTTCTCACCATGAATGAAAACTTGCGTTTTGTGTTAGCGCTAATTGTTGGCGCTGGAGCTGGTGCAGGCCTTGGCGCAGTCGTGGAAGTAAGCTTGATCAGGCCGCTTTACTCCCGACCGTTTTATATTGTCCTGGTGACATTAGGGATTGGATACGTTTTGCGCGAGGTCGTCCAGCTGTTGTGGACTCCTGTTGCCTATGCCATGTCTCGTCCTCCGGCTTTTTCTCAGCCCGGTAAAGCAGAAAATCTCATGGCCTGGTTTTCCGGTCAAAATGTGACGGTGGACATATTGGGGGTCACCTTCCCAAGCTATCGATTGTTCATCATTTTACTGGGAATATTGATGTTAATTGCGCTGGGAATCCTGATGCGTTATAGCCGGCTCGGAATGATTATTCGTGCCGGTGTTCAGGATCGTAACATGGTCGAAGCACTGGGCATTAATGTGCGCCGTGTATTTTCGATTGTTTTCAGTTTGGGGATTGGATTGGCAGCGCTCGGTGGAATCGGCGCAGCACCATTCATACCTGTTCAGCCAAACATGGGTGACGCCTACCAGCTGCAGGGCTTTATTGTTGTGGTTATTGGTGGAATGGGGAGTTATGGGGGTGCTGCCATAGGCGCACTTCTGTTGGGAATGGCACGCGCCTTTGGTGATTTTCTGGCACTTAAATTCAGCCTTTCACCTGCAATAGCTGAAGCCTCTACCGTAATTATCATGGTGATTGTCCTCCTGGTACGTCCATCCGGTTTATTCGGGAAGAAGGATTAAAAATATGGCTTCTGAACAAATTAAACTCCCGAAGATTATCAAAGGGAATTCCCCTCTTCTGTTAGGAATGCAAAAAAGCTGGCCATTACTTGCTTTATTGGCTATTTTTGCTATTTTCCCATTTGCTTTCGGTTGGATCACGGGCAGCTCACCGACGGTAGGACCATCAAAATATTGGCAGGGACAGATGGTTACATTTTTTATCCTGGCCGTCTATGCGATGAGCTATGATCTTTTGATTGGTTATACCGGTATTCTGTCGTTCGGGCACGCCGCATTTTATGGCACGGGTGCCTATACCATGGCTTTGTATTACAAGCATGTGGTTCCGCCGATTTTAGAAGCTGGTAATTTCCGGGTTCAAATCGGGAATCTCAATTTGACCGAGGCTCTTTTGTTTATTTTTGCAATCGTTTTGGTCATTGTAATGACAATATTGATCGGGCTTGTTTTCAGTGCGGTCTCGGTCCGGGTAAAAGGTGTTTATTTTGCCATGATTACCCTGGCTATGGCCGAAGCGCTTTTTATTCTAGCAAAAGCGACTGATTTCGTCAAATGGACTGGTGCGGATGAGGGCTTACATGGTGTGCCAGTTCCTGCTTGGCTCAACCCCAATTCGCACCGCTTACAGTTTTATTACATTGCACTTATTTTCGCAGTGGTGATGTATATCATCCTGCGCCGCGTGGTGCAATCACCTACCGGACGTGTGATGGTGGCAGTTCGTGAGAATGAAAGCCGTGTTCGCATGATCGGCTATAATCCCGGCACTTATCGATCAGTTGCATTTCTGGTTTCTGGCGCAGTTGCTGGTTTGGCTGGCGGGTTAACCGCCATCTGGAACCTGGGAGCCACGCCCAATATGGCCGGGGCTTTGACAACAATAAACGCATTGATCATTACTATTCTAGGTGGAATGGGTACCTTGATAGGTCCAATCATCGGTGCAGGCATTATGCAGCTGATCGGTCAGTTTTTCTATCAGTGGTTTGGTCCACGCTGGCCGCTCGTATTTGGTATTCTTTTTATTGTTTTGGTCATGTTCCTGCCTTATGGAATTGTTGGAACCTACCGATTAAAAAAAGCAGCGTGGAAACAGGGCTGGCAGCGCTTACTGAAGTTAGGTTCTACCAAAGAAGAAAAATAGTTCTTAATTACGAAATATAACAATCAAAAACGACCCGCTTCAGGGTCGTTTTTACGATACCGTTAAATTCTCCCAAAGCTGGGTGGTTTCCCTGGACGGTTGTACGTCCAGATCTTCTTTCAAAGTGGCAACGCAGCGTTGATAGACAGAATGAACAGTTGTGCGATTTCCGCGAGCAGCATGGCAGCGCATCAGCATTCGGAATGCGGGTTCATTGCAAGCATCCATCCTCAGTATTTCGTGGCTGGTCCGAATAGCCTCATCCCATCGTTCCTGTTGGTAATAAATTTGGTTTAACCGTTGCGCACTATTCAGAAATCTGTCTCTTAATTGTTCGCGAATTTCAATTGCCCACACATCATCGGGGTTTTCCATTAAGAAATCACCCAGATAAATTGAGAGAGCTTGTTCGAGGTCTTTTTCCTTTTGAGAAGATGTCAGTTTAAGAAAATCGTCCACATCCAGCGCTATTTCTGCAACCGGGTTGATACCATACAGTGATTCTCTTCTTGAAATAAAAAAGGGATTGGTTCCAGGCTCTCGCTCTGGTTCGAGTGCCCGATTGAGAGCGTTCAGCGCAACTTTTAAATTCTGTGTGGCACCTTCGTTATCCAATTGCTGCCATAAGTGATCGGTGATTTGTTCACGAGAAAACCATTTATTGCGATTCCCAACAAAAAACTGAAATAATTGGCGGGCTTTTTCTCTTTGCCAGTTACGTGAATTAATGGCAACATCGTCACGCCAAACTTCAAAAGGTCCTAAGCAGCGAATTTTTAACCCATATCCAGGGTGAAAATTCATCCCATCCATTCCTCTTTCTTTTAATAAAGATGAGAGCCAATCCCCTTCGATACCTTGTTTCTGTGCTTCAATCATCAAAGGCATGAGTATGAGTGGATTCTGAAACCCCAGATGGCTCGCTTTTGTTAGAAGAAAAGAAAGACCTGCGTCTTTAATTTTGGGTAGCAGCTTTGCAAAATCCTGAAGAGCATCCGTTTTTGAATCATGCAACCACTGGTTCATTACCAAGCTCAACCAGGCAGTGAATTGTCCAAACCGGTCACCTACCTGTTCAAAACCGGACATAGCCTCGTGTAAATATATTTCTGCAGAATCAATTTCACCATTCAGTACGTAAGATGTCCCCAATGTAGTCTGTAGCAAGGCCACAAACCAACTATCCCCGGCTGTAGCGGCAATATCAATCGCTTGATCTGCTAACCGCCTGGCTTCCTCGGTTTGGCTCTGGTAGCCATAAAATCGGCAGAGCCCCCACAAAGGTTCAACTTGAACTCGAATGACGTTGAATGGTTTAACCAATTCAATCGAACGCTCATAAAATGTTTTTGACTGTTCTAAGCGATCCTTCCGCCAGGGCAAATGCGGATAAAGTTGATAAGTATGTCCCAGGCGCATCCAGCCTACTGCTTCGACAAAGGGAGAATCCAATTGTTGGCCGATTTGAATTCCCTGTCGAGAAAAGTATTCTCCCCTTTCGACATTTCCAAGCATTAAATGAATCAATGCCTGCAGCAGTGACATCTCACGATGAAAGCGTTGAGGCCGTTCTGTCGTATCCTCGGAATCCGGTGCTCCGGTCATTTCAAGCAAGTTTATTGCCTCAAACAGTCGTCCAGTTCGTAAAAATGCGCGTGCTTCCAGATAAATATCATTTGGGTCAGAATCGGATTTCAATAACCGTGCTTCTTTGTGTAAATCACGGGCTTCCTGAGGCTGCCCAAGGTTAAGTTTGTTTTCAGCCAGTTGGTCCAGCAGTTCTGAAACTTCCGCTGGGAATTCTTCCGGTTCTAAGAGGGAGATGGCTTCCTCCAATAAACTGGTGGCTTTCAAAGGGCGGATTGTATCCAGATAGACTTGCGCTTTGGATCGCAAGGCATGACTGCGCCCACGTGCGTCTTTCATGTCAAGGTAGATTTTCCCAGCCAGATTGTACTGGTTGAGGGCATTCTCGAATCGGGAACGGAGACGTTGCACGTCACCCAGGATTAGATAAAGGGCGGGTTGTTTGTTTAACACATCTTCTGGCAATTGCTCTATCCACTTTGATAGCGTCCGCAGCCTGCCAATTTCTAGCAGGCGTGGACCAATTCGTTCGATCAGAATCGCCGCTTCTCTTTCCCGTTTGGCAGAAAGCAAGTGGAATATTGCTTCTTCGAGATCATTTTTTTGGCTGTAAATATGTGCAGCCTTCATATGCAGTTCTACCATTTGACCTGGATTTTGATTGATTTGCTCTAGCAAGAAGTCTTGAAAAAGTCTCTGGAAGTGAAAGCGCTCATTATTCACACTGGAGATAAAAAGTCCCTTGTCGTTTAAAGTCTCCAGTGTTGCCTGGCTGTCGTTTATACCCAAAAACTCATTGCAAACCTCAGCTTCCATCTCGCGCAGAATTGAGCTTGATACTAGAAATTGCTGAATGGAAGGTGGTTGCCGCAGCAACACCTCCTGTGCCAGGAAAGTAAAAATATCTGAGAGTGCCAGCGGTAATTCTGCCAGTATATTATCTAATTGCTTGGAACGACTGGTTTGTAATCGCTGCCAGACCATTTCGAGCGCGATGATCCAGCCCTCAGTGTATGAAGATAAAGTTTGTGTTTGATCATATGAAATGGGAAATTGATGATGTTCATTGAAAAGTGAATATATTTCTGTTTCTGAAAGCGATAGATCATTTTGATCAATGACCAAAACATTACCCTTGACCCTCCAGCGAATAAAAGCGGGGGTCTCAGGAATTTGTCGGCAGGCTATGGCGATATGCAGGCGCGGAGGACGCTGTTCAACCAGCATCTCAAACCATTCGCGAATATCGTTGACATTGCTGACCAGGTGATAATCATCCAGAATAATGACGGCATCATCTTCAAGATCGGTGGTCAATTGATTTATAAGGGAGTTTAAAACCCCTTGTGCGGCGTTATAACCGCCTTGTTGCAATCGTTCGGTCAGAACGCGCGATTCGGGTAAGAAAGCTGAAATGAGGTGAGCAATAAATAAGGTCGGGTCACGGTCAGGTTCTGTAATGTTATACCAATAAATTCTTTTATATAACTGGCTCAAGGAAAGCAGTGTCGTTGTTTTTCCAAAACCGGTTCCGGCATGCACAATTGTCAGTGGATATTTGTAAGACTCGCTTAACTTTGCCTGTAAACGTGGGAATTGAAAAATTGGCCGGTGGGGTTGCGGAGCCGTTAACTTGCTGAGAATGATCATGTCCGAGAAAGCCATTAAGTCTTATTCTACCAAAAAAGGAACCTATCGATCAAAAAAGCAAGCTTTTTTTCGATATGAGCTCAAATAAGTGAAAATCAGAATGGAGAGTTAATGAATACACACCGGTCTGGATGAAACAATTATCGATCAATTTTATATATATTGAATTATTAATCAGGCAGTGTCTTTGCGGTGAATAAAAGAGAATTAAACATTGTGAAACATGCTCTGGCTAAATAATTAATTTATGGAAATAAATAATAGCAAATGAAAAATCCCCCCTGAGATTTTTTCAGAGGGGAAATTCAAGGGGAGACAATAGCTAAATCCGTTTAATTGCGGGTTAAGGTTACGGCCAGGGCGTCGTCTGTCGTGCGCATTTCAAGTTGTGAACCCTCAATACGATAGCTGGATACAGTCGACAATGCAGTTAAGAATTGAGTTTCCTGTTCCATGATTCCTTCTGGTTGATCGCAGGCTTTCAGCGTGTTTAGTAGTTCACTGATGGTCACATTGCTTCCTTCTGTCACATAACCGCCACTAAAACTGTTGCAGCCCATATCCCCACTGATAGTACCGTCATTATTGAACATGACCGTTATTTCACTATCTAAAAGAACACTGGTTACAGCTTGATTGCCATTGTTATAGCCGGTAACAATCCAATTAGTACCGCTCAGCTGAGTATCCTGTTTTTCAAATGTGGCTAATTCATTGCCATCAGCATCATTTAGCATAAGTTTTTCTCCATCCACTATGAAGGTTTCCACTTGTGTGAGCATTTCCTGAAACGTAGAAGATTGTTGCATAATGTCTTCACTACAGGCCATCATTGTGGATACCAGATCCGGACCTATCTCTAATTTTTTTCCATCTTGAGTATAACTTCCATTATAGCGATTACAACTATCGCTCCCGGCTACATTTCCATCTTGAAATATGAGAGTGGGGGCTGTATTTACAATCGGGGTCTTTCCCATCAAGTTTGATAAAATCCAACCGCTTCCTGCCAGTGTTATCGGGGTAGGTGAACATGCTGTTATAAGTAAAATGGCTAAGGTGGCTATACTGATAAATGGTTTCAAAAATCTCATTACTCGCTCCTGAATTCTATTTTTAACTGAAAATTGTAACATCTCAATAAAAGGGGGTTGGCGGGTGTTTTCTGACAGGCGGATGCCTGTCAGAAAACACCCTACCCCAAATTATTGAAAAGATACTGAAAATTGTAAATATCTGCTATTGGAGATAAGACGTTCCCGAGTCGAATATGGTTCCTTTTCCACTTTTGCACAGGTCGGTTGCCATAAAAGTGGCAGGTTTCTTGTACATTATTACATAGAGTGGATTGAAAATCTTGCTCGATGCGCTGAATTAATAAGGTTTTTAAAAAAAGTAATGTTAAATTTTGTATAATATTAATGACAATTTTTAAATAAACGATAGATTAATTGAACGATTGGAGGAAATATGAACCGAACTGAGCTTTTAGATATGTTGAATCTGGCCAGTCGTAATGAATTGATGACAATTTCTGGGATCGGCCCTGTCACGGCCAATTCGATCATCGCCAATAGACCGTACACCAGCCTTCCTGATATTTATCAGGTTGCTGGTATTAATGCCAGTTTTGTGGAAAAGATCCTGGATGTGGACGATGAAATCGTTCCGGAAGGGGAGATAAAATCTGCCGATATGAATGTTGAAAATGAAAACAAGGCAGGAGAACTACCTTCCAGCCAGGATAATCCACCTGCTGCATTGATTGAAGCTCCAGAAGAACCGATTCTGTTAGGTCCTTCCTCGACCATGAGCCCGGAAAAAATGTTGGAACCACCCCCCCAAGACTTGCCTTCATCTCCAATTATCATGGATGCAGCCTCAAAGGATGGATCCAAACCAAGCCTGCAAAGCAAGGGGCAAAATCCTGCTGGTGAGCCTGAAGGATTTGTAGAAGATGATTATTCTTCACCGGAAGATGTCGAATATATTGCTGCTGACCCCGAAATCTCTGTAGAAAATGTGTCAAACGTTGAAGCAGATGCTGGAATGCAGGATACTGTTGCAAAAACTAAATTTGACACTGAAGACAACCTTCCAGATAAACCTCAGAAACAATTGAAAATTCCTTTTTGGAAATTTCTGCTTGGTGGGGCAATCACAGCCTTAATTACAATTCTGCTGACTTTGGCAATCATGAATTCGATAAATGGTAGCCTGGATTATGCAACTTCCTCAAATTTCGGCACCTTGCAGCGTGAAACCGCGCAGTTGAATGAACAATTTACAACTCTCCAACAGGATTTGGATGCGCTGCGAGGCAGGGTGGATATCCTAAACGGTCTGAACGATCGCACAGTTTCTTTAGAAAAGTCTCAGAAGGAATTGTCTGCTTCACTTGAGATGGTCAATCAGGAGCTTTCCGATATACAGGATCGTATCACAAACCTGGATGATCAATTAGCTTTGCAGGAAGAGCGCACCGGAAAATTCGAGACCTTTTTGCAAAGTCTGCAGACATTATTAAGTAATCTCTATACCCCGGAAGGAGCATCAAAATGAGCCAGAATCCACAATCAGAATCTACATTTGGAAAAAGGCTGGGAAGGGCATTGATTAAGATTTTCCGGGTGGTGATGGTTTTGGCACTAATAGCCGGTGTGGCAGCGTTGATATATTATGGCACGCCGTATGTGTATCAGAAATTCATTCAACCGGTCGAAGCCAATTCCGCACGCATAGCTGCGCTTGAATCTCAGCAAACATCTGAAATTGATACGATCAAGAGCCAGTTTGCCAGCCTGCAAACGAGACTTTCTGCAGCTGAAAGTGGGATAACCGGCGATTCACAAAGAATGGCAAAATTGGAAGGGGACCTCCTGGTCGCAAACGATCAGCTGAGTGATCAAAGTGAGAAAATAACTCAATTGCAGAACCTTCAACAGGGGTTAAAAGATCTTGAAGCAAAGATCAGTGAGCAGGAGTTAGCTAAGGCTGATTTATCAAAAGAAATTACCAAATTAGAAGGAGAATTAAATTCTACCCGCGTAGCAGAGTATTTATCTCGTGCCAGGATTTATTTGCTTCAATCTAATTATGGATTAGCCCGCCAGGATGTCCAGGTGGCATACACATTATTATTGACTTCGTCAGAAACAGTTGTGGGCGAAGATGGCGTGTTTCTTCAGAAAGTGCTTGATCGTCTGATAATGGTGAATAATAATTTGCCAGACTTCCCGGTTGTGGCAGCTGCGGATCTGGAAATTGCCTGGAAAGCTCTCATAACTGGTGAGATGGATCTTCAACCCGCGATGCCGGAAATGGATCAAGCTACACTCACTCCACTGCCAGATCTGACTGATTTGCCCATTGAAACAACTGCTACAGAGACTCCTTCACCAACGACGTCAACTACCACGTCACCCACGCTGACTGAAACGCCGTAAGGGATTAAGCGAACACTAATATTTTTTGTTACTATTCAGGCAGCTAGAATTACCACTAAATTGCGGTATGAATATTGGAAAATAAGCTCTGCTTAAGTGATTTCTATTTTTGGTGTGAAATAATCATAATCCCTTTAGGCTTGCAAAATAAAAACTTATTCAGGACCGAGTATATCTTCGATGACATCACGTACCCAGTAACGCGTCTGCCCGCTGCGTGATAACCTGCGAATACCATCAATATGATTCCCAAGTGTCAAAATAGCGGGTTCTTGTTTGGGAGAATCTCCGTTTGAGATTACCTGACCAAGACCAACAGCTGACAGTAATCCATTGCACAAACAACGACGATCTTTGGTGTTATGCATTAATCCTCGTTTATTTATATACCCCTCGATTGGGGCAGCAGAACAGCGCTGGAATAGTCTGCGTATTCCGTTTTCATCTGGTTTGCTTAACCCGAGTTGTTGCAATAAGCCTATATCACAAACACGCAAACGATGTTTGTAGATTGTGTCATATGCCATTGTGCCTTCCAATTGCAACACCTTAAAGGGAAAACCAGTCGGCGAAACGAGGGTGGTTTTTACTAATTTGGAATCATCGCTTTCATTTTTAAGTTGTTTCATGAATGCGATCCGATAATCAGGATCCATGCCAGATTCTTCTGACATAGCAAAAATTGAGCCTACCTGGACCCCGGTAGCACCTAATGTTATAGCCTCCTGCAGTTTTTCTTTGTTGCCATATCCGCCAGCCAACCAGAAAGGAATCCCTATTCTGTGAATTGATTCAATATCCGGGTCATCATCTTCGCCATAAATTGGTTGTTGCTCTTCATCCAACATTAAGGGTCCTTGTGGACTGGCATTATGACCGCCGGCAGTATGGTGTTCTATAATAAATCCATCTGGCTTCATGGAGGTGCTTTCCGCCAGACCTTTTACCAGGTTTTGAAGTGAAGCAATTGCCAGAAAAGCAGGTGATTTCAATGGTTCACGAGTCAGATTTCCAGAGGCTATTTCCTTGGGATCAAAAGCGACGTGAAAATTCTCACCCGACTCGCGATAAAGAACCTGTAAAGGTATTGAAACTGGTTCGTGATTGACTAATTGGCTGCGAATTGCTGCCAATCCATCCGGGTTGCCGGCACCCACTATGACACCGTCAACACCAGCGAGCATGGCTCCGTACATCCCGTAAACAAGTGGCAGCTCAACCTTCTTAAGGAAGTTAATAAAAATATTGCCATCATGACCCTGTTTGGCCAGCCAAACTTCGGCGAATGCACTGAGTACCACCAATTCAACGACTTCAGGATCTACCGATAGGGCAATCGATTCAAGCGGGTTTTGAGAAAGTGGTATATTGGCACTACCATCCAGAGCCCTTACGATTTGTTTTGGGGCATTCTTGAATCGGGCTGAGTTTTCCTTACCTCCAGAAATATAATATCGGTTGAAGATTTCCATACCGATTTGTGTCTCAAAAAGGCTGTCGAAGGCTGAAAATGCACGCCGGATGTGCCCGCCAGGGTCGCCCAATTGCATCAGGCGTACGTACACCCAATCTAATCCGGTGCCTGAAACAGTTCCTGCGCAAATTCCGGGCCTTTGTTTGGCTACTGTACTGGCAAGGCGCCAATTGGAAACATACACACCCATACCGCCTTGAATCAGCTTAACATTTTTTAGAAATTCCATGATGTATCCTCGATCTTAAGCCGTTCTTATTCTGTTATATCCTGAATTAAGAAAACAAGTTTCTTTAAAAAATTTACAATCAATGCCATGTCATTCTCGACAAACCAGAAATGCTTGTTAAATGGAAGCATTGAGATATTTCCGACTTGAAAACATTAACCCCCAGTTTTCCGATTAGATATGTCTTTAACGAAATACAACCCTCCCGAGTACCGCATTTCGTCTGGGTTATGTTAATTCAGCGGAGATCCGCGGTCGTTGGTGAATATGACCTGTTCGCAGGTTTATCAATTGATGCCAGGAAAAAATCCTTCAAAAAAAGACATCCTGTGTTGAAAACTAAATACAGGAGAAACTTTCCGCCAGTTTTTGGATTTCCCCAGCTAGCTTGAAATCTACGTCTGAAATTCCTCCGATTTCATGGGTACTCAATCGGATGGTGACCTCATTATACGAATTAGACCAGTCAGGGTGGTGATCCAATTTTTCTGCATTTAAAGCCGCAGCTGTCATAAACGCAAACGCCTTTACAAAATCCTGAAATTTATAAGTGATGAACAGTTGTCCATCTTCAATTTTCCACGGATTGTCAACAGCCGTGTTTAAATCGAGCAGACGCAAGTCAATAGTTTCATGATTAAGTTTTTCAGGTTTCGTCATGTTTTTCCTTTCCGAATATCAAGGTTTAGTCCAATATAAACCATCCTAGCAGATTAATGCAGGAGATGGGTTGAATTGTAAAAAGATTCAAATTAGTTTCTGAATAGAGATGATCCTCTATGATTGGGGTTGTACTTCTTGGGTCGTTTCTTGATTGATTGGCAGAATCAACACAGGGCTATCAGTAAGCTGCACTACCTGCTGGGCTACGCTTCCCATGAACAACAAATCCAGACCGCCGCGACCCTGCGAGCTGATCATAATCATATCTACCGCTTCGCGTTTACCAACATCGACAATCGTGCGCGCAGGATAAGACCCGGTAACAATCGTTCTTACCCGAACACCATCAGCCTCTAACCGCTCAGCAACGGTTTCCAGATATTTCTTCATCCCCGCGACAGCCTTCTTACGAATGGCACTGACTACACTGGCTGCTGCCCGGTATTTTTCGCTTTCTGGTACTGCCGGCACACTGATTAACATCAATTCACTATCAAATTTACGAGCCAAGAGACTGGCGTAGGGTAATAATTGCTCAGCAAAATCAGAGCCATCCAGGGCTACCAAAATGCGGTTGATTTGGGGTGCTTCTGGTGGTCCACTTTCAAAAACCTGCACCAGTAGCACGGGAATATCTAGCTGATGCACCAGTTTACTGGAGAGACCTTCGCGCAGCCAGTTCTTCTCACCAGATGCGCCGCGAGTAGTTACCACAACCAAATCCACAGCATGGTCTTTGACCAGGTCTTTGGTTGCTGCGGCAGGTGATTGCGAGCGCACCTCACATGTGACCTGTACTCCGGAAGCGTGGATTTTTTCTGCAATCGCGCAAAGGTAATTTTCGATCTCTTTTTTTATACCGGTCGTTGAATCATATGCTTTTGATGCTGAAAGGAGGGTCAGTTTACTCCCAGTGGATTCACAAATATACTGGGTAAAGGGAATGGCCTGGGCAGCAAAGTCTGATCCATCCAGCAAAGTGAGAACATGTTGGAATTTCACTTTACCATTTGATTGTTGAGCAGCCAGGACAGGAGCCGGGATCCAGCCGATGCGTGCCGGTAGGGGTTCTCCATTGCCATTCGCAGGACTGCTGAAAGCAGCCTGACCAAAACCGAAGCCAGCCAGCAAGTTGGAGTCAATCTGCCCCAGGTAGTCCATCTCAGGTGATGGTGCACCAATGCGTGAGCGAAAGTAGCTGAAAATTAAATAGAGTGCCGGAATCATGAGTAAGTATGCCCACGCGCCTTCCAGAAACCGCTCCTCGAATATAATCACAGAAGCACTGGTTGTTAATAAAGCTGCGATTATTGTGCCCATGATAACAGCATAATTCTTGATGGATTTGTTGACCTTCAACTCACGGATCAGGCGACGTGTAACCGCCCAACCGGTCATACTTAATAAGATAAAAACACCCACTGCGTACAAAGCCAGGTATGTCTCTTCGTGGGTTCCAAAAAAAAGAAAACAAAAACTAACAATCCCTACTTCCAACCAGACCGGTTTATCTGCCACATCATAATGGTTCAATGCGCCAAAAGCACGCGGGATATAATGACGTTCTTTCAGACCAAGTGCGAGGTTTTGTAAACCAAGTGCGCTGGCAGCCGAAGCTGACATTAATACAAAAATACCTACCAGTGAACCCAGGTAAGGTAAAGGAGATGGCAGGAGTTGATCCATGGTCTGGGTAAATACAGAAATATCTTTATTGCCCGGGTCAGAAAAAGAGAAAATTGCCGGGCCGACAATCAACATGGTTATTGCGGTTGTGCTCATGATGATGAGCAAACTCTGGAAAGCTTTGCGGCTCTTCTGAGCAGGTGTGCCTTCATAGGCTGCAACCAGGTTGGCGAACACCTCAATTCCGGTCATGACTGCCAGAATGCGAACATAGCCCCCAATTGTAAAATGTAGGTTGGGTGGAGTGAATGCTGAGAATGAAAACGCGGGTAAATGAAAACCGGTTTTAACCAGCGTAAAGAAAATCATCAACCATAGTAAAACAAGGACCCCGGCTGTTGCAGGACCAAATGTGCGGCTGGCAGTTTTGGGTCCACGATTGACCAGCCAACCAGTTAGAAGACTCAGAAGAATGGCGACAAAGGTTCGGTACTGTATTCCCAGGATTTCCTGGTTTAAAAGTGGGAAACGATCAGCGATAAAGGTAACCATGGCTGCCATGCTCACCAGGAAAGTGAGTGTATATTCAATGAAGGTGATAGCCGCATTAACCTTGACGGCCCATCCGCCAAATTCCTCTTCACTTAAGCCGCTGCCCCCAGAACCATCAATTACCCAGCGCATCACCAGACGATACATGGCTGAGACAATGGCGATTGTCAGGACTGCCAGCCAGACCGAGCCGCCAAAAATGATTCGAGCTGCACCAGAGACCGCAATCAAACTTAAGAATGGACCAAACACGTACAATGGTGAGGTTGCTGGGTCACCGCCACCAGCCAGTGCACCTTCAAATGAATTCTTAAGTTTGTGTGATATGCGAGCCATACGAAGCACCCTCCATGGGTGATGATCTGAAGCAAGTTTTTAAAACAAAAGGAAAAAAACCTGAAACGGATAATTAGAACAACAAATCATTATACCGTAGGTCAAATGAGATAATTGGCGAAATGGACATGAATTTTTTTATCGAGCTAAACTCCCAGGAAAGGAGTAAATAAAACGCTTTGTGGCATCAGCGCCATGTAAAGCAATATACTTTGCAAAATTGCGGCAATCCAGGCGTTTTGCATTAAATGTCTGGATATTTCACCCTGTACGAGAACGATTCCTAATAGTATTAAACCAATTCCAGCACTGACCATTCCGGAAATTGAGCCTAATACTGCGACCAAAAAAAAGCGCACAAAGAACGGAAAAAGTGCAATCATCAGCGCCAAGAATCGATATTTCCCACGCTGGCGGTTGTTTTTGTCCAATGCACTATCCTCTACTGCTCCTAACCAGAAGCCGAGAGCTGTCAGTGGCGTGAGCAAAAAAACCCACAATAGTCGTTCTCCGACGGGTGGCACCAACCCCTGACCAGTGCGATAGAAAAGTATCACAGTCAGGTATAGGAGACCATTGAATACAATTGCCCAGAACCAGCGTTTTAAATCTCTGGTAGGAGGTGTCCACCATTCTATCAATTTACCTCTTGTGCCAGGGGTACGCCCAAGCCGGTAGAGAAAGACTAATATCAGACCATAGCCCCCAAGAAAGCCGGTATAAATCAGATTAAATACAGGGTTTCCTAGTGGCAAAAGAAGGTAAATACCCATGATCAAAACACCCAGGATAAGCGCGGGCAGCCAGAGTAGTAACTTTTTCCACAAATAGCGATCAGGTTGTGTAATTTCAAACCCCGATTGTAAACCGCTAAACGGGTATTTAGTCATCACCAAACTGCGCGTACCAGTTAAAGCTAGACCTATACCTAGCAATGCAACTATCCATAAGATAATTCGCAAACGAGGCAGCGATGTCAATGGATTCTGGCTGCCTGCAAGTCCAAATTGTAAATTTGCCCATTTAATAGCTCTGCTGATGACACGAGGCGAATAAACCTCAAAGTTGTGAATCAAATTATTTAGTAAAATCCATTGGCGGTTTTCACAGGTTGTGAATCCATCGCCGCATAAAGCATTCATTAATAATGTGCCGCCTTGGGTCGTTAGAATATCATCCCAGGTTCCGCTGATTAATAGAATTGGAAGGGGAGGAATTTGTTTGCTCAGCTTTTGTGTCCAGTCCAAATCTGAATCACTTGTGCCGGTAAAAAACTCAGATTGGGCATTACTACCTAAATTGACCTGGGCACCCAAAAGGATGAGACTATCCGGTAGAACCGGTCCAATGACAGCACTTTGAAGAGCAACCCGACCTCCCAGACTATGGCCCAGCCATGTGATTTGTACAGGTGCCAAATTGCTCAGGCGCATAAATTCTTGCATGGCAGCCTGTAGTTGAAAAGCCAACCGGTCTGTGGCGGCATTATCGAAACCAAGTGATCCGGGCGAATAACCTTGTCCCGAGTAGTCGAAGGTGAATACATGATACTGTTCTTGGCGATATTCAGCTACCAGGCTACGCATCATCACTTGATCAGCGCTGAAACCTTCCAGAATGAGGACACCAGCCTGCGCATTACCGGGGTAGTATGTGCCATACAACGTGGAATCTTGTCCATCTTGAAATGTAATTTTGTAATTATCCACTAATATTGAATCGTTGAAATAAATTGATGAAAGGGCAAAAATGATTGATGAAGCACCGATTAATAGAAGAAAATAAGCAGATCTTTTCATGTTGCACCAAAGATATTGAATATGAAATATTAAGTGATAATTTGGGTTAGGATTTTACAAATTGTGTGTAGCAAACCATAGAAGATAATTATAAATGAGAGTGATTTAAATCACGCGATTAACAAAAACCGGATTTGAAAAAAAGTTAATACCATTACTGTCCGAAATCTACTATTGGTTTTGGTCGCCTCCATTTTTATAAACCTGACTGCTGAGTAAATCTAAGTAATTCTCATTACTACTCAGGTAGAGAGAAAAACAAGTTTGTTGAGTTTGAATTTCCAATCATCTTGATATTAAGAACCAAATAGAAGGAAATCATTGTCGATCGTAAGCGGAAAGGTGAATATTGTGTTCTAGACTAAGAAACCTGCTGCAAGAAGTTTTGATTCGTCTTTCCGCCGACTCCATATATGCTTTAGGATCTTCTTTAACACCCAGTCTATAGGTTGAAATAATATTCCCCGAAATGAGTTATTCTGAATTTTCTATTAAACTCTTTGGAAATAAAAGCCATAACAGTTCTAATAAAATTATTTACCCAGGTGTCACCAGAAAAAATGCGATACCGAATAAAATATAAATTCCAATTAATAAAGCTCCTTCGAACCAGGTAACTTCTCCATCTTTGGAGATTGCATTCACAACGAAGGCTACTCCAGCAATCGAAATTAATTCTATCGGGTTGTTAAATACCAGGTCCATCGGTTTTCCCATCCAATACGAAACCAAAACCAGAGATGGTGCCACCAATAATGCCACTTGAACGGTTGATCCGACGGTTATTGGCATGACCAGGTCCATATCGCCATTTTTAGCAAAATAGATTGCGGAGATATATTCCGCGGCATTACCGATGATAGCTAAAACGATCACCCCCAGGAAAAAAGTAGTCACTCCCAGCGAAGCCGCTGTTTCTTCCAGTGCACTGGAAACCAACTCCGCTTCAAAGGCGGTCACGGCTGTCGCTGCAGCAAGGATTAGCAGTGATTTCCATAAAGGCCATGGATTTCCCTCTTTGCTATTGTCAGAAGTTTTTTTATCTTCCTCACCGCTAGAAAAAATGTCATGGTGTGTAACTAATGTATAAATCAGGTTGGCAATATACAATCCAATCAGAACGATCGAAACTGCCAGGCTAAGTGTCTCGTCGAGGGCAAGGGCATTTGGCGAGTTAATAATATCTCTTTCAGTAATATCAAAAATAGCAGGTAATAGTAGCCCAATTAATACCAGCATTAAAAGTGTGGATAGTAAACCTGCCTGGTTCTTATTGAAGATAAGTTTTTCTTTTCCCCATGTGCCAATGACAATGGCCAGGCCAAGCCCCAGGAGACTATTGCCAATAATCGAACCCGTGATTTGTCCTTTCACAACTTCAGAATTACCAGCTGATAGAACAAATAAAGCGAGAACCAGTTCCGCTGTATTCCCAAAAGTAATATTTAACAACCCTCCTATAGATGGACCTGTTCGTTGGGCAATATGCTCTGTTCCTCTCCGTATCCAGACTGCAAGTGGGATGATGGCAAAAATAGAGCTAACAAAAATCCATATGGGTGGCGCTTCGAATACGAATGCCAGTATGATCGAAATAGGCACCAGAATTAGTAGGTAAAGAAAAGTCATATTTACCCCTTGTAAGAAAAAATCCAATTTGAAGGATTCCAAAATGGTTAATGGACCCAATCTCTGTAAGTTTTATTTTACCTGTACAAAATTGAAAATAAAATAAGGGGTTTCCTGTATTCATCTTGGCAAGATAATATTATGTTAGATGTGGGTTAATTATCAATAAATGCGGGTTAACCTTGATTTTATGCAGATGGATAGAAAATAAAGAAAATTTCTCAATTTTGTTTTCGCAAAGATGACATTGAAACGCTATCTACAATCCATCAACTTTGATTCTTAAATCTATTTGGTATGTTAAGAATCAGGGGCTGTACAATAAGTCGACAATTTTTAAATTTGCGAATTCATGCGTGCTGAGATAGGACCATGATCATTTTAGTTTTCACTGAACAATATAGCGCGCTACAATATTCGCTGAAGAATAATCGCTGCGCTTTAGCATATTCAAATTGATGAGGCGATCTTCGCTGATAAAGGTCTGACCTTCACCGAGTATAACCGGGCTGACTACAAGTAAAAACTCATCGATTGATCCAGCAGAAGAGAGTTACTGGATGATACTACCGCAGCCGAAAATTGTAATATTTATCCAATCCGAATTTTTTAGCTTTTCGACAATTTCGATGAGATTATATTTCCATACGACCTTATTTCTTTTCTTTTTTTAAGTTCTCTTCTACCCGGAACCTAACAATCCGAGTGATAAGATCAAAGGGGATATCTTCATCCAATGGAAACTGGACTCCGCCTTTTGAAGTCTTATAGGGTTCTAATTCCTGCTTAAATTTCTCAATGCTGGTAGGAACAGGATAGAAGCCGATATGATTCTTAAATGCTGCAAAATGGACGAGATTTCCGTTCAGAAAAAAAGTAGGCATTTGGTAACTGATTTTTTCTATTGCTTCTGGGGCTGCTGAGTGGATAGTTTTGCGAATCTTCTGCAGTTTGCTTTGAATGTCCGCTGGGAAATTATCAATGTATTCATCAATGGTTGAAAAGGAATTCTTCTGGGGATCCATGGTTTCTCCTCGGAAAAGAAAAAATCGCTAAAACTATAATTTGTCCATTATGACATAGAACATCCTGATTAAAATAAAAATTGTAGATAGATTAATTTTATTTGCCAGATCTCTTAATAATCCAATTGGTAATAAATTCTGCATCTTTACCAACACCGCCAAGCAATGACGAACTCAAACCGCTTTGAAAGGGGAGCCCAATAAAATAGAGGCCAGGGATGCTGGGTACAACTCCCTTTGAGTGAATGGGATATCCATCAGAATCGAAAATTGGTAGGTTTACCCAATGATAATCAGGTTTGAAGCCTGTTGCCCAAATGATGCAATTAACCGATATTCGCTGCCCATCTTCCAATTGAGGTAATCCGGAATCCAACCCTGCTAATCTGGGCACTAAAATTATCCCTGCCTCTTGAATTTCCTTTCGGGTAATTCTGCCCAATGGGGTGCCGTGGTGACCTAAATCCCGTTTGAACTTTCGTCCTATTGGTGTATTGACGGACAAAACATGGGTCATAATCCACCAGACCAACATACCATCAAAAACTCTACCTATGCGACGTTTGGCCGGAACAACACCAACATCTCGGCCTGCAAGCCAGACCTTTTTTCCATTTTGTGCAAGTTCGAGTGCAATCTCACAGCCTGAATTCCCTGCCCCGACCACCAGTATTGCATCAATAGGGATTTGAGTGGGATTCAGATAATCACTGGAGTGAAGCTGCATTATCGAACTATCCACAAAATTCGCAAAGGAAGGCCGATATGGTTGTTGATAGGGTCCACTGGCTATGATTACATTTTTTGTTGAATAAATTGTCTCTGATGTACTAACTTCAAACCCATCACTTGTTTTCGATAGTTTGTTCACGAATTGTTGACTACGGATAGGTAATTTATATGTTTTTGCATAATCCAATAGAAAATCAGCAATTTCATCTTTACTGGGCAGGTAATTCTTCGAATGAGGAAAAGCCATGCCCGCTAAATTGTCTACCTGACTGGGGGTGAATAGCCTTAAGCTTTCCCAGCGATTGCGCCAGGAATCGCCAATCGCTTTATTCCTATCCAGTATAATAAAATTTTGATGATGCATTGAGAGGAAATATCCCGCTGATAAACCTGCTTGCCCGCCGCCAATAATGACAGTATCAAAAAATTCAGACACTTCAAAATGATTATCAAGTTGTTTTGTTACCATAATTTACACCTTTTCTGATATAATTAATTACATCAATCATATAATTAATATACTAATAATATAATTAATAGTAATAGAGTCAAGTATTAATGAAAAAACCTGATACAAAGAAACGCAAATATGATTCTTCTCGGCGGAAAGCACAAGCAAGAGAAACTCGCCGGCTAATCGTTGAATCCGCGAAAACACTGTTTATTACAAGAGGTTACGACGGAACTACGATTGACGCAATTGCCGAGAAAGCTTCTGTTTCACCGGAAACTTTATATGCTGTCTTTAAAAACAAGCGCAACATATTGAAACACTTATTAGATGTATCCATTGGTGGGGATGATCAGCCGATAGGTTTGATGGTTCGACCAGAACAACAAGCGGTTCTTCAGGCCAGCAATCCCAACCAACAAATTGAGATGTTTGCTCACGGGATCACCGAAATATTAGTGCGGGTAGCGCCCCTATTTGAGGTCTTGCGCACAGCCGCCAAAATGGATAAAGAATTGCAAACATTGGCAGGTCACATGCTCAAAGAGCGTTTGGAGAACATGACGATGCTGGTTGAGCAATTGAAGAAAAACGGTGGTTTGCGAGATGAGCTGGAAATACCTCAAGCTGCTGAATTGGTCTGGACAATAACCAGTCCTGAGGTTTTCCTTTTATTGACACGGGATCAAGGATATTCTCAAGAAAAATATATTCAGTGGTTGAAAACAAACCTGGGGCTAATGTTGTTGCAGTAATTCCATTAAGTGTTGCAAGAATTAAGATTTATTGGTTATTTGGAAATCTTTTTTCAACAAGTCTCTTTGAAAGTTAGATTTGTTGATAAAACCACACGAGTTGGAAGAGGGAACCTCTCAACTTTATTGTGAATTATTTTGCTGAAAAAAGCCTGAAATCTTAAGTTTCAACAATTCTGGGATATCTATAGAATCCTCTGATAAACAATGTTTTGAAAAAATTGCCAGCACAAATCCTAACCCAATCATGCCTAAATGGTAAATCGCCATTAATAAGCTGCCGTAATCTGAATTATCTAAACCGGGGGGTAAATTTATCCAGGTGATACTGGCGAGAAGGCTAGAATAAACAATAATAGTTGGAATTGCACGCAAAGATTTTACTGCGGTCAATGCCAGAAAAAGAGGTATACCCGGCATGCCATACGGCATCAGGGAGGCTGCTAAGACACCACCCAGCTGCCAGTATCTCCAGCGTCGTGCTGCCAGCATCAAGACTGCGATTAAAACACCTGTAACCAATCCAAATTTGGCTGCAATTGTATGCGAGGCAACAGTTTGGGCCAATGGTGGGTTGGATAGGATCGTTCGGATCCAATCCGGATAGAGACTTAAAAAGGGTAATCCATAGATTAATATCGAGAATGATGGACCAACCCAGTCTTTTCTCAATAATACAAATAAGAGCACAATGAATAAACCGCCTTGCGGTTTTACCAGCAAGAAGCCATACGCACAGACTCGCAAGACGATTTTTAGCCAATTATTTTTGACATTGTCGCTTGATAACAATAATAGCAAGCCGGATCCTATCACAAACATATCGATTCCTCCCGCAGCTACGACCCACAGGAAGGTGTTTGTTGCAAACCATGAGAGGGCTACCCAGGCGCGATGATAGAAAATAAAGGCGATGAGTAAAGCGCCTCCAATAACAATATAAAATTTAGCGGAAGTAAATAATATTGGCCATAGAAAAAGTACAGAAAAAGGTGGGTTATAAAAATGTGCTAAATTTATTTCTTCTGCCCATGGATTATTTCCCGAGATGAGATATTGAATGCCACGCTGCATATTTTCAAAATCAAAACTGTTAACCAGGAATACCTGCACCACAGCCAGCATGATCAGAATACCGAGACAAAATCCAAAAACGCTTCGTGTTCGGTTACTAAGATTAATGGAATTAAGACGTGATCTCATTACATCATCAAGACAAAGGCATCGTTAATAAATACAATCTACTTGTAAGAATAAAGGCTTCATTGGTAAAAAGAAGTCTGTTCTGATTATAGAGAAGTGTTTGATGAAAGCAAATTGTTTTGATGACCAGTCTCTATAAAAGTAAGTGTAAAAAACCAGAAACTAATTCTCGATTACAGAAATTGAGAATTGCCTTCACCCTGAGAATTTTGTACCTTAAGCCAGATGATTTGTAATGACTATTGCATTACAGTAAGGATTAAATAGGGTTTGAATTTGCTATTTCCTGGATTTTGAGAACAGTCCGCCAGTTACGGTCTGTCATCAATACCCCCAGTAGTTTCTCGCTATCCGACGCAAGTTTTGAGCGGCCGACCCCTTCCGGTGCCAGAAGATAGAAGACTTTCCCAATCAGTGCGAACTCTTCACTATCTTTTTTGATATGCTTCAATTTTTCCAGGTCAGGGTTTGCTGGAATCTTTGCCAGGAATCCCAAGTGTAGGGATGAGGGGTTATTTTGAGCCTCTGGAAATGGATTATTTGAGATGGCTTGATCCCACTCTTCAGTGGTTAATAAAAGAATTTTTGGGCGAAATCCAAATTGTGCATGAATTTGGCTGCCGATATTTTCTTCAATTTCAGCAAATGGTTGCCCTTCTTGTTCAAAGACGACATTTCCGCTTTGAATGTATGTTTGAATATTATTTAATCCAAGATCGGACAAAATATGGGTGAGCTCTTTCATTTTAATCTTGTTTTTTCCACCGACATTAATTCCACGAAAAAGAGCGATCGTTTTTACCAAATTACCTCCTTGATTTAAAATTACCGGATGAAAGAAATTCTCAATGGATCGATAATATAAATTGCATTCTTAGGTAGGTTTACCGGGTTTTGTGATGACTGACTTATTTGGCATCAAAGTAAATTGGATTTGAAAGTAGGGCTGGCAGCATAGGCAAATTAGGCAGAAATGCACGCAGAATTTCAATTCTGGCAAATCCTGGGGAATCCAGCGGGTATTCAACTTCCAACCTGCCATCCTCCGGTGCCTGTAGAATGGTATCGCTACGATCACCAGTAAGAACGCGAATAATATCTCCAGCTAGCAAACCATCGGCAATGATTTTGATGGACTTATTTTGTGACCATGGAACACTATCCCCAATAATGGCTTCGCCACTATGCACCTCCAAAGTGGGTCCGCCTGCTGAAAATGTAATAAAGGAATGGCCTTTACGGACTGCATCCAGGAGGTCGCTCACGGCACGGGATTGGGCATATAAGCCCATGGTTGGGCCACCGAGAAAGATAAAGGGAGTATCACGATGGTAATCGCTGCCTCCACAAATCGGGATTTTTTTCCCGGCACAGAGCAACTGATGCCAATAACCAACCGCTTTGAGATTGCTTTCGCGCATCGGCCCGTTCCAAACCTCCAGGCAGTCAAAGGGAAGTTTTTCGAGATCGAACTGGAATCCGCAGGTCTCATCAAAAGGATGGTTGATACTGATCAACGCGCCGCGCTGACGGGCAGATTCGAATTTTGTTTGTACTTCAGCCATTGTGTTGGTGGCAAAACAGCCATCATAAGGCTGACTGAGACCAAGGAAGTTGGCATGACCGCGATAATGGGTCCATTCAACCCCTGCGATCATGGTTACACCCTCAATTTTCGGAAGGGCTGCTGTAGAAACAAATTGGTTGTGATCGGTGACTGCCACAAAATCCAGGCCATTGCGTTTCGCCTTCCATGCTAGTTCTTCCAGGGTATGGACTCCATCGGAGGCGAGGGTATGGGTGTGCAAGTCGCCCTTGAAAAGAGAATAGCCTGCTTTGATTTCCATTGTGATTTCGTAAGAGACGTTGACTCCATCTGGTTGGATTTTGTAGGCTCCCACCAGGATCTGCCAGGTGCCTTTGATAATTGCTATGGGCATATAGCCAGGCGTGGATTCGTATTCACTAACATAGAATTCGGTTTTATCTGAACCTGATGCGCCAACCTGTCCACCATTGGGATCGATTAATCCAATATCAATGATGTTATTTTCGGGAGTGGCTGTGAATCTTCCATTTGGCGTCGCCTGGTTATTTTCTGGACGACGGGCATATTCATATTTTATTCTGAGGTCATTGATTCCTGCAGGAACTTCAAAAGGTACATAAAAATAGGATCCTTGTTGTGACGGTTCAATTCGAATGGATCTGCGAATGGTTTCTTCCATATTTCTCCTATATTTTTAATTCGTCGGATAAGACTTGTGCCAGGAATTGTTGAATTTGACGATCCCAAAATGGCCAGGTATGAGCGGCATCCTCTTCGTAATCGTCAACACGAACGCCCAACTGGTGACAGGCTTGGATAAACATCTGATGCAATGGGAAGAGGTCATCCTGGCGACCACAGGAGATGTAAAGATTTGGCAATTCCTGTGGTTGATGGGAAGCCTTTTGCAACCAGGTTGCCGGGTCATGGTTTCCTCCACTCAACTTACTCAAGTCACCAAACAACAATCTGAATTCGTCCTGACGTTTGTCTGAAGGATGAGTATTCATAATCGCCAGAGAAAGTACACCGGAAAAACTGGCTGCGGCAAAGTAGCGATCTGGGAAAAGCAGGGCAGCTTTTAGTGCACCATAACCACCCATTGAATTACCTGCGATCAGAGTGTTTTCACGATGCGGTTTAATGCCAAAGACAGCCTCAATATAGGCGGGGAGCTCTTCCGTTAAATAAGTAAAGTAAGCCTGACCGTTTGGTTGATCAATATAAAAACTTCGCCCGACTGAAGGCATAACGACGATCAGACCATACTGGCGGGCGTAAACCTCAATCGAGGTAAAGCGTTGCCAGGCACTGGCATCATCACTGAGTCCGTGCAGTAAATAAAGCACTTTTCGATCACTTATCGGAACACCTCTTATCATTCCCGGGTCTGGTAAGATGATATTCAACGGTAGATTGACTTTGGTCGACTCCGCGATATGGTCCATACGAATGAAAGCCATTTGTGCTCTCCTTTCCGTTTATAGAATTTCCGGTATCGTTGGCAGGATTTCCGCGGGTTCTTGATCGTGTGGGAAATCTACCGTAAATGAGAAGATAAAGCTTATGATCATCATGGCGGCAGGAAAGACAGTCAAGAGAAAACGTGAAGCTACATCGGGCTGTGTACCGGGGTTCTGTCCGCTTTCAAAACCAAAAAGTACAAAGATAAGGTAAAAAGCAAAACTGGTGAAGAGACCATTCAAGCGATTCATAAATCCAAGCGCGTTGGAAATAATACCCTCACGACGAACCTTGTGTTTGCGGGTATCCTCATCCATCACTTTTGCAGCTATCAGATCCATCGTGGTGATGACTCCGGCAAAGCCAAAACCAACCAGGGCACTGCCAACTGCAGCAGTAGCCAGGGAATTGGCAAAGTAAAGGGGGACATAGGCCAGGGTTAAGACTGCCAGAGCTGTTCGCCAGATTGGAATTAATCCGTACTTGCGAACGAAGCGAGCCCAAACAGCCACACAGGCGATGGCGATCAGCAATACAGAGGCAAACAAAATAGTCGACTGACTATCGGGGATCTTTAAGGTATATTTAACAAAGAAGGGTAATCCCGCCAATACCAGAGACATGGCAGCGCTGTAGAAAGCATTGGTAATGCCCGTCAGCCAGAACTTGCGATTGACGAAGAGATCCTTCAGGCTGCTCCATAAACCTGGTTTAATTTCATGCTCCTGCACCTCAACTTCCTTCGCAGTGAAAGCCATGTAGAGTATAACAACTCCGCCCAGCACCCCATAAATGATGGATGTAAGGCTGAAACCAATAGCGCTTGTAATTAAGGGAGTTAGGGCAATGCTGATGATCATCGCCACCAATTGGAATGCCTGGCGCAAAGCATTGGTGCTGGCTCGGCTGGCATCGGTACGGAAGAGTTCCGGAAAGAGTGCGCCATAATTGGCGTTTATCACTGAATCGAGTGTGCCGGTAAAAATGTAGAATAACATGGCGTAAGCAAACAAATTGTTTCCAGCCATGAAAGAAGGTGTGGAAAAGAAGGCAATTAATCCCAGCACCAGAAGGGGAGTGCCAATTACCATCCAGGGACGCCGCCGTCCCCAGCGTGAACGGGTACGGTCTGAGAGAAAACCATAAATTGGGTTATCCAGCGCATCGATAAAAGCATAAATAAAAAGAATGCTGGCCAGTTGAATTGTAGTCAGCCCCAAACGGTCGACATAATAAATAGCGGCGTAGGTTTTTAACATGTTAATCGGAATGGATGTTCCAAACATACCAATTGCATAGTTAAAAGATTTCAAGCGGTCAGCTTTCATGGCAGTTCTCCTTGACGAAGATTATTATCTGGTGGAAAAAATAAATACAAAATAATTATATATACATCTGCGATAATTACTCAGCCAGAGCGTCCATCGGTTCTTTAGGCGTTTGTGTTCCAATATTCAGACCCCAATTTAATGGTATTTCTACCTGCCTGAGAAGTTACCATCTGCGATAAGTATCGGTCATTGAAAGATGATTTGAATGTGATTGATCAACTTGATTACTATTTGCGATCTTTTATTGCTGTTTCGTTCTATTCAGAATCCGCCAGGCTAAAAATGTCAACCAGCGCGAGGGCTGTTTTTTCTGACCAAATTCCCAGTTCTTCCAGGCTGTCCAGATCGATTCCGCGGTGAAACGGCTTTGTGAATCAGCTTTATTTTGGAGGATAGCCAGCATGTCCAGGAATCGTTCGTCATTATGTACCCATTCAAAGCAAGAAAGAACATCCAATACATGCAGCAAGTCGTACCAGACAAATGGTGCTTTTAATTTGCAAAAATCAGTGCCCATGTAAAAAATATAAGGGTGCTTTTTTTCTCGCTGGCTCCACAGATTTAGAATTATCTCAACACCTGTTCGAGACAATTTTGAGTCAAGGTTTCCGGCATTCACGGACAACGCCTTTAGCATGGCCAGGTTCGCAAATGGGCAAGGGTCAGCTTTGCTACCGGGTCCTCGGAAGTTACCCAGTTCTTGAGAAACAGCACATGGCCAGCCATTTTCACGAATCAGCCCATTGAGATACTCATGAGCGTAAGCGACAGAGGGTTCATTCTCATAACCAAATTTTGCCAGGGCATGAAGAATTAATGGTGCGTCGCATAAAGCCCATGCCCATCGTTCCAGCATGGGATCTCCTGCAAATCTGGCACTCATCATTGGTAATTGGAAAGGGCCTTCTTGCGATTGGTGCAGCTGAATTTGTCTGAAAATGTTCTCCACACCAGGGTCAAGGCGGGTGAAGCCAACATCTGCCAGGAAGGTTAGCTTATGGAAAGGCTGGCTGGAAGATTTATGACTGGAAATAACAGCCCCCGGCCAGTTTTCCAATTCGGCGATGATGGTTTGTATGAGCGGGAATTTCAGCATAGAATTACGGTCTTTTACGACTTGCGGATTGTTTTCAGATTCCAGCAGAAGATCCCTGCGAGTCCTATAGGATATCCAATCTTCGTTCTTAAGAAGCCAATCAACAGGTATATTCATGCAATCCCTCCCAAAAGCAAACCAACACTTTGCTTGTATTGTACATAGATTAATGTTGAAAAGTAACAGACTTGTTGTGTGGATTATGTCGTTATTGAATGAATTATTTAGATGATATCACGCTGAAGGAGAAGAATTTTCCAAGGCATGGCAACCAATCCTGAAGGCTTCCGGAAAAGGCGAGAATACGCTGTTTTATCGTTTTCAAGATGTGGATCACACCACAGCCTTTGTGCTTAATTCTTTTCTTAACAAACTTTTGAAATATTGAATCCCTGATAGCGACCCGCTTGCTTAAATTTTAGTAAAACTCAAACTCATATTTGAATTAATTTAGAGATGTGCAAAAGTGCGCACAATTTGCATGATTGGTTACTTGCATCTTTTTATCGATCGAATTGATTACTTAAATATTGCTCGAATCTCTGTAATGCCTTGGGGAAAGCAGCACGACCAAAACCCATGCGCATGTGCTGGTCGTCGGATCCCAACGAGATAGCTGGCAGGATTAAGACGCCGGTCCTCTCGGCTAATTCATCCGCATAAGTCTGGACAGAAGGCACATTCATCCCCACCAGCGCTGTCGAACCAGCCATCGGTCGACGCCAAGTGAACAAGTGCGGCCAGCGTTGGAAAAAAGTATCTGCCAGGTTAAGATTATGCTCAATTATTGCAACACTCCGATCTCGCAATTGGCGACGAACACGCCAGGCTGCCATCGCCAGGAACTCAGAAGGTGCAGAAGCACAGATACTGGTGTAAAGTTTCCAATTGAATATGTTTTCGCGTAATTCTTTATTGCGAATAACCAACCAGCCTGTACGCAGACCAGGCAACCCGTAGGTTTTGGATAACCCACTGAGTACAATTGCATGATTGCTTATTTCAGCTGCAGATTTTATTGGAACTGTCGTAGAGTGAACCAGGTTAAAATAAATTTCATCACAAAAGAGTAGAAGATTATTTTGTTCAACAATTTCCACGAGTTGATTCATTTGAGATTGTGTGGGCAAAAAACCGGTCGGGTTATGGGGAAAATTCACAACAATCAGCTTTGTTTCGGGGTGGATTAATTTTCTTAATTGATCGATGTCAAGCTCCCATTGATCCTGTCTAGCTATGAAGTTCCATTTATACACATTTGTTTTACCCACAATGTGTTCGAAAACATTGACAAGAGCATCATAAGCAGGTGTCAATACAATCACTTCATCGCCAGGATTAAGAACAGCCCGGGCTGTCAGATATATACCTTCTACCGGTGAACCAAGCATGAGAACATCATCGATTATCACGTTCTCGTATGAATCCGCGATCATTTCTCGTAATTCGGGATGGCCGAGCGATTGCGTATAGCCTAGAGACAACTGCCCAAGACTTTCCATGGACACATCAGCCATTTTCAGTAATTCAGCAATGGATATTGTCTCACAATCTGAGTTGCACAGCTGATAGGGAGTTGAAAATTCATATTTAGCAAAAAAATGCTCGGTTTCGAAATCAGTAATTTTCATGGACTCTTTTATGTTCAAAAAAAGTGATATTAATTTTCCTTCAACCTTCTTGACTGAAGTACTTGAGAAATAGGGTCTTAGAAAGTTTAGCACCTTCCTCAGTCAAAACTACTGATTTGGCTTTGCCTTTTTGGGTCGAATATAAAACCTTTTTCAAAGAGGCGCCCCATCGTATCCCAGGACATTTCTTTCCAGGCGCGAATAAGGTCTCCATCAGGAAATGTGGTCAAATATAGCAACGCGAGTGACATCTCATCGACTTTTTCTTGGTTGAATTCCATCTCATCCCTCCAAATATTTAACCATCACTGTACAGGATGTTACCAGGAAATTCAAGTCCTATCGTTTTCAGCTTCATATGGTTTTCGTTGATTTATTTCCAATATTCCCATGGTGCCGATGTTTGAAAATTACAACAAGACAAGCTGTAATAATAAGTTTCGGCATCATGATTAAGCAGGGCGGACTGAAAATTCGTTTAGATGATTTGTTTCCTTCTTTTTTAAGTCAAATTGGAATATCAATAAAGCTTACCTATCCTGTGAATAGATCAAAAGACTGTATGGGCCGATTGATAAAGTACCACGGGCAGGCATTCCATCACGATATTCCTCTTCCGCATGCATATCAAAACTTTCATACCCTTCAAATATTTGGCTGTAAATAGTTGCGTCGCTGTTCAGGCGTAACTTCCATAAACCAGGAGCGGGTAAACCAATCTGATAATTCTCATGTGATGCGTAGCTGAAGTTGAATATAACTACCACATCATCGCAAGAACCGTGCTGATCCCACCGTTGAAAGGCAATTACATTGTCAGCTTCATTCAAGTGATAAATATTAGTAAATTGACCGTATAATCCTCGCGTAAATCCAGGTCGATTAAGACGTAAATGGATTAAATCCCGATAAAGGCGCACGATTCCGCGAAATTGATCATTCAAATGCCAGTCGAGGGGCACATCATCACGAAACCAGTCGCCCTGTAAGAATTCTTGCCCTTGAAAAATCATTGGTATACCTGGAGCGGTAAAAACAAGCCCGGCTGCCAATGTGGAGCGCTTTTGCGCATACCATCCGGTGGGATCCTCTGGCGTAATTTCCTGCGGTACACGCTGCTTGCCATTTGCTACTTCGTCATGCGATTCACTATAGATGATTCGCCGAAAAACATCCTGATCGAAGTTGAACTGAATGGCGTTCTTGAGTGTTTCCATTGAGCGATTTTCGTCTTGCATTTGTGTGACAACATCGCGGATAGGATGTACAAAATTCGCGTCCCACTGGCTGTGGAAGCCAGCCCCATTTTCTTGTGTGGATTTGGTGATCCACGGGTTAGAGCGCAAATCTTCAGCAATCAGAATCCGGTTTTGGAATTCCTCACGAATTTCGGAATTGATTTGTTGAAGCAATGCCCAGCCTTCCGGGATGCTATGATTCTCGTCACCATCGATGGTACGAATATAAAGTGTGCTATCAAACCGTAAGCCATCGATATGGTATTCTTTTAGCCACATCAAGGCATTGTCACGAATAAACTGTCGAACTTCGGGACGCCCATAATCAGGTCGATTTTCTCCCCAGGGGGTTGCCGCCCTATCATCATTATAAAAATAGATACCGCCTTTACCATTTTCCTGCCAGCCATCAAACTGCCATAAATCTAGATCGCTGGGGCCGAAATGGTTATAGACCACATCTAAAATAACTGCAAAACCATCTTGATGTGCCCGGGCAACAAAATCCTTTAACTGGTCTGGACCGCCATAGGCACTCTCAACCGCAAATATTTGAGCAGGGTTGTATCCCCACGAGAAATCTCCTGAAAATTCTCCTACTGGCATTATCTGGATGGCATTAATCCCCATCTTTTTAAGATGACCAAGTTTTCTGAATGCGAGATCAAATTCACCGGGCTTTCCATCTTCCCTGGAATAAAAGGAACCAATGTGCATTTCGTAGATAACCAATTCGTTGTGATCTGGAATTGAAAAATTGTCATTTTGCCAATCAAATTCGGAGGGATCATAGATGACGCCATTGCCAGTAGAGTTGATCACCTTGCGAGCGTATGGATCAATTTTTTCAAGCTTTTGTTCCCCGTTAATGATCAGGAATTTATATTCCTGACCGGGGTGGGCTGAATTGATATTGGTATACCAATATCCGTTTTCCTCCTGTTCTAAAGGGTTATCCTTATCAGACCAGTGGTTAAAGTCGCCTTTTACATATACAGCCTGTGCATTCGGAGCCCAAAGCCGAAAGGCAACACCATTTGCGTGCACAATGGAACCCATCCCTTGTTGAATATCAGACATTTTGCCTCAAATTTTTTATTATATTCTCTAGGTTTATTTCTTGTTTTCCAGATCGCTGATGAGTGCTTTCATTTCAGCTATCTCTTTTCTTTGGGTATCAATGATGCCATCAGCCAAATCTCGCACGCGCGGATCAGAAATGTGGGCATTTTCACTGGTCAGAATAGCAATTGAATGGTGGGGGATCATTGCCCTCATCCATGAAATATCCCCGACAGTTGCCTGACTGCGAACCAACCAGAGAGAAAGCACAAAGACAAGAATGCTGCCCGCGATGATCGCTGTATTGGCGCGGGTGTTTGTATACATCTTTCGCATGAAAAGCAGCATGACGAGAGCCATCACCGCCCCCATGATAAAAGCCATATAAAGACGGGTTTCGCTAAAGAAAATGTGATCCCACTGGTAGGTGTTTAAGTACATCAATCCCAGCATGATTACAGTAGAAGTCAGTATCATCGCAAGAAACCGTTTATAGTTATTCATTCCCACTTCTCCTAATAATATTTTTTATAAGCATTTATGTTTAAAGCTTACTATGGCTGGCGTGTATCGGATATTAGGAAACCTACGTAGGCAATATACGTAGAATGGATAAAATCATAAAGAATCCAAATGACCCATTGGATACTCATAAATATTTCTCAGCAAAAGTATCATCTCCAATGGTCTGAGGATTTATCAGAAGCTTGCATAAATTAGGTCTTAAGAAACTCCAATGTTCTTTCCCAGGCCAATTCTGCAGCTTCGGGCTGGTAAGCATCTTCGCGGTCTGATTCGAAAAACCAGTGACCTGTTCCAGGGTAAACGAAGAATGTGGCCGGGCGATTGGCTTCCTTCAGTTTGGTCTGTAAATATTTTACATTTTCTTCCGGTTCATAGGGATCATTACTGGCAAAATGGGCAAGGTATTCTGCTTGTGAACCTTGAAAATTTTCTGGACCGGTTCCGTAATAAACCACAACTTTCTGAATCATTTCTGGGGCCACGGTTGATAATTCCAGGGCAAAGTATGCTCCCATGGAGAAGCCAATTACAGCCAGCCCGTGTGATGGATGGCTCAGTCGTTGATAAAGAAATGTGGCTGAATCCAAGATTTCCGAACCGACCGCTTCTGCATTGGTATTTATTGTTGCGCTAAGTTTCTCTGCATCGGATATTGTATCTGCAATCTTTCCATGATACAGATCTGGAGCGAAAACAACAAAGCCTTGAGAGGCTAATCTTTGGCAGAAAGCCTTTATCGTTTCATTAAGTCCCCACCAGGCATGTAAAACTAATACTGCTTTTCCGTTAGCAACAGCGGGTTGTGCCAAATAACCTTCAGGTTTTTCGATGTTCATTAGGTCTCCTTCATGCGTAGCTAACCATTATTGATATCTGGGGCATCATTCTTAGTGAGCAGATTTTCCCCATCACCTGGTGTCCACGAGTCCCGAGATTGGTCCTGAATTTCCTTCGCCTCACTGGAAAGATTGTCTTCCGCTTTGGTAGATGCAGAGGCAGATTCACCTGCGCTGCCAGGGCTGGGTTTGCCAGTGGCATTTTCTCTTCCCTCTACAGATGAACGGGAGACTTGCACAGGAATACCTTGTGGAAAGATCACCTCGCGGGCTTCGTCGGGCATTGAGATTCCAGCATCCTGGAAAGCGCGCTTGGTTAGCCGAATGATTGCAGATTTTACCTTGAACCAGCTGTGTTCTTGACCATCAATCCAGAAGTAAATGCGCATGTTGACGGTGGCACTTCCTAAGGTATCTACCAATGCCAACGGTTCTGGATCGGCTAGAACAGCCGGGTGATCTTCGAGTACCTTGAGGGCAACTTCCTGGGCTTTGGAGATGGAATCGTCATATCCTATGCCAACACTAAAATCAGCGCGGCGCTTGGGATTACTGGTGAAATTAAAGATATTGCTTTTATAAACCGTGGCATTCGGAATCTGGACATGATTTCCCTCCAGCGTCAACAGGATTGTGACGCGCGTAGTAAGGGCTTTCACAAACCCCTGGATACCAACTATTTCAACCAGATCCCCTGTCCGGAAAGGGTTTTGGACACTTAAAAAGATGCTCGCCAAAAAGTTTTCGGTAATATCTCGGAAGGCTATCCCCAGGACAATACCCAAAAGACCGGTTCCCCCGATCACTGTCATGGCAATGTTGGTCAAACCTGCGATTTGCAAGACGATAAACATACCAATCAGCGCGGTAAGGATGCCAACGGTGTAACCGGCAACATTTACAAGCAAGAGATTGGGCAAGCGCTTGCGCAGTACTTTGCGGGTTGCTTTGGCGATTAAGCGTGCCGCCACAATGGTAATAATGATTACCAGAATGCTGAATCCTAGCAGAGGCAATGAGCGGATAAATCCACTCCATATGTTCCGCAATTCAAGTAAAGCTGGCCGGAAATCCCAAAGGGAAGTTTCAGTCAACTGCATTTGGTTTACGACGGCCACAACATCCTGGGTATTACGTGCCAGATCTCCCGCCCATTTGCGTTGATCACTGGTATTGGCTTGACCAGAAAGAAAAACCACTCCTTCCTGTACTTTTACTTGCGGATCAATGAACCAGCCTGTTGCTACCATAATTCTTGCCAGCCTGTTTCGGATCTCGAAATCACGAGCAGTTGGTTCAATTTCCACCTGATTGGGAACTTGCGAGGGAAGATCGTTTGCGATCGGCGTGGATGTTGGACCTGTGCCTGTCTGGGCAAAGACGGTAGTTGAGGGATTTAACACCAATGCTAGTAAGAGGGTCAAAGTGAAGATGAGACTTCCCAGGATTACATTGGTAGTCCGATCTTGATGGTTCTCACTTGAAGGCACAACAGGCTGATGAGTAATTATTATTTCCTCTCTTATTCAAAACGCAGTTTTAAAAAACAGCGAGGTTTCTGTTATTTTTTGACTTCTATATTCCTATCATACCAAATAATGGACATATCCAACTGCGTATTTGTCCAAGGTGTGGTGGAATCCGGCAGCATTGTGTCACCATGTGGATATCTTTTGTTCCGACTTTAATGCAAAATAACATCACTATTCAAGAACTTTTATGTTAACAACTTATCAATAGAGACTTGGTATGCATACAACTGGCAGCTCAGTTTAAACCCGACATTTTGTGGGGGGGCTGCTCCAATAAGTGAAATTTTGTCTTGCATGAAAGTGACTTTTGATGGAGCACGACCCGTTAATTGTTATATGTTAACTTTCCAGAGCGTAGAATGATGATTAAAATAACTTTTATGAAAAAACCCCGAATTTATGGAATGAGTTTTGCCAGTGTTTATCCCCTTTATATCGCTAAAGCGGAGAAAAAAGCACGTACAAAAGCGGAAGTAGACGAGATCATTTTTTGGTTGACAGGATATAGTCAACAAGAGCTGGATAACCAACTGACTAATCAAACTGATTTTGAGACCTTCTTTAAGGAAGCGCCGCTAATGAATCCTTCCAGGTCCTTAATCAAAGGAATGATTTGCGGGATCCGAGTAGAAGACATAGAAGAAGCTACAATGCAGGCAATACGTTACCTGGACAAATTAATTGACGAACTTGCAAAGGGAAAAGCTATGGAGAAGATTTTACGTAAGTAATATTGTTTTGCATTCTCTTCTTTTTATCCAAAATAGTGATTTAGATGCTTTTGTGTTTTATTTGTACAATTCTGCAATCTAATTGCGGAATTGTACAAATAAAACATTCGGCCAAGTTAGAAACGCCAGAGAATTAAATGAAAAACAATGTTTACCTAATTTATCGCACGCATCTCGCTTTATCTTTACCAATTACTTTTGAGAGATTTGAAAAAGATCAATTCGGGATCATTTTCGTCGAGATTATTAATAATTCCACTTAGTGAAT
Source organism: uncultured Chloroflexia bacterium (assembly GCA_963749005.1). Lineage (GTDB taxonomy): Bacteria > Chloroflexota > Anaerolineae > Anaerolineales > Anaerolineaceae > UBA6170. The sequence goes on along the minus strand of CAVVKI010000005.1, from coordinate 572,288 downwards.
AATGTAAAGTGAGGAGCAAGGACTGCATGGGTAGATTGGAAAGATTGGTCGATGAAAACAATTTGTCCGTACGACTGATAGTTTCCAGATAACGCATCAACTCCGAGCCTGCTCCCAGTCGGCGTTGCTCTGACATGATAATTAACATTGAGATAAAGGCATTTCCAAAGAATGAATAATCCATAATGCCATAACCAACCGTATCTTCGGCTGTCTGGATAATATGACAATTCTTACTACTGATTGCGTGATGAATAAATTTTTCGCGATTGTTGCCTGATCGGGCTAACGGGTCTAATCTGCTTAGAATTAGAATATCTGCTGGGTCAGCAGAGCGAAATGAAAAAACAAGGTTAGTCATTATAATGTGTGATGCGGGTCGAGATTTATAAATCTTCTAAAAATTGAAGAGCAATTACAGCTGCAAGTTGAGGAAAATAAATAACAATATGATCCTCTAAAGTGGTAATTATATATGTAAAGATTATCCATGCTACACTGCAAAATCATGAAGTTGGGAAGGAAGAGGTTCTAAAAAAATTCTGATTGATTCATTAGCCAATGATTTTACTCTATTGGGGTCAGTGCGGTTTTATGTAAAATTAGCCATATTTGAAAGAAAGGATCATCCGGTCAATTCTTGACAATTCAAACTGAGGATAATCGCCGATTAACGGTGTTGGTCAACCAGTATTGGGTTACCATCAGGGTCTTCAATGATAAAACTTGCAGGTCCAGTTGTGTTTTCGGCAACCTCACTCTGGAATTCAATTCCTTGAGTTTTTAATTGTTGTTGTAGATCCCGAATATCAGTGAACGAGTCAAGCGCTTCGGCATTGTTGTCCCACCCCGGATTAAAGGTCAGCATATTTTTATCGAACATACCTTGAAATAAACCAATTACCGTTTCGCCATTTTTTAGTATCAACCAGTTTTGTGAAATATCACCTCCCAGTTTTGAGAATCCTAATTTTTCATAAAAAGTACTGGATAAACCGATATCTTTGACAGTCAGACTTATCGAAAATGCTCCAAGTTTCATTGTTTTTCCCTCAATCATCCTATTTTGCCCTATACCAACGTAAGGGTTTTGTTGTTTCACGAATCAGCTTACCTTTTGCTTCTTGATCAAGTTGTACAGTTTTAGCCCACCAGCCGGCTTTTGATCCACCTGGAAACAAATTTTCCGGCAGGTATTGAACAACACCCTCGCGAATTTCCGATTGTGTTAGTCCCGGAGGAAGTACAGGAAGAAGTTTCCACATTGCTTGTAACATGGCATCATACATGGTTTTGCTAACTCGAGTTGTCCTTCCGGGCAGGTTAACATTCTCAACGATTAACATTTCTTCCTTATTACCCATCTCTCCTCCATTTTGATTACCACGAATTTCCATTCCAGCGTTCAAGGAAGACCAAATTAATCTACGTTGCACGAATACGGTTGTTTCTGGCATTATGCTCCAGTTCGCATAGACCAAGTGCCTCCATTAAGGGAGGGATATAAACACCGAAACGCCCACGGAGCCCTTTTTTCAGACCATACCATCCTTTGATTGGATTATTTGGAGATCTTCCCCAAGCTTCAATTGTCCCTTCTTTGGGGGGCTTTTGTTCATCAGTCCCGCCTAATTCAACCCAATCGCCGGCTTCAACTAACATGTCTTTCAGGTCGTTTATGCAGCGGATATCGTAATAAAGCACTGTTTTTCCAACAGTGCAGACGAGCACATCTTTTCCATCCCTGGAATCAACATGGATAGTATATTCTGAAGTTCCAGGAGCAGTGCTAAGCACCCAGGGATTATTTTTTGTGTGATCCAAGTTAAGCATATCGACTCCTTACTCAATAATTTTGCAATAAATAAAATTGGACAAAAACAGTCCTATATTATCCATAATAACATGCCAAGGCTATAATCCAAGATTGTTTAGAGGGTATGCTATTTTCTGGCCTCCTAGTGCAAATTTGAGAAAGCCCTGATTGTTTCAAAATAATTAAGTGTAAAGGCTTGAGAAGTAAGTCATTGAAGCTATTCAGACAATATCTCACTAAAAACGGCACTATTCAATTGGAAGGCGTAATTTGCCTCTGTTACCATTTTTGTAGTGTCCTCTTCACCAATTTGCATAGAATCCAAACGCAGCCGATATTCATTCTTAAACTGGCTGTGATCACTGATTTGATCAAATTCGTAGAAAGACAATCCATCACCATCTAGCAAATTAAAAGAACGAGAGATAATGCGTTTCAGCGCCTGACCTCCAGAAAGATCACCCAGATAACGGGTGTAAAGATGAGCTACCAATCCCGCTGGCCATTCCTGGGCGATGGTTTTAATTCTTGTAGTATAGGTGCGAGTGGCTGCGTTGGCTGATCGAAATTTCCAATCATCTCCATTGAAATAATAATTGAGATCTTTACGAATTGCTTCGCTACGAAACAATGATGGAAAATAGATTTTCGAGACCATGTCATTCTTATGTTGCATCATCTGGGCTTTTTCCAAAGAATCATAGATGAAATGTAATTGGACTAAAAAATCACGATACATGTCTAGTGAGAGCGTTCCGGCGAAGAAGCTGCGAATGAAGGGTGTCTTTTCAGCCAGACGATGAGAATCTTTGGTGCCTTCGCGAAGACTAAGAGAAAGTGGGGTTACCATTATTTTATCGATCTCCTTTTGATGTGGATACATTTGATATAAATCTTGGATAATCTTCAGGTGACTTTCAAAATTCCTTAATAGATAGTACCGATGTACTTATTTTAAGGAAAGGACTTTTCTATTAGGGAATCAACAATCACCAGAGCTTTCATTCAAAATTGATTGTATTTATATCATATATATGAATTATATTATAAAATATAATTCTAAGTTGTGGAAAAATTTCCCACTGGAGAAAACTATTTCAATATATATAGATCACCGTAGAAAAAATATGTTTTGGCTTGCGTCTCTCACCCAAACTTTGACCATGATCCCCCTAGTCTCGTTTGCCAAAAAATAGAAAAAACCAGGCAAAACCAATTTAGGTCATGTGAAAATTCTACAGAGATCAACTTATTAATTTGACTTCATTTGAGATTTTAGGATATATTTTATTCGGAGTGGTCATATACATAGAAGATGAAGTCCTGGGGGGTGTCTCCAATCCTAAATCGTGAAGAGATCTGAGAATTTGAGCTCGGTGATCCGTGCCGTGATTAATCACGTGTAAGAGTACTTGCCATACGGTTAAATCTTTATCTTCCTCAAACTCAATCGATTTGTCGGCAAGCATTTCATCCCGTAATATTTGCAGGTATTTATGCATCATTTGTTCAACTTGATCCCAATCGGTACGAATATCTAGCCGGTCATCAAATTCAGAAGGTTGGTACTGATCTAAAATCTCGATCCCTTCCAGTTGGCTAAACCAGATTTCATCGACATTTATCAGGTGAATGAGCTGGTCTCTGATGGATCCATGTGAGTATTCGAATTGCTGGGTGAATTGCTGGTAGAAAAGAGAGGGGATAAAACCATACCAAATTCTCTGGTTTTCGGAAAAATGGTAATTATATAAATAGCGAAGAACATTGGCATTCATTGATTAATATCTCCTAATACTCTTCGTCTAGATCTCAAAAAGCTTTTTTTGCTTTGATCTCAATACAGATGGAATTTCTGTAAAAAGCATAACCAACGCCAGTAGTAAATAGAGCCCGATTCCCCTGACCAGGTAAATTGTTTTAACTGTTTGGCTATGCATGATTTGCAAAATGAAGATGATTAACAAAGAACAAAATGCCAGTGTCCATACGATTACATTAAAGAGACGCGTTGTTGGTGAAGTCGTCTTCCAGACGAGCAGTGTTGTACTGACAAAAGGTAGCAAGGTGATTATCAAAAAGGATAATGCCAGTAAACCAGAGAGAAGGGCACTCCTATTTTCCCCCACCAGACTAACAAACAAAGCAAGCATCACGCGAATCAATTCGGAAAAAACCGTTAGTCCAGACATGGGGTAGCCACAAAAATCACCTTGCAGACGTACGGAGGGAGGCTCACAGGCGTATTCGGCAGGAACATTCAGCTGATCAAACCCCCAGGGTGCTAGCATGGAGAAAATTAAAAATATCAGGATAAGAAAGTGAATCGGGTTATGACTTCTTTGCAACATAGTTAAAAGCTTTTCAAAAACTATTCTTAAATCATCACTTAAAATTTAGTAGATCAATACCCAAAATTAAAGAAAATTCCAAATATAAATAAAACCTCCTCGAAAATCAGAAAATGCGGGTTTGATTTTCCTCCGCCAAATATTTGACATCAGATAAACTCATCAGTGGTTTGACTCTTGGAAAATTACGTTCGATAATGGAAGCAACCTCTATCGGATGACTAGAAACTTCTTGAGCCGTACTGGTTCGCCCCTTCAGTGCCAGCAAGAAAACCATTTTCAATAAATGCCCAAAATAACCCAACAAAGGGAATAATGCCAATCAACATCCACCAACCCGATTTATTACGATCGTGCCAGCGTTTAATCGTTACAGCCAAACTTGGCCAGATTACCAATATTCTCGCGATATTTGTAAGAATCCCATAGTAGTATTCATTATCAAAAAATGCCACATCGATAAGGGCAACAATTGAGGTAAAAGAAATAATTAAAAGGGCTCCCAGCCAGTATTTTCCTCTGCCAATACGACCTTTGAATGAAAACAAAATCTGGAATATATTCATTTCGATAATATCTGCTTTTGCTGACTCACTTTTTTCACCACTTTGGATTTTCGGGTCAGCCTGTGGAAGGATTTCGACATTTCGCTCTTGTAATATCTCCCGAATTACATTAAAGGCCAATGCAGACCACTCGACACGATCATTGGTCTGCCAAATTGCTATCAGTTCATCATTTGTTTTTTGACCGAAATTTTTGTAAATTTGATCATGGAGATCATCGCTCATATTTCACCTCACAACATTCCCCAGAATAAAGCCTCTTGTTGGTTCACGAAGTCCTCAGAGAAGAACTCGACGTAGTTTTGATTACCCTGAAGGTGGTATCCGAAAAAGGAAGTAGCAAAATGAGCCATGCGAGCGATGTACTTTTCTTCCTCGATCATGCCCATATGTCCAATCCCCATAAAGGAAATTAGCGCTTTGTCTGTCGTTCCCATTTGTTTGAAGATCTGGACATTTTCTGCATATAGTAAATCCTGGGTGCCACTCAAGACTAAAACAATGCGATCAACAGCTGCCAACCCTTTATCACCAAACAACCACCACCCGCCGACCTGTCACTGTCAGCGCGTTCGGCTGCCTTCAGCTCTTTGACACGTTCTTTCATCGCAGCTTTTTCTTCAGCTGAAAACCCCGTTTCTTTTTTTGGGCTCATTTAATTCTTCTTGTTGTGATGGATAATTTGGTTAGTGTTTAATCGCTTACTAAATTTGAAGCCATTCTTATTGTAGATTGTTCGCCCAAACAAAACAAGACATACATTATCCAAGTTATTCAGTTATCCGAGGCGGGAAAATCAAATTGAAATACATAATTGCATATGTGTTTGATAACGAAGCCAAACCTCGCCCTTAACAGAGCGGCGTTCTTCCAGGAGTTCCCATCCCATTTGGAAATCGTCCGGAAAGAATTGCATTCCTCCTCCTAACAGGCAAGGGATAATTAAAAAAATGCAGACCTATCAAGTTTTTATTTTTAAAATTTAAATTGATCGGTATCAATTATATCTGAACAACACAAAAAGTATTTCCATCTGGATCCGCTAGGACCACATAATCAGCATCCGATTCGTACTTCCAATTCACTCTTGTTGCTCCCAGTTTTAGCAAACGTTCAACCTCCGCTTCCTGATCTTGAGTAAATAAATCCAGGTGGTGGCGTTTTGGCTTTTCTGATGTGACAGCTGAATTTAAAGATAGCTGGATACCTTCTCCTTCCAGTGGAATCAGGATGGCAAAATCATTATCAGGTTCTCTCTGTAATCTATAATTTAATGCCTTACTCCAAAACTGAATGCTCCTCTGTAGATCGCGTACACCCCAGACAATTGCACCAATTTCCAACATATTATTTTCTCCAAAGAAAATTTATCGCATAGACCTACGTTAAGCTATTGGCAGAAAGTAGGGGAAAATCAGGGGAGATCGAAGCGGTCCAGGTTCATGACTTTATTCCAGGCTGCAACAAAGTCCTTCATAAATTTTTCCTTCGAATCATTCGTTCCATACACTTCCGCCAGGGCACGCAGTTGGGAATTCGAACCGAATACCAGATCGACGTGGGTACCCGTCCACTTGGGTTCGCCTGTTTTTCGATCGAAGCCCTCATACACATCGCCATCCTGTTCGCTTACTTTCCAGGCAGTGCTCATATCAAGCAAATTAACAAAGTAGTCATTTGTAAGTGTTCCTGGTCGAGTTGTGAAGACGCCTTGTTGTGTATTTCCAAAGTTAGCTCCCAGAACGCGCAGGCCGCCAATCAATACAGTCATCTCAGGAGCGGTCAGGGTCAGCAATTGGGCACGGTCCACCAGAAGTTCGGCGGGGGTTAACGAATATTTCGCTTTTTGATAATTACGAAACCCGTCTGCGTGTGGTTCAAGTACAGCAAACGCTTCAACATCGGTTTGTTCTTGAGATGCGTCCATACGGCCTGGAGTGAGGGGCACCATGACAGAATGGCCGGCGTTGCGAGCAGCCTGTTCAATAGCTGCATTTCCTCCCAGGACGATTATGTCTGCCAGGGAAATTTTCTTGCCGCTAGATTGGGCTTCGTTAAAATTCTGTTGGATTGACTCAAGTGTTTCCAGAACAACACTGAGCTTCTCAGGCTGGTTTACTTCCCAATCTTTTTGTGGTGCCAGTCGTATCCGAGCGCCGTTCGCACCGCCACGCTTGTCTGATCCGCGGAAAGTGGAAGCTGACGCCCAGGCAGTTGAAACCAGATCTGAAATGGAGAGGCCAGAGGCAAGGATTTTGGCTTTGAGTTCTGCAATGTCATTTGCATCGATCAATTCATGATCGACTGCAGGAATGGGATCCTGCCAGATCAGCTCTTCTGCAGGAACTTCAGGACCAAGATATCGTGTGATCGGACCCATGTCTCGGTGTGTTAATTTAAACCATGCACGCGCGAATGCGTCGGCAAATTCATCGGGATTTTCGTAGAAACGTCGTGAAATCTTTTCATAGATCGGGTCGACTCGTAAAGCGATATCAGTGGTCAACATTGCTGGGGCATGCCGTTTGGATGGATCATGTGCATCCGGCACTGAATTTGCGCCGGCCCCATGCTTGGGTGTCCACTGGTGGGCACCAGCAGGACTTTTGGTCAATTCCCATTCATAGCCAAACAGGTTCCAGAAGAAATTACTGCTCCAGTGAGTTGGGGTAGAAGTCCAGGTGACTTCCAGGCCACTGCCGATGGTATCACCGCCGAAACCTGTGCCAAATTTACTTTTCCAACCGAGCCCTTGCTCCTCTATACCGGCGGCTTCGGGTTCTACACCCACGAGGGTGGCATCGCCTGCACCGTGGGTTTTGCCAAAGGTGTGACCACCTGCGATCAAAGCAACCGTTTCTTCATCATTCATTGCCATGCGTGCAAAAGTCTCACGGATATCTTTGGCGGCTGCCAGTGGATCTGGATTGCCGTTGGGACCTTCCGGATTAACATAGATGAGACCCATCTGGACGGCAGCTAGCGGATTCTCGAGTTCACGCTCACCACTGTACCGCTGGTCTTCCAGCCACTTGCCCTCAGCGCCCCAATATATATCTTCTCCCGGCTCCCAGACATCCTCACGTCCGCCTCCGAAACCAAAGGTTTTGAAGCCCATCGATTCCAGGGCACAATTTCCAGCCAGAACCATGAGGTCAGCCCAAGAAATTTTGTTTCCGTATTTCTGTTTGATTGGCCAGAGCAACCGGCGAGCTTTGTCCAGGTTGACATTATCCGGCCAGCTGTTCAGGGGGGCAAAGCGTTGTGATCCGGTTGATGCTCCACCGCGGCCATCGCCGGTGCGATACGTTCCAGCGCTGTGCCAGGCCATTCGTATGAAGAGTGGGCCGTAATGACCGAAATCGGCCGGCCACCAATCCTGCGATTCCTTCATAAGAGCATAGAGATCATCCTTCAGCGCTTTCAGATCCAGTTTTTTGAATTCCTCTGCATAGTTAAATTCCTCGCCCATCGGGTTCGATAGGCTTGAGTTCTGACGAAGGACACCCAGATTTAGTTGATTGGGCCACCAATCGCGATTGGTAGTACCTCGGCGAGGTGTGTTTTGATGAGATGCGCCCGTCACCGGGCATTTGCTTTCTTCAGACATTTTTTCTCCCTTTCTTTTTGTGACTTTTTAGAAAAATTAATGATGTGGTTGAGTTGAGGATTTATTTGGTAAACAAAGGTGCTTCGCATTAAAGAAGAATCTTCATTCTGCTACGGTTTGACAGTTTTGGCATAAGCCATAAAATATCAATTGTTGTTTTTGAACCTGAAAACCGTATTTTTCGGCTATTTCCTGGTTAATCATTTGCAAGGAGGGAACGTCCTCACCGTCCATTATGCCCTTACATTGGATGCAGATCAAATGAGGATGTGGATAGGGTTTGTTTCCATCATAATGGTTATCTGTGGGTAGATCGATTTCCAGCACCTCATCTTTTTCTTTAAGCAAAGCAAGGGTTTTATAGATAGTGGCAAGGCTGATTGTGGGAAATTGAACACGCAGTTTTTCAAACAGTTCCAAAGCATTGGGATGGCCATCTGAAACAGCGATAAGACGCAAGAAGGCAAGCCGGTGAGATGTAAGCCGGGTACCCTTTTCTTGAATTTTGGCGAGCATGGTCTGGTATCTAAGTTCTGGATCCATAAATTAACAATAATCATTTTCTATAAGGAATAAATGGATTATAACAATGATTAAGGGAAAAATCAATCCACCAATCTTCAGTTGTTTAAAAATGATAGATGATTTTTCCTATTTCTAATGACAACAATTGTGTAATTTATGTGTACCAATGTAATACGCGTAACGCCCTTAACGTATTCCAGCGGCTGGGTTGACCATCTCCGTCCTCGAGTGAAAAATGGACAACACCCTCATGTGTATTTTCGAGCAACCACCTGCCATCCGATTGCTGCTTGGAACGCAAGATGCCAATGGCTTCTTCCATACGAGGATCAGGAGTACCCTCTGCTGAGCGAAAGTAATCAAGCGCACGCAGCAAATCATAATTCCACCTGGTTGGAAACGAAAACTGCAGCCAGGTAGGATCTACAACTTTCCCCGTGCTTTTTCTGCGAAAAAGCTTTCGCTCAAGCAGGTATTCTTCTCCTCTTTTGCGAGCTGTGATCGATTCGGCTGTGCCGCCCGTTGCCCGTTCGTGAACGAGCAAGCCTTCCAGGACTCTGATGGTAGTATGGAATGAAGAGCGTACAGAACCAAATTCCGCTTCGCAATTCCAGCCGCCATCCTCAAGCTGCTCATCGAGCAGTCGAGTAACGACCACATCAACATTCTGATTGAAATATGATCCTATGCCGACCAAAATTCCATTGATACAAGGTTCAACCTCCCCCTCAAAAAAAGGTTGTCCGGCATGCTCCCAGCGGCAGTTCTCGCGAACCTGGGCAATCGCCTCCTGAATTTTCTTATCTTCCGGATCGACCCCAAAATCTCGTAAGAGGTCCAGGCTCCATGCTGTGGCTGTCCAAGGTTGGCCAGGGAGATGTTCGTTTTTTTCACTATCGAATGATCCAGCAGGAAAATAAGCTCCGCCTGCCCATAAACCATTATGGTCGCGCAAGGCTAAAAGGCGACCTCCCCAACCTTCGTTAGTGAGGCGGGCACGTTCTTCTGCAACCTGATTTGCAGGTACATTCAGCAAATCTTGCATTACCTGCCACCGGATCGCTGGATCCGAATCCAGCAACCATTGGATAACTGAATCAGGAATCATTTAATCCCTTTCCATCGAGAATGTGTGGAATATATTTTTCTACTCTTGCCGCACGGGTTTTGGATTGTTTGGGTGCGGAAAAATAAAGTAGGTATGCTCTTTGTCTCCCTGGTGTCAATTCATAAAAAGCAGTACTCAACTCGGAGTTTTCTTCTAATTTGCTTTGAAACTCGTCAGCAATGGCGAATTCATTTGCCTTTTTGTAAGGCACTTTTAACCCAGCTTTTTCAACTTCAATCGCTTCCTTAATATAAGCTTTTATGATGGGTTTAATCTCGTCAATCTCTTGAACATTCGTGAAGCGAATTTGGCGTGCAGCCTGTACATTTTCTGTTTGTGTAATCAAGATGTCATTAGGATCTGTTAACAATACCCCCTTGACGAACAGAATTGCACAGTATTCTTTAAATTCATGGATTAAAACCACATTGCTCTTTTGGAATGTGTAGCAAGGGACACCCCACTTTAATTCCTCGCTTAGCCCACAGTCTAAAATGATCGTTCTCAATTTCTCAAGTTCTTGTCGCCACTTTTCTGATTTTTTAAAGAAAAAATCTACTTTTGGATTCATTTTGCTCCTAATCTTTCTATTCTTTTTTTGTACCGCATCCAAATCCGGAAATCAAGTTTCTCTGAAGAGTTGTGTTAAGGGCTTTAGTTCGGACAGTGATATTCTCTGGTTCGATAGGATGTAGTCTGTGGGACAAATTAATTTATGACTTACACACATCGATTCGAGGAGGACCATTCGGTTTTACTGCATTCAGAGTTGAAGGCTAAATTCTATATCGCGCCTTTTTGAGCTTTGCCATCAAAAATAAGCGTAATCATGATTCTTAAGCACCTCAACTTGAATGAGAATTCACGAGGGGCTGATGAAAAGTCTTAGCGTTCGAGCTTAACTTACCGCTTTTTTTACCAACTCGACAATCTTTGCCTCTGCTGATGGGGTCAGATTTGTCAAAGCGTACGCACTCGGCCACATAGCACCTTCATCCAGGTTGGCTCTATCGCTGAAACCGAATGTACAATAGCGGGAATCAAATTTCTGGGCACTCTGGAAGAAGCAGACCACCTTACCATCTATGGCATAGGCTGGCATACCATACCAGGTTTTTGGCCAAAGGACTGGTGCGCTGGCGGTAATAAGTTCATGCAGCCGGGTGGCCATCGAGCGATCGGGTTCGGCCATCTCGGCAATCTTGGCGAGCAGATCACTTTCACCAGCGGCTCTGTCTCTATCAGCACGTTCTGCCGCCTTCAATTCTCTTGCGCGCTCCTTCATTGCTGCTTTTTCTTCTGCAGAAAATCCCTTGTCCTTTTTCGGGCTCATAGAAATCTCCTTGGTCTTTGAGATAATTTCTTTTTTATTGATGGGACTCAATCCCATCAAGAGTCATTCATCAATAGTAGATTATTATTTCGGTAAATTCAAGAATGTTATTCAAGTTAGCAATTTTCACTCGTCAAGTGGTTCTTAAGTCTGATTTTCTAAAATTTGATTAGCTTTTTCAGGATCTCATCATCAATTATTTTCACCCTTCCGGGTTTGCATTAACTGGAAAAGGCTGTGTTATTGATAAATTTCTGACACAAGGAAATTTCCGTGGTTAAATATCTGTTGAAATGGGCAGTTTTCCAAACCTTGGACGCAATAAGGTGATTATTAAAATCCTTCGCCTTTTTGTATTTTAACTACAATCTTTTTGCCCTTTTTTAGGATGATTAGTCTTTTCATCATCTCCTGCTGAAGATGTTTTGGAAGATGTTGTGATTGCCAACTGAGTTCCTCAGCGATTCTAACTTCGATATTTGTACTAGAACTTGCCACAATAGCCTTAAGGGCATAATAAGCTCCACCGTAGGCGTGTTGGGGAACATGGGCAGTGGCTACAGCTTGACCTGCAGCACGTGCAGCAAAGCAAGCTGCGTCATTGGCTTGAGCGTCACGGGCAGCAGAATGCGCTGCCAGAGAAGCTCCACGGATGTCAGTCATCCTAAACAAACCAGTGCGTATCCACGTTCGGCATGCTTCGAGTGCCTGGCGGGGTCGATCATCATTTGGAAATGCTTCCTCAAAAACGGGAAGAACCCGCTCAGCACAATCCACTGCCCAGCTTGCCATCAATCTCTGATCTTCTTTACTATATTTTTTGTAAGTCAATTTTGCTGATCCCTTATTAGAGCGACCCCGAGGTTTTGTTAGGCAGACCAGCTTGTTCGCGAAAAAGACTTAGAAGTATAAAAACGAGAAAGCGCGTTTTTCAGGTGGTCTTTTTATTTTGACCATGATTGTAGCTCTATGATATTACCTTCCGGATCACTAACATAGCACCAGGTTACTTTTGCCCCAGCTGAAATCTGGATTGTAACAATTTCTCCCACAGCTTTTCCGCCCGCTTGTAAAACGGCTTTTTGGGCAGTTTCTACATCATCCACCGAAAATGCGATATGTCCAAAACCGGGTCGATTGACACATGTATCTTGACGACTTTCCAGAGAATTGTAGTTAAAAATCTCCAGTGTAGGTCCACCATCCCCATAGCCGGGTAAACGTAGATGTATTCCGCGCAGATGGGCTCCTTTTATGCCTGATCCAGCTTCAAGTTTATCACCGGAAAGATCGCGTTCTGGTAAAACAGGGATACACCCAAAGAGTTGCTGGTAAAAACTTGAAAGCGTTTGCCAATTCTCAGCAATGAGGTTGGTGTGAACAAATTTTGCCGAAATGGTCATTTAATATCCTTATACCTATTTCAGTCTAGCGATAGAATGGAAAAAATCAATAATTAACTTTCACTTAATACTATTGCACCATTCCAGAATTAATCAGGGAGTAATACTTTATTAAGAATTTACTTTGACCTTTTTAAAATCTCTTGTTCCGCATACCAGCCTGTTAACATGGCGATCGGCACACCCGCCGGAGAATACGCCCATTGCCCAGCCTGAAGCACGCCGGGTATCGGTGTCAGAACAGATTGGGGAATTTTTTGCAATTTATTAATAACCGGTACCTGTGTTTCAAAAGACCAGCCAGTGATTGCACCCTCAGAACTGCCAGATATTTTATTTATTGTCAGGGGGGTGGATGAGATCTTGAAGAGGATGTCATCAACCAGATTCTTATAAATCGTTTGCGAGAAGATGCTGATGATTCGTTTTTCCATTGTTTCTTTAAACTGTTCATACCACCCGGCTTTTTGAATTTTATCAACAATATCATAGTCCAGGAGGCAGCTGATCATTAATCCGGTTTGCTCTTCAGGTGCTAATGTTGAATCACGCAGAACCGGTACAGACACCTCAAAGGTATTTAAATAACAATATTTTTCTAACCATGTTTCTATATCGCCCCACGATTTCTCTTCAAAATTTCTCATCAATTCTTGTTTCTCTGAAAGGTTCGTCTCACCCATTCCTTGCCTGGAGGGGGTATAAAACAAGTGCTCACCGCCGTTTAATTTAAAATAGGAAGGTGGACGATCGACTGCCAAAAATAAGATAAAGACGGATTCAGCACCTTTGGCAGATAACATCCTCTCGGATTCATTTTTGATTTGAGCAGTTACCTTTTGGTCCAAACCCTTAAGATTAAGACTTCGATAGAGGGATTTTAAATCTGCTGCCCAAATCAAATGATCATATTGATAGCTGTACCCGTCAGAGTCGGTCACTGTCGATTCTGATGGGTTGACCGTGATGATCTGTTTTTTCAATTTTATTTCCCCACCAGTAGCTAGAACCTTCTCTTCGAGGAGGTGAGCTAAAACAGCTGTCCCACCTTTTGGATAAAAATAATCGAGATAAACATAAAAATAACCCAAAGCAAAATAGGTAGGTGTTTTCCTGAAAAAATGTTGGATTATGATGTCTATTAAAGATTGATTATTGGTTAAGCGTTTCAGGAACACTTCCATCGGTATGTTGAATTGATTAAATTTTCTTAATGCGTTCAGGAATTTAAATGTCCAGGGAATAAGTTTACGAAAAATAAATTTTTTGTTGCTCATTAGATCTACGAAATTGGGATTATCAAATTCATATAAAACTTTGGTATATTCAGAAAGTTGATAGATAATTGCAATAATCTTTTCTATGTCTTCTCGATTTTTGGGATATAGATCAACCAAAATCCTTTGATATTCATTGAGTGAATTGATGGACTCGACCCGAAATAAGTGGTCTTCAATCCCGATTGAAATTTTATTTTCCAGCATTTCCCACTCGATTCCTAAATCTTTCAGAATGGGTTTCGCGATTCCGGAATTTACAAATGCCCTGGGGCCTGCATCGAAGAAAAAACCATTATATTCAAATGTGTTTAACAATCCCCCACAGCGCTCGTTTTTTTCTATTAATACTACGCTGTGATTTTCCTTCAATAAATATGCTGCGGCGGTTAAGCCTGCCATACCAGCGCCAACTATTACAATTTTTTTTTCCGCAACAGTCATTTAAACCCACCTAACTCGAGGCTTATCTCCCATAATTCTTTTGCTGCATCCCGATCCAGTGCCGGAGGAGCAGGCTCTTCTAATGTTGTCAGGTTGAAAAACTTACCAGAAATATTGGCCACATCCCCGCAAACACCTAAATAATAGAGAGCTTCTGCAGAAATTTCCAGCGGCCTTGCTGATCGATCGATCAGCAATTTTTTGAAAAATTTATAAATCAGGCCATTATTTTGACCACTATTCGTTTTCACATTACCCGGGTGCATGGCGTTCACTGTTATTCGCATTCCCTGGAAATAATCGGTAAGTATTATCATAGATAGTAATTGCGCTGTCTTGGCGGAACTATAGCTCTGCAGACCTGTGTAGTGGTGGCGATCCCAACTAAGATCATCCATATGTAAACCCCATGCTGTGAACCTATGTGCTTCAGAATTTACAAACAATATTCGACCACTATTTTGCTTTATAAACTTATCTTTCAAGTAATAATTCAAGATAAAGCTACTAAGATAATTTGTTTGAAATACCATTTCAAGGCCATCTTGGGTGAGAGTTCTTGTTGTATTATAGCCACCTGCATTGTGAATTAATACATCGATTTTTCTACCCATGATGGATACTTGTTTCGCAACTTCATGAACTTCAGCTATCTTTGTAAAATCTGCAAGCAAATAGGAGCAATTTATTCCAAAGTGGCTCCTTAAATTTTCACATAATTCTTTTGATTTCTCGTCATTTCTATTAACACAGAGAATATCAGCTCCGTGAGCAGCATATTTTTTGGCGGTAGCATAACCAATTCCGGAAGTAGCACCGGTAATTATTACCAGGCGGTCGTTAAAATCCTTATTACATACTTGCGGGTCAAGTTTCTGATTGTGTATCATCGCAAATATGTTCGACCACTTATATTCTTTTCGATATTTTCTTACGTTCGCCATAGATAATATGAAATTCTTTCAATAACGATAAACTTTTATAGATTCAAAATAACTGGGACTAAAGATAATTTTGATCGGTGCTAAATAATAACCCCAAAAAGATTGTTTTCATCTCAACTAAAGAATAAGTAATTATACCTAAACTTTTACTCTTGCAAATGTTGGTTTGCTTTATTGCTTTTCAATATCTCTCTAAAGAATTGAGAAAAGACAAATTGTCATACTATTTATACCAAGCAGGTAACGGGTCGACTAATTTAGTAAGGAAGATAACCTACACCAACGGTGTAATATGCGACACCAGGTGGTTTTTAACTTGGATTGTGTCGTTATTATCACTTTACGTACGTGGTTAAAGATCCATAAATTGATTTCTTCTGGTTCCATAGAACCAATCGTATTCATCATTGGTAACAGAAGTGCCTTTAACAGACTGTCTGCCTGCGAAACTTCCCAGAATCAAAAACCTCGAATTTTCGGGAATAAAATTTCCAAAAGGATGAGTCTCTATCATTTGCTTTAACCTACCGTTCCTATTGTTGGTTGTTCGATTAATTAAATGATTTCTATATCGCGGATTAATGGTGGTCGATTTATTTCATGTAGAAGCATGGACCGGGTTTGATGTGTGAAGCGTTTGAGTGATTAAAATCGAATTGTATTCCGAAATCCGTGTTATTGGGTGATTGTATATGATGGATAATGCCGAACCAATATTGATTAAGGTACCACTCTTTGTCTTCCAGCAATCGTCCCTAAGATGCGGTTTCACGTTGAAGCCTGCTTTTTTTATTTAGCATTGAGTATTAGCGAAACAGATATGGAAGGATGGAGTAATTGGTCCAAAAGATAGGAATTAAGTTCAAAAGGAAATGGGGAATGAAGGTCAGTAACATTTGATTGGATTTGCGCCACACGATTAGATGAAGAAAGCCTGACGCAGTAGTCAATAGTATAAATAGTACACCAAATGTTCGTGAAGAATCGACGGTGACAAGGAATTTCGCCCAGAACATGGTGTGGATCAAACCCACGAATGCAGTAAACAGAGTGAGACCAATTAATCGGAAAACCAGGTGTGATTTGGAGGGGTAAAAGTCCCATGCCTCAAAAATGTATATCCATAGCAGCTGTTCGCTGGCGGCATTGAGAGGTGCCCAGATCAGGGCGGTTAGCAAAATACCAGCCACACTACTTGTCAGAAATTGATTTCGCGCCAGATAGGCGCAAATTAAGCTGCCAAAAATTACAGCAAGATTTATATAGAAAAAAAAGGTAATTTGTTTTGGAAAAGGTTTGAAATATCCACTGGATCCTCGACGCCACTTGACGATACCCCACGCAAGACCATAATAAAGCAGCATGGGAATAAGGGCACCCGTCTGTTTGAATAAAAGACCAGCAAGAACCGGGAATAAAAATGCAATTAAGGTGGATAAACAGAGATCAAGCTTGAGAGGATGCCATTGGGCTGTTTGGATTATTTTTTGTTTTGTTTCCATCGGATTCCTGCGTTATAGAAGATGTGAAAGGATAGAGATACCATGTTGTGTTAAATGAGATCGACTGTGCTACCGTATTGGTATTAGATAGTGTGCCATACAGATACCCATTTGGAAACAAATCTTGCTTAACACTTACCTGAATTAAGCTGTAATGTTGATGATGATTGCAGATAAATAGAAGGCGATGAACGCCAGAATCATCCAACCCAGAACAACTGAGTAGTTTTTCGGGTCAATCTGATGATCGCGATCCATCTTGCGGATCAGTGGGAAGAGCCTCCAAAAGAACGAGGCAATCGAGATAACCATTGCGACAGCGCTAAATATTAAAGTCTGTTGAGATTCTGTCAGAAGAATCACGATTAATAACAGGATAAATATTAGTTTAGTGCCTGCTATCCAATTGACCAGATATTTGACGAATTCATGTACTTCAGGGTCTTGCTTTGATTTTTCCCAGGCTTTGAAAACGCCGACACCATTCGCATATTTTGAGTCCGGGAAGAAATAAAGCGTAATTACATTTGATGTTTCCAATAATAAGAATCCGATTGTTACAATTAATATTGCGTTCATCTTCTAAGATTACTCCTGCTAATCACTCTAACCATCTGGGGAATAGAGGTAATAACTAGCCTCTGACGAATGAGATCTTGATAAGAAAAAAAGGAAAATACAAGACCCGATCTGAAACTTAATTACCAATCACCTGCGTATTCCAGATTATAAGGCTGTGTAATATTTTCAAGCCTGATACGTCTGAGTTCAACCAATTGGCGAATATGAAGATTGTCATGTGCAACCCAACAAGCGAGCATATCTCCAGCGCTAATTGTCCGGTTTGGGGTCGTAAAAGTTTTCTCCCAATCAGGATCAAGTAATTTCTCGAGCCAGGATAAGGAATTATTACGTTCAATAAAGAAATTTTTCTGGACCTCATCGAAAAGCATTTCGTTATATTTTCGGGTTGTAACCCATCCATCGGGGTCGATCTTATGCCAATCTTCATTTTTGCGGTGAAGAATAAAATCGAGATGTTCTCGAAAATCTTCTCGTTCTTCATCGTATAAGTGGCATACGACTTCGAGAATCGACCACGAATTCAGATTTGGATTTAAGCGCGCTTCTTCATGTGTAACCCCCGCCAATAAAGTCCGGATGATCTCTGTGCTAATTTGGAGTTCTTGATAAAGAATGTGAAATTTCATTCTGCAACCTTCTTTCGATATGAATTAATGAGATACGTTAGAAAGAAACGGGAGATGTAAACCCATGTTCCATTACACATGATAACTCTTTTTGTGCTGAATTCTGCTTCGTAATAACACATCAATAATGATTAGGTTTCTTGAAACGACCTAATTGTTCTGTAGGAGAAAATTAAATTGTAAATACTGATTGAATTAAGGGACGATTAAAGGTACTCACCAATTTTTCTCCAATTGAATAAAAGAAGTAGTAATCAGATTAATTCAAACTAATTTCTAATAAATAAGAGAAATTATGTTTTTTAAACCGGATCAAAATCGCTCTTAAATATTAATCCTGTGCGACTGCTAAAAACCAATTGATTTTAGATAAAACTTTGAAATGGTGGCTTACCAGATACATCCAGGCTACTATCAATTTATCGTATCTTACCCGCTGTTATTGCAATGATAATAGCGCTCAAGCCCAGAAAAATTAATCCGACGAGCCATAACTTCATAAATAGCAAGATGACAGCAGTTAATCCAAATATACTCGCTAATACCCAGTCAACCCGCGTAACTATATTATTTGCCTCTTGTTCGGTTTTCCCTCGGGCGACCAATGTCCACTTTAGAATTGTTCCGCCATCCACGATGGGCAACGGTACTAAACTCATGAGGAATTGGATACCATGGCCAGCAGCTGTCCATGTCATCAATTCTCTCACAAGTGGAATACCCGGAATTAGTGCGAATATCAACAGGCTTAAAAGTAGTCCGACCAGGTTGAAAATTGGACCGCCAAGTGCACGCATGCGATGGGTTTTTGGGGTGACATCATTGTTAAAATAGAGAGTTCGCGGCATTTCCCCGGATATCAGTATTTCATCCATTGGAGCCCCTGCATATCGTGCGCTAAAAATATGTGCGAGTGCGTGTCCAAAATCAACACCTAAAAGGAGAATCGCAGTTGCGAACCCGATCAGCAACCCTTGACAGAATCCACGCTCTGGGTGGAAATACAATCCAACCAAAGTGACCCCTGCCCAAACAACAATGGGTATAGGGAGGACTGCCCATTTTATTTTTACTGGCGTATTGAAAATCCTAACTGAAATCATCCTGTCAACATCCTGATTTACTCTATTGAATTTGTATAATTTTGATAAAATCAATAATAAATTTTCTTAAATTGCAAATTACCACTCAATTTCTGTCTCTATCATTCTACAGAATCGCTTGCAGTATTCTATATCCTTTAATCCCAGCTTGGCTGTTGAATTTTTTTCTGTTCATTTATCTTTTCATAATTCGCTAATAATTCTTGGGAACTCGTATTTAAATAGTCTGCGGCGCTTTTAATTCCCATTTCAATTAATATTTTTGCATAAACCGGTCCAATTCCGTTGATTCTTACTAGCTCAACCAATTTGAGCCCTGCGATAATTCGTGGTTCTGCGAGACCTGATTGTTGCGATGCTTTTCGCCTCATCTCTTTTGTCAAACATTGGTCATATAAATCTCTGCTGGTTTTGATCCCTGCCTCTTTAAGTTGTTTTAATTCCACAATAGAATACACATCAAGATTCGCGAGGGAAATGGTTTTTGACACATACCCATTTACTTCTCTATTCAATATGATAATGTAGTCGATATTGTCTCCAAGTTCTGTTGCCAATTGGGGGAATTGTTTTTTGTACTTTAGTTCCCTTTGAAGAGCCGCCAGGCTGGTTATCCTTTTTTGTTTCAATTTTGCGATTACTCCGGTGAGGTTATTTAATAAAACCCGTCTCCCTGGCAGCAGATCTATGGTGGTTAGAATCTCTGCAAATTCAACCAATGTAATTTGTTTCAAATCAATTGTATACATGTATGCTTTCTAGCCCCTTATATTAATTTTATATAATATTCTTGATTTGTGGCGCACATATTAAAGGTCAAAAATAGCAGCCCAAATAAACAATCACAGGAATAGCCTCCGGAACAATTATAAATTCTATTTTTGTTCGATCCTCTGATAATATCCTGGCTGAGGTGGGATTTATTGGGATTAATCAAGCAGAGGTCGCGAAGCAATAGATCAATCCAACCTTGTACCCCTTATGTCGGATTGGACTAATTTATTCAAGAATCAAGGAATGATGTCTGGCAGGATTTTTAAAGAGGACGTTTATAACACGCTTTTCATTTTCGTTAATTCAATACTATTTTTGGTTTATATTGTCAACTAGTTTGCAATAATATTTTAGTTTGTTTAATAAACCCAATAAATACATACAATATTATAAGACAAATCAAATTTATACCTTGCAAATACAACTCAGTTAAATGGGAGTTAATAAGAGTAATTATCTGTTCGGTTGTTTTGAAGGCATAGGCGGATTTGTTGAAAAGAATCACTCAACAAATGTGCAGCAAGTAATTAAGGCTCATTATACTGTCCCGAAAATGAGTGTATGTGCCCATGTTGGTCTTCTAAATGAGAATTTGTCCAGAATGCCGGAGTTGCTAGTCACTCTGAATGGGCGGTGTACCCTGATTTTATAGTCAAATCCTTGTCTTCCATTTCATAGGCCTGATCGGGGATGCGATAAGCGGTGTGCCGAATTAAGTAACGCAGTTGCCGGGTGTGAGCCATTTTGCGTTGCGAATGTACGTCACGAATTGCGTTGCAAAAGGCGTCGTGATATTTGTCTAATTCTTTACCAGTTGGCATTGCATAATGGTAGGTGAGGCTAAGCTTTTTTACCCAGTCTTTTACAACAGCAAAGATAGGGCGCACGCCAGTTTCAACACTCCGCAATTTGTCTTGATTCCACTCTTTCCTGTAATTGGGTTAACAAGTTAAAATATGACGGCCTACTCCGGATTCGATTTCCCTGCACTATTTTTTTTATTGTTGACTCATGGTCGATCAGGGTATAAAAAATCGGGTTAATTATCGAAAGGCAAGAAAATTTATTCTGAATTGTTGATTATGAAGAATAATTCATTGAATTATCGCTGGATCGTTCGTCAAGGTCTGCAAACTCTTGCTTTGGGATTTCTCATCTTCCTTGGTTGGAAATCGATATCAGGAGCCTTTTCCCAGATTCAACGTTCCAAAAAGATGGGTCAGAAAATTGAGACTTTAATACAGGTCGCGAGTGGAGCATTAAGTTTCCTGGTATTTTTAACACATTTCTGGCACAAGCGCTTTGCCGAACCAATTCAAACCCTTTGGTCGATTGTTTTTGCAGTGACTGCAGGATCATCTTCATTCGTCTGGGGGCCAAAGATGCCTTATATTTCTTTCATATTTGTTGCAATTTCAATGTTTTTATCGCAAACAATTATTTATATTTTGCATTTAAAAGCTCAGAGATAATCATTTGTAAAGGACATAATTTCTCTATTCAGTAATAGAGATTATGTTTGGTAACGACTATTGAAATTTAAATTCAAAAAAACCACAATTTACTCTGAGAAAATATATAATTGGTTAGCCGCCGCCAAAACATATAAAAGTCAGTGTTTACTCAATAACCCGGAGGACATTTTTGAATTCGTCTGACTCTCACTCACCCAACCAGCATCCAGTTTCTTTGATAACCCGCATAACCAATCGACTGCATGAATTCTGGGTCGCGTTACGTAATACACCAGAAGCATTTCAGCTTGTATGGACATCAAGTCGATCAGCCGCTATGGTTGGTGTAGGTTTAACCCTTATTTCAGCCTTACTGCCCGCATCGCAGGCATGGGTAGGCAAGTTGATAATCGATTCAATATTGAACGCTTCACGTTTGGGTCTGGATCCGGCCGCTGGAATTCGCTTCGTCGGTCCCTACCTTTTATTGGAGTTTGCACTTGTATTGATCGGGTCGCTGACAAGCCAATTGCGTTCACTTTCGGACGGTATTCTTCAATCTCAACTAACAAATCACATTAATAGTCTTGTTATTCGTAAAGCTATTAGCCTGGACCTGCAATTCTTCGAAGATCCTATTTTTTACGATACCTTGCAAAACGCACGTCGTCGCGCGGATACCAGTGCATTGAATATTGTTAACTCTACTTTACAAATGGTACAACAGATTATCACACTTATATCTGTGGTCGTCTTACTTGTGCGGTTCAGTCCATGGTTGGCAATCATTGTGTTTTTGTCAGCTATTCCCTCTTTCCTCTCACAATCCCAATATGCTGAGCGTGCTTTTCGGGCTGTCAGTCGGCGAGCACCGGAATCTCGCTTATTGAATTACCTCGAGACAATACTTACGAGTAACGAAACCGTCAAAGAGATCAAGCTATTCGGGCTGGGCGAGTATCTTCTTAAACGCTATCAAGTACTCTTTATGAAATTCTACCTAGAGGATCGCGCTATTGCGCAACGGCGCACGATTGCGGGGTTGGGCTGGGGTATTTTATCCACACTGGTGTTCTATGGGAGTTATGCGTGGATTGTTCTGCGAACGATCTCCGGCCTCATCACCCTGGGTGATATGACGATGTTTCTTTCGATCTTCAGACAATCCCAAAACTCAATACGATCGCTTCTCGATAGTCTCAATCGACTCTACGAAAGTAATTTGTTTCTAGACAATTTAATAACATATTTAGAACTACAACCGCTGTTGGCTACACCTGCCAATGGTTTGCGCGCTCCTGTTCCCATTCAATCTGGAATCGAATTCAGGCATGTCTCGTTTTGTTATCCTGGTTCCGATGTCTATGTACTGCGTGATATCAACCTGTTCATAAAACCAGGAGAGCGAATTGCACTGGTCGGACTCAATGGAGCTGGCAAAACCACTTTAATTAAATTGCTCACCCGTTTGTATGATCCGACGGATGGGCAGGTGCTGCTTGATGGTGTGGATCTGCGTGAATATGACCTTGCGAGCCTGCATCAGTTATTTGGTGTTGTCTTTCAGGATTTTGTGCGATATCAGTTTTCTGTGCGCGAAAACATAGGGTTTGGTCAGGTGGACTCGCTCGATGATCAAGCTCGCATTCAAGATGCGGCTGAACGAGGTGGGGCTAGCTCGATCATAGAAAATATGCCCCAGGGTATCGATACAATTTTAGGGCGGCGTTGGGAGAAAGGTCTGGAGTTATCTGGAGGGCAATGGCAGAAGATCGCACTGGCTCGCGCGTTCATGCGCAAGACTGAAATACTGGTGCTGGATGAGCCAACTTCTGCATTGGATGCAGAGGCGGAATATGAAGTCTTCCAGCGATTCGGTGAACTGGTGAAAGGCCGTATTGCTGTGCTAATTTCACATCGCTTCTCGACTGTACGAATGGCCGACAGAATAATCGTGATATCAGCAGGAAAGATCATCGAACAGGGAAGCCATGCTGAGCTAATACAACTTAATGGCAATTATTCACGCTTATTCAAGTTGCAAGCGGAAGGATATCAATAGAAATATTCGGAACCATCCAACGATTTTTGCAGTTACCGGGCGAGAACCATATTTATTAAGCAGCGGAGGTTGTTGCCTGTTTATGAAGTGAATTTAACTTGAGTATTTGATTGTTAAAACACCCTCCATCTTTGGAAGACTATTAATCTAATTCCCTTATCCTACTACATGCGTACCACGGGCTGGGACATACTACTGCAGGGTAGTTCTTTACCAGCACACCACTCTCAATGCCATACGTGCGCCATGAAAACTATTTGATCGTTTAATAATTTCCCCAGAAGCTAGAGTTTACAATGCGATTGATCCCTTTTCTTCGCTGCATCTATAACAAGCTCTATTTGTTATCATGCTATAGCGCAAATGCACTTAACCGGAATATATACTATAATTAAGGTAAGAATAATAATATTATCTTTGAGGATGAATGATGAAAAGATTCTCACCTATCGTTTTGATCTTGATCTTGATCTTTATTTTTTCTGCTTGCGCCCCAGCAAGTTCCCCGAACTCATTCTCCAACTTCTTCTCCAATTACTTCTCCAACTCCGGTGAGTATGACCCTCCAACCGGTGCAGGTTGAGGATGTGGACAAGAAAACGCAAACTAAATCGGCCATTCTTCCTCGAGCTACACTAACCATGATGCCCACCCCTGAACCTACATCTGCTCCAGTCCGTTTTGACCTGGCCGGATACAGTCAATTTGCCATTATCAAAGACAAATTTCCCGGGCTCACAGATTATATACACGATCGTTCTTATGATTACTTCAAGAAAACGTTTAGTCCTTCAGGAGATCAATTTGCCATCGCTGGTTGTTTTGGTAGTCTGAATAACTTCTGGAAGTGCGAAACAAACAAAAGCGGGTTTCTGGTCATTCTGGATAGTAATAGCGGTAATTTATTGAATGAAATCCCGCTGGGAGAGACCTGGGCAGGCAGCGTTGATTTCACATCCGATGGTAAAAGTTTGTTGTATGCCACAAATGAATATAAAATTTCACTCTGGGACCTTGAGACAAATAAACTTGGTCTCACCCTTTTTACCGGACAAGCGCCAGATTCCAACTACTACCCGGATGTCGCAGCGGCACCTGATGGGCGTAGCCTGGCAGCGGTTGTGGAAGACAAGCTTTATGTCTGGGACCTTGCCGGTGAAATACTCTTACAGGCCCCGGCTTATAAATTGATGATCTCAGCCGGTCTCATGTATTCAAAAAATGGATCGCGAATGACGGTTTTCTCTCAGGACCATAAGGGTATTGACATTTATGAAACAGATAACTGGACTCTTGTACGCAGAATCCCCTTCGATTCCATTCGGAGTATTGCGATCTCACCAGATGGGCAATTTGTAGCTGCCACAAGCAGTAATGACGATCTGGCAATGGTCTGGAATATAAACAATGGAGATCAGGTCGCCCATCTGGATCCTGAAAACCGGGCTGATGCACTTCAATTTAATC
Organism: uncultured Chloroflexia bacterium; assembly: GCA_963749005.1. Classification (GTDB taxonomy): domain Bacteria; phylum Chloroflexota; class Anaerolineae; order Anaerolineales; family Anaerolineaceae; genus UBA6170. The sequence continues at coordinate 547,338 of CAVVKI010000005.1, read as the reverse complement.
CAGCGGGAGATATGTTAATAATTACGGGGATGAAAAAACTCGACACTCAGGATAGCTATTCTAGCTTTGGTACTTTGTTTGAAACACGAACCTGGACGCAAGTGGATACTCTCTTTTCATTCACGGGTGACGAAGGGTATGTCGAATTCAACCAGGATGGCTCCCGTATGGCTGTTATTGGGTACTTTGATCCAACAATCTGGGGTTTACCAGACAATAAATTAAAGGAAGGGTTCGAGGTAGTGAGACAGTTCCAAGAAGCTCTTAGCTCAGGGGATTATGCCACCGCCGTCTCTTTATTTGAGGTGGGAGATGGTCAAGAAGAATACCTGACGGAATTAGGTCTTGATCTGAAAAATTTATCCGCTAGTTTCGAACGCATGTGTAAAAACAATGAGATCTTTTGCTTCCCTGTGCACGAATTGGTGATGATGGGGAATGATTGGGATACGATGGTGTATCTTGTCCAGCTTGAGGACTCGAACGGTGACGTGTTTACTTCACCAAAAGGTGCACAAATAATCTATTTCTACCTGTATCTAAATGTGGATGGACGGCCGAGAGTGTCCTACCCTCCGATGGATTAATTATTAAAAAGAGGCTGCCCCTTTCTTTGGTTTCCTCACTTTTCCTAGCCCATTAATTATAAAAATATTTTATTCCACAGAAACAAGAGAGGTCCTCTAACTAAGAGGGGGAGCTTTTCTTATTAACTTACAAGAGATTGTGGGTTCAAATTAATGCTAGGTACTTATGCCTATCCATTCGACTTGGTTCTCGGTGGGGAATTGAAAAGATCGGCGCGCCAGTACCACTTCAACCCGAGAGGGTAAATCTCATCGAACAGGCTATTCAGCACTGGGAACGGGATCGGCCCCGGCACATCCATTGCCGGTGGGCCGAATTCTCGAATCGGTTTAAAAGCCTGTTCGGTTTTGTTGATTTCAATGTTATACCACCATGTGATCACGACCATCTTTTTCAGATGAATTTCCTCGGGGAACATGGGAACAGGTGGGATGGTCACAAAACCGAGCCACCCGTTCAAGTCCTCCGGTCCATGCAGAATCAGATCCCGCCAGAACCTCAACACCTTCTCGGCATTCTCGAGAGACCAGAAGATTGGGCTGCCATACACAGTGCCGGCTGGACGGCCCAGGAATAAGAAGGAGGTGATGATTCCAAAATTTCCACCATCACCACGCACTGCTCAGAACAGATCCGAATTTTGCTTGTCGCTGATAATTACAAACCGCCCGTCAGCCAGAACCATATCGACGCTGAGCGAATTGCACTGGTCGGACTCAATGGAGCTGGCAAAACCACTTTAATTAAATTGCTCACCCGTTTGTATGATCCGACGGATGGGCAGGTGCTGCTTGATGGTGTGGATCTGCGTGAATATGACCTTGCGAGCCTGCATCAGTTATTTGGTGTTGTCTTTCAGGATTTTGTGCGATATCAGTTTTCTGTGCGCGAAAACATAGGGTTTGGTCAGGTGGACTCGCTCGATGATCAAGCTCGCATTCAAGATGCGGCTGAACGAGGTGGAGCTAGCTCGATCATAGAAAGTATGCCCCAGGGTATCGATACAATTTTAGGGCGGCGTTGGGAGAAAGGTCTGGAGTTATCTGGAGGGCAATGGCAGAAGATCGCACTGGCTCGCGCGTTCATGCGCAAGACTGAAATACTGGTGCTGGATGAGCCAACTTCTGCATTGGATGCAGAGGCGGAATATGAAGTCTTCCAGCGATTCGGTGAACTGGTGAAAGGCCGTATTGCTGTGCTAATTTCACATCCCTTCTCGACTGTGTGAATGGCAGATAGAAAAATTGTGCAATCTTTGGTTAAGTATGTTCTGTAACAAAATTGATATTTCTGGCTCTATTTTTGCTGCAAAGCGTATGATTTAAATACGGGAAAAAATCGTTCTAATATTTCTTCCATATTCCGGGAAAACCATTATAGCAGCAAAATCGGGTCCGTTGCATTAAGACCTGCTTTTGATCCAAACCGTTGAAGTAATGGAATGGGGAGGTTATCTCCTCCTACTAAAAAATCGACCAGGTTTGCCAAAATCGTTCTTTATTTCCAACAACAGCATAAATGGTTTCTGGTGAAACACCCGCCTCTTGTGCGATTAGATCGATTGTGGCATTGGAATAGCCAAACGACAATAATAAAGTGTTAGATACTTTTAAAATTTGTTGGCGTGTCTCACTTGCCTGTGCCTGACGTCGGGATGCGCTGAAGCGGCGTTTAGGTTTCACAGGTTGTGTCACAAGTTGCCTCTTGACAATCGGATAATTTAGATATACTATATCTATATTCAATACAGTATCACAGTATTAAATGATTAAGTTGCTTGTTGTAAGTGTACCTGTAGCCTAATCATTTTAACAAATTCGATTAATAGTGAAAAGGAGTAAAAAATGTCAAAAGAACAAAACAAGACCGTTTTCAATCAGATCATTAATGAAGCGTTTAATAAGGGTAATTTTGAAGTGCTTTACAATCTCATTCGTGAAGATTTTATTGAGCATCAGTTCGGCCTTCATTCAACGATCGCAGGTTTTATCAGTGATATCCAGTTTTTACGCACGGCTTTTCCAGATTTAATTTTGACGATTGAAGACATGGTTGCTGATGGAGATAAAGTTTGGGCACGTATGGTCGCAAGTGGAACGAACCTGGGAGGTTTCATGGGACCTCCAAATGGAAAATCTTTCAAAGCTGCTATCTTTGATTTGTGCAGGTTTGAAGATGGCAAGATTGTGGAACATTGGGGATCGCCAGATCGATTTGCAATTTTAGCTCAGTTAGAGCTCTTACCGAAACACCAGGAATAAACTTAACGAGCTTATATGTATTTGCACAATAATTTGGGCTGGTGGCTAGAAAGATTTCTTTAGAAAGTTTCTTTCTTCCACCTTCCTCTGAAACATAAAAAATGATAGAACTATTATGATAGGAGATAAAATGATTAAAAATATTTCTAAATTAGCTCTTCCCATTACAATATTGGCAGGTCTGTATTTGATGATTACGGGGAACTTATTCTCTCTCAATATTTTCCTTATATTACAAATATTAGCCATCGCTATAATGCCTTGGGCTCGGCACAGTTTCCATCCTGGGCAATTTAACATACATGCAGAGCCAAAGGAAGGGCAGTTAATATCATCAGGACCCTATCAATTTATTCGTCATCCAATGTATGCTTCAGCCCTTGTTATCATTTGGGCTGGTATATTCGGTCATTTGTCCTCTCTCAACATCATTATCGGAGCAATCGTTTCAGTTGTGATAGCAATCCGTATCATCATAGAAGAACAGTATTTGCGGGAACATTATTCAGGGTATCTTGCTTACTCCCATAAAACCAAGCTTATTCTTCCATTTATTATCTAGGTTTTTGTGAATATTCCTCTATCCTTATTGGGTTCTATACTATTCTTTCACTGGCGTATGGCGGACAAATCCTTATCTTCCATTTCCCAGGTGTGATCGAGATTGTGGTATGCAGTGTGCCTTATCAGGTACCTTAGCGGCCATTTGCGTGCCATCTTGCCCTCAACGTGAAACGTCTGGATCGCTTTGACGTAGTCGCGGCGAAAGGCTTTCAGTCCTTTGGCGTCAGTGATCCACTCATCTTCTTTGATGCCCACCCCGAGCCCTTTCGCCCAATCCTGCTCGTTGGAGCAGACATGCAGAACAATGCGATCCCGATCCCGTCCGCCCCCACGCGGACCCTTTTGCAATTCGGCTGACACACGCGAGCGCACATTGTCGAAAAATGTCCAGCAGGCTTGCATTAACGCCAGTTCGCGCTCCAATTCTTCATTCGACATGGCTTGCTGGTCAAAGCTCGAAAATGCGAATGAGATCCCCCAAAAGTCGGTTGAACCCGTACCCGGGTAACGTTCGACTACTTCGACCATAGATGAAGTGTCAAATGCATTTTCCATTCCGGCCAGCTTCGTTATGGCTGCATAACGTGGAGTATAAGAAAGTAATTTTTCAATTGCAGCTTCTTCGTTCTTTGCCCCACGCTCGAGGCCGGGCCAGTCTGGTGCTACGGCTACAACTTTCTTGCCTTTCGGTCCGATTTCGAGCATAACACGAATTGTGTTTGACATAACCTCTCCTTAAAAAATAGACTTTGCTTTAATACACTCTTGTACTAATTTTGTAATTGCAGTAGATTTTTAATTAAAGAAACGCCTGATTATCGTAAAGTCTTCCGAATCAGATTTACCTACATTGGGGTGCTTCTACTTGGAAAGAACCAAAGATCTAGTTCTCAATCTGATCTTAATTTTTCTATGATTTTCGCAATTCTGCGCTCACGGGTTTCTTGCGCTTTGGCTTCTTCTACCTGGCGGACATATTCTTTTTTCATCGAAGGGGCTGTGTTATCAAAAGCATCGAGCGCACTAGCAGCTGTTAAAGCATTTTTTAAATCTTGGGGAATTTCGACAGTGCGCGGTTCCAAATCGAGTTCCAAAGTAACGTTTATTTTGTCACCCCCATTAACGCCGGCTGCTTTTCGATGTTCTGAACTCAAACTTATTAGATACATTCCATCCATCACCGCCACAGCGCTGCGATATGAATAGTTATTTAATGAGACGCGCACAAGTGGACGCTTACCGGAGGCGAGCCTTTCAATTATTTCTTCTGGAACTTGAATGCCAGTATTATTTCCGAATTGTAAAATTGTAGTGCAAAATGTTATTGGCTTTTTCCCATCATTTGTTGAATATATTTTTTTCATTGGCTATTCTCCTTTATCTTAACTACATCCAAGTGGGAGCCTGAAACTCGGTGCAATCTTGGAATATGGAATTTATATTTTTGCAAGAAACATCTTAATAATTTATTATTTTAATTCAAGCACTTTTGGATAAATTTTCAAAATTGGCCAATATAGTGAGGTGTCAATATCATTGTCTGGTCACGCTTCGTCAGACCGCTTTAATCCATAAAATCACTTGAAATGAGTAATCAACTCCCGTCCAATTCGAACAACTTCCTTGGCAAGTACATCAAAATCATCCTGTGTACTGCGATGATTTGCTATCGCGATACGCAAACAATAGCGACCGTGTAATGTCGTATAAGAGGGGGCGGCAATCCCTTGCTCTTGTAGTTGCATTAAAATCTCTTTGTTTAGTGCATTGAGGGTCTTGTCATCCAACCCGTTTGGGTTGAAGCGAAAGCAAACAATGTCCAAGCCTATCGGGGCTAACAGTTCCATATCCGGGTCATTTTCAACTAACTGACCAAAGTAATGTGCTTGTTCGATATTACGTGCAATCATTCGCCCGAATCGCTCGAGACCATGCTCTTTGATTGACATCCACACTTTAAGCGCACGAAACTGACGTGACAATTGCAACCCATAGTCACTGAACCAAATGTGGCCTGCTGCCAGTCCCCGCAATTCATGCTCCAAATATTCTGGGGTTAATGAAAAAGCTTTGTGATGAGCGTTTTCACTGCGCACAATTATGCAGCCCGCCTCAAACGGAATATGCATCCATTTATGAAGATCAAGCGCAACTGAATCAGCTTTTTCAATTCCTCGGAGTTGGGATTTTACATTCTCAGCGAGCACCGCAATGGCTCCGATAGCGCCATCCACATGAAACCATATCTGTTCTCGTTTGCATATGTCAGCAATGGCATTCAAATCATCAATAGCCCCGGTATTGATGGTGCCAGCACTTCCAATGATACAAATAGGTCGGTAACCGGCCGCCCGGTCAGCTGTTATAGAAGCTTCCAGTGCTTTAAGATCAATCGTAAAATCGTCATTAACGCGAATTTTGCGAAAGTTTTTATTGCCCAAACCGAGCAGTTCTACTGCTTTTTGATTGCTACTATGTACTTCTGTAGATGCATATACGGTTAACCGTTGGGAATTCTCTTGCAGGCCATCCTCTCGAATATCGAATCCGGCATGGGTATTGCGCGCGATGGCCAGTCCGACAAAATTGGCCATTGAGCCGCCACTAACCATCAGACCACTAGAATCCGAAGGAAATTCAAGTATTGCCTTAATCCAGTTGACAACTTGCTCTTCAACCAAATTAGCAACATGATTCCCTCCTGCAAGATTCGGATTCATAATCGCACTCATGAAATCAGCAAGAGCGCCGAATATTGTTCCATTACCCATATACCACGCCCAAAAACGGGGATGAATATTCCCCATAGGATAGGGAAAGACATTTTCCAAAAATTCCTGATAGACTGCCTCTGCACCTTCAGGCTTATTTGGGGCCGGTTCATGGAAGCGAGCAGCTATGACGTCCGGCACAGGTTTCCAGACCGGGCGCTCGCGAATCGTTTCAAGATATGTGATGCCATCATCGATCATGCGATGTGCCAGCTCCCGCATAATTCCCCAGTCATCCGGGTCAAGGGTTTCATAGTGCTTTTCAGTATTCATTTAATCACCTTTTTACCTGTAAAGAACGGTTCAGCAGCCAAATGGCTTGTGTTCCCTGGGCTGAAGTGGGAGTGATATTCGCAATTGCCCGGTGCACATTTTGAATGACAGCGCTAAGCTGTTGTTTCTATTATGTTGGAATACAAATGATAAACATTAATTATCTTTACTCAACTTCCACAATCATATAAACTGAAGCAGCAAAGCCCATTGGCAGACTCGCAACGCCGATCGCTGTTCGAGTGTGCTTTCCTGCTTCTCCGAAGACCTCAACAATGAAATCGGATGCACCGTTCATGGCTTTAGCTTGATCTTCGTTATCCAATGTGCTATTTACCATGCCATGGATGGCGACAACCTGCTTGATGTTATCTAAAGATCCAGAAACACTTTTGATCGCTGCCAGGCAATTTATGGCACATGCTTTTGTGGCTGACTGAGCATCATCTATGCTAATACTGTCACCTAGTTTTCCCTTATATTCACGCCCATTTGCTACCGAGACCTGACCAGCAGTGAATATCAAATTGCAAACACGCTTGGCAGGTATATAATTGGCAATTGGCTCAGGAAGATGTGGAAGAATTATGCCAAGGTTGTGTAAACGTTCCTCAAATTTCTCCATTTTTCCTTCCTTAACAAAAACCTGATAATCTCTACATTCTGTTAGGGCTGGCGACGATTAAATTTAATTTTGTTAAGCAGAGATTTCTTATGTTGACAAAAAATAATTATACGGACTCGTGATCCGCCATCAATAATCTGTATAACCAACTGAGATAAGTTTATAAATTTTCAATTAAACTTGTTTGTCTTATGCATGGATCTATCCGCTTATCTTAAAAAGAATATAAAATCGCACTTGTTGGAATTTAATTTCTATGATCGTCCAGCGGATCCAAAATCGAGAAAGCTGTTTGCCCGACCTCGCGACTTAATCTGCACGAAGATTATCCTAAAGAATTCAGAAAATCTATATTAAACACTTATATAGTATAAACAACGAAAATTTAAACCAATATTGGCGATCCGATACCCAATGGGATGCCGGTGCGATTTACACCATCATTTTCAGGGTTATCTGATCTGAATTTTCAATCTTTCCTACAAGTTCTGGAAAGTAATCAGCGAGCGTGTCATCCAGCGACAAGCTTTGGTTATTGACCAGCTTGGCTGTAGCAGCAGCGACTTATAACTTGCTGATAAGGGCAATCTTGGAGAGTGATTGCGGGTCGGCTGGTATTTGATGATCCCGGTCTTTCCAGCCCGCTGAATAAAATACTGGTAGTGGGGCTGTTTGGTCTACATAAACGATAATCCCATCCAGCCCACGGTTAACAGCATCAGCGACCTGCTCCTGCGCTGTATCGGTTAATGGCGCGAATCATGGCAATATCCTATTCCAGGGTGGGATTGCGATTACCCATATGATCGCGACGATAGGCATGATGATTCTAAGTAATTGAAAGATGTGTTTCTTTATTGCATTTGAGATTTCTTTCCCCAGCCGCCTAACTTTTTATAATACGGTCTCGTGATCAGCAGAGAAGAAACTGCATTAGTAACCAATGGTAGGGTTATGTATTGCTACCTGATTCCTGCTGCGGCTGGAATAATCTCTTTTGCAAAGGTTTCCAGTGGGGTGATTTCATAAACATCTGGCATGTTGAATATTGCATGGGTGAAACCCATTTCTGAAAGTTCCTTGATGCGCCTGATGACATCTTCGACCGTATCTTTTCCGGAAAGATGTACGGTGCCGAGAGATGTTTTCTCGATGGTGTCGTAATCGCGGCCTAACCTTTCACAATGTGTTTTGAGGGTGGTAAGTGCTTTTTGCATATTATTTTTACCAATCCCTTCAAATATATTGCATGCATCCGCATATTGCGCTACCATACGCAGCGTCTTTTTCGGTCCTGTTCCACCAATCAGAATGCGTGGATGTGGTGTTGAGAGGGGACGGGGATTATTGGTAATTGCCGGAGCAACAAAATGTTTCCCTACAAAGGATGTCTCATCACGATCCCAAAACGCCTTTGCTAGTTTGAGATTGTCCTCCAGGTATTCGAAACGCACGGATGTTGAGGGGTAAGGAATCCCGTACCCTTTGGCTTCATCTTCATACCAGGCCGCGCCAATTCCGAGATAAGCCCGTCCACCTGAAAGAACATCGAGGGTGTTAACCATCTTCATCAAAACGGAGGGGTAACGATATATGACGCCTGTCACCAGAACACCGAGCTGGATTTTTTCCGTCAGACCGGCAAAGTATCCGAGCGTGGTATAACTTTCCATCATCGGATCAGTGTAGGCTTCGCCAAACAAGCCCTTGATTTGATAGTAATGATCCATGACCCAGAGGCTGTAGAAGCCAGCTTGATCTGCGGTGGTGACGATCTTTTTCAGGTTTGGCCGAATTGCAGCCGTGCCACCGGGATATTTGAAAGAGGGAATTTGTAATCCAATATCCATCATTAATCTCCTTTTGGATCGTATCCATTACCAAAATGTTTATCCAGCCATTCTCATCTGCTTCTTCATTGGCAGCCTTCATGTTGCTTTGCTTATAATAAGGTCCACGCGCTTCTCTACCTGACAGTCGTAAGTCTATCTTAAGAAGCAGTGAGACTGGAATAGTATCATTATACAGAAAATCAAATAGAAAAAAAAAGGCTTTAATAAGTAATGTAGTTTCTCAATTTTGAAATTTGGGATTATTGGCTAAGTATCCCCTTTTTTGGTGGTTATGTTGGGTCTGACTGGTGAGGACAGAGGTTTTTGGCAAATCGTCTTCGTTATTAATATGCAATCCTCACCTGCTTCAGAAATTTTCCGCCAAGATTCCTGGATCCAGATAATTTTCTCTGGTAAAATCTGAGGAGGAAAACAATGAATCTGTTCTTGCAATGAAGTCTTTTTGTTGGATCCGCGTAATAGCGTCAACAATTATTTTGATATTACTGAAATGCGATCTCTACTTATAGCTGTTGTTCCTTTGTATCACAGATAACGGATTTTCATTCAAACCGAAATCTCACAGGGTTGAGCATCAAATGTGATTTCGAATATCCTCACTTCACGTTCACATGGGTTTCTTATTCTTTTCTAACAAGTCGATCAACTTGGCTAGTCTTAATACTCGTGTCTCTTCTTTTTTCGCTTCAAAATAAAGACCGACAAACTGTTGCTTGGTTGACTTTGGCATCTTTGTGAAATTATCGAATGCTGTTTTGCTTACCTGAATGAGTTTCTCAAATTCATGGTACTTATCGTCCGAAATTTCTCTATCATGAACGATATTCCAAGAACCATCTTTTTTAGCCCGTTCAATAATGTCAAGCCCTCTGGCAGTCATTAATTGATTGTTAATGAGTTTGTCTACCAACTTCTTATTCTTTTCGGACCACTTGCTTCCTTTACGGCGTGGGGAAAAGTATTTCTTGTATGTCGATTCATCGATCTTTTTCATTAACCCATCAATCCAGCCAAAACATAAAGCTTCTTCGAGAGCCTCGGCAGCTGAAAATGTCAGTAATAATTTGTCTTTCCCGAAAATTAACCATATTCCTTGTCTTGAGCTGTTCAAAGAAAGCCAATCCCGAAAATCTTGTCTCGTTCTAAAGATATACTCTTCTGTCATTGGCCTAACTCCCTATTAACTCAATATTGAAAAAGCAGTCCGCAATTAACAATTTGTATTCGTGCAGCACTTTTTAGAGGGCCCGCGCCAGTTCAGGTGATTCTTCCTCTCGCAATTACGACCCCAATAAAGACACTCACGAACAAGACCGCGATAAGGATCCAATAGGCGTACCGCAACCAGATGCCTCGTGTCGAACTTCGCGTCGTCCAGAAAAGCACCGCTAGTGCGATGAGCATAGACGCCGAGCCAATAAGGGTGAGTAAAGAAATGTTAAGCAGCGACCCCAAAAGCACAGCGGCATTGCCAAGATTGAATAGCATCAATTCAGCGGTTACCAAACGACCGGAGGGTACTTCTGACGTCAGAAGCGCTTGACCAAGCCCGAGTGCGATTTGTGCCGCACCCGCTACCAGCACGAGAAACGCTACCGCCCAGGAAGCGAGATAGGAAGGCATGCTTGCGGTTAGGGCAGCAGCCAATCCCGCCGAGATGATAGCGATGCTGCCAATGGCGACGAATGGCAATGCGCTGGGCCACCTTTGCGTAAGATCACTTGTCTCAGATTTTGTCATTTCATTTCTCCAATTCAAAGATATCAGCAGGAGCCAAATATTGGGCTGCTTACCCGCGATCTTTCGCAGAACATAGCACCGGGTTAGGAGTAGATTCTTTTATGAGCATGAAAAACGCGAGGTAATGCTTCCCGAAATGTTTCAAAAAGTGGTGCAGCTAACCCTGTCTAATGGACTCTGTACTAGTTGGCTCTTTCCTGCTTTGTTCGATACCGGAGGTAAATTGTACCATTGCCAAAGCGATGTTCCTCAAAAAACTCAAGATCCAAGCGCACATTGTCAGGCAGAGCCGATTTACCGCCTCCAACAAGAATGGGGATAAGGAACAAATGACACTCGTCGATCAACCCAGCTCGGAAGGCGTGGGCGGCGAGTCCAGCACCTCCGATGAGGATGTCCTGTTCGTTAGTTGCTTTCAGTTGTCGAATTGCTTCCGGAGCGAATGTTTGCTCAAGCTGAGTTCTGCGAGTGGAGATTGTCTTTAACGTCCGGGAGTATACGATTTTGTTGGCGAGTTGCCATATCTTAGCGAAGTCGCGCAGGAGAGGAGACTCCGCGGATAGATCGGGATCCGTCTCCCATACCATCATAGTTTCATACATTCGCCGACCATAAAGATAGGTACCAGCTGTGCGCTCGAGGTTGTTGATGAATCTGTGCACTTCCTCGTCTGGCATCGCCCAGTCAAACTTACCTTCCATGTCCTCAATGTAGCCGTCGAGTGACGAGATCGCCGAGTAAATCAAATTAGCCATATTCGACCTCCAAATTTATACCTATAATTCAAATCTCATTAACCAACCGCGCAGATTGTTGGGTGTCACCTAATTACATTTATACAGCATTCTGTCTAAAATCCTGATTGGTAATCTTATACAGTTGACCTACAAAAGGGGGAATAGGAGGATTACTTTTGTTTTGTAACAGATAAATTTGCCTATGCATATTTTCAGTGGGTTCATCAGAATGATTCATTGGAATATAAGAAGGTGGATTCCATAACGAAACCGCCCTAGGAACTCATCTACCTCACTGCCTGCGTAGAATTCGGACTATCCGATTATGTGTGGTAAGGGATAGCGCTGTGGTTTTCCCTCCGACTACTTCCGCCAACCCCCAAGTTTTTCCACCGGTTGTGTTTACAAACTGAACAACAACTGTATCTATATCCTGATAATAGCGCGCAACGCTGTGATATCCAGGTACCCAGCCATCATGTTCGTATTCATAAATTGATGAGTAAATCGCTTGCTCGTTCTCATTGAGCAATGAGCCATCATTTAATGCTCTCAAAAATAAACCTACATCTTGTGCCGTAGCGATCATCGAGCCACCAAGATATCGGAGATCATCGTTATATCCATACCAATAACCACTGACAACCTTATCATAGTCCACTTCCTCAAGAGAAAAGAATGTATTGGATAGCTCGAGAGGAGCTAGAATTTCATTATAAACATATTGGTGATGGCTGTATCCCAAAACTCTGTCCAAGATTCGTCCTATCAATAAATAATTCGTGTTGGAATAACTATAGCGAGCGTCAGGTTTAAAATCTGCTGGTTCATCCAAAATCAATTCCAGTACGTCGGTTTCGCCTGTCTGTGGGGTGAACCAATCAAACCCATCATTGTCAGTGAAATTGGGAATCCCGCTGCGGTGTTGAACCAACATTTTCAAGGTAATCTTATCGGCATATTCTATTCTTCCCATAAGTTCAGGCATGTAATCAGCGAGGGTTTCATCCAGTGCCAATGTTTTGTTATTGACCAGTTGGGCGACAGCAGTGGCGAGATATAGCTTGTGAATACTGCCAATTTTGAATAACGCATGGGGATCAGCTGGTTCCTTGGTCAATTTATTTTTCCAACCGGCGGAATAAAAAGTTGGCTCATCTCCAGCTTTATCGACATACACGATGATACCATCAAGCCCCTGCTCAATAGCGCTATTAGCCTGCTCCTGAACTGTAACCGGCAATGGGGCAATCATCGGTGGTACCAGGTCCAGGGGAGCGATTACAATAGTAGTGATTAATCCTACGATGGGCATAATGATTCTAAGTATTCGAGTTAAACGTTTCTTTTTTTCCATTTGAGACTACCTTTCCGATCGGGTAGCCAGTATACGGGATTTTCATACCCAGTAATTTAATCCGTATAACCCAACGAGAGATTGGGTTTCTGTAATAAATTTGATTAATTCAAAAGGGCAGAAGCAATTCAATTTAAGAAAACTATTAGGTTTCACCGCCAAATCGGTTATCTATTTGCTCTTTTTTCAATACCTACTTGCTAGGTTACCATCACAAGCGCAGTGAGGCAATCTTCCTTGAATAGAAAAAGATTGCTTCTTCGGGGTTTCATGAGCTCCTTCTCATAACACGAATAAGCGGCGAATTGGCGAGTTAAGAACGTGCCCTATGCCTTGTGCGTGCATTGCACCTTATTATTTCATTCTCGAATTCCACTAAAAGGCGGTACAGCTGAATCCCACAGTGAAAGTTATCCATAAGTAGAAGAGCAGCAAGTGGCTTGAAGTTAGTTGCCTAGAGTATGGTGCTGTAAGTTCAAGCACAGCCTGCATTCGAGGCGGGGCTTGGAGAAGAAATGGATCATCACACAAGCGAGCAGGTTTAAGGATTTTCCCACCAGAGCTCGCTCCAATGGGTCGGATGATCCGTGAAGGAGGCTGGGGGGAGTAGATACTGCGGATTGCGGGCATGTAAATCCGCCGAGGTGAAGATATGGTCAATCCTGTTGCGACCGGACATATCCACCCCATCCGGGCTGATCTTGGTCGGGTAAACACTCGTCCAGGCATTGATAAGGGCGCCATCGAAAAGCGGGTAGGTTTCGTCAGTATCGCGCATGTTGAAATCACCTAGCACGATGACCGAAGGCTGTTCCATTACCCGCGCCAAGACAGTATGGGCAAATATCATTTTGGCTTCTTTTGAACCATCCGGATGAACGTTGAAAAGTGTGACGCGCTTGCCGTTTATTTCCACATCAGCCTCGGCCACCCCAATTTCATCTTCATCGCTGAAGGTGAACACGGCACGTGGATTTTGTAATGGATATTTGGAGAGAATGGCTGTGCCAAAGGTGCCGGTGACTGGAGTGGGGCCGTAATAAGCGTAATAACCCAATTGTTCGGCGAAATAATGCACATAGTCATTGTTATTGAAGGCAATGCGCGCCGAATCGCTTTCTTGCAATGCGAGAATATCCGGATTCACCTGGCGCACCAATTCTAGTTGCTGCAAGAAGGATTTTTGTCCATCTTCGGTGTTGAATTGCTGCACGTTATAGGTCATTGCCACCAGTGAATTTTTCTCAACCTCTACGGCGGGCGCCTTGTGCACCGGCCAGGCGAATATCAGGGTGACAATAAATACGACAGCTAACCCGATTGACCAGGCTCTTTGTCTCTCCAGTGGAGCATCCGTCGTCAAGATTGGCAACTCATGGCTTCCCGCCCAGGCCAGCAGACTGATACCGCCTGCCAGCAGTAAGAAAGGCAGCCAGAACAAATTGCGGAAGAGCGTACTGATAGGGGCAACATACCCCCAAATGTTGGTGAAGATGTATGCAAATACAAGCAGTACCATTAGCATGCCACCGAGAATGATTCCTCCGGCTAGCTGGCGGGTTGAAAGCGCTGCCTGCTGTAACTGACCGATGAAAAGGCGCATATCCAGAAAGATAACCGGGAAAAGTAAAAGCATGCCAACTAACGGAATTTGCTGCCAGAAGGAAGGCGCACTGATCACGACCGCTGGTGAGGACAGATCAGGCGGAAAAGCCACCTGATGGGCGAGCAGTGTGCCCACCAATGCCAGCGTGAAGAACAGATTCCAGACAAATAGGCTGCGCGCTGAAACGCGCCCCATCCAGCCTGGGAATTGTAGACTCAGCCAGACCCACAGCAGGGAAAGCAGGCTGATAGCAGCGACCACCGGCAGGTAGTCGCTCTGCGTCCAGCGCACAATGACAGCCGGAGCTGAAAACGCAAACCAGACCAGGATCAAAACCAGATAGATGCCCAGCATGGGGGCAAGCAGTCCATTGCGGGGGGAGGGCTGTGGAACCGCCTTTTGGGACCACTCAAATTGCAGCAGGCATAATCCCAACAGGGCAGCCAGTAGCCAGCCTGTCCAGGCACCGGCTGGCGTAAGGGAATACTCCACCCCTCTACCAGTTGTGCGCAGCAGGGTAGATAAACTCACTGCCAGCGCTAAGCCAGCTGCCCAACCCGTTCGTTCTTGAGTTTCGGCAGCGCCATGGCGGGCTGTCAATAGCAGCCAGAGCAACCCCAGAGCTGCCCCGCTTGCTAACCCGGAGGCAACCATTCGCATAGATGTGCCCAGATGTGGGACAAGACCGCGGGTGATGAATAACAGAGCGAACAATATCCAACTCAACCAGTGCGGGGACTTGCGGAAGAATGGTAGAGCTACCAGCGGGGAAAAGAAGAACAGGATGCCCAGCACTTTTTCGTCCAGAGAAGTGTTTAGCAGGTCAAGGATGTAGATTGACTCCACCAGGGTTCCGGCGGATTGGATCACAAACAATATCAAAACAGCAGCAGCCAAGATAAGGGGAGCAGGTTTTCGCATGAACAATTCCAGTCAAAATAATTGGATGAAGAAGATACGGCTACACAATTATAACCCTACAGAAACACCCCGGTTGCGGAGTTTCTCAGAGCCCCAACCGGTTATTGCTGAATGGGGTACCTGTGTTGGAGAGGTGGACAGTGAAACCGCCCAAAGTGAAAAAGGGCAGGAGGGAAGAAAAATAATTTGGAGGTTGCAATCGTAGTATGTCCAACGGCTGGATGTAGGCTTTGTGGTTTGCTATTATAGCAATCCGGATTCATGTTTCTTCAGTCAATCTATTGCCAGCCTTTGGACTGCCCATACTTGACTTCGCCGCACGAGCATTTTGACTGCTTTCTCAGGAGATAACCAGACTAGCTGGTGATCTTCTTCAATTCCTACACCAATTTTAGAGACGAGATTTACTTTGTAAAAGTGACTGTATATTCGAAATGACTCAGCATAGCTGGCAGCCTTGAGATATTCAATCGTTTCTCCGAGTTTTGCTACGACTGTCACATGAAAGCCTATTTCCTCTAGTAATTCACATTTCAAAGCATCGGTGTCTGTCTCATTATTATCAATTCCTCCACCGGGTAGAAAATAACCTTTACTGGTTTCAATAATGGCAACTTGTTTATCAGTGTTTTCGAGGACAGCATACACACCAGGTCGATCAAGATAAGCAAAACCCATCTAGCTTGTTTCCAAATTCTGGAATTGAAGATTGATCTCCTGATTTCATTTACTCATCCGTAAAACATTCACCAAAACATTCTTCATTAATCCAGGCCGCCAAACTTTTAACTATAGTAACAATTGAAACGCTGCAATTATGCCGGAAGAATTCTACGGTGTGTTGTTCCTGACCCATACACGCATTGAGCCGATCTCCTGAAAGCCGATTTCCAGCATTTCCTGGAGATCATTTGCGCTTTCGTAACCAACAAAGGGTTTATCTGGAAAAATAGTTCTTAACTTATCAATACAACTCGAACGATACCTGGTTGCGTGATCGAAGGGTACAAATACATTCGAGACGCCCACAACTTGATCCGTTAGCAGACCTATGGCACCAGCAGCGATTTGCCTCCCTTCATAACCCGCAATGATACAGAGCCGATTGTCGTACAACAAATCTGGCAAGAAAATCATTGGCTCTGGACAATCCAATTCATCAACCTGAATGCCTCGCCAAGCCAGTTCCCATTGTGATAACGAAGCTTCATTGGATACAATTTCCCAATGAATATTATTCAAGTCATTGGATGGTAGACGGTTATTGTACGGCAAGTAAATCCATTTTCCATCAAATAATTTTTCAAAACCTTCTTGGATTAAATCCAAGTTGGCATAACTGTCTTTGACACCGACATCGGTGGGCAATCCTTTTTTAAGCAACTCACTAATGTTCTCAATTTGATTGGATGTAAGGTGCTTTTCTAACGTAATGAGATTTGGATAAAAGGGTGGTGCCTGATGTTGACAAACCCAAAAACTATCCAAAAATTCCCCTGGGGTTCCGTGGGTTGTACAAATAATGTCACACCAGACCGCATTATTCCAAACTGCTTGGTTAGTCCATTTCTTGTTCATATTTTTAGCATCCATGGCTTTCCTCCTGGCGGTTTTCGTTAGTGGCGGCGAACGAAGCGATTGGGATATCCGCGTTGAGGTGGGCGGCGGAACGCTGTCCGATTGGAAAAATTAAAAGGCGTAGAAAACCACGTAGAAGGTCGCCCGCGAAGCGTCCCCTACGACGAGTGTACGCTTTGTAAGGCTGAAAGGGTTGGAAAACACTATTGTAGTGAAGACACATGCGACTTACTGAACCTTTTGGAATAAATAAGCACTCGCGGTCTTTTTGTAACCAATGCCTTTTTGAAGTTTTTCGAGATGTTCCTTAGTTATCTCAACTTGTGACTTTGGAACAAAATATTCATCGAGATTATTATTGCTGATTCTGTATTTCTCGTTTTTTGCAGAGAAAACCGCTAATAATTGATAATCATCATCAATTGCAGCTATACCTGCGTCACCATGACTATTGTTTGCTAAAAGTAAGCCGCCTGTTTTTAGGTATTGTTTGCAATGTTGCCCCACGAAACCAGCATATTGAGAAATGAGTAAGTCAAAACTCCCAAATTTTTCATCAAAACCATTTCTGTAATCAGCAAAGTGAAAAGAGACCTTTGCTTCTTGTGGATAAATCTTCCTTTCAGTAATAAAATTGAAATTCTCAGCCTTACAAAAGAATTGCTTCGCTTGATTGTCGTTATCCACATAGACTACATTGGGGAAAACGAATGAAGGTGTGACATGAACAAAACTTCCGGCATACAAGACTCGCTGAACATTGAATTTCTCTGCAATGATTTGAAACAAATTCAGACGTTCAAATTGCCTTTCTTGGAAATATTTCCCGTATAAATTTTGAGTAGATTTTGTCATTATTTGACCTATTTGTTTTCCCTCCAACGGCTCGCTTTATCGGTGCCTGGAGGAACGAGATTGACAAAGAAACGAAGAAAACCCAAAGGCACGAAAAAGCCAATTGGGCGATGCGAATCTAGCCGTCCGCTTGCACGCCAAGATAACCGGCTCACCTTTTATAACCTTAAAACATTACGTTCGACATTTTTCGCTCGCAAGAGGGCTGATAATCAAAATCTCCGTTCCAAATGGGTCGCGTACTGGACATGATCGGATGGGTTCATACATTAACTTGTCTGAAGGCGCCGGACCTTTTCCCCCTGCTTCTATGAATGCTTGGTGCAGTTTTTCAGCATCCATCGGTGTCTCCATCTGCAAGGTTACTTCAACGTTACAGGGATTACCGGACTTGCCTTCTAGCAATGTGAGCCAACCGTTACCAATCTGCCAACCCCTTGTTCCTTTGCCTTCGACATATGCTGGTGGTCCAAGTACCTGTTGGTAATAAGCAACTGCTAAATCAAATTTTTCGAAAAACAGTGTAACACCAAAGGTGCCGTTGAAGCGATAGCGGGATATGGGTGTTGGATTTGTGAAAAAAGAATTTCGGTATTCATCGTAATTCATACATTTTCTCCTGGGGCTGGCTAACGGTTTGCGTCACCGTCCTCGAGAGGAACGAGTGGAATACTTGCGGGTGGGTGGGGGATAGCGATGTCGTCCAACTGGAAATATGATAAAACGTAGAAAACTGCTTGAGATTGCCGCCGAATCCCGAGCGTGGGGTGCACGCTTTGTTGGGCGGCGGATGAACTGAAGGCTTGATTTTTGAAACAATCAGCCACATCTAATTTCTACGAATGTCCTGCGGGTTGTTTTTTTCACGCCGATAGAGCAAATAAAGACTGATCAAAATCAGTGGAAATAGAAAATCCCAATATAGGATGATCCCTGCATTACTCGGCGAGAAATTGTTGTGTTGAACCATGTGAAGGATATGGGTATAACCTGCACCCCAGCCGAACAGAAATTTAATTATGATGAACGGAAGCCAATAGTCTCGAATCCAAAAACTTAGGAATCCAATAATGCCTATGCCAATGGATGCGAATCCTAATTCCATTTGGAAGCCACTGTTCATGGGCCAACCGATGCCCGAAGCGACTTGGTCTGCAAAGATAATGTGACCGAAAAGTCCACTCATGATAGTAAACCAGCCTGCAAGCCCGACTACGTAGGTGGTCACGATTTCGATGGTTGAATCTATTCGGACTTTATTACGAGTGCTGAATAAATGAACACTTATTGAGATGATTGTCACTACAATCTGGATATAAACATTCAAGCCAGGTACTTCATAGAATGCTTCCATTTACTCCTCCTCAGTAGGCTCTGCAAAGTAGTTCAATGATTAAATTAAAGACGTAAATAACGACCAGCGCGCGAATACAACAAAGATCGAGATTGCTGCATCGTAAAGATTGAGTGGCAGGAACTTATATTCTTTTTTGGGTAGATGTTCTGTGAACACAGCAAATCCCTGAACCAATGTAAGCCCGATTGCAGCAAATGAGTTAGCCAGAAAAAGATGCCTGCGAGCATGGGCAGAACACGCCCAACGCGCCTAGAAGTTCAGATACACCAAAAAAACGGATGAATTTATCCGAACGACCATTTGTCCATGACATTTTTCTTTTGCCTCAGCAGAAAAAAATGTTTTGTAAATTCCATACGCACCGTAAATGCCGAGCAGTGAATATTGTGCGATCCACAAACCTATTTCCATTTTCGTCTCCTTTTACCAGTAATTTTCATTTTTTTTTAGAATTATCGACTAAGCGCCACCAGTTTGCGTTACCTGCGTGTGGGTGGGCGTAGATTCTGCTTGGGAGCAGAAAAACCCGAAGCCACGTATCGCAAAATGCTTGATGCACAGCTTGGTGTACGGTGTGTTAGGTGGCTATTCCTGGCTTTGTTCGATATCGGAGGTAAACTGTACCATTGCTAAAACTGCGTTCTTCCAAAAGTTCAAGGTCCAATCGAACGTTGTCTGGGAACAATTTTTTACCACCTCCTACGATGATTGGTATGAAGAACAGATGACATTCGTCGATCAACCCTGAACGAAAGGCGTGGGCAGCCAGCTCAGGACCACCGATGTGGATATCCTGTTCGACAGCCTCTTTCAGTAGTCGAATGGCTTCTGGATTGAAGTTTCGTTCGATTTGCGTATTGCGAGTAGATACCGCCTCCAACGTCCTTGAGTACACAATTTTGTCAGCGGCTTGCCAGACCTCTGCGAAATCGCGCATGAGTGGAGACTCACCAGCCAAGTTGGGGTCGGTCTCCCAAACCATCATGGTCTCATACATTCGACGACCGTAGAGATGCGTACCTTCTGCACGTAAGAGGTTAGTGATAAATCTAAAAACTTCCCCGGGTGGCCCAGTCCAATTAAAATTGCCATCCTTGTCCTCAGTGTAGCCGTCGAGTGACGTGTTCGCTGTGTAGATCAAGTGAGCCATACTGCCTCCATGTTTATACTTGAAAATCAAACTTCTTCAACGAACCGAACGAATGGGATATGAGCCACCTGACTAAGTTTTTAAAAGCCTTCAGTATAAAACTCTGATTGGTTATTTTATCCCGTCATTTAGCTGAATAATAGTTTATAAAATTCTGCAATTCTAACAATTGATTGTAAAGCGTATCGCCCGGCTTATTCACTAAGCCAAATTTTGGATGTTGGGAAAGTACAGAGTATTGCTTTTGGGAAGCTGTGATTGCTTTTCGGATATCCGGCATCGATTCCTAGAAGTTTCCTTCTCGACTCAGGATTATTGCCTTTATGCTATTAAAATAATACTCAGTGTTTGGAAAGACTATTCCGTGATTGATATCAATAAACTCATCTGATTTGAAGCAATTACGTTTGATTGTTTCATATTATTGAAACCTAATCCAAAAAAAAGATACGAGAGCCCTAATATATTCTTTCCACGAAGGTCGGAACCTAGAGAAGTGCCGTTTTTGTAGCATTAAAGAAGTCTCGGTCCATGACAGAAAGGGATAGGCATTTGTTTAATGGCACATCAATTTTGATAGCGCACGCGAAGTGTCACACACGTCAGGTGCATACTTAGTTAGCCGCCTGACTTACCAACGTCAAGTTTTTGATTGTAGTGTAAACAAACAACACCAGAGGGAAAAACATGGCTTGCAACTAAGGATAACGCTGTTTTGTGGTTGATATTCTTGAATAAAGGAATGCCTTGCCCAAGTAGAATAGGATTAACAAATAACCAGTAACCATCAATTAATTCGGCAGCCATTAATGAGTTTGTGGCAGCCGGGCTTCCAAAGATTAATATCTCTTTATCTGTACCTTGCTTTAGTTTGGTGATCTCGTAATTTAAATTATTGCTGATAACTTTGGTATTAATAAGTTTCGCCTCATTCATTGTTCTTGAGAGGACAATCTTTGTCACACCGTTATACCATTTTGAATGTTCAATATCATGTTTTGTGGCATTAGGTTGGTTTGCAGCTGTTGTCCAGTAGCCTTCCATCATTTGATAAGTTTTTCGCCCGTAAAGAGCGTAGTCAGTCGCGCCTATCCGTTCTGCACCATAATCAAATATCTCTTCATCGGCGTGTATCCAATCCATTTCGCCGTTAAGTCCTGCAACAAAACCATCGAGCGATACATGCATAAACGAAACTAATTTTCCCATTTTTACTCCATGTTATAGGTAAAGTGAGTATTTGACAAAATGATTTTCCATGAATGATTAAAAATAGCAGCTAATTATTAATTATATGGATTCTTCGTTCGTTGGATTGATATTGTATAGCCAATCAGTTGAAGTATGCTGAGCTGAGGCAATACTTGGTTACATCAAATAATCAGTTGCGACCAAACCATAAAATATCATTCGCCCGCACTTTATAAAACAACCTGCCTACGTGTGATCTATGAGCTCTAATTAAAAACACCCTTCAGGCTAACGCAGGAGGCGTTTATCTCGATCTTTTTGTCTTCTATTTTCATCACTGATTGAAATATGTATTTGTATTTACGACTTTGTCCGCGCAGAGATAATCAAAGTGATTGCCTGTCGATTTGTGACATCGTCCCCGGACGATAAGAGGTGGTCACATATGCTAGGAAGGATGGTAGAACGCCGTCCGATGCGAAAAATGCTGAAGCGTAGAAAACAACCTGGGATTTCGCCCGCGAAGCGTCCCACACGTCAGGTGCATGCTTTGTTCGTCGGCGTGAAAGTATGTGATTGCTAATCATCGCAAACGGCTTTTCTAAAAAACTCCGAGAGAGCGCAACACGTAGATCACCACTGCGATCAGAACACCAAGAACTATAAAAAAAATAAGCCGTCTGTAGCCAATCAACCACGCAACAAGGCCGACTTTATGTCCCAAGGATTCCAATTTAGACTTGAGTTCTCCAACAGTTGGCTCAGTCAAAGTGTTACCATCGGGAAAGACAAGCGTAGGTACGCTTGCGTTTCCGTTATTGATTTCTCGCACACGAGCGGCTGCAACGCTATCCTTATGAATGTCAATATATTCAAACTTGACCTTCGATTGTGTTAGTAACCCTTTGATTGGCCCAATTAATGGGCAGGTTGGGTGACCGTAGACAATAATAGCGTCATTCATTTATCCAACTCCTGATGGAATATTTTAAAAGTATTTTATTCTGTGATTATGATTGATTATTTCAAATAATCAACTCCAGACTTAACCTTAATGATTTTAATACCTGAATTATTAAATCAAACCCAACTCAATTAGGATGTAAACTGTTTCCAATGTCCTTCAGAGACAACTTCGACAGTTCCGTTGACGACCTTGATAGCTGTCTGTTCGTCGATGGCATAGGCCGGGAAGCCGATATCGGTCGCCCAGCGCTCTGCGTCAGCCAGGGTGTTCGTCGGGAAAGCGTCCAGGTGCGGGAAGATTGAGAAGTTGACGACTCCCAGGGTACGGTCGTCCGGGGCGGACGGCCACTCGACGAAGTACGCTCCGATGCGGGGTGTCATCACCATACTTCCGGCACTCACTCCCACCCAGACCATGTCGGGCAGCGAAGGCAGCAGATCGGCCAGCCCGGACTCCCGCATCCA
Source organism: uncultured Chloroflexia bacterium (assembly GCA_963749005.1). Lineage (GTDB taxonomy): Bacteria > Chloroflexota > Anaerolineae > Anaerolineales > Anaerolineaceae > UBA6170. Next base: position 524,480 of record CAVVKI010000005.1, on the reverse strand, counting down.
GTGACACAAGTACGTCGCATCGCCGCCGTCAACCAGGAGCACGTCTGCCTCCTTCGGACCCAGGGCACCCATCGCTCCGCGCCGATGGTGGGCAGTGCGGTGAGTTCGAGGACACCGAGCGACGCCCAGCCCAGGCCGGACAGGTATCGGAAATCAGTCCCGGCGGCTATGAAGCCTCGCACCGATGCCGGTCCGCACATCGGGTGACCCCACTGTGCGGTTGGGATGCAGAGGGCGTGACACTCGGCGATCGGCTTGCCCAGCAGGTCGACCAGCGCATCCTGGATGGTGGTGTTTGTAACTCCTCCGGAAGTAAGAAGTAGTTTCATAATGGCGTTCCTCATAATAGAATGTGGGCTGAAAGTCCCATCCAGCTTGAATTGTCTGACAATCAACGTTTCTAATTACAAAAGAGAAGATACTATTTCTTCTCAGAAATTCTTTCTTTGTTATGTCTGCCGCCCAACACTCCGGTTCAGCGGCAGGCAGCACCGCGTAACGTCCGCTGTATCTGGTTGTCTGGTGCCATAGATGAAGCGTTCATTATGTCTCTTTTTCTCCGTCACCAGTCAGGTGTGATGACTCGGAATCAAAGATCACAGTCTCCTGGCCAACCTCTACTTCGCCGTACTTGAGCCCACCGGCCCGTTCGTAAACATGCAGAACTGCACCAGTCGTGTTCAGTTGTAAGTCGACAAGTCGAAAACTGCGCGGGACCGTGCCTCCCCCGAACAGACGCTTGCCGGTGCCGAGAACAACTGGAAACTGCCAGATACGCAGGGTATCGACGAGGTCGTGATTTAGCAGGGTTTGGATCAGGTTACCGCTGCCGTGGACCTGAATCTCGCCACCTTCCTGTGCCTTGAGCTTCGCAACCTCCTGGGCAACGTCGCCCTTGAGCAGTGTGGCGTTATTCCAGCTGACCTGTGTGAGCGTCCTGGATGCGACATACTTCGGTCGGATGTTGAGCGCTTCCTCCGGATCGGTGGACTTGGTCCAGGAGTCTGCAAACATCTCATAGGTTTTTCGGCCGAGAAGAAATACGTCGGCACGCTTCGTCCAATCGGTCATGAGCACGCCGAACTTATCGTCGAAATAAGGGACCAGCCACCCGCCGTGTTGAAAGCCACCATCACGGTCCTCGTTTGGACCGCCAGGAGCCTGCATGACGCCATCCAGTGTCACGAAAGTGCCTACAACTATTTTTCTCATAATCCTTTCTCCTTGTCTTCCGAGCGCTTAACGAATAATTGTACAAACTCTTGATACGCTGCAATCATCCGTATAGTCAGCCAAAGAATTGAACCTTTCTTGATTATTTCAAATAAACCGCTGTAGACCAAACCGAAAACCTTATACATATATACTTTTGGAAACAAACGGTGATGTGTTACCCAAAAACCCTAAGACCAAAATACTTCTCGCCCAGAGTTATGATGTAATCCGTTTCAAGCATTATTCCTGTAATCCGAAAAAGTTCATTTTTCAGATCTAAATCAAAAATTGACGTCCATTTCCGGAGGGCATCTGAAAACCAATTACCAATCACTGATTACAATTTACTACCCCATCACCGGTCGGAACTTATATCCCTACATGCGACTCGGTTGGCGAGGGCGAAGTAAAGGTAATCATCTAATCTCTTTCAGGTGTAGGGTTAAATTAAAAGCGGAGTTGTGTTGTTGAACCATGCCCGGGAAGGAATAAATCCTTTTCTCCTGCGTTTCATCGAAGGCCAAAGATTACTTTCAAACAAAATATTTTCGTACATCGCAACGCCCGTCAAGCACAACCTAAAAAGGAGTAGTATTCTTAATTACGAAGGTGAGAGCATGGATAATTGGGACAACATCAATGCGGTTCAACGAATGCAGACTTTCATCGAGGCGCATTTGACTGAATCGATGACGTTACATATGCTGGCAAACGCGGCGGGCTATTCGCCATGGCACGCCGCGAAGATCTTTAAAGCGCTGACAGGCAAAGCTCCCTTTGAATACATCAGGACCTTGCGGCTGTCTCGAGCGGCAATCAAGCTACAGGGGGGAGGAGTCAAGATTGTGGACGTGGCTTTTGACTTTGTCTTTGACTCTCACGAAGGCTTTACGCGCGCTTTTTCCCGGCAGTTTGGGGTAACTCCCCAGAATTTTTCACAAAGTAGACCGCCGGTTAAATTGTTCTTTCCCAACCATGTCCGTGAATACTACAGCGCATTGCAGAAAGGAGAAATAAAAATGTCTGAAAGTCTGAAAACCAACACTATTTTTGTTCAGGTTGTCGACCGCCCGGTGCGTAAATTGATCATCAAGCGGGGGGTTCAAGCTGGCGATTACTTTGCATACTGTGAAGAAGTCGGCTGTGAGGTATGGGATGTTCTCACCCGCATCCAGCAAGCCCTGTATGAACCGATCGGAATGTGGCTGCCGGAAAACTTACGAAGACCCGGCACCTCAGAATATGCCCAAGGGGTCGAAATGCCTGCCACGTATACCGGTGACGTCCCCGCCGGGTTCGAACTGATCGACCTGGCGGCCTGTAAGATGATGATTTTCCAGGGGCAGCCTTATGACGACGATCATTTTGAGGAAGCCATCGGCAGTCTGTGGGAAACCATCAAAAACTACAATCCGGAAGTGTACGGCTTTCAATGGGCAGACTTGGATGGACCGCGCTTCCAGCTCGTACCTCAGGGGTACCGCGGCTATATTGAAGGTCGCCCGGTCCGCCCGATCGGCTAATCCGCATTCTTTTATTCCAAAAAAGAACGACAAAAAAGTGCTCTCCAATTGGAGAGCACTTCACACTCAAACTATCTATATTTTGAGCTCGAACTACAGGCCGAAACTTACGCGAAGCGTACAACGTGAACCCCTAGACAATCATGCCCCGGTCCTCCTTATCCGTCCGCAGCTTCCTGGTGACCATTTCCACCGGCATGCCGATTTGCACTTCCTGGCCACCCAGGTCGGTTAATTTGGCTGTAACCTTCGAATCCTATTACAGTGGTAAAGTAGGTCGTTGGCTACTAAATAAAAAAGCGCTCTCCAAAAGGAGAGCGCTTTTTTATTTCATTTTTATTTTTTTATCCCATCACTGGTCTAAATTTATACCCGTATATACGACTCGGTCCGCGCAACAGATGTGAGAGTTTCAATCTAACGGCTGGCTTTACCGGCAAATGCGGGCATTGGCGGAAAAAAGCGAAAAGGCCAAACAAGCCAGTGGTGTAAATCCCACCAAAAGCGGAAAACCACCCCGCTTTTGTCCGGTGCAAGCAATGTTGGGCCGGTTTTGCCCACACAAGCACGGGAATAAAAAGGTACACGACGAACAAAAACAAGACCAAAGAACCAGCCAGCCCGGGAAAACCGACAAAAAACCTGACTAGGTGTTTGTCGGAATATGAATGTACTTAGCTTGCTGCAGCAGTTTCATTATTCCAGATCAAGCGTGATAATCACATTTCCGCGCTGTACGCCTTCTATCTCTTCCAATTCGATGATGGTGCCAAAACCGGTATCGGTGGCCCATTGGCGGATCTCATCATTTACATCATTCTCAAATAAAATGACTCCGCCTCCATCCTGGTAGCCCTCGGCTCGAACGTAGTGCAAGTGAATATGCCGGTTGCCCGGTTGATCGTATTCACGCGGTACGATCGTATCCAAGTTAAACTCTCCGGCATCGTTTGTGATGATCTCGCCGCTCAATTTCGCTGTCGATTCATCACTTGGGTCGCTCGGTTGATATTCGCCATTCGCGTCTGCATGATAGAGATAAACTTCTGTATGTGGTATCGGTTCTCCGGTTTGGCTATCGACAACTGTGCCAAAGAGTATTAATCGCTGCCCGGGTTCATTTGCTGGAGCTAAAGAGAGGGTTGGTATATCCGCTTCCTGAGGCGATGGTTCATCATTGCTTGGTATGTTGCTGCAACCGGTGGTAAAAACAACGAATAACAAGCCAAATATCGATATGCGTAAAGTTTTTAATACTTTCACTGAATCTAATTGTCCTATTTGGGCCTAAAATAAAAATATTTTCTAGAGTATATCATAACCGTTCACTTATCCCTCTAAGACACGATATCCTTGAAAGCAGGACACGTCATCTTGATCAACAAGACACGTCATCTTGATCAACAAGACACGTTAGATTACATAGATTTACACAGAAAAATTGGTGTAATCCGTTTCAAGCATTATTCCTGTAATCCGAAAAAGTTCATTTTTCAGATCTAAATCAAAAATCGACGTCCATTTCCGGAGGGCATCTGAAAACCAATTACCAATTACTTAATCAACACCAGCAGGAACTTATACCAATACATATGATTCGGTTCGCGCTAGTTTATCTCTAACGTCTACAATCATGGTTAGGTTATGCGGTCAAGATAACGTGGTCATTAATGCGATAATTCTGTGTACAAAGATTATCTATTTTCATGGTGGTTTTTGGTACAATCATCGTTAACAAAATGTATAATCGGTGGTTTCGTTCGCTTAAAAGGCATGAAGACTGAATTTATCTCATGATTTTAATATGTCTAAAATACCAATTCTTGCCACTAAATTATATATTCCCCCTCCCCCGCCCAGGGTAGTACTCCGACCCCGCCTCATTGAGACGTTAAACGCGGGCTTGTGCCAGGATCAGGGTTACGGTCAGAAATTAACCCTCATCATAGCTCCTTCAGGTTTTGGCAAGACAACAATCTTAAGCGAATGGATCCCGAGTTGTAAGAGGTTGGCAGCTTGGTTATCGTTGGATGAGGGAGATAACGATTTGACTCGCTTTCTGGTGTATATGGTCGCTGGCTTAAGGACGATTGCGACCAATTTTGGGGAAGAAGTATTAAGTGAGCTCCAAAGTTCACAGCCGCCGCCACTCGAAATAATACTGACCTCTTTGATCAATGAAATCGCTACAATCCCGAGCGATTTCATTTTCGTGTTGGATGACTACCATGTAATTGATTCCCATGCAGTTGACAGTGGTCTCACCTTTCTCATTGACCACTTACCCCAGCAGATGCGTTTGGTTATCACAACCCGTGAGGATCCAGACCTACCAATCTCACGTTTACGTGCCCGCGGTCAGTTGACTGAACTGCGCGCCACCGACTTGCGCTTCACCACCGCCGAAGCAACCGAGTTTCTCAATCGGTGCATGGGGTTGGTTCTCTCGATTGAAGACATTGATATACTGGACACTCGCACTGAGGGCTGGATTGCTGGCTTGCAATTAGCCGCGCTATATATGAAAAACCAACAGGATCTGCCCGGTTTCATCCGGTCTTTTTCTGGGGACCATCGCTATATCGTGGATTATTTGGTCGAGGAAGTCCTGAAACGGCAGCCTGAACCAATTCGCAGCTTCCTGATTCATACCTCCATCCTTGACCGTTTGAATGGCCCGCTTTGTGATGCCGTTACAGGTCAACCGGGGGGCAAGGCGCGGCTGGAATCGTTACTGCGGGGCAATTTTTTTATTAATTCATTGGATGACAAACAGTATTGGTATCGTTATCACCATCTTTTTGCCGATGTACTGCAGATGCACTTGATGACAGAACAGCCCGAATATGTTTCTGTGCTACACCTGCGGGCAAGTGTATGGTACGAGCAGCAAGGTGCATATTCGGACGCTATCCGGCATGCAATGGCGGCGGGTGACTTTGACAGGGCAGCGGATATGATCGAGCGTGTATTTCCGGAAATGTCACGTGCCAGACAGGAGCTTATTCTGGTTGGCTGGTTAAAAGCGCTTCCCGAAACACTGTTGCGCAACCGGCCCGTGCTGTGTAATCTCTATGGCGGAGCGTTAATTCAGACTGGCGAAATTGAAGGGGTGGATGTCTGGCTGTTGGCTGCCGAGTATTGGCTTGCCCCAGAAGAGCATGCGCGAGAGAAGCCGGGTGTACCGTTAGCGTCGCCAGTAGTGGTGAATCAAGAGGAGTATCGCCGGCTTCCGGGCGCTGTCTCCCTGCACCGTGCCGGACAGGCGTTGATGCTGGGGAAGGTAGATGAAGCCATTCGAAATGCTCACCAGGTGCTTGCGCTTGCCCTAGAGGATGATTACCTGAGGCGCGGTGGGGCAGGAGCAATTCTTGGGCTTTCTTTCTGGGCGCTTGGCAATCTTAAAGCTGCCTGTCAGGTTTATCCTGAAAGCATTCTGAACTTGCAGCGCGCCGGTTACCTGTCAGATGCAATAGGCTGCGCTTTGGCACTGGCGGATATTGCGATAACGCGGGGAAGGTTACATGATGCGATGGAGATCTACCAGAAAGCACTAAGGGTGGCATCCAAACGTGGTGAGCCGAACCTGCGGGGTACCGCTGACATGCTGGTTGGGATGAGCGAACTTTGTTATGAGCGTAACGATCTGCCAACTGCCATTCAATTACTGATGCAAGTCAAGAAGCAAGGTGAGCAAACCGGGCTTCCGCAGAACCGCTATCGTTGGCGCGTGGCCATGGCACGCATCCAGTGGGCAGAGGGTGATCTGGACAGCGCGATGGTTTTACTCGACGAGGCGGAAAATCTGTACACGACAGACTTTTCACCCAATGTGCGTCCGGTTTCGGCGTTGAAAGCACGCCTGATTACCGTTCAAGGCCGGTTGGAGGAAGCCCTCGATTGGGTACGCGAGCAAAAACTGACCGCAGAGGACGAACTGAGCTACCTGCATGAGTTTGAGCACATCACCCTTGTGCGGATAATGCTGGCCTGCTACCAGCGCGACCGGGATAAAAACATCGTTTCAGAAGCAGAATCGCTGCTTGTCCGTCTTTTGAAAGCAGCTGAAACCGGTGGAAGAGTTAGAAGCGTCATCGAGATTCGAATCTTGCAAGCGCTAATCCGGCATGAAAAGGGTGAAGCTCAAGCCGCTTTGACACTGCTTCATCAGGCGTTAGCCCTGGCTGAAGCGAACAATTTTGTGCGGTTGTTTTTGGACGAGGGCCTGCCAATGAAGCACTTGCTTCAAGAAGCATCGCCCTTAAATGACCATCTAGACTTTACCCGCAAGTTGCTGATTGCTTTTGGAGCAGACTTCGAACAAGAGGGCGGAAATGAGCCCGCTGACACAACCACTTCCATCTTGTTCGAATCTGCGATAGGAAAGACTTATCCTGAAAAAACCGCACTTGTCGAACGATTGAGCCAGCGCGAGTTGGATGTGCTGCGTCTGTTCCGAACCGAGCTTTCCGGACCGGAGATCGCCCAGGAGATGATGGTCGCGTTAAGTACCGTTCGCACCCATACCAAGAGCATTTACGGCAAATTGAATGTCAACAATCGGCGGGCAGCGGTCCGGAGAGCTATTGAGTTGAAGCTGATTTAGACACCCTTATTTAATAATGAGCGAGCCGTGGAGTCTGTTTTGCTCCCCAGCCCGCTCTTTTTTTATCCCCAGGTCCTGCCACAATAATCCCCATAATTGGGGATGACAACTCCCCAGATGCTTTTGTATATATTGACCAAGATCAAGAACGTTTCCGGTTTATTTTTTCGAAAGGAGAAAAGTAAATGAATAACAAACGAAAGATCACGGTCAAGGAATACAAAACGAGAATATCCGCTGCGGCCCTCATGCGGCTGGCAGGGTTCTCTGCCATGCTGGCCGGACTGGGAATCGTCGTCATGGGCATGTTCCATCCGGCTAATGAACCTGCCTACGTCACCACCTCTGCCTGGATCATCGTCCACATTTTTGCTACTTCCCTGGGCTTCTTTGGTGTGTTGGGTCTGGCAGGGCTATACGCCAGGCAGGTAGAAAAGGCCGGCTGGCTAGGCCTGATTGGTTTCCTCCTGTTCAGCGCCTGGATGGCGCTGGTGGGGATGCTTTCTTTCGTCGAAGCCGCGCTTCTGCCGCAACTGGCGAGCGAATTTCCGCCCTTCGTGGCCGGCTTCCTGGGGATGTTTACGGGCGTCCCCAGCCAGGTGAACCTCGGCGTCCTGCCCTTGTTGTGGACCATCTCCACGCCGATGTTGATCCTGGGCTCCCTGTTGTTTGCCATCGCTACGTTCCGCGCCCGGGTCCTGCCGCGCTGGGGAGCCGCTTTGCTTGCCCTCGGGTCGTTGATGGTACCGTTTAGTGCGCTTGTATCAACCGAGATCTGCGGCAAAAATCATCATGGTCCCGATGGGGTTAGGCCTGGCAAGTATGGGATACGCGCTCCTCTCCGAACGACGGGCGAAATCCACAGTGACCGTACCTGAGAAACAGACTACCGAATCAAACGTAACGAATGCCGCCTGAAACGGATGAATCACGGCAGGCGGTCGTTCGACCGCCTGTCGATTGGAAAGCCAACCAGTTCCCAAGGAGTGCAAAATGAAAGCGAATGTCTATGAAAATGTACGAACCGCGGATCGGATCAGGAAACCCATGCTGGCATCCCGGAAAATCGCGCTGGCGGGAGGGGTGTTTTACCTGCTCACCTTCGTCTCGGTCCCGCAATTCCTCCTGTACGCCAGGGTGCGTGACCCAAATTACCTCGTTGGTCCTGGCCCGGACACGGGCGTCATCACCGGCGGCATCCTGGAGATCATCGTGGCGCTCGCCGGCATCGCCACCGCCGTCGCGCTGTTCCCGGCGCTCAAGCGTCAGAACGAAAGCTTCGCGCTGGGCCTCATTGGCTCGCGGATCCTCGAAGCCGCCACCATCTTCGCCGGCGTGGTCAGCCTGATGACGATGGTGACCTTACGGAAGTCCGGGGTTGGCGCAGAAGGATTGGTCGACCGGCCGGGCGCTGATCGCCCTATCTGACTGGTTCCACCTGGGGCAGGCGATTATGCCGGTCGTGGACGACCTGCTGCTTGGCTTACTGCTCTACCAGTCGCGTCTTGTGCCGCGGGTCCTTCCCGTGCTGGCCTTCATTGGCGTGCCCGTGCTCGCAGCGAACACCGTTCTCCTCATGTTCGGCGTCACCGGGCCGGTCCTGACCCTGACCACATTAGGGGTTATCCCAATCGCGGGGTTTGAGTTTGCGCTGGGCGTTTACCTCACCGTCAAAGGCTTTAAACCCACCACCATCACCGCCGAACTTGACAGAGAAAAACAGCAATAGCAGGACAGTCCACCGTGAAGGAGATCAATCTATGAACCCCAAAGCAAAGATCGAGATCTGGAACGCAAAATGAAGGTAACCGTCCCAAACCTCATCCGTGCAGCAGGGCTATCCGCTGTGGTGGCAGGCGTCATATTCGCAGCCATTCTGCCGATCCGTCCCCCGGAGGTTCTTGCATCCGTCAACACCAGTTCGTTCGTATTGATCACCTCCCTTATGACGGTGATGTCCATCTTTGGCCTGTTCGGCATGACGGGGCTTTACGCCAGGCAGGTGGAAAAGGCCGGTTGGCTGGGCCTGGCCGGCTATCTCCTGCTGACCTCCTTCTTTGCAGTCCAGATGTGTATATCCTTCATCGAACCCACTGTGCTGCCTTTGTTGACGAGCGAGGCTCCGGCGTTTGTTGAGAGCACCTTAGCGATGAGGAGTGGAACCACGGGTTCGATGAACCTCGGCGCTCTTGCAACGGCCTATTCACTCGCGTCTGTGATGTTCTTATTCGGCCTTGTGTTGTTTGGCATCGCTACTTTCCGCGCCCGCATTCTGCCGCGCACGGCGGCTGCCCTTCTGGCCGTATCGGGGCCTTTAGCGGGTATCCTGTTCAGGCTGCTTCCTGACCAGCTCGATCAGTTGACAGGAATACCCACGGGGATGGCTCTGATCTGGCTTGGATTTGCGCTCTTCTTAAGCGAAGCGACAAGCGCCGGGCGACCAAAGACAAAAGCCATCCCTGGCGAAGAAGGCTTACACGCTGTTAACCATGAACCTGGTAAGGCAGCTTGAGTTTGTTAGTTGAAAAACAAGATCACAAAATAGGAAAGGTAAAAATGAAAGCAATCGTTGCATCAAAATTTGGGGGCCCGGAAGTACTTCAACTCAAAGAGGTTGAAAAACCGATGCCCAAAGACAATGAAATCCTGGTGAAAGTACGCGCGACTACCATTTCCGCTGGCGATATCCGTATGCGCAGCCTGGATGTTCCGCCTGCGTTCTGGCTCCCCGCGCGGATCACACTGGGCTTCACCCGACCCAAACACCCAATCTACGGCATGGAGCTTGCCGGTGATGTTGTCGCGGTGGGTAAAGGTGTGACTCGCTTCACGGTTGGTGACCCGGTGTTTGCCTCTACCCTGGTGCAGAACTTCGGCGCACATGCGGAGTATAAATGCCTGCGCGAAGATGGCATGGTTTTACGGATGCCGCGTAATATGTCCTATGAAGAAGCCGCTGCCGTTCCGATCGGCGGGCCAACTGCTTTACGCCTGTTGCGCAAAGGCAAAATCCAGCGCGGGCAGAAAGTGCTGGTCTATGGTGCGTCTGGATGCGTAGGCACCTATACCGTCCAGATCGCCAAATCCTTTGGCGCTGATGTGACCGCGGTTTGCAGTACTGAGAACCTGAAAATGGTCAAATCGCTGGGCGCAGACCAGGTTATCGATTACACACAAGAGGATATTTCCGCTGGCGGAGCGCAGTATGACGCCATCTTTGACGCGGTCGGCAAATGCAAGAAAGACCAGGCAACCAAAGCCCTTATACTGGGCGGCGTGTTTGCTTCGATAGCGAAGCTCAACACCAAGCAAAGCCTGGAAGAATTGACATACGTCCACCAACTGATCGAAGCGGGCAAGATACGGGCGGTCATTGATCGCTGCTACCCCTTGGAACAGGTACCAGAGGCGCACCGCTATGTCGGCATGGGGCGCAAATCTGGTAATGTTATCATCCAGGTTGAGTAAAAAGCCAATCGGGCTACGCAGGTCACGCATTTTGATTCTGGCGTAGAAAAGCATCAAAACAGGTAGGATAGAAGAAAAATGTCGAACATGCGCGGCTCAGATCGCCAGGTAAACCAGCCTGTGATCTACCAGATCCGAATCAAAGGCCACCTGGGCCGCCAATGGGCGGACCGGTTTGAGGAGCTGAGCATCACGTTGGAAGACGACGGCACAACGCTCCTCATCGGTACGGTGGTTGACCAGGCAGCGCTACACGGCATCCTGAGGCGGATCCGCGACCTGGGGATAATTCTGATTTCGATCAACTCCACAAGCGCCAGCTCCAACAGGTCACCCGAGATCTGATAAGGGGATCAACCGGTCTGCTGATCGGCTCATTCGATAAAGACTAGAAAACAGGTAACCCATGAATACTCTAGCTCACAACTTTGCAAGTGCAATCCTGATTGGACTTGGCGCAACGCTCACCTTTGATCTTTGGGGATTATTCGCAAAATATGCCTTTCATATTCAGCCATCTGACATCTGCCTGGTCGGGCGTTGGCTCCGATACATGCCCGAAGGAACCTTAAAACATTCCAATATTCGATCAACGCAACCGAAGAGCGCGGAATGCGCCCTGGGGTGGATCGCCCATTATTTGATCGGCATTACGTTTGCCTTGATTTATGTTAATGTGATGGGCGATCCCTGGCTTCAGCACCCGACGTTGATCCCTGCAGTTGGCTTTGGTGTTTTAACCGTCCTCGCGCCATTCTTTATCTTGCAGCCTTCTCTTGGGTTTGGACTTGCAGCCTCGAAGACATCAAATCCAGCGCTAGCAAGGCTGCGAAGTTTGTTGAATCACACTGCGTTTGGGGTCGGGATTTACCTTTTTGGGTTATTGGTTAACTGGGTTCTGCCGGCATCCATTTAACAGGTCTTTTTCCTAAATCGGAAGGGACGGAAAAATAGAGGACAAACATGAGAATCCAAAAACATTTGCGACTTTTCTTGAATACCGATCGACAACTGCGCAGCGGATGGTGGGTGCTTGTTTTCCTGCTTGTGATTGCTGTGATCCTCATTCCAATTTTGTTCGTTGCGAAACAATATGGATCGGATGTCTCCATTGGTCTTCAAGCGATGATCATAGCGATTACCTCACTGATCTGTCAGATGTTTCGCCGGAAACCAATGGCTGACATGTTGGGGAGAATAAATCAACGTTGGTTAAAGGAATTAAGTCTGGGTGGACTGGTTGGTTCCGCGATCATGCTGGGTCCCGCACTAATCCTGAACATTCTCGGCTTGATTAAATGGCAATTTGCTCCTTCAGGATTCCCAGCAATTTCATCGAGCATCTTCCTATGTTTAGGAGTTGCAATATCCGAAGAAATGTTGTTTCGAGGGTTTATTTTCCAGCGGCTACTCTCGGGTATTGGCCAATGGCCGGCTCAGTTGATCCTATCGGGTTTTTTTTTACTTACACATATAAACAATCCAGGAATGACCGGCAGCGTCCGGATTTTGGCAAGCACAAATATATTTCTTGCATCCATCCTGTTTGGGTTAGCCTATATTCGTACACAAAGCCTTGCCTTACCTCTTGGCATGCATTTTATGGCGAATTTGGTGCAGGGAATTGTGCTTGGTTTTGGGGTAAGCGGGACAGATCAATCGGGTTTATTGATCCCTGTCTTTGCTGAAGTTCCCGAATGGTTAACTGGTGGACAATTTGGGCTTGAAGCAAGTGTCTTTGGATTGTTTTTTGTTGTGATTGCAATAGTAATTCTTTATAAGTGGAAACCACAAGCGGGATAATCATGTATTTGAACACAAAAACAAGAACACTCCTATATTTTGGAGTATTCGTTTGTTTCGGATAATTAAATCTTTATCCCCAGCATGGGTCGAAACTTATCCCCCTGTGGGGGACTTTACCCGTACACAATGATTCCACGGTCGTCCATGTCCGTGCGGATTTTTCGGGTGACCATTTCCACCAGCATGCCGATTTGCATTTCCTGGCCACCCAGGTCGGTTAATTTGGCTGTAACCTTCGAATCCTATTACAGTGGTAAAGTAGGTCGTTGGCTACTAAATAAAAAAGCGCCTCTCCAAAAGGAGAGCGCTATTGATTTCATTTTTATTTTTTTATCCCATCACTGGCCGAAATTTATACCCATACACAATCATGCCGCGGTCTTCCATATCGGTGCGCAGCTTCCGGGTGACCATCTCGACGGGCATGCCGATCTGTACTTCCTGGTCGCCGAGGTCGGTCAGTTGGGCGGTGACAACCGGGCCTTCTTCCAGACGAACGAGGGCCATGGTATAAGGAGATGTCTGTTCAAAGCCAGCCGGAGCGCTAGCCATGTGGGTAAATGAGTAAATTTCGCCCTTACCACTGAAGGCAAATTGGGTCTTGGCTTCGCCGCCACAGTAAGGACAGACATCGCGCGGGGGGAAGATTTTCGAATTACAATGGGGGCATTCTTCACCCACTAATGCGTATCGTTGTTTTTTTAATCTCCAATGACGGGGGACTTCCATTGTCATTTCTCCTTTGTTATTCTTACAATTAATTGACTTACATGTCTTTTGTCTTCAAATAATAACGGCGAAACCCTATCAGGAACTATCAAAATCCTGCAATTTCCTATCACGGGGCATTTTAATCCCTAATTCATTCGTTCTAAAACGTGGGTAACTGCCGTTGATGCCGGTCCACCCAGGCTCTGTACCAGGGCGCGCTTTGCAGCGGGGATCTGGTTTTCTCCTGCGGTTCCGCGTAACTGCTGCACCGCTTCCACCAGTTGGTAGGCACCGGTGGCACCCAACGGGTAACCGCGGGCTTTCAAACCACCCATGGTGCTGATGGGCAGCTGCCCTTTTATGGATAGATAGTCATTTTGTGCTAAACGCCAGCCTTCTCCGCGCGCTGCGAATCCGGCTGCTTCGAGGCTGAGTACCGCAAAAATGGAGAAGGCATCATGCAGTTCAAAGAAATCGACATCACTGGGTAAGATACCAGCTTGATGGCAGGCTTGTTCCAGCGACACGCCTGCTGCCCGGAAAGCGAGTGGGTCGGGCCGGTCATGCAGGGCGAGCGTATCGATGGCGACATTAGAACCAATAACCCGTACCATTGCATGCGGTAAATCCCGGGCGCGCTCGGGGGTCGTTAAAATCAAAGCTGCTGCTCCATCGGCATAGGGGGCAACATCAAACATGTTCATGGGGGCAGAAGCTATACCTGCTTTTTGATATCCTTCCAAGCGAATGGCTTTGCGATACATGGCATTGGGGTTATGCACGGCATTTGCGTGAGCCACCATGGGAAAGCTGGCAAAAGCCTGCCGCTCCGCCTGGGGATTTTCATATAAATAGCGCTGCATCAGTAAGCCTGCTTGAATGGTAGGCGTGCTGCCGGCACTTAATTCGTAGTCATAATCCAGAGTTTCGTAGATAGGGTTATCCTGGTTTTCGCCTGAGCGGTCGGTAAATTTCTCCAGACCGAGAGCCAGGGCGACATCCACCCAGCCGGAGGCTACAGCCAGGTAAGCCATGCGAAAAGCAGCTGCTGCGGATGCTTCTGCAGCTTCTACAGTGGTCGCTTCAATGCCTTCCAGGAAGGTGTTGTCTGAAACAAGAGCCCCCAGGTTGGCTTGATGGGAGGCGACAGAAGCCAAAAAATTGCCGATGTAGATGCTGTCCGGCCGCAAACCACCGGCATCTTTACGAGCTGCCTGAATAGCTGCTGCGGAAAGATTGCGCAGTGAAAGGTGCCAGTGCTCGCCGACAGGGTATTGGCCAATTCCAGCTATGACGACTTCACGCATACTCGCTCCTACCGCATTCTCAGGTTGCCGCGTACGCGGGAATAGGTGGCATAATCGATTTCTGTGCGACGGGCGATGTATTCCTGGGTCTTGATAGCTTTATCACGCCGCTCCAGTACCGCGTCGGTTACGGTCAGATCAATTGCATCGGAACCAGCCCCTGAACCAAATGAGACCAGCAGAATCCGGTCACCAGGTTTGGCTTCGTCCAGAATGGCGGTCAGACCAACGATGGCAGCACCGGCATAGGTATTGCCGATAACAGGTGACAGCAGACCGGTTTTGGTTTGCTCTTTTGAGAAGCCAAGTGAAGCAGCAACCCGTTGGGGAAATTTGGTATTGGGTTGATGAAAGACCGCGTATTGATAATCCGCCGGTGTGGTACCGCTGGCTTCCATCATATGCTGACCGGCTTCACTGATATGCTTGAAGTAAGCTGGATCCCCGGTAAAGCGCTGGCCATGTTCCGGATAGCTTTGCATCGGTCTGCGCCAGAAATCGGGTGTATCGCTCACATAAGAGAAAGTGCTGTTGATCACTGCCAATGATTCTTCCGCAGGTCCGAGTATATAGGCTGCTCCGCCTGCTGCTGCAGTATATTCGAGGGCATCACCGGGGCGGCCTTGAGCTGTATCCGCACCGATCGCCAGTGCATAATTCGCCATACCTGAGCCAACCAACCCAATGGCAGCCACGATTGCCTCAGTACCGGCTTTGCAGGCAAATTCCCAGTCCCCTGCCTGAATATGAGGGGAACAGCCGATAGCCTCAGCTACAATAGTGGATGATGGTTTGACAGCATAGGGGTGGGATTCAGAACCGACCCAAACAGCGCGAATACCAGCCGGGTCAATCGCGGCCCGCTTGAGTGCATTGCGTGAAGCTTCAATTGAGATCGTAATGGTATCTTCATCCAGCCCGGGAACTGCCTTTTCTTTGACGGGCAGGCCTTCATCTTCTCCGCCTTTCCAGAGGCGTGCAACCTCGCTGGCCGGCAAACGATAGCGCGGTATATAAACACCGTAGCCGATAATACCGACTGACCGATTAGGCCTCATTAAGATGGACTCGGATGGGTTGTTACTCATCATACTGTTACGTTCTCCAGTCATTAAGAATTTCCAGCGCGCGATCAATACGCACATTTTTCTCAGCAGCAAGTTTCGCTGCCAGCGCGTGATATTTCAGCGGCAGTTGCCCCTGCAGCAACAGCTACCTGGCGGGCATGCAAGCTCATATGCCCTCGTTGAATTCCTTCGGTTGCCAGGGCGCGTAAGGCAGCCAGGTTCTGGGCTAACCCTACAGAAACGATAATTTCTGCCAACTCTGTTGCTTTGGTAATGTGCATCAAATCTAATGCCACTTTGGCTGCCGGATGTACGCGGGTTGCTCCCCCGACTGTGCCAACAGCCATTGGCATTTCAATGGTGCCGACCAGATGACCATCTTTATCCTGAGACCATGTTGTCAGGCTGGTATACCTTCCTGAGCGAGCGGCGTACGCGTGAGCTCCAGCTTCCACAGCGCGCCAATCGTTTCCGGTCGCGATTACGATCGGATCGACTCCGTTCATGATGCCTTTATTATGGGTAGCTGCTCGATAGGGATCCACAGCCGCAAATGCCCAGGCGGCGATGATGCCATCCCGAACCTCTTCACCGGTGTACTGGTCGAACGCTAACTGATCAAGGTGAAAGGTGGCACGCGCACGTGCTAGCCGCCGGTCGGCCAGATTGGTTAGGATGCGCAGATGTACCTTGCCACCGCTGATCTCTTCGATTTCGGGAGCCAGCCGCTCCGCTGCGGTGTTGACGGCATTGGCGCCCATCGCATCACGAACATCAAAGATGAGATGAATCACCAGGAAAGCGCCGATGGGTGAGTCTTCGAACACACGCACTTCAAGATCGCGTGGGCCGCCACCCAGATCGGTCAGGACCGGATCGATTTCTGCAGCAAGTGATAACAAATGCGCCTTTTGCTCCAGGATACGCAGGCGAGCTGTATGAATCTCTGGCAGGTCTAGCACCTGAATTTGGGCAATCATTTCAGGATTGGTGGTGTGGGCAGTGAATCCCCCGGCGGACCGCGCCAATTTCGCCATGAAGGAAGCGCCAGCAACGATCGATGGTTCTTCGACTGCCATGGGAACCAGTACTTCGCGGCCATTTATCAGAAAGTTTTGCGCAATGCCCAGCGGCAAGCCAAACACACCAACCACATTTTCAATCATGTGATCGGCCTGGGCGAGGTTTAATCCATTTTCACCGCTGAGCGTTTTGCTATTCTGCGGGGATAATCCGTAATTTGTTTCAAGCCAGGCAAGTCGCTCTTGCGGGCTAAGATTGTAAAATTTTTCAGGTCGATTCGCGGCTGAATTTGTGCTCATTCATTTATCCTGTCTGCATGAAATGTCCTGTAGGATTGCATTTTAATTGACTGGTACTGGCAAAACCTATCAGATTGCTGTCATTCCAATTCTAGAGCAGTTAAGCCGCTAATTTTAATAGATGTATAAAGTATGTATAAACTTAATTTGTCCGGATTTGCAAAAATCATATTTGCCACAGGCAAAACAATGGTGCAGGCTAAATACCGAAACCAGGTCTGACTTGATAAATCGAACCCGGTTCGCGATCGATTTAATCACTCCTGCCCTCTCCGGCACAGTGCATGACGCGTGTCAACCAACATTGCCTCAATCTTCGCGACCTGGTGGACTGCTATAAGTTAAATGTACCACCGGGCGGGATGACATGTACCTGCGCATCGGTTTCCTGTTCCACTTTTTGCGCCCACTGATTGGCATCCTGGGCGATGAGCCCCCAGGTGTTGTAATGAATCGGGATGACGTGTTTTGGCTGAATCAATTTCACTGCGCGCAGAGCATCCACCGGTCCCATGGTGAAATTATCGCCTATTGGCAGAATGGCAAGGTCGATGCCTTCCTCGCCTATTAAGCGCATATCGCCGAATAGACCTGTATCACCAGCGATGTAGATTTTCTTGTTGTCGTTGGTGGTTATCAAAAAGCCGGCTGGATTGCCGCCATTACTGCCATCCGGCAATCCCGATCCATGCAGGGCAAGCGTTAACTTCAAATATCCAAAAGGATGTTGGTGACCCCCTCCCAGATGCTGGGCGTGCAAATTCTCAAGTCCTTGTTTGCGCAGCCAGCTGATAATTTCGGCGTTACTGATCACAAGGGCGTTTGTTCTTTTTGCAATGGATATACTATCGCCAAT
The DNA here is from genome assembly GCA_963749005.1 of uncultured Chloroflexia bacterium. GTDB lineage: Bacteria > Chloroflexota > Anaerolineae > Anaerolineales > Anaerolineaceae > UBA6170. The sequence goes on along the minus strand of CAVVKI010000005.1, from coordinate 506,599 downwards.
GTGATCATGGTGGCCGTGTGTGATCAAGATAAACTGCGGATTTATGTTGTCGGCATTGATATTGGTGGCAGGGTTATCTTGGAAAAAGGGGTCAATCAACACCAGGTACCCGCTGGTTTCCAGGCCGAGGGTTGCGTGACCGTACCAGATAATGGTTTCGGACATATTTTCTCCTATGAACTTGACCTTATCTACCGTCATTTTACTTCAAATTCCAAAGCTTCTGTGGAAGTTTCATTTCCGGCCAGATCGTATGCGCGCACAATCAGTGAATGTTTCCCCCTGGCAATTTTTGCCGGGAAACTAAAAGGCGACTGTTCATTGGTACCGATCAAGCGCTCATCCAGCCACCATTCGACGCGTGCAATCGCTGTGGAATCTTGCACCTGGGCGTGTAAGGTGGTGATGTTGTTAGCACTTAACTTAATGCTTTCACCAGCAGCAGGGTAAATAATATTTACATTTGGAGCAGTATTGTCAATTGAGACCTGGATTGTATATGTTTCAATCTGTTGGCCAGCTCGGATGACTTGCAGGCGCAGAGCATACAAGCCATCTTCAAATTCTTCCGTCTGCCATTCTGCCAGCCGGCCGTTCTTTACCGTTTTGGTTTGAGTCTCATTGATTTCGTACCATGCAAGTGGGTTAAGACCAGCCCCGACCTGTACTCGATAGCTGGCAAAATCTGCTCCGGCTGCCGTCCCGTGAACTGTAACTTTGCCATGGACAAAGCTGTAGATAGCTGGTGCGCTTATATTGACATCTTCTGAAAGATCAGGCGATTGGATGGCATCGTAATTCTTGGGGGGAAGTTCAACACCGGCAGCTTCAGCCCAGGATAATGCTTCATCCGGAACGATCATAAAAGTACGTTCTTCAACTAATTCAGGCGGGGTGAAAACGGTGGCTAATAAACCGGTTTCGCGGTTGATGCGGTAGCTGCGAAACAAATTATCAACATTAACAGGCTGGGTACCATCGATGAATTTCTCGGTCACAACTTCTGGGCACTGGCGTGTGGGTAAGAGACCGGAAAGCGAACATACTTCTTTTTCCGTAATTCCGACCGGCTTGGACCAGGACTGTACTGCTTCATTTTGGTGCAAATACTGCATGACAGCATACCAGACACCACCGGCAACCTGAGATTTCAGCGGAAAGGATATTGACTCTTTCTGCCCAAACCAGACAATTGTGGTGTATTGCGGGGTATAACCGGCTGTCCAGATTTCGTTTTGGTTGAAGTTTGAGCCATTCTTCGCCCCGCTTGGTCTGCCGATTTCGAGCAGGTTTGGGTACCCCAATGTTTTGCGACGAGCATACTCATCCTGTAGCACATCATGCACCAGAAATGCCAGCTGTGGACTGACGATCGATTGTAAATCGGGTTCTTCTTGCTCAAAGAGAATACGATTATCAACGCTGCTGATTTTCTTGATCAGGACGGGTTCGACCAATTGCGTCTTCCTATCCTTGATACCATAACGCGTGCCGAGTGTGGCAAAGGTGCTATACAGTTCACCTATCTCAACGATGGTGGCGCTATTTCCTTCTTCTAAAACCGATTTAGATTGATCCCCAGCGAGTGAAGGTGAAAGGCCAAATGATGCAGCACTTTGCCAGATCGTCTGGGAACCTAATTGATCCAGTAAAATTTGCAGGGGGGCCAGGTAGTTGTTGGCTAAGGCAGTGCGCAATCGCATTGGTCCCTGATATTGTGACCATTCATTCGCCTCAACCTGTATGGATGGAAGATCCCATACCTGGCTGGCCGGTGTGAATCCCCTGGCGAAGGCATTCACAGCCAGAAGAGGTGTCAGAATTGTACCTGCCTGGTGAGGTACCACAAGGCTGTTTTCCTGCTGATTGTGAATATCTCCAACCAGAGCTAAAATTTCTCCATTTTTCGGGTTCATCACCAAAGCACTGGCCTGGGCATCGCCATTTTCGACAGGAATAGTGCTAAGAGGGGGTAAGAATTGTGTCGGCGGACAGGCGGGTGATGGATTATTTATGCTTTTCAGGCGCAGTAACTGGGTATTCAATGTACAACGCAGATCTTGTTGCAATTTCAAATCAAGTGTGGAAACCACGCGAATTCCACCGAGTTCCACACGCTCATAACCCAAAGTATCATAGAGCGCATTAACAACCAGGCGGGCATATGCATTCGCTGGCTGCTGGACTTCACTTGTTTGAATGTTGAATCTGACATTTTCACTGGCAGCCTGGATATAATCCTCAGCGCTGATATTGTCTGAATCTTTCATTTTTTGTAGTATCAGCTGCAGGTTTTCCAGTGCAGCTTGGGGAGCATCCATAGGATTCAGTGCTGGGCTGCGTGAAACAGCCACCAAAAGAACTGCTTCTGCTCGGGTTAGTTGGCTGGCTGGTTTTCCAAAAAAGGTGCGGGCAGCGGTATCAGCTCCGATGGTGGCAGGTCCAAAATTCTGACTGTTCAAAAACCATTCCAGCACCTGAATGCGACCATATCGGCTGGTTATTTGGGCAGCTAATATCTTCATTCGTAGATGACGGCTCAGGCTTTCCGGCTCATCCCAGAGTAGAAGTCGGTCAACAAGGGTTTCAGCAATGGTTTGTGGGTCGCTTACTGTCAGCCAATTATTGGCGTATCCCGCACTGGTCCAAAATTGGGGTTCATATTCTGCCACCATATATTGCACCAAAAATGGACTGAAAAATTCTTCATTGTTGGGGTCGATCGACAGAAAACGCCTTGGATAGCTTGAGTTATGAATTTGATGGATGATTGTCTTTTCATCGCGATCATAAATGGTGGTGGGAGTTAAGAATGTCCCGCTCTTTGGATTGAGATAGATTTCCAAATTTTGGATTGATGGCAAATCACGGGTGAGATTGGCGTAGATGATTCCGCCGGCAACAGGAATTAACACCAGCAGGATCAGAAAGGCTGTTAATAACCCAAAACCAACCTGTCTGGATTGCCTGTATCCCCGTATTCTCACGACAGATCTTCTTTTTTTTCTTTTTTGAATCAATAAATATGGAATTAAGCCAGACATCCAGAATTTCTCAATTCACATCAGGGGTAAGGGTAGTCGATGAAGCTGGCGGGGGGCTTGTTTTCGAAGGAGTTTGTGTTGTTCTGGGTGTAATCGTGCCAGTGAGAGAAGGGGTGGGTGAATAACGCACGCTCATGAACGCCTGGGCAGTTGCAAGCCATTCCGGTTCAATTGCCTCAGGTGGTAAATTGAGCATTCTCTCCCAATCTTGAACCGCCACGTCATTTTTAAGCGCTTCAAGAGATACCGCCCGGTAGAAAAACATGCGCGCTAACTCAGAATCTGTTTCAGCCAGTTTTTGACATTCGCTTAATTGTATGTAGGCATTTCCAGGACCGCCTAATTTTAATTGCGTTTCACCTTTCATCATGCAGGCTTCAAATAAATATGGTTTCAGTTTAAAGGCGGTGGAAAAATCATCGAAAGCAAGGTCGTATTTTTCAGAACTGAAATAAAGTTGGCCACGCTGCATGTAAATGTCAACCGCATAGCGGTCGTTCTTAAGCGCTTGAGCAAATAATTTCAGCGCTTCATCGCTATCTCCACTGGCCGCATAAGCCTTTCCAAGCCAGGCAATCGCCTGAGGGTCATCTTTTGGAGCATAACGACTGTAGATTGTAAGCGGCTCTAAGGAATCAGAAATTTGACCAGCCGCCTGATACACCTCTCCAAGGAAGCGGTAGGTGACGAGAACGGTTTGATCCTGTTGATTTGCAAGCTTCGCATACTCAATGGCTTTCGCATAATCTTTTTGCAGGAGTGCGATCTTGCCAGTTGCAATTGAAATATAGGGAGAATCGGGCAGGTAAATGGCAGCCTCTTCCAGGTTCAATTGAGCATCCTGCCAATTATTTTCCAAAAATTGGATATTGGCCAGTTCCAGGTATGCTTCGCCCATCTGTGGGTCAATCTGGATGGCCTTATCGAGATCGCGGGTAATTTCGTTAAAAAACTCGGGCTCTGAAAGTAAAGCGATTCGCGCCCTACCCAGGTAAGGCGGCGCAAATTGAGGATCGATTTGGATAGACTGGTTGTAAGCACCCAACGCCTCTGCCAACTGGCCATTTTGACGGTAAGCTTCTCCCAAAAGGTAATAGAGATCTGGTGAGTTCTTTTCCGTTTCCAGGGCTTGATTGAAATATTGAATCGACTGCTGCCAATCACCTCGTTGATAACGACGGACTGCGATTTGATATGCTTCGATGATCGGATGGGGCGTGTTTACGTAAAGCGGTGTGGGTGTATAGGTGGCAACCAAAGCCATCCATGGTGGGGTGGCGGTTGGGTTACGCACAGTGACTGTAATAGTGGGGGTATTGGTGGCTGGAAAAGTGGGTGTCGATTGTGCAGTACCCAACACAGCCACCTGTCGATTCTGAAAAATCCAAAGCCGATTTGAACTGATTGCAACAAAGACGAGGCCAATCACGACCGCCAGGGCAGCCACAGCCAGAATCATGCGTAACCAGGAAATCTTTACTTTTTCAGATTCTAATCCGGCAATTTCCGGAACAGTCCATTTGCGCTGTTGTTTTTGAAGGGGAACACGCAGGCTGTCGTCTAATGGCAGGTCTCCCAGCAAGGTTAAACCGCGGCGAGCATCCGCATTCTGTGGGTCAAATTGTAAAACCTGATTAAGACAATACCGCCGCTCTTTGTTGCTGCGCACAACGGCACTCATCCAGAGCCAATATTGTGGGTTCTGTTGATTTTGTTTCAACAGGCGCGTCAAAAGGTCTTTGGCGCGAGTATTATTTCCTTCTTCGATTGCCGCCAATGCTTCCTGGAAAATCTTATCTTCTGCATTGCCCATGTTAGTTTGAGTTTAGCACAGCCATGCAAAGACGACAAGTTTAAGACCAGTGGAATTTATGCCTGGATCATTGATTTATCTGTTGATTGAATGGAAAGTACTTGACTGGTGAAAGTTGGTCAATCGTCTTTTACCTTCTAGATTTTTGCGAAAGGTGGGATACCTTTATGAATGGGTGTATCACGCTGATTAACTAACTCAATGCTTAACGGTATAATCGCCTGTATGCATAAGAAACTGAGAATTTCCATGTTTATTTTGGCCACGATCATGATTATCTCGATACTGGCAGCCTGCAGTGGTACCAGTCGCATTGAATTGCCGGATAGTGTCAATACACCGGTCTTGCCTACGTCCAGTCTTACTTTTACGGCAACAAGCAAACCTTCTCAAACGCCGACTCGGGTTACCAGCCCGACACCGCTGCCATCACCAACATCCACTCCGCGAACTCATCAGGTTAAATTGGGAGAGACACTGGGAGGCATTGCCTGGACATACGGGGTTTCATTGGATGGAATTCTGGCTCTCAATCCGGATGTAAATCCGAACGCCATGAAGGTAGGGATCGAAATCCTGATTCCTGCTGAAACATTAACACCCGGAGATTTAACGCCACAGCCAACACCAATCAACCTTCCGGTTACGGGACTGAATTGTCTGCCGGATTCTCAGGAAGGCATCTGGTGTTTTGGCTGGTTAGTCAACAGCACCGCCGAATTGATGGAAAGCGCTATTGTCTCGGTGAATGTTGCCGATCTATCTGCCAGCCAGGTTTTTTCTGAGATGGCAGTATTACCTTTGAACCTGTTATTACCGGATGAGAATCTTCCGTTCGCGGTTCATTTTAAAGCACCAATGCCATTAGAATTCCAATCCAGCGCTCAATTTAAATCATCCATTCCAATCGATTCTGAACAAGTTCAATTTAAACGGATAGAGATCAGCTCTCCCCAGGTTGAAAAATCGGATGGATCAAGTGCTCAAATAACCGCGCAATTTGAAATTCCAACTGGATTCTCACAAGTGTGGGTCGTCGCAGTTGCCATGAATGAGAATAATGAAATCATTGGTTTGCGGCGCTGGGAATCACAAGGCGAAACCAACAGCGAGTTTGTGATGACAGTCTATGCAGTCAGCGGGCAGATTGAGACGGTTAAGTTGTTTGCTGAGGCACAACCCTGAGAAATTACCATACCAGGTAATGATCCAGAGTGCACACTTCCCGATCACTAGCCTGGTTCAAGCAAACCTGATAAGCGATTACCCGGCCGCGTTTTAGTGTAGGAAAAAGCGGCAGCGAAATAATTGTTTTCCCAAGCAAATTGGTGGGTTGGCTTATGTATTGCTGCTGTGTGCCATCCGGGAAGGTTAGCATCAGCGTGAAATCAACATCTGCCACAGGTTGAGCATCCTGGTTGCGTTGGATATAGATTTCAATTTCCTGATTATTCTCAATTGGCATGGGCTCATAGCGGGCTGAAGTTTGGATTGTGACTGTCGCAGACGTCAAGCGGAAGCGTACCACATAACTTTCGGGCAAATTGCTGACAGCCAGATACTCCTCGCCCAGAGCCACCATTTCCACCTTTTTCCCACTGGCGGCAGAAGGAGCATAATCCAGGCAATAGTTTTGGAAACATTGGCGGTATTGGTCGCCTTTCTCAAAGAATTCACCGATGGGGTCTCCTGAGAACTCGCGTCCGCCATGGCCAACAATAAATTGGTCAAAAATGACCGGCACATTGAAACCGTTTGCTCCGGAAACATTGTAGAAAACCAGTCCGGCTTTCGTAGTACTATCTTGTGGCTTTGGTTCACTTACCTCATATCCGAGCAGGATCGGGACATTTAATAAGCGAACCGTTTCAACCTGCATGGAATTGCCAATGAAGACTGCGTTCTGGTAAATTTGTTGAATCTGACCGTTTTCTAATTGGAAAGGAACGGTTAACGGTTCGCCAAAAGCTGCCGGGTTATCCATCCGCGCGATTGCATCCATGAAAGGCATATCGACGCTGATCGGTACCTTCGCAATCGCACTGCCTTTGCGCGCCGGATAGGAGCACTTATCCTGACATACAAAGACCCCATAAGCAAGCAGGTGTGCTGTGCCCTCAGGATCCTCAACCAATCGGTAAAAGCCCACATTATCAAAGAATTGTTCCAGACGTTGTTCCAGGGGGTTAAAACGCACCGGTGTCAGCGCGCGACCGACATTATTCTCTCCCTGTAATTTTTTGTAGAGCGGCTGGAATTCTTTATAAACTTCAATTGGATCAGTGGATTGCCTGCTTTCAATCAGGTTACTAATGTTCAGGTACGCGCCAAGGGGTGATAGGTTGTAACGATGACCTGAATCGGCTGCAGGATTGAAGCACATCAACACTTTTTCAGTGTACTGACACGTCAACTCGTTCCATTCAAAACTCTCGATGATAGGCACGCCTAAAATGTCTGCGCCTCCCAGGCTGCGATAGTAATCCCGGAAAATACGATCGATTGGAAAAGTTGCGGCAGAATCATTATTGAAGTTGGCAGAATTTGGTTGATCACAAGCGCTTAGAATTGCTGTGCAAAAAAATGCCAGCATTAACAAAAGTGAATATTTCGCCTGTTGCTTCAAACCTTCACTCCGCTCTTTTTCCTTCTGGTTCTATGCGTGCGCCAGGCCCGGGAAAGAGTAATGACCTACGAATCAGATTATATCAAATCGACCGGATGAAAACAATTAATTTGGTTGATCGAAAATGCGATTGCTTAAGAGGCTTTGATACGGGGATCGGTTTTATAGGTTAATTCCAGTCCAATTTCAAGTGGGGTTCGTGGATGAAAGTTTAACATTGCGTGTGCCAGCGTCAGATCGGCCATCATCCGAGTCGGCCCGCCGTCATTGCGCACATTGGACAATATTTCTGGCTGTTTGCCGCTAATCTCGACTACAAGGCGCGCCAAATCGCGAACACTTGTTTCACGTCCGCTACCGATGTTGATGGTCTGGCGGTCAATATTTGTGGCAGTGGCTGCAGCGATAAGTCCCTCAACGACATCATCGATGTAGATATAATCACGGGTCTGATTTCCATCCCCATGAATGACAATGGTGGCGTTCTGGTATGCCTGCCGGAGAAAATATGGAATTACCGGCGGATGGGTTCCGGGCAACTGCTGATTGGGGCCATAGGCGTTGAAAATGCGCAGACATACTGTTTCGATCCCCCATAAAGAACCAATGCTATGCGTATAGTATTCCGCCGCCAATTTTGAGACTGCATACGGGGACCGTGGGTTGGGCGTTACATTTTCCTTTACAGGCTGTTCAGGCTGGTTGCCGTAAATCGCCCCGGAAGAGGCCAGCACGACTCTTCTTACCCGCATATCGCGCATCGCTTCCATTAAAGTAACAGTTCCGCCGACATTGACTGTATTATATTCACGCGGGTAGAGGATAGAATCGGGTACAACCACCCGCGCTGCCAGATGATAGACACAATCCACATCCTGCAGGAGCGTCCAGAGAAGTTTGCGATCGTTTACGTCGCCCTCATGCAACACGACTTCTTCCGACAACGTATCAGCTTTTCCGGTAGAAAGATCATCAATGCCAATGACGGCATGCCCACCCTGAACCAAAGAATTTGCCAGGGCCGAACCGATAAAACCTGCTGCGCCGGTTATAAGAAATTTCATATGCCTGCTATTTTACCAAATCAGGTGATTAATGATCAGAGTTGCACTTATTTGATTTTGTAAATGTGGAAGGTAGCGAAACCCAATTCTTAAAAACTGGAATTTCATGCGACGAGGAACCATGCCAGCTAAACGCCTGAGAACGAACGTATTTACCTTCCTTAGTATACCCCGCACTGGTCAAAAGGCTAGTGAGCCTTGATACATAGGTACGGGAAAGAGTCTACCCTGTGGTGGGTTGAAGCATTTCCATCCATAAAGTAAAGTTTAGGGACAAAGAGATGATAAGGAAACTTCTCGTCTCATTTAGATAGATAGGAATTAATGAAAATATATGATCCAATTAATTATTGCTGATGATGATGTTAAAGTTCGTTCGGCGATAAATTTGTTACTGGACCAGGACCGTGCCTGCTGGCAGGTTGTTTCAGAAGTACGCGATATAGATGAATTGGTTTCTTCCGTTGAAAAGAATAAGCCGCAATTGTTGTTGCTGGATTGGGAGTTGCCTCAGATTTGTTGTCCAGCACAGAATAATAACAAGCTCAATCTTGCCGGGCAGATTAAATCGCTGAAAGCCATCAATCCATTTATGTATATCATCGGTTTGAGCAGCAAACCGCAGGCACGTGTGGAAGCAATGCTCAGTGGTGTGGATGATTTCGTAGCCAAAACTGACCCACCCGAAATCTTTCTAAAAGCGCTCGACCTTATGTGTCAGCGTGATGCACGAATTCGCGTGTGATAGATAGAAGGTCGTACGCCTTCCCTAATGATTTAACTCCGTTTGATCCTTTAATTCACCTTTTAACCATTTTTCAACAGCTGTATCAATATCACCACTGTTAGTCATGATGATGCTGATACCGCGATCCTGCATATGTTTACGGGCACCATACCCCATACCGCCTGCAATCAATACTTCGCAATCCATAATGGCATCCGACATACGTACATGTTTATCACGTGATCCATCATCAAAGCCGTGTGGCTGGCTGTGATCGTGTTCTTCGTGAGATTCCTCGTTCTGAAAATTCTTATGTCCCAATTTATCCCGCATTTCACGATTAATCACCTTGCCATCTTCGACTGTTACGACGACATAATAAGGTGCACGACCGAAATGCTGACTGATTGTCTTCCCATCTTCCGTGATGATAGCTACTTTATTCATGAGTGACTCCTTTTTATTTCTATTTAGAAAAAGTATAGTTAATAACAGGACATCTGTAAAGTTAATCGGGTGTTTATCCAAAAATCGTCATAAATTCAACACGCTAGTCTTTGCTTCTCAATTTTTGGCAGTCTAATTTTTAGCAAAATATGAGAAGTTACTGCTAGAATTATTGAATGGATACTCTATAAACTGACCATATTGTAATTGATATGAGGAATTATGCAACAATACATAGCCGCAATTGATCAGGGTACAACCAGCACCCGCTGTATTATTTTCAATAAACAAGGAAAGATCATATGTTCCGAGCAGCAAGAACACCGGCAGTACTTTCCACAGCCGGGGTGGGTAGAGCATGATGCCAATGAAATCTGGCAGAGAACTGAGGATGTGTTAAGCAGGGCGATTGAAAAGTGTGAATTTCGTGCCCGTGACCTGGCTGCCGTCGGAATAACCAATCAGCGTGAGACAACACTGGTATGGGACCGCTCCAGTGGCGAACCTGTCTATCCTGCTATTGTTTGGCAGGATACCCGTACCAGCCAGATTTGTAATACCCTGGCAGCTGAAGGAGGACAGGATCGCTATCGTATGACGACCGGTCTACCGCTGGCCACTTATTTTGCTGGACCGAAAATTCAATGGATCTTGGATAACGATCCTGCTTTACGACAAAAAGCTGAAAACGGTGATCTTATGTTTGGCACCATGGATACCTGGCTGCTATGGAAACTGACTGGCGGAATCGATGGAGGTTTGCATATCACGGATGTCACCAATGCATCTCGAACTTTGTGCATGGATCTGTCCACGCTTGATTGGGATGACCATATATTAGCGGATTTGAATATCCCAAGGGCAATGTTGCCATCCATTCAATCTTCCAGTCAGGTGTATGGGGAAATCAAAACAGGTACTTTGGAAGGTGTTCCGATTGCGGGTATTCTGGGTGACCAACAAGCAGCTCTGTTTGGGCAAACCTGTTATTCAGTCGGGGAAGCCAAAAACACATACGGTACCGGTTGTTTCATGCTCTTAAATACAGGTACAGAAATTGTCCAGTCGCAAAACGGGTTGTTGACAACCGTTGCTTATAAAATTGGTGATCGGCCAGCCGTGTATGCCCTGGAAGGCTCGATTGCTATCGCCGGCGCTTTGGTGCAATGGCTGCGCGATAATCTGGGCATAATTCAGCAATCAGCTGATATCGAACCGCTGGCACGCTCCGTTGTGGATAATGGCGGTATTTTCTTTGTGCCGGCTTTTTCTGGATTGTTTGCCCCCTATTGGCGCAGTGATGCCCGTGCTATTATCGCCGGAATGACACGCTACACCAATAAAGGTCATATCGCCCGGGCTGTGCTTGAGGCAACTGCCTTCCAGGTGCGTGAGGTGCTGGATGCGATGAATAAAGATTCTGGCGTGGATTTGCGAGCCTTAAAGGTTGATGGTGGCATGGTTGGTAATGATCTGCTGATGCAATTCCAGGCAGATTTGCTTAATGTTCCTGTCATACGGCCGCTTGTGTCTGAGACAACGGCATTAGGCGCAGCTTATGCAGCAGGGCTGGCGGTTTCTTTCTGGAAAGAAGTTGAGGATTTGCGCGCCAATTGGGCTGAAGATAAACGCTGGGAACCATCGATGGGAGAAGGTCAACGTGAAAAGCTCTTTGGTGGCTGGAAGAAAGCAGTCACGCGTACATTTGACTGGGAAGAGCAGCCGGCGACTGGCAGTATCTGATAGGAGTATATATTAGCTATCGGTCAAGTGCGCTGCCATAGGCATTTATCGTTAGGGAGCAAGCGCAGCGGCTACCCGCTACCAACTGCAAGCTGAAAATCTTCGCTCCACGCTCCTATTCTGTGCTCCTTTTCTGCGTTTGACAGCGACCCTTTTTTGGGTATAATTATGGCGCAACCTGGCTCACTAGCTCAATTGGCAGAGCAATTGACTCTTAATCAATGGGTTCAGGGTTCAAGTCCCTGGTGAGTCACAAACCAGACGAGGGGAATCAACGCCGAAACCCCAAACAACACAGCCCAAGCCTGCCCACCTGGCAGGCTCTTTGCATTTGAAATCAAACCTTAAATGCCAACGGAATGCCAACCATGTAATGAGAACCCAGGACATCACTCCATTGGTAAAATTATGCGCTACAAATAACCGCGATAAAAGAGCGCAGTATCGCAAAATGGGAGAACACCTTTGAAAATACCTGCAAATTTGGATGATGAATTACTTAAGGTGCTTGAACCTCTGGTAGGGCAAGCAGTTCCGCGTTACCTCGCACCGGTCGGCGGCGGATGCATCAACGAATGCATCCATATGCGTGCCGGAAGCCAGGACTTCTTCCTCAAATATAATCAAAGAGTGCGCACGGGAATGTTTGCGGCTGAGGCAGATGGATTGCAGCGTTTGGCAGAAGCCAGAATTATACGCGTGCCGCAGGTTTTTGCCGTTTCTGAAGGGTCAGAAACCGCTCCTGCCTTTCTATTATTGGAGTGGATTGATCAAAATCAACATCTCGCCCAGTCAATTCTGGGAGAGAGCTTGGCAAATTTGCACGAGAAGAATACATCCAGCGAATTTGGGCTGGATCAGGACGGTTATATCGGTAGCAATCCCCAAGATAACGGTTGGATGGTGGATTGGATCGATTTCTTTCGTGAACGGCGCTTGCGTCCCCAAATGGAGATGGCAGTGCGCCTCGGTTTGCTGAATCGACAACGGCGCACACAATTAGAGAAATTGATGGAAAACCTGAACAAATGGTTGGCGGGGGTGGATCACCAACCTGCGCTGCTGCATGGCGATCTGTGGGGGGGAAATGTAATCGCGGCAGACGGTGGTCAGCCTGTGCTGATTGATCCGGCAGTTTATTATGGTGATCGTGAAGCAGAACTGGCTTTTACCCGTTTATTTGGCGGCTTTCATCATGAGTTTTATCAGGCTTATCAATCAGTTGCAGCGTTGGAGCCGGGTTTCGAGGATCGTTTTCAGATCTACAATCTCTATCACCTGCTCAATCATCTCAACTTATTTGGAGAAGGGTATGGCAGCCAGATCGATGATATACTGCGAAGATTCGTCGGATGAGTGCATACCCGTATGAGTTTGATTCTGCATTAGATCTATGGCTGCTTTTTGCTGTCCACTTTTCATGGTATAAAATGAAGCATGTATAAAATCAAAGTTTTATTTGTTTGCATGGGCAACATCTGCCGCTCACCGATGGCTGAAGGTGTTTTTCGGCAATTGGTACATGAGCAAGGAATGGCAGACCATTTTGAGATCGCCTCAGCTGCCACCGGCAGCTGGCACCTCGGTCATCCACCCCACGAAGGCACGCGCAAGCAACTGGCAAAACATGGCATCAGCCTGACTGGCAAACATGCCCAGAAGTTGACCCGCAAGGATCTGGAAACCTATGATTACGTGGTCGTGATGGACCAGGAAAATGTGGAAGATGTGCGTTACGCCTTCAAAACCGAGTTACCACGCCTGCTTGATTTTGCCGAAGATGTAGGTGAAAAAGATGTTCCAGATCCCTACTACAGTGGCAACTTTGAGCGAGTTTACGATCTGGTATTGGCGGGCAGTCAGGGATTATTAGCGCATATCCGCGAAAAAGAAGAGCTCTAAGCTAAGATGTTTGTATTCCTATCCAAGTTTTTGACCCAATTTGTGTACCCGCTCGGCTTGAGCTGGATGATCATTCTTTTGGTACTATTTTTGCTGCGCAAGAATGATAGTCTGGTTTGGGTCAAAAGGCTGCTTTGGGCTATCGTAATCATTCTCTGGCTGGGGGGTAATCAGTGGGTTTCCGCCAGCCTGACCCGTTCGCTCGAGTGGCAGAACTTGCCTTCGGCGGATTTACCGCACAATTCCATGGTGGTTGTATTAGGAGGCGGTACTGAAGCGCAGCAACTGCCGCGGCAAATGCCGGAGATCGGTGCGGCTGGTGACCGGGTGACCTACGCTTTGAAACTCTATCAGGACGGCGTGGCTGAGCGGCTATTACTCAGTGGTGGTAATATATCCTGGTTGGGTGCGGGCACCAGCAGCGGTGCGCAAGAGATGGCGATTTTGCTGGAAATGATGGGCGTCCCAGCCGAAAAAATGCTGCTGCAGGAAAAATCGCGCAATACCTATGAGGATGCCCTTTATTGCGCGGAAATGCTAAGCGAGATGGGTATTCAAGAGATTGTGCTGGTAACTTCTGCTTCGCACATGCCACGATCACTGGCATTGTTTGAAAAGCAAGGTCTGCAGGTGATTCCAGCCCCGGCTGATTTCGGTGTAACAGAAGCCGGCTGGCAGAATCTGTGGCATCCGTCCTTTGAAGAATTACTGGTGCATTTGCTGCCAAATGCCTCCGATTTGGCTGCCACCCAGACGGCAATGAAGGAATATATTGGCATTCTGATTTACGGCTTACGTGGCTGGCTGTAAAATTTCTATAAAAATCACCCATATCAGGCTTGATTTATCAGCTTTCTTCTATTAAAATAATGCAATCTTTCGATGTGACTTTTTCCTCCTTATTCAGAATTTTTCAAAAACATAATCATTCCGGCAACAATTGCGTTGAAATCAATGGCATTATTTTAGCTGAATTATGTTGGTGAATGAGTTTTAAGGTATCCATTTAGGAAAAGAAAAATCAAACGAAAGACTTGATGAGAACAATTGTAAGATTGACGCGTTGGCATAAATCATGCATATTTTCAACGAGGGAAAATTGTGACACAGGGAGCAGGAATAGTGGAAGAAGTTGATAAATTGAAATACGAAGCACCGAAGATACTGGTGGAATTTGATTTGATGGTGAGCTGTGGTATTAGTGCCTATTTCAGGTGGTGGTAATGGTTTTGATGAATTGCTGACAAATCAGATTTTAACAGGCGATCCATTTGATTTGCGATGATGTTGATAAACTAGAAAAGCTTTATTATGTTTGCTACAATTCGTATAGTACTCGCAGGATTGTTTTTTGCTACCACCACATTTTCTTCCATTTTGTCTGACAAAAATTCGACTCTACAAACGAACGATGTTTCTTATATAAGATTAAATAATACCCTCTCACTCGCACTTGAAATTTACCAATTTGAGTGGGAATCTGCCGAAAATGGGCAGATTTTAGAGGTTATAAATTCAGAGAAGGTTGTGCTTCATGGTCAACCGGTCATTCCGACATTTTCTGAGCTATTGGCTATTCCTGCTCTTGGAGATTTCACTTATAGACAGAATTCCTATTCTGTGAAGGTTTTAGTACCACCAGCGAATATGGCATTGGCAACTGAACCCCCAAATGAAAATCAAGTTTCGATATTTGATCCATCGGATTTCAGTTCATCCTGCCTGGATAAACAGATCAGCAACCCGATCGAAGTTGGTGAGCCGGTTTGGATTCGCAACCAACGTGTTGTCAGAGTTGTTTTTTACCCTTTTCGATGGGACTGTCAGAAACAAGTCTGGTTGTTTAACCAAAAATTGGAAATATCTTTTGATCTGGACCCGGCGATCTTGAATGAGCAGGAAGTTAAATCTCGTTTTTCGTTCGACGAATTCGATGCTGTCTTGCGCAATAGCCTAATTAACTATCAGGATGGTCTGGCTTGGCGAGGATTGCCTTCGACCGTATTTTCTTCTTTTTCTCCTGTTTCCTTAATTTCAAAGGAAGAGGTATTTTCAGAGAAGGTTCGAATCACGATACCAGAACGCGGTGCTTATCAAATAAGGATGGAAGATTTGTTTTCGATAGGAGTGGATGTCACTTCGATTGACCCGAATTACCTGCAACTTGAGAATCAAGGGCGCAAAGTCTCATTTGAATTTGTTGGTGACGATGATGCGATATTTGAAACTGGCGAAAGTGTCATTTTTTACGCTGAGCGTTTCGATGGAAACTACCTGGCTGGCTTGCACCCGGAACAGGATGATCACTGGACAACATTTCGCAATGGCTTTGCCCCGAAATTTAATGCCGAAATGGTGGAGAAATATAATGATAACAATATATTCTGGTTATCAACCAGTTCCGATCCCTCACCTCGAATTATACCTGTTCATCAGGGTGTTCTGAGTGCAACCCCCAATTCAATTTTTAGCAATAATGTTAAGTTTGAGAAAGATTGGTATTGGTGGACGTATCATTTTACTTCCGAAGAAACATGGTTCTGGGAGAAAAATTTCTCAGTTTCAAATACATTTGTCGAAAAAACTTATCCCTTTACAATTCGAGACGTAGTTCTAGATTCCTCACTTATCGCCAATCTTAAGTTACAAATTACCTCCAATTCAGCCAGTGCCTTAACCCCCGACCATCTGATTGAGGTTTATTTGAACAATCAGTCTCTTGGGCAGGATAGTTGGGATGGGGCAGTTTGGCATACTTCTCAGTTTCCATTTAGCCAGGACAAATTGATTAACGGGGAAAACGTTCTCAAGGTTCGATATTTGCCTATTTCTGGTGTGACTGCATCTTCTTATGGATTTGATGAGTTTTCGATTGAGTTTGTTCAACAACTAAATGGATACAATCAATATCTACAATTTTCACAGCCAGCCGGGGATTGGACTTTTGAGATAGGGGGCTTTAGTGCAAATACGTTACACATCTGGGATATCAGCAATCCTCTGGTTCCTATAGAGCTTGTTGATTATGGCCAGGAAGAAAGCATCGTCACATTTTCTAATTCACAAACCTCATCAACCGAATACGTCGTTTTTGGTGCTGATAGTATTCAATTACCACTGCTAGAGAAAGTCCAGTTCGGTGAACTCTATTCCAGTCAAAATGCGAGTGATTACTTGATTATCACTGTTCCCGAGTTTGTAGAACCTTTGCAACCACTGATAGATTGGCGCAGTCAGCAGGGATTGCAAGTCAGGATGGTGACCATCCAGGAAATATATGATCATTTCAATTTCGGTATTCCCCATCCGATTGCGATTAAGAATTTTATGCGTTATGTTTTTCAAAATTGGCAGACCGTTCCGGAATTTGTGTTACTGGTGGGGGATGGCCACTGGGATCTGAAAAATTATCGCGTTGATACACCAAATTATTTGCCGCCTAATTTTGTGTGGGTGGATCCCGTACAGGGTGAGATTGACAGTCTTAGTGATCTGGTAGCTGTGGTTGGTGATGACATTTTGCCGGATGCCTTGATTGGTCGTATGGCAGTTAATTCCGCAGCCGAGGTAAACGCTGTGGTGGAAAAGACAATTGCCTTTGAACAGAGTGAAGGGGATTGGTTGAATAGCCTCACGTTTGTAGCGGATAATTATTACCTGACTGATGGTTGCGTTGATGACGATCCATCCACGCCGTGTACAACCGAGCCAGCCGGTAATTTCCCTGCATTAATGGATGATTTTATTAATGATCAACTGAAAGCTCCGTTTCAGCCCACTCGCTTTTATCTGGATGATTATAATTGCCGCTCAGGACAGACAGGCAACTGTACCTTATTAACCTCAGATTTCGTAAGCCATATCAATCAGACAACATCGCAGATTTATACCTATGGCGGACATGGAGGAATAACCGGATGGGCCAGTGAAAAAATCTTTAACACGGAAGACTTACCTTCCCTCACGAATACGGAGCGCTTCCCCGTTTTCTTTTCGCTTGATTGTGTTGATGGTTTCTGGTATTACCCACCTGGAATTGCCGCTTCTGATCCAATTTCATTGGCAGAGTCGATTACCCGCCAGCCAAACGCCGGTGCGGCGGCAATGTATTCCGCCACGGGTTTCAGTTATTCCAGCGCACACGATGTGTTGCAACGTGGATTCTTCGAGTATTTCTTCAACAATCATGACCCGCTACTGGGTGCTGCTGATCTGAGCGCGAAGCTTAAAGTATATGCCAGTGGCAACAACGATGAAATGATTTTTACTTACATGATATTTGGCGATCCAGCTTTACGGCTGCACAATAATCTGCGTTTTATCTACCTGCCCTTGCTGAGTCGCTGATGCAAGCAAATGCCAGTATTGCCACTGATCTCACTATTCAGAGTTTGCCATTTCTGGAGAATGCTCGTTTTCGCGTGGTCAGCAATTCCATGTCACCGTTGCTGCGAGTGAACGATTGGATCAAGCTGCAACAATACACGCCACCCTCCGCATTGAAAATCGGCGATATTGTTATGTTCCGACGCGAAGATAGTCTGGTAATCCATCGCATTATCGCCATTTCGGCGGAGAGGTTGGTGACTAAGGGTGACCGTTATACCATGGTAGATGCTTCACTATCTTCTGATCAGGTACTGGCTGTAGTTTCGCGGGTGGTTAAGGGTAAAATAGAGATCAATCTACATTCGATCGTCATTCGGAAACTCAATTATTTAATAGCATTTTTATCCCGCCTGACGGTGAAAGATAAACAGCTTTATCGCTTAGCGAAATCGTGTGCCAGGTGAGGATCATTTGAAAACAACCACAATTCCTATTAAAGAAAAAAGCATTCTGAGCCATGAAATTGATGACCAGGCTGTGCTGGTCTTACCGCTAACTGGTAAAGTGAAGGTCTTGAACCAGGTGGGTGCCTTTATTTGGGATAAAATCGATGGTCAGACCTCTCTGGCAGAACTGATAGAAGCGGTTGCGAATATATTTGATGTCGAGCGCCCGATGGCTGAGCAGGATGTGGTTTCATTCTTGAAGGATCTTCAACAAAAAGAGATGATTGAGCTGAGGTAATCTCAGGTGGGCATGAAACTTCATTGGGCAAAAATAGGGCTGTTGTCATCTTTTCTCCTGGTCTGTCTTGCAATGCTGTTCTACACATTACCCGTTCTGGCTGCCGTAACCCTGGTACGTTTTGAGATGACCAGCATTACGAGTTCGGTCATTACCCTCGAATGGGAGACGGCTTCGGAATATAACAACCTTGGTTTTTTCATCCGGCGGAGTAGCAGTGAAGGCGGTTCTTACTCCCAAATTAGTGAGTTTATCAGTGCCGAGGGTTCTGCAGTAAATGGATCCATTTATCAATTCAGCGATGACGGCATTGTTCCCGGACAGATTTATTACTACAAGCTTGAAGCAATTGATCTCAATTCGAATTCCGAATTTTTTGGACCAATTTCGAACGCACCCAACCCTACAGCGACTTCAACGACAACGGTGGCAAACGTCACAGCCACCCAAACAACTACCGGCACGCTTAGCGCTACCAATAGCACACCTCAGACCCAGACTGCCACCGCCCGCGCCTCTTCTACATTGACTGTGACGCCCTCGCCAAGTGAGACCTCACCATTTTCGTTTGTGACCAATACCAGTACCTTGACCCCTTCGCAAACCACGACAACCACGATTACCCCTGCGGCAGAAAGTGTGGGCACTCCGACGGAAACAAGCATAGCGACCAAAATTGAAGTGAAAACGGCAACCTCTGCCATTTCACCGCAACCCTCACCTTCAATCGTCGTAACGGTTGACACGGTTCGGCCGGCAATTCGCTCCGTGTCGATAGGTTTTGGGATTGTGATGACTGGTGGATTGCTTGGAATTGCTGTTTTAATTCTATTTTCTAAAATGAAGCGCGGAAAAAATGGGTAATTTTATTCTTTGGTTGCTGATGGCTGTCTTGCTGGCAACCAGCGCTTGCAGCCCGCAGATTGCACCACAGACCACCATGACCTTAAGCGGCTCCCCCGAACAGGTGCGTATGATTTTTGATAGTGGCGGTTATTATCGTTTATCAGCAAGCCGGCTACGAGAATCTGGCATACAGATCGATTCCGCAAATTCAATCCGATTGAAATATAAAGATCAACAAGTTCCTTTCTGGCTCTTACCCGATGCTGATTCAACTGATTTTGAGATTATGTTTTTTGTACCTGAGAATAATGACCGTTACCTCAGCCAACAGGTCTTAATGTTGGAAACTGGCGCTGAGGGAGCATTTTCTCCGCTGTATGCAGAATTGCAATTGGAAGCATCCGACCTGGTTTCCACTTTTTCCATCGCCCATTCTATCCGCTACTTTGAAGAGGATCAAGAATACGAACCACGGGCGGGGACAGGTGATCCCTTTGTATGGGCAAAAATCGAATCTTCAAAGCCTTTTCATTTTTCTTTTTCACCAAGTTTGGATGCTATCCAAGCGTTCAAGTCTGGTGCTTACATTCTGGTCTCCTTCCAGTGCTCCAGCTAATCCTGATCATGCAATTTTGTTAAGTAACAACCATGTAAATCTGGGCTCATTCGAATGGGAAGGATCCGGATATCATCAAGTAGAAATTGATTTGACAGAGCCTCAAGCACAAATCGATCTGGAAATCAGTGCTCAAGTTCCGGCTGGTGTTACCGCGCAGTTGATTTTTTTGGATAGCATTGAGGTGAATTTCAATCGAAATGTTGAGTTGGCATCAGAACAGTATGAGTTTGAGTTTGCAGGAAAATTGAATCCTCCTCCCGCAAAATTCAGTGGTTTTCTTGTTGAAAAATCCGGCGCAATACCGTATATGCGTGCGGGTTTTGTCGATCAGGGGCAGTCCCTGCAGATAAGCTCTTGCAAGCAATGTTCTTACACCTGGGTCCCGGAGACAAGTCTTCTTTCCGATTTTATTTTGCAGCCGATTGAAATGACAGTAGATCTGATGAATAGAGATTACGCCGTCGATTGGCTCTTGTTAGCCGGAAAGGATAAACAGCAAGCATTGGAGCCCCTGATTGTTCATCGGCAGTCTCAGGGATTACGGACCCTTGTGATCGACCCACAACAAATCTATGATCAATTTTACAGCGGTTTCCCGCACCCAGAGGCGTTGATCAAATTCTTAACCTACATTCACTCATCCTGGCAGAATTCTCCTGAATATGTATTGCTGGCAGGTGATTTTGATTACACCCACAAAAGCTATTCTGAGATGCTTTTACAAATTCCTTCTGTTTTTATAGCCAGCCAGTATCTCGGAGAGACGGTCAGTGATCTGCCTTTCATGGACATCGATAATGATCTCAAACCAGATTTTGCCCTCGGTCGAGTACCGCTCAATACATCTACAGAGTTGCGGTATTGGGTAACAAAATTGATACGCAGCGAAGATGTTTGGAAAGAGAATGCAGAGCGACGGGTTGTGGCTATTTCAGATGGCCAGGAATCCTATTTTACAGATGAAGCGGCAAAATTTTTAGATCAATTTGGAGATGACTATGCAACTTCCTTAATACAGGCGGAAAAAGACATTCAAAATAATGGGCGTTCCGTTAAGTTGGCTCTGCAAGAACCCATTTATTTATTATCCTACTTTGGTCATGGTTCGATTAATTCATGGGGCAAGGACCAGATTCTCAACACTGAAATTATCAGGGATCTGCCCTCGCAGCAGCAATTACCCATTTATGTCAATATGACCTGCCTTTCTGGCTATTTTATTCATCCACAGCAAATCTCTCTCGCAGAAACGCTGCTCTTCCAAAAAGAATCTGGTGCTGTCACTGTGATTGCACCTACGAGTCTTACTACAGCAGACAATCAACTATCTTTAAGTATGAATCTGGTGGAACAGCTACAGGTTGCAGACAACACGCGAATAGGGGATGTGCTCTTAAATAGTTGGAGAATGATAGATTCGAGTAATGAAGCTATGTATGAAATCATGCTTTCTTTTATTTTATTGGGTGATCCGGCCTATCTGCTTAAACCATGAGGTAAAATTATATATTCAGGAGGGCGTATGCCAAGAAAGAATTCTCTCACGCTTTTCTTTGTCTTTATTTTCAGTTTCTTCATCTTTCTTGTTCCTCAAAAAATAGTTTGGGGCGGTTTTTCCTGGCAAACAGTGCCGACGGTTGCTCCCAGCCAAACCGTTTCAGGAACCCCTTTTAGTACTGCTCAAGTGACGGCTACCGCTACTAGAACAAGGACACCTGTTGCAATTAATCTCTCGCCTACAACCACAAATCAGGCAGAGGGTACGTTGTCAGCGATAAGCACATCAACACCTTTAGAGGCCAATACCAGCGCACCAATAACCGTAGAGTCGACGGTAACCACATCCCTGCAATCAGCTACAGCGACCATCACGATTTTGAACGGCACCATCATCTCTGGGGTGACCATCACAAACACGCCGGTGGAAGGTGTCATCGAACCTGCGCCAACTGGACCTCCATTCTGGTTACTTCCATTGACATGCTCAGTTGGGTTGGTTCTATTAATTCTCGTAATTCGATTGTTGATTCGCAGGCGGGTGAGCTAAGCTTGAAGAAAAAGTGGCTAATCATCATTCCAATCCTGCTGTTAACAGTTCTGTTGGCGGTTTGGAGCTGGAATATTGGCAGGACTGGCTATCATTTGTTGGGATTACGAAGTGAGATCAGAGCGGTAATCACCAGTGATCTGGATACTATTGAACCGTTATACATTTTTAGTCTTTTGCATTCAGTTGATCAGGATTTGAATGTCCTGGAAAGCAATTTGTCACCCATCTATCCCATTCTGCCCGTTTTTGGCAAAATGACAACGCAGATCGAGCCGGCAATCACCTATCTCGATTCCATTGTAAATTACGCACTCTTATTTGAGGAAAAATCAAAACCTCTCCTTTCAGATGGAATTCAAAATCGAGTTGACCTTGCTAACCTGATCGATGGGTTCATTGAAAAAGAGTTTATTTCCCAGGTGGACCAAGCAGGGCTGGAAGTGGAGACTAACCGCAAAAGTCTTGAAATTTCTGCTTTACCTTACCGCTTTCAAGATGATTTCCAATTATTGGATGAATCGCTACCTTACATCGCATTATCTCGTCAAATCCTTCCCCGCTTAGGATCACTGATCGGTGCCGACCAGGCGACTAATTACCTTTTATTGGCGCTTAACCAGGATGAATTGCGCGGTGGTGGGGGTTTTATCACTGCGATGGGTTTATTACGAGTCCAAAACTTAACCAATATTGACTTTGACCTTCAGGATTCGTATTCAGTGGATGATTTGAGCAAAGAATACCCTTTACCACCACAACCTTTGCAAACCTATATGCTGGCTGGATATTGGGTGGCTCGCGATGGAAATTGGTCGGCTGATTTCCCCGAAAGTGCACGTGAAGTTCAGGCCTTGTATCAGATATCACGCGCTGAGACATTGCAGGGTGTCATTGCTTTTGACCAGGAGGCTGTGCGCCAGATTGTGGCTGCGGTAGGTCCTGTTCAAGTTGATCCACAAACCAATACCTGGGTTAACCAGGAGAATATTCTTCTTTATATGCAGGAAAGCTGGGGAAGTAACGCTGATTCCAACGATTGGTGGCGAAATCGTAAAGATTTCATGAGTATATTGGGCAAAGTAATTGTGCAATCTATTATCGATACACGTGATCTGAGGCAATTGGTCCGTTTGATGAAGACTTCGCATAGCCTTTTAAGGCAAGGTCATCTTTCGCTATACTTTAACGACCCACTACTTCAGGTTATGTTAGCAGACCAGGGTTTGGATCATGGAGTAAGTTACCAGGGTGGCGATTTTCTATACTGGGTGGATGCCAATATTGGATTTAATAAAGTTGATTCAGTCATCAAACGAGAATTATCTTATACCATTGACTTAAGAGATCCCAGCCAGGTGAGTGCTGAGTTGGTCATGCGTTTCACTCATCTCGGTCAGGCTCCTGTAGACTGTGAACATATTGCTACCTACGGGGACGAAATTGATTACCAGAAAATGAAGGAACGCTGCTATTGGGATTACTGGCGCGTATATATCCCCCCAGGCAGTATGATTCTTGAGAGTGATGTTGATTCTGTTTCCGGAGAGAATCTTCTCACCAGACAGCCATGGCAAGGTAATTTAGATCTTTTCAGTGATCTGAAAGATTTGAATATGATTGCGGGTTTGCAGGTTCTGCCCACGAATAGCGAACGAGCGGTACGCCTCGTTTATCAGCTGCCGGTGGATGTAGTTGTCTTCAAAGGAACGAAAGGCTATTATCATCTTGAGCTAAAAAAACAATTGGGTCTCAATGCTTTACCAGTTGAAATAACGATCAGGATTCCGGAAGGTTACCAGTTTTTGGATTTTCCGGCTGAATCTCAAATCAGTCATAATAGTTTAAGCTTTCGCTTTATGCAGACAAACTCGAGCCAACACCTGATTTTTTCATTTCAGCCTTAATTCTCTGATATCATATTGTTAAATCCTTTTTTTGTTTTCCTGAAATTTTTCAATTTTTCCGATCAAGAAACGCCATTTCGTTAATGAAACCAGTATGCCCGCAGTCATATCAGAAAAATAGCATCTGGAGATCAATCCACCCGATCTTCCGATCTGTTGTTTTGCTATTGGTTCTCTCGCAACTAGCTTTCAATACAGTCCATTCTGGTGGTGAACAGGTCAACGCCCAGGATGATCAACTTTATTATGAGCCGTTGCAAAGATTTGGGATTGCCACTCCATTTGATTTCACCGCGGATCAACTTCAATATTTTAATATCTCCGCCGTCCTGGATTGGCGGTTGGATAATTCAATTGAACTACCAGAGGGGATTGAATATATTCATGTTGTGCGTGTTAGTGATGCATTATTCCAGAACCAATTTGATAATTTAGATGTTCTAATCACGCAGAACCCGGGAGAAACCTGGATTATCGGCAATGAACCCGACCGTTATTATTGGCAGGATAGCATCTCACCGGAGAAGTATGCTGAGCGTTATTTTCTGACCGCTATGAAAATACGTTCATTTGACCCCACGGCTAAACTGGGCTTCGGAACGGTTGTTCAACCCACCCCAATCCGGATGCGGTATTTGGATCGCACTCTGGATGCGCTGGATTTGCTCACCGGAGGGCGTGAAACCAGCCTGGCTTTGATTGATATCTGGAGTATTCATGCTTTTATTCTCAATGAACATCCCTTCCAGTGGGGCGCTGGTATTCCTGTGGGTTTTTTCCCCTATGAAGCCGGGGATGAATTCGAGGAAGATTGGGATGATGCGATTCAGATCACAGATTATGACGATACCTACTCAATTCAAATCTTCATGGAGCGCATTACAAATTTTCGTTACTGGCTGGATCAAAAAGGGGAACAGGAAAAACCACTCTGGATTAGCGAGTATGGCAGCCTCTTTCCGCCTATTGATCCACCCGATGGGCCAAATTATGTGAATGTGAGCGATGAGGACACTTCAGCTTTCATGCTTGATTCTTTTGACTTTCTGCTTTCAGCGAGTGATGAACCTACCGGTATGCCAGCAGATGATTTTCATCTGGTGCAACGCTGGTTCTGGTACAGTCTCAATGATCATCGTTACTCTTTTGGAGGATCATTACTGGATCCTGACCAGGATTATTCAGTCACACTGGTTGGTGAAAATTTTAAAGATTACACCCGACAGTTCGTCCACTATTTTCTTTATTTACCGCTTGTAATGAGGTAAAATGGGTGTATAGTTAACAAGTAAGAATTTTATCTGATTGAATTTCTATTAATCCGTTTTTTTATTCATTTTTAATCCTTAACATACATGTTTTCGTTCATTTGAAATTGCTTCAAGACGAAAACGAGGGAGGAAATTATGCGAAAAGTCTACCAAAATAACAGAAATTTCACCTGGATTGTTTTCATCGCCGCCTTTGTTTTAATAATCGGGTTGTTAGGGGGTAAATGGCAAGCAGGGTATGCTTTCGAACCACCTACAATTCCTGACGTAACTGAAATAGATCCCTCCAGGATTCCAGTTAATAGTTCCATTGGGATCTTTACGATTTATGGAAGTGGTTTCATTGGTTCAGAATGGTCTACTGATTTCACATTGCTTCAATGGATTGGTCCGGATGGGCAGGTGGCGTATGTGCACCCCATTTCCATCAATGATGTTGGAACAGAAATGGTCGTCGAATTTGACCTCGATCTTTTTCATGTAGCAGGTCAGGCTGAAATATATATTGACAACCATCCCGATGATCCTGATTTTCGCGAAGATTACGGACCATTAACTGTCACCATAGTACCTCCAACTCAATACCTTTATCTTCCATTAATTGTTAAATAACATTCGATCAAGTTAATTTTCTTGGGGTGACATGATGTCACCCCTTTCGTTTAAGCCATGAGTTATAACTACCGACAAAAGCAAGTTCTCCTTTTCATCTTACCTTCGCTTACCTGTTTCGTTTTTTATATATTGACGAGATCTATGCGCCTGACCTGGGTGAACTATGCCAATGACAGTGGTGATTTCCTGGCGGCGATCTTAACCTCTGGGGTTCCCCATCCCACTGGCTACCCCACCTATCTCCTTCTGGGTTCGCTTTTTCAATGGCTGCCATTCGGAGATCCGTATTTTCGGGCAATCCTGGTCTCGCTGGTTCCTGCTGCGCTCAGTGCAGGGTTGCTTTCATTTTTGATTGAACGCTTCATTTTTCAAAAACATAGCCTGATCACTGGTTTTATCTCAATCGTTAGCGGTTTGGTATGGGGGCTGGCTCCGTTCTTGTGGTCGCAGGCTCTCATTGTTGAAGTGCAAGGTTTGCAAGCCTTTTTTATTGTACTGGCACTCTGGTATTGCCTGACCCTCTTTGAGAGCACTAACCCTGAGGAACAATCGAAAAATCTGCTTCTATTGGCTTTTTGCTTTGGTCTGGGAATTGGAAACCATATCACCATTTTGTTTTTTCTGCCGCTAATTCTGGCAGGCAATTGGATAGCCATCCGCAATGGTTTGTCCCGAAAAAATGTTTTCGGCCAGCTACTTGCAATTGCATTGGCATCCCTCGTTTACCTGATATTGCCGATTCGTGCAATAAAGTTTCCAGCGATCAATTGGGGAAATGCCGCAACCTGGTCTGGTTTCTGGTGGTTGATTTCCGGACAGGCTTATCAGCACTTACTATTGGACTTGAATGTGGCACAATTTTTCAACCGCATTTCTGCTCTGGCAGCGATACTTAGACAGCAATTCGGAATTGTGGGGATCGTTCTGGCAGTCATCGGTGCCGTTCAATATCACTATCGATCAAAATTTACGCGCTATTTATTGCTTTATCTCTTTGTAATTTACAGCATTTTCGCAATATTATACGGAACAGATGATTCAATCGTCTATCTCTTACCAACTTTCTTAATTTTTGTCGTCTGGATGGCTTCTGCATGGCCGGGATTGCTTAACTGGAAATTCAGCGGCAGGAAATATGGTTATATTTTGGCTATTTTAGCTTTCTCTACATTTATTTTCTCCATTCCAGCATCCTGGCGCGAGATTAATGCTCATTCTAAGGGAGAAGCAGCAGATTACGTCGAACTAACACTGGCAGCATTACCTCAGGATGCGATTGTCCTGACAACAGCTGATCCGGATTCATTTCCGCTCTGGTACTACCATTTTGGCCTCCGGCAGCGTAGTGATATTGCTGTTATCGTCTTACCCTTGACACAGTTCAAATGGTATCAACAGTCGCTAATTCACTCATATCCTGAGGTGTATTTTCCTGAGCCAATCGAATCTTTTAGCAACAAGACTCAAGGCTGGGGTGAAAAGATACCAGCTCTCAATCTACAACGAGTCTCCTGCCGCTCGAAATTGGTGCGGGGAGAGGTTTTTTCTATCATCGTTAGTTGTTCTGATGGTAAAACGGTTGAATATTCACAACCAGTGGATCAATGAATTTTTCAACCACTTAGCATTGCTTCACACGTAAGTGAACTATCTCATTGAAAAAAACACCATTCAGTAGGGGGACTTTGCATCAGTTAAATTCACGGCGCTTGCTCTTCATGTAAATGCTGGTGATCAAACTCAGCAGAATCCAAAAAACAAACCCTGGTTTTGCGCCCAATGAGATTGCATCCGTGATGGCATAGATAAAATGCCCAATGAAGCCTGCTAACAAACCGATTGATACAATTAAATAAAACTCTCGCATCAAGATAGTCTGATTGTCCAGTGTGCGCCTTGAAGGTTTTTGCAGCTGGAGAATGGTTGTTATGCTCATCCAGAGGGCAGATAAATTCAACGCCAGGAAGGCAATCATCCCTGGTATGCCCAGATCCAGCGCGCTCTGTAAAATCTCATTGTGGGCATGGCCGAGATCTTTCGGGGCAATACCAGGGATGACTGGGGATAGCGGGTAGAGTTGGTGAACAAGATAACGAAAGGTGTTCATGCCCATACCAGTAAAGGAAAAATCCTGGATGGCGATGATTGCACGGCTCCATATTTTTGTTCTGCCATTTAGCGTATCAAACGAGTATGCATTGATAGAGATATTAGTTGCGGGGAAGATATTTCCCAGCCAGTTGAAAAAAAGCGGTATAGCATCGAAAAAGACGACCACCAGTGCGCTTGCAACCACTGCAACCAGAAAAACCCAACGCCATTTGCGTGGGAGGACAAATATCATGATCAAGATGAAACTGAAGAGTACACCCAGATAAGCGGAACGTGATTGGGTCAGGAATATAACGCCACTTATGAGCATGCTTGATATCAGCCCCATCAAAATTAGTAGCAGGTGAGGGACCCATTTCAGAGTTTTATGGATAATTTTGGTTCGCGAAATCAACCAGCCGATAGAAATGATCCAAATGGGTAATACCCATACTAAAACACCGGCTACTTCATTGGGGTGAAAACCGGCACTCAAACCAGGCAGCAGTCGTGACAGACTTGGCAGTAATTCATAAATGGGATTGAAAGCAGAAATTTTTGCGGTCGCCCAGGAAGTTCCAAAAAAACCCAGGACCGCAATAGCGCTCCCTGCAAGCCCAAATAGCATAACGGTCACCAAAATCGATTTCTTTCTGGGCGAAAATTTCACCAGGGCAAAGAAAAGAGCCATCGAAAACAATAACGTGGAAATTTTAGGCAAGCTGATATTCAAATCATAGGTGGCATATAGGCTGACCAGAATTTGCACAGAGAATAGTAAAAGAACACCATTCAGAGGCGTTATTGGGAACACCTTTTCACGAGCGATCACACTGATTAACCACAAAGCTGGCAGGATCAGCAATAGCCAGCTTTGCTGGCTTCGCATAAAAAGGAATTCAGGAGCACAAAGCAACAAAATGAGCCAACCGAACTGGTCAATCTTTTTCCAAAAACGATTTATGGATGAGGTTTGGGTTATTTGCATGCCTTCACTCCAGCTAATTTTACACCAACGCGAATGCATTAGGTTTCCCGAATTATTGTTATTTTTGACGCAAGGTATACGAAGAATTTTTCCTCGAGGGACTTCAGTTTTCTTAAAATAACCACATGCGCTATGGTAAAATTAATATAATAAAGGACGGGGGTTGACCCCTTAATCAGTCAAGTATTGTGGAATCATCCAGAAAAATCTGTGAATTATGAAAGAAGGACCAATAAAAGATCCTGGGAGGAGCTAGGTAACTTTCCAGGTTTTTTCATATCTTTTGTTAAAAAGGGTAAGCTCAATGCAATAATTCAATCAATTTGGTGATCAATTCAAGCGGTGGTATATCTGGAAACTTTTGTATGAATCGAATAGATTGAGTTGGCAGGTTTTAATTAAGAATTGTTCATGAGAAGATATTGATTTTCTGCCGAGTATGTTCCGAAGCAATCTGATTATGCCCGTTGGAAAAACAAGTAATTGCGCATAGATTATTTATTCTGGTATGTGAATGTCAGAATGGCGGAGCATGCAAATTGCCATTATTTCAAGAAATCGGGTTGCAAACTGATATAATTTGCTGACATCAATCATATAAAAATTAATGGCAAACAGGGGATAGGAGTTTTATGGATTTCCAAGACCAGGATTTTGATAATGGGTTCGAAAGTATTGATATACGACAGTATCTCGCATTATTTTGGCAATGGGCGTGGTTAATTGCGCTCGTCACGGTGATTGCAGGGTTGGCTTCTTTTCTTATCAGCCAGCGGATGACCCCAATTTACTCCGCATCGACCACACTCTACATTAATGAAGCGCCCTCAACCAAGGCGACTGATTACAACTCCATCATAACCAGCGAACGTATTTCGGGTACATACTCAAAAATGTTAACAACCCGCCCGGTGCTGGAAGAAGTAGCCAACCGCCTGGGAGTTAATGTTGAAAGTTTTATAAATGACGTAACCGTCTCCCCTATCCGCGATACAACCCTGATACAGATAAATGTGGAGTCACCAGATCCCCAATTGGCAACCAATATTGCCAATGAATTGACAACCGTGTTTTCATCCCAGGTGAAAATGATCCAGGCTGAGCGATTTTCTGTTTCCAAAGAAAGCCTACAAAATCAAATTGCGGATATGGAAGCTCAAATTGACCAGGCTACGGCTGATCTGACCACTGAATTTGATGACGGCGTACGAGCCAGTTTGGAAACAAAGATTACACAATATCGCTCGATCTATTCCAACCTGTTGTTGAGTTATGAGCAAATCCGTCTTTCTGAGGCGCAGACTGTTTCAACTGTTATTCAAGTTGATCCGGCTACTGTGCCTGACAAACCAATCAGTCCTCAGGTATTGCGCAATACTGCCCTGGCTGCTATTGTCGGGTTTATGTTGGCTGTTGGATTGATCTTTGTCATCGAAGCAATTGATGACACATTAAAAACTTCGGAAGACGTGAAACGTGTATTGGGTTTGCCAGTGCTTGGAATTATTTCAAAGCACCCTGTGGAAGATGGAAAGCCGATTACGAATATATCGCCCCGGTCTCCTGTTTCAGAAGCGTTTCGAAACTTGCGCACCAATGTACAGTATTCGAGTGTCGACAATCCCATTCGCGTGCTGATGATTACCAGTACAGATCCACGCGAGGGTAAAACAACTGTAGTAACCAATCTGGGTATTGTATTTGCTCAAAATGGTAATAATGTGACCTTGATAGACGCTGATTTACGTAAACCTTCATTACACCGAAAAGTAGGGGTTCCCAATCGTTCGGGTTTAACCTCGCTTTTTGTACGCTCACTGGCCTCACTGGAAAATACGTTTCAACGAACGGGAATCAACAATTTGCAGGTGATTACCTCTGGTGAATTACCTCCCAACCCTTCTGAAATGCTTGGATCGAAAAAAATGGGATCGATCATTGAGCAAATTAAAGAAGAATCCGATTTAATTATTATTGATACACCTCCAGCCCTGGCAGTTACTGACGCATTGGTTTTAGTGCCGATTGTTGATGCAGTTTTGTTGGTTATTAAGCCAGGCTTTACCAAGACGAATTCTGCCCGACAGGTCGTAGAACAGTTCCGCCGTTCAAACGGCAAATTAATAGGTGTTGTATTAAATGAGTTGGATTTAAGTAAATCACGTTATGCATACAAATATTACAATTACAAAGGCTATAAATCCTATGGCCGATATTATTCACATGAAAAAGATCCGGGTTAATTTTGGTCTCAAACAAGAAATCAAACTTTGCATTTCAGAATGAATTGGCATTTGCTCGTGGATTGATGTTGACCTGTGCAAAGATCACGGATTCGGTACAAAGGGATCATATTGACGAGTCGCAAATCAAAGCAGATCGTACCCCGGTCACCATTGCGGATTACGCGGTTCAGGCTTTCATTGCTCATGCATTACAAAAAGAATATCCTAATGATGGTTTGATGGGTGAAGAGAGTTCTTCTAACCTGATAGCAGACGAAAATCTTTTAAGTGCTGTCACGAATCAACTCAAGCCGCATCTGGGAGCTGTGAACAACACAGATGTGACTATGTGGATGGATCATGGTCGTATGGATTCACAGCAGCGCTACTGGGTATTAGATCCGGTAGATGGCACCAAAGGGTTTCTGCGCCGTATGCAATATGTCACCGCACTGGCATTAATGGTGAATGATGAAATTGTTCTCAGTGTGATTGGATGTCCACAATTATCGCTTTATGGGCAGCCAGGTGGGATTGCCTTTGCCGCCTTAAATGAGGGAGCATATTGGCAGTCTTTTGCACAACCAGAGAAACTATACCCATTAAAAGTTTCTCATCAAAATTCTATATCGCACGCCCGATTACTGCGTTCGTTTGAAGATGCGCATACCAATGCCGGTCAGATTGCGAGTTTCTGTCAGCTCTCAAATTTACAGTATGACCCCATTCAAATGGATAGCCAGGCGAAATATGTGCTCCTTGCAAAAGGTGATGGAGAAATTCTTTTACGTTTGCCTGCTGAAGACCGTCCGGAATATCGTGAAAATTTGTGGGATCAGGCACCAGCTTTCCGATTAATAAAGGAAGCCGGTGGTGAAATGACGGACCGCTTTGGGAACACACTTGATTTCACAACAGGTACCACTCTGGCAAAGAATAGTGGTATCGTGGCAACAAATGGAATCTTGCACCAGGAAACCTTAGACATTCTGGAGCAATTGTCCTACTAAACTCTTAGCATCAAATGAGATGGAAATTAATTTTTTCGTACTTGTTTTGGTTGGGTTTTTAGCACAACTAATAGATGGCAGCCTCGGAATGGCGTACGGAGTAAGCTCAAACAGCTTTTTATTGGCTGTTGGCATCCCTCCGGCTGCAGCCAGTGCATCTGTTCACACTGCTGAAATTTTTACCACAGCCATTTCTGGCTTTTCACATTGGCGTTTCGGTAATGTGGATCGAAAATTTGTTTGGGGATTATTGGTGCCTGGAGTGGTTGGGGCTGCGATCGGCGCATATGTTCTCACCAGTATTGATGGTAACGTGATCAAACCCTTCATTGCTGTTTATTTATTGATTATGGGCGCACGTATCTTATATAAAGCTTTCACCATTAAGCATCCTCACGAACGTGATCCAAAACCCGGATTGTTGATTCCTTTAGGCCTTGTTGGTGGCGCATTTGATGCTTTGGGAGGTGGTGGCTGGGGTCCGATTGTCACCTCAACTTTGATATCAACCGGTCATACACCGCATAAAACAATTGGATCTGTCAATTTTTCAGAATTTTTCGTCACAGTGACTGCTGCAGTCACCTTTATTCTGACGATTGGATTGACACATTGGAAAGTGATTTTAGGCTTATTGCTCGGTGGGGTCATTGCAGCTCCTCTGGGAGCATGGTTAGCAAAAAAGATACCAGCCAAATTCTTGATGATCATTGTTGGCACATTAATCATCTTGCTGCAAATTAGGGTACTTTGGCCTTTGCTAGGATAATTTTCGAAAGGCATTTAATTTCTTCATCTGATAAATCACGAATTATTTTTCAAAGAGTTGATCCCCACAAACACCAGGCTGCTCATGACTAATCTGACTCAACATCCACATCACGTCCAACAGGAAGACCGCAGTGCAATTAAGGCTCACAAGCCGATGGTTGTCTGGCTGACAGGTCTTTCAGGCAGCGGAAAGAGCAGTATCGCCAACGAACTGGAACAGATTCTCAATCAGAAATTCAGCGCTCACACTTACCTGCTGGATGGTGATAACATTCGCAGTGGACTAAATTCGGATTTAGGTTTTTCCGCCAAAGACCGGGATGAAAATATTCGCCGCATTGCAGAAGTAACAAAATTGATGTATGACGCAGGTTTGATTGTGGTTACTGCCTTTATTTCGCCATATCGCAATGAGCGTAAAAAAGTACGAAACCTGCTTCCTGAGCATGGTTTTTGCGAAGTTTTTATCGATTGTCCCCTGGATATTTGTGAGAATCGTGATCCGAAAGGGTTATACGCTGCCGCACGTAAAGGTCAAATACAAGAGTTCACCGGCGTATCTGCTCCTTATGAAGCGCCACTCAATCCCGAAATAGTAATACAAAGCGACCAGATATCTATTCCCGAGGCTGTAGTTGTAATTGTCAATTTTCTGCTGGCTCAGGGAATCATTCCAGGGCAGGATCCCTGAAATATGAAATTGAACGCTATAATCTGGCTTGAATTGTCCTGATCGAATTTTCAATTTGTACAGGTATTTGTAATTCAGAAGAACTTTCCTTAACATTCTCCTATCTTTGGGAATTATTTGAAAAATATGTCACATTTAGCAAAACTTGAAAATATTTCAATTCATATCCTGCGCGAAGCCTATGCCAACTTTAAAAGTCTGGGCATGTTATGGTCGATGGGTAAAGATTCTACAGTTTTATTATGGTTGGCTCGCAAAGCTTTCTTTGGCCATGTGCCTTTTCCCCTGATTTCATATTGATACGCATTTCAAAATTCCCGAGATGATTACTTATCGTGACAAGCTGGTGCGCGAGATGAAATTGACCATGGTCGTAGGCTCAAATGATGCTGCGCTGGCTGCCCACAATACGTTTCCGGATGGCGCAGTCGACCGCCTGACTTGCTGTGGTTTATTGAAGACCCAGGCTCTGAAACAGACTCTCAATGGGCAAGGACCTCGACGCCGATATAATCATGACACGCACACCTATGAACTGGAAACCAATCCGGAGCCTTTTACAGGAGTAATTGTCGGTGCCCGGGCGGATGAAGAAGGATCTCGTTCAAAAGAACGCTACTTTTCTGCACGCGACCGCCAAAATGAATGGAATATCGCCGATCAACCACCGGAGTTTTGGAATCAGTATAAAACTGATTTTGCACCGGGCACAAATGTGCGTATTCACCCCCTGTTAGATTGGACGGAATTGAATATTTGGGAATATATTCAGCAGGAAAATATTCCGACTGTTTCCCTCTACTATAACCAGGGAAGTGGGCGTCGTTATCGTTCTCTGGGCTGTTTCCCCTGCACTGCCCCGGTCGAATCAAACGCAAGGAATGTAGCTGAAATAATAACCGAACTTAAAGTAGGTAAGTTTGCCAATATTGCCGAGCGAGCTGGCCGAGCGCAGGATAAAGACGATGGCGGTGGTTTGGAAACACTGCGGCGTGACGGGTATATGTAATATGCAATCTCAAATTGATACAATAACGAAAGAACAGATGAACGTTGTCTTTGTTGGTCATGTAGATCATGGGAAGTCTACGGTGATTGGCCGGCTTCTGGCAGACACGAATTCTCTACCAAAAGGAAAGCTGGAAGCTATTCGTGAACGATGCCAGAAAAATGGACAGCCGTTCGAATACGCCTTTTTAATTGATGCCCTCAAGGATGAACAGGCACAGTCTATTACGATTGATTCTGCTCGCGTTTTTTTCCAATCCTCAATCCGAAACTACATAATTATCGATGCGCCTGGCCACATCGAGTTCATTAAAAACATGGTTACTGGAGCATCACATGCGGAAGCAGCCATTCTCGTAATTGATGCTGAGGAAGGTGTGCAGGAAAACTCCCGCCGGCATGGCTACATGCTGGGTATGCTGGGTATTAAAAAAATTGTTGTCCTGGTTAACAAAATGGATTTAGTTAATTATGATCAAGCAGCCTTCCAGGATATTCAATCTCAATATGCAACCTTTTTGACGGGGTTGGGTATACAAGCAATTCACTATATTCCGGCCAGTGGGCGCGCAGGCGATTGTGTGGTGGATTGCACCACCAGAATGCCCTGGTATGAGGGTCCCACACTTTTACAGGCTCTGGATTCTCTAGAAAAAACGGCGACAAGAGAAGACCAACCTTTGCGGATACCTGTCCAAGATGTTTATAAATTCTCGACCTTTGGAGATTCACGGCGTATCGTAGCAGGATCGGTTGCGAGCGGACGTCTGAATATTGGTGACGAGGTGATATTTTTTCCGTCAGGCAAACGAACAAAGATAAAGGCTTTTGAAATATTCAATGCAAAACCACCTGAATATGTACAAAGCGGTGATGCCACTGGGTTTACCATGAGCGAGCAAATCTATGTTCGACGTGGACAAATCGCAGCAAAAAGTGATGAGCCTTCGCCCTTTGTAAGTACTCGCATGCGGGTTTCACTTTTTTGGCTGGGTAAGGAACCACTAACCAGGGGAAAAGACTATTATTTTAAACTTGGTGCAGTCAAAGAACGGATGCAAATCGAAGAAA
Source organism: uncultured Chloroflexia bacterium (assembly GCA_963749005.1). Taxonomy (GTDB): domain Bacteria; phylum Chloroflexota; class Anaerolineae; order Anaerolineales; family Anaerolineaceae; genus UBA6170. Next base: position 471,000 of record CAVVKI010000005.1, on the reverse strand, counting down.
TTCATAAAATAATTGATGCGTCAAATTATTCTGCACGTAATAAAAAAGCCGAGATTGGGCACCACGATGTGGCAGAAGTAACTTTAAAGCTGGCTCATCCGATTGCTTTTGACACATCGGACAAAATGCCTGAAACCAGCCGTTTCGTATTGGTGGACCAATATGAAATTCGGGGTGGTGGAATTGTTTTAGAAGCATTGGACGACCCAGAATCGGAAATTCGTGCTGATGTGTTGGTGCGTAATCAAAAATGGATCCCTTCCACTGTTTCTGTGGAACAACGTGCTGAACGCTATAATCAGAGGTCCGCGCTGGTCGTCATTACTGGATCTCGGCATGTTGGCCGAAAAACCCTGGCGGCTATGTTAGAGCGCCAGCTTTTTGAAGATGGTAAACAAGCATATTATCTCGGGCTGGGCTCTCTTCTCTATGGTGTAAATGCAGACTTAAAACGTCATGAAGCCCCCGGAGGCTGGCGGGAATCCATGCGCCGCTTTGCGGAAGTATCTCACCTTTTCCTGGATGCCGGCCAGATTCTGATTGTAACTGCCCTTGAATTGACCCATGCGGATCTGGTGGTTCTGCAGACGGTTATTGGGGAAGAGAAAATCAAGACAATCTGGTTGGGAGGGGAAATCACAACAGATTTACCGGTTGATTTGGTGTTTCATCACAACGAGACTCTTGAACAGGCAGCTATCCAAATCAAGGGACTCCTGCAAGATGCAGGCATAATATTTAAACCTTAATTTTTCATTCCGTCAAAAAATAAGGAATAGGTATTTGAGGTCATTCTACGCAAAATTGCACAGTTATTTTGCTGTGTCCGCCACATTTCTGATGATTTACAATTGATAGAAGACTAATTTTTTATAAGTATTCCCTATAACGAAAACAATTAAATCTATTTTTAGGAAGGTCCTTTATGTCGAAATATTTGTTAACTGGCGCTGCAGGCTTTATTGGTTCACGGGTAGCCAATCAACTTTTATCGCAGGGTGATGAAGTAATTGCAGTAGATAATCTCAACGATGCCTATGACCCTCGCTTGAAAAATCATCGCTTGGATACTTTGCGCGTCCATCCAAAATTTATTTTCCAACAAATTGATATTTGCGATCGACAATCTATGAAAGATTTAGTTAAGGAGCACTCAGTTAATAGTGATTTTTCAGCAATTATCAACCTGGCGGCGCGAGCTGGTGTTCCTGTCAGTGTGGAAAATCCGTGGCTCTATCTTGATACCAATACAACAGGCACATTAAACTTACTTGATCTGGCTCAACAATACCAAATTCCAAAATTTGTTCTGGCTTCAACATCATCCCTATATGGCAGTCAAAATCCATTGCCTTATAATGAAAACGCCAATACTGATCGCCCCCTTTCTCCGTATGCAGCTTCTAAAAAAGGTGCAGAAGCACTTGCTTATACCTACCACCACCTATACGGATTGGACGTTACCGTCTTGAGATACTTCACAGTATACGGTCCGGCAGGACGACCGGATATGTCCATATTTCGATTTGTACATTGGATTGAATCGGGGATTCCTATTCAATTGACCGGGGATGGCAATCAATCACGCGATTTTACTTATGTGGATGATATTGCGCGTGGGACGGTTTTGGCAACCAGACCGCTTGGATATGAGATTATCAATCTTGGCTCGGATCATCCCTACACATTAAATGATATGATTGCATTAATAGAGGACTTCTCTGGTAAGCGTGCAAAAATTCATAAATACCCAACTCCCCACACCGATATAAATGCAACCTGGGCTGACATACATAAGGCTCACAACATGTTAGGATGGCAACCGCAGGTTTCGTTTGAAGAGGGTATTGGCAGGCTGGTCGCCTGGTATCGCGATAACCATGATCTGGCTTCTACAATTAGTTTTCCACAACTTTTTAAAGAAGATCGGCAAATGGAATAATGCCTGTTTGGTGAATCGAAAAGCTGCAGACATCGCACCAGGACCATAGTTCTGGGGAAAATTGGAACGACTAATGCTCTTGTTTTTAAGAATTTTAGCAAGCTTTTATTGTATAATGCCAAAAGGATGCACAACATATAATAAATACTGGGTGAATGCCATACAATTAGAACGAAAAAGAGATCTGGCGCTATTATTTAATCTCGGGTGTTCTTAACTTAATTAATAAAATTTAGAGGAGTGATGATGAAGGTTTTAGTTATTGGCACTGGTTATGTAGGTTTGAATACCGGGGTGGTACTGGCATATTTAGGCCACCAGGTGACATGTCTTGATTTAAATACTGAGAAAATTGAGATGTTGAAACAGGGCAAACCCCCGATTTATGAACCAAACCTGGATACCTTATTAACGCTGGCTTATGACCACCTTCATTTCACAACGGATTATGATGAAGCTGATATTCCGAATACTGATGTTGTATTTATTGCTGTAGGCACCCCTTCATTGCCAGATGGCGGCGCAAATTTGGAATACGTCTCTCAGGCAGCGCGGTCAGTTGGTGCCAGATTGGATGGCCACTTTACTGTGATCGTCAATAAATCCACAGTCCCGATTGGTTCGGGAAATTGGGTGACCACTTTAATCCGCGATGCATACCAGGAATCCCATGGTCACCGACCAGGTGGCCATTACGCCATCGCTTCCAACCCGGAATTTTTACGGCAGGGTTCGGCACTCTATGACACCTTTTACCCTGATCGAATAGTCTTGGGAGCAGAGGATCCGCGCGCAATTGACATTCTTACCAATCTATACCGTCCATTACTGAATCAAGATTTTACTGCTGCGGATTCACTTCCAAGACCGGAAGGTTTTACAGCGGTTCCGTTGGTCACCTGTGATCTTGCCTCGGCAGAAATGATTAAATATGCTGCCAATTCATTTTTGGCACTAAAAATCTCATATATAAATGAAATTGCTCATCTGGCTGAAAAAGTCGGTGCAGATATTACCCAAATTGCCCGTGGCATTGGCCTCGATTCGCGAATTGGACCTCGTTTTTTGAATGCGGGTATTGGCTGGGGTGGGTCTTGTTTTGGGAAAGACACAGCTGCCCTTATTTCCACTGCCTGCGAATACAATTTGGAAATGCCCATCATACAGGCAGCCCGGCAGGTGAATTACCAGTTGCGTGAAGAATTTGTGATGCGTGCTCAACAGGAATTGAAAATTTTAAAGGGAAAAACTGTCACTTTGTTAGGTCTGGCGTTTAAGCCCAATACGGATGATTTGCGCGATGCACCGGCCATAGACATTGCAAAGATGCTCTTGCTGAGAGGTGCAAAAGTTCGGGCACATGACCCGGTTGCGATTGCAAACATGAAACGCCAATATCCGGAGTTGGCAATCGACTATTTTGAAGATGCCAACGAGGCAATGCAGGATAGTGACGCTGTTTTGCTTGTGACAGAATGGCCACTGTATAAAAAACTAGATTGGAAGATGATCTTAAAAGACGGTAAGGTGAAATTGGTTGATGGTCGCAATTTCTTTTAAAGTATTACCCTGACCTCGTTTGTCCATTTCTTTAAAAGTTAACATCATTCCTCAGATCATTATCAGTTGGAATCTGAAAGCAATTTATTGTTGCTTGTACTTTTGGATTTGATTGCCGTTTGTAGAAAAAACCGCTGCAATTCGTTCTCAGTTTAGGAATTCATTAAGTTTTTCTGACTTTGAATTGAATCCTGACTGATAAAGTTAACTATTTGGTTGAACCGCATATTTTTTTGTTTCATTAAAGAAATTATCGATAGTCATAAATAACGCACTCATTTTTAATTTTGGTTATATACTTATGGTATTGATATGAAATACTTTTAATATCCACCATTTAACTGGGGGTCAGTTTGGATTATTTTTATAATAAGACTATTCAAAGACAAGAAAATAAATCATTGAATCTCATAAAATTGATTGACGCTTTCTTAAGACGGACGTTAGACTTAATGGCAGCAGTGTTCGGGTTGATCATCCTGTCACCATTATTTCTTTGGGTAATTATCCGTATCAAGAGAGATTCCGAAGGTCCGATTTTTTATCGAGGTTTACGGGCCGGACTAAATGGGAAACCATTTCAGATCCTAAAATTTCGGACCATGTATGAGGAAGAATCCAGCTATAACGGGTCCCAGGTAACTGCTCAGGACGATGAAAGAATAACTTGCCTCGGAAAGTTCTTAAGAGATAGCAAGCTCAATGAATTGCCCCAGCTTTGGAACGTCTTACGAGGAGATATGAGTCTGGTCGGTCCGCGTCCTGAAGCGCTCTCTATCGCTACGCTCTGGCCGGAAGATATCCGGGATGTCATTTTATCGGTTCGCCCTGGCATTACATCGCCTGCTTCAGTCATTTATCGTACAGAAGAACAGCTACTCAATCATGAAAATGTGATGGAAGATTATATCCGCTCTATTTTGCCCTCAAAGCTGCGCCTGGATGAATTATATGTTCGCAATCGCTCAATTTTGACTGACATTGATGTAATTTTTTGGACGGCAATTGCATTATTGCCCGCGCTACGAAATAAAAAGATCGCTGAACCAAGACTTTTTTGGGGACCTCTATCCTTATTTATGACACGCTACTTATCCTGGTTTGTAGTCGATGCAATCGTTGTTTTCGCATCCGCATTAGTTGCTGAACTTATCTGGAGAACATCAATTCCGATCAACCTGGGCTTGGCTAATGCAATTTTGGTATCTTTGCTCATTGGCTTCTTATTCTCGTTAATCAATGCTCTTTTTGGTCTCAACCTCGTGACTTGGTCAAGAGCAGCTGCGGGCGATGCTTTTATGCTAGGTTTCTCAGCTGCCATATCAACTGGTTTATTGGTATTTCTTAAAATCTGGTTCCTTGAGAGAGAAGTATTACCAGTCGGCTTGATCATTACAACCGGTCTTCTAAGTTTTGTGGGTTTTGTTACCGTTCGTTACCGGGAACGCCTGATCACCGGTGTGGCAACCCGCTGGGTAACTATGCGTGCAGGCAGCCTATCATTGGCGGAAAGAGTCCTGATCATTGGTGCTGGTGATAATGGGGAGCTGGCAATCTGGCTTTTTAACCGACATCGCCTGGCTTCATCTTTTAATGTTGTGGGAATCATAGATGATGATCCCCGCAAACGTGGTATGCGGGTCAATGGTGTCCCAATACTCGGATCCACCACCGATCTAGAGACCATTGTGGCAAAAAATGACATTGGCGTCATCGTTTACACAATTTATAATATCACTCCAAAAGATCGCTACCGCCTCATCCGCCAATGTGGAAGGACTCCTGCCCGTCTTGTGGTCCTTCCAGATGTTATGACGCAATTATATGAGACTGATCCATTTCTGACAGGGATAAATGAGATGCCCGAAAGACCGCTTTCTATCGTTGAGAGAAAGCGATTTGTCGGTGAAATTGAACAATTGGCTCGCTCAGGTGATCTCGATGGTATTTTGCGAATCACGACACATTTGAGGGAAGTTCTTGAACAAGAAATTCAGCAAGAAAATTGATTATCTCTCAAAAGCAAGAAAACACCAGAACGAATTGAGCTGATTGAATTATTGCAATTGCTAGTAGCTTCTGCTGGCAATGATTAAGTGATTGCGCTTAGATTTGCAACACTGAATCATTTTTATATCTCGACCTGATTGACAGCAAAGTATCAAGATCGTTATGTTGTAATAGAATTTTTGATCATTATATGGTTACAATTTTTCTTTTCCTGGATTAATAATATTGTGAAAAAGCAAATATCAAATCTATCAACCATGAGGATGTATGAACATATTTGAAGGCAAACAGATACTTTTAACAGGTGCCGGCGGATTTATTGGATCAAGATTGGCGGAGATATTAGTGAAACAAGGCGCTCAATTACAAGCATTTGTTCGTTATAACTCGCGCGCAGATATTGGGTTGTTACGAAATTTGCCAACGGACATTCTAAATAGGATGGAGATTATTTTTGGTGACATCCGCGATAGTGATGCCATAGAACAGGCGATGGGAATCAAGAAAAAAGCAGGAAAATCAGATTTGATTGAAAATAGTAGTACTCAGGTTGAGCTTGTATTCCATTTAGGCGCGTTGATATCCATCCCCTATTCCTACCTTCATCCGGTCGAGACGGTAGAGTCAAATATCATGGGTACTCTGAATATTCTACAAGCTTGCCGAAAAAGCGGGGCGAGATTGGTGCATACGTCTACGAGCGAGGTCTATGGGACAGCATTGCGTGTACCGATAGATGAATCACATCCGCTCCAAGGCCAATCTCCTTATTCTGCCAGCAAAATCGGTGCAGATAAACTTGTTGAGGCTTACCACCGTTCCTACGATGTTAATACAGTTACAGTGCGGCCATTCAATACCTATGGACCCGGTCAATCAGCTCGTGCGGTTATTCCCAGTATCATCACTCAAGCGCTTACCCAGGAAAAATTAAACCTGGGAAACATCGATACAATCCGGGATTTTACATTTATTGATGATACAGTTAGCGGCTTCTTGAGTGCGGCGGAGGCGTTGCTGTCAGAGGATAAAACAGCCCTGGTTTCTGGTCAGGAGTTCAATTTAGGAACCGGTACAGAAATAAGTATTGGTGAAATTGTGAAAAAAATACTGGTCTTGCTGGGAAAAACAGAAATGGGAATTTCAATTGACGTTGATCGGATTCGTCCACAGAAATCGGAGGTTATGCGGCTTCTTTCCGACAATACCAAAGCGCGTCAACAGTTGGGTTGGGCGCCTGGAGTAGACATTGACACCGGTCTCGCACGCACGATCGATTGGATTCAGGATAATTTGCATTTATATCGTCCTGGAATATACGAGCGGTGAGACAGATCGGTGAAATTATAAAACCCCTTTTTATTGTTGCATCTTTTAAATGCAGCTCATTTCGCAGGTATAATTTGTACCATTGAAGGGAAGTTATTGGTTTTCTTATGCATGTGATTCAATCTGAAAGGTTTTTATGCAGGCTGTAATTCTTGCGGGGGGTAAAGGAACCCGTCTTGCTCCTTATACCCGCGTATTTCCGAAACCAATGATGCCCATTGGCGATAAAACCATTCTTGAAATACTCCTTTATCAGATGAAACGGGCTGGTATTAACCATGTAGCTCTGACGGTTGGTCACCTTTCCGGGTTGATGCGGGCATTCTTTCAAGATGGTAGACAATATGATTTAAATATTACCTATGTACACGAAAATACTCCTCTTGGAACAGCGGGTCCGCTGGCCAATGTACCCGGTTTGTCAAAGACCTTTTTGGTCAGCAATGGAGATGTTTTAACTTTACTGGATATTTCAGATTTGTTATATTTTCATCGGCAGAACAAGGGAATTTGCACAATTGCAATGCATAAGCGCCAAATAAAGGTTGATCTTGGCGTAATTGAAGAGGATGGGGATTACCGAATTACGGGATATATAGAAAAACCGACCATTGACTATAAAGTAAGTATGGGTTTATATGTTTTTGAACCGCGAGTTCTGGATTACATTCCGCATGGGCAGTATCTTGATTTTCCCGATCTCGTTCATAAGCTCTTGGAAGCTGGTGAAAAGGTGGTTGGATATCCATTTGATGGCTATTGGCAAGATCTTGGTCGTCCAGATGATTATGAGCAAGCTGCCAATGATTTTGAAAACATGCGATCATTATTTCTACCGGATTGATGGGGTATCTGTTTATCAATCTGCTTCATTTTTCGCCTTATTTTCTTTCTTAGTGAGTAATAAATTTCCTTAAGATAGAATTGTTTCAGGGCTACGACGATATTGGTTCGATTTCAATTGAAAGAGCAACAAATACTCTACTAATTCTCATTGATATCACGAAGAAATACTAATTTTAGGCGGAGGTTTCAATGCAATGGCTCGTTCCACTAGCTGATTTGGATTATGGTCCCGAAGAAGAAGAAGCGGTTTTATCCGTTTTGCGCAGCAAATGGCTGACAATGGGGGCTGTAACAGAAAAATTTGAACATGAATTCCGCACTTTAACCCACAGCAATTACGCAATTGCTGTATCTAACGCGACTGAAGCGCTACATATGGCATTGCTTGCAGTAGGTGTAGGTGCAGGTGATGAAGTGATCGTACCTTCTCTCACTTTTGTAGCGACAGCGAATGCAGTTTTATATACAGGCGCGAATGTTGTCTTTGCCGACATCAATAGCCCACAAGATCTCACTATTTCCTATAAAGATATAGCCCGAAAAATTACTCCAAAAACAAAGGCAATTATCGTGATGCACTACGCGGGTTATCCTTGTGATATGGCGAATATTTATCATCTTGCGAGAACAAATAATATTTATGTAATTGAAGATGCTGCCCATGCGCCTGGGGCAGTGGTGAGTGGTAAATCTGTCGGAACATATGGGGATATTGGTTGTTTTAGTTTTTTTTCAAACAAAAACTTGGCTACCGGTGAAGGAGGCATGCTCACGACCCAGTACGCTGAACTGGCAGAAAGACTAATGTTTCTCCGTTCACATGGGATGACCTCCCTTACCTATGATCGGCATCAAGGTCATGCGTACAGTTACGATGTCGTTGCGCTTGGATATAACTATCGCATTGATGAGATGCGGGCTGCCCTTGGTATTGAACAATTAAAAAAACTTCATAATAATAATTATCGTCGTGGTTTGGCAAATTTCCAATATCGCATTGATCTGGCAAAAGTGATCGAGATTCCGTTTCCAAAGACGAAGAATAAACCTGCCTATCATCTGATGCCCGTATTGCTGCCTGCGGCTGCTAACAGGGAAGCATTCCAGGATTACATGAAATCAGAGGGAATCCAAACAAGTATCCATTACCCGCCAATTCACCTATTCAGCTATTACAAAATGCGTTATGAAAATATTGATCATCGATTGCCGATGACCGAAGATGTCGCGTCGCGGGAGGTGACCCTACCTTTATTTCCGACCATGTCCAGTGAACAAATTGAACTGGTTGTTCACCATGTCAAGATAGGGCTTGAAAGGGCGATTAAGTAACTCACTTTTCGTAATCTAATTGCAGGTTTTCGTTTGATTACATAATAATTTTCTTGCCCAGCCAGGAAAAAAGCGACGCGTAATTGTAATTTAGATGTTCAACAAAGGCTGTCTTTGTCTCTTATCAATCTTAACTCCCTCATATCAAACTTCATCTGGATCATTGCCATCGCATGGCTGCTTTCAGTCATTTCAATGGCACGCTGGACATCGTACCAACGTGGCCGAGGGTTGCAGGAACAACTAAATCAACCGGGTGAACAATTGAAATTGATGGTAGGCGGATTTTTATTGTGTCTTGGGCTGGGTCTGGTTGCAGATTTACTGTGGTTGATGATTTTGTGGTTTAGCCTGGGGGTTATTTTTATCTTTTTAATTGTCCTAAGCGTGCGTAAACAGCTTCAATAACTGCTGAAACCAAAGCGATTAGTCTTGAGAAAGCAATATAGATCTGAATTCAGTGCTTTGTTTATTAACAGGGATATCAAATTCTTTATGAATTTCCTTCCCAAAAATTACCACTAAATGTGTGGCATAATATATCTATATACAAACTTAATGTGCTGGAGGATAGATTGCCGTCTGTGAGACGATGCCCAATGCTGGGCTTAAAAGATGATGAGCATACTCGCCTGGCCTTTGCCAGTGAGAGCCATGTCTGTTACCGCAGCGGAAAAGCAAAGCCAATTTCTGTAGAACACCAACGTCAATTTTGCCTTGAGAAAGAGCACAGCTCTTGCCCTATTTTCCTAAATGCTGGCGTTCAGCGCGTAAAACCTGCCAGACAGGTGGTGCCAGTTATGCAAAAACCTGTTAACGTATCTGGTCCAATTCTGGCAGAAGTTGTAGGAACAGATGTAGGGGAAGATAAAACCCCCAGGCAGGATATTCTAGCTCCCTTAGCTTCAAATCGTTTTGCCCATCTATGGGAATTTGCAGGTGTTACTATTTTTATCTTGATCTTATTGGCTGGTTGGTGGCTTTTTAACAACCGTGATCTCTTTTTCCCTAATCATACGCCTGTTCAGGCATCAATAGTTATTACGCCAAGTCCCTCACCGGTTGTAACCAATACAGAAGTTTTTTTCCCTAACAGCGCGCTTGTGGCTGAGTTGACTGCCAATCCCATTTTGACAGGTACACCTGATGCTTCGATCACACCTACCCCGACTAGTTCACCGACCAGTACCAACACATCGACTCATACCCCTCTGCCAACATCAAGTCCTACAGCAATAATTTGCCAGGCCCCATACGGATGGGTGACCTATTCGGTTCGCTTTGGTGAAACCCTGGCTTATTTTGCCAATTATTTTAATATCAACACGGATTCATTGATAGAAGCAAATTGTCTGGAAGCATCTTCTATATCAGCCGGTCAGACCATCTTCCTGCCCTGGACACCTTACCCACCAACTCGCACTCCTACACTTACTTCCACCAATACTGCTATCCCACCTACCCTCATAAGCACGCGCACGCCTACGGCTACCCTAACCATGATCCCGAGTAACACGGCAACATTGACACTAATTCCTTCTACTGCCACCGACTTGCCGACGCCGACTGAAATTCCTTTCACCCCAACTGATACCGAAGAACCATTACCTACGCTAACGCATGAATTTCCCCCAACCAGAACACCCAGTAATACATGATCTTGTTTATTGTCAGCTTTAAATTCTTCCAAGGGTTTAACCATCCTGAGCAAATTAATTGAGAAAAAATCAATGAGGAAGACCAAAATGATCGCCAGGTTGTCCCCATTGATAAAAATTGGGTTAGGGCTGGCATTTTTATTTTTTGCTTTCTGGCAAGTAGATTGGCAGGTCTTAAGCCAAGCCCTAAAGAATATTTCATGGGCATGGTTTCTCTGGGCTACTATTAGTGTTCTGGTTAGCCTCGCTTTGAAAGTGCTACGCTGGCGGATGATACTTAATTACCATAAGATCGATATTTCCTTGAAACAGACAATTTCAGCTTATTTTATTGGTGCAGCTGTTAATATCGTTTTTTTTATTCGAGGAGGTGAAATTATCCGAATAGGTTGGGCACATCAACCGCATGAGGATGACATCGCGAATATAACAGCAACGATTGGGCTTGAAAAATATTTTGATTTGATCATGCTTTCATTCAGTCTGTTGACCATGAGCACAATTCTTCCATCAATCGCCGTGGATCGGTGGTCAAGACTTTCTCCTATGCTGGTGGTTCTAAGTACGCTTTTATTAATTGCTGCTCTTTTTGGCCCCTTACTCTGGAAGCGGTTTAATAGTCCGGATGAAAACAAAGGTTGGAAAAGCAAGGTGAGCAGACAAATCGATTTGTTAATGGATGCCATTCAATGGCTTCGCCGCCCAGGTAAACTGATATTAATTATTGCGATTAGCGTTTTGATCTGGCTGGTGATGCTTTCGACCAATTTGTTGCTTTTTCAAGCTTTAATGCTCCCATTGAATTGGAAAGCGGCGGGTTTGGTTCTGGTATTGGTCTATATTGGCGTTTTACCAGCGTTGATGCCTGGGAATATTGGTCCTTTCACTTATTTTGCTCAACTCGCGCTTATACCATTTTCGATTAATAGTACTCAAGCTTTGGCTTTTGCGATTTTATTATTCGCTATAGTGACTTTGCCACCTTTAATAATTGCCGGTTTTACCCTATTGACACCGGGAACTATACCGCAACTTGGGAAAGTATATCTGACAGATGCGTTCAATAAAAAATATAAAGAATAATATAACATTGAAAATCAACCGAACAGGTTATTTCGGGAAAAGGTGCATACCGAATTGATCGAGCGATTTATGAAAGTAATTTCTATTTTTCCCGTAATTGCATTGATATTGTTCGGTTTAGGGATATGGCATACACTAAATCCATCAGTTGAGGTTGAATGGTCCACAGCCAGTGAAATTGAAACGCTGGGCTTTAATGTTTTTCGCGCGGGAACAACAAGCGGACCATTTAATTATCAAGTTAACAAAATGCTAGTTACTCCCAAGGGGGATTCATTGACTGGTGGTCAATACAAATTGACTGATCATGAAATTAAGGCAGGGCACACCTATTATTATTTGCTGCAGGAGCTGCAAATGGGTGGTCAAACGGAAGATTTTGGACCGATCGAAATAGTGGTAACCTCATTCGGATGGATAGAAATTACTGCAGCTATTTTAATTATCTTGGTTTATTTGATCATTCGAAAGAAATCTGCCGAAAAAGTATTCAGGAATTGATTTCCATGTACTCAGCTTCTGTTCGGATTACTAATTTGATTTTTGAATTGTGCAGCGATAACTTAAGTTTTCATCAAAAGCTGATTGCTCGCTTCAAAAATTTTCTCGCATCGGGATCTCCTGTTCAGGTTTCAATAACATTTAATTTGACGAAAGAATTAATAAGGGATTTCTGGCAGGAACCTTTGTTGGAGTGGGGAGCAGAAACTTGTCGTGTTTCCGCAACCGGTATTGAGGGGGTTATTAATGTGGAAAAGAAAAATGCTGTTTTTGATGTCTCTCCTACCAGAACAATTTACGAAATTGAACAGATCATTAGAATTGCAGCAGCTATTTGGGTCTATCAATATGGCGGGTTGCTTTTACATGGTGCGGGATTGGTAAATGATAATAAGGGTTATTTGTTTACAGGCGTCTCAGGAGCAGGAAAAACCACAGTTTGCCGGGTTTCAAAGCAAGCCAATATCTTGAATGACGATTTGGTGGGGTTAATTCCGGAAAATGGCGAATGGCAAATATGGTCCACCCCTTTTTCAAATCCAACCCAGGTTACGCCAAACCCTGGCCATGCCATCTTTTTTTCTATGTTCAGATTAATCCAGGCGAACCAACATCGACTGGATGAAATAACGGCGGCTGTTGCTCTGGCTGAATTGATCTCACATGTTGTCGTTGTTAACTCAAACAACAAAATGACAGAATCGGTCTTCCTGCGTTGCTTATCCGCCATTCAAAAAATCTATCATTATGAACTTTACTTTTTACCCGATGATGGATTTTGGTCTTTACTCCCATAAGCACAAAAAACCCGAATGAAATTTTCGGGTTTTTTTTGTGCTTATGTTGAATGGGTCATTTTCAAGACTGGATTCCAAGTGATGAGCGACGTAAAGCCGACTGTATCATTAAGTATTCACCAATATTTTCCATTGTTACCAGGCCAACCAATATGTCTTTGTCAAAGACAGGCACGGATGAGCACCCACAATTCTGCAGTCTTTCTGCTACTGTATCTAACATTTCATCAGCTTCAGCTGTTGTGAAATTGCGGTCCATAACGCTGGCTATGTTGACAGTTTCGCCATCTTTCGCCAACGAATGCATGAGTGCCTTGCGGGTAAGTACTCCTACCATTTCATTCCCATTTAGAATAGGAAAATCTTGCTGATAGCCGGAAAGTATAGCGGCTACAGCATCACTCAGCCTTTGTGTAGGAGAAAGCGTTTGAAATTGGGTGAGCATGGCTCTTTGAACAGGTATTCCTGAAAATGTTTCCTTTACCTGTACACTACTATTTTCTTGCCCCGCACCGATCCACACGAACAATGCAATAAAAAGATAAAACGGGTTTGAGAACAAGCCAATCAATCCGAAAATAAGGGCGAATCCCTGGCCAAATGCAACCGCTAGTTGAGTTGCCCGAACGTAATCCATTCGTAAAGCCAATGCTGCCCGTAATACTCTGCCACCGTCCATCGGGAAAGCCGGGATAAGATTAAAGAGAAGTAAAACCAGGTTTACAATAGCCAGGCGCTCAATTAAGGAGCCATCAGTTAATGAAAGTTGGGAGAACGACACAAGCCCTTTTGTGAAGATCATCCATCCAAATAGTAAAATAGCCAACACGAGGTTCACTGCTGGTCCTGCTAATGCGACCCAAAATTCTTGTTTAGGTTCGCGTGGCATTCTTTCTAATTGTGCTACACCACCAATGGGTAGTAATGTGATATCTCGTGTCTTAATTCCGAACCTTCTTGCTGTCAGAGCGTGTCCAAATTCATGCATCACAACGAACAAGAAGAGCAATAGAATGAAAAAAATCCCATCCATCACGACAGAAAATTCATTCGCTGATACCCAGTATGAATAGCCGATCCAAAGGATCAGTAAAAAGAAAGTGAAATGGATTTTTACATCAATCCCAGCGATCCTTGCTATTCGAAATGACCATTTCATATTGTCTCCAGTTCTTAAGATTAATTTTGTTAACCTTATTTGGATTCTACATTGTTATTTTATTGCTTTATGAAGTTTGTATAAATTTTTATAGAAAATTAGAAGGTTTTAAACGGTTCTTATAAAACTTTTATATAACGTTAATTGATTTTCAACTCCAAAACAGTTATTATCTTAATAAGATAAAATTTATCATAATTCCTCATGTTTATGAGGGGAAAAATTAAAAAAGAAAAGGATATAGAAATGACCGAGAAATTTGTTTTACCCGAATTAGGATACGCATTCAGCGCAGTTGAGCCCGCCATAGATGCCCAGACAATGGAAATTCATCACGATAAGCATCATGCAGGTTATGTGAATAATTTAAATGCCGCACTTGACAAAGCACCTAAATTCTTTGACCATTCCGTCGAAGAAATTTTACGAAATCTAAATGATGTGCCTGAAGACATTCGCACGGCGGTTCGCAATAATGGTGGCGGACATGCAAACCATTCACTATTTTGGAAACTCCTTGCTCCGGGTGGAAAAAATGTCCCTTCTGGTCACTTACTGAAAGAGATTGATACCGTCTTTGGTAATTATGATAGTTTCATGAATGTCTTTTCAAATGCAGCCAAGACTCGTTTCGGTTCTGGTTGGGCATGGCTGGTTCTCGATGAAAACAAGAAATTACAGGTTTATTCGACCGCCAATCAGGATAGTCCTTACTTACAGGGTCATGTGCCTGTGCTGGGTTTGGATGTATGGGAGCATGCTTATTATTTGCGCTACCAGAATCGCCGCCCAGATTATGTCACTGCGTTCTGGACAGTGGTTAACTGGGACGCTGCAGATGGTTTTTATCAGGCAGCCCGTTAGCAGAAATAATTCTTAATGAAAGAGACCGTTTTTTTATGAAACGGTCTTTTCATTTAATCGCCACAGATGTTAAGGTATGATACGCCAGAAATGCACCTGCTGGTCAGTCGCAATCGTGGTGATCAGGGTACCTTCCGGTGAAAATAGTACCTGGTTGACGCTGTCGACGTCCTGAGAAAAACGGGCGACTTCAATCATTTTTTCACAATCCAATATTACAAGATCAGTACCATCAATGATGGACAATAGAGAACTATCCGGTGAAAAATCCATGCTATAAGCGGGAATGGATAACTCGAAAGTTCCCAGAGGTATCCCTGTCATCGGCTCATAGAAAAAAACCTGCGGCACAGGCATGCCATCTTTCATTTGTGATGTAGATGTAGCCAAAATTTTTCCATTTGGACTCAGAGCATAACTAGTGAGAAAATCTTCGTGAAAAATTGCTGTTCCCAGGGTATTTGTTGCAATATCGCTGACCTGAATTGTGGCACGTGCACTCCAAATTGCGTGGTTAACGTCTCCGCCAAAACCCACAGAATAAACCGGAGCTGCCGTTTCAAACCCGTTTATGCTCGCTTTTTTTTCTCCACTCGCAATATCATAAATTTCACCCACCCGGGTATCTTGCCGGTCTAAAATTATTTGCGAACCGTCCGGGGAAAATTGACCATATAAAAAAGAAAAATCAGTCTGGATGGTATGAATGGAATTGTCTTTCCAGTTCTTTATCAAAAGTGAGCTCTGGTTGAAAGTAACAGCGTATTGTTCACCGTCAGGTGAAAAATCGATCAGCATCTCCTCTGCGTGAAAGTTAGATGTGTAAAGCAATTGCATCTGTGGATAAGAATAGACCCAAAAAGTTTGGTAGCCAATTAATACAAAATATTTCTGATCCAAACTCCACTTGAGTTGCACCGGTTCACTGGTCTGAAAATCATCCACAATCTCAAGCCTGGATGCATTCCCTACTTGAATTTGTTCATATGCAGAATTCGGGGTGCTTTCAGAGATATTCAGAGGTGTCGCAGTGCTTATTTGTTCAGCAGGTGTTGATGAAGTTAATGTAGGTATGATGGGATGCGCCGTCGGCGTCATGTTGGGATTTGAAAAGGTGCAGCCTGCCATGCCTAGAAGTAAAAAAATGATGAGGGATTTATTTCGAAATATTTTTAGAACCATTTTTATCGCTTTCTTAATCTTCTTGGCTTGAAGACGTTTAGAAAATTATAGAAGTTCCTGGAAAATATAATTATTCTCCGGAAAGCCTATCAACGCCCCAATTGAGAAAATTGAAGATATTATCTTCCGCCCAGATTAATAGATTATCACTTATTTGTTTAAGTTTTGAATGAATCCATTCTTTGGAATCCTTCTGAAGATTACTCATCAATCGAGATGTCCCATCTTCCAATCGAAATTTCAAACTGGTGACAATTGAAGGTTTTTCTTCAATCAAAATAGCTGGCGTTTCACTGACATATAATGTTAAAGAGTTCTTTCGGTCTGCTTTTAGCTCCAATCCGCTTTGAAGACTTAAATCATCGCTGTTGGCTGCATATGCGCGATATTTTGAGCCAGGTACGTTCGAAAGGGTGATTGGGTATGGTTGATCGCCTCCGATTGCAGCCCAGGTGAAAATCATGTTTCTGCCTTCCTTACGAAAACGATATTCAAATAGCCCAAGTTCTTGAGGGCTCTCCAAATCAGTGCTCCTCTGAAATTGACCCAGAGGGCGTGCCCCTTCTACGAGGCGACTGATATTTTTTAGAACTAAGCGAGCATTGGGACGAAGCATAAACCCGGGATCAGTCGGATCATCGACATCGCCATTCCAAAATATTTTGTCTACATTTGGTTCAGTTAGAAGTGGGATAATGCTGCGTAACACTAAGTTGCCTTCAATTTGCTCGTCAGCGATACCTTTCGCTTGACCTAACTGGGCTAACCAGTCATCACGCCAGCCTATCTCCGTAATCCAGATCGGCTTTGATCCCTGAGTTTCAGCATATTCCGCTACATTGCGCACTTCTCCAACGAGATCGAATTCAAGCGGCTTGTCCATTTGACATAAGCCAGTAGTTAAGTCGAAAGTTGGTCCACGTGTCAGCCGAGTTTCTGGTGGATTGTTCTGCCAATAAGGGTGCAAAGCGATAACATCGAATGTTTTCCAGGCGTCTGCATTGGAGATTTCTTTTAGAAACCCGATTGGACTGGTGCTGCAATCGCTTGCCGAAGAATTATACAATCCCCCCAGAATAACAATGTCCTGGCGGTCATTCTTTTTAATGATTTTTGAAGCGGTGGTTAGCATGCGGGCATATAAAAATGGGGAAGGGTTGCTGACAGCATTTTCTACAGTGGGAAACATAACTTTTCCCCACTGATTAGGATTGTTCATCTCATTACCAATTTCCCAATAATCTATCCGGTCGCCATAGCGATCGACCACAGCCTGAACATAACCTTTCCATTGTTGAACAAGTTCATCCGCATCAATGGGTTGGTCCGGGTAAATATGTGGAAGATATGCTGGTCCGGTTGAAAGCACCGCCACCACCTGCAGATTGTGCCGTTCAGCCAGAGCCAGCATGATGTCAAAATCTATATAAAGTTCGTTTTTCGTATAGCTCCATTTGAACTGACCAGGAAATGGTTCCACTTCAACCCAGGGGACTTCCTCGCGAATCCAATGAATATTCATATCTTCCAGAGCTTGATAATCTACATCCAAATTATCCACGCCCACTCGCAAATGAGTGGAGGTGCCGATGCCAATTGAATCAAGCGACTCGGATGAAAGGGAACTATTTGGGGATTTAAATAATGAAGTGAGAGCAATGGCAATCAAGATTAATAGCGATGTTTTCAAAAAAAATGCGATGATTCGCAAATTGAAATGCATTTTGCACCTTTGGTAGAGAGGGTTGATAATGATTAAGGTGCAAGAATGGTGCTAAAAAAAGACTATGGCGAACGGTCTTATATCGTTCTAATTTTCTTGAAATGTAGAAAATATATGGGTTAACTAAGAAAAATCCAAAAATTTCGTTAGAAACCTTCAAAATCAACAATGCCAAGGTCAGTAATACTACCAGCTGAAACTTCAATAACTCTAGCGTTTCCAGATTCATCCGTAAGAAGTTTTCCACCGAATACGACCTCTTTGATAATTAATGAATATTCGCCGGGTACAACATTTGAGAAAACAAAATCGCCTGATGTTTCATCAAATTTTGCAAGTGGTGCAGTCTCAACGTTTAAAAAACCGCCATTTAACCCGTTTGAATCTGTAATCACATCTCCCAAATATAGAACTAATCCAACTAGCTCCGTATGATTCTCAATAGATAGCTGACCTTTTACAGTACCTTTTTCTGGTGAACCTGTAGAAATAATTTCGGGGGTTCCTTGAGAACATCCGACAAGTATTATTAATGCAAATATTATAAGAAAAGTTTTAATTTTCATTTTTGTAGAATTACCTCTTTTGCGATAAAAAAACAAAGAAACATAATTGTACTAATGTTTCTTTGTTTTTTGTGATCATGTAATTTTATAAATCTCTATCAAAGAGGAGAAAAAAACTTCTCCAATCTGAACAGAATCAAAGATTAAGGTGCTGTCGTTACACCAGTGTACATATTAGCAACATGTCTGCCGTAATTAGTATGTAAAACGGTCGAAGCAATTTCTACTGTACCAGAACCTGTAGCTGTAACAAGAGCAGAACCTTTCCAAGGTTGTGGAACCGAAGCTCCGCCATCCAGGTTAGCTGTACCTCCCAGATATAACTCCTGAGCCTCAAATCCATCTAAAGTAATTGTTTTTGTTCCAGTCCAGGGTGTGACATCTGAATCGGAGCTCAAATTAATGGTTACCGTCACTGTGTCAGCGGAAAGGTTTTGAACTTTTATTCCTGAAATCCAAATTCCTGCACCTGAGGGCCATTTGTATAATGAGGGTAGACTAATTTCACTAGCTCCAGTTGAAAAGGCGGCGTATCCTAAACCAACGCCATATCCTCCACCGGCTAAATAATTGGTATGTTGTACCGTTGCAACGACAGTTCCGGTGGATTCGATTTTGGCTGACCCTAAGAACATATCAGGAATTGATGTTGAAGAATCTAAGACTACACCGGGCAAGTATAATTCAGCATTTCCACTTGGACCAATCGTGACTGATTTAACCCCAGTAAAAGATCCATCATCCGAAGAAAAAGTAACTTCAACATCTACTGAACCGGATGTAGATGGATTTACGAGTTTTATTCCAGAAACCCAGGTACCACTTGCTCCAGAGAAGTTCTTATACAATGACGGTAAAACGACTGTTGTTCCACCATCGGCGGAAGTCAAACCACGACTCTGAATCATCAGATTGCCGCGGGTATCCCCAGCCCCAACAATTCTTAATTGATTGGCAACTACTGTGATGTCACCACTCATAGAAACATTTGCAGCACCAATGAACCAACCCAAATCACTATGTGTTGGGCTACTCGTATTCAAGCTATAAGTTCCATTGGCAGGAATAGTGACAGGTACCGTCTTATCACCAATCCCATCGCCCGAGGAAACTCCGCCTACAGGTTCAGTGAAGGTAATATTTCCGGTAATCGATGAGTCAGTGGTATTTTGTAGGAAGATCTCAGTATAATATGAATTATGGTTGTGATACACATACGGAATACTAACATTTGATGCAGGAACCATGGAATTGTAGCTGTCCGCAATACCATATTCATAATTAGTCATAGTTGCCACAACACCTAAGGGTACATTCGAAGAGATTACAGCAGAATACTGCCCAGAGGTAAGGGTTGTATAAGCAGGGAGATAAATTTCAACAGAACTCTCGGGTGCAGCAGTTAGTGGATCGCCGTTAGATGTAGTGGAAATTGTGTTTATTAATGCACCTGCAGCATCTCTTAATTGGACAGTTATCTGAGCCGTTTCTGAGGAATCGAGATTTTGCAACTTGATTCCGGTTGCCCAGTTTGACCCGGGAAGAGCATTTACAGGTGAGGAAAACATCATTAAGATGATGCTTGCCAACAATACACCAGTTAAGATAGATATTGATTTACGCATGATAATTACCTCCATTTTTCTTTATATTTTTCTTTATATTAACGTTCTCACGGGAATAATTCAATAACACATTTGGATTATTGTTTGTTTTTCGCCATCACAAATATCCATGGAAAAACTAAAGATATTTCTTCAACTAGTAAATACTCATCAATCAATTTGAATATTTTTTTTCTTGAAAAATGATTGATATGGCCAGGTGTATTTCCCAGATTTTTTATATATTTTCCACGAATTATGTTTAGTATCCTCCAAAGAGGCTCAAAAGGGACACTGAAGAAATAATATTTTGCCTGAATTCTTTGGCATTCTAGAAGAAATAGATGCGGATTCTGTAAGTGCTCCAAAACTTCACTGGCGAGTAACAAATCAATTGAATTAGTTGATAGAGGGATAAATTCAGCTGAATTAATGACCCAACGTATTCCGTCAGTATTTTTATTGCTGTTAGATACTAGGCCAAAGTCAATATCTGAACCAAACAAATTAAAACTTGGAATGGTATCTTGGATTATTTGTAATAGGTATCCCTCGCCTGCGCCTATTTCATAAATATTTTCTATAGAGAGTTTTTCTATTGACTTAATAAATTTCTTCTTGAAATTTCCCATTAATAATAGTTCAATTGGATTTTTCGTTTCGTATTTATTGTAAAAATTTCCTGTGATAACGTCTTTTTCCATGATTATTGACGAGGCTTGATTCTAAATATATATGTGTTAGAACTATTATAGATTAACTCGTAGAAATTTGAATTTTCTAATTCTTCTAAATTATTTTTAGATCCTTTTTCTCCTAAATATATATAAGAATATCCGCTATCCAAGATGACATCAATATTTTCAGTCGAAGTGAAATCTGGGAGTTTGTGGATCTGTTGCAGGTTACTGATAACTTGTTTGGATACTACTCTCTCAATCAAGTAAATCATAGGGATTGAGACTGTTTTATTTCCCGTGAAATAAGGAATCCAATAACCAGCATCAATTCCTATAATGTAATTTTCATTGAAATTAAAATTGTATGTATTTACAATAAAACTTATTGGTTTGGGTAAATTTGAATTAATCCACTTAAATGCATTCTGATCTTCTTGAGTAACGAAGGAATACTCAGGATGAATATATTGTGGAAGTAAATGAACACAGTAAAGTACAATCGCCATGGAGGCGATGAGAAAAATACTTTTTAGTTTCGCATTTTTTTCCATTATGAAAAAAATTTTTCTAATCGACCAACCAGAAATTAAAGCTATGGGTATAAAAATTGAAAAAACCGTGGATACTGTATCCATATACAAATTAAACAGATATCGACTCGAAAGTAAAAAAAGAAGTAAGGTCCAAGAAAATAACCAGAAAATTTTCCACTCTCTTATCCATAAATTTACAATGAGTGAAAGTATGAGTAAGAAATATATATAAATATTAGTTGGATAATGGATCATTTCTGATCCAATTCGATTGATATTAAAGAAATTTGCACTCATTTCACCAATATCACCCGAAATGCCCAACTTACTAGAAAAGTATATTTGAATAGCCCATGGTAGGAACAACAATATCGTGAGTAAACCAGAATAGATCCAACTTTTTATCTGAACAAAACTTATCTTCTTTCCGGTTTTCGATTCAGAATGTTTAACGAAAATGATATAAAGGAGAATGCCTATAGCAGACATTATTGTTACCCTATAATGTGCAAACGCCTGGCCTATTGCGATAATTGAAAAATAAGGTATCAAAGTTTTCGAGTAATTGAAATCTTCCCACAAGACGAAGAATCCTAAAAATACTGAACAATAAAGTAACCCAAGTAATTGTGGAAATCTACTGAAATTTATTAAATAGAAAGGTGATGCAGTAATACAGATTACTATGATCCCTGCAGTTAACGCAGTGAATTTGTCTTTGAAAAGTTGAATTGCAATGAAATAGCAGCTTAGGGATGTCAGTCCAATAACAATGGTTCCAGTAATGGGTACTAATAACTCCACAGGAACACCAGAAATGGTTGCTATAAAAGCTACTAATGAATGAAATCCAAAATGATATGAAAAGCTCACCAAAGGTGCGTAAGGAAGATAATTATTAGGGGCTTTTCCTTGTTCAAAAATCAACTTACTAATCAATGAATGATGATAACTATCGCTCCCCAAACCCGTAACAATACTCCGTAATGTAAAAAGGATAATAAAAATTACAGAAAAAAAGAAAATCCAAAGGATGATTTGATAAATATCAAAAGAAAAATTTAAGTCATTTCTCAATGATTGAATCGTACCAATAAGAATTATCAACCAGATAAGTGAAAAGATAATAATTATTGATTCTTTTGACAAACCTCGAGGGAAAAATCTCAAAATTGATAAAGAAAATGTCCAAATTCCAAGACTAAGGCAAAATGCAAATATTGATTTACTTGTAAAATCTAATCGATAACCTTTGGGAAAGTAACGAATACCAAGCCATCCGGGTCCGGTAAAGACTATTAATGAGAATAAAATGCTCAACCAATTCTGAATAGATAATTCCGATAACATATTCTTTTTACTTTTTTGTAATAATGCTTATCTCTTCCAACAATTTCCTATTGCTCGCGATCAGATCTGCCAGCAAGCCATTCAACATCGTCTGGAATCCGACAATCAACAATACTGCTGCCAGGATCACGGACTGGATATGCCCGCCACCTTGCCCTTGCAGGACAAAATACATGTACCTTATTCCCAGAGCGACTCCAATGGCGATCATTCCAATTCCGATTGAGAAGAACACTCGTATCGCGCGGTACATGGCATAAGCTCGTACAATGGTGATCCCTGAGCGCATCAAATAGTCCCACATGCCATGCATGAGCCGGGAAGGTCGTTTGGGGGGATTGGTACGTACGGGCACACTGGCGACGCTGATGTTGTGATTACCGGCTTGAATTAAAGTTTCAAGGGTGTAGGAATAATTGGAAAGGACATTGGTCTTCATGGCTGTTTCGCGTGTCATAGCACGAAAGCCACTGGTAGCATCCGGAATGTCAAGTCCGGATGCTTTAGAAACAATAAAACTCCCAAATGTCTGGAGTTTTCTTTTTAAAGGGGTAAAACTTTCTTCTTGTGCCACGCCGCGATCACCGATCACCAACTCTGCTTTTCCATCCAGAATAGGTTGAATCAGAACGGCAATATCTTCGGAAACGTATTGGTGATCTGCATCCGTATTGACGATTATATCTGCGCCTAATCGCAGGCAGGCATCCAACCCGGCTTTAAATGCCCCGGCCAGGCCCCGATTTTTTTTCAATTTAACAATATGGTCAACACCATAATCCTGAGCAACTTTGGCAGTATTATCCTGGCTGCCATCATCGATGATGAGAGTTTCTATCTGATCCACCCCGCTGATTTGGCGGGGCAGAGATTTCAAGGTTTCGACCAGGGTTAACGCTTCATTGAAGCAAGGGATTTGGATGATTAGTTTCATTTAGCAACTATTTTTTGTCACGTCAAGATATAGAAATAAGTATATCATAGCGAGTCTGATGCATGAATTTATCAACGCAATTTAGGCATGGCTCTTGCAAATAGATATAGTAGTTTTTCTGTGCCATATTTGGAGTTTTGTGTGATGAAAAGATTTTTCAGCTTTTTTGTATTAATTTTCATAATAGGTCTGGCATGCTCTTTGGTGCCATTGTCCTTGCGTTTTCAGTTGCATAAATCAGACCCCGAAAGGCTGCCAAATCTTTCTGTAAGTCAGGGAAATCTGGCAATTCACCCCGAAGAGAATTTCCCTAAACCTTCTTCCACACCTGGATTAGACGCAAAAGGGGAAATGCCTGCGAGTCTAACCCCGGAGTCATTGCTGATGCCAACAGAAACAGCAACAATGAGAGAGAATGAGTTTAAAAACTCCCATCAATTTGAGTATACAACCCAAATGCCTACCCCATTATTTACCACAAACTTTGCTCACCTGGAGGAAGGCTGCAATTGGCTGGGAATGAGCGGCCAAATTTTCGATATTAACAATCAGCCTGTTGAAGGAATGGTTGTCGTTGTGACTGGGAGAGCCGGTTATGCAATCCCTGCTGCGCTGGCATATAGCGGTCTTGCGCCGACGTATGGTCCCGGCGGTTATGAAGTCTTTCTGGGTGATGAAAATCTCGGGGGAGAATACAAAGTTCAGTTATTTGATCCCGAAGGCACGCCTTTATCATCAGAGGTTACCGTCTCTGTTCCAGCCGGATGTGATTCCAACCTGATCATCATAAATTTCATTGATTCGTCTAAATCAAATCTGATCTTTTTACCGATAATTAGTCGCTAGCCCCTGTACAGCATTCAGTAAATCTTCAATAGATCGGCTTGGGATTATCTGAAGTATTCTAAGTCCTCTTGCAAAAAATAATAGTCATATTAAGACTTAGTGGCGACTGCATGGAGCATTTGCTTGACCAATTCGACAACGCGGTTTATAATTCAGCAACTGAATTTTAGCCTATGACAACAACAAACTCAGAAAATGAACACCGAGAATTAGCACTTCTGAACCACATTTCGGCCGACCCAGATGCAACACAAGCAACACTGGCCACGCAATTAGGTGTGGCTGTCGGTACGATCAACTGGCATATCAAACGTCTGATAGAGAAAGGATATGTCAAAGTCCGCCGGGCTGAACGCCGCAAATTGAAATATATCATCACCCCGGAGGGGATAGCATTACGTGCACATTTGACATTGGACTACATCCAATCCTCATTGAGTCTTTACCGTCTGGTGCGCGAACGCTCCTTAAAAGCCATACAACAGATTCACAAGGCTGGTTTCAACGAGGTTTGTATTGTGGGTAATGGGGATGTCGCTGATATTTGCAAACTGACCTGTATTGAACAAAAAATTCTCATTCGGACTGATGATTCCTGTAAAGCAGTCATTCGGGTCGAAGATCTTAAACTATATGTCGATTTTATTCTGGAGGAGGATCAACCAGTATGAGTCAATTTTGGCAAAATCGCTCAGTATGTGTGACCGGTGGGGCTGGATTTCTTGGGAAAGTTGTTACGAAAAAACTTCGGGAGAGGGGTGCTCGCGATGTATTTATTCCGACCATCGAGCAATATGATCTGGTTGACCCTCATTCAATTGACAAATTATTAACCGATGCCAACCCGGATGTTATTATTCACTTAGCTGCACATGTGGGTGGAATTGGTGCCAATCGTGAACATCCAGCAGAATTCTTTTACGACAATCTGATGATGGGCGTTCAATTAATGCATAAAGCATGGCAGGGTGGTGTTGAGAAGTTTGTCGCCATTGGCACTGTTTGTGCCTATCCAAAATATACTCCGGTGCCTTTCAAAGAAGATGATCTTTGGATTGGATATCCGGAGGAAACGAATGCACCATATGGGTTGGCGAAAAAGATGCTTTTGGTGCAATCACAGGCTTATCGTGATCAATACGACTTTAATTCCATTTTTCTTTTACCAGTAAACCTGTATGGACCGGGTGATAACTTTAATCCGCAATCTTCACATGTCATTCCAGCCTTGATTCGAAAGTGCGTGGAGGCAGCGGCATCTAACCAAACTTCGATAGAAGTATGGGGAGATGGCTCACCAACTCGGGAATTCCTCTTTGTTGAAGATGCAGCTGAAGGAATTGTCATGGCCACCGAATTTTATAATGAATCGTTACCGGTCAATTTGGGGTCTGGCAATGAAATCAGCATCAAAGATCTGGCTGAGAAAATTGCAGAATTGACAGGTTTTCATGGGGAATTAATCTGGAACAGCGATAAACCGAATGGTCAGCCACGGCGGGCATTGGATACTTCGCGCGCTTATGACAAGTTTGGATTTCGAGCAAAAGTCGATTTCGATGAAGGGCTCAAAGCCACAATTGATTGGTATCTCGCAAACCAAAATTTGGTGAAATAAATCAGGTGCATCGTAATATGTCTGTAGAGCAGAATCAGGTTCCAATCACATATTTACAACCAGCCAGAGGATTGGCTGCGCTTAATTTACGTGATTTGTGGGAATATCGCGAGCTAGTTTATTTTCTCACCTGGCGTGATCTGAAAGTTCGTTACAAACAGACATTGTTAGGCTTTACCTGGGTTATTTTACAACCTGTTATTAATATGGTTGTTTTCACAATTTTATTTGGTGAGCTTTTATCAGTACCGACAGATGGAATTCCTTACCCGATATTTTCGTTTGCAGCTTTACTTCCCTGGACATATTTTGCCGGCTCTCTTACCCGATCCTCAACCACCCTGGTCGGCAGTGCGAATTTAATCAGCAAGGTTTATTTCCCGCGAATGGTAATACCCATTTCAGGCGTCCTTTCTGGTTTTGTGGACTTTGCTATAGCGTTCATTATTCTGGTTATCATGATGTTGGTCTATCGAATTATTCCAACCTGGAATCTTTTACTGCTGCCTCTATTTTTATTTTTGGCAATGTTAACCGCATTGGGTTTTGGATTGTGGTTATCAGCATTAAATGTCCGGTTTAGAGATATTAATCACCTGGTTCCCTTCATTATTGAAATCTGGAAGTATGCCACGCCTGTTATCTATGGCTCTGCGCTCATTCCAGAAAAATTTCGTTTCCTTTTGGGGCTAAATCCGTTGACCGGAGTTGTT
Organism: uncultured Chloroflexia bacterium; assembly: GCA_963749005.1. GTDB lineage: Bacteria > Chloroflexota > Anaerolineae > Anaerolineales > Anaerolineaceae > UBA6170. The sequence goes on along the minus strand of CAVVKI010000005.1, from coordinate 444,170 downwards.
GAAGGTTTTCGTTGGGCAATACTGGGCGAGAAATATGTGCAATCGTTCAACCCTGGGCCGTTATTTGTTATTTCCATTGCTATTACATTTATTGTCCTCATCAGCGGAATTGTTTTTTTCCGAAATACAGAGCGTACCTTCGCGGATATTATTTGATATGACTGATATAGCTATTCACGTAGAGAATATTTCAAAAAAGTATATAATCGGCCAATTACAAGACCGCCAGGATACGCTGCGTGACCTTTTAGTCTCGACTTTCCGGCAACCTTTTACCCGCAAAAAAGACCAGGAAAATCGCGTGTTGTGGGCTTTGCGTGATATCAGTTTTGATATCCAACGTGGATCTGTTGTGGGAATTGTGGGTAGAAATGGGGCTGGGAAAAGCACTCTCTTAAAGGTGCTATCGCGTGTTACAGAACCGACCAGTGGAATTGGCGAAATTCGTGGACGGGTTGGTTCTCTATTGGAAGTTGGTACGGGTTTTCACCCTGAATTAACGGGACGAGAAAATATATTTCTCAATGGTGCTATTCTGGGAATGAAGAGGATCGAAATTGAGAAGAAGTTTGATGAAATTGTTGAATTTTCCGAAGTCGCCCGCTTTATTGACACACCTGTAAAGCGTTATTCCAGTGGTATGTATCTGCGGCTGGCTTTTGCAGTGGCTGCCCACCTTGAGCCTGATATCCTGGTGGTGGATGAAGTGTTGGCTGTGGGGGATGCTGAATTTCAACGTAAGTGCCTTGGAAAAATGAGCGATGTGGCTGAGCAGGGACGCACAGTCTTGTTTGTATCTCATAATATGTCTGCTATCTTGCGATTAACCAGCGAGACACTTGTACTCGAAAAAGGTGAGGTAGTAATGCGTGCGCCTTCCTCAGAGGCGGTCGATTATTATCTTTCCTCCGGCTTCGCAGAGACGGGTGAGAGGTATTGGGAGGAGGCTGAAGTTCCACTTTCGGCTGCCCCTTTTCGCCCGCTTGCTTTGCGCATAAAAAATAGCCAGGGTCTTGTGATGGACTCCGTACGGTCAGTTGAGGATATGAGCATTGAATTCGAGTATCAGCTTTCAGCGCCGATCAGTGGATTGAGAATAGGCTACTACCTGTTGAGCACTCGTGGTGAATACGTCTTTACGACCTTTGATACCGATGAAACGACACTCTTCGAAAAACACACTGTCAGACCAGCAGGCAGGTATATCAGCCGCTGTAAGATTCCCGCCGATACCTTTAATGAGGGCAGGTTTGTGGTTGGCATAAATGCCAGTTCTTATCGCATCCAGCGCTTTTTCCAGGACGAGCGGGCATTAACTTTTAATGTAGACCCGGCTGGTGCACCCGGAATGCAATGGTCGGAGCAGAGATTGGGGCCGCTGCGCCCAAGATTGGATTGGCAAATTGAGGTCTTATGACAATAGCAGGTAAAGAAGGCATAAAACGGATCCTTGGGAATGTTCCCTATACGGCAGAGTTATACTGGTTGTTTCGCCAAAATGGAAAACCGATCAGTCGTTTTTCATTACAGCAACTTGATCAACATCTGCCACTACTTTTGGATCAAACACAAGCCCTTAAAGCAAATTCAAAACCGGGGAAGAAAATTTTTCTTTTTGCCTCTTTGCATTATTGGATTGAGCATGCCTCCTTATTGGGATTGGCTCTTTCCAGTCAAGGACATTCCACAACGCTTGGATATCTGCCATTCAGTGAATGGCGCACACCGATAAATCGCTTTGACTTACGCCGCCAAAATATTTACGCCAGGAGAATACTGGAAAAGACTGCACCTGTTATGGAGACCGTTTCTTTCTTGAGCAAGCGTGCTCCATACATTGCATTGAATGCCGAATTGGAAGACATGGTCCGCCAAATTAGTATTTATGATTCGCAGTATACGGAACAAATTGAAGAAATTGATACGAATAGCGATATTTACAAGTTACGTTATCGTAGAAACCGCGATGCTGCTCAGACGATTTTGGGTTGGCTGCGTTCGCATCGACCGGACGTAGTGATTGTGCCCAATGGGACCATTATGGAATTAGGCGTTTGTTACCATGTGGCTCGTTTTTTGAAGATTCCGACTTTAACATATGAATTCAGTGATCAGCGCCACCGTTTCTGGGTGGCTCACAATGAGCAGATTATGCGGCAGAATACAAAATCTCTTTGGGAAGCTCGCGCTGAGGTAGTCTTAACACAAGAGCAATTAAGTCGGGTTAAATCATTAATGCAGGCTCGACAAAAAGCGAGCTTGTGGGAGAACTTTTCCCGCATGTGGCAGGGAGTGCCAACACAAGGTGCTGACAAGATACGCAAGGAAGTTGGGTTGGATGAACGACCGGTTGTCTTACTGGCTACCAATGTTTTAGGTGACAGTCTCACACTTGGCCGTCAGGTATTTACCAAAAGTATGGCGGATTGGATTGAGCGCACTGTACAGTACTTTGTTCCCCGCAATGATGTCCAGCTCGTCATTCGAATTCATCCAGGAGAAATTCTTACCCGTGGGGTCTCGATTGTGGATGTGATTCATAAACTGATGCCGGAATTACCGGAACACATCCATCTCATACAACCCAAAGATAAGATCAACACATATGATCTGGTTGAAATAACCGATATTGGGCTGGTATATACCACTACCATGGGTATGGAAATGGCAATGACAGGAATACCTGCCATTGTAGTAGGTCAAACGCATTATCGTGGAATTGGTTTTACCTATGACCCGGATTCTTACGTTAATTATTACAAAATGTTGGGTGCTATGCTTGAAAACCCGACTGACTTTCGACTTTCTAAAGAACAAATTGAACTTGCTTGGAAATATGCTTATCACTTTTTCTTTGATTTTCCGCGACCATTCCCCTGGCATCTTGTGCGTATGTGGGATGATTTTGAGGAGAATGATCTTCAGAAAGTGTTTAGTCGTGAAGGCTTACAGCAATTTGGTGATTCATTTGGTTATTTAACTGGAGAAAAATTGGATTGGAAAAATGTACGTTATGAACGATAGAGGGTTTGTGTTATGGTGGATGATAAGGTAAAGCAAGACGTACGCAAGTTCTACGATCAAATTGGCTGGCAGACCGAATCGGATGGTTTTTACCAGAATGCTCGCTATGAAGATTTGCGGCCGATCTCAGCTGACTACATTTATAAGTGCCATATGCGAATCAATCGTCATCTCATCCGACCTGGTCAATTTCTTCTGGATGCCGGCTCAGGTCCAATACAATATCCAGCTTATTTAACTTATAGTGAGGGATATACCTATCGCCTTTGTGTAGATATTTCATTTCTGGCAATGAAAGAAGCACGAAAGCGATTGGGAAGTAAAGGTTTGTATGTTGTGGCTGATGTTGCCAATATGCCATTCAGGTCAGGAACGATTGATGGTTTGGTTTCTTTACACACATTGCACCACTTACCTCTATCTGAACAAAGAAAAGCATACGATGAATTTGATCGTTTATTGGCACACGGGAAAGCAGGTGTGATTGTTAATGGGTGGACAGAATCGCGTTTGATGAAACGATTGCATTGGCTGCAGCAAATTATGGAATCAATTGGCGCAAAAATATTAAGAATGCGCCGGAAAAATGCACCAAATTCAAATGCGGTATCTTCGCAATCCATGCCCATTGATGCAATTACCGAGAAAATTAAGCCAAAAAATAAAAAGCCGACAGGTACTTTTATTGAGAAATTGAATGCAAAATGGATACGAAGAGAACTGGCAGAAAATAATATCCAAATTTTTGTCTGGCGCAGTGTTAGTGTACGGTTTCTGCGTGCGGTGATCCACAAACGATTGGCAGGCAAGCTGTTATTATCTATTTTGTATTGGCTGGAAGAGAAATATCCAACCTATTTTGGTGTGAATGGGCAGTATCCAATGATCGTCTTTAACAAATCAGTTTCGGCGGGTAGACAACGATAAAGGGAGAACAAATGGATTGGTCGAATAAAGTAGTTTTAGTGACCGGAGGAACCGGATCTTTTGGAAAGAAGATGGTACGCATTTTATTAGATGAATACCATCCGGCCAAGGTAATCGTTTATAGCCGCGATGAATTGAAGCAGCATGAGATGAGAGTGGCAGGCTACCAAGACGAGAATCTTCGATATTTTATTGGTGATGTTCGGGACCTGGATCGCATGCGCAGAGCTTTCGAAGGGGTGGATATTGTCATTCATGCGGCTGCACTAAAGCAAGTACCAGCTTGTGAATATAACCCAATGGAAGCGATTAAGACCAACATCCTCGGCAGCAGTAATGTAATTGATGCTGCTCTGGATGCTGGTGTAGAACGGGTTATAGCGCTCAGCACAGATAAAGCTGTAAACCCGATCAATTTATATGGTGCTACGAAATTGGCAGCTGAGAAATTGTTTGTGCAAAGCAATTCTTATGCAGGCGGCCGAAAATCGCGCTTTGCCTGTGTTCGGTATGGCAACGTAGTTGGAAGCCGTGGCAGCGTTGTACCGGTTTTCTTACGTCAAAGAGATTCCGGAGAAGTATCAGTCACGGATGAACGAATGACTCGCTTTTGGATTTCTTTGGAACAAGGTGTGCGTTTTGTAATCCGGTGTGTGGAACAAATGCATGGAGGTGAGGTTTTTGTCCCTAAGATTGCCAGCATGTCGATCATTGATCTTGCCAAATCTATTGCACCAGCTGCGAAAATAAACGTGGTTGGTATCCGCCCAGGAGAGAAACTACATGAGGTGCTGATCTCTGAAGATGAAGCGCGCACAACGGTTGAACTGGATGATATGTATGTGGTACAGCCAGCAGAGGCACTCTGGTTTGGGCGTGATTGGGAAAAAATTGGTAAAGTGATCGAGGGTGATTACCGCTATGCTAGCAACACCAATGATCAATGGCTGACAGTTGATCAAATCAGCGACATTGTTGCTCCTATCGAAGCGGCCTATTACGGCGGTTCATTGCAATGACACGTTATTTGGTCACCGGAGCCAGTGGGCTATTAGGGATCAATTTGTGCCTGAACATCGCTTCTGATAATGAGGTAATTGGTGTTTTTTACCAACAGAAACTTAGCAATCCACCTTTCAAGGTGGTGCAGGCTGATTTCAGTGATCCCAGGACACCTCTGACCTGGATTGAAGATCTCAAACCGGATGTAATAATCCATTGCGCTGCAATGGCAAATCTAGATGCTTGTGAGAGCGACCCACTTAAGGCAAAACAGGTAAATGCAGAACTGCCTGAGGCATTGGCATATCTAAGCCACAAGAATGGTATTCAGATGATTCACATTTCAACCGATGCTGTTTTTGACGGGACAAAAGGGGATTATCATGAAGATGATCAGACGAATCCTTTGAGTATTTATGCACAGACTAAACTAGCCGGCGAGCACGCAGTATTGGCTGCCAATGCAGATGCAGCCATTGCGAGAGTCAATTTCTACGGCTGTAGTGTTTCTGGTATGCGCAGCTTGAGTGAGTTCTTCTTCAATAATCTGCAAGCTGGCAAACAAGTGAACGGTTTTACAGATGTCTTTTTTTGCCCCTTGCTTGTTAATGACCTTGTCGACGCTTTACTCAAAATGGTTAATCTGCGCTTGAACGGTGTTTATCATGTGGTCAGTAGAGAATGCCTGAGCAAATATGAATTTGGTCAACGAATTGCAAATCTATTCAATTTCAAGGTTAATCTGATCAATCCGATCAGCGTTTCAAATAGTGGGTTACTGGCTGCCCGTTCGCCTGATTTAACAATGTCGACTGAGAAGTTGGCAAAAGCACTTGGATATCCGCTGCCAGACCAGCAGACTGGTTTTGAGCGCTTGAAAAAAATATATATAGAAGGGTATCCGCAAAGAGTTCGATCACTGGCTGGATAATCTTAAGAAAATGTTTGAATTCAGAATGGATAAATGAAAGGAAGGAATAAATGGAAATAACAATTGGAAAACACACCATAGGTCCTGACCACCCTACCTATTTCATTGCTGAAATTGGTGCCAATCATGACGGCAGTCTCGAAAGGGCGAAAATGTTGATTCGTCTGGCGAAAAATGCCGGGGCAGATGCAGCCAAATTCCAAAACTTTCAAGCCTCAAAAATTGTTTCCGAATACGGTTTTGAGCATCTGGGATCACAACAATCCCATCAGTCCAAATGGAAAAAATCAGTTTCCGAGGTGTACGCTGATGCATCCGTGCCGTTTGATTGGACACCGATCTTAAAAGAAACCTGCGACGAGGTTGGGATTGATTACTTTTCTTCCCCCTATGACTTGGACGCTATTGACCATCTTGATCGTTACATGCCTGCTTATAAAGTTGGTTCAGGAGAAATTGATTGGTTGGAAGCACTGGTACGAATGGCAAGTAAAGGAAAGCCTGTTTTTTTAGGCACCGGAGCAGCTGATATTGGTGAAGTACAGCGAGCTGTTCACACGATTCTCAATATAAATCACAGACTGGTTTTAATGCAGTGTAATACGAATTACACAGGCAACCTTGAAAATTTAAGGTATGTCAATCTGATGGTACTTAAAACCTATGCTGTCATGTTTCCTGATTTGATTTTAGGGCTCTCTGATCACACCCCGGGTCATGCAACTGTCCTGGGAGCTGTGGCATTGGGTGCACGTGTGGTTGAAAAACACTTTACAGACGATACCACCCGTGATGGACCGGATCATCCTTTCGCGATGGATCCTGATTCCTGGTGCCGTATGGTCAAGAAAACACGGCAATTGGAGGCTGCCTTTGGATCGCCTGATAAAGTGGTTGCTGAAAACGAAAAAGAGACTGTGGTTATCCAGCGTCGTTGCTTACGGGCTTCCCGCGATTTAAATGCAGGAGAACGTGTGACTCGAGATATGCTGGATGTTCTCCGACCGGCTACGGTTGGTGCAATCAAGCCGTATGAGATTGAACTAGTATTGGGTACCCAGGTGTTGGAAAATCTACCAAAAGGCAAAGAAATCCGCTGGGCGGATCTAGGCAAATAGATTTGGAAGGTCAAAGGTAGATTTTGCGTATCCTTTATTTCAGCCGCGGTTATACATCACATGATTTTCGCTTCCTCTCATCTTTGGCAGAAAGCGAGCATGATGTTTTCTTTTTACAATTGCATGAAGATCGGCGGCAATTGGAAGCCCGGCCATTACCAGATAAAATCCATATAGTGCATTGGCAAACACCTCAGGTGAAATTAACTTTTAGGAACTATTTTGTTCACTGTAAGGAATTAAAAAGAATTTTGGATCAGATCAAACCGGATCTGGTTCACGCTGGTCCAATCCAAAGCTGTGCATTTTTAGTTGCCTCTACTGGCTTTAAACCGCTTGTCAGCATGTCCTGGGGATCAGATATTCTCAAAGAAAGTGGCCGCAATTTGTTCACAAAATGGGTGACAAAATACACCCTGGCACATACAATGATCCTTTTGGTCGATAACAATGCTGTATTTAGAAAAAGTGTTGCGCTTGGTACGCTGGAAAAAAAGATTGTGCAATTTCCCTGGGGAATTAATCTTGAAGCTTTTTCACCCCACCATGAAAGTTTACTGCGTCAACAATTTGGTTGGCAGGATAATTTTGTAGTGCTATCTTTACGCTCCATGGAACCTATTTATGGGGTTGATATGATCGCGCGTGCATTCAGCCTGGCGGTCAAAGAAAACTCTTCCATTCGTTTGCTTTTACTGGGGGGAGGCTCACAGGAGGAGAAGATTCGTGATATTTTGACAGATGCTGGTGTCACCTCCTTTGTCAATTTTGTTGGTCATATTGGTCAGAAAGAGCTACCAGATTATTATCAAGCTTGTGATCTTTATATCAGCGCATCTCACAGTGATGGTTCGTCCGTTTCTTTGATGGAAGCCTTAGCGAGTGGTAAGCCGGCATTGGTCTCCGATATCCCGGGCAATTGCGAATGGGTTGAACCAAATTACAATGGATGGCTTTTCAGTGATGGAAACATAAAAGAATTGAAGGATAAGATTTTGAGTGCTGCGCAGAACAAAGATAACATTTCAATTCTTGGTGCTAACGCGAGAAAAAAAGCCGAGCAAAAAGCGGACTGGCAAGTCAACTTTCAGATTTTGCTAAAAGCATATCAAACTGCTGAAAGATTAATGAAAGGTTGAGGGTAATGGTTTCAGACGTGTACGTCTGAGCATTAATACCAGATGAATTCTAGAATTGTTGCCATAATTCAAGCCAGAATGGGATCCAGCCGGTTGCCCGGGAAAGTGTTGATGGAAATCTGTGGGAAGCCGATGATTGCGCATCTCTATGATCGCATTCACACCGCTCAATTATTGACTGAAATTGTCGTTGCAACCACCACTGAGAATTCTGACGACACGATTGCCCAATATTGCAGTGTAAATAAAATCCAATGCTATCGTGGAAGCCAATATGATGTTCTCGACCGGTATTATCAGGCGGCAAAAAATTATCAGGCGGATGTAGTCGTCCGTCTGACTGCGGATTGCCCTCTATTGGATGGTGATCTGGTGGATAACGTGGTGCGGGCATTTCTGGATCAAAAGGTGGATTTTGCTGCCAACCGATTACCTCCCCCCTGGAAACGTACTTTTCCCATCGGACTTGATGTTGAAGTTGCCTGTTTTACAGCGCTCGAAAAAGCCTGGAAAACGGCTGACATGACCTTTGAACGAGAACATGTAATGCCATTTTTGTACAATCAAACGGGTCGATTCAAAACGTTGTTGTTGCAATACGAACGAGATTATGGCAACCGCCGTTGGACTGTCGATACAGCTCAGGATCTGGAACTTATGAATGCAGTATTCGCGCATTTCCAACCGCGGACAGATTTTTCCTGGAAAGAGGTGCTATCTTATCTGGATGAGAATTGTGAGATAGAACAGATCAATAAATTTATTCAACATAAATCTATGAGAGAAACAGATGAAAGGAACCAATCCGCCACAGCGGATGTTGCATGATGCAGCCTTTAATAACCATTTTTAGTGCCCCAAAACCATTTCGTGATAAGCACATTAGCATGATTCAGATGAACGCGATTCGCTCCTGGCAGCAACTTGGTAATCAGGTAGCTGTTGTGCTTATTGGTGATGAAGAAGGCATATGTGAAGCTGCCACCGAATTGAATGTAGGTTTTATTCCGGATGTTGTTCGCAACTCACATGGAACGCCGCTTATCTCTTCAATCTTCGCACTTGGCCAAAGTTGCAATCAAAGCCCTTTGCTTGCCTATATTAACGCAGATATCATACTTTTTAACGATTTTCTAGATACAGCTTTCAATGTGCAAAAAATGGCAGAAAAATTCTTAATTGTTGGGCAGCGTATTGATTTGAATGTTAACCATCCTGTTCAATTTACCCCCGGCTGGCAGATAGGATTAAACGAGCAGGTCAAGATTTCCGGTCGATACCATCCGCGTGGTGGCAGCGATTATTTTATCTACCCGCGAGCCTGTTTTCAACAAATTCCTGATTTCGCCGTTGGGCGGGCAGGGTGGGACAATTGGATGTTCTATGAAGCCCGCCGCCAGGGCTGGAATGTGGTCGATGCAACCGCTGCCATTCAAATCATTCATCAGGACCATGATTACGCCCATCTGCCTGGCGGTCAGACTCACTATCGTTTACCGGAAACTGGCGAAAATGTCCGCCTTGCTGGTGGCAAACGAACTATTTTTACCCTTCAAGATGCCAATTTCAAATATTCTTCCGGCGAGTTAACCCGTGTCAAAAAACAAGGAAAAGATTTTTGGCGTGAGGTCGAAATTTTTCCATTGATAAAATTGAAATCAAATTTTCTGGCAAATCTTGCCTTTAGCCTTTTTCATCCCCTCAAGGCGATCCAGGAATTTCGATCCTTCTTGTCTACCAAGAGAACCAAAGCAATTCCATAAACTTAATTGGAGTATTAATGCGTATCGGACAAAACCCGGCTAAATTTGTAAATACTGTAGAGAAACCTGCCAAAATCACCGTTGTGATTCTTTCTTACATTCCTTACCTGAGCGGTTTCTATGCCCAGGCATTGGAAGTTTTAAAAGTATGTTTAGATAGTGTTTTTAATGAAAGCAAATTGGCATTTGATTTGATGGTGTTCGATAATGGAAGCTGTGAAAAAGTACAGGATTATCTCCTTCAAGAGCATCGGGATGGCGAGATCCAGTTCCTTACCCTATCCGAAAAGAATTTGGGGAAGGGTGGTGCTTGGAATATCATCTTACAAAGTGCTCCGGGTGAATTCATCGCCTATGCTGATAGTGATGTGAGCTTTCATCAAAACTGGTTATCCCATAGTATGGAAATAATGGAGACATTTCCTAAAGTCGGCATGGTAACAGCCCGCCCATTTTTCACCAAAAGAGAGTTTTTGACATCCACTTTTAGTTGGGCAGAAAATGCCGAAAATACGAGTATTGAGAGAGGAAAATTAATTTCCTGGGACGTGTTTTCGGAGTTCAACCTTAGTTTGGGTCAGGAAATGGATGCAATACGAGCTGAATATGAGGCGGCAGAGATTGTCCAAATTGAATATGCAAATGTCAAAGCGATCGCCGGGGCATCTCATTGGCAATTTCTAACCCGAAAAGATGTTATTGCTCAATTTTTACCATTTGATATGGATCGCCCTATGGGGCAGGTACGACAGTTAGATGAGAAAATGAATGCCGCTGGTTATTTGCGATTAATGACTTCTGAACCTCTGGCTGACAACATGAGTAATACATTGGAGATAAATACAGAACCTCAGGCAAATAGTAACTTTGCTCAATCTTCCAGGAAGAAAAAAGGGCTACTGGAATTTGGACCCATAAAGAAATTATTATTGGCCCTCCATCACCGTATATTCCTGCTGTATTATGACAAACGCTAATCCCTTCTTTTTATTCGAAGAAAATCACAGGTCTTTATTACATGATTGAATTTAAAAAGGAAAAACGAATTTTTATCAGTGCCGATCATGGTTTGGCGATTGTCTACTTTTTGCAGTCCAGGGTTGTTCCGGCCTTAATCGAGAAGGGCTATGAAATTATCTTACTTACAGATGAAGGCTTACTTGAGCAAATCCGAACGAAATTTGGCCAACCAGGTTTAATTATTGAGAGTTTGCGATTAAATGAAGCCAGGGACTATAGCAATTCGACCTCTCCCTCCAGCCAATACTGGCTTTCTCACCTCCGTCGATTTGGCGCATCTGACCGAATTAATACGGAGGCATTGGATAGCCAGATTCCGCAAGTGGAATTTGAAGCACACGGAAAACGAAAATTGGCAGCTTATGCCATGCGGCCTGTTCTCTGGTTGATGCGCAAGTTCTTTTGGGCAAGGCAATTTGTGCGTAATGCTCAATTGCGTTATCAGCCTAACCTATATGTAGATATATTTGAGAAATATAACCCGGAGCTGGTGATTGCCAGTACTCCAGGCTGGCGCTATGACCGTTATATCTTACGCGAGGCTGCAAAACTTAACATTCCGACAGCAACGGTGATTATTGGCTGGGACAACCCCAGCAGTTACAGTCTATCAGGTGCACCAATGGATTGGGCAGTTTGCTGGTCGCAGATCCAGGCACGAGAGCTGGAATTGGGCTCGGATTGGAAAGCAGGCCAGGTCTTTATTGGGGGAATTCCAACATATGATGGATATTTCAATAAAATCTGGCAAATGCAAAAAGATGCTTACTATGCTTTACATAAATTGGATCCGGATCGAAAATTAATCGCCTATGCCAGCAGTTTCATCACATATGCTCCGAATATTGAAAACATTAAAGCACTGGTAGCGTTGGTCGAAGGAGATCAATTGGATGAACCTTCGCAATTATTGATCCGCCTGCATCCAAACCATTTTCTTTCCGATCCACTCTATAAAGGTGAGCGAGAAGCCGTTCAAGAATTGGTTAACAACAGCAAATATGTCAAACTTGTAGAACCAGTACCCCTGGGTGGCGAGCTTGGTTACTATTCAGGTGAGGATATGCCTGAGAAATCATCCATGATGGCGCATGCAGATGTTTTTGCGACAGTCTACTCAACCATGCTGGTTGAGGCTGCTATCCACGATCGTCCGGTGATCAGTATTTGCATAGACCAACCAGGAGGTTGGAACCAACCCGATAAATATTCGCTTGCGCTCACGGAAATTGGCAAATGGCCCACCCACGATCGTTTTCGCCGTGCTAAAGCCGGGGATGTTGTTTATAATTCTCTTGAATTGAAGGATGCGATTAATAAGGCTTTGCACGATAACCCAACCGAAAGAGACAATCGCCGGATGTTTGTTGAAAATGAAGTGTCATTTTCAGACGGAAAATCAGGAGAAAGAGTGGCAGATATCATCAGCAATTTCAGCGGCAGACACTTTACGCCCGGAGATAAGAAATGAAATTCTTAATTGCTGGTTTTGGCTCGATTGGCAGACGTCATTTTAGAAATCTGCTCGCTTTGGGACAAAAAGATATCCTATTCTTGCGCTCCAATAAAAGCACACTTGAAACGGGTGAGCTAGACGGGTTTATTGTAGAAAATGCACTTGAGAAAGCACTCGCCCACCAGCCAGACGCCGTTATTATTGCCAATCCGACAGCCTACCATTTAGATGTTGCCATCCCGGCTGCCAGTCAAGGCTGTAACTTGTTTTTTGAGAAACCAATATCTGACTCACTTGAGCGTATCGATGAAATAAAAATCGCTTTAAAAAGGGGGGCGGCCAGGTGATGACAGGTTTTCAATTCCGTTTTCATCCTGGTTTGCAAAAGATCAAAGAGTTGATATCAGAAAAAGCAATTGGCAATCTGGTTTTCTGCCATGCACATTGGGGTGAGTATTTACCTGCCTGGCATCCCTGGGAAGATTATCGCCAAAGCTATAGTGCTAAAAAAAGGCTCGGTGGCGGGGTAGTGTTGACACTCAGTCACCCTCTCGATTATATTCACTGGTTATTGGGTGATGTGCAATCTCTTTGGAGTTTCATCACCAAAGTACCCACACTTGAGATTGAAACGGAAGCGGTTGCTGAAATAGGCCTTCGTTTTCAAAAGGGTGTTGTTGCAAGTATTCACCTGAATTACATTCAACAGCCACCTGCTCATACCCTGACGTTAATTGGCGATCAAGGCACCATTATTTGGGACAATGCCATTGGTTCAGTGGAGCTTTATAAAAGAGAATCCAGTAGTTGGCAAACTTTTCCACCGCCAGCGGGATTTGACCGCAATGACATGTTTCTGGCAGAGATGCAACATTTCATCGAAAGTGTTCAAAATAAGAATGCTCCGAAATGTACACTTGAAGATGGGATTTATACGCAAAAGCTGGTAAATGCAGTTTACCAATCCGCGCGAGAAGAACGAATAATAAAAATCTAAGAGGATTAAAAGAATCCCAAACCTTTTTTGGTAAGGAAAGTACTTATGACTGAAACGATTTTTGAGAAATTCAACATGAAAGGCAAATGTGCGATTGTAACCGGCGGTGCAGGTTTGCTGGGAAGACAATTTGCACGTACTCTGGCAGAAGCCGGGGCAGCAGTGGTGCTGGCGGATGTTTTATCAGAGCGGGCTCATTCGGTCGCTGAAGAACTTGTTTCAAACGGACACCAGGCATTGGCTGTGCAGGTGGATGTAACAAATATCAAATCGGTTCAGGCCATGGTTGCGGCAACTTTACAGAATTATGGTCGCTTGGATGTGTTAGTTAACAGTGCTGCCATGGATCCGAAATTTGATGACGAACATGCTGGCCAACATACCAATCGCTTTGAAGATTACCCTGTCGAGGCTTTTCGCTCTGCGCTGGATGTAAACCTGACTGGTATGTTTCTTTGTTCTCAAGCTGCTGTGGCGCCGATGATCGAACAGAATTACGGTTCAATCATCAACATCTGTTCAACATACGGTCTGGCAGGTCCGGATCAACGGTTATATGAACGTGAAGGGAAACCCAGGCAGTACAAACCTGTCTTTTATTCGGTGACAAAGGCAGGTGTTCTTGGTTTAACCCGCTACCTGGCCACTTATTACGCTGGTACACGTATTCGCACAAATGCGCTCACGCCAGGTGGTGTTTATAATCAGCATGACGATATCTTTGTAGAAAAATACTCAGCTCGCACTGTTCTGGGGCGTATGGCCAATCAGGATGAAATGAACGGGGCTATACTATTTCTGGCATCGGATGCCTCCTCTTATATGACTGGTTCAAATCTGGTAGTGGATGGTGGGTGGACGGCATGGTAAGTGCTAAAAAAGAGATTTTGGCGGTTATACCAGCTCGTGGTGGCTCAAAGGGCATTCCCCGTAAAAATATCCGTGATTTTGCCGGTTATCCACTTATTGCGTATAGCATAATGGCAGCACTTTCATCACGGTATGTCACTCGCACAATTGTTTCCACAGATGACAAGGAAATTGCAGATGTTGCGCGCCAATTCGGAGCGGAAGTTCCCTTCTTGCGCCCGGCATCCATTTCCGATGACATTGCATTGGATTTACCAGTATTTCAACATGCACTGCAAACGCTGTCTAAAAGCGAAGGCTACAGACCTGACCTCGTATTACAATTACGACCGACATCACCTATTCGACCGGTAGGTCTGGTCGATGAGGCGATTGAGATTTTGTTGAACAATCCTGAAGCTGATTCCGTTCGGGGTGTTGTGCCTTCCGGTCAAAATCCTTACAAAATGTGGAAAGTTAACTCCGAGACAGGATATATCAAAGGATTAATGGCAGTTGATGGAATGGCTGAACCCTATAATTCCCCCCGTCAATGCCTGCCTGAGACTTACTGGCAAACCGGTCATATCGATGTGATTCGTCCGAAAGTAATTCTCGATCTTAACTCAATGTCGGGTAAAAACATTTTGCCTGTTTATATAAATCCAGACTACACAGTCGACATTGATAAACCCTCAGACTGGCTGAAAGCCGAATGGATGGTGTGGTACGCGGGTTTGGATATGGTCACCCCTGGCAACCACCGCCGCTGCTTGCCTGACCCGGTGAAATTGGTGGTTTTCGATTTTGATGGAGTCATGACTGATAATCGCGTCTTTGTAAACGAACAAGGACTGGAGAGCGTTGCGGCTAATCGTGGCGACGGGATGGGTATCGGTATGTTAAAAAAAGCCGGGGTTGCAGCCCTGATTTTATCAAAAGAGGTAAACCCTGTGGTGAAAGCACGCAGCCAGAAATTAGATATCCCTTGTATTCAAGCAGTAGAGGATAAACCGCTGGTCTTGTCCAAATATATGCATGAGAATGGCTATCTTCCTGAACAGGTAATTTTTGTTGGGAATGACATTAATGATGTGCCCTGTTTTCCAATTGTGGGCTGTGCATTAGCAGTGGCTGATGCCCACGTGAGTGCCTTACGACAGGCAGACATCGTTTTGCAAAATAAAGGTGGTTATGGTGCTGTAAGAGAAATATGTGACCGAATTCTGAGTTCTCTCAGCAAGTAGATTAAGGAGTAATAAAATGTCCAAAGAAGTAAAAATTGGTAATGAATGGGTAGGCGATGAACACCCTGTGTATATTGTAGGTGAAGTTGGGATCAATCATAATGGAGACATGAATATTGCCAAAAAATTGATTGAAGCAGCCCATTTCGCTGGAATGAATGCTGTTAAATTCCAGAAACGGACCCCGGAAATCTGTGTTCCCAAGGAACAACAATCACTAATGCGTGATACCCCCTGGGGTTATATCTCCTACCTGGATTATCGTAATAAAGTTGAGTTTGATGCAGCCCAGTACCGCCAAATTGCAAATCTCAGTCAGAGCAAAGGTATCACGTGGTTTGTTTCGGTCTGGGATGAGCTATCCGTTGACTTCATGGAAGTATTTGATCCGGCTTGTTATAAGGTGCCCTCAGCTTCACTTACCGACTTGCCGCTTTTAAGAAAGCTTCGTTCAACTGGACGACCTATTATTCTGTCGACAGGAATGTCGACATTTAACCAGATCAAATATGCTGTGGGTGAAATCGGTACCGACAATCTGATCATCACTCATGCCACAAGTGCTTATCCATGTGCACCGGATGAGTTGAATCTTAAAATGATCCCGACCCTGAAAAAGGAATTCGATTGCCCAATCGGTTATTCAGGTCATGAAGTCGGCCTGGTTCCCTCGGCCATAGCAGTAGCATTGGGAGCTTGCCTGGTAGAACGGCATATTACGCTTGACCGAGCCATGTGGGGCTCAGATCAGGCAGCTTCAGTTGAACCGCAAGGTATGGAGAAACTCGTCAAATATATACGTGTTACCGAACAATCGATGGGTGATGGCGTAAAACATGTTTATGATAGTGAAAAATCAAGTATGGATAAATTGAGGCGAGTGAAGTCTTTTTGATGTTAGCCAGGATTAAACGGATTCCAGCAGGTGTTCGCAAGCGAATCATTCACGATGCAAATAACCGCCGAGTGACGTCGATCTCAACGGAAGTTGAGAAGCACTCATCAGTGGATGATATCGCCCCGGTCATCATATTCAACGCCTCTACAAGATTAGCAGGCTTAAGCCTGAACGCCGGATTTTCATTGATCAGTGGTTGGAGTTTGCGTCTGGCAGGTGTACCGGTCGTAAACTTTGTCTGTCAAGCGGGAATGTCGCATTGTATGTTGGGAAGTGTCTTGGGTAAACCGGATGATCCACCACCCTGTTCTACCTGTATAAAACAGTCGCAACATCTTTTTTCACACTCCGAAACTCGCTGGTTTAACTATTCACCTAATGCGGAACTGGCAGAAAAAATCGATTCTCTGACTGTTGAAGCTTTGAGCAGCGTTATTTTCGAGGAAATCCCATTCGGTGAATTGGTTTTACCCGCTATCAGATGGGTCTTGCGACGTTACCACCTTATGGATAATGATCAAACCAGATACCTCTTCCGTGAATATATTCTCTCGGCAGAGAATGTGGCACGGCATTTTCTACAGTTAATTTCAGAAAAAGCGCCGCAGAGCGTTGTTGTTTTTAATGGGATGTCATTTCCGGAAGCCACAGTACGCTGGTTGGCTCTGCAAAAAAATATTCCTGTCATTACACATGAAGTGGGGTTATTGCCGCTCAGTGCCTATTTTACTTTCGGTCATGCAACTGAATATCCAATTGATATCCTGGATTCCTTTAATCTCAATGAGAAACAAAACCAGAAATTGGATGATTATCTTGCCCAACGATTTCAAGGGGATTTTCAAATGGCAGGCGTTCGTTTTTGGCCTTCCATGCAGCCGTTGGGGCAGGATTTTCTGGACAAAGCAGTCAAATTTGACCAGATTGTTCCCATTTTTACCAATGTGATCTTCGACACCAGCCAATCGCATGCCAATGTTTTATTTGAAAATATGTTTGCCTGGTTGGATGAGATTAGTGAGTTGATTTCTGCAAACCCCACTACTTTATTTGTCATCCGAGCGCATCCGGATGAAATGAGACCAGGGAAAGCCAGCCGGGAAAGTGTTGCCGGCTGGGTAAAGAATAAGGGACTGAATTCAAGCCCGAATGTCTATTTTGTGGATGCCGATCAGCATATCAACTCCTACCAGCTTATCCAACGCTCGAAATTTGTCTTGATATACAACTCCACAATCGGAATGGAGGCAATTTTACTGGGGACACCTGTCATCTGCGCTGGCAGGTCACGCTTCACGCGCTTACCCACGGTCTATTTTCCTCAGTCAAAACCAGCCTATCTGGAGCTTGTTAACAGTTTTCTGAAAGCCAGCCAAATACCTTTACCGCAAGCGTTTAAAGATAATGTGCGTCGTTTTCTATACACGCAACTCTTTCGTGTTTCCCTTCCGTTTGATCAGTTTCTGGAAGAAGATATGGTGTGGGATGGATATGTCCGTCTGACCAATTTTCCTTGGCAAGCGCTTCTGCCTAAAAACTCACAAACAATGAATACTGTTGTGGAGGCGGTTATCAACAAACAGCCTTTCGAACTAAATCTATGAAACCTACTTGTTCAATTATCATCCGTGCATTTAATGAAGAACGGCATATAGGCAAATTGCTGGAGGGAATTTTTCATCAGACTGTAGAGGATGTCCAAGTTATTCTGGTTGATTCAGGGTCAAGTGATCACACAGTTGAGATCGCGAATCAATACGATGTTAAAGTGGTTTCCATTCTGCCGCAGGATTTTACATTTGGCCGATCAATCAACCTGGGGATTTCAAATGCAGAATCGGATCTGGTAGTTTTTGCCAGTGCGCACGTTTATCCGGTTTACCCTGATTGGTTGGAGAGGCTTTTAGAGCCATTTCAAAATGAAAAGGTTGCGCTTAGTTATGGCAAACAACGCGGCAATGAGGCAACACAATTTTCTGAACAAATGATTTTTGCACATTGGTATCCCGAAATCAGCTACATTAATCAGGGGCACCCATTCTGTAATAATGCTAACGGCGCGATTCGCCGAAAATTATGGCTACAGCATCCGTATAATGAAATCTTACCGGGATTGGAAGACCTTGAGTGGGCACAATGGGCGGCGGATCAAGGTAAGCAGATCGCTTATGTAGCCGAAGCAGAAATTATCCATGTTCACAGTGAGACCTGGCGGGGAATACACAATCGATACAAACGTGAAAGCATGGCTTTTAAAATGATTTATCCGCATGAAACTTTTGGCATCAAGGATTTTTTGCATGCACTGATCAGTAATGTCAGTAGTGACATTAAGATTGCTCGATTACAGAAGAAGTTACTTAAGAATCTGGGAAGCATTACTGCTTTTCGATGGCATCAATTCCTGGGTACGTATCGCGGGTATAATCAAACCGGACCACTGACCTGGAAATTGAAGCAGACTTTTTATTATCCACGCTGGAATGGAGAGGATGCCGGAAGTAAAAGATCGGTTGCTCCCATTCACTATCAAGATCAGTCGAAGAAAGGGTAAGACGTATGCAAAGCTCTCCAAAAATTGTTGCATTGGTTCCCATGCGTCACCATTCCGTGCGTGTACCGGGAAAAAATTACCGTGAAATAGGCGGCAAGCCGCTCTATCATTACATTTTGGAAACCCTCTTAAAATGCGCTGAAATTGATCAGATCCTGGTCGATAGCGATAGTGAATTAATACTTTCAGGTGTTAACCAACATTTTCCAACGGTTAAGACTATCCGCCGTCCTGATCATTTGACAGCGGATACAATACCAATGAATGAGATATTGTTGTACGACGTTAGTGTTTTGCCGGGTGACCTCTACTTGCAGACGCATAGCACCAACCCTTTGCTTCGATCGGCGACAATTTCAGCAGCTATTCAGACTTTTTTAAGCCATCAGTTGGAATTTGACTCGTTATTCTCAGTAACGCGCTTACAAACCCGCTTATGGGATAGCCTAGCGCGACCGATCAACCATAACCCCGCTATTCTGTTACGGACACAGGATTTGCCACCCACTTATGAAGAAAACTCATGTCTATATTTATTTGACAAGGAAATATTAAGCCGTAAACGCAATCGGATTGGTGATCGTCCTTACCTGTTTGAGATCGAACGGGATGAAGCATTTGATATCGATGAAGAGCTGGATTTTTTACTGGCGGATTTGATGCTTGATCACCGCATGCAGGATTCAAGAGAATGAACTGTGGATTTTGTTGGCTGAGAAAACGGAGGAGTTTATGAAAAAAAAGATCCTCTTGTCTGCCCCTTATATGATTCCATATCTTGATCGTTTTTTGCCTGTTTTGGCACATTATGGCATTGAGGCAATCATCCCGCAAGTACATGAACGTATGGAAGAGGGAGAGTTACTACAATACGCCGGTCAATTTGATGGAGCTATTTGTGGTGATGACCGTTTTACGGAAAAAGTGATTCAAGCTTGTCTGCCGCGCCTGAAATGTATCTCCAAATGGGGTACCGGCATCGATTCCATCAATAAACTATTTGCAGAATCGGTTGGCATCACCGTTGGTAATACACCGAACGCCTTCACTTTGCCGGTTGCGGACAGTGTAATAGGCTACATTTTGTCGTTTGCACGCAAAATTCCATGGATGGATGCAGAAATGAAACAGGGTGTATGGGAAAAAATAGCGGGAAGATCCCTGAGTGAGTGCACACTGGGCGTTATAGGCGTAGGGAATGTTGGCCGTGGTGTGATCCGCCGTGCGCGCGGATTTGGAATGCGCTTATTGGGCAACGATATTCAGAGGGTTGAGCCCGATTTTATTTTGGAACAAAATTTGAACATGGTCGATCTAAGAGATTTGTTGAATCAAAGTGATTTTGTGAGTGTAAACTGTGACCTCAACCCTACAAGTCATCACTTGATGAATGCAGAGACGCTCGGACAAATGCAAAAATCAGCAGTTTTGATCAATACCGCTCGTGGACAAATTGTGGAGGAAGCAGCACTGATCAGATCACTGCAAGATGGCTTGATTGCCGGAGCTGCATTGGATGTCTTTGAAGTTGAACCATTACCGCAAGATTCACCCTTAAAGAAAATGAATAATGTTCTCCTGGCACCCCATAATTCCAATTCCAGCCCACAAGCCTGGGAACGCGTTCACTGGAATACTATTCGAAATTTGCTGAATGGTCTGGCAATTGATACGGCAGACTTTGATGAGATTATTATGTTGAACTCATGAAACGAGGTAGACCATGAAAAATACAGACAAACGTGTAATGCTTATCACAGGAGCTGCCGGTGGTATTGGACGTTCAACCCTGCAGTTGTTTGCGGAGAAAGATTGGCTGGTAATCGGAGTAGACCGATCGCCATTTGAAGGTTACTTTCCTGAAAAAGGGATTTTTATTCAAGCGGATATTTCTGATCCGGCTCAATTGGAACAAATTTATGCAAGAGTTAACCATTTTACAAACACACTGGATGCAGTTATCAATAACGCAGCCTTGCAAATTGTGAAACCATTATTAGAAACGAGCGTAGAAGAATGGGACGCGGTCATGGCTTCCAATTTGAGATCAGTTTTTTTGGGGGCCAAGCTTTCTTATCCCTTGCTGAAAAATCGGGGTGGCGGGGCGATTGTCAATGTCTCCTCAGTACATGCCGTAGCGACTTCCCCTAATGTGGGCAGCTATGCTGCCAGCAAGGGTGGTTTACTGGCGTTGACCCGTTCCATGGCGATCGAGTTTGCGATAGACCAGATTCGGGTAAATGCTATTCTACCGGGAGCGGTTGATACACCTATGCTTTCCGCCCATCTTGATAAGGCTCGACTGGAGAATCTGGCTCGAAAAACAGTCAATGGCCGCATTGGTAAACCATTGGAACTCGCTCATGCAATTTATTTTCTGGCGGACGAGGAACAGTCCTCCTTTATGACAGGTCAATCAATCATAGTTGATGGTGGGGCAACAGCAAAATTAAGTACGGAGTAGGCATGAAATCATCATTAAAGCAAAATCTACCAGAGCCGTTTTTGCAGAATTTGCGTAACTTGGTCGATGCTGTGAAACGTATACCAGAGCTGCCTGCAGCCTATTTACATCCCTGGCGCAGGCAGTCCCGGGAACAGTTGGCGCACTATCATGACTTGCATAAAAATGAACGTTGTTTTATTTTAGGAAATGGACCCAGCTTGAAGAATACTGATTTATCCAAATTGCTTGATGAATTTACTTTTGGAATGAATCGTTTTTACCTGGCTTATGAAGATCTTGGTTTTTCGACCACATATTTTGTCTCAGTTAACGATCTGGTAATAGAACAATGTGCGGATGATATTCAAAATTTACGCCAACCGCGCTTTGTTTCATGGCGAGGCGGGAGGAAGTGGCTGAAACCTGAAAAAGACCTCAATTTTCTTTATAGCACCTATACTAGCCCAAAATTCGCGACTGACATCCGCAATCGCCTTTGGGAAAGCGCTACGGTAACCTATGTTACCTTGCAGATAGCCTTCTACATGGGTTTTTCCGAAGTAATACTGATTGGTGTTGATCACAATTTCGCCACTAAAGGAGTGGCAAATACCACGATAGTTTCCCAGGGGGATGATCCTAATCATTTTCATCCGGGTTATTTCGGTAAAGGATTTCGCTGGCAACTACCAGATTTGGATAAATCAGAAATTGGCTACCGTATGGCAAAAGAAGCTTTTGAAAAGTCTGGCCGGAAAGTCTTGGATGCGACCATTGGCGGGAAGCTGGACATTTTTGATAAGGTTGACTATCTCGATTTATTCTAGCGAATAAATTTCTTACAATTCGGATCGATCCAGGACATACCATCCTTATTCTATCGGTGGCGCGCTATATACTATTTTTATTGACAGATTAATTCCTGGATTAGATCCTGCTTATATCCGAATGCATCCGGATAGGGCTGGGCGCTATTAAGGCTCTGGCATAGCGAGTATCTTAAGGCTTCGTTATCCTTGATGTGATCATTGGCGATTTCACGGGCTTTCTCAAGCTCTCCAAAATTGACCAATCCCTCTAGAAAGACAAAATACTCAGATGTGTCGACTGGCTGATAGCCGGCGGCTGTTGCTTTGTCAAAGAGATTTGAGATTTCATGCCAATCTCCTTGCTGCCTGGCAAGAGAGGCTTTTTGGAAATAGTAGCACCAGCCATGTTCGGGTTCGTTCCCGAAAATGGACTTGGGGGGAGAAGGTGCCTGTGTGTTGGTTTCAATACGACTGATATCAGAAAAGAATGCAACGATGTTGACATATTGTTTTTCGTTGGATGAGTAAATTGGCATCTTTCCGTCAAATGTATGCAAACAAGCCCCCGCAAAAGGTTGCCCGATTAAAATCATTTTTGAATAATCACGAGGTGTGTAAATATCTCTTACTTTTCCTTCTCGTAACTCATTATCTGAAACATAAGCAACAGTTTCCAGGTTTAGAATCTGCGCCTGGATAGCTGGAAATGATTGAGGTTGGGGATGATAGATCAGATTGAGTGGTCCCCAGATTTCATAATCTTCATGGAAAGTGAAGTCAGATGGTAAGTAACCCATAACAAGTGTGTTTTCCTTTATGGCTGGGGCTCTCCAGGTAAGTTGCCACCAAAAATTTCGTTGGGTTTCCCAATAGCCATTCCAGGTTTGCCCATTGAGTGTTTGAACCATGACTGAAAAACCAATTAAAACGACCAGAGTTATTTTCCGAATGTTAGGTTTCATTGACAACAAGATGCCCAACATAATGATGATAGTTCCGGAGGAAGGATGCAGAGCGTAAGCTTTATAGGCATCATTAAGATTGAGGAATCGATTTGACAGCACCACCGGTAAAACTGCGCCAAGTACGATAACAATGCCGATCCCGATCCATATCCATGGTTTTTCGGTTTCCTCTTGAGCTTCGTTGGAAGGTTTGCTGAGATATAGATAAGTAAGTGCCAGAATGATCCCTACCGCTCCGATAATAAAGGCTATCAAAATTTGACCATTCCGCGCAGTAGATAAAAGTTTATAAGGTTGGACGAACCAGGAAAACAAAGAGGCAGAGAGAAAGTCCTTTATCGTTTGAAAAACAAGCCGCATGATCATGGTTATTGAATCGTTGCGGTATGAACTTACCAACCCGTTAAGATCGGTTGCATTACGAGAACTTTCAAAAATAAATAATCGCCAGTATAGGAAAATTGCAATCCCTACCAATAGAGGAATATAAATCTTAACCAATTTCTTGCTGACGAGGAAAATATTTTCTTTCTTTATTTGCCATTGGACATAGAAGAGCAGGACCAGACGCATTACCTCCAAACCGATCATATATTCATATATCCAGACATAAAACATTAATAAAACTGAGGAAAGGAAGATTAAGAAATATCGACGCATACGGTCTCCTGACCGTAATGCCAGAATGCTGAACGCAATCGAAAAAAGCGCACCCGCGAAGCCGAGTAGATGATTGATCTTAGTAGCAGCATTGGGTTGTGCCAAAAACCCTGGAAAAACAACAAAAAGCATAGCTGCTAAAATCGGGAGTTCTCTTTGTTTTGGCCAGACGAGTTTCAGAATCCAGTAAAAGGCAAATGCCCCGATTATTCGGAAAATTAAAGCAAAAATATGCCATCCGGCAATATTCTCACCTATGATTCGAAAGAAGAACGAATAAATATTACCCATAAAGGGACGATCTAGACTGAAAAGAGGAACCAGGCTTTCCGCGCCACGTGAAACGCCTGACCAGATGGTGTACCAATCGTCATAGTAGTAACCCAGCTTTGGGATCATAATTCCATAGGTCAATATTGCTGTCAGGCTGATCATGATGATGGCCAGTAGCGGTCCTTCTGAGAGTCGACCTTTATTGCTTTTGAAAAAACTGACCATATTTGATCATCTCCCGGTCACCTTGAGATTAGAGGTAAAAATATATGAATGAAAATCAACAAAAATGGATTAAAGTCAAGCAAGTTTCAGGCTTGCGGTTAATTTCCCATAGTATAACAGACGCAAGCTATTTGACAATCAGATGTATTTTCACTCTAGATGTACTTTAATCTGATTAAGGCTGATATGCACGCTAACAATCGATAGTACTGATTGGCGATAAATACCATTTGTCTCGATTCCTAAATCGAAAATTGATAACTGTCTCCTCAAACGAGCAGAGAGAATACAAACCAAAATAGGCCAAAGCCTTAAAAATCTACTGGTAAAATTAACTAGCATAAATTTGCTTACTTTTATCAAATTGATTGGATAAAAAAATTGGCTGATCCTTTAGTCTCAATCATTACTCCCTCATTTAATCAGGCACAATTTCTTGAATTAACTATCAAATCTGTGCTTAACCAAAACTATCCAAACATGGAATACATGGTGCTGGATGGCGGGTCCACTGATGGGAGTGTGGAGATTCTCAAGAACTATGATTCGCAACTGGCTTACTGGGTCTCAGAACCTGATAATGGCCAGGCGGATGCGTTTAACAAAGGTTTGGCGTATGCACAAGGGAAGTATATTGGCTGGTTAAATTCGGATGATCTTTATTTGCCGGGCAGCTTGCGATCTGCTATTCAGCTTCTGGAGGATAATCCAGAGATTGCATTTGTGTTTGGTAACGTTCAGGCGATTGACGCATCAGGAAATGTCACCAACATTATGCGCTATGGAGATTGGCAGGTCGAAGATTTGATGTGTTTTAACATGATCGGTCAGCCGGGAGTTTTTATGCGCCGCGATCTATTACAGAAAGCAGGAGGTCTTGACCCCTCCTACCATTTTCTATTGGATCACCATTTATGGCTGCGGCTCGCCGTGCAAAGGCAAATTCTGTTTAGCGGTCAAACCTGGGCAGCTGCCAGGTTCCATGCTGCTGCAAAAAATGTATCGCAAGCTGCATTGTTTGGGAAAGAGGCGTTTCGCATAGTCGAGTGGATGGAAAACCGACCTGCTTTTACCGATTTATTTCTGGAAAATCAAAAAAAGATTTATGCAGGCGCACATCGCATGAATGCCCGCTATTTATTGGATGGCGGCAAGAACCGGGCAGCGTTAAATGCTTATTGGCAGGGGTTAAGATGTCATTTTTCTACCGTATTTCCTGAATGGCATCGAATTGTATTTGCTGTGCTAAGTTTGATAGGATTGCGCAAACTTAAACATGCATATTTACGGCTGCGCTTTTTGCTGAAGAGACCGGATAAAATAAGATAATGGGAATGAATGCTGAATTCATAAATGGTCAGGTGAGCTACCGAAAAAAAATGGTATTTGAGCAAAATAACTGGCTCTTTCGCATCACAATCCTTGTTATTTTTCTTGCTGGCCTGGGGATTCGACTTTACGATCTGACCGATGCACCCCTCGATTTTCACCCAACTCGCCAGCTCTACTCTGCATTGAAGGCGCGTGGGATGTACTATCAAAATCTCGAAAGTGCTCCGGCATGGCAGCGCGACCTGGCTGTACAGCAATGGAAGGTACAGGGTTTGATAGAACCACCAGTAATGGAGCGATTGAGTGCCTTCGCTTATTCCTTGGCAGGGCGCGAGATTTTGTGGCTTCCGCGCTTGTTTGCCATTGCATTCTGGATGGCAGGGGCTATCGCTTTGCTGCTATTATCCATTGATATCGCCGGAAAAAATGGGGCGGTATTTGCATTGATATTTTATTTATTTTCGCCCTACCTCGTGATTGCAAGTCGATCTTTTCAACCAGACCCATTGATGGTGGCAATGATGCTTTTTGCAATCTGGGGTCTGATGCGATGGCAACGCAATGAACATTGGAAGTGGGTGATTATAGCCGGCGTATTCGCCGGAATAGCGATATTTGTGAAATCTGTGGTGATCTTTCCTCTGGCGGCGGCTTTCTTGACTGTGTCGCTCTCCAAGTATCGTCTCTCTCAGGTTTACCGTAAAAGTCAGGTATGGGTTATGGCTGTGTTGACCCTTTTGCCCTGGTTATTTTTCAGCCTGTATGGCGTGTTTATCAATGGCCAACTGCAATCGCAATTTTCGTTGCGGTTTTTTCCACAACTATGGAAAACCCCTGAATTCTGGCTGCAATGGAATGCAAATATCAGCCGCGTGGTTGGATTGGAGATCTTCCTCCTTTCCATTCTGGGGGCTTTTTTCCTCCGCAATAAAGTGGATCGCCGCATGTTAATTGCCTTATTCAGTGGTTATTTTGTGTATGGTCTGGTACTCTCCTATCATATTTCAACACATGATTATTACCAATTGCCACTTGTCCCAGCCGTTGCATTAGGGGTGGCCGCAGCGTTTCAACAAATCATTGAAAATTTGCGCGCTATCAAATGGCAAAATGTAGTGATTGTAATCACTGTCGCCAGTTATTTTTTAGTGATCAAAGCCTGGGATGCGCGAGTTGAATTAAAACGTACCGATTACCGGCAGGAGGTAATTTTGTGGAAAGAGTTGGGTGCACTTTTTTCTGCGGATGATTCTGTTATCGGCATCACGCAGGACTATGGATACCGTTTTGAATATTGGGGCTGGCACAAAATTGAAAACTGGTTTTCCTCTTCGGATTTTGCATTGCGGGAATTGGCCGGACAACAAATTGATATGCAGGATTTGTTTGCTGAAAAAGCGAACGGGAAAGATTATTTTCTGGTGACGCAATTGGAGGAGTTGGATCGCCAGCCCTTCATCAAAGGATTGTTATTTGAGAATTATGCCATTTTCAAAGAAAGTGATGATTTTATTATTTTTGACCTGAACAATGAGGGGATTAAATAGTGATATCTTCTCATCCATTGATTTCTATTGTGACACCGTCCTATAACCAGGCTGAGTTTTTGGAACGGACAATCCTATCTGTGACAACCCAGAATTATCCTGACTTTGAATATATTGTCATGGATGGAGGTTCGCAGGATGGTAGCCTGGAAATTATCCAAAAATATGCTGACAGGTTGGCTTTCTGGCAGAGTCAGGCAGATAATGGCCAAACCCAGGCGATCAATTCCGGTTTTTCGCATGCCAGCGGCGATATTTTTGCATGGCTCAATTCCGACGACACCTATGAACCAGAGACCTTTTCGCGGGTGGCTCGTTATTTTCATGATCATCCGGAAGTCGGATTGGTCTATGGCGACTGTAACTTTATTGATGCTAATGAGCGTGTGATCGGGCGATTTAATGCTGTTCAAACCGATTTAGCTCGTTTGAGGCGAGGGTACGTTCATATTCCTCAACAAGCTGCCTTTTGGCGGGCAGACTTGTGGAAGCAAGTTGGTCCACTGGACGAATCAATTTACTTTGCGATGGATTACGATCTCTGGCTGCGAATCGCCCGAGTAGCTCCGATTCAATACAAACCACAACTGTGGGCAAATTTCAGGCTGCATGGTGCAGCAAAAACCATTGCTGAAGATGACCGCTGTTGGCCGGATATGCTCAAAATCCATTACCGCGATGGGGGATCTCTTTTTGCCCCTATCGTCGTAAAATACTGGTTGCGCAAGATGGTGGCACCATTGCTCCGAATAAAGCGCCGGAAAATGATGCAATAAATCACCTCGACAAAGTATATATAAATCAATTTGGGGATAAGCACTGTTCGTTATAATGGTATTGGAGACAAAATGCCCAATAAACAAATAGACCCTTTAAAACCTGGTTTTTTTGCTGGATTTCTTATGCAAATCAAACTGGTGATTCGATTGATGCAGGATGCTCGTATCAATCCCTTCCTCAAACTCTTGCCTTTTGCAGGCATTCTTTATTTTGTTATTCCTGATCTGCTGATTGGTCCGATTGATGATGCAGCTCTCTTGTTGGGCGGTTCTTACCTTTTTATAGAGCTTTGCCCGCCGCAGATCGTAGCGGAACATTTACATCAACTACGCTTTGAGCACACAAAAGACCGGCAGGAAAATCAAGTCGATGAGAATGTCGTCGATGGTGAATTTCGGGATATAGATAAGTGAAAGTTAGAAAAGATGAAAAGCAGTGTAAACAAGAATTCATACTTCTGGATAATGTTGGTGATTTCGTTGTTGCTGGTAAGCTGCAAAGCTGAGGCATCAAATCCTCCTCCATTGGTGCCGGTAGAAACATCTGCCAGCCCAACCGTTCAAGCAGCTCTGCCCACAGATACTACAGCAGTCGAAACTATTCCGCAACTTCCGGAGGTTACCGGGACGAGCACATCGTCCGCACCGGATTACGTGGTTGACTTTCCTGATTCCACGCTCTATTACTGGCAATTGATTGCTGATGGATTCAGCAAACCTTTGGGGATGACCTTTCCTGAAAGCAACCCTCAGCTTTTTTATATTCTGGAGCAAGCAGGGGTGATCCGGGTATTACGTGACGGGGTACTATTATCCGATCCATTTCTAGATATTCGTAAACAAGTTAACAGCAACGCAAACGAGCGTGGTTTACTCGGGATAGCGTTGGACCCTCTCTATGTTCAAAATGGATTTTTCTATCTTAACTACTCTAATAGCAAAGGAGATACAACCATTTCTCGCTTTCAAGCAAATCCGGACCTGCTCATTGCTGACCCTCAATCCGAACAGATATTGTTAACCCAGGAGCAGCCATATGGAAATCATAATGGTGGTAACCTGTTGATCGGACCGGACGGATTTCTCTAC
The DNA here is from genome assembly GCA_963749005.1 of uncultured Chloroflexia bacterium. Classification (GTDB taxonomy): domain Bacteria; phylum Chloroflexota; class Anaerolineae; order Anaerolineales; family Anaerolineaceae; genus UBA6170. The sequence continues at coordinate 415,120 of CAVVKI010000005.1, read as the reverse complement.
ATAGGTTTCGGAGATGGTGGCTCGGGAGGCGATCCGCAGGGCAATGCCCAGAACCCGGAGACTTTGCTCGGGAAAATGGTGAGAATTGCAGTTCAGAATCAGGAAGCCTATGGCATCCCGGAAACAAACGCTTTTGCCGAAGGGGATGGTGGCCGACCAGAGATTTGGGCTATGGGTTTACGCAATCCCTGGCGTTTCTCTTTTGATATGTTAACTGGCGGATTATATATTGCGGATGTTGGTCAGGGAGATTGGGAAGAAATTGACTTTACGCAACCTGAACTCCGCCCGAATTACAATTTCGGTTGGGATTATTTTGAGGGCACGCATCAATTTGAAGGTCAGCCGCCTGCTGAGATTGACTTTATTGAACCTGTATATGAATATGATCATTCTCAAGGTTGCTCTGTGACCGGCGGCTATGTCTACCGTGGCACTGAAATGTCAGAATGGAATGGCGTCTATTTTTTTGGTGATTACTGTAATGGTAAAATCTGGGGAATGCTGCCAGCTGGTGATGATTCATGGAAAGTGTCTTTGTTATTCGAAAGTGGACAAAACATCAGCTCATTCGGCCAGGATCGCAATGGTGAGGTCTATTTAATATCTCATACTGGATCTATTTACAAATTGGTGAAAAAATAAGGTTTTTCGGTTGAAATGATTAATATAGTCACATCTCAGGGTATATTTTCTTGGTACAATTAGGTTTGTAAGAAATTGGAAGGAGTAAAAATGGCAGAAAAAAGATGGCAAACCGCAAAACAAATTCATTGTGACCATGCCGGCTGTACCGTACAGTTGGAGTATCAGGTGATATTACCCGCGGAGTATTTACCCGACCAACCAGCCCGTATTGTTGGACATCGTTGTTCTCAAGGGATGCAATGCAGCATGCTTACCAAACCAACCTGTGTATGGTCTGGAACTAACCCGAATTATGATCCTTTTCAGGATCAATAGCAGAAATAACGGATAAATTTTTTTGAGGCTGCGGAAAGCAGCCTCTTTTTATAATGTTTGTTTTTAGCGATAGAATTTACGCTATTACACCCAGTTTTTTACCCACTTTTGCAAAAGCCTGAAGGCTTAGATCCAGATCTTCCCTCGTATGGGCAGCCGAGATCATGACCCGAATGCGTGCCTTTCCCAACGGCACGGTTGGAAAACCAAGTGCCATAGCAAAAACGCCTTCCTGATAAAGCTCGCGGCTAAATTCGCGGGCCAATTTGGCATCTCCCAGCATGACGGGGGTAATCGGTGTATGTGAAAGACCTGTATCAAAACCCAGCTTCTTCATCTCTGCTTTAAAATAATTGCCGTTTTGCCATAATCTATCTACCAGCTCGGTCAATTCTTCGAGCACATCTAGTGCAGCCAGGCAGGCAGCCACATCAGCTGGCGTCGCTGCTGATGAAAACAGGAACGGACGTCCTCGTTGCCGTAACCACTCAACAACGGTTGATTTTCCTGTAACCATGCCACCCATCACGCCAAATGCCTTCGACATTGTGCCAACTTCTACATCAACTTTCCCATGCAGATCAAAATGGTCTACGATTCCTCGCCCCCCTTTGCCCACCACACCCTCGCCATGGGCATCATCAACCATCAACATTACATCATATTTACTCGTTACCGCGTAAATTTCATCCAGTGGAGCAAGATCTCCATCCATGCTGAATACGCCGTCACTAATCACCAATAAGCGTCGAAACTCAGCTTGATTGGCTTTAATTTGGGTTTCAAGATGCTTGACGTCCGCATGGTTATAGCGAATGATGGTAGCCCCGGATAAGCGGCAGCCATCTATAATCGAGGCGTGGTTGAGTTCGTCTGATAAGATGGCGTCTTCTTTACCAACCAGACAGGGAATCGTAGCCAGATTGGCTGAAAAACCTGACTGAAATGTGATACAGGCTTCTACACCTTTGAAGGCTGCTAATCTCTTTTCCAATTCGAGATGCAGATCCATTGTTCCAGCAATCGTACGTACGGCACCGGGACCGACACCATATTGATCGATGGCTTTTTTAGCGGCTGCAACCATTTTTGGATGATTGGCCAGACCGAGATAATTATTGGAGCAAAAATTGAGAACTTTTTTGCCATCCACCACAAGCCAGGCACCCTGGGGTGAGCTAAGTACACGGATCTTATTGTAAAAGCCCTCTGATTTCAATTTTTCGATCTCTTCTGGAATCCAGTCTAATCTTTTTGACATGTTGTGCCTCGTTTTCTCAACAAAAAATGATACCGTATGCTTAATTATATCCCAGCATGTTGGTAGGAAATATTTTTACTACGACTCTAAGCGGGAATTTTAACTTGAGAAAAATAAGGCGTCTGGAATTAAATGTAGGTTGAGCATGTCAGTTCGATAAGTTACTCAGCTGCAGGGCAAGCCGACAAAAATTTGAGCTGCAATCCTGAGTGCCCAACATTCTTATCAATCCATTGTCCAATCGCTTAAATAACCCAACTCGAACAAGGCATCCGCGACCTTTCCAGCGCTACCGGGATGGATGATAGCCATGTTATCGGTCAGAATTTCTTCAATAAACTTTTTGTGTTTACTTTTCTGAAGGGCATTGAGAATTTGAGAGTTGGTAACCTTTAATAATACAACTCGGCGGATCTCTACCTCTCTTCCATTCTTATCCCAATTATCCAGGGTCTCATTGACTTTTGCCGGTATAGGGTGAGAAAGAACTTTCTGCAACAGGGAGAGCAAGTGGCTGATTTTGAGACCTTGCTCTTGCGAGGATTGCAATGACTGTGCACTAATTTGATATTGATATGGAGATTGATCTGACTTGATCCAGTCGCAAAAACGTGCAATTTGATATCGGATGGCTAATGGTGTGCAATTCGGCACAACAATTTTCCCCATTGGATTAATTTGAACTTTTTCTTCTTTTGTACAAACAATGTTTGGAGCATGTCTGGCAAAGAGCGCAATTCCGACATCAGATACGCGGAAGGCACAATTCTCAGCGCTTTCATCACTACTCGCAAGATCAATGATTCCAAGCCAATAAAAAGGACCATTCAGCATAAATCGGATAAACTCGCCTTCTACATGGTTCCAATTAATAAAACCACGCAGATAGCCACCGCTGTCTTTGTCTTTGACAAACCAGGAATCATAATCACCGGCAGGACGCAGAAAATCGGGATCTTGTTGATGAATGCTGTTAACAAAACTTTGAATATTCCACCACTGATTTGTCTCAAGATCAAAAACTTTTTCCAACAGGAATTCTCTGGCGGCGACTGAATTGTTATGAGGTGGAGTCTCAAAAAGAAGCCGCGGGAGCATGGTCAATTCATTCAATTGAGCGCAGGAAAGCCAAACCGAGAATAATGTCAATAATGATTTACCACGGGCTGCTTCCAATAACTCACGAATTAAATCGGCATTAAGCTGTTCGTCTGACATGAAAATATTTGCACAACGTAACAGTTGAAGAAGAAATTCTTCGGAACCGGAGCGCTGCATATGGTGAATTGGCTGGTGGTGAATCCCTTTGCGAATAGCGGCCAGCATCGTGCAGCTATCATTCAAAATCGAATCATCTGTCAGTTTTGTGACCAAAATCTCACCTGGTGATGCTATTCGAGCCAGGTCTGATTTCTGGGAAACTGCGTATGGTTGCACCAAATCAATGATTTCGTCAGGAAGGTAGGCATATTCCTGCGGTTCATTTTTGAAATTTAAGAATGCCCGGCCAATAATGGCACGATACCATAAGACTTCAGCTGGATTAACTGGCTTTAAATCTGGTCTTTCTCTATCCCTTCGCGAGGCACCCATCACCCGTACCTCTCCAAAATCGCGGCTGAATTTGGCCCAGGGCATGTGGCCTTCTCTATCGTAAATTGCCAGAATGGCGTCCCGAGCTTTTTCTGGCAAGGCTAGAAAAAGCTCCTCGAACGTTTCTTTATTGGTCATTCCACTCATGATCACGGGACGAGCGGAGGCTGCATCCGGGGCTTTAAGTTCAATCCCCCATGCATTTGCAACAATTTCTAAAAAGAACAGGTCATGTCCCAGAAGTGTATTAACTAGCTCAGGCATTTAAACATTGAAATCCTTTGAACTAAGAAAATGAACCAATGCCGTTACAGAATCAATTCTTTTTATCTTCTATTCTATAATTATCAAATCAAGCACAAAACTTGCATGATTTCAGGTACTATACCACAAAAGAAAATTGAGTTTGGTGGGAGAATAAAAAGCATTTTTACAGAAATTATATGCAATAAACTCGTGGAAAAACTTATAATGTCTTATAGCTAATCAGATTCATTAAGGACCAATGATCAGAAAGAAGGTATTTCCGTGATATGCGCTCCAAATGCAATATTCTTAATCAAACGGAAATTGACTTCAATATCGCTTGACTGTATAATTCCATGAGTCCCAACCTGAAATAAGGACAATTTATGGCTCTTAAAGGAAATCTTCGCGATTTCACCATCACGCAATTATTAAATCTTGTAAATTTGGCTTGTAAAACTGGTACCCTCGTTATTGAAGGTCCAGGTGACATTGCCCAGATTTCTTTTCGCGAAGGCAAATTGGCATATGCCCAATTGGGACAGCATGATAACACCCTGGCAGGGATATTACGCAGAAATCGCAAGATCAGTGCCCGTCAATATGCCATTTTGCAGGAACGCGCTCAGAAAATGAGTGATAAAGAATTGGGGCTGCTGTTAATTAATGCCGGCTATTTAACGCAAACGGATATTATCGATAGCTTGCAACAGTATTTTATTGCTATCGTGCGCCAATTGTTCACCTGGGTCGAGGGATTATTTCATTTTGACATTAACACCCTTGCTCCTTCTGATAAGATTCCGATTCGTATGGATCTGGAGAATCTGATCATTGAAGGCTCACGACAACTGCGTGAGTGGGAACAGCTGCAACAGGAAATTCCAAGTTTGGATATGTCGCTCAAGTTCATGGATCGTCCTGGAACAAATATCCGTAATGTCAATTTGAGCGTGGAGGAATGGCGTGTGGTTTCATACGTCAATCCAAAGAACACCATGCGTCAAATAGCACAAACTACCAAATTGAATGAACTCGAGATTAGGCGGGTGGTTTATGCACTCTTGCAGGCTGGATTGGTAGAAATCATCCGTCCAGGTAACGCACCGGTTGCCATCCAACCAAGAGCTTTCCCAACCACAGACAAGAAAGAACAAAAATCTTTGGTGAACAGGATTATTGATCGAATTCGTTCGATCTAACGAGGTCTAGAGGAATAAGTATGCAAACTGTCAAAATCGTAGTCACAGGCCCATTTAGCGCAGGTAAAACGGAGTTCATCCGGGCTGTGAGTGAGATTGACGTCGTCTCGACTGAAAGAAAAATTAGTGCAGAAGCTGAAAAAATTAAGGAATCAACCACGGTTGCCATGGATTTTGGCCGAATTACAGTTGATGCAGAATTAATCCTCTATTTGTTTGGGACGCCTGGACAGAGGCGTTTTGACTTCATGTGGGAAATTCTTTCCGAAGGCATGCTCGGCTTCATTGTTATGGTTGATAGCGCCCGACCGGAGACATTCCGCGAAGCGCGCAGCATTTTGGAGACGTTCCGGGCTTATGCCCCCACCCCATATGTTGTTGCTGCGAACAAACAGGATATTGACGATGCGTGGGATCTTGAAGATATGCGTGTTGCCTTGCGACTTGATCCTAATGTAAAGTTTTTGCCATGCATTGCGCATGATAAGGAGTCCGTTAAAAAGGTTTTATTGGAGCTGCTCTATACCATTCTGGCTGAAATGGAGTCCAGTAATAAAGCTTAAATGCCTTCCCTAACGACAGATAAAGGAATATTGCATTACGAAGTACTTGGAAGGGGAGATCCTGTTATTTTTTTGCATGGATGGTTGGGCTCCTGGGCTTTGTGGAAAGATGTGATGATAGCAGTTGCCGATCATCATCGAGCTTATGCCCTGGATTTTTGGGGATTTGGAGAATCTGGACGAAAAAGGGATTCCTATCAGGTATCGGATTTCATGGATCTCATCCAACAATTCATGGATCAACTGGGCATTGACTCCGCTCCTCTGATCGGACATAGCATGGGTGGCACAGTCAGCTTACTCACTGCTTTAAGTTATCCTGAACGGATTTCAAAAGTCATTGTAGTCGGTTCACCAATCAAAGGCTCATCTTTGGCGATTCCATTGAAATTGGCTGGTGATAAATCCATCGCTTCTTTTTTATTTGCAAATATTAATCTTTTTCGCTTCTTCATGAGATTGTATGCTCCCTTTATTTGCAAAGACCCGAAATTTCCTGCTATTATTGATCAGGATATTATGAATAGTACGGTTGACTCTTTCTTAAAGAGTATTGCTTCTCTGCGTCATACCGACCTAACGAACCGAATCGAGACGTTAACAATCCCAATTCTTGGCTTATACGGTCAAAAAGACAATATCGTTTCGCCAAAGGAATGGAAGACATTAAAAAAATGTGCTCCTCATGCTAAAATACAGTTGTTTCCAGAGGCCGGTCATTTTATTATGTTGGACCATCCAGATGTTTGCACTGAATCGATCCTGAAATTTATTAAGAAAAAATGATGAGAAAATTTCAATGAAGCAATCAAAATTCACCGCGTTTTCCCCATCAATGACCAATATTCTTTCTACAGCTGTTGCTGAAGTTCTTGGCCAACAGAGTGCATTGCCGAATTTGCAACAAGGGTATAGTGAAGAAAATCAAGAAATTTGTGCCGATGTGGACCTGGTGCTGGAATCCTTCAATAATATTGGGAGACTTGAAGGTAAATACGGGAAACGAGGTTCCCTTGGTCTAGCAACTAGAATTGGTGAAGCCAGTTTCCGCTGTTTTGTTCGCCAAAAGGGAAGTGAATACCAGTTAACGAACCTTGAGTATCGTTTGATGAGTCAAAACCAGCGTTTTTTGTTTGGACTTGAGAAAGTTGGCAGGTTCGTTGGTAACAATTTACATTGGCAAATTCATGTTTTCGATTATGTTGAAGATTGGATCTGGCAAATTTCACAAAATTCTGATAATAGAAATTGGAATGAGATGTGGGCTTTTTATTTTTCTGGGTTGATTCGGGAATATTTCTTATGGACCTCTGGTGGAAGATATTATGTATTGGTTCCCCAGGTGGTTCATGTGGATAATGATTCTGTTTACCAAATCAGGATATCAAAAACTCCTCTGGGAAATTAAAGTGAGAATTCTAAAAATTATCCTGCCTTCTTTAAGACAGATAATCCCATTTAATGAACCTGCACGCGATTTGCGAATACAAAATAAACCTTTGTGGCTGCTGCAACGCGATGTGCTCTCAAAATATACCCATGCAGAACTGGAATTAACACCTGGCCAATCGCTACCAGAAATAAACGAAGCCTGCCTGGTTTATCGTAATAACTTGTATTTCAACGATGACTTTATCAAAACTTTTTTGGAAGAAGCACAAAAAAAGGGGCAAGCAGTTCAAGCTGCGATCAAGGTGAGCGACCCAGCCTTTCGTGAACATTGCCTGCCACTTTCCAATTCTTATCAAATCGTTGGTGATGTTTTTCTGCTGGAGATATGGTATTTTCCTGAAGGACCGACTGAGAACCCACAACCGTTGGTGCTTGATATGCAATCGCGTGAAATTGGTTATTATCATGTGCCAACATATATGGCTCCCAAAACGGGAGATCTGGTTTACCATGTACCCTTACGTGCAGTTATTGCAATCGATTCATGGGTGCATATCTTCATAGCTGATTGCGTCTTTGGTGTTTTTGGACGTGGAGCTCGCTTTGAAAACGAACTCAAGTCGAATCCGTTCTTTAAGATAAAAATTTTGATGACTTCTATGCTGGAGGGAAAGCAATTATTGCAATGTTCCAAACTGGTCCGAATTGGGCAGAATTGCACAATTGATCCCTCGGCTGTAATTAATGGACCGGCTTCGATTGGCGATAATGTCACGATTGGCGCCGGGGTGATTATCGAAAATTGCATTATCGGCAACAATGTCAATATTTCACAAGGTTGTAATGTAATGCTTTCAGTGATCGGTGATGGCACTTTTTTGCCTTTTAGAGCATCTTTATTTATGACAACGGTGATGGACAATAGTATGGTGGCACAAAACACCTGTCTGCAAATGTCTGTGGTCGGTCGAAATAGTTTTGTGGGAGCAGGTACAACTTTTACCGATTTCAACTTGCTTCCATACGAACTGCGTGCCCGAAATGCCAAAGGGGATTTGGTGTCCGCCAACCGACCCGTATTGGGTGGCTGCGTCGGACACAACTGCCGGATTGGAGCAGGTATGATCATTTTTCCTGCCAGAACTATAGAATCGGATGTGGTTTTGGTTAGTTCGCGGGAAAGAAGGGTAATTGATCATGATATTCACTTCGAAGAAAGCGATCATCACGCTTTTTTAAAAAGCCATCCATACGAAAGACAATATCCACCGAGTGTAGAAGTAAAATCTGAAAACTGGTAAGTAGAATAGACTTCAAGCACTGATGGATTTTGGGAATAAATTATTCCTGATCTTAATGTGAGCCGCTATTTGTTTGGCGCATTCTGTTCGGTTTAAAAAGGTATAATTAAGAGAATATTGAGTAATTGAAAATGTTCTCATAAACTTGTTAAATCAGTAGTGTCGGTTAATTTAACTTGCTTTTCATACTTTCAATTGAGGGAGGTGTTTATGGGTAAAGCGCGCATATTGGTGGTTGAGGATGATCTGGATATCTCAAATATGTTGAATATTTACTTCAAATCTCAGGGATATGATGTGGATCTCGCGTTAAGGGGCGAAGTTGCCATGGAAAAAACACGTCTTACTTTGCCACACCTGATTGTTTTGGATATCATGCTTCCCGATATTGATGGATATGAAGTCTGCCGAAGATTACGCTCAAACACCAGGACAAGCCATATTCCGGTGATTTTTTTGACCCAAAAAGACGAACGCAGTGATAAATTGCAAGGTCTCGAGCTGGGAGCGGACGACTACATCACCAAACCCTTTGATATTGAAGAACTGCGTTTGCGCGTACAAAACGCGATTACTCGTGCAGAGCGGGAGAGTCTGACGGATGCCCATTCTGGACTTCCTTCAGGAAAATTAATTGAAGATCAAATACGTAAGGTAATGCGCGAAAAAACATGGGCTTTGATGGATATTCAGGTGAAGAACTTTGAGCCATTTAAAGAAGTGTATGGTTTTATCGCCGCCAATGATGTTTTGCGTTTTACAGCCATGTTAATGGGCGAGATTCTTGATGAAGTCGGCAACGAAACGGATTTTGTTGGTCATGCCGGAGGGAATAACTTTGTCATAATTACCAATCAGGATTCAACGGAAAATATAGAGGACTCATTAAAGCGAAAATTTAGAGAATCTATTCAGGCACATTACACCTTCATGGATAGACAGCAAGGTTATTTCACTTCGCTGGACGCACAGGGGGATACTATAAATCATCAATTTATGTTGCTTTCTATCGGGGTGGTTTCACCAAAAACCCATAAATTTTCAGATATTCGCGAAATCACAGAACTGGCAGCGGAAGCACGACGGAAGGATAACGTTGCAGATTGAGCCGGTGATTTTGCTATGAGTTTTGGAACAGATATCCTTTTTGGATTATTTCTTATAATTCTTGGGGTTGTTCTGTGGTTAGCCGTGCGCTTAACGCTGAAAAGCCTGGGAGGAAGACCTTCAAATAAACGAATCGAGAAAGGTTACCATCAGGATGAGACAAATGGTGATGATGCAGAGGCGATTATCCACCTTCAACCTGGTGGAAAATTACTGGAGCTAAACCAGAAGGCGTACCATCTTTTCGCGTTAACAAAAGATCAGACAATTAATCTCAATATGCTGGCGAAGCTGGTTGACCCAACTGAGCTTTTTTACCGAGTTTGCTCACAGCCCTCTGCATTTGAAATCAAGATTCGCGGAGAAAGTTATCTGGCAACCAGCTATTCGACTTCGGATGGAATTCTTTTGGCAATAAGACCTTTTACCAGTAAGCTTTCAAACCAGGAACCGCTGGCAAAATCTGTTTTGCATAATCTTAGCGGCGGATTGGGTGAAGCTTTGACGGCGAGTCTTGATCTCGAAACGACAATCTTTAATTCCTTATCCAAGATAAAAGATTTCATACCGGCTGAGCTGATTGAAATCAACCTGTTAGATGATGAGGCGAATTATTTAATGCCTTACAAACTTCAAAATGGTCTGAATGACAACAAACCATTTCAAGCAGCTTCAGTAGAAAAATTAGGAGAAGGATTCTCGGGAAAAATCATTCAAACATCCGAACCGGTATGGGTGAATGATTTGTCTGAAGAAATGGTAAAGTTCAGTGGGAAAGAAGGCCTGGACACTGAATTTAAATCATATATGGGTTTTCCGTTATTAGTTGACCATGAAGTGCTTGGAACACTTGAATTTTATAATAATCGGATAGATGGGTTCAGAACTGATCAACGGGATAGCGTGTGGAGTGTTCTGCCGCAAATTACTGCTGCGATAAATAATGCAATTCTTTACAAGGTGGAAAAGCAAAAAGCCGATGAATTAAAATCTCTGGCTCAATTAACCCAATCTGCCAACTATTCACGCAACCCTGAGGATGTTTTCGATCGGATGCTAAATACAATTGCTCCTTCGGTGCCTGTTGAGGTAATTGGCTTTCTATTGTTCGATGAATCAAATCAGATGTTGGAAGCGCAAAGACCATTTGTTGGATTACCTGGTCCATTTGTGGAAATATTTAAAACTACGATAAAAAAAGGTAGTCAGGCTGAAAAAATAATCAAGTCTCATGACGTACTCCTCACTGAAAATGCTGAAGTGGATTTTCACTGGATCACACTCGGGCTCGATCACATTGCAAGAGCTGCCAGTATTCGCGAATCTGTGCTAATCCCGTTGATATCCGGTGGCGAGATTTTTGGTTTTCTGATGGCTGGAAACCATAAAGTGCAATCGGCATCATTTAATCAGTTAGAAATGCGCTTGTTGATGATTGTCGCAAATCAGGCAGCTCCTCTGATCGAAAATATGCTTTTGATTCAGCAATCAGATCAGAAGGCCAGGCAGGCGGAGACTCTTCGTAAGGTTGCTGTTTTTTCAAATTCAGGAGCAGATCTGGAAGAGATTTTTAGCTACTCGATCGAACAACTGGCCGATTTATATAATGCGGATTGTTCGGCAATTTTTCTACTGGAAAACGATGCAAGCCGCCTTTCCCTTCAAATTGAGTCATTATTTGGTCGTGCTGAAGAAACCCCATCCGACAATTTTCTCGCAGTGGTAGATAGCCAATATCCCTTTACCATTACGAATTCTCAAAAGCCAATCGTAATTGGGCGTTTTGATGAATCGGAACCTGTTGTTCCTTTTTATCAGAAGTTTATTGATAGCTGGCATCTAAAGTCCGTAATTATTGTTCCTCTCATTATTACTGATGAAAGTGTCGGGGAACTATGGATCGGCTCCGGCAAACCAAACCAATATGATTTTGGTGATGTGCAAACCCTCATGCCTGCAGCGGAACAGCTAGGACTTGTGATAGAACAGTCAAAGCAAGGTGACCAAAGTAAGGTGCAGTGGAAAATGAAAGCGGAGAAACTCTCCGCACTTGCAAGGATTAACCGAGAGATCCTTGCCTCGGAGGATTTAACACAAATTCTTCAGATTGTTGGTGAGGAGGCAAAGCGGATTGTAAAAGCCAGTGCACATACCTTGATATTATTTGAACAACCTGTTAATGACAATCAGGTGAGAGATATCCTAATTGAAAGTGGAGAGGCACCTACTCAAGAGATTCGCGGACCTTTTACCACACAATTTAAGCAAGAAAAGAGGGTTATAGGACCTGATGATCATTCGCTTGGTCGAAAAAATCGCTCCACTATTTTTTATCCATTTGAATTTGAAAATTTGATGGCTGGGGAGTTATTTCTTTATACGCAACGAAAGAAAGGTTTTTCGCAGCTTGATCTTGAAAGTATTGATGCCTTCATAAGCCAGGTGCTACAATCATTAACCGCCAGCGTGAATGTTTGGAAGCAACAAAGAACTCAGGAAATGTTGGAAAGAAAAGTGAACCTTCAGCACCGCTTGTTTGCTCTCTCACAAAGAACTGGCAGAGAATCAACCATCCAATCCGTATTGGATCCTATTGTGGCTGAATTACTTTCATTTTTTGCCTTTCGAGTAGTCAGTGTATATACATTTTTGCCACAAGAGCATGGTTATGAGCGGATTTATCTTTCCTCTGCTGAAGATGTGCCTGTGACCACCAAGAATTCAGGATGGATTGATTGGCAAGAAATTGAGTTGCTAAAAAATCCACATAATCGTCGCAAGAATTTCTATCAATATCAAGCCCTCGAATTGCCAGACTTTTTTCCTTTTGATGGTATTGAAAATGAAAGTAAAACACTAAGTTCCTTCATTTGCCCTATTACAGATTTCGACTCACAAACTGCGGGTCTGGTTTTACTTGGTTATGAAGGTGAACCTCGAATTTCCGATTCAACACTTGATATATTGCAGATTTTTGTCGATCAAATAGGTTTGATAGTGGAAAATTCTGGCACTTTCCCGCTAAAAAGGAATGAAAACCAAGAACTTACTTCGGGGGTATTAATCGAAGAAGCTGGTTTGGAAACCACTGGGCTGGTTCTCACCGCTGACCATAGAGCTGGATTTGAACAGCTTTTTGGGGATTCGCTGTTTGAAATGCTCTTGAAAATGGATGACATTCAAAAATTTCTTTCGCTTTTCATGGCTGCGATCATTGAGAAAACTGAATTCGACCAGGCAATTCTCTTTTATGAAAATCTGGATGGTTCTGTCAGAGTGCAGGAAGTAAGCGGGTCATATCTTGACGTGAATCGCCTGGATGCCTTGCTTGGCCAGAAAAACCCTATTGAATCCATCCTGACTAATTGGACTAGCAAGCAATTACAATCGACCGAAACGGAAGATGATTGGCAACAGAATGTGTTCTTCCAGGAGTTTAAAGCAAATAATTACTTATTCCTTCCCTGGCAAATCCAATCACATGTAAGAGCTGTATTGATGTTAGTGGGTGATAACAATAGGCTACCCTTTACGGAAAAACAAGTTGAATATTTCAGTGGAAAATTAAAACTGATAAGTTATCTATTAAATTTCCGCACAGAAAAAGATCAACAGACCATTCAACTCAATGAAATTGAACAACTACATCAATTTGACCAGTTAGCTACCTCACTAGACCCTGAGGAGATTTTCGGACACCTTTTGCAAACTTCTCTCATTCACGTTTCGTGCGCTCAGGCAGGCTGGGTAGGTATTTGGAATGAGAACGAACAGGTCTTAAAGCCGGCATTGGCGAAAGGCTATCGTAATGTCTCTGCGTTACTAAGAATCCGTTTTACAGGCGAAGTTTGGGCAATCCCATCAATCGTGATGGAGAATCATGAAGTTCTGCATATAAATGATCTCAATTTTGCCAGAAATTATCCTCTGCTGCCTGAAGACCTGGTCCATTATCAATCTGCTACCGGTGGTCCTTTACCCATTGGAAATATTTTAGTTCCCCTCTTTTACGAAGATCGAAATTTTGGCGTGCTGGTTTTGGAAAATTTTGATGGCAGCTACAAATTCACAGATGGTGATGTTAGCAGGGTTTCAATGTTGGGTCAGCATACTTCACGAGCCCTACACCATGCCTACCTTTATCATAATGCCCTCTTATTTTCAGAAAATATGGAAAATCAACGCGATCAACTTCTTCTACAACTGAGCATTATGGCTGCTACCAGCGAAGAAGGGGATGCGGAGACGAACATTTCCACATCTCTGGATCTGATGCGAGAAGCAGTTAACGCAGAATTGGCGATACTTTTTAACCTAAACACAAAGAAACTTTATCAGAGTTATCCAAAAGAGCAAAATAGAGGCATAGAAAGCGCATCACTTTCAGACGATTCATTGGAAAAAATAGGCGCATCATTATCGGAGAATGATGAAACTTTGATGCTGGACGAAATATACAAGCATGAAGAATGGGTAGAGAAAATCGGCTCGGAATTCCCGTACTTGAGTTTGGTTTCGCTTCCGTTGAAATTTGCTGGTGAAAGGATCGCAGTCCTATTATTTGCTCATTCAGAACCATTTCACTTCTCTAAAGACGATCAACAATTGCTTGAATCTGTAAAGCAACAGTTTGGGCAATTGGTCTTCCAGACAAATTTGCAGAATCTTGTGGCGCAACAGCTGGATCACCTGGCTGTGGCAGAAGTAGAAAAAACGGATATTGTCTCCCGCTCACAGGCAGTTCTGGATGCGCTTCAAGATGGTGTCATGATTAGTGACTCGCAGAATGTAATTACATTCATTAATCACACGGTTGAGAAAATTCTGGATTTGCCTTACTCAGCTTTTCAAAATACATCAATCATGGATCTGGCTGCTAAATGTGATGGTTGCCTGGAAAACTGGAAAAATACGATTCTATTGTGGACTGATAATATGTTTGTATTGAATATAGACAAGCAATTTACAGAAAAAGTCCATCTGGAAAGTCAGCGGATCATTGCCGTTCAAGCGGCTCCTATTTTATGGAATGCCCAATACCTGGGTGCGGTCACTATGTTGCGTGATATCACAGTCGAAGCGCAGGTTGACCGCATGAAAACCGAATTCATTGCGAATGTCAGTCATGAACTGCGAACACCTTTAACATCCATCAAAGGGTACGCGGATGTAATGTTAATGGGTGCGACTGGAGCTATTTCTGATCAACAAAGACGTTTTCTGACCATTATAAAGAACAATTCTTCCCGCCTAAATATCCTGGTAGATAATCTGCTTGATATTGCAAATATTGAAAACGATAAAATCAACTTTGATTTGCGAGCGGTATACCTGGATAAAATTCTTAACCAATTAATTAAGGAGTTCCAAGCACGCTCTGAGCAAGAGAACAAATCGGTGCAATTTGAGCTTAAAATTCCCAGAAATCTTAAGCCAGTTCGCGCGGATGCAAAACGTCTGCAGCAGGTGCTGGCCATCTTGATGGAGAATAGTTACCAATACTCACATTCAGGTGGGAAGGTCATTGTTCGTCTGAATCAGAGCGCGACAGAAACTCAAATTGATATTCAAGATTTTGGGATTGGTATAAAAAAGGAATATCAGGATCGCGTTTTTGAGCGATTCTTCCGGGGCGAGGAGGAACTTATTCTGGCAACTTCCGGAACAGGATTGGGATTGGCTGTGGCCAAGTCACTGGTGGAGATGCAGGGTGGTCAAATCTGGTTCTACAGTTCAGGCATTGAAAATGAAGGCTGTGTATTCTCCTTTACAACCCCGATTTATTTTCAGGAGTTGGATTAATGGCGTATATCTTTGTCGTTGAAGACGAAAAAGATATACGTGAGCTGATTGCTTTTACCTTGCGCTATGCCGGCCACTCTGTCAGACAGTTTGCGAATGCAGAAGAAGTTGTTTCAGTATTACCGGATGAAATACCTGATTTGTTTATTCTGGATGTACGCATGCCTGGTGCATCCGGTTACGAGCTTTGTGAAAATCTCAAAAATAACCCGGATACCAATGCCATACCAGTGATTTTTCTTTCAGCCAAGGGTCAGAGTGAGGAAATTATGAGAGGTCTCGCTGCCGGTGCGATTGATTATATTCTCAAACCTTTCGCTCCCGAACAGTTGAATAAAAAGGTGAGCCAAATACTTTCCATAGACGAGCGATCATGAGCGCGGTAATGCTGGAAAATGACCTGCTTCATTATGAAGTTTTAGGCCGTGGAAGACCGGTTTTTTTCTTGCATGGCTGGTCCGGTTCCTGGCGATATTGGATCCCTAGCATGCAGGCAGCCTCACTCAAATACCGGGCTTATGCGCTTGATTTTTGGGGTTTCGGTGATTCGGTAAAAAACCAGAAATATTCGTTAGAAGACCAGGCACAGCTGGTGCATGATTTTATGGATAAGATGGGAATTTTCAGGGTGGCATTGGTTGGGCATGGGCTGGGAGCGCTTGTTGCTATTGAGATAGCAAGCCGTTGGCCGGAAATGGTGGATCGCTTCATGGGAGTAGCTTGCCCCATGAACAATGATCAGTTGATTGCCGGGGTCATAGCAAGGAGTGACCTAGCCTGGCAGAGATTAATAAATGATGGGTTTGAAACGAAGGAAAATTTTCTATTGGATGTTGAAAAGCGTGATAATGCTGCTGTAATGAATGTCCTCCCCCCAAATATCTCTGTCGAGTCTGTAGTCAGATGGAATGCCCTGGATGTGGGCTGCCTTTTTATTCATGGACGGCAGGATCCCATCGTTACCTGTCCAAATGGTGAAGATTTAGAAGCCCTGCCTGATCGATTCCATGCTTTGATTTTTGATGAATCGGGGCATTTTCCTTTTCTTGAGGAAAGCAGTAAGTTTAACCGCTTGTTGAGTGATTTTCTAGCACTCGAATCAGGCGGGTTGGTTCGCGATTTGCAACTTAAAGAAGAATGGAAGCGCAGGTTAAGGTGAATGGTAGTTTTTATTCGACCTTGGTGGATAAGTGCATTTGTATAATCGTTTGTCGAACAGGCAATGTTTTTTTGAAAAAATTGACCGGGCAACTATTCACAAAAATCTACTACCGCTTCTTTAAATATTCACATAAATATACATACAATTGACATTTATTCTTTCGTCCTCTATACTAACGGGGAATACAAATAAGGCACCGGGGAGCTCCAGGTCTACTACCTGAGCTGAGAGGAGAACGAAATGTTCTCGACCCGCATACCTGATCCGGATAATACCGGCGGAGGGAATTGCTTGTAGAATGAATCAGCCGTTCTCTCTTTGAGAATGGCTGTTTTGATTGAGGAGATAAATGGAATTTTCAAGAGCTCTCATTTTTGTCAACGGCGAAATTAATCAGCCGGAAAAATTACTTTCTCTGATCAATCCTGAAGATTACATTGTGGCTGTGGACGGCGGACTACGGCATATTCTGACTATGAATTTGAAACCGGATCTCTTAATAGGTGATCTCGATTCAGTGAAGCCTGAGCATTTGAAATGGGTGCAAGAAAGAGAAATAGAAGTTGTAACTCTACCAGTGCACAAAGATGAAACCGATCTGGAAGCCGCGCTTGTGCATGTAATCGAATTAGGGATTAAAAATATTGTTTTACTGGCGGCCATCGGTGACCGAATTGATCATACCCTGGCGAATATTTTTGTGCTCACCAAGCCAGCTTTATCCAAGTATTCAGTCCAAATTTGGGATGGCAATCAGGAACTCATTGTTATCAATAGGGATGTCGAGATATTTGGCAAAAAGGGTGACCTGGTATCTTTGCTGCCGCTGAATGGTAAGGTAGTGGGTGTAACCACGGAGGAGCTGGAGTATCCGCTAAATCAAGAGGATTTATACTCCTGGAATGCGCGCGGTATCAGCAATAAAATGACATCCGATCATGCCAGAGTGTTTGTGGAGGCAGGCTATTTGCTCTGCATTCACCAAACTGAAAATTTTGGTCAGGAAAAGGAAAATTGATGATTAGGAAGAATCAAATTGGAATAGTAGGTTTATTAATTATCACGCTGATTTTAACTGCGTGCCAAAAAGAAGATCTTAAACAGAAAGAAATTGTATTAAATGTTATGACCCATGATTCCTTTGCGATCGGCGAGGAAGTTGTCCGTTCATTTGAGCGTGAAAATAACGTCCGGGTCAACTTTGTGCTTTCTGGCGATACTGGTGCTGCGTTGAATCGGGCTATTCTGACAAAAAACTCTCCCCAGGCGGATGTTTTTTATGGTGTAGATAACACATTTCTCTCGCGGGCACTTTCAGAAGAGATCTTTGAGCCATATTCATCAGCTCTTGTTTCAGAATTGACTCCGGATTTAATTTTAGATTCAAGCAACCGTTTATTACCGGTAGATTACGGTGACGTTTGCATTAATTACGACCGTGCCTTCTTTTCTGAAAGATCTTTGGCTTTACCGGTCACATTCCAGGACCTGACACTCCCTCAATATCAAGGACTTCTGGTGGTGGAGAACCCGGCGACTTCCTCACCGGGTTTGGCATTTTTGATGGCTACGATTGCTGAGTTTGGCCAGGAAAGATATCTCGATTTCTGGAAAGCACTGCGGTCGAACGGCCTGGTCGTTGTGAATGACTGGGAAACTGCTTATTACAGTAACTTCAGCGCATCATCTGGGAAGGGCAGCCAACCGATGGTGGTGTCCTATAGTTCCAGTCCGGCGGCAGAGGTCATTTTTGCCGACCCACCCTTAAGTGAAGCTCCGACGGCATCCCTGACTGGAATGAACATGTGTTTTCGTCAGATTGAATTTATTGGTATTCTGGCAGGAACGCAGCAAAGACAACTGGCAGAGAAATTTGTCGATTATGTTTTAAGTGTACCATTTCAGCAAGATATACCGTTGCAAATGTTTGTTTATCCAGCGAATAAGAATGCCAAACTGCCGGTAGAATTCAATCAATTTGCCCAGGTTGCGCTTCAACCTGCCACGCTTCAACCCCAAGTAATCGCCGAGAATAGAGATGCCTGGATTGAAGAATGGACCGCAACGGTGCTCAGATAAGATTGCCATCTGCCCTTCAACGTTTTGCCTACCCCTGGCGAGTCATCACCCGCTGGGTATTCTGGCTGATTCCAGCTGTTTTTTTCGCTTTATTTTATTTGCTGCCAGTTGGCTCCATATTTCAATATGCGGTTACGGCACCGGCCAGTCTAGGTAAATTAAGTACGGTTTTCGCTCGAATTTGGAGCCCATTACAGTTTACCATCTGGCAGGCAACCCTTTCCACACTGGTTACAATTCTCATTGGCGTTCCATCAGCGTTCGTGTTCGCCCGTTTCCGTTTTTCCGGAAAAGGATTGATGAAAATTTTGACCACAATCCCATTTATCATGCCTACAGTGGTGGTTGCAGCAGGATTCAATGCCCTGATCGGTCCACGGGGGTGGGTAAACGTTCTGTTAATGAACATATTAGGGATGGACCAACCTCCCATTCATATCCTTAATTCTCTATATGCCATTATTCTGGCGCACGTATTTTATAATACGACAGTTTTTATTCGTGTTCTGGGAGGTGCCTGGTCTCAATTGGACCCAAAACTGGAGTTCGCTGCCCGTTCGTTAGGTGCCTCAGCCTGGAAGGTGTTCAAGGAAATCACATTACCGCTGCTGAAACCAGCTTTTATGGCAGCTTTATTGCTGGTTTTTTTGTTCGACTTCACCAGTTTTGCAGTAATCCTGTTGTTAGGTGGACCTGGCTTTGCAACGCTGGAAGTTGAGATTTATACTCAGGCGCTGCATTTGCTCAATTTGCCGATGGCAGGTGTACTTTCCCTGGTGCAACTATTATTCACCCTGCTGATTACGGTTGGCTATACCCGGCTTAATCGGCATCACTCGCTGTACCTTAAACCCAGAGATCCCGTTGAAGTAGAAAAAACGCCATTGCACCGCTCTGAGAAAGCTTTGTTATGGGGAGTCAATACCATTCTAGTAATTTTATTAATTTTTCCGCTCATCTCACTTGCATTACGTTCCATTACTGTGCCGAGTGCTGCCGGAGGTCTCGCTATGATTAGTGGAAGATATTATGCTGCCCTTTTCGAAAACCAAAGAAGCGCTCTTTTTTATGTACCTCCAGTGGCAGCAATTTTTAATTCGTTATGGATTGGTCTATTGACCATTGTTTTCTCTTTATTGGTAGGTTTTTTTGGCGCTAAGACCCTTTCTGCTCATGGAAAAGGTAGCAGAGTATTTGATATCTTATTGATGCTGCCCTTAGGAACATCGGCAGTTACGCTTGGGCTGGGGTTTTTGCTGGTATTCAACCAGCCACCATTCGACGCCGGTAATTCGATTGTGTTGATTCCACTGGCGCATACATTGGTGGCTTTGCCATTCGTCATCCGTATTTTGCAGCCGGCAATGGAATCGATTCCTATTATTTACAAACAATCTGCTGCTATACTGGGTGCTTCTCCCTGGCAGGTCTGGAAGCAGGTTGAGTTCCCACTGCTTTCACGATCTTTCATATCAGCCGGTATTTTTGCCTTTACTATATCTATCGGTGAGTTTGGTGCAACCACATTCCTTTCCAGGCCAGATCTTCCGACCATTCCAGTCGCTATTTACCGCTACCTTTCACAACCTGGTTCACTAAATTACGGCCAGGCAATGGCCATGGCTACCATCTTAATGGTGATATGTGCACTGGCAATTATGGTGGTTGAGAAATTGCGACTACCAGGAATTTCTGATTTTTGAGGCTTTGAGATGCTGACTGTTGAAAATATTCAAAAAATATATGAGGGAAAACCATTGCTGCGTGGAATTGATTTTGAATTGCAACAAGGGGAAACAATCTGTCTTTTAGGCAGATCTGGCAGTGGTAAAAGCACTCTGTTGCGCATTATCGTTGGTATAGAAACGCCTGAAGCTGGCCGAATTCTGTGGAATGGAAATGACCTGGTTAATGTACCGATCCACAAACGCAATTTTGGCTTGATGTTTCAGGATTATGCGCTCTTTCCACATAAAAATGTATTTGAGAATGTTGCCTTCGGGTTGAGAATGATGAATATTCCCGAAGATGAGTTGATCAGAAGGGTAGAAGTTGAGTTAGAGAAAGTAGGTATGTTGAATTTTTCCCACAGGAGCGTAACGGATTTATCGGGTGGTGAACAGCAGCGGGTGGCACTCGCTCGTGCTTTAGCGCCCCAACCGCGCCTATTACTTTTGGATGAACCTCTGGGTGCTCTTGATAAAACTTTACGAGGTCAACTATTGCAAGACATCCACACCTTATTGCTGGAGACTGATATACCTGCCATTTATGTTACCCATGATCAGGAAGAAGCCTTCCGTATCGCAGATCGCATATTAATATTGCGTGATGGAGAAATTATCCAGGGTGGTGCTCCACAATTAATCTATCAGAAGCCTAGAGATACGTGGGTGGCAAAGTTCCTTGGGTTGAATAATATTTTAGGAGGGAAAGTAATATGTCCCGATCCGGTGACAGTGCAAACTGAGATCGGGGAATTGTTCGTCGAAAATCGGAAAAATAGGCAATATCAAATGGGTCAAGCTGTTGATCTCTTAATTCGGCCGGATGCACTGTCCTTCAATGAAAAGAAAAAAAACAAAGTCAGCGGACAGGTAAAAGATGTCTTCTTTTTGGGTGAAGGGTATCGGGTGATCATATCGTTCAATTCTATTGTTCTCGAATTTAATCTGACGCAGGAACTCAGGATTGGTGATAGTGTCCTGGGGAGCTTGGACGTTGATTCGGTTTCCATTTTGTAAGTATGGTTGTATGATTATTGATATAAGATGAATTCTAATTTAGCAGGGACAATGAAAAAATCAATCCTGGTGATAAAACAAAATACGGACCTTAAGGAGACCTGGAGATATCAAGGTTTGATGGTCAATAAGATCGATCATGAGGTTACGATTGAAGCCAAATTTAATCGTAAAGATTTTTTGTTCAATGGAATCATGCTTAAAGAAGGGGATACATTTGTTGAAACCTATTATAGTGATCGCTGGTATAACATATTTGCCATGTACGATCGCGATAGCGGTCAATTAAAAGGCTGGTATTGCAACATTAGCTTTCCGGCAAATATCAATACCAACAGCATTACCTATGTCGATTTAGCTCTCGACTTGCTGATTAAACCAGATGGGGAACAAATTGTGCTAGACCGTGATGAGTTTGATGCTTTGGAGCTGGATCAGGAAACTCGTCATAAGGCTTTTCTGGCTTTGTCTGAGCTGCAACAACTATTTCTTAACAAATTTCGCCAATCGACTGTCGTCGATTCATCCAAGAATGACGAGCTGTCGTCTCAGTAAAATTGAAAATCGGCAGGCGTTCAGGGCAGGAGCGTGATTTCAAAACTGTAGAGCGAGATTGTACCGGGAATGCGGTTAGAACTTTCCTGACGAAAAGTAAGGCGGATATTCGTGGCATCCCTGACCTCGTATGGCAGGAATGCGCTGAATGGAATATGGCTGACACCTTCCATTGGTGCGTGTAGTTGGATTTCGTCCGAACATAAAATATCGCCCTGCGGATCAATACATTCGATCATTAGCGGAGTATCTGTTAGTATTCGCGCCAGACCGCTGACCTCAAGCATGCCACCTGAAATCTCGTCTTCTGCTACCGGCTGCCGGATAATATAGGGCTCAGTGAAATCCGTTGGGGCAGTAATCTGATTTTCACCAATAGCCAATAAAATTAAGTCAACTGACGTCAGCCACATAGTGCGCTGAAAACGATCATAACTGCTGACCTGAAGGCGGGCAAGTTCGGCTACCCCATCAACCATAAAATCAATTTCAGGCGCGATCAAAAAATGGCGACCGATATTGGTGCTGTAGTTAAATACTTCATTGCTGATGCGGTCACCGTCCGGATTGATAATCTCAACATGAACAAGGCCATCTTCCCCTGGGCTGATAATAGATTCCGGGCGGACTGGTGAAACAACTTTGGAATACATACTCAAATTGTTGATCCGGAAGTAGGCCAGGGGTGGCATGGGAGTCGGTGTAATGGTTGGCGTGCGTGTAGGTCGGCGTGTGTTGGTTGGATAGGGAGTACGAGTAGGTTTGAGCGTTTTCGTTGCTGTACGGGTAATCGTTGCGGTGATGTATTCGGTAGGTGTGTTCTCGATCGTTTCAGTGACGACAAACGCGGTTTCCGTAAATGTCGGGTCTGGATTAAGCGTATTGGTTGGGGGTATCGTTTCGTCGATCTCCGTTGATAAAGGAGTTAATGATCTCAGTTCTGTGGTGGTTGCGCTGCTTTGGGACTGGATAGGTGCCGTAAGTGTTTGCGTAGCTGAGGGGATGCGGGTCAAAGTTGCTGGTGGTGGGGTTTTCAATACACCAGGTTGGCATCCATAAGCTCCCAATAAAAATATGAATAGGAATAGGAGGATTGCCATGTGAGTATGGAATGATTTCGGTTTTTTTAACATCAGATTTATTCTATCAGATGAAAGCAGGGATGACCTGGCTGGAAAAGGTCTTCATTTTCTGTTCTCTATGAGCATGTGATTCCGCATCAAAATTGATTAATGCATAATTCATGCCGATAGCCTGATATTCTTTCAATTGTTGGATAATTTCATCCGTATTCCCATACAGCCCATTTCTTTTTGCTTGGGCGGGAAGGAAATCGAGTCTAAAGCGGACGGCCACTGTAAAGGGCCGATTTTGTATCATAGGACGAACCTGATCTAATAGTGCACCAAGCGTCTCCGGGGAAGAAGCGTTCGGGTGCCAGCCATCCGCTAAAAAAACAGCTCGTTTGAGTGCATGAATGGAATCGCCTGCCATCCACAAGGGCGGACCACCAGCCTGAATAGGTGCTGGTGAAAAAGCCAGATTCTTGAAGTTATAGTATTTACCCTGGAAGGACACATTTGACTGCCCGCGCCACAATGTGCGCAATACTCGCACGGCTTCACTCATTCTCTTCCCACGATTCGAAAAATCATGACCAAGGTTTTCATATTCCCCAGCTGACCAGCCAATTCCTGTTGCCAGCATTGTCCGCCCTCCTGACAACACATCAATGGTGGCAATCGTTTTTGCCACTTCCACCGGGTTTCGCTGCGGTAGTACCAGGGCGGAAATGCCTAATTTGATATTTCTCGTGCTGGCGGCCAGATAAGCACTGGTAGACAATGATTCAAAGATGTGGCCAAACTGGTTGGCATCATCCTTAGGTAAAGCGAGATGGTCAGTCAACCAAACTGAATCGAAACCCAGGCTTTCTGCACTATTGGCAGAATCAATGATCGCCAGCCGGGTAGCTTTGGCTCCATAATTGGGCAAGATCAAACCAAATTTCATACTTGCTTGTGATTGTGGTTACTGAATTTTTTTATTGCGCCTTCCAAATCCAGGATGGTTAATGGTTTAGCCAGGAACCCATTGGCACCCACTTCCATGGCTTTTTTACCCTCGATATCGGGTTCGCCAGCGGAAAGAATTAAGACCGGTGTACCTGCTACATACTCGCTATTTCGAATTTGCTGGACGATATCAAAGCCGCTCAAATCTTGCATATTAATATCCACCAGGACAAGATCTGGCCGGGTCAAATACACATGATGGATGGCTTCGCCTGAACTGGGACAAAGAATAGCCTCATGACCCAGTATATTCGCCTCTCTGGCCATCAGCTCAAGGGTCTGAACGTCGTCATCAATAAATAAAATCTTTGCCATAGTTTTCATTCATCTTACTGCAATTTCTGTACCACCAATTTTTGTCAAAATGCTTGTTTATTTGTCATAAAGCATTTTTTAGCGATAGATCTCCTGATATTTGGATTGCAAATAGCCAATGTATGGCTTTGCATCTATTTTTGACCCTGTAATTTTTCGAACCAGTTCTTGTGGTTCAAATTTTGCCCCATGTTGATGCACATTGACACGTAACCATTTTAAAATCTCGTGAAAATCACCCTGGCTAATTTTATCATCAAGTGTGGGTAGATCAACATGCATCTGTTCCCACAACTGAACGG
The DNA here is from genome assembly GCA_963749005.1 of uncultured Chloroflexia bacterium. GTDB lineage: Bacteria > Chloroflexota > Anaerolineae > Anaerolineales > Anaerolineaceae > UBA6170. The sequence continues at coordinate 390,458 of CAVVKI010000005.1, read as the reverse complement.
AGATCAGATTGCCAAGCGCATAGGTTGGGAAGTACCCAATCAAACCAGCTGACCAATGCACATCCTGTAAAATACCGCGTGTATCATCGGGGGGTGTGATCCCTAAATAATCCTGCATACGCGCATTCCAGGCGGCGGGTAAGTCCTTCACTTCCAGGGTACCTTCCATTAATTCCATTTCCAGTTCAAGCCTTAACATTACGTGTAAGTTATACGTTGCTTCATCAGCCTCGGTGCGAATAAATGATGGTTCCACCTTGTTAATCGCCCGGTAAAAAGTTTCTACATCAATATTGTGCAATTGTTCTGGAAAAAGTTCCGTAAGTTTTGGATAAAAATGGTGCCAGAAAGCACGCGATCGACCAATCAAATTTTCCCACATGCGTGATTGCGATTCATGAACTGCCATGGAAGCCGCATCGCTGAGCGGTGTCCCCCTCACGGCAGGGTTGAATCCCAATTCGTACAGGGCATGTCCTGATTCATGCATGGTGCTGAAAAGTGCTGAGGTAAAATGACAAGCGTGTACTTTTGTGGTGATACGCACATCGTTTTGACCAAAAGACGTAGTGAATGGATGAGCTGATTGGTCCTGGCGGCTGCGTTTCCAATCCATCCCAAAAGCTGCGGCAATTTGTAAGCCGAATTGCCATTGTTTTTCGGGTTCAAAATATTGCAGCAAAAAGGTATTATCGATGGGGGCATGCTCCCCGATCTCATGAACCAATCCAACTTGCTGAGGACGAAGATCGTTAAAAATCTTTTTTACATCTGCCGTCTTCATACCTGGTTCATAGAAATTCAAAAGTGGATCATAAATATGGTCATAAGGCTGAAAGCTTTCGGCCATTTCACGCGTCAGATTGATGATTTTTTCCAGGTAGGGTCGAAACACTGAAAATTGGTTATTCTCTTTGGCTTTTTCCCAAACTGGATAGGCCGTGGTTGTGAGTTGAGCCAGGTCTTTTATTAGCTCGACGGGAATCTTTGTTTCCTGGTCATAATTACGTTGTGTGACTTTAATCAAACAGGCATCATCAGAATCTGGATCGATATGGCTGGCATACCCTTGCAGGTCTGATAAAAGTTGGCCAATGTCTTCCGATACAAACATGTTATGGGCAAGTTCAGAAATGGTTCCAATCTGGTCACCTCTTTCATCATTACCACCTGACGGCATATTTACTTGCTGATCCCATTCAAGTAAAGCTGCTGTGTGTTTCAAGTCGTAGATCGTTTTCAGCTTCTTTTTAAGCAAGTTAAGTTTCTCGTCCATTATTTCCCTTTCCCAAAAGGAGAATTCATTTTATTTTGTATTGTTGCAAAATCCATTGTACCTTAAACCTTAACTCGTTCAGGTCAAATGAATACCGTTTGCAGGTAGTCTCTTGTATGCATGTTAAAATAGATTTTATGAAAAGACAATGGCAATTAAATGACCGACTCTACAGGCAAGAGCCGATGCAGCGCTGTACTCTAAATCAATGCAAAGGTGCATGCTGTCTGTATGGCGTTTGGGTTGGTTTGGAGGAAGAAGAAGGAATTATCCAAAATGCCGACTTAATTCGCCCTCATATGTTTCTGCAGAACCAGGATATCGAGAACTGGTTTCAGGATCGCCACGAGGATGACTTGAATTTCGAAAGTGGAAAAGTAGTTCATACCAGTGTGGTGATCAATAAGGGGCATTACGGGGGATCGGTCTGCATATTTTTTGGCGAGGAAAGTAAATGTGCTTTACAGTCAGCCAGTGAGCAGATTGGAACCAATCGCTGGCTCCTAAAACCTTTTTACTGTGTGCTACACCCGCTGGATTTGGATGAGGAGGGCCGGATCACACTCGATGAAACAGACTTGCTAATGGCTGAAGAAGGAAGCTGTTTGCGGCCAAGCGAGGATCGGGTAACTCTGTTGGAAACCTTCTCAGAAGAACTCATATACTTGATGGGGGAAGAAAATTTTCAAAAAGAACTGGCCAGGAATAAAAAAGTCAATCTTCGACCATTTTTTCTCAATAAAAAATAAAAAACACCAACTATCAAATCATTCAATGTAGGCTAATTACCCATCCTTAACAGGGAAATTCCCCATATATGTAAATTTAAACATGGATTATTCTAATAATGTAGAAAAAAAATATGACAGAAAGGAAATAAATTAATGAATGCAACAACTACGAAAACCAAAAACCAGACGAGGTTTCAAACGAGCGTGGAAATTCCTTCGGAAGCGCGCAGTCAGATCATCGATTTGCTAAACCAAACACTGGCTGATACATTCGATCTTTACAGCCAGACCAAGCAGGCGCATTGGAATGTAAAAGGATCAGATTTTTATCAATTCCATATATTGTTTGATCAACTCGCTGAAATGGTCTTCCCGTATGTGGATGCCGTAGCAGAAAGAATTACAGCCTTAGGCGGTGTAGCTAAGGGAACAGCACGTATGGCTGCCGACAGTTCAGAATTGGCAGAATTCCCGGATGTACACGCTGGGATGGAAAGCGTAGAGGCCTTGATCCAAAGGTATGGCACGCTGGCGAATACGGCTAGAGATGATATCGATAAGACCGAGCAACTGGAAGATATGGCGACAAACGACCTCTATATTGAGATTGTGCGAGTACTTGATAAAGCACTCTATTTCTTAGAATCGCATATACAGCAATAAGAATTTACGTAACATCTCAATAAAAGGGGGTTGGCGGGTGTTTTCTGACAGGCGTATGCCTGTCAGAAAACACCCTACCCAAAATTATTGAAAAGATACGAATTTACGTTAAAACACTAAGCGAGCCATCTTTCGGCTCGCTTAGTGTTTTTTTATATTTCTCATCGAATAAGCAATAAATTTTAAGGTCTCGCATTTAAAGTGCTAGAACCCTATCCAATAATAAAAGGCGATATAGAGTAACGAGGCTGTGAAACAAGTTGCCAGCATTACCGGCAGCCCTTTCTTATTCCACAGAGCAGGTGTGATTGGATTGCGGGTCTTTTCTGATAGTGACGTAACAATGACATTGGCTGTTGAACCAATGATGGTGCCATTTCCGCCTAACCCTGCTCCAAATACCAGCGCCCACCAGAGTGGGGTTATGTCAAATCCCAATGTGCCCAGTTCCTGCAGCACTGGAATGAGAGCGATTGTGATGGGGATATTATCAACAAATGATGAAATGATAGCCACGATCCAAATTAAACCAACACCCAAAACCAGAGGGTGAAGATGGGCAAACTCAGTCAGAGCCTGGGTAAAGATATGAAGAACGCCAGCTTTTTCGAGACCACCAACCATCACGAATAAAGCGCCGAAGAAAATAAGAATATCCCATTCAATTAAATTGAGAGTGTGCTTCAAATCCGGGGGACGTACCCACAACAACGCTATGGCAGCAGATGTGAAGGCAATGGTGGATGGTTCTAAGTGAATTACACTTTCCAAAAGAAACCCAAAAAATGCAAGAATAATAACCACCAGCACTTTGCGAGTGGTCTTTAGATCTTTCAAGACTGATTTTGGTTCGAGCTGCATCAGGGCTTCGTGATTGGTCTTATTCTTGAGGCTTTGAAATTCTTTCCGAAACAGGAGATTGAGGACAGCCAATGCTACAAACCAGGTCACGATAACAATTGGCAGCGAATGCACCAAAAAATCATTGAAGGAGAAACCGGCTGCTGAAGCAATCAGAATGTTAGGCGGGTCTCCAACCAGAGTCGCGACACCACCTGTATTGGATAGTATTGCTTCTGAAATCAAAAAAGGTTGGGTGTTGTAGCCTAAAATTTCACAAATCAAAATGGTGACAGGTGCAATTAATACGATGGTTGTGACATTGTCCAGAAACATTGAGACGATGGACGTGACCGCTCCCAGCATGATCAAGAGTCGTACCGGCTGACCGCGGGAGAGTTTGCCACCCCAAATAGCCAGGTATTGGAAGAACCCGGTTGGTTCAAGTAAGGCGACCAGCAGCATCATGCCCATTAAAAGGCCTAGTGTGTTGAAATCGATGACCTCCAGGGCCTGTTCCTGGCTATAAAAGCCGGCGTACGTTCCGACCACTATCATCAACAACGCGGCGACCAGGGCAATGATGGTGCGATGCACTTTTTCGGTAAAAATCAATAGCAGGGCAACCAAAAATATGGCGGATGAAATGATTTGCGGGCTCATTTTCTCACCCTTCTACAACCAATTCCCATTATTTCAAATCCCAGCTTTTAATCAATGCAGTGCCAATATCAACGTGTGACGCCAATCCAACCAGAATTCCGTTGTCATCCACAACCGGTATGTCTATAACATTTTCCTTGTTGAGAATGGCAGCGGCATGCAAGAGGCTCCAGTTTTCATTGACAGAGAATGGTTCCATCATAATTTCTTTGATCGGCCGTTCCAATTCTTTTTGTAAAGGAACACGGGCTTCCATCGCACCGAAGTCCTTTAAAAATGCAAAACTCTGAACGACATTGACAAAATCCGGCATAACGATTTTTAACACACACTGCAATGTTAAGATGCCAATCAGTTTGTTGCTGCCATCTACTACCGGTAATGTGCCAATGCGGTGATTTACAAATAATTTGGCGGCATTGGCGATGATCTCGTTCTCATGAATCGAAAAAACATTTCGTTTCATACTGGTACGAATCATGGATAGCCTACTTTCTGGTTGGTAATTGGATAACTCTAAGTGATGAAATTTTCGTTAATCCGATTAATAAATTATACCGGATTTACATTTGGCATTTGTTGAGTCGGATTATTTGCCAATTGTATTAAATCAGCAACTAGCTTGTGTTTTCACAAATCATGCGGTTTTGTTAAGCCCGGGGAACTTCTTATTTTATTTGCCAGGCAGGCTGCATTTCTTCCACGTTGGCTGAGAGTGTCAGATTGGTTTGTTGTGTTCCCTGGATCGACATGATGTAAATTTCATGGTTGCCATCACGGTTGGAGGTGAACAAAATCCATTCGGAATCGGATGACCAGGCCGGATAAGAATCGAAAGTGGTATTGGTCAACCGCTTAATTTCCAGGCCAAAGGAAGAAACCCGGAAGAGATAGATATCGTTGGTACGGCCTTCAACTTTGGTGTAGGCAATCCACTCCCCATTGGGTGACCAGGACGGGTCGTCAAAGTACTTTAAGCGGCCATACGCCAAATTCTTTTCGGTATCCACAAAGTCGTCATTCGGATTACGAATCCATAGGTAGCGGGCGTTGGCAGAGGGCAGGACATAAACCAATTTGTCCATGCGCGGTGACCACTCAGCGGAAAATTCCTGCTTATCAGTACTGATTCGCTTTAAGCCGCTGCCATCCGGATGGACAACCATTAATTGAAGATTGCCATCCAGTCGGTTGTCTGTCGTGAAAACGATCCATTGCCCATCCGGGGACCAGGCTGACTGGGTTTCGTTGCCAGGTATTGAGAGAATATTGGTTTGATTGGCGCCGTCTGGATCCATAGTCCAGAGATCGAGCTTATTAGCAGCGTCTCCGCTATCTGCCGAAAAGACGATACGCTGACCATCCGGCGACCAGGCAGGGTAGGATTTGTCTCCGGGATTGGAAGTAATCTGAGTTTCATCGCCCGCAACTGGTTTTCCGTCGGTATCGAGATAAACCTTCATTGTCCAGACTTGAAAGGTGGAACCATCACCCTTATTGCTGACAAAGGCTACAATTCCGCCCCGCCCAATGGCTTCCAGAGCCTGGGTAGCAGTAAAGGTGGGGGTTGGTTCTTCCGTATTGGTGGCGCTGGGTGCCATCGTGGCGGTTTCGGTTGGCGCATTTGTTTCAGTCGCAGTTGGAGCTGGTGTCTCTGTAGCCAGCGCCGCAGTGGTACTGGTGGCGTTGATGACGACAACAGCCAATGTTGCGGTCGGCGTTGTTTTGTTGCTATTTAAGAAACTTACAATAAATATTGCCAGAATGGCGATAATAGCGACTGCTGCGACCAGAATTACCGGTAGAATCCATTTCGCTTTTGCAGGTGGATTGATCGGTTGTGAGATGGGTTGGGAAGGATATACAGGCGGCGGTTGAGGTGGAAAACCAGCTGGTGGCTGCGAGGGCGGCGGCTGTGAGGGCGGCGGTTGCGAGGGAGATGGACCAACACCAACACGAGTCGCCTGAGCTGCTGTGGTTGCAGCTGGCGGTACCGGACGAGAAGGACGAACCAGCGTTGATTCAGCCTGAATCGAAGAGCCATCCATTAATGCATCGATGAAATCAATTACGGTGGAGTAGCGATCTTCCGGTTTCACCGCCAGTGCTTTTTCAAGCGCTGCTTCAATCGTTTCCGGAATCTCAGGATTGATTGAACGAGCCGGGGCAAGATGGGTTTGACCCAACAACCTTTCCACAGAATCAGCCGGCTTTTGGTTGGTAAGCAAATTGTATATTGTCGCAGCCAGACCATATTGGTCGGAGTAAGAACCAGTGCGTGCGGATCCGTATTGTTCCGGAGGTGAATAACCCGGTGTTAGGCCGCGGGCACCAGTAGAGGTTTCTTGGGAGGCATCGGCGGATTTGGCAATACCAAAATCTACCAGCATAACCTCACCACGCGGGGTAATCTTGATGTTGGCCGGCTTGATATCGCGGTGGATGACCGGTGGTGTCTGTGAATGTAAGTATTGCAAGGCATTTCCGAGCTGCCTGGCCCAAAGTATGACCTTTTCTAGTGGTTGCACGCCATCGCGGTGGACGATAGTGCCCAGGTCTTCACCGGGGACGTAGTCCATCACCAGGAACTGGCTTTCCTCGATTACGAAATAATCGATAACCCTTGGTAGATTAGGATGGCGTAAGGCAGCCAAAAGGCGTGCTTCATTAAGGAATTGTTCACGACCTTCCAAGCGTGGATTCTGATTGATTTTTACGGCCACATTGGTCTGAAGAACGGTATCCTGTGCCAGGTATACAGCACCCATACCTCCCTTACCGAGCTGTTCAAGAATACGATAACGGTCGCGTAAAAAAGTATTGTGCTGTAGATCCATAGGAAGGCTTCTCCGTTGGTGAGAAAATGATAGGTTTAGTTTAAGCGAATTGGTTTGAATTTGCAAATAATGGCGGAGGGGAATGTAATTGGGGGGATGAGGGAGTGAATAGTTGATTAGTTGAAAAGTTGATTAGTTTAATCTGGTTTGCATTAATTTAGGCGCATACACGATCCTGCTCTGCGTATTCTGCGTATATCGAAGGTAGCTGGCCGGTTTTGTTTTCAAAATTGAATTTATATTGAATTGGATATTGAAAAATTATTCGATTAATGTTTCATTTTTCCAGTGGTAACAGATGGTGAAAATTATCCCTAATTGTCACCTAGAAGAATTGAAATTAAACTCTTTTTCTTCCGAACCTCCTAATCTATTGAGAAATAAATGTACTAATTTAAGTTATACTTTTTAATCAACAATTGGAACTTTAAGAATCGAATACCTTAACCAATTAAACGGGCACTGAAAAAATTTGAAAAATTACACAAAATTGAGATTCGTGATGAAAATTTTCTGTCCTGTCGCCGTTGACAATGGTGCCGGTCTATAGTAAACTTTTCGACGTTCGATGGGCGCGTAGCTCAATGGTAGAGCAGTGGCCTTTTAAGCCATTGGTTAAGGGTTCGAGCCCCTTCGCGCTCACAAAAGAATTCTCCATTTTTATGACCTGCATTTTTGCAGGTTTTTTAATTATTAAGGTCGCATGTGGTCATACTTTACGCTGATTTTAATAGTAGAGCTGCAATTAAATTTGGTTATTTTTTCCAGACCGTATTTTTTACTATTCGTAAAAATTGAATAAGCGGATGGAGGATTTGGTAACGAGATAAGATTGCAAGGGGGACCCTTTCTAATCCGAGACCCAATTGAATTGGTTTGCCACAACGATCAATACTTTCCACTATGCCCAGCAGTGCCTCTGACGGGACAACATCGCGCATATGCCTTCCATAACTGTCACCTCTCAGAATCCAGTTGCCTTCCTTTTTTGCTACCAGGCGATGTACCAATAATTTCTGATTGAGCGGGTTCCGAAAGACGTATACCTGCCCCAGGACTGGTCGTTTGCCATGAAGAGGTGCGATTTTCAATGTATCTCCGCTGCGGATAAAAGGTGACATACTGCCGCCGGTGGCTGTAAATTGGATAATTGATCCCTGGTCTAGCACTTCCTGGAGAAGTTCAGTCAGGTCCTTACTCCCAATGTTGAACCCATTGTGAGAGTTGCCCGAATTTTGATTTTGCCCCGACATCTGCATGTGAAACATTGCCCTTATCGATTTTGCATTTTGACGAATATGGTTCGAAAAGCCTCGCCAGCAATGTCGAACCAGCGGTAAAAATATAACAACGGCCAAATCCAGATTGGTTTGGGACGGTAGCGCCAGCGCATATAGGCAGGACCGGGAAAGACTAACGCCAGCACCAATCGGATGCGTCCAGGCCACTTCAGCGAGCGGATTATTTTACCCTCTGATAGAATTCTGGAAGAAGATTGTTTACTCTTCGATTTCACCAACCGATCAAAGTCACCCGATTCGACTGCCAGACTTTCCAAAAATCCACCTGGAACGGGTGTACTGAAGGTAAGCCTTACCAATTGGAGACCTTCCTTGAGGGCGGATTCCCAGCGAAATATGGCGGCTTGAGCTGCCAGCGCTTGCCAATCAATCGCATCACCTTTCTGCTGGACCAAGCGGTGCAGATCCAACAACCAGCGTAGAGAAGTTTGCCCGGCTCCGTGCTGCAAGATTTGATGGGCAGTTAAATACAATAGGTTGGCGGTAGGATTAAGATTGAAAATAAAGCCCTGGGGTGTGGATGGATTGGTGCTTTTCCAGGCCAGGTTGGGTTCAATATTTTCCCAGAACCAATCCATCGAAGCTGCATGGCGAAAAGCCGGGCTAGCGACCAGGATCCAGTGCAATTCCAGAATGACACCAATATCGCCGCTTTTCTTCAGGTGGGCATGGTGGCTGAGGTGTTGATTGAAATTGGGCAGCACTTCCGGAAGATATTGATGATAACCGAGTTCATTGACTAAATGCAGCGCACGATCGAAATCTTGTTCGCGCACAAGAATATCCAGGTCGCTCATTGGTCGCAGGGCTGGGTGTGGATAAATTGATTTGGCCAGGTGAGCTCCCTTAAGCAAAACAGTTGCAATTTTATGCTCGCTGAGCGCAGCCAGAACCTGGTTGAGATGATTGAAATAAACCGCATTGGTGATGGCAGTCAGCGCTTCCTGGTGTGCGCAATGTTGGTAGGTAGCGGAATCAAATTCGGATGAACAGTAGACTTCTGGTTCGGTCTTCAATTGGTGGTGGATCATACCAGCCACGCCCTCAGAGACTGCTATTTTTTGAAATAAAGCCCAATCCTCACGATGAAAAGAAGCCCAGTTTAACCTGTCGGAATTTTCGGATAAAAGTGCTGTGATTGAATCAAACACCAGGGCTTGATTGCCGGCCAGGTGTGAATAGCGATTGAGAATTGCATTCATGATTTTGTTATTATAATCAAGAAGGAGAAATTAACTTGCAGGTTGGTGTGGATCGGTGAGTAAAAACTTTTTCCCAGGATGAAATCTGAATAAGGGATGGTAACTGGTTAGGTCTCTCCGGTTAGTAGGTAGAGAGAGTTTTTGAAGTTTGGGGGAGATACAAAGCTCCAAAATAGTAACAATTTCGTAACAGAATAACAACTTGTTTTCCACTCCAAAAAGTGTATACTCATCTTGGAGGGAGATCATCTACTATAGCAAATTTAGCTCTTACATTGGTACGCTGACTGCCTGATCTCATAAGTTTTCTTTTCTCAAAGTTATCTTATTCTTTTATCCTTCGTTTCCTGATTTATGAGTTGGCAGAAAAAAGCTCAGATTTAAAAATTTCCTAAAAAACATACAATTTAGATTGTGGCGGCGAAGATCCAGAGACAAAGTATGGTCGCTCTCCCGGTGAAGATCGGGTAAGTCTTTGGTGAGCCAGTAGCGAAACCGGCCGGTGGGGCCGGTTTTTTGTGTTACGGTGGGGAAAGGGATGGGGATTGGTGGGGTGAGGATGATTATTTCTAATTTTATTTACAAATCTGTAGCCGACTTGAAACAGACGGGTCTTATACGAAAGCTGTTTCTATCCATTCTCAATGGATTGTCTCATTTATATTGTGTTCTGAACATGTCAAGAAATTTTGGTAATTTGTGTAAATTAAAGAAATAATTTACCCCAAAATTTCTAAGAAAGTGATTGTTTGTTTTTATACGAATAGTGATGATATCCCGATTTTCAAACTGAAATAACCAAATTCTTAATAAACGAGGGAATTATGAAAAAAACACAATTTTTTAGAATTATTTTAGCAATCGCTTTAATTTTTGGGTTATTTACCCCATCCATTAACAATCTCTCCACTGTAAATGCGGCTGGATTAGTCGTCAGTGAGGCTACACCGAGGGGAAATGATGCTTCCTTGGATACTGTAATTGAGATAACTTTTAATCAGGCAATCCAACCTGAGACATTCGCTGCCACGATAAATACGATACCGGTGGTGCCCAGCCAGGTAGTTATGAGCATTGGAAATACTGTAGTTTCTATCGACCCGGGCGAATTGGAATTCGGCAGACAATATGACATCGTGGTCAGCAATCAAGTAAAAGATGTAGTTAATGACACATTGGGAAGTGATTATCCATTTAATTTCACTGTCGTAGAAAATTCGACTTCGAAACGACCAACCACTACGGTTGTTCTACCAACAGGAACATTTGAAAGTAATCAGACATATACCCTCAGTGGACAGGCATCCGGTTTTGTATGGGAGCGCGATGCAGACAACCCGCTTGAATTACGTCATTGGGCTGTGGATGGAACTGACACAGGCTCGAGCCCTATGCTTCATCCAACAGCTCTTTATTTTCCAAATGGGATGGATGGCTATAAATTCTGGCTTTACTATACACCATATCCGTCTGAAGTTGATGAAAACCCGGTCTTAATGCGTTCGAATGATGGTGTTAATTTTGTCGCTACAGGTGTGACAAACCCGCTTTTTACCTATAATTTCCAACCTCCTTATGACACTCAAAATTTAGCAGACCCTGAAGTTTATCGTGTTGGAAATACCTGGATGCTCTTCTACGAACAGGAAGCGCATCCAGATGATGTTCTGCCTTATATGGGCACGGGTGGAAATATTGGCGTGGCGTTTTCCACGGATGGTAAAAGTTGGCAGCCTTATGGTGGAGCATATACTTACGACCCTTCAAACCATCCCATCAGTTTTCCGGAAAATGGTAATCCGGTAGTCAAACCACCTACTTCTACTTCTACCGCTTATCGTTCAGGAGAGATGGCCGTCATCTTTAAAGACGGTGTTTATCATATGTGGCGCACAGTAATCGATGGTGGTTTATTTATTTATCATGATACGGCTTCTGATCCGCGGGGACCCTGGACGCTGCAGGCAGATAAAATTACTTTGGCGAGCTATGAGTATGGGCCGCACCCGGATGTAATTTATGACGCGGAACGAGATATTTACCTGATGATTTACCTGATTCCCAGTGGACCGAACGTAGGGCAACTGGGATTATATACATCCAACAGCCCTTCAGGCCCTTGGAACCTGCACCCAATTACCCCGATGTTTAGTGCTCAATCTGCGTGGGAAGGAACGAGATTATATCGAGCGTCTATGGTAGATGTGGATGGTCATTTGTATATGTATTACTCTGGAGATTCATCTGGTACACCGCAGATTGGGCTGGCCCGGGAAGTCCCTGGTGTTCGCCGGGTGGAAATATCTACAAATGGGGGTAGTAGTTGGCAGTTGACCTCGCTTAACCCGGATGGAAGTTGGTCTTACAATTGGACACCGTCCACAAATGGAGACTATTCCATCATGGCAAGAGTGACTGATGATTTTATGCTGGGCGAATCCACAAGTGAGCAAATCGTCAATGTTGGTATCGATTCATTGCCAACTCCAAACAGCCCAATTTTGTTAGTAACAAATAACAATTATTCTAGCAATCCATACAACGAATATTTGTCCGAAATTTTACTCAGTGAAGGGTTGGTCTCCTTCCAGCGTGTGGAGCTCTCCACGCTTGTTTCTGATAGCAGCCCATTAACTTTTCTGACTAACTATGAACTCGTTCTCTTAGCGGAAACAAGCCTTACTCCAACTGAAGAACAAATGTGGCGTGATTATGTTTCAGCAGGCGGAAAGCTAATATGCGATGCGCCCTGACCCTGGTTTGGCAGATCTATTTGGTATCACATATGTTAGCCCACGCGCAGAACACCTGTTACAGTTTCTCAAATATGACACAAGCTCAGTACCGGGAACAGGGATTGTAGATTTATCCCTACAATATCATGGGCAAGCTGATAATTATTCTCTCAATGGAGCGGTTGCACTGGCAAATTTGTGGGATTGTATCAGTACACCATCTTCAACCCCGGCTGTTGTGGAAAACGCATACGGGGATGGATTGGCAGCAGCTTACACCTTTGATCTTGCCAAGAGTATCGTGCTCACGCGTCAGGGCAACCCTGCCTGGAAGGACAGCGAAGGTGATGGATTGGGAGGATACCGACCTGGTGATTTGTTTTTCCGTCAAAATGGAGATAAATGGCTCGCTCCAGAACGAACCAGAGTTCCGCAAGCGGATGAACAACAGCGCTTTCTGGCGAATTTAATGTTGGGGATGATGGATTCTCCATTGCCGCGGATGTGGTATCTACCGGATGGAAAAAAATCACTGATGGTTAACACGGGCGATGCTGAAGATTTATGCCGAGTACGCAACTTGACCACACTCTCAACGATGCAGCCAGTTATGGCGGGGCATTCACCAGCTATTTGATGGATGTGGGAATTTCCGGAACCAGTGCTGCTAAAGAAGCTGCATGGCGCGCTGCTGGGCATGAAACTGGACCACACGTATATGGCGGCGGACCTGATACATGTGAAGCACTCACTCCAGCTTATGCCGCAATTGTTGCCAACCTGCAGGCGAAGTTTGGACATGGTGCTCGCACTGCACGATCTCATACGATTGATTGGTGTGGTTATGTTGATATGGCAGAAATTGAAGCGAATAATAATACCGGCTTGGATGTGAATTATTATCACTACTTACCACAATTGCTTGGATATGGAGATAATGCAAACGGTTATTTTACCGGCAGTGGATTGCCACAAAAATTTATGAGTGAAAGTGGCAATATTCTGCCTATTTATCAGGCTTTAACAGAATGGCCGGATGAGTGGTTTGATGATAAAGGTTTTTCAGCGAACCAGACAGCTCAGATCATTGAAGACATGTTTACAGCGGCAAATAACGGTTATTATTCTGCTTTTGTCGCTAACATCCATCACGTGCGTTACGACAACACTGGCGGTGATATTACCTATGACTGGGCAAACCAAATCTGGAATTATGCACGAGATGAATGGTATTCCTCTTTGGTCAGCAGAGATGTTACTGGACTTTACCACCGCACGCGATGCTGCGAAGTTCAATAACCTGAACTGGAATGGAACCACTTTATCCTACGATTTTGTTGCCCCCATTATTGGGCAAAAATTGACCCAGATGGTTCCAGCACGTGTTGGCAGTAGTGATCTGATTTCCATTAATTTTGCTGGTGACCCCGTTTCTTTCACCACAGACACAATCAAAGGTGTGGATTACGCATTCTTTACTACCCAAAGCTGCTGGTGGCAGTGTTGTGGTCAAGTTATGGAGAAGATATAATCGCACCGATCATATCCAATCTACAAGTAACCAATATTACCGACACATCCGCAACGATTTCCTGGAATACCGACGAACCAGCTACCAGCAGGGTGGATTATGGCTTTGCGGTTGATAACCTCAATTATTCTCAACAATCAGCTGCTTTCAGCACTTCACACAGCCTGTCTTTGACGGGATTAAATCCTGACTCTGTATACTTTTACAAGGTTTCATCGGTCGATAGAGCGGATAATTCAACTGTTTCATCACCCACGAGTTTCACAACCAGTTTGCCAAGATGGGTGGAGACCAGCGAATCTGATTTTAACGATGGAACTTTGCAAGATATTCAGGTCTCATCGGATGGCGATGGATCCTTGTTGTTGGGTCTGGCATCAGGATTTTACGACCATTTTGCTGGCACAGTCTTAAATGAAACAAATTGGTTATCCCGCAATATTATCGGTACACCAATCAATGTCTCCGTTTCCGATAGTAAGGTTACTGTTGCTGATGGAACCTATGTACGCACAAACCAGACCTGGTTTCAAGAAACTTTGGAAGCTTCTGTGACATTAACTGATGGCCCTAATTCACATTTTGGCTGGGCGACAACTGTTCAAAGTGGTGATGATGATATCGATGACCCACATTGGATGATTTTCACAGCGATAAACGGGCAGATTCTGGCAAGAACACGACTGAATGATGGGCTGGGCACCAATGAACAAATTGACACAGTTTTGTCTGGCATACCACTTGGCGTCCCGCACAATTTCAAGATCGTGTGGAATTCAGATAACACCATTGAGTTTTGGGTGGATGGCTACCTTCAAGCAACTCATACACGTGCTTTTACCGAATCTATGCGTGTTTATCTGACTTCCAATGCAAGCCAATCAGCCAGTGCAGATTGGGTTAAGGTATCGGGTGCATACGCACTTTCAGGTATTTACACTTCTTCTGTATTCAATAGCGGCGGTTCAACCGTTTTTGATGCGTTAAATTGGACTGGCAGCAAACCTTCAGGCACGGTCGTCAGCATTGAAACCCGGACCAGTGCTAACCTGGTTGATTGGTCTGCCTGGCAACCTTTGGGAGCAAGTGGAGCGATAGTCAGCCCGGAAGGGCAGTTGTTTCAATATCGTGTCACACTCACAACAACTGACCCCGCAGTTTCTCCACGTGTTGAAGAAGTAGTCGTCACTTACCAGCTTGGACCGGATGAATCCGCGCCGATAATCATCTCGACTGAGCCAGCAAACCTGGCGATAGGGGTTCCTTTCACACAGACCATAGCCATTCATTACAACGAGGCTATTAAACCCACTACATTTAGTGCTACTTTGAACGATGTGGATCTCACAGTGGCTTTTCAGGATTCTAACAGGACGGTTACCCTGGATCCTATCGCCGATTTATTGCCATTGACGAACTACACGTTATCCATTGCAGCAGGGGTGGAGGACACCTATGGAAATGCAACAAGTTCGGCAAATGAAATTAATTTTACAACCGCTGACCTGTTTTATACCTGGGTTGAAACCACAAACTCAGATTTCAATGATGGAAGTTTGAGCAATGTGCAGGTAAGTAATATTGGAGATGGTGCAGTCCAATTAGCGCTCACTGGATTTTATGACCATTTTGAAGGTACCTCAATCGATCCAGCTAAATGGACAACCGGTGATTGGCAAGGCGGAGCAATAGGTGTTCAAGTATTAGATTCGGTGGTAACTGTGAACGCCATGGATTTCATTAAATCCATATCTACTTTTAACCAGACCATGGTTGAAGGAAATGTACGATTTGGTGCTAATGGAGTGTCATTGAATTTTGCCGTAGGTGATACATTGAACGCCCCTTGCACATTTATGACGATCGGTCCTGGCGGGATTGCAGGAGCAATGCGAGTGGAAACCTATGATTTTGGAGATCCGCTTTACGATAGTGTTACAAGTCTACCGGCTTTTGACGGTATCATAGGAGATGGTGAATTTCATTACGTAAAGATTGAGTGGACGGCTGACCAGGTGAGTTATTACATTAATGATCCTAACACGCCAGTGGCAAGCCATACAGGTTTTGCGCGTCCATTGGACAAAGACTACAATATTATGCTTTCCAGCGGTGGTGTTCCTTTGAGTGCTGATTGGATCAGTGCTTCCGGGTACGCTGAGTTTGGCGTGTATATTTCTAATGTCTTCGAGGCAGCAGAAAATTCTCTATTTCAAACGCTTGAATGGACAGGCGATTTGCCAATGGGTACGACAGTCGGTTTCAATACTCGTACTTCTGTGGATGGAATTAACTGGACTGATTGGCAAGCAGTTGCACTGAATCATAGTATTGCCAGCCCAGCTGGTACATACATCCAATATCGAGCTCTTATTACAAGCTCAGGACCGGCAATTACTCCCACCGTTGAAGCGGTTACCATAACCTATGCCCCTCAAGCACCTGAAACCATACCGCCAGAAGTGATTATAGCTACTCCCACCGGGGAGGGCGCGCCGGTGGACACAAACATTACAATAACTTTCAGTGAGTTGATAAAGGAATCTTCCTTTAGCGCTAAACTGAATGGAATTGATATCCAAGCTGGCTGGGTCAGTTTTGAAAACTCGCTCGGTAAAAGCATTGTGACAATAAACCCTGAGACAAATTTACTTTCATCGACCTTATACACAGTGCTTATTTCCGGCACAGTAGAGGATCTCAACGGAAACCCAATGGGTTCAGACTACCAGTGGAATTTCCGTACTGCCGCTGAGGTCCTGACCTGGACTCAAACCACAATAACTGATTTTGAAAGTGGCTCAAGAGAAGGAATTGTGATTATGGAAGATGGTAATGGCGAATTAAGCCTGACTCCCCATTTTATATGACCGTTTCCTGGGTAGCAGTCTGGGTAGCCAATGGGTCAGTGGTTTGTGGTCTGGTGGTGCTTACAGCCCAACAATCGATGCGGGTGTCCTTATCCATAGTAACCCTGGCGCTGGAGCTTACGTTCGCTCTGTTGACTCTTTCCAACCAGGAATTACGGTCAAAAGCCGCTTGAAATTCAGCAAGGGGGGAAATGCAACTGCACCGACTATGTATTTTGGTCTGGCTGGAGCAGGGCTAATTCCCTGGGCACTATTTGGTACCGGTGGAATAGGCGATCAAATGTATGCCAGTGTTTATAATTTTCGTACTGGTGATCCAGTCACTTTTGCCCTGGGTACCGACTTGTTTGATACCTGGCATGATTACACCATCTCCTGGCAGGCGGACCAGGTACAGTTTTGGGTTGATGGCAATTTGGTGTTTACAGAGAATGTTAGCATACCTGGTCCAATTTACACATATTTCAGCGCCAGCGACGCAACACCATCAGGAGCGACTGTCTCTGCTGACTGGGTGCGTGTGGAAAATTTCGGAGTCGAAACAATGGACGAACATGCCCGTTCTTACGGACGAATTTATCGAAGCTGATGGTCCAGCAACCAATTGGGAATCGATCACCAATGGATATTCTGATCCAACACCAGCTGCCTGGTCGGTTATTAATAACCAGTTTGTTCACGGTACCGCTGGAAGCAGTTATCATCCGGCAGTGTTGAATTCAACCTTCCCTGAACTCGAAAATTTCGACCTAGAGGTGGATGCCATGTCACCGGATGCTGCTGGTATTTATGGCTTGTTTTGGGGGTTACAGGATGGCTCAAATTTCTATTTTGCCCAGTTTTATGGGGATTTATTAAAAGTTTTTAAGATTTTTTCCTGGGATGTGGGTGGATGGACTCCTATAGTTACGAGCACAATCACACGTGTAGCTACAAATCAGTGGGTGAACCTCAGGTTGGAGGTGAGGAAAGGGTTACACCGAATCTACGTTGATGATGTTCAGAAGGTTGAATTCACAGATACCTATTATCCATCCGGAAGAGCAGGCGTGCTTGGATACGGTGGAATCACCAGTGTGTATGATAATGTAACCATCGATAATTGGTCGGAAGCCTTGGTGTTACCTGAGCCCGGGTATTACACCTCCCCGGTTTTTGATGCCGGTAGTTCTAAAAATTGGCATATTTCCTGGGTCAATCAAGTTCCTGTGGGAACAAGCCAATTATTCAGTGCCCGAACGGGAAATACTCCCATCCCGGATGTAACCTGGACCGATTATTTGCCGATAGCAGCGTCCAACGACTTGATTGGATCATCTTCACAATACATTCAATATAAGGTTGATTTTATTACAACGGATATAGCATTATCTCCTATATTGGAATCCGTTACTATAACGGCGTCTGAGACTCCCACCGCCGTCGAAATTGCCAATTTCACTGCGCAACGCGTGGGTGACACCATCCGCTTGAGTTGGGATACAGCCACTGAAATTGATTTGATTGGTTTTAACATCTACCGCTCCGAAGGCGACAATCCGGCGCGTACCCAGCTTAATTCCCTCATCATCCCGGCAACTACTCCGGGCAGCGCTGATGGAAACAGTTACTTTTTTATTGATGATACCATTCAAAAAGGAGTGATTTATTCCTACTGGCTGGAAGGAACTGATACCTCGGGAAGTGAGGAGTTTGGTCCAGTCCGAATGGGTATATTCGAGGTCTTTTTACCAAGCGTAATCAGGTAATTGAGATAAAATGGATAATCATAGGACTTTTTCAGAAAAGGACAATTCATGGAAGAATTAAGCGCCAGGCTGGCGCAGTGTTACAAAAAAGATGATCAATTAGTCTCTCGCGAAATTGCCGGGGAATTGATTCTGGTTCCGATCCGGGCGCATGCCAATGAATTGGACAGCATTTTTACCCTGAATGAAACTGGCGCATGGATCTGGGATCAGCTCGATGGCGAAAAATCCCTGGCGGATATCTGTGAAGGGCTGGTCTCAGAATTTGAAGTGAACGCTGAGACTGCCCAGCAAGATGTATTGGAGATCATCCAAAATCTGGAAGCGATTCAAGCCGTGGTAAAGGTCTGATATGGATTGCCTGGGAATGCCGGAACTTGGCTATGGTGAGTTCAGCAAGCGTCTGCATGAGAAGGTTGCCAATCAGCGTATTCCCATCTCGGGTTCGCTCGAATTAACCTATCGCTGCAATATTAAGTGCCAGCACTGCTACGTCACCCATTGTCAACCGGAATACGCTGATCAGAAAGAATTGAACCTGCGGGAGATCCAATCCATCATTGATCAGGTGGTGGATGAGGGCTGCTTGTGGTTCTTGCTAACTGGCGGCGAGCCGCTTGTACGACCGGATTTTCTGGAAATCTATCAGTATCTCAAGCGCAAAGGTCTGCTGGTCAGTCTTTTTACGAATGGGACATTGTTAACCCCGCGTCTGGCGGATACCCTGGTGGAATGGCGGCCATTTTCAATTGAAATTACCCTGTATGGCGCCAGCCAGGAAACCTACGAACGGGTGACTGGAGTTCCAGGTTCCTATAAGCGCTGCATGCGTGGCATTGATCTGATTATGGAGCGCGGATTACCGCTCAAGCTCAAGACGATGGTCATGACGCTTAATCAACATGAATTGGGTGCCATGCAAGCTTTTGCAGAAAGCCTGCAGTGTGCATTTCCGCTATGATGCCATGCTCAATTCACAGATCAATGGGGTCAAAACTCCGCAGGCTTTTCGTCTGGCCCCAGCGGAAGTGGTCAAATACGACCAGGCCGATGCCAAACGGTTAAGCGAGTGGGTCAAATTCAGCGAGCGCTATCAAGATTTTAAGGTGGATCAGCGCTATTTGTATGCCTGTGGAGCCGGTAGAAACAGCTTTCACATTGACCCTTACGGACAATTAAGCGTCTGCATGATGTCTCGTGCGCAACAGTATGATCTGCGCGAAGGCAGCTTTCGCGAGGGCTGGCAGGAGTTTTTGCTGGCTGTCCGCCAGCAACCGCCCATTGGAAAGTATGAATGTCAAACCTGCGAACTGCTGCCCATCTGCGGGCAATGTCCGGGCTGGGCGGAGCTTGAAAGTGGTGATCCACAACAGAAAGTTGAATATCTTTGCCATGTAGCTCATTTAAGGGCAGAGGCGATTAAGTCAGTGCAATTGGAATTAGCATAGATATTTTATTGGAGGAAAAAATGGAAAATACTATCGTTCAAGCGAGTGAAGAAAAAGGAAAACTACGAAAAGCATACACCAAGCCGCAAATCACCAGTGTCAATTTGATTGCGGAGGAGGCAGTGCTGGGTGTTGGATGTAAAACTGATTTATATTCAATCGGTCATTCTAATTGGCTTCTTGCACTTTGATACATAGCTTGTGTCTCTTGCTGGTTCGTAATAAATATTTTCATATTTTCATAGCGATGATTAATCTGAAATTTGCTGATATCAATATTTCAATATCGCCGATCGACACAAAATTAAGTATAGGTGTTCCGGCACTATACAATTCGTTTTGTTCAGATGATGCACCTGATGTTTTCTTAACATTGGATCAAGGAAATTTGCCTATTTTTCATACTTCCGTACCAATTTTCCAATCGGGCGGAAGTTGGGAACTTTATAAACAGGCTGGTAAATGGATAATTCCCGTAAGTGGACCACGTTAATAGACCGCCCTGGGTCATTGCCAAGTTTGAAGAAGACTACATGAAGGGTGAGTTGCTCCTTAATAAAAGTGAACCAAGGTCTTTACCAATTTACCCGCTTTCGTATCCGTTGGATGAATTATTGATGGTTAATATTCTTCCTAGAAAAGAAGGCGTTGAATTGCACGCCTTCGCAGTTGTCCAGGAAAATCAAGAGCAAGGTTTAATTTTTACAGGTATGTCTGGCGCAGGGAAGAGTACTTTGACACGCTTGTGGCAAAAGCGACCAGGTGCCACCATTTTAAGTGATGATCGTGTTATTTTGCGAAAAATGGCTGGTGGCTACAAAATTTATGGTACCCCCTGGCATGGTGATGCAATTGGAGTATCCAACAAATCTGCTTCAATTGACAAAATTTTTATCTTGAAACAGGCTCTCCACAATGGAGTTACACAGCTCAACCCGGCGGTTGCTGCTGCAAAATTAATGGCGCGCTGTTTTCCAACTTTTTGGGATGCCGAAGGAATGAGTGCCACTTTGAAAATCATCACGGAACTCAGCCAGACAGTACCCTGCTATGAATTCGAATTTCTCCCCGATCAAAGTGCTATTGATTTTATTCTTAACCAACCAGACCTCTCATAAATTTTAGGAGAGATCTTTTTCCAAATACACAGGGGTGTAAATATGTTTCTTGAGTCAGGGAAAATGAAGGAAAAAGAAAACAAATCGAATTATCAAACTTTTAAGGTACTGAGATCACTTTTGATGGGCTTCATCTTTTTGATTGGATGGACAGGATCCTTGCAAGCAAGTGCTCCTGTGAATAATGCAGGCAGTAATTATAAAACGCCGTTAAATGATAAAGAAATCAGTGATATAAGTGATGAATCTCTACTGTCAGGAAATATCAAGATTATTGAACAGAACGAAAAAGGATTAATTCTCGAATTATCCACATCCCCGGCGTTGGTGTTGAAAGATCAAACCAACGACAGCGAGTGTCAGATTCTTTCTATTGATGGTTATGGGTTCACTACACAAGCAGGGTGGCCTCAATTGCCACTTAAAGGCTCTTCGATAGGGATTCCGAGCGAAGCAGAACCTACTTTACATATACTGGATTATGATTCAATTAATTTGCCTGGAAATTACGATCTTTGTCCTGTCGCAGAACCGAAGTCTTCATTTTCTTTGGATGGAGAGGTTCTATTTGAAGGCTACCAAAGAATTCAAGTTCCATCAGTTTATACTCAAGCAGAACCCACCATTGATTCTTTAGCAGAGATATCCTCCACGGCTTTTTTTCGTAGCCAACGTCTAGTTCAACTACTTTTTTATCCCTATCAATATAAACCTCTCATGGGTCAGCTTGTTTATTATCCCCGCATTCGAGTGCGACTTGACTTTAATACCCCATTTCTTTCAGACAAATTATATGTTAGGTTACCAAGTGAAGATTCTTTCGAAAATGTTATAAAAAATAGTGTTATTAATTATGATCAGGCAAGCCGATGGCGATTAGCGCCTGAAATCACTCAAGATTTGAATATTATAAAGAATGGAAATCAACCAGTTTATAAAATTCTAACAGACACAAAGGGGATATACAGGATTAGTTATTCTAGCTTGTTTGCAGCTGGCATTACGGAAGATGAGCTTCGATTGATTAACCCATTTACATTTCGGATTGAAAACCAAGCAACTGAAATTGCTATTTTTGTCGCAGGGGAGCAGGATGGCAAATTTGATCCTGCAGATTTCATTTTATTTTATGGAGAAGATGTTGATACGATATACACTGATACAAACGTATACTGGCTAAGTTGGGGCGGTGAAGAGGGGCTTCGAATGTCACAGGTTGATGGGGGTTTGAGCGGATCAGCTGAACCAGCTGTGTCATTTCCCACAACTGTACATCTTGAGGAAGATCATATTTATTTATCATCACGGCCCAGCGGTATTGATAATGATCGTTGGTGTTGGGATTACATTTTTGCGACTACAGTTCCCGTTACGAATAATTATCCTGTCTCGCTTAATCCACAGATCGATTATGATGGATTTGCTACTATAAGAGCTTTGTTCAAGGGTTATCAGGCAACTCCCTACCACCACTCCAAGGTTTATCTGAATGGAAATTTAATTAATGATGCTACTTGGCTGTCTGAATCGGAACATTCTTTTTCAGTAGATGTTCCACAACATATTCTCAAAAATGGAGAAAATATATTATCAGTTGAAGCTCCTGTCGATCAAGGAATATCGAGAGATATTTTTTATATCAATCAATTTGAAATTGATTATCACGCTTTTTTTATGGCAAATAATGGTTTGCTTTATTTTAATCATGCAGGAAATACACCCCGTGAATTTTCAATAAACGGTTTTGAAACAAACTCTTTATATGTTTTTGATGTAACCAATTCTAAAAGTCCATCGGAAATAAACAACATAACCACTATTGCGAACGAGGATAATACATTTTCGCTTAAATTTGAGGAAAATCGGCTCGGTACTAAAAAATACCTGGCAATTTCTCAAGATCAATGGTCAAATCCAACTAGAATAATACTGGATGTTCCTTCAAATTTGCATTCGTCATACAATATGTCAGACAATTTAATTATCACTCATTCGGATTTTCTGGGTGCAGCACAGCAGCTCGCTGATTACCATATGGCTCAAGGGATAGTCAGTACAGTGGTTGACGTGCAAGATATCTATGACGAATTTAATATGGGTATCATCGATGTGGAGGCAATCCGGGAATTCATCCAGTTTACCTATAATAACTGGTCTTCTCCAAAACCAGCCTATGTTCTCTTATTTGGAGATGGGAATTACGATTTTAAAGACAACTTACAAACAGGGGAAAAGAATTTTATTCCCCCGTATCTAGCAAATGTTGACCCCTGGATAGGAGAAACTGCAGCTGACAATCGATATGTCACCGTGAGTGGCAATGATTTCCTTCCTGACTTACATCTAGGTAGGTTACCTATAAAAACGGTATCAGAAGCATATATGGTTGTGGACAAAATTATCAATTATGAATCCAATTCTGCTACGGACGAGTGGAATTCTTCGATAAGATTTATTGCCGATAATTCAGATTCGGCTGGAAATTTTGCAAATTTATCAGATTCCATTATAAATTCGTATCTTCCGACCCCATATAATTCTCAAAAGATCTATTATAAGTTAACCCATCCAACAATTGATTCAGTAAAATCGGCAATTAACAATGGTTTCAATCAGGGTAGCTTGTTAATCAATTATATTGGGCATAGTGCTTATCATTACTGGGCTTCTGAAAACTTTCTCAATTTAGGTGAAGTTGATCTTCTAAATAATTCAACCAGATTACCTTTCATAGTACCCATGACATGTATGGAAGGTTATTACATTTATCCGTCACCTTCAGGTCAGAATAGATCATCTCTTGGTGAGTATATTGTTAAATCCTCCCCTAATGGTGCCATTGCCAGTTGGTCACCGACTGGCTTTGGGGTTGCCACCGGGCATGACTTGCTAAATAAAGGCTTATTTGATGCCATTTTTAAAGATGATGTGATTGCATTGGGACCGGCCACCACCCAGGCAAAACTCAATCTTTATACGAATTCCTACTCCAATCTCGAATTATTAGACACCTACATCCTATTCGGTGACCCGGCGTTGAAGCTGAATGTGGTGCCGGCAGAATTAAGCCTGACCCAGACGGTGTTTCCAGGCGGGGCACTCAGGCCGGGAGATACGATAACTTACACCTTGAACTTTGCCAACACGGGTTCAGCGACGGCTCATCATGTGGTCATTGAAGACGTATTGCCAGCGATGCTGGAGGATGTGGTCATCTCGAGCAGCGGCGTTGCTGTAAATCAACGTGACGGTACTCGTTTTATTTGGGATCTGGCCGATATGGCGCTAGGACAATCCGGCTCGATTACCATCACAGCTAAAATCGCAGAGACTTTTACCGGCACAATTACAAATAGCGCAGCCATCACAACCTCAGCCCGCGAAATGGACAAAGCCAATAATATACCCCCCGCGATTATTACACTCGTCGATGAACCGACCAGTCTTTTAGTGACCTCGTTCACGGTTGTAGCACAGTCCAGATCAAATCTGCTTGAATGGCAGACCGCCAACGAAATCAATGTGGTCGGTTTTAATATCTTCCGATCTGAATCGCCGGATAATCCGGCGCAGCAGGTAAATGCCACTATGGTTGAGGCGCTGTCGCCAGGCACTAACAGCAGCAATTCCTATACTTATGACGATGTTTCTATTTCAAGTGGAATAACTTATTACTACTGGTTGCAAATTATCACCAATGCGAATCAGTTTATGGAAGGTCCGCTGGAGGTCCAATCTTTTTCGCATATCTTTATACCATTAGTGCGCAGGTAGGTATTTGATTCTTTACTTGAAAGAATCCGAGCTTGAATTATTTCTGATAAATACGAGAGCTATCGCATAATATTTGCGAATTAAAGGCTTGACGTTAATTAATTCGACAGTGCTGCGCACCTGCTGCGAATTTTCGGGTAGAGTTCAATGGTATCATTCTGATCAAATTGAATTGTAGAAATATTGGAAGGATATGAAAAAACAAAAACCACCGATCACAAAGAAACAAGAAGACCGTCTCTATCTCTGGATTATCATCGGCTTCTTAATCATAGTGGGCAGCCTGGTTATATTTTTAATCTATGGCACCTCAGCCCTCATACTGGCAGTACCGGTGCTGGTCCTGGGCGCTTTATTGTTGATTTTGCCTTTTTCCTTACTGGATGGGCTGGAGTGGTTGGTCAAAAAGCTGCGGGAGCGTGAAGAAAATAAGTGGAAGTGAGTGGTTAAATCCCTGTTAATCTGTGATTGAAGATTAATGGCTGGGGGAGGATCAGTATGCTAATGATTGCGGGTTGGATCTTGTCCCGGCTTGATGCTTCAACAACTTTTTTAGGCGCGCAATGGCTAATAGTTTACTGCTCTAAAAAGGGTTTGATTTCTTTTTCCAGATCTTCCGGGAAGAACAGACCAATATGAATATGGTAAACATCACCCTCCGGACTGACCAGGATGGAGGTGGGGAAGCCGCTGATTCCCATGGCGGTCAACGTCTGTGCATTTTCATCCAATAAAATTGGAAAGGTGACCCCGCTCTGGCGCACAAAATTTTGCGCGATAGCCTGTGATTCACCGGCATTGACTGCCAATATCTCAAAATTGTTGGCTTTATTCTGTTGATAAAATTGCTCAAGAGCTGGCATTTCTGCCATGCAGGGTGGGCACCAGCTGGCCCAACTGTTAATCAAAACTGTTTTTCCACGGAAATCGCTCAACCGGATCGGGTTCTGTTGTAAGTCAGGGAGACTGAAATCGCCCAGTGATTGACCCTTCACAGCTCTTTGAATACCCTCGGATTCAGCCTTATGGGTTGCAGTCAATGCGGCTATTACGATTAAAAAGATACCTATCCCGATCAGAATTTGCCAGTTGCGTTGGCGGCTTTTTTTCGTTGTCCGTTTTTGCTTTTCTTTGTTTAACATATTCATCCTTGTTTTGATTTGATTATTTTAATGCCAAAAAGTTACAGGGATGGGTATATTTCATGAAGGTTTCTTTGATTTTGACCTTTTCTCAGGTTTTTTGTCCTGACGGTTGAAAAGATCGGAAAATGGGGTGGTCACGATCTGGTTAATATAAGGTACAAAGATGTGTTCTTCATGAAAGACAACGACACTGATGGAGGTTGTGTCGATTGCCACACGCTGAAAAGCTGCGAGCGGCATCGCAAGGTAGTGTGTAACGAGCAGACGTATGGAATCGGAATGACTGAAGCAGGCGATCAAATCTTCTTTGGTGTGCTGATTTCTGAGATTTTCAACGCAATCAACCAGGCGCTTTTGCGCTTGCTCAAAAGATTCTCCCCCCGGAAAGTGCATTTCTTGCGGCTGGTTTTGCACAGTTTTCCAGAGTTTCATACGCTGTAATTGTTTGATCGTTTTGCCCTGCCAATCGCCAAAATTTATTTCCAGCAATCCATCTTTTATTAACACCGGCAGTGAGAGTTTATCTGCCAGTGGTTGTGCGGTTTCCATGGCTCGTTCTAACGGGCTGCTGTAGATAGCTTTAAAAGGTAATTTAGACAGTATATCGGCGATGGATTGCGCCTGCTGTTGGCCTGTCTGATTGAGGTGCACGCCAGCTGTCCTGCCGGCCAGTCGTTTGCCTACCCAATCATTTTGACCGTGGCGGATGAGGAATAGAATTGCCATGAATATTTCCTTTTTTCTTTTGTGCCAGTTGACTATCCTGAATTTCCCGCCAGCGGGTAAGGCGCGCCAGGATTTCAGCCTCATAGCCCTGATCTGAAGGTTGGTAAAAATGGGTGCCAAGCAGATGGTCTGGCAGATATTGTTGCGCCGTGAAATGTCCCGGGAAATCATGCGGGTACTGGTAGCCTTGCCCGTGGCCAAAGCCTTTGCTGTCACGGTTGTCATCCATCAAGTGGATCGGAACCTGCCCCATACCCTCTTCCTCCATTAATTTACGCACTTTGAAGTAAGCCATGACTGAATTGGATTTAGGCGCATTGGCCAGGTAGAGGGTGGTTTCGACAATCGGGTAAATTCCTTCCGGCATGCCGATATATTCGAAATTTGCCGCGGCAGCACTGGCGACCTGGATGGCCTGAGGATCTGCCAGACCGATATCTTCGCTGGCGAGGACGATCAGGCGACGCAGGATGAAGCGCGGATCTTCACCCGCAGCGATCATCTTTGCCAGCCAATATAAAGCAGCATCGGGGTCTGAGCCGCGCACAGATTTAATGAAAGCAGAAATGGTGTCATAGTGAGCGTCTCCATTTTTATCGTAGATCACAGCCCGTTTTTGAATTGATTCTTGTGCATCGGCCAGGCTGATGTCGATGGAACCATCCAGGTTGGCGACAGTGGTTTCGACCGCCAGTTCAAGCGCATTCAGCAAGTTGCGGGCATCACCGCCGCTGGTGCGAATCAGGTGCATGCGGGCATCCTCTGCCAGAATAATATTCTTGAGTCCATAACCGAACTCTTTATTGCTGAGTGCCTGATCCACGATTTGTTGGAGCTGAGGCTCGCTTAACGGTTCCAGTTGAAATACGCGCGAGCGGGAAACCAGGGCTGGAATGACATCAAAGTATGGGTTTTCCGTGGTAGCACCGATCAGCGTCAGCATGCCGCTCTCTACCTGCGGTAAAAGAGCATCCTGCTGGGCTTTATTCCAACGATGGACTTCATCAATAAACAGAATGGTGCGCTGCTGGTACAAGCGCCGCCGTTCTTCCGCCTCTGCGATGACCCGTCTCAGCTCAGCGACTCCGGCCAGAACAGCGGAGATGGTTTCAAAATGAGCTTTGGTATGCAGGGCGATCAATTGTGCCAGCGTGGTTTTGCCTGTACCAGGTGGGCCAGTGAAAATGATGGAGGAAAACAATCGGTCGGCTTGAATTGCCCGCCGCAGGATTTTGCCTTCGCCAATAATATGCTCCTGCCCGACGTATTCTGCAAAGGAATGCGGTCGCATTCGGGCAGCCAGGGGTGCTTCCTGCTCCATCCGCTTTTTCATGCTATGTTCAAATAAATCTGTCATTTTCTGTTGCATCTCCCGCCAGGGCAGTCGCGAATCTTTCTTGCATGAAGAATACCTATTTAAATTTAATTCTACATCATAATTTGAAAAAATGTTCTAGTAGTCAATTTTTAAATCCAATTTATTCGACGATTGAATAGTTCTGACTACAACTTTGAGAATAAATCAAACCGAGCTACGGGTTATGGGATCAGTCATCCTCTTCGGTTGGTTTATTCCATGGCTTGAATTTCAATAATTCCTGCGGATCAAACCATGTGCCATTGAATTGAATGGCACGGTCATCAATCGTCAAAAATGCCTTGGGTTTGTCCGTGGCAAATTTTACTTCAGGAAAGCCATGTTTTACCATCCAGGCTTGCATCGCCTCAATGCCGCCAGGTTGGCTGCTGCGTGAGCTATAAACTACTATTCGAAAATATTCACTGGCTTCGCGCACAAACTCAACTGCACCTGGTACGGGGTCATCATCGATGTAATTAGCACCCTTCCAGCCATTTCGATACCAGTGTAAGACGCCATCGAAATCCAGACTCAGCAGAGGTTTGTATTTTCTTTTTTTACGAACGGTTGTCATTCTTCCTCCTTTTTGATAATCTTCATTATCGGAAAAAAAGGTGACAAGTGCAACTAAAAATATCGGCAAGAGCAGGCTTTGATCATTCCCACCATTACAAGCGAATAATAACTCCCCAAATGAAAATTGCCAGGGTACATCACCTTATAAAATTACAAGGCAAATTCGGGTTGTGTGGATCCAAGAGACATAACATTTCTTAAACCGGTGTTTATTTTATTTTGCTGTTTGAAAATCGTTGACGAATGCGGTTAACCGGAATTTGCGAAAGCAGGATTGCCGCCATGACCAGCGCGCTACCGATTGT
The DNA here is from genome assembly GCA_963749005.1 of uncultured Chloroflexia bacterium. Classification (GTDB taxonomy): domain Bacteria; phylum Chloroflexota; class Anaerolineae; order Anaerolineales; family Anaerolineaceae; genus UBA6170. Next base: position 361,609 of record CAVVKI010000005.1, on the reverse strand, counting down.
TTGTATCAGGGTGAAGCGTTCTGAAAGAAAAAGAAAACCTAATAGCGCAGCAAAGACCGCTTCCATGCTCAAGATCAGGGCTGCGTCTGTAGGAGGCGCATGTTTTTGACCAACCCCCTGTAAGGTGAAACCGATCGCCACCGATGCCACCCCGTTATAGACAATCGTCCACCAATAATTGGGCAGAACATGGATGGTTGCGGGTTCGAAGATAAATGCGACCAGCAGGTTTAAAATGGCACAAATCAGAAATTGAGCGACTGCAAAATGCAAGGGATTCAGCTTTTTCACCGAATAGCTGACGACTATGACATGAAATGCCCATAGAATTGCTCCCAGAAACTCCAATATGTCGCCAGGAACGAAGCGGATGCTGCCACCGGTACTCAAAAGCAACATGCCAATCACTGCCAGAAGGGCCGAAACCCAAATTGTCCACGGTTGGCGCTCTTTCCATATCATTAAGAGGAAGATTGGCACCATAACGACATATAATCCGGTAATAAAGCCGGCATTTGCAGCCGAGGTTGTCCGCATTCCCGCCTGTTGCAGAGCGCCGGCGGCAAAAAGCAGGATACCAGCAGCCAGTACACCACGCAATGCCTGGTGCGGAATCTTCAGTCGGAATCGGATCAAAGGCAAAATGAGAAGAGCGCCAATTAAAAATCGCCCGCCATTGTAAAAGAAGATACTGGTGAAGGGTGCGGCGACTCTTTGCGCTATAAACCCGCTGCCCCACACCAGTGCTGTGAAGAGCAGGATAAAATCCGCCTGTATTCTGCTGAGTGAACGTTTCGTGGTTTGCATACTGATTCCCTGGAAATGACAGGTTGTATTCTCTCATTCAAGTGAGTGTTTGGGAAGGGTAACCAGGTTCCAGAGTTTCTCTTTGCGCCTGAATGTGGTTTTGTTGGATTGAAATTATTAGATGTGATGAGATGATGAATATCTTCTGCACAAAAGGGCGTGTCGAATACGATATTGAACATGGTAGAATTTCTTCAATGCACTGACGAAGATAGGGTCTTAAGATTTGCAGGTATGATTTTCGCAAGTGGTCATCTATTACTTAAGAGGATGAAAATGAAAACCAGGATCGCAAAAACCGTCTGTGGAACCTCCTTTCAGGACAATTTTCTCAACAAAAAGGATTTGACCTCAGAAATAAGGAATAATTAATGGAACAAAAACCATTTTGGGAAACGAAAAGTCTGGAAGAAATGACACCCGCTGAGTGGGAATCACTTTGCGATGGTTGTGGTAAGTGCTGTTTGTTTCGGTTAGTGGGTTTGGAAAAAGGGAGCTATTACACCACCAATGTCATTTGTAAATTATTCATTGAAGCAACTTGCCAGTGTGGAGATTATCCGAATCGGTCGCAATTGGTACCGACCTGTCTGGTATTATCGCCTGAATTGGTGCATAAGCTGGATTGGATGCCGCTGACATGCGCGTACCGTCTTCTGGCAACCGGGAAAAATCTGCCCTGGTGGCATCCACTTGTCAGTGGCAGCAGGGAAACTGTGCATGAGATCGGGGTCTCTGTGCGGGGAAAAGTAGAATTTGAGCAGGATATTGACCTGGATGATCTCGAAGATCACGTAGTGGATTGGTTCGAGCAGCCCTGGATGATTTTTTGAATTGATCTTAATCTTTTTTCAGGTGTACTTTCAAGTCCTTCAGGCGTGAAATAATTAAATCCGGTTCATATTTTACAAGTGCCTGTGAGTTGGTCATTTCCACCCGCCGAGTAATCCAAACGGACGCCATGCCGCTCTCCTTCGCGCCGCGTATATCCAGCGCAAGCCGGTCTCCCACCATCAGGCATTCCGAAGGTTGAACCTCGAAATATTTCAGACCCGCCTGAAACATGGCAGGGTGTGGCTTTCGGAATCCGCTTTCGGCAGAAATTTGAATCAGCTCGAAATAATGAAGAATATTGGCTTGCCGCAGAAGCGTGTACACATCTTCACGGTCGCTGGCATTTGAAATAAGTCCGAGACGATAATCCTGTGCTTGAAGCCATTGGAGGGTTTCATCTGCGTCATCTTCTAATTTCCAGTGTGCTTCGGAAATCGCATACATCTCTTTGAGAGCATTCCAGATCAGGTCTGGTTCAATTGTGGTAAAGCCATAAGCTTTCAAAGCGTCAATCAAGACCTGGGAGGTGGTAACCTCTAGCATGGATTCGTCCCGGTCAGAATAATAAGTTTGCATGCGCCGCGAAAAATCTTTCACAAAGAATTTTTCTTCCAGTGGGAATCCCCTTTGATTGAGACCATAGCAGAGCGCCTGAATGGATTGCTTCAGTGTAGCATCCCAATCACCATCAAAATAGAATAAGGTGTCGCCTGCATCAAAAAAGACAACACGGGTGTTTTTTGAAATTAACATAAAGTGTCTGCTTACCCCTTTATCAATAACCTCGTTCCTGGTTATAAAGATTTAATAATGGACGATCCTGACAATAATTTTTTAAATTCTCAATCATCAACATGACTGCGCGTTCATTGTAGTTAACACTGATTCCAGCGATATGTGGCGAAATGATCATGTTGGGCAAATCCCAAAGAGGGCTGTCTTTCGGTAATGGTTCCTGCTCAAACACATCCTTAAAGACTCCCGCAATTTTCTTTTCTTGAAGAGCAAATTTCAACGCACTGGGCTTAACAATTCCACCGCGGCTGATATCAATTAAGTATGCGCTTTGTTTCATACCACCCAGTTCTTTCTCAGCGATGATATGAGTGGTGGCTTCGGTTTTGGGCAAGGAAATGACCACAAAATCACATTCTTTCAACATTGACCCAACAGCCTGGATGGGATAGAGACGGGTAAAATAATTTCCTTCCGGATCGCCCAACCCCTCAAGGTTGAATCCGCGGTCTTTCGGATCCATGCTATCGTGTTTTGTTGCCAAAATCTTCACCCCTAAGGGGTGTGTGATTCTGGCGATTTCCCTGCCAATGCTGCCATATCCAACCAGACCAATGGTACTGCCTCTCAATTCTCTTGGCATCAAGCGCGAAAAACGGTCTGGTGCCCATTCATGGTTTTTTTGTTGGTGAATAATTGTGTTGACCTTGTGCCCTAAAGTGAGCATTGCCATCAGCACAAATTCTGCAACCTGGGGAGCGGCCGCACCGCTTAAGGTGGTAATATCCAGGTTGGGCTTCTTGAGCAATGGATCATCGATTGAACCATCAATTCCTGCATAATTGAATTGAACCCACTTTAGGTTGGGTGTTTTTTCTGCCGGGGGTAGAATTCGCTCCGTGATTAGAACCTCTGTCTTCTGCCATAGATCATCACTGATATCATTGCTATTCTTGGCAGGGTTGACATGAATGTGCAGACGCTTATCCACCGCAGCCAGTTTTTGCACGAGATCCTCTGCCAGCGGAAAAGTTATTAATACTTCAATTTTCTTGTTTTCTTCACTTTTCATTTAATATAAATTCCAGTCGGGTCTAATTCCTCTCGTAAAATGTTCAGTTCATCTTCGCTGGGTGGCTCGGTATATCGCAGATGGTCGAACACCTTCAAGGGCCAACCTGTATTTTCTTTAACTTGATCGATCGTTGCACCTGGATGTAAGGCAGCCAGTGACATTTCTCCATTTTCGTCCGGTTCAAGGATACCGAGGTGAGTGACGACTCCCTGGGTCCCTTTCCCACGCGTACCTGTTTTTTCTCTTTCTGCGCGGTTGGAGAGGAAGCCAGCGGAGGTGATAAAATCCACCTTTTCCGGGAAGCGCCGCCTTTGATGCGGGGTAATGATGTAACAGCGGTTTGCCCAGCCGGCAATTTCCATTGATCCACCCGAACCAGGAAGACGTGTCTTGGGGTGCTCATAATCTCCGATGACGGTAGCGTTGATATTTCCGAATCGATCAATTTGTGCACCACCTAAAAAGCCTACATCAACATTACCACGTTGGAGGTAAAAACTAAAGATGTCATACATACTACAGACCGCAGTTGCTCCACTCACCAGGGTGGGATCACCAATGGAAAGGGGCAGTCGGGCGGGACGAGCACCGATCACGCCGGCTTCGTAAATCATCACCAGATTCGGCGCATGGGTGCGCCTGGCGAGGTTGCAAGCCAGGTTTGGCAAACCAACACCGACGAAGACAACATCGCCATCCCGTAAGAGACGGGCAGCATTGACTGTCATCAACTCTGATTTGGTATATTCCATCTTAATAGTCTCCATAATTGATAGGCGAGCTAAACAGAGGCTTTACATGCAGCCGCTGGTGAACTTCCTCCCCTAATTTTTGCCAATATTCCTGACGATCCTCCACGCCATAGACCCATTCATCCAACCAGCACTTGACTTCGTCGGAGGACTGGCTGATTTCATCCCATTTCAAATAAAACGGGTTGTCGCGATCATAATATCCCTGTGTGTAGGATGGGTGAGCGGAAAATGGCTCATGACAAACAGCATCCACGATAATAGCAGGGATCATCGTTCGGTTGGGATCGTTGCGGATAATTCTCTCATCGACGATTTCTTCAGCGGTGATAATGACATGTTTTGCGGCAAATGCGGCTTCCTTCTGTTCCCCGAGGATACCCCAGATTTGGGCATTACCATATTGATCAGACCGTTGTACGTGAATGATGGCTACATCCGGATTCAGAGGTGGTACGACAATCACTTCTTTGTGAGTAAAAGGATCAGTCATACGGCGAATATTTTTATTAACTTGCTCGAGACTCGGAGCTGCAGTCTGGTTCATGGGCATGAAAGGTAACCCGGCGGCACCGGCTTGCAGTCGTGAAATCATACCAAAATGCGAGTACTCTTCCCATTCAAGTTCACCCGCTTCAATAGCCGCACGCATGATGCGTAGAGAGCCTACGCCCGGGTTACCCATATATGAGAAAATTACTTTCGATACGCAGCCGGCAGCCGTCATCATGTCGTAGATCAGGTCTGGCGTTGCACGGGCTACTGTCAGGTTTCTTTTCTCCTGTCGGATGATCTCATGTGCGGCGGCGAAAGGAATTAAATGTGTGAACCCGGCTGCATACAGCAGGCTTCCATCTTTGACATAGGTATTGACCGCTTCTTGCAAGCTACATAGTTTTGTCATTTTATTACTTCTTTATCATTATGGATTTTCTGGTGGTTGGTTGCTCTCATTTTTCTTCATTTTTCTTTATATTCCTGATAAAGGATTTCCAACCTGCGCATTCGAATTTTATTAAAAAGCTGGGGTGCAATCAGAGCCAAGAGGATTTCCTTCCAGACAGGCATAAAGAACTTTCCTTTAGCAAGAGTTATTTCAAATAAATGGGGCTGTTTTGATGATATAACAGCCCCAAGCTAACGACTTAAGCCTTTTTTACCTGATTACGAATGTGTTCCCGCATGTACATCTGCAAGTAGTGGACTCCGCCCGCGTTCTTGCCAGTAGCTCCGGATCCTTTCCAGCCGCCAAATGGTTGGAAACCCGGCCAGGCACCTGTTGTGGCTCCCTGCGGGCGATTGGCGTAGTTTACTCCAGCTTCGATATTCTCAAAGAACCAGCCAACTTCATCTTCGGATCCATAGAAACCGGATGTCAGACCGTAATTGACATTATTTGCAATTTCCATACCTTCTTGCAGATCTTTGACCTTACCAATTGTGGTAATCGGCAGAAACATTTCTTGTTTCCAGAGTGGATGGTCGAATGGTACATCGACCACCAGGGTAGGTGTTACGAAGTAGCCTTTGCCATAATCTCCATCAGTTAACAGCTCTCCGCCGGTAAGGATCTTACCGTTTTCACCAAGGTCTTTGACAAAGTCCTGGTAATCCTGGTAAGCGCTCTTATTGACTACCGGTCCCATAAAAACTTTTCTGTCAGTTGGGTCACCAATCGCCAATTTCCTGGTCAATTCTACAACTCGCTCTACAAGTGCGTCATAAACCGGTGCCTCCACCAGGACCCGCGAACATGCCGAGCATTTTTGGCCTTGCAAGCCAAATGCCGAACGCACGATGCCCAATGCTGCCAGTTCGATGTCTGCATTTTTGGAGACCAGGGCTGCATTTTTACCACCCAGTTCGAGGATGGTAGGACGTACATAGGGACCATTTTCAGCCCACTGGCGGAAGATGCCCATGCCTACATCGAACGATCCGGTAAAGGTAACCCCGGCAATGTCTTTATGCGTAACCAGTGCGTTCCCAATGGTTCTGCCCGGACCGGTGACAAAGTTGCAGACTCCATCTGGCAGTCCGGCATCCTGGAAAGCCCTGGCGAGATGATAAGCCGTCAAAGGCGTGTCTGTAGCTGGTTTCATGATGACTGTATTGCCAGCAGCTAAAGCAGCGCCTGAAGGTCCGCCGGTTAAAGCGCCAGGGAAGTTAAATGGACTGATAACCAACCAGACTCCATATGGCTGCATGACGGAAGTATTTGTGGATGTATATCCTTCAAATGGATCTGAGCCCATTTCAGTGACAAAGCCATTGTTTTCTTCCACTTGCAGGCAGGAATAGCGAATCAAATCAGCAGTTTCAACCGCGTCGCCGATCCCCTCCATGCGGTTTTTACCAACTTCAAGGGACATGACTGCACCGATGTAATAACTGCGGTCTTCAATCAAATCAGCTGCTTTGCGTAAAAGGCGGATTCTTTCCTGCCAGGGGGTTTTGCCCCAGACTTTGAAAGCCTTTTTTGCAGCAGCTACGGCTGTGTTCGCATCTTCGACAGTTCCTTTTTGAAAAATTCCGATGACCTGATCTGTGTTGATAGGGGATCGATTTTCAAATTTCTCACTCGATTTTACATCTTTTCCATTGATGATCATTGGGTATTCTGTGCCAAAGGATGCTTTCAGTTTCGCCAATTCTGCTTCATAGCGATCGTGAAATTCCTCCGGTGGGTTGAACATGGTGCCATACGTAAGTTTGAATTTTTTTTCTGCTCCCATAAATAATAACCTCCTTCTACGGGGCGTTCGTTTGGGTGTTAACAGGTGCTTAAAGTATAGTACATTTACGCTCAAGTTTCAAAGCAGAGGCGGAGGGAATTTCGTGAGTAATTAATTATGGCGTGGAGGAAATAATTAAATTGAAACTTCTTGCCAAACTTTTTAATTATTCTTCTCATAAAAGGTATTCATGACAAGCCATGTCTCCCACGGGCTTTTTGAAAGGTGTGCGCTATTCGAGGAATCCGCGTGAGGAGTTCTTGATTTACCCTTCAGACATATTTAAGTATGAATTGGTATATTTTCATGGGTGACCAAAGAGTAAACTAACCCTTAGAAATAAATCGATATTATCGAGTGACCACGGGTAAAAATATCGCATGACTCATGGTGATAAATGGGATCGGGTTTCCGATGGTATCCCCATAGCTATTTTTAGCGGTAAAGCGCACTGTGTAAGCAGAATTCTTTTCTAGATTCTGCAAATAATAAGAAGTGCTATTAGCAGGGAGTGTTTCCAGAGGAGACCAGACCAAGGGGTTGCCGCTCAGTTGTTCAACCAGATAGGAAGTCTCACCCTCCACATCCTGCCATGCAAAAAGAACTGAATTTGTAGAAATGGAAAGATGGATCGGGTCTGGTGCAAGCGGAGGACCGCAGACCAGGGTTGTGGTTGAAACGATATTACTATAAACAGAGTCTGCAAATGTGTTATAGGCTCTTACGCGATAGGCGTAATTTTGTGAGCAAGAAAGTTCAGAATCAGTATAATTGGTCGTATTGGCGGGAAGCGTGATAACCTGCGACCAGGGCTGTCCATTCAATGAGCGTTCTACTTTAAAACCGGTTTCGTTATTGCTGTTATCTGTGAATCGGATGGAGATCGAATGCATAGTCTGATCGCTTACGAACAAATTGGTTGGTGCGGATGGCGCAACAACCGATTGGCGAAAATTTGCCACAATAGGTGCGGTGTAATTGAGGGTCATGCGGTTGTCAGCACTATTGAATGCATTTGAATCGACACCAGTCGGGATGCCGTTATACAGGATCTGCGGGTTGGACCAATTATTGACCCGAGGACAACTGACCGGCCGGCAGTCATAGGCCATAATGGTACGAAAGGAAGCATTGGGTGCCCAATAGCCGTATGAATATGAAAAATAGCCAATGCTCGTTGTGTCTTCACGATTATGATGCGCCCCCATATTATGGCCGGTCTCGTGCGCAAAAGAATAATAACCGGTTGCGCATCTGCGTGATACCACGCTAAAGCCATGTGATGCAGTCATGGTGGAAGATGTCATCAACCAGCCGATACCACAAGTATCGTGATAATCCTCCACAATCATTACAACCAGGTCGGCGGCATATGTATTCCTTAAAGTCAGAACATCATCGATGATACCATCGCTATTGGTCAAATTATTGATCGTGGTGATCCAATCCAGGGATGTTCCGCCATTGAATTCATTAAAGCTGATTTCAGTAGTGTGTACGAGGTTAAAGCGGTGATTAATATTACTGCGCAGATATCCCTGGTTGGTCTCAGCAACTGCCAGGTTGATAAGGTTCTCCATGTTGGTTTTTCCGCCTGCTCCCAACCGGGCATCATCTGTATAAACCACCATGACATCAATCATTGAGCCTGTATCCAGGGCAATCGCGGGAGGTGATTGATCTTCTTCAATTGCAGTCTGTGTCATGGGAGGCTCGAGTGGCTCTAATTCAGTTGGAAAACTTGATTGGTCGATGCGAATAAATTGGTATTGCTGATTTGAATTTTGCGTTAATTGGTACTGTTGGTTGCCATCTGTCAGGATGGCACTGATAATGCCATCTGAGGAAACGAGGTTGATATAGCCACCAGGTGTATCTTCTAGTGAGCCACTGAGGAGATAGCCGCCTTTCAACGTACTCGCTTTGTGCGTAAAGACGGCAATAAAACTCACTCCATCCAAGACATCAAAAGAAGCCCGATATGCTCCGTGCTGGTTGTTTTCAAAAGAAGCTGCAATCCGATCTATGTTTTCAGATTGTACATACACATTTTGTAATGCTGCTACCCCCACGGCAGGCAGAGGTTGGGTGGCTTGATTCAATTCACTCTCGGCAATTTCTGTGATCGGGGGCGGAGGATCTACCTGTGCCTGTACGCTAAGGGAAGAAAAAACGAAAATTTGGAACAGCAATCCTGCTGTGAATATTTTATGAATCCATTTGCGAGTAACCGCCATTAAGCTCTCCGTTGGAATTGACTTTTAATTCAAATTACTTTATCACGTAAGGTCAATTTATGGGTAGATTTGTAAATACGCTGTAAAGCACATTTGTAAAGGGTTTGGGGATTGCAAGGCTGTATGGAGGGATCTAAAGAAAGCTCTGGTAGAAAGCTTTCGTCATTTGCCGGACAGCGTTTATTTCAGCACCCTCACGAATGATCGTGACATTTCTTTGTGAAGCGCGGGACCTTAATTGGGTGTTCTGGATCGCACTGACGATGGCTGCTGCCAGGGAGGTGGGCTTACCGATTTCAACCAAAAATCCATTCCAACCGGGTGTTATCCATTCCCGTAGTGACTCGATGTCACCAGCAATTGGAAAACAGCCACAAGCCATTGCTTCAAGCAAGGTGTTAGGTGTGCCATCGTGGGTGGTCAATGATACTGAAATATGTGCCTGGCTGAAAAGTGACCATAATTCCTGTTGTGAGATGGTAGGCAACAATTGCACTGATTTCTCAAGTTTCAGCCGGCTGACCCAATTTTGAGCTTCCAGTTTTCCTTGCATATCCACGCAAATAATACGAGCATCGGGAAAGGTTTGCAGAACAATTGGCATTGCCTGAAAAAAAATATCGGTTTGTGCATAGGAACGAATACCACGCGGATTGACGATGACCGGATTATCTTGTGGGTTATCCATCGAAAAAAGGTGGCTTTTACGTGCTATTTCAATTTCCGTCAGATCTATACCACCCGCTCCTGGTACAACCAGTGATCTTTTATCGCGCGAAAATCCATATTGATGTGCCAATTGAATATCACGTTCTGTATCCGCCAGCAAGCCATCAGCTCTCAGCATGACCTGGCGGGTAAGTTCGCTCATTTTTTTGCTTCCCTGAGCATGGAGAGTAAAATCGTTTCCCCAAACTGACACCAGGAGTGGAAATTGACTTGGGGTATAAGTCGCCAGCGTTCCTTCATAGGGGATTCGCAAGGCATGCACCAGATCGGGTTGTATTTCTGCGATAATTCTTTGCAAGATTTTTCCATACTTCGGCAGTGTTCCTGGAGCGAGTTGATAGCGTAATCGTAATGCCAATGGACGGAAGCGTTGAATAAGCTTTCCGATTAAAGATGACCGCTTTGGGTTCATGCTGGAATCTGCTGTGATTTTTTCCCGCCCAAAACTGGCAAATGCAACCGGTAAGATGAAAGTTTGTTCTGCTTCGCCTTCCTCTGTTACGGGATAGGTGGAAATAAGAGTGACCCTCATACCCAGTTTCTTGATGGCAGCAATCCAGCGGATTGTGATTGGGCTGCGGCCATCGGCAATTAAAAGGATGTGTTTGGAGCTCATATCAACTCTTTTTGTTGCGCAACCTTGCAGATAACTTCCACAAAAACCGCAGCCATTTGATCTATATTTACTTCTTCGGTTACTTTTTGGTAGGCTGCAGAACCCATTTTTCGTAATTTTAACGGGTCGCGTAGTGCCATTTGCAGGGTAGATAACAAAGCTTCTTCGTTATTGGGTGGTACCAGCCAGCCGGTTTCCTCATTTACAAGATTGGATTGGGTTCCATCCCCTTCAGCAACAATCACAGGCAAAGCAGATGCCATGGCTTCCTGAATAGCAAGCCCGCCAGTCCCTGGCAGAACGAATAGATCGGCTTGCTCAAATAGTGATTTGAGGTCTTTACCATACTGGGCACCCCAAAAAACGGTTTCCGGCAGATATCTCTCGGCCACCATATGCAATTCAGGCAGAATACTACCTTCCCCTACGATCCACAACTTTGGCCGCAATTCAAGGTCAAGTTGGGAACAAATGCGGATTAACGAATCCACTTTTTTGCGTCCTTGCAAGCGACCAACAAACAAAACCACCGGTTGGCCGTTTTTATAGCTATTTTCTCGTCCAGGTTGCGGGCTGGTTGGGCGAGGAGCGGTGGCATTTGCGGCCACATAAACTTTTTCTGCTGAAATTCCGCTATCGATGTATTGCTGTCTGCCTGTTTGGCTGTAAGCAAGAATCGCATCAAACTGTTTTAGATAATTCAATCGTAAACGGTTACGCAAAGCGAAAAAAAGGCCGCTTTGGGCTGGCAAAGGTACGCCCAAACCCCAACCTATCAGCCCGATTCGTTTTTTTCTCAACGCTGGAATCGCAAATCGGGAACTCATATAACGTGGGTTGGCTTCCAAAATCACCACCTGAGGTTTTTTTTCGTTCAGCCAATGTCTCAGGCCAGGTTGTATACAGAAATATAATTTTCGATCAAAAAAATGCCAGTTTTTTCCAATTGTATAATCAAAATCAGACGGGGTAGATGATGTCTGAATCATTTCGCGCGGGTGAGGGTTACCTGAAAAGACGCTCAAATCAATTTGCGGATGGCTGGCCAGTTTTTCCAGAAAGGGTACGCGATAATCCGGGATAACGCGTTGCTGTAATGAAACTTTTATTTCATCCATCAAAAAACCTGCACCTGAACTTGTGAACCCTGAGGTGTTTTTTCTACCTCTATGCGTGCCGGAAAAGCGTCTTTCAACTCATCCAGATGTGTAATCACCAGGATTTTGGCGAAATCCGAACGAACCTGATTGATGGCTTCAATCACACGCTGGCGTCCCTCTGCATCCTGACTGCCAAAACCTTCATCAATAACCAATGTCTGTAATTTTGCCCCCGATCTCTTGGCCAATACCTGTGAAAGTGCCATGCGAATAGCAAAATTGATCCGAAAAGCCTCACCACCAGAAAACATCTCATATGCCCTGGTATTCCCATTCATATCATTTATGAGAATATCAAGCGTTTCTTTCTTGTCCTGCCGTTTTTTATCTTTATAGTCGCCTTGTGTCTCGAAGCGGATGGTCATGCTGCCATTGGTCAAACGCTCCAGCAAAAGATTGGCATGTTCTTCAATTTGCGGTAGGGCTTGTTCTATCAATTGCGCTGGAATTCCGTTTTTGCCAAAAGCTTCCTTGAGTTTTTCGTGGCGAGCGATAGCCAATCGTAATTCTGATTTTTGAGATTGGTAGGCGATTTTGCTTTTTTTGCGATTTACAATTGCAACCAGTTTCTGTTTCTCCCCCCCGATTTTTATATTGATCTGATTCAGTTCAATCTGAACCTGATCTAGTTGATTTTGCAGGTTGGTGGAGTCTGGAATGTTACTGAACTGCTCACTATGTGAATTGCGAAGATTCCCGAGCTGACTATTTTTCTCTTCGATTTCCTGCCTGAATTCATTGATCTCTTTATCCAATTCTGTGGCTTGTTTGCGTAATGGTTCGTAAGTCGCTTGCGCAGCTTCAAGCTCGTGCATTAAATTTTCGCTCGTACGTAAACGAGCTTCTTTGGTTTTCGCAAGCTGGTGCTTATCTTCGTCATAATCTATGGCTGCAATTAAAGGCAGAATTTCATTAACTTTTTTACGTTCCTCGTCGGCAAAATCATTTTTTTCGAGTGCTAGCTCGAGGCTTGTTAATAGTGGAGATTTTTGCGTATCCCATATTTTCAGCATGTCTTCCAACTGGGCAAGCTGAGTCTCTTTCTGAATCTTTTTTTGTTCCAATTTTTGACGTTCACGATCCAATTCTACCCGTTGGTCAATTTTTTTCTTCAACTTGGTTAATTGGTCGTTGATCTCTTGAACTTCAGTTTGCAGACTCGTGATTTCTTCTTTCCGTTGAAGACCCTCAGTCTTAGTCAGATTCTCATAATTTTCGCGATGGGCAGCTGTTAACGGCTGGGCACAAAAAGGACAATCTGGTCCTGCTTTTTGAAAAGCCTTTAAATGTTCTCGCAGTTGGTCGTTCAGATGAGCGAGCTGTTTAATTCTTTCAGTTTTTTGAATTTTAATGCTTTGTAGATCCTCAATCTGTGTAGGGAGAACCTCCGTTGTAGCGAGCTGGCTTCGCAAAATCTCCAATCGGGTTCGCAGGTCCTCTTGATCACTCTTCAATTGTGGATATCCGGAGCGCTGCTTTTCAATTAATATTGCTTCGGATTGCAGGTTCGATAGTTGCGTTTTAAGGGTAGTTCTTTGCATCTCGATCGCTTGCTCCAGAGCGTTCTTCTCTTTTTCCTGTGTTAAGAATTGGTCTCTTTTCTCCTGCACGATTTCCAGTTCTTCGCGTATGTTTTTCCAAGCCTGGAAATCTGTTTGGATCTTGCTGGCATCTTCAAGTTTTTGGTGGAGTGAAGTCAATTGTTCATGGAGCGCTGATTGTTTTGCTTTTTTTTGCTGGAATTGTTGTTCTCGCGAATGAAGATCCTTCTCGAACATTGTGATTTGCTGTTCAGAATTTTTGCGGTTTTGTTCCATGTGGCGTGCTTGATCCAGAATTGTGGTCAGATTCTGCTTATTAACTTGTTTCAATGATTCTGCGTTTTGAAGTTGAGTCAATTCTCTTAGAATTTGTTCTTCACTGGCAATTTCAACTTCAATTTCTTGCAGAATTCCGGAAATTTGATGTTCTTTCAATTCAAATTGACGCAGGGTGGTGCTTACTGTATCGCGATATTCTTCCCATATTTCCAATCCGAGGATACTGGCGAGGATGTCTTTCCTGCGGCTGGGTGTTAAATTGGTGAAAGAATCAGCCTTGCCCTGTAAAAAAAAAGCGGCATTAACAAAGGAATCATAATCCAACCGTAAGATTGAGACAATTTTGTTTTGAGTTTCTGTGACGGTATGCTCTGTCAATGGCCGCCAGTGATCACTTTCAGGGTCGAATTTGAAAATTTCAAGAACGAGTGATTTATCGATAGATTTAAAGCGCCGGATGCGGTAGTCTTGTTTTTCATACTCAAAATCAAAACCTACTTCGGCGGTCTGACAATTTTGATTAATAACAGCATCACTCCTGGCACGCGCCACTCCGAATAATGACCAGGTGATCGCGTCCAGAATGGATGATTTTCCAGCGCCATTTGCGCCGGAAACGCAAGCTAATTGAAAATCCTCAAAATTGATTGTAACTGCTTGCTGGTAGGAAAGGAAACCCTCAATTGTCAACTGGATTGGGATCATTATTCCACCAGGAGGTCATTAATGCCATTGGATGATTCGGATTGGAGTGGGAACACCAACACTTTATCAACCCGCCTTCCATCCATATCCACCACTTCAAAACGCATATTGAGTATTTCAAAGGTCTGCCCTGTCTCCGGGATGCTATCAAGAACGGTCATTACGAAGCCTCCGAGGGTCTGATATCCAACCCGGTCTTCATCAGGCAACAAATCAATACCAAGCGCTTCCTTGACCTCATCGATCGGTAATAATCCATCCAATAACCATGATCCATCAGCTCGTTGGATGGCTTGAATTTCCAGGTCTTCTCCGGCAGTTGGGATCGTTCCGACGATTGCTTTTAGAACATCGTAAAGCGTAACCATTCCAAGCACGCCGCTAAACTCATCTATTACCAGGGCTGCGTGTGCTCCGGCCTCTTTCAATAGATCCAGGGCTTTAAGCGAGGACATACTGTCAGGAACAAATAGGGCCGGCTGTAAGAGATTGACTAAATCGGGTTGGGTGCCATTGAGGCTATGACTGAGTAAATCTTTGGCAAGCAGAATCCCATGCACGTTATCCAATTCATCCGTTGCGACAGGAAAGCGGTTATGTTTCGAATTGACAACCTGATCCAGAATTACGTCAAATGGCTCATCCAGGTCAATCCATTCAATTTCTGTCCGTGGCGTCATAATTGAATCGATATATCGGTCCCCCAGACGAAATATCCCGCTAACCATGTCTTCTTCCGCCTCTTCGAAGATGCCAGATTGGGCACCCTGTTTCATTAATACTTTGATTTCTTCCTCGGTGATGATCGGGTCATTCGAGGGTTCTACCCCTAAAATGCGCAATCCAAAATCTGTGGAAGCACTCAGAAGTTTAACAATGGGAGAAGTTAACCAGGATAATCCTTTCATCGGAAAGGCTACAATCATAGCAATTTTTTCAGGGCTGTTTAATGCCAATCGTTTGGGGATTAATTCCCCTATGACAAGCGAAAAATAGGTTGTCAGTAATACGATGATCGCGAAAGCAGCTTCCTCACTATACGCTGCTAACCAATCAATTCTTGCCAACAAGCCGCCCAGTTTATCCGAAAGTGTGGCACCCCCAAGTGCACCGGCCAGGATTCCAATCAATGTGATACCAATCTGTACCGTAGATAAAAAGTGATTGGGTCTATCAGAAATTTTTAGGGCAGTCTCGGCTGATTTGTTGCCTTCCTTCGCCAGTTGCTGTAAGCGAACTTTCCTTGAAGATACCAGAGCAATTTCCGACATTGCGAATATGCCGTTTAAGACCAGCAAGAAAAAAATTAATATAATTTGTATCAGGGAATCGTTCATATCTCCTATCAGGAACCAACTTCCGAATCGTTATGATTCCTTTCATTATAAATGATATTCGCGGCTATGCCTTTTAATAATTCTACCTCTTCGGGTTGGACTTGACTGGAAAGAAGGTATCTTTCCAATAATTCGAGTGGTTCCATTTCACTGACCGATTCTTCATCACCTAAGCGTAAGCGGACATTGGCAATTGGTTTGTGGAGGATATGGGCTTCGAGTGCTGACTCATAATATTGATGTATCCAGGCAGTATCAATTAAAGCTTCCCACTCACGGGGATAGTACAGCGTCAGCCTTGCGACAGAATCACATATTTCTTCCTGGTCAGGTAGATTCTCCTGGATGTATGTCATCACTTCTTCATGCAGCGGGGTAAGGCCATCATTTTTAATATCGCCGAGTTTTCTAAGGTCAATCATATTATCGATAAATATTCGCCCTTGCAGAGGTATCCATTGCAAATTGGTCTTACCCTTTTCTACATCTGCGATGACAAAATACTTTCTGTCTTCGATTTCACCAAAGTCGATTCGCTCGATTGATCCCGGGTAGACAACCGGGGGATGATAATCTTCATTGAGATTCTGGGGTTTATGGATATGGCCAAGTGCTACATAATCCAGTTTTGAATTCTTTACAAGACTGCCGGGCAATGTGTAGTCTTTACCCAACAAGATATTTCGCTCACCTCCAACTACAGCACCTTGAACAGAAGCATGGGCAGTCAGTACCAGCGGCAGAGTAGTATCAGAATTTTCAATGAACTGTTTAATCAGTCTGGTAATTAAATCTTCCATTTCTTCGTTCAAATCATCCTGATCAAGCGTTGCGTTTTCTTTTAAAGCCACATAACTGCTTCTGGAAACCCAGGGTAGGGCGATCACTTGCAGAGGAAGGCCATTCAAATCTGATGGGGTTAGAAACTTAGGTGAGGCAATGACGTGGATATTAGCTATCGAGAAAGTATCGTATTCCTGTAAGGCATGTGCCCGCCCGAAAGAAGGTGAATAATCATGGTTCCCGACCAGGAGGATGACGGGAATCCCTGCCTGAGAAAGCTGCATCATGCGTTTTCCCCATTCTTTCTGGTAAGTTGGTGCGGGCGAACGATCGCGGTAAGCGTCCCCGGCAAAG
Organism: uncultured Chloroflexia bacterium; assembly: GCA_963749005.1. Taxonomy (GTDB): domain Bacteria; phylum Chloroflexota; class Anaerolineae; order Anaerolineales; family Anaerolineaceae; genus UBA6170. Next base: position 344,930 of record CAVVKI010000005.1, on the reverse strand, counting down.
ATCACCAGATCAACAGGTGTTTCTATGGCGTAATTGACGATGGTATCCAGCGCTTTAAGGAAATCCAGAATGCGATAAGGTAGCCCGCTGGCAGGATCGCGTTTGCCATGAATGGCAAGATCAATATGTGCATCTGAAAAATGAAGGATTTTTACCATTTTAGTCAATTTTTTATGGAGTCTCGCCCAACTGTTGCATCAGGGCAACACTGGGGCCAAATCCAGGATGATATTCGAGCGAGGTGTAGAGATCGGAAAGCGCTTTCTGGTTTTCTCCCAGGGCAACAAATGCAAGGGCTCGCCAATAAAAACTTTCCTCCAGGTAAGGCTCAGTAGCAGCATTTATCGTTAAACTGGCGAGTTTTACTACGTCCTGGTAGCGACCGGAATAATAATAAGCAAAATATGGACCGGTCTGATACCAGACAATTCGCCACGGGCGCTGCGATTCTGGGAGATTAGCATAGAGCTGAAATGCATAGTCATAGGATTCTGCTGCGCCGGTAAAATCTTGAAGCTGAACCATGCTTGTGCCGCGGTTGAACCAGGCAAAGAACAAATCATCTCCGCTGGTTGAACCTATTTCCGTGTTAGATTTCTCATAAGCAAGACGGTCAGCCTGCTGGTCATCTGCGAGCGTACCAAGGATATTTACGGCTTGATCCTGTTTCTCGATTGGAAAAATGAGGAGAAAGGCGTAATTAAAAGAGCGCCATTGTTTCGTCAAATCAACGTAACTGATAGGGTAATCAGGGCTGAAATATGAATCCTGAGTATTAAATTGAGAAAGGGAATCATCATAGCCATTCAGAACAGCATAGTGGCCCATCCAGCTCAATTTTCCGGAAATATCCTTAATAAAGACACCTTTTTCAACCAGTACGGGGAACCCATTGGCGATTAAACGTTTCAAAAGATCAATATCCCCACCGGATCGTACGACAGCCTGTAAATTTGTATTTTCCAGTACATAATCGGCCATTTCATACAACATGACGTTCTTGTCTTTTTCGAAAGGCTTTAACACGCTACCGGTATCCAATCGGTCACCATCCCAACCCCAATAAGAAAGCTGCATGGCAAGGTTGGCTGGTGCACAATAGTTCCAGAGACCGTGTTGATCCTGATAGGTAATACCATCCAATTTAATCGCCGCCGGCAGAGCAGTAGGCATGAGTGTAGGTGTCGTTGTTGCGATTTGTGTTTCGGACTGATTGATTGTAGGGGTTGTAGATGGCAAGCTGGTGATTGTGGTGGAAGGGATGGTTACTGGCGCAGCCGTGGAACCGGGAATAAAAACAGAATTCTTCCGGGGGATGAAGGGCATAATCCAGTCGAATCTTATATTCATCCACTTTCCATAAAATTCTTTCGCGGAAGGAGGGAATCAAAAAAGCAGCAATGACGAGTAGAAATACTGCAATCAGGAATGCCAGAAGTACTTTCAATATTCCATTTTTGACCATGTACCGATTATATCACCGCCAAAATTTTCACTAAAAGGAGATTCCATTTAGGTGAAATTGAAAAAGGTAGGATATTCACCAGGGTAAATGCTTGAAATTCATATAAAAAATAATTCACGAAGGTGAATCCTGTTGCGTGATTAAAAGGTTATTGGGTAGCAAGTGCTTTTTAAAAGCACTAGCCTGGAGAAAATACCATTTACAGTATACCTGGGACACTCGAATTTTCTTCAGCGGACCAGCAAGTAAGCGCTATGAACAATCTGCGTAGATCAGGACGAATTTGTGAAGGGAAGGAAATTCACTTTCAGGCAATTGCCAAGATCCGAAAAATACTGATTCACCCCACCATGATCGCTTGACAACCCCTTAATAAAATGATAATTTGTATATGACGCTTAACGACATATAAGTGACCGACATAATTAACTGGAGAAAGGTAATTCAATGTTCAATCAGGATTTGCCAATCTATGAGGAAATAACTGCTGGGTTTATCCCATTGCGTGAGCCAACACTATTCATCTTGTTGGCTCTGTCCAAAGAATGCAAGCATGGATATGCCATCCTTAAGGATGTGGAGGTGCTCAGCGAAGGTCGGGTAGTCTTGAGTACTGGCACACTCTACGGTGCATTGGCCCGCCTGATGACTCAGGGGGTGATCCGGAAATTAGCAGATGACAATGGAGGGGATGCCAATAGTCCTGATAGCAGAACAGATCGTGTGGATCTCAGAAATCGTAAGTATTATGAATTGACTGAGTTTGGACAGCGTGTGCTTGATGTAGAAATCAATCGTATGGGGAAGGTATTAGCTTTAGCAAACAGAGAACTGGGTCAGCAAGGGGTTTAGGGATGCTGTGGCATTTGCTAATCCGCCTTTACTCCCGCCTGATCAAGTTGTTCCCAGCTCGTTTTCTGGACGAATTTGGCGGAGAGATGTGTGATTTATTCTCCCATGTGCTTTCCGACTTGGAGGATTCCGGTATCTCGCCTATCAAGAGGAGGTTAAAAATGAGCCATTTATTTTTTCGGGAAGTATGGGATTTTTCTGGTGCTTACCTGGAAGCCAGACGCTACCAGGTTTCTTTAAACTCCAGTGAAACTTCTTCCGGTAAGACAGAATTCGGAGGTGGGCAGCCAGTCGAGACATGGAAGGGATCGCGCGAACCTTGGACTACCGCTCTTATAGGCGCATTACCATTCTTGCTTTTCGGTTCAGCCTATTTGTTGGAGGGAATCGCCGAATTAAGTGGTCATTTCCCACTGGGTTTCAATTTGCTGAATGGGAGGCTTTTGGAAGGTCCTCCTGAGAGACCAGCAATGATCCTAACTTTGCCGATAGGTGCCTATTTTGTTTCGGTAATTGGCCTGTTAATCGGCACCTGGAAAGGCTTCCCCCGCTGGTCCTACGCTTTCCTGGGCATGTCCATTTATTTTGGATGGTACTACAGCAATGGTCGCTACTTCGGTGTGGTATACGGCTGGTGGGCTTGGCTCCCTGTGTTCGCTGCCTTTACCCTGGGTTTGTTGCTCAATCGGTCACTCCAGCCTCTTGCTCAGTTCTTGCAGAACTCGTGGAGCGACTGGACACGCCTTTCTTTTACTTTTTATGCTTTTGCCCTGCCAATGACAACTATCATTTTCTTCGATGATAATTGGGGGATTTCGCAGCTACATGGACTGATCTTTGATACAGTAATATTGGCCGTTGGAGCGGTTGTTTTCTTGCGGTCACACAACCTCTTGGGAAGAGCGCTCTCCATTGTTGCGGTTGTTCTCATACTAGGCCTCAGCGGGGTATTGAGGGGCTGGTTTGATTCAGATTATTGGCTGGTGGGTTTGTACTTTCTAATGTACGTCGGTTTTCTAATGCTACCTGCGCTAATTGGTCTGTTGCGGCGTGGGTTGGGTACTTGGTTATTGCGGTAAACAATTTGCCAGGAAACCGGGAAACCTTTTGATTAAGAAAGATTTGGAGTTATGATTCTCGCGTTGCAGAGATTGATCTGGATTTTCTCACTTAGGAACGATACTATGTCAGTATCGCAAACGCCATAAGTTCCCAATCCAATCTTGATAAATTACAGAAAGTCGTGGGATGATCGAAACACTCTCCAAAGCCTTTTATGCTATGATTTTCAAAAATTAATCCAAGCGGCTTCAGGCTCCTCAGGTCAGGATCTCCTTAAAAAACACATTTTTTTTACCTAACATTTAAACCTCGAAGAATTATCTCAATTGTATAAGCTACAAATGTACAAACATTTTTTCTTGAAAACCTTGTACGATACCTGATTTTGATGGTATCTTTAAGGCAGTCTAGGCACCTAACTCGTTTTAGTAAGCTTGTCCAGACAATCTAATCGGGAAAGAATGGAAATATGGATACAATTCGTAGAAAAGTTCCAATGCCGTTTAACCTTCCACGCCGTTTACAGCGTTTGGGAGACCTGACTTTCAATTTGTGGTGGGTTTGGAATCAGGATGCACAGGGTTTGTTTAAGTATATTGATAAACTTTTATGGGATCAGGTTAATCACAATCCAATCCTTTTCCTCCAGCAAGTACAGCGCCCGCTGCTCAATAAAGCAGTCCAGGATCTTTATTTTATTGAAAAGTTTGATGCTGTAATCCAAAAATTTGATACCTATATGGCGGCCGAAGTTACCTGGTTTAAATCAACTTACGCTAATCTTAAAAATGAACTTATCGCTTATTTTTCTTTCGAATTTGGTTTGCATGAAAGCCTGCCGGTTTATGCCGGCGGATTAGGTATTTTGTCCGGAGATCACTTAAAGGCTGCCAGTGACCTGGGTATGCCTCTGGTAGGGGTTGGCTTTATTTACAAGGAAGGATATTTTACTCAATCAATTTCTGAAGATGGCTGGCAGGACACACGTAATTATTATCTTAATTTTGCCGAGACGCCGATTATTCCATTGTTGGACGAAAACGGGAAACCGGTGATGATCAGTGTTGACTTACCAGGCAGGACCGTATTTGCCCGCATCTGGCAGGTAAACGTTGGCCGGGTTCAATTGTACTTATTAGATTCGGACCTGGAAGAAAACTCACCGAATGATAGGCAGCTAACATCCCGTTTGTACAGTAATGATCAGGATGTCCGCTTATCCCAGGAAATCTTATTAGGAATTGGCGGGGTTCGGGCAATCCGCGTATTAGGATTAAAACCAAAAGTGTGGCATATGAATGAAGGTCACTCGGCCTTTCTGGCACTTGAACGAATTTCCGAAATCATCGCCACTGGGAAAACCTTTGATCAGGCGGCAGATATTGTGAGAAAGAACAATGTCTTTACCACTCATACACCTGTCCCTGCCGGCAACGATCAATTCCCGATCTGGTTGATTGATAAATATTTTGCGCAAACCTGGTCAAAATTAGAAATTACCAGAGACCAATTCATTGATTTGGGCAGACAGGCACAATCCTGGGGCGATTCATTTGTCATGCCGGTTCTGGCATTAAAACTCTCCGACCAACGTAATGCTGTTTCGGAACTACATGGCGAGGTGTCCCGTGAGATGTGGCAATGGCTTTGGCCTGGTATCAGCAAGGAAGAAGTACCCATTACACATATTACCAATGGAATTCACACCGGCACCTGGATCGCTCGCCAGATGAATAATTTGTTTATTAAATATCTCGGATCCGATTGGCAGGACCACGCTGACAACCCGGAAATGTGGAATAAAGTGGATTTAATTCCAGATCATGAGCTGTGGGCAGTACGCAAGCATCTGAAAAGAAAGCTGACCGTTTTTTGTAACGAACGTGCCCGCATGATGTGGCAGCGCGGGAATTATCATCCCGTACAGGTGGTCGCAAGCGGGGTATTGATGGAGCCTTACTCTCTGACAATTGGATTTGCACGCCGCTTTGCCACCTATAAACGTGCTAACTTGATCCTGAATGATTATGAACGATTGTTAAAAATAGTGACGAATGAGCGTATGCCCGTACAAATCGTTTTTGCTGGAAAAGCCCATCCCGCTGATGAACCAGGAAAATTGCTCATTCAGCAAATTTACAGGGCTGTCAAAGATGCCAGAATGGGTGGCCGATTGATCTTCCTGGAAGATTATGACATGAATGTAGCCAGGTTAATGGTGCAGGGTGTTGATGTCTGGTTGAATACCCCCCGGCGACCAAATGAAGCTTCTGGAACATCCGGTATGAAGGCTGCGCTGAACGGCGCTCTTAATTTTTCTGTTCTGGATGGTTGGTGGCGTGAAGGCTACAATGGTAAGAATGGCTGGCCCATTGGCGACCATATCGATTTTCAAGATACTTATCAACAAGATCAAATTGAATCGCGCGAATTGTATGAAACTCTGGAAAATGAGATTATCCCGCTTTATTACCAATCGAGGTCTGCGGATAACCTGCCCAATGAATGGATTGCGCGTGTAAAAGAGACAATTCGCTCAAACGCCCCACTATTCTCGACCCGCAGAATGGTAAAGGAATATATGAAGACCCTTTATTTACCCGCGACTGAAAACAGTAAGGAAGCATAAACTGACAGAAATTCTCCCGAGAGTTGTATAAATTGAGTTGAAAGTTAAAAAGAATCTCGGGAGAACCCTTTTTTTCAGAGAGCTGGTCATAATCAATGGGGGAAATTGCTTGTCGATTTATTGGCGGATCCTGTTTTAGGTTCCGTAAACTTCAATTTACCTCATGACGACTTTTGACGATGACTTTATTCCCCTGGTGGCCGGTTACTTCTACCCATTGGCCTTCCATGATTTCGCTGTTATCCGCGGATATCGCTCCCCAAAGCTCACCGGCAGCCTGAACGCTGCCAATTGGATTCAGGGTGGCGACCACATAACCATGTTTTCCAAGCAAAGCTTCCATGCCGGTCTGTACTGGCTGGCGCATGGCGCGAATGGCAAAGGAAAGGACAACGAAAATTCCGATGGCGAGCAGAACGCCGGTTGTTATCACCAGCGGGACCGAAACACGCGGAAATCCAGGCGCATCGATCGAATTAAATAGTACAAGCGTGCCCACGATAAAGGAAAGTGCACCAGCCGCAGATAATGCACCATGCGTGATGGCTTTAATTTCCAGGATGAAAAGCACGAACGCTACGATTATAAATAAGATACCGAACCAATTGACCGGTAGCACTCCCATCCCATAAATGGCTAAAATAAGGCAAATTGCGCCAATAAATCCTGCCACCCAGCCACCAGGGTTGGATAATTCGATAAATATCGCTTGCACGCCGATGGTTAGGAGCAAAAAGAGGATATTGGGATTGGTGAGCAATTGCAGAACCTGCTCAATAAAACTCATTTCCAAAACAATAAGGTTGACATTACTGGTATGAAGCGTTTGTTGTTGGTCCAAAACTCTGACTTGCATGCCGTCCAATTGACTCAACAAATCTGTAACATCTCTGGCAACAATATCAATTAAACCTGCAGCGAGGGCTTCATTGACAGAAGCAGCTTTCGCATTTTCCACAGTAGCCTCGCCCAGTTCAATCGCCTGCTCTCCACGACCAGCAGCCAGAGATCGAACGGTTGCCCGTAAAATCTCTTTTTCTTTGCGTGCAATGGTCTCCCCCAAATCTTCACCTTGCCCGCCAACCGGGCTGGCAGCACCGATTGTTGTTTCGGGTGCCATCGCTGCCAGGTGACCGGCCAGGGTGATCAGGGTGCCGGCACTGCCGGCCATCGCTCCGCTGGGCGAGACATAGACAACGACTGGCACTGGACTCTGACGTATTTCCTGAACAATACGGTTCATCAGATCAATGCTCCCACCGGGCGTATTCAGTTCAATAATCAAGACTTCAGCATTCTGTTGGCGGGCTGCGCTGAGTCCTCTTTCGATGTATCCTGCGAGAGAGGGGGTTAATGGGCCATCCACCTGAATGGTAATAACAGCGTTTAAATCGCTCTGGGCGGATGAAGCTTGCGATTGTGTAACGACCACCAATAATAATACGGCAAGGGTTATGAATAATGTTTTTAATCGCATGCTTTCCTCCACGGTGTAGGTTTCGCTTTAACTATTATAGTTTGCTTGGTCTCTCAATTCAAGAACCCTAAAAATAAGCAAAACAAGTACCCCCATAACAAAACCTGATACTTCTTATTTTATTCTTACGAATTGTTAACAGGCTTCTTCTAATGTAACCCTATCATCAAATATGACAAACAAGAGTTTCTGGAAGGAGAATTTAAAATGGCGAAAATCATAGGTATCGATTTAGGTACAACAAATAGTGTTGTAGCGGTAATGGAAGGTGGAGATCCAGTGGTAATCCCAACCGCTGAAGGTTCAAGGCTTCTCCCTTCCGTTGTTGCATTTAATAAAAATAAAGAGAGGCTGGTCGGCTTGACTGCTAAACGTCAGGCGATTGTGAATCCGGAGAACACCATATCCTCCATTAAACGCTTTATGGGCCGGCGATATGAAGAAGTTCAGCAAGAAAAGAAAATGGTACCGTACATGGTAACCAAAGGGCCAGCCGGCGATGTGCGTGTCAGTGTCCCGGTGACAGGCCGGGAATACTCACCACAAGAAATTTCGGCGATGATACTCGGTAAGTTAAAAAACGATGCTGAAGCATATCTTGGTGAGCCGGTTACTCAGGCAGTAATTACGGTACCCGCATATTTCAATGACAGTCAGCGACAGGCAACCAAAGATGCCGGTAAAATAGCCGGGTTGGAGGTTCTGCGGATCATTAATGAGCCTACTGCGTCGGCTTTGGCTTACGGTCTGGATAAGAAAACCAATGAAAAGGTGCTTATTTTTGATCTGGGTGGTGGAACATTTGATGTCTCAATTCTCGAAGTCGGTGACGGTGTATTCGAAGTTAAATCCACCAGTGGTGATACACACCTGGGTGGTGATGATTGGGATGAAATGATTGTAAATTGGGCAGCGGATGAATTCAAGCGAACTGATTCCATCGATTTGCGAGAGGACAAACAGGCGTTACAGCGTTTGCGTGAAGCAGCGGAAAAGGCGAAGATAGAGCTTTCAAGCATGATGGAAACGGAAATCAATCTTCCTTACATCACAGCTGACATGAATGGCCCCAAACACTTGCTGGTCAAATTATCGCGCGCTAAGTTTGAACAAATGAGTGCTCCACTTTTGGAACGTGTAAAAAAACCTTTTGACGAAGCCCTAAAAGATGCGGACCTTAAAGTTTCAGATTTGGATGAAGTGGTTCTGGTGGGTGGTTCAACCCGAATGCCGATGGTACAACAGCTCGTAAGACAATGGACAGGGAAAGAAGCCAATAAATCCGTCAACCCGGATGAAGTAGTAGCCGTAGGTGCCGCCATTCAAGCTGGCGTGCTTTCTGGCCAGGTTCAAGATGTACTTCTGCTTGATGTTACTCCACTTTCGCTTGGATTGGAGACACTTGGTAATGTTATGACCAAATTAATTGAACGGAATACAACAATTCCTGTCAAGAAGTCCCAAATATTCTCCACTGCGGAAGATAGTCAGCCTGCTGTGGATATTCATGTTCTGCAAGGTGAAAGACAATTGGTCAGTGACAATATTAGTCTCGGCCGCTTCCGGCTGGATGGAATTCCAGCAGCTCCGCGTGGTGTACCCCAAATCGAAGTGACCTTCGATATTGATGCGAACGGGATCTTGAATGTTTCAGCACGCGATAAAGCAAGCGGAAAAGAGCAAAGTGTCACCATTACCGCCTCGACCAATATTAATAAAACAGAAATAGACCGGCTGGTGCAGGAAGCAAAACAGCACGAAGCAGATGATGCCAAACGCAGGGAGTTAGTGGAAGCCAGAAATGGGGCAGATACCCTGATTTATCAGGCTGAAAAACTGATGACTGAAGGTCAGGCAACTGTTTCGGAGATAGATCGAAATATGCTGCAAAATCAGATCAAAGATTTGCAGGAGGCAATGAAAAGCGACAGTATTTCAACCATCCAGGATCTCACAAAGAAATTACAATCGCACCTCGAGCAAACTCAGCAAAACACGGCTGCCAATGCAAACCAGGCTGGCTCTACACCTCCAGAGCAGAATGAGGGTGGAACTGATGAAGGTGAAGTGGTTGAAGGTGAATTCCACGAAGCCTAAAAGATAAATAATTAAAAAAGAGCTGATTATGATCTCATAGTCAGCTCTTTTGTATTCAGTCGATCATGGATAATGTCTATGGATTCTCATCGACCAGGGTGCCTACTTTCTCTCCGAGCAATGCCATCCGGAGAGCAGCGGGGTCAAAGAGATTCAAGACCAGAATGGGCAGCTTGTTTTCCATACAAAGTGAGATAGCGGTACTATCCATAACCTCCAGTCGGCGGTTAAGTGCTTCGATGTATGAAAGGTGATCGAATTTGATTGCTTTCGGGTTCGTTTTCGGATCGCTATCATAGACCCCGTCCACTTTGGTTGCCTTGATGACAACATCTGCTCCAATTTCCATGGCGCGCAAAGCAGCTGCTGTGTCGGTCGAAAAATATGGGTTACCGGTTCCGCCTCCAAAAATGACCACTCGGCCTTTTTCCATGTGCCTGATGGCTCTCCGGCGAATGTAGGGTTCTGCCACTGAGCGCATTTCGATAGCCGATTGCACCCGAGTGACCACATCTTGGGATTCAAGCGCATCCATTAAGGCAAGGCCATTCATAACGGTGGCCAGCATGCCCATATAGTCGGCGGTGGCACGATCCATTCCAAGGGTCAGACCCTGCTTACCACGCCAGAGGTTTCCTGCGCCGATGACAATTGCTACGTCTACATTCATTTCTCGTACTTCTTTCACCCGTTTTGCAATAGCAACCGCACGTTCTGGATCGATTCCAGAGCCCATACTGCTGCCTAATGCTTCGCCGGAAAGCTTGAGAAGAATACGATGATATTTGATAGTTTCCATATAACTGCCTCCAAAAAAAAAGCCAACCTCAGGTTGGCTTTTCAAATTGATTATTCTACTTGGTCTGAGGTGGTTTCACCCAGTGCCCAGCGTGCAAAACGGCGCACAACAACATTTTCTCCTAAGGCAACGACTTTTTCGTTGATCAGTTGTTGAATGGTAATTTCTTCATTACGAATGTATGGTTGGCGCAACAGTACCATTTCGTTTTTGAATTTCTCAATTGTCCCTTCAACAATTCGCGGAATGATGGATTCGGGTTTCCCATCTTCTTTCGCTTTCGCACGAGCAATTTGCATTTCTTTGTCAATTACATCCTGGGGAATATCTTCTTCTTTTATGTATTCAGGAGAGGTAGCGGCAATTTGTAACGCAAGTTCGTGGGCTAATTCGCGAAAAACCGGGGAGCGACCAACAAAATCGGTCTCCACATTCACTTCGACCATAACGCCTACACGTCCATTACCGTGAGTATATAGTTCCACAACACCTTCTGAGGCATTGCGCGAAGATCGTTTTGCTGCTTTCGCCAATCCTTTTTCTCTGAGAAAATCCAAAGCCTTGTCAAAATCACCCTGTGCGTCTTCCAACGCTTTTCGGCAATCCAGAATCCCAGCACCGGTGGATTCACGCAGTTTTTTAATGTCTTCTGTCGAAACTTTCATCTCAAATCTATCCTTTTACTATTCTTAATCCAGGTTTATAAACCAGGGCTGTTTACTCTTCTTTGACCTCGTCAGCATCATCACTTAATTCTTCAGAAACTACTTCTTCTGACTCTTCTTCAGCTTTGATTTCTTCCACAACTACTTCAGCGTCTTCAGCTTCTTCTTCCTCTTTTATATCTTCCGGAACCACTTCAGTGTCGGTGGAATCATCTTCAGCGTCGTCTTCTTCCTTAGATTCTTCGGATTCTTCTTCCTCAACTACTTCAACTTCTTCTGCAACTACATCAACTTCTTCTTCCTCGGCCTCATCTTCTTTTTCGGTATCAAGTTTAGCCAGTGTAGCAGCACCGAGCAAAGTCTCGTCATCTAATTCAGCATCTTCATCCATACGGCGGCGGGTAAGCACTTTCTCTTCGGCCATTTCTGCCATGGCTTCCTCATCTGTGAGGTCGTCTTTACGCATGGATTTACCTTCGATGACGGCATCAGCGATTTTTGCGACCATTAATTTAATCGCGCGAATTGCATCGTCATTTGATGGGATAACATAATCAATATTGCTGGGATCGCAGTTCGTATCCACCATGGCGATGATCGGAATATCCTTTAAATTGGCTTCATGTACTGCAGTTTCTTCACGGCTGACGTCAATAATGAAAACTAATTCAGGTAACTTTTTCATGTTGCGAATACCGCTCAAGCGGATGAGTAAACGGTTGATTTCCCGCTCTATCATTAACGCTTCTTTTTTGGTATAGGATTTGATTTCACCGGTTTCGTATAATTTTTCCAGGCGAACCAATTCACTGATCCGTTGGCTGATGGTCGACCAATTAGTCAGTGTTCCCCCTAGCCAGCGTTCGGTAACGTAGGGCATACCACAGCGGGTTGCCTCTTCTTTGATTGTTTCCTGTGCCTGGCGTTTGGTGCCGACAAAGAGGACGTTGCCACCATTGGCGACCGTATCGCGGACGAGATTATAGCCATTGGTGAGGGCCTTGACAGTTTGTTGCAAGTCAAGGATATGAATACCATTGCGCTCAGTGAAAATAAACGGGCGCATAGAAGGGTTCCACTTATTGGTGCGATGACCGAAGTGAACTCCACTTTCCAAGAGTGCTTTCATGGAAATTACAGATGCCATTGTTAAAACTTTCTCCTTTTGATTTTCGTTAATCCTCCGCCTTCGTCAACCCGTTAACCTATTCATCTTGCGATGCACGCAGGGACGGTCAGAAAGCGTGTGTAATGTCGCTGTTATTAGACAGCGAGACAAGTATATCATATCTATTGAAAATATGGCGAGTTCGTTTTGCCAATTAATAAATAAATTAGCTTTGGATGGAGCAATTCTTGCAATGAAAAGAAAATAGGACTTTATTTAAAATACGATTGTTTGATTGGTACGGTATTATGGGAAATGATCTTAAATGATGGATAAGAAAAACGTCTTTCGAACAATGCCGAAAATCGACCTTCATCGTCATTTAGAAGGATCGCTGAGACTGAGTACTTTGACAGAAATTGCAGTTCACGAGCTGCCAGAATTATTACCTCAATTATCCAGACGAGTTCAAATACAGCATGGCGAAGCGCTTAGTGCACAAAATTTCCTATCCAAGTTTCACACAATACGGAAATTCTTTCTAAGCAAAGAAATCATCCAACGCTTTGTGTATGAATGTATCGAAGACGCGTTTGAAGATCATCTTTGTTATCTTGAATTGCGCTTTTCTCCAAGTGCTTTGGCGCAGGGTGACCAGAATAAATCGGAGCAGGTGATTAACTGGGTGGTGGAGAGCGCTGGCCAGGCAGCGCAAATATTTGGTTTGCCGCTGAAATTGCTGATCTGTTTCAACCGTCATGAGCCTGTGCAATTGGCAGAAAGAATTCTCGATTTTGCCATTCAGCATCAACAATCTGGCCTGGCAGGGTTTGATCTTGCTGGAGATGAAGCTCATTTTTCAGGCAGGGCATTTTGCGATTTGCTTAATCATGCCAAACGGGAAGGTTTTTTTCTTACCATACATGCTGGCGAGTGGGGCGGGGCAACCAACGTAGCCGAAGCAATCAAATTGTTGGCAGCTGACCGTATCGGACATGGCGTGCGAATCATGGAGGACGAAGGAGTGATTAAACTAGCCAAAGAGAGTCGAATTCCATTGGAAGTCTGTCTGACTTCGAACATCCAGAGTGGCGTATTTGCCTCTGCAGAATCCCATCCGCTGCCTGCCATGCTGGCAGCTGGTCTTAATATAACCATCAATAGCGATGACCCTGCAATATTGAACACTTCTTTATCGGCTGAATTACTACTAATAAATAAGGTCTATGGTTTTTCTCAAGAGCAAATTTTCAAATTGATGCTCAATTCGATCGATTCAGCATTTACCTGGGACGAACAAAAACGCAAACTACGTGAAATGTATTCTTCTCAATATCTCTCATGGGTTACAAATAACTAAGCTAACAACTGGAGAGGGGTATCATTTGATTGTGTTGATGTCACTCATCAGCTGGCGAGACAAACTGCCCCTTTATCAGGTCGAATTACAATAAAACACATGATCTTTTCGCTTGCTTTCAGGTTTGTCCTTACTATATACTATCAATATATGCTAAGGATAAACCCCAAATATCCACTCAAAAAATATAAACGGGGAAAGGAGATTTCTTCTTATGCGCGATAAACATACCGTCAGGGATTGGATGATGGATCTGGTTGTATTTGTCGATCCGGAACAAACGGTATTCGATGCATTAAGTACTATGCGTCGCCGATACATAAACAGTGTGATTGTTAAGAAGGATGGGCCTCAAGGTCATTATGGAATCGTAACAACGAGGGATATCAGCGATAAGATCGTTGCTGTAAATAATAACCCCAAAAAGATGAAGATTAGAGACATCATGTCTGCACCGGTTATCACCGTGCATCACACCACAGCAATCAAAGATTGTGCAATTTTGATGAAGGAAAATCGAATTCATCATTTGCCGGTGGTCAATGAAAAGGATGAAATAGTAGGCATGATTTCAGCCAGTGATTTTCTATTAATTGCCGAAGCAATGGGTAATAATTTCGAAGAACGCTCCCTTAGCTGAACGTTTATTGATCACAATTTTTTTGAATAATTCGGCGCATCGGTTATAATTGCCAAACTATGCGCCGAATTGTATTTAATCTATTTATCTTGTTATTGATATTTTCTTTTATTCAGCCACTTAATAATATAGTTTATGCGCAAGGTAGTTCATCTGCAGAGTTAATCAATTCGGTCAATGCCTTGCGTGAAGACAATGGTTTGCAGCCATACATGGTTGATGCCGGGTTGATGGCGTCAGCGCAGCAGCATGCAGAGTATATGGCTTCTACCGGAAATATCACTCATAATCGTGAGGATGGTTCGACACCTGCCACGCTGGGTTTCATCGAGAATATAGCTGGTGGTTATAACATGACGGCAACTGTTGTCATTTATTCGATTTGGACGGATGCTGACCATTGGAATACCATGACAGGTATTACTTTTGGAAATGTAGGTGCAGGTGTTGCTGAAAAGGACGGATATGTCTATTATGTCTTACAAGTGCAACGCGTGCGCACGGGATTAGAAGGTCAACCAACGCCGAACTTCAATGCCACTGCGGATCCAAATGTAGTCATCGAGGTTGTCACAACCACACCTCAACTGGATGGATCGATCATTCATGAAGTGTTGGATGGCCAATCTTTGTGGAGCATCGCAACAACTTACAACGTTACCATAGCCGACATAATACAGTGGAATAATCTGCTGCCAACCCCCAACATTTTTCCCGGCGAACGCCTGCTTGTGCAATTAGCTCCCACCGCAACGGTTACTCCTACGATCACCTTGACGCAGATTCCTGCGACGCGCACACCGAGCCCGACAGCCACACCGCGTACTCCAACCGCTACAGCCACAATTACACCAACACCTACAGCCACCCCACGAATCTTATTCTCCCTGAACAAGTTGGATACCAATCAACGCAGGTCGATTGGCATAGGAATGGTTGTTGTTTGTGGCATCGGTTTATTGTTTGTGGTTCTGGCCGGTTTCATTCGAAAATCTGCGCGCTAGGATTCAGGTATCTAAATACTGAAATCGCTGCCAGACCAAACACCATCGACTGGAATGTGTATGGCTTCCTCTTTCGTTCCATCCCCATTTTCTTGTAAATTCAATGGTGGGTGTTTCACGGCTGTAACGTTTAATTTCATCTCCATTTTGTAGACTCTTGCCATTAAATCGGTAATTGTTTTCCCGATTGTGTCTGGGAGTAAATCATGATGTAGATCCGGAATGTGGCTGGAGTAGGGAGCTGCTCGTTTGACAACCTGACCTGGAATACCAACCACCACCGAATCCGGTGGCACATCTTTCACTACAACAGCGTTGGCTCCAATTCGGCTGCCTGTACCAATATGAATTGCGCCTAAAATTTTCGCACCGGCTCCAATGACGACATTGTCTTCAATAGTTGGGTGGCGTTTTCCCTTTTCTGTGCTCACACCACCCAAGGTAACACCATGATAGAGAGTAACGTTGTCTCCCACCTGGGCTGTTTCTCCAATGACCACACCCATTCCATGGTCGATAAAAAAACCTGATCCAATAAGGGCACCCGGGTGAATTTCAATACCGGTCAGAAACCTGTTGAATTGAGAGATAATGCGGGCGATCAGGAAGATCTTCCGCCGCCAAAACCAATGTGCCAGGCGATGACCCCAGACTGCGTGCAATCCCGAGTAAAGAAAAGCGATCTCCGTCGCATTCCTGGCAGCCGGGTCGCGCTCCAGCACGCAGCTGATGTCATCGCGCAGGGTCTTTATCCATCGAATCATATGCTTTCCCCTTTTCGTTATTCACGCAAATCAGCATAAAGATCGGTACTCAAGTAACGCTCACCAAAAGAGGGGATTATAGCAACGATCCGTTTTCCGGCGGAGTCAGCTCTTTTGGCAATTTCCAGGGCAGCCCAGGTAGCGGCTCCTGAAGAAATCCCAACCAGCAGACCTTCCTGAGAAGCCATCAGACGCGCAGTATGAAATGCATCATTATCGCTTACCGTAATGATCTCGTCATAAATATGAGTGTTCAATACCTTGGGTACAAAACCCGCACCGATGCCCATGATGGCGTGTTTGCCTTTTTCCCCACCGGAGAGGACCGGAGAGCCTGCAGGTTCGACGGCCACAATTTTGACATTAGGAATGTGTTCTTTTAAAACCTCTCCCACGCCTGTAATTGTTCCTCCGGTACCAATACCAGCGACGAAATAATCGACTTTCCCATCGGTATCCTTTAGGATTTCCTGAGCAGTGGTACGGCGATGGATTTCCGGATTAGCCGGGTTTTCGAATTGCTGGGGAACAAACACACGATTATCTTCGGCTGCCAATTCATTTGCTTTGCGAATGGCTCCATTCATACCTTCAGATGCGGGTGTGAGGATCAATTCTGCACCAAATGCACGCAACAACATTTTTCTCTCATCCGACATGGAATCTGGCATGATGATTTTGCACGCATAACCACGAGCCGCCGCGACAAAGGCCAGGGCAATGCCCGTATTTCCACTGGTTGGTTCAACAATGATGCTTTCTTTATTTAACAAGCCGGCTTTTTCAGCCGCGTTGATCATAGCTGCACCGATACGATCTTTTACAGAATGAGCAGGGTTAAAATATTCCAATTTAACAACGACCTCACCAGGAAGGTCTGCGGTTAATCTTTGAAGGCGTACCAGCGGTGTATTGCCAATTAATTCAGTAATATCATTTGCAATTTTCACAAGATTCTCCAAATCTATTTCGTAAAAAAAATGCCATCAATAAAAAACAGCGGATCGTTGTCCGAACCTGCACGAAATAAGAATTGTGCGGGGGATTCTTTCCGCTGCCTGATTTTGATGGCGTGTTATGTTTGTTTTTATCTCAGGCTTTGGTTATCGAATACCCCGCCTCAGACACATGCAATTGAATTGCATACCTACTCCTATGATTAATCAATAATGGGTAATTATAATTTGTGAATGGGTGACGTCAAGAGCATGTACATGCTCTTGTGTCAATCCCTGCTCCTTAAATTGGTCGTTTTAGATAAGCAATTGTCTGGTCACCTGGCTTGCCCTGATTCTTTCAATCAGGTTCGATAATTGATCGTATATAACCGCTGGATGTATTGAACGGGTAATTTTGGGTTCAAATAATAGCTAAGTTTGGGTCACACATTCTTAACTGGCTTCTCGGATAGGTTAAAAACTAGTCTATTTGTGTTGAAAACCCATAAAAAGGCAGGTTGTTTTTACTGGCATATTTGTCATAATCAAAAATATGCAACCATTTTCATTAAAATGCGTATATAAATTAGAAGAGAAAGTAAGGTAAATATATGAGAAAAAACCGCTATTTTTGGGGAATATTACTGGTATTTATTGGGTTATTGTTTTTCATACAATCCTTAGGGATCATTCAATTTCAAGTGACCAATTTATTTTTTCCGGTCATGGTAATATTCATAGGCAGCTGGATGATTATGAAAGCATTAGGTAAAAATGTAGTTTCAAGTCCACAGGAACTTGATATTCCAGCAGCTCAATATTCACAGGCGAACCTCGAAATACGCCATGGCGGTGGCAGGCTTTCATTGACTGGTGCCGATGGGGGTAGCTCGTTGGTGAAAGGCACTTTCAGCAATGGTATCGTACCCAGGCTAGAGGATCGCGGTAGTTCTGTTTCGCTTTTATTGGAACCGCCCGGCAACTGGATGGACGCTGTGCCTTTTGGAACAAGCGATAAAGGTTTTGAGTGGAATTTGGAGCTGAACCCGCAAATTGTATACAATCTTGCCCTTAAGACTGGAGCTGGGGAGACTCGACTCGATCTTCGGAAACTGAAAATCAGCGATATTCGTTTAGATACCGGTGCGAGTGCGACGAAAATTCTGCTTCCAGAGGCTGCCGGTACCACGAATGTATCTATTCATGCGGGCATGGCTTCAGTAGAGATTAATGTTCCAGAAAATGTGGTGGCTCAAGTTAAAATTCAAAGCGGCTTATCAGGAATTAAAGTTAATCAAGATAGGTTTAGCCTGGGAGGAGATGGCCGTTACATCTCAAAAGATTTTGAAACAGCGGAGAACAAAATTTATATTAATATCGAAGGTGGCTTCGGCTCCTTTGAAGTAAAGTAACGAGGTGAGAGGATGAAAACATTTAATTGGCGATTGATCGTTGGCGGATTACTGGTTTTGTTAGGCATTTTAGCCTTGTTGGATTCGGTAATGGAGATTCCATTCACGGGTGTCTTGTGGGGATTAATGTTTATCGCTGCCGGGGTAGGTTTTCTTGCTTTTCTTTTGGGTAACCGCTCAGCTTGGTGGGCACTCATACCGGGGATCATTTTGATCAGCCTCGGGGTGCTAATTCTTGTGGATAGTTTCATTCCCAATGCGTCGGATGGGTTGGGTGGGATCATTTTCCTGGGAGGGGCTGCATTAGCATTTTGGTTGGTTTACCTCAGAAATAACAGCATGTGGTGGGCTATTATTCCAGCTGGTGTGTTCACTTCGCTTTCGTTGACGGTACTGGTTGATGAATTTACTCGTTTTGATGGTGGTGTAATTTTCTTGTTGGGTTTGGCAGCAACGTTCGCTTTACTTCCACTGTTGCCGGGTCTTCCGGGAAATCGCCAATGGCCCTGGATTCCAGCCGGCGTATTGTTCATGGTTAGTTTATTGACTTTATTTGCAACCACCAATTCGCTGAATTATTTTTGGGCAATATTATTGATAGCTGTCGGGATATTTCTTATCCTGCGTCCTCAATTCTCTAAAAAGTCAAAGTAGGGAGGGTTTAAATGTCAGAAATAAATGAACGTAAGTTTGATCAACACAAGAATCGCAGGAGCATCGTTTTTCCGATGTTGTTAATACTGCTCGGTTTATTCTTTTTACTCTCAAACATGAATTTAATTCCGGGAGACGCGAAAACAATTGTATTTCGGTTCTGGCCATTATTGTTTGTTTTGGGTGGTCTTGAGGATCTGGTAAACCGTAATTGGGTTGGCGCAGTCATGAATGTTGGGATTGGGGGAATATTAATCCTGGCAAATTTGGGTTACTTTCCCTGGACAGCCTGGGAGATGATCTGGCGAATTTGGCCGGTAGCAATTATTGCAATTGGCTTGAATATTGCTTTTCGAGGGCAATCTCTGCTTGGTTCTTTGATTGGAGTCACCATTTCGATTCTAATTGTAGGCGGCTTGTTGTGGTTTGGACTGAATAGCTCAATCGTGGGAACAGGAACTACGGAGTCAATCACGTATGATTTGAATGGTGCAAAAGAAGCGCAAATTGTTCTCAACCCAGCTATTGCTAATTTGCAGATTTCGGCAGCTTCCCAACCTGATCTCCTTTTTACTGGTGAAATATCACTGGCAAAAGAGGAAGAATTGGTTAAGGATTATGAAATCGAGACAGACACAAGATATCTGAAGATGCGAAGTGAGGGAACAGTTATTTTTCCTTCTAGAGCCGGTGGATCAGGTTTCCCATGGAAAATTCAGTTAAATGACACTATACAGATTGATTTAACCGTCGATCAGGGTGTAGGCGAACAAGTTCTGGATTTTACCGGCATCAATCTTAAGAAATTTGATATTAATTTAGGTGTTGGTTCGCTCGAACTAACTTTACCAACTGAAGAAATCTATTCTGGTTCGGTAGAATGCGCAATCGGGGAATTGATTGTTCGCGTTCCAATGGACGTACCAATTAAGATAAACCTGGACACTGCCATCACCGCCAGGGATTATCCGGATAAGTTTACGCTTGAAGGAGATTGGTTGTACTCTCCCGGCGCGAAAGATAATTCTGACGTCCGTATTTTGTATTTGAGCAATCCAATCGGTTCGATAAAAATCGTCGCTCAGTAAAAAACTAATTTCACAAAAAAACCGAGGTTTGTAGTATTTCTGGACGTTCAATGTTCAAAAGCTGCAAACCTTCTTTTGTTAAAATAATATTCAAGATGTAAAATACATGCATAACTTCACCTGTAGGACAATATCCGGCAGATTCTGGTTGAACAGCTACAAGAATTAAAAGCGATCTAGAAAATATTACCCAATTTTTATTTAGCCAGATTTATTTTTGGGAACTTTCATCTGGATCTGATCGTCTTATCTACGAATCAAGAAACTAAATCGGAGGAAAAATGAAAAAGAAATTCAGTCTCGTTATGTTATTCGTCATACTAGCAGGTGCGCTGGGTGCCTGTAGTGCAGGTACTGCCAAACCAGATTCAACGCGATCAGTCAGTGTGGCCGGGAGTGGCGAAGTCTATTTGGTCCCGGATATTGCCTATGTATATATAGGCACCAGAAGTCAGGCTGCGGATGTTGCCACAGCTTTGACCGATAACAATCAACAGGCTCAGGCTATTTCAGACGCATTGGAAGCATTGGGTGTTGATAAGCAAGATATACAGACCACCGCCTTTAACGTTTATCCAATGCAGAACTATGGCCCGGATGGACAACAAACAGATGTTTCCTATGTGGTTGAGAACACAGTCTTTGTGAAAGTGAAAGAACTTAACATCCTTGGAAACTTGCTCGACACGGTTGTTCGCAAGGGAGCAAACCAGATCAATGGTATTAGTTTTGATGTCCAGGATCGTAAACAGGCAGAATCCGACGCCCGCAATTTGGCAATTCAGGATGCGAAAACGAAAGCACTTGAAATTGCTGCTTCAGCTGGTGTCGAATTAGGTGAGTTGATGAACATTAACATTTACTCTTCCGGCAATCCACAGCCGATGTATGACTCAAAAGGTGGTGGCATGCTGAGTACCAGTTCATCTGCGCCGATCGCATCGGGTCAGTTGTTAATCACAGCTGAGGCTAATCTCACCTACGAAATTAGATAAATACCCTTAGTTCAAATACCGGTTATCACTTGTGATAGCCGGTATTTTCTTTAAATAAAGAAAAAAATTATTACATAGTAGCTGAGACAGGCTGCCCACAACCACGAATTTATTCTATCCATAACACCACCATGCCCGGGTAGCAAGTTGCTTGAATCTTTAATCTCAAATTGCCGTTTGAGCATACTTTCTCCAAGATCCCCCAGTGGTGTCAAAAAGCCTAAAATCGCCCCCAGCATCAATCCATTTTTGATCGTGATTGTTGGCGCGAAATTGTGCCAAATTGCTCCAAACAATGCGCCGAATATGATGGCAAACAGCACACCCCCCAAATAACCTTCCCAGGTTTTATGTGGGCTTAAGCGGGGGGTCATTTTGTTCTTGCCAAATCTACTGCCGATGAAGTATGCCCCTGTATCCGCCAAAGCTACTATTGGGATGGACAGCATTAGCCACCAACCGCCATAAGGTAAAAATCGCAGTGAAATCAGATAAGCGCCCAGCCAGCCGATGTAAAGGATTCCACCCAATGTGATGCCGAAATCGGTTGAGGTGGTCTTGTGCCCCAATTCATAGCTGATCGTGTGAAAGGCCATTGCTGCAAGAATGGCAATTGTTAAAACAAGATCGCTGGATTCGAACCCCTTTTGGAAACGCAAGATTACCAGAAAAATCACAGCCGGAAAAATAACAGCTGCATTAGGAGCAAAACCTCCTTTGCAGTACATGTTCCAATATTCCCAGGAGGCCAGAGACAGCAAGATTGATATAAAGAAAACATAATACCAACCTCCCAGGATTATGAATGTGATGCCTACAACAGCAATAATTGCCGCTGTCCGAATACGTTTAGCCAGCATCTTCGCCGGGCTCAATTTCATTCTCAGCCAGCTTCCCAAAACGACGTTCACGTTGACTGAAACAGGAAAGGGCTTTATAGAGTTCTTCTCGGTCAAAATCTGGCCAGAGTGTGGGTGTCACGTACCATTCCGAATAGGATGCCTGCCAGATAAGGAAATTGCTGATTCGCATTTCCCCTGATGTACGGATGATCAAGTCAGGATCGGGGATGCCGGCAGTAAACAAATAATTGCTGACCATTTCATCGTTAACATCGTCCGGTTTGATGCCATCCTTCATCATATGGCGGATTGCACATACTATTTCATCGCGACCACCATAATTCCATGCAATACAGAGTGTCAACCGCTGGTTCTCTCTGGTAATTTCTACCGAATGCTCGACTTTTTCCCGTAATACCGGGCTTAACTGTTCCAGCCGACCGATGTGGCGAAGTTGAATTCCTTCTAGATGCAGATCATCGAGTTCCTTGTCAATTACTTCTTCCAGTATGTGCATTAAACCTTCAACTTCTTCGGCTGGACGTCCCCAATTTTCGGTTGAAAATGCATAAATAGTCAGGTATTGAACACCAAACTCAACACAGGCTCGAATTATTCGGCGCAGGTTTTCAGTACCAGCGCGATGGCCAACCAGACGGGTCAACCCTCTTTTTTTTGCCCAGCGACCATTTCCATCCATGATGATGGCAATGTGTCGGGGAACGTTATCCAATTGGGGTAGCGGTTTTAGCGTTTCAGAAGGCATATCAGTCGTTAAACTTCCATAATTTCTGCGGTTTTTCGTTCTCCGACTTTTTCCAATTCTTCAATGTAATGATCTGTTACTTTCTGTAATTCATCTTCAGCGCGTTTCAAGTCATCTTCAGATATTAGTTTTTCTTTCTCGTATTCGCGTAAATCTTTAATGATATCTCTGCGCACATTGCGGCAGGCGACGCGTGCATCCTCAACTCGGTTATTGGTTAACTTGACCAAATCTCTTCTTCTCTCCTCGTTTAATGGAGGGAGATTAAGGCGAATGACTTTGCCATCACTATTGGGCGTTATGCCGAGATCCGATGAAATGAGGGCTCTCTCAATTGTCCGCACGGTGCTAGGTTCGAAAGGCCGGATCATGATTTGACGAGGTTCAGGAATACTGATGGATGCCAATTGATTGAGAGGGGTCATGGCACCATAATATTCCACCTCCAACTTTTCAACCAGGGCGGGATGGGCGCGACCAGTGCGCACTCCGGCAAGATCTTCTTCAAGATTATTGACTGCGCCTTTCATACGTGACTCAGCGTCTTTTATGGTTTCCTTTATCAAGTCAGCCTCCTTCTGTGCGAGTGCAGGAAATAAATAAACAATCTTCGCATCTTCTATTTTAACGTATTTTCAAGGTTGCAAGCATTTTGAGCTTCCTTCAAATTTGGAATTTCTAAAACCACCTTATTTTAATATGCTTTTGCATAAATTGGTACTTGACTAAATAAGAATAAATGTTCTATAATAGAACAAATATTCTGGAGGTAAAAAAATGATATTCCATGAGGCATCAAATTCCAAACAATCCGTTTATTCTGACCGTTTTATTGAACAGCTGCGCGGTCAAAATTTCATATTGGAAGATTACTCTGTAGAAATACTTCTGCAACGCGCAACATTTTTACAGGCAAAATCGGCATTACTGGGGATCGGTACAGATAATATGCCCATGGCAATCGATCTAACTGACGAACGGTTGCGCTCATTGGTCATTGTGAATGACCATTTACCAACAATTCGCCATTTGATGCATACTACCATACGGTCGCTCCAGCAAGGAAATTCACCGCTTTCCCTTCAATACATTGTCGTTTCTGATCTCCCCGAAAAGTGGATGGCAAAAATACATGAATTTGACTCAAATTATGATTTCTGCGCCGGTGTAGTGGGAGGTGATGAGATCAGTGCTGAAGATTGGGTCATTTATCTTGCCCAAAAAGTTGAAAAACTTATGCAAACTCCAAAAGAAAACGCAACGATCATATTATTTGTGGATGATCTGGCGATCATTGAACGGATGGATTACCAAACCAGAATGAATTTTGAATGGCTTCTCAAATATGGAGCACAAGTCAATATTTGGGTGTTTGCAGGACTGGATTTTTTGAAGGTTGACCAACCAATGCTGTGGCTCGAAGTTTTCAAGACCAGGATCTATGGACAAATGAACACAGTGCACATTCAGAAGCTTTCAAAATATGTTTCAAATAAGGACCTAATAGCCTTGAAAGACCGTAATTATTTCATTTCAAAAATTGGTACTAATTGGGTACCGTTTTGGGCACCAAAGTTGCAAGGTTAAATTATCAATATCGGAGGAATGCATGAAAACAGGAATGCTTTGGTTCGACAATGACCCACACCGAAATTTGCGGGAGAAAATTCAGCAGGCAGCAGTGTATTACCAGCAAAAATATGGCAGCCAACCTACTGTCTGTTTTGTTCATCCTAGATTAAGTGACATCAACTTTGAAACCGATATTAACCTGGAAATTAAATTCAATCAGGCAATTTCTCCTGACCATATCTGGATAGGAACCAGAGCTTTTTGATCAACGATGGAAGATATTTCTCTTTATCCCCGCGATCACTGGTTGCATATCGAAATTAATTTCGCGGTAACCATAACAATTAAGCACTGTGGTTTTTCGGAAAAGCGTTTGAATAACGGCATCGTTTCGGTAAATATGAATATGCCCATGTAAATGATAGGTTGGTTTGAAGACATTCAATAACCAGCGGAATGCCTTTATCCCTTGATGGGGCAAATCGGATTGATCATGGATATGCCAGGGTGGGGCATGGGTGACAAAAATATCCAGGAACCGACCGTGCCAGATGCGATTAAAAAATAAAGCAGGTACAAGCTGAAAAACTTTTTGCCACATTTCTGCCTGGGTATACTGATTTGGCTTGAGGTTATAGCGTAAACTCCCTTCTAATCCGGCTAACAAAACACCTGTATCGTCTGTGACGGAGCGTTGGTGAAGATTGATTGCACCCCATGGACTCGTTCTGGGTCCACCAGTCGTGTATTCAGTTTGGCTTACATGATTTCCATTAACATAGTAGAGCGGGATGTTTAAGGTAGAGATCATATATTCCAGATAGTAATATGGTAGATCACCACAGCTGATGATAAGGTCTACATCATGAAAGCGATCCCGCATTTGTGGCTGGTAAAGCATGCTTAATTCAATATCGCTGACGGCAAGTATCTTCATACGGCAGTAATTGTACCTGACATCCTATGGGTTCATTTTATTGTTGATATGTCAGGAAGTGGTAGCAATGACAAAAGCAATTGCTAACTCCTTCCCATGGCTTATACTCAAGGCCCAGTTTGTGATTTCTTTATCACGCGCGATTTCCGCAGCCCGATTGTGCAAATGTAAGACAGGTTCGCCAGATTCTCCGCGCAAAATTTCGATATCCTGCCAGCGAATAAGCCCAATACCAGTGCCGAGTGCCTTTGCAACCGCCTCCTTGGCCGCGAACCTGCCTGCCAGGCAATTAAAGTTACCAGCACATAACTCTCTTTCAGCAGGCGTATAGACGCGTTGTATGAATCGAGCAAAGATCCTTGGGTTAATGTCCTTAAACCTGTGGATCTCCACCAGATCTACTCCATTCAAAAACATTCAAATTCCTCCATTTACAACCCTCTAACATTATCGGGTGTTGGACCGCAGCCGACGATTATTAATTTTCCGAGATCAATATACGATTTTGCTGTCAAAAGAATGTCTTCTGGCGTGATTTTTTCCACCATCAAGGGAAATTGGTGGAGATAGTTCAATCCCAGACCGAAACGTTCCATTCGCACGATTGTACCGGCAACTGCACTATTTGATTCGACAGATAGTGGAATGGAACCAATATAACTTGATTTTGCATCAAGCAATTCCTCCTCCGCTACGGGTTCAGAAATAAAGCGTTCGAGTTCGTTTCTTACGATAGAAATGGCCGCATCAAAATTAGCAGGGTTTACACCAGCAGCAATTTCCCAGGAGCCACCCCCAGCCATGGCATTCAAACTGGTCGAAGCGTAATATGCCAGCCCCGACTTTTCGCGCACAGCCTGGCCAATGCGGCCCATCATTCCAAACTGTCCAAGAATATTGTTTCCCAAAGAAGCTGGCAGGTAATCGGATGACATTCGATTTGGACCATGAAAACCCATGATAATATCAACCTGGTATTTTTCAGCTAGAGGAATAAATACAGAAATTGCATTTTTTACGCTTGGAATTGCGGGTATTTCAGGTGTCGCCTGCCATGATAGATTGTGCCAGGAACCTAATTTTTCTGAAATGAGATCAAAGGCCAAATGGGCAGTAATTGCTCCAACCACCACGATCACCATTCCTTGCGGTCCATAATATCGTTGATGAAAGTCACGTAAGTCTTTTGATGAAATTTTGCTGATCGTATCGGCATAGCCATCTTCGGGTACACCATAGGGATGATTGGGAAAAAGCAGTTCATCAAAACGTAAGGAAGCCATCTCGATCGTATCTTGTTCTCGTAATAGCAGCCCAGCCAAAATCTGCATCTGTAAGCGGTGTATCTGATCCGCTGGGAAAGTGGGATGCAGCAGGCAATTTGCCAGAGTATCAATTAGCAATGGAAAATCTACAGCCAGGGATTTACCCCCAAAACTGGTGGTTTGAACGCTGGCACCAAATCCAAAGCTTGCACCACAAGATTCGAGCTTATGATAGAGCTGGCGACTACTCTGATTTGTTGTTCCACGCATAAGTGCGTAGGAGGTGAAGAGCGCTAATCCCAATTTCTCGCTAGGATCAAGCATTGAGCCGCCTTGCAAGTATCCGCTGACAACAACCGATGGACTTAGATAATCCGTTTTGCAAAGAATTTTTATGCCATTTGGAAGTATGGTTTGAGTGATGTTTTCTTCCCCTGGCATGTGTCCCCAGTTAATTTGGTCGAGTGTCATCGTTCGCCCCCTGGCTTGATTTCAGGCAGGTAGATGCCGACGATTCTATTTTCTGGGTTCAGATATTTTTGGGCAACTTCCAGGATATGGCGCGGGCGGACATTCCTTAATCGTTCAATATATTCAGTAAACCAACTATAATCGGCGAACATTTCCGAATATCCCATCCAAAAAGCCTGGTTGGTAATATTCTCCAGCCCATAAGAGAACAAAGCCGCCGCTTGCTTAATGGCACGCTCAATTGATTTGCCCTCTACTTTTTTAATCAGTAAACGCTCAATTTCTTGGTCCAATTTTTGTAAAGCAATTTCGGGAGATTGGGAAGGTTGCAGTGTTATTGAAAGGTCATAGACATAGGGGTCGATTGTAGCTTGCAAGCCACCACTGACTGCTACGGCAAACTCTTTTTCAACCAGTTTCTGATAAAGACGGCTGGTGCGATTGGAGATGCCACCCCCGCCAAACATGTTCAAACTTGAAGGACCGGAAAGCAAGCTGTCAAGAATGGTATATGCAAAGAAATCCGGATTAGAAGCGGCAGGAGTACGGTATACAACTTGAAGAAAGGTCATGTCACCCGGCCCACGCATGATAATTTCTTTGGCTTTCTCAATCGTCTTCTCAGGAACGATATTCGTCCTGCGTTTCTCCTCAAGAGGCAATGATTGGTACAGGTTCTTCAGGTTTGGTAACACCGACTGAATGTCAAAATCACCAGCGATTGCAATCAGGGCGTTGCTCGCTTGATAGTAGTTTTGATAGTGAGCATAAAGGTCATCAGCCTGGATTCGGCGTAAATCCTCTTCCTGCCCGATGATATCGTTTTTGTAAGGGTGTTTTTGGAATGCGGCTTCAATAACGGCTGTGTTGAGGCGAACAAAAGGGTCATTATCTTTGCCATCTTTTTCTGATAAAATGACCGTTCTTTCAAATTCAACTTCTTTAGCTTCGTAGACGCTATTGCGCATACGATCTGCCTCAATCGTCATTGCGATTTCGAGCTGGTTGGAAGGGAGAGTCTCATAATAAGTAGTCCAATCCAAGTGCGTGAATGCATTCCATTGACCGCCAACTTTGGCGATTGATCGCTCCATCAACGCCCCCGGCCACTTTTGAGTGCCTTTAAACTGCATGTGTTCTACCCAGTGAGAAAGACCGGTTAAACCTTGTACCTCATCACGACTCCCGACACGATACCAGACCCAATGGCTTATAATCGGTGCAGTGTTGATTTCACGGAGAAAGATTGTCAGCCCGTTTTCCAATGTTTCCATTAAGAAGCTGTTGCTCATTCAACCTCGAACAATATTTATTGAGAAATGGGATTTTTGATGCTAATGATCCAGTTTCCTCATGTGTGAATATAGCATAATTTCTTTCAACACGATAAAAAAAGTGCAAAGAAAATATATCGATAATTTAGATAGTATACAAATAAGCTAAATAATTATGGAAATTATTTTTGTGATAGGAAGAATATTAGATATAATTAACAAAAATTGCCAACATTCGCTTGACCGAAGGATATAAATATGGAAGATGAAAAAATCTATCATGTTGCGATTATTGGAGCTGGTCCTGCAGGTCTTTTTGCTGCCCGCGAATTAGCGAAAAATGGCATTCATGTGACGATTTTTAACCGCGATATTAAACCAGGTGGTTTGGCAGAGTATGGAATTTATCCTGCAAAAGTAAGAATGAAAGAAGGCTTACGCAAGCAATTTGCGGCATGTATAGATTTGCCAAATGTTACTTACCTAGGCAACATTCATGTTGGCAATCATGGAGATATTGGCTTGAATGAAATCAAAGCTGCCGGGTTTGATGCCATTTTGGTTGCTTCCGGTGCACAAGGAACCAAGTGGCTGGGCATCCCAGGAGAGGATCTCCATGGAGTTTATCATGCCAAGGATATTGTTTTTCACTATAACTTATTACCCCCTTTCAGCATGCATGAATATCAAATTGGGAAGAATGTAATCGTGGTTGGGGTCGGCAATGTGATGATGGATATCGCCCGTTATTTAATCCATGATCGCAAAGTGGATACTGTTACAGCCATTGCGAGACGCGGACCTGCTGAAACGAAATTCTCCCGAAAAGAATTGGAATATGTAGGTAGCAACTTTGATCTGGATGAATATAAGAATGAGCTGCTAAAAGCAGCTCCGATTATGCGCTCAATTTATCAGGACCCCGATCTCTCGCTAAAGTTTATTCTTGAATCCCTGGAAACGTGCACGGAGCCCACTTCCTCCACTACCTTTTGCTTAAAATTCCTCAGCTCAATTAAATCGATTTTGGGTGATAATCATGATCGTGTCATTGGGGTTGAAGTGGAAGAAAACACACTGAATGAAAAGAACGGAAAAATTCGTGCTCAAGGCACAGGCGTACGCTCCATATTGAATTGTGATACGGTTATCTTCGCCATTGGCGATGGGGTGGATCCACAATTTGGCCTGCCCCTGGATCAATATGAATTCTTCAAGAATCCGCATCCCCAATTTCCGATTGAAGATGAATTGTATGAAGCATATGATCCGGTAATGAAGAAGGCAATTGAAGGTGTCTTTTTTGCGGGTTGGGCACGAAAGGCCAGTGATGGGTTGGTGGGATTGGCTCGCAAAGACGGGATTAATGCAGCCCAGGCTATCCAGCAGTACCTCGCACTGCGATCTCCAGCTGATTTTGAGGAGAACCTCTTTAGTGATCATCCCCAGATTGTAAATAAACGTGACATCAAGATATTGGAGGATGAAGAGAGAAAGCAAGCCGGGCTGCGTGAGATTGAGGATTTTAAATTTCCCACCAATTCGGAAATGCTGGATGTTATCCAACGTAGTAAGATGATTCAAAATTAACTCAATTTCTTTTTAAGTCAGATATTTCCTGTCACCTTTTCATTTTCTCGGCATCAATAGATGTAAAAGGATCAAGTTGATTCAGCGTGACCCATTTGCTACACTTGATTTATGCGCAATCGTTTCCTTTCTGGTAAAGATAAAGTCTATGTTACCTGGGAGTGATACAAAAAATTTTATAAGGACTTTCTTATAGTCTTGTGCGTTAACAGGAGGAAAAATGGACTTATCCAGTGAGTTGATGCGTGAAATGTACTGGATGATGTTATTATCGCGCCGGCTCGATGAACGAGCTTGGGTTCTTCACCGTCAGGGAAAAATTGCTTTCCATATTTCCGGCATCGGACATGAAGCTACCCAGGTGGGGGCTGCATTTGCCTTACGGAAAGGTGAAGACTGGGTGACGCCCTACTATCGTGATCTGGCATTGATGATCAGCCTCGGATTGACACCAAGAGAATACGTACTAAGTTTGATGGGCAAAGTAGGTGAACCCTCTTCTGGCGCACGTCAAATGCCCAGTCACTTCAGTTTGCGAAGGATAAATGCAGTCAGTCATTCTGCGCCAGTAGCAACCCAGGCGGTTCATGCAGCTGGTATCGGCCTGGCAATTAAAATGAAAAATGCAAAACAGGTGGTCTTAACCACTATCGGCGAAGGCTCAACATCACAAGGAGAATGGTACGAAGCGGTCAACTGGGCAGCAATTCACCAATTACCAGTCGTTTTTCTGGTGCAAAACAATCAATATGCTATTTCTGTTCCTCCTGAATTGCAAATGGCTGTAAAAAGTTCAGCAGATAAAGCCTGCGGTCTAGGTCTGCCGGGAATTTCGATCGATGGCACAGACGTGTTTGGTGTGTATAAGTCATTTACAAAGGCATTTGAAACCGCGCGTTCCGGAAAAGGGCCAACTTTAATTGAAGCGAGAATGTATCGCATAACGCCGCATTCCTCGGATGATGATGATCGCACCTATCGCTCCCGTGAAGAAGTGGAAGAACACAAGAAAAAAGACCCATTATTGCTGGCGAGGCAGGCTTTGCTCGATCAATCGATTATCACCGAGGCGGAATTGGATGCTCTTGATAAAAAAGCAAAAGAGATGGTGACCGAAGCGGTAAATTTTGGAGAGCAGGCACCTTATCCTCAAGGTGAGGAAGCCGGTTACCCGATTTATGTAGAGGAGGTTCACCATGGCTGAAATGACCCTGGTTGAAGCAATCCGAGATGCCATGGACGAAGAAATGGAACGGGACGAAAATGTGTTTATAGTTGGTGAAGATGTTGGCCAGCGTGGCGGAGTTTTTCGAGCGACTGATGGTCTCTTCGAAAAATATGGCGAGATGCGCGTGATTGACTCTCCCTTAGCGGAACTATCCATTGTGGGTGTTGGCATAGGCGCAGCATTATATGGCATGAAACCAATCTGTGAAATACAATTTGCCGATTTTATCTATCCGGCATTCAATCAAATCGTTAGTGAAGCTTCAAAAATGACCTACCGATCCAACGGAACCTGGTCAGTTCCTATGGTTATTCGGGCTCCCTATGGCGGAGGAATTGGGGGTGGTCTTTACCACTCTCAAAGTATTGAGGGATTTTTTACACATGTTCCCGGATTAAAAGTAGTCGTTCCTTCATCGCCATACGACGCGAAGGGTCTGTTGATTTCTGCCATCCGGGATCCCAATCCAGTTCTCTATCTGGAGCCGAAGAAAGGGTATCGCCTGATACGGGGTGAAGTTCCGGCAGGCGAGTTTACCGTACCGATTGGTCCGGCGAGCATTACCAAAAGTGGTGATGATTTGACGATCTTTGCATATGGGATGATGCATTTCTATGCACAGAAAGCTGCCCAAAATCTCGAAAAAGAGGGCATCTCAGTCGAGGTCGTTGATCTACGAACATTGGTACCCGTTGATCGGGATACAATCTTAAAATCGGTCAAAAAAACCGGGAAGGCGCTGATTGTCCATGAAGATAATTTGACCGGAGGGTATGGTGGCGAAATTGCTGCCATTATCGCGCAACATGCGTTTACCTACCTGGATGCACCAGTGCGCAGATTGGCAGGTCCTGATGTGCCATCAGTCCCTTTCAGCCATCCAATGCAGGAATGGTTCATGGTGAATGAAGAGAAAATCACAAATGCAGCCCGTGAGCTGGCTCAATATTGAGTGCAATCAAGTGGAGGGAAAATAATGGCTACCAAAGTAATTATGCCAAAATTAGGTGAATCCGTTGTTGAAGGTACGGTTATCAATTGGTTAAAGAAAGAGGGGGATTCGGTTGAGGAATTTGAATCACTGCTTGAAGTTGAATCAGCCAAAGTTAATACCGAAATTCCCAGCCCGGCATCGGGTACACTCTTAAAAATTCTTGTGCAGGCTGGAGAAACCATTGATGCAGGGAAAACCATAGCCTGGATTGGAAATAGCGGGGAGCAATTACCAATAGAGAACTCAGATGAGTCTGGAGACACGAAAGAAAAGCGTGTAGAGGAGCAAGAGCGGCAGTCTGCACTTGATCAAACTGTCACACAATCTGAAATAAAACCTGTATCAACAGACCTGGAGAAACGAATGGCAGCCGGTAGAGATCGCGACCTGGGCTTTATTTCGCCAGTCGTGGCAAAGATTGCCAGTGAAAATCAGGTTGACTTGACACAATTAAATGGTACCGGTCAGGGTGGTCGTATTTCTAAAAAAGATATTTTAAGCTATATCAAAAATCGCGGTGAAGTCATGCTTGAGCAGGAAGCCCCAGCCTGGGAAACTCCAGGTGAAGGTGATCTCTTCCGTCCAACCGAAATGCAATTCCCGGAGCGCTTTGCCACCAGAAACGGAAGCACTGATTCAACCTCTTCCCGATCAAATGAACAAGCACAGGTGAAAGCTTCAATTGCAGGTCAGTTGATTCCGCATACCAAAATTCGCAGGCGTATTGCCGATCATATGCAGATGAGCAAACGAACATCCCCGCATGTGACGACTGTAATGGAAGCCAATATGCGAAATATTACAGGTCACCGTGATAAAAATAAACAAGTATTTGAAAATCAAGGTGTCCATCTCACTTTTACTGCCTATTTTTTGGTTGCCACGGCACGTTCCTTACAAAAATATCCAATTGTCAATTCCTCATGGACTGATGAGGGTATTTTGCTCAAACCAGCCATTAATATCGGGATGGCAGCTTCTTTGGGAGAAGAAGGCTTGATTGTTCCGGTGATTAAAAATGCAGATTCTTTTTCACTGATTGGGATAGCCCGACAGGTTAACAGCCTGGGTGATCGAGCTCGCAATCATTCTTTAGCTCCGGATGACGTGACTGACGGTACATTTACAATTACCAACCACGGCACTGCTGGATCACTTTTTGCCACGCCGATTATTAATCAACCTCAATGTGGTATTTTGGGTGTTGGTTTAATCCAGCAGCGTGCAGTTGTCATTGCAGATGCGATCGCAATCCGTCCGATGGTTTATCTCTCATTTTCATTTGATCATCGCATACTGGACGGGTCTGCTGCAGATGGTTTCCTGGCCGAAGTGGTAAAAAATCTGGAAAATTGGCATTAGGGCTTTTCGTATTAAATAGATTTGTTCCCTCCTTGCAGGCGTGCGTTTGATATAATGACGAAGAAAATAGTAGTTATTGTGAAAAAAGTGAGTAGATTGAATAACATACATTTCATGATGGTGTGCTTGTAGATTGTTTTAGGCAAAGATTTGCGAGGCTTTTGATTTATTTCCTCGTCGAAAAATGAGATAAAAAAATGTTCAAAGAGAAACATAGGAGTACAAAATGAGTAATTATGATGTTGTAGTATTAGGCGCTGGTCCAGGGGGCTATGTGGCTGCTATTCGTGCGGCTCAATTGGGCTTAAAAACGGCGATTATCGATAAACAGTGGTTGGGCGGGGTTTGTCTGAATGTGGGTTGTATTCCTTCAAAATCACTCCTCAAGAATGCTGATCTCGCATACACGCTGCGCAACAAGAGCAAAGAATTTGGAATTTCATTCGAAAAACTTGAATTGGATTACAGTGTGGCGGTTAAACGCAGCCGCCAGGTTTCTAACCGGCTTGTAAAAGGGGTTGCTTTCCTGATGAAGAAAAATAATATTGATGTCATCATGGGGACGGGAAAACTGACCGAAAAAAAAGCGATTGAGGTTATCGATGCTGATGGGAAGAGCCAAACAATCAATGCCAAAAATATAATTCTAGCGACCGGTGCTCACTCCGCCCAAATACCCGGGATGGAAGTAGACGGAAAAAAGATTGTCTCCTATCAGGAAGCGATCCTTCAGGATCAATTACCCGATTCTGTCGTGATCATTGGTGCCGGAGCGATTGGGGTGGAATTTAGCACGATATGGAACAGTTATGGTAGTAAAGTAACTCTAATAGAAATGTTACCGCGTTTGTTGCCATTAGAAGATGAAGATGTGGGCAACGAAATGGGTAAAGCCTTTAAAAAGGCAGGGATTGAAGCACTGACTAATCATAGGGTAATGAAGGTTGAAAAAACGGACGATGGGGTGCGCGTGACTGTCAAAGGCGAAGAAGACGAAAAAGTATTTGATGCGAAGCAGGCTTTGATTGCAGTGGGATTCAAACCAAATTCCAAAGATATTGGGCTTGAAACGGTTGGCGTTAAAGTTGACGCGCGTGGATTTGTTGAAATTGATGAACGTATGGCTACCAATGTGCCAGGAATCTGGGCTATTGGGGATTTAACCGGGAAGTTGCTGCTGGCGCATGTCGCTTCAGCACAGGGAATTGTCTGCGCAGAAAATATCGCCGGAGCTCCCACAGTTGAATTAGATTATCGGATGATGCCGCGTGCGACCTACAGTTTTCCACAGGCTGCCTCGTTTGGTTTGACTGAAGTTCAGGCTCGTGATGAAGGTTATGATGTAAAAATTGGACGGTTTCCATTTCAGGCGAATGGTAAGGCGTTGGGAATGGGTGAATCAGCCGGTTTTGTTAAAATTGTGACCGATGCAAAATATGGTGAAATTCTGGGGGCGCACATGATTGGACCAGAAGTGTCTGAGTTACTGCCGGAGTTGACTCTGGCACAATCAATGGAATTGACAGTTGAAGAAATAGCCAGAAATGTGCATGCCCATCCCACAATCAGCGAGGTGATCATGGAAGCTGCTCACGATGCTGAAGGCCACGCCATTCACTCTTAATTTGTACGTAGTAGAAAATTCACCTTGTAAATCTTCATGGTTTTACAAGGTGTTTTTTTGTAAATACAGGCGCGTGTGCTATAATTTTTCACCGGAAAGGCGATAGGTTGTAATTAATGTTACAGAAAATTGCGAAAGTTTTCGGGTATGATCCCAATAAAAAACAATTGGAAAATTTTTCCGAGATTGTGAATGAAATAAACAGTCTTGAAGATGAATATGAAAAGCTGAGTGATGCCGATTTATTGGCAAAAAGCACTGAATTTAAAGAACGCTATGCCCAGGGTGAAACATTGGATGAAATGTTGGTCGAGGCATATGCCACGGTACGTGAAGTCAGCAAACGCCAGCTTGGTTTGAGACATTATGATGTCCAGATGATTGGCGGCATCGCAATGCACCAGGGAACGATTGCAGAAATGCGAACAGGAGAAGGTAAGACCCTGGTTGCCACCCTCCCTGTCTATTTGAATGCAATTACAGGACAAGGTGTACATCTTGTGACTGTCAATGACTATCTGGCACGCCGTGATGCCCGCTGGATGGCTCCTATCTATGTTAACCTGGGGCTTTCAATCGGGGTATTGCAAATGGCCAGCCGGACTGAAAACGGAAATAAGGCATTCCTGGTGGATGTGGATAAATCTTCCAGCTTTGAAGATCAGGATCAATTGGTAATGGTCAATAGGTCGGAAGCCTATCAGGCGGATATTGTCTATGGCACAAACAGTGAATTTGGTTTTGATTACTTGCGTGACAATCTCACTAACCGCCTGGAAGATCGTGTGCAGCGTGACCATTATTTTGCCGTTATCGATGAAATTGACAACATTCTGATTGACGAAGCCCGTACACCGCTCATTATTTCCGGTCCTGCATCGGATGATACGGAGTGGTATGTCCGCATGGCTCAGATCGTTCGCCAGCTTAACCCCGAGGATTATGAGATTAGCGAAAAGGATCGCTATGTAAACCTGACAGAAATTGGCGAAGCACATGTGGAAGAATTGCTTCAGCTTCCCATCCGTGACCCGGAAAGACCCGAGGATATCTCTCCTGAACAAGCTCGCATCCTTGGGTATCTGGAACAGGCACTTAAGGCACAATTTTTATTCAAACGAAATAAAGATTATTTGGTGCAAAGTGGAAAAGTAGTTATCGTTGATGAATTTACCGGCAGGCTGATGCCTGGCAGAAGGTGGTCGGAAGGTTTGCACCAAGCGGTAGAAGCCAAGGAAGGCGTAAAAGTTGAGGCGGAAAATGTCACCTACGCCACTATCACAATCCAGAATTATTTTCGTATGTATGAAAAACTGGCGGGAATGACCGGTACCGCTCTGACGGAAGCTGAAGAATTCAACAAGATTTATAAGTTGGAAGTGTTGCCAATACCCACCAACCTTGAGTATCAGGCTTTTGGTAACAATGCAGCGATGATCGCAGTGGATGATAAAGATGAATCCGGGTATCGTTACACATACTACGCCAATCGCTCAGACAGTGCGAAAAGCCCCATATTTTTCAAACGGAAAGACTTTCCGGATGTTGTTTTTCGATCAGAAGAGGCTAAATTACGGGCTTTGGTTAAAGAAGTGCTGCAATTTCATGTCATCGGCCGCCCGCAGTTGGTAGGTACAACCTCTGTTGAACATTCTGATCGTCTTTCTGATCGCTTATCCGCTGATATGGTTCGTAGATTGTTACAGACCTTGCTAATTCGCGATGCCTGGATGCGAAAGAATAAACGGGATATGATTGAACAGAACGTGGAGGAATTGAAATTCTTAAATGCGCCGCTCGCGGAAGTAAATCCCTCCGAAATGCGCAAGTATGCCAGGACAATTGATCTGGAAACAATCAGCCCCCAGGACCCTGAAAACCTCGAACGACTGCTGGGCATTTTAGAATTACCTGCGGATTCTTTACCGAGACTCAACGATGTCATTCAGGCTGGTGTTCCTCATCGCGTCTTAAATGCACGTAAGCATGATGAGGAAGCGCTGATTATCAATAACGCCGGGTCGTTTGGAGCTGTTACCATAGCGACGAATATGGCCGGTCGTGGTGTCGATATAAAGCTTGGTGGTGAAATCAGTGAAGAACTTTACGCTGATATTGCGCGTGTCTTAAAAAGAAATCAGTTCGATCCTTATGTCATGAAGAATGAGGATAAAAGACAAGCGCTCATAAAAATGACACCTGATCAATTTGGGATTTATACGGAATCGGTAAACGCCTTTTTACAGGCGATGGAAGATATGGAGAAAGTACGAGCGCTTGGGGGATTGCATGTGGTTGGCTCGGAGAGGCATGAAGCGCGTCGGATTGATAATCAGTTACGTGGTAGGTCTTCACGTCAGGGTGATCCGGGTTCTTCGCGTTTTTACCTTTCGCTGGAAGATGAGTTAATGCGTTTGTTTGGCGGCCAGCAAGTTGAAGGACTGATGCGCAGACTGAATATCGAAGAAAATATTCCGATTGAATCCGGAATCGTTGCCCGCCTGGTTGAGCAATCTCAAGAGCGAGTTGAAGGTGCTAACTTTGATGTTCGCAAGCATCTATTGGAATATGATGATGTTTTGAATATGCAGCGTCAAAAGATCTACGACCAGCGTGATCGTGTCTTTACCAAAGCAGATCTGACTGAAGACGTGATGGAAATGCTGCAAGTAGATATTGAGAACCGTGTTGAACCCGGCATGAAGGATGAGGAAGGTCCCTGGAAATTGGTAGCTTATCTTTCAGATGTTCAACCTCCACTGGATTTTGAAGGGATATTTTATCCATCCATCAATTTGCACATTTTAATGGATGAAGTAATAGCAAAAGATGGAAGAATCCCTGCTGATTATGCGGAAGTCAAGAAACTGCTTCTGGAAATCGCCAGCGAAAGTATTGAAGCCGAGTATCAACATCTGGTTGCAAGCGCACAGAACACGTTTGACCGTATTGAAGAAGCACTTGAAAACCAAAAGATGGAACGGTTTGATGCGCTGGACGCATTTGTTGAAGGGCTGGCAGAACGTCAGGAAGAAGAACAGCTCAAGGCACAAAACCTCTTACAGGAATTAACCTCTATTACACGCACTCCTTTACGTTTGAATTCCAATCAGGTGAATGGTGTGATGGAAGGTGATGACGAAGTTGAAGAAGAAATCCGTTCTCAAATTGAAGACAACCTGACATCCATTAATATTGTCCGCATTATCGGCGCTCTGGCGTTAAGAATCGAAAATTTGGATTTAAAACAATCGGATTTACAGGGATTACCCTGGGTAGATGTGGTGGATCAATTGTTGGATGCGATTACCTCTGCTTTTGAGCAACGCAAGAATCAATATTTGGGTGAGAATGGTCAGTTTGCCCAGGAAATTGATGGGTGGATTAAACAAGTCGCGAGTGCTGAGGTCAGTAAAGAAAACATCTACCGGATGTTGATTGGTCTTATACAGGGATCACGCCTGGCCTTCGATAAAAAGACCCACCGTCAGGTACGGCAGCGTTACCAGCGTCTTACCTATATCTACTATGCAGCTCAGGTGTTGTTGAAATTTGAGGAGAGTGGAGTTAAAGACTGGGTGCTAACTCACATGCAGGGTGCGATTGATGCCATGCAAAAGGTCTGGGGAAGCTATGAAATTAATCGTCTCAAGCATTCTCAAGCTAACTTAACTCAATTGGATGAAAGACGTCGGGGTTTACTCACTCAAGTATTTGGTGAAGACTATTTTGACCAGATAAAAGAAACCGAGATTAGCCAGCTCGATTCGCCGGATTTAGAGCGGATTCAGTTGATCCTGGGAGCTAATGTTCGCAATGAAATTTACCGTGAACTTTTGCTTTCGACCATCTCTCAAATGTGGGTTGAATATTTAACTCGAATGGAAGCCCTAAGGGTATCGATTGGGATGGAGGCTTATGCTCAGCGTGACCCACTTGTGCAATATAAAGGTCAGGCATCTGAACTCTTCCGTGAATTATTGGTCGACATTCGCTCAGCGCTGGTTAATCGGATGTTCACCTACCAACCAAGTCAAAGGGTGAGTGCTACCATTGATCGTGAAAAGTTGCCGGAAGTCATTACAGAAAACAAACCTGAAGCTGTGCAAGAATTTGTTGAAAAGAAGAGAAAAAAACGCAGGAGACACTAAGATAATGAAGGAAATAGCCATTTTATGACCCACTTATTACTCGGGCTTGCCAAGAACGGATTTCTTTCATATAATTTGAAAATCTTATTCATGGGAGTATGTTGATCGTATGGAGCAAAAAGACGCCCAAGTAGAGCAGGCTAAGCCTGAAAATTTGCAAGAAGACAATATGGCCTCGTTGCTCGAACAAGAGGGCCTGGAAATCGATTTTCCCCAATCAGGTGAAACTCGCAAAGGTGTAATTGCCAGCATTTCGCAAGGACAGATTTTGGTTAGTGTTGGCGCAAAATCAGAAGGAATTATCAGTGGTCGCGAATATGATTTAATTCCCTCTGAAGAAATGGAAAAACTCGAAGTCGGTCAGGAAATACCTGTCTATGTATTAACTCCTGAGGATTCCCATGGCAACCTGGTTCTCTCATTAATGAGGGCACTGGAAGAGCAATCCTGGCATAAAGCTGAAGAAATGTTGGAATCGAAAGAAGCTTACGAAAGTAATATTCGCGGTTATAACAAAGGCGGCTTGATTGTTCCGTTTGAAGGCTTGAACGGATTTGTACCGGCTTCTCAAATCAGCTTAACCCGGCGGGCTGGCATCACAGGTGATACCCCTGAAAAACGTTGGGGCGCTATGGTTGATGATGAGATTGAAGTATGTGTGATTGAAGTCGATCGTGAACGCCGCCGATTGATTCTTTCCGAACGTGCAGCCAGCACGGAGACGCGTGAATCTGTCAAAGATCGTATCCTTAGTGAGCTTACTGAAGGTGACATTCGCACCGGTCGCGTAACCAGTCTGGCGGATTTTGGCGCCTTTGTAAATATAAATGGAGCCGATGGTCTGGTACATTTATCGGAAATTTCCTGGGATCGCATTCAGCATCCTTCCGAGTTTTTGAAAGTCGGGCAGGAAGTCAAAGTAAAGATCATCAGTGTGGATCGCGAGAAGAAACGAATTGGACTCTCATTGCGTCAGTTGCAGGAAGATCCCTGGGTTGAGCGCATCAGCCAGTATGAGATTGGTCAGTTGCTTGAAGGAACCATCACCAGATTAACAAAATTTGGAGCTTTCGCCCGTATTGAAGATGATCTGGAAGGTTTAATTCATATCTCTGAAATCAGCGAACGCCGTATTGAGCATCCCAAGGAAGTCTTGAAGGAAGGTGATTCGGTCACTTTGCGGGTAATCAAGATTGAACCAGAAAACCACCGCGTTGGTCTCAGTATTCGCCGGGTAGATTCAATGGCCTACGCTGAAATGGACTGGAAAACGCTGGAAGATATGATATTGGATGAGGTTGAATTGGATGATGAATTCGATGCTGAATCCGAAAGTCCGGTCGAAGAAGCAGCTGAACCTGAAAAAGTGGTCGAAGAAACAACTAAACCTAAAAAAGTGGTTAAAGAAGCAACTGAATCTAAGAGTGTGGTCGAAGACTCAACTGAATCTGAAAATGTGGTCGAAGAAGTAACTAAACCCGTCGATGCAGTTGAAGAAGCTGCCGAACCTGAAAAAGCAGAAGATTCAAAAGATTCTGAAGAATCCGACTTTACAGAAGAGGAAACCACAAAAGAAGAACCTTCAGACAAGTAACTTTTTCTAACCATCAATTGAAATCAGAAAGCGCACCGATCGGTGCGCTTTCTTTGCAAGAAGGACAAATTATGTCGTATCCAATAATCGATGGTCACGAAGATCTGGCATATAACGCAATGACCTTTGGACGTAATTACCTCCATTCCGCGTTGGAAACACGAGACATTGAGAAAAACACAATCATTCCGGAGCGGGGTGGTGAGTGCATGCTCGGGTGGTCAGATTGGAAAGCCGGCAAAGTAGCTGTTATTTTCTCAACGCTCTTTGCGATGCCTAAACGTTATCAGGGAGGAGAATGGGAAAAAGCTACCTACCGAAACGCAAATGAGGCTCAAAGTGTGTATCAATTTCAATTGGATTATTACCATCGCCTGGTTGATAATAACCCCAATAAATTCAGAATTCTAGAAAAGAGAAATCAGTTTAAGGAATTATGGCTTGACTGGCACCAGAATCCTATTATTGAAAACCCAATCGGGTTAATACTGTTGATGGAAGGGGCTGAAGGGCTGCGCTCAGCCAGTGAAATTGAAGAATGGTTCCAACGTGGTCTGCGTATAGCCGGACCGGTATGGGCAGGTATACGCTTTTGTGGTGGAATGTATGAACATGGTCGCTTTACATCAGAAGGGCATTTATTACTGGATCTTATGGCTGATATGGGAATGGGTCTCGACATTGCACATATGACAGAAGCATCAGCTCTGGAAGCATTGGATAGTTTCAGCGGACCCGTGCTTGCATCACATGTAACAGCAAGAAGTTTGATGAATGGTAAACACGGCGAACGACTCTTGACAGATACCACCATTCGTCAAATCGCTGAGCATGATGGGGTGATTGGTTTAATGCCTTATAATTATTTTCTAGACGTTGAATGGACAAAAACCTCTCAGCGTGATAGAGTAACCTTAAATTCATATATTAATCATATCGATCATATCTGCCAATTAACAGGCAGTGACCGTCATGTAGCCATCGGAACGGATTTTGATGGAACGATTGGATACCCGGAGGTTCCACTCGAATTGAACACAATCGCTGATCTTCCAAAATTGGAATTAAAATTAGTAGAACGCGGTTATCAGCCGAATGAAATAGAAAATATTTTTGGGTTGAATTGGGCTCGTATCATTGAAAGGGTTTTACCCGAATGAATGTTACTGAAATAACATCCCAGTCTGAAGAGCCCCGGCAAAGCAAAAAAATTCTTTCATTTAATCGGTTGAGAATTGGGCTATTAACGACTATTTCGAGTTTTGTCATATTTCTGCTTGGTGCAAGACCATCCATATTTGGGTTGGATCGCAGCCCGGTGATTGGTTTTGTTCAAATTGCCATGTTTTTGATTGGTCTGGCCGGAATGTGTATAGGTGGTTATATCAGTATTAAAGCCATATGGCGGGGAAAGCAACTCAGTATTGCCGCTGATATTGGCATGCGTCTGGTGGCAACCGGATTTGTAGTCACTGTTTTCGCTGGAATGGCAGATGTGTTTGGGGTGGGCAGCCATCCGCTTCCAGATGTCCCCTATTTTGGTGGCTGGCAATCACGGGGTGTCGAATTTGGGCAGGCGTTTATCGCAATTGGTTTTTTATTGATGCTTCCATTTAGAAAAAAAAATAAAGTTGAAATCACGAGCAGTCAAGAAGAGAAAGTACAAGCTTTATGAAGCATAATGATGGACACATTCAACCAACTTGACATGATTAATTGACTTTGTTATGATGACCCGAATGAGGTAAAAAAAATTGATGAGTGATAAAAAATCTGATCCGAGTCTTGAGACTCGCGATTTATTTGTTCCT
Organism: uncultured Chloroflexia bacterium; assembly: GCA_963749005.1. Classification (GTDB taxonomy): domain Bacteria; phylum Chloroflexota; class Anaerolineae; order Anaerolineales; family Anaerolineaceae; genus UBA6170. The sequence continues at coordinate 302,440 of CAVVKI010000005.1, read as the reverse complement.
CAGTTGGAGCAAGAACCAAAGAAAGAAACTACCTGGCGAGAGCGCTGGGAACGAATTGTTAGAATGGGTTTGGGAGAAATTAGTTTACGTCTGGGAACTGCTATTGCTTCTGTCGCATTAGTGCTCTTGGTGGTGTGGATTATGGGGCGTTTTTACCTGGCTGGAGAAATTTCGGCCAGCAATCAGGTAGTAGCGGCAGAAATAATGCCGACCGCTACCAGTGTGGTGAATCTCCCTCCATTTGAAGTACCAGATGCCAACACCGCTTCGGTTGGTTATTCCCGTTACACAGAATTAAATACACTTTTGCCGGAAAAACCACGTTACGAGATTGATTCTTATACCGTACAAACCGGTGATTTCATTTATGGAATTGCCGAAAAATTTAATCTTGAGCCGGAGACAATTTTGTGGGGAAATCTTTATCTTTTAGGCGACCAACCTCACAATTTGCAACCAGGTCAGGTATTGAATATTCTACCGACCAATGGAGTGCTTCATCGCTGGTCGAAAGGTGAGGGGTTGAATGGCGTTTCTGAATACTATGGTGTCAAGCCGGAAGACATTATCAATTGGCCAGGCAACCATCTTGACGCTGCGACCATTGGTGATTTTAGTAATCCCAACATTGAAAATGGGACCGACTTGTTTGTCCCCAACGGTCGCCGCGGCTTTGTTACCTGGAGTGCACCCCGCATCTCACGCAGCAACCCGGCTGTAGCGAAAAATCTTGGCCCAGGTTACTGTGGGGTTATCGTCGATGGTGCAGTAGGCACCGGTACATTTGTTTGGCCCACTGTTGCCCGCTATCTTTCCGGTTATGATTATTCTCCGGCAACAAATCACCTCGCTATTGATATCGGCGGGTCGATGGGTAATGCGATATACGCCTCCGATAATGGCGTGGTCGTTTACTCCGGTTGGAATGATCACGGTTATGGGAATATGGTTGTGATAGATCATGGTGGTGGCTGGCAAACCTTATATGCCCATTTACTTGGAGATTTACTGCCTGGCTGCGGATCCAGTGTGTACCAGGGTGATATGATCGCATACATGGGTTCCACTGGTAATTCAAGTGGCCCACACCTTCACTTTGAAATGTTGAGTGAAACCTATGGCAAGGTGGATCCAAAATTGTTCTTACAATAAATAAACCAAAAAAGGCTTCCCCAATCGGAAGCCTTTTTTTGTGGGACTGAAAAAAGTATAATAATGGTAGAAAGGAGATCAGTATGCGTGCAGTCTCTGAAGTTCGGCCTTCACCTATTTCAGGTACCTGGTATAGCAGTGATCCAACACAGTTAACCCAAGAAATAGACAGATATTTGCATCAGGATCCCTTAACAGGATTAGCAGGCAAGATCAAAGGCATCCTGGTTCCGCATGCCGGTTATCGTTATTCCGGATCTACTGCTGGGCGTGCTTTTCAGCAAATTAATGGTTTAGATTTCGATCTGGTCATTGTGCTTTCACCTTTCCATGCCTTCCACCATGGGTCGATTCTGACCAGTCAACATCAAAAATATGAGACTCCTTTGGGTAATATTGAAATTGATCAGGATTTGGTAAAGAATCTTGAAAATCAATTAAAAATTCAGTTGGAAATTGATCTTGAATATGTGGCTAATGACCAGGAGCATTCATTAGAAATTGAATTGCCATTTCTGCAGCAAGCATTAACTGCGCCTTTCTCTTTGCTGCCATTAATGACCCGTCTGGTTGACCCACAAGCAGCAAAACAAATCGCGATTGTTGTTTTTGATTTAATAAAAAATCGTAAATGCCTGGTGGTGATATCAACGGACCTTTCCCACTTTTATCCCCAGCAAATTGCAGAAAAACTCGATCAAACCATGCTCGATTCGGTTGCGAGCTTTTCTTCTGAGTCAGTTTTTCGAACAGAGCAGGAAGGAAAGGGCTTCGCTTGTGGTTTGGGCGCTATCTTAATTGGAATCGAATTGACAAAATTGATGGGCGCGGATAAGGTCGAAATCATAGCTCACAGCACATCAGCCGAGCAAACCGCTGACTGGAGCTCTGTAGTTGGTTATGGAGCTGCTGCCATCTTAAGTTCGCATGAAAGTGGAAAATAGCCAGAGCATGACAAAATATGTTCAGGTATTAATTAACATCCCCGGTCTTTCAGATGCCTTTGATTATCATGTCCCACCTGAATTTGAGCAACATATTGGCGTAGGATCACTGGTACAGGTTTCTTTTGGCAAACAAAATGTACAGGGCGTGGTATACGGTTTTATCGATGTTCCATCCGTTATTAAAACAAAACCCATCCAGGATCTTCTTTATAATCAACCGGTAATAACCCCTGCACAACTGGATCTTGTAAAATGGATGGCCAGGGAGACATTGAGTGATCTCTCATCCTGTTTAGGGTTAATGCTGCCGGGAGGGGTGAGTAAAACTGCTGATTCACTTTATACATACATCCCGGTTGGCTTCGAATACCCGCTTTCTCCTCTCCAACGTCTGATTATTGCGTACCTGAAAGAAAAAGGCGCACTGACTGGGCGCCAATTGGCGAATCGTTTTCGTAGGCAGGATTGGCGTCGCTCTATCCTCAGCCTGGTAACAAGAGGGCTAATCCAAAAGGAACCTTTTCTGGCACCGCCTTCTGTCAAACCGAAAATGGTAAAAGCAGTCATGCTTAATTGCAAGCCTGATGCAATTCCCGAGGCACATTCCGGGTATGGAAAATCTATTATTATCAAAAGTCGTCGTAAAGAAGTTCTCACTTTTTTAGCGACCCAAAGTAAGCCGGTTCACATGCAGGTTGTGCTTGGAAAGACCGGTGCAAATCAAACAGATCTGAAGCGATTGACGGAAGCAAATCTGATCAAGATCGACGATATCGAGACAATTCGTAATCCGCTCGATCCTTTTACAGACGGTAAACAAAAATTGCCTGAATTGACAATGGATCAGAGTGAAGTCTGGCGCGATGTGGAATCTATTCTGGAAGCGCAGCAATTTTCCAAACCTGTCATCCTGCATGGCGTCACCGGTTCCGGGAAAACGGAAATTTATTTGCGAACAGTTGATCAAGTGCTTAAGAACCATAAACAAGCACTTGTGATGGTGCCGGAAATCAGTCTAACACCGCAAACAGTTCAGCGGTTTCAAAGTCGTTTTCCGGGAAAAGTGGGCATCATTCACTCAAAACTTTCGGAAGGCGAACGATTTGATACCTGGCGACGGGTACTTTCCGGAGAATTGTCTGTTATTGTTGGTCCCCGCAGTGCTATGTTTATGCCGTTCGAAAGATTGGGCATCATCATTTTGGACGAAGCTCATGATGATTCTTATTTTCAAGATGATGTTCAACCACGTTATAGTGCATTAAGAACAGCTAAAGCTTATGGTTTGTTACTAAACGCCCTGGTTATATATGGCAGTGCAACTCCGGGCGTTGAGATGATGTATCGGGCAACGATTGAGAATTGGCCGGTAATGAAACTTCCAAACCGGGTTCTGGCGCATCTGAGTGATATTCAGCATGGATCAGCCAGTGTCGCAACAAATGATGTGGTTTATTTACCCCTGCCGGCTGTAAAAGTGGTCGATATGCGAACTGAGTTGAAGGATGGCAACAAATCCATTTTTAGCAGGGCTTTAAAGGTTCAACTTGAATCGGTGCTTGCTGCCGGTAATCAAGCCATTTTGTTTTTGAATCGTCGAGGAACCGCAACATATGTCTTCTGCCGTGATTGCGGATTTCGGCTCGATTGTCCTCGTTGTGAACTAGCAATGACTTACCACGCCAACGAGGATATTCTTGTCTGTCATCATTGTAATTATCGCCGCCAATTGCCTGCTCGTTGTCCGGCTTGTGGTAGCGTGCATATTCGCCAATTTGGTCTGGGCACTGAAAAAGTTGAACAAGAGGTGAAACGTCTTTTTCCGGGTGCCGGTGTGATCCGTCTGGATTCGGGAGTAACTCAGCATAAAGGCGCACATAGCAGTTTGCTGAGTCAATTTGCAAACCGTCAGGCAGATATCATGGTAGGGACGCAGATGTTAGCCAAGGGAATTGATTTGCCCCATGTCACACTGGTGGGAGTTATGCTTGCAGAAATTGGACTTGGTTTGCCGGATTTTCGGGCAGCAGAGCGTACCTTTCAATTGTTAACCCAGGTGGCAGGCCGGGCAGGTCGCAGTCCATTGGGCGGGATGGCCATATTTCAAACCTACCAGCCGGATCACTATGCTATTCAAAAGGCTTCCAGGCATGATTTTAGCTCTTTTTACCAACAGGAAATCGAAATGCGAAGAAAGATGGATTACCCACCTTTTTCACGTTTACTAACGCTTGAATTTCGATCAAGAGAAAATTCAGAAGCACAGGATTTGAGTATAAAAGCTGCAGAATTGATCCAGCATAAAATTCATCAAGAAGGCCATATTAAGACTGAATTGAATGGCCCGGTTCCATGTTTTTTCCATCGCATCGCCGGTATGTATCGCTGGCAAATCATAATACGCGGTCCAAAACCGGTTGATGTCATTCAGAATTTAGATTTGCCCCAGGCTATCATTACAGTTGACCCGCTTTCCTTGTTGTAATTTTTACTCTGCTTTTAGTGAATCCAGATTATAAAAAAAAGAGGTTAGGCAAATCCAGGATCGAATTTGAGTCAAAATTAGGCGCAAATTCGATCCGTCTTTCAAATCAGGTTTAAGGTAATACGAAATGCGGGTTGATGAAACCACCAAAGTAACGCACTTCAAAATGAAGATGGGGACCGGTCGAATTTCCAGTGCTGCCGGCAGCTCCGATTGGACCACCCTGGTATACACTCTGACCACAGCGCACACTGATGGAGCTGAGATGGGCATAAAGCGTTGAATACCCGTTGCCATGGTCAATGAAGACCATATTTCCATAACCACCACTGATTGAGCCGGCATACACAACCACACCACTGTCTGATGCGTAAACTGTCTGACCTTGCATGGCACCAATATCAATGGCTAAATGACCGGACCAAAAATCATTACCAGAGATGAAGGTATTACCGGTCGGCCAGATAAATGTGCCAGTACCGTATGCGCCGCCTGCAGAAGTATCACAGGAACCGGGGATTGAATTATTTACACCTGCAGGTCCACGCGCAAACGTAGGTACCACCCATTGTTGAAATTCGCGTTGTCCTCCGGGAACCATAACAAAGGTCTCAGGTTCAATCACCGGATTGGAGCGGTCAAGTTTGTTGGGCGTGAAATTCAGGATGTCTTCTGGGTCTACTTTAAGAAAGTCAGCAACAGACTGCAACGTATCGCCTTCTTTCCATTGATAATAAACGCCATCTACTGGTGGAATCCTGAGATCCTGATCCACTGAGATTAAATGCGGATCATCATTGAGGGTATCCTTGTTCGCCCATAAAATTGTCTCAGGCTTGATATTGTATTCCTGAGCTATTCCAAAAACTGAATCGCCCGGTGCAATTGTATGAATAAGCACATCTTTGCGGGCACGGGTCGGGATGATTGTTCGTGGGTTGGCATACCGTAAAAGCGAATCCGGGTTTTCTTCATTTATATAGGAAGGTAATGCTGCCGGGAGACTGGAATTATCACCGGCTAAAATATCCGGGCTGCCGGCAGATGCCAGAGCAGCCGTCTGTTTCGGGGCAAAAAATTGAACTAATACAAATACCAACAGAGCAACCATGAGAGCGGCCATACCCCAGAGTAAAGGGGATAGCCAGTTATTATTTTTTGGGGTTCTGATTTCTGCTTTTCGATCTACTGTTATTTTTCTTTTCAATTATCCTCCGTAAGGCTTTCCAGGAATTCTACATTATTTTTGGATTTTGACAAGCGTTGTAGAATTGCCTCGGAAGCTACGGATACATCCATACCAGCACCATGCGGTTGCGGAGAGGTCATTTGAATATACATTCGACGTAACAGCCAGACGCGTTGCAGCATATCTGGGCTGAGCAATAGATCATCGCGGCGGGTAGAAGATCTTTCAATATCGATTGCAGGGAAGATACGCCTTTCCTGCAGACGGCGGGAAAGGTGTAACTCCATATTTCCCGTACCCTTGAATTCTTCATACACAACATCATCCAGGCGCGAACCCGTATCTACCAGGGCTGTGGCAATGATCGTCAATGAACCACCTTCTTCAATGTTGCGCGCTGCGCCATAAAATCGTTTTGGAGGATAAAGCGCTGAAGGGTCCATACCACCCGAAAGTGTTCGGCCGGATGGCGTTACGGAGAGATTATATGCGCGGGCTAAGCGGGTGAGTGAATCCATCAGGATTACTACATCTTTTCCGATTTCGACCAGGCGCTTGGCTCGGTTCAGCGCAATTTCCGAAGTGCGTACGTGAGCGGAAACAGGCTCATCAAAGGTGGATGCAACCACCTCTGCATCTACAGAACGATCCATGTCCGTTACTTCTTCCGGGCGCTCACCGATCAGCACCATGATTAAATATGTTCCCGGACTATTAATGGCGATGGCATTGGTAACATCTTTGAGAATGGATGTTTTACCTGCTTTCGGCGGCGATACGATCAAGCCTCGTTGACCCTTGCCAATTGGCGCAATAAGATCGATTAAACGCGTGGAGAGATTTGCCTGATTTGTTTCAAGATTAAAGCGCTCATCAGGAAAGATTGGTGTTAAATTTTCAAAATTTACGCGCTCGCGGGCAGCATCGGCATCGATTCCATTGACTGACTCGACTTTGGTAATTCCAAAGTGACGTTCGGACTCACGTGGAGGTCTGGCCTGACCGATTACGAGATCTCCGCTGCGTAAATTGTAGCGGCGAATCTGTGCCTGGGAGACATAGACATCATTTGGCCCCAGTTTATAGTTTTGGCGCAGAAAGCCAATTCCTTCCGGCATTACTTCTAAAACTCCACCGCGAACCTCGTCGCCCTCATCATTGGCAGGGGCTTGATGCTGCGATATTCGAACGATTAAATTTTCTCTTTTAAGCCTGGTTGAATTGGAAATATCATAATCTTTTGCGATTTTTCGTAATTGGGATAACGATTTTTCCTCAAGTTCTTTTGCGACTAACATTTGCACATCCTTGAAATTGAATTCTGTGAAAATTCAAGCAAATACATCCTCTCGAAGAGGGGGTTTTGGAGGATTTCTTAATATTTAATATGGGATTTCGATTTTATGTTATGGAAAATACTTGTATTTTGTCAATTATAACATGCGCAAAAATTGCTAGCAAGCAATGTGCAGGTCGAGTATAAGGTTATTTGATTATGGTTATATTCGACCAAAAAGTGCTTGAAAGAAGTATTTCACTTTGAATTCTTGTCCCGAAAGCAAATTTTGTGCTCTGAAGAAATTGGCAACGGAGCGAATCACGAAGTATGCGGTCAATAATATTAACACCAGAGAGAGCCCAATTTGCCACCACGGCACCGATCCTGCTGCAAGTCTGGTCATCATGGTGACTGGAGCAGTTAATGGAAATAGGCTGAAAATTGTAGCCAGAGTACCGCTTGGATCACTGACGATGGCACTGATTAAAACCAAAGGAATAATCAATGGAATGATCAAGATCGTTGTGGCTTGTGATGCTTCTTTAAGATTGGGTACCAGCGCACCAGCTCCGGCCATCAAACTGGCATATAAAAAGTAGCCGCTGATAAAGAAAAGAATCCCAAAAATAAGAATTGATGCCGGCAATTGCACAGAACTATCCAGATTCAACGTGCGACCGCTGAACCGAAGTAATAATAATCCAATCCCGCTCCAAACGATTGTCTGAATCAGACCGATAACACCCAGAGCGATAATCTTACCCGTTAACATTTGCAACGGAGTGATGGAAGTCATAAGAATTTCCATAACCCGGTTTGATTTTTCATTGGTGATACTGGTCAGCATCAGGCTTGCGCTGGTAAGAATGACAAAATAGAAGAGCATAGTGACCACGTAAGGAATATAAAAGGTCAGCATGCTTTCCGGATCTTTTTGTGGTGCATCAGATTGAATATCTGTTGTGACTACGAGAGGATTCTGAACTCTTTCCAATTTAGAAGGGTTTTCCTTCAGTAAAGCCTCGCTAAGCATCGCTTCAATTCTCCAGGAAGGATCATCTCCCATCAAGTCCAGTTCGGTTTTCCGTAAGACTATTTTCCCGGTCGCAATATAATCCGGATCAATTGAATAATATGCGCCAATATCCCCGTTTTGAAGAGCTTTCAAAGCACTATCCTCACTTTCAAATAATTGGAAAGTATTACGGTCTTCAAGTGATAAATCTGTAATCAGGTTACTACCATCAAAAATCCCGTAGATAAAATTCTGTTCTGGGGATGTAAAAATATTTGTCAGTACGCTTGGTGAGGTCGCATCCTGGGAATTACCGATAACCTGAGTTACGATGAAACCGACCACAGGAATAAGCACCAGGGTGATCAGGAAGGATTTTCGGCGAACTGAATTAAGCAACTCATTTTTAAAAACCAGAAATGTCTTGTTCATAAATCCCTCTACATTAGCCCTTTTGAAGAATTTCTTTCAAGGTAAGTCTCTTTCCGTAACGAAGCAAACCAAGACGGAATGCTCTTCCAGCCAGCCAGAGTGAAAAGATTGCAGCCAAAATCAAGATTAATATAGTTGTAACGATCTGCCAGGTTGGCACAGCGGATAATGCCACTCGCATGGGGAGGATGACTGGCGCTGAAAATGGGAAAATGCTCAGAAAAACTGAAAATGGACTGTTTGGATTTGACATGATCGTCGCGATGAACCAAAATGGCAGTGCGATCGGAATCGTGAACAAGCCGGCAATTTGCTGGGCTTCTTTTGTCTCTGAAGAAGATGCTCCAATGGCTGCCATCATGGCAGCGACCATAACAAAAGCGGGCAAGAAGGTAAGAAGCATGACAATCAGGAAAAACGTGTCGATTTGAGCGGATTGCAGTGAAGGAAATGTCCGCAGGATAAAAGTGAGTCCGATGGCAGCAAAGAAAAGCCAGATGATGATTTGAGACAATCCAACACTTAAATTGCCAATAATCTTTCCCGCCATTAATTGGGTGGGTGAAATGGATGTGACAAGTATCTCCATCGTGCGGTTTTCTTTTTCTTCTACCAAAGCCTGTAAAAGATAGCCACCACTGATGTTCACGGCTAGCATGAACAAAATCCCGGCCACGACGGGTAAGATGATGCTGAGAACATTGGCACTACTGCGCTCGCGTTCACCCTCTATGGCAACCAATTCAACATCGGCACCTTCCAGTACTCGCTCTGCGATCAGGGGATCATAACTTTTCAGGAGATTTTTTCGCAAGAATAAACGAAAATCGTTGTAGACCTCAGAACCAGAAATTTCTTTTGAAACCAATTTGCTATCACCGGTGTCGAGATAATCTGTTGGGAGGATGAAAAAAGCCTGGATTTGATCCTGATCAAGGGCTGCTTGTGCGGCTTGCTCGCTATCAAATGGGATGATTTCCAGATTCTTTTCAAAAGGATCGGACCCACCCTGTGCGAGCATATCTGGATTCGCCAAAAATTGTGAATGGTCAACATAGCCGATGGGGGTGTTATCAATGCTGAGAAGAACTGACAAAAAGCTGATACCCATGATTACAAGGATAAATAAAGGAACACTCATAACGGCCAGGATAAAACGTTTCTTTTTAACATGGCGAAGATACTCGTATTTAAGCACCAACCACATCTTATGCATCAAACTCTCCACTTTTGGTTACCACCTGGATAAAAATCTCATCCAGTGATGGGTTTGAAACCTCGAATTGTTTCAAAATAATATTTTGGGCAAGCAGATTTTGTAAAACCGACTGAGGACTAACACCATCTTCCAAGTGAGCTTTATATACGAGGTGGCTGTTTTCTGAATGGAGGCTTTGAATGCCGGGGATGTTGGTAGGAAGTGGTTTTTCAGTTCGCAGGGTGATTTCATTGCCAGAAAACTGCTCCTGAATTTCTGACAATTTCCCGTATAAGATCGTTTTGCCACGGTTGATCAACACCAGACGATCACATAATTGTTCTACTTGATGCATTTGGTGAGTGCACATGACAATCGTTTTCCCCAATTTACTTTGCTCACGCAAGAGATCCTTGACCATCTGGGTATTTACCGGATCCAGAGCGGAAAATGGTTCATCGATAATGATCAACTCGGGGTCGTGCACCAGCGTGGTGATTAATTGTGCTTTTTGCTGCATACCCTTGCTGAGTTCTTTGACTTTTTTCTTACGATGATCATTTAAATTAAATCTCTCCAGAAATGCGCTGACTTGCTCCTGACTCTTTTTCTCACTCATTCCTTTCAGGGTAGCAAGATAGACCAGGCAATTTTCCAAGGAAACTTCTTGATATAGGCCTCGTTCTTCAGGGAGATAACCAATACGGTTCTTCTTCTCCTCCGTCATATCCCCGCCAAAAATTGAAACGTGTCCACGGTCCGGCTTGAATATATCCAAAATGATACGGATTGAAGTTGTTTTTCCGGCACCATTTGGGCCGAGAAGACCGAAGATTTCGCCTGGTTCCACCTGAAATGTTACCCCGGCGACTGCTTTCTGTGTGCCAAAACTTTTTGTGATATTGTCTACATCAATAGTGGACATATGAATTTCAGCTCCTTTTGTAATCTCTCAGTGTAAATACGAAATTTGGGAGAAAAAGTTTTGTTTGTATGCTGGGTTCTAGTTCAAAATCAGCCCTATGATACCATTATTTTCTTCGTTTTTCCTGATCATGTATCGGTAGGTGAATAGCGTCAAATTGATGTATTCGCGATTGGATTATCCAAATCAAAAACGTACAGGTAAATGATATCATGTACAATGATAGAAAAACGAATTGGGAGAATTACGATGACGATGACCTCGCGTGAAAGAGTCCAAGCGGTGCTTAATTACGAAGTGCCAGACCGAGTGCCTATCATTATTGGTGCCAGTAATGCCACTGGAATCAAGATACGGCCGTACCGGTCTATAAAGCGAATGATGGGAATTGAAAGTGAGGACAGGTACATTTATAACTGGCCGGAACTGGGTACGGCATTGCTGGATGAAAGAGTTTTGGAAAGACTGCATAGCGATGTCCGTGGTGTGCTGGATCGTTTTCCTCGCGAAGTGTATGAAGGTAATCAATCACGGCCAGAACATGCGCCTTTTATTGATGATTGGGGCAATGGGCAAATGGAAATAGGACCCGATAATTGGTACCCGGGCATTCATCCCATGCCAGATGCCTACACAACAGCCGATCTGGACGCTTATCCCTGGCCGGATATGAATGACCCATTTCGCACATCTCACCTGAAAGAAAAGGTCACCACTCTGGATGAAGAGAACCAGTATGCGATTATGGGAATACCCTGGTTGATGTTTCCTTTTGAGCGTGCAATTGGTCTTCAGGGAATGGAAAGATTTCTACTGAACATGGCAGAAAAGCCCGACTTCGCCCAGGAATTGCTACACCGGATCAACAAACTTTGCTTGATCAACATGGGGCATTTTCTTGACCAATGTGGTGACAAGTTAGACATGATAAAAATTGGTGATGATCTGGGCACCCAGGAAAACCTGATGATTTCGCCGCGAATGTATCGGAAAATGTTGAAACCTCTACATGCAGAAATGATTGATTTGATTAAACAGAAAACCAGAGCAAAAATCTTCTTTCATACTGATGGCGATGTTTTCAACCTGATTGATGATTTTATTGAGATTGGTGTGGATGTATTAAATCCTATTCAGACTTCGGCAGGGAAAATGTCCAACCTGGAGGAATTGAAGAAAAAATATTATCGGCGAATCGTTTTCTGTGGAGCAATCGACACACAGAAAATTCTTCCATCCGGTACGCCGACGGAAGTCAAGCGGGAAGTAAAACGGGTGATGAACATTCTTGGGCAGGGAGGCGGCTATATGGTTGCCACAGTCCACACTGTCATGAATGAAGTACCGGCTGAGAATATTCTCGCAATGGTAGATGCCGTGCAGGAATTTGGACACTACCCACTGATAGAATAACAAAAAAGGGTCCCGATTAAGACCCTTTTTTACCATTATTCTTTCTCGTACGGTTCACCTTCCGCCGCCGGGGCATGACTGCGGCCAACTACGCCGGCTAACACAATAATTGTTGCCAGGTATGGCGCCATCCCTAAGAACTCGCTTGGTAATGGAACCTGTAAAAGCGAGGCTTTGGCGGATAAAGAATCAAAGAATCCAAATAACATACCAGCACCCATTGAGCCTAACGGATGCCAATTACCAAAAATCATCGCTGCCAGACCGATGAATCCTCGGCCGGCGGTCATGACTTCATCAAAACGCCCGGATGATCCCAGGGTGAAGTATGTACCTCCAAAGCCGGCCATCATACCACCCAGGATAACTGCTATGTATTGAGTTTTAAAGACATTTATCCCAAGGGTATCGGCAGCTTTTGGGTGTTCACCTACTGCGCGGTGCCGCAGACCCCAACGCGTTTTGAAAAGCATAAATGTCAGCAGAGCCACAAAAAAGAACATGGCAAAGACATACATATTATGACTGAAAAGGATTGGACCAATAAAAGGGATCTTGGAAAGTATGGGAACGTTGATTTGCGGAAACAACCCCGGTTCGTTCAGATATTGATATTGGACTTTCTGAATAAACTTGGAGGAAAGATAAGAGGTAATCCCAGTCGCAAAAATATTGATGACTGTGCCTGAAATAATCTGGTTGATTTTATATTTGATACATAAAACGCCATGGATATAACCCATCACACCACCAGCCAGAATTCCAGAAATGAGCCCTATCCAGAGACTATGTGAAAGGGAAGCGAAGACCGTGCTGACGAAGGCAGCGGTTAGCATCATCCCCTCAATTGCAATGTTGATGATACCCGCTCTTTCGCATAAAATTCCGGACATGGCCCCAAGTGTTAATGGAACAGCTCTAACCACCATAACGCGCAAAAGGCCAGCCAGGTTGGTTTGACCTCCGGCTGTTGCCCACGATAAAAAGCTAAAAATGAACAAAATGGAAACTAATGCTAAGATCCCGTTCGTTAATTTTCCAAACCCACGGATAATTTGATAGGCACCTAACATAGCGCTGAAGGCTGCCACAATATTCAAGACTGTGGCAGTTGGAAAAACCCAATCAGCAGCTTCAGCAGAGCCACCACCGGGGTTCATAACAAAACGTGTTTCAACACCGGGTTGTAAATCTCCAACAAAAAAGATAAAGGTTATTAAAGCGGCAACGAGGAAGACCGAGCCCATGATAATCCGACGGCGTTGTTCACGCTTACGAATTCCCTGGCTGGCAACAATTTTACCTACCTCAGATGTAGTTGTCATAAATTCTTATCCTTTCCAACTTCGAAGAGAAACCAAATCTTCTTTCGTTTTGGATTCTTTCAGGCGGTAAATTGTACGGATGATAGCCGGAGCAGCAATAAAAGCGAGAATTAAAGCTTGCAGAATGGAAACGATATCAATAGGAACGCCTACTGTTAACTGCATCGAACGAGCCCCATTACGCAGGAATCCGAATAAAAGCGAAGAGAGAACCACACCAAAAGGATGTGTTTTACCAAGCAGCGCCAGGGCGATGCTATCAAACCCATATCCACTCGAAAATGCTGGTAATAGGCGGTAGTTGACGCCAAGTATCTCATTTGCACCTGCCATTCCAGCCAATGCACCGGAAAGTACCATGGCGACAACGGTGGCGGTGGTAATCTTAATGCCTGCATAGCGAGCCGCATTTGGGTTAGAACCAACCATACGAAGTTCAAAGCCCCAGGTAGTTTTAAAAAGTAGTAAATACACAAGCAGCGCCATTAATAGAGCAATAAAGAACCCTAGGTGAAAGCGGATGGGGATATCGAAAAATCGAGGCAATTTAGCGGTTTCAAGTATCCAGGGTGTCTTCGGGGTGAATTCGTTTGGATCATGCATGGGTACTTTTAATAACCAGTCAACTAAACGGAAGGCTATATAGTTCATCATAATAGTGGTGATCACCTCGTGCGCACCGGTTTTCGCTTTCAAGATGCCTGGAATAAAACCCCACAAAGCGCCTCCGAGGGCACCAAAGAGCATGGCTAATGGAATGTGAATAAATGCTGGCAAACCTGGGATCGCATAGCCTGCCCAAACACCTGTGACAGCACCGATGAATAACTGCCCTTCAACCCCAATATTGAACAAACCAGCCCTAAACCCAAGGGCAACAGCCAGGCCACCAAAAATATATGGGGTAGATTGAACAAGACTCTCGAAAAATGGGTTTATCGCACGGCGGATAGCAAGGCTATCACCACTGGCAAAGGCTGCGCTGATTTTTCCCAGATCCCCAACCGAACCGGTAAATAATGCTACGTAGGTGTTCCAAGCGGCTCTAAAGGCAGTTCCAATACCACTCCAGAAAGATATTCTGAAAGCTTCATAGACCTCGTTGGTGGTAATTGCCACCAATACCCCTCCTAGAACAATCCCGGTAAAGATTGCCAAAAGAATTACCAGAAAATTACTTCTGGAAAACTCGTCCCAAAAAATCTCTATAGAGTTTTTCTTCTTCTCTTCAGTATTTTCCATTTTTTTATCGATTCCTTTATGTCGTCAGAATCTGTTTTTTATTGGAAACGAGCTTCTGTTTTTCTTCTTCAGAGGGGATGATGCCTGCCATTAGCAGCCCAACCAATTCTTTTGTGGCAGATTGGGCGTCCAGGATATCCAAAATTCTTCCCCGATAAACCACTGCGATCCGATCAGATAACTGCATGACTTCATCCAATTCGGTCGACACTAATAAAATTGCACAACCTTCATCCCTTTTTTGCATCAAGCGCTTATGAATATATTCAATGGATCCAACATCGAGACCGCGAGTAGGTTGTGAAGCAACTAAAAATTTGATCGGTCTGGAAAACTCACGGGCGACAATCACTTTTTGTTGGTTGCCACCTGAAAGTGAACTGGCCGGGGTCATTGCATTTGGAGTACGTATATCGAAATTTTCAACCAATCGGTTGCCATTTGCCAGGATTTGCTTCTGATCCATCCAAATTGAATTTGAAAAAGGTTCAAGATAATACATATTGAGTACCAGGTTATCAGCAATCGGAAATGCGAGCACCAAACCATCTTTCTGGCGGTCCTCCGGAATGTGAGCAGATCCTTTTTCAGTGATTTGGCGGGGAGACCAGCGTGTAATGTTTTCCCCTAATAATCGAACTTCCCCATCTATTGGTTGCAGCAAACCGGTAATGGCCCGCACAAGTTCGGTCTGGCCATTCCCCTGAACTCCAGCGATCCCCAAAACTTCACCCGCCCGGACTTCAAACGAAATATCATCAACAGCGATTGTGCCGGTTGGATCGAGTACCTTGATATTATCCACCTCCAGCACTACATCACCAGGGATGCTTACGGATTTATCGACATTCAAATTAACATCACGACCTACCATCATCGCAGCCAGGTCATTTAATGTCGCCTCATGTGGTGTGGTACTACCTACCACTTTGCCGCCACGAATGACAGTGATACGGTCAGCAATCTCAATGACTTCACCCAGTTTATGTGTGATAAAGATGATCGATTTCCCCTCTGCAATCATTGTGTGCATAATCTTGAAAAGTTCTTCCACTTCTTGTGGCGTCAAAACGGCTGTGGGCTCGTCCATGATGATGATATTAGCTTCGCGAAAGAGCAGCTTTATTATCTCCACTCTTTGTTGCATGCCGACTGGTATATCACTGATATAGGCATCCGGATCGATATCCAAATTATAGGTATCAGAAATTTCGCGAATTTTATGAGCAGCTTTTTCACGGTCTAAAATACCACCGGTTTTGACGTATTCTTCACCCAGCATGACATTTTCTGTAACCGTGAAGACGGGTACCAACATAAAATGCTGGTGGACCATGCCAACACCTGCTTTAATGGCGTCAATCGGTGAATGAACGTCCATCTTTTTGCCATTTACAAAAATCTCGCCTTCATCGGGATTGTAAAGACCATATAAGATGTTCATGAGGGTGGTTTTACCAGCGCCGTTTTCGCCGAGTAGGGCGTGAATTTCCCCTTGCTGAACAGTCAAGTCAATATGGTCGTTGGCTAAAACACCTGGGAATCGCTTGGTAATGCCACGAAGTTCAAGGACAGGAACCATTTATACCTCTTTTTGGAATCAGGTTAATGGATATTGTTCGTTATTCTATCATAAAGGTGAAATTAGCACTCAAAAAAAAAGGAGCCAGATTAGTCTCTGACTCCTTTTTTAACATTATTAAGAATTAGCGTGCGGGCATGGTGGGGATGTCACCGGAGATAATACCGGGGATCAAACCCTCAACTTCTGCTTTCAAATCTGCAGGAACCTTGTCAGCCCATGTGGAGCCGTATTGTAAACCAACACCATTGTTCTCCAGGTTCAATTGATAAATGCCGCCACCTTTAAAGGTGCCATCGATAACTTGCTTGATTGCTTCGTAAACAAAGACATCGATTTTCTTCAAAGCACTGCCCAGAATGAAATCTGCTTTGTCGGGATTGGCTACGGACCAATCATTATCCACACCAATCAAGAGACCGGTACCGCGTTCTTGCATGACAGCGAGAGTGCCCAGGCCAACAGGACCGGCAACAGGCATGATTACATCAGCGCCTTCGTCCAGCAATTGTTCGCCAAAAGCACGACCATCATCGAGGCTCTCAAAGTTACCTACTTGCAAACCTTCCTGAGTGTCCATGTTCCAACCGAGTACCTGTACGTCCGTGCCATGCACTTCGTTGTATTTGGCAACGCCCATAGCATAACCATCCATGAATGCCTGGGTAGCGGGGAAGAGGATACCTACATAGGTACCAACTTTTCCAGTTTTCGTCATACCTGCAGCCAGATAACCAGCCAGGAATGTAGCCTGATCAATGCTGGAAGCGTTGTTCAAGACATTGGTCTGAGTGAGGTAATCAACATCAACAATTGCGAATTTCTGATCCGGATTGGCATCGGCTGCGGCACTAGTAGCATCCGCAAGCAAGAAACCAACGGGAACAATCAATTCACAACCGGCTTCGACGAATGAGTTCAAGTGAACTTCATAGTCTGACTGTTGTTGCGATTCGAGGTAGGAAACTTCGACGCCCAAATCTTTGGCGGCTCTTTCCATGCCTGACCATGCAGTTGCATTGAATGATTTGTCGTCAATACCGCCGGTATCTGTTACCTGACAAATCTTTGTTTTCGCTTCAGCAGGGGCGGCTGCTGGTTGGCAAGCTGCTAATGCGAGCGAAGCCAGGACCAAAATTGCCACGATTATTAAAACCTTTTTAGACATACGATACTCCTCCATACAATTTAGTAGGTTAAAAAAAGGGATTTAGTGTGTTCGCACACTTTCCATAGTATACACTGACCATTATTGCTTGACAAGCGCCATTTGTCAGTATTATTGGAATTGGTATTATTATACTTTTGCCTCGCCGCGTCGAACGCCGGCCATCATGATGAAAGCCAACAGCATAAAAAGCGGCGAAAAAAGCATCATTAAACTATAGTTGTTTCCGCTTAATTGCACGATCCATCCATTTAAATTTGGACCAATAATGGCTGCTAGCGTGGAGGCCATGTAGTAGAGCCCGGTGAATGTCCCAATATGAACATCATCTGTCATATCCACCACCATAGGTAGTGAATTGATATTAATTAATGCCCATGAGAAACCAGCAACCATGAGTATGATGCTGACGGAATAAAAATTGCCAATTAATGGTAATTTGGCGAAGAACACCGTGAGCCTGGAAATAGGTAAGATGTACATCGACAAAATGGCAAGTCCCATGACCAAGACGCCAGACATGATGGTTCTCCGCCGGCCGAATTTGGCACCGATGTAACCGGCTGGTAACGCCATAATAACAAAAATAAGAGAAAGCTGTCCAAGGAGGCGTGAAGCATCTCCTACCGGCAGGTTGAGATGTTTTACAGCGTACAAAGTGAAAAACGCTTCAATGGCGTTATAAGCTACAAACCAGAAGAAGATTGCTGCCAGAATTCGTAGTGGGCTCTTTTCTTTTTCTTGAATCAGGTCTTTTAAAGCAATAAATAGGCTGGGTGGTTTTTCGCCGGATATCTCATAATTTTTTGGTTCACGAATAAAAAGTAATACCAAGAGAGAGGAAATGATAACCAGGCCAGAACCCAGCCAAAAAGGATAGCTGGGGTTTTTTTCATACAGGCTTGCGCCAACCAGGAAAGCAATGATTGATCCAATTCCCCCCATAAAGTTAATCACGCCATTAGCCTGAGAACGGTATTTAGAGGGTGTAATATCGGGCATTAGGGCTACAACGGGAGTACGCCAGAGTGCCATACTGATTAAGAGCGAGCTGGTGCACAAGACAAATAATGGCAAAACCGAAACCATCGGGATGAATCCAAAGGCGATAGCTGCAATGGGTGCGCCAACCAGAATAAAAGGCATCCTGCGACCAATGCGTGTGCGCAGACGATCTGAGAATGCGCCAATTGGGGGCTGAATCAGGAAGGCGGCTATGTTATCAAGTGTCATGAAAAATCCGATCCAGGCTGCGCTGAGACCAAATTTTCCATCCAAAAAGATGGGCACAAAGGCATTATAAACAGCCCAGATAACACTGACACCAAAAAAACCAAAGCCAAGCAAAAATGTCTTGGGGTAACTAAATTTTTGTTGCATGGGCGGAACCTCGCTCTCGTCGAAAAAATGATTTGAAAATTAATCTTGAGAATTGTGATTACTTGATAGAAGCTCTTGCTGAAATTTCTGTAATAATTTTAGATCATTTTCTGATAGCTCAATGGTTTTGAGCAGATCAGGTCTCTGGAGGTAAGTACGCAAGAGAGATTGTTCGTGCCGCCATTTTTGAATATTGGCATGATGGCCGCTCAGAAGCACATCCGGGACGCGCCAGCCACGAAACTCTTCCGGTTTGGTGTAATGTGGATATTCAAGCAGACCGGAGGAAAATAAATCATCCTCAGCGCCGGTTGGATCACCCAACACGCCTGGAATTTGACGTGATATCGCGTCAACCAGCAGCATGGCAGGTAATTCACCACCAGTAACCACAAAGTCACCAATAGAAATCTGGTCGCTAATCAAGTTTTCGCGTACACGCTCGTCAATTCCTTCATAACGACCGCATAAAATGGCAATGCGGGGATATGCAGCCAGTTCACAAGCAATTTTATAGCTGAATGGACGCCCTTGAGGTGACATGAGGATCATCGGGCAGGTGGGTGGTTTACCGAGAACATCTTCTATCGCTGCAAAGATCGGTTCGGCTTTCATAACCATACCACCGCCGCCCCCATAGGGGGTATCATCAGTTACGTGATGCTTGTCAAATGTCCAATCACGTATGTTGTGAATGCCAATTTCCACCAAGCCTTTCGCAATCGCTTTTTGCAGAATTGACACTTCAAAATAAGGCTGAAAAATGGAAGGAAAAAGACTGAAAAGATCAAAACGCATATACTCATTTTAGCGGTAAGGGTATTGAATGGCAAGCAATATTGTGAAAATAGGCTCATCTTAAGAGTTGTTATTTTACAGTGCGATTCTTGTTAATAATGAAGGCGTAACAATAAAAGGAGCGACCCAGGCTTTCGAAATTGGTCATCTCTCACTTGACGAGAAGAAATTTGTAATGGTAACATGCAGATATGTATCTTCGAAATGGCCGCTTTAATATGAAGAACCGCCGCCGAAAGATTAATCCTTTTCGGATTGGTATTCTAATTCTGCTCATTGTTGCTTTTTTCTACATCAATCAAGTGGTGGTTCCTACAGTTCCACCGCTCTTTATCGCCACTCCAACCGCAACCCGCCCTCCGGAATCGTATGTGACGGATGCAGAATCATTGATAGGAGAAGGCAAACTTTTCCAGGCAGTGGATATGTATGAAAAGGCAGTTCAGGCAGACCCAGGCAATGCGGGTATTTATGTTGCATTAGCGCGAACACAGATTTATCTTGGGCGCTATGAGGAAGCTCTTGATAATCTGGGAAAATCGCTGTTGGTGAACGAGAATAATCCTTTGGCTTATGCTTTACGCGGCTGGACTCTTGGGTTTCAAGGCGATTATCTGGCTGCCATATCAGCGCTGAAACGGTCGATCGAACTCAGTCCGAATAATGGTGTTGCCTATGCTTATCTGGCAGAAGTGTATGGCCTCCAGTATGAATCCAACCCGGCTGTTCTGGGTGTAATTGATGAAGCCATTGCCAATGCAGCAAAAGCCCTTGATCTTGAGCCTAATTCTCTGGAGACAAATCGTGCGCGCGGTTATGTACAATGGTTGTTAGGCAATTACACTGATTCCGTCCAATATTATACGGCTGCTATTAACATCAATCCCTTTATCGCAGATTTGCACACCGCCCTGGGCATTGTCTATTCAACTGATACGGTGAATGAATACTCACTGGCGCTTAAGGAGTTTCAGGAGGCGGAATTATTAAATCCGGCCAACCCCGAGCCAGATTATCAGCTCTCCGTTGTTTATCAAAAAATTGGTGAGTATGCCACAGCAATCCAATATGCTGAAAAAGCGCTTGCCATTGAGCCGACCAATCAATACTATTATGGTAATTTAGGTACACTGTATTTTCGCAATAAAAATTACACCAAAGCGGCTGAGTTTCTCGGGTTGATCATACATGGTGGTACAGCAGAAAGTGGTGTTGTGGTGGAACCACTGTCGTTGGATTATGGAGTTGTGGCCAGTTATTTCGCGCGTTATGGCATCTCACAAGCTTATAAAGGCGAATGCGGTGAAGCACTTAAAATTTCCCAGGCATTGATGGATACTGTGGGAAGTGATGAAAACAACGTTTATAATGCCAACGAAATAGTTAGTATCTGCCAGGATATTGCCAGTGGGGTTGAGGCAGTGCCGGAAGAGACGCCTGTTGATGCTACCCCGGAATCATGAGCAAATCTGGAGAGTAAATGGGAATCCAATTACCAGACGACCGAAACATATTTAGACCGCGAAAGTCAAACAGGCTTGGTCGTATCTATTTTTTAATTTTGTTTATTCTTTTGGCTGCAATTTTCTATCGCGAGGTAGATGCAGGCAATGTTCAGAAACCATTTTTAGCCACGCCAACACCAACAAGAACCGCTAATTCCCATGCCGCCGAAGGAGAAACATATTTTCAAGCTGGTAAATTGGATGCTGCGATCCAATCTTATTTAGATGCGACCAGACTGGAACCAAATAACTCCACCATCTGGTCGGAATTAGCACGCATACAAACCTATTCGTCAAATTTATTGACCACAGATGCTGAAAAACGCCAGCGATTGGAAGAAGCAATTGCATCAGCAGAAAAAGCCGTCGAAGTTAACCCGGATGATAGTACTGCCTATGCGATCCAGGCATTTGCATATGATTGGTACTCATATCCGGTATATTCCGGGGAGGAATCGAACACGTTTTTATTAAAAGCAGAACAATCCATTGCGAAGGCGCTGCAGTTGGATAGTCAGAATCCACTGGCAATCGCCTACCGGGCAGAAATTTTCCTCGATCAACTTCGTTATAAGGAAGCGCTTGATTATGCGAACCGTGCCCTGGAGATAAACCCGAATCTGATGGATGTACAACGGGTGCATGGTTTTGTAATGGAATCGCTAGGTAATAGCTACAATGAGGCGATCGAATCATATAAAAAAGCCGCCGAGATTAACCCAAACCTGACCTTTTTATACATCTCGATCGGGGTGAATTATCGTCAGTTAAAGCAATTGGATGTCGCCCTTGATTATTTTGCTAAAGCGGTCAAGATAAATGAACAAAATGACATAAAAGACCCAATCCCTTATTTAGCCATTGCTAATACATACATTAATAAAGGTGAGGCTTTTGCGGCGGCGCGCAATGTGATGCGTGCTGTGGATTTTACGCCCGGGAATGCGAATGTGTATGCACAATTAGGGCTCGTCTATTTCAAATCGCGAAACTATGAAGGTTCTATACCTGCGTTTGCATGTGCGCTTGATGGATGTTCAGCACTTGAAAGCTGTATAGTTCGTCAGGATTGTACGGAAGAGACGGACCCTAACACAATACCTCCTTATGAAATTGTAGGTCTTCCGCTAACTGCCAATACGTTGGTGTACTACTACACATATGGTTCCGTGCTATCCGCCATGCACCGCAAAGGGGATAACCTCTGTAATGAGGCAGAACGTATCTTTGGGATTGTTAAGAAAGACTACTCCAATGACGATGGTGTCATGAGTATTGTCAATGCCGGTGAACAAATTTGTGACTCCAACCCTTAAAAATCATTTATCAGAAATTCATTAGAATATAAAAACAACTCTTGACTTTCATTCGAAAGGCAGGTAAGATTTGAGACGGTTTAGCACTCATGGTATGCGAGTGCTAAAATCCAAAAATAATTTACCTAATGCAAAAGCAGGAGGAAGTACAAATGAATTTAAAGCCTTTAGGAAGTCGTGTTTTAGTTGAACCCATCGAAGCGGAAGAAATTACCGCCGGTGGTATTGTGTTACCGGAAACAGCCAAAGAAAAACCCCAGAAGGGTAAAGTTCTTTCAGTTGGTCCTGGTGACCGCGATGAAGATGGTGACCGCATTGCCATGGATGTCAAAAAAGACGATGTTGTCTTGTTCGCAAAATATGGCGGAACCGAAATCAAAGTGGATGGCAAGAAACTGCTCATCCTCCGCGAAAGTGATCTGCTCGCAATTGTTGAAGATTAATAAATTTAGTTTAATAAGGAGTAATTGAAAATATGGCAGCAAAACAACTTGTATTTGGAGAAGAAGCTCGAAGAAAGCTTAAGACTGGTATTGATGTGGTCGCGACCGCAGTTGCAACAACCCTTGGTCCCAAGGGCAGAAATGTGGCTTTAGATCGAAAATTTGGTTCCCCGACGATCACCCATGACGGAGTTACCGTTGCAAAAGAAATTGAATTAGAAGATCCATTTGAGAATATGGGTGCCCAGCTTCTCAAAGAAGCAGCAACCAAGACGAATGATATTGCCGGCGATGGTACTACAACTTCAACAGTATTAGCGCACGCCATTGTGACCGAAGGTTTAAAAACTCTCGCTGCTGGCGCAAATCCAATGCTGCTCAAACGTGGTATTGAAGCTGCTGCTAAGAAAGTTTCTGATGAAATTGTGCGGCAGGCTATTGAGATCCGCGAAAAAAGCGAGATTGCCAATGTGGCCACCATTTCCGCACAGGATCGCTCAATCGGTGATTTAATCGCTGACGTGATGGATAAAGTAGGCAAAGATGGTGTTATCACTGTCGAAGAATCCAAAGGTCTTGAATTTGAACAGGAATATGTTGAAGGTATGCAGTTCGACCGTGGATATATTTCTGCTTATTTTGTGACCGATATGGAACACATGGAAGCCGTTATCGCAGAACCTTACATTCTCGTTCACGATAAGAAAATCTCTGCTGCGGCCGATATCGTTCCTGTCCTGGAGAAAATGGTTCAGGTTGGAAAACGTGACCTGGTTATAATTGCCGAAGATATTGACGGTGAAGCACTGGCAACCCTCGTTCTGAACAAGATCCGTGGAATGATCAACGTGTTGGCTGTCAAAGCCCCCGGTTTTGGTGATCGCCGTAAAGCAATGCTACAGGATATCGCAGTTCTGACTGGCGCACAGGTGATTTCGGAAGAAACTGGTCGCAAACTCGATACTACAACAATCGCCGACCTTGGTCGCGCGGAAAAAGTTGTTGCTGACAAAGACAATACCACAGTAGTTGGCGGTAAAGGCGATGAAGCAGCCATTAAAGGCCGTATCGAACAAATCAAGGTCGAAATTGACAAGACAACCAGCGATTATGATCGTGAAAAACTTCAAGAACGGCTTGCCAAACTGGCTGGTGGTGTCGCTATCATCCGTGTTGGTGCCGCTACTGAAACAGAACTCAAAGAAAAGAAACATCGTGTAGAAGATGCTCTCTCTGCAACCCGCGCGGCTGTGGAAGAAGGTATTGTCCCCGGTGGTGGTGTTGCTTTGATCAATGCCATGCATGTCCTCGAAGACCTGAAGATGGAAGACGAAGATGCCCAGATAGGTGTCAACATCGTCCGCAAAGCCCTCGAAGTTCCCATGCGCAAAATTTCAGAGAATGCCGGTAAAGAAGGTTCAGTCATTATTGAAAATGTTCGCAAAGCACAAAGAGATAATGACAATCCCCGCTTTGGCTATGATGTTTTGACGGGTGAATTTGGTGACATGGTTAAATGTGGCGTTATCGATCCTGCCAAAGTTACCCGTGGTGCTCTTGAAAATGCAGCCTCTATTGCTGCAATGATCCTGACCACCGAAGCTTTGATTACAGACGTGCCGGAAGAGAACAGAGGACCTGCCGCTCCTCCGATGCCAGAGTACTAAACCAACGTACTTAATGAAATAAAAAGAGGCTGCTCAATTGGGCAGCCTCTTTTTCGATTATAATGGGCTGGATGAAAAATCGTTTCCTCCCCATCATCGTTTTATTTTCATTTCTACTGATCAATGGCTGCCAAACTACTCCCGTGGCTAGCCTGTCGACTACCCTAACGGAAATTGCCACCAACAACCTCAGTCGAAATGACGGTTACGGCTATTACGCCGACAGAGACAGCGGTACCGCTTCCGGCTGTCGCGATTGTTAATGGCGAGCGAATATTACTGGCTGATTTTGAGGAAGAGTACCTGCGATACCAGGATGCAGCTGCCTCACAAATTGAAAGTGTTGATGAACAAACGGGTCGGGCGGTAGTGCTTGAGAATCTGATTGATCTCTGCCTGCTGGCTCAGTCGGCACGTGAAGCCGGCTTTCTTTTACCAAATGAGATGTTCCAGCAACGTCTGAGTGATCTGACCAACTTGCCGGGTTCGCCAGAACAATTAGAAGAATGGTTGACGGCAAATCACTATACTCGGGAAAGCTTTGAACGGCTATATCGAATGGAAATCGAAGCTGCTGCAAAAAAAGATATGATCCTTGCGGAAGTTCCAAAAGCTGCTGAACAAATCCATGCCCGGCAGATTATGGTTCAGGGGAAGCTGCTTTCAGAAGAAATCTATAATCAATTGGAAGCTGGCGCAGATTTTGCAACGTTATCATGGATCTATGATCCATTAACCGGAGGCGAATTGAGTTGGTTCCCGCGTGATTACCTGGTAATTCCCGAAATTGAAGAGGCTGTCTTTGCATTACAACCTGGAGAGTATACCGAAATCATTCCCACTGAATATGGATATCAAATTGTTCAGGTCATTGAGAGAGAAATGGAACGCCCTTTAACACAGGATGCCTTATTGACTTACCAGCGCAAAGCCCTGGCCGAATGGATACAGAATGCAAAATCCAGTGCACAACTTGAGATTTTAAGCCCGTAATTTAATGACCAGGAAGCTTCATCGGAGGTAATAAATGGTAAGACACCAACCAAAAAGAAAACCCTTTAATTTCTTCTGGAATTTGTTAACTCTGGTCGTTGTTATGGCTTCGGCCTTGATATTAATTCTGCAATTGACCATCTATGTAAATCCTTATGCTATTTTCAATCCTTTTCCGCCTGTTGATCTTCCTGAGAGCATTATTTTGCCAGAGAGCAATGCGGTTGCCGCATCGCCGACTGAGGAAATCTTACCAACTGATATGCCGGTAATTGCAGCATCCGCAACCACAGCTGCAACGGCAACTCAGGTAGTAGAAATTCAAGATGGGACACTGGTAGCAGAAACGACTCCGCAAGAGCCGACGACAACACCATTCGTTGGATATTATGCCTTCGTCGCTCAAAATGACCCGAACGCGATCTCCAGTACCATCTTTAAACCTGATTTGGAATGTAAATGGACCGGTGTCGCCGGTCAGGTTTTTGATTTGCAAGGAAGATCGGTCAAAGGCATTGTTGTCTGGCTAAGGGGTAGTTTTGGTGGTAAGACTATGAATTATCAAAGTGTCACACTTGAGGGTTCACCATACGGTCCATCCGGATTTGAATTTACCTTTGGCGACACACCGCGAGATACAAGTGGGGATTTGTACTTACAATTGGCCGATCAAGCCGGCATCCCTATTTCTGATCGGGTTTATTTTGATACTTTTTCGGACTGTGAGAAAAATCTGATTTTGGTTCATTTCAAACAGGTTCGATAAAAAAAGGTGTTCAATCCTTTTGATATGACCTACGCGTGTTTAATCGAAAAGAATTTTGGGTGTTTGAAAAAGCAGCGTGTAAGGGCTGTGATTGCAAGTCCAGAATACGGCCGTTCCTAAAAAAGGCGAAATCGAAATTGGTCAGGTCGCCGGCTTTTTTACCTGGGATTGGCATCAAACGGGCTGTGAGCGGTTTTTTCAGCCGGGCTGAGAGCGCAGCCACATCCAAAAGCAGGGCAGCTATTTGATCAGAAGATAAATTTCCGGCTAAAGGAATTGTGTCCAGACCGGTTCCACAGACGGCGGAATACATTAATAAGTCTTTCACAGCCAGACTGTGATCAATTGAACGTTGTGCCAACCGGGAATCTTCTAATAATGGCAACATCAAACCATTGAAACCGGTTCGCAGCCAGCTACCGCGATCGAGTGTATCAGCCAGAAAAGCTGCAGCTGCCAGCGAACCATGATTGCCCAATGATGGAATACCAAGGCTCTCCAATGCAGCCCCGAGAGAGCATTCATCGCTGGGAAAAGGAGCTACTGAGATATCGAAGCCGTAAAACGGAAGCCCAATTGATTCCGCATTGGCTGCGATGAGACTAGAAATTTCAACGGTTTTTTGATCAAGAATATCTAATAGGGTAGAGCGTGCCAGGTCAAGTGATTCTGTTTGAGAGAAAGAACTGACAACTTCATCGGCTCCCTCGACAGCGAAGGCAAATCCATTGGCTTTACTCGAGTCATGAAATGCCGCCGGGAAAAAGGGGCCGAGCGGTTCTACATTTGCCAGAGCAGTGAAGCGTAGATTGGCAAAACCGTTATCTTCCAGTGTGGATGACTGGACAATGATCTGGCCGATAGATTGGATTGCCTGCAAACTGACGCCATACTTTGAGTCAGCAATGAATGCACTGCAAAAAACCTGTCTTGTTTCAGCGAGTATTTGCGGGATCAATGCGTAACTTTTTGGCACTTCAATCAATGCCGGTCCGATGGAGAGATAATCAAAACCGGCTTGAATGACGGCTTCTTCAAATTGTTTGATTAAGTTCAGTATTTCTTGCTCTTTCCAGTGTGTAATATAACTGGTAAATGATGGGGTAGCCAGACGGGTAGTCTGAACTTCGATACCGGCGTCTTCCAGCACTGATTTTATTAGTCTTGTGGATTGTGCTAATGATCTGACAATAAAATCGAGCTTTTTGGGATGAAGTGTTGCGAATACTGTAATGGACCGGATTTTCATGATGTCCTTTGACGAACGGTTTCGAATAGTAGAATACCGGCTGCAATGGCAGCGTTGAGCGATTCACTTTGACCCGGCATAGGAATGGTGACGGTATGGCTGGCTAAATTTTTCGCTTCCACGCTGGCTCCATCAGCCTCTCCGCCAATAATGAAAGCGCTTGGCTCACGGAGATTGACTTGCCAGTAATCGCTGTTACCGTTGGGGCTGGCGAGAAAAACTTTCTGGTTTGTCCTTTTACAAATCTCCTGGATTTCACGCCAATCGAATCGAAAAATCGGCAGGTGAAAGTGTGCTCCCATAGCTGCTCTGACGACTTTTGGTGCGAATGGGTCGCTTGTTCCGGGCGAGAGGAGGATAGCTTGCACTCCTGCGGCGCGCGCTGTCCGTATGATTGTTCCAAGATTACCTGGATCACGAATGGCATCGCATATAAGCGTAAAATCGAGGCATTCAGGCAGTTTCGGTGATGGCAAGCTTGCAATGGCTAGAATTCCCTGTGGCGATGTTGTATCCGCGATTTTCGCCATCAACTGAAACGGAATTTCCTCTACGAACACATTTCGAGCTCTTGCAGAGGCAACGATTTCCAAACCGCGATCCGAGAGATTATTGGAGTAGAAAACACATTGTAATTTCCATTGAGCGAGGATAGCTTCATTCATCAGGCGCACACCTTCAATAACAAAGGCAGAAGAGGCTTTCCGTTCTTTAGCATGATCCATCAAAGCCCGTACCTGTTGGATTCTAGGATTCTTATCAGAAGTGATCATTTTTTCCTCGCAAATAATTGTACTCGAAAAGAAAAACCGGCCATAATATAGGCCGGTTAAATTGCGCATGATTTGTCATTTCGCGAGCGGGATAAGCTTATGCCTCTTTAGCCATACTGACTATTGCAGCAAATGCCTGCGGATCTCGAACTGCGATATCAGCCAACATTTTACGGTTTATTGTGATGTTTGCTTTGCGCATTCCGTAAATGAAGCGGCTGTATGCGATCCCGTTTAGGCGGGTAGCCGCATTAATACGGGTGATCCATAAACGGCGTAAATCACGTTTGCGATTACGTCGATCCCGAAATGAATACCAAAGACTTTTAAGCATTGCCTCATTGGCACGGCGGAACAACTTGCTCCTTGTGCCAAATTGACCTTTGGTAATTTTTAATATTTTCTTGTGTCGACGGTAGCCATGTGGACCATTCTTAACACGTGCCATGTTTACTCCTTTGCGAACCCCTGGGCGTCAGAAATCTGGTCTTGGAAGGCCAATCGCTTGTTATACACCCAACAGCCGCACTAAAAAAAGATACGAACTGCCTGATCCTTAAAGATAAGGAGCCAGACGTTTTATCCGTTTGATAATATTATCGCCTTTAACTTCGATCATCTCTGACAACAAATATTTCGAGCGTTGCGATGTGCGTCGACGCAGATGGCTCTTGCCACCTTTTGTTCGAACCAGTTTGCCAGACCCGGTCAAGCGAAATCGTTTGGAAGTCGCTTTATGGGTTTTCATTTTGAATTTTCCGGCTTTCATTTTACGAGGCACAGTTTTCCTCCTCTTAACTAAGGTTTGTATTCGCGGTGTATCAAAAATATGCGCGACCGCGAATTATACTATAGATTATTTCAATCAGCGAGTGTTTATGGGCAATTCAATGATAAATAGAAACGTTGTGAAAACCAAGCACTTATCAAATGGGTGAATTTGCTTTTATTCGCTGGATTTTTCCTCTTCAGGTTCTAACTGACTGGAGCTTTCATTTTTCGGATCGACAGCTGCTTTAGGCTTTTTTATAACAACCTTTGAAGGTGTTATTAACATAGACATGTTACGGCCTTCCAGGTTTGGTTTCTGTTCGACTGTTCCAACATCAGCCAGTTCTTCAGCAATTTCACGAAGATCTTCCAGTGCAATTTCAGGGTATGTGATTTCCCGTCCGCGGAAGCGGATCGTGACTTTCACTTTCATTCCTTCTTCCAACCAGCGGCGAGCGTCGCGAGTTTTGAAACCGCGGTGGTGTTCATTGGTTTTTGGACGCAGGCGTATTTCTTTGATTTCTATTTTGGTCTGTGCTTTGCGTGCTTCCCGCTCTTTCTTTGTACGCTCATACAAGAATTTTCCAAAATTCATAATACGGCAAACTGGCGGATTGGCACCGGGCGCAACTTCTACCAGGTCCAGTTCTGCCTGATGTGCCATTTCCATGGCCTTTTGAACCGTTACAACACCTACGTTTTCCCCGTCTGCTCCAATTAAGCGAACTTCTTTTACTCGAATTTGTTCATTTACACGATAATTTGATGCGCTAATAGCGTTTCTCCTCTTGAAATTGTTGTGATTTAAATATGATTGAGAACATTGTTCATTTCTTAAGCATGGTAAATATACCACAACTCAAAGGTCAACGTCAACAATTTGAACGGTGGTGGCATTGAAATTAAGGTAAAGTCGATCAGTGCAAAAATCCCGATCTGAGGATGGGATTTAAGAATTGTGGGCGGTATAGGGCTCGAACCTACGGCCTCCGCGATGTCAACGCGACGCTCTAACCAACTGAGCTAACCGCCCGTGTAACGTGTCGTTATTATAATGGCATTGGCTGGTATTGACAATAGGAAATTTACGATGATGAGGTTTTTTTGAAAGGGGCAAAATAGCAATGACTAAAAAGTAATGGGTTAAGTGGAAGGACGTCTCTCAGAGTACTACCAGCTACCCACACCAGCTGTTTTTCCTCCGGGTATTCCCTATTCAATGCATTCGAGTAATGGTAAAATTGCGAACGCACGGAGAGGTAGCGTAGTCTGGCCTAACGCGCGCGCCTGGAAAGCGCGTATACCGAAAGGTATCAAGGGTTCGAATCCCTTCCTCTCCGCCATTATGAATTCGGGATAAAATGAATAATTCGATGGTTTTTCATAACCGTACGAACTGGAACTTTCTTTAATCAGAAATCTACCAATTGATGGAAACATTGATGGACTGTAGTTTCAAAACAAACGAAGGTAGATTCAATTTTCGGGTGGGCGCAATTATCATCCATCATGGCATGTTGTTAATGGTGAAAAATTCACGCGATCCGTATTATTACTCAGTTGGGGGACGGGTGAAAATGAATGAATCAATTGAATCAACGGCAACCCGGGAAGTATTTGAGGAAACGGGGATTAAGTTTGAGATCGATCGTCTTGCATTTATCCATGAAAACTTTTTCACACTTAATTCAAATAACGAACGATTTCACGAATTGAGTTTCTTTTTCTACATGAAGCCAAATGAAGATACAATATTCATTGGTGAGCGTTTTACTGAAGGCGGTATTGAAGAACGTCTGGAATGGCTTCCTTTATGTGAATTGGAAAACCTGAATATTTTTCCTCAATTCTTTAAAACCGAGCTGCTTGAGCCCGTTTTTGAAATTAAGCATTTTGTGACAATTGAGTAAGGAGACTATATTTCTATAAAACCCCGATTGTGCTTTCGTTTTTTCTAAACCAGGTTTGAAATTTTAAAATGGAAAGTGGATTTCGGTTTCCTGGCAATTATTTGGGATGTAATTGCGCGCCTTTGTCAATGGGATATTCTTAGAAGAACAAATCGCAGTAGCAATAGCCAGACCATGAGAAACGACCAGTACTTTTTGATGGTCATGACGCATGTTTAAATCTAATAAACATCCTCTTACCCGGTCCGCAAGATCGAGAATTGATTCACCACCAGGACGACGGGTTGTTCGCGGATCAGCATAAACAGCTTTGACATTTTCCGGATCATCCTTGAAAACAGCATCGATCAAACGACCTTCCCAGTCACCTTGATGAATTTCACGTAAACGTACATCGGTTAACACCGCTAAATTGAGAACCTCACTAATTTCAGCTGCAGTTTGTGCGGCTCGTTGTAAATCGCTGCTATACAATGCATCAAAAGCCTGTCCTCGTAACGTGGCAGCGGCATTCTTTGCCTGAAGCAAACCAGTGGAATTTAATGGAATATCAATTTGTCCCTGGTAGCGACGTTGGAGGTTCCAGTCTGTTTGGCCATGCCGGATCATGAAAAAAGTGGTGGACATTGCAGCAATTGTAATCGAAAAACCACCAGTGTTTTATGAAAACTGATGGTTTTTGGAGTGTAGAAAGAATGATGTCTAGCTTTATTTATTTTGCCTGTTGTTGCAAGAGGCGCACATAATTGACTACATCCCAGCGTAATTCCGCTGTGGGTAGATTTTCTCGCAAGTGCGGCATTCTGCCGGGAACTCCATCTGTGATCGTCATAAAAATCGCCCCATCACTCAAACTCTTGCGATCCAGGTCTACCAGACTAACCGGCGGAAACTTGGTTAAAAATCCCGAAAATGGCCCATTACCTTCCCCACTTTGACCGTGGCAAAGAGCACAACTGCTATCGAAATATTTTTTACCACGGGTTAACGAATTTGAATCAGCTGTCACTGGATTGCTTGGTACACCTAATTGCGGGATATAAGCCACTCCCTGTACCGGTACCGACCGTGCCGGTAATGGCAGAGGTTCTTCCATTGGACGGTAACTGGGTTGAATCTCCATAGAGCTGATCCAGTTGATTTTTATTACATCGTATGTAAAAAGCAGTCCAATTGCCAGAGGAACCGTCAGGGCAGCTAATACGATAAGTAGTCGTTTGATCATGGTTGTTTTACCTCCGCTGGATTGACAATTTCTGCTCCTAAATCCTGTAATTCGAGACAGGTCTTCTCTTCAACATTGGCTGGACAGCGGAAAAGAATACCGATATAGCCATCGCTGATCTTGGGGTGATAACCCTTTGGGCCGTAGGATGGAGAAATTGTTTCAATGAATACACCAATAAAAGTGCTGATCAATAATCCCAGCATGGTTAGTTCAAAGGTGACAACAATGGATGTGGGTATGGGCGTCAGTGGCATCCCTCCCACGGTCATCCGGTATAAGTTAGGGGTCAGGAAATTGAGAAGGGAAGCGGCAAGGAAGCCCACAAAAGCACCGGCAATCGCAATTTGTGGCACTCGCGTCCATGACATCGGCCGGCCGAGTATTTTTTCACTGAATGGCACACCGGAAATTACAGAGATATCTTTTTCAGGAATTCCTTGCGTATGGAGTGTCTCAATTGCCTCTGCAGCGTGATCTACCTGATCTTCTTTGAAAAGTATCATACGTACATTTGTGTCCATCTCGCCTCCTATTCCAATTCTGTGACAGATGGTATCGCGGTTTTTCCAACTTTGCGGAAGGTGTGCGACATTTGCCCTTCCTGCACTTCCCATACTGGAACGAGTGGAATGATGCGGGAAGCAAGCAGATAAAGGAAAATGAACAAGCACAGCGTGCCGAGAACGATACTGACTTCTACAATAGTGGGGTTATAAATTCCCCAATCGAATGGACTGCGTTGGTGCCCCAGCGTCAAGGGGATGATCGTGTATCTTTCCGCGAACATGCCGACATTCACCAATAGGGTAATGATGAACATCAACCAGGGGGTGCGTCTGACCTTTTTACTCCATAAAAACAACCAGGGGATGACAACGTTACAAATTAGCATCACATACCAGACCCATGCGCTGGGTCCGGTGGCATGCAGAGTTAGAATTTTTTTTATCGCCGCCGTTCCCCCGTACCAGTTAAGTAAGTATTCATTAAAGAAGAAATAAGCCCAGGACATTGAAAATATCAGAATTAATTTTCCGAGGCCATCAAATACTTCTGGACGGATAAAATAATCGAAATTCTTCATGGTTGTGCGCAGTATGTAAAGGATTGTCACCACTGCTGAAACACCGGAAAGGATTGCGCCGATGATGAAATAGGGTCCGAAAATGGTCGATTGCCAACCTGCCACCATTGAGACTGCAAAATCCCACGAAACAATCGTATGGACAGAAAACATAACCGGGATGATGGCGAATGCGAATATTCCAATCGCTTTTCGCAGACGGAACCATTCGGTTTCCGTTCCACGCCAACCAAGTGACAGCGTTCTATACAAAACATGACGCCAGCCCTTAGAACGGTCACGTGCCATCGCCAGATCCGGGATTAATGGTAGGAAAAGGTAAATGGTGCTACTGAGCAGATAAGTTGTAATGGCTAAGAAGTCCCACACCAAAGGTGAGCGGAAATTTGGCCATAACCAGCGAGAGTTGGGATACGGGATCATCCAATAAAAAACCCAAACCCTGCCTAAATGGATTAGTGGATAAAGCGCGCCGGCTGCGAGGCCAAAAGTTGTCATTAATTCTGCGGCACGGGTGAATGGCCGTCTGAACTCAGCCTTGAAAACTCGCAGAATGGCTGAAACGAAAGTACCAGCATGCGAAATACCGATCCAGAATACAAAGGAGACGATGAAAATACCCCAGTATACCGGGCGGCGAATACCAGCGACACCCATACCGGTTGCGATCATATAACCCCAAGCGCCAAATAAGAGCACTACCACGGCCAGTCCAAAACCAATCACAAATGCCCAGTAGCGTGGCGTAGTGGTTTGCATGGCATCCATGACCATTTGGTTCATCTCTTCACGGGGCATGGGATCAAGCAAGAGATGTTCTTTGCGTAATTCCTCTGCTTCCATCTCGTGATGAGGTTTTGCTTGTGAGCCTATCAAAGATTTTGCATCAACTGCCATAGCTCATCCCTCCTTTAAGGTAAGTCACTCTGGGTTCCGTTCCAAGCTCTTCGAGTTCGCGGAAGGCGCGATCATTTCTTGCCAACCGGCTGACGCGGCTTTCAGGATCATCCAATCTTCCAAATGTAATTGCCTCGGTAGGACAGGCTTGTGCACAGGCTGGTGTAACTTCACCATCCTGGATCTCTCTTCCCTCGGCGCTTGCTTTTTGACGACCTTTAACGATCCTTTGTACACAGAAAGTACATTTTTCCATGACTCCACGACTGCGAACAGTGACATCAGGGTTGAGATAAGCATTCATGGGAGAGGGCAGTTCATAATCAAACCAGTTGAACGTTCGTGCCAGGTAGGGGCAGTTATTGGCACAATAACGCGTACCGATGCAGCGGTTATAAACTTGCAAATTTATCTGTTCTTGCTCGGAATGGACAGAAGCAAAGACAGGGCAAACCGATTCGCAAGGTGCATTTCCACATTGTTGACAAAGCATAGGCTCATGGGTAGGTTTTACTTCAGGATAATCTCCTTCCCAATAGCGTCGGATTCGCATCCATTGTAAACCGCGTCCATAAGCCATCTCATCTTCGCCGACAAAGTGAATATTGTTTTCCATGGAACAGGCAGTCACACAGGCTTGGCAACCGGTGCAAATATCCAGGTCGATCACCATACCCCATTTTTCGTTATTCTGATTTTCAGCCATGCGGGTTCTCCTTTATTGGTATACCACTAATGTTCTTCATATACGCCAGCCTTACTTTCCTGACGGGCAAGCGGCCTGCGTTTTCCCGTTTGTGTAATTGTGACGATTGATTCAGCCACTGCAAAGTCACCAGCTCCATTAACTTTGGTCGACCAGACCGTAGCAGGGTTGCAGCCTCGACCGGCAGCAAAACTTCCCAGGGCAGTATGTCCCTGCCCGAAGGGTATGGCAACGCAATCCGGGCGAATGGCCGGGTACTTATAAACGACAGCTTCTATACTTTCACCTGTGTCGCTGGCTGTGACTGTAACGATATCATCATCGGTTACCCCCAGTTCTTCAGCTGTATGCGGATTGATTTCAATCCATGAATTCCAGGTGATTGTAGTCATTGGGTCAGGTGTCTCTTGCAGCCAGGGCCGATTTGCCCCACGGCCATCACCCATCTGGGTAGCAAAAACAACCAGGTGGAAGGATTTTTCGGGCGTTTCACCAACGGGTGCGAACGCTATTTCAGATCGTAATATTTCGTTTGTACCCGGTCCTTCCAGGGTAGGGTTCTTATTCCACCAGCCTCCGTGTTGAAGCCATTTGCTCCAGAAGGTCGGTAAATCCGCGGCACTGATGTTGCCAGATGCACCAATTAAAGGTGTAATCTTCTTTTGAAGGTAATCAACTTCATCCGTGTAGCTGATTTTGGTGCTCAGATCAGTTCCAACATCGGCTATTGCAGCCAGGAAAACATCAACAGTAGCTTTGGTGTCGTGAATTGGTTGAACGACTGGTTGAATGGCTGAAATCGTTATTCTGTCAGCTCCAGAAAGGGAGCGCTGATAACCAAAGGATTCTAAGGGGGTATGATCTGGAATTAAATAATCACTTGCTTGAGCGGTTTCATCTTCAAAGGATGCGAAGGAAATTACATTCGGAACTTTCGCAAGCGCATTTGCAAAACCCAGCGCAGCAGGGAGTTCAAAAATTGGATTGATACCGTGAATGAGAAGGTGTTCAATCTGGCCGGAATTCATCTTCTCAATTAATTGGTTGATGTCGTTACCGGGTTCGAGCATTGTTTCAGCCCCAGTGACGAATAAGCCGCCGGGCTTTCCCAAATTCTCAGCGATCAAATTTAATCCCAGAATCGCGATCGCATTTTGAAGCCCATTTTCACTGGCGAGTGCATTTCCACCTGGTAGTGCCACAGCACGTTCGGCGTGAGCGAAGAGTTCGGCTGCCCGGTGAAGTTGATCTTCTCCCACATCACAAATATTAGCAGCTTCGCTCAAAGAGGTACTTGTATACATGCCAGGAACGGAAGAATTACGAAGTTGTGCTGCTAGTTTCCCAACAGCTTGAGCGGCTAAGCCTTCAGTTCCAGGCCTGACCGGTATCCACAGATCGGCGTTGGCACTGGTAAGGTTTTGTCGAGCATCAAATGAAATCACATAGCCGCGTTTACCAAATTCCTGTTTGCGCATATTACGGTAACCACGACTGTATGCCATCGGCGAAAGCCAGTGTTCAAGGAAGTTTGCTCCGAAAGACAGGACAACATCGGCATTGGATAAATCAAAAAATGGGACTTCCCTGCTGTTAAAAAGGGTTTGACAAGCTTGCTTGAGTGTTTCTTGTCCATCGAGTGTTGCCAGACTACCATAACGGTAGACCATCAATCCTGTGGATGCCTCCGCCACCTCCTGCACCAGGTCGTACAAATGATCTGACTCCAGTCCCAACAGGAATGCAGTCTTTGCGGGATTTACAAGACTGTTAGTGACTACCTTGACGCCTTCTTCCCAGGTTAAGGGAGAGGCTGGTTTTTTCCCGCGTGAGATATTCTGGGGACCACCGATTCGGTCGGGGTTGTAGAGTCCCTGGACCGAGGTCAGAGCACGTGAGCAAATTCTACCCTTATTAACCGGGTGGTCAGGATTGCCTTCGACTTTGATTGCACGTCCCTCTTGCGTCCTGACGATCAATCCACAGCCTGCCGGGCATTCCTGACAGGTCGTGGCGTAGTAAGTGCTGACGCCGGTTTGATTGTATTCCGGCATGTCAACATATGCCTGACGGACAACATATCTTGAAGATGGGCCGCATCCCGTCATGACAGCCGCTGCTGTCATTCCGAGACCGGAGATTTTTAGAAAGTCACGTCGAGAGATGTTTTCGCTCATACTGCTTTTCCTCCTCGTATTAATAATGGCAGGTGGCACAATCCGAAAGGCGAACGAAATCCTCCGGCGTGGACATTTTTTTATGGCAGTCAAGACACCAGCCCATATTCTGCCCAGCTTGCGGCTCTGCAACGGTCATTTGGTTTACATCACCATGGCAGGTGGCACAGGCAACTCCGGCTTGAATGTGTGGTTGGTGGTTGAAATGGACAAAGTCCGGTTCAATTGCTACTGGAACCCAGGGAATTGATATTCCATTTTCGCCGTAATAAGCTACGTTTTTCAAATTATCATTGCGTGGTTCCAATTGTTGGTGACATCCCCAACATTTATCGGTTGTGGGTAATCCTGCATTCGGCCCGATAGCGGTACCAGTGTGACAGTATTCGCACTGGGCGCCAAGGCCGACGTGAAAATTATGGGGAAAGGGAATCGGCTGTTCAGGGGGGATTTGAGTAAAATAGATACCACCAACTGCACCTCCTAATAAAATGAGTAAAACCAGTGCTGCGGTGATCCGAAAACTTCCGCGTTGCCATAATGGCACTTGAGATTTCATAATTCTCTCCTTTTTCAATGCTGCTAAGATTCTCGGCTGCGTAATAACCAGACCAATAATAAGATAATCCCAACCAGTGCCGCCCCCAGCAGCACCGCAAATCCAAGACTGGTTGCCATAGCTCCAAACGCGGTTAGGATCCCAGAAAAGATGTTTTTTGCTGGGCCACCTTTGTTCTCAACAGGCGCGATAACGGCTGGGGTTCCTTCGATATTTTCAAATCCAGATTTTAGGCTGGATTGTGCATAGAAAACCACATCACGGCCATCTTGAGGTGTCCAACCCAGATTGATGCCAACCGCCATTTCCGGAGCGCGGGCAGTACCAAAGCGGGTACGGTGAAGGAAGCGCCAGGGATCCTGGACAGCCAGGGTACCGAGAGCTATTTCTGTTCCTTCATATCGGAAGGTAAGTCCGGTACCATCTTCACCATGACAGCTTGCACAGGCATTTTCATATTTACTCTTTCCGTTTTGGACGTCCCCATTAATAACTTTCCGAGTAACTAGATCAATATATTGGTTATCATCAATCAGACCATCCTGAATAAATGCTGTTAAATCGTCAATATCTTCCTGGTCAAAAAAAGTACTAAAGTCATGCTGCGGGTCATTTTTACCGCCAATTTGATTCTCAATTTCCTCTTTTGTTTGATTGGCAGCGTCCAGGATGCCGGAAAAGCCGGTATCGTTGGCAGTACCACTGATTGCGCCATCAGTTCCCTGGTAATCCCATCCATGGCATGAGACACATCGCCAGGTGTCAGCGCCACTACGGGTATTCATGGATTGTCTTGACCAGATAGGCTGGTTTCCAGGCGGCACTGTTTTATCGACGAGTACGGCACTCCACTGATCATAAAGCTGACCCCCGCGGGCTATCTTTATCTCATCTTGTAATTTATCTCTGGCAGAAACTGGCGAGTTTGCAGCAAGTGCAACCAGAATAATGAGTACCGAGACCATGAGGAAACTTAAAAAGACGTTTGACCTTCTCATTGGGATTCTCCTCTATTGGATTATTCGGAACCAGGGCTGGATGAATAATAAAAACTGCCCTATCGGTCATTATACAATAATAAGAACAGGTGCAAATATTTTGTCAAAACAATTTTAATCTAATTCTTAATATTTTTACATGATTGTACAAACTTAATCAAGATTGATTGTGATCAAATCTAAATTTACAACTTTTTGAGTTAACAACATAAGGGGAGGATTGTTATAATCGTTATATCTTATTTGAAAAGAGAATCTGATGAATCCTGATCCAATCCGTATTGAGTTTGAAAAATTTACGTATGGCGGCGAATCGATGGGTCATATGCCCGATGGTCGCACCATTTTTTGTCCTTTTGTTTTACCTCAAGAAACAGCGTTTGTTGACACTGTATTTGAAAAAAAGAGGTATGTACGAGCTGAACTTGTTTCAATCGATCAAACAAGCCCTGAACGAGTAACTCCACGCTGCAAACATTTTGGCGAATGCGGTGGTTGTCATTATCAGCACATGACTTATAACCAGCAGACAGAAGTTAAAGAGGGTATTGTCAGGGACCAGTTGCAAAGAATTGGGGGTTTTGAAAACCCGCCAGTTCTTTCAATAGTGAAATCAGATGAAGATTTTTATTATCGGAATTCAATTAGTTTTCAGGTAAGCGAACAGGGAGAAACAGGGTTTTATCACTATCAGCGACCATTAATTCTTCCAATTGAGGAGTGTCATCTTCCTCAGGCAAATATCTTGACTCTATGGAAGCAGCTGGATATAGAGCCTATTCCCGGATTAAAAAATGTTCACTTTCGAGAGGGGAATTCGGGGGATTTAATGGTTATTCTGGAATCTGATGATATCGTAAACTTACCCGAAATGGAAGTAGATTTGCCTGTATCGGTCGTCCATCTCAGCCCTGCAGGTCCAATCGTATTGGCAGGTGATGATCATTTGGTGCATGAGATTTTAGGCAGAAATTTTAAGGTTTCGGTGGACTCTTTTTTTCAGGTAAATGAGCCTCAGGCTGAAAAATTGATTCAGAAAGTACTGACACTTTTGCCGCCAAAGGGGAAAAGCCTGCTGGAATTATATAGCGGAGTGGGTCTTTTCAGTGCGTTTTTCGCACCTCGATTTGAAGAGGTGATAGCGATCGAGGAATCAGAAAGTGCTTGTCAGGATTTCACGGCTAACCTGGATGAATTTGAGAATATTTCGTTATATGTAGGTCGAGTTTCGGACGTCATTCCTGGATTGGATAAGTCATTTGATGTTGCACTGCTTGATCCCCCCCGGTCCGGCCTTGATATCTACAGTTTTGATGCATTAATGATGTTAAATATTCCGAAAATTATCTATGTTTCATGCGATGTAGCTACTTTTGCACGAGATGTGAAAAAAATGGCTGTCGTCGGATATAAATTGAGAGAGGTAACACCATTTGATATGTTTCCCCAAACCTACCATATTGAGTGCGTCGGATTATTGGAGAAGGAATAAGGATAATTCATAAAGAGAAACTGTTATTAGACAGTAATTTTCCATTTGATGGAAAGTATCGGGTGGTTGCAAGTATCGCAATCCAGGTATTCAAAAAGCGATAAATATTCTTGAAAACGAAACGAAAAATCAATGGAAATATTAGTGCTACATTTCTGAGATTAAAAGGGAAGGGAGCACGTGATTGCGAATAGACGAAGATTTTCTTGCCTTAATTCTCAAGACAGCAGATCATGATGATCGCATTCGCTGTGTTTTGATGGGTGGCTCACGTGTTGGTCCGCAAGAGCATGTTGACCGCTTTAGCGATTTCGATATTATCTATTTTGTGCGTGATATCCGTTCATTCACACATGATAGAGGTTGGGTAGAGCGGAAATTTGGAAACTTACTTATTATGCAGACTCCGGAGGACTGGTACAGTCATCCATATGATTACGAAAGCACTGACCCTTTCATCTACCTCTCTCAATTCAGTGACGGGCAACGGCTTGATCTCACGCTGGTGGATGTTACTAATATCCCAGACGCTTACACTTCCAAAAATTTAGATCCGAGTGTGATCTTGCTCCAAAAAGACGATTTGTTTATAAAGTTTGAAAATACAAGGATGGAGAAATTCTTTATCAAACCGCCAATTGAGAAGGAATTTTCCGATACAACCAACGAATTTTATTGGCTGGCTCCCTATGTTGCCAAGGCGGTCTATCGCGAGCAAACCCTGTATGCGAAAGAAATTATGGAGCACGAACAAATGAAAGAATTGCTAAAATTACTTAACTGGAGCGTGGGGGCGGATCATAATTTTCGGATCTCTACCGGAGCTTTCTCGAAGTATTTGCCGCGATTTTTATGTCCCTCAGACCGAGAGTCATTGTTGGGATGTTTTGCGGGAATTGACTTAGTTGATATTTTCGAAAAAGAGCAGAATATGCTGGCTCTTTTTCATAAGCATGCCATAAAAATGTCCACACTCTTGCATTTTTCATATGATAATTCTTTATATCACTCCGTACTTCACTTTATTCGTAGAATCGAAACTTACTAATAATAATGTTGCTGATTGATTTTTGATTGAAAAGGTTATATCCTGCAAAAGGGAACCTTTTCTGTTGATTTCTCGTCTACAGATTAATATTCCATGAATGATTCCGTCTGTTGATAGAATCACTTTTAGGGAATGGTATAGAAGGAGGATATGATGCGAAGATATTTAATAAACATTCCAATGATCATTGCTTTAATATTGGTATTGA
Source organism: uncultured Chloroflexia bacterium (assembly GCA_963749005.1). Lineage (GTDB taxonomy): Bacteria > Chloroflexota > Anaerolineae > Anaerolineales > Anaerolineaceae > UBA6170. The sequence goes on along the minus strand of CAVVKI010000005.1, from coordinate 261,120 downwards.
GTGCTTGTAATTTGCCCGGGATGAAATCAAACCCTACGCCGATATTATTTCCGACTCCAAATTACACCATGACGGTTCTCTTTTCGACTGCAATTGACAGTCTTCCGTCTGCCACGCAGCCGGTGGTAATCGTAACTGAGACTCAGGCTGCAACTTCAGCACCGGGTAACACACCTATCGTAATCACCGCTACCCCGATAGCCACTTCTACATTGATGCCAACCGCTTCCGCGACACCTAACCCAACAGCAACCAATACCCAGACGATCCGTGGTGGATTTTGGGTAACCGCTCCTTATTTAAGTACCGCACCCAATCTCGACAGTGTTTGGGATGAATGGACAACAACCAAATATCCAGCCAAATATGTCGTGTATGGAAAAAGTGAACGGGTCGATGCGGATGATCTGGAAGGTTCATTCCGGGTAGGCTGGGATAAAGATTACCTCTACGTTGCGGTGAAAGTTCTGGATGATAAATATGTTCAAAACTCTTCGGGTGCTGATCTTTATAAAGGTGATAGTATCGAAATTCTGCTGGATACTAATCTGTACGGCGATCTCAATTCAACTACTTTAAGTGGTGATGATTTCCAGATTGGGATTTCCCCCGGAAAAGGCGGTATCGATGGTATTAAAGAAGGCTATATCTGGTATCCAACCTCAAAAACAGGCGGTATTAGTGGAATAAAAATTGGATCCTCAAAAGGCGACGGTGTTTATCGCATCGAGATGGCGATTCCGTGGAGTACCTTTGGTATTACCCCTGCCAGTGGTCAGCAATACGGCTTTGGGCTTTCAGTTTCCGATAATGATAACGAAAGCGCGAATGAACAGCAAAGTATGGTATCTAATTTGCCGTATCGCACGCTCACAAATCCAACCACCTGGACTCTCCTGACATTGACCAATTAATACAAATTAGGTTAAATTCGATTATTGTTAAAACAATCAAAGTTTATAGGCAACAAAATTGTAGATAGTCCCCATTCAATCAGCCGAATGGGGACTTTATGTTACAAGGTGGCGTTTGGTCACAAACAAAAATTTCTGATATTAAAAAAGGGCGTTAGCCAGCTCTTTGCGATATTCAAGTGTCTGCGGGTCTTCATCACCTAAAAGTTCCAATAATGCGATAAAAATCTTTTGAGCTTTACCATAACCAAAGCGCTTATTTTGCTTGATGATTTCCAATAAACCATCCAGACTGGCATAAATATTCCCGGTTGCCGCTATTCGAATGGAATGAGCAAAAGCTGCATCCAAATCTGTTTGATCGGGCAGCCGGTCCTGTTTTAAATCCGAGAGCGATTCAGCATAAGGCATCAAAATTTCGACCTGGGCATATTGACGACTGGGCGGAAAATTTTTCATAATAAGCAGCGCTTCATACACATCCCCAGCTCCCAGGAGTGATTTAGCCATTCCCAATAATAAGGCTGGACTTTCCGGGTGTTGATCGAGCAATTCACGGAAAAGTTGATCGGCATCAGCCCACTGATGATTAGCCAGAAGACTCATACCCCTCTCCAATTCCAGGTTAAACTTACTGGGTGGGGTGATATTTGCAATAAATGCCCGGACTCTTTCTTCTGGTTGATCACCAACGAATTCGGCCACAATCTGGGCAGTAGAAAAAGCTTTGATTGTTGGGACTGTGCGAACTCCAAATTGCATGGCAAGGTTTGGGTTAGCATCCACATCTACTTTTGCCAGCCTGAAAGATCCCATGGATTCGTGAGCCAGTTTTTCCAGTAAGGGGCTTAAATTCTTGCAAGGCCGACACCATGTCGCCCAAAAATCCACCACGACGGGCGTATTTTGCGAAAATGCCAGTACCTCATATTCAAAGTCTGATTCGGTAACATCAATAATAAAATCAGAACTCATTCAGCAAACTCCTGATTGAATAAATAAGCATATATGATTATTGTAGCAGGTGTGTGTAAGAATTGCATCAAAGCACGACCGTAAAATTATTATCAATCGTCATCGCCTGCAGCCATACCGGGTTGATTGACCTCGATGACATCCCCGTGTGCATCGATAATAACTTTGAATCCCATCAAACCCAAATAGGCACGGGCATCTTCAGGAATGCCTGTTTGAAGCAATTGTTCAAACTGTTGATCCATTTGTTTCAATTGATTTAAGATGATGGCATGGGTGAAAAGATCATCCTGCCCCATCATTTTGGCAGCTTGTTTGCTGATGATATCTTCGTTACCTTCAACCATTTTTAGCATCTGATCTAAAACCTGACGGTCAACTGTCTCGGATAAAATATGGTGTTTGAACCCGTGATCATCAATAACATAACATGGATCTGACCCAACAAAGGTTGTGGACACTACCTGGTCAAATTCGTCAAATACTAAACCACCGAATATTGCTTGTTTTGCCATTTTTTTCCCATATTGAAAAATACTTGTCTTATTGGGTTAATTTTATCAAAAAATAAGCAACCATGGGGTCGAATCGTTTAATCGCAGGAAAATTGTCGATTAAAAGATTTTTACCCAGGTACCTGCTTTCGCGTTTTCAGTCTCTTTTTCCAAAGGTACCACCGGATTTGACCAGCGATAGAGCCATTGGGCATCATCCGGGGTTAAGTTTATACATCCATGACTGCGAGGTTTCCCAAAATCATTATGCCAATAAGTTCCATGGAATGAAACACCTTTTTCAGTAATATAGCAAATCCATGGGATTCCGGGTAAGTCATAACTATTGGCTGCTGCTGGGTCACCGGCTGCCATATGCCTGGAAGGTCTTTTTCGATTGGTGATGTAATTTCCCGGAGCTGTCCGGTAATCACCGTCAATGAAACGGGCTCCTGTAGCAGTACGCGCCAAGAAAACTGGCTGATCGTATTCATAAGCAATGACTGCCTGATCACTTAGCAAAACCTCGATCCGTTTTTCAGCCAGCGGCACATTGCTGGAAAGGGGACTGATTTCATCGTCTGTGATGATGTGAAAGTGAGTTGCATCCACATAATACTGAATATCCCATTTGTCATCTGCAATTCGATACCAGTATTTACCATTTTTATCCTGATAAATTGCATTTGCCCAATAAACTGTCGCAAAGTATAGCCGATATACGACCAGGTGCGGTGAAGTAGGGTGCCAGACAGCGTCACTAAAAGGAACTGTTAATTGAACAAGGGATCCTTCTTTTGGAAGAAACTCGGCTACCTCGTTCTTATTGATATCAACCGGTTGAATTTTTCCAGAATGAACGAATCCTGCATTTCCAATCTCATACCAGACCCGATTATAAGCATCAGCATCGTCGCTGATTGTGACGGTGTTTATCGGTTTAACTGTATCCTGCCAGAGAGTTGTTACCATTTTGGCATCGCGGGAAGGTTTGTCAAATACATCAACGTTTTCATTGATCACCCGACCATATCTGTGTGACAAGACATCCGCTGATTCTAATTTTCCTGGTCTCCATCCCAAATCCAGAAGAGGAAGCATCCACAAAGAGAGCAAAGTTGAACCAGAGAATTTTAGAAAATCCCGCCGGGTATATTGTTTAAGGACTTCATCAAGAAAATTAAACATGATTGAATTCCCACAAATTACTCATGCACAGATACAATCGTTCCGACCGATGCCCAATTAAACATCCAGCCGGCTTCGTCCGTTTGCATGTTGACGCAACCATGGCTCATCGGAGTGCCAAAATTGCTGTGCCAATAGGTTCCATGGATTCCGTAGCCTTGATAAAAATACATTGTGTATGGGACATCCGGTAGGTAATAGCCTGGGCCAGCCATGTCGGTGAAGCGATACTTCACATATACTCGGAATTGACCGGTAACCGTTGGATGCAAATAGGTTCCTGTGGACACCAAGAAGGAACTAACAATTTGGTCGCCCTGATATGCGTATAGCATCTGCTGGCTCAAGTCTATATCAATCCATCTTGTATCGGAACCTATCTCTGATGGAATGACTGCGCCATCATTAGATACTCTGGTGGGTTCAGGTGTATTGGAAGGTGTAATAGTAGGTGTTTCGGTAGGGGTAGCAGTAGCGGTCGGGGTAAAGGTCGCGGTAGGTGTTGCAGTTGCGGTAGGGGTTGACGTAGCAGTCGGGGTGGAAGTAGCAGTAGCTGTAGGCGTAATTGTCATTTTTGCTAATGCACCAACGGGTTTCTGAATAGGGACTTGACGGGCAAATACAGTTTTAATCGCCGGATACGCCACCCAGGCTCCAAAAACGATCAATACGATCGCGATCAACAATCCGGCAGGCAGTACCCAAAAATGTGCATTTTTTGATGTTACAGATGTTTTTTGTAGCTCATCTTTTTGGATTGGCGTAACAGCCAGCTGCATCCGAGTTTCATTTGCCCTGGAAATTTGAGTTTTTCGTAATCTTTTAACAGCCCAGGTCATCCCCTGGCGGGCACGGTCACTTCGGGGATTTATTTTTAATGCATAGCTCAGATATCGTACACTATCCTCAGGTGAAGCACAGGCAGCTAAAATCAACCAGGCTTCCTCCATAGCAGGTTCAAATTCAATTGCTTTTTTCGCCCACAAAGTAGCTTGTGCGCTGTCTTTCAATCGCAAAGCGTCTCTGGATTTAATTAAAGCTTGAACTGCATTCTGAGAATAAAAAGGGTTCATGGAGCGTCCCCAAGTTTCAGATCCGGAATGTTTTCTTTGTTAATATAACATTCGATTCCAGCCACGATTCCATCAGCGATCAAATCCGGTTGATTACGTATGATCTGATAATCTAAATTCAAAAAGCCTGTTTCGATGATAGCGGCAGTTGTCTCGGGATTAATTTCGCTGAAGGTGTGGTAACTGGTCATATCCGGGGTGATGGTGTTAACATGAAATTGCAAATTTGTTATGGATTGATAGCGGCTGATAAGGCATTTTTCAAGCCTCTCAGTACGGTCCGGATATATACTATTGGAGGCAGAAGCAACTTTGAATCCGGTTGCTTCATCGTTGATGTACTCACAAGAATCATTGTGAATTGAAATCAAAGCCAACCCCATATATTGATTTAATTGGGGATCAAATTCTTCCAATAAATCAACACTAAAACCTTTTGCCTTCAGTTTTTGCTGGACCAGCGTGGCAATCCGTAAGTTCGCATCCATTTCCGTAAAACCATCCGGGCAAACCGCGCCGGAATCGTTTCCATAATGCCCAGCAACAATCCCAATTTTCATAACGGGCATACCTGTCGGCGTGGGATAAATAACTGTCGATTGTGCCTGCCAAATTTCATAAATATTTTGCATTTTATTGGAAAAAAGGTTGGCAGGGGTCCAGGTTGTGAAAATTGTAGCTGCCAAAATGGCGATACCCGTTATACTTAATATGGCATTGCCAATATGAAAGTTAGATTTATCCATTTTTGGTTCAAGTGCCAGTTTAGAAGAAGATTTTTTCATGTTTTTTGATAGTACCTTAGAAAAAAACTGTTTGCAAGTTAAATTTGAAATACCATTCTTTGTCGTTACTATTTTATTGCATTCTCAGGTTTTCTATGTCGGTTAAATATAGCAATAAATGTGCCGGATTTGTTTTGCAAATCAAGTTAAGGAGTTATTATGGCAATAAGCTCTGAAGAGCTGAGAGAAAGCATGCGCTGTTGGGCATCTGGTGTTGCCATTGTTAGTTCGTGTTTGATGAATGAAATTCATGGGATGACTGTAAATTCATTTCATTCGGTCTCCATTTCACCTCCTTATGTCAGCGTTACATTGGCTAACAATACACGCACAAAACAAATGATAGACCGTTCGAAAATTTTTGGGATTACGATTCTCTCTGACCAACAACAAGAGGTATCTGATCGGTTTGCGGGTAGGATCGCCGAGGATGGTGACCGATTCGAAAATTTGAATATATTTACCCTTTCAAGCGGTGTGCCATTCATTCAAAAGGGTCTCGCTTTTTTTGATTGCGTTGTAAAATACAATTATGCGCTGCCTTTATCCACGATGATCGTGGCAGAGGTTATAGCAACTTCGAATATGCAAGGTAGCCCGCTTTTGTATCTCAATCGAGAGTATCGATTCCTTCAGGATTAAATTATGATTGATTTTGTGAAACCGGCTGATCAGAAGATATTACTGGATTTCGCACGTTCCTCGATTTACAATCATTTGGCGGGCAGTTCTCAGGCACGAATAGATTTACATAATTTTTCAGATATCTTGCAAGCAAATGCTGCATCATTCGTCACTTTGACAACCATCCCTGATCAAATGTTGCGTGGTTGTATCGGCACATTGTCCGCCTATCAACCTTTTATCCTGGATGTACGTGAGCGCGCGATAGCAGCTGCCACGGAGGATTACCGGTTTCAACCGTTACGATTGTCAGAATTGAAAAAGGTTCAGATTGAAGTTTCTCGTCTTACCCCACCGATTAGATTGGAATATGATAACCCGCAAGACCTGCCGGCAAAGTTAGTGCCTGGAAAGGATGGGGTCATCCTATCAGATGGCTATCATAGAGCTACTTTCCTCCCTCAGGTCTGGGAAAAGATTGACACAACCGAGAACTTTCTGAACCAGCTTTGCCAAAAAATGGGCGTTAATTATGATCTATGGCGCAGGAAAAAATTGGATGTATCCACTTACCAGGTGCAGGAATTTCACGAATAAAAAATGAGGCTGGCACAGATTGCCAGCCTCATTTCAAGGTTATCGTTTCTCTACACGCCCATTGGATCGGTTGCTTCGAGATAGGCTTGACCGTAAAGATGGCCTAACATGGCGACGGAATAAGGCACTGTCAATAGGATGCCGACACCACAGGCGATTGAACCGAGCGATGAAATGAATGAGGCTGCCAGGGATCCCACCAGAACCAGCAGGTAAGCCATTGGTGCCTTTTTGATCAGAGCAAAGACTTTGCTAAATGAGAGGCCGGCTCCAATCGAATCCTCAACTGCTACGCGTGCATAAGCTGCCGGCAAAACGAAGGTCATGGCGATTCCATAAAGCATCATCAACAGGCCAAAACAGGTACTGGCTATCGCGACTACCACCATAGCTGAATCATCACCATTGGCAGTCATGGCGGAAGTAATAATGATCGGTATGTAAAAAATCAGCATGGGGATGCTGTATACCAGAGCAGCTACCATAGCTTTAAAACCTCGCCCCAGATCACCGCCAAAATCCATATCCGGCAGGGGGTTCTGAACATTGCGGATAACATTTAACGTAATACGCAAACTCCATCCCAATAGAACCATCTGACCAATAATGGGAATAAGAACGCCGATCAAGCCAGGAATGATAAGTTTCTTAAACCAATCTTTATCTTGAAAAACAAATGTAAAAGCTTCAGCAAATCTCATACTTTCCTCCTCTGGAAAAATTAATAAAAATGAAAATGTGTAGTATTAATGTAGCCTAAAAATATTTTTTCTGCAAGATTGCATTTGTTGAAAATTTAAATATCCGAAAATTATTAAAAATGGATGAATTGGTTTACATTCAGAACAAAAATAGTCGCCCTTTTCTGTTCAGGATCATCCGGTGGTTCTAAGTTGGAACGAATGATCTGAAGCGCGTCTTCCACTTTTTCGTCTTCCACACCCAGGAAGAGTGAAGAATTTCCTCTCCTCAAAAAACCTCCGGTTGAAGCAGTCAAGGTTACCCGGAAATCCCTGGAGGTAAGTGCATGAGATACAGGGTCTGCATCACGGTCACGAACAATTGCGATAATCATTTTCATTACATAACCTCCTCAAAATATTCGACATCCAATGCGAAAATATTAGCTCCGCCAATCGTAATAGGGGTGGGGGCAGGCAAGGGTAATGGCGCGCTCTCCAAAGGGACTGCAATGTATTCAACCCTTTGGCGACAGGTTTTTTGAAAAATTTTTATGACTTCTTCTTGTTTTTCACTGGGGATGCCGATAAACAGGGTCGCATTACGGCGACCAAGGAAACCGCCGACACTAGCCAGACGCGAAATATGGATATCCATATTCTCAAGGCTGTACTCCGCCAGGTCAACATCCTGCGCCTGAATGACTGCCATCAACAGAACATCTTTCGATAAAGGTTTATCTTCCATATGGGCTATTCCTTTTCATTCTGGTATACGAATATGATGTGGCCCTTTGCCTGTAGTTTCAATTATCATTCCCCCAGGCGAACAAAATCTGTGGCCGGTTGGGGTGGTATAAATCGTGTTGCCGCGGTAGAGAATTGTGATTGGTTTTTCAAAGCAACTGATTTTATCGATAATAACCTCGCTTCTTGACCATTTGTTTATTCCTGCCAGTTTTAGAAAAACCGAGGTTGGCGGGGCGCCTATGATTATATTATATTCGCCGGTCCCATATCCATCACTTGCATCATATTGCTGCATCATTTTGTGAAATAATTTTAAATTCTTCGATATTGCATGTAGATTGTTCGAAACTATTTGCCGTGCAGCATTTTCATACCCATATTGTAACAACCCTTGCAATAGCATACAATTGATTGGGAGATCGACATTGTTGAATTTATCGTTCTTATCGGGTTGATCCTTCATGGGCACCAAAGGAAGACCGGATGCCTGCAAAAATTCTGGTAAAAGCCATTTTTCAATCAAAACATGAGCCCTTTTTACATCACAAGCACCTGCCCATAGCGGTAATCCTAATGAGATATCACATACAGAAAAATTGCTGGTGTGGATGGAGACAGAATCGGAATTGGGCAACTGGTAAACTTCAATTCCGAAAACTTTATCGAAGATATTCCTGGTAGTGTAAAAGCCGTGCTGACCGGACCAATGGATATTGCGCGCTTTAATGTCTTCTACGATCCGATTTCCATCATTTTCGCCGCTTATAATAAGAGTTACATTGCGGGTGTGTTCCTGTTGACTGAGTACTCGCAAGCTCAATCGATATTTGTTGCCCAGTTTTTTGCTAACTGTAAATTTTCCGGATCCTTGAATTGAAAATAACTGTTTTGAATGCAGCGCTTTGTGGGTAAAAATATCGGCATAACGATAGCGGTGTTTTCGGCCATCCCAAAGCAAATTAATTTGCTGTTGTAAGAATACTTGTTTCTGTTCTAACCAATCGCAATTCTGGTAATCTTGCAGGATTTTTCCAAGATTAATTGCCTGTTGGATCTCTTGAAAAAGAAGTGATAATAACATGGGAGATAGAATATATGGAGTTTCGATGCCCTCTCCGTCGCGGTTCCAGCGATTATGGATGGGCAAATCTTCGTAAAGACTTTGCAGGGCATTCGACCAGGTGGGGATAAAATCATTGCCTTCGTTTTCTTGAAGCGAAAGCCACAATTTCAAGTAATTGCAGAGACTGGCAAAGTTTTCTCGTAACCATTCCTGATCATTTTCCATCTGGAATACTTCAGAAACGATAGTGACCAGCAAGGGAAATGGTAATTTTGGCAGTAAAAAGTTACTGAAATCGAATTTTTTGCGGGCTACTTCCAGTGATTGAAAATCTTGTAAAATTTCTGAGATCTTTTCTTTGACTAAATGAGATATAGCCGGGTTGACTTGTAAGGCGTACCAGAGATCACGCACATTTGAAAGAGAAAAATTTATACCTCTTAAATTACTGCTTTTGATTGGAAAATTCTGTTCAGGCGTGCGATTTTTTAGAAAAACCAGATTTTTTGGTGCTTGCGCAGGCTGCAGGATGAGTTGATGAGCTAATTTTTGACCTGCATCCAGGGCGATATCCCAATCACGATTACCTGTTTGAAAAACGAAAAGATCCTTTTGACTTAAAACTTCTATTCGGGCTGTCTCAGCATCCCAATTAAGATTCAAATTAGAATTCGCACTGATTATGGCTGCCGATTTACTCATTTCGCGGGCAAATGCCCATTGAAATACTTGTTGCGCACCAGGCTGCAACGAGAGTTCATTTTCCAATGAATTTAACCCAAATTTGCCAGCTGATGGCGCGCCATTTGAAAGAAAAACGAGATTCTCATGTGTGGTTTTTCCTAAAAGGTAGGGGTGAGTACTGGTATTGACAATTTTCATATTGGAGCCCCCTTCAAGGGGCACAAGTTTTACAGCCCATGAATTCGATCCGTTGAAGTAGGTGGTGGAACTATTGGAGACACAAATACGTCCTAAAATGAGACTACTTTCCTTGACCCAGTATTCCAGTCGAACAATGATTCCTTGAAAAGGTTCCAATTGAAAGCGGGCGTAGGAAGGTGAAATTTCTCGAATCACCAGAGGGCTTACAAACTGAGAAAGTTTAATATTTGTTTCAGATTGATTGGAAAAAAGTGGAAAGATACGCAGACTGGATGCTGACAGAGCCAAAGTTGAATATAAAGAAATTCCCCCACTTTCGCCGCCATCCAGTTGAATCTCCCAGACTGTTTCTTTTTCCAAATCCTGGGTTCCAAGACGGTAATCCGCTGCCAGAATCAGGTTGAATGGATCATTTTGATGAAGGAGAAAATCAGGCATTCCTAGATTGTAAATGGAGAAACATTCATGGTCAATTGATCTATGCTAGAATCATACAATATTGGTAAATGTCACTTTAACAAATGGATGAAAAATGGATGTAGAAGACGAAAATAGAAAACCTGAAAAAGAAATGGATCCCCATGACCGTTTAAAGAAGATGCTTGAGTCTTCCCCCGATGATGATTCACAAGCATTAACCCCACCGCGTCAAAGGAATTTAAATAAGGAAGCCAAGTCGGAAGAAAATAATCAGAGCCAACCAAACAACCGGGAAGAAAATCACCACCCGACTGGGGACCCGGAATCAACAGCAGGTTGGTACGCTGAAGATCTCAATAGAATTTATACAGAGGAAGATTTTATTCATTCGGAAGAGGTTGGTGAAAATACAGTCGCCCGCCAGGCGACCCCTCCTGATGACGAATCAGCGGATTTGCAGCAGCGTTATGATGGTGGATCCCATGCGTTTATCCCGCCTTTTACAACAGATCCTGAAGAACAAAATGCTCAAACGCGTCCAAATATTTCCCAACCTGGTCAAAATAAACCACCATTCCCACCACCACCCGGTGCAACCAGGCCAAATTTGCCTCGGCAAATCAACCAGAATGACACCCAGGCTACGCGTGTAACAGCAGCTGCGTATCAAAGCCGGTCATCGGCAAACAATCAGATAACAAAGCCGAGTTACACAGTTCCTTCGGTTTCGAAAGCAAAACCCAAAAAACGAAAAAAATCAGGCTATGATGCAAGCTCCAATGGTTCTGGAAATTCGGCTTGGGGTTGTTTGGTGCGATTGACAATTGGCCTTCTTTTTGCAGTAATAGTACTTATTCTTGCAGCCGGCTCTTTTGGTGTGTATCAATATTTCAAAATTGCTTCCGCGCTGCCCTCTGTAGACAATCTGCGCGAACGTGCAGCTTCGTTTGAGACAACAAGAATTCTTGACCGCAATAGTAATGTGATCTATGAGATCCTGGATCCAAATGCAGGTCGCAGAACGTACGTTCCCCTGGAAAAAATTTCACCTTATCTAATTGCTGCTACAATCGCAACCGAGGACAAGGAATATTATAATCACCCAGGTTTTGATCCGGTGGCGGTTGCACGTGCTTTTGTTCAGAACTATACCGCAGGGGATATTGTTTCAGGTGCCTCGACGATTACTCAGCAGGTAGCTCGAATGTTACTCCTGGATGACAGCGAACGTTTCTCACGATCATATGAACGAAAGACACGAGAAATTGTGCTGGCCGCAGAAATTACACGTAAATATTCCAAGGAGGAAATCCTTGAGATTTTCTTAAATGAAAACAATTACGGTAATTTGGCTTATGGGATCGAGGCGGCGGCGGAAACGTATTTCAATACCTCAGCAGATCGGCTTAACCTGGCTCAATCGTCTTTTCTAGCCGGCTTGCCGCAAGCCCCGGCTATTTATGATATTTACACAAATCGTGAGGCTACTTTAAACCGACAAAAACAAGTCCTGGTTTTGATGTACACGCTCTCTCAGGAAAAAAACTGTATTTATGTCAGCACAAACCTTTCCAATGTATGTGTGGATGAAATTGCTAATGCTGCACAGGAAATGGATCAATACGATTTCGAACAACGTGATTACAGCATGCGCTATCCGCATTGGGTGAACTACATCCGCACTCAACTTGAAAGTCAATTTGATCCGCAAACAATTTATCGGTCTGGTTTTACTGTCTTCACAACCCTTGATCCGGCCTTACAGGAGAGTGCAGAGCAGATAGTAAAATCCAAAATTGCCGAGTTGCAAGATAAAAATGCTTCCAGTGGTGCAGTTGTTGTTATGCGGCCAAACACAGGTGAAATTTTGGCCATGGTTGGCTCGGCTGATTTTTACAACGAGCAAATTTCAGGGCAGGTGAACATGGCTCTGGCTCCCCGCCAACCTGGCTCATCCATCAAGCCGCTTGTCTATCTGGCTGCTTTTGAAAAAAACTGGACCCCTGCAACATTGATTTGGGATATTCCTACCGAATTCTCACCCTCGGGTGATCCGAACGATCCAAGTGAAAAATATAGGCCGGTAAACTATGATGATCGGTTCCATGGACCACAAACGGTACGATCAGCCCTTGCCAATTCCTTTAATATTCCAGCAGTCAAAGCGTTGCAATATGTAGGCATTTATGATGATCCCAATACGGCTCAACCAGACGGATTCATCAATTTTGCGCGCAGAATGGGCATCTCTACATTAACGCGGGAAGATTATGGCTTATCCCTTTCTTTAGGTGGGGGCGATGTGACCCTATTGGAACTGACAAATGCTTATTCAACACTGGCGAACAATGGTAACCAAATTCCTCCTGTGGCTATCACCAAAATTGTGGATCATCTGGGGAATGTGGTCTATGAATATCAAGTGCCGCCCGGGGTTCAAGTTGTGCGTCCTGAATATGCTTATTTAATTAGTTCAATTATTTCCGATAATTCAGCTAGATCTCCTATGTTTGGGGCAAATTCCATCCTCAATTTGCCGTTTCAGGTCGCAGCAAAAACGGGTACGACCAATGATTTTCGAGACAACTGGACCATGGGTTATACTCCCGATGTTGCTGTGGGAGTCTGGGTTGGTAATGCAGATTACACTCCTATGGTGAATACCAGCGGTCTGACTGGCGCTGCTCCGATTTGGGCAGAGATAATGCAACAGGCGGTCAACCAGATTACTGGAAATAATCCTACTCCCTTTATGCGGCCCGGCGGGATCGTTGACCGTGTTGTTTGTTCTATTTCCGGGACAGAGCCTTCTGAATGGTGTCCCAATCAACGCAACGAAGTATTTGCTTCCGATCGCCTGCCTTTACCAAAAGAAGAGGATTTGTGGAAAAAAGTAAATATCGACACGTGGACCGGGTTACGATCTTCTGCTGCTTGTAATGACTACACTTCAGAAGAATTTGTATTGAATATTAAAGATGAAGAAGCAAAAAAATGGATCAATGATAATTCACAAGGCCGCGATTGGGCTCAGAGCATCGGATTTGAACCGCCTGTCCTTTTTTTGCCGGATCGTGAATGCCGTATTGAGGATCCCCACCCGAAGATAATTTTTTCAACGTTGTTTGAGGACCAAATGGTTACCAACAACCCGATCGATATATATGGTGTAGTGGATGTTAATCAAAATTTTGATCGTTTTGTCCTGGAATATGGGCGTGGTAATGATCCGCATGATTGGGAATTGTTGGCTGAATCTGATCGAAGTTTTTCAGATGTCGAGCTGATTTATAGTTGGGATCTTTTTGAAAAAGAAGTAGAGCCAGGAAAAATCACCCTGCGATTAAAAGTGTTCTCGAGTGAAGAAGGTCGCTACGCTGAGAAAAGAATTCACATTACTTTAAATGTTGCCACACCAACCCCTACAATCACACCAACTTTTACTCTCACACCCACGCCCACCATTACACCTACGTTTACATTAACACCAACTGCCACAGCGACAGCGACTGCAACTGCAACAACCATCCCACCAGTGCCGACTGCTACTGAACCGCTACCTTCTCCCACACCGGATGCGGGGTTGCCTACACCCTAAGCACCAATCAGAAAAGTACGGGTTGGCCAAAGTCCTGCCAGATTGCCGGATCCGAATCGATCATTTTTTCCCAGGTTTGTAAATTCAAGCCTGGGTTTTCATGTAGATTACGAACATGCCGGAATTTGACAAAGTGAATTTTTGCCAACTGATTTGCCAGGACCAGCGACCGTTTGATTTTATAATTCAACAAATCTGCGCGACTACCAGGGTATACGATGACAGTTTCACATCCATTATGGAGGATAGTCTCATTTAAAAAGCGACTGAATATGCATGAGCCAGAAACGAAGAACTGGTACTTACGAAAATGGTGAGTGGAATGCCATGTGATCGTTGGCGTTGAATCGACCGTCATTCCGATACGTTTGCCCATCTCGCCTAATAATCTTTGCATGATGCGGATATCTGCCCGGCGGATCATACTGGTCTCTTGGTTTCGTAGCTGCCATGTTTGGGCAACGCCGGGGATGGGATCGCAATATGAGTTTAACAAATTTTGAAGTAATTCGCGTGGAGCAGGAAGAATCCCCGCTTGCTTATGGTTAATTACACTCTCGATTTCCGAGAAAGAAACAATCGGGTCTATCTGTAGATATTGTAAGAAGTGGATTTCGATCTGATCAGCAAGTGGACGGTACGTTTCAGGTGAAGTGGGTAACCAGAACTCTCCATATTCAAGGGTGTCTTTATCTACTTTACGAATAAGGCTGGGTGTCTTTAGTGTGTTTTCAAAAGCTTTGCTGATTTCGGGATAAAGATCACTATCCACCACCAAATTTGCATTCAAAAGGTTGCGCTGGTGGGCTAGTTGCAGAAGTTTTATGGATAATAGCTCGTGATAACTCGCTTCTTCGCCCTTCGCCCTTAAATAATCCTGCAATGGATCATTTCCTTTGGGTTGATCCTCTTTGCTCGTGATTGGGAAAGACCAATATAATTGGGCAGATTTTGCTTCCGGATTGTAGGCAAAATCACTTAATTGGTAACCTGACGATGCCGGGGCTGAAACGAATGAGAGCAGGTAATTACTGGTTAATTCTGGGGCAGTTGCCAGCCAGGGCGTTTGCTTAACCGCGCTGAACTCAAACAACTTTTTTAAAGCAAACGTATGCCAGATCCAATCATACCGCTTACGTTCGAGGACTCCTTTTAAGGTTGAGATGGCATTATGACCCCAAATCCAGCCTGCCCAAACAACACTATACGTCCAGAGTGCCTGATTTGGCCGTGGCAGGATGCTGACGATTGATTCCATTTTTGGGAGAACAGTCAAATCTTCCCTGCGACGGATTCGATTAGGAAAAAGACATATCCCGCCTTTTTCCGGTGGTAATTGGGGATAAAGGCTGAATGGAATAGCTTCCTGGAGAATTGAAAGATATTTTTCTCCATTTTCAATTACATCCCACAAATTAAATTCCCAGAATTGATTTGGAATGGATACGGCTTTTGGCCGGCTTCGAGAGGATGGGATACCCCATAACATGGTGCCATAATCAAAGGCTAAAATAAGCAACGATTCAATGATCATTTTCCGTTTTGGGGTGGTCGAATAGGAATCGTTTTTATTCATCAGGCGCGAAATCACTGCCAGGGAACGTGGCAAGTACGATTGGATAACCTCGCTCAGCAAGGCCGGTGGGTCTTCACTGCCAGGCAACACGCGTTGCAACGCACTGCTTTCGTATAATGGAATATTTCCAAGTTGTTTTAGTTTGTTTCTATCGAATTGGCTGATCTCACTTTCACCGGAGAACCCACAGGCCGTGCAGGACAATTCTTTTGCGTTTGGTTCAGTTCCGCCTTTTTTCCAGATGAATCTCACGTGTTGGCAGAGCTCCTGACAGATGGGGCAATCACTTTCGTACATTTTCTTAATATTCATTTCAAGCCGTTCATCCCCAATTCTCAATGCACCAAATTCTGAAATTGCAGCCTGAATCTCCACTTTCGTGGGGGCACTGGCAACTACCTCATACAATTTGGCAAGTAAGGGATTGCTCACAGCCACCAACACCTGATACCCATTTTTTGCCAGTTCAATCGCAGAAAGCGGATGGCTGCCGATCGGGTCTAGGACCCAACCTTTGTGGACATTCTTAAATTGCAGCATTTTAGATAAAACACCAGGCTGGTAAGGGGGAAGATAGCGCTCGAGCGGTATTTCAGGAGCGCTGACACTACCAGAGAAATAAGTAGGGGGTCCAAAATTCATATAATATCAGTATAAGGAATTAATCCCGAAATGAAAATATGGAATTGATTAACAATAGCTTCCAGCCCAACTGGCGAGACATACCAAAGCAATTTATAATCGATTGTAGACATGTACATGAGTAAAATTTTGGTGATTTAAAAATTTGGTTTCGAAGAAAGTGATTGTCCTGTTGATTTGCAATTGATAAGTTTGTATATTTTTTCTAACTGGCTCAAATGGGTGCAAACTAATTTTCATCAAATCGACGTAAAAAATGAAACTTAAAGGTGATTATGGAAATTAATATAACAAATACAGATCAAATCGATCAATCCGGACGGTTTTCATTGTGGCGATACATTCTGACCATAACCCTGGTCGTTGGCGCTATGATCATCGCTCAAATAGTCCTGTTTCCATTTGCTTTCATCGTTGAAGGCAATATGGATATTATGACCTATCAGCCAATTACACTTCTGTGGTTGACCATGCTGCCATTCGCGGTTGCATTGGTAGTATTATTATTTTCAGTTCACTTCATCCATAAAATATCACTTAGAACTTTCTTTAGCCGACATAATCGTTTTCAATGGAAGACGTTTTTCATATCTGCCATATTGTGGGGTGGTCTGGCAATCATCTCTGATATTGGCTTGAGTATATTTCAACCCGGAAATTATCAGTTTTCTTTCAAAGCATCCGCTTTCTTCCCTTTTTTGGTGGTAAGTCTGCTTTTAATTCCAATTCAAATTACAGCAGAGGAATCTTTTTTCAGAGGTTATTTGCAACCGGCATTTAAAAGGGTTGTAAAATGGTCATGGCTGGCGATTTTTTTCCAGGCTATTCTGTTTGGATTGTTGCATGGGGCAAACAGCGAGGTATCGATGTATGGAATTTTAACTACCATGCCTTTCTATATCGGGATTGGAATATTGCTTGGACTAATTACATACCGATTTAAAGGGTTGGAGGCAGCGCTTGGCCTGCATTTAGCCAACAATATTTATGCATCCACAGCAGTAACCTTCACAGGATCCTCCATAGAATCACCAGCTTTATATGTGATCAAGGAATATCAACCGGTGGCAGCTCTGATTGTATTTGGTGTCACAGCCATTATTTATTATGTGATCATGAATAAGATGGTTCGTTGATTGGGTAAAAAAAACTTGAAACAGCAGGCTTCGCTTAACAAACGGGGTATCTTGAAAAATACCGCCACCTATCTGTAAGGTCCGAATTTCATTTTCGATTATTTGGCTTTATTGTTATAAATGGCTAAGAATAAAGTTGAGATGCCAGATGCTTATTTCGCCTATTTTCCTTGAAAGTTTGGTGCAATCAGATAATTTTTTTTGTTGCAAAAGAGGAAACTCAATCGATTTAAAGCGAGTAGTTCTTTAATCATGCTTAATTAAAGCTATTACTAATGTCAGGTAAGATATCTTGTGGTCAGTTAATACAAACATCCACAATAAACCCGGCAATGATTAGCGTACAAAAATGTTAAAATTGCAATTTTGCTTCAGGTATAATTAATCACATGAACAATTATTCCGTTGAAATATTAATTATCCAAAGCTTAATATTGGCTATCAATTTCCCAGGATCCAAATAATGGCTGAGCAATGGTACGCCTTAAACAGTCATCCCAATAAAGAAGACCTTCTTGCCAAGCAGGTTGAATCACATGGGTTTGATGTTTTCTTTCCACGCATTCGGGTAAACCCGGTTAACCCAAGGGCACGTAAAATAAAACCCTACTTTCCTGGCTATCTCTTTGTTCGCGTTGATGTGGAAGCGGTGGGGGTTTCTGTGTTTAATTGGATGCCTTACTCTAAGAGGATAATTTCATTTGGCGGGGAACCTTCTGTTGTGCCCGAGGCATTGATAGTGGCAATCAAACAAAAAATCGAACGAATAAATCTCTCAGGTGGAGAAATTTTTGATGACTTGCATCAAGGGGATCTAGTCTCCATTTCAAATGGTCCTTTTGAAGGATATAGTGCTATATTTGATACCAGAGTTGACGGCGCTCAACGGGTTCGTGTCCTTCTGAAAATGCTGAGTGATCAACATATTCCCGTAGAACTGGACGCTGCTTATCTCGAAAAAAAGAAAAAAAGACCATCACCAAGAAATTGAAACTCTGAAAAATGGACCAATTTGATATCAGAAAACGGGTTGTAAGTGGATTGCTGCTAGGTTATCTGTTATTCGTGTTTGCTGCCCTGGTATTTGCACTCATTTCAGGGGTGGGGTGGTTGAAAACCCCCTTTATCGGTAAGTTTTTAGAGCCCTCCTTGATTTTTAGCACCTTACCCCCTTCCCAAATTGTAATAAATGATGATTCCGTGGGCAATAATTGGCAAGACCTTCAGTTGATTGGTATTGAAGGGAAGTTATTTACAAAAGAAGGCGAATTTCAGACTTCAGTCGAAAATTTCAGCGGGGACAAGATTCAACTGAATGTTCGTACTAGCGCTGGTATTGAACGATCTTTGACCAGTCAATTGACACGGTTTCCTCTCAATCATCAAATAACATTTTTCTATATTCCGGCTCTGGCTGCATGGTTATTTTTTATTGCGAGCCTTTCCTCATACAAAAATTGGATAATGAATCGCAGTCAAACTGCGCTGATCATTTTTAGCGGAGCGTTGGCTGTGACACTTACTGGCATTTTTGATGTTCTCAGCACCCATGTCATCTATCCATTTTGGATTCCATTTGTAACCCTTGCTGGCGCAGGATTATTTCATTTAGCCCTGCAACAGTTTTCATTATCACGATTTCATCAGCAAGTAATTGCTCTTGTTTATTTATTAGCCCTTGTTGTGGCATTTTATTGCTGGTTTCAACCTTTTGGATTCCTAAATCCTATGCCGTTTCGAGTGTATATTCAGGCGGTGCTCTGGTTTGATGGATTCTTTTTTATTCTCAGTCTTTTCTTAATGATTCTGGCGATGATTAAAACAAAATTTCCCGCCCAAAGACAGTCGAAAGCTATGCTACTGGGTGGTGTTGTCATAGCATTTTTTCCTATCTTCGTCTGGCTAATTATTTCCCAATTTCAGCCCTTATTGAATTTCTCCTGGATGTTTTATTTACCCATGATTGTGTTTCCACTCCTGATCTTCTCAGAAGACCTTAAAAATGGCGTAAATGAAAAAGATGAAACAAGGGCTTTAATTATTCTTTATGGGGTTTTGGCTTTGTTCGTTACCCTTGGTTATGCTTTTTTGATTTCCGGGGTAAGTGTGGTGCTATTCGGTCGCATAGATGCGTCCAATCCAATTTTAAATGGTTTAACCGTTTTTCTTCTGGCAATGGTATTTTTCCCGGTTAAAAGGTTTTTTGATAATCAAATCTCATCCAGCAGAGTGAAAATTGATCGCTCATTTGAAGGCAGATTAAATGATTTTAGCAACGACCTGACCCATCTTACATCCTTGACTGATATTGTTAATTTACTACGATTGGATATACAAGGTTCAATTCAGGCTCAAATCGTTCACATTTTCCTGTATGATCCTGCCCGCAATATTTACTTCGCCGCCTCTGAGGGCATATCTCCCAGCAGTGATATCCTCTTTGAAGCTGATTCGCAACTCGTCTCTTTCCTGGAAAAAGAGTTTGGCAGTATTTATTTTCCCAATTTGGCTCAAATTCCCGATATTTTGAAAGATGAGATTGATCGTATTCGTCTTTTAGCGACCCGATTTTTTATTCCCATTCATGGGCGGAATAGACTTTTGGGATGGGTTGCCCTTTCAAATCGCTTGGATGGGGAAAGTTACAACGCCGAAGAAACGAATTATCTCAAAGCAATTGTGACTCAATCGACTTTAGCTATTGAACGCTCTTTGGTGGTTGTTAGTCTGGAAAAGCGAATTCATGAACTTGATGTTCTCACAAAAGCTGCCCAGGGTGTGAATTACACCGTCCAGATTGATGATATCTATGAATTTATCTACAACCAGCTATTTCTAATTCTGGAATCGGATTTCTTTTCCATATTATTGAAAGAACCTGATGAGAAGCTTCTCCGCCAAGTATTTTGCATAGAAAAAGGTGAGAGAATTTCAGATAAGGAAAATGGCATTTTCGATGCAGAAAATGTGATTGGAGCCACTGTTATTAAAAGTGGAAAGACCAAATTAATTGCCGATTACCAAAAAGAGATATTTCAAAGTAAAAAATCTCCGGTCAACTCTTCAATCCAATCCGCGATTGTCGTACCACTTAACA
This sequence comes from uncultured Chloroflexia bacterium, assembly GCA_963749005.1. Taxonomy (GTDB): domain Bacteria; phylum Chloroflexota; class Anaerolineae; order Anaerolineales; family Anaerolineaceae; genus UBA6170. Next base: position 240,623 of record CAVVKI010000005.1, on the reverse strand, counting down.
CTGGCGCTGAAACGATTGGTGTCATGATTTTGGGCTACATGACTAACGAATTAGCGGTTGGCTATGACCAGTTGACATTATTGCAAGCCATGGCAGACCAGTTTGCAGGTGCACTGGTAAAGGCTCGCCTTTTGCATGAATCCGAACGCCGCGGAGAACAATTGGCAAAATTAAATAGTTTGACTCAACAATTAACTGCTACCTTATCACTTACTCCTTTATATGAAAACATCGTGACGATTTCAATGGATATATTTCGTAGCCGTGGAGGAGCATTGCTCCTTGCAGATCCAGTGTCGCAGGAGTTGGAGTACAAGGTTTGTGTCGGCGATTTTGATAAAAAGAAGGTTGGAAATTGTATCCCATTTGGGACTGGAATTTCAGGTAAAGCAATTTCTACTATGACCGGAGAGATAGTCTTCCAATATGCCGAAGATCGTCCGGAAGCTGCCAAACCCGATTCGGATGTGGATAAAATGCAATCAGTAATGGTAATGCCACTCATTTCCAAAAATCAAGCAATTGGAGCACTTGAATTATTGGAAAGAATGGATCGATTGCCTTTTAATTCAAATGATCTGGAAGTATTAGCAACATTCGCTGCGCAGGCATCGATTGCAATTGAAAATGCACAGCTTTATTCAAACACCGACCAGGCATTAACCGGCAAAATAGAAGAATTGTCAATAATGCAGCGTATAGACCGTGAGCTGAATAGTACCCTCAACCTTCAAAGAGCCCTGGATATCACTTTACATTGGGCTATCCGCCAATCCAGGGCTGATGCAGGCGTGATTGCCCAGGTGTATTCAGCCGGTATTCGCGTGGAGGTTTATGAGGGCTATCAGACTGATATGCTAAAGCCTTTTCTAGATCAGACCCTTGATTCAACCTTTATGGGTGCCAATACTGCATTTGAGAATGGCAAACCTCTGCAAAAAATGTTGACAGAGACAGATCAACATCTGCATCCACAAACTCGTTTGCAGGTCGTTATCCCCATTCGTCGAAAAGAACAAAGATTGGCTTTCTTTTTATTGGAATTTTTCAAGGATGAATACCTGGATGAACAGCAAGTCGATTTTCTTGTGCGGCTGAGTGAGCATGCATCCTACGCTTTGGTTAATAGCCAACTATATGCACAGGTACAATCGGCTAATATTGCAAAAAGTGAATTTGTTAATCTGGTTGCGCATGAATTGAAAAATCCGATGACTTCCATCAAAGGATATACAGAGCTGCTGGCAGGTGGTGCTGTTGGCTCAATCAATGAATCCCAGGCCAACTTTCTGGCAACAATTCGTTCCAACATTGACCGGATGAACACACTCATCTCCGATTTGAATGATCTATCAAAAATTGAAGCTGGTCGTTTACGAATGGATTTCAAAGAGGTAGATCTCGCGAAAGTTCTTGAAGAGGTTCTACTGTCCAATGAGCATATGGCTGATGATAAAAAACAGTTAATAGCAATCAATCTTGAACCCAAATTACCGCCAGTTTGGGTGGACCCAATTCGAATTGGGCAAGTATTTACCAACCTGATTAGCAATGCGATTAAATATTCAGCAGAAGAAACGAAAATAACTATAACCGCAAACATGGAACAAAATGTCGGTGCGGAGGGTGCATCTATTAATATGGTACACGTCTTTGTGATTGATAAAGGTATCGGAATAAAGAATGAAGACCAACAAAAAATATTCCAAAAGTTTTTTCGCTCTGAAGACCCAAAAGCAAGAGAAGAGACCGGTACTGGTTTAGGGCTCAATATCACCCGCAGTATGGTGGAGTTGCAAGGTGGAAAAATTTGGTTTGAAAGCGAATTCCGAAAAGGGACAACTTTCCACCTTTTACTCCCAACTGTCGGAGTAGAGCGGCACGTATAGTTATTCGTATAGGTGATCAACGTGGGGTGGGGACCAGTTCTTATTTCTTCTTCCTAAACCACCCTGGATTCTCACTCCTTTACTTCAACTTGATGTGCGGTCGTAAAAGTCTTTATAATGATCAAAAAAGGAAGGGTATCCATGGATCAATTCTTGAAAGCCGCATATGAAGAAGCACAAATAGGGAAGCTGGAGGGAGGTGTACCAATTGGTTCGGTGCTGGTTGTTGACGGTCAGATCATTGGTCGTGGACACAACCAGCGGGTTCAAAAGGGAAGTGCCATCCTGCATGCCGAAATGGCTGCCCTGGAGGATGCAGGGCGATTGACACCCTGTAACTATCAGAACTCAATACTTTACACAACTCTATCGCCGTGTAATATGTGTTCAGGAGCGATTATGTTATATAAAATTCCTAAGGTAGTGATTGGTGAAAACGTCACTTTTCAGGGGAACGAACAACTTTTGATCCAGAATAATGTCCTGATCGAGATCATGAATTCTCAGGATTGCATCGACATGATGGAAGAATTTATTCGAAAGAATCCGGAGATATGGTTTGAGGATATTGGCGAAAAATCGAAAAATAAGGATTGTTGAAAAAGAGGAATAATGTTTCTCTTTGTCCTTAAACTAAAAAATTTTAGTAATCAAATGATCGATTAATTGTAAACTGTGGTAGATCCCACGGTAGCAGATTGGAGCCAACACATATCTCAAAACCTGCCGATCAAGTTTGTAGAAAATTGGGTATGATAGAATTCGAACCTGGGTGTGTGGATCAGCAAATTGTTTACCAGGGAGTTCTGAAAATGGTCGATGAAAAATTATGGCAACAGGGTTTGTCCATTGGCGATTACGTAAAGGGGATGGATACGTTTCAAAAAGAGATGCGTATTCGGCTGCGTGATACGCGCATTACTCCTTCAGAATGTCAGCGTATGCGGACTTTTGAAAAGTTAAGAAAAATCCTGGTGCTTACAGAATCCCGGTGTCCGGATAGCCTCATGAATCTGCCCTTGTTGATAAAAATGGCTGATTGTACTTCCAATCTCGATATCCGTATTTTCCATCGCAACCAGTTTCCTGATTTGAACGAGGAGATGTTATCGCAAGGCTATGATAAGATTCCGCTGTTCATTATTCTGGATGAGGAATTGAATTTGATTGCTTACTGGATGGAACGACCGAAGTCAGCTAACCGGCGTATTGCAGAGTGGTTAGCGCTTAACCCAAAATTTGTTGAAGCAAAAGCACGGTTAAAAATGAACCCCAATCTGGATCGTTCCGAATTTACTGGTCTGCAGGAACAATATATCAATGAAATGTGGAATTGGTATGACACAGAATTGCAGTCAGATACCGTTAAAGAAGTTCTCACTGCCATGTCGTAAAGACCTTATTTGCTTTTTCCTCACATCATTCGCATCGTTTCCGAAAAATAATTGTTTTCAATATTTTGCCATGATTCTGCAGGATTTTTTCGAAGCCAATATTTGGCTAATGGGTTAACCTTGATGATCTCCTCTGCCATCCGCTGTACAATGCGGCGGACTGAAAAATGAGCATTAGGCGCACTTCGCAGAGCGATAAGATGATCTAACGCACGAACATTTGCCTGAAGCAGAATACGACGGTTAAACGCGTTGGGGACGATGTAAGCAGCCACCTCAGGATTGAATTCTGCTAATTCCCGGTAAGTTTGCCGCGCAGCAGCCATTGCCTGATGATAGGGTTTTTCGAACGAGCTGGAGGAAATCCATTTGGGGACTGCATATCCCAGGTCGGCGGTTAAGGATTGCGCTGTCTGAGTCATAATCCGGTGGCGTTTGATTTCAAAATAAGCACCTTGATCCATCAAAAGCTCGAAGGTGAAATTACCAGATTTAAATTCCCGTAACGGAATATCGAATTTTTGTAAATCTTTAACAGCCAATTGTGCTAATCGTTCCATTTCTTCCGGAGAAGCCTGGGAAAGAGTTTGCCAGATGGTTTCAAAATCGCTATGCCCAAAACGATAGATCAAGCCAGCGATCACCCGCTTCTCTGCCTCAGGGTCATGGTCAACCAGCCGGCACCACTGCGGTGAAGAAACAGGCAGGGAGAAATTTTTATTCTCCAGGGTAAAATTTTCAGTCGTGCCTACCCAATAAGGTACTTGATCGGCATATTTGACCAGGGTGGGTACGTTTTCCAGCGCTACCTGCTTGATTTCCTGACCGACCAGCTGCACCTCTTGCAGCGGGTGAGAGAGCATTTTCTTAATGGCGTGTTCGAGCGCACGCGCATTGATGGTCATACCTACATTGGCGAGGGAAGAAGCAGGGAGGAGAAAGCGCGCTACATCTACATAATCTGCCCGTATACGACGATCCCAGGCAGACGCACTTTCACTTTCGCGAATAGGAAGATGCCTGGCAGCTTCTTGCTGCAAAACAGGTAAAGACTGGAGATAGGTGCGAAATAGGAGGTGATTGGTCTCTATAAAAGATTTTCTCAAAGCGGGGTGAGATAACTCCGTAGGAATATAGAAACTTTCTTCCCCCCATTTTTGATAGCGGGTCGATTTTTCAGTATAGGACGCCAGCCGATTACTCTCCAGGCATTCAACTGCCAACCGGGAGATATTTTCTACGGCAATGTGGAGAACTGCATGCTCGGCGACTGAGGAGTGTCCGTATCCAACCACCCATTTTTCGTGGAACTCAGCACTTTTTTCGGTGGTTAATTCGGCAGCAATATCTTTAAAGGATTGAGGAGAACGCGATGTCTTGGCAAATGTAACCGCGATCGTTTCAGGAGGCAGTTTTTGTGGGTCCAGTAAGTAAACCTGTCTTGAATTCGGCATGATTTAGTATCTCCTCCGATTGAGTGACGTCATTTTGAATCTGCTGAATCAGGGCAGAAACACTTTCAAAGCGTTTCTCTTCACGAATTCGCTCTACGAAAAACAATTGTACTGGAAGATCATAGATGTTTCTATCGAAATTGTGAATGTAACATTCGACTTGCGCATTCGTTTCATTTTCAATAAACGTCGGACGGAATCCGATGTTCGTTACTGATGAATGGACTTTGCCCTCTACCAGAGCAAAGGTGGCATAGACGCCGGCAGCCGGCAAGGTTTTCCCTTGCCAAACATCCAGGTTGGCTGTAGGAAAGCCAATGGTCCTGCCACGCTGATCCCCCTGTTTCACAATTCCGCTGAGAGAATAAGGTCTTCCCAGTGCTCTGTTGGTCAAATGCAATTCTCCAGAAGCCAGCCAGCTTCGAATTTGCGAAGAAGAAATCTTCTCGGAATTTTGCAAAACATGGTTCACAATGATGGGTTCGAAACCATATTGCTTACCAAGCTCTGTTAGTACCTTCGTATTTCCGCTTCTCCTATATCCAAAGGTAAAATCCTCTCCAACCCAAAGTTCCTTAATGGGTAGGTTGGAGATCAATGAATGGATAAATTCAGAAGGCGTAAGCTTTGCCATTTGTTGATCGAACGTGAGTGTATACGTATAGTCCACACCCAGCATTTCAAAAAGTACCGCCTTTTCCTCAGGTGAAGTGAGGGTGACCGGCGTTTGAATGTGACGGATCACAATTGCCGGGATCGGGGAAAATGTGATCACAGCACTGCCCATACCATTACTTTGCGCCTTGTTGACCATAGTCTGAATTAAATGTTGGTGGCCAAGGTGAACACCATCAAATGTCCCAATCGCAGTGTACAGACCAGGAATAAAAAGGGGCGCTAATTCTCTGAAGTGTTTCATAGATCGATGGTGGCTGCAAAAAACCGTTATCCGGCCGCAAACACTTTCTTAGGTTGCCATTCATTTGTTTCGGGGTCGAATTCCAAAAGGCTAATCAATTCCCCATCAGAACTGATAGCTCGCGCCATTTTTCCAACGCCGGCTTCCCCTGGAATTCTGCGCCCATGACGGACAATGTCTAATTCATCTGGAGAAAGATCAATTACTGGCCAATCACTTAAGGTTTCCGCTGCTGGGATCAGAAATTCAGACCATGTGTCTTCTTCAAATGCTTCTCTTAATTTTCTCAGGGGAACAGCGTCGCGCAAAGTAAAACGGCCACTTTTTGTTCTTCGTAAACCGATTAAGTGTGCCCCGCAGCCTAATTTTTCGCCCAAATCATGGGCCAGAGAACGAACATAGGTGCCAGATGAGCAATATACATCGATAACTGCTTCCGGTGGTGCCCATTCTAATAGTTCAAGATTATAAACATTTATCGTACGCGGTTCGAGGTCTACCTCTTCACCTTCTCTGGCGAGTTCGTACGCCTTTTTTCCTTTGACTTTTACTGCAGAATAAGGAGGTGGAACTTGTTCAATTTCACCAACGAAAGATTGTAAAACATCGTTGAATTGTTTTTCGGTAATATCCACAGCATTAGTACTCAGAACACGCCCATCGGCGTCAAATGTATCTGTCGAGGTGCCTAGTTGTATGACAGCCTGGTAGCGTTTATCAGATGCAGAAACATATTCACTCAAACGGACAGCAGGACCAACCAGTATCACCAGAACACCAGATGCACGCGGGTCGAGGGTTCCAGTGTGACCGGCGCGACGAATGTTTGTTCCTTTTCGAATAATTTGAACAACATCATGGGATGTCATTCCGATTGGTTTGTCTACCACCAATACCCCCGATATGTCATTTCTCTTTTCATCAACCATATATTTATCTCCCCAGAAATTTCTGGTAATTTTTATTAATATTCTTTTGCTAATGCGTTTTTTGTTTGTAAATACGCAAAAGTTTGTTGCAGAACCTTTTCTGTCACTGATTCCAGAGAACCGGGAATATCTGCGCCAGCGGCTGCCAGATGTCCACCACCACCAAACTGGAATGCGATGTCCGATACATCAAAGCCTGGTTTTGAGCGCCAGGATACCTTTATGTGATTCTCTTTTTGTTCCACGAAAAGTATCGTGATATCGCAATCAGTTATACTGGAAAGCAGTGTATTTAAATCTGCATCATCATTACCATTGTAATCAGCTTGTTGACGATCGGCAAGTATTAAGGATGTCCAGGCTATGTTTTCCTGTTTTTGCATTCTTTGAAGAGCAAATCCCCAGTAATTAACCTGTTCATAAGACCTGCTGATTAAATTTTGATAATAAATAGCCGGCAAATCTGCACCAGCATCCATTAAATCTGCAGCAATACGCAATGCCTTGGCATTGACATTTGAAGTTCGAAAGCCGATGGTGTCGGTTAGTATTCCCGTTAAAAATAATGTGGCAATATCCGGATCGAGTTGCAGATCCCAATCGGCAAAATTTTCGGCCAGGATTGCACAGGTGGCAACTGCTGTTTCTTTTACAAAATTCTGGCCAGCAAAGAAGACATTTGTTACATGGTGATCAATTTGCAGGTCGATTGCACGGTTATTGACAATCTTTCCCAATCTTTCAGGGTCGGATGCATCCACGCTTACGACGAGATCGAAATCTTGATCTGGGTTAAGTGCTTTAACTACAGTCTTGCTGCCAGGCAGATGGCGAAAATTGGAAGGAAGCCCATCCGCCAGGGCGACGGTTGCTTCTTTGCCCTTCCTTCTGAGAGCCATTCCCAAACCAAGAGCAGAGCCGATTGCATCACCATCCGGGCGAATATGCGAGACGATAAGAATACGATTGCTGGTTTGAAAAAGAGATCGAATAGTTTCAGCCGTAGCGTTATTCGTCATTTATTGTATCTTTCTCATCACCTTCATAAAGATCAGCTTGACCATCTTCCTGCTGTTGAATCTGACCAAATAATTTTTCGATCCGATCCACACGCTCGGGAGTTGGGTCCCAATAGAAGCGCAGGCGTGGAAAAGTGCGTAAATCAATTTGGCTGGCAAGTTGTTTGCGGATAAAGCCACTTGCACTGGCAAAACCCTGCAGAATTTCCTTGCTACGTTCGTTTCCTTCAATTGCGGAAACATAGATAGAAGCAAAGGCTAATTCACGGTCCACTTTCACCTCAGTGATGGTAACACCAGTGAGCCTGGGATCGTGAATATCCTGTCTAACCAACATTTCTTGAAGATCTTGTTTGATTCGATCTCCGATGCGGGTTAATCTTAATTTTGATGGCATAACGATAATCTCTTTCTATGCAGCAGTGGCAATTTCCATGGAATAGCATTGGATGATATCACCCACTTCCATCTCATCAAAACCTTTTAAGCCAATACCACATTCAAATCCTGTTCGCACTTCGCGAACATCGTCTTTCTCATGTTTAAGCGAGGCGATTTCGCCATTAAATATCTCTTCCTCATTGCGCAGCAAGCGCGCTTTGGCATTACGACGAATCTCACCTTTAGATACTCGGCAGCCAGCGATAGCTCCTACCTTGGTGATCTTAAAAACTGCCAGAACATCAGCCTGACCAAGAATGACCTGGACATATTCTGGTTCCAGCATACCCTTCATTGCTTTTTCGACATCTTCGATCAGGCGATAAATAATGCCATAAAGGCGGATCGAAACACCCTCAGCTTCAGCCATTTTTTTTGCAGCAGAATCAGCACTGACATTGAAACCCACTACAATTGCTTGTGAGGCACCAGCCAGCATGACATCGTTTTCGCTGATGTTCCCGGTTTCGGCATGGAGAATATTGATACTAATCTCTTTCGATGAGAGATCTGTCAGAGAATTTATGATTGGTTCCAGAGAGCCTTGCACATCTGCTTTGATGATCAGGCGAAGTTCCTTCTCTTCACCAGCCTGAACGCGGGTGAACAATTCTTCAAGAGTAGCCTTCGGAGCAGAACTGATGCGTTCTTTTTCACGGTTTTTGCGCTCATTCACCATAACGAGTGCTTCCTTGCTGGATTTTGCAGTCTGGAAGATATCACCAGCCTGGGGAACATCGTTCAAACCCATTACCAAAACTGGTGTCGCGGGGCCGGCTTTACGAACAGGTTTCCCCTTGTAATCAAACATAGCCCGAATGCGGCCATAACTTGTTCCGGCTACGATCACATCACCCATATTGAGTGTGCCATTTTGAATCAGGAAAGTGGCAACTACTCCTTTAGCCCGGTCTATTTCGGCTTCAATAATTGTTCCGATCGGTGTCCCGGCGGGGTTGGCGAGAATTGTGATGCCTTCTGAAGTCATTAAAATGGCTTCGAGGAGATCGTCAATCCCCGTTTTTTGTTTGGCAGAAACCGGCACAACCATGGTGTCACCTTCCCAATCATCAGGGACGAGACCGGCTTCAGCTAATTGTTTTTTGGTAAAATCCGGATTCGCGTCCGGACGATCAATCTTATTCAAAGCGACAATGATCGGTACACGGGCTGCTTTGGCATGTGAAATAGCCTCTTTCGTTTGTGGCATGACACCATCATCAGCTGCCACCACTAAAATCACGATATCTGCTCCTTGAGCGCCACGTGACCGCATAGCAGTAAAGGCTGCGTGGCCTGGTGTGTCCAGAAAGGTAATCAGCTGGCCTTTATGTTCTACCTGGTAGGCACCGATATGTTGTGTAATTCCACCTGCCTCTCCGCTGGCAACATTTGTATGCCGTATGGCATCAAGAAGAGTGGTTTTTCCGTGGTCTACATGTCCCAGAATGGTCACAACTGGAGCACGCGCAACCAGATCAGCAGGATTTTCATTGTCTATTTGCTTGCGCCACATGGGAATTTCACCAGTTTCAGGTGTTTCCGCTTCTTCTGCAGGAATATCCATCGCTGCTTCAAAGCCTAGCTCTGACGCCACTATTGCAGCAGTGTCAAAATCGATTTGCTGGTTGATGTTAGCCATAACGCCATTGGTCATCAAGACTTTAATAACCTGTATTGGGCTAGCTTCCATCAGTTGTGCCAGCTCCCGTACGGTTAAGCTGGTTGGTATTATGATTGTTTTCAGTCCATTTTCGCTCATTGTTGCACCTCTTACGCCTGATTGCCCCCCTACATTACTTCCAGATTGCTTAGCGTTGTTGAGCAGCCTGGATGGACCGAGTCAGTTGAATTATTTGTTACTTTTCAATAATTCCGCTCGCGAAGTATCTTCCGAAATTGTTTGCATAAATTGCATAATAATCTTGCGATCATTTTCCGTCAGATCTGTTCGTAACGCTTTTGCCAATCTGCCTTTCAATGCAGCTTGCCAACAACTGACATGGTCATGAATATACGCGCCGCGTCCAGGTAATTTACCTGAACTATCAATTTGAATTCCTGTGTCGGTTCTAACAACTCTCGTTAACGATCGTTTTGCGAGGATTTCGCGACAACCGACACAGGTTCTTTGTGGAATATGCCTTGTTCGAACTGGTTGTTTTTTTACCACTCCCAATCCTTTCGACGTTTGGCTTATGGATTCCAATTAGTCCATGTGTCGTCTTCGTTTTTGTGTTTCTTACGATAAATTAAGACATCTTCTTCTTCGTCATATTCAACCTGAACATGCCGTTTCTTTTTATCCTTCTTATTCTTCCCTTTCTTATCTGTGAGGTCCTCTTCATCATCTTCTACAATTGGGATGTTAGTGACATCCGATTGAAGTGCAAACAACTCATCGAAAGAAAGCTCTTCTTCTTGTTCTTCTTCGTTTTCTACTGATTCGACTTTTTCTGTTGTTTCTGGCGCTTCGATTTCTGTTTCCGGAAGATAATCCACAACTTCAGGAGTTACTTCGGATTCTTCAAGCTTTTCAACTGTTTCAGGTAGGATTTCTTTATCCATTGGTTGCTCGGATGATTTGAGCAATTCTGCGGCTGGCTCCTCCTGAGCATCTTCTGTAATTGTTTCCGCTTCCAATTCAACAGAAGTTTCCTCTTTGGTTTCAGCAGCAGCTTTTTCCTCTTCAACCAAGTCTGGTAATTTTTCCATTAAGTCTTCGATTGATTTCATCGCGCGCGGGCCCATGCCATTCAGGCGTAGGATATTATCTGGTGTCAGCAACATTTGCATAACTAGGTCAGAAACCAGATTGTAACCAGCTTCCTGTAAAATGTAATTAACATGTTCCGGCAATCCAGAGTCAAGAATATCAGTGGTGAAGAAAGCTGCCGGCATTTTCGCACGCATACTTTCCATTCGTTTCTTTTCGGCCAGCTCTTCTTCTTTGCTCAGAAGGAATGAGCGTTTCTCAACACGATCGATAAATTTTGATGCTGTATCATAATTTTCAGCAGTGAGAATACCACCGTTAGCTTTGCGTGCAAGAAACTCTTCAATCTTAGCAATGTTGTCTTTTTCGTGAACAGCCATCTCTGCCAGCGTTGGGTCATTTTGGAGCTTGTAAATGGCGTCACTGGTGGCTTCTGTAATACTCTTGATATCAATACGCCAGCTAGTTAATTTTGCTGCCAGGCGTGCATTTTGACCATCGCGGCCAATTGCCAGACTGAGCTGGTCTTCAGGAACTACCACGGTGGCAGTTTTGCCGCCTTCCGAAAATTCGTTTAAGAAAACACCACTAACTTTTGCCGGACTGATCGCTCGGGCGATAAATTGGGCAGGGTCCTGATGCCATTCAATGACATCAATCTTCTCATCATGTAATTCGCGTACAATGGCTTGAATACGGACTCCCCGCAGGCCGACGCAGGCACCTACCGGATCAATTCCTGATTGGGTGGCAGAGACGGCTACCTTTGCACGTTGCCCAGGTTCGCGCGTGATTGAACGAATTTCAACAATACCGTGGTAAATCTCAGGGACTTCAGTTTCCAGAAGTCTTCGCAGAAAATTGCGATGAGTGCGGGACAGAAGAATTTGCGGACCGCGATTGGAGTCTTTAACTTCAGCAACAAGGGCGCGAACACGGTCATGCACATGGAATCGCTCGCCAGGGATGAGATCCTTGCGCAGCATGATGCCTTCAGCCTTCATTTCAAGACCAATGGTCAGCCCTTGGGCGTTGGTTGCCTGGACAACGCCACTGATGATCTCGCCAAGTTGTTCAGCGTAATGATCCAATTGCATTTGTCGTTCCGCGTCGCGGATGCGTTGTTGAATGACCTGACGTGCTGTCTGAGCGGCTACCCTCCCAAAATTCTTGGGGGTGCTTTCGACCAGAATCATCATCCCTTCGGCTGCTTCGGAGTTGAACTTTTTCGCTTCCTCCACAGTGACTTCGGTTCGGTCGTCCTGGACTTCGTCAACGACTTCTTTTTCAGCGTAAATGGTAACTTTACCGGTATCAGTTTCAACTGAGGCTTCAATCCGCTGAGCACTTGAAGCGTTAACAGACCGCCGGTAGGCAGATACCATTGCCGATTCCAACGCTTTCAGAATAATTTCGCGTGGCAATCCTTTTTCTTCCAGCACTTCATTGAAAGCAAGGGTGAACTCATTTCTCATTTCTTTGTACATCTCCCACAAAAATAACCTTGGTAAATAAGAAAAGTGGGGGCTGCCCACTTTTCATCACTTTCTCATTCTATCTATAATGCCAGATTATTTTATCACAAACCGAAATTCATAGCAAGTCAAATCCTTTCGATTAAAATGCGCAGTTTGCTAAATTCGAATGTTTTACATGCTATCAATTATTGCTATTTTATTCCACTGCCAATCTCCCAAATACAACCAGCGGGATCCATAAAACTAGCGGTACGGATTCCCCATGGGCGATCCATTGGCCCATTCAACAAATCAACACCCCGGCTCTCCAAATCCGCGGAGGTTACATCCACATCATCCCCTAAAATCTGAAAAGATTCTTCAAAAATTGATTATCGAAAACACAATCGGTTTTGTCAATTCTGAATAAAAGGTTATGAATAAATATTTAGCTACAATTGCAGGTATATTTGTATAATCATTTCTACATTCAGTCTGGAAAACAAGGCGGAAAAAGTGGCGACAGATTTCTTGTGGTGGCGTGATGGTGTTATTTATCAGATTTATCCTCGATCATTTCAAGATAGCAATGATGATGGAATTGGCGACTTACCTGGAATTACCCAAAAGTTGGATTATTTACAAGCGTTAGGTGTTGACGCGATCTGGCTTTCACCGATCTATCCCAGCCCGGATATCGATTTTGGTTACGACGTGGCCGATTACGAAGACATTGACTCAAAATTTGGCAATATGCAAGATTTTGACGATTTGCTGGAACAGGCGCATCAGCGAGATATTCACATCATTCTCGATCTTGTCCTGAATCACACATCTGATCAGCACAGTTGGTTTAAACAATCGCGATCATCACGTGACAATCCTTTTCGAGACTGGTATATTTGGAGAGACGCCAGGACTGGCGGAGGTGTTCCTAATAATTGGCAATCTGCCTTTGGGGGAAGCGGCTGGGCGTGGGACGAAAATAGCGGCCAATATTATTTTCATATGTTTTATAAACAGCAACCGGATCTTAACTGGCAAAATCCCGATGTACAGGAAGCAATCCTAAAGATGGTTGATTTCTGGCTCAAAAAAGGGGTGGATGGTTTCCGGCTGGATGTGTTTAACGCTTTCTTTAAAAGCCCTGGTTTTCAGAATAATCCATTTAAGTTAGGTAGAAGAGGTTTCGAACGGCAGCAGCATATCTATGATATTGATCAACCTGAATTAGTGCTCTGGTTGCAACGATTTCGATCCTTGTTAGATTCTTATCCGCAGAGATATTCTGTCGGTGAAACATTCGAGGCCACGCCGGAAAAAGCCGCCTTTTATAGTAGTGGGACTGAATTACATGCTTCCTTCGATTTCTCCTTTCTCAGAAACCGATTCACCCCGGCTGGTTTTTATCTTACTATCCAACGTTGGGAAAATGCTCTCCAGGGGCGCAGCTGGCCGACTTATGTCTTAAACAACCATGATGTGATTCGCTCCGCAAGCCGCTATACACGCAGAGAAAATGATAGCCGTTTAAAAGTTCTGGCAGCCATGATGCTTACCTTGCGGGGAACACCATATTTATATTACGGCGAAGAGATTGGTATGCGGGATATTCCCATCAAGGATAAAAACGCGGTTTTAGATCCGGTTGGAAAGCGCTATTGGCCAATTTACAAAGGCAGAGATGGCTGCCGCAGCCCGATGCAGTGGAATCCGAGTAAAAACGCCGGTTTTTCGAATTATATACCCTGGCTGCCAGTTCATGAAGATTTCCCATGGCGGAATGTCGATCTTCAAAAGGATGATCCAGATTCTCTGCTCAATTTCTATAAACAATTAATTAGCCTGCGAAAGCAGACCCAGGCCTTAAAGAGCGGTATGTATTTGCCGCTGACCTTTGATCCGCGTCGAATTCTGGCTTACATGCGTAAACTGGATGATGAGACCGTTCTCGTGGCATTAAATTTCAGTCGGCGAAGAATAGGATTAATTGTCAGTACTTCAATACTGCATCAAAAATGGCAATTGTTATTATCCACTCATCGCTTAACCATGCCTGATTTTCGTGATCGAAAAATCATTCTGGAACCTTACGAGGTATTGTTACTGCACAGCGATTGAATTTTTGCGATTGGTGGTTCTTAATTCCCAGATTGAAGAGGATTACTTTCATAAGATCCTATAGGCTGCAAATCGAAAGGAACTCCTGCGGTTTGGCCTGCCTGTGCTAAAGAATTGACAACTTCTTCTAATAAAGGAATCCCTTGCTGTTGGTATTCTTTGGCCAATTCAAATTCTTTTTCGCCATGAATATAGATTCGATCCTGGCCTTCAGCTTTCTCTGCGCTTCTCAGTTGTTCGAAAAGCTTTTCCATATCCTGTTTAAAATCATCAGGATCACGAAAGGCATCCAATCGAATGGCTGCAAAGAAATGGCCAACACGCGCAGGTTCCTCGCTTTTTGGATTCGCCACATTTTTACCAAAAGCAGAACCGGATAAAACACCTGAAAGGATATCAACCAGCATGGCCAGACCATAGCCCTTGTATCCCCGTAGAAAATCTGGTCCACCCAGTGGGTAAAGAGCGCCGCCATTTAGAATAGACTTTGGGTCTCTAGTAACCTCTCCTCTGGCATTAATTCCCCAGCCTTCCGGCATGTCATCTCCAGCTTTGTCATAATAGGTTACTTTGCCTATCGGTACGATGCTGGTGGCCATATCCAATACAAAGGGATGGGAAGAAAGGGCGGGAGCAGCCATGGCAATTGGATTTGTGCCGATCAGTCGTGTACGGCCATAGGTGGGCGCGACCAAAGGTTGCGAATTGGTGAGGCTTATACCGATCATACCGTGAGTGAGCGCCATCATTGCGTAATAACCCGCAATGCCATAATGATTGCTGTTAGCAACCGTTACAATTGCGATGCCACTCTGGTTTGCTTTTTGGATACAACGCTCCATCGCGTCTTTGCCGACAACCTGGCCAAGGCCATTTTTACCGTCTAATGCGAGTGATGCCGGACCTTCTCGCACAATCTCGGTGGATGCGTGCGGATCTATTAGCCCTCGCTGTAACCTGCTGCCATAGTATGTTTGTAATCGGATCATCCCGTGAGAAGAGACCCCGCGCAGATCCGCCGCTTGCAAAATTTCAGCTGTGATCTCTGCGCGGTCGCGCGGGACACCCAGTTTAATGAAAAACTGCACCATATAATCAAACAAATCCTGTGCTTTAAACATTAATGATTTTGCCATTTTTCTACCACTCCCAGTTTTTTATTATTTTGTCATTAAATTCAAAATATGAACGCGATCTTTAGATGATTAATATTACAACAACCAAAATCGGCACCACCATTCAAGAAGTCCAACCACTTTCGTTTTATCCCTTGAATTCTTTTCTATCTTAGCACAGCCAGCTTTGAGAAAGTACTCTACTTGTATAGCGTGATTGCACTTATATATTGGTAAAATACCCGCATCGGTGATGCGGTTAAATTAAAGAAAAATGGCTGCAGAAAAGGCAGCCATTTTTCTGAGCAGTTTATTTCTCCTGCGGTGCTTCGCTGGAGGATTCTTTCGGTTCTGTTCCAGCCATTTCCTTGGTTGAATAATTCATTTTTCCAAGATAATCCGGCAAGTCAACTCCTGCCATTGCTGCTAAATCTTGCAGTGGTGGGATGCTCTTCACCAGCCCAGTGATGAAATTAGCCGTAGTAGAGCCATTTGCCCCGCCTGAATCCCAAACTGTAATCTTGTCGATTTTCAGCTTGCTGATTGCTTCCACCTGTGCACCTACTAATTCTTGAATTTTTTCGATCATAAGTAAAGTGGCGGCTGCCTGAGTATCTCCATGGACGGATTCGACCAGGTTGCGGTATCCTTCGGCTTTACTTTGCAGTAAGCGCTGTAAGCCCTCGGCTTCGGCGTTATAGCGCAGCAGAATACCATCTGCTTCACCTTTGGCTATGCGGCGAATACGTTCCGCAGAAGCTTCAGCATCGATTTCCACTTTTTGTTTGTCAATTTCCTTTTGCACAACTTCCAGGGCTGTCAGTCTCTCCAATTCGGCGCGGTATTGTGCTTTTTGAATCTCAACATCGGCCTCTCGACGGGCAATTTCTGCCTTTCGTTTCGCTTCAGCTTCTTTGACCGCCAGTCCTGAATTTGAGATTGCTATTTCAGCCTGAGCGGTGTTCTCCCCGTCAATTGCTTCCGCTTCCCGTGCTTGCACATAGATACGTTGATCAGCTTCGGCTTTCTTGCGCCCTTTTTCTGCAGCGGCAACGTTCTCAGCCACCCGTACATCTTTTTCGCGATTGGCTTCTGCTGTTCCAATGGCTCCGAACTTATCCTGTTCGGCTACGTCCACTTTGGCTTTATTGATGGCTTCGGAAGCGGCTTTCTTGCCGATACTACCGATGTAATCGGATTCATCGGTAATGTCCGTGATATTGACATTTATCAGGTACAGGCCGATTTTATTCAATTCAGGCTCAACGTTTTTGCGGATTGATTCCAGAAAGGATTCGCGATCCTGATTGATCTGTTCAATGGTCAAGGATGCAACGGTAAGACGGAGCTGACCGAATATAATTTCTTTGGCCATTTCCTCAGTTTCTTGACGACCTAACCCCAGCAGCCTCTCGGCAGCGTTGGTCATAATGTCTGGTTGGGTACTGATGCCAACCGTAAATGTGGAAGGAACATTGATTCGAATATTTTGTAAAGAAAGTGCGCCTACAAGTGGAATGGAAATGGTCATTGGTGTTAGACTCATATACGAATAGGCTTGAATCAGTGGCCAAACAATCGTTCCACCACCGTGCATACAGCGGCTGGATTTTCCAGGGTCAACACGACCATAAACAACCAAAATCTTATCCGAAGGGCAGCGCTTATAGCGGCTGGCCAAATAAACGACTGCAGAAAAGACAATTACAATAAATGCAGCAATTGCCAACAGTCCGAAAAATGATGATGTATTCATTCTTTCTCCTTTGTTGTATTTCTGATGATCTTGTTATACGTGATCGACCTGCTCTACTACCAACGTACTGCCATTGCGGTCAATTACTCTGATTTTGGAACCGGTAGTGATCTTCTGAGGACTGTTTGAAATAGCATCAAATTGTTTCAAACCGCCCTGAATAGTAATACTTACCTGGCCGCTGCCTTCGACTGGAATGGTGAGGTAGACGATACCTGTCTTGCCAATGGCGGTATCCATTTGCATGGTTCCATCAGATTGTAGTCGGCGCATATAATAATAAACGCCTGCAACTGCAATCAGCGTGATTCCTCCCGCCAATAAGCCAACAACTGCAGTGATAAGTTCGTGTATACCTGCTTTCGAAAGTGATAGGCCAACAAGTCCAAAAATCATAAAAAAACCGGTGATACCATGCAAAGAAAAAAGTTGGAAGTTTGCTTCGCTGATATGCGTAACGGAATGGTCGCCGAAATCTGAGTCCATTGGCACATCATGGATGGCGAGATCAATATCCGTGTCGGCGTCAACATCCCCGCCAATTAAAGACAATACTGTCCTGATCAAAAATAAGACCCCACCGATGATTGCAATAACAGCGTAGAAAAGCTCCACAGGGCTTAAATTGCGCATTTTTCTTCCTTTCGAGGTCAAAAAGAAACATATAGCTTACAAAATGACAAATATATTTTACATTATATTTATTGAAATGTAAATCATCTGCGGGGCGATTTAACCCGTTGTTAATAATATTATCTATCTTTTGTGAATAACTGCTATTTTTTGGCTATCAGTTTAGTAAATTTCCCTAGCAATAACCGCCTGATGATCATTGTGAATGCACTTGAAAGCGTCTACACATCCAAATTTTGAACAGCGTGTGCATGCGTCTGGATGAAGCGATTACGCGGCGGTACGGCTTGTCCCATCAACATATCAAAAGTGCGATCCGCTTGTGCCGCATCAGCAACTGAAACTTGCAAGAGTGTGCGGTTATCTGGATTCATGGTCGTATCCCACAACTGATCTGGATTCATTTCTCCCAGACCTTTGTAGCGCTGTAGCCCTATCTTATCGGGATTTACACCTAATTCCCGAATAAATTCTTCTTTCTCGTTTTCGGTGTAAACGTAACGTTTTTGATTTTTGTATGAAATCAGGTAGAGCGGTGGTTGGGCGATAAATAAATGGCCGGCGTCAATTATTTCCTGCATGTAGCGGAAGAAAAAAGTCAACAATAAAGTGCGGATATGACTGCCATCAACATCAGCATCCGTCATAATAATAATTTTGTTGTAGCGAATAGCCTTCACATCGAAATTATCACCAATACCTACCCCAAGCGCTGAGATCATTGCCTTGATTTCTTCATTTGAGAGTACTTTATCCAATCTGGCTCGTTCAGTATTCAGGATTTTTCCGCGCAGGGGCAGAATTGCCTGGAATTGGCGATCACGTCCTTGTTTGGCTGAGCCGCCAGCGGAATCTCCCTCGACGATGTAAAGTTCGGAATGACTTGGATCTCGGGTCGAACAATCAGCTAATTTTCCAGGAAGAGTCATGGATTCTAAAGCGGATTTACGAATAACAAGATCACGTGCCTTTCTGGCTGCGTCTCTTGCACGGGCGGAAGTTAAACACTTATTGACAATTGCTTTGCCGGCCGTAGGGTTTTCTTCCAGGAACTCAGCAAATCCTTCTGCAACAGCTTGCTGTACCGCAGTCTGGACTTCGGCATTCATTAATTTGACTTTGGTCTGTGACTCAAACTGGGGATCTGGAACTTTGACACTGATAATTGCCGTCAGACCTTCGCGGGTATCATCACCCGAAAAATTGGCATCATTATCCTTGACCAGATTGTTGCGGCGAGTGTAATCGTTGATTACCCGGGTGATTGCTGTACGTAAGCCGGTTAGATGTGTGCCGCCATCAATCGTATTAATTGTGTTGGCAAAAGAATAGACATTTTCGGCAAAGGCATCTGTATATTGCAAAGAGGCTTCTACGCTGACCCCTTCGATTTCGCGTTCCACATAAAAAATTGGATGAAGTGTTTGGCGACTTCGATTTAAATAACGCACAAATGAAATAATTCCGCCATCGAAATAAAAAGAGATCTCGCGGTGAGTCCGTTCGTCACTGAATTTGATTTTCACCTTACGGGTGACAAAAGCCATTTCACGAAATCTGGCAACCAGAGTTTCAAAACGATAGTCAATATCTTCAGTAAAAATTTGCTTGTCAAATTTAAAGCTGGTGAGGTTGCCGTTTTCGTCGGGGTTACAATCTCCTATGATCCTGACTGGTGCCTGGGCAATACCGCGCACATATTCCTGCAAGTAGACCTTGCCTTCACGACACACCTCGACCCGGCACCACTCAGAGAGGGCGTTCACTGCGGAAGACCCTACCCCATGCAAGCCACCGGATACCTTGTAGCCACCAGTGCCAAATTTACCACCGGCGTGAAGGGTTGTCATTACCAGTTCCAATGCAGAGACCTGTTTTTGTGGGTGAATGTCAACGGGAATCCCGCGACCATTGTCTTCGACTGTGACACTGCTATCGGCGTGGATGGTAACACTTATGGAATCGCAAAAACCCGCCAGAGCTTCATCTATGGAATTGTCCACAATTTCATAAACTAAATGGTGCAAGGCTTTAATATCAGTTCCACCCACGTACATACCTGGCCGGCGGCGAACTGCCTCCAAACCTTCAAGTACTTGTATATCTTTCGCGCCGTAAGAAGGGATTCCTGAATTATTCGATTGTGTCACTATTCCTCCTAAAACTGTTGTGTTGATCAAAAAAACAGAACAATTTTATACTTTTAACAATTGATTGAGTTTGCTAAGATTTGCCGACATCCACTCAGTTCCCCGTTGATAATAAATGAAACTAGCAGCAATTAGGCTGGTGTAAATAAATGCATGACCAGCAATTCCTATAGCCAAAAGCCAGGAATTGGTTGGGGGGGCAAGCCACAGATAATCCAGCCCTTGAGCCATTAAAACGAAGATCAGAATAAAGAGCCCTGTGGTTGGTAAGAAAAACCGAACCAGGCGAATGGACGCCATCACTGATTTGAAAACATTGAGTTGTTGAGTAAAAATGCCATGTGGAGAAAAAAGGAAAGGAATTAGCAGCCAGAGTAGAATAAAGGTGATGATTAAAAATACAATTTGTGATAAAGCCGGGCTGAAAAGTGCAACAATGGATATGACAAATAAGGCAGGTATTAAGACCAGCATAATTACGAATAATATAAGCATAACGAGCGCATAGATATTTACCAGCTGGTGAATGAAGCTGGAAAACGCAAACGCATTCTGCTCTGATGATGTTTTTCGGGCGATAAAATTGATGTACAACGTGCCTAAAAAGAGTCCTAACAATACGAAGCCAATAAAAATTATGAAAGCGATCCAAAGAGAAGGGATTTCAAAAGTAGGAGACTGGCCTAATGGAGTCGTTTGGGTGTCGGTTGCAGCAACCAGGCTGGGAATTCCAAGTGGAAAGGTGGAAATGGAGTTGGTCAGGTTAATGCGCTTAATTAAAATTGTCCAGGCTTCTTGTGCGCTGACCAGAATTTGTGTCATCTCAGACCCACCTGCTGCATTTAATGTTCGGTTGGCATCTTCAATAATCGGAGCAAGCACTGTTTGAAGCCGCAATTTCGGTCCAAACCAGAGAAAAAGATCCAATAAAACCGGAAATATAATAAGCCAGATATGGTTAGAAACCGCGTTAAAACCAGCCATAAAAGTGGGCATTAAACGAGGCGGTGGAGCGATTATTTCGTTATTTTTAGTTTCCATACAATCTCTAATTTTACCACATTACGCCTTATATCGGTCGCATGTTCTATAAATTTTTATTGTCTAAATTCCAACTGATGAGATTTGCAAAATAAATGGATAATGTCTTACAATCAGGATGATGGACCGTTCACTCACATTTCCAGATCTAAATCGATTGAGTATCATTGCTGGCGTGATTGTCCTTTTTTATGCCATAATTCCATTTGTTACGATTCCCGCAGAACAAATTGCAATTAATTTACCCCCTTTTGTCTTTGCTCTGGATGTAAACTTTGGATCGTTAATTTCATTATTGGTGGCAATTCTGGCTGCCCTGGGTTCAGATTGGCTGATCCAGTCTCATCCGTCAAGAGAAAAACGCTCATTATTACAGCATGGATTTATTCCATCACTGACTGCCTGGGTAATTGGAGTACCACTTAATTCGCTTGAAGGTGGTCCGGAGTGGTGGATTGTTCTCACATTAGGTGCGGCGTTGCTGGTCCTGATCCTACTATCTGAATATATCGTAGTTGATAAAAATAGCGTCGCCCACTTGCCCGCCAGCATGGGTTTGACGATTGTATCTTTTTCTTTGTTCCTTATGCTGGCCATTGCTGTAAGAGCTTCATCGTTGCGGCTTTTTTTAATGCTGCCTGTCCTGGTCGGCTCGTTAGCACTGCTGGTATTTCGAGCACTTTATCTACGAAATCAGGGTGGAAAAAGGAATATTTTTTGGATGGCTGCAATTTCTCTTTTTGCAGGTCAAATCGTAATCGGAATGCACTATTTGCCATTGAAACCCTTGACTTTCGGTTTAATTATTGTAGCAATTTCATTGGGACTGACTACTTTTGCAATAAATTTTGAAGAGGGACAGCAAGGCCGTATGCTCTGGTTTGAGCCTTTCCTATTGTTGTTTGTGCTGCTTTCTCTGGCAGTAATTATTCCAGGTTAAAAAATGTTAATTTTTCCGGAAAATCTTTTCCTTAAAATGATAAACCATGTCCACTCTTGTTCACCGGCAGAGGCTTGCGGATTATTGGCAGGGTTAAACGGGGTGGTAGAAGAGGTGTTGCCAGTCCTCAATCAGCTCAATTCGCCAAAGCGATTTTTGATGGACCCGGTTGGTCAATTACATGCGATGCAATTGATTGATGATCAGCAACAGGATTTGCTGGCGATTTTTCATTCCCATCCGCAAGGACCCCAGCATCCTTCAGAAACTGATATCCGAGAATTTCTTTACCCTGGTGTATTGTCGGCGATTATTTTTCCGCAAGGTGATTCCTGGAACATGCGCGTATTTCAGATATTAGCAGATGGGTATGAGGAAGTAGAATGGAATTTAAGTCGTCTTAATTGATCTGGTCAGGTTGTACAGGAGTGAGATTGCTTGGTCAGATCTGTTTAATATATAAATGAATAAAAAACGTATCCAGATATCAGGTTCTGGGTTAATATTAACAAATACTTCTGAAGGGTAATTTTATGCTGGAAATCGGGAACATTGCTTTAACTTTAATCATCGCATACTTGATGGGATCAATTCCCTTCGGATTTCTGGTTGTGAAAATTTTTAATGGTCGCGATGTACGTGAAGTCGAATCCGGGCGTACAGGTGGAACGAACGCCATGCGTGCTGCAGGAATTGGCGCCGGAGCGATCACTGCCATTCTTGATGTAGCCAAAGGGGCTGCTACTGCCTGGGTTGTGTCCTGGCTGATTCCTGGACAGACATGGGTTCAAGTTGGAGCAGCATTGCTTGCCATTATTGGACACAATTATTCCATTTTTTTATTGAAGCGCGAAGATGGGCGTTGGGTTTTGCGTGGTGGAGCAGGGGGAGCTACTTGCCTGGGAGGCGCGATTGCGTTGTGGAACCCGATTGTATGGATAATTTTACCGCTGGCAGTGCTGGTCTATCTCTTTGTGGGTTACGCATCTGTGACTACGATGAGCATTGCTTTTATTGCGATGATTGTATTCATCATTCGAGCAGCTTTGGGATTATCCCCCTGGGTTTACGTGGTGTACGGTGCCCTGGCACTTTTGGTGCTAATCTGGGCATTGCGACCAAACTTAAGACGATTGATTGAAGGAACCGAAAGAGTAGTCGGTTTCAGAGCGAAGTGGCTTAAAAAGAAAGTCTATCAAAAATTTAACAGCTAAACCTGAATTTTTAAGTTTTATTTCTATTCATCGATGATATCATCGTCGTAATCATCTGCCGGTAAATCCTTCAACTCGAAACCTGCATCTGCTGCATATTTGCTCAATAGCCAACGAACATTATTGGCATGTAATGTGTCACCCAGACCTGCCAGGAGAACACGGTCTTTCCCGCAGGAAACTACATCGATTTCACTTGCAGCTCGCAAAGGGTTTTGACTCTTAAGCGCTTTTCGAACCTTTGATTGCAGTGTTTTCAAATAGTTTACGTTGGAGCGTATCGTTTCATCAATTTCGCCACGCAGGATTATATCCCCATGACCCTGGACAATATTTTCCAACCCAAGGTCACTTAACGCTTGGATTGTCTCAATTAAAACATCAATATCACCATTAATGAAATATGGGATTGGTAAAAAGGCGTCTGCGGCAAATAATACTCGGTCTTCTTCGACCAATACCGATATACCATCCACACTGTGCCCTGGTGTGGGGAAAAGTGTGAGATTTTTTTTGCCAACCCTTAGCGAAAGTGAGCCGCTTTCAAATGTGAGTTGTGGATAAACAAGTTTCACCTGTCGAAATATTGGGTTTTGATGCTGGGCGGCTTCTAATGAAGCCGGACCATGCAAGATTTGCATTTGGCGGCACAATTCATGGCTGATTATGGTAGCACCTGGGAAGAGATAGTTTCCCCATGTGTGGTCGGCATGAAAATGTGTGTTGATGATATATTGAACAGGCACATCCAGCTGCTCTTCAATAAATGACCTCATGGCCAATGTCTCATCTGGCACCGGTAAAGTATCAATCACGATAGCCCATTTAGGACCAGTCACAACGCCCGCAGTTACCTGGGCATAAACATCACTTTGAAACCAATATACGTTTTCCGAAACACGCTCTCGCTGCATGCAAATCAATCTCCAAAAATGGGATAACACTTTATAGGTGCAAAGTAGAAGAATAGCATATTCAATTTAAAATGTCAAAAAAAAGGTACTTTTTTAAGACACCAATCTCAATAAGTCAATTCATTTGCTCATGAATGTTAAAAAATTTACTTTCTCGTGAAGGTTGGAATGATGATAATCTATGATAAGAAGGGCAGATGTAGAACACCCTTCTTCCAAAGAAAATAACCTGCCAACAAAAGAACACAAATTGCAATCATGCCACCCAATCCGTAATAAACCCAATTGGAATCTGATTGGTTGTTTGATTCATTATCGTTCTGCCCAGGAATAGGAGCTGGCGTGAGTGTATGGCGCGTATTTGGAGATGGTGTAACTAGGAAAGTTTTCCATGGGTCAATTGTTGTTGATACTTGCGGTGAATCTGGTCCCGGATATCCGCCACTTTCACCATCTATCTCGTCTGTCTCACCTGGACCAGGATAACCACCATCTCCTGACCCAGATTGCGTGGAAGCGGTAGAAGAGCGATCTGGATTAGGGGTGAAAATCCCAAGGGTGAGACTGGTTGTAGTAGTGCTTCGAAAAATAGTTGTCCGACTGGGGAAAGGCGTGCGAGATGGTGTTGCCGAACGGAAAGGTGTTCGCACGAGGGTCGGTGCGCGGTAACTGGTTCGAGAAGGTGTGCGTGTAGATGTGCGAGTACGTGTTACCGTTCGGGTGGGGGTGATTGTTGTCGTTGATGTAATACTCGCTGTCAGGGTTTGAGTTATCGTCGCTGAAACTGTGGTTGTGGGTGTTTGAGTAGCAGGGGCTGGGCTGGCTGAAATTGTATTTGAATAAATCGAAAGAAAATCCGAACCTACAATTTCCAACCTGTAATCATAAACATTAATATTAGTAACCGTTGTATCAACAAATGTATATACAGCCCCGGAAGTATTGGTACCGCTGCGGGGGATGAAAGGTGAAATAGAGGCGAAACTGCCAGTTCCCTGAAGACGTCTTTGAATATAAAAACCGCTGGTATTCAGTTCACTGCTGGTTTGCCAGTTGAGAGTGACGCGCCTATCTCCAGCAATGGCCGAAAAGTTGGTTAAAACAGCAGCAGCCGGATTTCCAATGATCGCAACAACAAAAGGTGTGAAATTAAGATCTGCATTGATACCAGGCCGACCTGAACCATCAATTTGAACAGCTATATTCTTGTTGATCAGATCACATGTGGTTGTTTGCCCGTTGACACCATTGGACGCAGGTCCCGATGGAGATTGTCCCGTTGTATCCCAACCACTTGTAATAAGCTGGTTGGGATCAATCCACCACAAAGGAAATAAAGTAGGATCGCTTTGTCCACAGTAGGAATTTGATTCGATGGTCGCAGTGCAGGCATTATTAAGGTTATAGCGAATAGAAAGGTTCAACGTAGAGGTAATTGTAGCTGAATTTGCCAGAAAAACATCATAAAAATTACTACAAGGAACCAGATTGGTCATGGCAGCAGTGCTTGCAAAAGGAATACTGCTACTGCTGCTGCCGTGATTGACTATAAAAAGTTCAAAGTCAGGTTCGCTTACCGCGTGTGAGACAGACACCTGGTTTTCAAAATAAGATTGTGGTAAAAACCCAACAGTTACTTTCTCCACCTGCAAGCCTGTGGTAGAAATGCTCGAAAGGATAGGACTGCCAAGTTGCTTTCCAGCTTGAAAAGTGCAATTTTGTGAGGCGGTATCTGCACCAATTTCATAACCCCAGAAATTATGATTGACAGTCCCGTAGCTGCCGCAATTTACTTGAACGCCATTGCGGTTTCCGTAAATATTATTGGCAGCAGCTCGAATTTCTCCAATGCCGCTATTAGCCAGACGGTTAATCGCAAAGCCAATATTATTACTGATTGTGCTGGCTTGGATTGTTATCGGGCTGGCCGACTGGCGAATCAGTAGGGCATCTCTGCCATTTGTTAATGAACTTGAAAGTATGTTAATAGGTTGTGAATTATCGATCTGGAGTAGGTCGCGGTTAGGATTGATGCAAAGCCCATCGTTCAGAGCGATATCTTCAAGAGTTAACCCTGCGCTGACTGCCAGCATTGGTAGATCGCAAACATACCCGGAGGATGTGATTGTAGCCTGTGGCAGTCCCTTAATTGTAAGTGACTTATCGATTGCAACTGTCTGGCTTCTGATTGCATAATTTCCAATGATTTGAATGACTGCGGATGGGTTGAGTGCATCAATGGCGTCTTTTAGCCCTGTTCCTATTCCTCCAGGAAGATCATCACCTGAATTAATAAAACAGGGCGAGTTCTGCAGACATTCTTCCGCACTTTGAGCGACAAATACGTTTTGTGTGAGCGGTGTAACCGGTACAAAGATGAAAGCCTGACCGCTTTGTATCCAATTAGAGCCATTAAATTCATATACCCGCAAATAAACCGATCCATTTGATGTGGCTGATCGTCCCATTCGAAAGGTAAAATCGAGTGTATCGCCAAAGAAAGAGTTCGAAAGCGTGTTTGAGACACCTGCTGAGTTCTGATATCCGGTCGGAGCTGACCCGCAATCGCTAACATCGACCCCGTAGGTTAATCCGCTGAGTGTGCCAGTAGAATTGAATAACAAGTCATTTACATTCCAGTCAACAGGTGTGTAAGCACATATTTGCACATTTTTCTGGAGACCTGGTTGGTAAGTACCGAGATCGAATGAGGTGCGCATATTAAAACGCTGGCCACCGGTACAACCTCCAGCCGGACAGCTTGTTGGGCTGAGATACGAAATTATTGCTCCCTGCAATGGCATAGCCG
Organism: uncultured Chloroflexia bacterium; assembly: GCA_963749005.1. Lineage (GTDB taxonomy): Bacteria > Chloroflexota > Anaerolineae > Anaerolineales > Anaerolineaceae > UBA6170. The sequence goes on along the minus strand of CAVVKI010000005.1, from coordinate 213,712 downwards.
GTACGCTGGTTGTAGGAAAGATGAAGCAGAGTATGATGAATGTGTTGATGATCCAAAAAATAAAACGCTTCTTCATCCGGTCAACGCTCCAAACCTGCGCAACAAAGTTAAATACATAGCGAAAAGAAAATTATACAATCATTGTCAGAACAAAAATATCTTACCAGTTTTTAGATAATAACATCAAATTGCGGTAATCAAAAAAAATTGGCTTTCTGACTTAGTTTAAAGAATCTTACTCAGGAATAACTTGGTTCGTTCTTGTGTTGGGTTGGAAAAGAGAATTTCAGGTATTGCTTCTTCAACGATCATTCCTTCATCCATTAAGATGGCCCGTTTGGCTGCAGCCCGCGTGAACCCCATTTCGTGAGATACAACCACCATTGTCATGCCTTCTTTGGCCAGGTTCAGCATCACGTCTAAAACTTCCTGGATCATTTCCGGGTCTAATGCACTGGTAGGCTCATCGAACAACATGATCTTGGGATTCATTGCCAGGGCTCGGGCGATCGCAACACGCTGTTGCTGGCCGCCCGAGAGTTGTAATGGGAAATTATATGCTTTTTCGGGGATACCCACTTTTTCCAATAAGGTGAAGGCGTTTTTTCTGGCTTCTTCCTTTTTCCGTTTGCGTACAACGGTCTGCGCCAGAGTCAAGTTATCGATCACGCGTAGATGGGGAAAAAGATTGAATTGTTGAAAGACCATACCGACCTCGGTGCGGACTGCATTGATATTCTCAGCACTATCCAGCGGGATGCCATCGACCACAATTTTTCCTTGGTCAAATTCCTCAAGACGGTTTATGCAGCGCAATAAGGTAGATTTTCCAGAGCCTGATGGTCCAATGATGACAACGACTTCGCCTTTTTCAATATTGAGGCTAACTCCTCTTAAGGCCTGAACATGGCCAAAATGCTTGTGAACATTTTGAATCTGAATAATGGGTTCCATCTATCCCTCCAATCGAGTTTTGGCTTCGATCCAGTTGACAATTCTGGCTGAAAAAAGAGTCAAAACCAGATACAAAAGTGCCACCATTACCCAGGTATTGACTGGTATGAAATTGGCTGCCATAAATTCACGTCCACGGCGGGTTATATCTGCCACTGCCACCACGCTGACCAACGAAGAATCCTTCAGCAAGGTGATGAATTCATTTCCTACCGGTGGCAGGATAACACGCAGAGCCTGGGGTAATATCACATACCTCATAGCCTGGACATAGGTCATCCCCAGACTGCGGGCAGCTTCCATTTGGCCTCTGGATATGCTCTGAATCCCAGCCCGATAAACTTCACTCATGTAGGCTGAGTAGCAAAAAGTCAACCCTAGAATTGCCATGAAAATTGGATTTGCACGGTAGCTGGCAATGCTGGCAATCGATAAAGCCTCCCCGATCCCTTGAATGACGGAAGGAAAAGCGAAGTACCAGAACATGAGCTGAACGAGTAAGGGAATTCCGCGAATGACTTCAACATACACGGTGGCAATACCCCGGATGATTGAAACTTTGGACAAACGGCCAAGGCCAGCTATCAATCCGAAAACAAGTACCAGAATAAATGAGACTAATGTGGTATAGATGGTGACGCCGATTCCATCTGAAACAAAAAACAAAATGCGGCGGAAAGGGTCGGGTTTGAAGGTGATTAGAACAAAAATAAGGATAATAACGCCAAATAAAAGGAGCCACCAACGATCGAATTTAATTTTTTCGCTGATTGCTTTTGGCGGGGTTTTTATTGAGGGAGCCTGGAAGTGCTGCTGAGCGGCCATACGCTTTTCACCTCGCAATTTTTTTAAAGATCGGTATTAATCAAAAAGGGAGCGGTCATTCACCGCTCCCTTAACGATTTGAAAAACTACTGTCCTGCCAGATATTTTCCAGCCAACTCGGTCAAGGTACCATCATCAATCACTGCTTGCAGTGCCGGGTTGATGATATTCACTAGAAAGGCTTTGTCTTTACAAATTGCAATGCCGTAGGAACTCATTGGTGAATTTGTCGCCAACAGTTTCCAATTTGTCGGGGTTTTGGGCAATAAAACCAAGGGCGGTCGGGTAATCTGCGATGACTGCATCAATCTGACCGTTGGCTAAATCAAGAAAAGCCAGATCATAAGTATCATAGGGTTTATAGGTTATGCCTTCGAAGGTCTTTGCTTCAATTTCACCCGTTGTTCCGAGTTGAGCTCCGATGGTTTTGCCGGCCAAATCATCTTTGGATTTGATAGTGTCAGAGCCTTTCTTGACAATGATAATTTGGCCAGCGTCAATGTAAGGGTTACTGAATAAAAATTCTTTTTGACGATCTTCTGTAATGGTAATAGCTGCGATCGCCATATCATATTGACATTCTGAAAGGCCGGCTAACATTGGGTCAAAAGGCAAATTGACAAATTCATATTGAATATTGGCTTTTTCAGCGATGGCTTTCATTAAATCAATATCAAAGCCAGTCAATTCTTTGGTTGCCTCATCAACCATTTCAAAAGGTGGAAATGTCGCATCCGTTGCGATGCGATAGACTGTGTCCGGTCCTGGATAACCAACTGGCTCACCGACGTCTACCGGTACTTCAGGTTGAGGGTATCCTTCTACCGTAGTTGCTTCTGGCGTAGAAGCGGGTGCGGGGGTACAGGCACCCAGAAACATTGACGTTATAAGCAGTAGTGAAAAGACAAAAATGATCTTCCTTTGCATGATTTTCCTCCGAAATATTGATATATTTTTGATCATACTATTTGAATGTTTGACGTTGGTGACTATATACCTACATATGAATTATAGCCTGATCATTCTACCTTTTCAATGGAAATCGCTGGTGAAAGGGAACACAAGCTGGACAGGCACTCGCAATAATGATGAAAATGGCTAATATAAAATGAGAAACCTTAAGACACTACGGTAATTCAATAGAAAGGTGTTTTTATGAAATCAAATCAACGAGTGATTGTGATCGTTTTGGATGGTGTCGGCGCAGGTGCGGCTCCGGACGCAGATGTATATGGGGATGTTGGTAGCAATTCGCTTTCTAACGTCGCTCAAAAAAGCCGCGGATTAAATCTTCCTCACCTGGAGAAAATTGGGTTTGGTCATATCACGCCTATGCTAGGTGTTGAGCCTGTCCAGAACCCCAGTGGGGCGTATGGGAAAATGACGCCGAAATCGGCTGGAAAAGATTCGGTTACAGGGCATTGGGAATTAATGGGTATCTATTTGCAAAAGCCCTTTCCGGTTTATCCCGATGGTTTTCCGCAAGAGGTGCTATCTGAATTTACACGATTAACAGGATTGGCAGTACTGGGTAATAAAGCAGCCTCGGGCACCGAGATCATCAAAGAACTGGGTGAAGAACACATGCGTACCGGCAAACCGATTATCTATACATCAGCAGATAGTGTCTTTCAAATTGCGGCTCACGAGCAGATCATACCCATCCAGAGGCTATATGAAATTTGTGAAATTTCCCGGAAAATGCTGATTGGGGAGCATGCTGTCGGCCGCGTTATTGCCCGCCCCTTCGTGGGTACAAATGCGGCTGACTTCCAACGCACTAGTCGGCGGCATGATTATCCCCGAATTCCTGAAAGTGATACCGTCATGGATCGAATGAAAAAATCAGGTTTTGATGTTTTGGCAACCGGTAAGATTGATGACTTGTTTGCTAACCGAGGAATCACACAAAGCAATCACACCACTAATAACCAGGATAGTCTTCAAGCCACGATTGAATTTTTGGATCAGGATTTTAATGGTTTGTTGTTCGCAAATCTGATTGAGTTCGATATGATCTATGGTCATCGCAACGATGTAGCCGGCTACAAGAATGCCCTGGAGATTTTCGACCAAGAGATTCCCTCAATTCAGGCAGGTATGCGTCCGGGAGATATTGCCATGGTGGTTTCTGATCATGGCGTTGACCCAACAACGGAGAGCACTGATCATTCCCGTGAGTTTTCACCGTTACTGGTATTTGGCAAGAAAGTTAAGGCAGGCGTTAACCTGGGAACCCGAGCGACCTTCGCGGATGTTGGTGCAACCATTGCGGAGATCTTCAACATACAAAAACCAGAAATCGGCACAAGTTTTCTGTCTGAAATCCGATAATATAGACAAATCGCTATAGCATAATTTCGATTTTTTGGATCAAATCTGCGGTGTAAGGGTATCCCTCGATTGCTGTATAATTTGGGGCATGACTCCTGCAAAAAATACGATCGCTCATAAGAATAATCTCAACAGCAGCGTTCCTGATTTTTTACTTCCCTTTCTTAACAGGATCATTATCGGTTTTACGGGGAAATTACACGCCATTGCTGGCACAATCAGGAATTTCCATTGGAGGATTAAGTCAGATGATATTCCTTCTACCCTCTTCAATTATCAAGCCCTTTTAATTGAAATCTCCTGTTTCAGGATCAGTAAAGGAGAAACCCTTGAAATTTGAGACACATTGCCACAGCCTGTATTCTCCTGACAGTCTGAATAAAATTGAAGATTTGATCGCTGTTGCCAAAACCAAAAAAATAGACCGATTAGCAATCACGGATCATAATACAATCATCGGCGCTTTAAAAGCCAAAGAGATTGATCCTGAGTTGATTATTGTGGGCGAGGAAATCCTTACAACAAAGGGCGAACTGTTGGCATTCTTCGTCTCCCAGGAGGTCCCAGCAGGATTAACACCAATGGCTGCTATTGAAATGCTGCGTGAACAGGACGCCTTTGTCAGCGTTTCTCATCCTTTTGACCGTTTGCGGCATGGCTGGGATCTGGCAGATTTGATTGAAATCACCGCAATGGTCGATGCAATTGAAGTTTTTAATGCCCGTAGTTTTACAAGGGGTGTCAACGAAAAAGCATTGAAATTTGCGCAATCATACAACCTGGCTGGCACAGCCGGGTCAGATGCCCACACGCTCAAGGAAGTTGGCCAGGCTAATTTGGCACTGCCTAAATTTTGGGATGCGCACTCCTTACGGGCTAGCATACGCCAGGCAAAAGTGGATGCACAATACTCCAGTCCATTCGTCCGATTTGCATCGACCTATGCAACCTGGTTTAAGAAGGTAGGTAAGAATAGATGAGGGATCTGGCCAAAATCTCAATGGAAAATTTCACAAGAGATGTTGCCAACCTGATCGGTGTGCAATTAAGCGATGCGCAAATTAACGCATTTCTCCTGTTTGAAAGCGAATTAGTAGAATGGAACGAGAAAATTAATTTGACCGCCATTCGCGATATTCCTCAGATTAGGAGCAAACATTTCCTGGATTCTTTGAGTTGTTGGACGGCTTTTGGTGAAAAAAAACCGATGAGTCTGATCGATATCGGCAGCGGAGCTGGTTTTCCAGGCATTCCTCTGAAAATTCTACTGCCTCAGATGCGATTAACCCTGGTGGAATCGATAGGCAAAAAAGCCCGATTTTGTGAACAGGTAGTTGATAAATTAAGTCTCGAAAATGTAACGGTCGTAACGGCTCGAGCAGAAGCATTAGGTCAAATGGACATACATCGCGAAAAGTATGACTGGGCAATTGCACGTGCTGTTGCAGCTTTACCGGTACTGGTGGAGTTTTTGCTGCCCTTTGCGCGTTTGCGCGGCGGAATAATTGCTCAAAAAGGAGGGAATGCCCCTGCCGAAGCCCAGCAGGCGCAGCATGCGATTAGCGTTCTGGGGGGAAAATTGCGTCATTTAATTCCCGTAGCCATACCGGGCGTTGTCGAAGAGCGATATCTGGTGGTGGTAGACAAAGTTGCACCAACACCAGGCCTATACCCGCGGATTACCGGCGTGCCTGCAAAAAAACCCTTATAAGTTTTTAGCCTTGAGGAATTAATTCCTGGTTGACGACTCCCCGATGAATATGCCAAATAGCCGACCGATTGACAAATTCTCGGTTGAAAAGCTTGAGATCCGTTGTAGTAAGGATTGCTTGTTGGCCTTCATCGATGGTGTTGAGCAATTGTTCACGGCGAATTTGATCCAGTTCCGCCAGAGTCTCATCGAGCAAGAGTAGTGGGTGATAACCAGTTTGTTGTTGCATCCAGCCTACTTCGGCAAGTTTTAACGATAGAAGAGCTGTACGTACCTGACCGCGCGAACCATAATCACCCAGGTCGATTGCGTTAGCCAAAAACCTGAGTTCATCGCGATGCGGACCGAGGGTTGTGATACCCCGTGAAATTTCCTCTCTGCGTCTGGAAAGAAGGCTTTGCAAGAAAGCAGAGACTAACTCTTCAGGGGAACTTAAGTCCAATAAATTTTGATCCAGCGGATGATTTGTACCAGTAGAAACTTTAATGCCAGTCTCGTAAAAGGCGGGTTGGTAAGAAAATTTCAGGATTTCCTGATCATTCGTCAAATTACGGTGAACTTCAGTTGCAATTAATTCCATTTCGTTTATTGATTTTGAGCGTGCCTGGATGATAAAGACTGCCCTTTCTGCTAATAACTTATCCCAGTAATCGAGTAAGGAAGGATCACTGTTTCCTTCTGCTAGTTGTTTCAAGAGCGCATTGCGTTGGCTGAGAATTTGACTGTAATCACTCAAAGCTTGAGCGTAACCGGGAATCACCTGAGCCAGAGCCAGATTGAGGTAACGGCGGCGTTCATCCGGCCCGCCTTCGATAATCCTTGTCATTTGTGGCAAAAAGATGACTGCATTGAAAAGAGTTACAGCCTGTTGGGCGCTGCGTTTGACGCCATCCACCAGAATTTCCTTACGAAAGCGAGGGTTGCCATTCTCACCGTTTTTTTCTAAAATCAGCCGAATTTCCAATTGATGCGGTTGATTTCCCCTCGAAAAGTCGGCCATTAGCCGCGCGACAGCTGGATTCTGATCCAGAATTGAAAAATTAATCAGTTGCCGATCACTGGCTGCTTGAATGGAAGTGAATGTTGAAAATAAATAAATTGCTTCTAATAAACTGGTCTTTCCCTGAGCATTATTACCCTGTAATAAAAGAATCCGCCCGGGCACATCCATGTCCAGGCGGGTAAAGGCGCGGTAATTCGTCAGCGATAAATGGTTCAGATGCATATCATGAGGTCGATTGCAGAATAAAAATCAATCAGGGATTTCTGCCATTTCTTCGGGTGTCGGCTGCCAGATATGGGTAGCTCTGTCTGTAAAAAGAACACCCTCAAGGTGGTCGATTTCGTGTTGGAATATCCGGGCAAGCCAATTGGATGCTTTAATTTTTAATGGCTTTCCGAAGCGGTTCAATCCTTTAACAGTTAGTGAGAGATGTCTTTCTACATCACCAGCCACCCCCGGAATAGATAGGCAGGCTTCAACCCCCACCTCTTTTTCTTCGGACGGCTTTATGATTTCTGGGTTGATCACAACATAAAGTTTTGGTTTTTCGTCTTCAAACTCGCTGTATTCGATTACGATCAAACGCTCGGAAACACCAACTTGGGGAGCCGCCAGTCCAACGCCAGGTGCATCCCGCAGTGTTTCAATCATATCGTCGATAAGCAGATTCAAATCAGTATCAAATGTAGTGATTTTTCGCGCTTTTTTGCGAAGAACATCATCAGGAATAAATACAATTTGTCGTATTGCCATTTCTTTTACCTTTACAAATAATTAAACAATAAGCAGTGTTACTTCTTAATAATCGCCTATATTGTACCCCGAAACTTCGTCCATTGAAGGTGGGAGCGGTGGTGTTCCGCCATTTTGTACAACCTGGTGATAAATCTCTATCCACTCAGCCATTTCTTGTTGTAATTGTTGCCGGTCGCGAAGTTTCTGGCCTTGGGTAATGGCATGATAACGGCCAAAAATTTCGCTTTGTGTCTCTGAAGGGTTATAGACGTAATCGAATGTGAAGGTTGTATCTCCAACCCGAATGAATACGGTGCCAAAATTAAAGATCAGGCTGATGATACCAACGCGTTCAAACTCGACGGTTTGAATGTTCTTAATCGGTGCAGATCTTTTTTGTTCCTGGCCAAGTGGGCGCTTAAAAACATCAATAATCTGGTCATGTGTGATGATGTAGCGATCATTACGCCAATCCAGAAAAAGGTATATCCACCAAATTGCCAGGCTTGTAAAGCAGACCATAAAAAAAATGATACTTGGTGCTAAAGAGATAATTTCAAATACACCGAAAACCCGCAGCAAAAATATCACAAATAAAATAAATAAGAGCAAAGTTGGCAAAAATATTTTCCGTAATAGAATAATCCAATGGGTGCGATAGGTGATAACCCCGCCTTGTTCCGACCTGAGTTGAAAAATATCGGCCAACCATTCTGAAAGCCAGCCGGGTTTAACCTTTTCTTTAATCTGTTCTTCGTTTTCGGACGGTGAATCTTCAAAAGGATCCAATTTGCGGTCCTGCAACCCAAGCCTTTGGCGGATTGCATCCTCTTTTGTGTAACGTTGATTGCGACGAGCAAGAATTGTTGCACGTGCCCTTTCTTCATTGATTAAACGCACGACCAGATCAGGTTGAGCGAGATTCTTGAATAACAAATTTCCAGTGAATGTTCGGATGACTACATTCCCATAACCAAACCAGCGTCCGATTTGTCCGGTTTGGGTCTCAACTGCCAGGATGGCATCCAGAGGTGCTTCACGACGTTTTTCATATAACAAGGCAACTTTTTCCAATGTGACAGCACGCCGGTTGGTGATGATTGCATAGTCATTCGCCCAATCAACAATCAGCCATAAGATCCATCCAAACACAGCCAAACCATTGAAAATAAAGGCTATTTCGGCAGTTATACTTCCCTGGGTGACCAGGAAAAATAAAGAACCAGTGATAGCCATTGATACAACCCCCATAATGAAAGGTAGCAATAGGCGCAGGAACAGGAAAAAAATGTGTTTGCGGGCAACAAATTGCACTGATTCGCGAGGAGCACGCCATTTAAAATTTTTCTTGCGAATGAGATGATAGCTGTCGATGGCCAATCTGATAGGAGCCACGATTTCTGGGTATTCTTCTGTCAGATTTTCAATTTGTTCACTTTTTAAGTGGTATACGATCAGGTTAGAGGCACAAATTGCAGTTGATTTGCGTTGTTGACCGACGATCATTCCCTCTTCCCCAATAAAATCGCCCCGCTCGTAGGTGGATAATTCCCGCCCAAGATCGACACCCCCTTCCATCAATTTCACCCGCCCGCTGGAGATTATGTACAAGCCGTCTGCTGGATCGCCTTTTTCAAAAATCACTTCGTCTTGCTGATAGAGGTGGGTATCCAACCGATCTGCGACGGACAATAACTGATCTTCATTTAACGAAGTGAAGATATAAATGGTGCTTAATAAGTCGATTAATTCTTTGAACTGTTCATCCATCATAATAAGTATAACTTAACCATCGTAATAGCGATTCTCTTTATCTGGTAAAATTCGCTGCAATGGGAGATTGTCTTGCGAAATAGCGGTTCCACGATTATACGCTGGTTGTCTTTTTTCCTTATTCTGGTAACAGTGATTCTTTCTGTTTTCCAGCTAATAAACTACAGCAGATCGCGTGCCAGTTTACCGCCTGGATCGATCATTGCCGGGGTTGCAGTAGGCGGGTTGGAAAGGCAGGCAGCGGCGGATCGACTGATCAAGGCTTATAGTATCCCTGTCGAAGTACGCTATGCTGATGCCGGCATTCAAATTAAACCCGCAACCGTTGGATTTGATCTGGACCTCGAAGTCATGTTAACAGCGGCTGACCAGCAGCGCATTGATCAACCTTTTTGGTCTGGTTTTTGGGATTATTTGTGGAACCGTTTCCCCGTTCCCCAACCGGTGCCTTTGAGAGCAGACATTTCGGATGAGCGGTTACAATCTTTTTTCATTGATGAGATCGTGCCGCGTTATGATATGCCTCCTTCAGAAGCAATTCCCTTGCCTGGCAGCACGAATTTTGCTGCTGGAATAGCTGGCACAAAACTGGACGTGGAGCGTGCGGTCATTTTGGTAAAAGATGCACTCAAATCTCCTACCAATCGCATCGTAAACTTGACTTTTGGTCAGGTGGAACCGACGCGCCCTTCGATACAAAACTTGCAGATTTTATTGCAGCAGGTACTCGATGTTTCTGGGTTCGACGGCTTGACAGAGCTGTACTTATTGGACTTGCAAACCCAGGAGGAAATTAGTTTCGCCTATCAAAATGGGGAATCTTTACCTACTGGAATTGCCTTCACTGCTGCCAGCACCATGAAGATTCCCATCATGTTATCTGTTTTCCGGAGTGAACCAGAGCCGTTGCCAGAAGCAGTTGGCAACCAAATTCAATTAATGATTGAACGCTCGGAAAATGATCCTGCCGATCGTTTGATGGAAGATGCGCTTGAGGGTAATCTGGGTCCTTTGCAAGTGACTGCAAATTTGCAGGCTTTAGGATTTGAAAACACTTTTCTGGCGGGTTATTTTTACCCTGGTGCGCCTCTATTGAGGGCTTATAAAACCCCTGCGAACCAGCGCGAAGATATAAGCACATTTCCCGATTCTTATAATCAAACGACAGCCATCGAGATGGGTCAGCTATTGAATGATATTTATCAGTGTGCAAACCAGGATGGCGGCTCATTATTGGCTGTCTTTCCAGGTGAAATCAGTCAATCTGAGTGTCAAGCCATGCTCGATTACCTCTCTAGAAATCGCATCGGAGTTTTGATCCAGGCAGGGTTGCCGGAGGCGACCAGGATTGCGCACAAACACGGCTGGATAACTGAGACGGATGGTTTAATCCATACGATCAGTGATGTTGGAATTATCTACACCCCCGGTGGGAACTTCTTGCTTTCCATTTTCATGTATCACCCGGTCCAATTGGTATTTGATTCTGCTAACCTCTATTTTGCCCAACTTGCCACAGCAACCTATAATTACTTTAATCTTACTAATTAATTGACCTACTTAGTGGGCTCTGGAATAATATTGTCAGGAAACAATAGAACCTCTGTCTGATAAAGCAGATCGAAGGTTACTTAAACAGATAAAATTGGGGTCCGTGATCATCTTCAGATGTTGGTTTCTGATGGGCTGGACAGAAGCAAAATCCCATAGAAATTATGTTGGTTCGTAGAGAGCAGTTTTTAAATTGGTAAGCAATTCATCATTTGAAATACCTAAAACGCTTAAAATTTCATTTTCTAATTCTTTGACGAATGGTGTATTGATGCGAATTTTTTCTGCAAAACGCGGATAGCGAGATTGTAGTGCCTCCAGGCGTTGATCCAAACTTACCAGTTGATTGCCTTCCGTCAACTTATCACAGTAATTGACAATTTTTTCTTCCCAGGTATCAGGACTTTCTGTGGAATCGCCAAGATTGCCGATTAAATGGTGCAAGGCGATCTGGGCCAACGCCGGTTGACCGTACTGATTCAATAGTCTGGCTGCTGTGACAGCATGATTCTCGCCAGGCTTTTCACTTAATTTTGCCAAATCATGTAATAGACCGCCACGATGCGCCAGGAGAGGTGAAAGAGGAATTCCCTTCTGGGCAAACCAACCCGCTATTTGATAAGCTGAAGATGCCACCATGTTGACATGTGCCAGAAGGGAGTTGCTTGCGCCCAGTTGCAAATACCAAGACAAACACTTTTGGTACGAGGGGAGGAGGTCTATTAGGAGAGCTTTTTCGAGATCAGACATAACTGAAATCTCAATATCGTGTAATGGTAATTGAGCCGGCGCAAGCAGAAATGACGGGTTTAACCAAGCGGTGTACAATCCGGCTGAATTGGCAGACAGGATATCATTATGGTAATCATCACCAACCATTAAACAGCATTGCGGCCTTGTTTTCATCTGTTGGCAAACTTTGACATAGAATTCCGGATTCAATTTTGTCGTTTGCATGTCTCTGCTAATAAAGATTTCATTGATATCGTTTAAGAGTCCCACTCTTTCTAATACTTCAGTGATATCACGAACAGTTGAATCGCTGGCATTGGTTGCCAATCCAATTTTGTAACGCGCTGAAAGATTTGCAAGGGTTTTTTTTGACCCCGGGATCGCCTTAATAACCGGCCAATCTTTCATTTTTCCACTGTAAGCCGGGTTGACCTGCATAAGTGTGTTACCCCAGTCGAAAATGATGGTGTCAATCGTTTTAGCAAGCATACGGTTCTCCAAAATTCTGAATTCGATCTTCATTATAGTCAATAATTTAGTAGAACAGATTTTTCAATTTGAGTGAAAATTGACGCCTTTCGATGGTATAATGCCTGGATGCTTTCCATGGTGTCGCTCGATCTAGAAACCACCGGACTTGACCCACGAAATGATGCAATCATTGAAATTGGTGCTGTTCGGTTTAATGGCTCTCGAATTGAAGCTGAATTCCAGAAGTTGATCAACCCCGGGCGCCCGATTCCGCCAGAAATAACCCGTTTGACCGGGATTTCAAATGAAATGGTTCGAAAAGCTCCTCCCTTACACGCTGTGTTAGCGCAGATTGTTGATTTCGTGGGGGATTCCCCTGTGGTTGGTCACAACGTTCAGTTTGATCTCGGTTTTATGCTGAATGCAAATGTTCTTCAATACACTCAAGCGGTTGATACCTATGAGTTGGCTGCGGCACTTATGCCTCTGGCATCCCGGTATAATTTGGGCGGTTTATGCCAGCAATTAGGTATTCCTTTACAAAATGCTCATCGTGCGCTGGATGATGCACGCATGACTCATCATTTATTTTTAGTGCTCTTTGAAAAAGCCAAAGAATTGCCTATTGAGTTGGTGGCTGAAATCGTCAAGCTGGGTGAAACAGTAGATTGGGATGCTTTTTGGGTCTTCCAACAAATCCTTAAAGAGAAAATTCGTCAGGGTCCAGTGCATTCAAAAAAAACAGGCAGCGCCGAGATGCTGACTGGCTTGTTTGCCCAGAACGATGTTCTAGCACCGGTACTGAAACCTAACCCTCAGATGCTCCCTCTCGATATCGATGAAGTTAGCGCAATTCTTGAACCTGGGGGAGCTTTTTCTTCTTTTTTCCCCCAATATGAATACCGCTCGCAGCAGGTGGATATGTTGCGCAATGTCGCGCAAGCCTTCTCGGATGGATATCACCTCATGGTGGAAGCTGGCACCGGGATTGGCAAGTCCTTTGCTTATCTTGTTCCGGCTGTATTTTGGGCTTTACAAAACAATGAACGTGTAGTTGTCTCAACGAACACCATCGCATTGCAAGAACAGCTGATCCAAAAAGATTTACCGGATCTTAAAGCCGCTCTCGGGCTGGATTTCCGTTCTACGGTTTTAAAAGGCCGTTCAAATTATCTCTGCCCACGCCGGTTCGAATCATTGCGACATCGTGGCCCGGAAAGCAAAGAAGAAATGCGGGTGATTGCAAAGGTGCTAATATGGCTTTCCCAAAATGGTGATGGTGATCGCAGTCGTTTGAATTTAAATAGTCCATTGGAACGGGACACCTGGAGCAAAGTTTCTGCAGATGATGAAGCCTGTAATGCCGAGGTGTGTATGTCGCGGATGGGGGGTGCTTGCCCCTTCTATCAGGCTCGTCAGTCTGCTCAAAGCTCGCAGATTGTCGTTGTCAACCATGCTCTCTTGCTATCCGATGTAGTTACAGGAAGCAGAGTTTTGCCACCTTATAATTACTTAATTGTCGATGAAGGCCACCACCTGGAAGGAGCCAGTACCAGCACGCTTAGTTTCCGGCTTACTCAAAATGAATTGAGTCGCCTGATGCGTGAATTGGGGTCAGTCTCAAGCGGAATTCTTGCCCGCGTACTGACTGCCTTGCGAAAATCTGCAAAGCCTTCTGTTGCGGCAGCCAGCCATGATGTGACTCAGCGAATTACGGATCTGGCTTTCAGGCTCGAACAAGATTTTAACGCTTTATTCGCCCTGATCGAAGAATTTCTGGAAAGTGAACGCAACTTCGAGGCTATCGGTACCTATGCTCAGCAAGTCAGAATTCTCCCCGCAACGCGAACTGTGCCGGCCTGGTCTGGGGTTGAAATTCAATATGACAATACCCAGGAGACGATGACATTTTTACTGAAATTGATCAAAGAGTATCATCGAGATCTGACAGATTATTTGGAAGTAGCGACAGAAGATTTGGAAGAAGCAGTCTCCAGCCTGGGAACCAGCTTGCAGCGATTATCTGAAGCAGCCCTGCAATTGAATAAGATGTTCCTGGAACCGGATTCAAATTTTATCTACTGGATAGAAAAACAGCCTGAATCGAACCGCCTAACATTGCAAATAGCCCCATTACACGTCGGCAGTTTGATGGAGAAGTACCTCTGGCATGAGAAAAAATCAATTGTATTAACCTCTGCCACCTTGACAGCTCATGGGGAGTTTGAATATTTGCGTAACCGTCTCAGCGCCTACGAAGCTGATGAATTGGTGGTGGGTTCACCCTTTGATTATGAGAACGCGGCCATGTTATACCTGCCAAATGACATTCCCGAACCAACTCGTGGATACGAATACCAAAAAGTGGTTGAGCAAACCATTGTTCGTGTTAGTAAAGCCACCGGTGGAAAAATGCTGGTATTGTTTACATCCTACGCACAACTGAAAAAGACTTCTCAAGCAATTGCTTCTGCCCTGGCAGATGCTGATATTCAAGTGTATGAGCAAGGTGAAGGCGCGTCGGCAAATACACTTTTAGAGACCTTCCGAGATACAGATCGGGCGGTATTGCTGGGTACGCGAGCCTTTTGGGAAGGGGTAGATATTCCTGGTGAAGCGCTCTCAGTACTTGTCATTGTCAAATTGCCATTCGCTGTCCCGTCTGACCCAATTGTAGCAGCCCGTTCAGAAACATTCGATGACCCATTTGGAGAATATTCTGTCCCAGAAGCGATTTTAACATTCCGACAGGGCTTTGGGCGATTGATTCGCACCCAATCCGACCGGGGTATTGTTGTTGTCATGGATCGACGTGTTTCCAGTAAGCGTTATGGGAAGCTTTTCATTGAATCTTTACCTGGCTGTCAGATCGTTATGGGTTCGGTGTTAGATTTGCCACAAAAGGCTGCCAGCTGGTTGAATTTGTAAAGAATTTTTTTTTGTTGAAATCAGCGGAACTGGATTGACTTTAATAGCACATTTCCTCACAACTTGCTGCGAGGAAATGGATTTCGTCAGATTTATTTATTGCTTGATTCTGTAAGAAAATTAAGCATTCAGATTGTTTGCCATGACAACCCGCAAGGCGATTTTTTGGATCTGTTTCAATCTCTCGACCAATTGGGGCTGTTGACCTTGTTCTTCTGATTGTGAAATGACACCGGCTAATAATTGTAAAAATTCGTCATTTGCTTTGTCCGGGTTGGCATTCAATTTTTCTTTCACTTGATCGTCATTATCGGTTCTGAGGAGATCTTCAATGAATTGAATGGCTTCGGGTGGGGTATTGGCTGCCTCAATCATTTCGTTGAGTTGGTTTAACCTGGTAATTTTATCGAGATCGGAGTTTTTTCTGGCATCCTCTAACGCATTCTGGACAGCTTCAACAAAGAAATCATTGACTTGATTGCCATATTGTTGCAATCCAGCTTCGAGCGAGGGAGCCGCTATGATCTTATCGACCATTTCGCGAGCATTTTTCATCTCTCGTTGAATTTGTTCATCTATTTGCTTAATGGCATCCAGAAGAAAATCACGCAATTCAGATAAGGTCGCTTTTTCAGATTCATCGCTGATGGTTTCAATTTTGTTAGCCAGCATGGCAAAGAACTCGTAATCTAATCCGGAACGCGTCATCCCCACCAATGTGGATGTATATACTTCCCCAGGTGAATTAACAAGTAAATCCAGCAATTTCTCTCGCGTTAAACCGCTTTTGGCTAGATTTTGTAAGTCGTCCATCGCCTGCTGTGATTCTTTCATCTGGGCTTGAATTTTTTGGCCAACCTTGGTTTCACTTAACAATTCTTGCTGAAATATCGCTAACTGCTGAGCGGATTGCTTGTCACCTTGAACGAGGGTCGCCTCAGCCAAACGGTTCAGCAGTGCAAAAAAGGCTTCATCAATTAGCGCTTCTTCCTGTTGCATAATTTCTTTTCGTGATTCCGCAGTCGGTGTGGTTGCCAGGCGTTGAATTAAACTCATCTTTTTTTGCTGGTCTTCAAGCATCTGCTTGGTAATTCCATCCGCCTGTAAAATGGTCTCAAGCAAGGTCTGATATGTCAACATACTCTTGGCTTGAAATAAGTAGGCTTTGCGTTTTTCCGGAGCCAGGTTGTTAACCACTTGGTTGATTAGTGGGCCGACCATTTTTTCCTGTTGATTAATGGCCATTGCCAATTCCTGTGGAAAATAGGTCAGTAAGAGTTCTTTGTCAGGATCGTGATAAACAATTGGGGTTGGATAGATTCCTTGATAACCACAGGAAGGGCACTGGATAGCGTTGGCAGAACCACTAAGAAGTTTTTGCTTGGCTTGTGGGTCAGTATTCATATCAAAAAGCTGTTGAATATCGGCAGCGATTGGGGTGCGGCAGCGTGGGCAGCTCACTTGTGTTTTTGGCATTTTTTGTCTCTCTTTTCTCAATATTTAGAGGTGATTATACCACTTGACCTTAAGTGCTTTGAAAATAAGTTGTACGAGGTAAGGAGAAGCAAATGCGTGCTCCTTTGCCTGATTCCGGATCTACCCATATTGAACCGCCATGCCCTTCAATGATGGAACGAGTCAGGAACAAACCTAATCCGGCACCTTTGGTGTGTTTCGCCATGTCCGGGGCTCGATAGAAACGATCGAATATGTGAGGGATATCATCGGCAGCGATCCCCGGTCCTTGATCACTGACACATACAATAACGATTTGAGGGCGGACCTGCCCTGATATCCGAATTTCTCCGTCCGGGGCATATTTGATTGCATTCGAGATCAAATTTGAAATAACCTGTTCAATACGGATTTCATCGGCCAGTATATATGGAAAGTCGTCCGGAAAATTAATCTCAAAATGATGGCGGGTGGTTTGAGTCTGAAAACGAGTGGCTAATCGTTCGACAACTTTTGGCAGGGAAAGATCAGATTTTTTTAGCGAAATGCCACTGATTTGGAGACGAGATGCATCCAGCATATTTTCAATCAAGAGACTCAAGCGGTCAGCTTCGTCTTCGATCACAGTCAGGCTTTCCGCCACAATAGACCGGTCCCAGCGTGCATCCTCTCTGCGCAGCGTGCTGACGTAACCTTTTATCAGCGCGACGGGTGTCTTCAGCTCATGACTGATAATGGAAATAAAGGTGGATTTCAACTCCTCAGCCTGTCGGAAACGGGTTATATCCCGCACAGTGGCAATAATGTTGAGTAACAATCCCTCCGAAGAAATTAATGGTGCATAAGTAATGCCCACCGGAATTTTTGGTTTCTGGGATCCAGTTTGTAAATCACCCTCCACGTACAAGTGAGCATGGGCGGTCAATGGCCAACCACCTGCTACGGCTTCTTCCAGTGTGATTCCGGTGGGGGGTGATGCCCAATGGATCACTTTTTGGTGCTCTTGTAAGAGGATATCTTTTTCGCTGCTGCTAAATAAGCGCTGGAAGGCAGGGTTGATTCGTTCGATTGTTAATGCCGGGTTTAAGATCATTATGCCGTCTGCTGCTGAATCAAGTAAGGCTGACATACGTTGTTTTTCCTGAATGATCTGATTGTAAAGCTGGGCATTTTGAACTGCGACAGCGGCTTGATTGGCAAAACTGCTCAAAACAACACGATCATTACTGGAAAAAGAACTGGAATAGCTGCGAAAAATATAAATTACCCCAATTGCTTGATTACGGGCTACCAGTGGCAAACCAACGCCGTTCAAAAGTCCAAAACTACCGGAATTGGCCAAATCCTGAATGAGGCGATTAATATGGGTTAATTCCATTTGGTAAGGGTCGTTACCCACTTCAGGAATGTTGGCCAGGTATGGTTCAATATACCTGACTAATTCCTTAGGAATTCCCGCCCAAACCCGAACTTTCCAACCATGGACATCACTTCGTAATGCGATGAAACCTGCCTGACCAGCCAACATTTCGATGGAGACATTTAAAACGCGTTCGAGCAGTTTGTCCAGGTTAAGCTCTTCAGCTAAAGCCCTGGCAATCTCAAGTAAATAATCTCTTTGGCGAACGCGATAATCTGGCAGCATCAGGAAGTTTTATCCATTTTCTGCTATTGTAATGGCCTCTTCCAAAATTTCCAAACCTTCGTCCACCTGTCCAGGGGTGGTACAAAGTGGCGGTGAAATACGGATGACACTTTTTCCACAACCCAATGTCAACAAGCCGCGTTCATAAGCGAGGTCAACGACCCTATCACGTAGTTCATCGTCATACTTTCTGCTTGCTCGATCCTTGACAAATTCTACGCCGATCATGAAGCCCATTCCTCTAACCTCTCCAATTGAGGGGTGGCGGGTCTGCATCTCCTCTAATTTCTGAAGCGCATAAGCACCGGTTTTTTGCGTATTTTCCATGTATCCATTTTCAATTGCAGCTATGGTCGCCAGGGCGGCAGTACAGGAAATTGGGTTACCGCCATAAGTGTTACCATGCGAACCTTTTGGCCAATCCATCACTGATTTACGTGCAATTAATGCTCCTAGAGGCATACCTGAAGCAATTCCTTTGGCAGATGTGACAATATCAGGTTCTACGCCAAAATTCTCAATCGCCCACCACTTACCAGTACGACCCATACCTGATTGGACCTCGTCAACAATCAGTAGAATTCCATATTGATCGCAGATTCTTCGTAAGGCGGGGAAAAAGCCGGGTGGTGGCACAATATATCCACCCTCACCTTGAATCGGTTCGACAAGGATACCAGCTACTTCTGAAGGAGGCAGGAGTTTTTCCAAAATTTGGTCTTCGATGTAACGAACTACCCGTTCACCATAATCCTCACCATCGCTGACATCGAGCATGGGATGATAGGGATCTGGAAATGGTGCATGTACTACACCGCTCATTAGCGGAAAAAAACCGCGTTTATAGGCTCTTTTACTGGCAGTAAATGTAACTGCACCAATTGTGCGACCATGAAAACCGCCAAGGAAACCAATAAAGGATGAACGATCAGTATGGTAACGGGCTAATTTTATTGCGCCTTCAACGCTCTCAGTTCCTGAGTTGGTTAGAAAACAAAGAGCATCTTCTTTGAAAGGAGAAATTTCATTCAATTTTTCTGAAAGTTGAATCCATTTTTCATGGTAAAAATCAGAGGAAATATGAATAAATTTTTCTGCTTGCTCCTGGATGGCTTTAACAACCGCAGGGTGGCTATGACCGGTGGAAGCAACTGCGATGCCGGCAGCAAAGTCAAGAAACCGATTTCCATCAACATCCCATACTTCTGTCCCCTTGCCATGATCCATGACAAATGGATATCCACGTGGGTATGATGGGGATACGACTGCAAGATCGCGTTCAATCAGTTGTTTAGCCTTAGGGCCAGGCACGTTAAGGGTTTTCATTCATTTCCTCCTGGAAAATTTTGGTGAGCGTGTCAGTTGTATGAAAAAAATTGAATTGGAAAGGTTATTTTTTGTATAATTTCAGATCAATTATTCACCCTTGTTATCAATGAGGAAAGCTAAGGCACCTTGTAGGCCGACGTCATCTCCAAGGCTGGCTTTAGTGAGCAAGAGATTTTCAACATATTCTGGTCTGATAACTCGCTCTAAAAGTGAGCGTTCTAATGGCTCGAAAAGTAAATCACCTACTTGAGTAACACCACCACCAATAATTACGATGGATGGATTAAATGTATGCAGGAGATTGGCAATTGCAATGCCGAGATACATTCCGGCTCTATCATAAGCATCAATAGCCAAAGTGTCGCCATTTTTGGCAGCCAGAAAAACATCATTTCCATGCAGTCCATCGGTCGCTGAAAGCATACTCAATCTACCTCTCTGAATCTGTTCAAGAATATATGCTTTTATGGCTGTTCCAGAAGAAAAAGCCTCCAGATGCCCACGATGACCACAACCACATAGTGGTCCATCTGGTTGCATGGTGACATGCCCAAGTTCAGCTGCCAAACCAGTTGATCCTGTTAATAATTGGTTATTGATAATCACACCGCTGCCGATACCTGTACTGACTGTCAAATAAATTAAATTTTTATGACCCTGGCCGATGCCATATTTCCATTCACCCAGGGCGGCCAAATTGGCATCATTATTAACGAAAATTGGGACATTGAAATGCTCCACCAGGATTTGCTTGATGGGAAAATTTTCCCAACCAGGTATATTTGGACATTTTAAGATGATTCCTTTTTCCAGGTTCAGAAAACCCGGAACACCAATTGAAATGGATTTGATTGAATGATTATTGCTGATTTCTTTGATTAAACTAATTAATCGTTGAATGGGTAATTGCCCCGGCATGTGGGTGGCAATTTTCTTCTGATCAACACACGATAAGGTATGCGAATCATGAGCAGCAACCCTTATTTGGGTTCCTCCAATATCCGAAACAATATACAATTCCATCAGCTAAAATTATAGCATACGCCTAAAGTAGGATTTGCGATTTTTGTCTAGCTTTCATCTTAATCTGATTGTATTGGGTAGCATAAGAATCGCTGATAGTTGACTTGATTCATAAAGGGAATTATTATACAAAACATATGCCCTCAAAACGAAAAAAGTTCTTTCCAAAAATATTTAACGCACTTGTGAATGTACTCCGATGGCTTGCTCCTGGACTGGGAATTAAACGGTGGGGCTTGCTCATCATGTTGGGGACAGCCCTTATCGGTGTCGGATTTGCGGTGATTATTCTGGATGTCTATCGCAATACGCCAGATACCTGGTATTTGCCAATTATTTCATTCCTATCATTACGTTTTCTGGCCAGGCCGGTCAGAGCGCTTATTTTTGGTATGGGAGGTATTCTTTTTATCGTTGTTGGGGTGTGGGGGATTAATCGAACACTTTTAAAGCCATTTATCCGACCAGGAAAACACCTCCTTGATACAGTCTCAAACTATCAAAAATTGGATAAAGGTCCAAAGGTGGTGGTTATTGGTGGTGGAACGGGCCTTTCCGCACTATTACGGGGTTTGAAAAAACACACATCAAATATAACTGCCATCGTCACTGTAGCTGATGATGGCGGGTCTTCCGGTGAGTTACGCCGTAATATGGGTATTCTACCACCTGGCGATATACGTAACTGCTTAACGGCTTTATCTGATGATGAGGAATTACTTTCGCAGGTATTTCAATACCGGTTTGGTGAAAATGCAGGTTTGAATGGGCATTCACTTGGTAATTTATTGATCACTGCCCTTACTGAAATTACAGGCAGTTTTGAAGAAGCAGTCGCTGAATCTGGCCGTGTCCTGGCTGTCCGAGGGAATGTTTTCCCCTCCACCTTGCATGATGTCGCGCTAGTAGCAGAAATTGGCAAAAGTGATTTAGACGGTCAGGAAAAAGTCACTACTGTGCGTGGTGAAAGTGAAATTACAAAATTAGGCGGCTCGATCAAAAAAGTATGGTTAGAACCAGGAAATCCGAGAGCATACCCTCCCACCATCCAGGCACTTTTGAGTGCGGATATGATCATCATTGGTCCGGGTTCTCTCTACACCAGCCTCCTGCCCAATTTGCTTGTTCCTGATATTACCGAAGCATTTCGCGCCAGCCGCGCCTTGAAATTCTTTGTTTCGAACGTGGCTACTCAACCAGGGGAGACAGACGGGTTTAACTGCGGCGATCATGTGCAATCGGTTGAAAAAGTGCTTAAAAAGGGGTATTTTGATGTCATCGTATGTAACGATAACTGTAAAGGAAATTTGCCTAAAGGAATCGATTATGTCTGTGTCGATGATGGTTTGCTGAAAGATTATGCTGTTTACAGTGGCAACCTTATCGATTTAGATTCTCCGTGGCGGCATGATTCGTTGAAACTGGCGAACGCAATTATTGATCTATATAATGAAAGAACAGGTCCGCTTGTTTACAAAGAAAATGGGCTTGATTTGTGAATAATCTCGCAATTGCGTGATAAAATTGTCCCAACAACATATGGAGGTGTTTTATGACCGTAAAAGTAGGTATCAATGGTTTCGGCCGTATCGGCCGTCAGGTACTCAAAGCGATGTTGGAAACTTATCCAGATACCCTGGAAGTGGTAGCGATCAACGATTTATTTGATGCAAAAACCAACGCGCATTTGTTTAAATATGACTCAAATTATGGGATTTTTCCCGGGACAGTAACAGTCGATGGATCAGATTTGGTCATCAATGGAAAGAAAGTCAAGGTTTTTAAAGAAAAAGACCCTGGTAATATTCCTTGGAAGGATCTGGGCGTCGAAATCGTGATCGAATCCACTGGCGTGTTCCGCGATAAACTGGGTAACCCAGCAAAAGGAAAACCAGGAGCAAATGTCCACATTGAAAAAGGTGGCGCTAAGAAAGTTATCATCACAGCTCCTGCAAAAAATGAAGACATCACAATTGTTCTGGGTGTGAATGATGAAAAATATGATCCTGCTATTCATCATGTTGTTTCGAACGCTTCCTGCACAACCAACTGTCTGGCACCAGCTGCGAAAGTTGTACACGATAACTGGATAATCAAACGCGGAATGATGACCACCGTCCATTCTTATACAAACGACCAGCGTATTTTGGATGTTGCCCATGAGGATCCCCGCCGTGCTCGTGCAGCTGCATTAAATATTATCCCAACCACAACGGGTGCAGCTAAAGCTCTAGCACTTGTAATTCCGGATTTGAAAGGCAAGTTTGACGGATATTCCTTACGTGTTCCCACCCCAACCGTTTCGATTGTCGATTTTGTAGCGGAGATTGAGAAACCCGTTACCGTAGAAGAACTGAACGCGGCTTTCAAATCGGCAGCTGATGGTCCGATGAAGGGAATTCTTGGCTTCAGCGATGAGCCATTGGTTTCAATGGACTTTAAAGGTGATAGCAGGTCTTCCATCATTGATGCTGACAACACCATGGTGCTGGGTGGCACAATGATCAAGGTTGTCTCCTGGTATGATAACGAATGGGGTTATTCCTGCCGAACTGCTGATTTAGCTGCAAAAATGGCAAAATCACTCTAAGTTTGTCAGGTAAGAGATGAATATGAGAATGCGTGATTTACATTTTAATTGAATGGCAGGTCACGCATTTTTATTTATATGAGTTAATTAATAAGAGGTGGGCATGTTTAACAAAAAAAACATAACTGATATCGATGTAAAAGGCAAGAAAGTATTAGTGCGTGTAGATTTTAATGTTCCCATAAAAGATGGTCACGTGCAAGATGATACCCGCATAGTGGCAGCATTACCAACTATTCAATACCTGCTCGATAATGGAGCAGCTGTCATTCTGTTTTCACACCTTGGGCGTCCTAAGGATGAGCCAGATCCAAAATTCTCTTTAAAGCCAGTTGCTGATTACCTAAAAAATCTTGTGACGGTTCCTGTGCATTTTGTAGATGATTGCATTGGTCCGAAAGCCGAAGAAGCATCTAGCCAATTAAATCCTGGAGAAATATTGGTACTCGAAAACACGCGCTTTTATAAAGGAGAATCGAAAAACGACCTGGATATGGCGAAGAAGTTTGCCTTGCTGGCTGACTTATATGTCAATGATGCTTTTGGATCTGCTCATAGAGCCCATGCTTCGACCGAAGGGGTTGCCAGATTTCTACCAGCTGTTGCCGGATTCTTGATGGAAAAAGAAATCAAATATCTCGGGCAGGCAATTGCGGAGCCGGCACGTCCTTTCGTTGCCATTCTGGGTGGAGCAAAGGTAAGCGATAAAATTGATGTGATTGATAATTTGCTGCACAAGGCGGATAGCGTTTTAATTGGTGGAGGTATGGCGAACACATTCTTTAAAGCCCAAGGTTATGAGCTGGGCGATTCTCTGGTTGAGGATGATGTGCTTGAAACCGCCAGGCAATTGATTGCCAGGGGTTCGGACAAGTTGCGTCTGCCGGTAGACGTGGTCATAGCGAATGCCTTTGACAATGATGCGGAATGGAAAGTGATTCCAACCGGTTCTATTCCACAAGGTTGGCGTATTCTTGATATCGGCCCTGAGACAATTCAAAAATACGGTAAGGTAATTGCCAAAGCCGGGACAGTGGTTTGGAATGGTCCAATGGGCGTTTTCGAGATGCCCCATTTTGCCCGCGGTACATTCGGTATTGCAGAAGCAGTTGCGAACTCGAAGGCAGTATCAATCGTTGGCGGAGGTGATTCTGTTTCTGCAATCAATCAATCTGGCTTATCAGACAGAATAACTCACATATCCACGGGTGGTGGTGCTTCCCTTGAAATGCTGGAAGGCAAGGAGTTGCCGGGACTGGCTGCGTTAATGGATAAAGAGTGAAAATCTCTTTCCCCACAAATTCACGTTTCTGGTATAATTGGCGCGCTGCCCTTCGTAAGTAAATTTTTTTTGGACAAACAGTTCCCTCTCAAAAGAAAATTTTCTTTTCAGGTGAATTGGAGGAAATAAATTGGCTAATATCAAATCTCAGATTAAACGTAACAAACAGAACGAAAAGCGACGGGTTTTAAACCGTACATTTCGTGGTCGTGCCCGCACATTCATTTCTAAATCCCGCAAGGCAATTTTAGCTGGAAAAGAAGATGAAGCAGTAGAAAACGTCAAGGTAGCAATTAAAGCACTTGATAAAGCTGCCCAAAAAGGTATCATCCACAAAAATAACGCTGCTCGTCGCAAAAGTCGTTTGATGAAGCAACTTGCAGCCATGCAATCTGCATCACAATAACCGATATTCGAATTTTATAAAATCCAGGCAGGAGGTATGCATTTCTCCTGCTTTTGGTTTTAAATAAACTTATGTATTTTCTTTAATATTCAGTTTATAAGATGTTATAGGCTCTGTTTCGCTATTTCTTCATAATTTTTTCTTCCGTTGCCCATGTTATAATTTAAGGGTTAACAATCCGAAGGTAATTAAGGACTTTTTGCGTGTTATATGTTTGAAAAAGAATCCATCCAGGTAGAAAAAGCCATAAAAGATTTCATTATTAAAAAGAGTCTGCCTGATATTCCCATTCAGTGGAATTGGATTCCGTTTAGCGGGCACTGGGGTCTGTCAACTTCTCTTTTCAGTTTAGCTGCGGCTGATGCCCGTTCCAAAAATGAAAAAACAAATGTGCCAGCGTACGCAGCCTTACTCGCTGATCAATTGGCTTCTTACTTGGAAACTCCTGCCGGATTCGAAAAAATCGAAGCTGTCAAAGGCTATGTGAATCTGTACTTTGCAACCAGCGAATATACTCGCAGGGTAATCGATTCCGTATTATCGGAAAAAGAGAATTTTGGACGAGCTGCCAAAAAACAAGCGCAAATCATGGTTGAGTTTTCTCAGCCAAACACGCATAAGGCATTCCATGTAGGCCATTTGCGCAGTGCAATTTTGGGAGATACATTAGCCAGAATTCTTGATTTTGCGGGTTATGACGTGATTCGTGCCAATTACCCGGGTGACATGGGTTTGCATGTCATTAAATGGTTGTGGTGTTATATCAACTTTCATGAAGGGGAAAAACCCGATAAAGATATAACGCAATGGATGGGAATGGTGTACGCAGAAGCAAGCAGGCGTTTAGAGCAGGATCCGCAGCTTGAAAGCGAGATTCGAGCTTTATATCAACGGTGGGATGTACGAGAGCCTGAATTGGTAAAGTTGTGGGACGAAACACGCTCCTGGTCTCTACAAGGTTTTTACCAGATTTATGCAGCCCTTAATATCCACTTTGACAGGTATTATTTCAACAGCCAGATGGAGATTCCCGGCAAAGAAATTGTAAAGGAATTGATTGATCTGAAAATTGCAATAGATGAACGACCAGAAGGGGCTGTAATCGTCAAAATTGATGAGATATTAGCTCTACCCAAAGAGAAATATCGCGTTTTCGTGGCATTGCGTTCCGATGGAACGGCGTTATATGCTACAGAAGATCTAGCCCTGGCGAGGCAAAAGTTCCTTGATTACCCTAATTTGAAGTTGTCTTTATATATTGTGGATGTACGCCAATCACTGCATTTCCAACAGGTTTTCAAAACGTTGGAAATTGCAGGTTATGAATGGGCAAAGAAATGTGAGCATCTACCATACGAATTAGTCAATTTACCTGGCAATGTAGTCATGGCTTCACGTGAAGGCACTGTGGTTTTATTAGAGGATCTCATGCGAGAAGCCACTCAAAGGGCGTATGAAGTTGTCCAACAGAAGAACCCTGAGCTCTCGGAAGAAAAGAAACAGGCAACCGCGAAAGCTGTTGGTATTGGTGCTATCAAATATCCGATGCAGTCACGTGAAAATGCAAAGATCGTCACCTTTGATTGGGAAACAGCCCTGGATTTCAATGGTCAGGCTGCACCTTATATTCAGTATGCATACGTACGTGCTGGCAGCATCCTAAGAAAAGCCGGTGGTACCATCGATCATTCAATCGCTCCTGATTATGAGATGACCAGTCAGGAGATAGAATTGGTGGATGTCATATCGCGCTTTCCACGCGAAGTTGAAAGGGCTGCTGCCGAATACCGTACCATTCAAATCGCCAATTATGCATACGATTTAGCCCGCAAATTTAATGATTTTTATACGCAATGCCCGGTATTGCAAGTGGAAGAGCCGGTCAAAAATGCACGTTTACGCCTTGTTATGGCAACCCGTCAGACAATAGCCAACAGTCTGGCTTTGCTGGGCATCACAGCCCCAGAAGCGATGTGAAACGATGGTTTATTTCAATTTTTAGAAAAGGAGAATATATTATGACCATTCGAACCCTTATTATGGGCGCTGCTGGGCGCGACTTTCACAACTTCAATGTTTTTTTCAGGGATAATCCGGATTATCAAGTGGTGGCATTTACTGCCACACAGATTCCGAACATTGAGGGACGTCGATATCCTGCTGAGTTAGCAGGCTCGTTGTACCCTGAAGGTATACCTATTTATCCCGAAAGTGAGTTGCGTGAATTAATTACGACTATGGATGTAGACCAGGTTATTTTTGCTTATAGCGATGTGCCTCATGAATATGTGATGCACAAAGCATCTTTGGTCAATGAAGCCGGTGCAGATTTCCGGTTGATGGGATTGCGTAATACCCAACTTAAATCTGTCAAACCGGTAGTATCCGTCACAGCCGTGCGTACTGGCAGCGGCAAGAGTCAAACGACACGACGTGTCTCTTTGATTCTGCGTGACATGGGTTTCAAGGTAGCCGCAATACGTCATCCCATGCCTTATGGCGATTTGAATAAACAGAAGGTGCAACGTTTTGCCACCTATGCGGACCTGGACAAGCATGAATGCACAATTGAAGAACGTGAAGAATACGAACCCCACATTGATAATGATGTAATAGTCTACGCTGGAGTGGATTATGAAGCCATTTTAAGGCAAGCGGAAGAAGAAGTTGATATTATTCTCTGGGATGGCGGTAACAACGATTTCTCGTTTTATAAAGAAGATTTGGCAATCGTCGTGGTTGATCCGCACCGTGCTGGTCATGAAACAAGATATTATCCCGGTGAGACGAATACTTTACATGCCGATGTGTTCGTTATCAACAAGGTTGATACAGCCAACCCGGATGCTGTTATCGAAGTGCGTAATTCTATCCATCAGCTGAATCCCGATGCGGTAGTTATCGAAGGAGCATCCCCATTGTTTGTCGATGATCCGGAAGCTATCCGTGGGAAACGCGTGCTTGTTGTTGAAGATGGCCCGACACTCACACATGGCGGTATGAAATACGGAGCTGCCTTTGTGGCTGCACGTCGATTTGGGGCAGCAGAAATAGTTGACCCACGTCCTTTTGCCGTTCGAACAATCAAAGAAACCTACGAAAAATATCCCGACACTGGTATTATTCTACCGGCTATGGGCTACGGTGCTGAGCAGATGAAAGATTTGGAAGAGACCATTAATAACGCAGACGTAGACCTGGTGGTTTCTGGAACGCCGATTGATCTCAGCCGGATAATTAAAATCAACAAGCCACTACAAAGAGTGCGCTACGAATTGCAGGAAATTGGCAAACCCACGCTGGTTGACATCCTAAAAGCAAAATTTGAAGTCTAGCGATTGTAAGAATCTCGGAGGTCGGATAGTTATAATCCGACCTCCATGTCTGGAAAGAATCTATGTTTATTGATGAAGTAAGAATTTTTGTTCAATCAGGAAAAGGCGGCGATGGTGCCGTCCATTTTCGACGAGAAAAGTATGTTCCCCGTGGAGGTCCGGATGGGGGTGATGGTGGCCGCGGAGGTGATGTAATTCTTCGCGTTCAGCATACGCTTAATACCCTCAACGCTCTACGCTATAAAGATAAATATGTTGGGGATGATGGAAAAAATGGCGCAAGACAGAAGATGACCGGCCGCTCTGCTAATGCGTTGATTATCCCTGTCCCTCCTGGGACAATTGTTTACGACGCAGATAGTGGCGAGTTGCTGGGCGATTTGGTTCATCGCGACGAAGAATTGTTAGTAGCCCGGGGCGGTCGAGGTGGACGAGGGAATGTTCACTTTGTCAGTGCCCGTCACCAAGTGCCAAAAGTGGGAGAGAAAGGGGAACCCGGCCAGGAACTGAATCTGCGTCTGGAGCTTAAATTGATCGCTGATGTAGGTATTGTTGGTGTCCCGAATGCAGGTAAATCTTCTTTTCTGGCAGCTGTCACCAATGCCACTCCCAAGATTGCGGATTATCCGTTTACAACGCTGGAACCGAACCTGGGAGTTGTGGAACTTGATCCGGAAAACAGCCTCGTTCTGGCGGATATACCAGGTCTGATCGAAGGTGCACACCGCGGGGCTGGTCTGGGAGACGCATTCTTGCGCCACATCCAGAGGACAAAAGTGTTGCTGCACATTCTGGATGGGATGGGTACAGATCCATTGGCTGATTTTTCACAAATCAATGCGGAAATGGCTCTTTTCGACCCTCGTTTGAAACAAAAATCACAACTGGTGGTTTTGAACAAAATGGATATGCCATCTGTTCAAGAACGATGGCCGCAATTAAAAAGTGCATTGAATCAATTGGGGTATGAAGTTATGCCTATTTCTGCGCTGACGCGTCAGGATCTGCGTCCAGTTTTGTGGAAATTGGTAGAGTTAGTCCAAAATGCTCCTGATATTGCAGTGGAAGAAAAAATCCCAGTTTATCGACCTGAAGAGGATCCAACAGATTTCACGATTGAAAAGGTGGAAGAAGGTTATATTGTCCACGGTAATGCAATCGAACGTGCCGCAAAGATGACGTATTGGGAACACGAAGGATCCATTCGCCGATTTCAAAAATTGATGGAAACGCTGGGCGTCGAAGAGGCATTACGCGCTGAAGGGATTGAAGAAGGTGAAACCGTCTTTATTGGAGAATTCGAATTGGAATGGCAAGACTAAGCGACCGTATTGGAATCTTTGGCGGCAGCTTTGATCCCCCCCATCTGGGCCATTTAATTCTGGCGGCGGAAGCCTTTTATACGCTGAAATTAACTCGATTGTTTTGGGTATTGACACCAGATCCGCCTCATAAAAGGCAACAATATCTATCACCAATCTCAACCCGCCAGGCTTTGCTAGAAGCTGCAATTGTTGATAATTCTGATTTTCAATTATCCAGAGTAGATCTGGATAGACCCGGTCCACATTTTACGTTGGAAACTGTCAATATCGTGCGGCGTGAAAATCCAGATGCCCAATTATTTTATCTGATCGGCGGCGATTCACTGCATGATTTTCCCAACTGGCATGAACCAGAAAAGCTCCTGAATGCGCTGAATGGTTTAGGCGTCATGCGCAGACCAGGAGATGAAGTTCAGTTGGATTTGCTGGAAGAACAGTTACCGGGTATTACTGAAAAAGTTGTTTTTATCGAGGCTCCCTTGTTAGAAATCGCGTCCAGTGAAATCCGAAAACGAATTTCTGAGAAGCGTCCCTTTCGCTATTACTTGCCAGAAGCAGTTTACAATCTGATAATTGACAAAGCATACTACCAATATTCCTGATAATTTATTTGCAATTATTGTTTTCTTGAATTAGCTCTTGTTGCTGAAACCCACGAGTGTTAATCTCTGGTCAGCGCTCCCTGGAATTAATGAAATGTTTATTTGGTAAATCCTCAGGATCTTTCCTGTGGGAATTGTTGGGCAACCGGGATATCCTTGGATTGGTGAGCAAGCATGTGGGGTGCTTTCACGTTATGCGACGCACCGTTGTTGCCTTACCATCATAAGTTATTATTTCGCGGAATGGGCGGTCGTGTGCCCTTTCCTTGGATTGATGTCGTGACTTTCATGTGTATTTAGGATCAGGCGCGTCTAATAAATACACATTCCTGTTTTGGATGATTTTTTCCAGGCTGATATCGCAGGAATCTTTAAGTAGCTGAAGTTATGGATTAGGCTTGTACGATCTTATAAATCCGTGAGAGTTTATTCACCTGTATTCCGTTACCAAAATCTCATTGACTGATTAGCTGTAGATTACCCAACCCTAATTTGATATGAAATACCAATTCTGGGCCGCTACCAGCGACATTGTAAACATTATCAGTTACATTCCATGTGCCGGTAAATTCGACATTGTTTAATCCGCCTTCGATACTGATTGTGGCAGGGATACCTTTTGGAATTATGATTTTGACATCACCCAGGCCATAGTTGATTTGGATGTCCATGGGTTTCTGCAAATTACCACTGAAATCAAAAGTGTATGATCCAGCACCTCCATCAAAGGTAAAGGTACTCAAGTTAGCATTTGCCAGACCGGTAATTTTGATTTGCGATGCACCTGTCTTATAACTCAGCTTTTCCATCTCGACAGGATTAATCTGGTCAAAATTGATATCAGATTTGCTGGCTCCGTCAGCGATATTCAGGGAGGTCAATGGGATTCCTCCTAAATTGAGGGTTCCTTCGTAGGCACCTGCTTTGATGGTCAGGTCGGTGGGTACATTACCCAGTTTTAATGACCAATCATTTTTTACCTTTGCAGAGGGGATTGCCAGATTCCCACTTGTTTCCTGCGCAATTTTTAATGTGTTTCCATTTCGCTCTATTTCAGGAGCCCACATAGGTACGTTGTACTCTACCTGACCAGAAACCCAACCTTCTTTGCCCGGATCGAGCGAAAATTTACCCCCACCCATAATGACGGTTAATTCACCTTCGCCGACTGGCGCGTCTTCTGCAATATTCAAAGTGATATCATCGCTGGTTTCTAGACGAGGGAAGTCAACACTAAACGAGCATGCCAATGAAAGCATCATCAGCGTGATCAGTAAAATAAAAAGAGCTCTTTTCATAATTCTCCTCCATGATTAGGGGATTCATCACTTGGGTTTGGGTCTGATGATTCATCATCAAAATCCTCTAAATCATCGTAATCTCCCTCATCTATGTCTGCAAGAATCGAACCAATTTGCGGAGTTTCCATTCCTGATGAGGAAGTTTTAGCCGCTGGCGGTGTTTTTTGTGAGGCGGAAAGATAGTCGCGGGTACCAAAGCGTGTAAGAATCACTGCCCCCAGACCAATCAAGGAAACAAAAAAGACCAATACCACGCCGATACATGGAATTTCCGCAACAACTCGTCCAATGATAGAGAGGATAAGCGTTCCAGAAGCTGCTACCAGGGCTGGTGCTACCTTATTTTTGTTATTACTAAACAGTCGTTTTCCGATGGCATACCCCATTCCAACCCATCCAAAAATTAAAGAAATTGTGATCACAAAAACCGCAATGAATGCGATCGGAATCAGGATGATAGTGAGGATCAGTATCAATAGTCCCAACGGAAAAGCAAAGGAAGTCAGCAAACCAATGCCCCATTGTACAAAAGGCTGCCGTTCAATCGCATTCGCAACACGTCCACTTGCTTCCGGGGCGATAAGCACGAGTAGCAGTGCGAGTGCACTCAAGGAAATTATCTGTAAAATGGAGAATAAAAACTTGCCGATAATATCCAACAATTTCGAAGAAGTTGTTTTTAGCGGCTGAGGAAGATCCGGTTTATTGAGATTTCCGAAATTAAAATGAAAAGGTAAGTTCGCTATCTGTTGCCCTGAAATGATTGCGCCTTCAGCCTGGGTCAAATTGCTGCTGAAATTATAAAGTGATCCGTTAATGGTTGCTGTTTCAGATAGGCTTATCGTTCCACCCAGCGCCTGGATATCCCCATTGACGGTTCCTTCTACTGTCAGAACACCCCCTAAAAGGGCGATATCCCCATTGACTGTTGAATTCTTACTTAACCTTACAGTGCCGCCGATGATAGCGAGGTCCCCAGCCAACTTCTGGTTTTCAAGCAATGTAAAATTCTGACCAAGGACTACCTTATCCTCATTAATGATAGGAGGGTCGTTGGTTTGCGCAAAGATACTATTTCCTGGCAGGATAGTCAGAACCAGAATTACAGCGAAAGATAAAAATGAATAAAAAACCCGTTTATTGGTCATTTTGTTTAACTCCCTGGTGGGCAAATCGCCAAATGGTTAATGTCCAGATGATAAATATAATGGCTGCCCAACCTAAAATATTGATTACAAGTAAAAACGGAATGGAAGGGGAAGCGGAATTGACAAACATTAACGCATCGGCTCCAAGGTCGGTAAAAGACCGAATCATACCGGAAAAAAGCGTTATCGTGGAAACAATCATTTCAGCTGGAGAATAACTAAGAAAAAACCAGACAATAAATGCAACAAAAACTGAGATCATCGCAATGCCAATATAGACCAGTGATTGAACAGACTGTTTACGATGAGCCAAAGCGGTTTGTTTCTGCTGATAGATTTGGAATTTAGAAGCGAAACCGGGGGCGGGGGTAATATTTTTGGCAGATATAAGAGCAGATTTAATTGCCCCCCAGCCGATTACCAAGTGCTGGCAGGGTTTGCATGAAGCGAGATGTGCACTTAGCTGCTCCTGCTCTGCCTTATTCAATTGTTGTCCTGTCATTATCCATTCTTCATAAGGCTGGTGATTTATTTCGCATCCTTTCTACTTTTTGTCCGCCCGGGTTTTGCATAAGGTAGACGTTAGCCATTTTGCGCCTTGCCCGGTGCAAACGGCTTTTTACGGCACTGACTGAAATCTCTAGTGTTTGACTGATTTCCTCTTCCGAGTATTCATACCAATAACGGAAAATGAGCACTGCCCGATCGAGATCGGGCAAAGTTGAGAGCATTTGTTGTAACTGTGATTGGCTTTCCATTTCCAATAATGCCGTTTCTGGGTTAGGAATATTTCTATCAGGTTCCGTTTCTTCCATATAAGTATCGATATCTGCTAACGGTAATTTTCGCTTTCTTTGCAAGTCAATACAATGATGTGCTGCAATGGACAAAATCCAGGTGCCAAATGGACGACTGTTATCATATCGGTTGAGTCCCTGGTAGCCTCGCCAAAAAGTTTCTTGAGCTGCGTCTTCAGCCTCTTTTGCATCGGATAGCATTCGGAAGCACAAATTAAAGACTGGCGTTTGAAATGACTCCACAATTTGTGTGTAGGCATGTTCATTACCATTTTGCGCTTGTTCAACAATATCGGGTGCAATGACAACCACTGACGCTCCTGTATGAATTGATTCAGAATTATATACGCAACACAATCAAAAAAGTTGCAAGAAAATAATTGAGGAGTAGGATGTTTGGTAACTCAAGATATTTATGAAAGATTTTTTTATTTATAAAGCTATAATAGAGAGATACTCCAGTTATCTGCATTATCTTTTGGTTTGAAGTAGTGCTTGCATGGTTGCTCATAACATAATATTGCGTTCAAAGTGGCGGTCAGCTGTCAATTTCGGGAAGAAGGGAAAAAAAATATGCGCTTAGGTGTTTGCTTTTATCCGGAACAATGGCCTGCAGAACGTTGGCAGATTGAAGCCAAAATAATGCGTGAATTGGGTTTGCGTATTGTGCGGATTGGAGATTTTTCCTGGTCGAAAATTGAGCCCTCGCAAGGAAAATACCAGTGGCAATGGATGGATTTATTGGTTGAGAAACTGAGCGCTGAAGGCTTGCAAATTGTACTTTCAACCCCTGTATCTTCTCCCCCACTCTGGCTGCTGGAAATCATCATGGGTCGGCAATCAACTCCAAAGAATGGCAATGGTACAAACCCGTCTACAAAAAGGATTTTTTGTCCAAATCATCCTAATTTCAAGGAGTTTACCTTTTCGCTCATTTCTGAAATGGC
Source organism: uncultured Chloroflexia bacterium (assembly GCA_963749005.1). Lineage (GTDB taxonomy): Bacteria > Chloroflexota > Anaerolineae > Anaerolineales > Anaerolineaceae > UBA6170. The sequence continues at coordinate 179,510 of CAVVKI010000005.1, read as the reverse complement.
GAAAAGATATGGGAAAAATGATGCGGTCATTGGCTGGCAGATAAACCACGAACCGCATTTTCAAGATTGTATTTACCATCAGTGTGAATATTGCCAACGAAATTTTCGAACCTGGCTTCAATTAAGTTATGGTTCGTTGGATAAGCTCAATAATGCCTGGGGTATGGCAACCTGGAGCCAACCTTATACTTCCTGGGATCAAGTTAATCTCTCATTTGAGAACTCACAATACACTACACCTGCCTATCAAATTGATTTGCAACGTTTCCAATCTGACTCGGCTATAAAATTCTTAAAATTTCAGATTGATATTATCCGTTCACAATCTGAAAACCAATTTGTTACTCATAATGCTAAATTTGAAAATTTTACAAACGATTTATACAAGATGGGATCTCATATAGACATAGCCGCCTGGAGCTCCTACCCCACATTACTTGCGGAGAAAATGACCCCTGCTTTGTATTCTGTCAACGATGAGATATCAGATTTTGTTTACGACATCGGTGACCCGTACATAACAGGCTTTTTTCATTGCTGGGTTAGAGGTATAAAGGATGCTCCCTATTGGGTGATTGAGCAACAGTGTGGTCAGGTTGATGAAGGATTGATTAATTCCGGTATTCGTGCTGGTGCGGTCAGATTATGGACCTGGCATGCAGTCAGTTGTGGCGCAGAAACGATTTTATTCTCTCGATGGTTACCAGCACGCTACTCACAGGAACAATTATCTGCTGGTATTCTACGTCATGATGGGTCTCCCGACCTGGGTTACCAGGAAATTTCGAATATGCTGCCAGAGATTCCGGTCTTGATGACCCTCGATGAAGATGCCATCTCTTCTAAAGTGGCTATTCTGACTCAATACGATGATATTTGGGCTCTCGCTCAGCAACCACACACCACAAATTACTCTTATTTGAATCTGATTTTTAATTATTATCGGGTTTTAAGTTCAAACGGTATTTCCGTTGATATAACTTCCATGGATAGGAATTTGAGCGAATATCGTTTGATTATTATCCCCAGCCTGTATCTTTCTGATGAAAACCTGGTGGCGAAGCTTGAAGCATACGTTGCTCAAGGTGGTGCAATTTTGTTTGGTATCCGATCGGGATTTAAAGATCAATCAAACAATGTAATTGAAGAATCATTACCGGGATTGCTTGGGAATCTTGTTGGTGCAAAGGTTAATAGCTGGCAATCTCTTCCCGACCAGGTCCGCTTTCGAATCCGTTCTGATATTTCTGGTCTGGGTGGCGATGTGGGTGTTTGGATCGAAGCTATTGATCCTGAAGATGATGAAGGTACTGTTTCCCTGGCTCGCTATCTTGGCGGTCCCCTGGCTGGCAAGGCAGCATTAACTGTCCATCCTTTTGGAGCGGGAAATGTTTATTATCTTGGTTTTTATCCAAATTATGAACAGCTGCGGGCAGTCTTGCGGTATCTTGTACAGAACGAAGGTTGTGGAAATATACTTGATTTGCCGGATGGTGTGATTGTTAATCAACGCGGGAATCATCGGGTTGCCTTTAATTTTACCAGGACAGAGAAGGCTTTTGTTTTGGATGATAAGCTGGTTACATTGCCACCACGGGATTTTCGATACTTTTTGCGTGATTGGAATTGAGCTTTATGAATTTTGAACGTCCGCACCGCCGCAGAAATGCATTGACTGGGGAATGGGTTCTCGTTTCACCTCATAGAGCAAAGAGACCCTGGCAGGGTCAAGTTGAAAAATCAGTTACATATAATCTTTCACCGTATGACCCTGATTGCTATCTTTGTCCCGGTAATCCTCGTGCAGGGGGAACCGTTAAGAATCCTGAGTACACGCAGACATTTGTTTTTGATAATGATTTCTCGGCATTATTGCCTCCCGATGGTAGCAATCAACCCTGGGAGGAAAATGAATTATTTCGTGTTCAAGCAGAAGATGGTATCTGCCGTGTGATTTGTTTTTCACCTCGACATGATCTTTCTTTGCCTGAGATCAGCCTGGGGAATGCAACCGAGGTTATTCGTACCTGGCGTACCGAAACTGAATTACTGATCGAAAAGGATTTCATTCATTACGTACAAATCTTTGAAAATAAAGGGGCGGTGATGGGGTGTTCCAATCCGCATCCTCACAGCCAGATTTGGGCAACCGACCACATTCCTACAGAACCCCAAAAAGAACTGGATCATCAGGAAGCGTATTTTAATCAGCATAGGCGTACCTTACTGGGCGACTATCTCGTTTCAGAACAGAAAACCGGTAAAAGAATTGTGGTCGAAAACGATCATTTCTCAGCGATTGTTCCATTTTGGGCAGTCTGGCCGTTTGAAATTCTGGTCATATGTAAACGGCCCGCAGGTTCATTACTGGATTTATCTGAAGCTGAAATTGTGAGCCAGGCCGATATTCTTCAACAGGTAACCACCCGCTTCGATAATTTATTTGAGATTAGTTTTCCGTATTCGATGGGCTTTCATCAGAAACCATTTGATGGCAACATGTATCCCGGCTGGCACTTGCATTGTCATTTTTACCCGCCGCTTCTACGATCAGCTACGGTGAAAAAATTTATGGTAGGTTTTGAGATGCTGGCCATGCCCCAGCGTGACATTACTCCCGAAGCTGCAGCGCAAAAATTACGCGAAACAAGCAAAAAACATTACCGTTCTGAAAAGTAATGTATTACCCTCAGGTTCAATCAATTAAATCAGGTCCGCGCAAAATGAGAAAAGGTTGCTCATTTTTAGATTGGATTGTTCCACTGGTCATGAGATAATCAATTTCTGGGTCTGGTTTCATTCCAAGTTCGACGAGAAGTGGCAGCAATTTGCTTTGGCTTTCCCTTATACTGAGGTGAAAGGGTTGAAAGCCGATATTTTCTTGAAAATGTTGCAACAACGCGCTTATCTGATATAAATTGGCATTATTTGCCACCATTGGACCTGCAAAGACAAAACCGCCAAGCCCAACCTGGCCAAAAAGGTAGGAGGTGATCCGTTTATCCTGGGTGAACTTCAAAGCCAACTGGGGATATGTCTCAGAATAATGGGATAAAAAGTGACTGCGATCTCCCTGGTAGTGGTGATGATTCAATTGATCCAGCTTAGCCAAATCAGCTGTTTGGATATAACCGACCTGTGAATGATGTTCCGGTTCAACTTCACCGAAAAAAGAGAAAATGCGTTGATGTTTTTTGAAACCAAACGCTTCAAAAAAAGACGAACTCTTCTTATCCGAGTATAAATTCACCCTTTGCACATTCACAGACAGAAGGTGATCAAGCATCGACTGGAAAAGAATTTTTCCTATACCCTGATTACGTTGGGCAGGGCTCACAATGAGATTGGAAATTGTTCCATTTTTCCCTGTCAATCTGGACATAACCAATCCACATGGGATATTGTCCATTTCAGCAAGCATGCAATGGCAAGCCGGATCTGATATTATATTTTCCAGCTCTCGCTTCGTTAGGGCGAACCAATTTTGGGTTCGCACCAATTCGGTAACAAAGGATAGATCTTCCACCGTAAGGCTGCGAATTATCAAGTTGTGCATTCCTCTACAGGAGGGGATTGATTGAGAGACATGATTTTAATTGTCACGATGTTTTCTGAAAATTCTGATAAGCCCATTCAGTGTTAATCTGAAAATATCATCTCTTCTTTTCCGGTCAATTTTTCCTGAATTCTTTGCACTACCAGGTTTAAATGTTGGGGTTTATGTACAAAATCCAGGTCATCTGTTTTTATTGTCAGGACAGGGCAGATATCGAAATTTTGCAGCCAATCCGTATAATATAAGTCAAGGCGCTCTAAATAATCGCTGGAGATCCCGGATTCCATGCCGCGACCGCGACGTCGAATTCGGTCCATTAGAACATAAACCGGGGCATTCAAGTAGACTAATAAAGCAGGTTTTGGTAGATTTCGAACAATCATCTCGAAGGTTTTTTGATACGTGTGATAATCCCGTTCGGTGATATTGCCCATATCATGCAGAGCCCGTGCGAAGATATATGCGTCTTCATAGATACTTCGGTCGATGATAGCAGAACGCGGGTCATCAGCCATTTCAAGGTGCTGTTCGGCGCGGTGACCCAGGAAGAAGACCTGTAAATGAAATGACCAGGCTGCCATGTTGGCATAGAAATCAGGCAGGTAAGGGTTATCGGCAACTGATTCGTAGGCAGTCCGCCAGCCGAGTCGTGAGCCGATTCGCTCTGTTAAAGAAGTCTTGCCAGATCCGATATTTCCTGCGACTAAAATAAGATGTTTGGCCATATTATCCTCGCGTGCTGGTGGAAAGAAAGTATGTCAACTCTCCCAGAAATTGAAGCAAGTAAAATATATATCATAAAAATCCGGTGACGTTTGAAAAGACTCCATAGAGTCATTCCTAGAACATATTTACAGAGAAGAAAAAAGGAAGGACTTGGTTTATCTGGAGTCCTTCCCCGTTAATCTAGCTACTCTTGGTGGGAATATATTTGCGGATTGCCTGGGCCAGATTGGATATTGGCATGGTTTGCAACCACACTCGCCCAGGACCGGTTACTGCCGCCAGGAAGAGACCCTCTCCTGAAAAGACGATATTTTTTATGCCTTTGACGGAGGTGATGTCGTAGCTGACCGAGGGGTCAAAAGCAGCAATATGACCGGGATCAATCTTGAGACGTTGGCCGGCTACAAGGTTATATTCCTTAACTTCACCAGGAATTTCCAGGAACACAATGCCAGGTCCTGTTAATTTTTGTAAGATGAAACCTTCACCTCCGAATAAACCGGTGCCTAATTTTTTGCGAAAATGAATTTCCATTTTTACAGAGGACTGGGCACACATAAATGCATCTTTTTGGGCAATGATCATCTGCCCGGGTGCCAATTGAATCGGTAGCACTTTACCGGGGGCTTCTGGAGTAAATGTGATCATGGCCGTTGGTGTGGTGCAAGTATAGGTGGTCATGAAAAGTGATTCCCCTGCCAGAGCTCTTCCCAGACCAGACATCAATCCACCGCGGGTATTTGTTTCCATTTCGATGCCATCTGTCATCCATGACATACCGCCAGATTCAGTGAAGATCGATTCGCCTTGTGATAGCTCTACCTCTAATGATTGCAAAACAGTTCCTGAAATAGCATAACGCATAAAATTCTCCTTTCGTGATTGATATAAGTTTATAATACTTTTCGCTAATTGAGAAATGATCTTTGAAGTATCATCCTGGTACGATCTAATTCTAACCTGGCGTATTTTCTTAAGGCGCAAACGTTGGGTACTTATGCGAACAATGTCCTTGGTTTATCCGAGATTTCAAAATGAAGTGCTTTGGTAGACTGATACGCCAATTCTGCATAGAAATCCATTGGGAGGCATTGGTTGCATTTTGTTAGTAAAACATGAATAAATATCAATGACTTGAAAACCTATTCTGGATTCGGACTTTCAATCCTACCTGGGGGGACCACCATCGATTAATAAATCCAAAGCCGAGTTTCTGCTCATGAGCAAGGCAATCTTTCTTATCAATCATCACCTTAAGCCCTGACCGAAAAGCACGCTTTGTGTGCTCGTGTAGAGCAGGTGCATTCGTTGCAACCGTCGGTTTTTAATACTTGGCAGATAAAATACTTGAAACCCGGTAAGGGTCAGTAAACTTAGCCAGATTTGCGGTTGAATTTCAACAACCCATATACCACAAACCTGGATTCGGGTATGGTAATAGATAAAAATCCAAAGTCTTCAAAAAATTAGGATTAGCAGATCCCACCATAAATACTTTAATTATCTGCGAAAAACACCTGCGAGATTTGCAAATCCTAACCTATGACGTAATGATGAGGATTTATGAGTTTTTTGAAGAAATTGATTACCATCCAACCTAAACCTTAATTTCTATAAGTTGGTAGGGAGGAATGTAAAATTTTCCATAGCATTAATATAAGAAAAGAATCTCCCTATTTATCAATTTATTTGGAATGAGTAGATCTTAAAAACCTTTTCGAACCTCCAATACGAAGATGGAGAAAGGCATAGGAGGCTGCAGAAATCAGGCAAAGGATGGTCCCCAGGTACCAAAGGAGATTTGGGTTGAAATTATCGAGAATAATCCCGGCTGCAGAAGGACCAAAGGTAGCTGGAATCATCCAGATCAAACCAAATACTGCCATATAACGCCCGCGTTTGTCCACTGGCGCAAAGTTTGCTGCCAGCGCTTGAGACGTGGGCATAATTAACATTTCACCGATGGTTATGATCACTATGGCAAGGATAAAGAATCCATAGGCTGAAACATAGGCAAACATACTGAAACCAAGTGCATAAAAGAGAACGCCGGAAGCCATCACCAAAAAAGGAGGAGAATATTTTATTTTTCTTGATATCCAAAATTGAAAAAGGATAACCATAATGGCACTGGAGGTCAATAAAAAGCCATAGCCGCTCGGGTTGATCCCATGATAATCGCGCAGGAAAACAGGCAGCGAATTATACATTTGCTGATACACCAACCCCATTAAGATCCCTGCTAAGAGGAAGGCAACGAAAGCGTAATCCCGAAGAACCTGACCATATCCTCGAAATGTTTCTGTGAGCGATTGGCGCTGGGTTTCTTCGGATGATACCGGCTGAGTTTCCGGCACAAGCCGGAAGAAAAGATAGGCGACAATGCAGCTAAAAATAGCATCAGTGACGAACAAAGCAAAGAAGGAATAATTGGCAACAAAGCCACCGACAGTCGGACCGATAATCCAGGCCATATTGCCCACTACCCGAAGCACGCCAAAACCCTCACTTCGTTGATCTTCTGGCAGAATATCGGCAATCATGGCTGAATGGGCTGGTCCGGCAAGCTCAGATAGGAAACCAGCAGCAATCGCAAGCGGTATTAGCAGCGAATACACTGTGATAAACCCAAAAAGAAGTGTACTCAATGCACTAAAAATCAAGCCAATAATGATTAATCGTTTGCGGCCAAATTTATCCGTGAGTGCCCCGCCAACCATGCCGCCAAATAATCCGGAGATGGCAAAAAGTCCCAGCACCAAACCAGCTTCGGTCATACCAACGTTAAACTTCTGGGTAATGTACAGGGAGAAAAACGGAAAAAGGAGGGTTCCCCCAACACGATCAATAAAGGAAACTGCAACCACAATCCAAAATTTTTGCGGGTATTCGGCGTAGGTTTTTTGAAATCGTGAAATCATTTTGTACCTTCAAAGGGGAATAAAGGCTTGACCAAGTCAGAAAAACTTCGTCATTTGCCTTTGAATTGCATGATTCTACCCTGTTTTTTATTCAATTCAAATCATTGCTACACGTTACATATTTTATGGCCAGAGAATCTCCACTGGCAGCGTATAGCCATGCTTTTCAACCCCATACACTCGTGCATGAGAAGGCTGATCACAGCCAGCTTCATCTTCCAATTGAACAAAATTCTGATAAATCCCCAGTGGGATAAATACGGTTTTTCCCTGTTGACATACCCAGGCTTCTAAGAGATATGGTTCTTGCTCTGAATCTTTGCCAGGGCTTATATTCAGAAAGTTCCAGCTGACCATGACAGTATCGCCTTCGCGTTGAGCTGTTACACCGCTCAATGGGCCGTAATACGGTGATTGTGGCAATGATAACACCATGGGATCAATAGGTTCAATGGCTGTTATATCCCCTTTGATGTTCATCCATTCTACATTCATCCAACACGGATTTGTGCCGCCGATTGCTCGCACTTGAATGTAATTTGTATCCACATTTCGCCCGATTATTTCGAGATTGCTGCCGCCAACCAGACCATATTTATATAAATAGGCTTTGTGTGGACCATAAAAACAACTCACGTGTGGAACGCTTACTTCTCCGCGTAGAATGGCGTATGTGGGTGTAAGCGTTGCGGTGACTGTAATTGTCTTCGTCGCTGTGGTTGTGGCGGAGGAGGTAGCATTCGGTTTCACAGTTTTTGAGGGGGTGATTGTTGGAGAGGCTGTCTGTGTTCGGATTGCTGTTTGTAAAAGTGTGTTCGTTGATTCGAAAAAAGGACTTGGCTCTACCGTAAAGGATAGTTTTGGTTCAAATTCCGGAGAACAAGACGTAACAGTAATTAAGACAAGCAATATCAAACTCGTTCCAACAGCGTATTTCACGTATTTTCCAAGAGAATGAATGATCATTCGATATCTAAGGCCACGGAATGATAGCAGGCTGTGAATAGCCGTGTTTTTCAACGGTATAGACAACACCTGAGGAAGGGTAGGCACAACCAGATTGATCTGTCACTGTATAAGATGTAGTGTATTGGTTCGGGAAAGAAACTGACCACCAAAGATAAGCCCCATTTTGACAAACCCAGGCTTCGATAAAATAACCGCGGTCATCATCCTCTGTCATCGACATTTGCGACCAACTTATTGTAACTTCGTCACCGTTACGGGTGGCTTGAACATTTTTAGGTGGTCCGTACATGTTTGAGCCGATCGTTTGCAGGTTGGGCTCAATGAATCGAACGGTGGATATATCTCCAACGATATCTATTACAGATGGAGAAACCCAGCACCAATAATTTAGTTTGTCAAATTTGACATGCAACCATTTACTATTGACATATCTGCCACGAACCTGCCCACTATCGCCAGGGTAGAGATCAGCAGCGTGCAAGTAGGCACTCGAAGGGCCATACCGGCAGTGCGCTTGAGTGTGGACTTTTACTTCAGGAAAATCAAAAGTTGCTGTTGGTGAAATTGTCGCTGTTTCGGTTATCGTGGCCGTAGCGCTCGGTAAGGATGTGCTGGTGACTGTCCTGGTAAGTGTAGCGGTCGGACTAACAGTCTTCGTCGTTGTTGGCGTGACAGAATTTGTTTGTGTGGCAGTTGGGAGTTCTGTCGAAGGTACCGTCGCTGTGAACGCCTGTGGATTGCAAGCTGAGGTAAAGACAAAAATAAATATTATCCAGATAGCTTTTTTCATCCCTGGATTGTAATATATCTAAATAGGGAGGCAAGGGTTAATTACAAAGATGTAAGGGCTTTTCAAATGGAAGGTTCGCGGGAAACCTGATGATCTTCGAAGACCTGGCTAATGGCTATTTCCTGTTCAAATAAGCGTAAGAAGACGTTAACAACTTCCGGATCGAAATGCGTCCCACTGCAAGCCTGCAACTCAATCAGCGCTTCTTGATGAGTTCGCGCACTCCGGTAAAGTCGATTATCTGTCATGGCCACAAAGGAATCTACGATGGTCAAAATACGCGCTCCTAATGGTATTTCCTTGCCTCGCAATCCTTTGGGATAACCGCTGCCATCAAACTTTTCATGATGAGCCAGGATAATAGGTCCGACTGATGACATTTTCTTTATGGGCGCTAAAATACTGTACCCGATCATCGGGTGTTTGCGCATTTCTAACCATTCAGTGTCATTCAACGAGCCTGGTTTGCTGAGTATGCCATCGGGAATTCCAATTTTTCCTATATCGTGCAGACGGGCAGACCAGCGCATTGTTTGCAACTGTTCTTCGCTGAAGTGAAATTCGCTGCAGATTGTTTCAACCAATTTCTCCATCCGCAAACTGTGATCTTCTGTGTACTTATCGCGAGCATCAACGGCGTTTGCCAGTGCAAGGACGGTTTGCATATAGTTATCTTCCAATTGTTCATGCAGGTTGGCACGGCGAATAGCACTGGCAGCCTGATCCGCTACGAGACTGATCAGTTGCAGCTTGTTGGCGTCAAACGGCTCGCGAGTAGTCTTTCTTTCTTCACTCAAAACCAGTAAGCCAACAAATTCATCAACGACCTTTAATGGGTATAAACATATACTGGTAGCAAAATCCAGAAAAAGAAACTTCTTTACTTCCTCATCAATGAAAGGATCTGAATTTTCGATTACAATCGGGTTGCCTTTTTCAAAAGGAATTTTGAAATAGGGTTGTGCGGTTAGCATTTCGATTTGATTGAGCTTAATCTTATGAACGAGATTGCGCGCTGGGAAGGCTGCCCGCAAAGTGAAATTGCCGCTGTCATCGCGGGTTAAGATGCGTGAATAGGTGACATTGATGCTTTCTGTGGCAAACCTGGCAATGGTTTTCATCATCTCTTCGCTGTTATCCGAAGCGACCAATTGGCGGGACATATTGTAAAGCTTGGTAAGTTCTTCGCGTCGCACTTGTTCCACAGTATAGAGACGTGCATTTTCGATTGCAACTGAGGTTTGATTTGCAAGGGTGGTTAAAGTTAATATATCATCCAGTGAATAGGATGTTTCAGATTGTTTCTGACCTACCAGAAAAATGCCCACCAATTCATTTTTAACTTTCAAGGGAATAAATAACTCTGCATCAATTTGGGCTAAATCATGACGTTCTTCTGCCCAAAGCGCACGGAAATGGGGCAATACTTCCAGGTCTTTCTTTAGAAGAATTTTGTTGTAGCTATTTAAATACAGAATGATTGGGTGGTTTTCATTTAGCCGGATTTTCACATACGGTTCCAGCCCGATATAAGCGCTCAGAATATACCCTTCTCCAATTCCTTTTTTCAAGAGAAAGCCCGCATTTTTTATGTGCAAGATGGAAGTGATCTCATTCAAGATCATATTTTGAATCTTTTCCAAATCCAGTACCGAGGCTGCGTTACTGCTGAGACGCTGCAGCATCAATCCGGAATCATATTTTTCCCGGAAGAATAGTTTGTCAAGCCATTGTTGGGCGCGGTCACGAAAAGGTTGTGCTACGAGGGCAGTTAATATAGCCACAACCAGAGAAAGCCCAAAAATCTCTACAGTGGAATAGACATGGATAACGCTGATTGCAAGAGAAATGATCAGGAAGTAAACTGTACCGATCAAAACTGTAGGGATGGAATAAAGGAGGCTTCTCCGAATAATGACTTTGATATCAAGTAGTTGGTGACGTAAGATGGCATATCCCAGAATCATCGCTGCAATGGTATTGCCAAAAATATCAATTGGATATTTGCCCAGGGGTGTGAAATTGACTGTCGAAAAGACAATCACCAGTCCCAACCCAAAGATCAAATACCGCAAGCGATTACGTTGGAGAAGGTCATCGGATTTGCGAAATCCGCGTACGAGCTGAACCAGGCTAAAAATGTTGAGTAAATAGCCTGGTCCGGCAATAACAGCAATCAAGCTGCCAAATTGATATTGAATGACATCGCCTTGAACCGAAGAGCTTTGAATGACCAGATCGGTGAAAAGACTGAGCACCATACTGATAACGACATAGATGTAGACCCAAATCATCCACTTCCATTGATATCGCAGCACAGCCTGGACGAATCGCATCAATGACATGGAAATTCCGACTGCTCCAAAAATCATTAGGCGGAACCAAAAGGTTGAATTGCCAACTGTTCCCATAGAAAGAAAAAAAGCACTGAAGGACCATAGAAGCATGTTTAACAAATAGACACGAAAGGCACGCCGTTCCTGCAATTGTGTACTTGATTTGGAAACAGAGACAGCTATATAAAGCGCACCATAGGAAAAGAAGGCTACGAATGAAAGGATTGCGTTGATCGAGAAGTTCATTTCAATTTGATTTCCAGGTCCTTATAGCATCAATCTGTCAATTACTTTATCTTTCGCTTGCATATGATTTGGTTTGATGTGTGCAAGATCCGATCCATTACGTCTTTGCTCTTCGATGTAATTGGCGAAGGCACCGTCTGGAATGCGACTGACTTTTAAATGGTCTTTTCCGAGCAAATTCTCCAGATCAGCGAACTCAACAGTAACATTTCTGAAGCTTTCGCGCAACAAATGATCCATTTCTATTTCTGTGGTGGCATCACCCGGTTTTAATTCGATATAAATATGTAAAATAGGCTTGCCGCCATCATCTTCTTTACGGGCAGTCCAATCGACATAATCCATTTTAGAAGCTTCGATTACCTGCCAAATGGTTCGTTCTGTGAAGCGTACCATGCTGGCAAGATCAATAATATCATCTCCACGGGAATAAAAACGTATTTGCGGAAGATCAACTCCTGCTTTTTCGTCTTTCATTGCTATTACTTCAACCAGGTCACCTATGCGATATCGGGTAAAAACACCACCCATTAAATTGGTAACAACAAGTTCGTAGATCCCGGGCTGGAGTTCATTAAATAGCACAGTTTTCGGTTTATAGAGGGCATCCTGTTTGCTTTTGATGTGTTCCTCAAAGGGAATAAATTCCAAGAAGTTGCCATAGGGCATAAAGGTCATGCCATTGAAAGTCCAGGTTTGGAATGCCAGAATTCCTGTTTCAGTGGTCGCGTATCCTTCCAGTGGTTCCTGACCCCAATAAAACTTAATGCGATCGCGGTAGACATCTGTATCAGTCCCACCGGTCAACACACCTTTGAGTTTCCAAATATCCTTCGGAAGCAATTTTCTCTTGTTGAACTTGGCACAAAGAAATCCTTTAAGTAATCGGAATAACACATCCGGCCGCAGCATGGCAGGGGATATTTTCATGCTAGTTGAGCCGCTTTCAAATCGCTCACCCATACTGGCAAGGATACTAGCCAGGCCGTAGAAATAATCCAGGCCGGTCACCATACCGGTCTTAAATCCGGTGGCAATCCGTTCACCGAATTCCATCTTCACACCTTCCTCAAGAGGTGGTACAAATCGGAATCCGGAATGCTCTTCGACCGAAAGGCTAAGATAGCCGGACATATAAGGCGGTGGTGCGGTACCAAGCAAAAGTATATTTTTCGGATCGATCAAGACTTCACCTTTACGAGTCGCAGAAGAACAGATGATGGCAGTCAAAGAACCTTCACCTAATTGATCATACATGGCTTTCGTATAAGGAGCCCATTTCCATGGATATTCGCCTGATCGACCGGATGTGCGTGCCCATACAAATGGAGGTGAGGGCAGAACATCTGGGTTTTGATCTCTTAAGAATGGGTGATAATCACTATAACGGGTTAACGGCACAGTGTTGCAAAACTCCTCAACACTGGTTGGTACTTTGTTGCCAAGCAAGTGTTTTCCGATTTCACTTTTTTTCAGGTATTCAATTTGTTCAAGTAGCAATCGCTCTTGAATTTCCATGAATTCCTTGGAATTCAGGTCAAGGTATCCGCACAGCTTTGTCCAGATCTCGCCTTTTTTCCCTTGTTCCATAAGCTCTCTCGTTTTGGTCATGTGTTTTCCTCCCCAGGAAATTGAATATGTTTTTTGGCTTGAATCAATAATGGGTCTGGGACCCAAAAACTTTTAGAATCCAATTGAGTAATATGAACATCGATAAATCCGGCTTGAGTCAGCACTTCTACCCAACCTTCTTTTGTATAAATATTGGCAACGGCTGTCGCCTCAGCCCAGGCGCGATCTTTATTTTCAGTTACGAAAAAATAGACATAAGCAAGGATTTTGATAAGAAAAGAAAAAATAGATGAACGCCAGATTCGCGCTCCACCCACATCCGCGAGGGAGAAGCGTCCACCGGGCTTTAACACCCGTAGAATTTCACTTAAGAGTTTGGGGACATTCATATGGTGAGTTGCCAGACCGCTCATAACGAGGTCAAAATTATTTGACCGGAATGGCATCAACATGGCATCCCCGGTTGTGAAAGAAATCTGCTGTCCGATTTTCTCTTTGGCGATGATCTCCTGACCGTTTTTGAGCATTGCCAGCGTGATATCAATCCCCGTAATGTTGGCATTGCGGCCAGCGGCAATTAATTTGCGGGGAATCAGCCCGGTGCCTGTAGCTACATCTAATATTTGTTCGCCGGTTGTTGTGGGTGTATTGACGACCAGATTCTCGATAAAAGCGTAATAACTCCACCCCCAAAATTTGTGCAGCTCATTATCTACCACTCGCTCATAGCGCGGAGCCAGTTCTGTAAAAGCGTCTTTTATTGCTTCCTTTTCTTTCATGCTCATTTCCTGAAGTCAAGTTGTAATGTTTCTGAAAGTTCTATGTTTTTATTTTGGGAAAGGGGATAAAAATCATTATACATGAATATGCAATTGGAAAAAAAATATCGGCCAATTTTCACAGGAGACAGCAGATTGTATTTGTTCCCTTATTTGGAAAAGCAATCTCCCGAAAAAGAATCCAAAGCCACAAACAGCGGATCCGCGATAGCGTGCGTACGATACCATTTTTCGATTGTGGTTTTTAAGAGCGGTTTCCGGGGTTTGTCTTTTGCAGAGGTTCCAACAGACGTTTATTTCAAAACCCACATTGGGGTTGGTTTTGCCAACCGCAATGCGGGAGGTTATTATTTCAAACGGACAATTTTAGCATTCACTATAACTGCAAGCGTAACACTTGCGACAGCCTTCTTCGTTAACAAAGGCAGCCTGGCCGCATTCCGGGCAAAGGTCGCCTATTTGCATCATTTTCTGAACGGCAGGAACTTCCACACTGGCGCTTTTTTCTCTGCGGGTTGCCTGGCTGCCGTCTCTTACATCGGGATCGTTGGCAATACGATCATCTCGATTCTGAAGGTAGTCTGTCAGGATCTGGGCCAGACCATCCGGCAGTGAACGCACACGATTGCTGCCAAAGCCCATAGGACGCCCGCCACCAATGCCGTTCAATTGTGAAACAACATCGCCTAAGCGTTTGCTGGGCTCAATAGAGGAGGTTAACCTAAGAATATAGGAGATTAACCGGCCAATGGCTTCAGAAACTGCTGCGGTATCCGAGCCCGCCTTAGCCGAGTTTATGAAGACTTCGAAAGGCTGCGTACCTCCATTTTCATTAATGGTAACGAATGCTTTGCCTAGGGGAGTACCAATCTGGTAGGTAAAACCATTGAGCAAGCGAGGCCGTGGTTTCTTGCTTTCCGACCACAAAGTGGATGTCTCGACCGCTGCCTCCACTGCTTCGCCGCCACTTTCACCCTGCCGATCCTTTGCGGTGGCGTGTGTTTCTAATACGACTGTCTCACGCGATCCCGTCACGTAAACGGTTATTCCTTTGCAGCCGAGTTCCCAGGCTAATTGGTACGCCATAGCTACATCTTCTTCGGTGGCAAAAGCTGGAAAGTTGACTGTCTTAGAGAGAGAATTGTCCACGAAAGCTTGCAAGGCAGCCTGCATACGGACATGTTCTTCCGCACTGATATCTGCAGAAACGACGAAAGTGTTACGAATTTCCAGCGGTATGGTGATGATATTCTGGCAGGAGCCTTCATTCATGACCTGTTCAAAAATCTTTTGACGTTGTTCCGCATTCATGCCATAATCTTCCAACGCTTTTTCAAAGGCTGGAGAAGCATAAGTCAGTTGTAAATCGTTGCCATTATCATTAACATGGCGGATATAAGCCAGCGCGAAGACAGGCTCACAGCCATAACCCTCGCAACCCGCAACAGTCGAAATGGTACCAGTAGGTGCAACGGTTGTTTGAGCAGCATTGCGAATTCCATTCTGTTGGATGGCTTTGCTGATCTCGGACCAATCCACCGCTGGTCGATCATAATTGTTGACATATTCGATAATGCTGACCGGTGCTTTCCAGGTCATGTGTTGCGAATCATATATAGAGCCATTGATAGCAGGGAATGGTCCGCGTGCCTGTGCCAGTTCGATGCTGGTTTTCATGGCATGATAGCGCACGAATTCCATAATTTGGGCGCTGAATTCCTGTCCATCTGATGAGCCATAGCGAATACCAGCATGGTACATGAGATCTGCCAGTCCCATGATTCCAAGACCGATGCGTCTGGCTCGCAAAGCTGATTCGCGGAGTTGTGGGACGGCCGGGACATATGCATTGGCTTCGACTACATTATCCAAAAAGATGGTGGCAAGGACTGTATCTTTCCGTAATTGTTCCCAATTAACTCCGCCATCTTCTCTACAATGTTGGGCTAGATTGATTGAACCAAGGCAACAATTTTCATATGGTCCAAGCCATTGTTCCCCACAGGGGTTGGTTGCTTCAAGATCATATAAATGGGGAACTGGATTGGAGCGATTTGCCGCGTCCAGGAATAGGACACCAGGTTCTCCATTATGGTGAGCCTGCCTGACAATTTGGGCAAATAATTCGCGTGCTTTAACAGTTTTATATGTCTTGATCGGATAACCGAGCTCTTCAATTTGATCAATAGTGCCTTTAAATTGCTTATGCTGTGGCGAAGAAACATCCGGGAAACGGAGTTGCCATTCAGCGTCTTCTTCAACGGCCCGCATGAAAGCATCAGTGATACCAACCGAAATATTAAAATTGGTGATTGAGTTTTCATTCGTTTTACAGCTGATAAACTCCTCGATATCCGGGTGATCTACTCGCAAAACCGCCATATTGGCTCCCCGGCGGGTGCCTCCCTGGGCAACTTCACCAAACGCATGATCATAGACGCGTAAAAAGCCTATCGGTCCGGTTGCCCGTCCAGCTGATGATTTAACAAGCGTGTTTTTTGGCCGTAAACGAGAAAAGCTAAAACCATTGCCTCCGCCGGTTTGTTGAATCAAGGCGGCATCGCGAAGTGTTTGGAAAATTCCGGATGAGATTTTGCCCATATCATCATCGATGGGTAATACAAAACACGCAGCCAATTGACCTAATGCGGTACCCGCACCGGTAAAAGTGGGGGAGTTCGGAAAGAATCGTTTATTAATGAGAAGTTCGTAGAACTGGGCAGCTCGCTCTAGAGGGTTACCGCCCCATTTCTCTTCAACAGCTGCTACATGGTAAGCAACCCGCCAGAACATTTCTTCAATGGTTTCCATTGGCTGTCCATCATGGCCACGGCGGAGATACCGTTTCGAGAGCACCTGCCGTGAATTTTCCGACAGGTCAATCTTCGGAAGATTTTCTGGCATGGGAGGTGTGGGTAACAATCCCTTATTTTGCTCAGCATTCAAGACTAGTTCTTGTTCAGACATTTCGAACCTCCAAATATTATGATTCCAATAAACGGTCGATTTCTTTACGAATGGCTTGCAAATCACCCAGGTTTAAATAAACTATGGTGTAGCGGATATAGGCAATCTGGTCCAGTTCTTTTAAGCGGCTGATGACCATATCGCCGAGAATACGAGATGAAATTTCGGAGCGTCCCATTTTTTGAATAGCACTTTCAATTTCACCAATCATGTGATCTATCTCACTGGCTGAAACCGGCCGTTTGGCACACGCAATTCGCATACCGCGTAAAAGTTTTTCTCGATCAAACTCTTCCCGTGTGCCGTCGCGCTTAATGATCAGTGGGGTGGCAAGGATTGGCCGCTCATATGTACTGAAACGTTGGGCACATGTGTCACATTCGCGCCGCCGGCGGATTCCTCCTCGGTTGTCATGGGTCGTATCGATAACGTGTGATTTTTCACTTTGACAATAAGGGCAGTTCAATGAACCCTCCTTTGGTTGATCTGTCCACAGATTAATAAATTGTACTGGCAACTTTGTTAAATATACCCCTACATATGGGGGTATCGAATCTGATATACCTTGTATTTATGGATTTGATTTTAGCATAAGAAAATCTTGGTTGCAAGGAAGTTTGACATTAGTTTTCTTAAAATTTTTCCAACCCTTGAATATATGTTCTATTCTTTAACATTAATCTGATATAAGCTGTTTTTTTTCATTAAGAACACGTAGATGTGGGGGATGTTACGCTTCATAACCCATGAAAAGCCCTGTAAATGGGAGGTGGATTATTGTGGGATTTTTAATAACTTCCCGAATATTAAAAAAAAGTGGATATTAAATAAAAAAACCACCGTGCGCGTAACGGTGGTTTTCACTTTCTTTGGATTTTCTACTTTTTAATTGTGGGAGAAAAAAGTAGCACCCTTTGAAAAATTGTGTGGAGTAAGTGGGAGGTGAAATGGAGCCGGTATGGGTTTTTTCATCATTTGAATTCCTTTTTCTACATTCAGCGGTGGAGGTGCATGTTGGAGAAAATCAGCTTGTTGATCCACCATATGATGCAGCTCCTGATTATCTTTGCGAACGATTTCGTAAGAAGGCAGGAATGTCCAGATCGTCGGTATTGAAAACGTGTGGTTGAAATTCAGTTGATGCGGCAGATGGCCGTTGTTCGTTCCGTTGGGATGAGGTGCTCGAATTGCCTTTCAGCTCCTCACTACGGCTGATTGGTCGTGGTTCATAGGCAGGAGTTTGCCGAACCCCGGCGCGATCAAATCCAGTAGCAATGACCGTAATGCGGACTTCGTCGCCAATATTCTCATCAATGACTGCACCGAAAATCAAATTGACATCCGGGTGGGCTGTTTCTTTGATGATGGCAGCGGCCTGGTTGACCTCGAAAAGTGTCAGATCCGGTCCGCCGGTCACATTAAAGAGAATGCCGCGGGCACCATCGATGGTAATATCGAGCAATTGGCTGGATATAGCTGCTTCGGCGGCAACACGAGCCCGGTCTTCACCGGATGCACGTCCAACTGCCATCAAGGCTGCTCCGCCTTCACTCATAATAGCGCGTACGTCTGCAAAGTCCAGATTGATCATACCGGGAACGGTAATCAATTCAGAGATACCTTGAATACCCTGCCGAAGAACATCATCTGCTGTCCGGAAAGCATCCTGCAAACTTGCACGTTTTTCAACGATTTGCAGCAAGCGATCATTGGGAATGACAATCAAAGTGTCAGCGTGTTCTTTCAAGCGGGTTATGCCGCCTTCTGCTGCTTTTTGGCGATGCGCACCTTCAAAACTGAAGGGACGCGTAACCACACCGATTGTCAGTGCGCCAACTTCTTTGGCTATTTGCGCCACGATGGGGGCTGCGCCTGTTCCAGTACCGCCACCAAGACCTGAGGTGACGAAGACCATATCGGAACCCCGTAAGACCTCATAGAGTTCTTCCGCTGATTCCTCTGCCGATTTTTGACCCATAGTAGGATCTCCACCCGCGCCTAAGCCGCGTGTGGATTTATCTCCAATACGCACGCGCATTTCGGCTCGTGAGAGCAAAAGTGCCTGCGCATCGGTGTTTACGGCAATAAATTCGACCCCGGACATACCTTCCTGGATCATGCGATTAACTGCATTACAGCCACCGCCGCCAACACCGACAACTTTGATTCTTGCAAATGATTCTGATTGTATTTGAGTCTTACCATCCATTGTCTTACCTCCCGATTAAAATAAGAAAAATTGATTCAGATATCTCCATGTTATGGCGAAATCTTTTTTAAGAATTCCAACACTTTTGAAAGCAGATCTGAACCGCCTCCTTTCGAGACGAACCGGCCGCCACGCGCAGGCATTGTCGATTCGTTCATCGCTAACGCAAAATAGAGCAATCCAACACTGGTCGAGTACGCTGGTGAATTTAGCTGATCGACCAGACCAACCAGGTTTTCGGGACGTGCGAGCCGTACAGGTAATCCCAGGATTTTACTGGCCAAGGGACGAATACCAGGCAACAAGCTGCTGCCACCTGTTAATACCATACCTGCGGGCAGAAGCCCGTCATACCCGGAACGTTTGATTTCTTGAAAGACCAATTCAAATATTTCTTCTACCCGGGCTTCGATAATATGAGCCAGGTCACGGCGTGGAATTTGAATCATCGAATCATCACCAAAGCTTTTAACGGTGAACATTTGGTCTTCACCAACCTCATCTTTGATTGCATGGCCGTACTTGATTTTAACTTTCTCGGCCTCATCCATCGGTAAACGCAAACCATGAGCGATATCCGAGGTGATGTGATTACCTCCAACAGCCAAAACCATTGTATGCCAGACATCGCCATCAATATAAATGGCCAGGTCGGTGGTACCGCCACCTATGTCACAAACAATTGCACCCATATTGCGTTCTGTTTCCGATAAAACCACTTCAGCGGAAGCGAGGGGGTTGAGTACGAATTGGTTTACATTTACCCCGGCTCCTTCAACACTCTGGCGAATATTTTCTACTGTAGCAGCAGCGGCAGTGATCATATGTGCTTCCACTTCGAGACGGAAACCATGCATACCAATCGGTGAACGGATGCCATCCTGTCCATCAACAATAAAACCTCGTTGAATAACATGGATAATTTCGCGGTTGTGAGGAATATTTACTGCTTGTGCCGCTTCTAATGCTCGCCGCATGTCATTCACATCAATCATGCCGCCCGAAACGGCCGCTACGCCGCGATTATTGACAGAGGAGATATGTGAACCGGCTAAACTGACCTGCGCATCCGAGACTTCAAGACCGCAAGAGCGCTGAGCCTTTTCAATTGATCGTGCTATTGCCTGCGATGCAGCACCAAGGTCGACAATTGAGCCCTTGCGAATTCCCTGCGAAGGTTCAATTCCGACACCCAGAATACGGATGATTCGATCACCTTCTATCCGTCCGATCAAGGTGCAAACTTTTGTTGTTCCGATATCTATTCCGACTACGATTGGTTCTTCCATTTTTACCTACTCCCGATAATAAGGTGCATGCAAGTGTTCGATACTAACCATGCTGGGAGTGATCCCTTCTTCACCTAATTTATTAATCAACGAATTGTATGCAATTAATTTATATTCAATATTGCTCAATGTCAATCCTACGAAAACATCCCAACCGCCTTCGGATTTCCACCCTAGACCATGGTTTTTATTATACAGGATATTTGTACCTAAAGGCATTTCCAAAGTCAATCGAAATGCTGCATCAACAATAGCCGGATCGATTTGGTCGCCCCAACCTTGAATTTGGGCAACTGAAAACCCGCTTTTATTAGCAACTTTGATATTATCAATTTCATCAGAATTATCATTTACGCTCACCAGAGGTGGCATTACGTCAGCATGAATGGTCAGCAAGTCGCCTGCCTCTCCACGGGGTGGAATCAGTATACCTTCATTATCGACCCAATACGTATGGTCGTCCATACTCCAGGCAATTGCAGGTTGGCGTTCTGTGGCAGAAATTCTCAGAACATTCGGGAATGTAAGAGCAACCTTTAATTCTTTTAACTCCGGGAAGGCTGCGATAAGTTCTGATTGTGCATTAATTGCATTCACCCAGGCAATTGATCTCCCATCAATATCCAGGACAGAATTAAGATCGGATGCATTGAGGCGAACTAAACCATCGGTTTCAATCTGTTGAACTTGAAATAATGGTGCGCTAAAAAGAAAATAGATACCAAGGAAACAAACACAGAATAAAATAAATGATAGAAATCGCCAGCCAATTTGAAACTGGGGCACAGCTGGAAAACGGATTTCACTACCCGTCTGGCCGATTGTGTAATAAAATTGGCGCCGAGTTTTTTTGTGTTGTGAAGTCGGGTAGGTTAAACCGGACACAACACCCCGGGTTGACATGGTGGGGGATTGGCGCTTAGGGTCCGGGGTGATTTTTTGAACAGACTCTTCTATTCGCGTTTGTGTACGCTGTGTCTGTCTTTGGCGGACCTGTGCAGCCCGATTGGGAACAGCTCTGACATTACTCATTCTTCCCTCCTCTGATAATGATGGAGTGACATTATTTGTTGTTTATGACGATCCAATGCTAAATTCAGCAGCCTGGTGATCAAATCCGGATAATGGATTCCACTTTCTTCCCATAATTTTGAGTACATACTGATTTTGGTGAATCCCGGGATTGTGTTTAGTTCATTTAGAAATATGTGCCCGGTTTCCTGATCAATTAAGAAATCTACCCGAGCCATACCTGCACAATCAATCGCTTTATAGGCACGAATAGCCATTTCTTGAATCTGGACTGCCATGCCGTCTGGCAATTCCGCGGGGATGTTCAATCTTGATATGCCGTTGATATATTTATCATCATAGGTATAGAAATCATCTCCTGGAACAATCTCGCCAGGGATCGAAACCAGAGGTAATTCATTTCCTAAGATAGAAATTTCGATTTCCATTGGTTTTTCAAGACCTACTTCGACTAAAACACGGCGATCGTATTGAGCAGCGTTTCGCAAACCATCTTTCAGCTGCTGCCGATTACGGCATTTATTGATTCCAACAGAGGATCCCATATTGGCAGGTTTGGTAAAAAGTGGGTAAGGGCTGAATTTTTCACAACGGTCGATGACTTCCAACATGTCAGTCTCAATTTCTTTGCGGCTGATCAATTGGTCTGAAACCACTGGAATATTAATCGAACGCATAACCGCCTTGAAGAGGGCTTTATCCATGCCGACGGAAGATGCTAGAACACCGGCACCTACATAAGCAATATCCAAACATTCTAAGAGGCCTTGCAATGTCCCGTCCTCACCGAATGTGCCATGCAGTACAGGGAAGACAATATCGATTGGATGAAAAGCGTGCAATTGAATACCGTCAGCATGTCTGGTTTGTGAATAAAGCATGTGATTACCCGGTTCAGCTAATAAGCAGGCTGGAAACAGATTCCCTGTGTGACCTTCTTCAAATTTTTGGAGGACATTTTCCCCAACCATCCAGATGCCTTCCAAAGTAATGCCAACTTCAACCACTTCAAAACAGTCACGGTCGATATTTTCCAGCACAGAATGAGCTGAGAGAAGCGATATCTCATGTTCTCCCGACCTTCCTCCAAAAATGACTGCTACATTGGGTTTACGCATCTTGCTCTCCGTCGCCTTTCAATGATGGGCGGGATTCGCCATTGGTAAACCCAACGGGTTCGATTTCTAGTTCTAGTTTGACCTGGAATTTATCGTAAACGGTTTTTTGTACTTTTTGAATGAGTTCCCAGTAGTCTTCTGCAGTGGCTTGATCGTTATTCATGAAGAAATTGGCATGAATCGGGCTGACTGTGACACCGCCAACTTTTGCATTTTTTAACCCTGCGGCTTCAATCAGTCGTCCAGCGAAGTCACCTGCAGGATTCTTGAACATGGAACCCATACTTGCACCAGGTGGTTGGGTTTTTTTACGATAATCAATGTATGTTTGCATTTTTGCCTTAATCAGGGATGGATCTTCCTTTACTCCATGAAATGTGGCTGACAAAATTACGGCTGGAATTTTGGATTTTTTCAAAATACTGCTGCGATACTCATAATGCATTTGCTCAAGGCTCCAAAAAACTGGGTCTGAATCAGGTTGCAAGATTTCTACCACTACCAGATTAGCTTCGACGTTACTTCCATGAGCGCCGGCATTGCCATACACAGCACCGCCGATAGATCCCGGTACTGTTGCTGCCCATTCCAGCCCGCTAATTCCTGCCAGGGCTGCTTTCCTGGCAGTCACGCCCAGGCTAGCTCCCGATTCCACATATATTTCTGGTAAGGGCTGATCCAATTGAATTTGGATATTTCGGGCGTGATTGTGGATGACAACTCCGGGATAGCCATTTGAAGCGATCAGCACATTGGCACCGGATCCCAGAATAAACAGCGGAAGTTTAAGCAGCCAACAAATTCGGGCTGCATCTACCAATTCATTTTTGTTTTGAACGGTAATTATTACCTTAGCCCGGCCGCCTACTTTTGCCGTTGTAAATTGGGCCAGGGGAGCATTCCATTGGCAGTTGGCTACAAATTTACTATTGATGATTTGAATCGCTTCCGAAGAAAATTCTGACATTTATCTCTCAACCCGTCTTTAAAAAATTAATTAACTTTTCAACAATATCGGCTTTGTTCTCAAGTGGCTGCATTTCTTCAAAATTTTGGCTGCCATGCGTATGAGAAAAATCATATCCATTTTTCGCGTTGGATCGATTTACTTGCGCTGAAACGAAATCGCGATTGTTATTATTCTGGTCATTTATCATCGGGAACCTTCTTTTTTCTTTAAGCCAATGGCAACCAATCGGTTGATCTCATCAGCATCTCCAGCCGATAGCACCAAAAGAACATCGCCAGTTTCGAGGTGATCAATAAGGTAATTGGAAATCACAGCATGTGATTCAAAAGTTTGGATGTCCCTGTGTTTTATCCTGGCAGTGATATCGGAAGCAGAAATGGAGGCATTATTTTCACGGGAGGCAAAAACAGGTGTGATAATCAGGTGGTCCGCCTGTTCAAAACTATTAGCAAAGCGATCCAGCAGAGTTATCGTGCGCGAATAAGTGTGTGGCTGCCAGACCACCCATATCTTGCGTTCAGGGTAACGACTTTTGGCAGCTTCCAGGGTAGATAAAATTTCGGTGGGATGATGCGCATAGTCATCGATTAATGTAATTCCAATGGTCTCTGTGTACTGGTCAAAACGGCGGCCTGTACCATTAAATTGCAATAGTAACCTTGCACACCGGTTCAAATCCAGACCGCTGCGTAGAGCAATTATCATTGCAGCAGTTGCATTCAACACATTATGTTTTCCCGGGATGGATAGATCTACATCCACCAATTGTTTTTCTTTGTAGCTGTCTTTTTGCACAAAAGAAAAATGGTAACTTCCACTGTTATTAATGCTTAGGTTGCAAGCCTGGAAGTCGTTATTTGGGCCAAATCCATAAGTAAGAATATTCATGCCACTTAATTGTTTAATGATTGCACAATTGCCTTCGTCATCACCGCATACCAGAAGATAGCCTTGGGGATTAACCTTACGGGCAAACGCCAAAAAGGCTTGCTGGTAATCACTGGGTGTCGGGTAGCAATCAGGGTGGTCATGTTCGCTGTTAGTAATAATGGCGATCTGGGGTTTTAGACCTAAAAACATGCGGTCGTATTCATCTGCTTCGATTACGAAGAATTTTCCTTCTCCTGCGTGAGCATTTACGCCCAGGTTTTTGGAAACGCCGCCAATAATATAACTTGGGTCCTGATCCATCCCCGATAATAGCCATGCAATCATGGCTGTGGTAGTCGTTTTACCATGGGTTCCAGCTACCGCAATGCCAATATATTTCTGCATCACTTCTCCCAGGAAGTCTGCTCGTTTGAGAACAGCAATTCCTGCCGCTCGGGCTGCAATTACTTCCGGATTATCATCAGGTATTGCAGATGAGCGGATGACCGTGTCTACACCCACCAGATGATCTGCATGATGGCCTTCATAAACGTTAATTCCGGCTTCACGTAAATCCAATGCCAGGCTGGAGAGATGGCGATCTGAGCCACTGACCGAATAGCCCATTTCATGCATGAGACGCGCGATAGCAGACATTCCGTATCCACCAATCCCGATGAAAAACAAACGTTTCCTCATAAAAAGACCACCAGAACAAATACAAAGGCAATGGCCACCGCAAAATAGATCATTGGTGGTCCTAAAAGTATAGGCGGCATAAAAGCCAGCAATTTCTCGGCTGCCATGCCCAGCTCGGTAGTGAAATCTGGCTGTGCAATAACATCAAATGGGTAGCCTGCATCGTGCAGGTAGTACCACAACGATCCAAAGATCAGATATCCATTGATTGCGCCCAGGAATAATCCCAATAAAATATCTTGAAATGCTTCGCGAACAAAACGCCCTGAACTGGCAATTTTGGGGAACTTAGGTGTTTGATAACCAAAAAGGACGAGAAGAACGAGTAAAATAACTCTTAACCAAAAAATGGATGTTGGCGAATCAAACGGAAGCGTATCGCGTATAAAAGGAACAAACTTCTCCAAAACGGAGGTAATGAAGAGCGCAAGGATAACACTGAAACTGACCAGAAGTTCACGCGCCCACCCTCGCATTGCGCCAATGAGACCAAATAAAATGACATACATCCAAAAAATGACATTCAACGAAATCATGCAGTACCTCTTTCTGACCTTCCATTGCTCGAAATTCCGATTATTAACTCCGCAATCTTTTCGGCTGCATGTGGTTGATAGAGTTGTGACATTTTTTGGGCCATATTGGTGAGCTTTTGCGGGTTAACCAATAAGTCTTCCAGCGTTGGAAAAAGCAATGATGACATATCTTCATCCTTAATCATTATTGCTGCATCTTTATCAGTAAGATATTGGGCATTCACTTTTTGATATTGCCATGCAAATGGATAGGGGATAAGAATGGCAGGTAATTGAAAGAGGGGGTATTCACCAAGGATGGATGCACCTGCTCGCGAGATGACCAGATCGGCGGCTGAGAGGGCAACCTTCATTTCCTCATGTAGATACGGAAAAACTTTATAGCTGGTCTTTAGTTCAGGTGGTAAATTTTCCTGGTTTTTCTGGATTGAAGGCCAGTCAAGTGCACCACTGATATGGATTACCTGGGTGATTTTGAGTAATTCTGCGAGAATTGTTGTAAGTGCCTGGTTGATTGTGTGCGCACCTTTACTGCCACCAAGAACAAGCACAACTGGTTTTTCCGGATTCAATTCTAAATACGTTCTGGCATCCGGCCTATTAATTCTCTTAAGCTCAGTACGTGTCGGATATCCGGTTTCAACAAGTCGTTCGTGATCTTTGAAATACTGTGAAGATTTCATTGTGGTCAGTGCGATTTTTGTCGCAAAGCGGGCAATGAATTTCAATGCCAGCCCGGGTTCAATATCGGGTACAAATAACAAAGAGGGGATTCTTTGGGCAGCGATCGCCATAGGAGTGGCAACGAAACCACCAGTGAATACAATAGTCTGCGGTTTAAACTGCTTAATAATCCGGCGCGAAACTGCAACTCCGCGGGCAAGCTTGAACAGGTTGGCTGGCAATGTTCGAATTCCAATCCCATGCACACCGGCAGCCGGGATGGTCTGAAAAGGAATATTCAGCCGTTGTACTAACTCAGCTTCCATGCCACCCTCGCTTCCAACCCATAATAGCTCATCCACCTTACCTTCGAGAGCTTGCAGAACGGCGAGCGCCGGATACACTCCGCCGCCGGTCCCGCCAGCGCAAATCAACAACCGCATTAAAGGGATTCCTTTCTGAATGAATTTCTTTATAATTGACACGAGAAACGCTCAAGAGAAAGCCAATACCGATTAAAATTGAGACCAGACTGGACCCACCCAGGCTGAAAAATGGAAGAGTATTTCCGCCCACCGGTACGATATTGATAAGACTGGCAATATTCAGAAAGGCTTCTGTAATGATCCAGATGCTTATGCCACCGGCGATCAGCCTACCGGTCATATCCGTGGATTGAATGGCAATTTTTAGCCCTTTTAGAAATAACAGTAAAAAGAGCCCAATAACCAACATACAGCCAAGCAATCCCATTTCTTCAGCCACCACGGTGAAAATCGTGTCAGATTGGCCGACTTCCAATCCGGTGAACTTGACGGTTCCCTGCCCGACACCAACTCCAAAAAAGCCACCGTCGACAACGGATTCGATTGAACGCTTTACCTGACTGATGGCATCATAAGGGTCTTTGTAGCCAGCCATAAATTGACCCCAGCGCACAGAGCCTGTATTGGTTGCCTTGATAATGCCCACAAAAAAGAGAATTGAAACCAGGAAGATGAGGATGATCTGTTTCCAATCCAGATCAGCCAGAAAGAGCATGACACCACTGATAGCAATCAGGGTCAGAATGGCACTGTAGTCCGGTTCCAGATAGAGCAAGAAGAGAGTTAATCCGATCACAAATCCTATCGGCAGAGCCCAAAACGTAATCTTTTTCAAATTTTCTTGCTTTGTCTTTAACCAGAAGGCAAGATATAAAATCAGGACAACCTTCGCTATTTCTGAAGGCTGTACACTGCCGTTGAAGAAAGTTCGGGTAGCGCCATGACGAACCGTGCCAACGATCAATACCAGTCCCAGTAGACCCCAGGTGGCAAATAGTGCCGGCATCATTAGTTTTTGTAATTTTCGATAATCTATGAATGAAATGATAAAAGCAAAAACGAGCCCGATAAGTGCAAACCCCGCCTGACGGGCAACATAGGACATCGGCGTTACTTCTGCCGAAGTATAAAAAGCCACCGGCATACTGGCCGAATAAAGAATGACCAGGCCTAATGCTAAAAGCGCTCCAACGATTAACAGAACAGGAATATCAAGCCCGGACAGAAGCAAATTCATTCTTTTCCGATTTTTTAACGGTTTGGTATTTATGAGAGTTGATGCACCCATAATCTAAATTTTTCTCCTCTCTCTTCAAAATCTTTAAACTCATCATAGCTTGTGGCTCCGGGGGAGAGTAAAATCACGTCTCCTGTTTCTGCCACTAAGTTAGCAACTTTTATAGCGCTCTCCAGGTTGGAACACAGGTCGATGCTATAAGGTCGAGAAATCCCATCTGGTTCACCAAGGGCTAAAGCAATTTTGCCTGCGTCCACTCCAAACAGAACAACATGGTCAACTTGCTGGTGAATTTGCTGTACCAGTCGATCCCAGGGGAGTTTCTTATCTTTACCACCCAACAAAAGTACGATAGGTTCAGAAAATGATTGGATTGCTGCGAGGGTTCTCTCCGGTGTTGTGGCGATTGAATCGTTGTACCAGCGAACCCCATGCTCTTCTGCAACTAACTCGAGGCGGTGAGGCACCCCATCAAAGCTTGAGATCGCTGATTGTATGCTGCTAAATGGCAGGTTAATCAGCTCTGCGATGACACAAGCTGCCAGGAGATTATAGAGATTATGCTGGCCGCGGAGTCGCAAATCTTTGATCAAAGCCATTACTTTACGCTCACCCCCGCGTTGAATGAACACCTGGCGGTCGCTTATATAGGCACAATCGTGCTCGATCGAAAGCGGGTTTATACCAAAACTGAAGAGTTTCCCATTAACCAGGTTCCGTAAATTCCATGATCCTGAATCGTCATGGTTCAAAATGGCAATATCTTCTGTTTTTTGGTAGGCTAAGATTTGTGATTTCGCTCTTGTATATTCCTCCAGTGTTCCATGGCGGTCGAGATGGTTAGGTGTGATATTGGTGATGACCGCTATATGGGGGCTAAGAGTCATGAGCTCCAGTTGAAAACTTGAAAGTTCCAAAATAACTGTATCATTGGGCGTTATCTCTTCCACCTGTTCAATAAGAGGTGTGCCGATATTGCCACCGACCCATATTTTTTTTTCGTCAGGGGCAGATTTTTTTACCATTGCCCCGATCAGGCTTGTGGTCGTGGTTTTCCCTGAGGATCCTGTAATGCCGATGACCGGGCAACTTACATTTTCAAAAAATATTTGCGAATCATTGGAAAGCGGAATACCAAGTTGCTTGGCCTTGATGATTAATGGAATTGTCAACGGAACGCCGCCAGAAACACAAACTAGATCTACCCCTTCCAACAACGAGAGCGGGTGCCCACCGAAGTGTAAATTTACCGGGAAACTCGTCAATGATTCTTTTTCAGCTGATAATTGTTCCTCACTGCGGCTATCGTTCAATGTAACATGAGCACCATGGGAGGATAGATAGCGCGCTAAAGCTAACCCTTGTCGGGCTGCACCGATAATTAAAATATTGTGGTTTTGCCAATTATTTTTCATACCAGTGCCAGCGCAATCCCCAGAATTGAACCGATCAAACTCACCAGCCAAAATCGCTGGACAACCTGAGTCTCACTCCACCCGGACAATTCGAAGTGATGGTGCAGAGGCGACATTTTGAACAGACGTTTGCCTCCCGTCATCTTGAAATAGATCACCTGAAAGACAACACTAAAGGTTTCACTAATGGGTATGATGGCAATGATGGGGAGTAATAGCCATTGACCTGTCATCAGGGCAACCACGCCCAATGTCGCACCAAGCGCCAGGGAACCGGTATCACCCATAAATAATTGGGCCGGATGGACGTTGAACCACAGAAATCCAAACAATGCGCCAACCAGCGTAAAGCAAAAGCGTGCCAGGAAAGTCTGGCCCTGCATCAGCGCGATACTGCCAAAGGCGGTGAATGCGGTTGCAGCAATTAAACCAGCCAGGCCATCGAGACCATCCGTGAGGTTGATGGCGTTTGAAAATCCAACAATGGTAACCACCGCGATCGGAATATAAAAAACCCCGAGTTGGATTTCCCCTTTAATCCCTGGCCAAAATAATTCTGGTACATCCAGCACATATTTCAGGATGACAGCGATTGCAATGGCGATCACAATCTGTAGTAAAAACTTGGTGCGTGCCCGCATGCCAATGCCCTTACGAGGACCGCGGATGCCCTCCCAGTCATCAATGGCACCGATGACAGCGAAAATAACCAACGTTGAGAGCGGTAGAAGGACTGAGCGACCTAAAACGTTCAGTCCCAAGAATGAAACCGCATTCAGTAAAAGGGTTAATAACGCAACCGGGGCAATAAACATAACACCGCCCATGGTGGCAGTACCCATCTTGCTGATGTGGGAATCCGGCCCTTCAACACGAATGAGTTTTCCTATTTTGAAGTACCGTAAAACACGTAGTAGTGGCTGCCCCCAAATTACGGCCATCATAAAGCTAATTCCAGAAAGAGCTAAAGCCAGCGGGGTACCACTCATGAATCAATCTCCAATGCATTCACGATTTGTTCCATGTGGAGACCATGGGAGCCTTTGACCAGGATGATATCTTTCGGTTGTAATGATCCTTTTAATAAATCGATGACATCGTTTACCGTAGGAAGCCAGATTATCGCTGATGGAGCCAGGCCTGCATTTCTTGCCGATTCGGCGATAATTTTTGCTTTTTCGCCGACAGTAATTAATCGTCCGACTACTTGAGCAGCGCGATGTCCAACCAACTCATGTCCTTGTTTTTCATAAGGACCTAATTCTAACATTTCCCCCAGAACAGCGCACTTGTTGCCCTGTAGTTCATCCAAAAGATTGAGCGCAGCCATGACAGAATCCGGTGATGCATTGTAGGTGTCATCCAAAATGAGTGCGCCGCGGGAAGTGGTAACGGTTGCCAGTCGTAATTGGGTATGGCCCTGTTGCAAGCCAAGCACAATCTCTGCCCATGACATGCCTTCCACAATTCCCACTGCGGCAGCTCGCAGGGCTGTGTGCACAGAGTGACGACCGATCAATGGCACTCGTATATGTATGTGATCATTCTTGTAATGCAAACGGAAGCGGATACCTTGTAAACCCATTCCTTCAATTTCATCTGCCCAGAGATGTGCTAAAGGATCGATTCCATAAAAGAAGGTTTTCGCTTTTGTTTGTAAAGCCATTTTACGCACCAAGGGATCATCAAAGTTGAGGATTGCAGTTCCATTTTCTGGCAAAGATTCAACCAATTCCGCTTTGCCCTGGGCAATCGCCTCCTGAGATCCTGCACGTTCCGCATGGACAGTGCCCACATTGGTCACCACGGCGATTTGAGGACGTGCGATATCACAGAGAAGTTTTATCTCACCAGGAACGTAAAAACCCATTTCCAAAACTGCCCGCTCGTGATTCTCACTCAACCTCAGGAGTGTCAATGGCAATCCGATTTCATTATTTAAATTTCCAACATTTTTTAAGACACTATACTTTTGGCTTAATACCTCAGCAATCAATTCTTTAGAAGTTGATTTCCCGACTGACCCGGTTATTCCAATAACTTTCACATTAAGTTTGTTGCGCCAAAAACTGGCGATTTTCTGTAGGGAAACAATGGTATTTTCTACCAGTAGAGCAACAGGTTCATCCTTAACCACCAAATTGGCAGGGAAATGGCTACCTCTTAAATCTATAATTGTGTGCCCGACTGCAATTTCATGTTCGATTAATGCAGCCTGAGCCCCTTTTTGAAAAGCCTCA
This sequence comes from uncultured Chloroflexia bacterium, assembly GCA_963749005.1. GTDB lineage: Bacteria > Chloroflexota > Anaerolineae > Anaerolineales > Anaerolineaceae > UBA6170. The sequence continues at coordinate 148,044 of CAVVKI010000005.1, read as the reverse complement.
TCCACAAATTGGTGACCATCAACACTTTCACCTTGAATGGCAACAAACAATGAAGCGGGAATCACCTGACGTGAATCGACCACAGCCCCGGTGATGATCTGTGAGGCTTCAGGTCTCTCTGTAGTTAGCGCTTCGATTATATCTGCCAGTGTCAACATGTTTTTTTTACCTGGTTACGTACTCTAAACGTACTGCATCGGGCGGGATGTTCATAATAATGACCAAATTTTCGACAATTTCTCGGAAAACTGGTGCGGTCACCAGTGAACTCCAAATACTGCTGGTCGGCTTTTCCAACCAGAGGTAGACGATAAATTTCGGATCATCTGAAGGACCCCAGCCGACAAAGGATGCATTTGTTAAGCCGCTTGTGTAACCCTTGCGAGTTGGAATTTCTGCTGTACCGGTCTTTCCGGCGACGCTGTAACCATCCACCAGTGCGGTTGAAGATTCTTCTTCCAGTGAAATGGTTAACATATCAGTCAGAGTTTTGGCGGTCTGTGGTTTGATGGGTGTGGAGACAATTTTTGGATTGTAATAGCGGATCCGGCCGTCCTGTAAGATGGCTTTCTGAATGTGGGGTGCCATCATTCTGCCATCATTTGCCAGTGCTGCCGCCGATGTAATCATGCGAATCGGGGTAACAGCGACACCTTGCCCAAAAGATTGCGGGCCCATCATGCCATCATACCATCGTGGTAAATCCGGATCAGAACCAAATGGGGTTGGGTTACTGGGGGAGAGGAAGGGGAAGGTCACTTCTCCAGCGAGATCGATATTCGTCTCGCGGCCGATATTAAACCCTGAGAGATAATTATAAAATGTCTCTGTACCCATTTCTTTTGCAGTCCAAACCAGACACACATTCAGTGAATGCTGCATACAGCCAGTCATGGTCTGCAAACCCCAGGCGCCATAATCCCAGTTATAAATTGTCATTCCGCCAATTTCGATAATACCTGTATCAAGGAACTCAGTATCCGGTGTAACTGCTCCGGAATCGAGGGCTGCTGCCATGGTAAACACCTTAAAAACCGAGCCTGGTTCATAAGTTTGCATAATGGCTCGGTTAAAAGGGGTTTGTAAATCAGAACCATCAAAGCTTTCGATAGGATATTGTTGTAATATTTCACCCGTACTTTGGTGCGGATTGGCACGCGGGGTGGTAGTCATTGCCAGAATTTCACCAGTTTCCGGATCCATAATAATGGCTGTGCCTGAGGATGCGCCGTTTTCTCTAATGTGGCGATCCATAATTTCTTCGACACGTGCTTGAATCTCACGGTCTATCGTGAGCACTATACCGGCACCTTGTGGAATCTCCGGAACGGTCATTACATTGTAGGGATCCATCTTTATTATTTGGCTGGTGGATGTGGTTGACAGGATGTTATCGTAGAAACTTTCCACCCCATAAAATGCATCTGATGTGTAGAACCCGAGGAAATTGATCCCCATTTCGTTTTCAGGATAAGTTCTCTTCAATCTGCCATTCCAGGAAATGGAACGCAGATGACCATCCTCAGCCTGTGCATCTTCAATTTTTGCAATCATATCTTTGGAAGCATCTTTATAGATCGTGGAAAAGACAGCAAAATCAGCACTCTCCGGGTTAGGATTGTAAGGGATCGAAACACGCTCTGTGATCAGGTCGGAACCGACACCCGTCAGACTGTTTAAAAAGATAACCAGCTGAGGTATATCAGCTGCCACAACCTGGTTTAGATTGACGCCAATCTCATAAACTTCTGTATTTCCAGCTAATAAATTACCCCAGCGATCGTATATATTTCCCCGAATCGGTTCGAAAGTTTTGACTTTAATTGAAGCCTGATTGCCTACAGTTTCACTGAGCGTAATGAAGAAGGGGTCGGTCTGAATTTGAATCAGGCGATAGACAATTGCAATTGAAAAGGCAATAAAAACGAGACCTATCAAATAAAAGCGAAGTAGCTTTTTGCCCATATTATTTGCCCTCGCGGTCTAGCATGATGAAGGTGTTGTCAAACACCCAATCCCATAATGAACGGGTATAGATGGGTTTAATGGAATTGGAAACATTGCTGGTACGAGCAGGAGGAATTGCAACCGGCTGGCTTTCTTTGCCTACATACTCAGAAAGGTAAATGTAAGTGATATTTGACTGGGTGGCTGGTTCATACCCCATTTCTTTTGCGCGGAGTTGCATATTGGCGGCTGAAGTCATTTGTGCCAGAATAGTCCGGTTCCCTGAAATGGTGCGATCCAATTTTTCTCGTTCGGCTTCCAGAATACGGACCTGGACACCGGCATGGGCTGATTTTGTGGTGATGGTCAGATTCATCGCAATTGATAAAACAGCTAATACCACGACCAGTAAAATCAGGCTGATCCATTGAGTCTGGATCCGCCAGGGTTTTTGACGATAAGCTTGATTGAGTGGTTTTTTCATCGCAAAATCCTATTACTAGATAGTAAATTCAAGGTATAGCATGCAAAGGTCGTGCCAATTAAAGTTTTTGAATAATTCTTAATTTTGCGCTGCGTGCGCGGGGATTTCTTTCTTTCTCTTCTATAGTAGGTTCGATCGGTTTTCGATTGATTTCTTTGATAGTCGCTTTATGCTTGCATGTGCAGATCATTTGTTCAGGAGGACATAGACAATCTCGGGATTCCCTTCGAAAAATAGTTTTTGCAATTCGATCTTCCAGCGAGTGAAATGAGATGACTGCCATTCTGCCTCCAGGTTTTAGAATTTCTATCGCTCTAGGAAGAGTGTTCTCAATCGCAGCTAATTCCTGGTTGACTGCGATTCTAAAAGCCTGGAAAGTTCGCGTGGCAGGGTGGATTTTGGACGATGATTTTCCGTAAGCTTTTTCGGTGAGTTTTGCCAGTTGAAAGGTGGTGCTTAAAGGTCGTGATTCACAGATAAAATGAGCAATTTTTCGGGCAAAACGCTCTTCTCCATATTTCCAAATGATGTCAGCCAAATCTGCCTCTGAGAGTTTATTTATAAGATCGGCTGCAGAGGTTTGGTCGGTTGCCCCAAATCGCATATCCAGGGGACTATCAAACCGGAATGAAAAGCCTCTTTCGTGGGAATCCATTTGCATCGAGGAAACTCCAAGGTCGAAGATGATGCCATCCACGGATTCCCAACCTAATTTCTGGATCTCCTCTTGAATGCGGGTGTAGGATGCCTGGACCAGAAATACCCGATCCGGGAATAAGGAAAGGCGCTGGTGAGCGATTACCAGCGCCTGGGGATCCAGGTCAAAACCAAGAAGTTGTCCGTCTGGTTTCGAGGCATTCAAAATCCCCCAGGCATGTCCACCAGCACCCACAGTTCCATCAACATATCGTCCTGATGGTTTTGGGGCAAGTGCGGCTATAATTTCATGGTAAAGTACTGAGACATGTGGTGGGTTGGGATCATCGGCGACCATATCAAAGAGAAAGATCCAGCGCTTCGAAGCGTTTGTTATTGATTTCTCCGCTTAGCAGTGCTTCTGAGCGGGGAGTCCAAACCGTGGGAGCCCAGATCTCAAAATAAACTCCCGCGCCTAAAACAATTGCCTGGTCTTCCAGTTGAACTTTAGACCGCAGATGAGAAGGAATGAGGATACGCCCTGCTTTGTCAATTTCCACTTCAATCGCATGTGAAAACATTAAACGACGCAGGTCGCGAGCATCCGGGTTGGTAATGCTCATCTTGTTAATTGTGTCAGATAGACTTGTAAATGTTTGTGCTTTGAGTACGATTAAATTGTTTTCAAAGCCAAGGGTAATGAAAGCACCATCCAGAATGACCTCTCGAAACCGAGCAGGAATAGTCATTCTTCCTTTTTGGTCGATGGTGTGCTCGTACGTTCCCAAGAACATTAGTTCTACCTCTCTAAGATTCGCAGAACGCCGGCGAACCGGCGCTCCACTTTCTCCCACTTAACTCCACAATTACCCACATTTTAGCGGATTTCTCGTAACAATGCAATACCTTTTTTAAAACTCATGACAATCAATTTTGCAAACTCGTCAATTTAAGTCAAAATTATCCCCAAATTCGAGTAGCAAGTCATAATATCTGGGTCAGAAAAGCTTATACATTGAAAAATCCCAAATATGAGATGGAGGAGAGTTTTTTCCAAAAAAGAGAATTCTCTATTGACTGACCTTGGAAAATCTCAGACTGATAGAAGTTACTTAAATATCAATGGCAGCCCGCTGACATAAGCCGGGTCAAATGCAATTTCCATCAACACTGGATCTGAAGGTGTGGTGTTCCAAATGGATTGCAAAAGAAAACCGTCATAACCGCCGTTATTGATCAGAAATTGAATATATTCCTTTGAGGCTACCTGGTAATAAAGTTTTGCCGTTACTCTGCTTGTTTCAGCTGGTAAGGTGAATTCGCTGATATCCCAAAACTGGTTATTACTATACACGGCACCAACCGATTGTAAACCGATACTTGCATACTCTGACACCAAAATACCTCTGGGTGGAATACGATTATCTTTAACAACGCTATTGTTCAGCACAAATTCAAAAGACTCACCGCCAGAAACTCCTAGAATTGAAGCCAATGCAGGGCTGATGGCCTGTTTGGATTCATAGACTTTTATATCCGCATCCAGAATGAGATCATGGGTAATAAAATCATATGCACCAGATTCATAAACAATGGATCCGTCTGAATTGTAAGCACGAAGATTAATCCACATTCGCCTTCCTTCAGGGTAACCGGTCGGCAATTTATGCCCGGTCTGGTTGGTCACAATGACCCTGGCTGTCTTATTGGAAGTATGATCGATTAATTGAACTTCCAGTGAGGCAGCCTTTTGCAGGAAATTCGTCGTCACTGCCTGACTATATTGTAACTCCTGGCTATCACTGATGGCGCTCAATCGCCAATCTGGATTTTGAAGCAAATCCGGTAGCCAGGTATTAACACCCGGGAAGCTATGAACCGTCAGGCAACCGCTTGTTGTGCAATCTCGATAGACAGGGTTGAATGGATCCAATGCAGCTCTTCCGGTAGCACGTGGCATGTGGCAATCCTGACAGGACCGTACAATACCATCTGCTTTTTGTCCGGCGAATTGCGGTGCGAAAACCCCGCTGCTGGCATAATCACTGAAACTCCACTCGTCAAATGTTCTTTCGATTGGATATAGTGCGCCACTGACGGTTTGTGGTGCCGATGAATCCATCGCATTCGGTAGATATTCTGCTTGACCTTCATCCCAGGATAAAACGGGATTATCAATGTTGTGACAGGTTCCACACAAGCTGGATTCTTTCCACGCGTTTTGGCTCTGGCTGAGGAGACCGGTTTGATAGGTCGCATGATAAGGGAGTTGCGGTGAGAAGACAAACGGTCCTCTTCGACGATCCTGTGGGTCAATGATGTACATAGCACTACTACGATAATCGCCAGGAGGTGGGAATTGAAGAGCTGCCCGAATCGCTATATCAATGCTATTGGTTGAGTCGCCGGCTGTAGCAATCGGATCAACCATGCGATGGCAAAGTTGGCAGCTGACCCCATTGCGAATATCCTGGGGAAAAAGGCTGGCACCAGAAGAGTCAGAACTGCGATTAGAAAGCCATCCATTGGGGGTATGGCAGCGCAGACAAAATTCACCTGCTTCCGGTACTTTGGCGTTGGCATTAAAAAGTGCTGCCCACATCAGTGGATCGCGTCCTGCCTGACTCATGGGGGATCCACGCCAGGCATCATATATTTCGGGGCTGTGACAGGTTTTACAATCAATCGAATCTACCAGCGGGACTGCAATGCCAGGTTGCGTTCCAGGGAGTATGAAATCATTAGCCGTTGTGTTGAGCAGCGGCCCTGGAACCGAGGTTATGGCATGGCGTTGAATAGGTTCGATATCAATACCGCTAAGGGTGAATAAATTGACAATTGACCCGGATGAAGTCATATCGATAAGAGCCTGATAACTTATTTGGATTTCTGTCTGAGAACCAATAGAACCATTCCAGGAAACCTGTCCGTTGTTAAATGCCGCGTGTCCGGCGGTTGCCGTCAGGGTTCCAACCAAAAAAGTCACTTTTTCCGGCAAAGTGTTTAGCAGGTTGAGTTGCTGCGAGATGGCCAATCCGCTGTTTGAGATTGTGATCGTGTAGGTCAGGACTTCACCAGGATTCGCCTGGGCTAAATTGACGGCAATATTTGAGTCTGCCAGGTTAGCTGAGGGGACATTGGGGTCACTAACCTGCCTAATGGTCCCTCCGCCATAATCCACCAGGAAAAGTTCTCCTGCTTCATTTTCTCCAAAGCCACTGATCAAAAGCCCACTTGAAAGCTCCAGAGTTTGCTCCCAGACATTTCCGGACTTTTGCAGGCTGAAAATTTTGCCATCGACATAGTCTGCAAAGAAATAAACACCCTCAAAATCAGGATAGAGTGTTCCGCGATAAACAAAACCACCGCTAACCGAACGGCCGGTGCTATGAGCGTATTCGCTAATTGGTGGAATTAAAGTTTGAAGATAGGCAGATGAATTACAAGGCGCGGAGGTTGAATACGTGTGGGTACCTTCGAGGCAGCGCCAGCCATAGTTCTCACCACCAACGGAACTGGCTGATTGAAAATCGATCTCCTCCCACAGATTCTGACCTACATCACCGATGAACATATCACCGGTAAGTCGGTCAAAACTGAATCGCCAGGGATTTCTTAAACCCCAAACCCAGATCCTTTTATCTGCATTCGGAGAGTTATAAAAGGGATTGTCCGTTGGAATGGTATATGGACTACCCTGGTTCACATCAATTCTGAGGATCTTTCCAAGCGGGGTACTTAAATTCTGTGCATTGTTTTGCGGATCACCACCGCTGCCGCCATCACCCAGGCTTATATATAAATAGCCATCCGGTCCAAAGAGAACCTGACCTCCATTGTGGTTACTATAAGGTTGATCAACGGTGAACAAAATCAATTCCGAATTGGGATTGGCAACATTTGCATCAGTGGATGTGCTAAAACGGGCAACTACCGTATTGCCAGCCAGGTTTGTGTAGTCAATATAAAAATAGCCATTTGTCGCATAATCTGGATGAAACGCGAGCCCAAGTAAACCGCGTTCACCTCCGGAAGTCAAACGGCTGCTGATGTCCAGAAATAATGTGACGGTTCGATCCGAGTGTATGATCTTGATGCGACCTGTTTGTTCAACCACGAACATACGACCGCTGCTGTCGTTGGCATGGGTTACCTGGACTGGGGAGCTGAATCCACTGGCTAATACCTGGTCGATTGAGACAGATAAATCAATGATTTGATGGTTCGGCTGGGATGATACCGATGATCTGTTTCCAAAGAAAAGTGTAAGCAGCAAGGAAGAAAGTAGAATGAATGATAAAAGTCTGGTTTTCATAGTATTCCCTCCAATAACGAATAGTCCTGCATCTACTATAGGGGAGAAAAGTGTTGGTTGTCAATTTATTTTAATTTACTTTTTCCTGTTCAATTACACTTCATGGATATTCAATAGATGGAGGAAATTATCTCATTCTTATAGTTTCCACAAAAGTTAGACTGATTCTTTTGATTCTGCTAAACTATTTTTGAAAACCTATAATTGAACAGGAACCAGGGGAGCGTTTAATAGCCCAACCAAAACCAGAAGAGATCCTCATCATTTTGCAACATATTTAATAATTGGATATGTGTGCATGGCCTTAATCGAATTAAGATAAATTTCACTCTGCTAAGATGGTTGGTTAGCAATATTAATCATCCTGCTATGGTGACTTTTTCATTAACCAGTGCGAAATGACTGGAAAAAGGGAAAAATGATGAAAAAATACAAATCCATTTTCTTTTTGAGGGTGACAATCAGTGCAGTGTTTTTTGTGGCTATGCTATTCGTTGAACTTCCGCAAGTCAGCGCCCGGAATCTTGAAACAAATCATAATCCTGTTATACAAGACTTTGCGCCGAATTCGAACAGTATACCTGGTGATTACTTCATTCATAAAGCGACAACCAGTAATAGCGTGGATAATTACACCCTGATTGATTATCCGTTATTAAACAACAACCCTGATGCCATCATGCTTGTCACCCAGAATCAATCACCCGATGCATTTGGTGGTAGTCTTAACAATCATCCGCTTGGTGTATGGTATAGCAGTGATTATCGAAAGTGGGCTGTTTTCAACGAGGATGTTACACCAATTACCGATATTTCAGCTTTTAATATAATGATCCCGGATAGCAGCACGAACGCTTTTGTACACACTGCTGAAACCGGGAACATCGTTTTTAATTCGACCTTTATCGATAATCCACACAGCAATGGAAACCCAAATGCAATAATACTCGTAACCCAGAATTGGAACCCGGGTGGAGGACCAGGTGTGTTTAATAATCACAATATCGGCGTATGGTACAACACTACAAACAATAAATGGGCTATATTCAACGAAGATACCCAACTCATGCCTGTTGGTGCTTCTTTCAATGTAATAATACCGATAAGTGGTTCGGATGCCTTTGTCCACACGTCCACGCCAGCCAACACCTCACTATTATCAACCAGGATCGATAATACGCTGACAAATTCAAATCGCTATGCCATCTTGTTTGCAACCCCGAATTGGAACCCCGGTGCAGGAGCAGGTTATTACTATAATTATCCGCCTTCAGTGATGTGGTCAATTGTTGACGACAAGTGGGCGATTTCCAATCAGACTGTACTAGAAATGCCTGTTGGTGTTTCTTTTAATATTATTGTGAAGGATAACCGGATTTTTCTGCCATTCGTTATTCGTTGAATCTGTTTTTAGCACGTACTAAGAATAGAATTGCGGGCCTGTGAAAATAATGCAATTACCAGTTGTTCTCTCTTAATGCTTATTAAACAAATTAATCGCATTAAGTAAAGAAAAAGTGAACTGCGGAATGTATTATATAATTTGAATTGAAAATGAATGGATGTATTATCGTACCAGCCTTTAATGAAGAGGCACATTTAGCCAACGTGATTGGCAAAGCGATCGCGCATTTACCTGTAATTGTTATAGATGATGGGTCGAGTGACAATACTGCAAAAGTTGCAAAAGCTGCAGGAGCAGAAGTTTTCCAACAGAATCCTAACCAGGGTAAAGGCGCTGCTTTACAAAGGGGTTTTTCGGAATCAATTAAGGCGCAATATGAATTTTTAATTACACTGGATGCGGATGGTCAGCATAACCCAGACGAAATACCGAAATTCCTGGAAGTCTATCAACGAAATCAAGGTGATTTGATCATCGGATATCGTGAATTTTCAAAAATGCCTTTAATTCGGCGTCTCTCCAATACCACTGGCGGATGGGTATTTTCGTGGGCCATGCGCCAGCCCATTCGCGATAACCAATCTGGCTACCGTTTGATCTCTCGGGATCTGTTCGGATTGTTATTGCGCAGCCCTGAGAGTGGCTTCGAATATGAAGTTGACATGATTGTCAAATGTATTGAGCACGGCTTGAAATTAGATTGGGTACCCATTGAGACAATTTACGCCGGCGAGACCAGCCATATCCGCCCACTGCACCACTTAATCAATTTTCTGCGTGTAGTAATTAATACGAGAAAACGAACAGCCAAAAAATCAAGCGGGTGATTTGAGAAGATTTGATATCAATTTATTACCCGATTATTTACCTTGATGAAATCGAGATTTTCCAGGATGTAGTGAAACGTTACATTTACGAATTAACCAACATAGCCAGAATGTAGATAGCATTCATCGAGGGAAATTGCCTGAAACGGGTTCTGGGTCACCAAATTGAGTGCCACTAAAAGGTGCTTGAGATCGTCATCGCAACTTCCGATTGCTCAATATCGGAAAAAGTATTTATTAGAATGGGTCAGAATCGGTGTCGCGTAGATTATATGACGTAAACCATTCTGAACACAGCCGATATTTCGATGAGACACAATCAATCTCGACGTAATGGTTGGGTGAACTCCCAAAAAAAAGTTTGAAAATAGAAGTTCGTTTTGTCACAGAGGTAATGACGGTAGGGAAGGTGCATACTCTTTATATCTGGCATGAAACCTATCATCTTTGCCAATTGGAAATGTCACGCAAATGGACACACCCGTTTGAGAAATTTACATATAGAGAGAATAGAAATTAAACCCAAATAAAGTTAATCTACAGTCAGAGTTTTGCTCAGGTTCCTTGGAAAATCCGGATCGAAACCCCTCTTCAGGCAAAGCTGATAGGAAAGCAACTGTAAGGGGATTACGGTCAGAATCGAAAGGAATTCGTCGTTCGTGTCTTCCAGCGAGATCATATGATCTGCATTTTGGGATAAAGCGTTGTTATCGGGCCCAATCGTGATAGCTAATCCACCGCGACATGTGACTTCATTGATACCGGAAATGATCAGAGGGACATCTTTCTTTGTTGAAACGAAAATCACCGGATATTTATCGCTGACCGCAGCCAGTGGTCCATGTTTGAATTCTGTCGAGAGCATGCCTTCACAGTGAGCATAGGTGATCTCTTTTACCTTTAATGCTCCTTCAAGAGCAATTGGAAAAGTAAGGCCATAGCCCAAACAATAAAAATCCTTCCAGCCATCGAAAAATGGCACAATTTCGGCTACTTTTTTCATGCTATTTATTATTTCTTTTTCCAACAATAACGGCAACTGTGAAAGTAAAGATGTATCTTTGCCGGCCAGGCAATATGCCAGATAAAGAAAAGCGATCAGTTGATTGGTGAATGTTTTTGTAGCTGGCACGCTGATTTCATATCCACAAGCTAGCGGCAGCCATATCTTTGATTTTTTTGTAAGCGTGGAACCGACAACATTGACCAGTGAAAACACTTTCGTTCCCCTTTGCCGGGCAACTTCGACGGCGTTCAGCACATCCTTTGTTTCCCCGCTCTGGCTGACAAAAATAGCAACATCTTTATTATTGATTGACCTGTCATATTGAGCCATAAATTGGGGGGCTGCAATCGGAATCACACTTCTGCCGGCCAGGTTGTTGAAGAACAAGGCACCACTAACACATGCATTGTAAGAAGTACCACAGCCGATGAAGTAAACATTGCGAGCTTGTTTAATTGCTGCAGTGACTTCTTGCACTCCCTCCATTTTGTCCCAGAGGTGGAGCAATTCCCGGGCAACCTGAGGCTGTTCATTGATTTCTTTCAGCATAAAATGGTCGAATCCGCCTTTTTGGGCCGCTTCCATCGTCTCAATAACCACTTCTGGTTCGCGCTCGATGATTTCACCTGTATCAGCTGAATAGATGGTAATGGATGAGGAAGTAAGCTCAATAATTTCGCCATCGTTCAGAAAGAGAATCTCACGGGAAAGAGGGAGAACCGAGGGCAGATCTGATGATAAGCAGGTGAAATCTTCACCAAAAGCTGCCACCAGGCCCGAGCCATTTTTAATTGCAAATAGTTTTTGATCATCGACCGTTCCAATCACGAAGGCGTAATCTCCTTCGAGATCACGATATGCCAGACGGATCGCTTCCAATGTGGATTTTCCCTGCCGAATATATCGCTCGACTGCATGAACACAACTCTCACCATCATTGGAGGAGCGCACCAACATGCCTTCAGCACTGAATTGCTCGCGCAGGAGAACGTTATTGACAATATTACCGTTGTGAGCACCGACCATTAATCCTTCTGTATCAAGATGCGGCTGGGCATTGACCTGAGATGGTTCTCCAAATGTTGCCCATCTTAATTGTAGAATTCCTCGGGTGCCTTTCATTTGAGAAAAGTGATATTTTTCGGCAACTTCTGCGACTTTTCCAATGTCTTTCCGCAGGTCAATGGTTTGGTCAGAAAGAATTGTAGCAATTCCTACTGAATCATAACCCCGGTAGGATAAGCGCTGACCTGCTGCAGTGAGAAGTTTACCCAGGTTCTGCTCGGTTTGAGTGACAATGCCGAAAATTCCACACATAGACTTTACTCCATTGTTAATCATTATAGGAGCTATAAAAGCGTGCTTCCATATGTTGAATGTCATCCATCCGCCCTGGGAATGAATGGATTTCAGAAGTCATTTATCCTGTCTGTGATTCGAAAATAGAAAGGAGTACTTGTTTTTTCGGTGAATTAATTACGGGTTTGCGAATATAACCCAGCGATCAGAGTTATCAGTCTTGAATAGGATCACCACCAGAGAAGGCTCATTCGAGGTCAGAATATCAACATTATCCCGCTCAACTTGTTTTACTTCAGCAACATAATAATTCATGATGTCATTATTATTCATAAAAACGCGTATTTCATCACCTTCTTTTAAGGTTTGTGCCACAGCTTCTGCCTGACGGCTCCAGGGGATAGCAACCACTCTTCGTACTGTAGAACTGACCAACCACTCAGCGGTTTGAGGGGTCCATTTACTGTTTTTCAGTTCCCCACGCTGTAAAAAGAAGAACCATCCGCCTGGTAATTGCAGCCCGGTCGGGTAAACCAGGTTGGGATCTACAGAGGCAATGGCTTCCGGTGGTGTGCCATTAATATTTTGATTTCCCTGCCATCGAATAAGCACCAATCCAATGGCAACGATCACCGCAAGTGTAATGATTGAACTCATAATGAGTAAGGCTTTTTCAGCTCCATTCAAAGATTTAATCCATTTAGAGAAGGTGCCGGATTTTTGTTTCAACCAACTTTCTTCTTTTTCAGGCTCAGGTTCTTCTTCAGGCCAGGTTGATTGATCAAATTCTTCAATAAACGAGCGGCGCAGATTATCAACTGATTCTTTATGCTCAGGTGCTGTTCCTTCAATTAATTCCAAATCTTCATCCTGAGAGGCGGTTTCAGCCTCTGGAAATTCACCTGCTGGAAGTGTGTTGCGTGAAAAAACATCATCCGGTCTGTCAGTCCAACTATCCGAAAATAATTCTTCCTCGAGATCCGACGATTGTGGACCTTGAAGCAGGAAATCGCTCGTAAGAGGTCCTTGAGCAGATTCCTCAGTTGCATTTAAAACTTCCTGCCAGGATTCTGAAGAAAGTTTGGATTCGCCATCAACGAGATCTTCAAAATCATCCAGTGGTTTTGTAATCGCATCATTGGCGTAATCTTCCGGAAAAATTTCTTTCAGGCGCGTAAGGAAATCATTTTCTGATGAATCACTTGAATCTTCTTCAAATGGATTGGTAGCTTGAGAGGCTTTTTCAATTTCACTTTCAATTTCTGCTAGATAATCGTGCTCTTCATCGTCATTTCTACCATCTACTGTGAAGCTATCCTCTGACAGTTCAGCGTGTCGGGCTGCATAAGGATCATTTTCCAGGGACCGGGTGATCTCTTTTATAAAATCTTCGCTGGAAGCATCAGTTAAAGGCAGCGTTTTGTTTCGATCATTTAACTCTTCGAGAAAATTTTCTTGATCTGAATCCGCTTGAAATGCACTGCGGGGAACAGTCGGTTTTTCATTATACTTTGGCTGAATGGTCTCCGCCCGAAGTGATTCTGAGTTCAGATCCGTCGGCTCGGACAGAATAATCGAGTCGCTTGCTGGAAGATGCTCGTCTTCCGGGGAAGCATCAATGTTGATCGATTTTTCAAGTTTCTCATCATCGTTGTCATCATTATCATCATTAAGAATTTTCGTACTGAGTTCTGGTCGTGGTGTTAGATTAACAGGCGCAGAATTTTCTTGCAAGCGTGAATCGATCAGATCATCCGTTTCTTCTACAGGTTGTTCAATATCTTTTTGGGCAGACGTGTTGAGTTCGTCCTCTTGTTTACCCAGTTCTTCTCGCATCGAATCCAGTTCTTGATTGAGTTCTTTTTCTTTTTTTGATTTTCTTCTCGGTTTTTTATTAGCTTGGCTCATAGTGGGCATCCTACTTCTACGGGAGAATTCCTGGTAAATTCGGTGGGGGAATACGAATGATATTAAACAGTTTTCCACTTTCCGGAATCTTCACAATAATCTGATGATAAAGTTCGTTGACTATGATTTTTACATCAGAATTCTTAAATTGGTCCTGATAATTAATAATTCCCTCGCCATTGACCACGGGTACTTGAACGGTAGTTCCATTTGCAAAAGTGACGGTCAAATTGGCTTTGTCAATCAACTCGTTTGAATCCATCACAAGATTATTATTGCGGTCCAGATAGAGAAAAATATGAATTTCACCATCAGTCAGATAATTTTTCGGTGTTGGACTGGGGATAGGTGTGGTGGTAGGCTCTAATTCAACCAGATTTGCCTGGCCGATAGGTGTTAATTGCTGAGGTGAAAGAGTCGGTTGGGGGGCATAATAAAATTGGAAAGAAGTAAGTTTATCCCAAACAGAATCGACATAGGCTTTTGCATCCGGGCAATTGAGATTATTGGCTACATTTTCCCAGGTAGGGGCAAGACCCTTTTCTTTCACTGCTTTCAAACTTTCCTCGAGGCAATAATAGCCACTATGATATGAGAGAATCGTAAATTTCCACATATCGGTGATATTGGTTCGTAGTCCCTGGTGTTCAACGATGTAATTGGTCTGGCTGCAATTAGCCCTTAGAACTTGAGCGCTAATGGAAACACTTTGTTCAGCAATATCAAGGTTTACCATATTCTCACACTCAGGGCAGTATGCGTTGATTGAGCGGATCAAACCACCGCGCAACATCGCCTGTTCGAAGCTATTCATGTTGGCAAAAGAAGGGTCGCAATTGAATAAAAGTGTTGAACAAATCTGATTTTTAAGATCCTCGTCCCACCGTAAAGCGACATCCGCTCCCAGTTCATTGATCTGGGAGAAACCGTATTCTTCATATAAGTAACGGGCGTTTTCAGGCCAGAATTGTGTTTCCTGTTCCATGATGGTCTTAATTAATACCGGAGGAATCCCGTATTCTTTTCCCGCTGCCCAAATGGTTGAATCAAAACGGTTTTGCCAGGCAAGCATGCTGGCATTGGCTAACTGTAATCCACATGCATTTGGGGCACCGTTCGAAAAAATCCCCCCCTCTGGGCAGGAGGAAGTATCGACAAATTGGTTCAGGATTAATTTGCCAGCCAGGTAATGTAAATTATGCTGGGTAGCTAGTAAATCCGGGGATTCGGGGAAAGTTACCCAATCTGGTGAATCTCCAAAGGCTGTATCATTCCAGATTAGCTTGCAGGAATCCACAAATTCGATTTTTCTACTTAAATTTGTCAACCGTACCTGGTAAGCATTATTACTGATGAAGGTGCGGGCAGTAACAGATATTACTTGAGACTGGTCTCCAAATGAACTTTCAGCCCAGAATTGAATTTGAGAATCCTGGAGTAAAGGTACAATGCACTGATCGGATAGGCACTCGAATGGATTGTTATTAACAAAGCCTGCGATCTTCGTAATTTTAAACTCTGAATAAGGTTCGATTGCTTTGATAATCACATAGGGAGCATTGACGGGCAGTCCCGGAGGATAAATATTGATGATAATGTCGGGAATTTTTAATTTAGTAGAGGTGGTCACTTCCCGAGAAGAATCAAACACCCAATAGGTATCCAGGAAAAACTCATTGATATTGATTGGTGTAGGCGATGGTTGTGGAGTCCCTTCCGGGAGCGGGGTAGCGGATGGGCTGAGTTGGACGATATCCAATTCACAAGCCGCCAGCGTTTCACTCCCACTCGGAAAGCCTTCATGGTTGATCAAAACTGTGCAAATAGGTGCACCTGCACGCGTAACCAGGCGCCATGTGTATTGGGTAAATGTCTGTGTGACCGTTTTGAAACGCTCATCTCCGCCATTTTCTTGTGCGGTTACATCTTCCGATGCAATCAGAAGCGAAATGATTAAAATGGCAATTGAAATGACAGATATCCAACGCGCTTTGGACACAACTATTTCGCCCCTTTACAACAATAAGAATTTGGAAATAAAGGAATTAATTCCACAAAGATTCCATTTATTATAATCTCATTTAGTATTACTATACAATTGAACCTTCAATTGATTTATAATTACTTAATTGCTTGGATATGGGAGTAAAAAACATATAAATACCATGTCACAATTTCTTTAACTGCAATTCCATTTGGTAATTGCCCAAGGTGGTTTCTATGGCAGAGTTCACTCGTTTTGAAATTTATATGCTGCTTAATCAAATCAAGCCTTTATGGTTAAGTTATATCGATTTAAGTGAAGTGGATTTACGCGGAGTTGACCTGCGCGGTGCGACTTTGATTCACTCCAACCTCAGTAATGTAGACTTGCGTGGTGCAATTTTGATTGAAACGTTTTTGGGAGGTTGCGATTTGAGCGGTGCAAACATGGTGGGTGTTGATTTGCGTCGGGCAAATCTAAGAGGTGCTAATTTGCGTGGTGCGGACCTGCGTGAAGCCAATCTTGCTGAAGCGGATTTGGTAGAAGTGGATCTTTCCGAATCAAATCTGATCGATGCTAATTTGGGTGGGGTGGATTTGACAAATGCCAATCTCACCAATGCAGATTTAACCGGTACCAATGCCCCCGATCACCGTGTTTTGCGAGCCAAGTCACTTGCTGGAACGATCATGCCAAATGGTCTGGTGCATGATTAGCAGTATTTAGTTATGTAATTCTCTTCGTTAATTTTCCTTTTACCGGCGAGTTTTGCTGGAAATGTGCTTATTGCGTATAAATAACGGAACTTCGTCAAGTGCATTCAGCGGCAAACTTTTCTATAATAAGTATCATATCCTCAAATTTATTTATATATACAGATAAAGGACCCAGACTATGAAAAAATATAATTTTAATGCCGGCCCATCCATTCTTCCCCGCGAGGCAATAGAAAAAAGCGCTGAAGCTGTACTTGATTTTAATGGGATTGGCCTTTCGATATTGGAAATTTCACATCGCAGCAAAGAATTTGATGCGGTCAATTTAGAAGCCTTAGCTATGTTTAAAGATCTCCTTGATATCCCCGCAGGTTACAAGGTTGTTTTTGTGGGTGGTGGCGCAAGTACACAGTTCTTTACCGTTCCCTACAACCTGATGCAGAACAAAGCCGCCTACCTGGTCACTGGAGCCTGGTCTAAAAAAGCAGTCAAAGAGGCTAAATTTTTTGGCGAAGTTCAGGTTGTGGCTAGTTCCGAGGATAAAAACTTTACTTACATCCCTCGTGGATACCAGATTCCGACTGATGTGGATTATTTCCACATTACGACCAACAATACCATTTTCGGTACTGAAATTCGCGAGGATATTACCTCGCCAGTGCCGTTGGTGGCGGATATGTCTTCCGATATATTCAGCCGGCCGGTGGATATCTCAAAATATGGTTTGATCTATGGTGGTGCGCAGAAGAACCTTGCGCCGGCCGGATTGACCTTTGTGATTGTGAAAGAAGATTTGCTGGGTAGGGTTGAACGTCCTTTGCCTTCGATGGTGGATTATCGCACGCATATTAAGAGCGATTCCATGTACAATACCCCGCCTGTTTTCGCAATCTACACCGCCTTGCAGACATTGAAATGGTTGCAGAATCTGGGTGGTGTCGCTGCCATCGAGAAAATGAACCTGGAAAAAGCCGCTTTGCTGTACGATGAAATTGACCGCAATAAGTTATTTGTTGCCACAGTGACGGATCCGCAAGACCGCTCGATCATGAATGTCTGCTTCGTTATGAAAGAGGAATACAAAGACCTGGAAAAAGAATTCCTTACCTTTGCAACCGAACAGGGAATGGTAGGCATCAAAGGTCATCGCGATGTAGGAGGCTATCGAGCTTCCTTATACAACGCGATGCCATTGGAAAGCGTGCAAGCATTGGTCAATTGTATGCAAAAATTTGAAGCAATTCATTAGGATTGGCAGGAACTGAGATGAAAAAAGTATTACTTGCAACCGAAAAACCTTTTGCCCAATCTGCTGTCGCGCAAATTGAAGATATCGCTGATGGGGCAGGGTATGAACTGGTCAAGCTCGAAAAATATAGCAATAAAGAGGATCTGCTGAAGGCGGTTGCCGATGTGGATGCAATCATCATCCGCAGTGACATCATCGATAACGAAGTCTTTGATGCGGCCAAAAACTTAAAAATCGTGGTCCGGGCAGGGGCTGGATATGATAATATCGACCTGGCTGCAGCCACAGCTCATCAGGTGGTGGCAATGAACACGCCCGGCCAAAATTCCAACGCAGTAGCAGAACTAGCGATCGGCATGATGATTTACCAGGCGCGCAACCAGTTCAATGGTAAATCTGGCACTGAATTGATGGGCAAATCGCTCGGGTTGCACGCTTATGGTAACGTTGGCAAGCGAGTGGCTGCTCTGGGCAAAGTATTTGGAATGAATGTGTATGCCTATGACCCCTACATCAGTCGCGAAGCTATCGAGGCAGATGGAGTGCATTGGGTTAGCAGTGTTGAGGAATTGTATCGAAAATGTAACTACGTTTCCTTGCATATTCCTGCGACAGCCGAAACAAAACTTTCGATTAATGCCACATTACTGACAAGTATGCCAGTACCGGCCACCCTGATCAATACTGCCCGGAAGGAAGTGATCAACGAAGCCGAACTGCAGGAAGTGTTTGAAAGCCGTCCGGATTTTGTTTACATCGCCGATGTAGAACCCGCCTGCGCTGCCGAGTTGAAAGAAAAATATCATACGCGTTACTTCTGCACCCCTAAAAAAATGGGTGCCCAAACGGAAGAGGCTAACATTAATGCCGGCCTGGCTGCCATCCGCCAGATTATTGATTACTTTGAAAAGAACGATAAACGTTTTCAACTGAATAAATAAATAAAACTTGGGATTAGATGGTAGTAAATTAGTAAATGGGTAACTTCATCAACTAGTTATCGGGTAAAAAGAGAAGCGTTTTATTTCGAGAGGATGTGGGATCATTTTCACAGCCTCTCGTTTGTTTATCTAGAATTATTGAAACACAGGTGAGATTCCCGAATCTTTTCTTCGGCACACACTAGTAGAAGAAATTCGTTTTGTAAAGTCATAATTCGAAACAACAATGAGGTTCAAGCAATTGTGATTGCCAGACTCCTGTCAAGCTATGCGCTTGATTGCGTTTAAGGTGTTATTTTCGTATTATTTTAAAAAATTCAACTGAGGTTAACATGAATCAAAACGAAATAAAATATGAAACCATCGTCCTGGGGGGTGGATGTTTTTGGTGTTTGGAACCACTATTTGCTGATCTTCAAGGGGTCGAGAGTGCAGTTGTAGGGTACGCCGGTGGAAAGAAAGAAAATCCCAGCTACGAGGCTGTTTGCAGCGGATCAACCGGACATGCGGAGGTGGTAAAAGTTACATTCGATCCGCAGACAATTTCCTTAAAGCGAATTCTGGAGGTATTCTTCTCCATGCATGATCCGACCACCATCAATCGTCAGGGCGCGGATGTGGGTAGTCAGTACCGTTCCATCATCCTCTATAACAATGAGGATCAAAAAATTACCACAGGCGAGGTCATTCAGGAACTTGACCATTCCGGGCATTTTTCAAAACCAATTGTTACTCAGGTAGTGCCTTTGCAGAAATTCTACCCGGCAGAGGAATACCACCAGCGCTATTTCGAAAAGAACCCGTGGGCAGGTTACTGCCAGGTTGTGATTCGTCCGAAGGTGGCAAAATTTCAGGAAAAGTTCTCGGAAGAACGAAAGTCAGCAGGCGGCTAACGCCAGCGGCGACCTACTGCAGGTCCAGGTTCATCTTGGGACGATATTGCAAGGCTTCAGCCAGGTGATTGGGCGCGATGCTGGCAGCACCAGCCAGGTCGGCAATGGTACGTGCCAGTTTTAGTGTACGATGATAGGCGCGCGCTGAAAGCTGTAACTGGCGCATGGCCGTGCGCATCAGCGTTTCGCTGGCTTCATCCAACAAACAGAACCGCCGAATCTCGGAAGGACCCATGTCGGCATTGCTGGTCATCGCTTTGAGATGACCGTTATCCTTGTCTGAAGGGCTATTTTCTTCAAAGCGTTGTAATTGCAGCTTGCGGGCGTGTTCCACCCTCTCACGGATCTCCTGTGAACTCTCACCCAGGCGCTGGCTGGAAAGCTTGTCATATTCTACACGTGGAACCTCAACATGGATGTCGATGCGGTCCAGCAAGGGACCGGAGATTCGTTTCTGGTATTTGCTGACCATACCCAATGCGCAGGTGCAGGGTTTAAGTGGGTCGCCGTAGTAGCCACACGGGCAGGGATTCATCGCAGCCACCAGCTGGAAATTGGCGGGGAAAGTAAGTGAACCCGATGCGCGGCTGATCGTGACGACTTTATCCTCAATTGGCTGACGCATTACTTCGAGTACACGGCTGCCAAATTCGGGCAGCTCATCGAGAAAGAGCACACCACGATGTGCCAGCGAGATTTCGCCGGGACGAGGCCAGTTCCCTCCGCCGACCAGGCCGGCATGGCTGATGGTATGGTGCGGAGAGCGGAAAGGTCGGATGCGGATTAAAGGTGTATCCGGCGGGAGTTGATCCGAAACGGAGTAGATGCGGGTCACATCCAGGGCTTCATCGATGGTCATGGTTGGGAGAATCGAAGGCAGCGCGCGTGCCATCAAAGTCTTTCCTGAGCCAGGCGGACCGATCATCAGGACATTATGTCCTCCAGCGGCGGCTACTTCAAGCGCTCGTTTGACGTGCTCCTGACCTTTGATCTCCTGAAAATCGGTCAGGAACTGATTCTGATCGCTTTCTTTGCCAAAATCGGATTCAATGACCGGCAGCTTGATATCGCCTTCTGCCCAATCGCTTAGTTGGCGCAAGGAAGTCACTGCGATGACCTCCACATCCGGAATGAGAGCAGCTTCACTGGCGTCCATCGCTGGTACCACCAGGCGTTGAAAGCCTTCCTGGCGGGCAAGGGCGGCCATCGGTAAGATGCCGCGCACATGCCGCAGAGTGCCATCCAGGGAAAGCTCGCCAACCACCAAAGTTTTCTCCAGCAGGTCTGGTTTTATCTGCCGGGTTGCGGCCAGAATGCCAATTGCGATTGGCAAATCGTAAGCGGGACCCTCTTTGCGTACGTCAGCCGGTGCCAGATTGACGGTCACCCGTGCCCGCGGGTAAGAGAATCCGCTGTTCTTAATGGCAGACTGTACCCGTTCCCGGCTCTCTTGAACGGCAGCATCCGGCAGGCCAACAATGGTAATGGCTGGTAAGCCTTTATTGGTGTCTACTTCAACTTCGATGATGACGCCATCCAGACCGATGACGCCACAGGAAAAGATGCGAGCGAGCATCGCAATAGTTTAATGAAAGCCTGGGGAAATGTCAATTAGAAATGGGGAGGGGTTTTCAGCTTGTGATTACATCTGCCTCTAAAATCGCGCGCACCTCTGCAGATTGATCCTCGCTCAGCTTCCATTCGCCAGCGCTGGCATTCGCCTGGATCTGTTCCACGCGCGTTGCACCCGAAATGACCGAAGCCACCTGTGGTTGGGCAAGAAGCCAGGCGATTGCCAATTCGTTCACGCCTCTCCTGTGATCAGCAGCCCAAGCAGTCAGTTTGTTAAGCTTTTCATAATTGGCTGTAGTCATATATTTCTGAACATAGGGACTACTTTCACCTCGTGAGCCAGGCGGGATGGGCTGATCAGGTTGGTATTTACCGGTCAAAAAACCGCCGGCCAGTGGAAAATATGGAATGATCGCAACGTCAATCGCCTGGCAAAGCGGGACGATTTCCTGTTCGACTTTGCGTTCCAGTAAATGGTAATGTTCCTGGATGGCTACAAAAGACTCCCAGTTGTGCATTTCGGCTAGCAGATTGGCGCGTGCCAGCTGCCAGGCTGCAAAATTGGAGGCTGCGATGTAGCGCACCTTTCCGTCGTGTACCAGATCATTCAAGGTATTGAGGGTTTCTTCCACAGGTGTTTCGGTATCCCAGCGATGGACATAATACAAATCTATATGATCATGTTGCAATCGCCGCAGGCTGTCTTCCACCGCATTGAGGATATGATAACGAGAGGTTCCACCATTATTGGGGCTATCTCCGGTTGGGTGACTGAATTTGGTGGCCAGAAAAAAATTATCCCATTTTCCTTTCAGCGCTTTTCCCAGCATCGTTTCTGAGCGCCCATCCTGGTAAATATTGGCGGTATCAAGATGATTGATCCCGCGTTCCATCGCAGCGGCGATCATGTTATCCACTACAGTCTGGTCGACATTTGGTGCGCCAAAGCGGTTGGTGCCCAACCCGACTGTCGAAACCTTCACGCCGCTTTTTCCTAATTTCCGGTAATTCATGCTTTTCTCCTCAGAAATTTCGTTATTTTTTCACGTAGGTCAACGTCCCGGTGAAAATCCTGGTTTTATGATATTTGATTGTCATTATTTTTTTCGGGATGTTGTTCCAGTTTTCCCTGCCCCAATAGCTGTGACCTTTCATAGGCAGCCCAGACTGCACGAGAGATGGCAGTCCGGAAACCGGCTTTTTCGAGATAATAGAGGGCAGCCGCAGAAGTGCCGCCCGGGGAAGTAACCTTATTGCGCAGGTCGGCTACATGCACATCCTGCGTTTGGTAGTAATCGATAGAACCGCGGATGGTTTCAATCACCAATTTTTCAGCCACATGACGGGAAAATCCCAGGTGAACGCCGGCATCCATCATGGCTTCCATAAAGAGGAAGACATACATAGGTCCGGTACCCGATAGAGCGGTGGCCATATCGAGATAGTATTCTTCATCCACGCGTATATTTTCTCCCAGCGCTTTAAGCATCATCTCTGCATTTTCCAATTGTATTTCGTTGACAGCGGTGGCAGGGAACCAGACCGTTATGCCCTCGCCGATCTGGCCCGGTGTGTTCGGCATGGTTCGGATGACAGCCTGGTGAGCCAGTCCGGAAGTTAGCTTCTCCAGCGAAGCACCGGCAATGATGCTGATCACAACCGCTGCGCTGGGAATGCTGCCTTTGAGATCGCTGAGGATCTTATCCAGTTTCTGAGGTTTGACGGCCAATACCACTACATCTGCATCTTTAACCGCCGTCAGGTTATCATCTGTGGATTGAATACCATAGCGTTCATCCAGTTCATCGCGGCGTTCCTGACGCGGCTCTGAGGCTTGAATAAATTCATGGCTGGTCAGGTTCTGGCGGATCAAGCCGGCCAGGATAGCTTCTCCCATCGCGCCTGCTCCAATAATTGCAAAATGTGGTTGTTCTTTCATACGATTCTCCTCATTCATTATTTTCGCGACCAGCGCGCGTATATCGCCATCGAAATAGCATGTTGTTTTGATTGTTCCTGTAAAAGCACCTCACCGATTGTGGTGGTTCCCTTATGCTTGCTCATCGTCTCTTCAACCGCGTAATAGAGTGTCAGGGCGGATGCTTTGACTGCGTAGGCGGTCAGCAATACAAATTGTGGCTGCGGACTTAATATTTGTGCGCAGGTGGTCAGCAGGTCAGGCAGGATTTTGTAAAATTCCCAAACTTCCCCTTTCGGTCCGCGACCGAACTTGGGAGGGTCCATGATGATGCCATCGTATTGACTCCCTCGGCGCTGTTCTCGTGAAACGAATTTGAAGGCATCGTCCACCAGCCAGCGTATCGGTTGATTCTGCAAGGTAGAGAGATTTTGATTTTCTTTTCCCCACAGGATGGTTTTTTGCGAGGCATCCACGTGAGTTACCTCAGCACCCGCCTGGGCTGCCGCCAGGGTAGCCATACCGGTGTATCCAAACAAATTGAGAACCCTTGCTTTTTTTGGTGCCAGTTTGACCTGTTCTGCAATCCAATCCCATTGCTCTGCCTGCTCTGGAAAGACCCCTACGTGCCGTGAGGCTGTCGTTTGCAGCCAGCAATGTAAACCCTTATAGCTCAGTGGCCAGCGTTCAGCTATTTTTTGCCGGGTGACCCAGTGACCGCCATTTTTTTCCGGAGAGGGAATGAATTCAGCGTCTGCTTTCAACCAGAGTGCCGGCGGTTGAGAGGGCTTCCAGATTGCCTCGGCTTCCGGACGGATGAGCACGTATTGTCCAAATTTTTCCAGTTTGCGGCCATCACCTGAATCAATAAGGGAATACTCCTTCCAATCTGGAGAGGTTAATAGATTGATTTGTGGTAAGTTAAGCATGCGAAGTTCTTTTCTGAAGTGAATATTGCCTAATTATAGCGATACTTGGGTTGATTTGTCTGTTTCTTGATCAGGCTTCTCGAATGATAGTTGTCTTAGGTATTTTAGCGCCCAAATTCTGTGAAAAATGATCAATCACTTGATTATGGCGATAGCCAACTTATGGAATAAATTCGACAGGTGTGAAACGAAATTGTATAATCCAGACAACTAATAGAATGAGGTTGCAGATGAATTACAACTTTGATGAAATCATTGATCGTACGAAAAGCAACAGCTATAAGTGGGATGTTTACGGAGAGGGTGTCTTGCCGTTGTGGGTGGCGGATATGGATTTCCGTTCACCACAGCCCGTGATCGACGCCCTTGTTGAACGTGCCCAGCATGGCGTATTTGGATACACTGCTCCACCTCCAGCATTATTACAAGAGATTTGTAACCGTATGCAAAGACTGTATCAATGGCAAATACAACCTGAGGATATCATTTTCTTCCCGGGGGTTGTGGTTGCATTCAATAATGTAATCCAATCCTTTGCCCAAAAGGGAAAAGGCGTTTTAATGCAGGTCCCGGTTTATCACCCGTTTTTACCGGCACCCTTGCATGCCGGTGCATTCAGGCAAGAAGCGGGCTTTATACAGGATTCCTCAGGTAAATATGTGGTTGATGTGGAAAGTTTCCGGCAAGCAATCACACCGGCGACCGCCATGTTCTTGTTGTGTAATCCGCATAATCCGCTTGGGCGTGCATTCACTCGCGACGAATTGCTGGCGATAGCTGAAATTTGCCTGGAACACAGCATTCCAATCTGTTCTGATGAAATTCATTGCGATTTGATCTTCCCTGGAAATAAACATATTCCCATCGCGAGCTTGAGCTCTGAGATTGCTCAAAATACGGTTACTCTAATGGCCCCAAGCAAGACGTTTAATATGGCTGGTTTGGAATGTTCATTTGCTATTGTTCAGAATGCAAAATTTAGAGAGAAAATTCAATCTGCCCAACGAGGGATGATGGCAGGTGTGAATTTAATGGGTTACCAGGCCGCTCTGGCTGCTTACCAACAAGGCCAGCAGTGGCTAGACCAATTATTGCGGTATCTGGCAGATAATCGGGAGTTTTTGATGGATTTTCTTTCAACTCACATTCCTGAAATCAGCGTAACGCCAGTTGAAGCAACCTATCTGGCCTGGCTGGATTGTAGAAAGTTGAATTTACCCGGAAGTGCATATAAATTTTTCCTCGAGCAAAGCAGAGTCGCGTTAAACGATGGCACAACTTTTGGCCGTGGGGGCGAGGGTTTTGTGCGCCTCAACTTTGGCTGCCCACAGGCCACTCTGCGGGAGGGACTCCAACGGATGAAGATTGCAGTGGATCAGTATAAGGGTTGAAATAGGATTGCCACTCTATGACGCCAGTCGTTAAAAAGAAAACCAGCATATTCCTTCTCATTGTGATTATTGGTATAGCCGCATTTCTATGTCTTTTAACTGGGATGATTGCAACCGGATTATTTCTTAATGCAGGCGATAAAATTGAAAAAGTAGATGCGATTGTCGTTCTCAGCGGCGACGAAGGTGAGCGAGTGCGTGAAGCGGCTCGTTTATTCAAAGCTGGTTATGCCTCCTACCTGATTATCACCAAGACTGACAGCGAGGACATTGGCGAAGGTAGGACTTACAGCGAAAAGTTGATGCGCATAGCCATGGCAGAGGGGGTTGCTGCTGATTCAATTTTATTTTCCGAAGGTAAGGCAACCAACACAATTGACGAAGCGCATGCGGTGATGCTTGTTTCACGGCAGCGAAATCTATCGTCGTTATTGGTTGTCACAGGTCCTTATCACGTACGTAGAGCCAAGATAATCTTCCAAAAAATCGCAGCAGAGGATGGCATTAAAATTCTGGCAAGCGGTGTACAAGATTCCTGGTACCACCCGGCCAGCTGGTTCTTATCACTACGCGGTTGGCGACAAACAGTCTCAGAATTGCTTGGATTGGCAGTAATTACAGTTCAACCGGAATTACTGAATTAATCAGTCCGGAAAAGGAAATTTGATGAATTTGCGAAATGACTATGACTTCCTAAGAAATATACAATACAAAAACAGCAACAATCTTGCTGCTCGTATCCGCATTCATCAGCAATTCAGTACCAATCCAATGGACTGGAATATCTGGATTCTGGAAAGGGTTCAGAGAATTAATGCTGACCAAATTCTTGAAGTGGGAGCAGGACATGCGAGCATGTGGCGAGAATTTGAAAAGGCTTACCTTACCAACGAGAAAATTCTATTAAATGATTTCTCCTGCGGTATGATTAAGTCAGCCAGCCGGGCAGGATTACCCGTCCACAATTTCCGTTATGCGGTTTCCGATGTTCAAGCCTTACCCTATCCCGATGCCCTATTTGACCTGGTGATTGCCAACCATATGCTCTATCATGTACCTGATCTTCCCCGTGCGTTTGATGAGATTAAAAGGGTTTTGGTTCCAGGTGGAAGCTTTATGGCTGCCACGAATGGGATTGACCATATGAAAGAACTTAACGAATTGGTGGAGAGAATTGCACCAAACTTGATAGAAACGCTGAATGTTACCCGCAATTTCAACCTGGAAAACGGAGAAGAAACGCTGAGCGAATTCTTTGACGACATTCATCTTGAGTTTTATCATGACGCTCTGGAAATCAACGAAATGCAACCCCTTCTGGATTACATAATTTCGTTATGGGGAAATTTCATCACTAATGAACAAGTAAAAGTGTTTAAAGAAGAGATTGAGAATATGTTACAGAACAATGGATCGGTGCATATTCAAAAACAAACCGGAGTTTTTCTTTGCAGGGTATAAATGTATGAGTTCCAAAATTGATCGAATCCAAGTCTATTTTCTTAATTTTCTTCCCCTCATTTTTGTTTTATTGTTTGCTTTTACCCCACAAACACAATCTCTGTTAAAAAACTGGCAAGATATCCAGGAATTGAAACAAAATGAAAACACTGCTTTGTTAATGAATAGATATCAGATTATTCTGCAGCAGCAACCCTGGCATTCAGCCATACGAGAGCAATTGGCCCAACTTCAATACGAAAATGGTGATTTTGTGGGAGCGATCGAATCGCTTTCTATTCTGGCGCAAAATAACACTCTTACCGTATCTCAGCAATTTATGCTTGCGAATTCTTATCACCAAAATAAGCAAAGCATTCAGGCAGCCCAAACCTGGCAAGAAATTGCTGGCCGGCCCGATCTGCACTCGGAAGACCTGCCTGTTTTGCTTGCAAACCAGGAAAGCAATCGGGATCGGCGGGGGGCATTTATCACCATGCAGCGTTGGGCAGAGCTTGATCCGAAGAACGGACAGGTTCAATATCGTCTGGCTTTATATCAATTGATCTTTGACGCAAATTCCGCTTCCCGTACGCTCTATCAAGCGCTGCAAGAATTGCCAATGCGAAAAGATAGCATCGACCGTTTGATCAATGGCCTACAGGAACTGGCCACCCAGGAAGACGCGGCCTACCGGCTGGTGTTGGCTGGTAAATTAATTGCAAATGAAGGCGAATGGTTGGTTGCCAGTTTTGCCTTCGAAGAAGCAACTGAAATCAATCCGGATTATGCAGAAGCATGGGCTTTCATGGGCAATGCCTATATCTATCTTGGCGAAAATGGGTTGCCGGCGCTTGAGAAAGCAAATGAGTTGAATCCTCATTCGGTCTTAGTTAGAGCGTATCTAGCTTCCTATTGGCGCAATCAAGGTGAATTCGATCGCAGTCTCGAGATTTATGAAGAATTATTTAGACTGGAACCTGAACAAGCCTTTTGGCAATATGAAATCGGAAAGACGATGGCCCAATCAGGTGACCCTCAAGGAGGGCTAAAAAAAATACAGGAAGCTATTCAACTTTCACCGCAGGATATCTTTTATAGGAAAGCATTAATCAGTTATACGCTTGATTACAATTTTCTGGTTGAGACAAACGGGTTAGAAGCAGCGCGTCAGGCACTTGTCATCGCGCCAGATGATGCCGAAGTGAATGATTTGATGGGACAGATTCAAATACGATTGGAAAATTATCAAAGTGCCGAAAGATTTCTTATTAAAGCCAGCAAAATACAAACATATTCTGCGCTGATACAATTTCATCTCGGGCAGGTCTATTTTCTGCAGGGGGAAAATAACCTGTCTTATTTTTACTTAAAAAATGCTATCGAATACGCATCCAATGAAGCGTTGGTCCAGGCAGCCGAGGATTTACTGACCCGTATGGGAGAGGGAAAATAACGGATTATGCTAGAATCAAACGGATGGAGAACATGAGTCGATTATGCGATTAACTTACAAAGTCCTGATTGCAATCTGCCTTCTGATTTTTATTTCGGGCTGTGAGTCTGTGCAAAAATACCTCAACAATCCGACTCCGGCACCAATTTCAGGCAGCGTACTCTTCTCGGATGATTTTTCAACCACGGCGAATGAATGGAAAACCTGGAATGAACCCAATGCGATGGTAATTTATCAGGCTAATGGTCTGCATTTCTTAATCAACGAGCCTGATCAGGTTTATTGGTCCCAGCCAGGTTTCAATTTTGAAAATGTTAAAATTCAAGCGGATGCTATCAAGATTTCCGGTCCGAATAATAATAGTTTTGGTGTGGTCTGCCGTATGGTGGATGATCAAAACTTTTATGCCTTTCTGGTCAGTAGTGATGGCTATGCAGGTATTTTGCGAGTGCTTGACGGTCAATTTGAGTTATTGAACGATGATTCCATGCAATTCTCATCTGCAATTGCACAGGGTGACTCACTCAATCAAATTACAGCTGAATGCTCCGCAGATAATTTGTCGCTCGCGATTAACGGGCAATTAGCGTTCGAGGTTAAGGATGCTAATTTTGTGCGCGGTGATGTTGGATTTATTGCAGTAAGTTACAATGAAATTGGAGTAGATATTCTCTTTGATAATATGGTAGTTTTCCAACCTTAACTTAATGAAATTATTGGTATGAATGTTTATTTGGATACGATCGGGTGTCGCTTAAATCAGAGCGAGATAGAAATAATGGCTGCTCAGTTTCGTCAGGCTGGGCATGAAATTGTGGCTACCTCTGAGCTTGCTGATCTAGTTGTAATCAACACCTGTGCCGTCACAGCCGCAGCAGCATCGGATTCTCGCCAGAAAATTCGTCAGGCGGCAAAAACCGGCCATGCTCAGGTTGTGGTAACCGGGTGTTGGGCAACCCTGGAACCAGCTGCTGCTTATTTACTGCCTGGTGTGGAAAGTGTGATCGCCAATGACAAAAAATCCAATCTGGTCAATGAGATATTGCATATTTCACCTCAGATTTTTGATGCGGAATCGCTCGCCCGACTGCCATTACCAGGTGATCATAAGCGCACGCGGGCTTTCATCAAAGTTCAAGACGGCTGCGACAATTTTTGTACTTTCTGTGTGACGAAAATTGCACGGGGCAAAGGCGTCAGCGAGCCTTTGGGCAAGATTTTGTCTGATATTCAACGGGCAATTACTGGTGGGGTGAATGAAATAGTGCTGAGCGGTGTACATCTTGGTTCGTGGGGAAAAGATTTTGAATACCCCCTCCATTTAGGGGATTTAATTGAACATATTTTGCTTGAGACCGATATTCCACGTCTGCGTTTGTCCTCATTAGAGCCCTGGGATCTTGATGATCATTTTTTCGACCTCTGGCAGGATTCACGCCTCTGTAATCACTTGCACCTTCCGTTACAGTCCGGGTCAGACGAGGTGCTAAGACGGATGGCGAGGAAAACCTCTCAAAATGAATTCCGTCGAATTGTGGAGATGGCAAGGACAGTGAATTCAGAAATGGCGATCACTACGGATATGATTGTAGGCTTCCCGGGTGAGAGCGAGGAGGATTTCAGCCAAACAGTGGATTTTGTGCGCCAGATGGAATTTGCTGCCGGCCATGTTTTTACTTTTTCTGCCCGGCAAGGAACTGCCGCTGCTAAATTTGAAAATCAGGTGCATGGCTCTATCCGCAAACGGAGATCTGCGGAGCTGCGCGCTTTGTTCGCAGAGTTGGGCTACGAATACCAAAAAAATTTCCTCAACCGGCGGGTTTCGGTTCTGTGGGAGTCAGGAACGATTCAGACTGATGGCAGTTATTTGATGGAAGGTCTGAGTGAAAATTACCTGAGGGTAAGGGCTCAGAAATCTTGAGAAGCGTTGGAATCAAATTGACGCTGTGCTTATCCAAAGCTTTGAAGAGGATATGCTTTTTGGAGAAATCCAGTAGACCAACAACTAAAGGCTATCCAGTCCCAGCTGTTGGATGGTGGCTTTTAAGACCTGGGCTGAGTTTTTTAAGCCTTCTTGCTCCAGCTTAGAAAGCTTCAGACGAATAACACGTTCGACTCCACCACGATCAATAACGGTTGGAAGGGAATAACAAACCTTTGAGATGCCATAATAGTCATCAATCAGACTTGAGACCGAAAGGACAGTGCTTTGATCGCGCAAGACCGCCTCGACGATACGCACCAATCCTGTTCCAATAGCGTAAAATGTGGCACCTTTGCGTTCAATAATGTGATAGGCAGCATCGCGTGTCCGTTGAAAAATCTCATCCAATTCCTTACTCTTGCAGCCCATCTGATTTTCCTCGCAATAATCATCCAATTGCATGCCAGCAATATTCGCCAGTGACCAAACTGGCACTTCGCTATCACCGTGTTCACCAATGATGTACGCATGAACGCTGCGCGGATCAACATCGAATCTTTGGCTGAGCAAGTAGCGAAAACGGGCGGTGTCCAGAATTGTTCCAGACCCAAAAACTCGATTTGGCGGTAAGCCTGAAAATTTAATCGATGCGTAGGTTAGCACATCAACTGGATTGGTTGCTATCAGAATCAAGCCATCAGGGTTATGCTTTACTATTTCTTCGACAATGCTCTGAAAGATTTTTGTATTCTTTACTGCCAGGTCAATGCGGGTTTCGCCGGGTTTTTGGGCTGCCCCGGCGGTCACGATGGTAATTGCGGCGTCTTTACAATCCTGATATGTTCCGGCGTAAATACGAGTTGGTTTTGCCAAAGGAACTGCATGAGTCAGATCCATCGCTTCGCCTTCCGCCTTATAAATGTTTTGATCAATCAACACGATCTCGGTTGGCAACCCTGAAAGCAGCAAACCGTATGCGAGAGTAGCACCTACATTGCCGACACCGACAATGGCAACCTTGTTTGAAATGTGTAAAAGGGCGTTCAAAGGTACCTCCACTTTCTGAATGTGGTTAAATTTTCAAGAAAACCTGATAAAATTGCAATGTTTAAAGACAGTATAGCGCACAGTCTGGGTTGGTGCCCTTTCCGTGTATAAATGTTGTCAGTATCGTGCGAATTGTTTGACCGCAGATATTCGTTGCGGTATAATAATCGCTTGTCACTTTTCAAAATGTGAAAAAAATTTAAATTCGAAAGGAAATAGAGATGCCCAAACGGACATATCAACCAAAGAAGAAACATCGCATCCGTGTACATGGTTTTCGGGCACGAATGTCAACCCGTGGAGGGAAAAGCGTTTTGAAACGACGACGCTTGCGCGGGCGAATTTCGTTGGCGGTGAAACTCCCGCACGTCAAGAAAATTCAGTGGTAGTTTCTACCCATTTTTCTTGTATTGGTGGAAACCTTTTAAATATTCTCCTATAAAACAGGATGAATGTTGAATCGCAAGTATCGTTTAACACGATCAAATGATTTCCAACGGGTAAAACAAAAAGGTACATCATTCGCACACCCGTTAATAATTTTGATCAAAGCACCAAACCCTGATCCTTATCTTCGAATAGGAATATCAGCGGGACGGACAGTAGGGAATGCAGTCTTACGTAATCGTGCGAAACGCCGGATGCGAGCCAGCTTGAACGGGATAATCCCAAAGCTTCAAATTGGTTGGGATCTGGTGTTTCTGGCTAGAAAGCCGATAACCGAAGCAACTTATACAGAATTGATAGCTGCAGAGAATCAATTACTGAAACGAGCGGGACTTTTACCAAATGAAAATGGATCAAGTAGTGGATGATCACAGCGAATATCCCCATGAGCCAGCATTAAATTCATTGCCATTTAACCTGCGTAATTCTCCGCGTTGGGTTTTATTGCTTTTCATTCGCTTATACCAAAAAGTTGTTTCGCCAGCATTACCTGCCAATACCTGCCGTTTTTATCCCAGTTGTTCCCATTACGGATATCAGGCGATTTACAAACATGGTGCGGTTAAAGGTTTAATTATGGCAATTTGGCGAGTCTTGCGCTGCAATCCTTTCAACCCAGGAGGGTATGATCCGGTTCCTTAAATAACCGGAATGGTTTCTTCACTTATTTAGAACTATTAATTGATGGGTTCAATGAAAAATAATAAATTTATTTTAATATTCTTGTTTATTGCACTGACTCTGGTTTTGTCTTCTTGTACTGGCTCTATGGCTGCCAGCAGCTGGCCGGGGATTTCGGGCAATGATGATACCGTCTTTGCAGCCTATGCAAACCGGATTTACTCTCTACGTTTGAAGGACGGCAGCTTGAATTGGCGCTATCCGGAAAAAATAGAGGCAGCCAGAACCTTTTTTGCTCCACCTGCGGTACTGGACAATAACATATACGTTGGAGATTACAAAAACACCTTCTATTCCTTTAATGCCGATTCCGGATCGAAAAATTGGGAGTTCACTGGCGCAAAAAATCGTTACATTGGTGGTGCGACTATCAGTGATGATTTGATCTTAGCCCCCAATGCAGATCACCATTTGTATGCGCTCAATTTGAGCGGTAATCTGGTCTGGAGTTTCGAATCGGGCGAACCGCTTTGGTCAGCACCTTTGGCTGAAAATGGTATCGTTTATCTTTCTTCTATGGATCATTTTGTATATGCGCTGGAATTAAAAAGCGGTAAAAAAATCTGGCAGACAGAAGTAGGTGGCGCGATTGTCTACTCTCCCGCAATGGATGAAGATAACCTTTATGTCGCTACCATGGCTAATGAAGTGGTCGCAATTCGCAAAACCGATGGCAAAATTGCCTGGCAAAATATGGCCAGTGATGGTTTGTGGAGCCAACCTGCCATTCATGACGGTAAGGTGTTCTATGGTGATTTTTCTGGCAAAATTTATGCCGTTTCCACTGCAGATGGCAAACCTGTCTGGGATTATACTTTGGGTGAAATGGTATCGGGCGCGCCAGCCATCATGCCTGAAGGTATCGTTTTTGCAGGCGAGAATGGAAAATTACTGGCATTAGATTTTGATGGAAATCTGCTCTGGAATCGCCAGGTGGACGGAAAACTGTATACAGGGCCGGTTGTTGTTGATGGTCAATTAATCTTAGGTATTGTTCAGGGTGATGCAGTCATTCGAACCTTCAGTTTTGAAGGTTCTGAAACATGGCCGCCATTCATCCCGGCGAAGTAAAGGCAGGAAAATAAAATGTGGGATACTCTGATCGTTACCCCCTTTATTAATGTCTTATTGTTTATTTATGACATTTTTTGGAACAATTTTGGCATTGCCATCATTCTTTTCACAATCTTAATTCGTTTGGTGACCCATCCCTTGATGGCCAAACAGATTAAGGGCGCACAAGCAATGCAGGAAATGCAACAAGATGAAGATTGGAAAAAGATTCAAGAAAAGTATAAAAACGATAAGGAAAAATTAGCTCAGGAGCAAATGAACTATTACAAAGAAAAAGGGACCAGTCCTTTTGCATCCTGTTTGCCAACCTTGATCCAATTTCCAATCATCATCGCTCTCTATCAAAGTGTTATTGCAGCGCTAGCCGCCACTCCGGTGGAAGTTCTCAATCTTTCCCGCCGAGTTTATCCTGCGCTATTGGATGTCAGTACATTAATTCCACTTAATAGCAAATTTTTATGGATGGATCTGGGACAGCCTGAAAGATTAAATCTACCATTCCTTTCTTTTGGCATTCCGGTTTTAGCTATCGTGGTTGTAATCTCCACTTACGTTCAATCGAAATTGATTCAACCGCAGTCGTCCAATCCGAAAGATCAGACCGCGATGATGAGCAATATGATGAATCTCTATATGCCATTTTTTATGGGTTATCTGGCATTAACTCTGGCATCTGGTCTCTCTTTGTATTTTCTGGTCTCAAATCTGGCAGGTATTTTTCAATATGCCATGTTGGGTAAGGTAAACTGGCGCAATCTCATTCCTGGCAGAAAGCCGGTGCCGGTCAAGGCATTACCTGTAAAATCAAAGAAAAAGTAGGGGAAAGAGGTAAATAAATGGGACAAGAAAAAATTACTCAAGAGTTCATTGCTCCATCCGTTGAAGAAGCAATCGAACAAGGTGCAAAACAACTGGGCATTTCAGCAGATTTGTTGGATGTGGAGATATTAGATGCTGGCAGTCGTGGATTGTTTGGATTGGGCAGTCGCCAGGCTCGTATCAGATTGGCAATCAAGGGTAAAGAAACAGCAGATTCACCAAAGACTGTCGTTGAATCGCGAAAACCTGTGGCAGTAAAAAAGGAAAATATCGCAAATGTTGAAGATGCGTCCGACGAAGATGAGGACCAGATCCTGAAATTGGCTCGCGAAGTTGTCAGCGATTTATTGGAAAAGATGCACATCGAAGCCACGGTTGTTGCACGGCATTCTCCTCCAAGTGATGATAAAGATCGTGATCTTGTAATTGTAGAAATTCAAGGAAAAGACTTGAGCATCCTGATTGGAAAACGAAGTGAGACTTTGAATGCTCTCCAATATATCAGCAGCCTGATTGTAGCCAAAGAACAGGGTGAATGGGTTCCTCTAATGATTGATGTACAGGGCTATCGTGAGCGGCGTGAACGTCAGTTGCGTGTTCTTGCGCGTAGAATGGCAGAGCAGGTTATCCATACTGGACGACGCCAAAATCTGGAACCCATGCCAGCCAATGAGCGCAGGGTTATTCACATCGAACTTCGTGATCATGAGATGGTCAGTACTGAAAGTGTTGGTGAAGAACCAAACCGAAAAGTCACCATTGTCTTAAAGAAACAATAAATCTATTAGAAATACATCGGGACGCCTTTTTTCCGGCGTCCCGATGCTTTAAGTTAGTGCCGGTTTTCGGCGGAATATCAAGGAGTAACCAACATGAAAGCTGTCGATATCATCATCCACAAAAGAGACAAAGAAGTATTGAGTAAGGATGAAATCGAATTCTTTGTGAAGGGATTTACTTCGGGCGATATACCGGATTATCAGGCAGCTTCCTGGGCTATGGCCGTATTATTGAATGGGATGAGTGATCGTGAAACCACAGATCTTACTTTGGCAATGGCTCATTCCGGGGAGATACTTGATCTTTCGGGTGTAGTGGAAATCAGCCTTGATAAGCATTCAACCGGTGGAGTTGGGGATAAGACCTCGCTCATCGTCGCCCCATTAGTGGCTGCGTGCGGTTTACCATTTGGCAAAATGTCCGGTAGGGGTCTCGGCTTCAGTGGTGGTACTCTGGATAAGCTGGAATCCATTCCTGGTTACCGCGTCGATCTTTCGCCGGAGGAATTTATCAGTCAATTGAAGCAGATTGGAATTGTTCTTTCTGGGCAAAGCGGAAATCTAGCCCCGGCCGATGGAAAATTTTATGCTTTAAGGGATGTCACCGGAACAGTGCCGTCGATACCTTTAATCGCTTCATCAATAATGAGTAAGAAAATTGCCTCCGGAGCCCAGGCAATGGTTCTGGACGTCAAAGTCGGTAACGGGGCGTTTATGCAAACTTTGAAGGATGCCCGCACCCTATCGCGCTTAATGGTTTCCATCGGGGCTCTAAGCGGCCGCAAAGCGGTTTGTATGCTTTCGGATATGAACCAGCCTCTGGGAAATGCTGTCGGGAATACGCTCGAGCTGATAGAAGCAATTGATGTGCTGCATGGTGGTGGACCGAATGACCTCGTTGAACATTGCCTGGCAGCTACGGCTTACCTGGTAGTCCTTGGAAAGAAAGCGAAGACGCTGGGAGATGCGCGTATTTTGGTTGAAGATGCTTTAAAAAGCGGTAAAGCCTGGGAAATGTTCAGAAAGTTGGTCATTGCTCAAGCTGGAGATGTGGATTCGATTGACAATCCGGATTTATTAACGAAAGCTTCATTGGTTGAAACCATTAATTCAACCTCAAATGGCTACGTAAAAATGATGAATGCGCGTGAAATTGGTGAGGCAGCGGTCGACCTCGGCGCAGGTAGAGCACGCAAAGGTGATCCAGTCGATCACGCTGTGGGTATAGTCGTACACCAAAAAGTTGGCAACTACGTCCTGGAAGGTGAACCGCTTTTCAGTGTCCATGCCAATTCGCAGGCTCAGCTTGAGCAGGCAATCGACCGAATCAACAAGGCCATTATTCTTTCTCAGGATAAAGTTGAACCCCTTCCTCTTTTTTATGAAATTGTCGAATAACCAGGCAAGTCTTCGTTGATCTTTTAAATTATTTCTGGTATGATTTGAAATTATTACAAATCGAAAAGCGATGATGGAAACGAGTAAGCCATTGGATTGTAAACAGAGAACCCGGGATAGGTGCGAGCCGGGATTACAACAGGTGCTGAAAATCCTTCCGGAGCTTCAAACTTAACTACTTCCATAAGAAAGTATAGTAGGAGAGACGGTTTCGTCCACTGTTAACGGGACGCAGATATATTGTATGTGTCTGCATAAGCGCTCGCTGCTCCTGGTGAGAAGCAGGGTGGTACCACGGGAATTATTCTCGTCCCTGAGCTGGATGAGAATTTTTTATTTAACTGGAGGAAGAATGTTTGAGCCTGTATCGGCAAAATTGAATGTAACGGGATTGGAAGAAGAGATACTGCAGCATTGGAAAAATGATGACATATTTCACAAGACCCTCGAGGAGAGAAAGGGTGGTCCTGAATATGTGTTTTACGAAGGTCCGCCAACAGCTAATGGCAGACCGGGTGTTCATCACGTACTGGCACGCGCGTTTAAGGATATCTTTCCGCGCTATAAAACGATGCGGGGATATTACGTTTCCCGTCGTGGTGGTTGGGATACACATGGCTTGCCTGTAGAAATTGAGGTTGAAAAGCAACTTGGTTTCACCAATAAACAGGAAATCGAAGATTATGGCATCGACAAATTTAATGCCCGTTGCCGCGAATCTGCTTTTACCTATATCCAGGAATGGGAAAAATTAACTGATCGAATTGGTTTCTGGGTTGATCTTAATACTGCTTACATCACCTATGCCAATTCGTACATTGAGTCAATCTGGTGGATATTAAAACAATTTTGGGACAAGGACCTCTTATACCAGGGTTTCAAAGTCGTTCCTTACTGTCCTCGCTGTGGAACACCATTATCGGACCATGAGGTTGCCCAGGGTTATGATGACGCTGAAGATCCATCTGTGTATGTTCGTATGCGCCTTGTTGGGCAAGCTGACACTTCCTTTCTGGTTTGGACGACAACACCCTGGACTCTGCCGGCCAATGTGGCCATTGCCGCAGGAGAAAACCTCGATTACGTCAAGGTTGCCAGAACAATCCATGATGACCACCAGGAATATTTAATTCTGGCCGAAGCGTTGCTACCCAGAGTGTTTGGCGACGAAGAAGTAGAAATAGTTAAACACTACAAAGGTGCTGAATTAAAAGATATGCAATACAGCCCTTTGTACCAATTTTTACCCCTCGATAAACCTGCTCACCGCGTAGTTTTAGGAGATTTTGTGACGGTAGAAGATGGGACAGGCCTGGTACATATCGCACCTGCATTCGGTGCTGATGATATGAGTATTTCAATCGAAAATGATCTGCCATTTTTGATGACTGTGGGTGCAGACGGTGCCTTTCTTGAGGCTGTTGAACCCTGGGCAGGTGTTTTTGTCAAGGATGCCGACCCACATATCACGCAGAATTTGATTGACCGCGGCTTACTTTTCAAACAAGGAACCATCACGCACACATATCCTTTTTGTTGGCGTTGTGATTTGCCCCTGCTTTACTACGCACGCCCGACATGGTATGTCCGTACATCAGTCTATAAAGATAAGATGGTTGAGTTAAATAACCAGATCAACTGGTACCCTGCCCATATCAAGGAAGGTCGTTTTGGCAACTGGTTGGAAAACAATGTTGATTGGGCTTTAGGCCGTACTCGTTACTGGGGTACACCATTACCTGTCTGGAAATGTAATGGCTGCGACCATCAGCTTTGTATCGGTTCAGTGGCTGAACTTTCGCAACTATCTGGTCGTGATTTGACTGAACTTGACTTGCACCGACCATATGTCGATGATGTTCTGCTTGCTTGCCCGCAATGCGGGGCTGAAATGAAACGAGTACCCGAACTGATCGATGTTTGGTTTGATTCGGGTTCCATGCCTGTAGCACAATGGCATTATCCATTTGAAAATCAAGAGAAATTCATGCAGCAATACCCGGCAGATTTTATTTGCGAGGCGGTCGACCAAACGCGTGGATGGTTTTATTCCTTGCATGCGATTAGTACATTGCTTAATGAACAAGTTGCCTATAAAAATGTAATCTGTCTGGGACTGATCCTTGACGGGGATGGCCAAAAAATGTCCAAATCAAAGGGTAATGTAGTACGCCCGTGGGAAGTATTGGAGAAAAACGGTGCTGATGCAATGCGCTGGTATTTATATACTGCCAGTCCGCCAGGTCAGGAGCGACGCTTCTCAAGTGATCTGGTAGGTGAGGTCCTACGCAACTTTACACTGACTTTGTGGAATACGTATTCATTTTTTGTTACTTATGCCAATATTGATGGCTGGAGCCCCACAGAGAATGCGGAGCCCGAATACAGCGCATTAGATCGCTGGCTTCTCAGCTCATTACATACGCTGGTACGAGATGTGACTCAGGCTCTGGAAACCTACGATGTGCTTGGTGCGACACGGCCGATTGAAGGGTTTGTTGATCAGCTCTCAAACTGGTATTTGCGTCGTTCCCGCCGCCGCTTCTGGAAGAGTGAATCGGATGGGGATAAATATGCTGCCTATGCCACATTGTATGAAGCGTTGACAACCATTAGCAAATTACTTGCACCTACCATGCCTTTCATGGCGGATGCAATATATTTAAATCTGGTGAGCGAGGGCAAGAATTCGGTTCACCTGGAAAGTTGGCCGGAATTTGATCCTAACCTGATAAACGAAGACCTTAACCGCGAGATGGAACTGGTAATGAAGCTGGCATCGGTTGGGCATGCAGCTCGCAATAGAGCTAACCGGAAAGTTCGTCAGCCTTTATCAGAAGTTGCATTCTCTGTAGGCAATGCCGATGAAAGGCCTGTGATTGACAAATATGCCGATATTCTTGAAGATGAATTGAATGTAAAACATGTCCGTGTCTTGGATGCGACTACGGAAGCAGTCTCTTATGAAGTGAAACCGCTGCCAAAGCAATTAGGTCAGAAATATGGTGCACTCTTCCCACGAATCCGCACTGCTATTATGGCTCTTGAATCGGAAGGGGCAGCAAAATCGTTTCTTGCAAACGCACCCGTCGAAGTTTCAATTGATGGTGAGATTTTTACGATCCAACCTGACGAAGTGGAAGTGCGTGCTATGGCCAGGGAAGGATTTTCCGTAGCCTCCGAAGGAGCCTACCTGGCTGCGCTGGTAACAGAACTAACACCCGAGCTAGAAAAAGAAGGTCTGGCAAGGGAATTCGTGCGTCGGGTACAGGATCTGCGTAAAACAGCGGATTTTGATATCGCGGATAGGATAAAGTTGGTTTATTCTGCCAGCAATAAATTAAACGAGGCTGTTCGTGGTTTTTCTGACTACATTCAAGGTGAGACTCTGACTGTTGAACTGGTGGAAGGTACCCCTTCTGCAGAGATGGTGTCGGTTAGCAACGAATTTGATGGAGAAACTGTAACTCTGGGCGTCTCTAGAATTTAAAGGTATGCCGAAAGCTAATGGCATGGTGAAAAGAAAATCAGGAGAACGCTATTTCCCCTGGTTTTCTTTTCTCCAGTTTCTATGTATCTCTTTTCCCCGATCCTTTTCGGGTAAAACTTGAAAATACGGTAAAATTTAACCATCCAAGAACTGGTGAGGATTTTTTGAAAAAATATTTTCGGTCTTATCTTTTATTATTCCTGATCTCAGGCGCAGTTATTGGTCTGGATCAATACACAAAATATCTCGTTCGCACAAATCTCGAATTGTGGAGTGGCGTTTGGGCACCATGGGATTGGATAATCCCATATGCCCGTATCATCCACATTCCGAATACAGGCGTAGCTTTTGGCATGTTTCAAAACATGGGTTGGCTGTTCACAATCCTTTCGTCGTTAGTAGCCCTTTTGATTATCATTTACTATCCACGTGTTCCGCGAGCGGATTGGTCTTTGCGAATCGCGATGGGATTGCAATTAGGAGGAGCAGTCGGCAATTTAATTGACCGGCTGACGATTGGACATGTGACAGATTTTATCTCTGTCGGTAATTTTGCCATTTTCAATATTGCTGATGCCAGTATTACCATTGGTGTGGCTGTTTTAATACTTGGCGTCTGGTTGCAAGAACGTGCGGAAAAACGGTTGATTTCTCAGCCCGCTGCCATTATGGGAGGCACGGACCTCGAGGTTGAAAAAAGTGGAATTTCTTCGGAAGAGGCTCATTCTTGATTGGTATAAATAAGTTCTACTGTGCAGAATTTGATGAAAAGCGATTGGACAAGTTTTTAGTATCCAAAGTGCCTTCTCTTTCCCGTTCACGTTTGCAATCTTTAATTAAAAACGGTGACGTCAAAGTAAATGAAGAAGTAGTTTTAAAAAATGGCTTTATTCTTGAAAAAGGAATGGAAATTAATATTTACATACCTGAAATCGTAGAATCGACATTAATCCCGGAAAATATTGAATTGGATGTCATTTTCGAAAATGACGATCTCATGATTATAAATAAGCAAGCAGGCATGGTGGTCCATCCAGCTGCCGGACATAGCAGCGGTACCCTGGTTCACGCAGCCCTGGCTCATGCACCTACGATGGAAGGGGTCGGCGGTGAGCGCCGGCCAGGAGTGGTTCACCGTTTGGATAAAGACACCTCTGGTTTGATTATCATGGCGAAGAATGACAAAACCCATCGCTATTTGCAGGACCAATTTCGCAATCGAACCGTAAAGAAAACCTACCTGGCGATTGCCGATGGTGCTCCTCCAACCCCTGTTGGGCGCATTGAAGCCCCTATTGGACGCGATCCATCCCATCGCAAGAAAATGGCCATTGTTTCTTCGCAAAAGGGGCGTGAAGCTGTCACACAATATCGTGTCATCGAATCTTATAAACATCATTCGGTCATTGAAGCGCAACCGTTAACCGGCCGCACACATCAAATCCGCCTGCACCTGGCATTTTTAGAATGCCCAATCGTTGGTGACCAGATTTATGGCCATCGCAGTGTGACCCTCGATGTTGCACGTCATATGCTGCATGCATATAAAATTGAAATTGTGTTACCCGGTGAGGATTCTTCACAAATATTTAAAGCCCCAATTCCTGAAGATATGGCTGATGCTCTTAAGCAGCTTAAAAGCCACTGAGTAAGGAGATTGAATTATATGATCGATCTACGCTCTGATACCGTCACCTTGCCCACTGAAGAAATGCGCGAACGAATGCGTCATGCAAAAGTTGGTGATGATGTCTATCGCGAAGACCCTAGCATTAATCAACTGGAAGAATTATCTGCCTGCTTAATGGGAAAAGAGCAAGGTTTATTTATCCCATCCGGAACAATGGGGAACCTGATTGCCGTTCTGGCGGTTTGTCAGCGAGGTGACGAAGTTATCATGGGTAATATGTCACATACCTTTTTATATGAAGCAGGGGGTATCTCTGCATTAGGCGGTATATTTGCACACACATTACCCAATCAGCCGGATGGCACCCTAAAATTGGATCATGTTCGGGATGCAATTCGCGGGCTGGATATCCATGAACCTCAAACTCGCATGATTATCTTAGAAAACACCCATAATCGTTGCGGTGGTGTACCTTTGACAATAGAATATGTTCAATCTGTTCAGTCAATAGCCCGGGCAAATAATTTATGGCTCCATCTGGATGGTGCTCGTATCTTCAATGCAGCCATTAATCTGAATCGCGGCGTAAATGAACTGGTTTCTCCCTTTGATTCTATTACGTTTTGCTTGAGTAAAGGGCTTGGTGCACCGGTTGGTTCCGTATTATGTGGAAGCAGGCAGTTTATTGCGAAAGCGCGCAGGTTACGAAAGCAACTTGGCGGCGGTATGCGCCAGGCTGGAATTTTGGCCGCAGCCGGTATTTACGCTCTGAAAAATAATGTCAATCGTCTAGCGGATGATCATCGACGTGCAAT
This sequence comes from uncultured Chloroflexia bacterium, assembly GCA_963749005.1. Taxonomy (GTDB): domain Bacteria; phylum Chloroflexota; class Anaerolineae; order Anaerolineales; family Anaerolineaceae; genus UBA6170. Next base: position 105,624 of record CAVVKI010000005.1, on the reverse strand, counting down.
CGTTTTAGCTGAAGGTCTCGAAAAAATTAATGGAATTCAATTAATCATGAACACCCCCCAAACGAATATGATCTACCTCAGCATTGAATCTGGTGAAGACCAGGATATGAATGCTTTGGAAACTGGTTTGCTGTCTGAAGGGGTTAAGATAGGCATCAGCCATGCAAATATTATGCGACTGGTGACGCATTTAGGAATTTCAGATGAGGACATTCAAACAACTATCAAAGCTTTTACGAAAGTAATGATAAAGTATCGTAGACTATGTTAATCACTCATAGCGGATTTTGCGCCTGAACCACAATGTTTCTCTGATATAATTTTTATGATTACAGAGAAAAAACTCGTACAACTTGATACGAATACGGGGAAATGCGGATTGGTTTCTTAGGTTACGCAATTTCCCGACCCTCACAATTTAGAGATGCGCTGGAGGTAAAATGAAAGACTTTTTCACCCTGGCGGAGATTGATGAAGTCGCCGCTGCTGTTCGTTCCCTTACCAACCATAAGCCAAAAATCGGAATGATATTGGGTTCCGGATTAGGATCTCTGGCAGAATTGATTGAAAATGGAGATCATATAAACTATGAAAAACTTCCTTACTGGCCGGTACCAACTGTTCACGGTCATGCAGGGAAACTGGTGGTAGGGACCCTGGAAGGAAAAAATGTCATCGTAATGCAGGGGCGCAGCCATTTTTATGAAGGTGTTAGCATGGCAGAAGTGGGCTTACCCGTGCGTGTGATGCAACGTCTGGGTGTTGATATCTTAATCGTGACCAATGCGGCAGGGGCAATTAATCCGGATTATGTGCCTGGTGATGTCATGTTTATTTCTGACCATATCGCTTTGCTATCAATGACCGGTAACAATCCATTGAGAGGACCTAACCTGGATGATCTGGGACCACGTTTTCCGGATATGAGTCAGGCTTATAGTCGTAAATTAATCAACCAGGCGCAAAAGGTAGCAATCGATAATCACATTAAAACCTATTCAGGTGTCTACGTGGCACTTTCCGGACCATCCTTCGAAACACCGGCAGACTTACGTTTTATGCGAACAATTGGTGCTGATGCTGTTGGGATGTCAACTGTTCCGGAAGTGATCGTCGCACGACATGGGGGTACACAAGTTTTAGGGATCTCAGGTATCAGTAATAAAGCCAATCTGGATGGCAGCACAATCACCACACATGAGGAAGTATTAGAAGCTGGTCAAATCCTGGTTCCAAAGTTAACTACGATAATTCGCGGATTATTGGCATCTCTCTAGAATTGGCATGAAGTTTGCAATATGAAAGATATCATTCTCTTTTTAGCCCAAATAGAGATTTGGTTTTATATTGGGTTAGGTGGTATCAGTCTTTACCTTATTGTCAAATTGTTTTCTGCAATTAGTCAGTGGCGTGATGCAGCCTTTGGGTTGGAGAGAGAAATAGCCCAAAGAAAATTTGGAACGAACCTAACTTTATTGATCCTGATCTTGTTGTTAGCCTTTTCCGAATTCTTTTTAGTGACCTTTTCTGCGAGTACAATGCCTGACATGGCCAATTTAGCGACCCCGACAATCGATTTGTTAGCTACCCCTACGCGAACCATCGCTGCTTCAACAGGACAATCACTTACACCTTTTGAGGTATCACCAACGATAACCATATCGCAGGATGGCTGTGTTGCCGGTCAGCTTGAATGGATTTATCCCCAGAATGGGAGTGAAATAAAAGATGTTGTCCAATTTGAGGGCACTGTGAATATTCCTGATTTTGGTTTCTACAAATATGAGTATACAGAACCAGGAAACCCTATTTGGAAGACGATCGGGGGGGGTAATGAACCAAAAATGGAAGAAAATATTGGTGCGTGGAATACGACTCAATTAATTCCCGGTGATTATCTCCTCCGTTTAGTGGTTTTAGATAATAAAAATTTTGAGTTTCCAGCTTGTATAGTGTCTGTAAGGGTTCTTGTAACTGAAGAAGAATAATTCAAGGAGAAGAAACAATGCCCCAGATTGAAATTCGTCCTGCAGTGTCACCAGATATTCATGAATTGATCAATTTAGATCATTCTTGTAAAACAAACTATGTCTGGCAAATGGATAGAAATATTAATGAAGGTCAGTTTGTAATTACATTCCGCGAGATCCGGCTGCCACGACCTATTCAGGTACCGTACCCGCGTCTGGCTGAATGTCTGGAAGATGAATGGCAGCTTGCCTCCGGCATGCTGGTGGCTGTGCACGAAGAGAAACAGGCAGGTTATTTGCGAATGATAGACAACCCCGAAGTCCACACCGTTGTGGTGAAAGATGTGGTGGTTGATTCCTCCTTGCGAAGACAGGGGATTGGTACCGCCTTGATCCTGGCAGCGCAAAATTGGGCGGTACGTCGCTCTAATCGCAAGATCATGTTCGAAATGCCTTCCAAGAACTACCCGGCCATCAAACTGGCTTTTAAATTAGGTTTTGAGTTTTCAGGCTATAATGATTCATACTACCCTAATAAAGATATTGCCTTGTTCTTTTCAAGATTTCTGAAATAAAACCACTGGGGTCTGGTATTAATGGTTAATTGGTTTGAAGGTTTCATCGACCTGGTCAAGACGATCAGTGATATTCTGACAGCGGGGATTGCGATAACGGCTTTCTCCTTGTTATTGTACGCACTCGCATTTAATTTGCGTGATCGCGTGGCGCGTTCCTTCGCACTGATCCTTATTTGTGTGGTAATCGTTTTTACTGCGGAAGCGTTGGGAGGTATCGCTGAAAACCCTGCCGATATAGAAATATGGCTGCGGATTCAGTGGGTTGGTGTTATTCTGCTGCCACCCACATATCTTCATTTTTCTGACGCCCTGGTCGAAACAACTGGTCGTCCCAGCCGTTGGCGTCGAAAATGGGCAGTGCGATTAACCTATTTATTTTCTTTAGGTTTGTTGGCTACCTTGCCGACCAATTTGCTTGTTGGTCCCTTAGTTTTACAATCCTTACCTACTCCGCATTTACAAAGAACTATTTTTACTGATCTTTTTACAATCTATTATTCGATTATCATGATTTTAGCCTGGGCTAATTTTGCTCGTGCTTATATACGTACTGTCACGCCGGCTTCCCGCCGTCGAATGGGTTATCTGGTAATCAGCGCTCTGGCACCTGCTCTTGGCTCATTCCCATTTCTTCTTTATGGTTCTGCATTCGCCGGTCGGAATACATCCGTATTTTGGATTGTTGCCATGCTCGTTAACGTTTTTGTTGGTGTTATGCTGGTCGTGATGGCTTACGCAACAGCCTTTTTTGGTGTTTCCTGGTCCGATCGCGTGGTGAAATCTCGTTTGTTGAATTTCTTAATGCGCGGACCATTAACGGCAAGCCTTGCTCTCGCATCAACGACTCTCTTAAGGCGTACTGGTTCCGTCTTTGGATGGAATTTTGAGGTTTTCATACCCATTACAATGGTGGTGACCATTATTCTGGCACAATATTTCATCTCTCTGCTTGCTCCGCTTGGCGAAAAATGGTTATTTTACGGCGATGATCAGCAGGATCTGGAAATGGTCAAATCGCTTGGCGAGCATCTCCTGACACGTAATGATTTGTTGGAATTCCTTGAAATGATTCTGGCAGCAGTAATTGATCGCCTCCAATCTAAAGGTGCCTATTTGATCTCTCTGGGAGATGAGGGTCTGGAATTGGTAATCACTAGCGGTATGACCCAACTTTCTGACCAGGAATTGTCTGAGGATCTGACACGAATTGTGACAGAAAACGGTAAACTGCCGGATGTTTTGCGCTGGAGTGAGGATTTGCTTTTTCCTCTTTATGATAACGGCAGCGACCTGGCTGAACCTCGCCAGCTCTTAGGCTTAATGGGTGTGACTGGCGTGGAGATTGAGGAATTAGATCTGGAACAAAGGCAATCACTTAACCTCCTGGTCGAAAGAACTACACTTGTTTTACGTGATCGTCAGTTGCAATTAGAGATATTTCGTTCGATGGAGCGACTTTCTCGAAGAGTTGATTATATTCAACGTCTACGGTCTCGCGGCCGATATGATAGTGAAGGTCTATTTAATAGTGAAGAGTGGCAGGAGACTACCGATCTGTTAAGTTGGGTCAAAGATGCCTTAACTCATTTTTGGGGGGGACCAAAGCTTACTGAGAATCCTCTGATGGACTTGCAGATCGTGCAGGAAGCAGCAAATCAAAACGAGGGGAACAAAGCCAATGCGCTAAGAGCGATTCTCCGCGACGCGATAAAAGTGGTAAAACCCGAGGGTGAAAGACGGTTTACAGCAGAATGGATACTGTATAATATTTTAGAGATGAAGTTTCTTGAAGGAAAAAAAGTTCGAGAAATTGCCGTGAAATTATCGATGTCGGAAGCTGATCTTTATCGCAAGCAAAGAGTTGCAATCGAAGCTGTTGCAAAAGCGGTTATAGAAATGGAACGAGATTCACAAGTGCATATAGGCGCAAATGACCAGTATTAAAAGTGATTTTTTGGAAGACAGGAACATTGAATTTGAAAAAGTATTGGGAGGGTTTTTTTCATGATACCGCACCACACCAAAGCCAAATCAGAACCTGATATTCCTCAACTAGATGAAGGGTGGTGGGCTTCAGTTCTTTCGGACGAAGAAACCTTGAAATCGGATCTTGGTGAGTTTGAATCGAAGCTGGTGCTTCCCTCCAGCCCTTTGTTAGTGGATTGGGATCAGGTTACGCTCTTATACGAACGTGATGAAATTATCGATTTATTTGTTCAGGGATTTAATCGGGGCGGGTTGTTGGTGCAGGGAGATGATGTGCAGGGTTTTGTCCCTCTCTCACATCTGATCGATTCTCCCAACTCAATGGCAGAAGAAGATCGCCGAATATTTTTATCTGATTATGTGGGCAAAACCTTGAAGCTAAAAGTGATTGAATGCGAACCTGACCAGGAACGTATCGTGCTTTCGGAGAGGGCAGCACTCGCTGGCGAAGGCTGCCGAAAAGCGCTTTTCCAATCCTTGAAAACCGGTTCAATAGCCAATGGGATAGTGACCAATGTAACTGAATTTGGAGTATTCGTTGATCTTGGGGGAGTGGAAGGATTGATTCATGTCTCGGAATTATCATGGGGGAGAGTCCAGCATCCGGGAGAAGTTTTAATGCTTGGTCAACCTGTCAAAGTATTGGTATTACAGGTAAGCGAAGAGAGCGCCAGAATTGCCCTAAGTTTGAAACGACTTTACAGCAATCCATGGGAGACATTAGCAGCTCAATATCAGCCAGGAGATATTGTTACCGCCAGTGTAACTGCCATCACCCGTTTTGGCGTATTTGCGAGACTTAATGAGGGCATTGAAGGATTAATCCACATTTCTTCCGTACCAACCCAAAACGGTCAGAAAAACATTAACCAGATGTTTTCCACGGGTGAACTAATCAACGTCAGAATTTTGCATATTGATGTGGAACGCCGCCGGCTTGGTTTGGGTCTATTGGATGAGTAAGCAACATAAATCTGGAACAAGGAAATTTCCTGCAGAAAAGCAAAGCATCAAAAATACTGAGCCTGAAAAAGAGGGTTGGCAGGCGGGCTTTTTTCCATTTCTGAATAGGTATGGTTGGGATGGGATCGCAGTGCTATTTCTGGTATTGTCCATGCTCACTCTATTTGGATTATTTGGTTGGACATCTGGAAGTTTTATCAATTTTTGGTCGGCTGCAATTATTCGTTGGATGGGCTGGGGAAGTTACGGTTTGGTGTTATTGTTTATTGTTATCGCTGTCTGGATTTTTCGGCGGCGAGTCCTGGTCCAGGTAAACTTTCCGCTTTCTAAAGTAATTTTTCTTGAACTGGTATTCTTTTTGCTGTTGGCCCTCTTTTCTATCCTCGGAGATGCTGATCTTGCCCGGGCGGAATCTGGATTGGATGGTGGTATATTGGGTTGGGGTCTGGCAAACCTGTTTTTACGCTTTTTTTCACGACCATTGACCCTGTTTATTATTGTGTTTCTGGTAGTTGCTTTTCTGGCAATCAGTTTTGGTTTCTTTAAGTTTTTGATTGGTTGGTTGGAAAAAGCTTCTCACAATTTGGCCTCTGGCCTTCAGCCGGATGGCGAAGTGGTTTCAGAGGGTACTGACAGAAAATCCGTCCTTGCGCCAAGCCATTCCAAACCTGCGCAAAGTTCTATCATTCCGGCTGCATTCGTACATCGTGACCAGGCTTTACCACCGCTCGATTTGTTGGCTAAAGAACAAGTAGTAATTATGGATGATGTACAGGTCCGTCAAATGGGTTTGCAAATTGAGAGGACTCTGGATGAGTTTGGAATTCCCTCTAAAGTAGCTGGATATCGCATCGGACCGACTGTCACCCAATTTGCTGTGGAACCCGGTTTTGTTGAGAAAGAAGGCGCGGATGGCAGCATTTCGAAACACAAAGTGCGCGTGTCACAAATATCCTCATTAGCCAAAGATTTAGCGCTGGCACTTTCCGCAGAAAGACTGCGTGTTGAAGCTCCTGTTCCTGGTCAGTCCTATGTGGGCATTGAAGTTCCCAATCCACAGAGTAAAATTGTGCGCTTGCGTCCTATTTTGGAATCGGATCAGTTTCAACGAATAAATTCACCCCTGGCATTGGCTCTGGGACAGGATGTCTCCGGGCAACCAGTTGGAGCAGATTTGACGAAAATGCCGCATTTATTGATTGCCGGAACGACCGGTTCCGGAAAATCAGTTTGTGTGAGTGCCATCACTGCCTGTTTGTTGATGAATAATTCGCCAGATGATTTACGTATTGCCATGCTTGATCCAAAAATGGTCGAGCTGGTACGATTTAATGGTGTCCCTCATATGCTCGGTAAAGTCGAAACTGGGATAGACCGCATGATAGCCGTTCTGCGTTGGGGCATCGCGGAGATGGATAAGCGCTACCGAATGCTGGAAGAAGCACGGGCACGTGATTTGGATGCGTATAACTTAAAAATGCAACGAAAAAATCAGGCAAAATTACCCCGTGTGGTCATATTAATCGATGAGCTGGCCGATCTGATGATGTCTGCACCAGAACAGACCGAGCACAGCCTGGTACGATTGGCGCAAATGGCTCGTGCGGTTGGTATCCATCTGATCGTTGCTACCCAGCGTCCCAGTACGGATGTTGTTACAGGTTTGATCAAAGCCAATTTTCCTGCTCGTATATCCTTTACCGTTGCTTCCTCAATCGACTCGCGTGTAATTCTTGATGTAAATGGTGCTGAAAGCTTGCTTGGGAAAGGAGACATGCTTTTCCTTGCACCAGATGTCGGCGCGCCTCAACGAGCGCAGGGTGCCTTTGTTACAGATCATGAGATAGAAAACATTATTCATTTCTGGCAGCAATCACAGGAAACCCAAAAATCTGAGGATGCACCTTGGGAAGAATTAATGAGCAAAGAAGAAGATGATTCGGATTCTCTGGTGAAACAAGCCATCAAGTTAGTGAAAACTTCACAACGAGCCTCTGCCTCTATGTTGCAGAGACGACTGCGCATCGGATTTCCTCGAGCTGCCCGACTTCTTGACCAATTGGAGGAAATGGGTGTGGTCGGACCCTCGCAAGGCGGCGGAAGGGATCGCGAAGTTCTCATTGACAAAGACGATGATTGGGAAAATATTGATGGAGAATCGGACTCGGAATTTGAATAATCTTCAGTCATTGCTTGACAGTTTTCCAGCGCTGGGATAGCATAATAATCAAATTTTAAAGATAACAGGTGGATTTTGGAACGAATTGTGGAAACTAAAAAGATGAGTTTTACCGATTTCCTGCGAGTTCGTTTTAAAGGACTGCTTGATCCAATTGGGCAATTTCTCAATAACCTGGGGTTGAAACCAAATACAGTCACAATTTTAGGATTATTAGGGAACGTGGCTGCCGCCTATTTGCTGGCAACAGGAAAAATTACCTGGGGTGGACTTGTTGTGACTCTGGCAGCCCCAATCGACGCCTTGGATGGTACCATGGCTCGTCTGAGAGGTGAAACCACTCGTTTCGGCGGGTTTGTAGATTCAGTAACTGATCGTTACTCTGAATTACTCATCTTTGCCGGTCTTTTGATTTTCTATACTCATCGAGGCGAAATTCTGCCAGTTATCCTGACCTACCTTGCCGCAGCTGGGTCTATTATGGTTTCTTATACTCGCGCCCGGGCTGAAGCACTTCAATACGATGCCAAGGTTGGCTTGCTTACTCGTGTGGAAAGATATCTTGTACTCATTCCATTTCTATTGCTTAATCGCCCATTGATTGCACTCTGGATTCTCGCGATTCTAACCAATGTAACGGCGATACAAAGAATTTACAGCGTGCGCAAACAAGCGTATGCCAGCGATGATGTAATTAAAACCAAGAAAAAATCAATATAGGAGAAAAATATGCCAGACGGGATTATGATTGGCAATTTTGAAATTAAATTTTACGGAATCATTATCATGTTTGGGGCTTTAATGGCTGCCTGGCTTTCCTCACGTGAATCAAAAAGACGCGGCAATGATCCGGAAATGATTTGGGATATGTTACCCTGGTTACTGGTGGCTGGGATCATTGGTGCACGCCTTTGGCATATCTTCACTCCTTCAGCGTCGCTGGTAGCTCTGGGAATTGATACCAGGTATTACCTTACTCATCCACTGGATGCGATTAACATCAGGAACGGCGGTCTGGGTATACCAGGTGCGGTGATGGGTGGCGCTCTTGCTTTATGGATCTACACACGAGTCAAGAAAACCAGTTTCGCAACCTGGACAGATATTATTGCGCCCGGGCTCGCATTAGCACAGGCGATTGGCCGCTGGGGTAATTTTCTCAATCAGGAATTGTATGGCAGCCCAACGAATCTACCATGGGCAATTTTTATTCGTCCTGAGAATTGCTTACCTGAGTATGCGGATCAAGCATATTACCATCCCATGTTCTTGTATGAATCAATATGGAATTTGCTTAATATGGTATTACTCCTTTACCTGGGTAGAAAACATAAAGACAAATTATTTCGGGGGGATATTTTTTTGATCTACTTAGTGATTTACCCCGTCGGGCGTTTCTTGTTAGAATTTATTCGCTTGGATCCTTCGAATGTCGGTGGAATAAATGCCAATCAGACTGTAATGGCTGCGATCGGTCTCCTTTCCCTCATCGGATTAATCCTGAAACATACGCTTTTCAAAGATCGTTTCGTTCCTGTTAGTGAGGAAATTCATACACCTTTCGTGCCTAGCAAGTAGCCGTAAAGCCAGAAGCGGAATGAATTAATGATTGAAACGAAACAACTGACCAAATCTTTTGATGGTTTCTTGGCTGTTGATCATATCGATATTCATGTGCCCGCCGGTGAAATTCTCGTGTTGTTAGGACCCAATGGGGCTGGCAAGACGACTACTGTCCGCATGTTGACCTCCATCCTGCGCCCAACCGCAGGGAGTGCGACAATTGGTGGTTATGATGTTGTTAAAGATGCGGCCAGGGTGCGTTCAATTGTTGGAGTTTTGACGGAACATCACGGCTTATATGCCCGTATGAATGCCCAGGAATATCTGGAATTTTATGGTGAATTATATGGCTTGACTCGGGCGGAAAGCATGGCGCGATTCAACCCGTTGCTTGAACAATTTGCAATGGGAGCCTTTGTCAAAAAACGGTTGGGCGAATACTCAAAAGGGATGCGTCAAAAACTGGCTTTGATTCGAGCTTTGATCAATAATCCTCCGGTGCTGTTGCTGGATGAACCTACTTCGGCTATGGACCCGGAAAGTTCTATCATGGTACGTAACGCGATCAAAAGTCTCAAGCGCGAAGACCGTACAATTATTTTATGCACGCACAACTTAAGTGAAGCGGAAGAATTAGCAGATCAAATTGCCATTATTCAGAAGGGGAAAATAATCTTTAATAATTATCTCCATGAATTGAAAAAGTCCTTGCTAGGCAATCCTATCTTTGAAGCCAGGTTCCGCAATGATGATGGAGAATGGAACCCGGTTGATTTTCCTGGTGTCAATCTGCTTGAAAGGGATAAAGAATCGATTAAACTGGAAATTCTGGATCCTGAAATCAGCAATCCGAAATTGATTCAAGATCTTTCTAAAAGATTTGATCTGATCTCATTTGAGGAAAAACCGCGCCGATTGCAAGATGCTTACCTGGAGGCTGTAAATATTAATGGGGGAGAAAAAAAACATGGCAGCCAGCATTAACCCTGTTTTCATCATTGCGAAACGGGAAGTGAAAGACCAATTCCGTGATTGGCGTATTGTATTTCCCATTCTCGGGCTAACAATATTTTTCCCTTTCTTAATGAATTTTACTGCCACAAGAATTCTTGATTTTGTTGAACAATATGGCGCTTCCATTGTTGGTGAACGACTTGTGCCGTTTCTGTTAATGATCGTTGGATTCTTTCCAATCACCGTATCTCTGGTAATTGCCTTAGAGAGTTTTGTTGGTGAGAAGGAACGAGGCAGTATTGAGCCGTTATTAAATACACCGCTTAAAGATTGGCAATTGTACGTTGGTAAATTAATTTCTTCCGTGGTTCCGCCTCTGGTTGGAAGTTTTTTGGGAATGGGCGTCTATTCTATTGGTCTGAAAATAAACGGTGTTCCCCTGCCTGATCCCGCTTTAATGATTCAGATAATTGTGATCACCATTGTTCAGGCTGTGGTTATGGTTAGCGGTGGAGTGGTGGTTTCGAGTCAAGCGACTTCTGTCAAAGCGGCTAACTTGCTTTCAAGCTTTATTGTTATCCCGATGGCCTTATTAATTCAAGGTGAGAGTATCGTTATGTTTTGGGGAAATTATTCCACGTTGTGGTGGGCTGTTCTGGGATTATTTATCTTATCAATCTTGCTGATTCGGGTTGGTCTGGCTCATTTTCACCGGGAAGAATTGCTGGGGCGGGAGATTGATGTTCTTAATTTTCGCTGGGGTTGGCAGACTTTTTGGCAGGCGTTTACCAAGTCGGCAAAATCGTTGGGTCAATGGTACCGTCTGGCTGTCTGGGACAGCATCAAACGGCTGAGAGGATCTCTGCTTGTTACGATTGTGTTTATCATCATTGGCATTTGGATTGGTGTCAGGCAAACCCAGAATTTTGGAATCACCTTTCAATTGCAAGATATGGGACAGATTGACGAGCGCATTCGCGAAATCATGAACATCTGGCCAGTTGGAGAAATTGGTCCAATCGCATTAATCTTCTGGCAAAATTTGCGGGTGATGCTCCTCAGTCTGGTCCTGGGTTTATTTTCTTTTGGAATTCTGGGTATTTTTCCATTATTTGCCACGCTAGCTGTGACCGGTTATCTAATGGGACTTTTACAAATGAACGGCATTCCCGTTGAACAATATCTGGCGTTCATTGTGCCGCATGGTATTATTGAAATACCGGCAGCCATGATTGCCTCAGCAGCCGTATTTTATATCGGCATTATGTTAGCCACCCCCAATGCGGAAATAACTGTCGGAGAAGTATTTATTCGGGCGATTGCTGATTGGTGCAAGGTTATGGTCGGAGTGGTACTACCGCTGCTTTTGCTAGCTGCATTTGTAGAAGCCTGGATTACCCCGCGAATTGTAATGCTTTTGTTCTCGTAATTCATTAACAGGGAGAATTCGTTTTGGAGCTTTTGACGTTTTTAGGTACTGCCAGTGCCATTCCAGATATTCATCATGAAAACTCTCATTTATTAGTCCAGAGTGGCAAGAGCATTGTTCTGGTCGATTGCCCAGGTAATCCCATTGTGCGCATAAGGGAAGCGGGGTTTGATCCAAATGAAATCAGCGATCTGGTTTTAACTCATTTTCACCCGGATCATGTATCCGGATTGCCTCTTTTAATCATGGATTTGTGGCTGCTTGGCCGAACCCAAATATTGACCATTTACGGATTGCAATATACGCTTAAGCGTGCAAAAAGCATGCTTGATCTTTTCAATTGGTCTGACTGGCCGGAGATGTATCCGCTTCGTTTTGTTGAAGTGCAGGAAAGTAAAGCCTTTACTTTGTTTGAGCGTGATGATCTAAATTTGTACTCATCACCAGGAACACACTTAATTCCCACCATTGGCTTACGTTTTGAATTCCCAAATTCGGGGAAAAAATTGGTGTATACCAGTGATGGTGAACCCAGCCCGGCAATGCAGGCATTGGCAATGAATGTGGATATCTTAATCCATGAAGCGGCAGGCGAGGGTTTTGGACATTCTTCAGCATGGCAATGTGGTCAGGTAGCGCAGATGTGTAGAGTAGATGAACTTTATCTCATTCACTATCCGACAGAAACGCCTGTTGAAATACTGGTTGCACTTGCAAAAGAGCATTTTTCAGGAAAAGTATTTGTAGCCCAGGATTTTAACAAAATTCTGTTAGCTTAATTTTTTACCAACCAGCCAGGAAGTCCACCCACTCTTCATTGGCGGATAAATAATGATTATAAATATATAACGCCGATTGAGAAGGTGGTCGGGGGGGCTTTAATAGCTGCATATTCGCTTCTTTCAAAGTGCGGCCACCTTTGCGGTGATTACAGGCTGAACAAGAGGTAACCAGATTTTCCCAGCTGGTTTCTCCTCCCAGGTGGCGAGGAACAACATGATCAATGGTTAGATTATTGGTGACTCTTCCACAATACTGGCAGCTATTTTGATCTCGGCGAAAAATTTCTTTTCGGGATAGAGATACTTCTGATTTCGGGCGCTTTACCATTTTCAACAGGCGGATAATGGAAGGAATGGGAAATTGTTGATCAATTGTGTTGATCACACCACGACCGTTGGCAACCAGTGTGGCTTTTTCCATCCAGATCAAGCAAAATGCACGCTTGACGCTACATACGTTGATTGGCTCAAAATTAGCGTTAAGTACCAAAACAGAATTATTCATGGGTTCAATTCTATTGATTATAAATATTTTTGAAAAAAATGAAAATAGGTGTTTGCACTTTTACAGACGATTAAAAACCCTTTTTCTCTAAAAACTTGAGCAAAATCTCTTCGGAAGATTGCTGCGTCCCATGTCTCTCTACTATTCGTTGGAGAAATGCCCTGATTAGGGTCTGATAAGATATTTCGATTTTATTTGGTACGAAGTATGAAAAAAGAAAATGGAATTGATCAGCCAGAGCCCTTAGTTTAATATTTAAATCTCTTTTGTTCGCCGCAAAGACGCTGCCAGAGGCACGCATAGCGAGGGAGCTAAGAAATAAATTTCTAAAATGCTTTTGCGTTTCAATAATTATGCTCAACTAACCTGATTTTTTGCCTGCGTGAGCAGTAACAAGAAAATTATGAATCTAGCGCGAGGAATAGTGAATTTATTGAATATTCCAAAGAGAAAGAGATCTGCGCTCTGTTGTTTGAGCTGTTCTTTCGTATAAAGGGAGGCTGATTGCGGTTGCCAACCTGACGTGCAATCGCTAAAATGAGACTAGATGGTGTGAACGCAAAGGACTAGGTAAACGATATGAATATTTTAATCAGTGGCGGAACGGGACTAATTGGTGGGGCATTGAGTGTCTATCTCAGTGCCAATGGTCATAAAGTGGCTATCATTTCACGCACCCCACAGAAAACACCCGAATCGCATGAACCGAGGGAAATTTCATGGGATGAGCTTGGTGACTCTCGTAACTTCTTTGGTGAGAGTGGCGTCGATGGTATTATCAACCTTGCGGGTGAAAACCTGGGGTCAGGACGTTGGACAGCCGCCAAAAAGAAAAGAATCTTGCAGTCGCGGCTTTCAGCCAGTGACAAGTTGGTGAATGCCATCCGCCAATCTGGAAATAAACCTTCGCTGTTTATCCAATCCTCTGCTATTGGGTATTATGGAACAGATCGCGAGCAGCAATTTGATGAATCTTCTCCAGCAGGAAATGATTACCTGGCAGGAGTAGCTCAACAATGGGAATCATCCAGTAGTGTGGTGGAAGATTTTGGGCTACGACGCGTGGTGATTCGCACGGGGGTGGTATTAAGTACGCATAGTGGAGCTCTGGCTCGCTTGCTATTGCCTTTCCGCCTTTTTTTGGGCGGACCCCTGGGTTCCGGTAACCAATGGATATCCTGGATACACCTTGATGATGTGGTCAGGGCGATTGCCCATGTGATCAATGAACCATCAATTTCAGGTGCTATTAATCTGACTGCGCCTAACCCTGTTACCAATGCCGAATTCGGCCGGGCAATAGCCGATGTGATAGGACGACCTTATTGGCTGCCTGTGCCTGGCTTTGCACTCAAGACGATTTTGGGCGAAATGAGTGTAATGGTATTGAAAGGTCAAAAAGTAATTCCGGGAAAATTAGTAGAAACGGGTTTTGAATTCTCTTATCCAGACTTGAAAGACGCCCTGCAAAATTTGATTTTAGAATGAAATAGGGAAAAAGAAATCAGCGCCGCTTAGAATTTGTGTTAAAATTCTCAAAACTATTGCTAACTTAATCAAAAAGGTGGTCTGTCTTCTATGAAAATCATAAATAATGCATTCGAGGAACTTCGTTGGCGGGGAATGATTTATGATTCCATTGCAGGCGTAGAAGACCTTTTAGCCAAAGAAAAAGTGACTGTTTACAATGGGTTTGATGCGACTGGAGACAGTTTGCACGTTGGGCATCTCGTACCATTATTGGCGTTAGCCCGCTTACAGCGCTTCGGTCATCATCCGATCGCGTTAGCTGGTGGGGGAACCAGTATGGTCGGTGACCCAAGTGGAAAGTCAGATGAACGCAATCTGCTCACCCAGGAGGAAGTAGATTACAACTTAATCTCCATCAAAGAGCAGCTCTCTCATTTCCTCGATTTCAAGTCCAAAAGCAACCCTGCCAGGTTGATCAACAATGCTGATTGGCTTTTACAGTTAAATCTCGTTTCGTTCCTGCGGGATGTCGGCAAACATTTCACGATCAATGCTATGCTCGCTAAAGATTCGGTAAAGACCCGTCTGGAGCGGGAAGTTGGTCTTTCTTTCACTGAATTCAGTTATATGCTGATGCAGTCATATGATTTTTTGCATTTGTATCGCACCCAAAATTGCGTCTTGCAAACTGGTGGCAGTGACCAATGGGGGAATATCACAGCTGGCGTGGACCTGGTTCGGCGAGTGACAGGTAATTCTGCCTTTGGGATGGTATATCACCTTCTAAAAAAAGCAGATGGAAGTAAATTTGGCAAAACTGCTTCTGGCGGCATCTGGCTTAAGCCAGAAAGAACATCGCCATATAAGTTTTACCAGTATTGGCTGAACTCTGACGATCGGGATGTTATCAATTACCTAAAATATTTCACCTTTCTGACCAAAGGAGAGATTGATTCGTTAGCTGAGGATCTGGAACAACATCCGGAAAAACGTGAGGCACAACGAAAACTCGCCGGTGAGATTACAAAGATTGTACATGGTGAAACTGCTGTGGCAGCTGCTGAACAAGCTGCGCAAGTTTTGTTTGGTGGAAGCTTATCCGGTCTTAAATCTGCTGAGATTGAAGAGATTTTCTCAGATGTGCCTTCAACGGAATTGGATCAGGCTCAATTCAGCGGCGAAGGGAAAAATGTTATTGATTTACTGGTTGACAGCAATCTGGTTAAATCGAGAGGTGAAGCACGCCGCTCACTTGGCGAAGGCGGCATCAATATTAATAACGAACGGGTGAGTAATCCGGAGCATAATGTGGTGGTTGAAGACTTTCTGGATGGCAAGTTCCTGGTACTACGCAAGGGGAAAAAGAATTACCATATCGTAAAACTGGTTAATTGATGAGTTAGGTACCTGGAACAATTTATGAAAAGGATCGCCATTAACGATCAAGCTTCGGAATCATTAATTCCGGGAGTTATGAGTTATCCTTCACATTGCGGAAAGCAGCAGTAATAAATAGTTGATAGAATGAAAATAACCAAATATCTTTTACAGGGTGTCATATTGAGTTGTGGAAGTTATTCCTAAGGGCGGTGTGGAGAATTCCTCGTTTGATTATCCACAATTTCCTGTACACAAGAGAAGAAATTACTTGGGCTGCGTATTGATAAATGAAGACATTAAGGTACGCCCAATACTCTGGGCGATATCAGCCTGTGCGTCATCCAGTACGATGACCAACACAAGCGGAGTACCTTTCCATTCTGGCAAGGTGCCAGAGACATACCAGGATACAACTTTATCGCCTTCAACTGCACTTGAGCTCAGATCCCATACTGGAAAATCAATTTGACTGAGCTGATTGATGATCGCACTAACCTGTGCGGGATCAATTGCCCGATTTGATTCTTCTGCAGCCAGGGTTACCCAGCCTTGTTGGGGTGTATTTACAGCCATCGCAATGCGTGGTTCTGGCATGTAACCGGGCGTTGAAAAAACGGCACTTGCCCTTGCAATTTGTAGCGGAGAAAGTGAAATACCCTTACTTAAATCTTCCCTGACCAGCGTGCCGTTCTGTGGGTATGGATCCACCTGCGGCAGAGCGAATTGTGGGTTAGAAGTCCAACCATACGTTTCCATAAATGGATAAATCTCTTCATCTTTTAAGATACTCAGACTGGCAAGAAAAGCGGATTGACATCCAAATTGTATATATTGAGCGTTTCCAGGAGACTGGCTGGGTGGCAAATCCAGCGCACAAGTATCGTTCACTGGATTTAACGCCAGTCGGGACCCATCCAATCCGTAAAATGCCAACATGAAAGGTGTCAGTAATGTTCCGGTTGGGTAAGTTCCCTGGGTTGCACGATTAATCAAGGGTGATTGCGGGTCCTCGCGCCAAAACTCCCAACTTTCAGCAATTTTATTGGCATCGAATGTAGGAGAAGTCCATAAGCCCAAAATTTCACCTGTATTGGTGTTCATGACGATAGCAGCACCCTGTAAATCTTGCAGGGATTCTTTTAGATTGACCTGATAAGCCAGATCAAGACTGGTGCGAAGATCAAGGCCTGGTGGAGGTTGTGAATAAACAAGGTTATCGTAAATAATGGACGATGATGGCAAACCTTGCAAACCTCGTAAATAAGAATCCATGCTTAATTCCAAACCACCTAACCCATAGGTATCGTCAGAATAGCCAATTGTTGCAGAAAGTGAGGGCTCCAGTAAAGATCGGGAATATTCACCAACAGTCCCTCTTGTGATTGCCAGCGGCTGATTTCGACGGTCTAGAATTTCACCGCGTAGAACGTAACGATCATTAATCACCTTACGAAAATTATCGGGTCGTGAGAGAAGATTGTCAGATCGAATAATCGCCCACCAACCGGTTACCAGACTTAGTGCAAAGAAACCCGCCAGAATAAGATTTAGTGCCAGAACATAGGGTTTGGTTTCCTGCTTTAATTTCGTTTGGTTTGATTGCTGTTGGCTGATCCATAAAAGCAAGATCACTGCAAAGAAGGAAGTTAATAGAGACGAGCCACCATAGGAAATAAAGGGCAGGGTAACACCTGTCAAAGGCAATAAACGTGTATTCCCACCCAGAATGATGAGAGCTTGCATGGAAATTGAAACACTAATACCGGCTGCCAGTAATTGCTGATAATGGTTTTTGGCGCGGATTGCAATAAAGATTCCACGGTAGGCTAGAAAGCCGTATAGTGAAAAAATAGTTAGGGCTCCCAGGAATCCCAATTCTTCGCCAATGGCAGCAAATATGAAGTCTGAAAGAGCAACAGGAACCAACCCGGGGCTACCAATTCCGGGGCCAGATCCCAGGAATTTACCGGAAGCGAATGCTTGTAATGACTGAATGACCTGGTAAGAATTGCCACCGGGATCAGCCCAGGGATTAATCCAGGAATTGATTCTAACTTGTATAACATCGAAAAATTGGTACCCTGCAAACCCGATCGCCATAAGCAAAACAGCGAAAATCAAAAGAACGCTGTTTTTGCCTGTAGCCAAGTAAATTAAAACCGCATAGATCAAGATGAATAATGATGCTGTGCCCAGATCTCTTTGACCGATCAGGATCATCAAAGTTGTCGCAATCATGACCACTGTTGGCACGATCAAAGTTGGAAACTTGCGGTGGGCTGTCCACTGATCAGCTAAATATCCAGAAAGATAAATGATGATCAGAATTTTTAATGGCTCGGATGGCTGCAAAAATACACCACCGATGCTCAACCACAATTGCGGTCCATTACCACCAGGATATATACCCAGAAAGAAAGTGAGCGTAGTTAGTAGCAATCCAAAAACCAGCCACAAATATTTGTAATAGCGGAATTTTAAAAACCAATCTGATTTGTATAAACCAAACAGAATAATGCCTGTTGCAAGTATCAGCCAAATCGACTGGCGAAAACCGAAATTGACATTTAAACGGTAGATGGTTAATAAGCCGATCCCGGATAAAAGTGCAACGATGGGAAGGATATAAGGATCTCGATTTGTAAACTTTTGTTGACTGATTCTATTAATATAAAACGAACATAACAGCCAGGTTGCAAAACCAACCCAATGCTCCCAACGGTAAGTTACTTGCCAGGTATGGAACCGCACTGCTGAAGAGAGAGACAATATGATCGAATAGAAGAATAAGATAATCCCGGCCAACCAATAAAGGATTGACTGTAAATTATCCTTTTCATTAAGGGTTACAAAATTTATCAGGGTCACGGCAAATATTTATGAACCAGAATATCGAGTTTCTTTTTTTCGATTGGATCAATCGAATTGATTGCGGTTGTAATTGCACCTGCAAGGGCAGACTGACAGGAACAATCCGCGTCAGGAAGTAATTCGAGCAGGGAGACAATGCTCGCTTGCGCAATCTGATTATTTTTGTAGAGGTTTTTGAAGATCATCTCTACGCTGACACTATCTTCGTTTGCATGCCAGACGTCATAATCAGTGACATGAGCAAAAGCTGCATAACAAATCTCTGCCTCTCGAGCTAAAAATGCTTCCGGGGACGTGGTCATCCCGATGATTGACATGCCCCAGTCTCGAAAGAGAATGGATTCCGCTTTGGTGGAAAAGCGCGGTCCTTCAATCGTGATAAAACTGCCGCCGCGATGCACTCTGTTACCACTGCCAGAGACAGCCTTATACAAAAGGTCTGAGAGCCGGGGGCAGAAAGGATCAGCAGCGCTAATATGAGCAACCAGACCGTTCTCAAAAAATGTGCGTTTGCGATTCTTGGTGAAATCGAAAAGCTGATCCGGGACCACGATGTCTCCCGGAGCGTAATCTTCTCGCAGGGATCCACAGGCAGAAATCGAAACAATCTGATTAACTCCGACGGATTTTAATGCGTAAATATTGGCGCGATAATTAATTTCTGATGGTGGAATGGTGTGACCCAGGCCATGTCTGGCAAGGAAAACAACGGTTCTGTTTTTAATTTGACCGTGAATTAGCGCTGAGCTGGGTAATCCAAAAGGGGTTTCAACGATCTGCTCTCTTACCTGGCTAAAAGCTTCAAACTGGTAAACGCCGGTACCGCCGATTATCCCTAATTTTGAATGAGTGTCCATTATTTCTCCATTTTCTAGGATCTAATCTGAACGTGAGGAGGACAAAACTTGGATTTTGAATTTCACTTCTCCAAAGGTGAGGATGTCATTTTCGGTTAAAACACAGGGACGATCAATAACCTCATCGTTCAGAAAGGTTCCATTGGTTGAATTCAAGTCATTAATCCACCAGTGTTGATCAGCATAATATAAGCGGCCATGTTGTGCGGAAACGGTTTCATTTTGGATATGAACCTTACAATTTGGATCACGACCAATCAAGACCTCGGCTTGTTTAATTTCAAAATTTTCCATCTTTTCATCGCTGATAGAGAGCAGGTTAATATGATTGTAGAATTCAGGTGAAATGATCTTAACCTGAGCTTTGAGTTGACGCCAGATCGTAAGAAAGAGGATTGCAATAAAAGCCAGCAGACTAAGAGCTAGTAGAACGCGAATGATTAAAGCGATTATTCCAGTCATGATTGATCAACAATCTTTGGTATGCGAGACGTTTGTTCGTGATTATCTGGTGAACTTTCACTTTCTTGAATAAAGATGATCGAATAACCTGCCAGGGTGATAACATCACCGGGGTGAAGGATTGTTTGTTTAATCTTGACTCCATTTACAAATGTACCGCTGGTTGAATTCAAATCAAAAATGACGTAGTTTCCATCAATTAAGCGAATCTGCGTGTGATTTCGGCTTACGCTTGGATGTTCCAGCACGAGATGATTGTCCCTTCTTCTGCCAATTTGAAATATTCCACGGTTAAGAGGAAACACGTTTTGGTCCTGTAATAAATAATATTTGGCTCCCAAAGAATGTTTTTTTGAATAGGTATTCAGAGCGGATGGATTTAAGGCAGCTGTTTGCTCGATTGTTGTATGCACGCTAAAATAATTTACCTCGAACTTTTGTAATGAGATACTATCGTCAGGAGTAATCTCAATCGATAAAGCCCCATGTAATTTTAAATTAGCTTCCGCAAAGGAATCCAGGAGGATACTTTTCAAACTATCTAGCCATTCTGTATCTTGAGTCAGCCTGGAATAGTCAGCTGAGTTTACCCGAATGGTATAAATGTTAGGGATCTCAACTTCGTGCATCGCAGCACTCACAACGGTATCTCGCAAATCATGGATGATGGCGATGGTGAGTTGGCGTGTACTTTGACCTGGAACCAGAGTGATTGATTTTTCTACCAGGTTCTGGATTCTCTGTTCAAGGTATTCAAGGATTTGTTTCATATCTTATAATTATAAGTAGAATAAGGCAGAGTGCAATCATGGTAGACAGTAATTCAGGTTTTCGAGAACTTCAGCATACGGCAGATGCTGCAATCGAAGTTTGGGCTATTTCTATCGAAAATTTGTTTTTGAACGCATTATCTGGAATGTACCAGCTAATGAGTGTTTCGTCAAATTCCGTTGGGCTGGATCAGTCTCAAGTTATACAACTGGAAGAAAATGACCTGGAAAATCTCCTGCTAGCATTCTTGAATGAGTGTCTTTATTTTTGCGATAGCAAGGGATGGCTAGTGACCCCAACTCATTTGACAATCCGCGGAAATTGCCTGGATGCAGTTTGCGATTTCATAAAAATAACGAAAATTGAAAAAGAAATTAAGGCTGTCACATACCACAACTTAAAGATTACAAATAATGGCCAACAATGGCAAACAACGATTGTTTTTGATTTATGATCTGGAAAGAAAAAATGGCGAAACTCAAGGATTTTGACAAGATTTCTAATTATGAATGGGAATTAGGTAAAGATTTTCGGAATGATATGCGTGTTCCTGTGCGTTTCTTCGCGTCTGAGAGTTTGCTTCAAGCTGCCATGCAGGATAATTCGGTGGAACAAGCGGTCAACGCAGCCACACTACCTGGTGTGGTTGGAACTGTAGCCGTGATGCCGGACGTGCATCAGGGGTATGGTTTTCCAATAGGTGGTGTGGCAGCCACTTCAGTTACTGATGGAGTCATTTCCCCTGGGGGGATCGGCTATGATATTAATTGTGGTGTCCGTTTGCTTGCAACCAGCATTCCAATCGAAGCTGCCAAACCACATCTTCAAAATTTAGCGCTAGCTCTCTACCATTTCTGTCCAAGTGGGGTGGGAGTTTCAAGCGGCAGCAAACTGACCGAAAAAGAATTGCGTAAAGTGTGTGAGCTTGGATCACACTGGGCGTATAAACAAGGTTTTGCCAATGAGATGAGCGTTCGCCGGACAGAAGACAACGGACAATTGGCTGGAGCAGATTCTGAAAAGCTGAGTATACGTGCACTTGAACGTGGACTGAATCAGCTGGGAACGCTTGGATCGGGAAATCATTTTATTGAAGTCGGGGTTGTGGATCAAATTTTTTCAAAAGAGACAGCCAGGAATTTTGGATTGGATTTAAACATGCTTACCGTGATGATTTATTGCGGTTCTCGTGGTTTGGGGCATCAGGTTTGTACGGATTACGTAAGGGTTTTTCAAAATTCCGGAAAAAAGTACGGCATTTCTATTCCAGACCGGGAATTGGTGTGTGCCCCTTTAGATTCTACTGAAGGTAAGGATTATCTGGCGGCTATGCGCGCTGCAGCCAATTTTGCTTTTTGTAATCGCCAGATGCTAGCTTTCCAGGCTCAAAAAGCCTTTGAACAGGTCTTTGCAGGGGTTATGAAGAATCACTCTCTAGTTCAGGTTTACGACATTGCGCATAATATCGGTAAAATGGAAACGCATTTAATCGGGGACCTGAAAATGGAAGTGTGTGTCCATCGCAAAGGAGCCACCCGAGCATTTGGTCCTGGTCAGCAATCCTTACCGACTGAATTTCTTCATACTGGCCAACCAGTTTTCGTCCCAGGTAGTATGGGTACCTCCTCCTGGGTTTTAGCGGGCGATAATTTGAGTATGGAGAAATCATTCGGCTCTTGTTGTCACGGAGCCGGGCGAGTGATGAGCCGTTCGAAAGCGAAAAAACAAGTTTTTGGAGCTGAACTTCTTCAATCTCTGGAGAGAAAAGGTATCCATATTCAGACCGGATCTTTATCCGGTCTGGCTGAGGAAGCTCCTGACGCATATAAAGATGTTGATGAAGTTATTGATGTGGTTGCGGCTGTCGGTTTAGCCTCAAAAGTAGCCCGTTTACGACCTTTAGCCGTGATTAAGGGTTAGGATTTTCCTCAACAGTTTTTAACACGCTAACAGGTGCAATTTGGGCTTTCGTAAGATTGACCAGATCTCCTGGAGCAATTTTTAGGTTTAATCCACGTTCCCCACCGGAAATATGAATTGAGGGCAAGTCTCTGGCTAAATCATCCAAAACCATTTGAAACCCTCGATTAATTAATGCTAGCGGTGAAATACCACCTGTCTGCAAACCGGTGATTGATTCAGCCTCTTCTTCGGTCGGTATAATTAGTTTCTTCTCATTGAATACTCTGGCTAATAATTTTAAATCAACCCTACGGTTGCCAGGAATAATGGCAAGAATAGGTTTTCCGGGCTTAAATCTGTTTACAACAATTGATTTGAAAATTAATTCAATTGACACTTGAAGAAGTTCCGCAGTCTTCTCTGCTCCTAATTTTTCAACTGGTAATTCAAAAAGTTGGTACGCGATTTTCCTGGATGTTAAAAAGCGGGTAACATTATTGCCGGTCATTTCAATTGCGATTTTTCTGTTTTTTGAACATAGATTGGGTTACTGAAGATCCAACCTCGCAGAGATCCCAGGTATCGAATATAGCATTCCACCCTGTAGACACCCGGTTCATTGGTCACATAAGTGCAGATTTCCTGAGAAAGCCATCGTTTGACTTCCTTTCCGTTACAAATCAAGCGACAATCTGCTCTTTGTGGTAGGCGTATTTGTAAGGTAACGCTTGCTTCAAGGTCAATACGATCACCCATGATCGCATCTTGAGAATTTCCCTGTGCTGTGAACCGAAAGCCTTTGGAGCTGGCAGGTAAATCGTAACCTACAAAAGAATGCCCCATCCGCAAAGCCTCCAGCACCATTTGCCGGTCACTTAATACATTACCACTCAACTCACCAGGAGCAAGAATATGATTATTAATACATTGAAAATGGAAAACGTAAGGAAATATAATTTTCTTCAGAAAAGAGCGGCGCATGAACAGTGCATGCGAATCGCTGCCCCCAACTGCTATAATTTTCCGATTTGGACGCGTAAGTGAATCCCATTTTTGCAATGTCTTCGGGTTGGGTCCATGTGCATAAAGGTTTGGAAAAAATACATTCATTAACAATTTTGCCCAATTAGGTGACACTGTTTTCAATTCACTGAGATGGTTCCAAATTTCAATACCATCAAAACCGGTGACCTGCCAATCTACCCAGGAGATATCGGGTTCTGTGATCATTTTCAATTCGTGCTCATATGGATGTGCAATAAACGCCAATGCACCTGCGTGATGCGCCTTATTGATTAGAATTTGTGGATCCTTTGCATAATCACTCAATTCTTTCGAATGCCCGATGACCAACAAATGGTTTTTTTGAGGCTGACGGTTTCGGTCATGGATTTCTTCACCAATCATAAAAAGCATTCGTTTGTCACCCTCCTGATAAATTTTATCAACAGACTGAACAAGGACATTGTGATCGGTCACGATTACAACGTCTAAACCGGCATGCAATGCGGCCTTAGCTATTTCTTCATAAGATCCGCTGCCATCGGAATATTTGCTATGAATGTGCAGGTTGGTGACCAATTCTTTCATCATGTGGTTGACGATTCTCGCTTTTGAAAGGTATAATACGGGCTGCTCTATACAGGTTCTGAAATCCTGTAAATCTGATTGGAGGAAAAGCGTGATTACTTACGTAGACATAGCTTTAATTATAACTTCTATCGCACTCATCGCCAGTGTGATTATGCAAAATAAAGGTGTTGGTTTGGGTGGGCTGACCGGTGCTGATTCCAGTAGTGTTTTTACAGCCAGGCGAGGAATTGAGAAAACCCTGTTTTATATCACCATAGGGCTAAGTGTGCTTTTCTTTATTTTGACCCTAGTCGCGGTAATCATTCGTAATTAACAGGTTTTACTCATTGCTGTTAGAATTAAAAAACACCATCCAGGCGATCCATAACAATAGTGATGGTCGCCTTTTTTTGATATCCTGATTATATGAAAAAACTACGTTGGCAATTACTCATCATTTTTTTGACTGGTCTGGTTGTCGGAATTCTCTTAATAAGTGAACAACCGGAATCCAATCCTATCATTGTGCCAGAGCCCGAACAGGGTGGCATCTATGTTGAGGCTCTGGTTGGCAATTTTCAACGTCTCAATCCGCTCCTAGATTTTTATAACACCGCCGATCAGGACGTTGATCGGCTGATATATAGCAGCTTAATTGCTTTTAAAGAATTGGGCATTCCACAGGCAGAGTTAGCGGAGTCATGGTTTGTTTCCCAGGATGGCACTATTTACAATTTTACATTGCGTCCAGATGCGAAATGGCATGATGGTGAACCAATTGTCAGCGATGATGTAGTTTTTACGATTAATATGCTGCGTGAAGGTGTGGGTGTAGTACCTGAAGATATTCGTAACTTCTGGCAGGATATTGAAGTTAAAAGTTTATCTGCAGATACTGTTCAATTCAGCTTGCCAGAACCTTTTGCACCATTTTTGGACTACCTTTCTTTTGGGATCTTGCCTTCCCATCTGCTAGGAGGATTGAGTTTCGAGGAAATGATTGACTCTCCTTTTAATCTGCAGCCGGTTGGGAGTGGTCCTTATCGCTTTGGCGGTCTGATTGTGGAAGAAGACAGGATTAAAGGTGTGTTATTAACTGCCAATGAAGATTATTATGGTAGTGTGCCGTTCATTGACCAAATAGTTTTTCGTTATTACGAAAACCCGGCAAATGCATTTGTTGCTTTCAAAGATGGTCAGGTACAGGGTATCAGTGCGGTCGATCGCATATTATTGCCAGAAGTGCTGGTAGAACCACAGCTTTCCTTGTTTTCTGCACGCGAACCGCGGCTTACCATGATTTTGTTTAATTTAAAAGATGCAAATGTTGCTTTCTTCCAGGATCGGGAAATTCGTAAAGCCTTGATGACTGGGCTAAACCGTCAAAAAATGATTGATCGAGTATTAGATGGTCAGGCAATTATCGCGGACGGTCCCATTCTACCGGGTACCTGGGCGTATTATGAAGGGCTCACACAAATTCCATTTAATTCTAAATCGGCAGTGGAAACCTTGAAGAATGCCGGTTATGTGATTGGTGGTGAGGATGAAACCGTTCGCAGCAAAGAAGGTCTAGCTCTACGATTTGAGCTCCTTTACCCGGATGATGAAGACCACCGCAAAGTTGCTGAATTAGTTCAACAGGATTGGGAAAAATTAGGTGCTTCAGTTGAGATTAGGGCGGTGCCATACCAGGACCTAATCCAGGATCACCTTGAAACCAGAGATTTTCAGGCAGTATTGATTGACCAAAACCTCGCAAACACACCAGACCCGGATCCGTATCCCTTCTGGGATCAAGTGCAGGCAACCGGAGGACAGAATTATTCCCAATGGGATAATGCAGTAGCCAGTGATTATCTGGAGCAAGCACGTGTTACCCCAGATCTTGCTGAACGGGCTGCATTGTATCGTAATTTCCAGATTGTTTTTTCTGAAGAAATGCCAGCTTTGCCGTTGTTTTATCCGGTTTATACTTATACTGTCTCAAAACAGGTCAACGGAATTCAAATGGGACCTCTTTTTACCAGTAGTGATCGCTTTATGACCATTACCGACTGGTTCCTGACTGGTCCTCAGAAAAACTCGACAACACAACCGACGGCTTCAACTACTCCGGAGGTGAATTAATGTGGGATTGGCAGAATGAATGGGCACTGCTCAAGGCGGCCATACCTGAATTCGAGCCATTCCTCTTTTCAGATGAGAATTACTGGACTTTATCCTTTAAACATGAAGACAACATCTCGTCACATTTCAGCCCCCGCTTAAGCGCGGGCAGGTTAGAAATTTCCATATACATGTTGCAATTTTTCAGCAGCCAGGATAATCAAATAAAAGCTGCCGTTTCATCTGATCTTGAAAAAATACAATCACTCAAGCTGAAGTGGAAAAGTAATTGGTCTAAGAAAGCTGCTCATGAATTTGACGCTCGTATCCGCCAATGGCAGCAGACCGTCCGTGAGATCCGTAAGCATGCGATCTCTAATGCCGAGTACCAAAGTCAGGTTCAGGTGCGTTTAATGCTGACCTTTTTAGCAGAATCTACAGACCTTTCAACAGAATTAGAGGAAAAATCGGGTTTGAGCATACTCGATCAGATACTTCGGTGGAACAGTTCCGAGTCAGATTTTATTTGGGCAGAAAAAATAAAAAGTGCTTTTCCTATAGAAAAATTTTGGTTTCTTTATCGAAGTCTGAACTTGTCTGGAGATTAAATGGCTGCATTTTACACCCGTGGGGGTGATAAGGGTGATACTGGGTTGTTGGGAAGAGAACGGGTAGCGAAATATAGCTTACGAATAGAAACGATTGGCACGCTGGATGAAGCAAATGCTGCGTTGGGAGTGGTTCGCAGTCATTCCAACTCTCCTGAGGTTCAAGGGTTGATTTTGGCGACCCAGAAAAAACTCTATGAATTGATGGCAGAGATTGCAGCAACTCCTGAAAACAAAGACAAATTCAAAAACATTGGTGGCGAAGCTGTCATCTGGCTGGAAACTCAAATCGAAACATACTCAGCGAAGGTGGAAATCCCCAGGCAATTCATCATTCCGGGGGATTCTCAGTGTGGAGCATACCTTTCTTTAGCCAGAACGATTGTCCGCCGGGCAGAGCGGCGTGTAGCCAAATTGATTGCCAATAAAGAACTGTCAAACCCATTCTTGCTTGTTTTCCTCAACAGACTTTCCTCATTATTATTTGTGTTGGAATTATTTGAGAACAAAGAAAAAAACATTAATCAACAAACTCTGGTGAAGTAAAACAATGATTGGGACGATAATAAACTTCACAGCTATTGTTGTTGGTGGTGCAGTTGGTTTAATTCTCGGTAATCGTTTGTCTGAGAGAGTTCGCTCATCTCTGATGAATGGTCTTGGTTTGTTCACCTTCATGTATGGCGTTAAATTATTTTTCGATACACATAATGCAATGGTCGTACTGGCCAGTCTGGTGATAGGAATCTTATTGGGAGAGTGGTGGCGGCTGGAAGAAGGATTAAACAATCTGGGAATATGGTTGGAAAAGAAGTTTAATCGCAAAAACCGTTCCGATAGCAGCCGTTTTATTAAAGGTTTCTTGACCACTTCACTACTTTTCAGTATAGGGCCAATGGCAATATTAGGATCACTGCAGGATGGATTGACAGGTGACTTTAATACATTGGCAATTAAAGCAGTTATTGATGGAATTAGTTCAATTGCATTTGCATCAAGTTTAGGCTTTGGTGTTTTGTTTTCTGGTGTAATCGTCTTTATTTATCAGGGTGTGATCACGTTGCTGGCTGGTCAACTTCAAACTATTCTGACTGGCGATATATTAAACGAGATCAATGCGCTCGGCGGGATAATGCTAGCAGGTCTGGCAATCAGTAGCTTACTGGAGATCCGCAAAATTCGGGTTGCCAATTTTTTACCTGGTTTCCTGATTGTGCCGCTGGTAGTTTTACTCTTTAAGTTCTTTGGTATCTACTGATTGAATAATTATTTAATAATTGCATCCAGTGCAGCATAAAGATCCCCAGCGCCAACAAGCTGCTCGCCGTTAATGAGGAAACTGGGTGTCCCTTGAACGCCTTTCTGATTACCATATACCACACCTTGCTTAACTTGTTCTTCGTATTGATTACTGTTAAGACATGACTTCAGTTCATTCTCATTGAGACCTATGGTCGCTCCAAAAGCGATCAGGCGTTCATCTGAAAAATTACCAACGTTCTCACCATTCCAGTTACTGAATACCATATCATGATATGGCCAAAAGCTCTGTTGATCGTTAGCACAAAATGCAGCTTCAGCCGCTTGAAATGATTCAGGGCCAATAAAGCTGAATGGCTGGTAAGTGAAGTAAACCTTACCGCTGGCAACGTATTTGTCGATGAAATCCTGCTCAATGTTTTGCCACCATTGGGAACATGCAATACATTGAAAGTCGGAAAACTCTTCCACTGTCACCGATGCATTGGGATCACCCATGTTAAGCCCGTCAACCTGGGCATGATTATGCTGGTTTAATGGTTTAACCTCGCCAACAGGTTTTAGTGATTGTAAAATGATGATACTTGTTATTGCAATTGCGAAGACCAGCACGATGACCAGAACGGTGCGTTGCTGTCTCTTTAATTTTTGTTCTCGTCGGTTTCGAATTTCCTGGCGTTTTCCCATGAGTGTTTATCCTAGTAAATAAGTTTTCCGAATTTTCACATAGAAACAGGGCAAAGTCAATCTAATTAGGAGAGTTTAGAGTGGATTTAAATCCCAAAGATGAATACTTATACTGTAAGTACGACCTTGATGGGAAAATTTGTTTTGATTGAATGTTTCTTGCAGAATCATAAACCTCCAGGAGATTCCTCGAAAATCGTTTGCCGTTCATTGAGCCTCCGGGAGGCTTGGTTTGGAGGGGAATATTCTTACATTTTCTTTTCAAATCTGCCCTGCAATGCTAAACGAGTAAATGTACAAAGATGACAAGATAAGTGCAAAAGATGTCTTATTTGATTAATTTAGAATTAGATTTTATGCAAAAATACCGGATACCGTTCTGGCGCTAAGTGAAATCCGAATTTCTTGTAAAGCCCTTGTGAGTAATAATTATCGTTTTGGGTATTAACGGTTAATCGTTTAACATTTCTTTTCTTGAAATAAGAGATCACATCAGCAAGGATTGTTGCACCTACTCCAGCTCTTTGGAACTGTGGCAGAACAGCGATACGCGCCAGATGAGCGCTGGAAAGCGATTCGGTGGTGATCTGATAGGCAATTATTTGATCATCCTGCTCAATAACGCTGGCATAGCCCGATTGTAAATAAGCGAGCTGTAATGTCTCAAGTGGCATTTGCCATAAAGGAGGGAAGCAGATGGCGTCCAAAGTCGCAACTGTCCTTAAGTCTTGTGGCTCCATTTGGCGGATGAACAAATCGTTCGGCAACAAGAAATCAGGCAGCTTTTGTTCAAGCCTTTCAAAAACGATTATTTCTTGTACTACTATAAAAGGTGTATCCCGCATTAATTTGACAAACCAATTTTCAATACCCAGCGCGGTGATAGAAGTAATTGTAGCTGGAAAAAGTGGTAGGGCTTGTTGAAAGCAAAGTTCCCAAACTTCTCTGCGCGAAACTCTGGCTGAACATGCGAACAAACGCACCCAGGAAACGGAGCTTACTTCATTGGGGGCAGTAAAGCAGGCTACAATCTCACTATCTTGTTCCACAATTAGGAACGGTTGTTGACCGAGCCAATCCAGTGCTGTGCGCCAATCAAGGTGGCGATGAATAAAATATTCATAGGATAAGAAGTGGCTGAGAGCCACATAATCATTTGAAACAGCCTGGCGAACCAATAATTTAGAGCTCATTTGATGTGAATGAAAATCAGCGTTGCAGCAACTTCATCACCAGATTCGAAAGCTTTTTAAGCATTTTTTCTTGTCTGGAGAGTGTTTCGGCGTTATCAAGCGCTGCATTGATCGTGCCAAGCGCTTCAAATTGCTTTCCCTGTTTTATTTGTAAGGTCGATATCTGTTTTAAAACATAAGAGCGCATGTCATTTTCACCAGCATCCTTTAAATAATGGTCAGCCTGGGTGAATTTTTCCATTGCAGCTTTTTTCTCGCCCAATTCCAAAAGGGCGCAGCCTTGATTTGCCAGGGCTATACCACCGCGCTTAGAATCACCGGCATCAAGAAAAAACTGGTGGGTATTCTCAGCAAGAGAGAAGGCTAGCTGGAAATCTTTTGCCAGAAATGAAGATACTGAGGCATTATTTTTATATTCGGCAGCATCCAATGTTTGACCCTTTATTTCAGCAGCCTCGGCTGCTTTCTGGAATAACTGAATTGCTTTCCGGTAATCTTTTGCTTCGTACGCTGATTGTGCATTTTTGAGAAAATCGGAGGTGTCCATGATTTTTAGAGGGTTATTTCCAGTAACCCTTCCGCTACAGAGCGCAAGCGATTGACATTGAGTTCACTGAGTCGAATTGCCAGCTCAATAAAGGGCACATTGATTGGTTTCGAGACAAAATCCCTTAGATCTTCCGGCATTTCTTTCATTTTTTGGGCGGTCAGCAAACCGGAACGCCATTGACCGATGATACCGTGGGTATCAAAGAAATCTTCGATCCGGCATTCTAATCCTTTTGCAATAATCTCAAGGGTGGGGATGGGGATTTCTTTTTCACCAAACAGAAATGCGCTGAAATCAGTCGTGTCGACCCCAATTTTTTCGGCGAAAATATCTTCTGAGATTTGTTTTTCTTGTAGAATATTCTTAATATTGGTACCGATCATGCGATGGCGGATTATCATCAATTGCTGGAATTTCGCTGTCTGATTTTCTTCTTCGCTCTGGCTGAGGATTTTATCACCCCAAAAGTGCTCCAGGGGTTGTTTATATAGAAAAGCCAGAATTTCAATCTCGGGTAGTGAAGGAGCTTTCAGACCGTTCTCAACGGCTGTTATACGATCTTCGGAAATACCGGATAAATTTGCACTTTCCTGGAGTGACTTTCCTGAAGCAATTCTGGCATCGTAGAGCAACAATCCAAGTTTTTTTGTGCGAATTCTGATATATAAATCAGGATTATTCATCTTCATTTTCTCCTATCGCGCAGTCTAACCCATCCTCGGCAATTTCTAGATTATAGCATTATTTCAAAATTATCTGCGCTGGCGATTACTGGCCAAAATTTGACCAAGATTTGCTCCAAATACTTCCGGTCCAAGCTTGAAGCCATTTTGTTCGAGACGCTGGCTGAAAAATGGGCGGATTCCGGTTGGAACCAGATTGCCGATCACCTTGCCATCCTGAGAGACGGCAGTTTGCTCGAATTTGAAAATTTCGGTCATCACAATTGTGTCCCCCTCCATGCCAGAGACTTCTGTTATAGAAGTGACCTTACGACTTCCATCCTTAAGTCTGGTTTGCTGGATGATGAGATCAATTGCGCTGGCAATTTGTTCGCGGATAACCTTCAATGGCAGTTCCATACCAGCCATCAAACTCATTGTCTCCAGCCTTGAAAGCGCATCGCGTGGTGTATTTGCATGCAGAGTAGTCAATGAGCCATCGTGACCTGTATTCATCGCCTGCAGCATGTCGAGGGCTTCCCCTCCACGCACTTCGCCGACGACAATTCGGTCTGGTCGCATACGCAATGAATTGCGTACAAGATCACGGATGGCTACAGCGTAGCGCCCTTCCAGATTGGCTGGTTTGGTTTCAAGCCGGACGACATGATCTTGCTGTAAACTTAATTCTGCAGCATCTTCAATCGTCACAATGCGTTCATCTTCAGGAATATACCCGGAAAGAACATTCAAAAGTGTTGTTTTTCCTGATCCAGTTCCGCCTGAGATGATCACATTCAAACGTGAGACAACACAGGCTTGCACAAGGTCTGCCATATTCCTGGTGATGGAACCAAGCTCGATCAACTGGTCAATGGAAAGACGCCCCTTTTCAAATTTACGGATCGTAACTGTCGGCCCATCGACTGAGACAGGGGGAATAATGGCGTTCACCCGTGAACCATCTGGCAGGCGTGCATCCACTGTGGGGGTATCGCTATCGATCCTCCGCCCCAGCGGTACAATGATTTTCTCAATTAAACGTAAGACCGCATCGTCATTTTCAAACTGAATGCCCGTTTTAATTAATTTTCCATTCTGTTCGATAAAAACATTCTTTGCACCATTGACCATTATTTCACTGATGGTCTTGTCATCCAGAAGCGGCTGTAAGGCGCCATATCCTAGTACTTCGTCAAGAATATCTTTGAATAATTGTTCTTGCAACGATGGAGCAAGTCGGATATTGAGATCTTTGAAAACCAAATTTAAATTCGTGGCTACAAATTCATTTCTCTCGCGTAGTAAGGGTCGCTTTTCTTCCAGGTTTTGATAAATATTTGAAATTAAATGTTGTTTCAGGCGAATGAGTTCGGGAGATTGCATGGAAATGGGATGAGGAGCGGTCATTCTCCAGGCTCCGCCGCGAGTTCGTCATAAGGCAGGATCCAGATAATTTGATTAATATTAACTGTTAGAAAATTCGATTCATAAAGAGTATTGTTTTTTTCATCCAGAATTTTTGCATCGGTGACAGCCAGAAAAATATTGGTCTGGTTTAGTTCATCAATCAGGCGGTCATCTGGCCTGTAAAAAACCATGCCGGTTATGCGATGTGTCTGTGTTTGAATTAATACTTTTATCGAATTTTTCGTGATAACACTGGTAAAAATTTTGCCTTTGTCGTCGTATTGTGTAACCATGTTCTTCTCGTTTCATATTACGATTGTTATTTTGAATCGACAGGCGGCATGAGATAACCAAGACCGGAGCGGGTGACTATGTGATAGGGGTTATGGGGATCTTTTTCCAGTTTTTGCCGTAAACGGGCAATGCTGACCCATAGGATCTCTTTGTCATCACGATATTGGGGACCCCAAATAGCGCTCAATAATTCCTCCGACGCCATTACCTTGCCGACATTGTGGGCAAATTGAATTAACAATTTGTACTCTGTGGCCGATAAGAAAATGGGGGTATCGTCCCGCCAAATTTCTGCGCGTGCCAAATCGATTTTCAGATCGCCATGGGTGAAATAACGGTTGGAAATTGCTTGATCATTAAAAATTGAGCGGCGCATGACAGCGCGTACGCGGGCTATTAATTCAGTTGCAGAAAATGGTTTGGCGACATAATCATCAGCGCCGGCGTTTAATCCATGCACGCGATCCTGTTCATCATTTTTGCCAGTGAGCATGATCACCGGGACCTCGCTAAATTGGCGAATTCTATCTAGGGTGGAGAAACCATCCAATTTGGGCATCATGATATCCAGAATGACCAGATCAGGGTGTCTATTGGAGACCATTTCCAGACATTCTTCCCCATTCGTGGCAGTCAAGACCTCATATCCTTCTGATTCCAGATTCACTTTGACAAGGTGTCGATAAAGTTGCTCATCATCAACAACGAGTATTTTGGGGTTGTTTGGCATTAGGAACTCCTGACTGGTGGACAAAAAGATAGTTATGGCAAGGGCAGGAAAATTTGGAACGTGGCACCCTTACCCGGGATGGAAGAGGCACTAATCTTACCCTGGTGGGCACTGATGATCTTTTCACAAATAAATAAGCCCAAACCAGATCCATGGGTCTCATCCGTGTGTTTTTCACAGCGATAGAAGCGGTTGAAAATTTTGTCGATTTCTTTCGTTGGGATACCCGGACCGAAATCGCGAAAATCAATCGAAATCCCCGTTTGTTCACGATATACCCGAATTTTGATGGGGGATCCAGGGGCGTATTTGTAAGAGTTAGAAATGAGATTATCGAATACTTGCTTTAAACGGCGTGGATCACCGTTTAAGTTGGGTAGCTCCTGGCGAATATCCAAATGAAGTTCCAGGTCCGGATGCAGCATGCGCGAGTGAGAAATTACATCATTTAAGATCGCATCCAGGCGCAGAACCTGGAAATTAAGATTAACTTTGCCAGACTGTAATCGTGAAGAATCCAAAAGATTGTCTATCAAATCTTTCAAATGGTCAGTTTCCTGGTCGATAATATTCAGGAATTCCATTTGAGTTTCACGCGCCCAGGTTGTGTCGGTTCTTAAGAGAGTGGTCGTGTACCCTTTTATGAAACCAATCGGATTTTTCAATTCGTGAGAGAGCGTTGAGATGAAATCTTCTTGAATCTGAAGGGTAGAGATATGATCCTCCAGCTTTTCAATCATTTTTTCATGTTCGCTGCGCAATATCATGGATGAAATCTGATGCACCATAAATTCAGCAAATGAGCACTGTTCCTCAGTGAAGGGTGGACCGCCAAAACGGATAAAGACGACCACACCATAGCGTGCGTTTTTGGATTGAAGCGGGATTGCTAATAGGTAGGGTTCTTGCAGCCGGTCATTCTGATTTTGGTTGGGCTCTTGCAAAATGGTGCGCCCCTGACGGATGACCTCAGAGGTGATGCTTTCCCCCCAGGCCACATCAGCTTCTTTCGACTTACCTCGGCCAGTTGCCTTGGCATAGGAGACTTCTAAATTCAATTGATTGGTTCCATACAAATAAACAGCCAGATTATCAAAGATAAAATAGGGACGAATTTGTTTTACAATTTCATCCAGAGCAGCTTTCCAATTCGAAGTCTGCCAGCAAATCTGGCTTAGCGAATAAAGTGTTGTGGTATCTATTAGTTTTAATGCTTCCGTCATATGTTTATTTTATCAATCTTTTTAGTGAAAAATCAAATTGACTGCCGATACCCACTTCTGAACGAACATTCAAACGACCATGATGGGCTTCGATGATTTTTCTCGATAAAGCCAGCCCCAGGCCAACTCCGCCAACTTTCCGAGTGGAAGAGCCATCCAGCTGGTGGAAAGGCTCGAAAATCTCACTGATCTGATCTTTACTGATCCCAATTCCTTGATCGGAGACTGTGGTCTTTACTATTTCAGCATTATGCTGCAAAAAAATGGTAATCCTTGTATTGTTCTCGGAGAACTTGATGGCATTATCGATTAAGTGATTGATGACCCAGGCGATTTTCTTCTGATCAGCGTTAACCCACAAGGATGTTTCTTCGGGTAAAATGCGCAGGTAAATTGTACGTTTAGGCGTTGAATTCTTAAAAGTAGAGATGATATCTGCAACCAGAGCAACCATATTGAATTTTGATTTGGTGATGTTGACTTCCTCATACTCAGAAAAAGTGAACATCAACAGATCATCAATTAATTTTTCGAGACGAATATAAGCACGACCCATCACTCGCAGGGCTTTAATTTGTTCTTTGGTAATGTTTCCTAAATCACCGGAAGCAAATAAATCTAAATAACCCTTAAGATGGGTGAGAGGGGTACGCAATTCGTGTGATATATTGGCTATGAAATTTGACTTAAGTTCGTTTAACTCATTAATTTTCTGAAGAGCAGCTTCCAGTTCAGAAGTTCTTTCTGTCACGCGGGCTTCCAGACGCTTGTTGCTGGTTTCGAGTGCGTCTTTCAGGTCGATGATATGCTCCGTAATCGCCTGATCGAGGATAGCTTGATCAATTTTCGCGGTAGACACCAGAATTTGGCCAATCAATTGCGGCTTCTTGGTTTCTTCAAGCTCTCTTTGTATGGCGAGCGCATCAATCAGGTCTTCGATGGTGATAAACCCGCGATTTACAAGGTAATCTCCAATGCGTGGGACTAACATTTCAGGAGTGAGAGCATTCGTATTGGAATCCATCATTACGCCTGTGTCTGCCATACCCATTCCCCGGCAACCATTGTTGCGGAGGGGAGCAAGTCTTTAATTTTTTCAGGTGAAAGTGCAAAAATATCCTGCTTGAGAACAATCAGATCTGCCGCTTCATTCTTACGCAAACGACCCTTACTATGCTCCCAACCGGCAAGGTAGGCGGGGACTGTCGTGTAAGAATGCAAGGCAGCATTCAGTGATATTTTTTCCTGTGGATACCAGCTATTGTTGTTATTATTAGCGTTCATGCTTTGTCTGGTGGTTGCAGCATATATGCCAACAAAAGGGTTGGCCGATTCGACGGGGCTATCCGAACCAAACACCATTAATGCTTTATTGATTAAAAGGGATTGGAAGGGATATGCGTATCTAGCGCGTTCGCCCCAGAAGCGATCGGCCATGTCCATATCGGAAATCTGGTGAATGGGTTGCACAGATGCGTGAATCTTGTTCTTCTCAAAAAGAGGAATCAATTCGGGGTAAAGGATTTGAGCATGTTCAATCCGATGCAATGGATGAGGTAAACCGTTTTCACGCTCGAATGATCGAATTTGACCAAAGGCTGCCAACACCTTCTGGTTGGCTTTATCACCGATGGCATGGATGGCAAGGGATAGACCAGCCGGGGAAGCGCGCATACCGATATGGTAGATTTCTTCCTGCGTCATTAAAAGGGAGCCAAAGTTGTCCTGACTGTCTTCATAAGGTTCCAGCATGGCGGCTGTCTGCGGTCCTAAAGCGCCGTCTGCAAACAATTTCAGGCTGCCGAGTTTAAGAAAAGAAGAGCCATATCCGCTGGTGATGCCCAATTGAAGTGCTGCATCCAAATTTGAGAAAGGGATACTTTTCAATACGCGTATTTTTAAGCGCTTTTCGCGGTCGAGCATTTGCAAAGCGGAAAAACAATCTGCACCATCGAAATCATGAACAGAAGTTATCCCCATTTTAGCCAGATTGTACTGGGCATTTTCGATGCTATCGCTAATTTTGGCGATGGATTGCAGGGGAATAAGCTCCTGAACAAGCCCACACGCACCTTCAAACAGTAAGCCATTCAAATTGCCGTTATCAGTGTGGCCGATAATTCCGCCCTCGGGGTCACGATCGTCATTTTCGATGCCGGCGAGCCTGAGTGCGACAGTATTAACCCAGGCGGCATGTAGAGATTTGGCGGACAGATAGATCGGATGCTGTGTAGAAATTGAGTCTAGATCTTCCAGGGTACCGTAGCTATCCGTCCACTGATTATGATTCCAACCATGTCCCAAAATCCATTCACCCGCAGGAGTCGCGGCAACCCGTTCCCTTATGAGAGCCAGGCACGCTTCTTTAGTCTCTGTTTCACAATTTACAATGCTCAAACTGAGTGCAGTGTGCTGCAGATGTAAATGGGAATCAGTTAATCCTGGCAAGATGGTTTGTCCATCCAAATCTTGTGTTGCGTAATCTGAAAGGGGCAGGTTTAAAATGTCCTCATTTGATCCAAGCGCGAATATTTTCCCATCCTGGATAGCAATCGCTTGAGCGGTGGGAATTAATGGGTCAAAAGTATAAACCCTGGCATTATAGAGAATGTGGTTCATGAGCTACTCGGGAAAAATTTGATCGATAAACCGGTTTAATTCCTCATTGGAGTAGTAGTGAATGATGATCTTGCCTTTTTCGCCATGGTGATCAAGATTTACCCGCATCCCCAATCGGTTGCGGATACGGTCCTCCAATTCGCTTATTTCTGGTTGAATCTGCGGTTCGGATTTACGAGCCGGGCGTTCCCCACCATACTTGCGAACGAGCTCTTCGGTTTGGCGAACAGAATATTCAAATTTCAAAATTGTGTCCAGAACAGCAATTTGTGCCTGTACTGAGTTCAGTGCCAGCAATGCGCGTGCATGGCCCTCACTGATCTTACGCTGAGCCAGGGCAAGGCGAACCATGTCCGGCAGCTTTAAGAGGCGGATGGTGTTGGTAACCGAGACGCGTGATTTCCCTACCTTGTGGGAGATTTCCTCGTGAGAAAGATTGAAGTCCTCAGCCAATTGGCGGTACGCCTCGGCTGTCTCGAGCGGACCGAGGTCAGTACGCTGGATATTCTCAATTAAAGCCAGTTCCAGCTTTTCCTGTTCGCTTGCTTTGCGAATGATGGCTGGCACGGTTGCCAGACCGGCCAGTTTGGCTGCCCGCAGACGGCGCTCACCCGCAATCAATTCATAATTGTTATCGCTGGAGATCGGCATCAGGATCAGGGGTTGGATGATGCCGTGCTCACGGATGGATGCAGCCAGTTGTTCGAGTTCGCTTGCGTCCATTTCTTTGCGTGGTTGGTGTGTGTTGGGTATGATGTGGTTAACATTAATCTCAAGCACACTATCTTTGCTTGCATATTGAAAACTGGTACTGCCAGGCGGAATGAGTGCATCCAGGCCGCGGCCAAGTCCGGGTCTTTTCGCCATTTAATCACCTCCCTTTTCAAGCTCTGGAATGAAGATATCATCCTTTGCGAGCACTTCTCTTGCCAGTGCTGCATACGCATGAGCGGCAGTAAAATCTGGCGCGTACACCGAGATGGGTAGACCATAAGAAGGAGCTTCTGCCAGGCGCACACTACGTGGAATGATGGTCTGATAAACTTGTTTGGGAAAGAAACGACGCACCTCGTTAACCACGTCAACAGCCAGTCGTGTACGCCCATCGTACATGGTTAATACCACCCCTGCCACTTCCAGCCCCGGAAATAAACCGGATTGGACGCGCTGAATGGTTTGGGTTAACTGTTCCAAGCCTTCCAGAGCCAGGTATTCACACTGAACCGGTATGATAATCCCGGATTCGGCAGCCAGAAGACCGTTAATCGTCAGAATGGATAGGGAAGGCGGGCAGTCGATAAGGATGTAATCGTACTTTTCGCTGACCGGCACAAGAGCGTTTTTCAAGCGACTTTCACGGTGATCGAGATCAATAAGCTCTACATCCGCCCCAGCCAATGAAGGTGAGGAAGGCAGCAGACTTATTTTCAAACGCGGGTTGTGTAGAATGTGTGGTGCAAGGGGCTGGTTGCCCAAAATGACTTCGTAGGTTCCATTTTTGACGGTATGCTTGTCAATCCCGAGTGAGGAGGTTGCGTTTGCCTGTGGATCAAGATCAATGAGCAGCACCCGTTGGCCAAAATAGCCCAGGTAGGCACCCAAATTGATCGCCGTTGTGGTTTTCCCAACGCCGCCTTTTTGATTAACCAAGGTAAAAATTCTTGCCATTTGCCCCCTATGGATTGGAAATAATATCAATTAAATCGTTCTGGATTTCTTCCGCAGTAGGGACACTTTCCAGCGCTTTGCGGGTCACGGAACGTGAAGAAATTAATGTCGCGAAGCGAGCAGCCTCCCACGGATCTTGTGTTTGCCGTAAGCGGATGAAGAATGAGGTCGCAAAAATATCGCCGGCACCGGTTGCATCCACTTCTTCTTTTTCGGGAGCGCGGAAATTGCGGACATCACCATTCCAATAAACGCGTGCACCGCAGGAACCTTCAGTTACTACCAGTACACGCACAGCATAGATCAATGAGGCAATGATATCTTCATTTTCTTGCACATCCTCGACGCTCAATACAGCTGCATTGGCTTTTGATAAAAATAGAGAGCTCTCCGGCCAATGGGTAAAATGAACATTCCCGGCTGAATCCCAATCCCGAAACCATCCTTGCAAGGTCATACCCACAAACGAATCCGGAAACAGGCGCAAAAAGTCACTGTCGATTTCCCTGGCTATTGGACCAAAATGAACCAGTGGAGTCTGCAGCCAGGAATTTGGGAGACTACCTGGATGGAGGGTCTCGGCAGCAGAGTGTATGACTTGACGCCGGCCATGATTGCTATAGATATTCTCAAAAACAGAGGATTGACTGCTTTCCTGATTAATAATTTGGATGCCATCCAGATTAGGCAAAACTGCCCCTTCGGCAAATGAGGTCAGAATACCCACCCGCAGCCCGAAAGCATGTGCGGTCAGTGCTGAGTAAGAGGCAGTCCCACCAGCTTTAAAACCTTCTGCTGTCACATCCTGGGTAATATGCCCGATTACGAGATAGTCAATCGGTTCAATGGGAGCTAAACTATGTGTCACGAAAAATTATCCTCTTCGATTTCAAAAGGTTGGTTTTCCTGGGCGGTATCTTCCGGGATGGTTGAAAAGTCTTGCACGATTTCTTCCAGCGGGGTTTCGACACGCACACCGGGCACAGCTTGAGCGCAAAACGGGCAGATATTCCAGGGGAGTTCCATTAATTGATCACAGTGATGACAGCGTTTTTTTAACTTGGTCTGGCAGCTGGGGCAGATTACCCAATTTGGTTTTACTTTTCTGGCACAACCAGGGCAGAGTGGGATGTCTTCGATCGTTTGAAGCAGGGTCTCTTCCTCGAGCGTCTCTTGATATTCTTCCTCAAGTGTTTTTGCGGGACGTAAAATGGCATAAATCAGCAGACCGGGCAGGAATAACAAAGTAACCACTAAAACCGCCAGAATGCGGGCTAATGAGTCGCGTGTACGGCTGCGAATATCGCGAAAAGTCCAGATGACCAGACTTAACCACAAAGTTGCTAAAAAAGCGGCGGCAAAGGCGGTTCCGATCATCACAAAATTGTTAATCAAGAGGGGATCAAATGTCATAAGCGCTCCATGTTGAAATTATAGCATGGATGCATTTTTCCATGACTTTCTGAGCTTGAAAAATACCCGCTCTGGATGTAAATTTATCTCAGTAACATCCTGTTTGATAAATCCACTCAATTTGGAATGAGGAGTCAACCATGAACCAACGCAGCTATCGCATTCAGGATTTAGGCGTTTCCGA
The DNA here is from genome assembly GCA_963749005.1 of uncultured Chloroflexia bacterium. Taxonomy (GTDB): domain Bacteria; phylum Chloroflexota; class Anaerolineae; order Anaerolineales; family Anaerolineaceae; genus UBA6170. The sequence goes on along the minus strand of CAVVKI010000005.1, from coordinate 64,820 downwards.
ACGACCAAGGGAGCGTCTGGCAGCTGTAGGAGCAGATCATTTGCGGGATGCCGAGCTACTGGCTATTCTTTTGAGGGTAGGGGTAAAAGGTGAGAATGCCGTTGTAATGGCTGACCGGCTGCTGCATGATTTCGGCGGCCTGACCGGTTTGCAACGCGCTACTTTTGAAGAAGTCTGCCAACAACATGGGCTTGGTTCAGCCAAGGCAGCCCAATTGAAGGCAGCTATGGAGATTGGCAACCGTCTGGCGCAACGCAAGAGCGAGGAAGATAACCGCCCGATTTTTCACAGCCCGCAGGACGTTGCTGATCATGTACAGTACGAGATGTCCGTGCTGGATCAGGAGCATTTGCGAGTCATGTTGATGGACACACGCAATCGTTTGGAGAAGATTGTCACGCTCTATATCGGCTCCCTCAATTCATCCACCGTGCGGGTAGGAGAGTTGTTTAAAGAGGCTATCCGCCGTAATTGTGCTTCCATCATCATCATCCATAATCACCCCAGTGGAGATCCTTCGCCCAGTCCTGAGGATATCACCCTGACCAGGGCTGCAGTGCAGGCTGGCAAACTGTTGGATGTGGAGGTGCTGGATCATATTGTTATCGGACGAGGGAAATTTGTGTCGTTGAAGGAGCGAGGACTGGGGTTTTGATTGGACGGGAGAGAGATTTGATCACAAATAATGAGTATTTACGAATGAAGCGAATGAATCGATCCCAGAAATAAAAGATCAAACCTAAATTGTCCTGCTATAATTTAATATTGAGATTTTCCATTCCCTTTTTTCTCCCCCTCAATAATTATCATTCTTTGACCTTAGCAAGTTGATTATTCTTTTAGAATTGATTAAATAAATCAGGCGACACGAGGGTAAATATGGATCGAAAAACTGTTATTGAATCGTTAAAGAAGAATCCAGAAATCGATGTTCTTGTTGTTGGTGGTGGCATCAATGGCGCAGGCGTTTTCCGAGATTTGGCCTTGAATGGTGTGAATACCCTGTTGATCGATCGCGGAGATTTTTGTTCCGGAACCTCCGCTGCTTCTTCTCATATGGCGCATGGCGGCATTCGCTATTTGGAAAACGGTGAATTCGGGCTGGTTCGAGAAGCAGTAGCTGAGCGCAACCGCATGATCGAGAATGCCCCTCATCTGGTGCAGCCCTTGCCAACGGTCATCCCGATCTTTAAAATCTTCTCAGGTCTCTTGAATGCCCCTCTGAAATTCGTCAATCTGTTGGACCGACCTTCCGAACGCGGTGCACTGGTCATCAAAATTGGGTTGATCTTCTACGATTCGTTTACCCGTAAACAGAAGACTGTTCCGACGCATAAGTTCTTTAATAAAAGTGAAGCACTAACGCGCTATCCCTACCTGAATGAAAAGATTAAATACGCCGCCCTTTACTTTGATGGGGAATTGCTTTCACCGGAACGAATGACGGTTGAGATTATTCTGGATGGCGACGATGAGGGTGATCATGCCAAAGCGTTAAATTATGCCTCTTTTGACAGGGTGGAAAACGGCAAAGTCATCATTAAAGATGAGGAAACTGGCCAATTGATCACGGTCAAACCAAAGGTTATCATCAATGCAGCCGGTCCATGGATTGATTATGTAAATCAGGATGCCGGCATTGACTCAAAATACATTGGGGGTACCAAGGGATCGCATCTAGTCATAAAAAACGAAGAATTGCGGAAAGCCGTTGGAGAATCCGAATTCTTCTTTGAGAATAAAGATGGACGCATCGTTTTATGCCTTCCTTTTCATGACAAGGTGATCGTAGGTACTTCGGACCTTCCGATTGAAGACCCGGATGATGCCTACTGTACACCTGAAGAAGAAGAATACTTCATCGAACTTGTTAGCCGCGTATTTCCAACCATTAAAATCACCCGTGATCAAATTGTCTTCCGCTTCTCCGGCGTACGCCCATTAGAATATCAGGAAGCGAAAACGACAGGCCAGATCACACGTGACCACAGCATTAAAGAAGACACAATCCAGGGGATGCCCTTGATGAGCCTGGTGGGCGGTAAATGGACCAGTTTCAGGGCATTTTCTGAACAGGTTGCCACCAAGACCATTAAAACGCTGGGAAAAACCAGAATCAAAAGTACTGAAAGTTTACCCATTCGCGGGGGAGAGAATTTGCCCTTAACCAGGGACGCTAAAGATGCCTATATCAGGAATTTGGTCAACAATTTTAATTTACCCGAAGATTACGCCAAAGAATTGTTGAAACGGTATGGAACATATTCTGAGAAGATTGCTGAGTTTATCAGGAATACACAGGGCAAAGCCTTAACCTCCATTACCAATTGGAATTCGGGGGAATTGGTCTATATATTACAAAATGAAAAACCTTTGCATTTGGATGACTTATTCATCCGCAGATCTACCATCGCCTGGCTGGGGAATGCAACCCCCGAAGTCATCGAGGAGTTTGCAGAGATCATGGCAAATGAATATGGCTGGTCGGCTGAAAAGAAGATTGCAGAAATTGACAGAGTGATAGCGGTCATAGAAAAAAGCTAGGAAAATAGTAACTTATCGGTTTCACAACCCGGAAAGCAAACAAGTCTACAGTGACTTAGGAAAATGCTTTCAAAGCAACTGATTGAAGTCGGACCTGACAGCACGAAAGAAATAGGCAAATTGGTATTTTGCGAATTCTAAGAAACATTCTGCTAGGGTCAAGACTCAGATTTATTCCAAGCATCTACCATCATGCGAGTACCAGGCAAAACCAAGTAAATAACAAGGGCGGTGCTGATCATAGGTGCAGGTAGGAACATAGAGAAGCGATGCACCTCAAGTAAGGCATTACTTGATCCCCATTGGATACCCGGCTATCAGCGACATCGCTCCGGCAAAAATTCCAACTGGAATTGCCCATGATTTATTATTTAGATAGGCAAAGATGAAAACCGCCCAGGCTATTGCACCCCAACAGGTGACTTGCTGTGATACCGCATAAACACCATTCCAAAAAGAATCAATTCCTTTCGGAGAAACTTATTTAGAAACCAGTCCAACACCATCAATTAATGTGAGTACATAAGCAAGTCTGGCAACGAATGCCAGTAACAATGAATCCTCCCCACAGCTTGCTACGGGGAGGATCCATGGAAAAAATCTGTTCAGCCAGTGTTTATCATTCCCCTTTCGATGTGAGTCTTTTTTTGCGCTGCCCTTTGACAATATATGGCAACAAGAATAAATAAGCTCCGCTCAATGCCATGATCAGCATAAATATGGAGGGGATTTTGTCTAATTTTTCCCATGTATCCACCAATTGTGGGCTTCCCACCAGTTTGATAACAACCGCCAGTGGAATAGCAATAGCAGTAGGGACTGCAATCCAACGGTGAAATTTCCGTAACCATTTTGATAACCATTTTGTCATATTCCGATACCTCTCTTTTAATCATCTAAATCCAAATTAATTGTTCGTGATGGGCTGGGAGCGCCAGGAGCTTCAATCCGGTTCACAACCCCGCGGATGCCGTGCACATGTTTTGCAAGTTCTTCTGCTAAATTGCGCTTGGCTAAAGAATCAACTGCTCCGCCCAGGTGTGCTATCCCATTCAAAACACCCACACGCAAGCCGGCAGCAGCAATTTGGCAATCTGAAGCAAATATCACCAGAATTGTTTCACGCAGATTTGCATCCAAAGTGGGGGCACTATGTTGTAACATCGCTCATCAACTCGTGTTTACCGACAACTTGTAGAAGTGTATGTACTCTCGTGATTGTTGTGTACGACTTTTGTCGTATTGGGCTAATCTTCGTTTTATAAAGGCGAACGATCCAATTTTTGAATGGGTTTGTTCATACGCGCTCGTGCTTGCGCAAACATCAATATCAGGATAATTGCCCAAACAATCAATCGGATGGTCATCGCCCGAATGCTATCAGGAGCCACGAGTCCGCGATAAGCTACCTGCAGAATTAGCATGACAAGAGCATGAAGGCTGAAGGTTCCAATGGCTGCTATCGGAGCAAAACGGCTATTGACAAAGATCAATACGGCTGTAATAAAAATTGTCAGAATTCCGATGGTGTAGTTGTAAATGGGAAGCCAGTTAATCACATAATAACCCGGATCATTTCCCAGCAGCACTTGCGCACCGGCAAATATAGCCATTGCTCCGATAATAAATGCCAGGATGGATGCAATTTTTGCGAGGGTTGTTTTCATTTTATTTCTCCCTGATTGTAGTGAAAGGCTACAACCATTTTGAGTATAAAGACCTTCTCGCAATGATTGAACGACTTAAGTCGACTTCGCAGAAACTTAAACAGCGCAAATCGATCAAAGCTTGGTACTGTAAAGTGAGCAAATAAAGGAGGAGCCGCCCAAATTCGACAAAAGTCGTAGAAAACCCTTAATTTTTGCACTATGATTTGGTGAAAATAATTTTGATCTTTGACCATTTAATCAATTTAGGAGTTTAATACGATGGAAATTAACAAAAATACGCGTATTTCAGCAATCTTATTGGAATACGGCGACATCGCCGAAGTAATGGAAGTTTTTGGGGTTCAACGTGTGGGGAAATATTCCTTGCGCATGTTTCTTGCAAAAGCCCTGACAGTGGAATGGGCAGCTCGAATACATAAAGTGATGCTTGATGAGTTTCTTGAAATATTGCATAAAGCAATCGCGAAAAAAGAAAGCGAAACTCATGATGGGTAAGGAAAAATCCTTCGGGGAAACTCATAAAAGTAAGGCTGTCAGCCTGTTCTTCCTGGGTTTGCTTTTTCTGGTTGTGTTTGAATTGGTGATTGGTCGGCTAACAGGGGATTGGGGACGAATTCAGCCTGGTAAGATAACACGGATGTTTGGTCCAATCCTGACTTTATTCGGATTTGCACTCGTCATTTGGTCTGTTATCAGCCAATACACAATTGGAAATGGTACCCCGGTCCCAAAGGTTGCAACGCAAAAGCTGGTGACAGAAGGGCTATATTCCTTTACACGCAACCCAATGACGCTCGGGGCATTATTCTTATATACCGGCATTGCAATTTGGATGGAATCCAGCGTCCTCATCATCCTGTGTGTGTTTATCTTTAGCCTCTTATTGATATTTATCTACCAGCATGAAACGCGTGAATTAGCAGAACGGTTTGGTCAAGAGTACCTCGATTATCGGAGGAGTACACCGTTTTTAATCCCAAATTTCAGGCGAAAGCCAGAGTAGAGAAAACTCAACGGTTTGCTCGTTCCGCGAGTCCTTTCGGATCCAGGATTACGATAATCTGCTTTTCCACCCTTATATAACCCTCTGTTTCCAGCGTTTTCATTGTCCTGCTAAGTACATCCCTGACAGTACCCAATCGAACCGCCATTTCATCAAAGGTAGCCCATTTGCGGCGGGGAACAATCAATTCATGATTTTTAAGTTCTGCATTGCGCAGCATCGTACTGGCCAGACGAGCCTCAACACTCCGTAAGGATAAATCTTCAACAAGTCCAATATAATGCAAAACTCGCTCGCTCAATTTATGGATGATCGAAAGCGCTAGATCAGGGTACCGATTTACAAGCAATAAAAGCGATTCGGCAGGGAGAACCCAGACATCCACCGATTCAAGTGCGGTTGTTGTGCCCGGGTAGGTTGTACCGGAAAAGACAGCAATATCGCCAAATATATCTACCGGCTGTAAGAATAATAAGCCTTGCTCGCGACCCTCTGGTGTCATTCGCGTTGACTTAACCCAACCATTCTCCAGCAAATAAACAAAATTAGCAGGTTCACCCTCCAGATAAATGATCTGCCCCGCTTCGAACCGGCGCGGAATGGCGACATCAATGATTGCATCCAATGCTTCTGCAGAAAGGTTATTAAAATGGGGATTCTGTGACAACATTGCCTTGATGCGCTCAGTGTATCCATGAAAGTGTGGTAAGGGGATTGTCAAATTCTATTGCTCCGAATAGTTTACCAAAAATTTAATTCTAACCGCAATCTGAAATATCGTGTTTCGTAATGTGGCAGTTTTCGTTCGGCGAATGTATTTGGCGAGGTGGTCTAATGATGCTGATTGATGAGGGACATGGGAGGAGAGTGCTACTTGACCTTTGTCAATTAGGTAGAGAGTTCATCGATTATGCTGCCAGAAATTTTGGATATATTGCATCAACAAAAAACAAAACCATACAATTTAAACAAATATGCTCGTGACTGGATTAATAGAGCATTAAAGCATAAAAATAACTAAATTCATCCTCCCCCAAAAGTAAATCGTTCTGGATATTTTTGATCTCAATACTTATTCTAGAAAGAGAAAAGGTTCCTTAACCTCTTCCCCCATGAGCACTGACCTACATCGACTATGGAAATGTATCCGGTCAGGAAGCTGACTCAAATTCCTACTGCTACCTTTCCCCTTTGGATCAAATTATCCAATAACCCATACAAATAAAACCTTGATCTCCTTGGCTATTTGACGACCGGCAGATCAGCGCGCTGGCCGAAGGTATCGAGCCGCGAAGTGCCGAGGTTGCGAAGCATTCCGAAGGCTAGGCGAAGGCGAGTTGACCTTCAGGTCCCCCGCCGTGCTCAGCAGGCATCCCAAAAATCAATGTTGAAATTAGCTATTCTAAAACCGCTTGTCATTCATTATAATAAAGAAGAAGAGTATTTCCCCGCAGCTTGCTGCAGAATTATCCACAAAATCCGTCCTAAAGGGTGAAATTCCGCATTACATCTTAGCTTGCTGAGCGGATAGAAATTTCAAGGATTTTGGTTTATTTTCAATAAATAGGAAATAATACTAAAAAAGATAACCCCGCAGATTTACAATATATCACACTGTTGAAAGGTTCATACTCGGCAAAAATGCAGCGTATCAAGAGTCCGTATAATAATTAGTTAAGCGCTTCGCTGAATACCATAAGGCTTCGCCATATAAAGTGAAAAGGTTATGATAAGCATAGAGATTTTTGAAACTATTAAGCAAAAGTTTGGTGATGTTGCAAGTTGGGCTGTATGGGAAGATTTGGTGTGAAACCAAAATCCAACATGGGACATCTAAATATTTTTGACCTTCAAAAAAATCCTCTATTATTAGAAGTATTGAAAAATAATGTAGTGATGGTAGGGCTAAATTTTTCCAGACCAGTATTGCCTACCGAGCCATTTAAAAATTTCCATGACTTGAATCCAAAAGCAAACGATTTCAAAATTCGTTATGCGTTTAGAGAGACTGAGTTTTACGGTGCATATATGACCGATGTTATTAAAAACTTAGAAATGAAAGATTCGCATGATGTTAAAGTCCACTTAAAAAGGAATGCCAATTTAATCCAAGAAAATATTTCAATTCTTCGAGAAGAACTTTCAGACCTTCATGCCAACAAGCCAATCTTACTTGCTTTCGGAGGTGACACATACAACTTGCTCAAAAACAACCTGAGAAAAGATGAATACTCAAATTTGATAAAGTTAACCCACTATAGCCACCAGATTAGCAAAGAGAATTACATGAAAGAAGTGTTTGGTCAAATCCATGACGCGTTTCCCGCATTTGCAAAGGAAGTAATGGATAAGAAATGAGTCTTCAAGTTCAACCGCGCCTAACAAAGCGTGCAGTGGACGGTGGGGATTCTGCGGCATTTTCGGGCTTTTTCTACACCCAAACAGAATCCTGCTCTTGGAGTTTTATCCACGCCCGCCCCACCGCCACTAACGCAAACCGTTGGCACGCCCTTCTTGTTGTTGTCTTAGAGAACATCTTTTCTAGTATGAGTTTCCAAATAACAAACAGATATTTGATAAAGATTGCGTGGAAATATGAATCAGTTTTTACCACTCATAACGTTCTATAAGGGTTGGGCAACCTATCAGCGCATGCTGTTACGAGTTTTCCAACCGTTGACATCCGATCAATTGGCGTTGCCTGTTTCATCATCAAGATGGACGATAGGGCGAACGGCGCAACACATAGTGGCAAATCGAGTTCTGGTGGTTTCAACTGTGGATGGATGAAGGGAGTCCAGACTTGGCTCCTATTCTCAAATGGGACCCCAGTGATTTGGGAGAACCACCAGTGATTCAGCCAGCAGAGCTAATTGCTGGGTTGCAGTCCACCTGGGATATGGTTGCCAATACACTCGCACAATGGACTTCATCTGATTTGGGGCGAATTATCGCACCGCCAAAAACCCTGAGCCAAGAGGAGCAAGTTGCATATGGTGACACGCCTGTAGATTGGATTATCTGGCATGTCTTCGAGCATGAGATTCATCATGGAGGAGAGATTTCTTTGGTACTTGGTCAGCAAGGGTTGCCAGGAATCTATGGGAATGCATAGAATATGAATACCGACATTGGAAGTCTTTTGAACTATCCCAGCACACCTATCAGTGTTCAATCGGGATGCAATTAAAACAGGTGGTAGTCTTGCAATCCAAAAGCGTGTCACCAAAGCGTGAAGTGGATTGGCGGGATTCTGCGTCGTTTTCGAGAATTTTTCTGGCTTCGGGTTTTCTCTGCTCCCAGGCATTATCCAAGCCCACCCGCGAACCACTTACGCAAGCCGTTAGGCCTTACATGATTTGCGCCTTAATGTTCCCCCACTGTTGGAGCTACTAAAGCAATGAACTCGCCCCTCAGTACAATTATCATCTACGCTCAAGACATGAAGAAAACCGCAGCCTTCTACAGCGAATACTTCGGGTTCAAAACGATGGGGGATATTCACGAAGGGCTGATTGAGCTTCAAGCGACAAGTGGTGGCGCTGGAATTTTGGTCCATCAGGCAGCTAAGGCAGTGAAACTTGGCCAAGTCGGAATAAAGCTATCCTTCCATGTTGAAGATGTGGAGCGCTTCGCGGCAGCCGCATTGGAGAAAGGATTGAAGTTCGGCCCCATCCACGAGGCGAACGGATACCAGTTTGCCAACGCCAAGGATCCAGACAAGAACTCATTGAGCATTTCAAGCCGGGCGTTTCGCAGGCTCTCCCCACCGTGAGGCCTACCCCTCGATCAACGCGACACGCTACGGTAAGCGTCGTAAGCTCGATGGGATATCGAGCGTGTCCTTAAGAAATAAAGCCGGGTTCGACTCGATTCGGAGGATTTACATGGCAGAATTCAAGAAGCTCAAGGTTCGGTTGATTTGCAGAACAATGCCAGCGACACCATTGGAAGAGGGCACACTTGATGTGGGAATACAAGACAAAGCCCAAACCGTGCTTGCGGGCCAGAAGCAGAAAGACGGATCGATGTTCTTCGAGTGCAATCTCGAAGCAAGCCTTGATGATTCTACTGGGAGGCTAACTTTTCGCGGTCCGTTCGTGCACGGCACTCCAGAAGTTCGCTCTCACTATCTCAGTTGGAAAGGAAAGGATGCGAGTACTTCGGCGTGGTACTGGCATGTGAAGGTTCCACTATCTGGCATCACCTGGAAAGACATTTCCTTGGTGAATCCGAGCGAAGTACTGGAAGAGGACATCACAAACCGTCGTCCTCATGCGATGGATCCAATTACCTGGAGGCGAAGCCGTGCAGAGGTGGCCTAACACAGCGTGCAAGCGGGGGAAAAGCAGAAATGTGAGCAGTAGAAGCAATCACAATCCAGGAGATGATAGCGCTGGTTGAGTTCTGGCGCGGGATCTGATGAGTGGATGCGGTGGATGAGAAGTCCGACTTTGATACCGTCTTCTTTTGCCTTGAGGATGTGTCCGGCGATGTAATAAGGAGTGACATGAGGCAGATCCGCGAGGACAGATGCCATGGGTTCACCAACATTGGCGGAGTGGAGAAGTTTGCGGGAGTCGGAGAAATTCCGACTCCTTTTTGATTCTTCTGCTGCTACTACGCTTTGATCATTTTTCTCTACTATTAAAGCAGTAGCAGTAGTAGGGAGCGAGTCGGAGAAATTCCGACTCGAATTCTGGGGAAGTTCAAATTCCACGAGTGGCAGCTGGACCGCCTCAGTATTGATCTGCCAGGCTTCATAACGGCCAGAGGAAGTGACATAACCCATTTCGAAAAGATAGTTGAGGGCAGAGGCAACTAGCTTATCCGAATAGCCAGTCATCCGGGAAAGCCATTCTTTGCCAACCGGTTGATTGGCAAACATTAGGGCGAACAGACAGGACAGCGGTGCTCCCTTTAGGGCGCGTAAGGATGCAAGTGGATTGAGTGGCTGTATAAATATTTTCACATGATAATTGGGAGTGTGGATAGGCACATGTCGTTGAACTGATTAGTGACAAAGACATTCAAGCTATACCTATTATTTTATATTTCAAATAATCTTTCTAAAAAAGTTTAGTTTATTTGTTCCTATGTCTGCGTTTACCAAAGGCAGAGTAGGAAATTAAATATGCAAATAAATTTATAATTCTATAAAATGTTTCGTATAATCAGAATAGATGAAAGGTATAGAACAGTTTAAAATTTTGATAGTATTCACTAAAGCCTCTCTTTTTTCCAAAATATACGCCAACTACACAAAATCAAATAGCAAATAATGATGGAAATTGAACCTTAATAACTAAATAAGAGAGAAAAGACTAAGTTGTGGAAGATTATTTTTTTTGAATAATTTCCCTTATTTTTCTGAATGTTAAAAAAAGTTTTGTATTAAAGTGAAAAATAGTAAAAAATAAGTTTTATTGACATACCCTACCCTTCATAGTAAAATTTCACCCTATTGGCGAGGTAGCTCAGTTGGCAGAGCAGCGGACTCATAAGCCGTCGGTCGTGGGTTCAAGTCCCACTCTCGCCACAAAAAACGAATCGGAAGCGAATAGTCGACAAAGAAATGCCTTATTTATTTGCCTGGATCTTTTCAAGACATTATCCTGAATGGCTTTAATAATCTTTTTTGACCAGAAGAATTATTGGTGTCAATACAAGCAAAGCCCCCTTAGTATTCACTATTATGTTATTAATGTTCAAAATTTATCATTCGGAAAAATTTTTTTGAAAAGATATATTTAGATCGGTTAATATGTCATAGGCAAGTTTTATATTCAATCATAGAGTAAAAAATTGCCAAATTTAAGATTTGGAATAATAAATCAACCTCCTGCAAATATATTTTCTTCAATTCCTTTATGAGCCTGTGTAATAATTTGCAGCGGGGTGAGAATATTATGGTTTGTCGACAGCAAAGGATTCACCATATTCCGAACGAAAAAAATCGCGCCAAAGACGCTCAATATCATGGGGCAAAGTTAGATTGTCCAATTCATTTGCCCCTTCGCGAAAATCTAACGCACGAATATCATCAGCAATACCATGAATAAGTATTTGTTGTAACAATCAGTGTCTTTGAAAGAGATTACTGGTATCGATTGTATCGACACTCCAGACGATGTGACGCGGTATTTTTGCGCTTTCATTTATTCAAAAATACACAGCGGATTGGTTTTCCTAAACCGCCTAATCCCCGGCAAGCGGTAGGGTTTGCGGGTTGATTTTATCGGCAAATGGGTCGAATTCAGCTTCCATTTGAGCTCGAAACTGTTTGGTGTACAAGCGGTAATACTTGCCGCCTTTCTTCAGCAGCTCGGTATGAGTACCCATTTCAGCAATACGGCCATTCTCAATCACCAGGATGCGATTGGCGCGTTTGATCGTCGAAAGACGGTGGGCAATGACAAAGCTGGTGGTCTGTTTCATCAGGACATCCATTCCTTTCTGAATCAGTGCTTCTGTCAGAGTGTCAACTGAACTGGTAGCTTCGTCCATGACGAAAATTTCAGGTTTGGCCAGTACAGCACGTGCCAGGCTGATCAGTTGTTTCTGCCCTACGGAGAGCAAATTACCGCCTTCGCCGACCTGCTCTTCATAATTCTTCGGCATTTTCATTATGAAATTGTGCGCTCCCGCCACTTTGGCTGCCTCTTCAATCTCGGCATCGGTCGCATCCAGACGGCCATAGCGCAGGTTCTCGCGAATTGTGCCAGAGAATAAATGCGGGGTTTGTAGAACAATCCCGATTTTGGATTGGATTGAGTGCAGATTTAATTTGGTGTAATCTGTACCATTGATGCGGATCACTCCCTGCTTGGGTTCGTAAAAGCGGCAGAGCAAGTTAACAATCGTGGTCTTACCTCCTCCTGTTGGACCCACCAGTGCAATCGTTTCACCTTTGCGGATCATCAAAGAAAGGTCTTCCAGCACCGGTACATTATCCTCGTAGGAGAAGGAAACATGGTCAAATTCAATATCGCCAAAAATACTGTCGGTTGGGAAGGCATCTTCTCTATCTTTGACTTCCGGAACAGAATCTACCAGTGAGAAGATACGCTCGGCCGAAGCCATAGAATGCTGCATCTCAGCGAACACACGCGCGATATCCTGAATTGGCCAGAGCATGAAAGTGACATACGAAATAAAAGCCTGGATACCGCCAACTGTGATAATGCCGAAATCGGATTGTAATCCTCCGACCCAAACAACAGCACCTAACGCAAATGCGGAAATGATTTGCACTGTTGGCAAGAACAATGCGCTAAGCCATGCAGCCCGGTAACTGGCTTTGTACATATCTCCGGTCAATACGCTGAATTCCGCCAGGTTGCCTTTTTCTCGTACGAGCGCTTTGATGACGCGCACACCGGTGATATTCTCGTTAAATGCTCCGGTGATCTTGGAATTCAATTTACGCACCAGGCGAAATTGAGTCAAAATGCGTTTGCGAAATTGGATGGCAACCACGAATAGTATTGGCAGGGCAATAAATACAATCAAGGCCAGCTTCCAACTGATGATCAACATAAAGATCATGGCAGTGATAATATTCATAAAACCCCAGGTCATATCGAGCAGACCCCAGGTGACCAGTTCGGAGACACGCTCGGTATCTGAGGTGACCCTTGACATGATCCAGCCTACCGGCGTACGTGAGTAATACGATAACGAAAGCTTTTGGAGGTGGTTAAAGAGCGTTTTGCGCAAATCGTAACGGATCCGCTCCCCTAAAACACTGGCCAGATAGATGAAAACGAATACAAAGGTTGCCTGGACAAGCAATAATAGACCATAAGTTGTCAGAATCTGGCGCAAGGCGACCACATTTTTTGCCACGATGCCTTCATCAATCACGCGTTTGCTAAGAAAGGTGAAGTAAGAATCAAGGGCGGAAACAAGGGCAATCGCGACCAAAAAGCCGATTACCCATTTGATATGTGGCCTGGTCAGGCTGAGAATTCGCCGTAAAGTATGGCCACTAAATTTGGTTTGAAAATCTTCTTCTTCAAAATAATCATCAGACATTTGCGATTTCTTTCTCTAATTCCTGGTCAATGCGGGTCTGGATATCATAAATTTCACGATAAATTCCGCCTTCAGCCATAAGTTCTTGATGTTTGCCGTGTTGAACGATGCGGCCTTTATCCATCACCAGAATTTGATCGGCGTCCATGATGCTCTGGATACGGTGGGCGATGATAAAAGTGGTGCGGTCCTGCATCAGCCGTGTCAGTGCATCTCGAATTTCCGATTCGGTTTCGGTATCCACTGAGGAAGTTGAATCGTCCAGGATTAAGATGCGTGGATCTTTGAGCAGTGTGCGTGCGATGGCAACCCGCTGCTTCTGACCACCGGATAAGGTAACACCTTTTTCACCTACCAGGGTTTTGTAGTTTTCGGTAAAACTATTGATGACATCATGTACGGCGGATGCGCTGGCTGCTTCTTCAATCTCATGCTGTTCAACATCTCTATCGACACCGTAGGTGATATTCTCGCGAATCGAACGTGAGAAGAGGAAGGGTTCCTGTTCAACGATGCCAATCTGGCTGCGCAGGTAACGTCGCGGATACTCTTTTAACTCAACACCATCCAGTAAAATGCGGCCGCTGGTGTATTCATAAAAGCGGGGAAGCAGGTTGACCAGTGAGGTTTTCCCTGAACCGGTTGAGCCCAGCAATGCGATTACCTGGCCAGGTTTGGCTATAAAGTTAATCTCTTCAAGCACTTTTTCGCCTTCATCGTACTGAAACCCGACGTTTTCAAACCGAATTTCTCCCTTAAGTCGTGCGGGAATGGAGGCAGAGCCACTGTCGAGCGGTTCTCTGGTCTGCTTAATAATTTCAAGGACTCGTCCAAATGAAACCATACCTGTGCTCAATTGAACAATTAAGCGACCAAGGTTGCGTAATGGCCAGATAATCCAGACCAACATACCAGCATAGGCCAGGTAGGAGCCTAAGCTGATGGTACCGTTGATTGCAAAGAGTGCGCCTACAAAGTAGCCGGTCAGCATTTGTGCGCCGCAGACGATATCCGAGATTGGCCAGAAGAGGGAGTGCATCAAGTTGAGTTTTTTACCGCGCAGGTATTTATCCCAATTCTCTTTTTCAAATTTGTTGATTTCATATTCCTGGCGGGCAAAAGCTTTTACCACACGGACACCGGATAGATTCTCCTGCAGGGTGGTCGATATGACAGCGTCTTGCTCCTGATACTCTTCATACGCTTTAGAAACTCGTTTGAAGAACCAGATTGATGTAAGCACCACAATCGGTACGACGATAATGGAAATAAAAGCCAGCCGTACATTGATCGATAAAAGCATACCGAAATTAATGACGAACAGGATAAAAATGCGGCCGATACCAATCGCCTGATCGGCGAAAAAGCGGCGCATTGCATCCACATCTGAGGTGGAGCGTTGAATCAACTCGCCTGTTTGCATTTTGTCATGGTATGTAAATGTGAGGTGCTGAATATGATCGTAGATGTAATTTCTTAACCGGCGGGTGGTTCCTTCGGCTGTTTCTGCTGCCAGGCGGCCGCTTAAGAACGCAAAACTACCTTCCACAATAGCCAGCATCACGAACCCTGCTGCCACCAATGGCAAGCTGACTGTGGATGATTTCGCCAGCAGGTATTGATCAACAAAATAGCGTATCAGAAGGTAAGTAGTAGTTTTTGCTGCCGCTGAGATGCCCAGGCTTAATGCAGCACCAACATAATGCCAATGATAGCCTGTCATCAAACGCCATAGCCCTTTGATCTTATTTTTTACTACGACCTGATTGAGGTCATAATTCATCCGTATTTGTGATGTCGACAAGAGTGCCTCCATTCGGGTTGTTTCTGCCCGATTGGTGAATAATGCATACTTTCTTCTTTCTGATTCAAACTGGCTTGAGCAGCCAAAAACAATTTGTGTGCTGAGATTTAAATCAATTCTGCCATTCTATCACCCGATGATTAACTTTATCAGTATTCATGTAATCTATCAATGATCATGCGGCAGGAAATTGGTGAGCCAAATGGATTATTTTTTTCCTGGTCAAAAGGACAGGAGGCTTTGAGAAATTTTAGAAAAAGAATAATTATCGCTCATGAATTCTTTTCAGAATCTTTGCTTTCTACCACGGAATCCGGATCTTGATGGGAAAGAAATCTTTGCCGATAGCGGATCAATAATAAAAAGATCATAAATTGGACGATAGCATTCACAATTGTTGAAAATTGGTCAAAATAAAAAAGCAGCAGGTTTGCGAATGATAACATCACCAGGAAGATTGCAATCCCAGCTCGCACGCCAATGCGGTCCTTCTTAATAAGTATAAGAATCCCGGCTACAATCGAAAGCAAACCGAGCGTGCCCTTCAAGCCAATTTGCGCCTGATACCAGGTCAACCCGGAGTTGCTGCGTACAAGATTCTGGTTAATGAGATTTTCAATCATGACCGCGATGATTTCTGGTTGATTAAAAGCGCGAATCAAGATAAATGGTTCAAAAATGGAATAAAAACCCCACACGATCAACGCAAAAGCGAGGATCAATCGGAGCTTCTGCTTCATGAACCACCTGGCTTCAAAACGCCGATAGCGATAGTACCAGCGCTCAAAAAAAGTTGGTTGGTGAGGAATAAGGTTTAATTCCCGATTATTTAGAAATTCAATGAGTGTCTTCGCCAGCGCCAGCTGTTGTTGATCGTGACTATTTTCAATTACGAATTCCAGTTTTTTTAATGCCAGGCGATGTTCTTTAATGGAGAGATCATCATCCAGCAATTCTTCCAGCTCCTGCAAAGCCTCATAGAGGGATTGACGCGTTGAAATTACTTTTGGGCGCTGCAGTTCAATGTATAAAAGGACTGTCAACAGAAAGAAGGCATAAATGATCGGGGCTGCCGAAGGGTGAAAATAATCATTGCTCTGTGTGATAAATTTGCCGACCTCATCAATGAATAGACCAATTCCGGTCCCGGACAAAAAAGCGCTTACATCAAAAGCCCAGCGATTGGAAAAAATAAGTGGCATGAGAGTGCCTGCAAACAACAGCAACCCGCCCCATAACACATGAGCAATATGCAATTCACCGCTGCCAATGGTCGGATAACCGGTTAGCTCAAGGAACAACCTGGTAAGTGAAACGGAAGCGGCAAAACTAATCAACGTGATCAGTAAATATTCTTTGACTCGACTACGGATGATCGCTGAGCGGTTCTTCTTATGCAACATACGGAATGTTCGTCCTAATCTCTGGTAAAATGGAGCGAGGCTTTTACCAGTGTAAATTTTTTATGCTGTCAATAATACTGTTTATAAGGTTGTTTAATGTTACCAGATTATCTCATTGATTCACACCGGGGGATCCCTAAGGATCGCCCTATTAGTATGCTAATACGCCATTCAGCACGGTTTCCGATCACCTCAGCAGCGGAAGTGTGGACTGCCGGATTGACACCCGAGGGTATTGAAATGGCATCCAAGTACGGCGGATGGTTGTCGCGTTATTACAAAATTAGCAAAATCGAAACAAGTCCTATAACACGTTGTATCGACACCGGCAAATACATTTCGACTGCCTTATCTGAAGAGGTAGAAGTTGCCGGATTAGATGTTCTAGCGCATCCCAATGAAAACGCGGAATATGATTCCCTGGCAGATTATTTGATCAACAAACGCTGGCCGGACCGTATCTCTCAAATTGCGGCCTACCTGGTTCCCAACGGACACCATCAGGATGGCTTGAATATCTTTATCTCGCATGATACTGTCTTGATCGCCATGACGGCTTATTGGATGGATTTGGATGTACGTGACGGAGAACTCTGGCCACGTTTCATGGAACCGTTTTTTATGTGGTGGCAGACAGGAGAATTGATGGCTTCCTTCCGTGGTGAGACAAAAAATGTACAGCGTGTTTTTGAGACTCACTTGGCTAATCATATAACTGAGAAAAATTCGATTTCAGAGCAGAGCCTAAATTAACATCTACTCATGCTTCAAATGCACTTTCAGGATTTGACTGATTTCACTGTTAATATTTGTTGAAAAGGTGATCTCAGGTGTCTTATGCCATTTTGCGCAGGAAGTAAGCGCTTGAGTGAATGCAGCAACAAATTGGTCTTCCATTTGAAAGTCGCGCTCAATGTGCAAGCTGCGTACTTCAAATTGTTTTTTCGTACGATGTGCTTTGGCATCCATACGCCCGATGAGTTTGTCGCCATACAGAATTGGTAAAGAAAAATAACCAAATTTGCGCTTTGCAGACGGGAGATAGCACTCGATCGTATATTCGAAGTCAAACAACTCCAGAGTGCGCTGTCTGTCCCAGACGATGGGATCGAATGGTGAAAGAAAACTCGTACGGACTGCTTCACCCTTTCCAGCCAGAATCTTCTCAAGCATTGGGAGGTTGTCCGGATGAATCAAAATTTCCTCTGGCCAATTAGCGCTGGGTATGGAAATGATTTCATGGTCGGCGATCATTTGTGGCAAAATGGCAGCCACATCTCCCTTGCGAAGGCGGTAATAGTCTGCTACCCACTTTTCCCTGGCCGCACCCAAACACTTAATACTGGTAAGAATTTTCTGACGAATTGCCTCTTGTTTTGGAAGCGAATTTTCAGAAAAAGCGGGAAATACTATATGAGTTAGATCATAGTAGCGCTGGAAACCCAGGCGATAAGTGACCATCAGATCTCCGCGTCTCCACAGATTTTCAAGTGCAATTTTCTCTTCTTTCCAATCCCACCAACCATTACTTTTTTTGCCATCGGACGAGAAATCTGCTGAGCGGACCGGTCCATTACGTGCGATCTGATCCAGGATATTCCGGATCAGTTCCTGATGTTCCATGAAATATTCTTCGTTGTGTCGGTTGTTGCCCAAACCAGGACGCAGCGTTTTGTATTGTTCAATCGGGATGAAACACGCTGCGTGGGCGATATCCTCAAACAACATTCCTTCACGGTGGAGATCCTCCAGCCATTCAGGTTCGTAATCGCCGAGACGGGAATAAAGGACAAAATAAGGACTGCGGGCAACGACGCTGATTGTGTCAATTTGGAGGATGCCCATTTGCCTGATTACATCGATTACAGCGCTTTTCTCAACAATATCGGGGTAGGGGGCAGCCATTCCCTGGGCGTTCAACAACATTAACCGCAACTGTTCACGATTGATAATCATTTGCATTCGTCCTTTTTGGTAATTTTGTTCTATTATAACGAAGAATCAGGCGGCTGCCAACCTGTCAATCTTTTCGATTTGCTCTTGGTTACTCCAAGCTCGGCAACAATTTCAGCAAGTTTGGTTTTGCTATAACCCAAGCGAGCAAAGTTTCTTAAAGCCGCTCGGAAAAGCTGTTCGTGTTTAATTTATTTTCCCATGGAGTCCTTAAATTGATTAAATAAACAAATAATTCATTTATATATATTTATTACACAACTTTTTAAAAAGAAATAAAGGAGAGAAATGCAAAAGATCGAAATTAAAGCATTATTTATTTGCTTCCTGATTTAATTCGATATATAATGAAACCACTATATTCGTTCCGAAGGGAGATGAAATTCAATGGCAAATGTAACTTTTAGACATGTTTGGAAGCGTTTCGGTGATTTTACAGCTCTTAATGATCTGGACATCGAAATTGAGGATAAAGAATTCCTCGTGTTGGTTGGTCCCTCTGGTTGCGGTAAAACAACGGCATTACGTTGTCTCGCCGGACTTGAAGAGGTGTCGGATGGTGAGGTGTTGATTGCCGATAAGGTCGTCAATGATGTCCCGCCTAAAGATCGTGATATTGCGATGGTTTTCCAATCCTACGCTTTGTATCCGCACATGACTGTCTATGACAACATGGCGTTTGGTTTGAAACTTCGTAAGACCCCGAAAGAAGAAATCAGACGTCGCGTTGAGGAAGCAGCCGGAATTCTGGGCATTGAAGCCCTCTTGAAGAGAAAACCACGTGAACTATCTGGTGGGCAGCGCCAGCGTGTAGCTGTTGGCCGTGCAATCGTTCGTGAACCTAAGGTCTTTCTCTTTGATGAGCCACTCTCTAACCTGGATGCCAAATTACGCGTACAGACCCGTGCAGAGATCAGCAAACTGCACAATCGTCTTCAGACAACCTTCATTTATGTTACCCATGACCAGACGGAAGCCATGACCATGGCCAGCCGCATTGCCGTCATGAACAAAGGTTTGTTGCAGCAATTGGATACTCCGCAAATGCTCTATGATGCTCCGTCCAACTTGTTTGTGGCTGGATTCATTGGTTCACCAGCGATGAATTTCTTCTCAGGAAAAATCCGTAAGGAGGGGGACACCCTCGTCGTGGATGCAGATGCCTTTGTAGTCAAGATACCAAAGGAAAAAGAAGCTTTGTACGGGCCTCTAGCCGGGAAAGACATTATCTTCGGAATTCGCCCTGAAGATATTCACAACCCGATGTTTTTGCCCAGCAATATTTCAGCCGCTGAAGTCAAGGCTAAAGTGGATGTGACCGAGTTGATGGGTAATGAGATTTTCCTCTACCTGGTCAGTGGCAAGCACGATTATGTGGCGCGAGTAGATCCGCGTTCTCGTTACACGCTTGGTGAAGAAGTAACTTTGGCGTTTAATATGGACAACTTCCATATTTTCGATCCTTCTCTTGATCGAGAAAATCCGCCCGCGATTCGCTGAGAAAACAAGAAATCAATCAAAAAAGCGCAGGATTCCTGCGCTTTTTTGATTGTGAGAAATATGAAACTATTTGTTGCCCATTTAATTTTCTCAGTCTTCTTATTTAATATTATGAAAGGAGCTTCGAACCAAAAAGAATGCTGTTAATAAAAATAGCAGACCTGCCCCATCAAAAACTATGAACCGCAATATGGAACTATTCAAGGCAGGATAAATCTCCACACTAATTTTCTGTAATAAAACGGTTTCTCCAACTAAGCCAACAGTTTGCATCAAAATAGCTTGTAATAAAGATATTCGATATTTGACAGGGTCTATAAGCGCAAATAGATAGGGAACATTCCACATCAGAAACAGTAAACCCGTGCCGGCGACAGCAATTTCCCCCGGCAAGCCCTTCAATTCAAACGCCGAAATATATTCTTGCGGCTTGAGAACAAAAGCAAGGCCAGCCTGAACGTTACTGATAAAGACCAGGGTTATTAAGACGCTCGCGCTGTAACGGTAGGCTGGCTTAATCATTTCACTGAGTACTCATCCCTTTCATGTATTTGGATTGGTCAGAAAGGAGCTTTATTTTAAAAAGCGATCAAACCAGCCAGACATTTGTTTCAAACGGAGAATGCGCCGGTCAGTGCGACCCATTCGGGATAACCCGTGCGGTTCGTCCGGAAAAATTACAAATTTGGTTGGGACACCTAATTTCTTCAGTGCTACAAAAACTTGCTGGCTTTGTTCCAGCGGACAGCGCAGATCCTGCTCGCTATGGATAACCAGGGTCGGGGTTTTGGCTGCACCAATATGTTTCATCGGGGAACATTCCCACAAAGTTTCGATATCTTCGTATGGTGCCTGGTTGCCAAAGGTTTCCTGGAATGCCCAATTGAAATCGCTGGATCCCCACATGCTGATTAAATTGCTGACACAGCGTTGCGAAACCGCCGCTTTATATCTCTGGGTATGACCAATGATCCAGACAGTCATATATCCGCCATAACTTCCGCCGGTAACGCCCATGCGTTGGGGATCAATGTAATCTAATGTTTGCACATAGTCGCTCCAACACATCAGGTCTTCATAATCCTTGGTGCCCCATTTCCCGCCATGAATTGCACTGGAATGCGCTTCTCCGTAGCCCTGACCTCCGCGCGGGTTACAAAAATAAACCACATAACCCTGGGCTGCCAGATAATGGAATTCATGCATCCAAAAATTGCCATACTGCAATAACGGTCCACCATGAATCTCCAGTATCGATGGATATTTTTTGGTGGGGTCAAAAGCAGGAGGTTTAAGAATCCAACCCTGCAAGTCATTGCCGTCTGAACCTTTAAACCAGATTTCTTCTAAATTTCCCAGGTCAATCTGTTTCATCCACGAATCATTGAAGTATGTAAGCTGTCTGCTGGTGTCAAAATTATCCGCTTCCTGGCTGCGATATACCTGTGGAATGGTATTTGGGTGGCCGAGTATATAAAGAAGAACCTGTTGCTTGCGGTCGAAAGTTGGCTTGCCAACGACACCGGTTGGAACGATTACTTTTTCCAATTGTCCGGTTTTAATATCACATTTGTAAAAACCGGTATTGCCATGTTTGCTGATTTGAACATAGATCGATTGACCATCTTGTGACCAGATTGGGTCAACGAAGGGGGCAGGTCCATTATCATTGAGGGTTCCGCTGCTGACATGAACATCATATTGTCCGGTCAGATCAATGGCGTTTTGTTTTCCTTCTGTGTCTACCAGCCAGAGATTGTCGTTGCGCCAATCTTCACCAATCCCGACCTTACCGACATATGCGATCCATTTTCCATCAGGGGAAAATGCCCCAAAACTTTTGTTTCCTACTGGTGTCTTTATTTTCCGGATCTCACCGCTCTTCATTTCGTAAATAAATAAGTCATCCAGAGAAGGATTTAAGTCCGGGTCATCAGATCGATTGGAGAAAAAGCCTATTAGTTTTCCGTCAGGTGAGATAAAAGGAGCCGTTTCATCAAAAATTTCATGATCAGTCAATTGGACGGCAGTTCCATTGACCGGATTGATTTCCCATAAATGCCAGCGGTCTTTTGGGTACCAGCCATAACCATCCAGGCGATAAAAGGTGCGCTCAATTTCTCGAACGGGTATGCCTAGCTTCTGCACTTTCTCATCATTTTCCCGCAAGATTGAGTCAGCATTCTTTTTGCGGAATTGGCAAATAATCCGTTTCCCATCCGGCGACCAGAGAAATGTATCAAATTCTCCATCCAAAGCTGTCAATTTCTGCGCTTCCCCACCTCTGGTATTTATCGTGTAAAGCTGGGTTTGTTTTTCATTGTCGCGGTTGGATAGAAAAAGAATGGTCTGCCCGTTGGGAGACCAACGAGGAGTACTGATGGAGGATTTGCCGCTTGTAAACTGACTTGCTTTCCCGGTTTTTAGATCAAGCATCCACAGATTGGAAAATTTCTTTTCATTTTCACGGTTAACTTCCTGTACTGTGATGATTGCTTTTTCGCCATCCGGAGCAACATCCAGATCGGTAATCAATTTCATTTTGTATAGATCTTCGGCGGTTGTTACACGTTTTGCCATTTTTATACCTCCAATATCTTAACTGAGAAGGCTCTTCTCAGTTGGTTTTTATTACCAGAAAAGAGCCTTAGTTCTATTGCATTTGGTTGCTTATGGGCTACTTAGCCTTTGCCTGGTTGGCAACTGCCTCAGCAGCTTTGCGAATTTCTTCCGGGTCACCCAGATAATAATGCTTGATCGGTTTGAGATCATCATCTAGTTCATATACCAGAGGCACACCGGTAGGAATATTTAATGGAATGATATCTTCCTCCGAGACATTATCAAGAAACTTGATCAACGCACGCAAGCTGTTGCCATGAGCTGTGATAATGACTTTCTTTCCCGCCTTTATCATCGGAGCAATCACTTCATGCCACATTGGCAGGAAACGATCAACTGTGTCCTTTAGGCACTCAGCTGCAGGAAGTTCTTCTGCACTAAGGCTGGCATAGCGCGGATCATGACCTGGGTAGCGCGGATCACTTTCTTCAAGCGCAGGGGGACGAATGTTGTAACTACGACGCCAGATTTTCACCTGTTCTGCACCATATTTCTCAGCCGTTTCAGCTTTATTAAGTCCCTGCAAAGCACCATAATGTCGTTCATTTAACCGCCAATCACGGATAACCGGAATCCACATTAAGTCCATTTCATCCATAACCATCCATAATGTACGAATAGCGCGCTTTAAGACAGAAGTGTAAGCGATATCGAATGTATACCCATCTTGCCTGAGCAATACACCCGCTGATTTAGCCTCCGTCCTCCCTTTGTCTGTTAAATCAACATCTGTCCAACCAGTGAAAAGGTTGGCTTTGTTCCACTCGGATTCACCATGACGAAGTAAAACTAATTTGTACATTTTTCGATCCTTTTATTATTTAAAATTATTATCGATTACTGGGTTCAGGAAAACAACTCTTTCTGCCAATGCTGATTAATAGAATTGCCAAGCCCAGGGTAATTATACCCATAAAGATAAATGCATCCTGCCATAATCGCATTGGAAAGAGGCGGATGAGCGTGTCCGAATAATAAAATAGCCAGGTATCACCGGTAAAAAATAATTTATGGAATAAGGTGAATAGTTGATTAAAGCTAACGGCAATTCCGGCCAGAATGATCGCAATCAAGCCTACTGTAAACCAACCGCCACGATAAAAACCATTCCAAAGTTTATATTTCTCGCTTGTTTTTGTGGCAACGATAATAAAGACTGCGTAAATGATCAGCAAAACATTAAAAACATCAATACTTTTTAGCAAAAGGACTTTTACATCCAGCATATGGCTGATTTCCCGCTCGTTATAGATAGTGCTGCCATCCTCAAAACGGAGGTCGGTAAGGCTTGATTCATCAGAACGGTCAAATAGATATTGCATGGATTCTTTAGCCCAGTGCATTCGTTCTTCCTGGCTAAATCCGTAGGTATCCGCCGGAAAACCAGGGAAATTGTACTCAAAAGTCAGAAAAAGAGGTGTAAATAAAATTCGGACGGCCAACATGATTAAGACAAAGGGAAGTGTAATGGTAAAAAACCAGCTTCCAAGGTTGTTAATTGTTTTCATTGTAAGGACTCCATGTCACCGTGCAGAAAGAAGTCAAGAATTAATGAATTGGTCAACCATTCAATCGGTGCGCGATCATCGGTAAATACTTGACCTTGTGAGGGAGGTGGCTGCAAGTTTTGTAATGTAACCAGGCTCGTTTCTAAAAGTAACGGTGGAGTATTCTCCAGTTGCTGTAAATTTTGAATATTGATTGCCAGATTAGAAGGGTGAGTGGGTTGTTTGGTTGCGAATATGATCGAATTAAAAGATGCAGGTAAGTCCATAACATGGATAGAAGGAAATTCAGCCAGGATGGTTGTGCCAAGAGAATCGATCAAGCGCCGGTCGCTTGGTCCACGGCCGACATTGATCACCATTACGCCTTCCGGGTTGAGGTGTTCATAAACTTCATGAAAAAACTCGCGGGTTGTCAGGTGCCATGGAATGTAAGGCGGCCTGTAAGCATCAATACTGATGATATCATAGCTATTCTTGCTGGTTTTTAAACCCCAGCGCCCATCCTGGGTAAAAACAGACAATCCTGGAAGGTCCATGCCAAAATATTCCTGACCAACCTCCACAATTTTTGGATCAATCTCAAATCCATCAATATTTATTGAGGGATACACCACCGAAGCCTGACGGGCGGTTGTTCCCGCTGCAAGGCCAACAATTGCCATGGATTTAACTTGACTGAGATCAACTGGTGGTTGGTTGAAGAGCGGGGCGACCAGTACTTGCTCCCACGGGCCATAGTAGTTTAGTTGCTGGGGATGATAAATTGAATGAACACCCTGGCCTTCATTCAATCGTAATAGCGTGTAGCCATTCTGTTCGAGAATCTGGATGTAATTGTATGAGGATTCACCTTCATAAATCAGCCCAGTGGCAACCTTATCACTACCGCGGGCACCGAAAATAAAGAGCAAAATAATGATCAGAGGCATCCATATCAATCTCAGCGCTTTTTTAGAATCGACATAGACGGCCAAACTGGTGAGAGCAATGACCAATAAAAGGGAACTGATGACCAAAAATGTACGGAATGTTCCAATCAGAGGGATCAAGATCAAATCAGGTATAAACGTCCCCACGAAGGAGCCCAGGGTGGATATCGCGTAAATCCTGCCTGCTATGGTGCCTGCCTGGCGTGTATCATGTAATGCAATGCGTATCGCAAAAGGTGAGGCAGTGCCGAGCAGGGTAATTGGGATAATAAATAAAATCATGACCACGACAAAAGAACCGATCAAATTACCGAGATATAGCTCATCAAAAGCTTGCGAGGCTATTCGCAATACCGGTCGCGACAGGATCGGAACAACAGCCAGTGCCAGAGCTGCCCAGCACAAAATGGTAAGAAAGGTTTCTGGTTTTGGTGAACGGTCGGCCCAACGACCACCGACAAAATATCCCAGGGTTAGATAAATCAGAATCAGACCAATAATTGAAGCCCATACCAGGTTGCTGGTGCCAAAGTAATTGCCCAACAAGCGCGATGCTGCCATCTCAGCAGCAAGGCTAACCATCCCGGAGAAAAAGACAGCCACGTACAGGATTTTTCGCATTTCATAATTATAACGTACGAAACCAGAACGGCTCTCTGGGCGATGTATAATGGTATAAAGATTATCCAAGATAAATAACATGGATTTTAAGTCAACTGGAATTCTTAAATATCTATCAAAATAGAAAAGACTTGGGAAGTACAAAATATATAAGGCTTCAGGAGATTAGAAAATTTGAATTGATAGAAATGGAGGTCGTATGAAACTGGTCAATGTTGCAGAAATGAAAGCGATCGAACAGGAAGCCAACCAAAAAGGAGTTTCGTACGAAACTATGATGGAGCGTGCCGGAAAAGGTATTGCCGAAATCATAAAAAGATACACGCCCCTGATTGAAGAGAAGCAAGTTGTAGCCCTGGTAGGTGGCGGTAATAACGGGGGGGACGCCATCCTAACTCTGCTTGAATTACATAAAGCTGGCTGCAAGGGATACGCGTATTTGGCTCGCGAACGTGAAAATGATCCTCTGATCGGCAGGTTGCAAGCGAGTGGTATTGAAATTGGGTTTTATAAACAGGATCCTGAAAAAAGAAATCTTATAGCTGCACTTCAAAATGCTGATTTCGTAATTGATGGTCTTTTGGGAACCGGGATAAAATTGCCTTTAAAACCTGAATTCACAGAGATTATCGCTGTTGTGAATGCCGAGCACTTTCACTTTAAGGTAATTTCAGTTGATTGCCCGTCCGGTATTGATTGTGACACTGGTGAGGTAGCTCCGGATAGTATTACAGCAGATATCACAGTTTGTTTGCAAGCTATCAAAGTCGGTTTATTGACATTTCCTGCATACCAGTTCATAGGCATATTAGAAGTTGTCGATTTACAGTTGCCTGCTGGTTTAGAAGCAGAAATATCAGTCAAGCGCGAGGTCGCAACAGCAGAATGTGTGGCCAAGTTGCTACCTAAAAGACCATTACAAGCTCACAAAGGAACTTTTGGCACAGCGATGATCATCGCCGGATCAATTAACTATACTGGAGCAGCCCATCTCGCTGGACATGCTGCTTATCGCATTGGTGCCGGTCTGGTTCAGATGGCTATTCCAGGACCTATTTATGCAGCACTCGCCGGTCAATTTCCAGAGGCAACCTGGCTTTTACTGCCACACGAAATGGGTGTCATTCACGCCAGCGCCGCCAAGCTGGTCCTCCAGCATCTTGAGAAAGTCACTGCCATTTTGATTGGTCCCGGTTGGGGTGTGGAAGATACCACCCGGGAATTTCTGGAAAAATTAATTTCAGGCAAAATGCAAAGTGAACGAAAAAGGAGCGGAATTGGGTTTGTCATGATGGATTCAGATGTGGTTAACCCATCGCAAAATCTCCTGCCCCCGATGGTTATTGATGCAGATGGACTGAAATTGTTGGCCAAATTAAATGACTGGCCCTTATCCCTGGCGCGAAGTACGATCCTTACTCCTCATCCGGGAGAGATGTCAGTTTTGACTGGGCTTACGGTGCCAGAGATTCAAAATAACCGAATGGAAATAGCTTGCAAATACGCCAGAGATTGGGGTCATGTTCTGGTCTTAAAAGGTGCTTTGACGATTGTGGCAGCCCCCGATGGCCGTACTTGCATTATTCCAATTGCAAACCCTGCACTGGCAAGGGCGGGTACTGGTGATGTTCTGGCTGGCATAATAACTGGTATGCTTGCCCAGGGTATTCCGCAATATGAAGCTGCCGTCGCAGCTGTTTGGATTCATGCGCAGGCAGGAATAGAAGCGTCCGAGAAAGTCGGCCATCCGGCCTCAGTTCTGGCTGGGGATGTCGTCGACGCCATTCCAAGGGTGCTTTCACATCTCGGCTGAGTCATTCTCGATAGAAAAAAGCAGATTGAAGTACACCGAGGGATTTCAATCTGCTTTTTTTGATAATGCGTTAAACGAATCTCAGGTTAAATCGAGCTCTGCTTCATCTCCGGAAATTTCTGCGGTGATTTTCTTAGAAACGCGGGCTTTCTGTTCTTCATAGAGAGCCTGACCTTTTTCTTTAGCTACAAGGGCTTTGTCCTTGGCTTCTGCAAGCAATTCTTCTGCGCGTTTGACTGCTTCATTGGCTGTTTCTTCTGCTTTGGTATAAACTTCACCGGCAGTTTCTGAAGCTTTATCTCGTAGTTCGATTGCACGTTCCTTAATTACAGTACGCGTTTCTTCCCCAGATTGAGGCGCAAGCAGCAGTGAAACAACCGCACCGGTCAAGCCGCCAACGAAAAATCCAATTAAGAAAGCTCCAAATTCATCTTTGTTTGACATCTTTATTCTCCTTTTTTGCTTTAGATGTGTTTTTTAAATTACTTACGATTTTTTGCCGGGTTTTAGTAGATCGATAAATCTTTTTACTCCGGCTGAATACTCATTCATTTTTATGACTGGTTCTACCAGGTTATTGCTTATAAATGTGGTAGTACCTTTAAGATTGTTAAGCGTCTCATTGGTCGTGTCCAGTATGGGTTTGATTTCGTTTTTAAACACGTTAATCAATGTAGCCAATTGGACAATAAGAATAATCAAGGCAATGCCCAACAACAATGATTGTAAAGCCATAAAGATAATGAAAATATCTCTTATCTTACTGGTTGTCTCAAGATCGGCGCGGAAGAGGCTTATTATTGCAAAAATGATCAAAGCCACCACAACGATGATGCCGATAATGATTAAGACAATTTTGCCTTTGCCGTTTTGCGTCTTAACCTCGCTACCAGTAGTGATGTCGCTTGGTGCAGCCGTTTCTGGGATGGAATCGAATTCGTTCATCTGTATTATTATACACGAATGAAATTAAATGACATCTTTTTTTGTATAGATTTTATCTACTTTTCTGAAATCCCATTTTTTTTACAGAAATTTATGGAGGTTACACAATTTGGGGATTTTATAAAGGGAAATAAAAACTAGCCCTCGTATTTTTGAGTTTAACGATTTGGTTGGCATCTTTAGTATGCGAAATTTGCGGGTTTTAACCCTTCGTGTTAAACTTACTTGTTATGTCATTTTGGGTCAGGATATGGCTACTTGCGCACTTCCTCTCGGGTTGGTTTTCACCAAATAATCAGCTCGATCTTGTACGCATTCTCTCACCCAGAAATGGCGATGTTCTTCAAGGTAACGTAGTCATTAGCGGAACTGTTACAGGTGTTGGCCTGCAATATGCCGATATAAGTTTTCAGTACCAGGACACTTCTTCATCAGAGTGGTTTCTAATTGAACGGATCAATGAGGCAATGATTGACGATTCAATGATTAATTGGGAAACTTCCTCAGTCGCAGATGGTAATTACAGGCTGCGGATTCTCGCCCAATATAGCGACGGCCATCAGTTGGAGGCTATTTCGCAGAATTTGCGAATTCGGAACTACACAACCATAGAAACCGTGGTTGAAACGCCGAGCGGATCACTGGTGACACCTGCACAATTATCAGAGACATCTGCAATTTTTCTTTCCCCCACGGCGATAGCGACTGCTACTGATCTGCCCAAAAACGAATTATCACTCACTTTGGGAGATATAGGTAAATCTGCATTGAATGGTGCGATCACAGGCGTACTATTACTCATTGTGTTGGGGCTCTGGTTAATTATCCGAGGGAGACGATTGGGATAATAAAATGCAGGAAAAGAGTATTTTTAACCTATTAATGAATCTGAAATCCACAGCTACCAGTGAGACCAGCCGAACTTTAATGGCAGTCGGTCTGGGTAACCCTGGCAAAGAATATGCGGGAAATCGCCATAATGTTGGTTTTATGGCTGTTGATTACCTGATGGATGAATTGAAATTTAGTGGCAAGAAAGTGAAGAATAAAGCGATTATTATTGATGGGCAATATGCCGGTTTGAGGCTTTATCTTGTAAAGCCACAAACTTTTATGAACCTATCTGGAGATCCAGTCAATGCGCTCCTTCGTTTTTTTAAGATACCTGTTGCCGATCTGATTGTGCTTCATGATGATATTGATCTCCCTTTCGGCACAATCCGGCTACGCCCTGGGGGAGGTGCTGGTGGGCAAAAAGGGGTTGCTTCAATAATACAAAAATTGGGAACACAGAATTTTGCACGTATTCGCATTGGGGTTGGCCGACCACCTGGCCGGATGGATGCAGCGGATTACGTTCTTAAAGATTTTTCAAAACTCGAAAAAGATGAGTTGCCTTTTGTCATGGATATCATCGGCAAAGCCTTCAAAGATTTAATTAGCAATGGAATTGAAAGCGCGATGAATGCTTATAACGGTACTGTTTCAAAGGAATAAACACCAAAGTGATCCCAGCTATACAAGAATTGCCAGCGTATAAACAACTAGTTGAGATGCTTGTAAATGATCAGAGGGTTCCCAGCCTGGGGCTGCATCGAGCAACAAGATTGCCAGTCATCGCAGCCCTGAGGAAGTCTCTAAATTGGCCAATAGTGTTCGTGGTTGAACGCATGGATCAGGCTATCAATCTTGCTGATGAGCTTTCCTTCTGGTCGAAAGAATCTCAGGCGCATTTGTTTCCTGAACCCACGCCGATGTTTTACGAAAAAGCTGGTTGGGGCTCACTTGCCCGACGCGATCGCTTGCAGGCTTTGACGCATTTATCACAATATCATTTACCTTTAACGCAAAAACCAGTTAATGCTCCAATTATAATCACGACAGTCCGTGGATTGATGACACGCACAATGCCACGCCGTGATTTTCTTAAATCCATTCGGACGATAAAGCTAAATCAGGAAATTCAACCAGAGTTTCTTGCGCGCGAGTGGGTTAATACAGGTTACCAACCGGTTGAACTGGTAGTCGAACCAGGTCAATTCTCACGGCGAGGGGGCTTGATGGATATCTGGTCGGTAGCAGACCAAAATCCGGTGCGCATTGAGTTTTTTGGTGATGATATTGATACAATTCGGAGATTTGACCCGGCCACCCAGCGTACGATAGCAAAGCTCGATGCAGCCACAATAACGCCTGCCAGTGAGATACTGGCTTCAAAGGCGGAAGCACTCGGTATTGAAATTCTCGAATTAAATGAATTTTTTATGCCAATCGTTTACCCTATGCCCGCCAGTCTCCTGGATTATTTACCGAAAAAGTCGTTGGTACTTTTAAATGACGCTCAGCTATTGCGTGGTGTTGCCAATGAGATTGAAGAGCAAGCAGTTCGATTCCGAAATGAATCGATTCGAGAAGATGTGCTGGATGATGACTATCCTGTACCTTATCAATCCTGGTCCGAGATTGAAGATGTGCTGACAGTCCACCGGGCAATTGATCTCGGATATTCTTTGGAGTTTGAGCCTTCAGAATTAGCTCAGGCATTTTATCCTGGCCCACGTTTTGGAGGTAACCTAAATACTTTCATAGATTATTTAAGGGAGAATTGCCTGGCAGGTGATGAGTTTTGGATCGTTTCACGTCAAATTAAGCGCATTCGTGAACTCTGGCAGCCAAAAACTTGTCTCCATAATCAACCCAATTTCATCGAAGGAAGTATTGGCGATGGCTGGATTCTCACGACTGAATCGAAAATTTCTCATTTAATTTCAGATGGAGAAATATTTGGCTGGGAAAGGCCACAACAACGCAAACGTTTGCGGCCAGCTGCCAGGGCGCCAGAGTCTGAATATGCAGATCTTAAACCTGGAGATTGGGTCGTACATGTCGATCATGGAGTAGGTCTGTATGTAGGCCTTGTACGCCGCAGCCTGGATGGTGTGGAGCGGGAATATCTTTGTGTTGAGTATAGTAATAATGATCAGCTATTTGTGCCAGTACACCAGGCTGATCGGTTGAGCAGGTATATTGGTCCGGATGGCAGTGATCCCAAACCAACCCGGCTCGGTACTCAAGAATGGTCACTTGCGAAAAACAAAGTGCGCGAAGCAGTCCAGGAAATTGCATATGACTTAATTGAACTATATGCCCGCCGTTCAGTAGTGGAAGGAACCACATTCAGCCAGGATGTTATCTGGCAACAGGAATTGGAAGCCAGTTTCCCTTACATAGAAACCGAGGATCAACTTAAAGCAATTCGAGAAGTCAAGCAAGACATGGAATCAGCAAAACCAATGGACCGCTTATTATGTGGCGACGTTGGATATGGCAAAACTGAAGTAGCGCTGCGGGCAGCATTCAAAGCTGTCATGGATGGCAAACAGGTTGCCATCCTGGTTCCGACAACCGTTCTGGCACAACAACATTATGAAACCTTTCGGAACCGGCTGGCACCCTATCCAGTGAGTGTGGAGATGCTTTCTCGTTTTCGAACATCCAGGGAACAGGATGATATATTAATTAAATTAATGCTCGGTGAAATTGATATTATTATCGGAACACATCGTCTCATTCAAAAGGACGTTGCTTTTAAAGATATTGGTCTGGTTGTCATTGATGAAGAACAACGTTTTGGGGTAACGCACAAGGAGTTTTTTAAAAAGCTGCGTACCGAATTGGACGTCCTCACTTTGACGGCCACTCCCATCCCAAGAACTTTGTATATGGCCTTGACCGGAGTACGTGATATTTCGGTAATTAATACACCACCTGCAGAACGGCAGCCGATTGTAACCCATATTGGTCCATATTCGCAACAATTGGTGCGTCAGGCGATTATCCGCGAAATTGAACGGGGTGGTCAGGTTTTCTTTGTTCATAACAGGGTACAGACAATTTCTGCCATGTATAGTCACCTGGATAAGTTGATACCCGAGGCACGCATTGGAATTGCCCATGGGCAATTGAATGAGAATGAACTTTCGGAAATGATGCAGAAATTCACCAATGGTGATATCGACGTGCTTCTGTGTACATCAATTATCGAATCTGGTTTGGATATACCTAATGCAAACACCCTTATTGTTGATCGGGCAGATACTTTCGGGTTGGCACAGTTATATCAGCTCAGGGGACGGGTTGGTCGCGGTGCAATGCGTGCATATGCTTACTTCTTCCGGCATCGGAAACGAATGCCGACTATCGAAGGACAAGAAAGGTTAGAAACGATTGCTGAAAACACGCAACTCGGATCCGGGTACTCAATCGCCATGCGGGATCTGGAAATGCGCGGTGCCGGTGAGCTTTTGGGAACCCGCCAGCATGGAGCAATTGCAGCTGTAGGTTTTCATCTTTATACGCGTCTTTTGGCTCAAGCTGTGAGGTTGATTAAGCAGGATGCAGGGGAGGTGACCGAAAATCCATTGCCCGGGTTTAAGGAATTGAAACTGGCCGTGAATGTGGATTTACCACTGAATATCGGTATTCCTTCTACATATGTGTCTGAACAAAAATTGCGATTGAACCTTTACCGCCGTATTGCGAATGTGGAAAATGAGAAAGACCTGGCCGAGCTTGAAGGAGAATTTCGAGATCGATTTGGCGAACCACCGGTTGAGGTCAAGAATTTATTCTTTCAGATTCAAATCAAGAAACTGGGGGAACAGGCTGGTTTTATATCTATCGCCTTAGAAGGTGAACAATTGGTTCTGCGGTTCCCATCTCTGCCAGAGAGCGCGAATAGACGAGATTTACCGGATATGGGCAGGCTGGTTCGCACTGGTAAGAACGCTTATTGGATTTCGTTTGCCCAAATTAAGAATAACTGGCGGGAATTACTGGTGTCTATGTTGAAACAATATATACAAATCTCCCAGCAGAAGTAAATTAAGGTATAATCCGTACTAGATTATTTGTTCTAGGATGTAAATATGGAATTTAAATTAACAGCGCCCTTTATTCCAATGGGTGATCAGCCAGAAGCAATCAGTCAATTGGTATCAGGTATCCAAAAAGGATTTCGTCATCAGGTATTACTGGGTGCTACCGGAACCGGAAAAACTTTTGCAATGGCAAATATTATTCAAGAGTTACAAAAACCAGCACTGATTATGGCTCATAATAAAACGTTGGCTGCACAGCTTTATGCAGAATTCAAAGAGTTTTTTCCAGAAAACGCAGTTGAATACTTTGTGTCCTATTACGATTATTACCAACCGGAAGCTTATGTTCCGAGGCATGATCTTTATATTGAAAAAGATTCCGACGTCAATGAAGAGATTGAACGACTGCGTTTGGCTGCTACCACGGCTCTCATGTCTCGCAGAGATGTAATCATTGTCGCCTCTGTCTCCTGTATCTATGGCCTTGGTAACCCGGAAAATTATGGAAATTCTGTCCTTGAGTTGAAAGTTGGCGAAATTTATCGGCGCAATGCTTTGTTACGCCAGCTAATCGAGAGCCAATATTCGCGTAGTGATCTCGATTTACGCTCAGGGAATTTTCGGGTTAGGGGAGATACGATTGAAATCTTCCCGGCGTATGAGGATAAATTTGCTTATCGCATCACTTTTTTCGGAGATGAGATTGAAAGAATAATTCAGGTTAACCCAACTACAGGCGAAATCTCGCAAGAGCCACAAACAATTACCATTTACCCGGCCAAGCATTTTATTGCTGACGAAGCCCGCTTAAAAATTGCTTTGGAAAACATTGAATCAGAATTAGATGATCAGATTTCCTACTTTAAGGCAGCTGATAAACACATAGAAGCACAAAGAATTGAACAGAGAACACGCTACGATCTGGAAATGCTGCGCGAAGTGGGTGCTTGTTCTGGAATTGAAAACTATTCACGTCATCTTGATCTCAGACCTTCAGGCAGCCCGCCGTGGACCTTAATGGATTATCTCCCGAGTGATTATCTATTATTTATCGACGAATCCCATATGACTATTCCACAGATCCGGGGAATGTACCGGGGAGATCAATCGCGTAAGTCTACTTTAGTTGAATATGGCTTCCGGCTCCCCTCTGCCTTGGATAATCGGCCATTAAGGTTTGAAGAATTTGAGCAACATATGGGTTATACGATATACACTTCAGCCACACCAGCCAGCTTTGAGCTTGCTAAAGCTGATCAGATTTCTGAGCAAATTATCCGCCCGACCGGATTATTGGATCCTGAAGTTGAAGTGCGACCGACTCAAGGGCAGGTGGATGACCTTATTGTCGAAATCCGCAAGCGTGTTGAAAACGGAGAGCGGATTCTTGTGACAACCCTGACAAAACGGATGTCAGAAGATTTAGCGGATTACTTAATGGAAATAGGCATTAAAGTTCACTATCTCCATTCAGAAGTTGACACTCTTGAGCGTATCGGCATCTTGCGTGATCTGCGTAAAGGTATATTTGATGTGATTGTTGGTATTAATTTGCTTCGCGAAGGCCTCGATTTGCCAGAGGTATCCTTGGTAGCAATTTTGGATGCCGACAAAGAAGGTTTCTTGCGGTCTGGGACAGCCTTAATACAAACGATTGGTCGAGCTGCCCGGCATGTACATGGCAAAGTTATCATGTACGCGGATAGGATTACTGATTCAATGGACCATGCTATCAAAGAAACTTACCGGCGTCGAGAAAAACAGCATCGCTATAATCTGGAAAAAGGAATTGAGCCTGTCAGCATCATTAAGTCCATACATGACCTGACGGAACGGGTTACATTAAATGCGATTGCTGAAGAAAAAGCAGATTACCACACGCAATCTCGTCAGCGCAACATGAATGTGAAGGAACTAGAGCGAACGATCTCACATTTAGAACAACAGATGCGTGATGCGGCCAAAAATCTTGAATACGAGAAAGCTGCCGCAATCCGTGACCAAATTTATGAATTACGATCCATTTGGGCAGAAGAGGCAAATATACCACCCTGGCGAAAAGCTGCCATCCTGTCCGGGCAAAAATAAATGGGGCTTTCAATTAATTAAAAAGAGGAAATCACAGAAAAACGGAGAAACTTCTCTTTCGCATCCAGCCACTCTATGCGAAGGTTACTTACAAAACTCCCGCCGGGTCCCTGACTCAACCTGCCAATCAGTTTTTCCAACGCATCGCGCGTGCCTTCAGCCATAACTTCAACTTCATCACGATAGGTGTTTCTGCACCAGCCTGTAATACCGAGCAAATTAGCACTCTCGAGGGTAAAATAGCGGAAACCTACGCCTTGAACGCGTCCTTCGATAAAAATATGTACACACACAAGTTCTTCGGAAGATTTACTAGTGTTCGTCCTCATCTTCAGATTCGAAATCATCCTCTGATTCATCTTCATCTTCATCATCATATTCGAGGTCTTCATCCCCATCGTTGTCGTTGTCGTAAAAATCTTCGTCCATGTCTTCTTCAAGCGCATCCTCGAGATCAGCAACCCAGGAAGGTCCTTCATCGTCCAGGTCAATGTCTTCATCTTCAATACTGAATTCGCGCAAATGTTGTTGGTCTGGTTCGCTTAATCCCATGAATTCTAATTCGCCGGCAATACCTTCGGTTAGAAACAGATTATCAAGGGCTTCCCGCAGGAAATCCTCTTCTTCTTCTGTATCGGCGTTTTTAAGTAACTTTTCAAGCATACCATGCACCTTACCGCCACCAATTTTAGATAATGCCCAGACGCTCTCAGTCCAAACATCTTCATCAGGTTCGGAATCCTGAACTAATTTTAATAATAGATTGCGAGCAGATTTAATCTCTAATTCACCGGCTGCACGGATCGCTTCCCGTTGAATCCGGAAATCAGGATGAGCTAACATCGACAATACCTGAGATACCCAGGTTTCGTCAGCAGATCTGCCCATGGCAAGCAAAGCGCTGGCCAACCAGCTTGTATCGGTGGATTGAAAAGCATTGTTGATGATTGAATTGATATCTTTATGGCTGGAATAGCCAAGAGATTCCAGTGCTTTTTGGCGAACAAGCTCATTTTCAGATGAACGAATAACAGCCAGCAAAACCGTAACAATATTTTCCAATACTTCGGTTTTGATTTCTTCAATCTCGCCAAGATAAATAAATTTTCCCAGTGCTCCCGCAGCGTGTGCGCGGACACTGAGGTCGATGTCATTTTGCAGCAATTCTATTAGCAGCGGGATGTGCTTTTCATTATCATATTCCAATAACATCCGAATTCCGCTGGCTCGCACGGCTGCACTTGGATCGGTGAGGGCAACGGATGCAATCTGATGAAGATCAACAAGTGTATCGCTGTCATTGAGAATTTCAAGATTTTCAAACAAACGCGCCTTACGTTCGGGTGTAATTTGATTCCAGATGCCGAGCAGTTGCACCAAATCTTGGCTTTCGATGTCAGAAAAAGCTGTTAAATAGGTCGCAGGAAAATCAGCATCATCATTGAGTAATGCATCGATTACAGCTTGAAAACTGATTTTCTTTTCGTTAATCTCTGGCATACAAACTCCTATGGCATAGTGATTGGATTGACAATATCCATTGTAGTAATGATGACCATCAACGCTAACAGCGCGACAAACCCAACCATATTAATCGCATTTTCATATTTGGCGGGAACCCGTTTACGAAGGAAGATTTCAGGTAAAAGCAGGAAAATACGACCACCATCTAAAGCAGGGATGGGCAATAAATTCGTAAATCCCAGGGCTACAGAAATAATTGCCAGGACGAGCAGCGTATTCATACGTTCTGCCGGTTGTGGTGAGGCGACATTTTCTTCGTCTTTTTCGCGTGCCTGCGTGTAAATATTGTAAATCCCAATCGGACCAACCGGTCTGGCTTCTTGCGGCGTAATGGTACCTTTAATCAAATTTCCTGGCAATGCCAGTAATTGGTAGGCATAGTCAGCTGTAGAGCGGAGCGCAAAGGGCACGGATTCAAAGATAGTTGCCTGTCGGTAGGGATTTATCATCGTTATACCCAGCAATCCGTCGTTGGGTGGCGCTTCCGTTCGCGGTGTCGCCTGGATTGTGCGCTCTATACCTTCAGGAGAAATCAATGTAATGGATATCTCTTGCCCTCGAAAATCGCTGATCGTATTTGCCAGCTGCTCTGAACTGGTGATTGTAATATTATTGATCATTGTGATCTGATCGCCAACGTTAATTCCAGAAGTAAGTGCCGGTGATCCATCGGATACACCGTATACTTCAACCACTTTCGTATTCGGGACACCAAGCTGCATGAAGATGACAGTGAAAAGGATGATTCCCAGGATCAGGTTGAATAAGGCACCCCCAATGAGGGTCATAAAACGTGCCAACAGGGAAGCCTGCCCAAAACCACCGGGTACGCTTGGATCGTTCTCACCACTCAGACGCACAAAAGCACCAAACGGAATCCAATTTAGAGATATTTCAGTTTCACGGAACTTACCAATTTTTAATAGTCGTGGTGGAAAACCAAAACCAAACTCATCAACATTAATTTTAAATAATTTTGCAAATATGAAGTGCCCAAACTCGTGGACGAATAAAAGCACACCGAACACGAGTATAAATTCTAAAATCATCATTATTTCACCTTATCATTACCATTATTTATCGTTGATCATTAATCCAAGCTGTCCTAAATTCTTGATGGAAAAGTCTGGATATGATTATTTACCCCAATTATAATTCGTTTTCAAGAGGGGGCAATTTGATTTAAAAGGATTGGGGGTGAGTTATGACCCTTCTGGCAACAGGTGCGTTCCTTCGCCTACCGGTGCAATCAAAATCTGTTGAATTCCTGCTAAATTCTCCAGTTTACTTTTAATCGAATTGACATAGTCCTGACGAACAATCAGATGAATATTAGGCCCGGCATCCAGTGTATAACAAACAGGAATTCCTTCCTGTCGCCATTCTGGTACAGATTTCATAATCTTGATCGTAGCTGGTTCCCAATACATGAGGATTGGATTGGATGTCATCATGACAGCATGCATTAAGTTGCTATCCACCTCCACAATTTCAGCCAGCGCATTAAAATCCTTATTAAGGATCGCACTACGTCCAATATCCAGACGGCGGGTTGCATCTGCTGTGCGTGCTTTTTGGATTGGGCTGGTGTAAGCCAATGCGTGCCCAGCTGTTGAGCCAACTGCTTTTTGCTTCGCCCTGACAATAACAACCACATCTACCAAATCCCAGTGTGTGCTCGAAGCAATGCTGAAAGCATAAGAATCTTCATCCGTTCTTCCGGGCAGCCACTCGACATATCCTGGTGGAATTGATCGGCAGGCAGAACCTGAACCACGTCTGGCAAGGCGTGAGAGATCTCTTTCACTTAATTCTAGACCGAAAGCATGGCTGGCAGCCAGGCTCAATGCTGCAAATGCTGCTGCAGATGAAGCAACCCCTGCTCCAATTGGAAAGTTATTTGTGCTGAGTATCTGGGCGTAGTATTGGCGACCTGCAAGCTCACGGACGATATTCAAGAAATGCGATACTCGCTTCAATCCTGAATTTTGAATTTCTTCACCGTTGACAAACAGGGTATCGGCTTCAAATTGACTTTCAAAAATAACAGTCGTTTTGGTATACAAACCGCCCAGATTAAATGAAATAGAACCATTTTCTGGC
This sequence comes from uncultured Chloroflexia bacterium, assembly GCA_963749005.1. Classification (GTDB taxonomy): domain Bacteria; phylum Chloroflexota; class Anaerolineae; order Anaerolineales; family Anaerolineaceae; genus UBA6170. Next base: position 25,873 of record CAVVKI010000005.1, on the reverse strand, counting down.
AGACGCAGCTCGTGATCGCGGTTTCCCCAATATTTAATCAGTGCAATATTTGGGCAAGAGATAGCAGTTGCAATGTACTTTGGCATTAATCCTCAAATATCTTTTCTTAATTGGGCTTAAGTTTACCATCATCATTCATTTTCAATCTGGCCAGGATAGAAGAATACTTCTAACATTGTCTGTTTCTTGGGTCCTCATACTATTTTATCTTCGATGTTAGGTAAAAAGAAAAAAGAAAAGGTGGGTCCTTTTCATGGAGCGATGAAGATTAGGATTATTCAATGCTTGTCGGGGGTGTGAAACCGAGGGTTGGGATTTGCAAGGTAAAAAAAGTTCAGCTAGCTCAGGTCATTTAAATAAGATGCAAAAGGGTTTGGTTTATAAAAAGATTGGTGCGTCGCGCAGCGTGAACGCACCCTACAATCCTGGTTGGGGAGGTCACAGAAAAGATCTAACTACGAAGTCTAACAAACATGGTTTTTTACACAGCCATCGGACTATACAAGAAATGGAATGTGATGTCGTTGAACGAAAGCTAATGGCAGATTGGATATTAAGAATAAATAAATTCTGATCAAGTTTACAGGATTTCAGGCTGGATGATCCAACTCAAATTTACCTAATCAGATGAGTTAAAAGATCAAACGCTGGCATAGTATGCAACAACTGGAATTCCGCCGTTGGAAAATTTTAATAGCGGTTTTAGTTTTAGCTGTGTCTGACTTGCAAGTTTGATATCAGAACACAGGAAAACAACCTGCCAATCTTTAAAATTGCGTGTGAGCACTTTACCAAACTGTGCGTAAAGATTCCGTAGCTCTTTGTTACTGGAAATTCGCTGACCATACGGTGGATTGGTGATAATCCAGCCTGGTTGCTCGGATATCGGCATATCGGAAAAAGCGTGCCGATTCCATTGAATATGGCTTTCAACTCCGGCACGTTGGCTATTCTCACTTGCTGCTTGAACTGCACCTGCATCCCGGTCTGAGCCGTAGATATTGTTTCTGAGATTCGTTAAGGGTATGGCTAATGGCAAACCGGGGGTCGTATATTTAAAATGTTTTTGAAAAACCGGCCAATTTTGAAATGCAAAACCTCGATCTTTGCCAGGTGAAATTTGATTCTGGAGCATGGCTGCTTCAATCGGAATGGTGCCTGATCCACAAAAAGGATCAATCATCGTTTGCTCGATTTTCCAACCGGAAGCGAGCACGACTGCTGCGGCCAGATTTTCTCGGATTGGTGCCCTGGCACTTGCCAACTTATATCCACGCTGGTACAAAGGGTCTCCGGAAGAATCGATACTTATTTCCACGTTATCGTTAACCAATCTGACAATAATTAACTGGTCAATTGAGGCTGCTTCATTTTCTTCTTTGTGTTTAACCAGGTTTATTCTCTGACTCATCTGTAATTCAATGGCTTTGTGGACTCGTTCTGTGACTGCATCCGAGTGGTATAGTTTTGATTTCTTACAGGTAGTACGAATGGTTACCGAACTATTTTTGGACAGGTAATCAGACCAATTGATTCGTGCTGTTTTTTTGACAAGTTCGGGAAAATTTGTCGCATGAAAATTTGCTAAACGAACTAGAATGCGTGTAGGTACTCGCAGCTCACGGTTGGCAAACTGCAAGCAATGCCAGTCACAGGTTACTTCCGGGAAAGTAACCAAACCATTTTTTGCCAAATTTTCAGAATGATGCGCTAAAACATTGCCTGCTTCATTGGCTGCTATGGTTTCCAATCCAGGGGGAATGACAAAAAAGACTTCAGGCATGCGTTTTTTTCCTTTTAGACGAACTTGTGAGCACATCTTTCTGATGGTTTTTCTTTGCCAACATTTTTTCAACGAAAATTGGTTCGAGTGTAACGGGATTTAACTCCGTATAGTACATCAAACTGGCATATGTTGACGGGGTAGGCGTAAAAATTTGAACCTGCTCAGGGGTTGTATTCAACTCTTGACTAACGAAGCGCTGCATTGCCAACATTTCTCGTTCGTCACACCCGGGGTAAGCTGCAATGAAATAATAACTGAGAAATTGGCGTTTTCCCATCTTTTTGTTCTGCAGGTCAAATTTCTCTTTGAACTCAAGGAGTTTTTCAATTTGTGGTTTGCCCATCAGCGCTAAAACTGAAGGATCCGTGTGCTCTGGGGCAACTTTCATTTGTCCTGAAACATGCTGGTCGACAATTTCTTCCAGATAGCGACTTCCAAACCGGCGATCATTGAGTATAAGATCATAGCGGATGCCTGAACCAACAAAAACTTTTTTTACTCCAGGTATTTGCCGTAATGCCTTTAAGAGTGATATTTGCGGTTGATGTGTTGGCCGCAGCGCGCTGCAGGTAACAGGAAATAGGCAGCGCCGATCCGGGCATGCACCACGGGTAACTTTCTTGTTGCACTCATAACCATACATATTGGCAGTCGGTCCACCCACATCCTGAATATAGCCTTTAAACCCTGCAAGTTTGGAAATAGTGACTCCTTCAGATAGAATGGACTGCTGACTCCTCCAGCGTACCGTTCGGCCTTCGTGTACGGCAATTGCGCAGAAGTTGCATTCGCCATAGCAACCCTGGTGTGTATTAATTGAGAATCGTATGGTTTCAAGGGCGCGGACTTCGCCTTGCTTGCGGTAAAAGGGGTGCAGCTCGCGTTCGAAAGGCAGACTATAAACATGATCCATTTCCTGCTGATTGAGATAAAAAGCCGGAGGATTTTGGATCAGATATCTATCTGCATGCTTTTGACTCAATCCTTTTGCCGTAATCGGATCATTGTTTTTATAAAAGGTGTGAAATCCTTCAATAAAACGAAATTTGTCGGATATGACTTCTTCAAATGAAGGTAGTTCAAGAAAATCAGGAGGCGATTCTTTCGCGACATAACATAATCCGCGCACGTCGATTGGCGATTTTTTCTCGGAGAGTGATTGGCTAAACTCAAGAATTGATCGTTCAGCCATCCCGTAGATCAAATAATCAGCTTTTGAGTCAAACAGGATCGACCTGCGAATCTGATTACTCCAATAATCATAATGGGCTATCCGCCGCAGACTCGCTTCCAGGCCGCCGAGTACAATTGGAGCGGTCTGTTTAAAAAACCGACGAATAAGGTTTGAGTATACAATTGTTGCCCGATCTGGCCGGCGATTATTGATTAAACCGGGGGTGTAATCATCCTGTTTCCGTTTTTTCATTGAAGCGGTGTAATTTGAAACCATCGAATCAATGCTGCCTGCTGATATACCCCAGAATAGTTTTGGTTCTCCCAGGCGGCCAATATCATCTGCACAATCAAGAGTTGGTTGTGCAATAACACCGACTTTATAACCTGCATCCAGGAGGATATGGCCAATTACTGCTGTTCCAATATAGGGGCTATCGATATAACTATCACCCGAGATTAGGATAACATCCAGGTCATCCCAGCCTAATTGTTTCATTTCATTTGTTGTAGTTGGTAAAAACATTTGGTGTCGCTATTTTCTATTGAGATTGATATAAGGTATCAGGGAAAGCAATTACTCATCCCCAAAACAAGTGCCAACTTTTCGAGCGCAGACAATCCACTCATGGTCAATGGGGAGGCGGTTGTGCCTGCCTGCGATTTCTTTAAGTGGCACTTCCACAATCTGATTTCCCTGAAAAGCCAACATCACTCCCTGGCTTCCCGCTTGAAGAATTGAAATACTGGCAGAGCCGAGCTGTGTTGCTCGCAGACGGTCCATCGCAGAAGGTACCCCGCCTCTTAATAATGATCCAAGAATGGTAACGCGGGTATCAATTCCAGTATACTCACTCAGTAGGTGTGACAGCAGGTTTGTATTATCGGCATACTGATTCTCGATCGATTTTAAACGGGTGTGGATGGTTTCAAATTCGAGGCCATCACGCATCTTTCGGTTTATTTCCTTGTTGCGGTTGAAGAAATCGACATTTTCGCGGGTTAGCGATCCCTCCGAAACGGCGACAATACTGAATTTTTTGCCATCTGATTTGCGTTGCTCAATTGCACTGGCGACATTTTTCATTTGATAGGGAATTTCAGGGAGTAAAATAACGTCTGCTCCCCCCGCAATTCCGGCACCCAGGGTAAGCCAGCCTGCATGCCGTCCTAAAATCTCGACAATAATTATACGGTGGTGGCTGTAAGCGGTTGAATGCAATCTATCAATAGCTTCGGTTGCCACTGAAAGTGCCGTATCAAACCCGATGGTGTAGTCTGTGTTAACAAGATCATTGGAAATTGATTTTGGTAAAGAGATGATGTTCAATCCAGCTTGTGATAGGGTAAATGCGCCATTTTGCATAATAGCTCCGCCCAGCACAATGAGAGCATCAAGTTTCTGTTTCTTGTATGTGGCTTTGGCATGTTCAATTGTTTGTGTGGATTCCATCCCAATGCCAGGCAGGTCTTCACTGGTGCCCAGAATGGTGCCGCCCAGTGTAACGATGCCTGAGAGTTCAGGGCCTTTGAATTCCTGCCCTTTATTTTGAATCAAGCCATTAAATCCATCCTGGAAACCGATAACTTCGATACCGGTCTTTCTAGCCGTTTTCCCAATGGCACGGATAGCTGCATTTAAGCCTGGAACGTCATTCCCGGCGGTAAGCACCCCTATACGTGAAATCATTTTTACTCCAATCGTAATTACTCAGCCAGAGCTTTATTCCCAATTTTTAGTTCTCTTTTGTTCATCGCAAAGACGCGAAGGGCAAAACAACCAAATTTATTAATTTTTTTTTTGCATACTTTGGATCTTTTTGTTTCTATATTCAGCCTCAATAAACATGTATTTAATGCCTGTCTGAGTCGTAACCTTCTTGTGAATTGCTTTAACAAATTGATTCTACCCTATTCTATAAGCTTATGGAAAATTAACGCGATTGTAGGGGGACCACGAATTTATAAAAAAGCGCTTGTCATCGATTCCTATTCGTGCTAAAAAAAATTCTAAATGCTATAATATTAAATATAGTGAGTGTAGGAGGAAAAATGATCTCAGTTTTCACCATTTCCCGACAATATGGAAGCGGTGGAAGCACTTTTGCAAAATTATTAGCCGAATATTGTGGCTATGATCTGGTTTGGCGGGAAGTAATCAATCAAGCTGCCAAACAAATTGGTGCTCCAGATGTTGCTCTTGCAATGATTGATGAATTTGAATTGCTTGGCCTATGTCCAGATGAAAAGACGTGCCAGGCCTATTTGGATGCAGTAGCGAAGATTATGTTGCAATTCGCGAATTCAGGGAAACAAATCATTGTTGGGCGTGCCAGCCATATTGTACTCAAAGATTTAGCTAATGTAATGCGTATTCGTGTAATTGCCAGTAAACCAACGCGTATTGCAAATGTATGCAAGTCAAAAAATGTGAATCATGAAGCAGCGATAGCTCAAATTGAACAAAGTGATCGTTATCGCAGCATGTACCTTGAGCGTTTCTACCATGTTGAATGGAACGAGCCTTCCCATTTTGATCTAACAATCAATACGGATCATATTTCAAGCAATAGCGCTGCCAGGTGGGTAGCCCAATTCTCAAAAGAGTAGAATTTTAATGGGCTGTTTATAACGTGGAGACAAAAAATACAATACAATTTTCCCACCCGGCGGAGGAAATGTTTGCCAGGATTCTGGATTTTTATGGGGTGAGTTGGCAATACGAACCAAAACTGTTCGAATTGGAATGGGATAAAAATGGTAAGTTGAAACTGGCTTTTGCGCCAGATTTTTATTTACCCGAACAAGATTTGTATATTGAATTGACGACCTTGCGACCGTCACTGGCTAGTTTTAAGAATAAAAAAATCCGGATGATGACGGAGTTATATCCAAATGTCCGCATAAAATTGATGAAACGTCGCGATATACGAGATTTGATGGTGAAATATGGCTTATTGGAACAGGCACAATCAATTCGCGGAACCGGGGCACAAGGAGAAATCCATGAGTGAAACAGAAAATTCGGTCATGAGCAGTATCAAAGAGGTACTGTTTACAACCGAACAAATTCAGTCAAAGGTTGCGTCAATTGGTCGCCAAATTTCTCTCGATTATCAAAATAAAAATCCTCTTTTTATTGGCATTTTGAAGGGCGTTTTTGTTTTTATGGCAGATCTGCTAAGGGCTGTTACGATTGAATGCCAGGTAGATTTCCTTGCTATCAGCAACTACAACTTGCATGCCCGCAGTCAAGGAGAGGTGCGATTGGTGAAGGATCTGGACATCCCAATTCGTGGAAGACACGTAGTTTTTGTAGAGGATGTAATTGATACCGGATTGACGCTTAATTATCTACTTAAGAATCTCGTTGAAAGAAAACCGGAAAGTTTGGAAGTGTGCGTGTTATTTAATAAACCTGCCCACCGTTTAATAGAAATCCCGGTTCGCTATTGTGGTTATGAATTACCAGATCGGTTTGTGGTTGGTTATGGGTTAGATCACAACGAAAAATATCGAAATCTGAATTGTGTGGGTCTCTTAAAAGCTGAAAAGATCCATTCTTCATGAATAATATGAATGAGAGAATGGATCTTGTTATTGAAACAGGGGCTCCAAGTAACCTAATTTTAGCTTTTCCTTACCCTGCCCTGGTAGTTGTTTGCTTTCCTGTCTTGCAGAAAGACTTATACATTCCAGGAATGTTTTTCCAAATCGATTGAATCACTCAGCGGAGAATCCCTCTCCATGTAATTCAGTCTTCTGATTTGATTTTTAAGGTAAAGGGACTAATTCAATTTCTTAGAGCTCCCTGCAATTTCATTATAGGAATTATAACCTCTAGAGTCAATGACTTTACGGAAAATTTAAGAATTCTTAATAAAGAGTTATTTGAAGGTGCTAGATGAGTTTAAACGAAAAGATACCTTACCTCACCAATTTCCTTGATGAATGGGTTGGCAATAATTATAAAATCGATTTCGATCAGAAACTTTCGTTAATTATCTCAGAAATCATTACCGAAGAGGTGCGTGATGGTCAGTAGAAGAGCGGTTAACCACTTTTTTCTTTTTGAAATTTTGCGAGTGCTTCCCAATCTTTATTAGCAGCTAACTGCGCTTGGTGCGCCCAGGATTGCGGGTCTTGAAGGTGGTATCGTTTTTTTGCCAACAAGTCATTAATTTGAAGCACTGATAATTTGCTTAATTGTTGGTAAGTAAGGATTCCATTGGTTTTAAGATAATTAGAGATAACTGGACCGATACCAGAAATCCTGGTGAGGTCATCCTGAACCAAAGATGTATCGGGCGTAGCGATATCCAGTTCCAGATCGGTTTCTACGGGAATATATGTGATTGATGTGGTGGTTGAAAATTTGATACCACGTTTCTTTGACTTCAGCAAAAATATGATAAACAATGAAGTCAACACACCATATATAACGCCCAACCAAATATAAGGTTGGAGTGGTTTTCCTTGTTTTGGGTTGTCTGCAGTTGAGCACCTTTTCATATCCACCGTCCAATCTAGAAAAAAATGTCAGCTCCTGTTTAACAGGAGCTGACCAATCATAACAAACTTATTTTAATATTGAATTACGCGTGGTAATTTCTTGGCTTGCTGAACCCAATCCTCAACCTGTGAAAGCACCGGTAATTTTCGTACCAACTTCTTGGCTGCATTGACTTCCTGAATTTTTGCAACAAGATTTTGGGGGTTGCGATTTGCCAGTTCAGGGACTGTATCCACGCCGGCTTCTTCCAGCAAGTCCGAATATTCTTCGCCAACGCCTTTAATTCGGAAAAGGTCTGCGTGATTCACCCATTCCAGAATTAGCGCGTCGGAAATATCGCTCTCTTCAGCTAATTTTTTCCGACCCAGTGGTGTGGAACCAGCCTTTAACAAGCCTTCAGTAGATTTTAATCCAACTTTGGCTAATTTTTCGGCATATTTGGGGCCGATCCCTTCGATTTTTAAAAGTGTTGCCATTATTCCTCCTGATTTATTAATTTTGGATAATCATAGTATACAAAAGAAACTCAAAAGGCACAAACACCTTAACTCTTTCAATAATGAAATTATCATGGCGTGATTTTGAAGAATTTTGATCTTAACTGAGATAAATCGCTTGTGCTTACTTCTTCTGCAAGACGCCAAAATTCGGATTCTGAACTGATTTTACCTTCGAATTTACGTTTATATTGTTGCAAAAACTCAAAGAAGGCAACATCGCCCATTTCAGTACGCATAGCTTGAAAAAAATTAGCACCTTCGAGATACACTGCATCACGATAAGGGACGAACCCTTGGTAGTCATAGATAGGGGCATTGATAGGTCCGGTTGGATTATAAAAGTCGACCCGATATGCCCACCACCAACTGGATAACTGTGGGTAGACATTCTCATAATAGAGATATTCACTGTAAGTACAGAGTGCTTCATCCAACCAGGGCGCTAATGCTTGGTCATTTGCGACCGATGTATACCACCATTGATGGGCCGTCTCATGCACAGCAATAGTGGTCAGATAGCCTTTTGGTGTACCATCGAATAGGTTATAAAATCCTCGACTCAGAAAATAGAAACCATCAAATTCCATGCCATCCAAAAAATCTGCCTCAACGATTGTCAGATTATTTTTGTGAATTGGTCCGAATAGCCTGGAATAAAGCTCAACCGCATTCACAGTCTCTTGCAAAACCTGTTCTCCGGCGGCTTTATGAAAAGGGAAATAATAGCTGCTAATGCTGATATCTCCTACCATTGTTTGCGAGGATTGGTACGAAGGGCTGATACTAAATACGAAATTACGGGCATTTTCGTGCCAGTAATGAAAAGAGCCATCCTGTGCCAATTCTCCTTTTGCGCTGGCAGCAATGAGTAAGTTCTCCGTATAATCCTCGATCTGAATGTCAACGTTGTAATTGGCTAGGTCGTAAACAAGATATTCGCCGTAATACCAGGGATCATGTAATATCCACTGACCATTTTCATCACGTGGGACGATCATTGGATACCAATCGGCTAAATTGCTTTGCAAGGAGGTGTAACCAAAGATGGCAGGTTTACGATCGTCAGCTGGTTCTGGTATGGGTGGTAAGAAAAGATCGAATGATAAAGCAATCGTAATCTGCTCATTTTGCGGCAAAGGATCCCGTAAATTTATTTTTATCCAGTAACTACCAATCTCAACATCAGCAGTCTGTCCATTAGTGAATACCTCTTTGATATTGACGGTACTCTCATATCGTAAAGGGTCAAAGGCTAACACAAACGAATTTATAGACTGAGGCAGTACGTTGCGATAGATTATTTGCTGTTTTACATTGGCTCTCTGCAACCCATAATTGAAAGAAACTTTGATTTCATATTCAGGATTTGATGTAGGAGCAACCTTAAGTTGGGGGGAGATTTCAACGGTTTCTGATAATTTTGGCAAATCCTGCATTGGTGTGTTGAGAACTGAACGAGACTGTCTCGTTTCCTTTGGAGTTGATTCAATAATTGAGGTTATGGCAGGTATATTGGTTGAATCAACAATAGCAGGTGAGCAGGCGCTGATACTGAGAATTATTAATAATATAAATAAGCGAAAGAAAGAAATATATTTTTCCATTTAGAGTTCTTGAATTAAACCTAATTCTACTGCATACTTATCAGGCGATGGAACGAAGGTTATTGTTAATCTTTTAGCTGAAAACTAAGCACCAGTCTCATGTTAATAGCACAACGGTATTATAAATTATCCGAACAATAGTAGAATTACAGGACTGAACGAGCAAGAAAAAATGTATTCTAAAAAATAAGGAAAAACAATGAAATTAAACATAGGTGATAAAGCCCCAAATTTTACACGGCCTGCAACAGGCAACAAGACAATCCAACTTTCTGATTATCTTGGAAAAAACGTGGTTCTCGTTTTTTTCCCTCTAGCCTGGACACCAGTCTGAACGAATCAAATCCCGAGTTACGAGGCGGATATTGCCAAGTTTGAGGGATTGAATGCCCAGGTTCTGGGTATCAGTGTGGACCACGTACCGTGCTTGGAAGCATGGGCAAAAGATCTGGGTGGCATTTCCTACCCTCTCATCAGTGATTTTTGGCCCCATGGTGAGGTCGCGAAAATATATGGCGTATTCCGTGATGACGGAAGGAGCGAAAGAGCGATTTTCATTATCGATAAAGAGGGCATCATTCGCTATATTGATATCCATGATATCGATGATCAACCAATAAACCAGGTTATTTTTGATGTGATTATGAAGATGGAACCCGAGAGCAGTCGCCATTTTATGGAAATACCGGAATGTGGCGACATGCCAACAGCTGATATTGTAATGTATTGTAATTCCTGGTGCCCGGATTGTAAGCGCGCGCGTACCTGGCTGGCAGAACATCATATCGATTATCTGGAAGTGAATGTGAATGAATATCCAGAGGCATCAGCCTTTGTCCGTTCTCATTCGAATGGAAACCTGGTAACACCTACGTTCAAAATTCACGATCAAGTTGTTGTTGATTTTGACAAAGAAAAACTCAAAGAGCTATTGAAAATAGAAGATTAAGAAAAAACTCCTGTGTTTCTATAAAACATAGGAGTTTTTTAATTTTTAAAAAAAGGGGGGTATCAGTCTTCTAATTCATCCAGGTCTTCATCATCAAATTCAAATTCGTCATCATCGCCGTGAACGTGCCCATGTTCAACTTCCTCAAGTGAAGCTTCACGTAGATCAACAACAGTAACTTTGAAATCCAATTTTTTTCCGGCTAGTGGATGATTAAAGTCCAGCTTGACCACAAATTTTCCAACCTCAAGGACAGTTGCTTCCATTACCTCTTCGTATTCTTCATCGCTTTCTTCGGTATGCACGGTTATTTCGATGCCTGGCTCCAATGGAAAGTCATCAGGAAATTCATCACGTGCAACTTCAGTAATAGCTTCCAAGTCATATTCCCCATAACCCTCATCTGGGGAAACTGAAACTTCTCGAGAATCACCAACTTTCATGCCATACAATGCTTTTTCAAGGCCAGGGACGATCTGATTTGAGCCTTGTAAAAAGACGATCGGATCGCCATCTTCAGAGCTATCAACTATTTCGCCATCAATGCGAAGTTCATACGCAAGAGTTACAACGACATCATCTTTAATTATTTCCGGTTTGCTTTCTGTGTTCAATTTGTTCTCCGATCTTGTTATTTTATAAGTTTTCTGTAAAAAAATTATATCATGCAGGTACTATTTTCCCCTTAAAACATAAATATAATCGCTGCAAACCCATTTCTTAAGCGCATTCATTCAATGAGCATTTGCCAATCGCATTGTAGCGTTTGATCGAGTGGAAAGGAAAGCCAGATCTCTTCCAATTTCTCTTTGGTAAGTGGGCTGCTGAAATGGTCAGGGAACAGTTGGTCCCAATCTATTTTTTCTGGGTCAGCCATTATGTTTGATTCTATTATCCCGCAAAAATTATCAAGAAAAATTGCGGTGTTTTCCTCGTTGGAAGTCAGGGCGATCAGGTCCGCGGGCAAATATTGAAGTTGCTGTTGAGATACCCAAGAAAGCAAAGCCGAGAGGCCATCGGGGTCAATCAGCAAATTAGCGTCCCATTTCATTTCGAAAGTTTTTTGATATGAATTAATCGAGGTCGATGAGAGATTATGTTTGCTATCAAGACGGAGCTGCTCATTTAATTGATCAAAATTCTGCATATAGCGCATGCTTAAGGGGAGCAGAATGAGACCGTTCTCCTGATTTTGATAGAAAATGAGTGACCAGGCAGAAATTAGATTGGGATTTTTTTCTGGCAACTGGTCAACCACCACAATAAGCAAGTTTAATTGATTGGATGACTCGAAATTTGGGTTTACTGGGGCAATATTCGCAGGTGCAACATTCTCCGCGAGGAAAATTGCGGCGAATAAGCAGGCAAAAAAAGTAATTGCGATGATGAGAATTCCAAAGAATTTTCGCATATTAAAGCAGTTCAGCTCTTTTCCCAAATATAGATTGATTTTAGCATGTTTCTGGTTACCATTCATTATTCTATGTTGTAGGAACTACTTAGCCAGAGCGTATTCCCACTATTTAATTCTCTTTTATTCACCGCAAGGACGCTGCCAGTGGCACGCAAAGCGAGTGCGCTGAGAAACAAATTTCTTATATGTCTATCGGTTCTCAGGGCGTTTAATTTCCAAATTTCAGACCCATTTTAATAGTATTTCTATCTGCCTAAATAGTAATGGAATAAAATGAAAAAGTCGTTGCCTGAGAGTACAACGACTTTTTCTGAGAGAGGATCAAATCTGAAAGACTTTTCAGCTAATTTTGATTTATTAAAAGTAAGTAATAAATTATCCAGCCAGTAGCAAAACCCGAGAAACCGGAAATTGTTATTGCGCGAACCATCTTTTTCAAATCGATGCCCTGGAAAATTGGATAGGCAATCCGGATAGTTCTTTGAATAAATCGAGAATTTGCCATGATGGATGTGATCGTATCCCAAAAATAGATTTCGTATTTTTCGATTATTGTTTTCACTTTTCCCTCTTTGTCTATTAGCGTGAGGTCGTCATTTTGATGATTTTGCCTTTATCATCAACCAGCACCCGAATTGTGCGAGCAATTTTCTTCCCATCAGGGGTGGTGCCGTTGCCTTTGAATACCAGTAATGTCTGGCCATTTGGCTGATCGTGTTTTATCGGACGCTTGCCCGCTACTTCCGGGAATTTTCGATAAACCTGTTGATAAATCTCGTTCATGAGCACCTCGCTTGCCGCGAAATTCAGCGGTTGCTGCGACGGCGTAAAAATGCCGGTAGATCCAGATTGGTTGAGTCAACGGATACATCGACAGATGCGCCGACATTTTCCTGTACTTGCCGTTGTGAGACAACTGTGGCGAAATCAAAGTTCTTCAATGGAATGTCGCGAGAGGCTGAAACAGGAATAGATTCAATGGGTGTAGCGCCCAGACCAGTGATGATCAAGATCACTTCACAACGATCCGCTAATTTCGGGTCTACAATTACGCCAGGAATGATATCCGCATTGTGGCCGGTCAACTCGTGTAAGTGATTCAGCGCTTCAGTGACCTCGCTAAATGGCAGATCGTCTCCGGCGGTGATGTTGGCGATGATGGCAGAGGCATTCTCGATATTAACCGATTCAAGTAAGGGATGATGAAGGGCGTTATAAATTGCTTGTTGAGCTTTTTCTTTGCCACGACCGATGCCGATTGAAAGAAGTGAGCCGCCTCCATTTTTCATTACATTGCGAATGTGAGAGAAGTCTACATTTATATAACCGGTTTGATTAATCAATTCAGATATTCCCTGGATTCCCTGCCGCAACACGTCATCAGCAAGACGGAAAGCCATGTCCAATGGCAAATCCCGGGGAGCGATGTTCAACAGACGATCATTGGGGATGGTGATAAGTGTATCCACCTGTTGTCGTAAACGTGCTAAACCTTCTTGGGCGTTCGCCTTGCGACGACCCATTTCAAATCCAAAAGGTGTCGTTACAATTGCAACCGTGACCGCGCCCATATGCTTTGCCACTTGAGCAGCAATCGATATGGCACCTGTGCCGGTACCGCCACCCATTCCGGCGGTCAAGAATACCATATCGGCTCCTTCGAGTGCTTCCGCCAGGTTTTGAACACTTTCGCGGGCAGCATCATAACCAACCTGAGGATTGCCACCTGCACCAAGTCCACGAGTAACCAGGGGTCCGATCTGAACCTTGCTAGCAGCCAGAGAAGATTTCAATGCCTGAGCATCAGTATTGGCTGCAATAAATTCGACACCAGGGAGACCCAGTTCGATCATCCGATTAACGGCATTTGATCCGCCGCCACCCAGTCCAATCACCTTTAGGACTGGCTTGAATGCTTGAAATTCATATGGATTTTTGTTCGATTGATTAATGGGATTATTCATGCATCACCTCTCTGCTAGCTTTGTTGCAATACTCGTGCCATCGCCGGAGATTCTTTCGACGGTACATCCTGCCTTACGTAGTTCGTTCAGACATTCTTCTGGTATTGTTTTGGGATTAGCTACAACGGTTACATTTGCTGCCAGACATGCTTCATTCAAGGAAAAGCCAAGAGTAGCTTGGTGTTTCTTGACAAAAGGTTGGACAATTGCAAGGTGCCAATCGGATACACCCGATTCAAATAGCGGCAGGAGGACGTAGTGGCGAATTGGGTGGTGAGCGCTGGGAATATATTCGCCAGGGCTTTTTAAAACATTGGATTTCTTAAAAGATTTTTGTTCTTCTTTTAACAATTTCAAACAGGGAGATACAATCTCACCATTCTGAAACCAGGATAACTCTGAGATTTCAGAAAGTTGGTTTTCTTCGAATAACCAGAAATTGCAACAGAGCACATTCGAGTCAATACTTTTCACCGGCACATTTGAATCTTCTGAAGCGGATAACGGTTGTTTTAAAGATTCGATTAACTGACCTTGTGTCTGCCGGTTTTGTTCAATTTGTTTTTCAGTCAGAGGTGATTTTTCAGGAAACTGTAGTGAAGCAGCTTGAAGTAAGAGTATCGGAAATTCTTTTTGAAATACAGCCTTTCCAATCGCTTGATACCAATCAAAAATTCTAAAACCACATTGGTCTTGAGATCCAGGGGGGGTAATGTATGGTCGAGTCTCAGGCCATTGTTCGGGTCCGCCTAATCCCCAACTCAAATCTTTACCATTGCTGTGGGCATAAGCAGAAAGCACCATATTCTCGATGATTAAATCTTGTTTTCTGCGCTGCAGGTGGTTAAAACAAGTTCGCAGAAAAGCTGTATCCCAATAACTTCCACCGGGTTCCATTGCGGGGAAAACTGAGATTAATCCCGAATCAATTGCCATGCGAGCTAATGGTATGTATTGGTCGAGGAAACGATCAACCAGATCATTTTGTGTCCAATTGGCTGCCGGCCATTGTTTTTTTTGATTAGGACGATCGAATAAAATGACGTATTTAACTCCCCAGCGTGCATATGCCTGTAAAATTACTTGAAGTTCTTTAGGGTTGGTTTTTCCATTCAATGGCAGATTAAATTCAATAACTGGTGTGATATTCTCATTAATGAGCGCTTTGATAAAAAATTCTGGTATTGCGCGTTGGGCAGATGATTTAATGACTAACCAACCCACATTCATGGCACGAAATTCATGCACCCATTTGTTGATATCTTCATATCGGAAATGTAGGGTGTCAGGAAAAAAGTGCAGTCCAATTTGTGAATCTGGTTTGTAATTTTCAATTTCAGGCATGGATTCCTCGTTTAAATAGTGGAATGTTTATAATGTAGCAAGTCTCATGCCACTCTCCATCGAGGTAAAAAGGGGTTTACCGGGTAATGTTTGATATTTTATGTGCTTTTTATCCAAATTTTCTGGAAAAAAAGTCAGGCTCTGCTATAATTCAACCTGATGATCTTAGTAACAGGCGGAACAGGATTTATTGGTGGCAGGTTGGTTCAACAACTGGTTTCTTCAGGATACCCAGTTCGTACCTTACTAAAACCCTCCAAGCTCTCTCCTAATCTGCCGAAAGGTATATCTGTCGAGGCAACTGTCTGCAGCCTCAGCGATACACGCGGATTGGGTGCAGCTTTAAAAGATATCGAAATGGTTTTCCATCTGGCCGGTACCGAGCGCCAGGCTACCAACGCCGATCTTAACGGGGTTGATATTCTGGGTACTAAAAATTTGATGGAAGCTGCTCGTTTAAGTAAGGTGGAGCGAGTTTTTTATCTCAGCTATTTAGGCGCAGATCAAAACTCGGCTTACCCGGTATTAAAAGCCAAAGCAATTGCTGAAAAATTTGTTGAAAAGAGCGGTGTGCCCTACACCATTTTTCGATGTGCGAATGTTTATGGTCCGGGAGATCAATTTTTGGTATCACTGGCAAAATTATTAAAACGCTCCCCGGGTTTTTTTATCATGCCAGGGAATGGTCTGAGTGCTCTCCAGCCTCTTTGGATAGATGATTTAATTGCTGCAATTCAAGTAGCTATGCAGGATGAAAATTCATTGAACGAAACCCTTGAAATTGGGGGTGGGGAGATATATACTTTTCGGGAAATTGTTGAATTAATTCTGGAAACGCTCAATATAAAGAGAGCGCTGGTCTCTCTTTCTCCAGCATATTTGCGAATCATAGCAGTATACATGGACCAATTTATAAAATACTTTCCTGTCTCGCTTTTTTGGCTGGATACACTGGCAGAAGACAGAACCACTAGCATGGATGTTTTATCACGCAGGTTTGGCATTTTGCCGGCACGCTTGACACAGCAAATCAATTTTTTGACAGGAGAAATAAACCTATAATGCCAAATTTCAGCAGGAAAACAAAGCATGCATGATCTCGCCTTAAGCGTACACGCACATTTCTATCAACCAGCACGTGAAGATGCGATCACAGGATTGATATCTGATGAAAAAGGATCTTTCCCTTATAGTAACTGGAATGAGCTGATTTTCCATCATTGTTATAAACCGAATGCTGAGCTGCGAAACTTTGAACGTATTAGCTTTAACATCGGTCCTACTTTGTTCGCCTGGATGGAAAAGTATTATCCGGCAACGGTAAAGGAGATTATCTCCCAGGAACAGCGAAATTACAAACTATATGGTGTTGGTAATGCCCTTGCTCAACCATACCACCATACTATTTTGCCACTTGCCACGCGCGCGGATAAACTGACTCAAATCCAATGGGGAATAGATGATTTTGAATGGCGTTTTGGCCACAAACCGGATGGAATGTGGTTGCCAGAAACAGCTGTGGACCTGGAAACCTTAAACATCCTGGCTGAAAAAGGCATTTCCTTTACAATATTAGCTCCCTGGCAGGCACAGGGGGAAGCCCCAGATGATACTGAACCTTACTGGGTTGATTTAGAGCAAGGAAGGCGGATAGCCGTCTTTTTCTACAACCGTGAAATCAGCACAAAAATAAGCTTTGATCCATTATCTACAACAAATGCTGATCATTTTGCTGCCAGTTCGGTAATTCCTTTGTTCAACCAATCTACTGGTGATCAAATCCCAAAGTTAATTCTGGCAGCCTCGGACGGAGAGCTTTATGGTCACCATCAGCCTTTCCGTGATAAATTTCTGGATCATCTTCTCAATGGTTCCTTATCGCGGCAAAATGTTCAATTTACCTATCCGGGACTTTGGCTGCAGAAATATCCTCCCCGGAAAACGATTCGATTGCGGGAATTTTCATCCTGGAGCTGCCATCATGGTATCAAGCGGTGGAGTCAGGGATGTGAATGTACCCCTCAGAGTGAATGGAAAAAATTTCTGCGCGCAGCGATTGATTCTGTCGCCAGTGTGGTTGATGAGAAATTTGACCAGGTCATGGCAGGCTTTGCTGTGGATCCGGTGAACATCCGCGTTCGATATGGAAAAGTAATCACCAGGCAAATTTCAGAAGATCAATATCTTAGCGAACAATTTGGTCCATTGCAGTTAGAAGAGTCTCAGAAGTTAAAATACTTATTGAGGGCTTTGTTGGATCGACAGCGGATGTACACATCTTGCGGTTGGTTCTTTGAAGATCTGGATCGCATTGAGCCACGCAATATCATCTCCTATGCTGCCCAGGCGATCTTCTGGACTGAATCAGCCATAGATCAACCGCTTTTCGATAGCCTTTCATTACCTTTTCAGAAGATTAAAAGCAACCGGTCACCCTTATCAGGTTTCGACGTTTTAACGGAGCAATACAGGCGTAGAAATCGTGAAAATATCCAGCAGCCGGCGGTTATTGGATAAATTTTCGTTTCCATTCATATAATTTGTTGAGCGCTTCGATCGGTGATAATGAATTGATGTCGATTTGTTCAAGACTGGTCAGGATCGGGTTTGTCTCAGGAAACAAAACCATCTGTTGCGGGGTCGAAGCTTGCAGATTGATTGCTTTCCCTGAACTAGATTTCGAGCTGTTTTAAGATCTCAACTGCCCGTTGAACAACGAGTCGCGGCAAGCCTGCTAATTGTCCTACATGGATACCGTAAGATCGATCTGCACCACCAGCCACGATCTTGTGCAGAAAAACAACATTATTATCAGCCTCCGTGACGGCGACATTGTAATTACGAACCCCAGGCAACAATTCACTCAATTGCGTCAGCTCATGATAATGGGTGGCAAACAATGTTCGGGCGCGCAACCTGGGATGGTTGTGAATGTACTCAACGACTGCCCAGGCAATTGAAAGCCCATCGTATGTAGAAGTGCCACGGCCGATTTCATCCAGGATCAGAAGGCTGCGATTGGTAGCATGGTTAAGGATATTGGCTGTTTCGATCATTTCAACCATAAAGGTGGATTGACCTGCATGAATTTCATCCTGAGCACCAATACGGGTGAAAATTCGATCGGTAATCCCGACTTTTGCGGAGCTCGCTGGGACGAAACTGCCAATTTGTGCCATTAAGACAATCAAAGCAACCTGACGTAGAAAAGTGCTTTTTCCACTCATATTCGGTCCGGTGATGATTCGAACAATTTCACCATTTTCGAAATTGGCATCATTTGGGATGAAACGGTTTTCCAGAATATAGGATTCAACCACAGGGTGTCGGCCATCATATATTACCAAATCGGTTGAATCAGTCAATATAGGGCGCGTATAATTGCCATTAACGGCTACAACTGCCAGAGCTATATATACATCCAGAAGGGCAATTCCCCGTGCTGTTTGCAGCAATTTTGAACTTGATTTTGAAAGAACTTCACAAACCTGCGCAAATATGCGTCCTTCAATATCTCGAATTCTTTCTTCTGCATTTAAGACCAGGGTTTCATATTCTTTCATTTCTGGAGTGATATATCTTTCCGCATTGACCAGTGTTTGTTTGCGAATATATTCGGCGGGAACAGCAGAAGAATTAGCACGAGTAACTTCAATAAAATAACCAAAAACCTTGTTATAACCTACCTTTAGTGTTTTGATCCCGGTTCGTTCTTTCTCGATCCTTTCAAGATTGTTTATCCAGTCGCGTGCATTTTGGGAGGCTGATATCACTTGATCCAGTTCGCTTGAGTAGCCGCTGTTGATTACACCGGAGTTTTGTAAAGTAGCAGGTGGGTTGTCTGCAATCGCAATCTTTAACAATTTCAATTCTTCGATACCGTCATGAATCAAGTGGAGGGTATCAGCTAAGTCGTGATTTTTCTCCTGTGCAAATAATTGCTTTAGGGTAGGAATATATTCGAGCGTAGTACGTATAGCAACCAGGTCACGGGGAGTTGCATGACCAGCGATGACGCGTGATATCAATCGCTCGAGGTCATTTACGCGTTGCAAAATGCTGATTGCCTCTGCTCGTAACAAGCCTTGCTGGGTAAAAAATGAAATACATTCCTGCCTATTGTTTATTTCATCAATCTTGATTAATGGATTTGACACCCATTGACGGATAAGACGATGACCCATTGGAGAAACTGTTTTATCAAGGACATGCAATAAAGATCCCTTGGTCTCACCACGCCGAATGGTTTCCGTTAACTCAAGATTTCGGCGCGTAGCTGCGTCCAGATTCATAAATTCATCGGTTGAATACACAGATAGATGGCTTAGCAATTTAAGAGCAGCGGGTTGGGTATCGCGCAAATAATCAAGAATAGCTCCCGATGCACAAATAGCGAGAGTTTTACCATTGACACCGAAACCTTCCAAAGTAGCAGTATTAAAATGCTTCTTCAGATTTGTCTGAGCTCTGATTAAATTCAAAATGCCAGGAGGCAAAGCGAGTTGTATGTGTGTCCTCTGTCTCTTCAAATTTCAATGTATCCGGTAATAATACTTCCGCAGGTTTAAGCCGGTCCAGCTCTGCTTTGATTTCCATTTGGGTATCGCCGCTTTGAATTTCAGTACAACGAAATTCGCCAGTGGTGATATCTACAAAAGCTATTCCGATTCGATTCTCATCCACCGCAACACCTGCAAGATAATTGTTTTTTTCTTTATGTAGCATGCCTGGTTCGACGACTGTTCCTGGGGTCACCACCCGAACGACCTCACGATGGACCAATCCCCGAGCCTGAGTTTCGCCAATTTGTTCTGCAATAGCTACATGGTACCCTTTGCCAATCAGCCGTGCCAGATAATTATCGACTGCATGGTACGGTATTCCTGCCATCGGAATTCTGACTCCCTTGGCGACATTGCGGGAAGTCAAAACAATTTCCAATTCCTTAGAGGTGATTTCCGCATCGTGGTCAAAGGTTTCATAGAAATCTCCAAGGCGGAAGAACACGATTGAATCAGGGAATTGCTTCTTAATATCGAGGTATTGCTTGCGAATAGGGGTGAGATCGTCTGTTTTCATGAGTTTATATTTTATGAGTTTGAATAAAATAGCGCAAGTAACGGTTTAGAATTTGTACTCAAGTATAATGGTAGCAGCAAAAAGTGGTGAGGGAAATATGAATAATGGAATAGTTGATTATCATCCGCTATTTAATGATGTTGAAATCGGGATTGGAACATGGGCATGGGGGGACAGACTTTATTGGGGTTTCGGAAAAGATTACGCCGATAACGAAGTTCAGCAAGCTTTTACAACCAGCGTGGCTAATGGAATTACCTTTTTTGATACTGCTGAAGTGTATGGTCAGGGAAGGTCAGAACAACTTTTAGGGGAATTCATCAAAAAGACCGACCAAAAAGTAATTGTAGCGTCCAAATTTATGCCTTTTCCGTGGAGGTTTACGCGCAATAGTTTTAAAAAGGCATTGAAAAACAGTCTTAATCGGCTAAAGCTGACACGTATAGATTTATATCAATTGCATATGCCGCTGCCTCCCGTGCGTATTGAAAAATGGATGGAATATATGGCTGAAGCAAAAGCAAACGGCTTGATTGGTGCGGTCGGGGTTTCTAACTTGAATTATTCACAAATGCAAAGGGCTTACGACTCCCTTGCAAAAGAGGGTGTCAGTCTTGCTTCCAACCAGGTGGAATACAGTTTAATTAACCGGGAAATTGAAAAAAATGGTGTTCTGAAAGCCTGCAAGGAAATGGGTGTTGTTTGTATCGCTTATAGTCCTATTGGTATGGGCGTATTGAGTGGTAAATATTCCAGTGAACATCAATTGCCTGGTATGCGCGCCAGTCGCTTTTCGAAAAACGACCTGGTACGTTTAAAGCCGTTGATTGAACTGTTAAAAAAGATCGGCTCAGATCATGGTGGAAAAAGTTCTTCGCAAGTAGCAATTAATTGGGTCAGAGCAAAAGGAACGCTTCCAATCCCTGGAGTAAAGAATATTCTGCAGGCGGAACAAAATACTGCTGTGATTTCATGGAGGCTTAGTGAGGAGGAGGTGGGACGTTTGGATGAAATGAGCGATCGTGTGGCGAAATGAATTCTGATCTGGGTTGCTAGTATGCAAGTTTAATTCCTTGAAAAATTATAAAAATTGCTATTCATTTGATATAATCTTTGCTCATGATTGATAAAATTAGCTACTTGCCTTTCCATGCTATTAATGAATTTATGTTGCCTGATTATCGAAGAGAGATCATTAAATTTGTGTTGTCAAATTTGAGTCAACTTTCAGACGGTTCCCAAAGAGAAATAAACTCTCTGGTGCGAAAATATGTTAATGTTCAAGGTTTTCGCAATTCTTCGCAAGCCCCATTGATGCTCAAAGTAAATGGTGCAATTGCTACATTTGAGAAGAGCCCACAATTTGTGGCCGCCATTTTAAATGGATGGCAACAATTAAAAACTGTATTGGCAGAAGAGATTTCGCAACTATTACTCAATCGTAGTTGGCAAATTTTGCCAAAGGAAGCGGATCGTACTAAATTACCAGGATTTATGACCAAATGGCCACAATCCGAAACCTTTGAGATGCTAACTTCTGAATATTCTAATTCTCATCCTGACAGCTCGGTCAGCGAAAATGATATAACCTTGATGATCGTGTGGCTGAGTAACCGTCTGCCTTATGAAATGGTATCTGAAGAATTATTCTCTGATGATCAAGCACTGACTAATGAGGCTGACTAAATTAATTCTATTTCGTAGGGATGTCAGCTATTCCTCAAATTCTATATCTACTTCTATATTTGAGTCGACGACAACTTGTTGACTTAATTCAATATTGCCGAAAAGTGAATCTTGTTTGGCAGCGAGAATATGACGTTTAACCAGTTCCAAAAGTGCCAAAAATGTAACAACAATTTCAATTCGTGAAGATTTATCGGATAACAGCAGGCTGAAAGATGAGATTTCTCCAGCCTGCAGGCTTGTTAAAATGGTATTAATCCGCTCACGGATGGTTATTCGCGGTAAATTTACAACGGAGTTCAGGTCCTGTAATGCAGGATTTAACGCTAAAACTTCGCGAGCTGCTTGAAGTAGATCTTGCAAAGTAAGGTCTGAAAGGTCTAATTTTGGCTGGACAGTGAATTTGGGAGGGGGAGCAAGTCTCAAATATGAACGGAGCCCTTCGTCTTCGCGTTCGTTGAGCCATAGCGCAATTTGCTTAAATCTTTTATAAAGAATCAATTGGCGTGCGAGAGCTTCCCCGGCATCCTCTTCTGGTTCCAGGTTCTCATCGTGGGGTTGGCGTGGTAAAAGGGCAGAGGATTTAATTTGAAGTAGACGAGCGGCTATTACCAGGAATGCGGATACTTCGGCTGGATTTTCTAATTTTAAACGGTGCATATATTCCAGGTACTGGTCAGTGACTTGTGCCAGAGATAACCGGGTAATATCAAGTTCGGCTTTTTCAATTAATTCCAGAAGTAAATCGAGCGGACCCTGGTAAAGTTCCGTGTCAATCAAATAACCTTCTGTCTGGTATCCTGCTACTTGGTAATTCACGCTGGCAATTATAGCAGATCCCATTCAAATAAAATCTCATTTTAACCTATCTCCTATCCACGATTGCGAAAGGTAAAGAGAGTGTCAAACGAAAGGTTTGCTGAAAATCTCTCATGATGTTAAAATTCGTTCATGGAAAACAAAAAATTATCACATATTGATCTAAATGGTGCTGCCCGTATGGTGGATGTTGGCGCAAAAGTCCCTTCTCAGAGAATTGCTAAAGCAAAAGGCCAAATTGTTCTAAAACCTGACACTGTCAAGCTCATTCGGGATGGGTTGATGAAAAAGGGTGATGTTTTGACTGTTGCTCAAATTGCAGGCATTCAGGCAGCCAAGAAAACTTCCGATTTAATTCCACTTTGCCATCCATTGGCAGTCAATCAAATAACTGTATTGCTCGAACTAGATGATAATCTGCCAGGTGTTTTGATTGAATCGACAGTGAAGACCTACGGTAATACGGGTGTAGAGATGGAAGCTTTGACTGCTGTTTCGATCGCTGCCCTGACAGTGTATGATATGGTGAAAGCTGTTGAAAAAACAGCAAGAATCGAAAATATACGCCTGGTTGAAAAAAGAGGCGGAAAGAGCGGCGATATTTTCAATGTCTGATCAGGATTTTCGCCCCCATATGATAACTGTAGAAGTAATGTTTTTTGCCAGGCTAAAAGAATTAGCAGCAACTTCCAGGGTAGAATTTAAAACCCCAAAGGATATAAAAATTGGTGAATTACGGGATATAGTCGTTAAGCGTTACCCGCAGTTGAAGGCAGTACTTCCAAACGTGATCGTGGCAGTAAACCAGAAGTTTGCCTCGGATGATGAATTAATTACTGACGATTGCGAGGTAGCCTTTTTTCCACCAGTCAGCGGTGGAGCAGGTAGAACGAAAGTGGCGATTACAACAGAAGTAATCGACATCAATCAATTGCTGGAAGAAGCTACTGAGAAGACGACCGGAGCAGCTGCAATTTTCACGGGTATCATCCGTGGAGAAACTGGGGGAGAGAAACCCTACCAAACAGTTGGCCTTGAATATGAATCCTACAAACCGATGGCAGTTGCCAAGTTAGAACAAATTGGAAATGAAATACGCAATCAATGGCCGGATGTCGATAATTTGGTCTTGATTCAGAGAATTGGCTACATGGATGCTGGAATTCCTACTGTAGTAGTCATTTGCACAAGCGGTCATCGCAACAGTGGCATTTTCGCCGCAGCTAAATACGGTATTGACCGGATTAAAGAGATCGTTCCGGTTTGGAAGAAGGAAATTGGTCCGGATGGTGAGAGCTGGGTGGAAGGTAATTATTTCCCCGGCACAGACGAATAAAGCTGGATATAATGACAGAAGGATCCGGAAAAAACCGAATTTCAATGATTAATAATTCAGGGTTAAAAATCTTGATAAAAACTGATCCAGATGCAGAATTTTGTTATGATAACCATGGTCATTATAAGAAAAGGAATTGGAAGAGTATTCGTGTATTGCAAGATAAATGATTTACCCGAAGTAAGAAAATTCTAATCAAAAAAGAACTGGTGGAGCGTAAACTACTTGAAGCTGAAGGTTGAGGTGGTTGACGCACCAGGAGTTCTTGGAGGCATAATGAAAACTGACAATCCAACCCCCGTGTTGGAAAGCCCTCAAGAATTGGCGCGAAGAATTGATCTGAAAATTTCAGATTGGTTATTATTGAGCAGGGCATTGACACATCGCTCGTATTTAAATGAGCATCCTGAAGCGTTGGAAGATAATGAACGCCTTGAGTTTCTTGGCGATGCCGTTTTGGATTTCATTGTGGGGGCATGGTTGTACCACCGTTTTCCTGAAATGCCTGAAGGTGACCTGACCCGCATGCGTTCTGCGTTGGTACATACAGAGCAACTGGCAGAATTTGCGTTGCAAATAGACCTTGGTCGCGCTATGCGATTAGGTCGTGGAGAGTCACAGGCTGGGGGCCGTACTCGACCAGCACTTTTATGTGATACTTTCGAAGCTGTTATCGGTGCGCTATATTTGGATGGTGGCATACCGGCTGTAAACTACCTGCTGGAAGATCTGCTGGTGGAAGCTTCAGAAGACATACTGATTAATAATAAAAATGAAGATCCAAAAAGCCTTTTTCAAGAATGGGCTCAATCACAGGGCTTCCCGGCACCACAATATGCTACTCGTAGTGCCAGTGGGCCAGACCATTCTAAGGTCTTTGAAGTGGAAGTATTGCTGGAGGGAAAGGTTTATGGCCAGGGCAGTGGCCAAAGTAAACAGGCAGCAGCCAAAGCAGCTGCCACATTTGCCCTGCTGGAGTTAGGGCTCATCGAAGATAAATCCAATTTTTTAAATTCGTCAAAGGTTAAGGGGGAATCTACTTAACATGAGTTCACTCTTAAAAAATCTCGAACTTCATGGTTACAAAACTTTCGCGAGTAAAACGGCATTCGAATTTCCTGGAAAAATCACTGCAATCGTGGGACCAAATGGATCGGGCAAGTCAAATGTCGCCGATGCGATTCGCTGGGTTTTAGGGGAACAATCTTATCGTCTTTTGCGAGGTCGCAAAACTGAGGATATGATTTTCATTGGTTCAGAGACGCGTTCGAGGGCCGGGATGGCATCCGCTACGATCACCTTTAACAATGAGGATGGCTGGCTGCCAATCGATTTCTCGGAGGTCTCCGTTACCCGGCGCGCTTATCGCGATGGCCAAAATGAGTATTTGTTGAATGGTCAGAAAATTCGTTTGCGGGATATCCAGGAGCTATTTGCTCAATCCGGTTTGGCGGAAAGAACATACACACTGATCGGTCAGGGTCTGGTTGATACAGCTTTGAGCGCTCGTCCTGATGAACGGCGCAAGTTTTTTGAAGAGGCAGCAGGAATTGGTTTGTACCGCAGCCGGCGGGAAGAAGCGGTCACGCGATTAGACCAAACCCGACGTAACCTGGAACGTGTACGTGATATTCTGAGCGAATTAGAACCTCGCTTGAAAAGTCTTGAGCGTCAAGCACGCCGTTTCATCGAGTATAAGACGATTC
>CAVVKI010000004.1:0-25770 GCA_963749005.1 uncultured Chloroflexia bacterium | reverse complement strand
CATTTTTCCGTCACGGTTCGGTTCTTTGGGATACTGGAAATGTATGCAGGTGCCCGCCAAAAAATCGTAGACCTGCCTACAGAAACCGATCTGAAAGGATTATTAGATAAGCTGGAAGAGATAGGAACCCTTAGGCTTCTAGTGATTTATTGAAACAAATACCAAAATCAGAACCATTCCTGAGAATTATGTTGAATGAAACATTGATTTCGGAAATTGATAAAGTTCCATTATCTCCAAACGATATTATCACTATTCTTCCCGAAATTCTGGAGGTTCTTGATAAATAAAGACTTGAATTTGTTTTGCAAACATCTTTTCAAGTATGTCTCAGTAAGTTTATTTAAGCAAATCACCATTAACAAACAGATGTTGGAGTATTTTTTCTCAGGTATCACCGCCAAAACCACCCTGACCATCATGATGAAAAAATACTATCTTTTCTTGAAAACAAAAAAGATTGGTGTTCCGGTAAATGGATACTCTTCACGAAGAGTATTTTCGATAAACCGAATAAAAGTAAAGTGTGCCAGCTTGGGCTCATTACAGTAGATCATAAAGGTCGGTGGATCTGAACGCACCTGGGTACCATAATACATTTTGAAATACCCGCCCAGCTCTGGATGGAGTATGTAAATCCTGAACGTGTTGAATGATGCGGTTCAAGGAAGATGTTGTCATTCGGGCGAGACGTTCTTCCTGAACTTTTTAATGCCATCGGCATTACCTGCTCCAGGCGTTGACCGGTTTTGGCGGAAATGAATAACAATGGCACATAATCCATGAAATTTAGGTCATTACGAATTTTTTCTGTAAACTCAACCATTGTGTGTGTATCTTTTTCAATCGCATCCCACTTATTCACAACCACCACGCAACTTTTCTTGCTTCCAGGATATACCCGGCAATATGAGCATCCTGAGCTGTGATACCTTCAATCGCATCAATCAATAACAAGGCGACATCTGCGCGTTCAATCGCTCGCATCGAGCGTAACACAGAATATTTTTCCACCCCGACGTCAACTTTTCCACGCCGGCGGATCCCTGCGGTATCAATCAAGGTGACTGGTATTCCATCAAATTCAATTTTGCTGTCAATTGCATCACGAGTAGTGCCCGGAATATCTGAGACAATCATCCGCTCTTCACCCACCAGGCGATTCAATAAACTTGATTTTCCAACATTCGGTTTCCCCACCAACGCGATCTTAACCGATTCATCTTCTTCTGTTTCCAAATCTTCCGGAAAAGTCGCGACCAATGCATCCAGCATATCGCCAGTGCCTGTACCATGAATCGATGAAAGGGGAAAAGGATCTCCCATACCTAACTCATAAAACTGATAAGCTTCTTCTCGAAATGTTTTACTGTCTGCTTTGTTGACAACCAGCAAGATCGGTGGGGTAAGTACGCCATCCACCAACTTTTGTCGACGCCTGAGAATCTCTGCGACTTCCTGGTCTGCCGGCGTGACACCTGAAATGGCGTCAACAACAAACAAAATGGTATCGGCATCGGCTATCGCAATCGCTGCCTGTTCTTTAATC
Source organism: uncultured Chloroflexia bacterium (assembly GCA_963749005.1). Taxonomy (GTDB): domain Bacteria; phylum Chloroflexota; class Anaerolineae; order Anaerolineales; family Anaerolineaceae; genus UBA6170. Next base: position 24,221 of record CAVVKI010000004.1, on the reverse strand, counting down.
TCTACAATAAAGTTGCGGATCCAATCGAAAGTGGGGTTTTTCCGCCCATGGAAGGGTCAATTCCACCTGTGTCAATCACATAAAATGGACGACCTGCCCAATCAGCATCAGACATCAGTCGATCCCGGGTGGTACCTGGTATTTCATCAACAATGGCTTTACGGTCACCGGTAAGTCGATTAAATAAAGTGCTTTTGCCGACATTGGGACGGCCAACAAGTGCTACGATCGGTTTGTTCATTACTTACTTTCCGCGTTTATCCACCCGGAGTAGGTGTTGGCGCTATGATTACTTCAAAATCAATTAATTCAGGCTGGATACTATCCACCACTATTTCTTCGGAGGGTAATTCTACCACTGGTTGCAATTGGTATGTTCCGACTACGTAATCTGTGAGATCAAGATAGACCCGGATATCCTCTAACTTGAGTTGATCGATAATGGGCAACGGGCCAGAAATGATTATCGTTATGAACTCAGGAAAAAGGTTGGCTTTCAAGTTTTCTGGTAAACCAATAATTTCAATTGGGATATTGGCAATCGGCTGGCTGGTTTGGACAGCTGCGATACTAACTCGCACCAATACTGTCCTTTGATCGCCAACAACCAATACACCTTCTGGCAAATCTAATAACATTGAAACATCCACATCGTCATTCAAGTTATCGAGATTAAGTGGCATTGTTTGCACATAACCTGGTAATTCATTTACGATTTCTGGCTTACTGGAATAAACAGTTACTGCCAATGGGAAAACAGCAATATTGGTTAAACGATATCCATCAGCTACCTGACCCTCAAGATTGACTGAAACAATTACATTGCGATATCCATAGCGCTGATTTATCACTAGTTCTACTTCAACTCGATCCGGTGATAAGGGTGACATCTTCCACAACCATATCATTTTGATCCAATGCCGTAACATTTATGATTAGTAAAATATCCTCAGATGCTTGATTGATGTCTAAAGTTGCCTGTATTTTTGCCACTCTTTCAACCTGAGAAATTGGACCTGTCACTACAATTTGATCTGTGCTGAGAATTGGATCTTCAGCCTGATAACCAATCGCTGGTTCTCCGCGTATCACTAAATTCAAAGGAATGGATTTACTGGCAAGCGCTTCCAGTTTTATCGCCAAAGCTCTTGGTGAATAGGAAACTACTTTTACAGGTTGAATATTAACTTGAATTTGCAGATCAACCGTACTGAGTGCCTGCACCGAGCCCTGATAAAATCCACCACCGCTCTTACTGGTGCTTGTGCACTTAAGATCGCTGTCCAAACTGACTGAGGTGTATTGAGAACAATGGAGACGGTTGAAGGTAGATCGCTGGTCATAACAAGATTGGTATCCTGACCTACAATTTCTATCGGCACATTGCGGGGGTAAGAACGGTTCTCTGCAGGATCACTGGCTGTAACAGCAATTATCCAGACTGTAATCGCGAGAATCAATCTCGGTAATTAACGTTGGAAAACCCTTTTTTAGTTTGCGAAAGAATGCCCACATGGCTACTCTTCCTCCTTGTGACGAATTGACAGGTTTTTCTCAATTTTCCAACCAAAGATATTAATTTGATCTCTGATCCCTGGTACCGGTCTGAAAAGAGCAATCAGCATATTTTCAAGCCGATCCGAATCAAGACCTCGGATTAAACGGCCACCCTGCGCTACCGATAATGAACCCGTTTCTTCTGATACAACAATCACGATACTATCATTTGCTTCCGATGCGCCTAGAGCTGCTCGATGACGCAAACCCATCTGACGTTCCGGGGTACGATTGAGAATCCCACTCGCAGACAGCGGCATAACACAGGATGCTGCTTTGATTCGGTCACCGACCATAATCACTGCACCATCATGAAGAGGAGAATTGGGATAAAAAATTTGAAGTAATAATTCCGGTGTAACAACCGCGTCCAGAAACACCCCAGTATCGATATATTCCTGTAAAGAATCTAAACGCTCCATAACAATCAAAGCGCCATGCCGGCGAGCAGAAAGCCGAGCACATGCCACACTGGTGGAATGCATGATGCTCTTAATCGCTTCTTCAGATGCTAAATTGCGTCGAAATAATGTCGATGGTCCAGCACGACCCAGTCGTTCCAAACCTCGTCTGATTTCAGGTGCAAAAATGACCGGGATCGCCAACAGGAGGGCAGGCAAAGTAGTCTGGATAAGCCACGAAAAAGCTGGAAGGTTGATAAATTGTGTTAAAAATGCTAATAAAATGACGAGGAAAATTACTCCCCTAATAAGACTGTCGCCTGTGTATCTTTCAAAAGCATCAGAATAATAAAGAAAATTAAAGTCACCAATGCCAGGTCAAGGGCGCTTAACCAATTTATTCTTTGAAAAATAAATAAAATCTCATTAAAAAATTCTGACACTGGTTTCCTTTACTAAATTGGTCTTAGAACTCGATCCGTTCTTAATTTCTTAAAAAATAGTTTTGTTCCATCTTGCATGGAATCAATGGCTGCACTAACCCATGCCGAAACTTTCAAATCATCTGGGGAACTGTTCTCATACCCTAACAGTTGCCAGATTCGTTCCTGTTTTGCCATTTTTTCGTTCAAAAACAATAACGAAATCTCACATTGGAGTTCACCGGATGCCCGTTCCATTTCATTCATTAAAAGGGGAATTGCATTTTCGTAAGGAACATGCTCAAGAATTAAGAAATCGACGGTTCGGGCAACCAGGTTTTCAACCTGCCACCCCAAAATCCCAACCAGGGTATCACCTGCTTGCAGGATTAAGAAAGCTTTCTCGCCAAACATTTCCATAATATCTTTACGTGAATACATTTGCCCATTTTTATAAAATTGGTTTAGAAATTCTGCAATTTCACTGGATCTACGTGGTGTTCCGCGTCGTACAGTCAACTCACCCCGAATTGATTGTGTTGTTGCCAGGGTGACTTCACTTTCTGAAACCTGTTTGGGAACTAGTTTTTGCCAGTTCTCATATACCTGTTTCCAGAATTTTTCGACTGATCCAATATTCTGGATTACCACATCTGCTGCTTTTATTTTTTCTTGCTGTGGCGGTTGTGTGTCAATTCTTTGTTTCGCATCGAGCACACCCATCTTTCGCCGGAAAACCAACCGTTCAAGTTGTGTTTCAGGGGGAGTATAGGCTGACCCAAATGCTGTCACAGCTTTCTTTTATATCAGATTCCAGCAACTTAATCGCTTCAATCACAATCACCTTATGTTTGACATGTTTGATGATGTAATCTACTGCCTGGATTACCAGTGGGTGTACGATATTCTCTAAAATTTTCAAGGCTTCTGGATCGCTGAAAACCAGCCGTCCCAATTTTTTTCGGTCAATTTCACCATCTTCTTTTAGAATCGATTGTCCAAATTGGGTGACTACTTTTTTATATCCTGGAGCACCTTTTGCTGTGGCACGGTGTGCAAGCGCATCAGCATCAATCCCAAACGCGCCAAGATGTTCTAACATTCGTCGGACAACACTCTTACCTGTACCAATATTTCCGGTTAACCCGATCACGAGTTTACCAGTCCATTTGCTCAAATTTCCTCCTTGATCCCGGAAAAAGAAGTTTTTCTACCTTCATTTTAGCTTTGCGAAACCAAATGTCAAAGGTTTGTGTTTTTGAAAATTAATCTATGGAAAATTAATCTGTATTACCGTCTTACGAGCGGTAAGAATACTGTTTGATTAAACCCATCTGGCCATACAAAGGTGCGTAATCAGATACCAGCATCGAAATTCATTATCGCCGGTAAAGACTCCCAAATTCCCTGGTCATTTTTTATCCACGTACGATCTTCCGATGCGATCCCTAAGATTATCAACTACAATTGGGAATAGATTTGCCTTATTCTTAATCTCTAATACAACGACAATTTCATCATCTTTTTTTATCTCAATATTTGGAAGTAGATCAATACTGTAATACCCGGCATAAGGAATATCAATATTTAGTGATTCATACAACAGATCAGTGAGCATCCATTCGCAAATTGGTCATATATTTGTAAGTTTACTGTGGCGGTATCATTGCTCCAGAACTCCACAGTCTTGGCAATTTCGTCTCCTTCTGGTGTAAACAATGCAAGCACTTGATTTGGTGCGAAAAACTCTCCATTATTGGTCTGGGTTGTGTGACCAGCCTCATCATAAAAGTAGAGTTTATTAAAAGGAAGAACTCTTTTCCCAACCCGTAATTGCTGAGAGAGAGCTTCCAATCCCAGCACTACCATAGGCAATCGAGAAATACCCTTCATCACCCCAATCTGTCCCATAACTATTCTTTACAATCCAGGCTCCTTTTCCGCCTGCATGGGAAAGATCATCATTCCATCCAACAATTAAGACACCGTGAGTGTATTTATTTGCATCGGGCAGCGAATTTTCATATAAAACAAAACCACCACCATAATCTGCAAAACCAGCAATTTTCGGATCCATTTGAGAAATAACGGACCAAATTCAATTAATTTTTGCTTAATTTATTCTTTCGAAGCAATTTGATAACCGGGGCTGAATTGCTGCCACTCTGTCACATAATATTCTGATGAACAACTCGTTTTACACTCACAATCTATGCTTTCATATGGATCACAACTCTCCAACACCAGACCTTGTTGGGTAAAGAGATTAATCAGCATCCGGGAATTGCCACCTTTGCAGGAATACATTAAATCACCCACATAGTTATTTATGGCATTCCAATTACACTCTTTAGCATTATTTTCCGAAAAATCCAGCTCAAGTTTGTCTTTTTTCCAGATTGCAGCCTGAATTGCTCCAATTGTGGCAAAAGCATAACCGGAATTACAATTCCCCACCTGTTGATCTAGAACAGGAAAATTATATCCGTCTTCACGCCAATCAAATTGGCTTGAATCTTTAACACTATTCGCTTTCGTTTCCACAGCTTGAAAAATCAGATTGATTAGAAGAAAAAGAATGAAAATCAAAATTCCTCGACGATGTATTCGCATCTGAGAAACCTCCAGGAGAATTTGATAGGTTAATTATAGTGAAAAAGATTTTTTCCAATTCAAAACGGATGATGAAATTATGAAATCCATATCCAGGAACACGAATCCCGGATATAATCACGCCTGATTAATTTGCTATTCATCACCATCGAATTTCCCGAATAAATCGGAATTAATCTAATAAAAGGTGAAATTCTACAGCAAAAAATTATCGGATTCTGATATGAATCATGGAGTTGGGCATGTCAATGAAGGACTTTAAACATCAATTGGTGAGAGAAATCTCCACAATGAAATTTTCTCGGGATACGATCAAAGATTTTTTCTTTGTAATATTTGGCGTAATCATTCAGGCTTTCGCCATGCGACTTTTTCTGGTACCGGCTTATCTGGTTAGTGGTGGTGTCAGTGGTGCTGCTCAATTGATTAATCATTTATCCGGTTTCCCAATTGGTTTAATGGTCTTAATCGGCAACATACCATTGTTTATTTTAGGATGGCGTTATCTTGGTGGTTTACGTTTTGCTTTGCGTACCGCTGTGGCAATTATCCTCTTTTCATTTTTCACCGATTTTCTGGTCTTATTCATTTCCCCTGAAGGGGTAACTGATGATTTGGTTCTGAACAGCATTTATGGGGGTTTGATGTATGGGATTGGTTTGGGAATGGTTTATCGGGGAAAGGGTACCAGTGGCGGCAGTGATATCCTCGGCCGTATTCTCAATCATCGTTTTGGGATTTCCATCTCCACCTCTTATCTCATTACCGATTCAGTGGTTGTCTTGGTAGGTGGGTTAGTTTTCGATTGGGAACGGGCACTTTATGGTCTGGCAGTCATTTACGTCAGTGGTCTGGCAGCGGAGATTGCCTTCGAGGGTCGGGCAGTCTATCGCACAGCGATGATCGTCACCTATGATCCGGAAGCAGTTTCTCTCCGAATCATGGAGGCGTTAGAACGTGGTGTCACGATGCTGCATGGTACAGGCGGATACACTCATGAGGAACGTACAGTAATCTATTCCGTGATCACCCAATCCGAGATACCTCAATTAAAAGAAATCGTTAAAGAAGTTGACCCGAAAGCTTTTATGGTGATTGGACAGGCTCACGAAGCACTCGGGGAAGGATTCAGACCTTTAATGGAGCCTAAAACCTGATGAGTCTAAAGTAAGCCTAACATGATTAATACACCCAGGGTGATACCCACTTGACCCAGATGATAGGTAATCATTACGACAATATTTCCATAGGGAACAGGCCGCAAAAAACGACCGGTACAAAGAACTGTATCAGAGATTGTAAATAAAAGTGCCCCCAGGCTGGCAAAAATAGCGGCGTTGCTACTCCAATTCTCTCTGAACCAGGTCAACATGGCTAAAAATAACATACTGGTAATGGTGATCATATACAAAACAATTGGTAGCCACAAATGTCGATGTTCCAATCTGCGGCGAATTCCGCCAATTATTCTGGGATATACCAAAATAATCAAGCCAGCCACCAACAAAACCGGAACAAGAACCCACAGGGAAAACTGAAAAGAACCAAAACTAAATCCAATACCATAAAGAATATGAGCAACCAGAAAAGAGAAAAGCCCCGCGATAAAAAATCTGGAACGCATCAACAAAAAAACATCCCCGAACAGTGAGAAAACCAGACCAGCACCAAACCAATAACCTGGATTAATCCATCCACCGAGGTTGGAAAAAAGAGCGATTAATAAAAGCAAGGATAAAGGTTTCGTAACTACACGCAATCGTATCCAGTGCTTTCCTGCAGATACCCACTCTAATGGCATCACAATTGCCAGTGCCACTCCTAACGGTAAGATCATTACTTCTCAGGAACAATGTAACCCATTAATTTGAGTGCATCCGGATTATTACGCCAATTTTTATGTACCTTCACGTGGTCATAATCTGATCGGTCGCCGTCCACATCAAATCACTTCACTAGGAATAGGTAGAACCTTTCAAAACATTCGCTTGTGGAATGAACTATCCGTAATTGATAATTTGCGTATTGCTCATTTTTCTCAAATCGATTATAAACTCCTCAACTCACTTTTTTTCACTTCTCGCCTGGTAAAAGACGAACAGAAAGTCTCACAAGAAGCAATAGATTTGCTTGAAAAATTCAATCTAATTCCATATATCAATGAATTACCCAGAAACTTGCCTTACGGTATTCAACGCAGGGTAGAAATTTGCCGTGCATTGGTCATGAACCCCAAGATAATTCTGCTTGACGAACCTGCAGCAGGGATGAATCAGGGTGAAATTGGTGAATTAATTAAATTAGTACGCTGGGTAAAAGATGAATTTAAAGTCACAATCTGGATTATTGAGCACCAGATGCGCGTTATTATGAATATTTGTGAGCGAATCCAGGTGCTCGATTTTGGCTCAACGATCGCTGAAGGAACACCTGAAGAAATTCGCAATAATCCACAAGTGATCAAAGCATATTTAGGCGAGGAGGTTACATAATGTTGCTAAGCATAAAAGATCTTGTTGTTTCGTATGGAGCAATCCAAGCACTGCATGGCATCTCCTTTGATGTGGAAGAAGGGGAAATTGTGACCTTGATTGGGGCAAATGGGGCAGGCAAATCGACAACTTTATGGTCAATTGTGCGCCAGATTAAAGAAATGGGAGGCAGGGTAGTTTCAGGCTCGATCCATTTCAAAGGCGAGAATTTGTTACAATATCAACCCCACGATATCGTTAATAAATTGGGGATAACCCTTGTTCCAGAAGGCCGCAGAGTTTTCGGTAACCTCAGTGTCATGGAAAACTTAAAAATTGCTGCTTATGGTCGTAAAGATAAAAAGAACATTGAAGAAGATTTAGAGCGGGTGTTCGGTGTTTTTCCTCGCCTGGGAGAGCGAAAATCTCAATTGGCTGATTTATTGAGTGGTGGAGAGCAACAAATGCTTGCAGTCGGTCGCTCAATGATGAATTGAGGTTCTTTGATGTTGCTCGATGAACCTTCTATGGGGCTTGCTCCCATTTTGGTAAAGGAACTATTCGAAAACCTCGCACAAATTAATCGGGAAGGTACAACAATTCTGCTCGTAGAGCAGAACGCAAACCTGGCATTGCGATATGCAACGAAAGCCTATGTACTAGAAACTGGAACAATTACACTGTCAGGCACAGCAGAGGAGGTAGAACGTAACCCAGAAGTGAAAGAGGCATATCTGGGTACCTGATCAAGAATCTGAATTAGAAAACAATTTTCAAAAAACCTGATATCGGTATCTTTTCAATATGACAACCCCGTTTAATTGAGATGATTCCGATATCGTTATTAAACGCTACGTTGATTGTTCATTTCTCCGGAACAATGTAACCCATTAATTTAAGTGCATCCGGATTATTGCGCCAATTTTTATGTACCTTCACCCGCAAATCCAGATAAACACTACGACCCGTCATCTCTTCAATTTCCTGACGGGCAGTCTTTCCAATCTCCCGAATCATACTGCCTTTATTTCCAATCACGATCCCCTTCTGCGAATCACGTTCCACAAATAATGTCGCCATGATGTAAGCTGCTTCTTCTCCATGGTCTTCATAGGAATCCAGCCGGACAGCTATTGAATGTGGCACCTCTTCTTCCAGGTGACGCATAACCGCTTCCCGTATCAGCTCAATCGCAATATCCCGCTCGTAAAAATCGGTCACCTGATCTTCATCATAAAACGGGTCTCCTAAGGGAATTTTCTCTATGATTTTTTCCAACAAAGCAGAAATCCCCTGTTTCAGGCTTGCGCTGATCGCGAAACTGTCGGAACCAGGTACGAGATTCTGGTACAAAATTTGATTTTGATTAATCAGTTTTGCTAGAAATCAGATCCATTTTATTAAAAATGATGAATAAATCGGGACGTGGTGAAAAACCTGAGATTTTTTCAGCAATCAAGCGGTCTTCTTCCGTTGGTGCCACTGATACATCCACAATCCACAATATCAAATCCCCATCAAATAAGGCTAAATCAGCGACCCTGTTCATATAGTCACCCAGCTTATGTTTGGCAATATGCATGCCTGGTGTATCCATAAAAACGATTTGAGCCAAATCATTGGTGAATATTCCCATTTGTTGTTTTCTTGTGGTCTGGGGTTTGGGTGATACAGCTGCAACCTTTTGTCCTAGAATTGCATTCATCAATGTAGATTTTCCAACATTTGGTCGGCCAACGACTGCTACAAATCCAGCTTTATAATTTTTATTTTCTTCGACGTTGATCATTTCAGTTTCATTATTATCCATTTTGCACTTTTCCTGTAGGACGGTTATCTAAAAAACACAGCTTGGAAATATACCACCAATTATCATTCTCATATGGATTCATCTCCTGTAATCTAATTTTACCCAAATAAATATTTATCCCCAGGCAAGTGCAAAAAAACTAATTATTCCAAATCATTTGTCTTCAACATAATTATTTAAATTCATTTTAATAAAGTAATTCCCGGAGTAATTTGGTCATAATGGACAAATAATTGAATTTCTACCGAAATTGTCAGGCAATTGGTAGGTCAGCGTAGGGTGAGCGTAGGGTAAGCGTCAAGTAATGTTCAATATGTTCTGGTAATATTGTAAATAACAAAGGGCGACTTCTCTTCTTCTCCTCCTTAAAATGAGAGCCGGGGGCGGCGTACCCGGCTCTCACTAAATTAAAAATGCAGCCTTATATTTTTCAGGCTGTTTTTTTAATTCTGTTTAAATCATCCAGGTTTGGTTGGTGATTTGATGGGTATCTTTACCATAACACCCACTATCAAAAGAAATGCGATTTTTGGGGTAATTTTCTTAAATCGGATAGAATTAGATTATCAATAAATTGAAAGAGGGAAGCATATGAGTAATAGCCGAGAATTCTATTTGGGAAAAGAATTTGATTTCGAGAACAAGAAACTAACGGATAATATTATTTACTATGATCCGGCTGATCTAACCACGCATATGTTTGTCACTGGAATGACCGGTTCAGGGAAAACAGGCTTATGTGTTGGATTGATGGAAGAAGCAGCTTTACAAAATATTCCGGCAATCGTTATTGATCCTAAGGGTGATTTAACGAACTTGCTCCTACATTTTCCAGATTTGTTGCCCAATGATTTTGAACCCTGGATTGATCCTGAAGAAGCCCGGCGGGAAAGTAAAACCACCCAGGTGAAAGCGGAAGAAATCGCCAGCATGTGGAAAAACGGTTTGGCGGATTGGGGATTAACCGGCGAAAATATTGAAAAACTGAAAAATGCAGCGGAGTTTGCAATCTATTCCCCTGGATCAACGTCCGGAATCCCTGTTGATATTCTGTCTTCCTTTGCTGCACCAGATTTGGATTGGGACGAAAATCAGGAAATGTTAAGGGAGCGAATTTCTTCAAATATTACTGCTTTGTTGGGTTTAATTGGATATAACGATATTGACCCACTTGGCTCCAGAGAACACATCTTACTGGCAAATATCATGGAATATTATTGGAGCAAAGGTCTCTCATTCGATCTGAGTGATCTGATTATGCAAACCCAAAGTCCTCCATTTGACCGATTGGGAGCATTTCCAATCGATCGTTTATTCCCTGAGAAAGATCGCTTTGGATTGGCTATGAAACTTAACAATTTCCTTGCCTCCCCATCCTTCCAAACCTGGATGCAAGGACAAGCGCTGGATATTCAAAAAATGATGTTTACTGACAACGGAAAACCACGTCAATCAATTTTTTATCTGGCACATCTGAGCGAGAACGAACGAATGTTTTTTGTGACGCTTTTATTTGGAGCAGTTGAATCCTGGATGCGGCGCCAAAGTGGTACCAGTGGATTGAGAGCCATCATTTATTTCGATGAAATTCTTGGTTATCTGCCTCCTGTCGCGAACCCCCCTTCCAGGCCGATTATGCTGCGTATGTTAAAGCAAGCCCGCGCCTTTGGTGTGGGTCTGGTACTGGCCACACAGAATCCAGTGGACATGGATTACAAGGCACTCTCAAATGCCGGTACCTGGATGATTGGTCGCTTGCAAACAGATCAGGATAAAGCGCGATTAATTGATGGTTTACAAAGTGCCAGTGGTAACATTGACAGTTCTGAAGCGAATAACCTGCTCTCTAACCTTGGAAAACGAATTTTCCTGTTACATAACGTTCATGAAAAAGGCTTAAAAGTATTCAGTACCCGCTGGGCAATGAATTACCTGGCAGGACCAATGACTCGATCTCAAATTCCAGCATTGAATGCGTTAGCAGGTATCGGTGTGAAACCGCTCTCTTCATCACCTCGATCGGCAGCAAATGAACCAAAAACACAACCTGTTAAACCACAATCCGCAGCTTCCGAACCATCCACTCAATCTGTTCTTCCTCCAGTTTTACCGAGTGGAATAATGGAGTATCATCTTCCGAATAATCTAACTTTACAGAATGCTGCACAGCAAGCAAACATAACTCTATCCAGCAACTCAAAAATTACTGCGATTGAATACCACCCTCGATTAATATCACAGGCTGAAATTCGATATCTGGATCGAAAATACAATGTGCAAACTTTACAGAGAAAAACAGTATTGGTAAATGATGATACCGGTAGAATAATCAGGTGGGAAGATCACATAACCGAACCAATTGATCAGGATTTGATCGAGCGCATGGCGTTGCCACAGACCGGGTATCAGCAGTTACCGGTATGGATGGTTGATCCGAAAACACTTAAGATTCTGCAATCCGATTTTGTTGATTGGATTTATAGGACTGAAAATCTCACCATTCGCGCCAGTCAAAGTTTGAAAATCTTTGCAGGACCTGAAATATCCGATCAGGAATTTAGAGCCCAGATTGATCAGGCAGTTAAAGATCAATTCAATCTTGAAGTTGAAAAAGTCAAAGCCAGCTATGACAAGAAAATCACAGCTCTGGAACAGAGACTTGAAAAAGAAAAACGTGATGTAGATAATGCTGAAGATCGCCTGGGTCAACGACGAATGGAAGAAGTTGGCACGCATGGGGAAGTTTTATTAGCTTTGTTATCCAAACGAAAAAAATCACTGTCTTCTTCCCTGACAAAACGTCGGATGACTTCTCAGGCGAAAGCAACGCTGGAAAACGAGAAAAAAGATGTGGAAGATGCAATTACCAATTTGAACGCCATGCAGGTAGAAATGAACAATACCATCAGTCAGTTGGAAAAAGAATGGGCAGGAAAAGTAAAGGATATTACCGAAATTACCCTTACCCCACTGAAAAAAGATATTTTTGTTGAGTTATTTGGTGTTGCCTGGGTGCCCCATTATTTAGTCGATGTGGATGGAAAAACCTACCAAATTTGTGCCTTCAAAAGTAAATAAAGACAGACCGCCCTATTCCGGGCGGTTTTTTCTAATCTAATTCCTGGCGTCCAGCCAATGCCCGTAAAAGAGTATTCTGGTCAGCGTATTCCAAATCGCCACCCATGGGTAAACCACGCGCCAATCGTGTTAATCGGACTGGAATTAATTGCAGTTGTTGTTTGATGTACAATGCAGTCGCATCACCTTCCATTGACGGATTGGTGGCAATAATCACTTCTTTAATATTGCCAACTTTAACCCGTTCAATCAGTGGCCGAATTTTCAGATCATCTGGCCCAATCCCTTCGATTGGTGAGAGCGCTCCATGGAGGACGTGATATTTCCCCACAAATCCACCTGTCCGTTCTAAAGCAAGTACATCCAGGGGTTCTTCCACCACACAGATTTGACTTTCATCCCGTTGAATACTGGAACAAATTTCACAGAATCGATTACCAGCCATGGTGATATTAAAACATTGTTCACAAAAGGCGGTTGAGCTTTTCAGGTTCTGAAGCGCATCGGCTAAATTCTTACTGGCTTCATCCGGTGCTCTTAACAAGAAAAAAGTCAAGCGGGATGCAGATTTTGGTCCGACCCCCGGCAGGCGTTCAAATGCATTAATTAAGTTCTGAACAGGTTCAGGTAAGATCGGCATTATTATTAATCACTTTGCTAAAAAAGAATTAAAACCCAAGTCCAGGCATTCCACCCGCCAAAGGACCCATCTTCTGGGCTTGTAATTCGCGGGATTGATCCAATGCCATGTTGACAGCACTTAAAATCAAATCCTGAAGCATTTCTGCATCAGCGTCTTGGAGTAATTCTGCTGCAATTTCAACTGAGTTGCAATGTTGATCACCGGTCATGGTCACTTTCACAGCACCACCACCCACGCTGGCTGTGACTGTCTCATCTGCCAATGAAGCTTGCGCTGCTTCCATTTGTTCCTGCAGCTTTTGCAGTTGGCGCATCATTGCATTTTGACCGCCGCCCATACCACCCATTTTTCCACCAAATCCTTTTGCCATATTAATTACTCCTTATCTACGATTTTTCCACCCAGATCAAGAGCAGCGCTAACCAGGCTATCTGGTTCAAACTCATCTTCATGATCGGGTAAGTTAGATTTTGCATTAAGCACCACAGCACGAACTTTTACATCTGTCCCAAGTATATGAGAAAAAGCACGCTGAATGATGTCCTGATGATCGCCTTTTTCCATTCTTTCCTTCAATACCGGACTTTGAAATCCGATGATGATTACACCTTTTTTTATCGAAAAATTTCGTGCAGAGGCTAGCAGCGCTTCCGTATTTTTTCGATAGTTTCGGATCAGCGTTTTCACCTCCGTCAGCGATTCCCGCACAGCATTGATACTAATCGCAGGATCAACGCTTTCCTCATCAGGATCCCCACTGTCTACATCCAAATTTCTGCTTTCCTTCACTGTATTCGAATGATCAAACACCTTTTCTAATTCGGCTTTCTTTTCGTCAAAAATTTCCTTTTCTTGCGGATTAATTGACTGTTTCTCTTCTTTATCTTTCGATTTCTTCGTAGCTTTACGATCTTCTGATTCAATGCTCTCTGATTGTTGGATAGTGTTTGTCCGAACCTCAAATAGTTGAACACCCTGGGCGATTGCCAGCTCCAACGCCAGACTGGGTTGCCATGCCAGCCTGCTTTCGTTGGCTGCATTATTAAATAACTTCACCAATTCGGTCAGATTAATCAGGGACAACTTCTTGGACCGATTACCCATAATCAACCGAACTTCATCGGTGACATCCATCGACTTTTCATTTCCTAATTGAATTAACATCAGACCACGCAGGTAATCCACCATTTGCCGGGCAAACTGACGTGGATCGGTACCTGAATCCAGTGCTGAATGTAATTGGTCCAGACACCCTTTGGTATCCTTCGTAGTCAATAAATCAACCAGATTGATGACTGTCTGATTGGTGGCAGTGCCCAACACCTGCTGTGCAATTTTAAGCGTAATGACATCTCCGGTCGATGTCAGCTGATCCAATAAAGAAATGGCATCGCGCATGGCACCGGTCGATTGACGGGCAATCATGAATAATGTTTCTTCATCAATTTCCAATTTCTCGGCATTTACCAGCTCTTTGAGCAGTTCCACTATCGTGATAACCGGTATCCGTCGAAACTCATGCCGCTGGCAGCGAGATAAAACCGTTGCTGGAATTTTATGCACTTCTGTGGTCGCCAGAACAAAGATCGCATGCGGTGGAGGTTCTTCCAGGGTCTTCAATAAGGCGTTAAAGGCCGCAGTGGAGAGCATGTGTACTTCATCAATGATATAAACTTTGAAACGTCCCTGGGAAGGTGAAAAACCAATTTTTTCGCGTAAATCACGTACATCATCCACACTGGTGTTGGAGGCTGCATCAATTTCAATCAGATCCATGAAACGCCCTGCATTGACGGAAAGGCAATTTTGGCATTGGTTACAGGGTCGAACACCAAGATCATCATCCAAGCAATTAACAGCTTTTGCCAATAAGCGTGCTGTTGTTGTTTTTCCTGTACCACGGGGACCGGATAAAAGGTAAGCATGCCCGACACGATTCCCACGGATGGCATTCTTTAATGTTTGAACAATGTGATCCTGGCCGACTACTTTATCCCATTTTTGGGGACGCCATTTTCTATATAAAGCCTCAGACATGCTGGTTCCAATCAATGATTAATTTGATTCTTGTTGACTGTTCGAAAGAATATCCGTCGCGTTTAACGTCATTCTTTGCAGTCGAGCAACAGGAACACTTAAATTGTAATCGAAAATGTCCTTATTAATGGACCTGGATTTGATTTGAAAAGTCATTTTCAGCTGCCAGGGTCAGTGGTTGCATTATTTTGATTTTCGCCTTTAATTCCAGAATCTTGCGCTCAATTTCTTTTCTTTTATCTATCCAGGGATAAGAAAGATCATTTTTCCTTAACAAATCTTCTGCCATCCGCCACTCTTCAGGCGTAAATGGGTTGTCATTCCACTGGATTGGCTTGCCAATCCCTGAAAGATTATCAAATTCCCCCGCTTCTATCGCTCGTTTGATTGTTTCTTCGACAATCCGGTCAAATGGAGACATCCAGCCTCTTAAGGTATCGTGTAATTGGCTCGTTCTTGTCCAGCAAAATCATAGATCAAAATAGTTTCGCCTGCAGACCAGATTGGGGTTTCGCTGCCCCAAAACAAGGTGTTAACTGTATTTGAACCAGCCCGGGAATAAATGGAAATTTGACCTTTTACCAACTCAATCGCAGGGAATACGTAAGCGTTTTTATCCTGATCAATAATTTGCCAACCAGACAAATTAAGTTCGCCTTCACCCACTCTTTCGACAATTAACAGTTCATTTGGAAGATCTCCGGGAGCAAATACATTCGCAATTTTTATGACCGGTGTATCCAGGGGTGGAAGAACAGCGTCATTCGGTGGTAAAGGATTTGTTTGATTGATCTCAGAAGTTGGATCAACTGTATAAGTTGCGGGGATATTAACCCGGTTCCAAATCGTTAAAACCAATAAAGTGGTTGCAGCTGAAACAATTATATTTACAATGAGAAAAGGTAACCAACGTTTCAATTGATACTCCTATTCACTAAGAAAAATTCCGGGAAGAATTTCGAATACCAACTTCCGCTTAAATCATAGCACAGTTTCAACGTAAAATAAAACCAGAGGAGTAACTAACAAACAGATGATTTTCATTGATGGGCATAACTTAATTCCAAAAATTAAAGGTCTTTCCCTCAGCATGCTGGATGATGAAATGGAACTGATCCAGATATTAAGTGAATATGCCAGGCTGTCCAGAAAAAAACTGGAAATTTACTTCGATAATGCACCCATCGATAAAGCTGGTACAAGGAAAATTGGCAGGATTACCGCGCATTTTGTTCGCCAGGGATCTTCTGCGGATGATGCTATCATTCAAAGAGTATCAAAAATGGGCAGGAAAGCCAAAAATGTAAAAATAATAACCTCAGATCAACGTGTGCAAAGGCAAATTCAGGCACATCAGGCACAAATCAATACCATCAGAAGTCTTTGCAAAGGAAATAGAAAAAACTTTAACAGCAAGTCCAGGTGGAGGAAAACCTGATCCAGCCAGGATGAGCGAAGGTGAAGTTGATCAATGGTTAAAATTATTCAATAAAGATAAAAAATAGGATATTAAGATAAAATGGTATCCTTTCAATAATTAGTGGTTTGGGTGTTTTTGGCATGCAGCTGCACGCCAAAAACACCCGCTTGCCCCGATTTATTGAGAACATACAAAATATTCTTAATTCATTTTAATATAATATTGATAAATTTGATCTATAATATCAAATAGACACCCTTTAATGGTTAAACTAGGTGTCAGAATCGTCAGAAGATCTGTAAACAGTCCCCCCAAATGTTTACATCCAGGATCTGTCTGATGGCATTCCCTCCCTGGAGACCGCCATGCATTATAAGATTGCATGGCGGTCACGTCGTTTACTATTCCACCAGATCAAAACTTGACTTGAAATTTATTTCTAATACAATCCAAGTAGAGGCATTTATTTGGAGGAGTATTATGAAACGTACATTTTTGGTTTTGATATTTCTGATGTTATTACTTTCTTTTGCATGCAGTCTACCAAGGAATAATCAAACGGAGGATGTCGATAAAGAAGTCACCGTTGAGACAACATCACCCACCCAGGCGGTTGCTGAGGATCCGACCGAAACGGTGTATTCACCGCCAACCGCAAGGCCAACCAGTGATGAAACACCAGTCCCCGTTGCTACAGAGGAAGAAACACAGGAACCAACAGAAGTCCCAACAGAACCTGAAGCGTCATGTCCAGTGTTTGGAATCGAAGAATTCGATACACCTGGTGGTTGTTGGCCAAATTCTGTGGATAAAGTATTTTCTTCGGCTACGATTTCTGACATAAATAAATTAAACGTACAGGTGAAGGATAGTCGCCTTGAATTTGAATCCCGATTGAAAGAAGATGTTTTTCTTTATTCCTTTTACCCGGATAACGAATACGATGAGGTGATTTTGAAAGCCTCCATTACCAAAATTGAACCCAGTATGAACCAAAATGGTTTTGCCCTTGTCTGTCATACTAATCGATTTGGTTGGTATGAAGCACGAGTGGCAAGCAGTGGCACGTTCGAAATTTTTCAATATGATGCCTTGAAGAAACAAAATGGACAAAATCCATTTTTGCTCCTTGGAAGTGGAGGAGTTTCTTCCTTCCGAACCGGTACCGGTCGAGAGAATATCATCGAGTGGCAATGTCTGCAAGAAAGTCTGACTTTGATTGTGAATGATAAACAAATTTGGGAGAAAGTCAATTTCACCAGCCTGAACAGCGGTGGCGGTGTAGGCGTAGGACTGGCATCTTATTCAAATACAAACCCACGCCATATCGGTTTTGAATATGTAGAAATCCTGGAACCTTAAGAATGATGATCAGTCTTGTCGCATAAGAAGCTGAATGCTATAATTTCGATGTTGCCCCAGTAGCTCAATAGGATAGAGCAAAGCACTCCTAACGCTTAGGTTGGGGGTTCGAGTCCCTTCTGGGGCACTTTCTTTCTGAATTGAAAGAATCGATCAAATTTGCTTGCATTTTCTTTCACAATTTGTTAAAATAAAGATTGATAAACGCTTGGGTGCCCCCCTCACCTAGGCGTTTATCATTTTAAGCGCTCCTGATCTAATCAATTATTTAAAAAACAAAAGACCCTGTTTCCAGGGTCGATTTTCATCTCAGTTTAAACTAATTATCAAAATTCGGGAGGTCGTCATCCTCATCATCTGTGTCAATATCAAAATCATATTCGATTTCACCAGCTTTGCGGCGAATCCAAAGGTAAAGCACCTGTCCATCATTGGTGTCTGAAGATCGGGCTGCCATGATCGGCACTTTTTCTTCCAGACCGTAATCATTACGGTAATGCAGAAAGATTGAATCCTTCATGCGCCAGGCACGATGACAGCGTTCAACCAACGCTGGTCCATTAAATGTACGTAAACGCGTCATTGCCAGATCATACAAACCTGGACCTTCGTTCAGTCCTAAAGCCCAACCATCATCAATCAGCTCGAAATTTGGTGGTGGTCCTTCAATAATTGTAATTTTGTCTTCCATAAAGCTCCCCGATTCGTCATACCTGCCTGAGGACGAATCTGAGATCATTTTACCGCGAAATAGGGAAATGTCCATGAGAATAATATTAAATTTTTGTTAGAGTTTTTGTAACACCTCAATAAAACGGGGATTACAGCTGGTAATGTGATTATATCCGTCAAAAACACCCATTTGCCCCGGTTTATTGAGAACATGCAAAAAATCTTTTATAAAACTTTTATATTTCTCATTCAAAAAATATATATGCAAGCGATATAGATTATTTCAATGAATTAGTAACAAAATTATTGGAGGAATAGAAATGCAAACTCTTTATGTTAGAAAACCTTACCGTTCAATCTCCCGCCGCAATTTATGGGATGCAGTCAATCAAAACAACAATGAAGAACCTAAAGTAATCTTCCCACTGGATATCCGTGTCGAAGCTGATGATTATTTATTGGAAGCCTTTTTACCAGGTGTTACCACCGATGATCTGGATATTCAGATCGAAAACAATATCGTCACAATAAAAGGCGAAATTAAAAACGAACAGGCTGAAGATGTCCGCTATTTGTTGAAAGAACGTCCAGCAGGTATTTTCCAACGCTCGATCGAATTGCCGAATGATATTGATACCGAAAAGGTGGAAGCAGAATTAAAAAATGGCGTTCTCACCTTGCGGTTACCCAAATCTGAACTGGCAAAACCACGTAAGATAAAAATATCCAACAATTAGTGTAGAAGGATAAATCATTCTACAAAACACGATAGAGTGTTTCCAGACAGGTTACAGTTCGTCTGGAAACACTTTACGCTTAAATACATAGAAAAAATTACGGTACAATCAATGCATGTCAATCCCGGAAGATTTTCTCAAAGCCATCCAGCAAACAAACGTGCCACAATTCAAATATTTTGAAAGCATCCATTCCACCAATCAGAGCGCTTTGGAGTGGCTTGAAGAAGGTGCACCGGATGGGGCAGTCGTTTTTGCAGATCATCAAAGTGCTGGCCGTGGCCGCTTCGATCGTCCCTGGGTGACGCAGGCTGGCAGTGCAATTGCCGTTTCGATAATTGTCAAACCTGAACCGGACGAAAGAGAACACCTCACGTTCTTTTCCCCAATGGCAGGCATCGCACTGGTTGATGTTCTCAATCATCATCTTCATATCGAAGCACAAATTAAGTGGCCAAATGACGTTCTGATCCAACGCAGCAAGACGTCCGGCATACTGACTGAAACCGTTTGGAATGGGGAACAAATACTGGGGTTGGTTGTTGGCATCGGAATTAATGTTAATCCACAATCCATTCCGCCAAAAGAGCTATTACAATTTCCGGCGACGTGTCTTCAGGATCACTGTTCCTTTCCGATTAATCGATTTGAACTTCTTAAAGTATTGATCACATCCTTTAAATTCTGGAGATCAAAAATGAACTCGCCGGAATTTATGAATCAATGGCAAAAAACACTGGCATTTCGTGGCGAAAAAGTATATATTAAGCAAATGGATGGAACGAATCAGATCATTGGAACACTCATCGGTCTGACATCCAATGGAGATCTGGAAATATTAACGGATAATAATCAAAAACATACCGTCACAGCAGGCGATGTTCATCTCCGTCCTGCTGGACCAGAAAATTGAGAGGATCACATGTTAGATGATTTACGAAATTCAGCCGAAGCATCTTTTCTGGAAGAGGAAACGACATTAGAAAGGGAGGGTTTAATCCCCCGAAGACAAAAACGTTTCATGGGCATGACCGCTGCTCAGCGCTTTATTCTTGCTTTTCTGGTGTTGATTCTGGTTGTTGTCCTGGGAACATTGTTCCTGTTAGTGTCTGGGCGAATGGTTTTGCCATAAAGATGGCTCGACC
Source organism: uncultured Chloroflexia bacterium (assembly GCA_963749005.1). Taxonomy (GTDB): domain Bacteria; phylum Chloroflexota; class Anaerolineae; order Anaerolineales; family Anaerolineaceae; genus UBA6170. The sequence continues at coordinate 3,853 of CAVVKI010000004.1, read as the reverse complement.
ATGATTGGTTTTACCATAAAGATGCAACCATGATATGGTTTTACCAGCTTCATTGTTGGCCAATTGCTATTTAATCAACAAAAAAATGCCTGTTCGCCAGGCATTTTTCATCTGAATTTGTTCTCTATTCCGCAGCATGATTTTCAGGTGGCTGCGTCTCACCCTCACCAGCCAATATCTCTGCGCTGATTCTTGCCATAGACGCAACACTATCACCTTCGCCAATATCCATCACACGCACCCCACGCGTTGAACGACCCATCTGCGAGATATCACGCACATACATTCGAATCATTACCCCGTTGGTTGAGATGAATGTAACCTCATCATCCAGTTTGACAATTCTGGCAGTTGAGATCAACCCGCTTTTATCAAGATTGTGTTTATCAATGGTTGAAACACCTTTCGATCCGCGGCTCTTTGGATTATATTGTGCCAAAGGTGTACGTTTTCCATAACCTTTGTCGGTAATAACCAACAATTCACCATCCGGTTCCAACACATCCATGCCAGTGACCCGGTCCTTAACATCCATACGAATGCCAGTCACACCTCCAGCCGGTCTTCCCATACAACGGATTTCGCTCTCATCCATGCGTAAGGCACGTCCGTAAGCGGTAACCAGCATGACTTCATCCTTGCCACTGGTCAGGTGAACCCAACCGAGTTTATCATTTTTATGCAGGCTCATGGCTATTAGTCCGGAGGGACGTACATTGGCAAATTCGGAAAGCTGTACACGTTTGATCTTGCCTTTCTCGGTTGCCATGGTACAGTACTCAGCCTCTTCAAAATCTGGTACCGGTACAGCAGCGGTAACACGCTCTCCGGGATTGAAAGCCAGCACATTCATGATCGATATGCCTTTATCCGTGCGGCCCGCTTCAGGCAAATTGTATACTTTTTCCGAATAGACTTTTCCCCGGTCTGAGAAAAACAAAACCGTATTGAGGGTTCGCGCCGGAATCAAAAGCATGACTTCATCTTCATCGCGCATGGATTGTCCAATCACACCACGGCCACCGCGTCCCTGGGTGCGGAACATATTGAGCACGGGTACGTTTGATATAACCCTTCTCGGTCACTGTGATCAATACAGCTTCATCCTTAACCAACTCTGCTTCTGAAAACAATTCTTTGGTATCAAAGCTGATGATCGTGCGGCGTTCATCGCCATATTTATTGGACATCTCGGTCAGATCATCTTTGATCAAAGACAGGATTTTTTGTGGATTGGCTAACAAATCCTCAAGGTAAGCGATGGTCGTGAGAATTTCTTTGTGTTCATCTTCGATCTTCTGACGTTCCAAGGCTGCCAGACGTCGTAATTGCATATCTAAAATAGCCTGCGCTTGAATTTCCGACAGATTGAAGCGTGAAATCAAGTTTACTTTGGCAATATCGGCGTCAGGTGCCTGCCGGATGGTATTGATCACATCATCCAGATTGGCAAGAGCGATCAACAACCCATCCAAAACATGCGCACGGTGTTTGGCTTTATCCAGTTCAAATTGCGTACGGCGGGTGATGACTTCGCGGCGATGTTCAACAAAAATTTGTAACATGCGTCGTAGCGGCAGACTGCGCGGTTCGCCGTTAATCAGCGATAACATGTTTACCCCGAAAGTGGATTGTAATTGTGTATATTTATACAGCTGGTTCAAGACACGCTGTGGTTGTGCGCCACGCTTCAACTCGACCACAATGCGCATGCCTTTTCGGTCCGACTCATCGCGCATGTCGGAGATCATATCCAGGCGGCCTTCGCGTACCAAAGCTGCAATTCGTTCCAGCATGGTGGTTTTGTTCACCTGATAGGGAATTTCGGTAATGATTATGGCATGACGACCAGCTTTAAATTCTTCAATTTCGGCTTTACCGCGCACCACCAGGCGGCCACGTCCGGTGGAATATGCCTGCCGGATGGAGTCCTGCCCGATGATCATACCACCGGTCGGAAAATCCGGACCCGGCAGAAATTTCATCAGATCTTCAACGGTAACATCTTCCAGATTTTCATAATGATCAATCAAATGATTGATGGCTGCTACCAATTCGCGCAAATTGTGCGGTGGAATATTGGTTGCCATCCCAACCGCGATACCGGATGAGCCATTCAAGAGCAAATTTGGTAAACGTGCGGGTAAAACAAGCGGTTCCTTTAAGCGAACCATCAAAATTATCAGTAAAATCGATCGTGTTTTTATCAATATCCGCCAGCATATCTTCGGCCATGGAGGATAGTCTGGCTTCGGTATAACGCATGGCTGCCGGTGAATCACCATCAATCGAACCAAAGTTTCCCTGACCATCCACCAGCATATAGCGCATCGAAAAATCCTGTGCCATACGCGACATGGCATCATACACAGAAAGATCACCATGCGGATGATACTTACCCAGCACTTCACCGACAATACGGGCAGATTTCTTGTAGGAAGTATTCGAACGAATGCCCATATCATGCATGGCATAAAGTATGCGGCGATGAACCGGTTTTAACCCGTCTCTGGCATCCGGTAATGCACGCGCTACGATTACGCTCATCGCATAATCTAAGTAAGCGGTACGCATTTCACCGTCAATGTCCACTATTTTAATGTTGCCTATATCCATGTTCGCGCTTCCTCCAACCAGCAATTTTTTGCTGGAAATATCGGTTATTTTATTACTTCCCTAAACCCTAATTATACCCCATCACAGGCGTATGAAGGCCTGTTTCTTCCTTTAAAAATTGATTATTAGGCACAGCTTTCGCTTCCCTTGCCAATCGAGGTGTAATTTGCTATAATCACCGTCACAAAGGGCGCGTGGCTCAGCTGGTTAGAGCGCACGGTTCACATCCGTGAGGTCGTGGGTTCGAGTCCCTCCGTGCCCACAAAGAGACACTTGAGCAATCGAGTGTCTTTTTTTTGACTATTTCACATCCTGTCCCATTGAGGGATGCGTTGCGAAGGTCGTGGGTTCGAGTCCCTCCGTGCCCACAAGAAAGACACTGGAGTATTCGAGTGTCTTTTTTATTTATAGAATCACATCCTGTCCCATTGAGGGATGCTGAGCAAAGGTCGTTGGGACTAGTCCCTCCGTGCCCACAAAACATTCTTCAAAGGGTGTTTTTTCTTAAAAGCAAATTTTTGAAATTTGATTTATAATATTATTAACAATTCAATAGCCCCAGCGGCGCACTTATCCAGAGAGGTGGAGGGATCGGCCCTTTGAAACCTCGGCAACCTGCAGAAAAATCTGTAAGGTGCCAATTCCGGCAGAGTAAATCTGGTAGATGAGAGGCGAGCGATTATTCATTGCCCCTCTCAGCGTGGGGTTTTTTAATTCTGAGAGGAGGTCATTATGAGGTTCACGTACCTGATATCTAATTTGGCTTAGCAGTTTATTGTGTTGTTTACGAACCAGCAGAAGATCATAAGCTGGGTGAATTGGGAATAATTAGATAAGGTAGGAGTTTAATATGAATGAAAATGATAATTTAGAAGAAATTTGGAACATGATCCAGGAAAAATATCCATTGGTTCCCTTTACAGGCAGTTCCAGGCTCTATACGATGGTACGCCGAATGCAAGCGGAGAAAAAATATGGAATTCCCATCGAAATACGAAGTGGATTTGCAATTTCAGTAAAAACAGGAAAGCATGCCAATGAAATGGATGAGCAGGAATGGGAGGAATTTTATACTGCTTTGAGTATGGAACTCAAGGAAAAATTCCCGGAGTTGTATCCAAATTTATTCAAGGAAAAGGAAGACGAATAAGAGAAGTCGTTCCACAAAAAAAGCATCACTCCTCCGGTGGGCTGCGCACTATCTTCGGTCCGCAATTGAGCGCATGAGTGTAAACCA
>CAVVKI010000003.1:0-104923 GCA_963749005.1 uncultured Chloroflexia bacterium | reverse complement strand
AGCCGATTTACAGGTTTTGCTTCGCGAGTGGTATGGATACCACTGGCATAAAGGGCAACAAGAACTCACACAAACGAAGCAGATCTTAAGAGACCGGGAAGCGATATTAGCCGATGAACGTGAAGAATACGAAAAATTTGATCGCCAGATTTCTGAGCTTCGAAAAGATCTGCATGAGATTCGCACTCAACTTAATAGCTGGCATTCGGAATCTTCCAATCACCATCAAACGCGTGAACGAATCAGCAAAGAACTGGCTGTGATGGATGAACGCCAGCGCAGTATGTTAGCGCAGCGACAAAATGGGATTTCTGATATGGTGAAAATCGAAGAAGAAATCAACGATCGCGCTCGAACACTTGAGACTTTGCAAAGTGAGTATGAACAATTGGTTTTGGATTTCAATGATGCGACGGTTCAGGAACAACAATCACAAAAAACTGTCGATGCGAGGTTATCAGAACGAGAGAAAATTACTTTGGAAGTACGCAATACCCGTCGCAACCTTGTTCAACATCAGACTAGATTGGTTGAATTACGCGCTAGAAAAAACGAGATAGAAGAGCGACTGAAAACGAATCAACAAAACCTTACAAAAATCGAAGTGGATCAGAAAAATTCAAAAACAGCGTTCGTTGCTGCCAAAAACACTTATGATCAAGTCCAGAAGGAGCAGGGCTCTGGTGAGAATGACCGTAAGAAGATTGAAGCTGCCATATCTGAGCTTATCTCCCAAGTCAACACTCTGGAAGAAGAAGAGAAAAGAAACCAAAAAGAGTTCTAATCAATTGCTTTCTGAGCAAGCCCGATTAATTGCTCAGATTGAAGTGTTGGAACAGGCAGAAGCTTCATTATCGGGATTGAATATGGGTGCGAAAACCATCATGAGTGCAGCTAAGGGAGGCTATTTAAGTGGAAAATTGCGTCCATTAAGTGAATTTCTGGATGTGCCAAGAAAATACGAATCAGCTGTTTCAGCTGCATTTGGAGAATATATCGATGCAATTGTAATTTTGGATCAATCAAACCCTTCCGAGATGATTGACCTTTTAGCCGTTGAGGAAAAAGGTCGAGCTGTCATTTTGCCGGTCAATCGCATTCGTCAGAATAAAGGTGAAACGCTCCCAAAAGGAAGCACCGTAATTGGTACGGCATCTGATTTATTTCAATGGGAAAAAGAAATCAATTCCGTCATCCAAATGCTGCTTTCAAACACGGTTTTCGTAGAAGACAGTCAAAGTGCTCTGCGCCTGGTTGAAAAGCTGCCGGTAAATGCCAGACTGGTTACATTAAGGGGGGAGATATTCTTTGGCAGCGGAGCTGTTGTGGCAGGAAAAGAAAACCGATCTTCAATAATTTCCCGGCCAAGACAGAAAAAGGAATTACAAGCTGCATTAAACACTGTACAATCCTCAATACAACGATTACAGGACATTCTAGAAAAAAATGAAGACAAATTAGAGGATAATCAAAATAAACTTAAACAACAACGCTTGGTTTTACAATCCTTCGATCAGGAAGCGCAAGCGAAATTGAAAAGTATTCATCAAGCTAATCTTGCCTATGAACAAGCTCGCCAGAAAGATGAATATCTGCAAACTCAGACTTCTACATTGCTGGAACAAATTAAACTGGGATCTCAAGCGGTTGAGAAAATTAGGGTAGAAATTGAAACTGCGCAAAAATCTGCAACGGAGCATGAATCCATAATCAATGAATTGAATGGCCAAATGGCGAATTTGCCTGTGGATGAATTTCAGAGAGAATTAATGTATTGGCGAACAAATGCTGCGGTTGCCGAACGGACGGTCACTGAATCGAAAAAGCGCTTGGCTGAATTTGAACAATTGCTCAAACAGGGAGATCAGCGTAAGCTGTCCCTTCAGAGACGATCTGAGGACTTACAAGTGGCTTTGCAAGAAGTTGAAGAGCAAAAAGCTGAATACCGCGCTCAAGAGGAAGTTATTCAGACAAAAATCGAAGAACTGCAGGTTAGAATAAAACCCGCAGAGCAAAAATTGGTTCAAATTGAAGCCAGCTATTCAGCTTTTCAGGAAGACCAGGCTAATGCTCAGCAAGGCGTCTCGATTGCCGAACGATATTATGCTCAGAGCCAACTCGATTTTGCACGCCATAAAGATTCTCTGAGCAATCTTCAGCGCCGGATTGAAGAAGATTTTGGTCTTGTTGCGTTTGAATATTCTGATAGCATGAGTGGTCCCAATCCGCTACCCTTTGATGGTCTTGTTGAACAACTTCCCAATATTGATATATTAGATGTTGCGCTTGAAAATAATATCTCCCGCCAGCGCGCGCAACTGCGTCGTATCGGTCCAATCAACCCCGATGCTGATGAAGAATACGCATCAGTGAAAAACCGATATGAATTCATGACAACCCAGGTGGAGGATCTCAAAAAAGCAGATGAGGATCTACGGCAGGTTATCAATGAATTAGACGAACTTATGCAGCGCGAGTTTAAGAAAACCTTTGATGCGGTTGCCATTGAATTTCGGGATATGTTCACCCAATTATTTGGCGGAGGTTCTGCCAGACTGGTTTTGACTGATGAAGAAAACTTCAATAACTCCGGCATTGATATTGAAGCTCGTTTACCCGGTCGCCGCGAGCAAGGCTTATCGCTTCTCTCCGGAGGGGAGCGCAGCCTGACTGCCGTAGCGCTCATCTTTGCCTTATTGAAAGTTTCCCCAACGCCATTTTGCGTGTTGGACGAGGTAGATGCTGCCCTGGATGAATCAAACGTGGGTCGTTTTTGTGATCTTTTGTTGCAACTATCTCAGAAGATTCAATTTATAGTGATCACTCACAATCGTAACACTGTTCAGGTAGCAGATGTAATTTATGGCATTACCATGGGACGTGATTCTACCAGCCAGATGATTTCGTTGCGTCTGGATGAACTTGATGAGGAAATGGTGCATTAACGATCAAGATATTAATAAGAAAAAGAGAAAAGCTATCCAGTAATAATTCAAATCTGGAGACACCCTTGCTTGCTTAAGGTTTCCCTCCCATAAATTAAAAAAAAGAGCCGTGAAAAAGTAATCGGCTCTTTTTGTTATTTTTTGCTAAATTATTGGAGAGCTTGTTCTTGAAATGCTGGTTCTGTGGGGACGATAGAAGTCCAGACAGAATCGTATTTTTCAATGCTCGTCTTTTCTTTCTCTGCAGCTAACCAGACATTGAAAGCTTCTTGTTTTTTCTGATCGAGCTGGGAAGTGGATAAAGGTCGAACTTCCTTTCCGATCAATTGGATGATGTGATAACCGGAGGCGGATTGCACAGGATCGCTTATTTCTCCGATGTTCAATGCGTAAGTAGCACTTTCAAACGCTGGATCCATCATGCCTGTTCCAAACCAGCCCAGATCACCACCCAGGTCTTTGTTTGCGGTGTCCAGTGAGACTTCAGAAGCAACCGCAGCAAAATCTTCACCCTCAATAAGCCTGATTTTTACAGCCTGGGCTTCCTCGAGCGTAGCAACCAGGATATGCCGTGCCCACACTTGCTCTTCTTCTGTGGAAATATCCTGACTAATTTTGTCCCGAACTTTTTGGCCGATTAATTGGGTGTGCATCAGGTCCAGTAAATCTTTTTCATTAAAGCCAACCTCACTGAAACGGGTTACCATGGATTGGAATTCCACATTGTAAGCGTCTTCTGTGAAAGGTGTCGCTGTTGGTTGTGGGGTACTGGTTGGATCGTTGGTCGATTGATCGGCTGTCGCAGTGGGCGTGACACTAGCAGGATCACTTGTTGCCGTGGGTTCCAGGGTAGGCACAGGAGTTATGATGGCGTTTTGGGTCGGGTTAAGCGTTGAGGTAGGGATTGCCACGCTGGTATTCTGGGGAGTGGGTGTACCATTTGGATAATAATTGAAATCACTCTGGAATTTCTCAGCAACCTCTGCATCACTGACTGTGATATCGTTTTCTTGTGCGTAATTAGCAATAATAATATCGTTTATCATGTTATCCAAAACAGAACCAGCTAACACGGCACTGTTATCCATCTGAGTTTGGATTTGTTGGATGAGACTATCAATGTAGGTTGAATTGTTGGGGTCATTGCCAAAAAGCTGCTTAAAACTAGCATATTGCAAAGCTTGCTGATTGAGTTGATACCGCTGGAATTTGACCTGTTTGATGAAATCTTCACTACGAATAACCTGATCACCTACTTTGGCAACCGGTTTTTGCGCCTTTAAGACTGTCTGGTCGAGAATACCATAAACCAGCACCAGAATGATGACTGCTGCGATCGCCCCGGCCACAATTAAGATTCTTTTTCGCTGGATCTGATCTCGTTCAAGACGCGCTTTATGTTTTTTGGTTATGGTTTTTGGTTTTGATGCTTTTGTCATCTGTGACCTCTAAGTGAATAGAAAAAAAGGGCATGGGCGGTTATCCACATCATGCCCTCATCTTGAATAGATTAATTGGAATTAATCATCAAAACTTGCGACAAAGGGCAGTAACGCAATGACGCGAGCGCGTTTGATTGCACCTGCCAATTCCCGCTGATGTTTGGCACAAGTGCCTGTCTGTCGTCGAGGGCGAATTTTACCGTCCTCCATTACATAACGACGTAAAAGTTCAATGTCCTTGTAATTTATTTTGGTTTCTTTTTCAGTGCAAAATTGGCAGATTTTCGGGCGGGGAGAAAATGTTCTCCGTCCACCTGCCGGTCCTCTTCGAAATTGACCAGATTCGTTTGTCATTTTCGGATTCTCCTAAAAGGGGTAATTATCATTAAGTTCATAATCGGGTGAGTTCACCGCTTGATTATTCTCTTTGCGGTCGCCAAGCATCATCATTTCGGTTGCCACTATTTCCATACTGGTATGTTTACAACCTTCTGAATCTTCCCAACGACGTGATTGCAGTCTGCCTTCAATATAAACCTGCTGGTTGCGGGAGAGGAATTGCTTGCATATTTCTGCCAGGTTCCCCCATGTAACGATATTGAACCATTCGGTTTCAATGTGGCGCTCCCCATCCGAGGAACTCCAGGTTCGGTTACATGCAATTGTAAATGTGGTTATTGGCCGGCCGGATGGTGTTAAGCGCATTTCCGGTTCCCGTCCCAAGTGACCTATCAGCATCACCTTATTTAGACCACGACTCATCCATTTCTCCCACTGGAAAATTGAAAAATCTCAATCTTCCCAACTCAAGGTAACTATTCGGCGAGCGTCAACATGTGGCGCATAACTGGTTCCAGGAAGCGTAGATTGCGTTCCAATTCGCTGGTTGTTGTTGGCAACATTGTTAACAAGAAGAGAATGTACAAACCTTCACGTTGTTTTTGGATCTGGTATGCCAGGCGACGTTTTCCCCAGTTATCTGTCTTTTCAACAGTGCCACCAGCTTCTGTTACCCAACCATTGATCTTTGTGGTGATGTCAGCCAGTGCTGTTTCCTCAAGATCTGGTTGAATTACTACGAGCAATTCATAATTTCGCATGAATGTATTCCTCCTTTCCACGGGATTGCCCTCAGACAACGTTTTGCGAGCTGAGAGCGGAAAGGTGGCAACAAAATCGTTACCGCCTAAAGCCTTCCAATACTATCATATAATCAGGGATTATGGGAGGTTGAGAATAGATAAAAACAACAAATATCTTTCTATCAATTTAAGAAATGGAACTGGCAATTGGTCTATAAATTATTTTTTTGGTGCAAACATGGTCAACATTTCATCCAACAAAAGTTGTGCATTGATTTTTTGGTACATCTTTCTAAAGGCAACTGTCTCACGCAGATGAAAACGTAGCAAATTCTCTGCTAATGGTTGACTTAGTAGATCGGGTGCACCAGGGAATGAGACGGTAATACCGGCATCCGGATGTTCAGAAAAACGAATGACTCCTTTGGCGGATAAGTATTGCAAAGACGCATGGATTGTTGCTGTCCGTTGTCCTGTTTTAGCCGCAGCCCGCTGCAGATCAAAGTTGCCATTTCTTTCTTCAACACAGTATTTTGCCATTCCAATGATGATCTTCAGCAGGCGATTGATGGAATCCGTTGGCGGAACGATGCTAGCGAGGATCAAAGTCGTTGGATTGGTACTTTTCCAAACCCGTGCCAATTCGAGTAAATTTGGAGGGCTGGAGTGGACAAACAGACTGTTAGCTGGATGTATCTCAAGCCGGTTGACAGAATCAGGTATCTTATTATCCAACCCCTCTTCCCAGACTAAAACATCTGGATAGCGATTTAGGACCATTTCAAGGTTAAATGCTCCACTGCGTAAATCGATTATTTCCATTTGGGTGGCTTTGGCGCGAATAACTTGTTGTTCTTCCTCAGCCAGGCGCATAGCCATGACCTCAATTTGGACACTTTCAACATTTCGAAAAGTGGACAGGCTTAATTTGTAGGCAATATCCACTTTTGCATCAGGAGGGTCCTGATCGCCAGCCTGCCACCACAAAAATTCGAGTGGAGTTTGCTTATTGTTTTCTGTCACCAGGCGGACGTGTTTACCCATCTTTCCGAATTTCTTTAATTTTTGAATGGAGATATTGCGGCTGGCAAAAATAAACGGAGGGTTGCCAGGACCAAATGGCGCGAGGGTTGCCAGTTCGCTGGCTAAATCGGGTGTGATCTCCTCGAATTCAAGAAAACCATCGATCAGAATGGCTTTTTTCACTTTTGTAGTTTTCAATTGCTCTGACACGGAATGGTAGAAATCGGTTTTAAAGGCGTCAAAATTTGCAAATGGAAGACTTAACCCGGCTGCCATGGCATGCCCGCCGAAATGTGAAAGATATTCTGAACACGCGCGAATAGCGGCGACGAGATTGACCCCTTCATTGGATCTGCCAGAGCCTTGAATGTCTTCAGCTTTTTCACCAGCCAGTAAGATGACTGGTTTTCGAAACATTTCCACCAGCCGGCTGGCTACAATCCCTAATACACCGGGAAACCATTCAGGGTGGTAAAGAACCAGTGCTGGTTTTTCAGAATTTTCTGTTTTCTTTTCAATTTCACTCAATGCTGCCGAGAAAATTTGGTCAGTCAGCAATTTACGGCGCTCATTCAGGTTGTCCAAAATATTGACGAACACACGTACTTCTTGCAGATTTGAAGAAAGCATTTGCTCTACTACCGGTGCGGCATTTTCCAATCTACCGATGGCATTAAGGAGTGGTGCGATATAGAAAGATAATTGTTCCTCGTTCAAATTTTGCGGGTTGATTTTTTTAATTTGAAAGATCTCTTGCAAGAGTAATCTTTCAGTCTTTTGCAAGACTCTCATTCCTTTTTGAACCAGGAAATGGTTTTCTGAATTGAGTCTGGCTACATCAGCAATGGTGCCTAGCGCAACCAGATCCAGTAAGCCTACTAATTTGTTTTCCTCCCCACATAAAATGAAGACAGCTTCCATTAATTTGTAAGCGACACCAACGCCTGCTAATTCACGCAAAGGGTGTTCCTCTGGTAAGCGTTGAGGATTTACAACTGCATACGCGGCTGGTAGTAATGGGGGTAGACTGTGGTGATCGCTAATAATGGTATCGATTCCGTTTTCATTCGCCATTTGTATGGCGTCAAACTCACTGATGCCGGTGTCGCAAGTAATCAGAAGTTGAAGTGGATCCTGGATAAATTTTTCCAAATATGGAATCTTGATGCCATGGGATTCTTTTTGACGGTCAGGGATATGATAACGGGGATCGCATCCGAGGATACGCAATCCCTGAACCAGGAGAGTTGTGGAAGTCTGTCCATCAACATCAAAATCACCCCATATGCCAATTTTTTGCTTTTGAGAAATGGCTTTTACGATGCGTTCGGCTGCTTTTTGCAAATCGGGAATTTGAGTTGCAGGTGTTGGCAGGTACAAACTGGAATCAATGAAAGCCTTGGCGGATTGGATGTCCGGAAGATTGTTCTGAACCAAACGTTGCTGAATATATTGGTTTGGAAATTGGTCTTCAAAATCCTTTGAAACTGGTTTTTTCGATCGTAAAACCCATTCAATATCAGTAACCATTAAAATTCGATTTCTCCGATTTGAATAACATCCAGATCTTGTATTTCTTCTTCCCAGGGCTCTTCCGACTCAAATTCTAATAAACCGGCTTGCTCACCACGCTCACAAAACGAACGATATTGACAAAATTTGCAGCGGCGAATATATTCCGTTTTGGTAAATTCATTCTCGTTCTTCTGAGAAATTTCGGTCACTAACGCAGTAATTAAGTCTAAATCAACCTCATATTGATTTTCGGAATAGGTAAATGCCTCTGGTTGTTCGGGGTGATTACTGAACCAATACACCATTTCGATTGATTCTGGTCTGATTTTCGCTCCATGGTTAATAATCTTCCCGGATTGGACCAGCAACAAAGGGTAGAGTCTGGTTTGAATAGATTCTGATAATTGGGATGCTGAGGGTTTATGTTGTGAAGTTTTCCAGTCGAAAATAGTAAATTTATTCTCACCTGCAATAACCAGGAGATCATAGATTGCAATAAATGGAAAATTGCCAATTTGTGCTGATATTTTAAATTCCGGATAGTGCTTGTTTTTGAGAAGCGGGCGAGCAAAACTCAAGAAATTATGCCACCATTCCAACAAGATTACATCACCAATTTGCGCCTCTATAGCGTTCTCTGGAATCCCACTGAAAAGCTGTTGTGCAAGAAGATGAAATTGTTGACCCTGCTGCATTTGTTTTTCTATCAAAATTACAGGCTCTGACCGAAGAGCAGGCCAGGCTTGCTGCTGAAGGTACTTTAATTCAAAACGACGTTCGCAATCGCAATAATCTTGTAATTTCATTTGACTGAAAGAAAAATTACGAGGTTTCTTCATTTTTAGTCTCCAGAAATGCTTGCAGGGCAATCAACGGCAGCGAGGCGGAATTTTTCTCCGCACCCACACGGTGGGGATCGCCGCTATTCCAGGTGATGGTAAGTTCCTGACGTGCACGTGTGATACCAACAAAAAGCAGACGTAGTCGTTCGGCTGCATAATCCAATCTGGAGTGCTCGGTGGCTTCACCATACGATTGGTACAGGGACTCGATATCTTGCTTAACCAGCGCCACTAATCTGGCAAGGATTTCTGCTTCTAAATTTAGCGCCTCTTTGTAGAAGTATTTCTCGCTTATTGAACTATCGCTTAGTTGGGCAGAAGGAAAGTCGTAAGTGTTGACGGAGACTAAGTAGACGCGGTCCCATTCCAAACCTTTCGCTTTATGATAGGTCGTAATAACAATTTTGCCTTTATGCAATTCGGGATCAAAGCCAGTATCTTGATCTTGGAAGCCAAACATTTTACGCCGGTTTTCTGCAATTGACTTGAGTTCGTCTACAAATTCAGGCAGTAACCAATCCGGGTGGTTGTGAGATGCTTGTTCCAGTACCAGGGCGAGCCGGTGTGAGAGTGCGAGGTCGGACGGTTCGTCGAAGATATCCTGCCCGATGGTAATTAATAATTGATGGATCGGCAAATCTGCTGCCGCTTGCCAACGGACGAGATACTGGCGAAAATGATCAAGATTCGTGATTATTTCAGAGTCGTCGTTAGAATCTTCATCAGCTTTATCTTGCAGCCAGTCCTTTCCAGGAAAAGGATATAGATATTCTTCCAATCGCGGGCAAGATCGCAGGTATTGAATGGTTTGATTGAGTTGCTGGTGTTTTGAATGAATAAAGATTTTGTCAAAATTCTCATATACACGAACGATATTCGCCATTCTCATTGGATTCTGTATGAAAACCAGAATTTCCGCCAAAATCTTGGCTGTATTTCTTGTTGATTGACTTGTTTGTAATATTTCCAGGTAAGGGATATTTTCCTTTTGCAAAATATCAACCAGTTTTGCTCCGCGGTCATTGCGTGGTACCAGAGCCGCCACAGTTGAATGTGGGTTGTCATTCAACCATTTCTTAACTGACTTTGCAATTTTCTCAAGTTCTTCCTGAGCCGACATTTCTCTATCATAGATGAAAATACCCTTTGGGATAGATAGCGGATTTGGCTGTGGATCTCCGGGTGGTGTGGGCAAGATGTAAGGTTTGGTAAGAGCTGTGCGGAGAGCAAGCATCGGGTGATTTTCATTGGTCCAGCGAATCAGTTCATTGGCCAGGTTCATAATGTCCGCAGAGGATCGTCCTGAGTTTGGCAGGTCCCTCGCGATCACATCCGGTTGCAATAAGAAATCCTTTAAATACTCAGGACTGGCCGTGGTAAAGGTTTCATAAATAGCCTGGTTGGGGTCTCCTACGCGCACCCAATTGCCATTAACGCCGGCTATTGTGCTAAGAATTTGCTCCTGGAGAGCGCTGCTATCCTGTGCTTCATCCTCGAGAATATAAGGCCAACGAAAGCGTAATCTTTCCAGAAATTCTTCATCCATCTTGAGTGAAATGAGTGCGTAACGGATTAAATCGTCAAAATCTACAGCTGAGCGGAAATGCAAGGCCCGTTGATAATCTTTGTAAATGGAAATGCCAAGTGAAAGTAAAGGATCTTCCAATGCCAGGGATTGGTATAATTTTTCGATTTGAGTGGGTGTAGCCTGCAGATCTTTTGCTTTGCGAATGAAATTGAGCGAAATCGATGTCAGTGCTCGCTGCCAACCTGCGCGGATTTTCGGATTATCCAGAGGTTTATCTTCCCTGGTCCAGTTTTCGAGAACTGTGTGATTAAGGTGCATCCAGCTATCGATAGAAGAGGCGATAATGGCGTGGGTTTCACGTTCATCGATGATTTGGAATTGATTGTCTAATCCGACCAGATCGGGACGTTCACGTACAATCTGATTAGCCAGGGCGTGTAATGTAAGTACCCGATAGCCTAAATTTGGCAGCAAACCAAAATTCTGCATAAACGAAGCAATACGGGTAGAAAAATTGTTAACAGCAGAATTGACCAGGGTGACAATCAGAATCTCCTGATCATCATTAATTCGACCATCTGCCAGAATCTTCGCGGCCAGGTAGGAAAGCGTTTGTGTCTTGCCAGAGCCCGGTACGGCGGATACACCCATTCTTCCGCCTGTGTAATTCAAAACCTCAATTTGTTTTAGGCGAGGATTAAACATCGTCTGTCCTCTGGGGAGTGACCGAATATCTCAATATGCTTTGCACAGCTTTCAACAATGGCCCGCGATCTTCACCTCCGCTTTCGTTGTAGCCACTGTAATGAAGGAATAAGCCTTTTCCACATCTCTTAATCAATCCGTTGCAAAGTCTTCGCAAATTTGCCTGGTTGGTCTCATATTCGTTAAAATCAGTCCACTTTTGGTTTGGCAGCCAGTTTCGACTGAGAACATATGGCTGAGTGAGTGGCTGTAAGAGTCGCTGCCACCAACCCAGGCTGCCAATATCAATCCAAAGTTGGTATTCCACCGTCCGGTTTTGCATTAGGAATGTGTAAGCCGGTGACAGGTAGACTGAATTCTCAGGAGGTTCATGCCAACTTTGCAGGTATAGCGCTGCAATAACACCATTTTCAAGTGTTTCAATATATTCTTTGGAGATATTCGAAATTTGCAAAGGATTGCGTTGAAGCCATCCCTGGCGGAAATTTTGGATCGAGTCTATCAATTTAGATGCTACATTAGCTGCCTGAAAATTATCTTTGAATGCATAACCCGGTTGCGTTAATATTTCCCCAAAAAGTCTTGCGAGAAAAATATCCAGGTCTTGCGGATTGTTTTGGTATTCTTGCAGCCATTCAATAATTCTTTGATATCTTTCACTGACAAATTGACCGATTCTTTCCTGAGTTTCCAAATTGACAGAAAAAATATCATTAAGCCAGAATTCTTTCTTAGATTGAAATACTACTTGCCGAAGTAAATCTGCCCTTAAGGGATCTACCCCTTGCAGGGTATAGGTAAAAGCCTGCCGGACATCAAACATAGTTGGTACCAGACCCCATCCCGGATGAGCGATTTTTGCCCAGGTCAATAAGACATGGGTCACAGGTTCCTCTCGCAGGCTACGTGAAGGGCGGTGAGAATCTAACTCAATATCGTATATGGAAAGTTGTTGTTGAATCTGAAAGCGAAGAGCATCACTCACATATGGTGCCAGAATGGCAATCTCGGCAGGTTTAACACCATTCGAAACCAGTTCATTGATCTTAATAGCCACCGATTCAATCATTTTTGGGTGGAAGTCATCGTATTGATGGGAAAATGAACCGTGAAATGTACTGGGAATATGATTGAGTTTCTCTCCGCTCAGCGCTGAATTCATCACATTGCGCACGATCTCCATGTTTTCAAATAACTGAAATGGCTCAGAAAATGTAAGAGAAGTATGACAAACAGTTTTCAAGCGTGACGCGCTAATAGGGTCTGCGCCTAAAAAGGTGCGGAAACCGGCGTCTTCATCAAATATAACCAATCCGCCGTGACAATGTGGTAACCACTCAAGCATGACATCATGCATGGAGGGAGTGTCTTCTTCACAATTATCATAAATCACATAAGGAAATTGGTTCAGTAAATATTGCCTGCACAGAAGCGATGGCCAAAGGTATTTCTGCAGAATTTCGATTTGAAGGGAAAAATCCAGTAGGTTATGCTGATAACAAAAACGGCGAAATTCATTCGCCACTTCCTGTGCTTCGTCATAAGCATGTACATGTCCGGGTGCCAAATTCCAGGCGCTTTTTAAACGCTCGCTGATATCCAGGTAAGAGAAACCGACCAGAGCGGATTTGTTTAAATTATCCAAAATCTGGGTGAGAATGCGTGGAGGTTCCAGATGGACCGACTCGAAATAACCTTTTTCAAAATATGGTTTGCATATTTTGTCCAGATAGTATTGAGAAGTTTCTAAATTAAGGAAAAGTGGTGAGAGATGCGGGTTTTTAAAAGGGGTTTGGTGGCCAATGATTGGCCAGAAAAGCCGAATCATACGCTGTGCAAGCCCGCTCTGGGTATTGATGGTGACAATTCCACCATTGAAGTCGCCCAGTGTATCAAGGAAATCCTGATACACCATGCCCAGGGAGCGTTGTGGGACGAGAATCATGATTGAATTACCAGAAATTCCGCTATCTTTTAATTCATTCAAATATGCCAGGGCTGCAGTAGTTTTTCCACTACCTGCACTGCCAGACAGGAAGATAGTTTCTGAGACAGTATTGTGGGCAATATTTTGTTGTACTTCAGAAAATTGTTTCATCAAATTTCCAGAACAGATTTTCTCTTATTTTATCCTAAATCTCTACTCTGTATTTGGATGGTAGAAGATTCAAAGTAATCTTGCAAGCAATGAAACCTGACTACTGTAAAAGGAAAGATTAAAATTACTCTCAGTGGTATTAACCAAAAATATATCTGAAATCTCGTTAAATGATGGCGTGTATTAATATTCCTGACCGGCAATGCGGTGGAAGACAGCCCTGGTCAACCTGGTATCTTCGAGTGAACGATGACTATTGGGAATGGGAATACCCAGGTATTTCCCAGCATCTTCCAGGCGGTAGCGGCGCATGGCATTATGACGTGGATCCCAGGTGGCGCGAAAATCTGAGTAAATATTCATGATGTCAAAAGCCTGTAATCTTTGCCGGATTTTCTCCCCATAATTTGACATTGATTGCGTGATCATGCGAGTGTCGAATTCGGCATTATACATCCCGATAGGACATGGGCTTAGGATTTCCTGAAGGGTCGGCCATATCTCCAGAAAGGTGGGAGAATCTGTGACCATTTCCATTGAGATGTGATTAATGGCAGTTGAAGCAGCAGGTATTAGTTGCTTTGGTTTGATCAAGGAATCGAATAACACCTGTCCATCCATACCTATCACTGAAATTTCTATGATTTCGTCTGTGTTCCCAAGGCCCGTTGTTTCTGTATCCAGATAGATTGGATTCTGAAGCAGTTTTTTTTGGGCATATTCAATCGCTTGTTGTTGGGTGGCATGGGTGCGCATTGGTTTTAGCTCCGGTTATTAGGGGGATTTCCAATAGGCGATCTCTTGGAGTTTGACAGAAAAGTTAGGAGTAGATAGACCGGCAATAAAAGGACCAAAATAGCCAGGATCACCAAAATAATCATCCTGTACCTCGGCAACCTTTGTTTCGTTAATGAAGTATTGGTAGATATTGGCTGACTTGAGAACGCCAATCTTGTTTGGTTGGTTCGCTCCAGAATTTATCGCAATCGATTGGTTCCAGCCTTCCAAATTGGCTAATCCATTTTCATTCCATTTTTGAATACTATAGCGGCCATCACAAGTCAGACCAAAATAATAGCCATAACCAGAATCATAATCAGGGGCCTGCGTGATAAGTCCATATTGGTCACTTCCAGCACAGTTTTCAACTTCAAATTCAGCTTGCAAGTAATAATTTTGCGGTTTATGACTGGCAAGTCGCCAGCCTCGCCAGCTGTTTACATTGATACTAACCAGATTCAAAGTATCATCTTGAATGAATATGCGTGTATTCCCGTCATCGTAGCCTTCACTATTAATTCCAAAACTGGTCCCGCTCTCAAATGTTTCTCTCCAGGTCGGTTCGCCCCCAGGTACAGGGGCAGATGTAGGTGCGATGGTTACAGTACTGGTACGGGTAGCTTCAATTTCAGTTGGGCGTAAAGTAACAACCGTCACGGTCGGGAGAGTGGGTTCAATAGTGGGAAAGGTTGTAACCTGGGTTACAATCACATCCGGCGTTGAAACTTCTGCTGTGCTTGACAATTCCAATTGAGAAGTAGAAGTTAAAATATTTGCTACTTCGGTAGCAATGACATCTGCTGTCGGTGTGCTCGATAGCGGTAAGTTGCAAGAAGTAAGTGATATTACAAAAATCAACAAACAAAAACCAAAACGCATATTATTTTTTCGATCTCCAAATTGAACAAGTAAAATCAGTTTATTATAAACCTTATTCAAAAACGAACTTAAAGGCTGTATAAGACGATGAAAATTAAATCAACAGAGCCAGAAAAAATATACATCAAGTTTTACAAACCCGATGGCGTTCTTTCCAGTTTTACTGATCCGGAAAATCGAATAGCCTTGCGAGAATTTATTCCAATACCTAATATTTATGCGGTTGGGCGGTTAGATATGGATAGTGAGGGATTAATGTTATTGACCAATGATGGCTGGTTGAATCACCTGGTGACTACTCCCAAAACACACTTAAGAAAAACCTATATTGTTCAGGTGGAAGGGATGCCAACCCCAGAAATATTGGCGTCCCTGTCACAAGGGCCAGTGATAAAAGGGAATTATAAAACGCTTCCTTGCGATGTAGATTGGATTCCAAAGCCCAACCTGCCAGAAAGGCGAAAAGAAATAACAGCTCACCACGAAACACACTGGATGAAGATTCAAATTATTGAAGGTAAAAAACGACAGATTCGCCACATGACAGCTGCTGTTGGGTTGCCTACATTGCGTCTGGTGCGTACTGCTATTGGTCCATTGGAGCTTGGTGACCTCTTGCCAGGCCAGTTTCTTCATCTTACTCAGAATGAACTGAAGCTCATAAAAAACCAACTAATACGTAACTCAGCGAGTTTGTGAATGTGGCTATTGTATAATGACTCATAGAAATCAGATTTATTGAGAAAAGGTTATTGGCGAGGCGGCATTTCGCTGTAGTTTACGAAAGAATTGGTAAGCATTTGGTACCATACATCAAACCGCTTGTCATGCCTTTACCGGTCATTATGGAAGGAACAATCGAGAGATTGAATTAATTCCCAGCAGAGAAAAATGAAAACGCATGTTATTCAATTAAATCATTTTGATGACACGATATCCATAAAAGACAAGATCAGCTGGAGTAAAGCTTCGCGCATTCTGGTGGTCTGGCCGGATAGTGGCAAGATCTTTTTGACACGCATCGACTTAATGTTGATCCTTCGTCAGGTGGATGCTCTGGGTGCACAGCTAGCGTTTGTCAGCGATGATAAAAAGCTAAAAGAGTTCTGCAAAGAAATTGGTATTCAAGTCTTTGATTCGATTCCGAGCGCTTATAAATCAATCTGGCGGCGATCAAAACGAGTTAAACGAAGGGGTTTTGAGAGTGAATCCCCTAAAAAAATAGATTTACACGCCTATCTCCCTCCAAATCCGGTTGGTAAACAATTCTGGAACTCTCGTTTTATTAGAATACCTATGTTTATTTTGGCTTTGTTTGCGATTGGGTGCCTGTTGGCGTTTTTTATTCCTTCGGCCGAGATAGGTCTCACACCCGTCAGCGACCTGAAATCAATTGATTTGGCAGTCTGGGCTAACCAGGATATATCAACTGTTAACTTTTCTGGCGCGCTGCCAGCCCGGAAAGTGTATATTGAAGTTGAAGATTCCTATACCGGACTCAGCAGCGGATACGTGCGCATTCCCGGTCAAAATGCTGCGGGGGAATTGACTTTTCGGAACTTAACCAATGGTCAGGTGCAGATTCCTGCCGGGACAATCGTTCGTACGACAGGTGAAGCGCTGATCCGATTCAAAACGGATGAATTGCTCACTCTTCCGGAAGGAATTAACTCTGTCGGCCATGTCAGCGCAACCAGTCTGGAAGGAGGGGTTTCCGGAAATGTTTCTCCGTTTTCGATTATCGCCATTGAAGGATTGATTGGTGGCAGCGTTACAGTCGAAAACAGCTCTCCATTCAGTGGTGGAACAGATATCAAAACGCTGGCTCCGAGTGAAAATGATTATCTGAAAGCCTCACAAGCATTAAAAACATCATTAGATAATAAAGCTTTAGTAATATTTTCCAATGAATTTCCCGGCATTTATATGTTCGTAGATGAAACCTTAACGAATGAAAGCATTATCCTCGAAGAGCGTTTCCCAGCGGCGGATACTCCGGGCGAACGCTTTACTTTGCGAATGAAATACACATATTCAATCTGGACAATCACCAACAGTGATCTACTCGAGCTTGTCAAATTAACCTCCACTTCAATACTCAAAGAGGGTGAATCAATTGATCCTGATTCAATCACAATCGAAACGACAAGCAGCCCGCGCTTTGATCAAGATTTTACCTTGCGCTGGGAGATTTCAGCAAAAATGGTTGTGAAGCCAGCGATTAATGCGTCAAGCCTGGCTAAAAGGCTAGTCGGTCTGTCTGTGGCGAAAGCTGAGGACTTGATTCAAAAAGATTCCTCGCTTAAACTTACTGACGATATTACGGTTTATCCCTCCTTTTGGAAGCAACTACCCTATTTGCCTATTCGTATTAAGGTGACCATTAATGGATGAGTGGATGCGTGTTATGGCCGTTGACCCGGGGGAAAAAAGGATTGGATTAGCAATAAGTGATCTTTCTGCCACAATTGCAAATCCACTTCAGGTCTTACTTCATCAACAGCGTGAAAAAGACGCTTGTGAAATCGTTTCCATTGCTCAAGAGAATAAAATCGCATTAATTATTGTTGGACAGGCCTTAAACAGTGAAGGCGAAGCAACACCCTCTGCTCGTAAGGCTGAACGTTTGGCCATCGCCATAGAGCAAATCACAGAAATTCCTGTGAAATTATGGGATGAGAGTTACAGCACAAATTTAGCCAGGGAAGCACGTATCGCTATGGGCGTAAACAAGAAGAAGCGCAAGGGGCACATGGATGACCTGGCTGCTACCATAATTTTACAATCTTATCTGGATTCCTTTGAATTTCAGCAAATCAAGAGACTATTATCGGAAGGGAAACAATAAATGCGGAAGCAAAAACGAACCAGACCGATTCCAGTCCTTTTATTTCTTTTGGTGATTTCGTTATGTATTCTGTTGTTAGCCGGCTATTTTGGCATTGCAGAAATTAAGAATACTGTTACCAGATCTTATGGGCCAGTGGCGAAAGATTTGCCATTGCTGAACACTTTGCAATATTCTTTCCGCCTTTATACCGATGGGTCTGTTTTAGCACAACCTATGATTTTTCCCGAGGATGGCATTTTTTTTGAAATTGGATCAGGAGAATCTATCGGCCAAATTTCTTTTCGATTGAAAGAACAAAAATTAATTTCTGACGTTGATATATTTCGCGATTATCTGGTTTATCGTGGCTACGACCGCAGTGTACAAACAGGAATTTTTAAATTTTCATCAGGAATAAATGCGCTGCAGATCGCTGAGAAAATTACTGACCCAGTCCCGGATCAAGTTCAATTTTCAGTATTGGCAGGCTGGCGCGCTGAGGAAATTGCAGCCGTCTTACCTCGTTCTGGACTGCCTGTCGATTCAGAGGCATTTCTCAATTTTGTACATCACCCTCCGGAGAATTGGTTCAACGATAGCAGCTATCCCAGCAATACATTGGAGGGATATTTGGCAGCAGGTCAATATGTGATGGACCGGGATATTCAGCTGGAACAGTTTGTAAGAATGCTAACAGATCGTTTTCATGATAACTTGCAAAATGAATGGCTGACTGCATTGAGTGAGCAGGGGTTAGGACTCCAGGAAGCTATCATTCTTGCATCAATTGTAGAGCGTGAAGCTGTCATTGTTGATGAAATGCCTTTGATTGCTTCTGTATTCCTTAATCGCTACAATATGGGTATGAAATTGGATAGTGATCCTACTGTCCAATTCGCTATCGGTTTTAATGCCAGGCAAGCAAGTTGGTGGAGTAACCCACTTACGAGTGAAGATTTGCAGATTGACTCTCCTTATAACACTTATCTTTATTCCGGATTACCACCCACACCAATTTGTAACCCCGGTGTAGAGGCCATTAACGCAGTTGCCTTTCCGCAAATATCACCGTATTATTATTTTCGGGCAAAATGTGATGGTTCAGGACTACATAATTTTGCAGAAAACTACGATCAACATCTAAACAATGGATGCCCTTGAAAGTGAGCGATAAAATATGGAGATTTTAGGTCTTGATATCGGCGGAAGCGGCATTAAAGGCGCAATTGTAAACACACAAACTGGAGATTTGATCACGGATCGTCAGCGTATTCCAACACCTGAGGGATCTGATCCAGTGGAAGTAGCAAATTCAATTTCAAAAATAATTGATTTTTTTGGCTACCATGGCCCGATTGGATGTGGGTTTCCAGCGATTATTCAGCATGGAATTGCGCGTTCAGCAGCAAACATTTCGGAAAAATGGATAGGTCTCAATGTCAATCTGTTTCTATCTGCGCTTTCGGGTTCGCCAGCATTCACTTTAAACGATGCTGATGCTGCCGGCATAGCCGAAATGAAGTTTGGTGTCGGACGTGAATATCAGCAGGGGGTCGTGATTCTATTGACGATCGGAACCGGGATAGGAAGCGCTATCTTTAGTGATGGAGTCTTATTACCCAATACTGAGTTTGGTCATTTACAAGTTCGTGGCAAAGATGCTGAGCAGCGTGCATCGGATGCTGTTCGTCAACTCAAAGAAATGAGCTGGAAAAAATGGGCTTATGCACTGGATGAGTATTTATTAATCCTGGAAGGTTTATTTTCACCGGATTTATTTGTGATCGGAGGAGGGGTGAGTAAAAAATGGGATAAAATCTCTCCGCATCTTACCCTCCAAACGAATATTGTTCCCGCCCAATCGCTCAATGCAGCGGGAATTATTGGTTCAGCTCTATTTGCAGAAAATCAAATGGACAAATCAGGATAGGATTCCGCCATCTGTAAACCGGCGGAGATCGTTAAACACATCCTCGATATCCCCGATCGTTACTTTTTGCTGGTTGTTTTTATTAATCAATTCTCCCAAGTTTACTTTTTCAAGTGCCAGTGCTCGAATAGTGATATTTCTGCGGTTGGCTTCTTTAACCAACTCAGCTCCTTTTTGATAACCTATGATCGGGTTGAGAGCGGTCACTAAGATGGAATTTTTTTCTAACCAACCAGTTGCTTTTTCTTTATTCGCTTCTATACCCTTCACACATTTCTCTGTAAAAGCAGAGACGCTGCCAATCATAACTTGCATCATTTCAAAAAGATTATGTGCAATAATTGGCATCATTACGTTCAGTTCCAATTGACCGGCCTGTGAAGCGAGCATGATGGTAGTATCATCCCCAATAATGTGATACATCGCCATGTTCAGCATTTCTGCCAGTACCGGATTAACTTTTCCGGGCATAATGCTGGATCCAGGTTGGACTGCCGGCAGATGAATTTCATCCAAACCTGTGGCTGGACCGGAAGAAAGTAAGCGAAAATCATTCGCTATGCGCGTTAAAGTTACCGCCAACGTGCGCAATGATCCTGAAAAATCAACAAAATCTGCCATGGATTGCATGCTTTCAAAGAGGTTATCTGAGGTTCTCAACTCCAGACCCGTTAATTCTGAAAGTTGTGCAATCATGCGATCATGGTACTCATGGTGTGCATTTAACCCAGTACCGGTCGCAGTTCCTCCGATCCCCAACCTTCTCAGGTTGTCAGCAGAGCGCTGGATTCTCTCAGAATCTCTCTCAACCGCGCGGGCGTAAGCGCCAAACTCCTGACCTAACCGGACTGGTACTGCATCTTGTAAGTGGGTTCGGCCACTCTTAATGATTGAATCGAATTCCTGCGCTTTTTCAGACAGGGCTGCCGCCAGCTGGTCGACCGTACTCAATAATTCCTGTACACGCCACAGAGCTCCAAGCCGGATGGCTGTTGGGATGGTGTCATTGGTTGACTGCCCCATGTTAACGTGGTCATTAGGGTTAACGATATATTCTCCTAATTTGCCACCTAGAATTTGCGTGGCGCGATTGGCGATCACTTCGTTGGTATTCATATTATGGCTGGTACCCGCACCCGCCTGAAATGGATCAACAACAAATTGCAGATCCCATTTACCATTCATTACCTCTTGACCAGCCTGAAAGAGTGCATCTGCTTTTGCATTATCCAATAAACCGAGTTTTTGGTGAACTAGAGCTGCAGAGGTCTTGATCGTTGCCATAGACCATATAAACGCCTTATAAGGTCGCAAATTGGATATGGGGAAGTTTTCTACTGCTCTTTGGGTTTGAATTCCATATAGAGCATCCGCTGGGACGTCCAATTGGCCAAGAGAATCCTTTTCAACACGTGTTGAGCTCATGGTTAAATCCTCTCTTCATTTCATGATTAATAGAAACAAAAGAGGAAGTCCGGTGACTTCCTCTGTCTTTGGTACATCTTTTTTACTATGGGGCAGTGCTATAGCCCGGACCATCCGTGAAGTAAAGTGCGTTTAATTCGGTGGCTGGTGTCAAATCAACAGTCTCACCAGCTTCCAGGGTTTTTGTCGTTTCGAGGTGAACAGCTTCCCCATCGTGGTTGGTACCATCGTAAACTTCCGTACAACTTGCTGTTCCCACAGGCATTGAAATCTTTTCTCCACCTTTTGCCATGTAATCCGTGGGTACTTCATCTTCGGGGAAGATTGCTTCGAATGGGCATTCAGGAACACAAGCGCCACAATCGATACAGGTATCGGGGTCGATATAATACCAGGGATACTGATCTTCAGGCAAACCAGGAACGATACATTCAACCGGGCAAACTGTTGTACATCCGCCATCTCGTAAGCACAAACTGGTTATTACATGTGTCATATGATCCTCCATCTATTGATTGTTAATTGATTTTTCACATTGACCAGAGAACGATTTTCAGGTTTTTGTGAGTGTGAATGATGCTTGATATAATTACTGGGTTGTGCGTGGTAGGTATCGCTTAACTTCTCTAGTGTTAAAAATTTCGACGATTTTTGACGTGTGCCCAAACAATTTGTCAATCCATCTTGATCTTGATTTTAGCGGTGCAAATTTTTTTTGTCAAGCAAGGATTCCTTACAATGATGAATTTGAATAATTCGAAAATTCTCCCTTTTCTCATTTTCCCTTTTGGAATTCTTGCAATATCGAGTTCATCAATTTTTACGAGGTTGGGGCAGGCAGGTGCGCCATCCCTTGTGATTGCAGTATACCGGCTTCTGATTGCGGGAGGCGTTTTATTCCTGTTTGTCATTTCAAAAAATCGCAGTGAGTTTAGAACTGTCGACCGAAAAACTTTCTTATTGTTTCTTTCTGCAGCCCTTTTTTTAGCAGCCCATTTTGCCAGTTGGATTACGTCATTGGAATTTACATCGATCGCCAGCTCTGTTGTTCTGGTTACCACCACGCCGGTGTGGGTGGCTGTTTTCTCGCCCTTCTTTCTAAAAGAAAAGATCAGCATGAAAATGTGGGTGGGAATCATGCTGGCTGTGCTGGGGAGCGTGGTTGTGGCAGGCAGCCAGGCATGCCATTTCAACACGACCGGACAGATTATTTGCCCGCAGTTCAACGAAATGTTTGCCGCAAGAAGCTTTTGGGGAAATTTGCTGGCACTGGTTGGAGCCTGGATGGCTGCAGGATATATGATCGTCGGAAGAAAAATGCGAAAGCGTTTCTCGATAACATTTTACGCATTCATGGTTTATTCCCTGGCTGGCTTTTATTTATTATTTGTCGTTATTCTCACGCGACTCCCTTTATTTGGTTACACCAACGAATCTTATCTGTGGATGATACTTCTGGCATTTATTCCTCAGTTGATTGGACATTCGACGTTTAACTGGGCTTTAGGTTTTCTGTCTGCTTCTTTAGTTTCGGTAGCTTTCATGGCAGAACCTGTGGGTACAATCATCCTGGCTCTGATTGTATTTGGAGAAACACCATTGATTCCTGAGCTGGCTGGAGGCGCATTAATTTTGGTTGGAATTTTCGTTGTTTCCCTGGCAAACAGGCGGTTAACCAAAAAGCTGGAAAAGGTTTAGTTGCAAAAAAAACATTTGGTAGATTGCATCTATTCTGCCGAATCGCTGGCATCATCATTTTTCAGCCGGCTATAAAGAAAATTGAGTTCGTGAATCCGGGAACTTAGCTGGTCATCAATCTGATCACTGCTTACACGCCAGCCCCAATTTCCGCTGGCTTTACCCGGAAAATTCATGCGTACTTCTGTTCCCAGTGAGAGAAAGTCCTGGAGAGGCGCGATTGCTATGGCTGCAACTGATGACCAGACCGCTCGGATTAAGTCCCAGGAAACATCCTTTCCCGATCTGGCCAGATAGCGACGGTAGAAATCTTTTTCTTCGGTTGGAGCAGCTTCGTACCAACCTGATGCTGTATCATTATCATGTGTACCGGTATATGCCACGCAGTTCACCGGATAATTGTGGGGCAAAAACGGATCGTCAGGATCTCCCCCAAAAGCAAATTGCAGGATTTTCATTCCTGGTAAACCAAATTGATCTCGTAATTCAAAGACTTTCGGGTTCACTTCTCCTAAATCTTCAGCGATGATAGGCAATTCGCCGAGATCGTCCCGTAGTTTGATGAAGAAGTCTGCTCCTGGTCCTGGCAGCCATTGGCCGATTTCAGCGGTGGGGTTACCTGCTGGTATCTCCCAATAATCTATGAACCCTCGAAAATGATCTAATCGGAGAATGTCGAACAATTTCAGCGTTGCTCTGATCCGTTTGAACCACCAATCATAATTGGAAGATTGATGTACTTGCCAGCGATAAAGTGGGTTACCCCATAATTGACCGGTTGCTGAAAAATAATCTGGTGGTACTCCGGCCACCACAGTTGGCTTTAGTTCTTTATTAAAAAAGAAAAGCTCAGGATGGGACCAGGAATCCGCAGAATTGAAAGAAACAAAAATGGGTATATCTCCAATCACACGAATTCCATTTTGATTTGCAAAAATTTTCAGATTATTCCATTGTCGAAAAAACAAGAATTGCTTGAAAAGATGCCCCTGGATCTTGTCGCGATTGGCCTTTTCAAAATCAGCGAGTGACTTGGGGTCTCGAGCACGATAATCCATATCCCAGGTTTCCCATGAATTTCCGCCAAATGTCTCTTTCAAGGACATAAATAGGGCAAAGTCTTTCAACCAATCTGACTCATTTTGTTGAAATTGTTCAAATTCAGTTATCAATTCAGGGTTTTTGATCTTTTTAAACCTCTGATATGCTTTATCGAGGAGCTTTAATTTCCATTGGATCACTGGTCCAAAATCGACAAAATTATCTTTAAAAATCGGTCGCTCTTGCAATTCTTCGATTGTTAAAAGATCATCCTCAACCAGCAACGTAGCGCTGATCAGATATGGATTACCGGCGAAAGCAGAAAAATTTTGATAAGGCGAATCCCCATAGCCTGTTGGACCTAAAGGCAAGACTTGCCATAATGTGCTGCCGGTTTCTTTTATGAAAGACACCCAGCGATACGCCTCAGGTCCCAGATCGCCAATCCCATCCGGGGAAGGCAAGCTGGTTGGATGCAGTAGAATGCCAGAAAGTCGATTATATTTCATAGGGCATCCTCATGGTTTGTATAATCTCGCCGGTCTTAATTATGTTGGTAGGAAAATCAGCTTCTCTTACATCGGTACCAATCACAGCTCCTGCTTCCAGAATTATCCCTTCAGGGAGGGTGGAATCTTTGCCAATAACAGTGATCTTAAGCTGAGGTGTATCAATTGACCCGATTTTGCAGTTCTGCAAGAATTTAACGCGTTTATCAGCGACGGTTTTATTGATAGAGCTATTTTCGAAAACCTCGCAATCTGTCAGTAAAATTGAATCCATAACCGAACTGCCTCTATGAATGTGCACACCGGAAGAAAGAATGCTATTTTTAACAATTGTGCCAGGCTCAATTATGCAGCCATCCGATATCATACTATTTTCAATTTTGGCACCTTGATGGATATAAGATGGAGCCCGTTCATAGGAGCGGGTGTGAATAACCCAATCCGGATGATAAAGTTGAAATGCAGGAGGAGAGCACAAAAGATCCATATGGGCTTGCCAGTAGGCTTCAATTGTACCTACATCAACCCAATAGCCATTAAAGGGATAGGCAAAAACTTTAAAATCCTTTTCAAGTAAGGATGGGATGATGTCTTTTCCAAAATCATGATTTGAGCCGGACGTTGTATGGTCATCCCACAGGGCTTTATTTAAAATATCTTTTTTGAAAAGATAGACACCCATATTGGCAGTATTGCAAGGAGGATCAGTGGGTTTTTCAATAAAATCGATTACTCTTTGATTTTCATCGTGATGCAAGATTCCAAAACGAGGTGCGTCTTCTAATGGTACCGAGATACTGGCGATGGTGAGATCGGCATCTTTCTCAATGTGGAAATCAATCATTTTCTGGTAATCCATGGAATAAATATGATCACCAGAAAGAATGAGGATATGATCGGGGTTGCCTTTTTTTATAAAAGAAAAATTCTGTTGGACAGCATCTGCAGTGCCCACAAACCAATCTGAAGCCTGGGCTTTATATGGGGTGAGGATGCGAACTCCTCCGGTAAAGTCTAGATTTAAATCCCATGGATTGCCGGAACCAATATGTTCAATAAGTGATTGAGGACGGTATTGAGCCAGGACCATAACATCAAATATCTGGGAATTAACGCAGTTTGAAAGGGCAAAGTCGATGATGCGGTACTTTCCTGCGAAAAGGACAGCCGGTTTTGTCCTTTTTGCAGTTAAAACTCCCAAACGAGTTCCAGCGCCGCCGGCCAGAATTACAGCTCTAATTTTCATTGCTACCTCCTGAAAGTTTTATATACAGTTTTGCATATTCCAAAGCAGACCGTTCCCATGAAAAATCAGATTGCATTCCGTTCACTTGCAATCGCCTCCATTCTTGCTGATCTTTGAAAACAAATAAAGCTCGTCGAAGTGCCTGTGCAAAAGCTTCTGCTGCCATCGCTTTAAAAAGGAAACCATTGCTCACATTGTTTTCTCCTGTGTCAATGATAGTGTCTTCTAGCCCACCGGTTGCCCTGGCAAGTGGAACGCAGCCATATCGCATTCCAATCATTTGTGTTAATCCACAAGGTTCATACCTTGAAGGTATCAACAACAAATCGCCACCAGCATACATTCTACGTGAAAGATTGAGATCAAAGCGAATGGCTGCACGCACACGATCGGGGAATTCCACCTCTAAACTTCGACATGCTGCTTCAATAATCGGATCGCCGGTTCCCAGTAAGATTACCTGGAAGTCAAGGTCGGAGGAGAGCCGTAATCCTTCAATGGCTATATCAATACCTTTTTGTTGATCCATTCGGCTGACAAGAACAATTAAAGGTATCTCATTGTTTTTTTCCAAGGAGAATTCTTCCTGGAGAGCGGTCTTATTTAAACCTCTAGAATCCAAATTACTTACGTTATAGGTATGGTTTAAAGCCATATCAGTGTCAGGATTCCAGTCATTTTGATCAATCCCGTTCAGAATTCCTTCGATGGAATCTTTTCTGGTAAACAAAAAATCTTGTAATCCACATCCGTATTCAGGTGTCAGAATTTCTTTTGCGTAATTTGGGGAGACAGTCAATAAATGGTCCGCAGCATACATGCCAATTGGAAGCGGTATCGTTCGCGCCCAATCTGGAAGGTTGGTACATTCGCAGGTGGAGAGACCGAAATCCCGGATCACATCTGCTGATTCTGCTCCCATATATGGCATGTTATGCATGGATAAGATTGATTTTGTATTTTTAAATAAAGGTTCTTGTTGCCTTTGAAGCTTCAGATCGTAGACGCTGAGCGCGGTGTGCCAATCATTCGCATGCAGGATATCGACATGCCAATTTATCGATTTCACCAGTTCGAGAACAGCCAATGAAAAGTAGATATATTTGCGAGTATCTTTTCGTGTGTCTTTTGAGTAAACGGTTGGATCGGAAAGAATTGAATAGCCCTCGATCAAATATACTGGTAAGTCGTCAACATAGGTCAGAAAAGCTCGCGTGCCAATTCCACCATTGGGGTGGGGAACGTTAAAAACGGCTGCCAGTTTGAAATTATCAAACTGCTGATTGATGACAGAATGGAAGGGCAGAACTAAGCGTACGTCCAGTGAATGATTACCAATATTCGAAGGCGAAATCTTGCGAAGCGCTTTTGGCAGAGACCCGGCAACATCGCCCAGACCCCCAACTTTAATCAATGGATCAGCTTCAGAAGCCAGATATAGGACATTAATTTTCCTTAGATCAGACATTGCTCTCCCTGTTTATTAATATTCTTTTTTGCGGACAAGTTCTATGTAATCCTCTGTTATTGGTATCGAGCCTTTTAGCCCGAGCAATTCAATCAATTCAATCGCTAAAGCGGATTTTTTCTCAGCGTCTTTCTGACTCCAGGTCCGGCTTTTGATTTCCAGAAAAGTTCCAAGAACCGGCTGTTGGAAATGATCAATATTGATGAAGAATTCGGTATCTTTATATTCGACCAGGTACCTTTTCCGATCTTTATCGATTTCCAATACATGAACTGAATTAAAGTATTCTTTATAAAAACGCTGACTTTGGGTTGCTGGGGCAAAATAACGGGAGCGGGAGAGAATTACTTTATCTTGGAAATGGCGTTCACTCTTCACCCCGATCAGTGTCAAACGGGAACGAACGTTTGTAACCTCACCCCGATCTGAAATAAAATGATCTTCCCGGTAACGCAACCGGCCTTGATCCGGGTCATCAAAAAAGAAATATGAATCATATTCGCGGTAGTGTCTTTTGCGGACGATTTTTAAGCCACTATCAACAACAGCTTTTTCTAGTTTAGCTGGGTCTTCAATGGCTACTTTTACTTGAACCTCAAAACTTTCCTCTTCATGCGCCCCACCAATGGCAATCAATTTTAATACGACTGAAGATTCGCGTTTTTCCAGGAAATGATCAATTTTACGGGCGTATTCACCAGCCTGGATGAGCAGTTCACTTTCTGATAAGGTCAGCAAATTTCGGTCTTGCATCAACCAGCGTCCATTGACCATAACATCATTTACGTCTGTCGCTTTGGTTGCATACACGACCTGGCTGTAAGGTCCGTCCGGGTTGTGATGGAAGGAGGGGGAATTGTGGGTAACATCCATATTGATTGTAATTAAATCTGCGCGTTTTCCAGGTTCTAAAGAACCGGTGATATCACCGAGGTGAAGAGCAAGAGCGCCGATTCGCGTAGCCATTGAAAGCACGAGTTTAGCGGGCAATGTAGTAGGGTCTCCGCTGACACCTTTGGCTAAAAATGTGGTTAATCGAATTTCTTCAAACATATCCAGATCATTATTCGACGCAGGACCATCGGTGCCAATTCCTACATTCAAACCGATGTCAACCATTTGCTTTACCGGAGCGATGCCGGATGCGAGCTTTAAGTTAGAAGAAGGATTGTGGGCGATACCAGCGTCAGCACTTTTTAGAGATCGGATTTCACCCGGATCGATATGTACGCAATGGGCTGCTATAACCTTCGCGTCGAACAGTCTGTGTTTCTTGACATAAGGAATGACTGGCATTCCGTGTTCCTGCCGGCTGTTCTCCACTTCAGAAGCTGTTTCAGACAAATGTATGTGCAAAGGGATATCGAATTCGATAGCCAGATCTTTTGCCTTCTGGAGAATCTCTTCAGTGCAGGTGTAAGGAGCGTGTGGCGCGATCGCAGGCACGATCAATGGATGATTTTTCCACCGTTTAATAAATTCGCGAGAGTATGCCAGCGATTCTTCGTAAGATTGAGCATCAGGTGTAGGAAATTTCAATATTGATTCGCCACAAACCGCTCGCATTCCCGCTTCAGCAGTCGCCTCAGCTACATCGTCTTCGAAATAATACATGTCATTAAAACAAGTAATCCCTGCCTTGATCATTTCAGCACACGCAATTTTTGTTCCAAGACGCACAAATTCCGGGGTCACATATTCACGCTCAACCGGCATCATGTATCCAAGCAGCCATACATCCAGGCGCAGGTCATCAGACAATCCGCGCAAAAGAGTCATAGGAACATGCGTGTGGGCATTAATTAACCCTGGAAGAAGAAACTTTCCTTTGCAATCAATTATTTGATTTGCGGTGTAATTTTCGAGTATAGACGCTTCAGAATCAACGGCTTCAATCAAGTCCGCATTAATTGCAATGGCTCCTGGTTGAAAAATATTGTATTTTTCGTCCATGGTCAGAATTGTTGCATTCTTGAGAATTAAACTTACATTTTTCATCATATCTCCTCGAATAAATATTATTGAAGTTTTTTGCGAATAAAGTCTAATGCTGTATTCTCAGCCCATGGCTTTGCCAGGTTATAATGCCCTCCAAATGATCTGATCTTTTCAAATTCTTGCTCATTGATTTTCATAAATAAGGTCAAATCCATTTGTTCTTTGGAGAATGGTGTCAGTATGGCAACGACAACAATGTTTGGATTTACTTGTTGGTAAAGATCTCTTGCCATGGATTTGATTTTTTCCATTGATTGCGGATTTTCAACTTCAACTGTTTTCTCAATTAAGACATCCTCTTTACGAAGCCGGTCGCTCAGCATCGAGTCCATCCCCGATTCAATTATGGCAACCCGTAATTTGTTTTTCTTTAATTGATTGGCTACAACCTGTTCGATTGTCGTTTCGTTATAGCCAAAGATGGCATTCCCCAACCGCTGTTCGATTTTCCCGACCATTTCGGCAATCATTATGTCGGCCTCATCGACAGAGGCAGCTTTTGCTGTGACACGGATATCGATTAAACCCGGATAGGCAACCAGTCCAACTGTCGGATTGGCTAATAATTCTAAATCGCCAATTTTTTCGTCAATATGAGATTCGCCGGCACCTGAGGTGTGGATAGAAAAAGTCTTGATGATTCCTTCCAGTAAGAATCGCTCTTTTAACATGGGCATGACTGAGTTCTCGAGGATGAATTCCATCTCGCGGGGAACTCCGGGGAGCGAGATCAACAACCCATTACCAGTTTCTGCCGCAAAGGATGGGGCTGTGCCAACCAGGTTTTCAATTGGTGTGGCACCACTAGGAATATAAGCCTGGCGGCGGTTATTTTCAGAGGGAACACGACCATAGCGCATAAAACGTGTTTGGATTTGATCCCAAAGTTCCGTTCGAAATTCTATTTCGACATCCAGAGCTTTGGCAATGGCATTGCGGGTTGGATCATCAACTGTAGGACCTAATCCGCCCGTGGTAATGATAATATTGGAGCGAGTGATTGCCTCGCGAACAACGCATGCAATCCGGTCGAGATTATCTCCAACGATTGTGGTTCTAAATAGGTCTATACCCGCATTGCGCAAAACGCGTGCCAGGTGACGGGTATTTGTATCCTGAATTTCGCCTAAAAGTAATTCTGTCCCAATTGTGATAATTTCTGCTGAAGGCATTTTCATCTCTTCCAATGGTAAATATTTAGTCACATTATATAATGACTGCTTTGGAATTGATAGTTGCCTTTTAAACCATGCCTTATCATAGTTCGTTAAATTATCGGTTCAGATGAATAACCTGATCGGATTGCCTGGTATTTCTAAATATCAAAATTTTTAAGATCAGGAAATTGGGGATATATAAAATAAGTTCAGAAGTAATTTTTGCAACTATTTGGGGGAATTCTAGTTGGGTAAAAAACTTTATTAAACCGCTGACTAGAAACCCATTCAGAATAACCAGAATTAGGTACATTGGAAGTGTTTTTCTGGTCGGGAGTCTGTTATAAAAAACCCTTAATTTTATAAGTAAGTATTGTGCGGTTAGTGAGATGCCTCTGGAGAGCATCAACCTTGAGAAAAGGTCCGGCAAGATCATCCTGGTTAACCAAAATATGGAATAATCTACACCTGCGGTGAGTAAAGAGACAACGAAGTAGCGGAGGAAAACCCTGAGAGATTTTGTCAATCCAATTTCTCAAACATTCGATATGAAAAACCGCCCTCGTTGGAAAAGAGAAGTCTAAGCTTTCCCACTTGGACCGCTGCCTGGATTTCATTTTCGACATCTGGTGAGATATTTGACGGTACCAGCAGATAGTCTATCTGCATTTTTTCCATTACATATCGATAATCTGCAAGATTATCAAACCAATATGAAACCTGAACTCCGCGTAAACCTGGCAAATAATCCACAGGATAGTTGGTTAATATCTTTATTTCTGGACCTGTTTGATCGATTAAACTTCGAATTTCGTTATTTAACTCTGGATTGAAAAGCATCCATTGTTTTTCTTCCTGATTTTGCAAAAGCCTGGGAAGTGGATAGCGGATTGCTAAGAATATGAGTGATGAAATAATTGCGATAAAAATTAATGCAACAGCACCTTTATAAACCTTGATTGCGGTTAATAATTTGATGCTCCAATCAAAGAGTTGTTGGGACATCAAGCCAATCATCATTCCCCAGATGGGAAAGATCAATGCCAGATTTCGAGCTTCATAACTGAAATAGAAAAGCCAAATAGCCGAGAATGGAATGGCAATCAGAATTCCTGGCCAGCGGTAGGGTGACTTGATAAGCAGCACAGCCGGGATAAGCGCGAAAAGAAAGTACTTGTAGATGCCAAGCAGGCCGAGCGCGTTACCGGCTCTTGTAAGAATACCTGCACCTTGATAAATTTCCTGGGTAACGTAGGCGACGTTGGAGGAATCCAGTCCTAGTTGTATTTGGACCCATTTAGATAAATACCAGGTGCTGACAAGCGCAAAAGCACCCAGAAATGATATCAACAATGTTTTGGGCTTAATCCGTTCAAATGTGGTTGCGGATCGATAGAATACAATCAAGTAGGTCAATGCGGGAAACAACAAGAATGTATATATACCTGCTTGCTTAGTTAAAGCAGAACCTGTCGCCATGATTAGACCGGCAATGATTAATCCCTTTCCGATCGCACCTTTTTTGTTTTTCAACCTTGCCAGTAAAAGAAGATATATACTGGAAAATCCAAAAAATGTTACTGCAAGGTCCACATAGCCATCTGCGATGTATTCACCTGTGAACTTCTTAATAACTAATCTGGTAAAAATGATTCCGATGAAGAATCCGAAAGATCGGGTTTTCAGACCAAGATCCAGCAGCATTAGCAGCATGAACAGACTGAAGAGGGGCATAATCACTTTCGGAAATGACTGCAATTCATTCCCATTCATCAATAGGTAACTTAGTGACCAATTGGAGGGGATTAATTGTGGGTAAAACTGGGTGCCGGAGGGAATGATGCCTTGAGACCAAATGGTTGCCCAATGATTCCAGGAGAGAACTGCATCCCATGTTGTAAAAACCGTATCGAAATTATCAAAGAAAATTCGTGTAATCCAGACAATATCGGTCATTGCAAAAATAAAAAACATCAAAAATACGAAGTATTCGATGACTCTTAAAAAGGAAGAATTGATCGTATCGTTCAAATTAATTAATCTTAGTGATTTTAACCAATCTTCAATTTGATTAAAAATTGTCTCGAAAGACAGAAGAAAAGTTTTACGGTACAACCAAATAAATGTCACAAGTTCTAGAAAAATAAAAATAAAGATAAAGATTTTCGTATAAACGTGCAAGACACTCAAAATAAAAACCAAAAAATAATTAAACACCAGGCTAATCCCAAAAATTACAATCAGCCTGGGAATCCCGCGGTCAATACCTTTGATGATCTTTACCGCCAATACTCCCGGAATAAAAGCTATTTGCAGAATGCTGAGGATACCAAGAATTATCAATTTTCCCTCTTTACCCGCCGTGTTTTAATGATTTAGGGCTTCCTCAACGTCTATAACACTGTTAATAAAACATTCATTTTAAATCGCATAAAGTTTTTCTTTATTGTAGCATTATATACTTATCTTCTTGTGACTTTGGAAAAATATATGCAAAGAATTCGTATTTTACTAAACTTGAAATGGAGGTTCCGTTTACGTTGGCGACAGAACTTGTAAACATTGTGAGTCTTCTTTTGCGAAAATTTCTTTATTTTTTTTGTTGATTGACGTAGAATGCAGGGTACCATATTTTTTGCCGTATTAATTGGACAAAAGGATTATTGATTGCCCCCAAAACTAAAAAAACCTATAGATAAATCAAAATGAGAATCTTACCGCGGGGAGAACTCGCTAAATTTGGTGAGAAAATCGCTCGAGATTATCTCAGTGCGAAGGGAATAAAAATAATTGCCAATAATTTCCGGACACGGTCAGGCGAAATTGACTTGATTGGCGAATTGGAAGGGCGATTCATTTTCTTTGAAGTTAAAACCCGACAATCCGATCAGTTCGGATTTCCGGAAGAAGCAGTGAATGGGGTAAAACTCAACCATATCAAAACAGTCGCGTGGGAGTTCTTTGACCAGAAAAAAATCGAAGAGGTTGACTGGCAAATTGACGTGATTGCCATCACTCGAAATATTCGCACCAGTAAAGTTGAAATTAAATGGATTGAAAATGTCCTGGTCTGATTTCGAACATCCACTGGTAGCAATCGTTGGGCCGACAGCCACTGGAAAGACATGCTTTGCGATTGAACTGGCAGAGATACTTTCTGGGGAAATTGTCTCAGCTGATTCACGCTACTTTTATCGAGGAATGGATATTGGTACAGCCAAACCCTCGGCTGGTGAAATGCGAAATATTCGACATCATTTAGTCGATGTTTCTGAACCGGATGAGACATGGAGTATCGCTAGATTCCAATCGGAAGCAAAAAAAGCTATCGCTGCCATCCATCAAAGAGGAAATTTGCCATTTTTAGTCGGGGGGACCGGTCAATATGTGCATGCCTTGCTGGATGAATGGCAATTACCCGCTCTTGAAAGAGATGATGATCTCCGAAATGTATTGGAAAATGAAGTTGCCAGAGCTGGCCGCGATATACTTTTCTCTTTCCTGGAAAAGGTTGACCCTGAGGCGGCTTCGCATATAGATCCACGCAATAAACGCCGAACTTTGCGGGCCGTTGAAGTTATTCTAAGGACAGGCCGTTTGTTTTCAGAAGGGAAGGGTATTTCAAAATCGCCCTACACCCGAAAAATGATTGGATTGACTTGTGATCGGGTATCCCTTTATGAGCGGATCGATAAACGAATTGACACGATGATTGAGAATGGGTTGGTCGCCGAGGTACAAGAATTAATGGATAATGGTATATTGCCTGATCATTCATCGATGTCAGCTATCGGTTATCGTGAAACCTGCCAATATTTAGAGGGGCATATTTCTCTGGCAGATGCAAAAATTCTAATGAAACGAAACACGCGCAAACTCGTTCGCCGTCAATCGAACTGGTTTAAATTGGATGACCCATCCATCAAATGGTTTTTTGTTGATAAAGTAAATAAATATGAAATTTCAGATTATATTCAAACGGATCAAGGTTGGATTGTGGCAGGAGAATAAATAAAAACCGGCTCAATTAATGAACCGGCTTTTTTTGCTTCGATCAGGCTTCTGACCCGTTTGGTAGGATCATGGGAACACCACTCGTTTTCTCGTTGGGTGCGGGGAAAATTTTCTCGAATTCGGTCTTTGAAAGAGTTTCTACTTCCAAAAGTTTTAATGCTACAGCATCGAGTGCATCACGATATTGAGTCAGAATTTCTTTGGCACTCTTATAAGCAGAGTTCACTAAATCACGTACTTCTTTATCAATTCGTTCGGCAACGTTCTCGGAGTAGTCTCTTTGTTCTGAGATTTCTCTACCCAGGAATATCAATTCTTCTTTTTGGCCATACACCATCGGGCCAAGTTCTTCGCTCATGCCAAGGCGCATAACCATGGTTCTGGCCAATTTGCTGACGCGTTCGATATCATTGGATGCGCCTGAGGTAATGTCATCAAAAACAATTTCCTCAGCGGCTCTACCGCCCAATAAGCCAATCATATCCGCCATCAGTTTTTTGCGAGCCATTAAGGTGCGATCTTCAGTTGGTAGATTCATGGTATATCCTGCAGCCATACCACGACTAATAATTGATATCTTGTGAACCGGGTCAGCTTCCGGTAAGGAATGCATGACGACCGCATGACCGGCTTCATGGTAAGCCACAATGCGTTTTTCGTCCTGACTGATTAAGCGGCTTTTTCTTTCTGGTCCGGCAATCACTCGTTCGATTGATTCTTCGAATTCGCTCTGGGTTATTTGAGTCTTATTGCGACGGGCAGCCAAAATTGCTGCTTCATTAACCAGATTTTCCAGATCCGCACCTACAAATCCAGGAGTGGATTTCGCAATGACTCCCAGGTCAATCTCGGTGGCTAGTGGCTTACCTTTGATATGTACTTTCAAGATTGCTTCACGTCCGCGCACATCGGGACGATCCAGCACAACGCGCCGGTCAAAACGGCCGGGTCGTAATAATGCCGGGTCGAGAATATCAGGGCGGTTGGTAGCTGCCATAATGATGACATTCGTATCGGTGTCAAAACCATCCATTTCGACCAGCATCTGGTTTAATGTTTGCTCACGTTCATCGTGACTACCCCCCAAGCCAGCTCCTCGTTGACGCCCAACGGCATCAATTTCATCCACGAAAACGATACACGGTGAGTGGCGCTTTGCTTGTTCAAAAAGATCGCGAACGCGGCTGGCTCCAACACCAACAAACATTTCGACAAATTCAGACCCGGAAATGGAGAAGAAAGGCACACCAGCTTCACCGGACACTGCTTTGGCTAAAAGGGTTTTACCAGTTCCTGGGGGACCTACCAGCAGAACGCCTTTCGGAATCCTGGCACCCAGGGCTATGAATTTTTGTGGTTCACGCAGAAACTCAACCACTTCCTCCAATTCTTCCTTGGCCTCTTCTACCCCCGCAACGTCTACAAACGTGACAGTTGGATGGTCACCGGTAAACATGCGCGCTTTGGATTTTCCAAAAGACATGGCGGCATTATTACTGCCCTGAGCCTGCCGGAAAATGAAGAAAAATGCGCCACCCAATAATAAGAAGGGGAAGATATAGCCTAAGGCTGTCAAAACTCCCACCCATGGACTTGG
This sequence comes from uncultured Chloroflexia bacterium, assembly GCA_963749005.1. GTDB lineage: Bacteria > Chloroflexota > Anaerolineae > Anaerolineales > Anaerolineaceae > UBA6170. The sequence continues at coordinate 69,171 of CAVVKI010000003.1, read as the reverse complement.
GGGTTTAATGATAAGACGGATTTTCTGCGGATCAAGATCCGTTGGCGTAACGCCTAAATTGATTAATTGTTCAACGAGTGTAGCAGAATTTTCTTTGTTGGAATATCCCTCACGTAGATCTTCATAGTATTTGACTCGAAGTCTATTTTCATCGTCTTCAATTTCAGAAATTTTGCCTGCTTTAATATCTGCGGCAACTTGATTAATGGTAAGTTCTTCCGTACTACTTCGCTGGCTGAAACTGTAGACAGCCATCACAATGATAGCTATAAAGAGCAACAAGTAGATTACGTAAGATTGATTTCTTGATTTCACTGATGCCTCCCATCGCGGAAAGTCAATTATTTTTGGTTAACTGGTTGGAATTATACCAATCTATATCTAGGTGGACTAGTTTTTGAACAACAATAACAGGTAATCTAATGTATTTCTTATATTGCCTTGTCAAAAGATGTTTTAGTGTAGAAATGATAGTCACGGTGAGTAAGTTGCCTGGCTACTTTTAGCGAAATGGTCCACGAAAATTGAACGATTTCGCGCTCCATGTATTACGTGGGAAATTTTGGAGATAAAACAAGAATTTTTTGTTTTACTATTTGCTTTTCTGCTTATTTCAGACGTTGGGAAGAGATTACCTTGGAAATCTGATTAATATGAATACGATCATGTTGGGCAATGAACTTAAATATTTCCAAAACTGAGGTTGGTCCAAAGATCGCATGCTGAATTGGCTTAGCCATCTCTTTTTCAGTAAGGTTTGAAAATTCATTGATCAGTATTTTGCGATTCGTTATAAATTTTTCAATTTGTTCGCAGGCATCATTTTCGATGTAACCCCGTTCCTGAGCCCACTGATCCGTTTCAATTGCTGAGAAGAAAGGGAAAGCCTGATCTTCTAAAATTCTTAATCGCGGAAGGTTTACTTCTGCATCCACGTCTGCAATATGCGAAATGATTTCAACCAGGCTCCATTCGTCAGGTTTCGGGCGTGTATTCCAAAAATTTATTTCATCGAACTGGCGTCTGAGGGAATCTAAATAGGCGGCTGTTGCTGAAAGGACTGCTGTGATAGCCGGTTTTGAGCGTTTAAGGTCAAAAGAATCTTCTGTAGATATTCGTTCATCAATCCAGTTATCTAATTCTTTCCAACTACCGTGGCTGCTAAGTCGGTGTCGGGAAGACAAATCAGCCATTGGTGGAGTACCCAGAAAGAATGTGGGTATGCCAATTGTTTCCGCTGGCAAAATATCCATTTCCCAATCGTTGCCAATCATTGCAATTGATCCTTCAGGCCAACCGAGATAAGCTAAGATCTCTGCAAAATAAGCCGGGTTGGGTTTGGCAAAGTGAAATTGCTCGTAACTTGTTATTAATGAAAAGCGATCTGGATTCACGCCCAGATTTGCCCATTGTAGGCGGTGCAAAACAGCGGGAAGTGGAAATAATGGGTTGGTGGCAATCACAAGATTTACGTCATTTTTCGCTAGAATGGCAAATTTGGATTGCGCTGCGGGAATTGGATTTGTAATAAATGCAAATTCTGGAAAAATGTTTTGATAAAAATGGTTAATATCCTTTTGTAGATCTTTTTTCCCCAGCCCCAAACGTGGATAAAAGTGAGTGTCAAAACTTTCCTCTAACGTTATGGAAGGATCTGTATTTCGGATCATATATTCGGTACCTTCCAAAACAGCTTGCTTGATATCAATACCCAGTTGGAAAGATCCTAAATGATCACTCAGTCCACCCAGATAAACGGGCAGGAATGAACTCATTGCGTTTTGAAGCAAAGTATCATCTAAATCAAATAAAAGTGTAGCAGTCATTTATCAATCATAACAATGTCATTTAATGGATGACATAGCCCACAGCCAATATGTGGTTCCGTAACTACCTTTTCACTTTTGATACAATAGGCACTGATTTTCATAGATTTTCCTATCCCCAATAACCCTGAATTGATTTGACCTTTCAAGACCATGTTTTCACATGCGTTAGCGCGCAGGATGCCAGGAACAGGGCAATTCTTACAGAGTTTACTGTTCCATTGTGAGGAAGAAACAGCAGGTTCCAATAAGCGGCACTCTTCATGGTGGCGTCCACGAAAATAATCGCCATAAAAATAACGGCATTCTTTTCCGTAAGGGGTTTGCATTTTATCTACGAAACACGGGTAAGATAATCACCCGTACGTGTATCTACTCGTATGATGTCACCAGTTTCGATAAAATAGGGGGTGTTCACTTCAGCGCCAGTCTCGACTTTAACTTTTTTGGTCTGCGCGGACGCTGTATCACCACGAATTGCCAGTTCAGCCCAGGTAACTTCCAGTTCCACTGAAGTTGGGAGTTCAATATCAATTGCCAGAGCGTTATAAAAAGTGATCTTCACTTCCATATTTTCTTTAAGAAAATTGACAGAATCTCCCAGTATCTCCCCTTTTAATGGATATTGTTCAAAGGTCTCATTGTCCATAAAATAGAAGAAATCCCCATCAGTGTAGAGGTATGAAGCATTATGATAATCCAGGCGCACATCCTGAACTCTTTCACCTGAATTGAAAGTCTTTTCAATATTAGAACCGGTAATTAAATTCTTTGCTTTAATACGAATGGTCGCCCCACCGCGTCCGGGTTTATTGTGGCTATATTCAACAACTTTGAATAAGTTCCCATCGAATTCAAAGGTCACACCTTTACGTAATTCATTAACATCAATCATTTATGCACCTTTTTCCTTGATTTTTAACAGGCCAATTATAGCGTATGGTCTTAAGCGTGACAAGGCGCACGATCGATGTGGGGAATTTCCGCCAATTACATTTTTTGTTTGCGTGCTCTAAAAAGAATAAAATCAATGAAAGTGCAGTTGCGCCAATGGCGTGCGTGATTTAAAAGTATCACTTGAAAAGTACCTCCGATTTTTAGGGGATTGACGGTTTGGGATTGGATGTGAAGGGGATTGGAGACACAAGATTTTTTAGAATTTAGCTAATAAATTTATTTATTGGTTTCGCCATCGACCAATATTTGTTAGGATTAATAATCCGTTTACAATCTTAAAATATGGTTTTCTTCTTAGAGAAATACTTTTTGTTATCGTATATCCTGGATAAACCTCAAAACTAAAATTGCACATTGATTAAAACAAAACGGGGCAATCCTGGTTGCCCCGTCTATGCACTCATAATGAATTAGCCCAACTTAGGTTCGATAATGCCATATCCACCATCACGGCGACGGTAAAGAACATTGACACTTTGGGAATTCATATCAAAGAAAACGAAAAAGTTTTCATGACCGAGTAATTTCATCTGTTCCATAGCTTCATATTCATCCATCGGTATCAGTGTAAAAGTTTTTCTACGTGCAATTTCGGATTGTTCTTCCGTTTCATCGAGTTCGGGCAATTCTGCAGCTAAATCAGATAATGGAGTTCCATCACCTCGTCCTCTTTCTCGTTTTCCCTTCAAGCGCGAAATTTGCCGTTGCATTTTTTCAATTGCTTCATCAATTGCAGCGAAAATATCCTCAGCTCTTTCTTCAGTCCGGAGTATGTAGCCCCGTCCCCTGATCGTGATTTGAGCAACCTGACGATCGGCTGCGTTGCGCGCAGATTTGGTGTAAGTGAGATCTACCCTTGTTTCTTCAATATCATTCAAATAACGGTAAAGTTTGGTAATTTTTTTATTAAGGTATTCTTCTATACGCTCTGTAACCTTTAAATTTTTTGCGAAGATATCAACTTTGACTGCCATAATTACCTCCTCTAGTCTATGTTTGCCTAAATTCTTGAATTGGAATCAAATCACTATAACCGTTATGAGTCTTAAAAGCACGTGCCAGTGTTAATCCTACTATATATTTAGCTCCTTCTTTTTTCAAAGCTTTTGCACAGGCATCCATTGTAGAACCTGTAGTAGAAACGTCATCGATCAAGAAAATAACCTTTCCTTTTACTGTTTTTTCGTCCGCTGAAAATGCATCTTGAACATTGGCGCTGCGTTCAATGCGACTGAGGCCTACTTGTGAACGAGTATTTTGTATGCGTTTGAGAGCATGCGTTTTCATTGGACGTCCAATTGTATAGGAAAAAGGCATGGCGAGTAATAAAGCCTGATTGTATCCACGTTCCTGGTAACGCATTTTATTAAGCGGCACCGGGATGATCATATCAGCCTCACAATCAATAGAATTGTACAATTTCACAAGATATATTGCCAGTGATTCCGCAATGCCGATATCCCGTTGATATTTGAGTTTATGAATCGCAGTCGACAGAGGGTCTTCGTATTTGCCAAACGAACGGATCTGGTCGATATCCGTGAGGAAGCTGGCGCAATGGCAGGGTTCTGATGAAGTAGGATTTGTTATAGGTTCGCCGCAACGAAGACATATCGGCCCCGATACCGGTTTTACCTTTTCACTACATTGTTGGCACCAACGATATCCAAGTTCATTGCAGCCTCCACAACGGCTGGGAATAAACAAGTCAACACATTCCCAAAATAAATGGTATGCATCTGCGGAGAATGGACGTTTGTTAATCCCCTGGTTAGACATGAACACTCCGAAGGATTATTTAGTTGAACATTCCCCCCAGGGCAGAGTGGAATAATCGTAGGCCTGCCGGTGTTAGCAGAACAATCATTAAAGATGGGAAGATAAGCCCAGCCATTGGGATTAACATCTTAATTGGTGCTTTGTGGGCTTCTTCTTCTGCATATTGGCGTCTGCGAATTCTCATCTGATCTGCCTGGATACGAAGAACCTTTGATAAACTGACTCCTAATTGCTCGCTTTGGATTACAGCTGCAACAAAGCTGGTCATTTCTGATAAGCCAATGCGATCAGCCATATCACGCAAGGCTTCTTTGCGGACTTTTCCCAATTGAATTTCCTGAATTACACGCGCGAATGCCATGGAAAGTTGGGTTTCCCATTTTTCACTTACTTTTGCCATGGCGGCGTCAAATCCCAAACCTGCCTCTACGCAAATTGTGAGAAGATCCAGCGCATCGGGCATTGCTTTCCGTATTTCTTTTTGCCTGCGAGAAATTTGTGAAGATAGCATCAGGTTCGGGAAATAGAAGCCAATCAAGCCAAATACGAATGCGACAATCAATTTACGCCCAAAGGGCCAGTCGAGTGACCCGATAGAAAGAACAAACATCACGACACCACCAAAAAAGACCATACCAATGAATTGCAAGAAAAGAATTATGGTCGGATCCATCTTTGAAGATGCTCCGGCAAGTTCCAATTTCTTCTCTATCGATTGGCGTGCATTTTGAGGTGTAAAGCGGATGGCAAGATCGCCAAATTTTTGTGCTACAGGGAAAATAACACGATCACGGAAGGGTTGCGATAGTTCCAACTTTCTAAGTGTTACAGGCTCTTCAGATTGGTTAAGTTCCTCCAAACGAGATTCCAGTAGACGATCATCTGAAGCGCCAGGATTACGCAAACCAATAACTGTGAGAAATATGGCTCCTATGACAACAACTGCAATTATTATATATAAAACAACCATTTTTCCCTCTTTTCAATCCTTAAATTTCAATATCACCCAGTTTGTTCATAGCGAGATAGCCAAAGAAAATTAGTAACGCGGATACAGCCAGTGAAATGTAACCGCATGGAGCACTGGACGGTTTAAAAAACTCCATCATGTATTCCCGGTTGAGTAAGTATAAAATACCCATAACAAAGATAGGCAACATGGAGAGAAAGCGCCCGGAATACATGACTTGGGTTGTTAAAACACGAATTTCTCCTTTGATACGAATACGTTCGCGAATCGTATGCGATATTGTTTCCATAATCTCCGCCAGATTACCACCAACCTCGCGTTGCACGTTGATAGCGGTGATGGTCAGGTCCAGGTCATCACTGGGTATGCGTACTAATAAGTTATCCAAAGCGCGTTCCATCGGTACGCCAAGCTGCATTTCCTGAACGACCCGCCGAAATTCATCGCTTATTGGTGCCGGTAATTCGCGCGAGACCGCCTCCATTGCTTGCATGGTGGAAAAACCTGCCCGGAGACCGTTGACCATTAAATTCAGCATATCCGGTAATTGATTGTCGAATTTGACCAGACGTTTTTTCTGTTGACTACTGACATACATGCGGGGTAAGAATGAACCAATAACCGCTCCGAGAATACCTATAACAATTACTCTTCCCCCAATAAACCAGAGCACAAACCCTACCAAGAAGGCAGCGATTACCATAATGGCAATGTATTCGCCAGGTTTTAATTTTAAATCGGCGCGTGAGAGACTCTGAGATAATTTTTCACCAATTGAAGAGCGTTCAACACGCCGGTTGAGCCAGTCGGTCAGCGGGGTTGAGCGTTCTCTTTCGGATAATAACTCATCTTCTGCAATATACTTTCCCAGACGTTCCAGCTCCATTGTCTTGCGATCACCAGTTACGGTTATGATTATGCCGATAATTAACAGGACAAAAGAGATTCCAGCTCCCGTGGCGATGATTACAATTGGGTCAATTTGGTTGAAAAGTTGGGCGAGGTCCATAAGCTATGCCTGCTTTCTTTTTTAGTAGCGGCGTCGGTCTCCAATTCCAAAGATGGAAGGAGGTAGGTGAATGCCTGACTGTTCAATTTTTTCCATAAATTTTGGACGTAAACCGGTAGGGCGTAATCTGCCAATCACACGACCGTTTTCAAAACCGGCTTGTTCAAAAACAAACACATCGGTCATGGTGATAATATCGCCTTCCATACCGGTTACATCGGTAATATTGACTACTTTACGCGTTCCATCACGCATACGGGATTGATGAACAATTAAATCGATAGCTGAAGAAATTTGTTCTCTAATCGCACGCACCGGCAATTCCATTCCGGCCATCAGAGTCATCGTTTCCATACGGGATAATGTATCACGCGGTGTATTCGAGTGGGCAGTGGTCATGGAACCATCATGACCGGTGTTCATGGCCTGCAACATATCCAGGGCGGCTTCGTCTCGGATCTCACCAACGATGATGCGGTCCGGTCTCATACGCAATGTGTTTACTACCAGCTGACGAATGGTAATTTCGCCTTTGCCCTCAATGTTTTGTGGGCGGGATTCCAGTGTAACCACATGTTCCTGCCTCAATTGGAGCTCTGCTGCATTTTCAACTGTGACAATTCGCTCGTCAGAAGGAATGAATCCAGACAATACATTTAACAGGGTTGTTTTTCCAGAACCTGTACCACCGGAAATGACAATATTCAAGCGCGCTTTCACGCAGGCATCTAAGAATTGAATTGATTCTGGGGTTAGCGAGCCAAACTCAATCAGCTTTTCAACAGTGATCGGAGTTTTCGCAAATTTACGAATGGTAAGCACCGGTCCAACCAGTGAGATAGGAGGAATGACGGCATTTACACGAGATCCATCTGGTAAACGTGCATCTACATACGGAGACGATTCATCAATTCTACGACCAAGAGGTGCAACGATTCTTTCAATGATTCGCATTACGTGTTCATCATTTTCAAATGCCATAGGTTCCCTGAGGATTTTTCCAGAGCGCTCGATATAGATATTCTTTGCTCCGTTAACCATGATTTCTGTAATCGTCTCATCTTCTAACAATCGCTGGAGAGGACCAAATCCGAGAATTTCAGCAGATATCTGCTCAAACATTCGTGATCGTTCTGGTCGCGAAAGGATAATATTTTCTTCATTCAAAATTTGTTCAAACAATTCCTGTATTGTTCTCTTCACATCGGCTGTTTGCGTGACATCCATAGTGGGGTCCAAAGTCCCCAATAACTTTGTTTGAACGCGGTTTTTTAGGTCTTGATAGGTATCATTTGAACTGGAAGATGATGGTGCGTTAATACGCCTGGATTGCAAAGCAGGGTTGCGTAAAGGATCCGAGCCACCGGGTTTAGGCGGTTGTGCACCATTGTTTTGCCCTTCACCCTGAATACGCCTGAGAATTGACATACTTAAACCCCTTTTTTACCTAATATCTGGAAGATGCCTGTGCGACTGATTCTTCTTCATGTTGTTCAGCTATCTTTTCATTAATTTTTTCAATCACAGTATAAATGCTTTTGGATAGAATTGATGCCTTGTTTTCAATTATGAAAGGTGTTCCGCGATTTATGGAAGTGGTTACAATTCGATCTTCAAATGGAATTACCGCTTCTACTGGTTGGCGCAAACTTTCCCCAATTCTCTCTGCTGAAATCGAGACTCGTTTATCAAAGCGATTGATGACGAACAAAATACGTTTACGGTTGATTCCAGAAGCATCTGATAATCCCAGGAATAAGTTGGCATTCTTAATGGAAGGGATATCCTGAGTGGCTACAAGGATAATGACGCTGGCGACATCCAGGCATGATTGGACTACGTCGGTCAAGTAGGAGGCTGTATCTACAACAATATATGAATACATTTTTTGTAAATAAGACAGCACTTTCGAAAATTGATCTGATGAGATACTGTCGGCATATTCAGGACGGGGAGGGGCGGCTAATATATCCAGGTCGGAAGATTTATGATTGATCATAACTTCTTCAATGATATCCGGATCGAGTTCATCAGCACGTGGCGTCAGGTCGATAATCGAATTGCGACCTTGCTCGTTAAGAAAGACAGCAACATCACCAAATTGAAGGCTGGCATCGATTAAAACTGCAGGCGTTGTTTCTGTTTGAAGACCAAGAGCAACGTTTGTGGCAATCGTTGTACAACCTGTTCCACCTTTAGGGCTATATACGACGACAATTTTGCCCAATGCTCGTTGGCCGGCGGCAGAACTGCTGGCAGCTTCAATTGTGGCGAGATTTACCTGAGCTTTTCGTTTCTCTTCGATTGCCATCTTACCGGCCTGACGAATGGCATTCGTAAGTTCGTCAATCATAGGCGGTTTGGATAAGAAGTCACGAGCTCCAGCCAGCATAGCTCGGCGCATATAGCTTAGATCATTTTGTACTGAAAGGATAATAATCTGAATGTAGGGCAAGCGCCGCCGAATTGCTTCGGTTGCAACCAGCCCATCCATATCAGGCATATTAATATCCATTACTACGACATCGGGTTGCTTCTGATGTGTTAAATCAATCGCCTCTTTGCCAGTTCTCGCTTCAGCAATAATTTCAATTGATGGATCGAACTGCAGCATCCGACGAATGTTTTCACGTGTTTCTTGAATATCATCGACGATGAGTACCCGAATTTTTTCTGGTCCGGCCATTTAAAGATATGACTCCAATTTCTGTGGAAGTGATGTGGTATTTATTTACTTCCTAAGTATTTTGTTTATTGATTAGTTAATGGTGCAGAATCTCCAGATCGTGTTTCGATTGCAAAAGGTAATTTTGCCGGTAAAGGAATATTCTTCTGATCCATTAGATATTGTTGTGTAACAGCATCGGTGACGATCTCTTGTATATTGTTGGGGTTTCGTAGTGCGAGCGTATATGAAACTTTAGCGAGTTTCAAATAACTCATCAATACTGCATCCTGCGGAGATACTACCAGAGTGACAATATCGGGATCAGGTGGAGGTTCAACGGGTGCTGCTTCCTGACCAGGTACTGGCGCAGGTACTTCTGTGACTACAGGTTCATCAACGCCGTCCAATGGGAAATCGCCTACTCGAAGAATGATGGCATCTTGAATCACATTTTGACAAACCAGACGCGGTCGTTGTGTCTCCGAGGGCTGAACGTAAATAGGTTCATTTAGCGTTGGATCCAGTTCAGTTCGACCTTGTGCAGACGCATCGCTGCCGCCCTGAATATTAATGGAAAGTGATTCTACAGTGCTTTCTGCATTAAAAAGTTGTTTTGTCACAGAAGCGGTATAGTTCGGAAGAATGGTTTGATATTCCGGATCGATGTCTACCAACCACATGCAGCCTATTACCATCACATGATCTCCTGGTTGTGGTGCAAAGGCGACCAATGCTTCGCGATCGATAGGTATCGAAAGTGCTGTCTTATCAACTGGGATATCGAAGGCAGGAATTGAACCCCCGGTAACCGAATCAATCAACAAGCTTGGGGTGATAGGCATGCGTGGCTTGAGAGGATACATCGCCTTTTTGCCAATAACCTGATCCAATTCAGTCACAAAAGTTCCCTCTACCAGTTCTTTCTTGGGAAACGGAATCGTAGCGACAACGTTTTCTGTAATTACATCACCACGCGCAATTGCCTGGGTCGTAATTACGATGTCGACCATTTCCTCAACTACTGCCTGTGGTTGTTGAACATCCGTGACCTGGGGTTGGAGCAATGGCCGTAGCTGAATATATGCGTACGCAACCCCTAAAACAATAACGATTAAAACTAGTGCCACAATAATTATTACTCTTCCACTTTTTGTTCCACTTTTAGCCATGCCCACGTCTCCTTATTAAATGTTCGGGAAACTAACCAATTTGTTTATTATCCGGCAATTAAAAAACTGAAATTGATCACAAACATACAAATGATGGTATTCCCCTGCCGTCTTTACATATTAGAATAATGCATAAATTGTGCCAATATATTAGATGTCGGACTTGATTTGAGATCATTTTGATTATACAACCATAATGAAAAAATTATTAATCAATTTTGCAAGTCCATTTTGCAGTATTGTAAGGTGATACAAACCAGAAAACAGTAAAATTTGAGTTAATTCCCCATAGCCAAAAAATGTAATTAATTTGAAAAGAGACCTCCCATGAGAGATCTCTTTTACAATTCAATGCTTGGTGCAATTAGATTGCGGTTACGATATTACTGAAGATATTACCAATTGCCGGTCCGAGTAACGCCAAAATAACAATTACAACAACAGCTACTAAAACAAGAATTAATGCGTACTCAACTAAACCTTGGCCTTTTTCTTTCGGTGCGAATAACATGTTTGTCACCTCCTTCCCAAATTTATTTTCTAAAATGTTAGTCATATTATAACCTCTCCGGTCAGTATTGCAATAGGTTTACATTACAGATACCTTACAGGAAAGGTCGTATTTACGCAAATTTTACGCCTAAAACACCTTTTTTCGATCAAATAGGGGCTAGAAACGAAAAATATGGTTTTACGTATATAGTGTAGATAGAATTGTGTTCGCTTAACATCAGATTAAGCTATAATAAAAAATGCGATAAATAATTAATTGAATGAGACCTTATTGAATGAGACCTTAATGAAGGAGGAGATATGAGTGATTTATTCGATCGCGTAACTGCCAATCAGGATGTGATCAAGAAATTGTTGAGTAAAATTCCAGGTTTTAATGGATACATTGAGCGGGAAAACCGCAGGGCTTCAGACAAGATTTTGCGGGAAGCTGTTGCGGATCGATTTGAAGAGCAGTGGCATCGCATCTCCGGATTACAAACCGAACTTATAAGCACTGGTGGGCTTGAATGGGTCGATGATATTGAAAGAGGGGCAATAAAAATCCGACAGTTTATCGATAGGATTCGGCATGCGACCTATGGATATGCCCCATTTTTTGATGCGGTTAAAATCCGTGAGGAAGAATTGGCGGCAGTATACCAGTATGATCTTGCTTTATTAGATCATGCGGATCTCCTCAGTCGCGCCGTCGATAATGTAGAAGCATCCTTTGGAACAGATGGTTTGCCTGCGGCAATCCGGCATTTGACTTCAACGGCGCAACAATCTTTGGATGCGTATAACAAACGGTCTGAAGTGATCATGGGTGGTATCAATACCGAACAAACTCCCTGATTCATAAATGTAAATAATTAGATTACAAATGGAGTAAAAAATGGCTAGAGTATTTGATGTCGTTGAATATGCAAGTGAAATGAAAGATGAGATTGTCCACCGTTTTCCGGAAGTGGGTGTAGCAGATTTGCGCATTGGATCTCAGGTGATCGTGCGAGAATCTCAAAAGGCAATCTTCTTTCGTGATGGTCGCGCTTTAGACGAATTTGGCCCTGGCCGGCATACAATCGTTACCGCCAACATTCCATTGCTCGTCAATTTGGTGGGGAAAGTGTTTAATGATCGTACCCCGTTTACAGCCGAAATCTACTATGTCTCAATGCGCGAATTTGTTGATCGGAAATGGGGTACGCCTCAACCGATTCTTGTCCGTAATCCAGGTATGGGTCTGGGTGTTGCCTTATTGCAGGGTTTCGGAAGCTTCAGCTTCCAGGTGAAAGACGCACAGCAATTCGTTACGCAGGTGGTCGGTGCGAATGGCATTTACCGCATGTCAGAAATCGAAGGTCGCTTGCGAGCAATGCTTCTTTCAAAATTACAGGATCTCCTTGGTGAGACTGGAGCGGTTAAGAGCGTTGCCGAATTGATTGGCTTAACCGAAGAAATTGGAGCTGGTGTTCGCGCAAAAGCGCAGGATGATTTTGCTGCCATCGGTTTGCTCTTGAAGTCTTTCTATATATCAAATATCAAACCTTCTGAAAAATCAGCCGAGGAATTGCGGGCTATGGGTATGCTGGATATGCAAACCTACACACAACTTCAGGCTGCCGATGCACTCCGCGATGCCGCTCGCAATGAAAGTGGTGGCGCAGGATTGACAGCTGGAATTGGTGCTGGTGTTGGCCTCGGGAATGTTATCTCGCAATCATTGTCTGGCATGACTGGTTCTTCAGCCGGTGGAGCAGCAGCTGCTTCCGGAGCAGGTGCTGCCAGTAATGGGATGGGTGATGTAATGACCCCAGCTGAAGCTGCCGTGATTGTACGCGTTTCGGAAGAGGATATCCTTGCTGCAATACAAAGCGGAGATTTAAAGGCGAGAAAAATCGGTACTGCTTACCGTATCAGCAAATCCGCCCTTGAAGATTTCTTGAAAGGCTAAAGACTTTTTTTGTAAATGCAATAACCGGGAGGCTCGTAATCTCCCGGTTTTTTATTGTCTATTTTCAGAACTGCTTTATACATATGCCAATAATCTAATGCGCCTGCATGTATAATTTTTTATAAATCGTGAAGGATCTTTGTTCGATTTTGGTGAGGGAGAATTAATGAAATTACATGAATACCAATCGAAGAAGTTGTTTGAAAAATATCAGGTGCCGATACCACGTGGCAGAATTGCCAATATTGCATCGGAAGTTAAACAGATTGCTGAAGAATTGGGTGGTCGAGTCGTCATTAAGTCACAAGTATTGGTAGGTGGACGGGGAAAAGCAGGAGGGATAAAGCTGGCACGCGATCCGTCTGAAGCGAAACAATTTGCAACTGATATTCTGGGGATGGAAATTAAAGGATTGCCGGTGCGTAAAATCCTGGTTGACGAAGCTGTAGGTATTGAAAGAGAAATATACCTGGCAATTGTAAACGACCGTGTTTCAAAATCGCCAATCGTAATGGCTTCTGCCGCTGGGGGTGTCGATATTGAGGAAGTTGCTCAGTTGTCACCTGAAAAGATTGTCAGGGTTACGATAAATCCGCTGATCGGTTTACAAGACTTTCAAGCCCGTGATATTGCTCTCGGGATCGACCTTCCACGGGAATATTGGAAGAGTTTCATAAAAATTCTGCACGGGCTGTTTCGAGTTTATTGGGAAAGCGATGCAACGCTGGCGGAAATTAATCCATTGGTCATCACAAAAGATCGTCGTTTGCTAGCCCTAGATGCCAAAATGATCATCGATGATAATGCCCTCTATCGACATCCCGATTTTATGGAACTTCGTGACCTGGATGTCGAAGCACCCGCTGAAATTGAGGCACGCAAGTATGGTCTTGCGTTTATTAAACTGGATGGCCAGATTGGCTGCATGGTGAATGGAGCGGGTTTGGCGATGGCAACGATGGATATTATTCAACAATCGGGTGGTTTACCTGCCAATTTTCTTGATATTGGCGGAGGCGCAGGTTCTGAAAAAGTTTCTGCTGCCCTGAGGATTATTTTGTCAGACCCGAATGTGCGTGTGATCTTGATAAATATTTTTGGCGGCATAACACGTTGCGATGAAGTGGCTCGCGGGATTCTTACCGCCTTCAAAGATGTGAAAGTAAAAATACCAGTCGTTGTACGCCTGGTTGGAACCAATGCTGAAGAAGGGCGTAGATTACTGGCAGAATCAGAAATCCACACCGCAACTTCACTGGTACAGGCGGCCAGAGCAGCGGTGATATTGGCTGAAGGAGGAACCATATGAGCATTCTCATCAATAAAAACAGCCGTGTAATCGTTCAAGGAATTACTGGAAATGAAGGACTCTTTCATAGCTGGCAAATGGTTCAGTATGGTACCAATATTGTGGCTGGTGTAACCCCGGGAAAAGGTGGAGATTGGATTTTTGACGGCAAAACGCCTATTTTTGATTCAGTAAAAGTAGCTAGAAACGCAACTGGTGCAAATGTCAGTGTAATCTTTGTCCCTGCGATTTATGCAGCTGATGCAATGATCGAAGCGGCGGATGCTGGTATTCCGTTGGTCGTATGTATTACAGAAGGTGTTCCGGTACGAGATATGATGCGGGTGCGGATGTACCTGGACCAACACAATGTAAAATTAGTAGGACCGAACTGCCCGGGTTTATTAACACCTGGAGAATCTAAAGTCGGAATCATTCCGGGAAATATTTCCAAGCCTGGTAGCGTAGGTGTTATCTCGCGGTCAGGAACGTTGACATATGAAGTGCTGCAAGCAATGTTGATGCAAGATATAGGAGCCAGCACTTGTGTTGGAATTGGTGGTGATCCGATTCACGGATTAGATTTCATCGACTTATTAGAAATGTTTGAAACAGATCCTCAAACGGATCAGGTGGTGATGATTGGGGAAATAGGAGGAAATGACGAGCAAAAGGCAGCTGATTACATTGCGCGGTTTATGACTAAACCAGTCGTGGCTTTCATCGCTGGTGATTCCGCACCGGAAGGGAAGCGAATGGGACATGCGGGTGCTATTATCGAAGATGGTGAAGGGACGGCTGCTGAAAAGATTCATGCATTACGTATCTCCGGAGTTCAGATTGCCCGTCACCCGGAAGAAATTGCTGATTTGCTGGTGAGATAATGAAAATGTGCCACGAAGGCACATTTTTCTATCATTAATTCGACAAGGCAAGAAGATTAATTTAAATTTTGTTCTATGAAATGAACCGCATCGCCAATAGATTTAATTTGTCGGGCATCCTCATCCGGGATTTGCAAATCAAATTTTTCGCTGAAACCATCTATGAGAAAGAATTGGTCCATTGAGTCTGCCTTTAAATCCTCAATAAATCGTGTGTCCATTTCAAGTTCGTTTTCATCGACTTTAAGAACATCGACAATAATCGCCTTGACCTGGTTAAAAACATCGCTCATTTATACCTCCTGAAAATATCTAGCCTGTTTACATGAAAATTGTAACGTGCCTTTTCATTCTGTCAAGTAAAATCTATTTAAGAATTTATAATTCATGTAGTAACAATAACTTATAGTATTAATACCCCTTGAATGAGAAAAGTTATGGATGATGAAATTATTGTTAATCGGAAAAACGATCATATCAGTATTAATCTTGAGAAGAATGTCTCGTCTACGTTAAGTAATGGTTTTGAGGCATATCGTTTTCTGCACTGTGCACTACCTGAAATTGATCTTGCTAAAATAGATACCAGTCAGCAGCTTTTTGCGAAGACAGTGGCTTTTCCACTGCTCATATCTTCTATGACAGGGGGAACAGATCGCGCTGCCGAAATTAACCACAGATTGGCTACAGTGGCGGAAAAATTTGGTCTGGCCATGGGATTGGGTTCACAGCGAGCTGCTATTGAAAACCCCAAATTAGCATCATCTTTTCAAGTCCGCAGTTATGCGCCCTCAATTTTGTTGTTTGCAAACCTGGGAGCAGTTCAATTCAATTATGGATATGGAATTCGTGAATGCATTCAGGCTGTCGAAATGATCGAGGCTGATGGTTTAATTTTACATTTAAATCCACTTCAAGAGGCTTTACAGAAAAATGGGGATACGAATTTTGAAGGTCTTTTGTTGAAAATTGAACAAATTGCTCGCGATCTACCGGTTCCTCTGATTATAAAAGAAGTAGGCTGGGGAATTTCTGCCGTAGTGGCAAAAAAGTTTATGGATGCAGGGGTTTCTGCGATCGATGTTTCTGGAGCAGGTGGAACTTCATGGTCACAAGTGGAGCGTTATCGATTAGTTGACGAACATGAAATTCGAGTAGCTGAATCCTTTCTGGATTGGGGACTACCCACCTCAAAGTCCCTCACAGATATTGTTGAGAAACATCTGAACTTGAATGTTTTTGCATCAGGTGGCTTGCGTAATGGATTGGAAATGGCAAAGGCAATAGCTCTGGGGGCAGATTTGGCCGGAATGGCAGGCGCACTTCTCAAGAAAGCAGCGATGTCTTCTGATCAGCTTGAAAAAGAAATTGAAGTGATCTCACGCATATTTCGAATCACGATGTTTGCCACGGGTTCGATTAATCTGATAGACTTCAAAAACCACAAAATTGAAAAGATAGAGAAATAATATGAGCCTCCAGGACACAATTTCTGAAATGCTGCCTGATATTGAAGAAGTTCTAAAGGAACTCGTTTTTCAGCACATCCCCTCCCAATTTTCTGGCATTAAAGAAATGATGGCTTACCATATGGGTTGGCAAAGTCAGGAAGGTGCTCAAAACACCCAGGGTAAGAGGATTCGGCCATTGATTGTATTGCTGACCACACAACTATGTGGCGGAGAGTGGCAAAAGGCTTTACCGGCTGCTGCTTCAATTGAGTTGCTGCATAATTTTTCCTTGATTCATGACGATATCGAAGATCAGTCCCAATTCAGACGTGGAAAACCAACCGTGTGGAAATTATGGGGAGTAAATCAGGCTGTAAATTGTGGCGATGCAATGTTTTCATTAGCACAATTAAGCATGCTTCATCTGGGTCCAAAGGTTAATCCAATGGTCGCATACGAAGCTTCCTGTCTTCTTAATCAGACTTGTATCGCACTCACAGGTGGTCAATACCTGGATATGACATTCGAAACAAGAGAAGAGATTTCACGTGATGATTATTTCGAAATGATCACAGGTAAAACGGCTGCCCTGATGGCTGCATCGGCTGAACTTGGCGCGATTATTGCTCAATCCTCTAAAATGAATAGAAACTATCTGCGTACTTTTGGTGAATCGCTGGGGATCGCTTTTCAGGTTTGGGATGATGTCCTGGGCATTTGGGGAAATGAAGAAAAAACGGGAAAATCCAATTCTTCCGACCTGAGAGATGGAAAAAAGACGCTCCCGGTTGTCTTTGGTTTTGAAAATAACCCCGCCATTATTGATTTAATGAGCAATCAGGAAAAAAAGGAAGAAGATATCGCCAGATTGATCATGGAACTGGAAAAAATCGGTGCGCGCAAGTATGCGGAAAATGTTTCCCAGTATTACTCAAATTTGGCAAATAAATCGCTGATTGCATTAACCTCTGTTAAACCTGAGGATTTGGCTACGATTAAAGAACTGACCAATCAACTTATCAAACGAGACAACTGACAACCATCCTTCATGTCTTATCTGATAGAAGTAAAAAGTAATTTTTATTATTACAAAATTGAGCTATTTTTTGAATGTATTTTTCGAAAGAAAACCTATCAACCATCCCCCTTATTTCGTTTAAATTAGTTTTGGAATGTAGAGAATCTTATATTTCACTTTTCGTTATTCTTTCAAGCTGGTAAATTAGGTTGAACAGAGTGCGTCGCTAACATTATCAGAAGGGCGCAAAGTTCATCCGGCAACCATGGTTTTTTACAAGAGCGATTCTTTTATATGGTTGGCCAAAAGAAAACCATATGGAGAAATTCAGCAAATAGACCTGAAATTGTCAATAAACATTAAAGAAGTTGAGGAATAAATTTGCAAAACTAATGAGATGGAGAAAATGCATGTTCGATGATCGGGTTCTCTCGGAACTTATTAACCAACGCGGTCGAAATCAGTAGACTTATGAATGCAGAAATTTGTAATACATGCACAGTGCCCATGCGCATTTCGAGATCTCCACGGAAAAAATCGAGGAAGATGATGATTACCGAAAACCAGCGTAGAAATTCAAAAAAAAGGATGTGCCTTTCTTGTGGTTTTCCGATCAACCAGAATATTCTCGCGCAAAGTAAAACAAGCGCTAACACATAATAGAGTTGCAAGGGGTGCCGGTGGAGACCCCATAGATAGATTGACCAGGGAAGAGCGGAAGGCTGGCCGTAATAATTTCCTGAGGCTAATAGAGATAAGAAGAAAAAAATAACAAAGACAGATAAACCGGGTGTGATTGCGTTTAGGACATTACGAACCGGTAGTTTTTTGCGTTGACTCATAACAAGAAAGAATACTGTCCCCAGCGTCAGACCTGAAAGCGGGTCAAAAAGTGAAAGGTTTGGTGAAAACACTGATAATGGTCTTTCAGCAAAGATGGCCGTATATTGCGAGATGTATCCAATTCGGGCAAAGAACACCATGGATAGAAGAGACAACAAGACCAGATTGCTGAGAGTATTACCATTTAGACTGAATTTTGAACTATTACTTTCAATTGCAGTCAACCCCAGCCAGATGCCGATCAATATGATCAGACCGGGAGTTTGAATTGCCAACGGACCAATGTTAAGAATTGGCAGCATTACTCTTCACCCAGGAGTTTTTGGATACGAATTTCGAGTAAGGTTTCAGACATGGGTCCACCAATTATGGCTTCCTGAATAATACCATTGGCGTTAATAAAAAATGTTGTCGGGAGTGCCTGAACTTGATAGCTTTTTGTCACAGATCCATCTTTATCCAGTAGAACCGGAAAAGTAAAGTGGTTTTTCGTGATGAAGTCAGTAACATTCGCAATCGAATCCTGGGTTGTGCTGTTTACCGCAAGGATGGCTATTTTGGATCCATAACGATCAAACATTCTTTGGATGGCAGGCATTTCCGTCTGGCAGGGGGTGCACCAACTCGCCCAGACGTTTACTAAAACTGGTTTACCATGCAGGGCACTTAGCTTATACGTATCGCCTGAAATGCTTTGTAAACTAAAGTTAGGTGCGAGAAACCCTTTTTGCGGTTGGACGTTTTTGACTTCTGTCGTCTTAGTATCGCGGATACTCGTAAAAGTAATCCAAACAATTGAAAAAACGATGAGTGCTAAATTACTGAGAAGGCGAACGGATTTTAAGTTGGGCATATCTGGAATATTATCAGGTAAATTGGACGTGTCAATAATAAATCGATATTAACAATGAACTTAGATGCGAATTATAAAAGTCAAGAGGATATAATAATTCCAGCAATTATTTTTTTAAGCGAAAGAAAGGTTCAAAATGACTCTTGACAATAATTTTCAGGAAAAAGCAATTAACACAATTCGATTTTTGGCGGTTGATGGGGTTCAGAAGGCAAATAGTGGTCACCCGGGTTTACCAATGGGAACAGCGGCAATTGCATTTACCATTTGGATGAAACACTTGCGACATAACCCGGCCAATCCAGGCTGGTTTAACCGTGACCGTTTTATTTTATCCGGCGGACATGGCTCAATGTTGCTTTACTCTCTGCTTTATCTCAGCGGTTATTCAGTTTCAATGGAAGATCTTCAGAATTTCCGCCAGGTGGGGAGTATAACACCAGGACATCCTGAATTTGGCTTAACACCCGGGGTGGAAGTAACAACTGGTCCCTTAGGGCAAGGTTTTTCCAATGGGGTTGGCATGGCAATTGCCGAGGCACACATGGCTTCAGTTTACAACCGCGCTGAGTTTGATCTGGTTGACCATTATGTCTATGCCATTGTCACGGATGGGGACCTGATGGAAGGAGTAACAGCTGAAGCTGCTTCATTGGCTGGGCATCTCAAGTTAGGAAAGTTAATCTATTGTTATGACGATAACGGTATAACAATTGATGGTCAAACAAATTTAGCATTCACTGAAGATGTGGCGAAACGCTTTGAGGCGTATCATTGGCAGGTCTTACACGTCTCCGATGGAAATGATGTCGATTTAATTGATCGTGCAATCAATGACGCAAAAAATGATGATCGGCCGACATTAATAATTTGCAAAACTCATATCGGATATGGTTTGCCGACGGTGCAAGATACAGCTGATGCCCATGGGAAACCGCCTGGAGATGAGGAATTAAATGCAGCCAAAGAACGAATTAACTGGCCAATTTCCCCCAGATTTTGTGTTCCGGACGAAGTCCTTTCATTTTTCCGACAATCATTACTCATAGGACATGAACTTGACACAAATTGGGCTAAATTATTGCAAGATTATGCAATCCAATATTCCGAACTCGCCACCGAATTCATTCGCCGAATAGAAGGCAATTTACCAGACGATTGGGATCTCGACTTGCCAGTTTTTCCTTCAGATGAAAAGGGGATGGGTTCGCGGGTTGCCTCTGGCAAAGTACTTAATGCCCTCGCTAAAAAATTACCTGAATTGATGGGCGGGTCTGCAGATTTTAACTCCATCGAATAACACATGGATTGAAGGTGGAACTTCATTTCAAGCTGACAACCATTCGGGGCATTACCTTCATTTCGGAGTACGCGAACACGCGATGGGTGCAATTTTAAATGGCATGGCGGTTCATAAAGGCGTTATTGCCTATGGCGCATCTTTTCTGGTTTTCACTGACTATGCCAGGCCGGCGATTCGACTTTCGGCACTTTCGGGATATCCAGTTAAATGGGTATTTACCCATGATTCCATAGGCGTGGGAGAAGATGGTCCGACGCACCAACCGGTTGAGCATATGGCCTCACTCCGCGCTATCCCGGAATTAATTGACTTACGCCCTGCCGATGCAAATGAAGTGCGTGAAGCCTGGAAGGTAGCTATCATGAGCAAAAACAAGCCTGTACTTCTGGCTTTGTCCCGCCAAAATTTACCCACCATCAATCGAGTCGATTTTTCTTCGGCAAAAGGACTTCATAGAGGGGCTTACATCCTTCGAGATTACGGCAAGAATGATCCGCAGGCGATTTTGATGGGATCCGGTTCAGAGATTGCGATTTTAATTGATGCTGCAGAAAAACTTGAGCAGGAAGGCTACTCAATTCGAGTTGTTTCTTTCCCGTCATTTTACCTTTTCAAAAAGCAGCCAAAAAGTTATCAGCAAGAAGTACTTTTACCAACTTTAAAGAGACGAATTTCGCTGGAAGCCGGAGTGACATTTGGTTGGCATCAATGGGTAGGTGATTATGGGGTAACGATAGGTCTTGATCGTTTTGGTGAATCGGGAAAATACCAGGATGTATATGAACATCTGGGTATTACCAGCAGCCATGTCATTGAAGTTGCCCACGAATTACTTGAAAAGGAGTAAGAATGCGTGTAGCAATAGCTTGTGATCACGGAGGTTTTCCACTGAAGCAGGTCGTAATAGATAAAGTTGTACAACTCGGTCACGAAGTAATTGATTACGGGACTGATAATGGGCAAATCAGCGTTGATTTTCCGGATTATGTATTCAAAGTGGGTGATGCTATACAACGTGGTGTGGCCGAGCGCGGGATTATCATATGTGGATCGGGAGTTGGTGCTTCGATTGCTGCAAATAAAATGGATGGAATTCTGGCAGGTTTATGTCACGATCATTATTCCGCTCATCAAGGTGTTGAACACGACCACATGAATGTGCTCTGTATAGGAGCAAGGATAATTGGTGCCGCAATTGCAGATGAAGTTACAGAGGCATTTCTTTCAGCTGATAAGGATTTGGATGAACGATTTATAAGACGAATGGGAAAAGTCGAAAAACTTGAACAATTTGGTCATCTGTAGAATTCGAGATTGGTAGCCAGATTCAAATGGAATGAAAGGAAAATTTATATGGTCAGTATTACAAAATTACACGAATTGGGTCAATCATTGTGGTATGACAATATTGAACGGCGTCTTTTAAAAAATGGCGAAATGGCTGCTTTGATTGAAGCAGGTGATATTCGCGGTGTTACCTCAAATCCGTCCATATTTCAAAATGCTATCTCGAATTCCAGTGATTATGATGATGCATTACAAACGATGTCATGGGCTGGGTGGGATGCGGAAGATATTTTTTTTCAGCTTGCGATAGAAGATATTCAAGATACGGCGGATCTTTTTGCTCCCCTTTTCAAAAAAACAGACGGGAAAGACGGCTTTGTCAGCCTCGAAGTGAACCCAAAATTGGCTTATGATGCTGAAGCAACTTACCAGCAAGTGTTAAACCTGTGGAAGTTGGTAAATCGTCCGAATCTGATGGTTAAAATTCCAGCAACCAAAGAAGGTTTGATCGCTATTCGCAAATCTATTGCTGCTGGAAAGAATATCAATGTCACACTGATTTTTTCTGTGCAAAGGTATGCTGAGGTGATTGATGCCTATTTGAGCGGGTTGGAAGACCGCCTTCGAAATGGACTTTCCATTGGGCAGATAAACTCCGTGGCCTCATTTTTTGTCTCGCGGGTGGACAGCAAAATCGATAAAAAACTGGAAGAATTTGTTTCTGCTGGTAATCTGTCGAAGGAAAAAGCAAAAACTCTCATGGGAAAAGCGGCTATTGCAAATTCAAAAGTTGCTTATCAGCTTTTTGAAGAAATGTTTTCAAGTGAGCGAGCTCAGAAGTTGATTAATGCTGGTGGGCTGCCTCAGAGACCACTTTGGGCATCCACCAGTACGAAAAATCCAGCCTATTCAGATGTGATGTACGTGGAAGAACTGATTGGTAACAACACAGTTAATACGGTTCCTCCAAAGACTTTGCAGGCTTTTCGTGATCACGGAAAAACCAACCTGACGATTGGCACTGGGGTTGATAAAGCCCATGATTTCTTAAATGAACTTGCTAGTTACGGTATTCATTTGGATGAAATTACGCAAGAACTGGAGGATGAAGGAGTCAGGTCATTTGCCAATGCATTTTCATCTTTAATCGAAACGATAGAAGCAAGGAAAAAGGAGTTTCAAAATTCGTTTCATTTCCTGGAAAAAAAAGTCATAAAAGAAATCGAAAATTTAGCTGAAAATGAGACCATGCCGCGCATGTTTGCAAAAGATGGCTCTCTTTGGACAAAAGACTCTATCGCCCAATTAGAAATTCAAAAACGTCTGGGCTGGCTGCAGGCACCTTTTACAGCTAAGAGCAAGATACCAGCCTTATCTGCTTTTTGGAAAGAAATTCAAGAGCAAGGTTTTACCCACCTTCTTCTTTTAGGAATGGGAGGATCATCTCTGGCGGCAGAAGTGATAGGTCAATCTTTTGCTGGCCAAATGCATGGTCTCTCGCTTTCCATATTAGACTCGACTGAACCTGGCCAGGTGCTTGCAGAAGATGAGCGTAATGAACAAGAAAAGACCCTCTTTATTGTTGCCAGTAAATCAGGCAGCACCAGTGAAGTACAGGCGAATCTTTCTTATTTTTATCAAAAGATGAAGGATAAACATGGAGCTGAAGCGGGTGATTATTTCATTGCAATTAGCGACCCGGGTACGTTGCTCGTTAATCAAGCCAGGGAAATGGGTTTCCGAAAGGTTTTTGAAGCAGACCCAAATGTAGGCGGGAGGTATTCAGCTCTGACTATGTTTGGTCTTGTTCCAGCAGCATTATTGGGCATAGGTTTGCAAGAATTTATTGATAAAACAATTGACTTTGCTAAAGATTGCCAGCCAGAAGTTGCCACAGGCAGGAACCCTGGCCTGGTTCTTGGAGCAATACTGGGAGAAGCATTACAATCCGGAAAAAATAAATTAACGATCATCGCAGAAGAGCCTTTTCGATCCTTTGGCTCGTGGCTGGAACAGCTGATCGCCGAATCCAGTGGAAAGATGGGGCTGGGTATTGTTCCAATTGATAGTGAACCATTTACAAGCATAGAAAACTATCAAAGAGACCGGTTTTTTGTTTATTTGCGCAATGGAGGAGATTTTCAAACCCAGGTAGACCAACTTATCCAACATAATCATCCAGTAATTACTTTTGATTTAAAAAGCCCTTATGCGCTCGGTCAAGAGTTTTATCGCTGGGAAATCGCAACGGCAATTGCATGTTCAATCATGGGAGTCAATGCATTCGACCAGCCCAACGTTCAGGAAAATAAGCTGCGTACACAAGAAAAGATTGAGGATTTCAAGAAGGAAGGAAAATTTGATGTTGAAAAACCCGCTCTTGAACTTTCAAATGGACTTATTCTTCACTCAGAAAACATTGAACTAAATGGTGCCGACACTTTAAAGAAAACGTTGGATTTTGCTCTCGACTCAGCTAAGGAAAATTGCTATATTGCGATTAATGCTTATGTACAGCGGAATAATGACAATTTTAAATCCTTACAGCTGATGCGCTCTTATATCTTAGAAAGGACAGGCAGTGCCACTACGCTTGGTTTCGGACCTCGCTTCTTACACTCCACCGGGCAATTACATAAAGGAGGACCCAATCAAGGTTTATTTGTGATGATCACAAATGAAATGATGCCGGAGGTGAAAATACCCGGCTGGGGTTTAGGTTTCCAGGATCTGATTTTGGCTCAGGCAATTGGTGATTATGAATCCCTAAAAAGCCAGGGGCGGGCAGTGATTTGGTTCCGTTTGAAAGGAGCCGGCATCGACGAGATCTGGCAGGCGTAATCTTGATAATTTGTTTCGTAAAATCAGTCGTTAAGTTCCTGTGCCATTGCAATTGCGCCTAAAATACCGGCCTGGTTGCCCAGCCCCGGAGGAACAATGTATTCTTCGATATGATTAATAATGAGATCCGATTGAACGTAATTATTCAAATACTCACGGGTTAATTTGTGAATTTTCGGAAACAGTTGTTTTTGTTCCATAACTCCGCCACCGAGGATAATTTTCTGTGGTGAGAAACAACAAATAAGACTGCTCAATGCCTGTGCGATATACCTCGCCTCGAGGTCCCAGGCTGGATGGTCAGGTAATAATGAATGGGTGGGGCAGCTCCACCTATCCGAAATCGCAGGTCCACTCGCAAGTCCTTCAAAACAATTGTGGTGATACGGGCATTTTCCTTTGTAAGTGTCTGAAGGATCAGGATTTAATAATAAGTGACCCATTTCGGGGTGAATGAGACCGTGAAGTGGTTTATTGTTGATAATTGCACCACCACCGACACCTGTTCCTATTGTCAGATAAAGAAAATTATCGATCTCAATTCCTGCACCCCACTTGCCTTCTGCAATAGCAGCGGCATTCACATCCGTATCAAAGGCGATGGGGATATTCAATGCATCTGATAATGGACCAACAACATCAGCATCCAACCAACCAGGTTTCGGGGTCGATGTAATATAACCATAGGTAGGCGAGCCTGGGTTTATGTCGATCGGACCAAAACAGCCAATACCAAGCGCGGTTAATTGGATACCCAATTCCCTTTTTTTATCAAGGAAAAAAGCTATCGAACGGGAGAGGGTTTCCCGTGGGCTGGTGGTCGGAAAGCGTTCTTCTATTAGTATTGCTTCAGGACCATTGCCAATTGCACAAACAAATTTTGTACCTCCGGCTTCTATTCCAGCGTAATATTGTGGCATGCAAACCTCACAAATCGTTTAATTTATGGTTTATTATAGCATTGGCATTCGATTGAAAAACTTATCAACCCTTCAAAGGATGAATAAGAAATGACTACGTTGCGATACGCCATCTTTTTAAAGGTATAATTGTGTGATTTTATGAATAGTTCTACAAAAGATTTAATTTCTATAATTTATATAATAATTGTTTAGAGGAAACCCATGGATATTTTTGAGAAGTGTTTTTCATTTACAACAGCTAAAGATGCAATGGCACATGGTATTTACCCCTATTTTATTCCCTTAACTGAAAATGAAGGAACAGAGGTGGAATATAAAGGGCATCGATTGATCATGTGTGGATCGAATAACTATCTTGGATTGACAACACATCCCAAAGTCCGTGAGGCGGCATGTGCAGCGACTGAGCGTTTTGGTACGAGTTGCACAGGCTCAAGATTTCTAAATGGAACACTTGAATTCCACGAACGATTGGAAAATGAATTAGCTGAATGGGTGGGAAAAGAAGCAGCCCTGGTTTTTTCAACGGGAATGCAAGTAAACCTTGGTTCTGTCTCTGCATTGGTGGGGCGTAATGATACGGTTATTTTGGATAAAGATGATCATGCGTCAATTGTCGATGGGGCCAGATTGGGTTATGGCAAGATAGAACGCTACCGGCATAATGATGTCGATCATCTCGAGCGGGTGTTAAAATCACTGCCTGAAGAGGGAGGCCGATTGCTGGTAGTCGATGGGCTTTTCAGTATGGAGGGAGACCTTGCAAAACTTGACGAGCTGGTTCCAATGGCGAAAAAATACAATACTCGCATAATGGTCGATGATGCCCATGGTATGGGAGTAATGGGTGGAGGGCGCGGCACAGTCGCTGAGTTCGGATTGACAGATGAAGTTGATTTAATAATGTCTACCTTCAGTAAATCCTTTGCCTCTTTAGGTGGCTTTATAGCCGGTAAAGAGGAGGTTGTCCATTACATAAAACACTTTGCGCGCTCACTGATTTTTAGTGCCAGCATTCCCCCTTCGAATGCAGCTGCAGCTTTGGCAGCCTTGCAAGTTATGCGTGATGAGCCTGACCGTATTGCCCGTGTGATTAAAATCGGGGAGAAAATGCGAAAAGGTTTCAAATCGCTTGGATTTGAGATCGGTCAGTCGCAAACGCCTGTTGTTCCGATTATCATTGGTGATAATGACAAGACATTTTTGTTTTGGAAGCTTCTATTTGATGCCGGTGTTTTTGTTAATCCGGTTATTAGCCCGGCAGTATCGGCAGGGCACCAGTTATTACGGACCAGCTATATGGCAACACACAGCGATGAGCAGTTAGATAAAGTATTGGCCATTTTCGAGCAGGTGGGGAAACAAATCGGTATTATTTGAGAACTTTTACGGCATAACGATTTGTATCCAAATCGAATTTTTTGGGCATGGTGATGACATTGCAGATCAATGACAAGCACGTTTTACTGCTGGATATCGATGGTGTTTTGGTGGACCCCGTTGGATACCGAAAGGCAGTTTTTGACACATTGGGGAAGTTCTTTCGGGAAAATGGGATACCAAACGTTGTTGTTCTGGAAGAAGAGATCGCCGCATTTGAATCCCAGGGGATTACATCGGAATGGGATATGATCCCTCTGTATATCATCACCTGGCTTGAGTCTAATTCTCAAAAACATCCAAACCAAAGAAACGTGACAAACTGGCAGGATCTGATTGAAATACTGGGGATTAATAAAGAAAAACATGTTTCAAATCTGGAACTTATTTTACATTCTCACAAGTTCTTCATGCGTGGATCATCTCCAACCAGAGCTTTTTTGAATGTTTTTGCAAATCAAAGTCTTTCCTGTAAGTATTTTCCATCCCTCATCGCTCAGAAGTGGGTTCAACAAGAACTTTTGAGTGGAGGTACTGATTCAAGTTCTTTTAAATTATTGAGTGAGTATCAGAAGAAAATTCAAACGAAAGAAATTGTCGAAAAAGATGGGGAATGGCAAGAATTAGCTGGTGATGATTCATACTTGCTGATACATGATGAGCCATTGATTGATTCTAGAAAAGTCAATTTTCTTCGAGAATTGATGGTTTCAGACAATGTAATTCTTTCGACGATGACAGCCAGGCCGTCATATATCCTGGAAAAAGATAGAGACCAGCATGAAATTGCAAATATTTATCCTGAAGCGGAAATCAGCCTGAAGAAAACCGGCTTGAAATTTCTACCTTTGGCCGGGTTTGGGCAAATTCAATTGTTATGTGCATCCTCACAATTGACAGTGGATGAGATTATTAAGCCCTCCCTTTACCATGCGTTCCTGGCTTTTTGTCAGGCACTCTCAATTCCTTTACCACATACTATAAAGTTTATATCTGACCAAATAAAGTGTGCAGCTCCCTATGTAAATTTACACGAATTTGACGAGCCCTGTTTTCAGGAATGGATCAATCATTCCAGGATTCATTTCCATGTTTTTGAAGACTCCAATGTTGGCATGCAAGCTGTTAGAAAAATGCAAGCCATGTTTTTTTATAATGGTATCCATGCTTTGGTACATACCTATGGAATTGCGCTGGATGGACAAAAGATACTGTCATTAAAAAATGAAAACGCCTGTATTTATCCTTCGATAAACCAGGCGTTGTCTGCTTGTAATGATCGTCTCTGCTAGAATCTGCGCGAATTTTGCTGATTTGTAGCGGAAGCAGCATAAGTCGGTTGGGTATTGATTGGGTTTCCATCGCTGATGTATTCTGGTTCAGGACGGTTGACAATGCGGTTGGAAGATCTCCCTGACTGTGAGGAAGATGAATTCATTCGTACGGGTTGAATTGTTGGAACTTGCGTAGTTTTTTGAATGGTGCTTGATGCACGGTGACCAGGTTGAACATTCGCATTTGTGGTTGGACGGTTCTTGTTTTTTAATGAAAAGCTGCCGATTAATAAAATGCGTGTCAGCCAAACCATGATAGCTACGAAGATCGGGACAATCTGACTGATGGTTGTTGGATCCATAATAGCGGTGCTGCGAATTGGGTGATTTGTCAAAGACATCGCAACTCCCCACCAGGTCAGTATGGCATTCATGGTTGCTGCCAGGAACCAGGCTCCAAAGAGAAACCAATTTTCTTTTTGATCAATCTGCTCATCTGGCATGAATAGGCGGATGATTCCTGCGAAATCAATGCCGCAAAATGCTATGGCTAGAATGGTTGACCAGAAGATACCAAAAAATTTCAGGTCTCCCAATAAATCACGCAGGGCAAAATCTGTTGTGCTGTAATTGAACATCTCAAAAGAGATCAATCCTACAATGAGAATCATACTGGTTACGGACAGACGATTCTGTGAAAACCATTTCCGGAAAGTAATTGAAAAGCGATTGGGTTGAGTAGTTGAGCGGATCATATTCCTCCTGTAAGTAGAAAACAATTTCTAATTGATATAATAGAACATAATTACTATATTGTCAATAGGCAATATTTGAATAAATAAGGATCTAAATGGGAGCTATATGCGATTACAATTGGTTCACTGTGAAAACAAAACAAAATGACGATTTCCGCCTTCTGGCTTTAATTTATGAGCGCTTTATACATCCGCGCAAGTCTCTTCCCTGGGCTCATTATCTGGAAGATGTCCATATCAGAAATTTGCTGGATATCGGCGGGGGAACCGGAAGAATAACCCAAAATTTCCATCCAGCTATCCCTTTTCTATTTTTGGCAGATTTTTCTTTTCCAATGCTGCGTGCAGCCCATAAAAAGAATTTATTTCTGGAAACCTGCTGTCAGGTTGAATTACTCCCATACTGTGATCAAGCTTTCGATAGTATTGTAATGGTGGATGCATTTCATCATCTAATCGATCAAAAGTCTGCAATGCAAGAAGTATTACGAGTTATGAAGGTAGGTGCTATTTTCATTCTGGAAGAACCTGATATAGAAAAGTGGCAGGTTAAGTTGATTGCTCTGGGGGAGAAAATAGCAGGAATGCGAAGTAAGTTTTTTCGTGTGAATGAAATTGTAAAGATGATTGATTTTGAAGACTTCACATTGAAAATAGAACGTGATTCGGTTAACTATTTCATAATAATCAAAAAATTGCATTAACTGCAATTGGCGGTTTGTGATACGATTGTGCGCATTATTCGTATTGAGGAGTTTTCGTAAATGAGTGAACTTACCGTAGGAAAATTAATAGAGATGCTGCCGTCTGCATACCAGCCAGCTAATGAAGATAGTTTGAACCCGACGTGTGTTTCTATTCAAATAATCGCCAAAGGCGAAGATGGCGGAGAATGGCACATTCACATTGAGGACAATGAATGTTCTGTTCTTGAGGGATTAATTGAAAATCCGGACTTAAAACTAACTGCCAAAGCACAAGATATATTGGACATTGTTACTGGAAAAATGGATGCCATGAAGGCTTTTATGCTTGGTAAAGTTCGTTTTGCCGGCAGCCTTAATCTGGCGATAAAAATTTCTCACCTTTTTTCAATACCTGAAGAATTATCAGCACAGTGGCAATAACGCCTGAGCCAGCCTAATAAAGTCCCCAATCGTCCATCAAACCCTCTTCCATCATCGAGAAGTCCCAGGGGTCTACACCAAAATCAATAGAAGTTGTTTTTGCGAGCACTTCTTCGGCTTTAGAGCGAGTTTGTTCAAGCATAGCTGGTCCATAAGGGCAGAATGGTGTTGTAAGAATCATGCTGACAACCGCCCGATTGTCATCGATCGTTACATTTCGAACCAGACCCAATTGGATAATATTAAAACCAATTTCTGGATCAATTACTTCACTCAATCCGATCTTCAGTCTTTCACTGAGTTCTGGATGAGTTGTTTCAGATAACCAAATCGGTCTGTTTGTTCCTGGTTGAGGTTCCATTAGACTTTCTCCATAGAATTATTTAAGGGAATTATATAGCTGCACTTTTTTGCTCCACTCATAATGCAGTTAATTTTTTCAATAGGAATTGAAAGCATCTGACTAATTAAGACCTGATCAAATGTGCACACTTCCGGGTGGTTCTGTACGACTTGAATATAGGGACAATTGACCTCATGCAAAACATAATGCGAATCTTTCTTCTCCAATTCAACTTCAAAACCTTCTTCGTTCAATAACTGATTGACGTAATTAATTTTTTCTTCAAAACTTAATTGGCTGACATTCTTCTTATGGTCATTGGCTATGTCACTTGCAATTGAAGAAAATAAATCTTTCAATTGTTGAGGTGTCAGTGAATTACGAACTTGACCCAAAATTCGGTTAGTCAAACGCCAGTAGCGGGTGGGGAATTTTTCCATTCCATCTTCTGTAAGTGAATATACCAAGCGTGGCCGACCTACACCATGCCGTTCCTCTTCAGCTGTGATGAGATTATCAGCCTGCAAGTTTGAGAGATGATGACGCACTGAGATGTTGTTAATATTCACAGCCTCCGCCAGGTCACTTACAGTAGACTGTGGTTTTTTAAGAAGGGACAATAAAATTTTTTCTCTGGTACTCTTCATACAAAGCCTCGTTCTCAAGCGGATATATGATTATTATTTATTGAGTATAACCGTTTTCTCCTGAATTTGTCAATATTTATGATTATTATAATAAATATTGACTGATGAAGAATGCCGTGATATAATTTTTGGCAATTCAGCTCACTTTTTTATATGAAAAATTGCTGAAAAATATTAAAAAAACCTCACAAGGAGTTTCTTTCAATGGCAGAATTAGTCATCCGTAATTTGCATGTAAGTATTGAAGGCAAGGAAATCTTGAAAGGATTGGATTTAACTTTGCCTCAGGGTGAAGTCCATGCAATTATGGGCCCAAATGGAACCGGAAAATCGACACTGGCTTACACATTAATGGGTCACCCTTCATATGAAGTAACAGAGGGGGAGGTTCTTTATCGTGGTCAAAACGTCCTCGATCTTGCTGCGAATGAACGCTCGCTGCTCGGGATCTTTCTCGCTTTTCAGTACCCGGTAGGGATTCCAGGTGTGACTGTTGCCAATTTCATCCGATCAGCCGTTAACGCCCGCAGACGGGCGCATAATCCCGAGGATAAAGGAGTGCCATTGATGGAGTTCCGCCGTGAGGTGAAAGCCCAAATGGAGCTCCTAAAAATGGATACAGCCTTTGCTGGACGCTATCTTAATGATGGTTTTTCCGGTGGAGAAAAAAAGCGCGCAGAGATCTTGCAAATGGCTATGCTGAGACCAGAGATTGCCATTCTTGACGAGACGGACTCCGGACTCGACATAGATGCATTAAAAATCGTTTCTGATGGTGTCAATGCACTCAAAGGAAATGATCTCGGTGTGCTTGTTATTACCCATTACCAGCGCATATTAAATTACATCGAACCAGATGTAGTACACGTCATGATGGGCGGCAGGATTGTAGAATCCGGCGGCAAGGAATTGGCAATCCATTTGGAGGAACATGGTTATGAATGGATTCGTGAAAAAGTCAATGGTGTAGCTTAGTGCGAACATTAACATTACCTGTAATTATTGTTAGGAGAATATCATGAGTGAACAAGTACAGGATGCATTCCTAGAAAAATTAGGGGATTACCAATACGGGTTCAATGACCCGGATTTATCCGTTTTTAAGACCCAACGAGGGTTAAGCGAAGAGACAGTGCGACAAATCTCCGCGATGAAAGCTGAACCTGAGTGGATGTTGGAGTTCAGATTAAAGGCTTTGAAGCACTACAGACTACGTGCGATGCCAACCTGGGGCGCTGATCTTTCGAAGTTGGACCTTGAGAATATTTTATATTACGTCCGGCCAACAGAAAAGTCGAGCACTTCCTGGGATGATGTTCCTGAAAACATCAAGGACACATTTAATAAACTTGGCATCCCGGAAGCAGAACAAAAATTTCTTGCCGGCGTTGGTGCGCAATATGAATCTGAGATGGTTTATCACAGCATTCAAGAACACCTTTCAAAGCAGGGTGTCATCTTCTTGAGCATTGAAGATGGTCTGCGCCAATATCCGGACTTATTTCGAGAATATTTTGGGACGGTCATACCAATCGAAGATAATAAATTTGCGGCGCTTAATAGCGCTGTCTGGTCGGGTGGCTCATTTGTCTACGTTCCCAAAGGTGTCAAGGTCGATTTGCCATTACAGGCTTATTTTCGATTGAATGTGGCTAATATCGGTCAATTTGAACGATCATTAATTATTGCAGATGAAGGTTCACAAGTGCACTATGTTGAAGGGTGTACTGCACCGAGCTACACCACTGATTCGTTTCATAGTGGTGTCATTGAAATCGTGGTGAAGAAGAATGCAAGAGTGCGTTATTCCACCATTCAGAACTGGTCGACCAATGTCTATAATTTGGTCACACAGCGCGCCATGGTGGCTGAAGGTGGAACCATGGAATGGGTTGATTGTAATCTCGGCTCAAAAGTAACCATGAAGTATCCCTCTTGTTATCTGATGGGTCCTCGCGCACACGGAGAGATTTTATCGGTAGCTTTTGCTTCAGATGGTCAACACCAGGATGCAGGGGGAAAGATTCTTCACTTCGCACCTGATACTTCCAGCAAGATTACCTCTAAGTCAATCAGTAAGGGCACGGGGCGTTCTTCCTATCGTGGTTTACTTAAGGTTCACAAAGGGGCGGTAAATTCACGCTCCAATGTAGTCTGTGATGCGCTTCTTCTCAACAAGGAGAGTCGTTCGGATACCTATCCATATATAGAAATTGATGAGGAGGATGTATCAATCGGTCATGAGGCAAGTGTCTCAAAAGTAGGCGAAGAACAGCTTTTTTATTTGATGAGCAGGGGTTTAAGCGAAGAGGAAGCAACTACAATGGTAGTTTCCGGTTTCATTGAACCGCTCGTTAGAGAACTGCCAATGGAATATGCAGTGGAAATGAACCGCCTTATTCAACTCCAGATGGAAGGTTCGGTTGGCTAATTGGAAATTGGAAGGAAATATCTTAGCTCATGAGTGAACAAACACCTGTGGTTGTACGCCAATCACGCACACGTACCGAAAGCCCGACATTCAAGTTTTCTCAAGAACAGGTTCGCACAACGGATAATGCCTACTTGGATGATTTGCGTAGCCATGCCTGGGAAATATACAACAATACACCGCTTCCAACGGTTAAAGAAGAAGCATGGCGGCGGACTGATATTCGCGCTATGCAGGCAAATAAATTCTCGCTGGTGGATTCAACCTACAAAACCAATTTACAAAAAGTGCCCGTGGATTTGCTTAAACCATTAGCGGGTGGTGATCACGGTGGCCAGATTATCCTTAACCGAAATCATCCTACCATTTATCTTGAACCAAAACTGGTAGAGCAGGGTGTTGTTTTTACTGATTTGTTGACTGCAGAAAAGGAATTCCCTCATCTACTGGAAAAGATTATGGGCAAAATAGTCTCACCCACTGAAGGTAAATTTGCTGCAATGGCGACTGCCCTTGCTCAAAATGGGATTCTGCTCTATGTTCCAAAAGGGGTAAACGTTGAGGCTCCTTTGCACAGTCTTATCTGGGGAGCAGATGATTACAGTGCCAATCTCTCGCACATCCTCGTTTACCTGGAACCCGATTCAAGCGTCACTTATGTACATGAATTTGCATCAGATACCCTGACCGAAGGTCAAAGTTTTCAAGCTGCAAATATTGAGATGTACGTAGGACAGAATTCCAGCTTACGATTTGTAGAACTTCAATCTTGGGGGCGTCATGTCTGGAATTTCACTCATGAACGTGTCCACGTCGATCGGGATGCTAGAGTAGATTGGATATTTGGTGCGATTGGCGGTCACCTGACCAAAAATTTTGCTGAACTCGATTTAATTGCATCTGGCTCTGTTGGCAAAATGTCAGGTTTCTATTTTACAGACCAAAATCAGCACCTTGATTATGATTCACAACAAAATCATCTGGCACCACACACGACCAGCGATCTATTGTTTAAAGGAGCGCTGGTTGAAAACAGCCGGTCGGTCTGGCAGGGAATGATCTACGTCGCTCCCGGTGCCGATAAAACAGATGGTTATCAAGCCAATCGCAACTTGCTGTTAAGCCGGCAAGCCAGAGCCGATTCGATCCCTGGATTGGAAATTTTAGCGGATGATGTGCGCTGCACCCACGGGGCCACTGTTGGCAAAATTGATGCTGAGCAAATATTTTATCTGATGGCTCGTGGAATACCACGATTAGATGCTGAAAGATTGATTGTAGAAGGCTTTTTTGATCCGATCATGCAGCGTATTCCGTTTGAAGGCGTGCGTGAACGCTTTCAGACAGCGATATCCGAAAAAATGGGTGCATACAAAGGCTAAAATTATCCTTTCAAAGGAAATTTTAGCCTTCAGTAAGTAATAATTAAATTTGAATATGATAAAATTAATAGATTCGCAGCTTATTCCTTTGGAGGGAAATTAATGTCATCTGCACCCTATATGCGCCCACCTGCGCCAGATAGTGAATACGAAGTTGGGGACACTGTTGAGGTTTTTTGTGACCATGACCGCAAAAGTGAACGGGTACGCGGTTGGTTGCGTGGAATTGTCGTGCAAACAGACCCCAAAATGGTTGCTGTTCAGTTTCGGTCGAATGTTTATTTAACGGATGGTTGGATGGTTCCTGACCATATTTTATGGTTTCCTCAACTTTCCACCCAGATTAGAAAACCTCGTAAAAGACCGGATGTAATACCTGACGAATTGTAGATAAGATTTTCAATGAGGCATTTTCTATGACCTACGATATTGACAAAGTGAGAGCAGATTTTCCAATATTATCTCGGGAAATACGTAAAGGAATCCCGCTAGCCTATCTGGATTCGACTGCTACTGCCCAAAAACCACAACAGGTAATCTCAGCAATGGATGAGTATTATCAAATGCATAATGCTAATATTCATCGAGGCGTGCATACATTGGCGGAAGAAGCAACGA
This sequence comes from uncultured Chloroflexia bacterium, assembly GCA_963749005.1. Lineage (GTDB taxonomy): Bacteria > Chloroflexota > Anaerolineae > Anaerolineales > Anaerolineaceae > UBA6170. The sequence goes on along the minus strand of CAVVKI010000003.1, from coordinate 33,696 downwards.
TGATGTATGAAAATGCGCGAATCAAAATTGGCCAATTTATTCATGCCAAATATGCTCGTGAGATTGTTTTCACTCGTAATACAACTGAATCAATCAACCTGGTGGCTAAGAGTTGGGGCTATAAGTTTCTGAATAGCGGTGACCTGATCGTTCTAACAGAAATGGAGCATCACTCGAATCTGGTGCCATGGCAGATGCTGGCATCCGAAAAAAACCTGGAGCTTGAGTTTGTCTCTGTAAACAAGGATGGTCTATTAGATCTGGACACCTATAAAGAACTTCTTATAAAATCGCCAAAATTAGTTGCATTCAGCCATATGTCGAATGTGCTCGGTACGATAAATCCTGCCAGGGAAATGATTTCAGCTGCTCATGAAGTTGGGGCGATCGTGTTAGTCGATGGAGCACAATCTGTACCACACTTTGCTGTGGATGTGCAAGATTTAGATGCAGATTTCTATGCGTTTTCTGCTCATAAAATGATTGGTCCCACCGGTTTTGGGATTTTATATGGAAAAGAAAAACTTCTTGATATGACACCACCTTTCATGGGTGGGGGAGATATGATTAAAAAGGTGCAGCTACGTTCATTCAAACCGAATGATCTTCCGCATAAATTTGAAGCAGGAACTCCGGCGATAGCTGAAGCAATTGGCACAGCAGCGGCAATTGATTATCTGCAAGCGTTGGGCATGGATAATATTGCGGCTCACGAGCATGAATTAACAAAATATGCCTTCGAGCGCTTAATGGGCGTTGAAAACCTGAAGATTTTTGGAAAAAATAATGGGCGAGGTGGTGTCATTTCTTTTGAGATGGCGAATGTGCATCCGCATGATGTAGCTCAGATTCTCGATAGTGTAGGGGTGGCTGTCCGAGCCGGACATCATTGTGCCATGCCCCTTCATGAAAAATTTGGAATTCCTGCAACAACGCGGGCAAGTTTTTATTTATATAATACAACAAGCGAAATTGATCGTTTGGTCGAAGGATTACAAATTGTCAATGACATGTTTGCTTAGAAAGAATTAATTACAATGGATGACTTTTATCGTGAGTTGATCGTGGATCGTTACAAGAACCCACAATTCAAGGGAGAACTTGAGCAATCTGATTTTTCATATGAAGATGAAAACCCGCTTTGCGGTGACCATATTAAAATTGATCTGGTGGTTGATGATCAAAATATCATTACCGAAGCGAGATTTAGTGGACATGGTTGTGCAATATCCCTGGCAAGTGCTGATCTCCTGCTGGAATATGTGATCGGAAAGTCGCTGGAGGAAGTAAAGCATGTTTCCAAGGAAACGATTTTAGATCTTCTAGGGATAGAATTGGGACCAGTGCGTTTGAAATGCGCCTTATTATCATTGAAAGTCTTAAAAGCGGGTATTTATGGGGTCAGTGAAATTGACCAGGAACTCAAGGAGATATAATGGGGGAGATAGATGAAAACCGTTACACATTTTTAGCAGTTTGCCCTTACGATGAATTATCTGCCGGCGAGCGTATCTTTGTGGAAATTGGTGATGACCCAATTGTTATTTTCAATGTGGGTGGTGATATTTTTGCCATCGGCGATCGCTGCACACATGATGATGGGCCATTAGGTGATGGTGACCTTGAAGATCATGTTGTCACATGTCCGCGGCATGGTGCCAAATTTGATATCATCACTGGCAAGGCGTTAACCTTACCTGCGGTGGAGCCCACCATAGCATACCCAACTCGGATTATTGCCGGTCAGATTGAAATTGGGTTACTGAAAACCTAAAGACCTCCGAGCCCAGTCTTCAAACACCCGATTACCCACTCTTACTTTCAATTTAAGAAAACTAGAAAATGGGTGGTTTTTGCACGAAATGCTTTTTCATTCAGCTATGAATTGGAATGCTCGGTAGAGGATTATCCTTTAATCTAAAGTGTTTGGTGTTAATTCGAATACACTCAGTTTTGGGAAAACTTTATTTTCCGAATTGGGCGACTACTCGGTGAATATCAAATCCCTCTGCAAACGGTCGTTCTGCCAATGCACCGTGGCGAATCATCGTTGCGCGTGTAATCTCTGATTCAAAATAATAGCGATCAGTGTAGGTTTTGTACTCTGCCAGTGCAGCCAATTTTTTCTCTACATCATCTTCACAAACTTCAAATAAAAAATGGGGGAAGAATCCATAACTGCTGCGGAGGACATCAAAACCAAGAACGGTTGTCCCTCGAAAAGCTCGGATCGCCTCATCCATGACAGTCACATGATCTTGATGAATATCATTCCTGGTGTGAACAAAGATGATGTCTGGTTGAAAGGTGCGCTTAATATTTATCAATGTCTCTAATATTTCCTGCCTTAGTTGGGGAAAGCGGCGGGTTTCAAAATCCATCAGCAAGTCATGATCTTGCGTTACACCAAGTACATTCATGCTGGCTCGGTGCTCTTTCACCAGATTAAGCAGCGCTGGATTCTTCTGGTTATCCGATAAAGTAACACATAAGACTTCAGCACGATGGGCAATATTGGCGATGAGTGCACCACATCCTAATTCGATGTCATCAGGATGAGCTCCGATAAAGCAGACTTTTTTCCCGTAAAGCAATAAGTTATGATTCATATTTCCTTATTTTGTGGCGATAAAGCCGCCAACGACCTTGGTCATGATCAGTTTGCCGTCTTTTTTGAGGCGTTTTTCTGCCACGGCTGAGATTGCATCCATGATTTTTTCGAAATCATCGTGCGTTTTAAAGAAACTGCCCCACAATTTACGGTCTTCAGATAATGAAGCTCTTGTGTACGCCAGGAATGGTTCACTGGTCTCAAACGTCAATGGGTTTTCGAAAATTTCAACATCCACGTTGCGAAATGTTGCACGCATGGCTGCTAGAATCTGGCTGGAATAGCGGGAACTTCCCGGCATGGGTGGGATCACCTTACCGGTAGCCTCAGTGATAATATCGTAGAAAACGCGCTTATTTTCCGGCATTGGTCCGCTACTAAATAAGCGACCACCAGGTTTCAGAACGCGGTGCATTTCACGTATGGTAAAAGGAATGTCCTCCGCATAGTAAATGGCGAAACAACAGGATGCAAAATCAAATTGGTTATCCTCCAGCGGAAAGGCCATATTAAAATCCAGATCAATAAATTTGATTCCGGTTTGGAGGCGGGCGTTTTCGCTTTTTGCTTTTGCAAGTAGTTCGGCATTCACATCTCCGCCAGTGATCTTAACATTCCCCTTCAAATAATTATGATAGGAAAAGCATTGTTTGCCGGCACCGCAACCAACATCAAGGATGTTCATACCGGGCTTGATTTGAATGATATCAAGCATCCATTGGTCAATATTCTTTGATCCGTATTGTGAATGGATGTCGATTCTTTTTAAAAGATCATTGGTTGTTTCGCGATAGTCTATTTTCATTTTTCTCCAATTATTCTTAAATGAACTACCATTTTCACGGAAGTAATGATGATTACAATGACAGAGAAATTAATTTGATTTTCCTCTGACATAACAAAAATACCTTTTGTAAGTATAAAAGGTAAATAGAGACTGTCAAGTTAAGCTAGCAGATTCTGGGTAACATTTCTCCTGCCATTACATCCAGAATACGGGAAGTGCCAATATATGTTCTCATAATTACACGTCCTGGATGATTTTCACACACTTCACCGATGATCGCGGAGTTTTGCCCATATTTGTTGGCTTGCATGCATTCCAAAATTGGATGTTGGTGTTTTGCAGGAGCAATCACAATCAATTTACCTTCGTTTGCTATATATAGAGGATCAAACCCGAGCATTTCACTGGCAGACCGAACAGATTGCGTAAGAGGAATACGATTCTCATGGATAATGATTCCGAGTGATGATTGCCGGGCAATTTCGTTAAGGGTAGTAGCCAATCCACCGCGTGTTGGATCTCGTAATACATGGATATCAGGTGTTATCGCTAAAATTTCAGCTATCATGGCATTTAATGGGGCAACATCTGAGGTAATATCCGTTTCGATTCCTAAATCGCCCCGCGCAGAGAGCACTGCAATTCCATGATCTCCAAGCGTACCTGAGATGAGAACAGCATCTCCAGCTTTGGCCATTTCGCCGCCAATTTTTCGCTCTTCGTTAACCCAACCTACACCGCTGGTAGAGATGAAAATCCCATCACCCTTTCCTTTTTCTACAACCTTTGTATCACCGGCAACAATTACTACTCCAGCCTCTTCTGCGGCCGTTTGCATAGAAATCACTACTCTTTCCAAATCGGCTATCGACAAGCCTTCCTCGAGGATAAAGCTGGCAGTCAGATATAAAGGTGTTGCACCTGACATACTCATATCATTGACTGTGCCACACACAGCCAGCTTGCCGATATCGCCGCCTGGAAAAAAGAGTGGTGAAACAATGTGGGCATCGGTAGAAATAGAAAGATGACCTTTTCCATCCGGGAGTTTTGCAAGGGCAAAATCGTTGCCAGCTGCTAAATAGAGGTTATCAAAATGTTTTTGAAAAACGAGCCGGATTAAATCATTGGTCATCATTCCGCCACTACCGTGTCCCATGACGATCGTATCAGCATGAACAAGTGGGATCGGGCAGAAGGGTCCGCTGACAGCAGAAAAGAGTGAGTCTTCCATTATTTCCCCATCTCTTCCGCGGTCAGGCTGCCATAACGGTAATAGGCCGCACATGCACCCTCCGAACTAACCATGGGAGCACCCAGTGGGTTGACTGGGGTGCACAACGTGCCGAACGCAGAACATTGATTTGGTTTGCTCAGTCCTTGTAAAATTTCACCGGCAATGCAAACTTCAGGTTCTTGCGTCTGAATGTGCTCGACGTGGAAGCGATTCTCTGAATCAAATTGTGCAAATTCAGATCTCAAACCGAGTCCACTCATGGGTATAAGTCCAATTCCGCGCCAATTTCGGTCACATGGCTCAAATACCTGGTTTATCATTTTTTGGGCAGCTGCATTGCCGTGTTCGGATACGACACGGGGATAACAATTTTCAACGAAATGTTTTCCGCTTTCCAACTGCTGAACGGTTTTTAAAATGCCCTGCAGTAAATCTAATGGTTCAAAGCCAGACACAACGATCGGAACTTGATAGCGTTCAGCAATGCTATGGTATTGCCAGTAACCCATTACTGCACAAACATGACCTGCCGCTAAAAATGCTTGAACGCGGTTAGCCGGGGAACTCAAAATGGCATGCATGGCTGGAGGTACCGTAACCTGAGAGACCAGGATAGAAAAATTTTTCAAACCTAATGCGCGGGCTTGCAAAACACTGGCCGCATTAACAGGCACCGTTGTCTCAAAACCAATCGCAAAAAACACGATTTGTTTATCCGGGTTTTCCTGCGCAATCTTAACTGCGTCAAGTGGAGAATAAACAATTCGTACCTGAGCACCCTCCGCTCGAAGTTTGAAAAGATCGGTAGTTGAACCAGGTACGCGTAACATGTCGCCAAAAGAACAAAAAATGACATTGGGTAATTGCGCGATAGCATGTGCACGGTCGATTTGATCCAGTGGGGTAACACATACCGGACAGCCAGGGCCATGAACCAGCTCTATTTCAGGTGGTAAAATTTGGTCGAGGCCGTATTGCATGATAGCATGGGTCTGGCCACCACAGATTTCCATCATCATCCAGGGTTGGGTAATGCATTTTTGAATTTCTGTCACAACCCCCTGAACCAAGCGGGGATTTCGAAAAGAGCTTGAAAAATCAAATTTCAGAGTCATCTACACTTAACTCGCTATTAAAATCCGAAATTTCCTGCAGTAAAGAAAGCGTATCGAGCGCTTCTTCTTCGCTGAGGACATTTATAGCGAAACCAGCATGAATGATGGTGTAATCCCCTATTTTTGCGTCTGGAATAGCTTCAATACAAGCTTCACGGAATACGCCGCCAAAATCGATTTTTGCCATTTTGACGCCGATGGTTTGGTTAATTTCAACAATTTTTCCGGGGATACCTAAACACATATTTTCCTCTTTTATCTGTTCGTAAGGTTATCTACATTTGCAGCAATACATGCCTGTCCATAAGCGATGCCACCGTCATTGGTCGGGACATGCTGATGCCACAACACGTTGAAATCCGCTGCCTGTAACAACTCAATCGTGTTGGTTAATAATACCTTGTTCTGCCATACTCCGCCAGAAAGGGCAACAGTATCCATATTTTCTTCTTCGTGTATTAAAAGACATATTTGTAAGGCAAGCTGGGCAATACTGTTATGAATACGAGCCGCCATTTTCCCTTGTGACATACCTGAAAGATAATCGTGAATCAAACCTTTCCAAAATGGTGCCGGGTCGAAATCTGTTTGATTGATATCAAAAGGATAGAAACCATTTTCATCTTGATTAACGATCGTCTCCATCTCAATGGCAGCCTGTCCTTCATAATTAACATGTTGGCGAACACCAATGAAGGCAGATGCGGCATCAAATAATCTGCCCATGCTGGATGTAAATGGGGAGTTAATTTGTTTCTCCAGTTGTATATGCAGTGCAGTTCTTTCCTCCATGCATAATCCCTGGGTACATGCAAATTCTGACTGCCAATCTAAGCCGGCAGACCAAAGGTGGGCGAGAGCCATTCGCGCAGGGCTGCGTACAGAAATATCGCCACCTGCGAGTGGAACATATTTCAAGTGGAAGCGACGAACGAATTGTTGGTATGCACCAATTAGTACCTCTCCGCCCCAAATTGCCCGGTCACTTCCATAGCCGGTTCCATCAAAACATACACCAATCACAGGTTCATTACTATCGTATTTGTTTTCCGCCAGGCAAGCTGCCAGGTGTGCGTGGTGGTGTTGAATAAAATAAAGTGGTTTCCTTTCATTGTCTGCCCGCGAAATCGCATAGCGTGTGGCCAGATAATCGGGGTGTAAATCACAAGCAAAGATTTGAGGATTTATGCGGAAAAGTTTTTCGTAATGCTTGACACCTTCTTCAAAGGATTGGAGAGTTTCGAAGTTTTCCAGATCGCCAATATGATGACTCAGGTAAGCCTGATTTTCCCTGGTCAAACAGAAGCTATTCTTCAATTCAGCACCAGCGGCAAAGATCGATTGGCTTTCGAAGGGAAATGGCAGAAAATCGGGAGCATATCCCCGCGCACGACGCAGAATATACGGACGAGAATTTATTACGCGCGTGACCGAATCATCCACACGCATATGGATTGGCCGATTGTGAACCAGAAATAAATCTGCTATTGATTCCAGCCTTGCTTTGGCATCGGCATCTTGATATGCGATGGGTTCTTCGCTCATGTTTCCGCTGGTCATCACGAATACATCCGGAAAACCTTCTTCAGTTTCCAACAAGAGGTAATGGAGGGGTGTGTACGAAAGCATGAATCCCAATGTTGACTGACCAGGTGCGATCGAATCTGGTAAATCATTATTATCTTTCTTTTCAAGGAGGACGATAGGATGCTGGCTGCTTTCTAAAAGTTGCCGTTCTTGCGGAGTGATATGGGCATATTTTTCGATTTGGACCAGATTATTTGCCATCAATGCGAAAGGTTTATCACTACGTTTTTTGCGATTACGAATTCGATTGACTGCATTAGCATTGCCAGCGTCACAAACAATTTGATACCCACCCAACCCTTTTAGTGCAATAATTTTCCCTTCGCGTAATGCGGTTCGAGCTAATTGTAGTGCTTGTTCTTTTTCTGCCAAAATATGACCGCTCTGTAATAGTGCTATTTGAGGTCCGCATTTTGGACAGGCGATCGGCTGGGCATGAAATCTGCGGTTGAATGGATCCAGGTATTCGGTCAGGCATTCTGGACACATTTCAAAAGAAGCCATTGTGGTTTTCAGACGATCATATGGAATATTCTCGATGATAGAAAAGCGCGGACCGCAATTGGTACAATTGATAAACGGGTAACGGTAGCGAATATCATTCCGATCGTTCATCTCTGCCAGGCATTGCTCACATGTGCAAATATCGGGGGATATTGGCATAAATTCGTCGTCTTTGGAAATACTTTCACGAATTTCGAAAGTCGTATAAGCCATTTCAGACTCAATCTGCTTAATCTGAAGCGATTCAATTTTTGCCAGAGGAGGTGGATTTTGAGATAACTGCGAAGCAAAATTATCCAGATCCATTTGGGATCCTGCTACTTCAATTTCCACCCCACTTGAACTATTTAATACCCAGCCTGTCAGGTGGTTTTCCAGCGCCAGATGATAAACGAAAGGGCGGAAACCCACCCCCTGGACGATTCCCTTAATTGTAATTGTCAGCCCTACATTCATTTTTATGTTTACAAATTCTTCTGGGTGGTTACTTTGGATTTCAACCACTCGATCCAGGCAGGAAATCCATCTTCGGTTTTGCAGGAAAGTTCGAAAATCTCAAGACCGGGGTTAAGCAGTTCAATCCCTTGTTGGAAATAATCTTTACGAAAATCGATGTAAGGTAAGAGATCGGTTTTATTCAAGATAAGTGTGTCGATACCGCGATAAATGTTGGGGTACTTATACGGCTTGTCATCACCTTCAGGTACACTGGCGATCACGATGTTGGCGTGCGTACCAATTTTAAAGGATGCCGGGCAAATGAGATTACCGACATTTTCGATGATAAGCAAATCGATTTGAGTTAAATCAAGGGAGGAGAGCGCTCGATTCATCATTGGTGCATCCAGATGGCATTGGCCGCCCGTGTTGATCTGAACTGCAGGTGCACCCAGGGCAGAGACTTTGTCTGCATCAATAGTAACTGCAGCAGTATCACCTTCAATTACAGCGATTCTTATGTGATCCTTCAGCATTTGAATGGTTTTCAAAATTACGCTGGTTTTCCCTGCACCGGGAGAAGCCATAATGTTGATTGCAAAAATGTGGTGGCTATCGAGAATGTCCTGATTTTGTGAAGCTATCTGGTCATTCGCATCCATTATTTTTTCAACAATTTGTACTTTTTGTTGGCTCATTACTTTTTTACCTTTCGATCTCAATGCTATCCAGCCAAAATTCCTCACCGCTGATAATTTTCACGCGAACCGACTGGCAATTTGGGCATGGCATCATTTCAGCATCGACGTCATATTCCATTGAGCAATCAAGGCAGCTAAAACGGGCAGGAATACGGTTAAAGTGCAATGTTGAATTCTCACAAATGGTTTCTTGAGAGAGGATATCCCAGTAAAATTGTACGCTATCATCAACAATACTTGAGAATTTGCCAATTACTATATAAACATCGGTTACTTTACTTGCATTTGCGATGATTGCATGCTTTTTGGCAATGCTCAAAATATTCTCTGTTACCGCAAGCTCATGCATTTGGTAATTATAATACCAAAAAGGTCAAAAATCGCCGGTCCAATGCGCATGCTAGCACCAAACCAAACCATCTATGATTTCGATAGACTGCCTTATTTCTGGATCAACAAATCCAATAATTTAATCCGCATGGATAGCATGCGACTGGTAATTACATTTGAGATACGGCGCATCAGGATTAATCCTAGAGCCGGGTCGCTATCGCATAACTCCGTCAACTCGGTGGCATTAATGAAAATAACTGATGAATTTTGAATTGCCCGTGCGGATGTTATCCGTTGTCTTGCGACCGGTGTCATACTATCCCAGCCGACGACATCCAGGGGTTCAGCATGATAGATACAAATTTGACCATGATACGGCACGGTTATCTCGATCGTCAACTTCCCTTCGGAGAGAATATAAATGAGATTATCGTCATCGCCTTCCCGGAAAAGAACTTCACCGCATTCTAGGAAGCGAGTACCAGAAATTTGGCGCAGGGTATCTATCTGTAACGGAGTTAAATCCATTAACCAGGGAATACTTTGTAATGTTGGCTTAATTGCGGCTTTATCGATCATGATGAGTACGTTCACCTGGAATATTGTTAAGAAAAATCAGTTCTGAATGTATACTCTTTTTTATCATTCAAGAGGTAAGTTAATAAGTGGTAAACCTCCTCGATCGGCTTGCTAATAGTCACATGAGAAAGGTTGTAGAAGGTTATTCTTCTATATGACTATTTAATATCCAGGAAACAACCCTATCCGCGGCTTTTCGGCTCAAGCGGAAAGTTTTTGCTGAAAGTCCATGTTCAAAACGAAATTGATAGCCGCGTATTGATACCAATATCACTTCTGGTTTATGTTGATATAAATGCTCCAGGATTGAGACGATTGTTTCCGGCGTAAGGTGGTGGGTCAGTGGTGAATTCTGGAACTTTGACTGGATATGTTCGATCCTGATTTCATCAGGAATTGCACCCGTATGCGCGTCAATGAAACAGATACGCTGGTAGACCAACATATCTGGAGCCATTTCCGGCATCAATTGCAAATTAAACCAAAAATCGAGTTGGTTCCCATCCGGAAAAATGCCTACATCGGTATCATTAGATATTGGGATTCCGAACTTATATGCGATTGATTGTAAAACATGCCAGGCGACGCCATCATCTTCACGGTCAGGGTTGCCGTAGCCTACGATTAAAGTGCGAGGCAGATTCTGCCAATCGGTCGTCAAAATACGCTGCTGATTGGCAGAATCTTTACTTTCAGCAATCATCCATTAATCCCTGCGGATAGTCTGGATCGTTTTTCCTTCCGGATTAACAATATCAATCATGATCGGCATTTGACCGACTGCGTGGGTGGAACAAGAAAGGCAGGGATCATGTGCACGAACAGCCGCTTCAATCCTGTTTAGGATGCCTTCGGATACATTCGGTCCGGTAATATATGTTTTTGCGACCATATCCACGGCTTTGCTCATAGCATAATTGTTGTGTCCGGTGGAAACAATGAGATTGACTTTCTCAAGCTGTCCATTTTCATTCGCCTGATAATGGTGGATCAATGTGCCGCGTGGTGCTTCAATAACGCCGACACCTACACCCTGGAAATTATGTTGGGTGTTGAGGATGTCATTAGAAAGTATGTCCTCATCATCCAGAAGTACTTGCACGCGTTCGGCAGCGAACAATGTTTCGATCAGGCGGGCATAGTGATAATAGAGCGTATTTTCGATCGGCCGGCCATCATTGATTTTGCGATAGCGCAAAAATTCTTCCTGTGCCAGGGGTGTATCAATCTTATCAGCAATGTTAAGTCGACCTAATGGTCCCACCCGATAAACACCTGCCGGCCAACCCATTTTTTTGTAATATGGGAACTTCAAATAAGACCAGTTTTCAACATGTTCGGAGATATTCTCCAGATAATCAGCTACATCGAAACGTTCGAGTTGGATCCCTGTCTGATCAACCAGGCGAATTTTGCCGTCGTACAATTCCAGACCATTTTCTGGTGTAATTAAACCAAGGTAGCCGGTGGGAAACACAGCAAATTTTTGGACGTCTTCCATATTTTTCTCAGCCCAATCACGCATTATTTGGATGCCAAGCTGAGTTGTTGCAATCGTTTCATCCAGACCTGCCAGAATTTCATCACGTTCAGTAATGGTTAAGGCTTTGTTTACACCGCCTGGAACAGCAAATACTGGATGAATGCGACGGCCACCCAGCAAATGGATAATTTCCTGACCGTACTTGCGTAAAGCCACTGCTTTAATTGCGATTTCTGGAGCAGCCTGAATCAAGCCAACCACATTGCGAATTTCTGGGTCTGCATCAAAACCCAACAGTAAATCAGGTCCAGCCAATTCAAAGAAATGCATGCCATGCGATTGGATAATTTGACCCATGTGCATTAATTCCCGGAGTAGCGAAGCCGGGCGGGGAGGGGGAGCTCCCAGTACAGCATCGCCGGCTTTTGCTGCCGCCAGGTGATGGCTGACTGGACAGATCCCACAAATTCGGGGAGTAATCAAAGGCATTTCGAAAACCATTCTGCCTTCGCAAAACTTTTCAAAGCCACGGAATTCATTGACATGCAGGTAGGCATGGTCAACCAATCCATCCTCTTTGGTGTGAATTGTGATCTTCGCATGTCCTTCAATCCGGGTTACCGGTTCGATTGTTATTTTTTGTGCAACCATTATTTCTCCTAGTGCCAATGCAGTTTGTCGCCCTTTAATTCCGGGATGCGACCTTGAGCCAGCTCAGCCAACACGTAAAATATAACATCGGCATCCGGAGGACAGCCAGGAACGTGAAGGTCAACAGGAACGACTTCCTGAACTGCCCGCACACGAGTGGGTACAGCCAATTCGGGATCGGTAGGGATAAAGCCTTCGCTATCCGTGCTTTCTGTTTCTACATAAGCACGTCGCAAAGTCTCTTCCAGTGTAAAAAAGTTGCGCATGGCGGGAACGCCTCCGAACACAGCACAATCGCCCAGGGCGACTAAATATGTACAGCGCGAACGCATTAATTTTGCCTGATGTTCATTGGAAGTGTTATTAATTCCTCCTTCGAGGATTCCTACTGCAACACCATCTTCGTCTGCCTCTTTCAAGTCAGTGATGGGTGAAGAACGTAAATTAACAAGATCAAGCACCTGCAAGATGCGCTCGTCCATATCCAGTAAGGACATATGACAGCCGGCACAGCCAGCCATCCAATCTGTTGCTACTTTTGGTTTACTCATCGATTATTTCCTCTTTTCTACAATCATTATGCCGCCTGAAATTCAGCAGACCTTGTTGATTGCAAAATGGATTGTATCCATTCCTGGTTTACTTCCAGTTGGAGACCTGCCGCCAGATTTTCCAGAACTGCTTGGTTAGAACGCACATCAACGGATGGTTGCAACGCGCCAATTGCTTTCTGAACAATTCCATCGGCGTTAATATAGTGACCATCTTGCTCGAGCCAATTTGTAACCGGCAGAACAACATCTGCTTTCGCGGTGATAGCTGAATGATAACTGGCTTGAACAACCATGAATGGAACATCCTCAACGCGTTGCAACAGCAATTGACTGGGTTCCTCATCGCCGAGTGCCAGATAGGCAACCTGATGGTTATTGACTCCAAAAACGTTTTCGAGGTCCAATTCCAGGGCTGCGGTAGAGTTCGCCTTGCCTTTAAAATTAACATAGTTGTAATGGTTATTTTTCGCCAGTTGTACGATTGCTTGAACGACTTCCGCTTTGTTTTTAACAGAAAATTCACTACCGAAAATTAACAACACATTTTCAGCCTGTTTCAGCATATCTGCAATTTTATCTAATTTTGAGGAAGGAACGCCACTCCTGGTTAATTTCTCTTCATACGCTTCGCCATTCAATTTTGCATTGAGAGCCTGGATAAAATTAATTTCACTGCCTTCGCGAATCAAAGTGGCATACTGGGTTAATGTATCCATTCCGGTTTTTTCTGTGTAGACAGGGATAACTTTGGTCCCTTTTTCAATGGACCTTTTCACGAAAAAGCCAGCCACTTGATGGTCATTGGTCAAATCAACCCCAATCGTCAGAATCAGATCGGATTTTCCAATGGCTTTAAGTCCTTCCTGATGTGTTAGCTCTATTTCTGATCCATCGAGTCCGGCTGTAAAATAGCCCTCTTCTGTTGAGGTTACCATTTTGCTGCCGAATTTATCAGAGAATATCTGCTTGAATAAATCCAGGCTCTCGACGGGCAGACGTGTAGAAGCGATAGCAGCAACGCCATCCTCAGGATGGCCAATCAGGGGCTGTAGTTTGCTATAGACGACTGACATGGCTTCTTCCCAGGTAGCAGCTTTCAAACTGCCATTTTTACGAATCATGGGTGTGACAATCTTTTGGCGTTTATCAGCCATGGGCAAGAAGCGGCCGACTTCACAAAGAACGCCGCCGTTAATTTCTGCATCCCAATCACCTTCAATACGAACGAGACTATTATTTCGGGTGAGCACGTCGATTCCACAGCCGAGTGAACAACCTACACAAATAGTGTCAGTTTTTTGGATATCCGTTTCATGACCGCGATAAGCACTCCAGCGATCAATCAATGCGCCAGTTGGGCAAATTTGGACACATACGCCGCAAGAGATGCACGAGCTGCTTCCGAGGGGTACCCCTAAATCTGCAACGAGGATCGTCTTGGAACCGCGTTCTTCCATTCCCAGCGTATAATTTCCTACCAGCTCAGCACAGGCACGCACACAGCGCCGGCATAAAATGCAGCGGTTGTGATCAAGGACAAAATAAGGATGTGAGGCATCTACTTCAAAAGGATGCCAATTTGGTTGTAGTGGCCAGTGAGTTATATCTTCTGCGTAGGCAGAATTTTGCAATTCACAATCACCACCGCTTACCTGGCAGTAAGGGCAAAAATGGTTGCGTTCGCTAAAGATCATAGATAACACGAACTTACGCGCATCTTTTACTTTTTTGGTTTGGGTATGCACAACCATATTTTCGCTGGCTGGTAAAGTACAGGCCGGTTGTAACGTCCGTGCCCCTTCAATATCCACCAGACAAAGGCGGCAGCCACCATAAGGTTCAAGTGCTGGATGGTCACAAAGCGTTGGAATTTCAACTCCCGCGATACGGGCTGCATTTAAAACAGTTGTCCCTTCCGGTACTTCGATTTCTTTGTCATCGATGATTAGATGATACATATCGATTTTCTCCTTAATCCAATTCTATAATTTCAGGTTTATATTCGGATGCCGCTCATTTGGCAAATGCCAGCGGGACATACTTTTAATTTTATGTGAGCTTCCACTTCGGCTCGGAAGTGGGTCAATATATCATGAACTGGTGTTCCGGCTGTTTGTCCTAAACCACAGTTTGAAAGTTCATTCAGATTTTTGCTGATTAGCAGCAAGTCATCCAAATCCTGCATGGTGCCAGTACCCTGGGAAATGTTTTCTAAAATTGAAAAAGCCCGTTCGTTGCCAATGCGACAGGGATTGCACTTACTGCAGCTTTCTTTGCGGAAGAAGTTTTGGAGAACCTTTGCCAGATCAACGACGCAGTTGTTATCATCACAAATTAACAATGCACCAGAACCGAGGGCAACACCTGCCTTTTGGAAGGAATCGAAATCCATAGGGGTATCCTGCAGACTGGCTGGAATAATGGATCCACTGGAACCGCCTGTTTGTGCCATTTTGAAAGTGGCATTATTTTTCATGCCTTTGGCATAAATGGATATGACTTCGCGAAGGGTGATTCCCATAGGAACTTCTATTAATCCAGTCACATTTACATTGCCGAGAATTGTGTATACCTTTGTGCCCGGGCTCGATGGGGTTCCAAAACTTTTATACCATTCAGCACCATTGCGGATTATTGCAGGCACATTTGCCAGGGTCTCGACATTGTTGACAAGGGTTGGCTTACCCCATAAACCGGATGTGGTTGGGTAAGGTGGTCTTGCACGGGGTTCACCACGACGACCTTCGATTGACTCCAGCAAGGCTGTTTCTTCCCCGCAGATATAAGCACCTGCACCGCTATGAATGTGTAAATCAAAGCTAAATTCACTTCCGAAGATATTTTTACCAAGCAGACCCATTTCACGCGCCTGCGAGATGGCAATTTTCACTCTTTCCTGAGCGAGAGCATATTCTCCGCGAATGTAGAGATAACCCTCATCCGATCCAACCGCATAAGCTGCAATCATCAAAGCTTCGATAATACTATGCGGGTCACCTTCCAGGATTAATCGATCCTTGAAAGTTCCAGGTTCGGATTCATCTGCATTACAGATGACATATTTCTTATCGCCTTTGGCACCTGCGACAAATGTCCATTTGAGACCTGTGGGGAAACCTGCACCACCCCGACCACGCAGACCGGAATTTTTCAACTCATCCATAACATCTTTGGGAGTCATTTCTGCAAGGACTTTACCAATTGCCTGGTAACCTTCATGTAAGATGTAGTCTTCAATATTGGTGGGATCGATGATGCCTGCTCTTTGGAGAACAATGCGCTGTTCGGCTGGCATGGTACCTTTGCGAGCATTTAGCCAGGCAATTTTACCGGTAAGTTCTTTTGGTGAGGCTTGAAATTCACTGGCCACACGTCCTTTATATAAATGTTCTTCTACCAGGAAGGCTACATTTTCGGGAAGAACCGGGCCGTAGATGACTGCTTCCGGATAGACAATCACGACTGGTAAGGCATCGTGGCGGCCGATATCTCCGACTTGAGTGATCGATATTTCATCCTGTATGCCGAACTTTTGAATTTCAGTTTGTAGATTATCAAAAATTGATTGACCACCACGCTCCATACTTATGGGATCGCTGGATACTAAAACCATTGATCGTATCGTTTTCATTGGTATTCTCCTCAATCCGTGTATTTCGCTAAAATTTCGGCGATTTGATCAGGTTTCACATTGCCATAGGCATCCTCGTCGATCACAATGACGGGACCGACGCCGCAGAGACCCAAACAGCTGGTGGTGATCAAGGACCATTTTCCATCCGTTGATGTTTCACCATCTTCAAGCTCGACAAGGTCTCTTAATGTCTGCCATACTTCGCGACCGCCAGCGACATGACATGGTGCACTCTCGCAAAATTGAATCACATGCTTTCCGCGCGGTTTGGTTGATAACATATGATAAAAACTTGCCACCGAGAATAGTGAAGATCGCGGAGACTTAAGGCGGTGGCTGATTTCTTCCAGGGCTTCTGCCGGCAAATAACCCAGCGCACGATTGACATCGTTCAAAATAGGAATTAATTCAGCACGCGACTCTCCATGTGACAAAATTGCTTTATCAACGGCTTCTTGTATTTCAATATTAAAAACTCCTTCAATCGTCATGCACAGCTCCTTCAAAATTTTTTCAGCTCCGGGAAAAGTTCAATTTTCGAACCATATCCCCAGGTTTTTAAACTACCTCGATCGCATTAAAATTACACACCTGTAAGCAAATACCACAGCGAACACAAACATCCGGATTGATAAAATGCGGAGAGCGTCTTTCGCCGCTGATCGCGTCAACCGGACAGTTTCGGGCACAGACAGTACAACCGGTGCAGGCTTCTTCATGAATTTCATATCGAATCAACGCCTTGCAAACTTTAGCCGGGCATTTCTTTTCATAAATGTGGGCTTCGTATTCTGAACGAAAATGGCGCAATGTGCTTTCCACAGGGTTTGGAGCGCCCTGGCCAAGACCACACAGTGAATTAGATTTGACCTGGACACATAACTCTTCCAATAATTCAATATCACCTTCCTGCCCTTTACCATCGCAAATGCGTTCCAGAACATCCAGAATTCGCTTTGTGCCTACACGGCAGGGGGTACATTTTCCACAGCTTTCGTCCTGGGTAAAATCCATGAAATAGCGGGCAATATCCACCATGCAGGTATCTTCATCCATGACGATCATTCCGCCGGAACCCATCATCGAACCTGCTGCAATCAATGATTCATAATCGACAGATAAATCGAGTTCATCGGAAGGTAAGCAGCCGCCCATTGGACCACCGGTTTGCACAGCTTTAAAGCCTTTATTGTCCTTTATGCCCATACCCACATCAAAAATAATCTCTCGCAAGCTGATTCCAAGTGGAACTTCGATCAAGCCGGTATGATTGATATCACCGGCAAGTGCGAATGTTTTGGTGCCCTTGCTCTTTTCGGTACCAAAACTGGCAAACCATTCTGCTCCTTTTAAGATAATTTGGGGAACATTGGCATACGTTTCAACGTTATTAATATTGGTAGGTTTTTCCCAGAGCCCTTTTACTGACGGGAAGGGAGGACGAGGTCGTGGTTCGCCTCTTTTGCCTTCAATCGAGTTCATCAAGGCGGTTTCTTCCCCACAAACAAAGGCACCGGCACCCATTCTCACTTCCAGATCGAATGAAAAATCGGAGCCCATGATATTCTCGCCAAGCAGGCCCATCATTTTCGCTTGTTTGATTGCCAGGTTGAGTGTTTGCACAGCGATCGGATATTCAGCCCGACAGTATATATAACCGTACCGTGCTCCAATGGTATAGGCAGCAATGGCCATACCTTCTATGACAGAATGAGGATCAGATTCAAGAACACGGCGATTCATAAAAGCGCCAGGGTCACCTTCATCTGCATTACAAACGATATAGCGTAGATCTGATTTGGAATCGCGGGTGAATTGCCATTTCAAATAAGTGGGAAATCCAGCCCCACCGCGCCCGCGCAACCCGGATTTTTTCATTTCAGCCAGAATGTCATCGGAACTCATTTCGCTCAAGGCTTTAGCGAGTGCCATATAACCATCCTGGGCGATATAGTCCTCGATATTTTCTGGGTCAATGACACCGCAATTTCTTAATACGATCCGGACTTCTTTGGATGTCGGCGCGGAAAGCTCTTCATCTGTAATTTTTTTCGTTACGGCCTGAAACTTCGTGGCGATACGGCCTTTTAAGAAGTGCTCATCCACCAGATATGGAAGATCGTCTGGCGTGAGGCCGACGTAATGAACACCTTCAGGATAAACCATAATTTCCGGTCCGGATGCACACGCACCGATGCGAGAAGTTTCCAGAACCTGTATCTCGTCAATCAACCCGGTAGCAACCAGTTCATCATTGAGAGAATCTAATATCTGATGTGCACCCTTTGCGAGACATTCCGGGTCAACACATACAAGAACATGGGAACGAAAATATTTCATACTTGGTAACCTGCTTCCAATAATCGGTACTTAATACTTATAAATTAATTACATATTCTTTAAAAACGTTTCCGCCCAATACATGTTTCTCCACTATTTGTGCGGCTATTTCAGAGTTTACTTTTCCGTACGTTACTTTTTCTGAGTCACCAATTTGAACCTGAACAATGGGTTCCATTTCACATAAGCCAATACAGCCGGTTTGTGTAACAGATATGCCGGATAACCCTTCTCCTTCAATTTTTTCCAGAATGGCCTTCATGGTATCGCGAGCACCAGCAGCAATTCCGCAGGTACCCATGCCGATAATTATCTGTTTCTGCCCTGCGGCACTCTTCATATCTCTTTTTCGTAAAGCTTCTTCCCGTACTCTTTTTAAATCGTCCAAACTATTGATGGTAGGCATTTGTTTCCTCTTTCTTAATATTTATTAAAATT
This sequence comes from uncultured Chloroflexia bacterium, assembly GCA_963749005.1. Classification (GTDB taxonomy): domain Bacteria; phylum Chloroflexota; class Anaerolineae; order Anaerolineales; family Anaerolineaceae; genus UBA6170. The sequence continues at coordinate 14,704 of CAVVKI010000003.1, read as the reverse complement.
CCAATGATGGTTGAATTTCCAAATAACCGCTTTCAATTTCTTGTCGGATAAATGAAAGAACAACTGGTTCTGTTAAAGAGATTCCTTCCAGTTCTTTTTTCAGTAACTGATCGTCAAAAACAAATTCATTTTCGTCCACTGCGTAAATAAAAACCCAGTTAATTTCGGGATAGCTGATCACCAATTGCAGAATTGTGCCTGTAAGATCACCCATCGGCATACGGTCAATATGATTACGTTTAAATTCGACAGTCAGACTGGTACCGATACCTGGCTGAGATTCAAGATTCAAAAATCCCTGGCACATTTCAGCGGCTGCTTTAAGGAGAGGGATTCCAAGACCAACCTTGCGGGTTGTGCGCGATGTGGTAAAAGGATCCAGTACGCTGGCAATCATTTCAGGCGCAATTCCTTTGCCATTATCCGTAACACAGAGACGCAAGCGGTCGTAGGCAATATCCTCCAGGACTGCAATGGTCACCTTTGTGGCTCCAGCTGCAACACTGTTCTCTGCAATATCGAGAATGTGGAGAGAGATTTCTTTCACAATATACTCTTTTAATCCTGAACTTTCTTAATCATTTGAGGAACCTTACTGGGTTTCACACGGCCCATCACCTCTTCATCAATTACAATGACCGGAGCCTGGCTGCATGCTCCTACACAGCGGCAAATTTCCAGGGTTATATTGCCATCTGGGGTGGTTTCACCAATATCAATGCCTAATACCTGTTTTGCTTTTTCCATCAGTTGGGGAACACCCCCAACATAGCAAGCAGTTCCCATACAGAATTTGATGGTATGTTTTCCGCGTGGGATGGTGGTGAAGAAGGAATAAAAAGTGACCACGCCATGTACCGATGATACCGGCACTTCCAGCTCATCGGCAATATAGGCCTGTAATGCCTCTGAAATATAACCAATTTTATTTTGTAATTCGCTCAAAACGACCATGGTTGCGCCGGGTTTGCTGCAATTCTCTGATATCACCTGATCGATAATTGCTTTTTGTTCAGGGATCAATAGGGGGTCATTAGCCGGTATATTTTTGAGATATTTCACCATTAATGGGCTCCATGAAAAATTAGGATTGATTCGGTAATATTTGTTCGTTTTAAGTGTACCTTCACCGGGGGTAAACTATAATTGCCAAAAGTCATAAAACATATAGGAGTAATGATCGATTGTAAAAAATTTCACGAAGTATTAAATATACATCAAACATGGAAGTTCGTCCAGTCGAAATTGTTTGTAAAACTATAGGTTGTGGGGTTCGATTCGACAATCACGCCCCTCTTTGTGCGCCAGGGCTAGACGAATTTCTAAAATATTTGGCTCTTGAATTTCAAAGATTGTTGATCCTAAAAATTCATTCAAACGATGGACATCGCCATTCTGAATTAAAGAGTAATTTTTAATTTGTGGATAAGATTGGAAGGCTTCCGAGGGGGTGATGTGGCGTGAGATTTCCAGAGCAGCAATCGGTATTTCCTGCGGAACAAATCCTAAAATTTCGATCAAGCCATTAACCTTTCGATTAATGTGAGCGGGAATCATCAGGCCGCCTAACATTTCCACTTCAGCCCAAACTGTATCAATGGATAAAAAAGTAGATGTGATCAGGAGACGTTCTTCAGTTCCAAGATACGACCCTGTTTCGTCAACTATTAATTGATGACCAAAAAAACTGGCCTTATTTTTTATGGTGGGCAAGTTGTAATCTACGATTTTCTGAAAATGATCCATTTGCATTAATGTGTCAAACAGACAGATGACGTGCACATCTTCTTTCGTCTGAACTTCCATTCCAGGCAAGACAGCCAGATCAGTCCCCTCGGCAGCTTTTTGAACCGCTTTAATGTTGGCTGAAGCGTTATGGTCGGTGATAGCAATGAGCGAGATTCCATTGGCGAGGGCACGTTCGACGATGAGCGGAGGAATCATTTCTATTTCAGCACAGGGCGATAAGACAGTGTGCACATGTAAATCTGCTTTAAATGACCGCATGGGTAGCAAGGCTGTTATTCGGCGCTAATGCCAGACTCCCACAATTTTCCCACCACCCAAAACGAAGACATTTTGGAGCTAAAAAGCGAGATACCCTCTTCGTTGGCTTTCTTAATGGTGGCTGCATCCGGTACAGAACCTTCGGTGATAATGATCGCTGATAACTCCAATAGAGCAGCCACCGCAATAATATTAAGATGTGCCTGAATGGTAACCCAGATCCCCTGGTTCGGTGCACCCGCAATCACACAACTCAAGAGATCTGAAGTGTAGCCAGATGATACTTGGATGTCAGCAAAATTCTTTTCTACCGTAAGCAAAGTTAAATCCAATTCCTGAATAATTTGTGCCAGATTGTTCATTAATTTCGCTCCTCAGATTCAATTTCTAAGCCTGTGTTCGGATGATCGTTATCCAGGAATAAGCGCATTTTCAATCTCGTTCCTTTGCCATACACCGAATCAAGTTTCATTTGGTCGACGCAACGGGAAATGTTTACCAGTCCCATGCCAGCACCAAACCCCATTTCCCGTACTGATTCACTGGCAGTTGAATATCCAGCTTTTAAGGCCAATTGAATATCCGGAATTCCTGGGCCGTAATCATATGCATCAATAGTAATCTGGTTTGATTCAATTTCTACCCGCATTACGCCACCTTCGGTGGTGTGAATAATCATGTTCATCTCGGCTTCATAGACTGCAATTCCACAACGGCGGGCAATTTGCTTCGATGCACCCAGACGGATTAAAGCCCTCTTAATATTGCTGGAAGCCTGACCTCCATGCGTAAAATCGCCCTGCTTGATCTTGTAGCGCAGGATCAGGCTGGTACGATCGGATTCAATATCATCAAATAGATGACTGGCACGGTACTTTTTTACCTCTTCTGTCTGGTAATCGTGTTCGAGAGCAGTTAACAAGCCGCGATTGATATCTCCCTTGGTAATAATACCCGCCAGCTTCTGGTCCTTATTTACCACCAGTAAGCGCCCGTAATTTGTAGCTACGAACTTTTTCAAAGCTTCCACCAATGGGTCAGTATTCAGAACCGTAATCAGTTTCGTGGTCATATACTTATTAATGCTGGCTTTTAAGTCCGAATCAATAAGGCAGCGAATCAGATCTTCCATGCTGAGAATACCGACCAGGTTGCCAGTGGATGTAATAACAGGTGCACCTGAAATACGTTTTTTACGAAAAATCTCGAGCACTTCACCCATGTGCATGTCAGGTGTCAGTGAAACAGGTGACTCACTCATAACCTCATTAATTCGAATTTCATAAGCAAGTTCTTCAACCCGGGAGATATTTTCTGCTTCCTGGTCGGTCATTATGTGAGTTTTTTGGGGGGTGGGTGTGTTCATTTTATTTTTGTAGAAATCGCTATTCGCAGCCACACTCTTCGTTGTCGCCAAATACTTTTTCCAAACTTGGTAACCCTGCCAGATGTAACCTGCCACAAAGTTCAAACATACCGGATGGTGAGGTTATCAGTGGTATTCCTTCTTTTTGTGCCAAATCAATAGTTGCCTCTGGCGGTGTTTTTCCGCGGACAAGCACCACAGCCGCCACATCTGCCATGAGAGCCGTGCGAATTACTTGTGGATTGCAAAGGCCTGTCAGCAGGACAGCACCTGGTTCAATGGATGCCAGTACATCACTCATTAAATCTGCGCCACAGCCGCCTAAAATTTCAACATTTGCATCAAAATTTGATATGAGTGCTTTCCCATCAACAATTGCGATTAATTCAGTTATATTCATTCAGACCTTTTACGGAAATTAATAAGTAATAACTAATATTCTACTCGATAATGGTAGAAAAATAGATATAAATTGTGAAAAATTTCTTTAATGATATTCATTTTGTCGGTTAAACGTCCTTTGCTCACCGGTCGAGAGAGTACGGAGATTATTGAGAATTTCCATTTGATTAAATTTGCTATTTTCAAATGAATGGAATAGGTGTAAAAAGAATCATAGCCGATTAATAAAGATTTCGAAGTTTATAATATACAAAGGGAGTTGGATGGAGAAAAAAATAGTCCATAAATTATGAATTTTATGGGTGATATTGAAGGTTTATGTTATTATTTTTGTACTTCTGGAAATCAACAGAGAGCAAAAAAAAAATCGTTTTAATAATATTTATTTCTTAAGGATGGATTATGGGTTCAATCATTGCGCCAGTAAAAGGAACGAGGGATTTTTATCCGGAAGATATGTTTATTCGCAGTTGGATGTACCAGAAAATCCGTGAAGTTTCGGCTCTCTTTGGCTATTTGGAATTTGATGCTCCATTTTTAGAAAGAATAGATCTCTACGCGGCGAAATCCGGCGAAGAACTTGTGCGGGAACAGGCATTTGTGTTCGAAGATCGCGGGGGGGATGCCGTTACCTTGCGTCCGGAATTGACCCCTTCACTTGCCAGAATGATTGCTCAAAGGCAGAAGCAGTTGACTTTCCCGCAAAGATGGTGGTCATTTGGTCCTTTTTGGCGCTATGAACGGCCGCAAAAAGGGAGAACGCGAGAGTTTTTCCAATGGAATATCGATTTATTGGGAGCGGATTCAGCCGAAAGTGATGCCGAATTGCTGGCAATTTGCGCTACTTTTTTCAAGACCATAGGTTTGAAGCCAAATCAAGTTCAGGTGCTGGTCAACAGCCGTCATTTAATGGAGCTGGTTATTGCTGAAATTGGGATCGAAGCTCAAAAGCGCCAGCCTGTTTTTCAATTAATAGACAAACGAGATAAATTATCCGCCGAAAGCTGGCATGATCTGGCGCTCGAAAATGGATTGGACGAAACCCAATTTGAAAAATTGAAGAGCTCGCTCGGTGATAAGGATTTATGGAAGAAATCGGATGAATTGGTGAGCGTTTTCAGCACTCTGGATACCATCGGACTGGCGGAATATGTCAGTTTTGACCCTCAAATTATCCGTGGATTGGACTACTACACCGGAATTGTGTTTGAAGCCCGCGATGTCGCCAAGGATGGTCGGGCGATTCTAGGGGGCGGACATTACGGCAACCTGGTGGGTGATGTCGGTGGCGACCCATTACCGGGTGTAGGCTTTGCAATGGGAGACGTGATGATGCGCCTGGTATTGGAAAAATACGGTTGTTTACCACATTTTCAAAATACAACTGCCAGTGTGCTGGTAACCGTTTTTGATGAAAATTTACTGCCAGCCTCGCTCCAATTGGCCGGTCAAATTCGATCTGCCGGGATCAACTGTGTGAGTGTCACCGAAGTGAGTAAATTGGTAAAACAATTTAAATATGCAGATCGAATTGGGGTACCGCTTGTGATTGTTATGGGACCAGACGAGTTGGAAAAAGAAGAAGTGACAGTCAAAGACCTGTTAAGCAGATCCCAGATCAATGTTCCAAAGGATGAATTGATTGCCTATCTGGAAAATAAACTTGCGCAAGACCCCGCTTAATGATAGAATCTTGAGCGCTATGGTGCCTGTAGCTCAACGGCAGAGCGCCTCACTGTGGATGAGGAGGTTGAGGGTTCGAAACCGTCCAGGCACCCCTGAAAGCTGGTTTTTCCAGCTTTTTTTATTTAAAAACAGACCACCTTTTGTGGTCTGCTTTGAAGAGCGGGCAACGGGAATCGAACCCGTGACTAATACTTGGGAAGCATTCGTTTTACCCCTAAACTATGCCCGCAATGAGTTGGATTATAGTCAGGGAAGGGGAGGGTGTCAAGCGAACCGGAGGCAATAAAGTGAGTAGTAAGAAGCGGGTAAGGCAAGCCAATTGCACAGCATCAGAATTGAAAAGGCGTCCGCCAAGGAAATGTCAATTTAATTATCGTTGCCTTCTCTTATTAGGATTTGTTAGCCAAAAGATAAATACACATGTGAGAAGAAAGATAACAGATATTAACCAGGGGTAGTTCTCAATGACGCTGAAATCTTGTATCTGCACATCCGTGGTTGTAAATTCAAAAGGGGTGGTAGGGAGGGATAGAATTTCATTACTTGGTCTCCCAATTATCCAAATCTTAACTATTTCCTTCCTTGCTTCATCCACGGAGAGAAAATGACCGCAAGCCTTTATAGTATGCATTTTCTGTGCGCGGCAAGAGAGAAATCGCTGTTGACCCATTTAATTCAAGTGGAAGTTCTGAACTAAATTGTAAAATTTAGTATCTGGGTCAGTCTGACAATTCGATCCAACCCGCATTGAATGTATTTATACCAAAAATCACCTTTCAACAGTGGAACCATTACCGCTATATACGAATAACTTGATCTCCATCCGGGTCTAAACTAAAAGTCTCAATGCCACTACCTGAAATGATTTGAATAACGGAACCATGGTCTAATCACTATTAATGATAAAATTAAAATCCAGAGTCATATCCTGGAAAGTTTACAAACCAACCTGGAATGGTTTCATAATTTCTCCACCGCGGTCGGTAAACCTAATTTCTGTCCCTGATTTGATTTCCCTAAGCACAACAAATGTAAAATCATCTGTGCCGTCAGAATTAAAACCGATTATGGCAATATCACCAGGAAGGAGTTCTGTTGGAGGTGGCGTAGTTTGCGCAAAAACTGAAACGCTGGATGTAACAAACAATAAAAAAATCAACAAACTGAAAACAGACTTGGCTTTCATGATGTGACCTCCATATGCAAAAAGTCTGAAATTAATTCCCGATGCGATTGATTATAAGTATTTTTTTGTCTTTGAAAAGTAAAAATGGGGTGAAAATTGGTCTTCAGGCGTCAAAAATGACGATTACTAGGCTAAACTTGGAATATTTCTTAGACAAGTACTATTATTTTCTGGTAAAACAAACTAAAATAAGGGAACGAAAATTCATTGAAATTTGATTATCGGTGAATAAATTCGCAAAATCCATTTAGTCCAAATTTTTTACCTAAAAGGAGACAAAAACATGGAATTCGAAGGATATTGTGTTAAAGATCGCAAAAAGGTTACTGTCAAGAACGGTGAAGTAAAAACCACTGAAAATGGCCGAAAAATGGTGCAGGGCCTTTGCCCATTGTGCGGAACGAAAGTCACCCGTTTCCTGCCAAGTGATAAGGCGAAATAACAAAAAGTTCACACAAAAAAACCAGCTCATATTGAGCTGGTTTTTTTGTGTGGGCCCGGAAGGATTTGAACCTTCGACCAAGCGGTTATGAGCCGCGCGCTCTGCCGCTGAGCTACGAGCCCTGGTGGCGACCGAAATTATAACATAAAGGCACATTCACTAGCAATTAGAAGTGAGAAATTAAGGTATTCGATATTGAGAAAATCCCACCCGATAATTGATATTAAAATCGGGTGGGATGTCGAACACCCCATTTCAGCGTTCGATGGGGAGAGAAATATTTTTATTGTCGCAGGGTGACGTCTTTGCCATCTTTGAAGACATACAAAGGCGCTTCATGATTGCGAATCCCTTCCCAAATGGAATCGGCGTTCAAAATGACCAGATCACCATTTCCACCTTCAACCAGTTTGTGACCTTCAATACTGAGGCACTCTGCCGCATTGGTGGTAATGAGATCATATAAAATTTCCATTTCCTGGCGGCTGTTCATCCACATTAAGTGTGCGGCCAGGAAGGCGATTTCGAGCATATTGTTTCGGCCAAATGGATAGTAGGCATCTGAGATGTCATCCTGACCGAGCGCAATTCGTACACCGGCTTTATATAGGTCTCTGACACGGGCATAAAGCGGTCCGGTCTGTGGGTCTGAGACGACACCAATTTTGGCGCGCTTGAGGAGATATTCAATCTTGCGGTAGTATGGTTCAGGATAGAGCGCCATTGCGCGGCTATGCTGTGCAGTCACGCGACCCTCCCAGCCATTCTTTATGGTGGTAACGGCCAGCATTTCCAAAGATTTCAGGGTGGGGTCTCCGGCATCATCAATCAGCATTGAAACTGGCTTATCATACTTGCGTGCAAGTGCGAACATGCGATCGATGTGTTCTTGCGAATCCGCATCAGTGTACTCAATCCACGGAATGCCGCCAACCACATCTGCACCTAACTTGAGAGCCTCTTCAATATATTGCTCCGCACCAGGATCGCGAACGACGCCATCCTGAGGGAAGGCAACCACCTCGATCTCAACCTTACCTTTAAACTCTTCACGTGCTTTAAGCAATGCTTTGACACCTTCCAGGCGGGCTTTCGTATCGGTATCTGCAAATGCGCGAATGTGTGTATTTCCGAATTTGAGTGCCAAATTAGCTGCTCTACGAACGTTTTCAATTATCCAGCTTTCGTCGTACTTCTCTTTCACCTTTGCAGCCAGCTCAATCGAAGTCATTGCCCCGCCCATCGATCCATCTGTATAGGCGCCCATGGCTTCATCGTCCATCATTTCAAGGGTGTAGACCTTACACAGGTGTAAATGACCATTGATAAATGATTCGGTTACCAGGTTGCCATTGGCATCTACTACCTGGGAGGCATCTCCATCAATTGCGGGTGCAATTTTGGCGATCTTGCCATCTTTTAATGCTATTTGGACCAGTTCGCCCTGGGATGTGCGCGTTTTTGCATTCTTGATCAGTACATCAAAACTCATTTTGTTGCCTCCATTTTCTGGGATGAAAAATTAATTTTTTCTATCTTGTATAAGTTTTTGCGCCATTAAAGCGCCGTCCTGTATGGGCTCGTAGCCAGTGCAGCGGCAGAGGTGTTTGTTCAATGCGTTATTAATTTCGAGCACAGTGGCTTCGGGTTTTGTTTCCAGCAGTCCGTACAATTCCATTACGATGCCAGGAGTGCAGAATCCACATTGAACAGCACCACTTTCCGCAATCGACTTTTGAATCGGGTGCAGATCTTTGCCAACAGCCAGTCCTTCTACCGTCAAAATTACACCATCATCTGCTTTTCTCACCGGTGTGTTGCAACTCTTGATTGCTTTGCCATTTAAGATAATTGTGCAGGTACCACAGGTGGCATTATCACAACCATGCTTGGTGCCGGTTAAATCGAGGTGATCGCGAATGACATCAATTAACATCATTTCAGGTTCTACCTCAACTGTACGAGGAGTCCCATTAATTGTGAAAGAAATTTTTTCTACCATTATCTTATTCCTCTACTTTCTCTCCGCAAGCGCTTTTTTCATTATTTCGGGTGTGATTGGGATTTCAAAGAAATCCACCCCAATGGCATCGTAGATGGCATTCAGAATGACCGGAGCCGGTCCAATCACTGGGTGCTCGCCAATTCCGCGAGCCCCAAAAGGACCAACAACACCCGGGTTTTCAATAAATTCGATGGTTTGGCGTGGTGCTTCTTTATTTGTCGGCAGGTGATACTTGAAGAAATGGGGATTGGTGATGTTTCCTTCCGAATTGAACTCCACCTTTTCATAAAGTGTAGCCCCAATTGACATGAGTACGCCGCCTAAAACTGAACCACGAATTTGCATGGGGTTAATCACCTGTCCGACATCAAAAACGGATGCAAAGTGATCGACGAAGATCTTGCCGGTTTTCTTTTCGATCCGAATTTCGGCAGCCTGTGATCCGAATGTATATTCAACGCCCAAACTTCCCTGGCCGTTCTGATCCGGGTTGGAATAGCGCGGAAGACGGGCATCTGCGACGGATTGGGCAACTTCCCCGATGGTGATGCCATCGCTGGTGATATATCCACGGGCAAGATCAGGCACAGCCACGCGGATGCTGGGATCGTTCTTCAGGAATACATAATTTCCGTCATAATCCAGGTAATCCAGATCGGTTTTGAGTACCTGGGCAGCAGTCTGTTTCAGGATTAGAATCAACTTGTCGGCTGCTCGGATAATTGCCCTGCCACCCTGGGTAGTAAACATGGAACCGATTGTTTGCCATTCGTAAGGCGAAAATTGGGTATCAAGTTCGGTATAAACCCGAATTCGTTCTGGTGCAATCTTGAGTGCTTCTGCAGCGATTTGTGCAACGATGGCGCGCAGTCCCTGACCAACCTCTGCTCCGCCCATATTGATGTTTACGCTGCCATCGATATTCATTTTTATGTAGCAGCTTTTGGTGGAGAAGGGTGCTCCCTTGGGGGATTTCATCACAGCCGCGAACCCGCGTCCGTAGTAAAAGTTCTCATCCTCGGCCGGTTTATCTTGCGCATAGATTATTTCGCGGGCCCGATCTGCACATGCTTTAACATCGCCATTGGTCTTCCACATGGTTTCACCCAATGTATTTACTTTGCCCTCCCGTAAATAATTCATTTCCCGTAGTTCAAACGGATCCATGTTCAGTTTTCGTGCCAGAAGATCCATCATTCGTTCGGTCGCAAATTGGGATTCTTGATGACCATAACCGCGATACGCACCGACCGGGGGGGTATTCGTATAAACTGTATATCCACTAAGATCACAGTGCTCAAATTCGTAAGGACCTCCGGAATTGTGCGTAGCCGCGATCGTAACGTTTACAGCTGTATCAGCGTAAGCACCACCGCGAGTGAGGATTTGGCTTGAATTGCAACAAGTTTCCATCCTTTGCGGGCTCCGATTTTCATTTTGGTACGAATACCATGTCCCAGCAGTGTGCTTGTGAAATCTTCTTCACGGGAAGCAACCCACTTTACTGGTCGACCCGGAACAAAGCTGGCAATGTATGCCACAGTTTGTTCGACGGTGATATCGGATTTGTATCCGAAACAGCCACCAATCTCGGGGATGTGTACGCGCACCTGTGAGACGGGTAAGCCATATGCCGATGAAAGATCATCACGAATAATGAAGGGACAAATCGATGAAGACCAGGCTTCGATGGTGTCGTCTTCCTTAAACCAGACGATGGCACCATGTGGTTCCAGTGCAGCGCATGAACCATGTGGATATAAGAACTCTTGCTCCACGATCACATCTGCATCAGCAAAGCCATCTTCACCTTTCCCTTTCTTCAGTCTGTATAAGTTGGCAATGTTACTGCCAGGTACCGGGTTTAAGGTTGGCAAATGCCAGTATTCACCATTTTCCTGGTGAATAAGTTGCGCTCCCTCGTCCATGGCATCTCGTGCATCAACATAAACAGGCAAAGGATCATAAACGACTTGAATTTTTTCGAGAGCATCCTGGGCATGGTGTACGGTGTCAGCAATAACGGCTGCTACAGGTTCTGCCAATGTGCCGACTTTTTCGACCGCCATCGGGATGAGATCTTTAATGTTATCGCCATAATGAAAATCAAATTTTTTGCCGATGACAACTTTGACAACGCCCGGCATTTTTTCAGCTGCGGATGTATCAATACTGACAATGTTGGCATGTGCAAATTTTGGATGCAAAATGGCTGCATGCAGCATTCCGGGAATGCGCACATCATCCAGGTAGACTGCTTTACCAGTTACTTTTCCAATTGCATCCGGACGAATATAGTTTTTACCAATATAGGTATATGCCATTCTATTTCTCCTGATATGTAAATTCCAATAATTATTCTCTGCGATAGGGTTTCAACAAAGCTGCCGGATAAGAGGCGTTTCTGCCCGCTAAAACCAGGGCAACAATCGTAACAATGTAGGGTAATGCCAAAAAGGTTTCGTACGGGATTGGTAGTTTTAATCCCATCGCTTGTAAGCGCAGCTGTAAAGCGTAAGTTCCTCCAAAGATAAGCGCGCCAAACATTACTTTTAAAGGCACCCAATTACCGAAAATGACGATGGCAATCGCAACCCAGCCACGACCTGAAATAATACCATGACTGAAGGCTCCTAATTGGGCAAGTGATAAAAACGCACCACCGGCAGCCATTAAACCGCCCCCAATAGCCAGGACAGAATAACGAATCGCGTACACATTAACACCGGCAGCGTCTACCGCTTCGGGATTTTCGCCGACAGCCCGGATGTGCAGACCGTAACGTGTACGGTAAAGGACTCCACCAGGCTACTGGAATAATGACCAGAAACGTGATGTAGGTCAACAAATACTGTTGTGTAATTGTGCCCAGGGCTGGAATATTCGGAAAGGGATTCACCTGACCGAACGGCTCAATGGAGGGTGGAGTGGAGCGTCCGCCATATTGCAGACGGAAACTAAACAGGGCAAGTCCGGTTAAAAGAGCAGAGTAATGCCCAGTCCGGAGACATGCTGGTTTACACCCAGAGATACTGAGAGCAACCCCATCAGCAGACCGGCAAGCATCCCGCTGATAACCGCAAAGAAGAAGCCTATCCAGAGCGAGCCGCTAATATCCGCCGCAAAGAATCCAACAAAGGCACCAAAAAACATGATCCCTTCGATTCCAAGATTGAGGATGCCGGCTCGCTCAGTAAATGTTTCACCAATGGCAGCCAGGAGGATTGGGGTAGACACGCGCAGGGTTGCCGCGATCAAGTTGATTAAGAAAATTTCCATCACATCCTCCGAATCCGATAACGTTGTAAGACGAGCATACCAAGTGCTACCAACAACATGGTTGCCTGGGTAACTTCTCCCAGATAGACCGGAACACCTAGCGCACGGCTGACCGTCTGTGCACCGGCATCTACAAGACCGAAGAACAACGAGGCGATTGCAACTCCGAAGGCATTGAGTGAACCGAGAGTGGCGATGATTACGCCAGTGTATCCATATCCTGCGGAAAGTTCGCCAATCAAGTGGAATTGAATTCCAGCAACTTCCGCGACACCAGCAATCCCGGCGATACCGCCGCTGACAAGGGCTGCGATCAAAATAGTCTTGTTCACATTAATTCCTGCGAAGCGAGCCGCAGGTTTCCCAAGCCCGACTGCACGCATCTTTAATCCAAAGGAAGTCCGAGTCATTACCAGCCATAATATCAGAATAGCCACCAGCGCCACGATAAACCCGAAATTTAGGCGTGAGCGTGGGACAATCTTGAAAAACATGGCAGTCGGAGAAATCTCTTCTGATTGCGGCCAGCCGGAATTAGGGTCCCGCCAGGGGCCATTCAACAGTGCGCTGACGATATAGGCCATGACCGAGTTCATCAATAAAGTCGTCACGACTTCGTCGACAGCCAGCTTTACCTTAAGCAAAGCCGGAATTAATGCCCAGGCCATCCCAGCGAGAAAACCGCCAATGATCATGATCGGAAGCGCAAAAACGGCAGGAACGCCATGAAGTGACATTCCAAGACCGGCTGCTGCAATTGCTCCAGCGTAGAGCTGACCTTCTGCGCCGATATTGTAATATCCGGTGGCAAAAGCAAAGGTAACTGCGACACCAGTCAGCATTAATGGTGTCGATTTAACCAGAATTTCTAATAACGAAACCCGGCTGCCAAGTGGGGCGAGGAGAAAATAATAATAAGTCTCGAAGGGGTTTGCCTTTGCCCACAGTATTAGCCCGGATGTGATGATAAATGTACCAATCAAAGCCAGAACTGGAATGAGTGGTTTTATCCAGAATGGGGGATTGTTGGTTTTGATCAAGCGTAGTTTTTTCCTGTTAGTTTCCATCTGTCACATTTCCTTCACTGCGCCTGACATCAATAACCCCAAACGTTCAGGGGTGGCTTCAGAAGCCATCAGAATTCCGACAATTTCTCCTTCATACATTACAGCTATACGGTCTGAAAGTGCCAAAATTTCATCCAGATCTTCTGAAATTAACATCACACCGGCTCCGCGATTTCTTTGTTCAAGTAGTTGTTGGCGGACATAATCTGTTGCGCCAACATCTAATCCGCGTGTTGGTTGAGGTGCAATCACGATCTTTGGTTGTGTGGAAAGAACCCGTGCCAACAGCACTTTTTGCATATTTCCACCTGATAATGTACGGATGCGATCTCCAGCCTGCGCTTTTATTTGGAATTGTGAAATCAGCTCATTTGCATTGGCTTGAATTGCTTTTGCGGTTAAAAAAACCTCGGTTGGAATATTTTCCTAAATGTTCAAGTGCCAGATTTTCATATACGGTCAGTTCACCGACAACACCTTCATGGCGATCTTCCGGGATGCGCCCCATGCCACAGGTGGTGAATTCAGCAGCGTCTTTGCCATTTAAATTGGCACCATCCAATGTAATTTCACCATTTGAACAATTCCGCACACCGCATAATGTCTCAGCTAACTGCTTTTGACCATTACCACTGACGCCAGCAATTCCCAGAATTTCTCCTGTATGAATTGTTAAGTTTACGTTGCGTAAAGCAGGTAAGCCCTGGTCATCCATTGCGCACAGGCTTTTAATTTCACAGTAAAGGGATATTTTTTTGCCTTTCCAGATTGTCGCGTTTTAATTCCAAAAGCTTCACTTCCAACCATCATGGCGGCTAATTGGCTCTGGGTGATATCACAAGTATTGACAGTACCAATAGATTTACCATCACGCAACACGGTGACCCGGTTGGTGATATTCGTTACTTCATCCAATTTATGGCTGATAAAAATAACACTCAGCCCTTCAGTGCACAATTTTCTCAAGGTGTCGAAAAGGATATCAACTTCCTGTGGTATTAAGACAGCCGTAGGTTCATCCAAAATTAATACTTTGGCGTTGCGGTACAGTGCTTTTGCGAAAATCTCAACCCGTTGGCGTTGACCAACAGAAAGGTGGCGAATGAGTGCTTTAGGATTGATATCCAGACCATATTTCCTGGCTGCAACGGAGACGCTTTCTTCTATCGCGGTGTAATCCAAGACAAATTTGTCGGTATAACCTAAAACGACATTCTCGGCAACGGTCATGGTTGGCACGAGCGCAAAATGCTGTGTCACCATC
>CAVVKI010000002.1:0-18823 GCA_963749005.1 uncultured Chloroflexia bacterium | reverse complement strand
CGAATCCTCTCGATGCCTATGTGGAAGGATATCGCATGGCTGGGAAAACAGGTACGGCTGAAATAGCAAGTCGAACTGGTTATTTAAAAGGTGTAACAAATGCATCCTTTGTTGGATGGGGTCCGATCGATGATCCACAATTTATCATTTATATCTGGTTAGAAAAACCAAAAACAAGCATCTGGAGTTCTGTTGTGGCAGCTCCGGTCTTTAAAGAAATTGTTGAAAACCTGGTGATATTAATGGATATACCACCGGACCATATTCGATTAGAAATGGCGAGTACTCAATAAGGAAAAAATGCTGACATTAGCCGATATTTTTGAAGCAATTACCAATACCAGACCCACTGCCCCGCAAATCATTAGCGAGGCAGCGGTTGATTCACGTCAGGTGATTCCAGCTGGTTTGTTTATTGCATTACAAGGCGAACAACAAGATGGACATCAATATGTCAATGAAGCATTTAAGCGTGGTGCCCAGGCAGTCCTTTTAGAAAAAGAGATTGAAACTCATGCACCGATTGTTGATGTTCAGAATGGTACTTTTCCTTCAGATATGCCATCCTTTGATCAACCTATCGCCATTAAGGTCGGTAATACACTGGAAACACTGCAAAAAATTGCAGCATTTTGGCGTAAATAAGTTAAATATTCGGGTTATCGGTATAACAGGTTCCGTTGGAAAATCAACCACAAAAGAATTGGTTTCAGAAGTCCTAAGTCAGAAATATCAGAACCGTAAAAAATATTGGAAATCTGAACAATGAAATTGGATTGCCTCTTTCTATCTTAAGAATGACCGAAAGTCATCAACGCGCGGTCTTGGAAATGGGTTTTTATATTCCTGGAGAAATAAAACTATTATGTGAAATAGCTGACCCGATTACAGGTATCATCACAAATATTGGAACTGTTCATGCTGAACGAGCAGGTTCCATTCAAGCCATTGCACAGGGCAAAGCTGAATTAATTGAGTATTTGCCATCAAATGGAACAGCTATTTTAAATTATGACGATCCATGGGTTCGCCCCATGGCAGAGAAAACTAAAGCCAGGGTTCTTTTCTACGGGTTGAATCCAAAAGCCCATCTCTGGGCAGACCAAATTGAAGGTTTAGGTTTGCAAGGTATTCGTTTCTGCTTGCATTATAAAAATGAGAGATTATTTCTACGCGTTCCACTGATCGGTCAGCATTCTGTTCATACTGCATTAAGGGCTGCTGCTGTCGGCTTGACGGAAGGACTCTCCTGGCAGGAAATTGTTCATGGATTACAACAAGGCCATACTCAATTAAGATTAGCAGCAGTGACAACACCTACCGGTGCCCTCATTTTAGATGATACCTACAATGCGTCTCCCGATTCAGTAATGGCTGCCCTCAATTTGCTGGATGAATTACAGGGAGAAAAATGTGCTGTCTTAGGGGACATGTTAGAATTAGGCCTTTACGAAGAACAAGGACATGAAATGGTTGGCGTTCGGGCTGCACAGGTGGTAAAAAGATTGGTCACCGTTGGAGAAAGAGCAAAAACCATTGCGATGGCAGCCAGGCGATCAGGTCTTTCTAACAGCATGATAACAAGCGTCGATACAGTTGATGAAGCAATAAAAATTTTAGAAGGCACATTACAAAAAAATGAAGTAGTTCTAATCAAAGGTTCACATGGCTTGCACATGGAACAAATCGTATATGCCCTGGAGGTTAATGCATGAATGAAACTCCAATGGCATTAGCGCTGAGTGGAATCAGCTTCATGATGGCAGTTATTTGGGGTCCTCCACTACTTAAGAGTGTTAAGACATTTCAAAATCGGAAAAATAATCCGGGTTGAAGGACCATATTCGCATATCAGTAAAATGGGAACGCCTACCATGGGTGGCGTCATGTTTATTGCGCCAGTCGTGTTATTGACTGTTTTGCTTAATGCTGCCTCTTTGTTAGGGTTAAATGTTCTGGGTCGATCGGTTCTTTTGCCTCTGGGAACATTGGTCATTTTTAGCATTTTGGGGATGATTGATGACTGGGAAGGTGTCCGTGAATCTCGAAAAGGAATAGGGATGCGGGCAAGAACGAAATTTATCATTCAGATCATCATAGCAACCGCTATAGGATTTATCCTCAAGTATGTTCTGGATGTCCCTGAAATGTTTTGGCCAGGAGTTCGAATAGAAATTCCACTTGGAATTTTTTATGTTCCGATTGCAATTGTTACCATTGTCGGTTTTTCAAATGCAGTTAACCTGACCGATGGTTTGGATGGATTGGCAGGATTGATCTCCGCGACCGCTTTGACAGCATTTGGTGCGATTGCATTGATTCAAGGTCAAATCTTCCTTGCTCGATTTTGTTTCACCCTCGTTGGTGCGATTTTTGGGTTCTTATGGTTCAACGTCCATCCCGCCCAATTGTTCATGGGTGATACTGGCTCATTGGCGTTAGGTGCAACTTTAGGTGTTGTGGCACTGATGACCGGTCAATGGTTATTACTACCAATTATTGCGATTATCCCCCTCAGTGAAACTTTAAGTGTGATGTTACAGGTAACTTATTTCAAACTTACTGGAGGAATGCGTTTGTTTAAAATGTCTCCTTTACACCACCATTTTGAATTAAGTGGATGGAGTGAAACCCAGGTTGTCCAACGTTTTTGGTTGGTCAGTCTGATTGCAGCATTAATTGGAATCGCTTTGGCATTAATATGAAAATGAATTGGCAGAATAAAAATGTTCTAATCATAGGTGCTGCCCGGCAGGGTTTATCTTTGGCACGTTTCCTTTGTATTCAAGGTGCGAATGTAATTTTAAACGACGGAAGACAAGAAAGTGAATTGCAAACCTCAATTGATCAAGTTAATGATCTACCCATCCATTGGGTTATGGGTCATCATCCTTTCAACTTATTAGAAAACATTGATCTTGTTTGTGTTTCAGGTGGTGTGCCGCTTGATATTCCATTGATTATCGAAGCAACCAAAAGAAATATTCCTCTTTCTAATGATTCTCAAATTTTTTTGGAAACTGTTAGCGCACCAGTGATAGCCATAACAGGGTCTGCTGGAAAAACAACGACCACATCATTAATGGGTGAGATTGCCAAAAGGGCTGCTCAATCAGATCAGAGCGTTTGGGTAGGTGGAAATATTGGAAACCCATTGATCAGTCAGGTTGAAGAAATATCAAATAACGACATAGTCATTTTGGAATTATCCAGCTTTCAGCTGGAATTGATGACCAGATCCCCCCATATTGCGGCAATAACCAACATAACACCCAACCACCTGGATCGTCATAAAACTTTGGAAGCGTATACGGCAGCAAAATCACAAATTCTCCAACACCAATCAGCAGTTGATTATGCAATTATTAATCGGGACGATCCTGGCGCTTTAAGTTTGAAACCCCTGGTAAAAGGACATTATGTTAGTTTTGGCCTTTCTCCGCTACCAGAAAACGAAAATGGGGTCTTTGTTCAAGATCAATCAATTCTTGTTTCCCTCCATGGTCAAGTACGGGAAATCTGTACTTTTCAGGACATTCCTTTAAAAGGCACCCATAATATTTACAATGTTCTGGCTGCCTGTGCAATTTCTGGAGTTGCTGGTTTCGATGTTGTGCCGATAAGGCAGGCTATCAAAGAATTTAAAGGCGTAGCACACCGACTTGAATTGGTCAGAACCTGGAAAGGTGTGCAATGGATTGATGATTCTATAGCGACAGCCCCTGAACGGACAATGGCAGCTATCGAATCATTTAATGCACCGATAATTTTGTTATTGGGAGGAAAAGATAAAGATCTTCCCTGGGAAAAATTATTGCTACTCGTCAATGAAAAAGTTGACCATGTCGTTCTATTTGGAGATGCTGCATCGAAAATAAATGATTTTATAGCGGGAATGGCATTTCAAACCCAAAGATTTACCTTAAACTGCTGTACTCACCTACAGGAGGCAATTCAATCAGCACACAAAATTTCCCAGCCTGGAGATATCGTTTTATTATCTCCCGGAGGGACTAGTTATGATGAATTTAAGGATTTTGAAGAGAGAGGAGAAATGTTTAAATTATGGGTTCAACAACTCGAATAAATCCTAAAAAATCAAACCAACAAGACTTGAAAATTCCTTTCTGGAAGACTATTGATATTCCTTTGGTACTGATTGTGCTTGCATTATACGCATTCGGATTGGTAATTCTATATTCTGCATCCATGCCAATTGCTTTTTATTCAAGAACGCCCACCACACCATGGGACTATGTTTCGAGACAGGCACTGTTTGGTTTGGTTGGATTGGCCGGAGCATTTTTTGTTGCCTGGATCGATTATCGGGTCTGGAAAAAATTCATGTTGCCAGCGCTATTGGCAACCTGGTTAGTTTTATTTTTGGTCTTAATATATCGGTTCGTTCGCCATGGTTCCACGAGAACATTCTTTGATGGCAGCGTGCAACCATCCGAATTATCCAAAGTTTTGATTATGCTCTATCTTTCATTCTGGATAAAAAGCAAACAGGATCATCTCAAAAAATTTACTTTTTGGGTTATCCCGATTGGTTTTGTCTTAGGTGTAACAGCAGTCTTATTAATTCTGGAACCTGATTTTAGTGCCGTTCTGACTCTTGTTTTAATCAGTAGCTTAATTTTATTCCTGGCGAACCTGGATTGGAAACAGATCGTGCTGATTGGTGTATTTGCTGTCTTATCATTCTATTTAGTTATCCAAATCAGCACCACAGGTAGTGTCCGCTGGGGACAATTCATTACGGGATACAGAGATCCCAATTTAGCCCTGACTCAGGTTAAACGATCAATTGAATCAGTTGTTAATGGGGGATTCTTTGGCGTTGGTATAGGACAGGGAACCGTCAAATTCACTGGTCTGGAAGTTGGACAATCCGATACGATCTTCACAGTCATTGCAGAAGAGATGGGGTTATTAGGCAGTATTGTTGTTTTACTGCTATTCATACTTCTGTTATGGAGAGGTTTTAAGATCGCACTCGAAAGTGAGGACCTTGCCGGGAGATTAATCGCTGCCGGTATCAGTTCATGGATCGTAATCGAAGCATTTATCAATATCGGCAGTCTATTTAATATCGTTCCGATTGGAGGAAATACACTTCCGTTTTTCAGTTTAGGTGGATCAAGCCTGGTTTCCATCCTTACAGGGATTGGATTTGTGCTCAGCGTTGGAAGAATCAATCAAATTAAAAAGATTCAAGAAAGGAGTCCATTCAGTGCGCTTGTTGATTTGCGCTGGCGGGACAGGCGGCGGAGTTTACCCCGCACTGGCCGTCCTGCAAGCAATGGAAGGCAATTATAATGATTTCCTTTGGGTGGGTGGTCAAGGTGGAATGGAAGCTGAATTGATCAAGCGTCTGAACCTCCCATACGAAGAAATTCCAGCAGCTGGCGTGCATGGAATTGGTTTGCGTTCCCTGCCCGGAAATATTTATAAGTTAATCAAAGGTGTGGTTAAATCTGCCCAAATCCTCAGAAGATTTTCAACCTGATGTGATTTTTTATACAGGTGGATATGTGGCAGCACCGATGGCTGTTGCCGGCTTCAGAAGTCCATCCGTTTTATTTGTTCCTGATATTGAACCCGGTTTTGCCTTAAATTTTCTTGCGAAATTCGCACATATTATTGCCTTAACCACTGAAAACTCGAAGGACTTCTTCCAAAAGTCAAAAAAATTAAAGGTAACAGGATACCCTCTCCGAGAAGAATTAAAGGTATATCAAAAAGATGAGGCTTTGCAGATCTTCAACTTGGATGGCAATCTACCAGTGATATTGGTGTACGGAGGTAGTAAAGGGGCTCATTCAATCAATCAGGTTATTTTGAAAAATCTCGATGTCTTACTATCAAAAGTTCAAATTATCCATATTACGGGAAATTACGATTGGGCTGATATTCAGAAAATTCATCAGAAATTATCCCCTGAATTGGCAGCGAACTATAAAATCTACCCCTATCTCCATGACGAAATGAGCGCTGCTTTCTCCTGTTCGGATCTATGTATATCCAGAAGTGGTGCATCAACGTCTGGGTGAATTACCATTCTTTGGGGTTCCTTCAATTCTGGTTCCTTATCCTTATGCCTGGCGCTATCAAAAAACCAATGCGCAGTACCTGGCAGATCATCAGGCAGCCATTTTAATTCCAGATGAGGAATTGGATGCCAGATTAACCCAACAAATCCTTAATTTAATTAATTCACCGGATCAATTGGTGGAAATGAGCAAAGCAATGAAATCATTATCAAAACCTGATGCTGCTCATAAGATCGCATCCCTCATTATTCAACAGGTAACACCAACCTCACGGAAAGGTGGTCTTTCATGATTTCATTAGATGTCATCTTCTGGATGTATGTTTGTTTATTTGCATTAATTGGGGCAATGCGTGGTTGGGCTCGCGAATTGTTGGTCAGCTTTAGCGTAATTCTTGCATTATTTGTTCTTTCAGTCCTTGAGCGCTTTGTGCCATTTATTCGAGATACCTTGATTGTTGAACTCTCCCGAATCATTTTTCTGGTTAAGAGCAATTCTGCTGGGTTCTTTGGTCTTTTTCGGGTATCAAACACCAAAATTTCCAAAAATTGCCAATTCGGGCAAATTTATCCGTGATCATTTTCAGGATATTTTATTAGGACTATTTCTGGGGGCAGTAAACGGATATCTGATCTTTGGCAGTCTTTGGTTTTTCCTTGATGATGCCGGTTATCCTTTTTCTTTCATCATCAGTCCAGATTTAAATTCGGAAATCGGTATCGTCACACAGGAATTGCTTGCATTTATGCCACCTGAATTATTGGGAGCACCAATGATCTACTTTGCAGTAGCAATTGCATTTGTATTTGTTTTGGTGGTCTTTCTATGAAAAAACATGTATTTTTCATTGGAATCGGTGGAACCGGTTTATCTGCAATTGCCCGATTGTTGAAAGAAAAAGGGTATATTGTGAGCGGCTCTGATCAACAAATCTCTGATCTTGCCAGAGACCTGATTTCCAATGGAATTACAGTGTATGAAGGTCACTCTCCTGATCATCTGGTCGGTGTCGATTTAGTCATTCGTTCATCAGCAATATCCGATCAAAATCCGGAAGTTCAGGCAGCTCATCAAAAGAGAATTCCTGTTTATAAACGCGCAGATATTCTCGGTGAATTAATGAGTGATAAGGTAGGAATTGCTATAGCGGGAACCCACGGAAAGACGACCACTACCGCAATGGTTGCTAACATGCTGGTGAAAGCCGGGTTTGATCCAAGTTATATCATCGGCAGTGTCTCAAAAGATCTTGGGAATAATGCCCATTATGGCCAGGGAAAATACTTCGTCATCGAAGCGGATGAGTATGATCGCATGTTCCTGGGGTTATCCCCCACATTTGGTGTCGTGACCAATCTCGGAACATGATCATCCTGATTGTTTCCAGACCATCACAGATTATTTGCAAGCTTTCAGAGCATTTTTCGGAAAGAATTCTTCCAGATGGGAAAATTCTGGTGTGTTTCGATGATCCCGGCGTCCAAAAACTCTTACCAATGATCTCCACCCAATCAGTGATAACCTATGGTTGCCACCCCGGAATGTGATTATCAGGCTCTGAACATTCAGAGGAACGAAAAAGGTGGGTATAGTTACATCGCATGCTTAAGCATGAGGAATTAATTTCTGTCGAATTGAAAGTTCCCGGATTACACAATGTTCAAAATTCTCTGGTTGCCATCGCAATTGCGCATCAACTGGATTTAAATTTGGAAAATTCTGCTAAATCTCTTTCCGAATTTTCTGGAACAACAAGACGCTTCGATATTATTGGGGAAGTGAATCAAATCACAATTATTGATGATTATGCTCACCACCCCACAGAAATTAAGGCAACCCTGCAAGCAGCGAGAAGTCGTTATCCTGAAAATAAGATTTGGGCGATCTGGCAGCCGCATACCTATTCCCGTACACAGACATTATTTGATGAATTTAAAAATTCATTTTCTGAGGCAAACCATGTGATTGTCAGTCAAATATACGCCTCAAGAGAAATTAATGATAAATTTTCCGCATCTTTGGTCGTTGATGCGATGGTCCATCCGGATGCAAGGTATATTGCATCCCTCAAAGATATTTCCAATTACCTGGTTGAACAACTTAAACCTGGTGACATCATGCTCGTTTTTTCAGCCGGTGATGCTGTCCAGATCAGCAAAAACGTAATGTCAAGGCTAACCCAAAAGGAGAATAATGATGAGATACGAAAATAGTTTTGATACAGAAGTCCAAAAAATTGACATATTTCCATACCTGTCAATCCAAACGGACAACAAAGATAAGGGGAGCTTTGAAAAATCTAAACACTGGATAAAAATCGTTCTACCGAGAATAAAAAAGAAATTGTTCATAAA
Organism: uncultured Chloroflexia bacterium; assembly: GCA_963749005.1. Lineage (GTDB taxonomy): Bacteria > Chloroflexota > Anaerolineae > Anaerolineales > Anaerolineaceae > UBA6170. Next base: position 10,413 of record CAVVKI010000002.1, on the reverse strand, counting down.
TTAATCAAATATTTTAAAAATGCATAAAGGCAAATCATGCTAAAAATGTCGCAACAGGGTATTGACATCCTTCAGAATAAATACGGAAAACGATTGCTACAACAGGTTTCGTTGAAGAATTATTCAACGGCACGAGTTGGTGGAAATGCTGACCTGGTTTATATCTGTAAAGAACGTCAATGAATTATCTGATGTAATTCAAACCTGTTGGGAACATGAACAGAAATACTTCCTTTTGGGATCTGGTTCTAATATTTTATTCAGTGATTCTGGTTTTGAAGGTCTGGTAATTCATAATCATGCCAAGAATATTTTGATCAATATTGTTGATGAGACGCCTTATGATTCAAGTTGATTCTGGCGCGAATCTTGGTTTGGTGGCACGGAAAGCGGCACTAGCTGGACTTTCTGGTCTGGAATGGGCTTCCACAATACCCGGAACAATCGGCGGGGCTGTCTACGGGAATGCTGGTGCTCATGACGGAGATATGAACAGCAATCTTTTATTGGCTGAAATCTTGCAACATGATACAGGAAAATCTGTTTGGAAAAACAATGATTTTGAATTTCGTTATCGGAGTAGCATTCTAAAGCGCACAACCAGGAAAACGGGTAATTTTATCAGCGTCATTAAATTGCAGATATGATGACCCAGAAAAGATAAAAGAAAGGATGAATGCATTTAGTAATCACCGTCGACTGACCCAGCCCCCCGGAGCAAGTATGGGCTCAATGTTCAAAAATCCTCCTGGCGATTACGCAGGAAGATTAATTGAAGCAGCGGGTCTAAAAGGTTTTAAGATCGGCGGCGTAAAAGTAAGCGAAGTACATGCCAATTTTTTTGTAAATGACGAACATGCTACGGCAATGGATATTTACGAATTGGTCCAGCATGTAGAAAAAACAGTCAAACAGAAATTTGATGTACTGCTTGATGTTAGAGGTTGAAATGGTAGGGTTCAATCAAATGTCAGAAAATAACACAGCAGATCATGGAGAGGCTTCGATATGAACCAATTAACGGTTGGCGTTTTATTTGGTGGAAGATCAGGAGAGCATGAAATATCTCTCCTTTCAGCACGTTCAGTCCTAGATCAGATTGACAGGCAGAAATATAAAGTTGTTGAAATTGGTATAACCCACGAAGGTGTGTGGTTTGTTGGAAATGATGTCTTATCTGCCTTCGAGCGTAACGATCTCTCGGGATTGAAACCAGCAGCATTGATTGCTGAACCAGGCAGCCACATCCTTTATTCCCGGGAACAAAATGGAGAAAGCATTGTATATCATCCATATGAGAAGATTGATGTGATCTTCCCCGTCACACATGGTCCTTTTGGGGAAGATGGAACCATTCAAGGTCTTTTAGAAATCACTGAAATTGCATTTGTTGGCGCAGGAGTTTTGGGGTCATCTGTTGGCATGGATAAAGCTGTCTTCAAACAGATCATGCGAGCCAATCAAATTCCAGTGGTAGAAGATCTACTTTTTAGCCGTAAAGAAATCGAAGAGAATATTTCTCAAGTAATAACAAAAATTGAAACAATGGGACAATACCCCTATTTCACCAAGCCAGCCAACATGGGGTCATCGGTCGGAATCAATAAATGCAGAAACAGGCAGCAACTCCAGGATGGCTTGGTCGGACGCTGCATTATATGACCGCCGTATTTTAGTGGAAGTCGGCCTTGAAAAACCCCTTGAAATTGAAATATCCGTTTTGGGAAATGAAAATCCGATCGTGTCTGTTCCAGGAGAAATCGTTCCTGGTGATGAATTCTATAGCTATGATGACAAATATATTAATGGCATTTCAAGGCCAATTATTCCAGCTGAATTATCCGAAGAGATGACGGGTGAAATTCAGGAAACCGCTCTAAAAGCCTATAAATTGATTGATTGTGCTGGAATGGCACGCGTTGATTTCATGGTCAACCATAATGAAAATAAAGTTTATCTAAATGAACTCAACACTATTCCAGGATTTACGCAAATCAGCATGTATACCAAATTATGGGAAGCCAGCGGTGTCTCGTTTCCGGAATTAATTGATCGATTAATTGAGTTAGCCATTGATCGAAAAAATGAAACAAATCGTTCAATCCATCAATACCAGAGGAAAAGCTTATGAGAAACGCATCCAGCATTTCAAGATCCACGCTTGTTCGTGAAAGGCAAAAACAGCAGACTGAGGATAAGGTTAAGCGTACAACCAAAACGGTTCTACAACCCGTTAAAAAATCTCTGCCAATGGTCAGCCGAAATGGAGCATTTGCCGTTGCATATTCTTCTGTCCCTAAACAAGCCACCCGCCGACAATATAACTATGCAGTTGGAGCAACGGGTGCAGCCATCCGTTTGCCAGCCATATCCTCCATCAATATTGGATGGCGTTTTCTTTCATTCTTTTTTGGTATTTTTTGTCTGGTAGGTATTTATCTTTTATTCAATTCTTCAGATTTTCAAGTTAACCAAATTCAGACGCAGTGGTTTACAACGTCTAACAGTAAATGATTTGGATGCGGTTATGAAAATTTCCGGCGAATCAATCATCTGGTTCGATGCCAATCAAGCGACAAAAGATTTAGCTCTGGCATTTCCTGAGTTGAAGGATTTGCAGATAACGGTTGAAATGCCAAATGTGATTCAAATTTCAGCAGTAGAACGACAACCAGTCCTGCTCTGGCAAACAGATAAACAGGCATATTGGCTGGATGATGAAGGTGTTCTTATCCCTCCACGTGGAGAAGTCGGAGAATTACTGACAATTCATGCAAGTTCTGCACCTCCATTGGTGAAATCGATCGAAGAAACAGAATCATTAGCATTAATGGAACAAGATACTGGAACAACCCAACTTTCCATTGCCCAATTACAGGGGTGGGGAGAAACGGTTGATCCAGTGATGATAGATGCTGCATATCAACTCATGGCTCAAATCCCTATAGATTCAAAAATTCTATATAATCAAGTTAATGGATTGGGATGGAAAGCTGAGCAGGGATGGGATGTGTATGTTGGGTTGACTTTAAATGATATTAATTATAAATTAATAGCTTATCAAGCACTTGTTGAGAAATTTACAGCCGAAGGAGTTTATCCCAGTATGGTCAGTATCGAATATGCACTAAGACCTTATTATCGGGAGTAAATCAAAGATGGAAGAACCAATTGTCGTTGGAATAGATATAGGAACTACAAAAGTATGCACCTTGATTGGCCGCATTGAAGGCGACCATGGCATACGCATTCTTGGTGTGGGCATTGAGCCTGCATCGGGAATTAAGAAAGGAACCATCATTGATTTAGCAGCAGCCACCCAATCGGTTGCACGCTCTGTTGAAAAAGCCCAACGCTCCTGTGGTCTGGAAGTATCCGAAGCATTTATCAGCCTGGCTGGATCACAAATTTCCTCTGTTAATAATCGCGGTGTTGCAGCTGTGACGGGTGGTGTCATTGATTTAAGTGACATGCATCGGGCACTGGAAGCTGCGCAGGCAGTCAATATTCCGCATAATCGCGAAATTCTGCATGTTATCCAACGTGGTTTTATCGTTGATGGTCAGGATGGCATTCGCTCCCCCATCGGTATGCATGGATATCGCCTGGAAGTAGAAGCACACATTATCACCGCTGCGGAATCGACTGTCGAAAATATTCGGCAGGCAGTCGAAGGCGCAGGCATCCAGGTGAGTCAATTCATTCTCAACCCGCTGGCATCTGCAGAAGTTGTATTATCTGAGACCGAACGCAATATGGGCGTGATTGTCTGCGACATTGGTGGTGGGACTACCGACCTTGCGATTTATATCGATGGTGATGTCTGGCATACAATGGTTATCGCCGTTGGTGGAAATCACATAACCTCTGATATTGCGCATGGTTTACGCCTGCCAATGGACGAAGCCGAAAAAGTTAAAAAACAGTATGGCCATGCGATCAAAGCAGAAGTTGGCGAAGAAGAAACTTTCAGGGTTCGCAGCTTTGGCGATGACCAGGCAACACAAATTCCCAGACGTGATCTTTCGCATGTGATTGAAGCACGAGCCGAAGAAATCTTTGAGTTGGTTTTGAATGAAATTAAGCGTTCTGGATATGATGGTTTATTACCAGCCGGAATGGTGCTCACAGGTGGCAGCAGTTTGTTACCTGGTATCCGTCCGCTGGCAAGTAAAATTTTAGGTTTACCGGTTCGGTTAGCCCGACCGGAAAATCTGGTGGGTTTGGTGGATCAATTGAATTCTCCAGCTTATTCCACCAGCGTTGGTTTGCTCTATTTTGCTTTGGCGATGAACGAATTGATAATGCCTGCGCGTGGTGGTGGTCGATTTGTATCGAAAGGAAGTGGTCCAGATTGGTTTGGAAAAATCGTGGAATTCCTTAAAAAGATTTCACCTTAATTTCAACAAAATCAGGCCATGACCGCAATTTTCTATCGGGAGGAAGGATAATGGAATTTCAATCAGAATCATTTGCAAGAATTAAAGTTGTTGGTGTTGGCGGTGGTGGATGTAATGCAGTAAATCGCATGATCCTGGAAGGTATGTCAGGAGTTGAATTTATTGCCGTCAATACCGATGCACAGGCGTTGCTGCTGTCAAAAGCAGAAACAAGGGTGCGTATTGGTGATAAAACTACCCGCGGCTTAGGTTCGGGTGGTAATCCAGAAATTGGTCAAAAAGCTGCTGAAGAATCCGCTGAGGATCTGTACGAAGTATTACGAGGATCAGACATGGTCTTCGTCACTGCCGGTTTAGGTGGTGGTACAGGTACTGGCGCTGCAGCTATCGTGGCCCAAATCGCCAAAGAAGTTGGCGCTTTGACCATTGGTGTGGTAACACGACCATTCACATTTGAAGGTGCTCGACGAACAAAATCAGCTGAAAGCGGTATTACCCGCTTGAAAGAACATGCAGACACCTTGATCGTAATCCCCAATGATCGTTTATTACAAATCGTTGACAAAAAAGCTAGTTTGCAGGATGCATTCCGCATCGCAGACGATGTTTTGCATCAGGGAATTCAAGGTATTTCTGAATTAATTACAGTACCAGGAATGATTAATCTTGATTTTGCTGATGTTCGTGCGATCATGAGTGAAGGCGGTGCAGCATTGATGGCCGTCGGTCGAGCCTCTGGTGAGGATCGTGCCAGAGTTGCAGCAGAAGCAGCAATTTCAAGTCAGCTTCTTGACATCACAATCGATGGAGCACGCGGTATTCTCTTTAATGTCACTGGTGGTCCAGAATTGACCCTCTTTGAGGTCAATCAGGCCGCAGCCATTATTAAAGAAACTGCACACCCGGATGTTAATCTCATCTTTGGTGCTGTCATCGATGAAAATATGGGCGATGAAGTACGCATAACGGTCATAGCTACGGGTTTTGACCGCGCGGGCGTTCGCCAAACCCCTGCTTACGAAGCAAGACCAGTAAGCAAAAGTGAAGAGACAAGATCAAACACATCATCCTCTCCCCATCGACCTGAAAGAGTCTCCGCGGCGCCCACAGAATTCCAGGCACATGTGATCAACACAGATGACCTAGATATTCCGGCTTTCTTACGTAACCGTTCACAACGCTAAGCGGAAGGAACCTCCCGCATTTTTACTGCTTTTACCTTCGAAGCAGAATGAAATGAAACACCGGGAAAGAATGTCGAAGGAATTCGCTCCACTTCATTGTTCAGTTTTGATCCATTGGTCCTTCCACTTACTCCACACAAGAACCGTGTATCGAAAAAAACCCACAATTTTTTGATACACACGAAAAACACCGGAACGCGCACGGTGTTTTTTTATTCCAGGTAATAACTTCAAAAACACCCGCTAATTCCGGTTTATGAAATGTTTCATTAAACTTTTCTGATCCTCCAGTCCCTTTTTTAACATTAATATTTTCTAGATTAAAAGGATTGCGATCACCACAACCCAATGATGGATAAATTTTTGAATTCTATGTCTAACACCCCCCCATCTACGCCTCTACATATGGGGGATTTCAATAATAGTTCTTCTGATAATTATTATAGAATATTTTTTCTAATTTTTGTAAAATTTTAAGTAAAAGATTACTTAATTCGCTTGCACGGCCTTAAGTCTTATGCTACAATCAAAACCGTAGATATAAGGCTTTAACCTGTTTATACCCCCACATATAGGGGTATTCTTGTCAATAGGATTTATTTATTATTTTAATGCTTATTAACCACTCATTCCACGCCTTCGGAGGGAGGAATCTTGAATTGTCCGTATTGCCATAGCGACAAATCCAGAGTAATCGACACAACCCATGATTCCAGAGGGGGAATTCGCCGTCGCAGAGAGTGTGAAAGTTGTAACCAGCGTTTCAGTACTTACGAAAGACCTATCCTGGCAACCCCATTAATCATCAAAGAGATGGCACCCGTGAAGAATTTGATCGGGAAAAATTACACCGTGGTATCCGCATCGCCTGCGTAAAACGACCTGTCACCGCCAGCGAAATCGACACGCTGGTATCCGAAATCGAAATTTCATTGCAAAAAATGGGCAGGGCAGAATTATCCTCCCGAGTCGTTGGTGACATGGCGATCAATGGTTTGAAAGAACTTGATCTGATTGCCTACATTCGATATGCAATCGTTTATCTGCGTTTGGATGATCTGAATGCAATTCGAAATGAAATTGATCGATTGTTAGAAACATAAGGTTCTTTTCATCAGGGGTCAGTGTGTTCTTCCTAACTTTCATCACCAAAAACACCTGCCACCCCGGATTATTTAGAAGAAAAAACAACATTATTGTTTGGAGGAAGCTATGTCTGAAGTATCAAAACCAAGTTCAAAAAGTCAGTAATTTCGGTATGCTGGAAACACCATCGATTCCGATTGGACTTCCCAAAATCGAACTGACTGAGAATTCACGCCAAATTTTGGTCAAACGTTACCTCCGACGTGGCCACAATGGCGAACCGATTGAAACAATTGAGGAAATGTTCTGGCGTGTGGCTTATCATGTCGCCAAAGTCGAAGAAAGCTGGAATGGTGATCCGATCGAAAGAGCTAAAGAATTTTATCGGATGTTGATTGACAAACGCTTCTTTCCAAATTCTCCCACATTTACCGGTGCAGGCACGCCACCTGGGACAGCTGGCTGCCTGTTTTGTGTTACCGATTGAGGACGATATGGGTCGTTCTTCGGCTGGCATTTTTCAAACCTTGCGGGATGCAGCCCTCATTCAACAGACCGGTGGCGGCAATGGTTTTGGGTTTTCCCGATTACGCCCCAAGAACACCATCGTAAAATCTTCTGCCGGGAATGCAACCGGACCGATTGGATTTTTACGTGTTTACGATCAGGCTTTTGGCGAAGTTGCCCAGGGTGGAACACGTCGCGGTGCCAACATGGCCGTCCTGCGTGTCGATCACCCGGATATCGAAGATTTCATCTCCTGTAAAACCAACGAAAATGCAATCACCAATTTCAATATTTCGGTCGGCATCACGGATGAATTTATGCGTGCGGTTGAAAATGATGACGATTGGGATCTGCGTTTCCCCGATGTAACCCACCCGGAACATCGCAACTTCAAAGGAACGATTGATCAGATCGAAGCGGATGGCTATCCAATCCTCACCTACAAAACTGTCAGAGCCCGTGATTTATTCTCGAAAATTGTAAAACAGGCCCATCATAATGGCGAACCGGGCATGCTCTTCCTGGATGCTGCCAATCGCTCCAACCCCGTTCCACAGTTATATGAACTCGAAGCAACCAACCCCTGTGGCGAACAATGGCTGGGACCCTATGAAAATTGTTGTTTGGGTTCCATCAATGTCTCCCGGCACATCGACGAAAATGGTGTGATTGATTGGGAACTCTTGCGCCGTGATGTCGTGCTTGTCCACCATCTTCCTGGATGATGTCGTAGAGGCAAACGCCTATGTTCCAGCAGTCCCTCAACTACGCGAAGCCGCCTTGCGTGCCCGCCGAATTGGTCTTGGTATTATGGGTCTGGCTGATATGATGTATTACGCCGGGATCCGCTATGGCTCACCCGAAGGTCAGGAATTTGGTGCACAGGTGATGGAATTTATCCGCTACCATGCCATGCAAACCAGCATCGATCTGGCAAAACAACGCGGACCATTCCCGGCCATCAAAGGATCCATCTACGATCCTGAAAATATCACCTGGCAGCCGCCCGTCAGCATCGTTGAATTTTCCAGCGATTACAATCGCCCGGAATTGGACTGGGATCAGCTGGTAGAAGAAATAAGGATTCATGGCATTCGCAATGCCGCCCAAACCACAGTCGCCCCCACCGGCACCATCTCAACCGTTGCTGGCTGTGAAGGCTATGGCTGTGAACCTGTGTTTGCCCTGGCTTATATCCGCCACGTCAACGACAATGGAAAAGATCTGAAATTAACCTATGCCAGCCCCGCCTTTGAAAAAGCGCTCGAACGACTGGGAATGAATGAAGAGAAAAGAGAGGAAATTTTCCAAAAAGTGATGCAGCAAGGCAGCTGCCAGAGCCTGGATGAGATTCCCTCCTACGTTCGCAAGGCATTTGTGGTTTCCTCGGATATCACCGCCGAAGAACACGTCCGCATGCAGGCAGCCTTGCAGGCATTTGTGGATAACTCCCTCTCCAAAACGATTAATTTCCCGCCCAACGCCACCGAAGAAGATGTTGCCACCGCCTATCAATTGGCCTGGGAATTGGGTTGCAAAGGCATCACCGTTTACGTAACCGGATCACGCGAGACAGTCGTTCTGGAAACCCATGCCACTGCCAAAGAAAAAGAAAAAGACAAGCACCTGTGTCAACGCAACAATCAATTTTATGGTCAGAGAGCAAAAAACCACGTCCACGCTATCTGAATGGATTTACCTATCAAATAGGTACTCCGTTGGGCAAAGCGTTTGTTACCATCAATGAAAATGGCGATTATCAACCTTTTGAAGTCTTCATAAACTCCGCAAAAGCAGGTTCAGATACAGCCGCCGTATCAGAAGCGATCGGCCGGTTGATATCCTATATTCTGCGTCTGACATCAACCATAGAGCCCAGCAAACGCCTGCGGGATGTGATCAGTCAACTGAATGGCATTGGCGGCGGACGCCCGATGGGCTTTGGACCGAACCGGGTGCGATCCTTACCGGATGGATCTTGCCCAAATTCTGACAGACTATCTGCAGGGGCGTGATGAACGCCTGTCCGGATTACCGCATGCCGAACCATCCAAAAAATGGCGATAAACCCTGGGTGGAAGTCCCAGCCACTCAACACATGATGCAAATCGGCGATCTCTGCCCCGAGTGTGGTCAGGCTGCCTTTGTCAACGAAGAAGGCTGCCGCAAGTGCTACGCCTGCAGCTACTCGGAGTGTTAGCAATAACTTTCGGATAGAATCGTACGGGCGATTCCCAGAACCGCCCTTTTTTCCTGAATTGCCAAAACATTTGATTTTCTATGCTTTTTCAATAAATAATTTTTAAATGGTTCATTTTTTTCCTATCCGCTACCAGCTTTGCGCTATTAGCTAAATTGTGCAGTGCACCTGGTTGTATAATAGATTAGATCGTATTTGTCTACTTTTATTACACAGTGTGTTAAATTTGCTCATTAACCTGATCAAACATTTCGATCGAACACCTGATGGAGGTTATCGAATGTCCAAGCTAGTGACCATTGATTTGTTGAAGGGATTCCTGGAAGCTTTTAACCGCCATGATTTGGATTCCATCATGGATTATTTCGCGGAAGATTGTATCTTTTACATGCCACGAGGCTCAACCCCGCGCGGTGATTGTTATATCGGGAAGGATAAGGTGCGATCTGGGTTGGCAAAACGATTTGAGGGTATTCCGGATGTTCAATACGGGGAAGATCAACATTGGGTGTGTAGTGATTACGGAGTCTCGGAATGGACACTGACTGGCACAATGCTGTCAGGGAAAAAGATCGAAGTGCGCGGGGGTCGACTTACTTGAATTCGCCCAGGGAAAAATTATTCGAAAGGATTCTTCTGGAAAATTCTTGAGTGACACGCAAGGTATGGGCAAAGCATTTGATTTTCATAACACCAAAAATATTCAAAACAAAAAATTTTACCTAATTTCCAAAATGAAAATGAAAATTCACAATTATTTGAGTTGTCCCTCCCCATCCGGGCATGATCCTCACAGTACGGGTAAAGCATTTGATTATAAAGAAACAGAAAACAGCCAATTAAACGAATATTTATACAAGAATTTTACTAATTACAATATCCACAATCAAATGCTTTACCCCTACCCCACTGGCTACCATATCAAAAATAATGATCTGATTTTTATGATTTTTTGATACCCACGGGTACAAGTGTGGACGATGATGGGAAAATAACACATTCATCACCATTTCCTCATTTCATCATGTGGATTCGT
>CAVVKI010000001.1:0-46082 GCA_963749005.1 uncultured Chloroflexia bacterium | reverse complement strand
TTAATTTCCCGGCATCCAGGATTAAATATCACTTACACCCACCACGGTTATTTCAACAAAACACCCGGAAATCCCGAAAATGAGGCCGTCATTGCAGCAATCAATGCTGTCCATCCTGACATCCTTCTGGTAGGTTTTGGGATGCCAATGCAAGAAAAATGGATCATGGAAAATTTTGATCGCCTGGATGTGAAAGTCTTCCTCCCCGTCGGCGCTGCCTTCGATTACATCTCCGGCAATGTGCGGCGTGCACCCACGTGGATGACAGATCACGGTCTGGAGTGGCTGGGACGCCTGATCATCGAACCACGCCGGTTGTGGAAGCGCTATTTAATTGGTAATCCGCTTTTCTTCTACCGTGTTTTGAAACAAAAATTCGGCTTGCTTAAATTCCCGGACGAACCCAATGCTTAGACGCTTCTCGACCAACTTCGCAGTCTTCTCCATCTTCCTGGATTGGGTTCTGATCACGCTCTCCCTGTATCTCTCGATCTTTCTGCGCAACCTGGCCAACCGCCTGCCGTTTGTCAATCCCCTACCGGCGCTTTCCCAAATCCCCATCGAGCTGTACCTGATCTTCCCCTTCCTGTGGATCGTAACGCTTTTAGTCTTCAACATCTACGACGGGCGCAAGAATTTCCGTGTGATCGACGAGTACGGCAGCCTGACTCTGGCCGCATTCCTGGCGAGTGTCACTTCGGCTGGCGTTTTATACCTGACCTACCGCGATCTCTCCCGTTTTCAGTTCGGGCTTTTTGCCTTGCTGGCATTTTTCCTTTTGCTTCTGTGGCGTGGCATTGTACGTGTGACCATTCATCGCCGCCATTCACGCAAAATGGAAATGCGCAATGTTTTAATTCTGGGGGCAGGCACGGCTGGCCGCAAGATTGGCGATCAGATCAGCAAGGAGAGCATGTTTGGCCTGCGTGTGGTCGGCTACCTGGATGACAACCCAAAGAAGGTCAAAGAATCGGATGTGGTTGGCAACCTTGATATCGCCCGCGAAATTGTGCGATCGTCCCGTATTGATGATGTGGTCATCGCCCTGCCGATGTCGGCACACCAGCGCCTGAACCAGATTGTTTCCGACCTGCACGATCTGCCGGTGCGGGTATGGGTCATCCCGGACTATTTTTCGCTGACCCTGCATAAGGCCGGTGTCTTCGATTTCGCCGGCATCCCGATGCTCGATTTGCGTGCTCCGGCACTCAATGAATATCAGCGCATGACCAAGCGCAGCTTCGATTTTAATTTTGACGGTGCTGTGTTTTCCCTTCTGGTTGCTGGCAATGGCGCTTATCTCACTCGCCATTCGCCTGGATTCACCTGGATCCGCAATTTTCAAACAAAAACGGGTTGGCGAAAACGGGCAGATCTTTACCATGTTAAAATTCCGGACGATGCGGATAAATGCTGAAGAACAACGCCGCATGGTGGAAAAAAGAGATGAAAACGGCAATCGCATTCTGAAACAGCGTGACGATCCGCGCGTAACCCGTGTCGGCAGGTTATTACGCAAGACCAGTCTGGATGAGATTCCGCAGCTGCTGAATGTGCTGGATGGCAGCATGAGCCTGGTTGGTCCACGCCCTGAGCTGCCAGATTTTGTGGATGAGTACAAACCCTGGCAGCGCAAACGTTTTGCTGTACCGCAAGGCATCACTGGTTGGTGGCAGGTCAATGGTCGCAGTGATCGTCCGATGCACCTGCACACGGAAGATGATTTGTTTTATGTCCAGAATTATTCCATCTGGTTAGATTTGCAGATTCTGGCGAGAACTTTCTGGGTGGTCTTGCGTCGCAAGGGTGCTTATTGAAAGTAGAATTTCTGGTGATAGATCGGACGTATTTGTAGGGTGGGTTCGCGCTTGAAGGCACCAATGACCAAATTTTCAAACATAGCCACACCAGCACCAAAACTTGAATTGCCTTCAAATTAATTCATTGTTAGCAACTGTCTGCTTTGGCTCCAAAATTTTGCCGTTTACCAATCTAAATTATTTGTTTTTGGTCGAGACATATACCAAACCTGACCCATCCCCGGCACGTGCTTCGCGCGCGCAAGTGGAAGGGTAAAAAATAGCGAGTATTTACAGAAACAGGCTGAAATAACACTCAGCTTGTTTTTTTTTGTAATCACAGGTAAGGGAAGAGCTTTCCTATCACTCCCCTAAACAATGAATAACTAAGCACTCACCGGTCACTGAGTTTCCTCTGTTACAAGCTATCCGCTCAAGTGAAGCGCAATAGCCACAAGCCACAATCACAACGGGGAATAATTTTTTCACATTCCAGATGGTGCGTTCAAAAGCGAACGCACCCTACTCTCGGCTACTCGCTCAAGCGAAGCGCAGCGGCTACAAGCCACAATCACAACGGGGAGTAATTTTTTCACCTTCCAAATGGTGTGTTCAAAAGCGAACGCACCCTACTCTCGGCTACTCGCTCAAGCGAAGCGCAATATCCACAAGCCACGCGCCACATGCCACATGCCCACCGATCTCTTCCTCGCTTTGCGGGCCTTTGGCCTCAGCTATCTCTTCCTACATACTACAGCTACCTGCCACCTGCCACCCGCTATCAGCTCGCGCAGCGCTTCGTTCTACGCCGCAGGTGTGCAAATTGGAAAAAGTTTTATAATGTGTAAATTATTGTTACAGTTCGCCTGGAGGTTTGAATGAGTTCCAAAGTCATCTGGATTATTGTCGCAGTCATCGTGGTCATCTGCTTGTGTGCATCCTGCCTGGTTGCCGGTCTGGCCGGTTTCTTGATTATTCAGGGCAGTGACAGCACCAATGGAAGTGGTCCTACGATTTCTACATCCGTACCAAATTTTCCCTGGCAGGATGAAACCCCTCAAATCCCTACTCCCACTCCCTGGGATTCGAATGGTACCTCTGAACCGCCCGTGATCGACCCAGCCGCAACCCCTGATCCGCTGCTGTTGGCCGGCGCAGAGCAAACCCTGGAAATGTTGAAGTCACAAATCGTACCGAATAATGATCCGCGCGAACTCGCCGTGCGCTTCCGGGGAGTCGAAAATATGCCGGAAACAGTGCCGGATAATACTGCCTATAAAGTCGGTGATAAAAAATCTTTCTGGAGTACAAACGTTGATACGAATGTAAATACCAAAATCTCGGCAAAACTCGCTTATATCACCGATCATGTCTATTTCTGGATTGAGGAGGGCGTCTCGTACAAGGAGCGTGACCTGGCCAGGCTGGTTGAAGCTTTTGAAAACGAAATCTACCCGACCGACCGCGAATTTTTTGGTTCAGAGTGGACGCCCGGAATCGATGAGAATCCGCACCTTTTTCTACTATACGCCACCAATCTGGGCGGCAATCTGGCAGGTTATTTTTCTTCAGCCAATTCCGTACCGCCCCAGGCACATGAATATTCCAATGCCCATGAAATGTTCTTACTCAACGCGGATACCATTGGTCTGGATGAAAAATTCACTTATGGCGTCCTGGCACACGAATTTCAGCATATGATCCATTGGTATCGTGACCGAAATGAGACTTCCTGGCTGAATGAAGGCTTTTCTGAACTGGCAGCCTTTTTGAATGGCTACTATGAAGGCGGGTTTGATTACCTCGCCATGTCCGATCCCGACTTGCAGCTGACAGATTGGCCGAATGATTCGAGTGCCACTACCCCACATTACGGTAGTGCCTTTTTGTTTGTCAATTACTTTTTAAACCGCTTCGGTGATGAAGCTACCAAAGCACTGGTGGCAGACGAACAAAATGGAATGGAAAGCGTCGATGAAGTCCTAAACCAGATTGATGCAATGGATGATTTAAGTGGTGAGCCCATTCTGGCAGATGATGTTTTTCGGGATTGGACCTTAACAAACCTTCTGCTCGATGAAACCATAGCCGATGGACGCTATAACTACGCGAATTACAGCAGAGCTCCCCAGGCAGCCACGACTGAAAGCATCGATACTTGCAGCACAAGCTGGGAAGATCGATCAGTCTCCCAATATGGCGCAGATTACATCCAGATTAATTGTGACCAGCCGTATACGCTCAGCTTCCAGGGTACCTACGATGTCGGCGTTTTGCCTCAGGATGCGTATTCCGGCGACTATGCCTTCTGGTCGAATAAAGGCGATGAGTCGGACATGACCCTCACACAGAGTTTCGATTTCACCCAGGTCAGCGGTCCGATCGAGATGAGTTTTCAAACATGGTACGATCTCGAAACCGATTATGATTATCTCTATCTGGTCGCCTCTGAAAATGGAGAAGACTGGCAAATTCTTGATACACCCTCTTGCACCTCAGAAGATCCATCCGGGAATAGTTTCGGCTGCGGGTACAATGCCGAAACCTACGATTGGATTGAGGAAACAGTCGACCTTTCGCAGTTTGCAGGTAAGAAAGTAGAGCTGCGCTTTGAGTACATTACCGATGCCGCCGTCAATGGTGAAGGATTTCTACTGGATGATGTCAGCATTCCGGCTATCAATTACTCCACCGATTTCGAAAATGATGATGGTGGTTGGATTTCTGAAGGTTGGGTTCGGATTCAAAACGTGCTCCCGCAGACATATACAGTCAGTTTGGTGACAATGAACAACGGCACCGAGATATCGCACGTTGTGTTGGACACAAATCAATCCGCTGAAATCAGCGTCGATGGCAACCTGGTGGACAGTGTTTACCTGGTTGTGAGCGGTACAACCCGCTTCACCCGCCAGCCGGCTTATTATCGTTTCGGACTGCAGCCGGCTAATTAAGCGTAACGATTAATAAATAAAAAAATCCTGGAGGAAGAATATCCTCCAGGATTTTTTTATTTAACTAACCACGATTAACAAGTCGACTAACATCCAGATTTAAGATTGTCTACCGCTTTATGCGCACTTAGGCAGATTGGGAGTCTGGCTTCTTTTTCCAACCCGAATCCGAGCTAGGAAATCATATTTCAATGGTCTATATTTTCCTTTTCCATCTACTTTACCTATCCCAATCTCGGCTTCGAACAATCCTCATGCTCATATCACGATTTGTAGGGTGCGTTCGCGCAGCGCGAACGCACCAATCAACAAAAACCCTCTGGCCGCTTCGATGTATATGGATTAAACCAAAACTTCAATCCATTCACTTCGTTCGTCATTTCGAGCCAAGCATTCGTGATCAATCACTTCTTTATTACAGTTTGCAGATCGATGCTCTTTACCCCTGTCGCAAGCGACTTAACTCACTTTCCAACTCTACACGTTTTTGCTGGGTTGCCAGGTTGATCTCATCCTTCAAATTCATAAGCCTGTCCTTAACATTTGCCCGTACACCCTCGCCTGAATCCGGCGTGAACAATAACATCACCAGCCCCCCAACCAGTGCGCCACTAACAAACCCGTTTAAAAATGAAAATGCTTTTTTCATGACTATCTCCTTTTTGTGCTCTTTTTCTTAATTTTCGTTTCCAACCCAAATTTCTTGAATAAATAGGGTGCTCCCGCCGATACCCATGTACCCACCAATCCATAACGAACAAAGCGCAGAACTTCGCTGACCACAGGCACATCTGCAGGGAAAACCAGCTTTAAACCAGCCCAAAAGACCAGCACACCAATGATACCAATTACGAAGCGTAGAATCAAATGCAAAGGTTTCGCATGCACTCGGCCCAGAGGGACCAATTTTTGAACCAATATTAAGCCTGCCAGAAGCCCAAACCATACGGCGGCAGCCGAAATAACGCCATCCAGAGAGACAGGGTTGATCACTTCCTCCGGAAAATGTAGATTTAAATTGGTCTGGTATTGCTGCGGAACCTGCCAATTTTGGTTTACTAACCAGCTGATGATGGATAACAGTAAAATTAACAGGGTCGAAATTACTGCACCCAGCCATTGCCTGATACGCGACCAGTTCTTGACCTGATCTTTTACTCGCTCAAATAGCGCTGCAAAAAGCCACAGTAATAGACCTCCCAAAAGCCAGCCAACCAGCACATCTACCAGGAAATGCGCACCCAGGTAGAGCCTTGATAATCCGATCATGAAAATCAGCGTGATGAACGTCACCTTTACCCACAATTTACGCGAAATAGTCGCAAAAAAACCCCAGATTGCAGCAGCATTTTGAGAATGACCGGAGGGTAAACCGAATGAGGTTTCCAGCACCATTGGCTTGATGGCATCACTTACCCAGAATGGCCGTGGAGCATGAAACAACAATTTAAAAAATGCATTAAACCCGTTCGAGAGCATCAAAAGTAAACCCACCTGCATACCCAGGCGCGAATCGAAACACCAGAATATTGCCGGCATGATGAATAAGTAAAATTCTTCATCGCCCAGAAAGGAGAAAAAGCGCATCGGCACAAACAACCAGTCCCCCAGGTTTTGCAAAAACAAGTTTACCTGAACCAGTCCCACCCAAAAATTTTCCATATCCCTCTCCCGATATTGTTTATATGATGGATTGACTCATCTTTAAGAACTATTGTACACTTGACTGCATGAAACAAAGGGAAGATCGATGGTGGAATTCCATCGCAGTTTTTTTCCTTTTCTCGGCATTGATGATGACCGCCTTCCGGCTTGAATCCACAGATTGGTCACCGGATTTATTTGTTCTAAAGTGGTTGACATTTTTTGGGTTCCTTCTCGGTTTGGGATTCGGATATAGCTATTTTTCAGCTGTAAAGACGCGCATCATGCTGGTCATTTATACTGTCATTGCTGTTCCCTGGGCATTGACTCTCACCACGGATAACTCACTACCATGGATGCAAAGACTGACCATCGTCCTGAACCGATTCGGTATCTCTTTTGGAAATTTCTTAAACAACATCGGCATCGAGGACCCGATTCTATTTGTCAGCTATCTGGCAGTCATTTTATGGTTTACAGCAATATCTGCAGGCTATTTGATGACCCGCCGGGGAAATCCCTGGCTGCCACTTTTAATTTCAGCCGTCACTATTTTCTCATCGGAGTTTTACTATTTGCAGAATAAAAATTTGTATACATCACTCTTTGTTATTTTTGTTCTGATGGTACTTTCTATTACAAATTTTATGCAATGCGCCAAAATCTGGCGCAAAAAAGGCACGATGGTTGAAAATAATACGAATTACAACATATCAAAATCCGCCATGATTGCAAGTGTCGTTTTGGTTTTACTTGCCTGGAATGTATCGGGCATCGTTTCCGCCTTTCAATCTGCCGGTCCGCGCGAAAGACTGAGCGGGCTCTTCGAAGATATCCGCGTTCAATTTACCAAAATTACAGCGCCACTGCAAGGACAGCTGCAGGTTGAGAGAACATTCTATGGCGATTCGATCGGCCTGGGTAGCGGAGCAGTCCTCGGTGATGACCTGGTCTTCAAGGTTACCGTTAACCAGTTTAGACCCAACGGTGCCCGTTACTATTGGCGAGCCCGTACTTACGATACCTATCTGGACGGCAGCTGGATTTCCACATTTCCCGATGAAAAGTCGTATGAACCCGGTGACCCTAATCTTTCCTATCCTGATAGTGGACGCTACCCAAAACGAGCGTTTACTTTCACCACAAACAGCAATCTCGGTTTACTTTACACGCCCATGTATCCCATCAATTCCAGCCGGGATGCAATATTGGTTGTAGAAAATGTGGATCCTGAAAATCTCGATTTAGGCGCAATGACACTCGAACAGACCATGTATTCCGGGGAAATTTACCAGATTGAAGCCAGGGTCCCGATCCCAACCACCCTTGCAATGCGGAACGCTTCGACTGAATATCCGGAATGGGTAACCAATAAATATCTGCAACTCCCTGAAGATTTTTCTACGCGAGTGAGTGACCTTGCTCTTGAAATTAGCAAAGATGAGAATAACGTCTACGATAAGGTCAGCGCAATCACCCGCTATCTGCGCCAGAATATCTCCTATCAGGAAGTTATTCCAGCAGCCCCAGCAAATCAAGACCCGATTGAATGGTTTCTCTTTGACCTAAAGAAAGGGTTTTGCAATTATTATGCCTCTTCAGAGGTGCTAATGCTGCGCGCAATTGGCATACCCGCCAGAATGGTTTATGGCTACGCGCAAGGGGAAGAAGACCGGGATCAAGAAGAATATACTGTTTTACGGAAACAATCACACGCCTGGCCGGAAGTTTATTTTCCTGGCTTGGGCTGGGTTGAATTTGAACCCACCTCTTCCCAACCAGTATTAACCCGCCCGTCTGGCGAAAACAATCGCCCAGCTCTGGAGGATTTACCCGGCGATGAGATAGACGGCGGCTTGTCGGCTAATAATCAACAGCCGGATCGTTTGGATCAAATTTCTGATATGGATGCAAATGCAGACCGTGCCAATGGTTTCCACTTAGTACAATTGCTTCCATTTCTTTGGATTATCGCGCTGATCGATTTGATAGCCCTCTATATTCTCCGTCGTCAGCGGATAGGCGTTGCCTTCTCTACACCCGTCTTACTGGAATCTTTTCTTAATAAAAGAGGCTGGCGTGTTCCTGGCTGGTTAAGAAGCTGGTCTTACTTTAACCATTTGTCAACAGCTGAAAAATCTTTTGCCAGTATTGCCTTTGCGAATTCTTTCTTAGGTTTCCCCGGTCACCATTCAAGTACCCCCTTTGAAATGGTTCGCCATTTCAATTTGATCCAACCAGCTTTGAGCCCGGTATCAAACCAACTGCTGGATGAATATCAACGCGCAATGTACAGCCACCAGAGTTTTGACTTAGCATTAATGAAGCAAGCCAGCCGGAAAATCATCCGTGAAACCTTGAGAAAGCGAATTAATCTGGCGTTGAACCCATCCGAAAGATACCTAATTAAAGCCAGTATTGAATAGTTCATCCATCCCAAAGATGATTAACCAAATAAATGACCTGCCGGAGTCCAGATTCAATTGGTCCTAACTCGATAAATTCGTTGCTTGTATGAATATTTCCACCACGAGTGAGGCAAATACAAACGGATGGAAACCCCCTGCTGAGCGGCTCACTGGCATCTGTTGAGCCTGTTAATAAGTATGGGAGGATATTTAATTCTTTTAAAGCGTTCATTGCTTTTCGCAGAAGCCAATGATCCTCTCCCAGACTGCCAAAGGGTCGCGAGCCAATTTCCTTGAGCGAATATTCTACTTCAGGACGGGAAGTTTTTTTGACAATTCTGTCAATTTTTTTCAAGGTATGATTTAATAATTCCTCGTTAAGCGCTCGAACTTCAAATCGGCAATCGGCATAATTTGCTATCGAATTAATCGTAGTACCGCCAGAAATATTGCCAAAATTTAGACTTACCCCGCCTTTTTCGGAGCCAGTGATTTTTTTCGCCGCAGTGATAAATTTGGCCAGCTCATCTATTGCGGATGGATTACCATAATTTGCCCAGGCATGTCCGCCAGCAGTACTAACCTGCAGCTCATACCGCTTGAGTCCTAATGCTTTGTGAAAAATGCCCCCCAGACCAATTCCTTCCAGGACAATAAATGCTTGCGTCTCACTCTTAAAACGATCTGTCACCTCTCGCATGCCGGCCAGATTGCCAAGCCCTTCTTCGCCCACATTGGCTACAAACCAGATTCCCCCCGCGATTTGAGCCGTCTGATTTTGAAAATGATGAATGAGTCCGATCAGAGCCGCTAATGATAGAGAATTATCCCCAATTCCAGGTCCAAACCAGCGCTGGTTTTCCTTGCGAATTGAATGGTCAACGTTTTTTGCATGCACCGTGTCCATGTGTGCGCTGAGAACAACCGGTTTTCCTCCACCTGCCGCTAAGAAGCCATACACATTGCCTATCCCATCCATATCAACCTGGCTGAGACCTTGCGCTAGAAAAGTCTGATAAATATATTGACTGCGATTGATTTCATCAAATGTTGGTGCAGGAATGGTCTGTATCTTTTCCAATTCTTGAAGAACCAGATTCGTTAGTTCTACCATTTCAATCAGACCTGAATCACACTTAATTTTAATGAATCAAGGCGAGCATTAATTAATCGTGGTAAAACATCCATACAATAGAAAGGTCCAACACCCTCCTGTGTAATCGAAGCTGAAATACTGCCCTGCATAGCTGAAAGCAGCGGTTGATGATGCGTTCGCAAGCCTGCCAGGAAGCCGCCACAAAAAGATTCAATGCTGCCGGTCGGGTCCATAATTTCTGTCGTATAGGCAGGAATTTCATACTTTCGCTTGAGAATATGATCATATAGATGATAACGCCTATTGTTGGTCAGAATAACGACGAATTCACTTCCAAAGGCTGTTAATGCTTCTGCCATCTCCCACAGATCAGCCGACCTACCTAAAAACAAATTTCGAATTTGTTTTTCCGTGCAGATGAAAGCATTAATCCCTTTTAAGACAGTGCCAATACGATCCCAGTAGACCGACCCCATATAATCATCCGACGCCTGCAACGAAATGGTGGTGACATGTCCCTGCCGCAAATATGAAGGCAAGCGGGTTTGAGAAGGGTAATCCATTGCACAAATATGCGCTGCAGTGACATCGAAATAATCGAAGGGAATGTCTTTGAATCTTAAAGCATTTTCCTGAGACATGAGATTCACAGCACCGAGGTTGCGGGGTTGATATCCCAATAATGTCTTTGGAAATGGTTTTCCCACCCGTGAAAAATGTGCCAGCGGATTGTCATAGACAGCCTGCCCAAGGTACTGGTATGCAATAAAATTACGCTGTTCCAACGGTTCTCTGTCTACCTGAATGCCACGGATGTCCATACCTCGTGATTGAATTTGTTGAAGCCATTCTTGTGGGTAGTCTTCATTGATTCTCGCAAGCAAGCCAATCGCCTCATCCCAGAGAGCAATTCCGGCAGCAGTATAAAGGAGGTTTCCACCTAGAATATCAACTGCCACCTGCCCATCTGGCAACACCAAATAGTCCCTGGTTAATAAGCCGGCAACTGCAAAACGCAAAAAAGGCGTAGTGGACTTCAGATCCCCCGTCGTCATTATTCTATTAAACTTCCAACCGGATTGTTATTTTTCACCCAGGTCGGCAATCAATTTCATGACTCCCAGGAGTCCCAAACCTACTTTAACACCATCCCCAGCATTGAGCTCTGGAGTTCTATTTTTTTGTTCAGCGCGTTGCACCATCATGTAAGCGGCAAAGACGCCACTCACCAAACCAACAACTGCCCCAATGATCAAAAATTTCGTTTTCCAATTTTCTTTTGTTTGCATTTCCCATCCTTTAAATTTTCATTTACAAATTATCTTTTTAAACCATTGCGAAAACCGCTAACCTTACTCTTAACTGTCACAATTGGTGAGGTAATCTTGGTGGAAAATTTCCAAATTGCCAGCGCGACTTTTAAGAAAAATGCATGAACCTTCCCTAATTGTGTTGGAATCCAGCCCAGCAATTTGGCTTGCCCCACAATCAATAAAACGAATAAGGCCAGTACAACCAAAGACAGAAGAAACATCGGTATTGCCAATAGCACGACTGAAATATTCGCCCAATGATGTATGTTAGCATTCACCGGGCTAACATTGGTGGAAACGAGTACAGCAATAAGCATAAATAAAACTATGCCAATGCCCAACGGCAGATAAATTTGTATTCCTGCTTCTGCTCGCGTGATTTCTTTTGAAGATCTTTTTATTTTTATGTTTGTATCTGCCATAAATTTATTGTAGCATGCTTTATTTTCAAGTTGAAAAAAATATACAATCCAAACGTTCACGATATGCAGCCAGATTGATCGTTTTCCGGGCAACTCCACTGGTCATGGCTGCCTCAACAACTGCACTCGATTCCCAGGCACACACACGCGGGTCAAGCGCTTTGGGTACGATATAATCCAAGCCAAATTCAAGATGATCAATCTCGTACTTATTCAAAACCTCGGCTGGAACTGATTCTCTCGCCAGACTTGCCAATGCGCAAAAGGCAGCCGTTTTCATTGCCTGATTGATCTGGCATGCCCTTACATCCAGTGCCCCGCGAAAGATACAGGGAAATCCCAGCACATTATTAATCTGATTCGGATAATCCAATCTGCCGGTTGCCATGATGGCATCCGGGCGAGTTGGCTTAACAAGATCAAAACCGATTTCAGGGATTGGATTTGCCATGGCGAAAATAATAGGATTAGAAGCCATTCGATTAATCATTACTTCGGAAATTGTACCTGCAACTGATAAACCAATCAGAACATCTGCCCCTTGAATCACCTGAGAAATCGTTTGTGGTTTATTACCCTTAGCAAATTCTGCTTTTTCCGGAAACATTTCCTCCTTACGCCCGTGATATACAAGACCGGCAATGTCACACAGAGAGATATGGCTTTTCGGAACACCAAGTTGATTCAGTTGACGTGCACACGTAATTGCAGCCGCTCCGGCTCCACAAAAAACCACTTTAACTTGATCAATTTTCTTCTGATTTATTTCCAGCGCATTCAAAAAAGCAGCAGCCAGAATGATGGTCGTCCCATGCTGATCACCATGAAAGACCAGTATCAAAAGCCTTTTATGCAATTCCGTCTCGATATAGAAGCATTCCGGGGAGCGTATATCTTCCAGGTTAATGCCGCCAAAGGTAGGCGCAATGGCACAGACAACACCAATAATTCGATCCGGATCGTGGGAATCGATTTCAATATCAAAAACATCTATCCCCGAGAATTTCTTAAAAAGTACGCCTTTTCCTTCCATGACTGGTTTGGAAGCCAGAGCGCCCCTATCACCCAGACCAAGGATTGCAGTCCCATTGGTAACAACTGCCACCAAATTACCTTTATTGGTATAGCGATAGGCGGCATCTTCATCCACAACAATTTCAAGTACCGGGGAAGCCACACCTGGCGTATAGGCGAGAGACAAATCGTATTGATTTTCCAGCGGTTTACTGCAAACCACAGAAATCTTGCCAGGCACCCCGCCTAATTCATGATAAGTTAATGCATCTTCCTTTCAAATAGCCTTCATTCTAATTCCTAATTGTGAAATTTTGCCCAATTTTAGCATGGAAGACCATCGATCGTCGCTAAGCCTGGTTTATCCCTCTATAAAGCAGATGAGGATGCGGGTAATTCTATTCTGACGATCCGATTTAAACCAGCAAAATCCTTTATAATTGTAATCAGTGCGCCGGGGAAACAATCAATCGCCATCGCAACAACCCGCTCACCCTGATCATACTGAATTTCTAAAAGAATCAAGCCTGGAAAGCTCAATTTTTCAGCAAGCTGTGCGAGTAAAAGTGAGATCAATCGCAAACCATCTTTGCCGCCATCCAGACTTTTCAAAGGTTCAAAACGGGCATGCGGAAGTTCAGTCAGGTCAACTGTTGGAATATAAGGTAAATTAGCACATATCAGGTCAAATTTACCCTTAATTGCTTCGCAGAGATCTGTATTAACAAATGTAACCTTATTACAATCAAGAGAGCGGGTATTCGCTGTTGCGACTTTCAATGCAGCCAAAGAAATATCAATGCCTACACCCAGCGCAACAGACAAATTGCGAATAATACTTATCAAAATTGCTCCGCTGCCAGTGCCCACATCAAGCACACTGATTGGTCTATCAAATTTCCGCCCCCATTTAATGCCATCCTCCACTAATAGTTCCGTTTCGGGTCGCGGAATGAGGACTGACGGGTTGACATGGAAAGATATCCCGTAAAACTCTCGTATCCCAGTCAAATAAGCCAACGGTTCTCTTGTCCGCAAACGAGACAGAAGATGATCAAGGGAATTGATTTCTTCCTGTAAGAGCTCATAACCATCATTAGCCAGAAGCCAGGCATTTTCTCTGTTTAAAACAAATTTCAAAATGGCATTTATTTCAATTCCGGCTTCGGGACTTATTGTTCGTAGTTCTTGCCAGGCTTTCGTTCGCCATTGGCGAATATTAGTCTTCATCCTCACCTAAAGCAGAGAGCCGATCTGCTTCATTGCGCATTCGTAGTTCATCAACAAAAACATCGATTTCACCATCCATAACGGAGGGAAGATTATAGGAAGACACATTTATGCGGTGATCCGTCACACGATTTTGTGGATAGTTGTATGTGCGTATTTTTTCAGAACGATCGCCACTGCCAACTTGCGATTTACGGTCCGCATCAAATTCGCTTTGGCGTTTCTCTTCCTCAACTTCATACAATTTGGCTCGTAAAATGCTCATAGCCCGCATTTTGTTTTGCAATTGAGAGCGTTCATCCTGGCAGGAAACTACCAAGCCAGTTGGGATGTGAGTAATGCGCACAGCAGTCGCATTCTTCTGCACATTTTGACCACCCGCTCCAGCCGATATATAAACGTCGATGCGTAAATCATTGCTATTGACTTCAACGTCAAACTCTTCAACTTCAGCCAATACAGCGACAGTGACGGTGGATGTATGAATCCTGCCGGAGGATTCAGTAGTGGGAACACGTTGCACTCGATGCACACCAGACTCAAATTTCAGACGAGAGTAAGCGCCATTACCTTTAATCATGAAGGAAATTTCTTTCAGACCGCCAATACCAATCTCATTCTGGCTGAGAACTTCAGTCTTCCAACGTCTTTTCTCTGCATAACGACTATACATTCGAAATAATTCGGCGGCGAACAAAGCTGCCTCATCCCCCCCAGCTCCAGCACGCACTTCCATAATTACATTACGTTTGTCACGTGGGTCGGAAGGAACGAGCAATGCTCGTAATTCAATTTCAAGCGTCTCTAGCTGAGGTTCCAGTGCGGCAAGATCCATTTCTGCTAATTCGCGCAATTCATCATCATCAGCATCGATTAGTTGCTGGGCTTCTGTAATCTGACTGCGAACCTTATGGTATTGCACCGTCTTGGAATAGACTTCTTCAAGCTCAGATTTTTCCATGCCGATTTCCTTGGCACGCATGTAATCATCGCCCACACTTTCCATTTCACGGGTAAGTTCCTGGTATTTTTCTTCAATTGTTTTGATTTTATCCAACATTGATCATTCCAATGATTTTAGTTTTTTAGCCAGATGGAATTATACCAGTAGGGAAATAATATGTGGGCATACTCTGCAAACGGATTCTGTGCTTTGAGTGAAAACTGATTATTTACAGCCTGCCTATTTACAAATTTGATACGCCTTATCCATATTTGCCCGAAATATAATCTTCAGTTTCTTTTAAAAGTGGTTTATAGAAAATTTTGTCGGTTTGACCAAATTCGATTAATCGGCCTATTCGTGCATCTGGATTGTTTCTATCAATATTAAGAAATCCTGTGAAATCTGATATTCTACTAGCCTGCTGCATATTATGAGTAACAATTACAAGTGTGTATTGTTCGCGCAGTTCCCACATCAATTCTTCAATTTTCGCTGTAGAAATTGGGTCGAGTGCGGCTGCCGGTTCATCCATCAGAATAATGGAAGGAGAAATTGCTAATGCCCTGGCAATGCACAGACGCTGCTGCTGGCCACCAGAAAGTGCATAGGCACTTTCCTGTAATTTATCTTTCACTTCCTGCCACAGCGCTGACCGCTCCAGGCATGATTTCACTAACTCATCCATTTTTCCCTGATAATGGTTTATCCTGGCTCCAAATGCCACATTTTCGTAAATACTTTTTGGAAATGGATTGGGTTTTTGAAAAACCATCCCGATTTTCCTTCGAATTTTGACTGCATCAACCGTAGGGTTGTTTAAATTCTGGCCTTCGTATATCACTTCTCCAAAGGTTACAGCTCCAGGAATCAAATCATTCATTCGGTTAAAGCTTCGCAACAGAGTGGACTTTCCACAACCAGAAGGTCCAATTAACGAAGTAATTTTATTCTTAGGGATACAAATATCAATCAAATCAATGGCTTTTTTTTCACCGTACTTTACAGTCAAATTTCGTGTTTCTAATACATATTCCTCATTAACATTATCCAGGAATTGAGCTTGTTTGATTGCATCCTCTTGAATCTTTATTACCATTTCACCTCGAATTTATTTCGCAGATAGATAGCTATGGCATTCAACATAAAGAGAATCAATAGCATAACAATAATGCCGGCGGCCGCCAAATGTACCCTGTAGTCTTCTTGTGGGAGTGTTATCCAGTTATAGATTTGAATCGGAATCACCGTAAAATGGTCCCATACTGATTCGGGTAAAAATGGGACGTATGTGAATGCGCCCATTATGATGAGAGGAGCTGTCTCTCCCAATGCCCGACTAAGCGAGAGGATCATTCCGGTTAAAATACCAGGCATGGCTATTGGAATCATCAAAGTCGAAATCACGTACCATTTTGTAGTTCCCAGTGCGTAACCAGCTTCCCGAATAGATGGCGGGACTGCGCGAATTGCTTCCCGAGCAGCAATGATGACAACCGGCAATATCAATAGAGACATCGTTAGCGCACCAGCTACCATACTACGACCAAATGGGAGATGGATTTGGAGAAAGTCCAAACCAAAAAGATTGATAACAAAACCTCCGGTTGAACTAAGGTCAGAGAACCCAGAAAGCCAGCGGCCGATGAAAGTGCCTGCTGAAAATACCCCGAACATCCGTCCAAAAACAACCAGACCCAGCATTCCATACACAATTGAAGGAACACCAGATAAATTATTTACATTCAGGTTGATAAAATTTGTAAGATGGTTTTTAGGCGCATACTCTTCCAAATAAATAGCAGCACCGACACCTACAGGAAAACTGAATAATCCGGTCATCCCTATTACGATAAGACTGCCGACAATGGCTGATTTCATTCCAGATTGTTCAGGTTTGCGAGAAGGATAGTTTGTAAATAATTCTGGTCGCAGCCAGGACCCTCCATTCACAGCCAGATCAACCAACATAACTGACAACATGAAAAGACCGACAAAAACCGAAAAAAGAAGAAAAATATGGAATACTTGACCGATCCGTTTACGCCACGATATTCTTTCTTTGAATTCTTCATTGATACCATTAACGATATTTATTTCCATTAACGATAAGCCTCCCGAAACCGTTTTACGATTAAATCACTTACCAGGTTCATCAGAAATGTCATGATGAAAAGGGTGGCACCTACTGCAAAGATGGATTGTCCATTGATAGAACCAGAAGGTGCGTCACCAAAGCTTACCTGCACAATGAAAGAAGTCATCGTCTGTACACTTTCCAACGGATTCCATGTCATTCGCGGGGTAGCACCTGCCGCAATTGTGACAGCCATTGTTTCTCCTACGGCACGAGATAAACCAATAATAAATGATGCGATGATTCCACTTAATGCTGAAGGGACAACCACGCGGGTAGAGACTTCAAATTTGGTAGCACCCAGCGCGTACGCACCTTCGCGTAAAGATCGCGGAACAGCGCGCATCGCATCCTCACTGATCGAAGCCACGATTGGAATGATCATGATACCTACAACGATAGCAGCGCTAAATGCATTGAAAAAATTTACGTCAATTCCAAGACTTTCCTCAAGGAGTTTTTTCAAAATGGGTGTAATAAAAGAAAGGGCAAAATAGCCATAAACAACTGTCGGGACGCCCGCCAGAATTTCAAGCAACGGCTTGATGACATTTCTTACTTTTGATGATGCGTACTCACTTAAAAATATTGCACTTCCAAGTCCTAATGGAATTGCAATCAGCGCGGAAATTCCAGCCACGAGCAAAGTACCCCGAATTAAAGGTCGGATACCGAAGTTCTCGGGTACGATTGTAGAAGCTAAAGGACGCCAGGTAGTACCGGTCAAAAATGCCCATAAATTTACTTCCGGCCTCTGAAAAAAAGATATAGTTTCACTAAAAAGCGAAACTATAATTCCAATAGTTACCAAAATTGTGAACACACCACATCCAAAGAGAAGAATGGCAATAATCTTCTCTTTTGTTCCCATTATTTCGGCTGAATTAAACAGGGAAAAATTAAGTCGTTTTTTTTGTTTCTTTTGGACTACTGAATGCACCATATCTCCAGGTTCATTGTTTTTCATAGTTGTAGGGACAGGTGAATGACCTGTCCCTTACTTATTTCGTTGTTAATCTTTTTACTAATGCAAGGATGAGGAGAGCAATTCCAAATTACTTTCGTACGTTCCTGTAGGAGGCATTGAGTATCCAACATCACTCATTACGGTAGGTCCACCTTCCGCACTGAAAAAGAATTTTACAAATTCTTCCACCTGAGGCTTTTCCTGCAAGCTTTTCAAATTGACATAGATGAACAGTGGTCTGGCGAGAGGATTGTAGCTTCCGTTTTGAACAGTCTCATCACTTGGCAATACGGCATTACCTGTACTATTCACAATCGGAATCGCACGTACTGCAGAGGAGTTATTGACATAATACGCATACCCAAAGAAACCAAATGCGTACTTCTCGTTTGCAATTCCATCTAAAAGAACGTTATCATCACTTGAGAAAGTAGTATTCTCATCCTGCCGAAGTTCTTCTTCCCCGTTTGCACCGGTCACAATTTCAGTCATGTAATCGCGTGTGCCTGAATCCGGGTCTGGGATAAAGAAAAGAATATCTTCCTGCGGGAAAACAGGGTCGAGATCTGACCATTTCTTAATCGCGCTGTTTGCTCCCAAGAGTTGAGCCAATTGATCTACAGACAGACTTTCAAGCCAATCATTATCATGGTTGACCATTACCGTAAGCCCATCAAGTCCTACCGTAAATTCAACATATTCGACACCGTTTTGGGTGCAAATCTCTTTTTCCGAATCCTTAATCGGACGAGATGCATCACTGATATCAGTTTCGCCAGGACAGAATTTCTTGAAACCACCACCAGTACCGGATAAGCCTACCGAAATACGGACGTCCGGATAAACTTTTGCAAATTCCTCTGCAACCGCCGTAGTAATTGGGTAGACCGTACTAGAACCATCAATAATCACATCTCCAGCCAATATTTCCGTTGTGATTTCGGGTGTTATTGTCGCAACAGAACCTTTTTGCGCTTCTGTCTTGACGACTTCTGGGTCATCCATGTTGGTTGAGTTACTTGTATCCATTGACGCAGTAGGGCTCGATTGCTTACCGGCACAGGCGGTGACAGTCATAACAACCACAATCATCATCATAAAAATTAAACGATACTTTTTTTGATACATTTTATTCCTTTTCTCCTTCAAATTATTTATATTGTTTTTCATATTCCCATCCTAACCAAAAGTAATTAACACATTTTTAAATTGAGGTTAAGTTTTGATGTTGACATAGGACATCTTTGTTAACCTCATTTCGAATAATTTAACACATATACTTTCAGCATTTTGCAAATTCTTCTACTCTGTCAACAAAATCAGCGCTTATTAATGAACACGTAATCAATAATCTATAAAATATAAAATTTTTGTATATTAACAATCGTCTGATAGCGTTAATAATCATTAACAGGGATTTGACAGTCCATTAACCGCGATTTGAAATTATTCGATACAATAGAATGAGCGCAAAAAAATTGAGGAAATAGTTAATTGGAACCATTTATCGAAGTAAAAATAACTGTAGAGCATTTCAACCTTTTTTATGGCACTTTTCAAGCATTAAGGGACATCAATATTGAAATTCCAGAAAACGCGATAACTGCGATTATTGGTCCTTCCGGATGCGGAAAAAGTACATTCATCCGTTCATTTAATCGAATGAATGACTTGATAACCTCGGTTACGGTGAATGGAATAATCTCTCTCGATGACGAAAATGTTCTTGAATTGAATCCTGTTCTGCTGCGGAAAAAAATTGGGATGGTCTTTCAGCGGCCAAACCCCTTTCCAAAATCGATTTACGACAACGTGGCTTACGGTCCCCGCGCACACGGAAACCGAAACAAATCAGAATTGAATCTAATCGTGGAAAAAAGCCTGAAGGATGCGTTTCTATGGGACGAGGTGAAAGACGACCTCAGTAAATCCGGTTTAGCCCTCTCTGGCGGCCAACAGCAACGGCTTTGTATTGCCCGAGCACTGGCGGTAACCCCTGAGCTGATCCTGATGGATGAACCTGCTTCAGCTCTGGATCCAATTGCGACATTAAAAATTGAAGAATTAATCCAGGAATTAAAAAAGTCTTATACAATCATCATAGTAACGCACAATATGCAGCAAGCAGCCAGGGCATCTGACTTCACCGCTTTCTTTAGTATTCACGAAGATCGAGCCGGTTATCTGGTTGAATTTGATCAAACAACTAAACTATTTACCAATCCGTCATTACAGATTACGGAAGATTACATCACAGGACGTTTCGGTTAAGAAAGCTAGACATCAGAAGAGGAAACTATGGCAAGAAAAGTTTTTGCAAAAAAAGTCCAAAATATACAAAATGAAGTCCTCTTGCTGGGCAGCATGGTGGAGAACGCGGTTATTAAAGCTGTGCTCTCGCTGAAAAACCGAGACATTACTCTGGCTAAACAAATTTACCATGATGACCTGCTGCTGAATGATAAACGGTATGCAATTGAAAATGCAATTCTGATAGTGATTGCCACGGAACAACCGATGGCACGAGATCTGCGTCAATTGGCTTCCATGCTTGATGTCATCACTGAGCTGGAAAGAATGGGAGATTATGCAAAAGGCATTGCTAAAGTGACCGTCAAACTCCATAATGTGGAAATTAAAATTCCGATAAATGAAATCGAGTTGATGGCTGAATTGTCAATCGGCATGCTCCATAAAGCCTTAACTGCCTTTATTGAAGAGGACGCCCAATCCGCCTCACAAATCCCCTATCAAGATGACGCTGTTGATAAGCTATACGAAAACATCTACCACCAGAGCGTGGATTTAATGATTGCCGAACCACACAATATTGATACTTCCAATTTAATCATGTGGGTGGCACATAATCTGGAACGCCTTGCTGACCGGGTTACCAACATCTGCGAGCGAACAGTATTTATATCAACAGGTGAACTGATGGAGCTCGAAGTGGATGAGCAGGACGACGATTTGGATGTTCCTTAAGATTCACGGCGTTGTCTCTTGATATCACTTTGGATGTATTTTTGGTCAGAATCCTTTACAATACATATAGTAGCTCAAATTAAGGCTGCTTAAAGGGAGTACATATGTCTGATTCTGAAAAGAAATTGATCCAAACGTACGCAGCAAAAACAATCCAGAGCCAGGTAAATTACCTCGAAAATCAAATGGCCGGTATTCAGCAACCAGAAGGAATTGAATACCTCCATCACACCCGCGTGATGAGCCGCCGTATTCGCAACACGATTGAAGTTTTCGCGCCATATTTTGGCAAGAAAACCGCTAGAAAATGGCTCAAAAGTTTCTCGGCATTGACAAAAAATTTGACCAATATACGTGATTTGGATGTGCAAATAGCCTTTTTACAAAATGAATTAGCACAGCTGGAAAACCCCAAATTTGTGCAGGGTATTAACCGTATTCTTTTACGAAAAACTCAGAAGAGAAATAAAGGCACAGACATTATCGAGAGAGCGATCGGCAAATTCGAGGAATCCAACGTATTGAAAGAAGTTAAGGATTTCATCGCCAACCATAGTTTCGACGAACTAGTATTCTCAGCAACCGCCACATTGAGTGAACTTGCGGAACAGCATGTAGAAGAAAATATCAGACAATGCTTTCTTTACGTACCATTCATCACCAGTCCAACTAATTTCAAAGAACTTCACAGATTACGTATAACAATTAAGAACCTCCGTTACATTGTGGAGCTATTTCTCTACCTCTACCCATCCCTTAATGAATCGCTTGATATCTTAAAATCATTCCAGGACGACCTGGGTAAGATACATGATTGCGATGTTTGGATTGATGAGCTGGACAAATTTGAAAATAAAGAGAAGGAAAAAATTTACAAATTTTACGGTCAGAATGGGGCTTTCAACTTTATTACGCCTGGATTGGATTATTTACGTGTTCAAATTTCGGAAACACGTTCTCAAACATACGATCAATTTCTTTATCGTTGGAATCTCAATTTTCAAGATCAATTTTGGACCCGGTTGCGCGCTCAGATAACAAATTTCCCTGTCTACGAAAAAAAACCCGCTCAAGAGACTAAAGACTCGGATGTTTCTGAAGAACCATCAACTTGAAGCTCAAGTGAAACCGCTCATGTTAAAATTTTTCATGAGTGCAATTTTGATTGGAAAAAAATTATTAATCTGGGAAAGCATTTCACATTGCCAATATTTTTCAATAACCTTATGGCCCGACTTGTAATGGGCTCATTTTCATTCAAATTAACTTAAGGAATAAATCCCGAAGAACAGGATTGTCTGAATCATCTTGTATTGGTATCCACGCTAATCTCAGGCTTTATCGTAAATTCGTAAAGGCTTATATATGCCTCATACAATTTGTTAATCTTATGTTGACAATGCCTCAATAAAATAATAATTGATCTTATTGTTTTTACCAGGAGGAAATTATGGATATGGAAAAATTAACGCAAAAATCGCAGCAGGCTTTGGTGCGTGCGCAACAATTTGCACAGGAGAACAACCAGCAAAGCATCGAACCAGTCCATCTTTTGGCTGCTCTACTCTCAGAAGATGAAAGTATTGTGTCTGCTTTGACCACAAAAATTGCCGGCAGCACGTTGGCTCTCCGCGAATCCGTCAACCAGGAAATTCAAAAACGGCCAAAAATCACCGGATATAGCAGCGACATTGGATTATCCCGACCTGCATCAGATGTATTAAGCACGGCTGAAAGACTGGCAAAGGGTATGAAAGATGATTATATTTCCACCGAACATATCTTTCTTGCGCTGACGGAAAGCAGTGAAAAGGGATTATTGAGCCAGTTTGGGATCACCAAGGATTCAATATTGAATGCGCTGAAAGATGTGCGGGGTAGCCAAAGAGTTACTTCGCAGAATCCGGAAGACACATTTCAAGCATTACAAAAATATGGTCGCGATTTAACTGCGATCGCACGCCAGGGAAAACTTGACCCGGTAATCGGTCGGGATGAAGAGATCCGACGGATTATCCAAATACTTTCGCGGCGAACGAAAAATAATCCGGCTTTGATTGGTGATCCGGGTGTGGGGAAGACAGCTGTTGTGGAAGGACTGGCACAAAGGATCGTAAAGAGGGATGTCCCCGAAGCTCTCAAAAATAAGACTCTCTTTCAATTAGATCTGGGATCTTTAGTTGCAGGTGCTAAGTATCGCGGTGAATTTGAAGAACGTCTAAAAGCTGTGTTGAAAGAAATTCAGGAATCAAATGGAGAAATCATTCTTTTTTTGGATGAGATGCACACCATTATTGGCGCAGGAGCCGCTGAAGGTGCCATGGATGCCGGCAACATGCTAAAGCCTATGTTAGCCCGTGGCGAATTGCATATGATTGGCGCGACAACTCTGGACGAATATCGCAAACATATTGAGAAAGATGCTGCACTCGAGCGCCGCTTCCAACCGGTTTTAATCAAAGAGCCAAGTGTTGAAGATACCATCAGTATATTGCGCGGCTTGAAATCACGCTATGAAGTTCATCACGGCGTTCGAATCACCGATTCCGCTGTGATTGCTGCTGCGACACTCTCCAACCGATATTTGACCGATCGTAAGTTACCGGACAAGGCTATCGATTTGATTGATGAAGCTGCCGCTAGATTGCGAACGGAAATTGATTCCAAGCCACAGAGTCTCGACGAAACGGACCGTGAAATCATGCAGTTGGAAATTGAACAACAAGCGCTTTCAAAAGAAAACGATAAAGCCTCAAAAGAAAGACTAACCAACATCGAAAAAGAGCTGGCAGACTTAAAAGAGAAATCGGCTGAATTGACCATGCGCTGGAACACAGAAAAAGAAGCTATCGCTGGTTTGCAGACAATAAAAGAGAAAATCGATAGCACGCAAATCGAAATTGAACGTGCTGAAAGAAGTTCAGACCTGGAAACAGCTGCTCGGTTGCGTTATGGCTCTCTCCGCGAATTACAGGATCAACAAAGAACATCAGAGGAGAAATTAAAAACACTTCAAGATCAGGGCGCTTTGCTCAAAGAAGAAGTAGATGCTGAAGAAATTGCCCAAATCGTATCACGCTGGTCGGGAATCCCTGTTTCGAAACTGCTTGAAGCAGAGATGACAAAATTGATCCGCATGGAAGAGAGTCTTCATACGCGCATCGTTGGTCAGGACGAGGCTATCAGTGTTGTATCAAATGCTGTCCGCAGGGCTCGGGCGGGTATTCAAGATCCTAACCGCCCGATTGGATCCTTTATTTTTCTTGGACCCACCGGCGTTGGCAAAACAGAACTGGCAAAAACTCTGGCCGCTTTTCTTTTCAACGATGAGCATGCCATGATTCGAATTGATATGAGCGAATACCAGGAGAAACATACCGTTTCAAGATTGGTAGGCGCACCACCAGGATACATTGGCTATGATGAAGGCGGTCAGTTGACCGAAGCTGTACGACGCCGTCCTTTTAGCGTTATATTATTTGATGAGATTGAAAAGGCACACCCGGAGGTTTTCAATATACTTTTGCAGCTACTGGATGATGGTCGCCTGACAGATGGACACGGTCGAACGGTAGATTTTCGTAATACAGTTGTGATCATGACCAGTAACCTGGCTAGTGAAATGTGGGTTGGTTCACGAACGGTCAGCAGAGATGAAATAAATACCGTCCTCAGGAACCACTTCCGCCCTGAATTCTTAAACCGGATCGATGAGATCATTGTGTTCCATTCACTCTCAAAAGAGCACATTCGTGAAATCGTCGTAAAACAATTGGAACATGTCATCCACTTGCTTGAAAATCGCGATATTCATCTGACATTTACGCAGCCAGCAATTGACTACTTGAGCGAGGTTGGTTATGACCCGGATTTTGGTGCCCGCCCGTTAAAAAGAGCAATTCAGCGTGAATTACAGGACACATTAGCCTTAAAAGTTCTTTCCGGCGATATAGCAAGCGGTGATCATATCAAAGTTGATTACGATGGCAGCCAGATGGTTTTCGAGGTTATTTAATAAAATTTTCCAGTTGAGCATATTTGAACCAGCAGGGAGTGGAGACTCTCCTCTCTCTGCTTGAATTATTTAACGCCGGCAAAAAGATCTTTTTCTTTTTTCTCATTTGGATGTGGTTCAGGGTATGCACGCATGTATAAATCTTTACTGCCCAGCAACCTGCGCAGCCACCCC
Source organism: uncultured Chloroflexia bacterium (assembly GCA_963749005.1). Classification (GTDB taxonomy): domain Bacteria; phylum Chloroflexota; class Anaerolineae; order Anaerolineales; family Anaerolineaceae; genus UBA6170. The sequence goes on along the minus strand of CAVVKI010000001.1, from coordinate 20,981 downwards.
AGGATTCCGCCGCTCATCTTTGAGCCTCCTTGACTTTGGTGACAGGCAGATGCTTCATTCCTCAAATTTGTGTATTTGCCAAATTCGATGACAGCATCAATTGGAAAATCAACATCGATTATCGATTGTAAATCGATGTCTTTATTCGTACCAAATTTGCGCGGGTCGCGGCCAATCAAGCGCATCAAAAGCACAGAGATTTTCAGGAAAGTTCGCTGGATGGTGTGATAGTACAATTTCTGCGGTTGGTAGTTCTGATCAGAGGATTTCTGGTTAGTCGTGACCAATTGCTGGAAAGCCATTGTGGTGGCTTCGTACATGCGAATATGGTCAGGGTGGCGGTATCCCCCGATCGGATCAAAAGTAATTACAACTTGAGGCTGAAGTTGTTTAAGCAGGTTGCTCACTTTTCCAGCTACTTCCTCCACAGGTGCTGCCCATAATGACTGAGGATGAAGATTTTGAGAAGAACCGGCCATGCCCGAATCGAGGTAATTCAGGAAAAATACTTCTTTAATCCCTAACATTTTTGAAGCACAGCGAAGTTCATGTTCCCGTCTTTGCGAAGGACTATCAAAACCTTCCATATACTTCTTATCCATTTCACCCACTTCACCACGCGTAGCACAGATCAAATAAACATTCACACCTTCCTGAGAATATTTCGCAAGCGTACCACCCATTCCAAATGTTTCATCATCCGGATGCGCCAAAACTGAGACTAGAATTTTGTCTTTTTTTCCATTTTCTTGACTGTCAACTGCCATGTTGCCCACTTATTTGCTCCTAATATTGATATTTGCTCGGGTCAATTTTTTCAACCCAGGCATTTGTACCGCCTGTTAAGTTGAAAACATTTTGATATCCTTCTGCAATCAGCTTATTCACTATGCGCTGTGATCTTACGCCATTACGACATACAAACACCATTTTCTCCTGTGAATTAAGATTTATCTGGTTGGCGATGATTTTCTCATATGGAATATTTTCGGCACCCGGAATTTGCACAATCGAAAGCTCTACCGGATCGCGCACATCAATAACCCTCATATCTTCTCCGTTTTTAAGCTGCTGTTGAAGATCTCTCGGTTTAATTTGCCTGTCTGGTGAAAGGGCTTTCAGATTCTCCTCGTGAAGCGCACAAAAAACTGCTGTATCCTCCAACGTGGTGATGGTAGGCTTTTCCCCACAAATTGCACAATTGGGATTTTTTCGTAGTTGTATTTTCAATAAAGATAAATCGAGCGCATCGTACATATAAAGATTTCCGTAACTGGTTGCACCAATCTTTAAAATCAATTTGATTACTTCAGTTGCTTGCATTGTGCCAATCGTACCTGGCAGCACACCAAAAACACCACCCTCTCCACATGTTGGGATCAACCCAACCGGTGGTGGTGCTGGGAAAACGCAGCGATAACAGGGTCCTTTCTGAGCGTCGAAGACGGCCACCTGCCCCTCAAATCGATAAATGGAGCCATAAACATACGGCTTATGCGCAAAAACGCAGTAATCATTCAACAGATAACGGGTGGCGAAATTATCACTCCCATCTACAATAATGTCATAACTCGTCCCAATTTCAGAAATATTGGCTGCATTAAGATAAAACGGGAATTCTTCTATCGTTATGTATGGATTAATATCCTTCAAGCGCTTCGCAGCAGAATCCACTTTTAATACACCAATTTGGCTGGAACCATGGATTACCTGGCGCTGCAAATTGGATGAATCCACCACGTCAAAATCCACCACTCCAATCTTTCCCACCCCGGCAGCGGCAAGGTACATGGAAATAGGCGATCCGAGACCGCCTGTGCCAACGATTAACACAGAAGCTGCCTTCAATTTCTCCTGCCCCTGCATTCCAACCTCAGGAATCATCAAATGGCGCGAATAGCGCTGTACTTCTTCTCGTGTTAATTGTGACATTTGATCACCTCCAATTCAAAACTACAGGATTCATCATACCAGACTATATACTGGGAATTCAAACAAACAATGCCATATGTACGCAGTTTGTTAACGTCTACCAGAAATGATAAAATGAGTTCATGCATGTCATTATGACTCACGAACAAGCTGATTTTGACGCGATTGCATCCTTATTGGCAGCAGCTCTCCTCCAGAAGGATGCTTTTGCATTGCTACCCAAGAAAATGAATCGTAATGTGAATGCATTTATTGACTTATATGGCGGTGAAATGCCCTTTTATTCATTAGATCAATTACCTAAGCGCGCCATTAATAAAATTACATTGGTGGATACCCAGGCATTGGTGACTCTGAAGGGAATGGGGAAAAATACTCGTGTGCATGTTGTCGATCACCACAGTCGTAAGGTTGAATTTCCCGAAAAATGGACATCCATTTTCCAGTCTACGGGGGCATGTGTCACCATCTTAATTGAAGATCTACAACAAAGCAAAGTTGTATTAAACACCATTTTTGCTACCCTTTTATTAACTGGAATTTATGAGGATACCGGTTCACTTTCTTACGTGAGTACCACCCCACAGGACATGTACGCAGCTGCCTATCTGCTTGAAAATAATGCCAGCCTATCAATTACGAATAAATATTTAAACCCTCCACTCTCAACTGACCAGTTGAAGATTTATGAAAAGCTTTTAAACAATGTTGCCCACCTGGATATTTATGGCCACCACATTGCTGTCACCAGAGCCAACGCCGAAAACCTTAATGAGGAAATCTCCAGCATTGCTCACAAATTGCGCGACCACCTGGAACCGGATGCCCTTTTCCTTATGGTGAACACAAGAGAAGGAATTCGATTGGTTGCTCGTTCAACAAGCGATCAGGTTGATGTAAGCAAATTAGCCCAGAAATTTGGTGGTGGTGGCCATGCCCGTGCAGCCGCTGCGTTGATTAAAACGGATAAAGGAAAGTTAAATCTTGAAGCTGTCTATCAACAGCTTTTGGATAACCTTCCGTTGTTTATTGAACCAAGCATCAAAGTTTCAGATATTATGTCACGGGATCCACTTCTGATCACACCGGATACGAGCGCACTTAAAGCCTCTCATCTCATGCAGCGGTATGGGTACGAAGGCTACCCGGTCATCAAAAATGGTGAAATCGTTGGATTATTGAACCGTCGCAGTGTTGACCGCGCGATCACCCACAAGTTAAATCTGAATGCTGCCAGTTTGATGGAAGTGGGTAATGTGTCAGTAAATGATCAAAGTTCTTTGGAAGATGTACAAAAAATTATGACCTCCAGTGGTTGGGGACAGATTCCGGTTCGGTCATCGATAAATGACCAGATTGTTGGGATCGTTACCCGCACGGATTTAATCAAAGCACTTGGAGAATCAAACCCACAATTTTTAAGACGAAAAAATCTCTCTTCATTATTAAATAAATCGCTCTCTCCCAACCAAATAACATTTTTGCAATTGGTTGCGACGCATGCACACCAACAAAATCTGCCAATTTATCTGGTAGGAGGATTTGTACGGGACTTAATTCTAGAACGACCGGGGTTTGATTTTGACATAGTCGTAGAAGGGAATGCTATTGAACTCGCAAATTCGCTGGTCGCTCTTTACCACGGAAAAATCAGCACCCACAAACGCTTTGGAACTGCTAAATGGACCATTAAAAATGATGGCATTCTGACCATTAAATTACCAGATTTAAAAAATATTAATGTGGCAGAATTTCCTGAAAGCATTGATTTTATTTCCGCCCGCACCGAATTTTATGAATACCCCACTGCACTTCCTGAGGTGGAAAATTCCAGCATAAAACTTGACCTTCACCGCCGAGATTTTTCGATCAATACCCTGGCAATGCGACTGGATGGGCGTCATTTCGCAAATTTATACGATTTTTGGGGAGGGCTGGAGGATCTTCACGCTGGCCTGATCCGGGTATTGCATTCCCTCTCATTTGTAGATGACCCTACCCGTCTGATTCGGGCTGTTCGTTTTGAACAGCGCTTTAACTTTGAAATCGAGCCTCGCACTTTGCAACTCTTGATCGAAGCAACAGATTTAATTTCACAGGTTTCCGGCGATCGCCTGCGGCATGAACTTAATCTCATCCTTCAGGAAAAAAATCCACTACCAGCTCTGACACAATTGGAATTGCTCGGTTTACTCAAAAGCATTCATCCTGATTTAGCCATCAACGAAGAGATAAAAATTAATTTATCGAAAATTAATCGGGCAGAGATTGGCTCGGAATGGAAATTTCCTCCTGAAACAGGAGCGCTATCATTAAAATTAACCCTGCTGTATGTTACCTGGTTTTTGGATTGTGGCAAAAACTATCGCGCTATCATAAAACGCTTGCGGATGCCAGCAGTGATCTCCTCAGCCACCAGCCAGGCAAAAAGATTCCGAAAAATTTATAAATCAATGACTACATTGCAACCAAGCCAAATAACCGAAATATTCGATACTTTCCGCAATGAGGTACTTCTGATTTTCTCAATAATTCTGGCTGATGAGCCAGTTCATGGGTTGATAGAAAATTATGTAACCCATTGGCAGAAGGTCAAGCCTTTTACATCTGGCTTGGATTTGCAAGCGGCAGGCATTAAACCTGGACCAATCTATAAAGATATTCTTACCCGCTTGCGTGTTGCCTGGTTGGATCAAAAAATATCAACTGTCGAAGATGAGCTTCAACTGTTAAATGAAATCATCAACCAGGGATAATTCCACAAGTCATCACCAAACCGAAAATGATTGGATCAGCCGTGTCACCATCAGGCCAGGCAATCGAACCGATCTCCCTCAAATGGAGTGGGATGGAGAATTTACGCATCTGAGGAAAATTTATGCAAATACTTATGAGAGATCCAGAGCTGGTCTAGCACGCATTTGGGTGGCAGAGATACCTGAACATGGAGTTATAGGACAGGTGCTTCTGCAACTCAAATCCAACCGGGAAGATTTGGCAGACGGTGTAGAACGTGCATACCTGTTTTCGTTCCGGATAAAACCACAATTTCGTGGTCTGGGTCTTGGCGCTTTATTATTGACCTCGGCAGAAAATGATGTTCAGCAAAAAGACTTTGCTGAAATGACCCTCATTGTTTCTAAAGAGAATTTGCGTGCAATTCAATTCTATCGCCGGCATGACTACCGCATCCTTGCATCAGAAAGCGGAGAATGGATATATAGCGATCATAACAATTTACGCCATAAAGTTATTGACCCCGGTTGGAAAATGATGAAAATGCTGAAAAGATATTGACAAAATTTTTGAACGGCATTCATTGATACCAAATTGAATATGGGTTGAGACATATGAACGCACAGGCACGAACAGATACGATCTTTGTCCCTGAAATTATCTCATCAGTAAGCAGAGCTGTCCGCAAATTTCTTGATACCTGATATAATTGAACAGGTTTTCAGAATTTATCTTTGCTATTATGCCTTACATCCCTCGCTACGCAGGGGTAATTCAGGCAATAAAAAATGCTTTTAAGAAGGGTATGATTCATGAAAGAATATAAGTCCAACTCGATCCGCAACATAACTTTGGCGTCACATTCAGGCGCTGGAAAAACAATACTGGGTGAAGCATTATTATTCTTGACCGGCGCAAATAATCGCATGGGAAAGATTGAAGATGGTTCAACTGTATCCGATTTTGATGATGAAGAACAGCGGCGCAATATTTCAATTTACACCACCGTCCTTCCAATCGAATATAGAGATGTCAAGATTAATATCCTTGACACTCCAGGTTACACTGATTTTCTTGGTGAAGAAATCAGCGCATTACGTGTCTCTGACAGCGCAATCATCATGGTGGACGCGGTTGCCGGGATTGAAGTCGGTACTGAACTTGCCTGGAATTATTCCGGTGAGTTCAACCTTCCCCGTTTTGTCTTAATCAATAAAATGGATCGCGACAATGCCAATTTTCAAAAAATATTTAATTCTTTTCAAGAAATGACAGATGTACGCTTGATTCCAATTCAACTCCCCATGGGTGAACAAGCGGATTTCAAAGGCGTAATTGATTTAATTTCGATGAAAGCTTTTACCGGTGTTGGCAATGATGTGGTTGAGATTCCCGCTGAATACAAAGATGCTGCTGAAGAAGCTCACATGACTCTTGTTGAAGCCGCTGCCGAAGGAAAAGATTCCTTGATGGAAAAATTCTTCGAAGTTGGCACGCTGGAACCTCAGGAAATCATTCAAGGGTTGAAAGAGGTTGTCAAGAACGGAACTTTCGTGCCGGTATTGGTCTCTTCTGCATCACACCAGATCGGTCTGATCCCATTACTAAATAATATGGTCGATTTAATGCCCTCTCCGGTTGACGCTGCCCCATACCCAGCCACCGATAAAGACGGCAAGGAAATTCAATTGATGCCAGAAGATTCCGGTCCATTGGCAGCCTATGTCTGGAAAACAACCGCTGACCCGTTCGTTGGAAAGCAGACTTACTTCCGGGTTTATTCCGGTTTGTTCAACTCCGATAGCCGGGTATGGAATCAAGATAAGGGTCTCGAAGAACGCATCGGTACGGTCAGTATCCCTCGTGGAAAAGAAGCATTGAACGTGAAGTCAATTCACGCTGGTGATATTGCGATCGTACCCAAGCTTTCTGAGACTGTCACAGGCAATACGCTGGGCGATAAATCGACCCCGATTATGCTTCCGACCGCAAAATATCCGAACGCGCTTTACCGCGTGGCCGTGACGCCAAAGACCCAGGCAGATTCAGCCAAAATCAGTACCGTTCTTACCCGCTTGTGCGAAGAAGACATGACCCTTTCTTGGGTAAATGACAGCACTACCCGCCAGACAGTCTTGCAAGGGATGGGCGATCAACATATTGATGTTGCTGTTCGCCGGGCTTCTTCGAAATTTCAGTTGAATATCAATACCGCTGAACCGAGGGTGCCTTACAAGGAAACCATCTCAAAAGAAGGTGTGGGAGTCTATCGCCACAAGAAACAAACTGGCGGCTCCGGTCAATTTGGAGAAGTGCACTTGAAGGTAATGCCCCAGGATGGGGAATTTGAGATGACCTGGGATGTCTTCGGTGGTGCCATTTCCAATTCTTATTCTTCGTCCATCCAAAAAGGTATACTGAGCACCATGAAAGATGGCATCATTGCCGGCTACCCTGTCTACGGTACCAGGGTATCAGTCTTTGATGGCAAAGAGCATCCCGTCGATTTAAAACCGGTTGCATTTGAAATCGCTGGCCGTGAAGCTTTTAAAATCGCATTTCAGGAAGCAGGTCCTGTCTTGATGGAACCCATCATGACTGTAAAGGTAACCGTACCTGAGCCCAATATGGGCGATATTATGGGTGACATGAACACCCGTCGGGCTCGGGTGCAGGGTATGGATACGGACCATGGCCGATCCGTTGTCATCGCACAGGTTCCACTGGCCGAAATGTTGCGCTATACTACCCAGCTGCGTTCCCTGACAGGCGGCCGTGGTATTTTCGATATGGAATTTGACCATTTCGAACGAGTTCCCGCCCATCTGCAACAGGAAATCATCGAAGCGCATAAACGTGCAGTAGAAGAAAAAGAATAACGATAGTCAAATCCACAAAAAACCCCTGAAGCAAATAATTCAGGGGTTTTTTGTCGCTTGTATTAATAGAACTTTTGTGCTATTATCATAGAAACGCAATCGCGGAGGCAAAAATGGCACACCCGGAAAGATTTATCGTAATGGCTTTATTCACAGGAATCACGTTTCTGATTTTGTTTGCCACACGGGTGGCAGCTCCATTCTCAATCGTTTCAGCCTCTTCGTCAGAAAATACACCTACACATTCTGCTCAATCAAACATGGTAGAAACTGTTTCCGAATCAGACAGCGTCCCTGACACAAATTGCCCTATTGCAAATTCCTATCCTCAAGAAATTCATGCCTGGTGTGATTTCATTCAATCTGCCTCTCTGAAACATCAATTGGATGCGAATTTAATTGCAGCCGTAATTCTGCAGGAATCCGGTGGCCAGGCAGATGCTTACAGTTCTTCTGGCGCAGTCGGTTTGATGCAAGTCATGCCGCGTGATGGAATTGCAGCCAATTTTCAATGTGTGAATGGACCTTGTTTTTCAAGTCGTCCGAGCATGAACGAATTATTTGAACCAGTCTTCAATATTGAATTTGGCAGTAGAATGTTAATTAATCTTTTCAATCGTCATGGTAATTGGCGCGATGCGCTAAAAGCTTACGGCCCTATGGATATTGGTTATCATTATGCCGACCTGGTAATGAGCATCTATCAAAACTATCAATGATCTTTTTTTCATGAAAATCCAAAAACACACCTTTATTTTTGTCTTTTTGTTCCTCTTGTTGCTAACAGCCTGTAAACCGGTTGACTTGCGCAGCCAATCCAGTGAGTCAATCAAGATTGTATTTAATGGAAGTCAATGCACACCGCTCGAATCGATTGTTCCACCGAAAGAGGATATCCAGCTAGAACTCATTAACAATAGCAGTACTGACTTTACCTGGATAATTGCCATTTTTCCATTAAATGAGAATATGACTCTTGATGATTCCAGCAATATTTATTTCTCAGTTAAAGTTCCTTCTGAAGAAAGCAAACTGACAGAATTTGTCAGCCCAGCTCTGCCAGCTCGCTATGATACCTATTGTGTTGCCGATACACCTGACCAGAAATTAATTCTGGGATATTTATTGGTAGTCAACCCTGACTCTTAAAAACACGTCTAAATCAAATCAAATTCAGGAGAATTTACAAGTAGCTACGTAGCGGAAACACGGAGGTTCTTCTTCCCTTTCATCCTATCAGTGGTATAATAGCGTTCGTTAAGCGGGAGTCGCCAAGTGGTAAGGCATCAGCCTTCCAAGCTGATATTCGCGGGTTCGAATCCCGTCTCCCGCTCTTGAAGACACTAGTCTTATCGATATAGCTAGGCTGATATTCTCCGGTTGGAAAAATCTTAGCTAAGGGGGAGTACATGCCTGCCTTGAAATTAGATAAAGCAATTGAAGGGTTAAGCCAGCATTTCAGTCCCTGACAAATTCCCATATCATCAGGGATTCCTCATCCTCCCTGCCATCCACCACCGGCTACCCGCTCCACACTTTCTGCTATCTGCTATCTGCTATCTGCTCTAAAATGCTACCTGATGACTGGCACCAAAATGGTATAGACTGCCTGATAAACCTGATTACTACCTGCGATCGTCTTGCTGCTTTCTCCGCCAATCACGTACAAACGCGTCTCGTAAGGGAGCACGGCCGGGAAATTTCCCACCGGTTCAGATGGTTGGTCAATTTCCATCCACTCATCACGCGGCGGCAAATATTGGATGATGGGTAAGATTTCTCCTACATTGTTCGTTCCGCCGGCAATATAGACCATATCTGCCAAAACACTTATTCCCATTCCATAACGGGCTTGTGGCAGCGATCTTGCCGATTCCCAGCCGTTATCTCCATCGATTTTACGCTGAGGAAAATAGAGATAATGTGTATCAAGGGCGCCTTTTTCATTAAAACCACCAAATAGATGCATAACACCACCAACAACAGTGACGGCCAGATCAGCGGTTGGTTCGGGCAAATGATCAAAAATCTCCCAGGCGTCCTGTAAAGGATCATAAACCATAACTTCATCACTGAAAGCAAGTTCGTCCCAACCCCCAAAAAGATAGAGCTTGCCTTCAAAAGCGATCAGCCCATAGCGGCTCATTGGATGCGGTAGTCTGGAGCGTTTCTCCCAGCGGTCATCACGCGGATCATAGACTTCAAGATCGGCGATGACCTCATTTTTCCCATTAATTCCACCCGGGATATATATATTTTCGCTCAAAACGGCAGCTTGTATGCTACTCACTGGGATTGGCTTTGCATTTTTTTGTATCCATGAATCTTCTTCAATATTGTAGACATTCACAGTTCCGATAGTGCCACTTGCATCAACCCCACCAAAAAAATAAAAAGATTTTTCATAACGAAGTGCTGCCATTTTCATCAAGCCTGAAGAGATGGGAGATAAAACCTGCCAGCGCTGGTTTGCAGTTTCAGACTGATTAATTGTATTCGTTTGAGCAGCCAGTCTGGTAAGACGAGCATTATTCCAGATGAGAAAAACCATTAACAGAAGTACCAGGAATCCCCCCGCGATTAAAATTAAAGAGCGAGGTACAGTAGATACATTCAGCTCTGTGCCTTGAAAGACACTGGCATCAATCGCTGACTTGTCTTCCACTTCGGTTGAATTCTCATTCCTGGGAGATTCAACCCACCCGCGGCTGATAGCCACCATGGTCGCTTCTGTGCGCGAAACTACATTTAATTTTGCAAAAATGTTGCGTAGATGCACTTTTACAGTATTAGGACTGATCACCAGTGTATGAGCGATTTCTTTGTTACTCGCCCCCGTGGCTACCAACCGAATAATATCGATTTCTCTTTCACTAAGTTCAAATTCCTCAGACATCCAAAATATTATAATCGAGTTTAAAAATAAAAAATGCATTTCTTGCATTTTCGTAAAGAAAACCTTAATTACATAAAAGGATCTCAATAATAAATACTGTTCGTATCATAGTTTAACTCGTGATAAATGTCACCAACCAGTCGTTTTACCAACCCTGAAGTCATCATTTGCTTGCTTTTTTAGCGGTTTTTCTATAAACTATAAATGAAGAGTGAAGTACGAATTCACTTTGTTTATTCTCAGTAAAATTCCCTTATTTAATCATCTTTACGCCATATTCATCGGAATGGCGCACGAAATAATGTTGTCTTGTTTTATTACTGGTAAGGAGGTGATGGAGTATTTTGTTGTAAATATTTAAGCACGTATTTTACTTTCGTTTCCAAAATTCTGTAACAAATCCTTAAGGAGAAGATCTATGAAACACTTACGTTTCTTTATTGTTTTTGCACTGTTATTTACAGTTGCCCTTTCTGCCTGTGCACCGGCTGTGCCGACTGCTGAACCAGAGCAAACCACCGAATTGCCTTTATTCTATGGTGCCTATGCCACCCCAATTGAAGAACCATGGGATGGTGTCATCCATGCCGCATTACAAAAAGCAGCCGATGATGGAAAAATCCGCTATGAATACACCGATGATATTGGTTATTCAGGTGATATGGAACGTGTTTTGCGTGAAATTGCTGAAGAGAAGAAGCCGGCTGCCATATTTGGTGATGCTTTCGGTAATGAAGAAGCTGTCCGCAGAGTTGGTCCTGAATATCCGGGAATCGCTTTTGTTTTCGGTTCTGGTTTAGGACCCTCAGAACCAAATGTAGCCGTGTTTGATAACTGGATTTATGAACCTGCCTACCTGAGCGGTATGTTAGCAGGTGGATTGACAAAAACAAATACCATCGGTATTGTTGGTGCCCACCCCGTTCCTGAAGTCAACCGTCTGGCCAATGCCTTCATTGAAGGTGTCAAAGAAATTAACCCGGATGCTAAAGTGCTCGTCTCATTCATCAATAGCTGGTTTGACCCGGCTGCTGCCAAAGAAGCCGCCCTGGCTCAAATCGACGCAGGCGCGGATGTCCTCTTTGCTGAACGCTTTGGTGTGATCGAAGCTGCCGTTGAGAATGGAATTCTACTCCTTCGGGAATATGAGCGATCAATACGAACTTGGACCTGATTCTGTCATCACCGGTCCGGTTTGGAATATGGGCCCAACTGTTGATTATGTAATCAAACAGGTTGAATCCGGTTCATTCACTGCCTTGGACTTAAAAGATTTCAGCATGTGGGCCAAAGGTGGTGCGACATTGGCACCTTATCATGGCATGGAAGCAAAAGTTCCCGCCGATGTATTTGCGAAAGTCCAAACCCGCGAGCAGGAAATTAAAGACGGTCTTTTCCGCGTCAATATTGCTGAAGAAGCCCCCGCCGGCGCACAATAAACAAGCAACTCACTACCAGAGCTTTCACCATTCATCTGGTACATCATAAATAATAAGAGTACTCCCCTTGTTCTTCGAGCAAGGGGAGTATCACTCGGAGAAATCATGAACGTAGTGGAGATGCATGCGATCACCAAATATTTTGGTGAAATGATCGCAAATGACCATGTTGATTTCGACCTCCGTAAAGGTGAAATTCATGCCCTTTTAGGCGAAAATGGTGCAGGGAAAACCACCCTGATGCGGATTCTATACGGTCTGTACAAACAAAATTCTGGGGAAGTTCAGATCAATGGAAAGACCGTACAAATCAATTCGCCCAAAGATGCCATAGCGAATAATATTGGGATGGTGACACAGCATTTTGCGCTCGTGCCAACCATGACCGTTGCCGAGAATGTCGTTTTAGGTTATACCGACAAATTTGTCTTGGATTACACCGCGATAGAAGAAAGCGTCTCCGTTGCAGCCAGGAAATATGGTCTGGATATCAATCCTAAAGCACTCATTCGCCACCTTTCTGTTGGTCAACGCCAACGGGTTGAGATTCTGAAAGCACTGTACCGCAACGCCAAAGTATTAATTTTGGATGAACCTACGGCTGTCTTAATACCACAGGAAGTTGATATCCTTTTCGACACCTTGAGAAAATTGTGCACTGAAGGGCTGAGTGTTATTTTTATCAGCCATAAATTGGATGAAGTAACGAATATCACCAACCGGGTCACCGTGTTGCGTGATGGTAAATCTATTGGTACTGTCAATACTTGTGATATGACCCAGAGCCAATTAGCCGCCATGATGGTTGGAAGAGAAGCTTTTGGAATTAAACGCGACAATCTGGAAAGGCAAAAAAATATCCCTTTACTGGAAATTAAAGACCTGTGCGCAATGGATGACCAGGGCTTACCTGCTTTACGCAACGTAAACTTAACAATTCATACAGGAGAAATTCTGGGAATTGCTGGCGTCAGTGGTAATGGTCAAAAGCAGTTAGCTGAGACATTATGCGGTGTGCGGAATTGTTCAAATGGTGAAATTACATTAGATGGTGCCGATTTAAATGGCAAAGACGCTGCTGAATTCACCACCTGTGGCATGGGGCGCATCCCGGAAGATCGCCATGAAGGTGTTGTCGGTGAACTGACCGTATATGAAAATCTGGCACTTGAACATTTAGGAAAATATTCCAACCGAGGTTTTCTTAACCGCAAAGCAATTCAAGCCAATGCAAATGAGCTGATTTCACAATTCCAAATAAAAGCGCAGGCTGGAGATCGCATCCGTACATTATCAGGTGGAAATATGCAAAAAGTGCTGTTGGCACGGGTTCTTTCCACACAACCAAAGATCGTGATTGCACCTCAACCAACACGCGGATTAGATGTTGGCGCAACAGATTATGTCCGCCAACAACTACTTGAACAAAGAAATCGCGGAGCCGGTGTGATGTTAATTTCAGAAGATCTGGATGAAATTTTGGCACTTTCAGACCGTATAGCTGTAATGTATGAAGGAGAAATTGTCGGAATTCTGATGGCTTCTGAAGCCACCCCTGAACGTTTGGGGTTATTGATGTCAGGCGCAGTGAAGGAAATGTGACAGATGGAAACTAACAGGAAAAAACTACGCTTGATCAAAACCAACAATCCCCCATTCTGGATAAAACCACTCATTCCAGTTCTGGCTTTGATTGGTACATTTATCATCACATCCGGGCTAATACTGTGGGCAAAGGCAAACCCCTTCGAGACTTATTATTATTTTCTCCTCGCCCCACTTGGCAGCCGGGTTTCGTTATTAGAAATTCTGGTTAAATCGACACCATTAATGCTGACTGGTGTCGCAGTTACCTTTGCTTTTGCCACCGGATATTACAATATCGGCGCAGAAGGTCAGCTCTACGCTGGAGCAATTGCAGCAGCCGGTCTTGGAATGTCACTTCATGGCGTTCCTGCCGTTTTTGCGCTTCCGATCATGATCATTGGCGGTTTTCTCGCTGGGATGGCCTGGGCATTAATTCCGGCTTTGCTTAAGGTAAAGCTGGCTGTCGACGAAGTCGTGACGACTTTATTGATGAACTCGGTCATGGCCTATATCGTCAGCGCACTGTTGAATGGCCCCTGGCGGGACCCTAATTCCGGCTGGCCGCAATCAGAAGAGATTTCTCCGACTGCCATGTTTTTCAAGATTGTCCCACGCTCACGCCTAAATTTCGGGTTTATCGTGGCGCTGGTGGCTATTCTGATATTATGGCTGGTAATGACTCGCACTTCCTTTGGATTAAAGATGCGTGCAGTCGGGCTTGGGAAACCTGCGGCTCGCTTCGCAGGAATTAATGTGAACAAGACTATTTTGATCGCAGCCCTTGTCAGCGGCGGTATCGCCGGGATTGCTGGTGTCGCGGAAGTTGCTGGAATTCAATTCCACTTGATTGGCGAACTTTCCGCAGGATATGGATACACTGGCGTAATCATCGCCACTCTCGGTTCACTCAATGCCTTCGGAGTTGCAATCGCCTCGTTGTTCTTCGGTCTTGTAGATGCCGGTGCACAGACGGTCAGCCGTGCGCTAGGTGTTCCGGTCTATCTGGGAGAAGTTACCCAGGCAACCATGTTGTTGGTAGCACTTGGTATGCTCGTCTTACAACGTTATCGGATTCGGAGGATGTGATGGAAATTTTCTTAATCAACTTGATCGCGGCAACCCTGCGCGTGTCTACCCCAATCCTCCTGGCTGCCATTGGTGAAACATTTACTGAGCGAGCCGGCATCCTCAATCTTGGAATCGAAGGGATCATGTTTTTTGGTGCCTTTGTTGGATTCTTTGCGGCGGATATTAGCGGCTCGCTCTGGATAGGCTTCTTCTTTGCGGTTATCAGCGGGATGCTTGCCGGTCTGCTGATGGGGTTGCTCTCAGTATCTCTGGGTGTAAACCAGCATGTCTCCGGACTGGGCATTACTCTGCTTTTAACCGGACTTGCCCTGTTTAGTTTCCGTCTGCAATATGGCGGACGCTCCACTCCACCCTCCATTGAGCCGTTCGGTCAGGTGAATCCCTTTCCGAATATTCCAGCCCTGGGCACAATTACACAACAGTATTTGTTGACCTACATCACGTTTCTGGTCATTATTCCAGTAGCCTGGTGGATCCTTTACCGTACACGTTACGGTCTGCACATCCGGGCTGTCGGCGAAAATCCCGAAGCGGTAGACGCTGCCGGTGTTAATGTGTACGCGATTCGTTATTCTGTCCTGGCTATTGGGGGCGGTTTAATGGCTGCCGGTGGTGCGTTTTTATCACTTGCCCAATTAGGAGCCTTCAGTCATGGTATTATTTCAGGTCGTGGCTGGGTTGCGATTGCCATCGTCATTTTCGGTAATTGGGTGCCTTTAAAAGTAATGTTTGGCGCGCTTATCTTTGGCGGAACTTACGCTTTACAGCTGCGCTTACAAGCGATGGGATTAAAACTACCAATCCCGTACGAAACCTTTTTGGCATTACCCTACATTGTTACGATTGTTGCCCTGGTTTTAGCGGGCAGAAACGCCTCTTATCCGGCAGCTTTGTTGAAACCCTATCGCAGAGAATAATTATTGGAATTTACATATCAGGAGAAATAGAATGGCATATACCTATATTGGTAAAAACTATATTCGTCCGGATGCAATTGGAAAAGTAACTGGAAAAGCAGTCTACCTGGATGATGTGCGCATTCCCGGAATGCTGCATGCAGCCATTTTGCATCCAAAATTTGCACATGCCAACATTGTCAGTATTGATACATCCGCAGCTGAAAAAATGCCGGGCGTTGTCAAAGTTGTCATCGGCAAAAAATTTGATTTTCATTATGGCGATAACATTAAAGATCTCATCCCGATGGCGGTCGAAAAAGTACGGCACATTGGAGAACCGGTAGCAGCCGTTATTGCTGACACCGTACACCATGCCCAGGATGCTCTCGAAAAAATTCAAGTCGTTTATGATCCTTTGCCTGTTTATGTTGATGCACGCGATGCCATGGACGAGGGAGCGCAACTTATTCACCAGGAAAATGGTGAATACTGGCATTTGCCAACCTTAAACCCGGTACCTGGCAGTAACATTGCCAACTTATACAGACTGAAGAAAGGGAAAGGTGAAGATGGCTTTGCTGATGCAGATGTGATCGTGGAGCAAGAGTTCTTATATCCACACGGTTCATGCGCTGCACTGGAACCACATGGTGCCATCGTCTGGTTTAAGGAAGACGACACCATCGAAGCCTGGTCTTCATCGATTTGTCCCTTCATTATTCGTGATGATCTTTCATCAGCATATGGCTTACCCGTCTCACAGGTGCGCGTACACATCCCCGAGATTGGTGGCTGTTTCGGATACAAATCCGATATCACCGTCGAACAAACTGTGGCATACATTGCCAGCTTTGTTCCAGGTCGACCAGTAAAGTGGGTTGCTTCCCGTGAAGAAGATTTCACAAGCACACTGCTGGGACATGGTATTCGTACCAAAATGAAAATCGGAGCCCGCAAGGATGGCAAACTTGTTGCAATTCAAGCGCAAATCCTCCACTCGGGTGGTGCTTACGCTGATACAGCTGTAAACGTTACGATCGCAGCTACGCACAATTCCGGAGGTCCTTACGAATTTGAGCACTGCGATCTTAGTGGATATACAGTTTATACGAATACCCCCCCGGTCGGTGCGTATCGCGGTTATGGTCATCAAGAATCCCAATTTGCGACCGAACGAATGATGGATCTTCTGGCACGCAAACTGAACATGGATCCGTTTGAACTACGGGAAATGAATTATTTACGGGAGGGCAAAGTAAATACATTGGGTGAAACCATGTGGAAGACCAATGGCGATGTTAAAGCATGTGCAGATCGAGCCCGCGAAATAATCTATGCGCAAGATAAACCGGCCGAGGATGAGAACTTTTACTACGGACGCGGGTTCGCGGCTGTGATGAAATCCCCCAAGGGAGCACCCTTCTCCACCAAAAGCTGCTACATAAAAATGAATATCGATGGCAGCGTAAACATCAATATGGGCGGAGCAGAGGTTGGTCAGGGACTGCGCGCCATCGTTGCACAAATCGCTGCAGAAGCACTCAAGATTGCACCAGAACGCATTCGGGTTTATACCGAACTTGATACCCAATTTTCGCCTTACGAATGGCAAACAATCGGTTCCATGTTTACTACCCAGGGTGGCAGGGCAATTATCCGAGCAGCCGACAAGTTGATTCTAATCCTGAAACAGACTGCTGCCCAGGTACTCAAAACCGATCTGGATTACCTGGATTATGACGGAAATTATGTATTCCTGAAGAACGATCCCAGCATCCGCGTGGCTGTGCCTGATCTTGCCCGTGGATATATCACCAGCGATGGCATCACCATCGGGGAAGTTGCCCAATCCGTCGCAGATGCCCGTCTTCCGCGCTATTCCAACCCGGATCAGAACGGCCAGGGAAGTTTGGGCGTTGAATATACATTCGGATCACAGGCTGCCGAAATTCGGATCGAAAAGAAAACCGGCAAGATCTTCGTCGATCACTTTGCATCCGTTTTTGATGTCGGACAGGTGATTAACCCCATGCAAATTCGTGGTTCAGTTTTAGGCGGCGTACTCATGTCAATTGGGGCTACACTTTATGAAAAGGTGGAATTCGATTCGGAAGGAAACATCACCAATCCCCATTTCTTCAAGTATCACCTGCCGACAAATAAAGAAGCACCACGCCAAACCATCGAATTTATTGAAAACCCGGGTGTTGTTGGTCCTTTTGGGGCTCGCGGAATTGGCGAGCACCCAGTGATTGGACCGGCTCCGGTCATTCTGAATGCCATCTACGATGCCATTGGGGTGGATTTCTTTGAAATCCCAATCACACCCGAAATAATGAAAAAAGCGCTTGCGGAGAGAAAGTAGAGGAATAAGATAATGGTAGAAAAAATTTCTTTCACAATTAATGGGACTCCTCGTACAGTTGAGGTAGAACCTGAAATGATGTTAATTGATGTCATTCGCGATCACCTCGATTTAACCGGCACCAAGCATGGTTGTGATAATGCCACCTGTGGTACCTGCACAATTATCTTAAATGGCAAAGCAATCAAGAGTTGCAACACACCGGTGAGAAAAGCAGATGATGGTGTAATTTTGACGGTAGAAGGACTGGCTGTTGGCAAAGATCTGCACCCGATTCAAAAGTCGATTGCCGAAAGTGGTGCTGTTCAATGTGGATTTTGCACTCCTGGCATCGTAATGGAATTGTACGGACTGCTGGAAACAAAACCCGAAGCCACTGAGCTCGAAATTAATAACGCATTGAACAAACACCTCTGCCGCTGCACTGGCTACGAGCCCATACAGGACGGCGCTTTAATGGCGCAAAAACTTATACAAGATAGAAAAAATTAATTTTTCATCCCAGAAAATGGAGGCAACAAAATGAGTTTTGATGTACTGATCAAGAATGCAAAAACGCGCACATCCCAGGGCGAACTGGTTCAAATAGCATTAAAAGATGGCAAGATCGCCAAAATTGCACCCGCAATTGATGGAGATGCCTCCCAGGTAGTAGATGCCAATGGCAACCTGGTAACCGAATCATTTATCAATGGTCATTTACACCTGTGTAAGGTCTACACCCTTGAAATGATGGACGATGAAGCCATGGGCGCCTATACAGATGGATCGATGGGCGGGGCAATGACTTCGATTGAACTGGCTGCAAAGGTGAAAGAGAAGTACGACGAAAGCTGGATAATTGAAAACGTTCGTAGAGCAGCTAATTTGGCACTCAAATTCGGAAATACACACATTCGCGCATTTGCAGATACCGATACGAAAGCCCGCCTGGAAGGTGTCAAAGCATTGCTTAAAGCACGTGAAGAGTTTAAAGGTAAGGTTGAGATCGAGGTGGTTGCCTTCCCTCAGGATGGCGTCGTTCGCGATCCTGGTGCGGAGCAATATATTGAAGAGGCTCTCAAGTTAGGTGCAGATGTGGTTGGCGGCATTCCGTGGATTGAGTACACTGATGCGGATTCGCAAGAACACATCGATCGCATGTTCGCACTTGCCCGCAAGTATGATAAGCCAGTTTCAATGCTGATTGATGATGCCGGAGACCCCACCCTGAAATCTTTGGAAATGCTGGCCGTTACCACCATAAAGAATGGCTGGGAGGGTCGCGTGACTGCACAGCATAGCCGCGCAATGGCGCTCTATCCTGAACCATACTACCGCAAGATCGAGTATTTCCTCAAGCGCGCCAAAATTGGTGTCGTCTCAGACCCACAGACCGGACCGCTTTATGCCCGTGTCAGAGACCTATATAAAGCCGGTGTACGAATTGCGCTCGGTCAGGATGACATCTCAGATGCCTACTATCCATTTGGCCGAAACAATATGCTCGAAATCGCCTTCCTGGCCGCACACTTAATGTGGATGAACAGCCGCCAGGAAATGGAAATTTTATATGATCTCATTACCACCAATGCGGCAGAGTGCCTCAGTATTGAAGGTCACAAACTGGTTGAAGGTGGAAATGGTGATCTGGTCATTTTGAACGCCGAATTCCATTTGGGAAGGGATTCGCAATCATGAAGCGCCTTTGTATGTCTTCAAAGATGGCAAAGACGTCACCCTGCGACAATAACAATATTTCTCTCCCCATCGAACGCTGAAATGGGGTGTTCGACATCCCACCCGATTCAATATCAATTATCGGGTGGGATTTTCTCAATATCGAATACCTTAATTTCTCACTTCTAATTGCTAGTGAATGTGCCTTTATGTTATAATTTCGGTCGCCACCGGGCTCGTAGCTCAGCGGCAGAGCGCGCGGCTCATAACCGCTTGGTCGAAGGTTCAAATCCTTCCGGGCCCACACAAAAAAACCAGCTCATATATGAGCTGGTTTTTTTGTGTGAACTTTTTGTTATTTCGCCTTATCACTTGGCAGGAAACGGGTGACTTTCGTTCCGCACAATGGGCAAAGGCCCTGCACCATTTTTCGGCCATTTTCAGTGGTTTTTACTTCACCGTTCTTGACAGTAACCTTTTTGCGATCTTTAACACAATATCCTTCGAATTCCATGTTTTTGTCTCCTTTTAGGTAAAAAATTTGGACTAAATGGATTTTGCGAATTTATTCACCGATAATCAAATTTCAATGAATTTTCGTTCCCTTATTTTAGTTTGTTTTACCAGAAAATAATAGTACTTGTCTAAGAAATATTCCAAGTTTAGCCTAGTAATTGTCATTTTTGACGCCTGAAGACCAATTTTCACCCCATTTTTACTTTTCAAAGACAAAAAAATACTTATAATCAATCGCATCGGGAATTAATTTCAGACTTTTTGCATATGGAGGTCACATCATGAAAGCCAAGTCTGTTTTCAGTTTGTTGATTTTTTTATTGTTTGTTACATCCAGCGTTTCAGTTTTTGCGCAAACTACGCCACCTCCAACAGAACTCCTTCCTGGTGATATTGCCATAATCGGTTTTAATTCTGACGGCACAGATGATTTTACATTTGTTGTGCTTAAAGAAATCAAAGCAGGGACAGAAATTAGGTTCACCGACCGCGGATGGAGAAATACCATTCCAATTGGATTTGTAAACTTTCCAGGATATGACACTGTTTTTAATTTTATTGTTAATAGCGATTTGACCATTGGTTCCGTTATTCATATCATTTCAGGTAGTGGCATTGAGACTTTTAATTTAGACCCGGGTGCTGATCAGTTATTCGTATATAGCGGTAATGGTTCCACTGTTAATAAGGTGATTTTTGGTATAAATACATACAATGCGGGTTGGCTCGATTCTCAGACTGACCCAGATACTACAATCTCAAAATCTAGTTCAGAACTCCCACCAGATTTAATTGGGTCAACAGCGATTTCTTTGCCGCGCGCAGAAAATGCATACTACAAAGGCTTGCGGTCATTTTCTTCCGTGGATGAAGCAAGGAAAGAAATAGTTAAGATTCTAAATTGGGAACCAAGTGATGGAATTCTATCCCTCCCTACCACCCCTTTTGAATTTACAACCACGGATGTGCAGATACAAGATTTCA